>OY759986.1:0-3251857 GCA_963662925.1 Aggregatilineales bacterium
AGCGTGAAAAGCGCTGGCGATGCGGCGCGGCCCGTCGGTCGCTGTCGCCGCGGCGGAATCGGTCTTCAAGAAGGAGAAAGACTTCATGGCGGAAAAAGGTGGGCTCGAGGGCGCCGTCGTCGCCGATATCAGCACCAGCTATATTGATGGAAGCGTCGGAGAACTGATTTATAGCGGCTACGCCATAGAAGACTTGGCTGAGAAGGCCTCATTTGAAGAAGTCCTCTTCCTGCTTTTCAACAGCCGCCTGCCAAACCTCGCCGAATATGAAGACCTGCGGGCGACGATCGCCGCGGGCGCCTCGATACCGGACGAAGTCGTCGCCATGCTGCGCTCGCTGCCCAAAGACGCGTCGGCGATGGCGGCCCTGCGAACAGCCGTCTCCATGCTTTCGGCCTTTGATGAAGACGCGGAAAACCTCACCGACAAAGACGCGGCCCAAGCCAAAGCCTATCGACTGACGGGCCAGATCACGACCATCTGCGCGGCATGGATGCGCATCGCGAGAGGCGAAGAACCGATCGCCCCGCGCAGCGACCTGAGCCTGGCGGAGAATTTCGTCCACATGATTTCCGGCGAAGAGCCCGACGCGACCGCTGCCGCCGCCGTCAACGTCTACCTGGTGCTGCTGGCGGAGCACGGCATGAACGCCAGCACCTTCACGACCCGCGTCGTCACCGCGACCGGCTCGGACATGCACAGCGCCATCGTCGCCGGCATCGGCGCGCTGAAGGGGCCAGCGCATGGCGGCGCCAATTCCGCCGCGATGAATATGTTCATGGAAATCGGCGAGGTCGAGAATGTCGCGCCCTGGTTCGATAAGTACGTGAAATCCGGTCAGCGGCGCATCATGGGCATCGGACACCGCGTTTACAAATCCAACGACCCGCGCGCCGGCATCCTTCGTCGGCATGCGGAAGCGCTGGCCGAGAGCTCGGGCAAGCGCAAGTGGTACGATATCGCGGTGACGCTGGCGGAGACGGCGCGGGCTGACGAGTATTTCATCAAACGCAATCTATTCCCCAACGTGGATTATTACAGCGCGATCGTGCTTTATACGCTGGATCTCGATATCGATATGTTTACGCCGCTATTCGCGATGGCGCGGATCGCCGGCTGGTCGGCGCATGTCATCGCGCAGATGGGCGGCCGCTTGATTCGGCCCAAGGCGAATTATGTCGGTCCGCGTGATTGCAAGTGGGTTCCAATCGAGGAGCGCTAGCGCAAACGGCCATAAGGCATGAATTGTGAAGGCCGGGCGACCTGATAGCTCGCCCCCGCACCAGATGCGCTTGCGTCCCGCGCCAGCCCTGTGCTAATCTCGGACCGGAGATGAGCGCGGCACGGACGGCATGATCCCCTACCAAATCGTCGGCACATCGAATTATCGACCCTATGTCGCCTTCTTCGTCACCGTCGCCAACGTGCTGGCATTCTGTTACATTCTCGTCTACGCCTTCCTCGGCGGGCTCTCGCTCGAAGAGGTCTATCGCCACTACGCGCTCGACGTCTGCGCCGCGCGCAGCCAGCCCCTGAGCGAGACCTTGATTGACGGCGCGCGAAGCATCTTCCTGCACATGAGCTTCGTGCATCTGACCTCGAATATCATCATCTTTTACGTCTTTGGCGCGCGGATAGAAGAGCATCTGGGGCGTCTGCGTTTTCTCGCCTTTTATTTGCTCGTTGGCTTTGGCGGGCATCTCGGGCATCTGCTCTTTGACGGCGGGCTCTGCAGCGAGCCGCAGATCATGGTGGGCTCGAGCGGCGCCATCTCCGGCATCATCGGCGCCTTCCTGTATCTGTTTCCAACCGCGCGCATCAAGTCGAAGATCGTCATCCTCAAGGTCTTCGGTTACGACGTCAACGTGCCGGCCTGGGTCTATCTCATCTATTGGTTCTTCCTGCAATTCTTCTATCAGGTCGGGTCGGTCGCGCCGCGCATCAACGTGCACTGGGGGCATGTCGGCGGCTTCATCACCGGGCTGGCGCTGATCTTCATCTTCTCGCTTTTCATCAAACCGCCGCGCGTGAATTGGACCTGAGCTGGCGCCGGCGCCAAGCCCGCGGAGTTGCGCGAAACCGAATCCGTGTGATAACGTATCGGAGACAGGCGAGGTGGAGAGATTCGCTATGTTTCCATTGACGGTCATCGGGCGCGACAAGAAAGTCCCCAAAGCCGCCGTCGTCATCATCGTCATCAACCTGCTGGTCTTCCTCTGGGAGCTATCGGTGGACGCGCAGGGCGAGGGCTTCCTGAAGGCGGCGCTGCAGAATTATGGCTTGGAAGTCTGCAAGATCCCGGAGCAGTCGATCGCCGCGACGGGGCTGGATTCGTTCCGCAGCCTGTTCCTGCACGCCAGCGCCGCCCATCTGCTGGGCAATATGTGGTTCTTATACCTCTTCGGCGGGCTGGTTGAGCGGTATCTCGGCAGCGTCAAGTTCGTTCTCGCCTATTTGTGCTTCGGCATCATCGCGACTCTTGCTCACGTCGCTTTTGGCGCCACGGTCTGCTCGGTGACTGACAGCGGCGTCGTCATCGGCGCGAGCGGCGCGATCGCTGGCGTCATGGGCGCCTTCCTGGCATTAAGACCCAAGGCGAAAGTCAAGACGATGCTCGGCTTCTTCCGCCCCTTCGTCTGGTCGATCAACGCGCCCGCCTTTCTCTTCCTCGGCTACTGGCTGCTGATGGACGTGCTGCAGCATATCGGCTGGGTCGGCGTGGAAACGGACGTGGCGCATTGGGCGCATATCGGCGGCTTCATGGCGGGCGCAGTCTTCATTTTCTTCGCCGCATTCGTCAAGCCGCTGCCCAAGCCCGATCCGCTGGAGCACCTGGCGGAGTAAACCGCAAGCCAGCGAAAATCACAACGCGGCTCGCTGCGAGTCACATCCACAGAATTGCGTGGGCCGTGGCCTGGTCGCGTAGCCGCCTGCAGATGCCAGCGCGCAGCGTCGAGACTCAAAGCGACGGAATATAGAGGATGATGAGGTTGCAGACGATCTGGCAGATCCACGCCGACGCCAGCCCGTTGCGCTCGCGGACGTAAGCGTAGAGCATATTCGTCATCAGCAGCAGAATGACGATCACAAAGGCGACGGCTTGATGTTCGCTGATCGCCCCCCACATCACCGGGAAAAAGAGCACCACGTTCCACAGCGTCGCCAGCAAGCCCACGAGCCAGGACAAGAGCTGGCTTTGCAGCAGCCCGCGGAAGAAAAGCGTCTCGGCAAGCGGCATGACGAAGACCAGAAAGGCGAGCAGACTGCCGGCCGACATCCCGGGGAATAGGCGATGGGTGGCTGGGCTCAAAATGTGCTGGCTGAGGAAGACGAGGAAGGGGATGCCCAGGAGCACGCCGTAAAGCACGCCCCAGCCCAGATTGTCCGGGCGTTCCTGTTCGATGCGCTCCATCGTGCCGAGCAGCCAGGACAGTACGCTGACGCCGGCCAAAGCGCCCCAGGCGAGCGTATAGCGCAATTCGACGCTTTCCGGCAGCAAAGGCGTCAGCCCGACGCTTAGGGCGGCGGCGATGATAAAGCCAAACAGCGGGTCGCTGGCGCCGCGATAATTGGCGAGAGCCCGGCCGCGCCTGTGTTCGGTCCGCGCTTCCTCGGCGCCGGGGGCTTCCAAAGGCGGGGGCTCCGCCGGCTCTTCCTCGGTATCAGGCAGGGGATCGAATGGCGCCTTGGGCATCATGAGAGCGCCGCGCTCGCCGCCGCAACAACCTTCTCGATCGCTTTCTGGTCGATCCAAAAATGCGTGCGCAAGCGAATCACGCCCGCTTCGCCGGCATAGACGGACATGCGGATATTGTGTTCATCCCACAATACGCGTACGAACTCATCAAGCGTCGCCTTGCTGTCTGGCGCGAGCGAGAAGTAAATGAAATTGGTGTTCTGGCTCTGAATGCGCAAGCCCGCGATTTCGCTCAAGCCCTCAGCCAGCAGCTGCGCGTTGCGATGATCTTCAATCAACCTGTCGGTCATCTCGCGCAAGGCGACCAAGCCGGCCGCGGCCAAGACGCCAACCTGCCGCAGGCTGCCGCCCAAGGCTTTCCGCGCCCGCCGCGCCCGCTTGATGAAATCGGCATCGCCAGCCAGCACTGAGCCGACCGGCGCGCATAGCCCTTTGGACAGGCAGAAGGTCACCGAATCGGCATCGGCGACCAGGTCTTGCACATCGACGCCGAAGGCCGCGGCCGCGTTGAATATCCGCGCGCCATCGATATGCAGGAGCAAGCCATTGCGGCGGGCGAAGGCGCCGACTGCCGCCGTATACTCCGCCGATAGCGGCAGGCCGCCGGCCGCGTTATGCGTGTTTTCGAGCGCGATCAGACGGGTGATCGGCTTATGTTCGTCATCCGGGTTTATCGCGTTTTCCAGGTCGGCAATCCGCAGCGTGGCGTCGGCCTGCACCGGTACGGTATGCGGAACGAGCCCGCCGAATTGCGCCAAGCCGCCCTGCTCATAGCGGAAAATATGCGCCGTATCGCCAAGGATGACAGAGTCGCCACGCTGGCAATGAGCGAGCAAAGCGCAAAGATTGCCCTGCGTGCCGCTGGTGACGAAGACCGCCGCCTCCTTGCCCAGTTTCGCCGCCGCCTCCGCCTCCAATTGGTTCACGGTGGGGTCATCGCGGTAGACGTCGTCGCCGACTGCCGCCTGTGCCATAGCCTCGCGCATCGCCGGTGTGGGGTGCGAGACGGTATCGCTTCTCAAGTCGATGTATTGCATGGGCTCCGGCCAATTCAGTCTTCGCCAGTCTATGCGCCGATACTAGACAGGAAACAAGCGATGCGCAATGCCGAATGCCTGGCTGTGGATCAATGACAGCGAGACGGTCTGCCGCTGGCCGGCGCTTTCGCAGTATGCCGCGGCCCAAATCGACCCGCTGTTTTGCGTTACAATTTAGCCAGGACTGGCCGGATTGGGCGCGGCGCTCACGGCTCCGAGGCCGAGGGCAATCCGACATGACGTGAGCAGGCTCCCAGGGCTATAGCCAAGCGGCTGGAGGAGAGGCAGTGCCGGAAGCCTATCGCCACGACGCGGAATCGAGCTTGTCCGAGCTCGGCGTCGACCCGGCGCTCGGCTTGGGCGCGGCTGAGATTCAAGCGCGGCAGGCGACCTTCGGGAAGAACGCGCTGCCGTCTGATCAAGGCGTCAATTGGGCGCAGCTCATCCTCGGGCAGTTCACCGACCTCATGGTCATCATCCTCATCGTCGCCGCCTTCATTTCGGCGCTCCTGGGCGAGGCTACCGACGTCATCGTCATTCTGGCGATTGTGGCGCTCAACGCGATGCTCGGCATCTATCAAGAGTATCAGGCCGAACAGGCGCTGGCCGCCTTGAGCCGCCTGCAAGTGCCGCAAGCGCGGGCGCGTCGGGGCGGGCGCGTTCATGAGATCAGCGCCGAGGAACTCGTGCCCGGCGATATCGTGCTGATCGGCGAAGGCGACCGCATCCCCGCCGATGGACGCCTGATCCAGTCGATCAATCTGCAAGTCGAAGAAGCGGCTTTGACGGGCGAATCCGTCCCGGTGGAAAAACACACAAGGGCTCTGGGCGCGGGCGAGACTGTCGCCTTGGGCGACCGCCTGAACATGGCCTATATGGGGACGACCGTCAATTATGGCCGCGGCGAGATGGTTGTGATCAGCACCGGGCTGCGCACCGAGATCGGCAATATCGCCACCATGCTGATGCAAGTCGAAGCCGGGACCACGCCGCTGCAGCGCCGCCTGAATCACCTGGGGCGGATCCTGGCGACGGCCGCGCTTATCGTAGTCGCTATCGTCTTCATCGTCGGCTTCTGGCTGCAGGGCATTCCAGCCGGGCAGATGTTCCTGATCGCCATCAGTCTGGCGGTAGCGGCTGTGCCCGAGGGGCTGCCGGCGCTGGTGACGATTGGCTTGTCGCTGGGCGCCAATCGCATGGTCAAGCGCAACGCCCTGATACGCCGCCTGCCCGCGGTCGAGACTCTCGGCTCAGTCACCGTCATCTGCTCCGACAAGACGGGCACGCTCACCAAAAACGAGATGACGGCGACCACTCTCGTGCTGCCGCGCCACGCCGACATCAAGATCGAAGGCGCCGGCTACCGGCCCCAGGGCGAGCTTCTGTCGCTGGGCGCGCCCGTGGATGCCGAGCAAGACGAAGCCGCGCGGCGCATGCTGAAAGCGATGGCGCTCTCGACGAACGTTTATCTTGAGACGATGGCTGGCGCCGCTGCAATGAAAGTGGTTGGCGACAGCACGGAAGCGGCTCTGCTGGTGGCGGCGCAAAAGGCCGGCTACACGCGCGAGGAACTCGAATTGGAATTGCCGAGGGTCGCCGAGTTGCCCTTCAGCAGCGAACGCAAGGCGATGACGACGGCGCATGAAGCCCTCGGCGATAGCGCGCGAAGCCTCTTCTACGGCGCCCGATATGTCGCCATCACCAAAGGCGCGCCCGATCGATTGATCGACTGGTCGGAGAGCGAGCAGACCCAGGGCGGACCCGTCGAGATGAGCGAGAGCCGCCGGCAGGGCTGGCAGCGGCGCGTCAACGCCATGGCGGACGACGGGCTGCGCGTCTTGGGCATCGCCTGGCGCCCGCTGACGGAGAAGCCCGCGCGGATGTCGCCGGAAATCGAACGGGGGCTGCGGCTGATCGGCTTGATCGGCATCCTCGACCCGGCCCGCCCGGAAGCCAAAGTCGCCGTCCAGCGCGCCCGCGAAGCCGGCGTCCGCACGATCATGATCACTGGCGACCACAGCTTGACGGCCGAAGCGATCGCGCGCGACCTCGGCATCATAAGCCGCGACGACCGGGCGCTGACCGGCGGCGAACTGGATTGCCTTAGCGATAAGGCGCTGGAGGCGGCCGCTATCGAGACGTCTTGTTTCGCGCGCGTGTCGCCGGCGCATAAGCTGCGGCTGGTTCAGGTGCTTCAAGCGCAGAACAACATCGTGGCGATGACGGGCGATGGCGTCAACGACGCGCCCGCGCTGAAGCAGGCGGATATCGGCGTGGCCATGGGCATCACCAGCGCCGACGTCAGCAAAGGCGCCTCGGCCATGATCCTGACCGACGACAATTTTCGCTCCATCGTCGCCGCCATCGAAGAGGGCCGCGCCATATACGACAATATCAAGAAATTCATCAAATATATGCTTAGTTCCAACGTCGGCGAGATCCTGGTGATGTTCGTCGCCCTCCTGATCAATCTGCCGATTCCATTGCTCGCCATTCAGATTCTGTGGATCAACCTGGTGACCGATGGTTTGCCCGCCATCGCGCTCGGCTTTGAGCCGGCCGAAAAAGGCGTGATGCGCCGCCGCCCGAGACCGACCAACGAGAGCATTTTCGCCGGTGGCGCGGGCTTGCATATCGTCCTGGTTGGCATTTTGATCGCAATCTTGACCTTGATTAGCTACGTCTGGGGTTACACGACGATCGGGCTGGACGCGTCCTCGCCGTCGCTGGGCTTGGAGCGGCTGGAGCGCGCGGCGGTTATCGAACTGGCGGGCGATGACTCCGCGCCGGACGCCTGGGATGACTGGACCGCGGACGAACGCGTGGCGTTTCTGGGCGTCGCCGAGAAAGCAGCGGGCGAAGGCTTCCTGGAAGACCATGGCGCCGGCAAGCATCCCGGCCGGCATTTGCTCGATCAAGCCGAGCGCGTCCCCCGCACAATCGCCTTCACCGTGCTCGCTTTCACGCAGATGTTCCAGGTCGTGGCGATTCACGCCGGCGACCGCACGACCTTCTGGCAGGCGGGCTTCAAAGGCAACCCGCTCATGTTCTGGGCGGTGCTCTCCACCTGTGCCCTCCAGCTGATCGTCGTCTACATCCCCTTCTTTCAGCACCTGTTTGATACATCGGCGCTGGGCGGGACGCACTTGTTCGTCAGCATCGCGGCCGGCGTCTTCGTACTGCTCTTCGTCGAGGTCGAGAAGCTGGTTTTTCGGCGGGTTCTGCGGCTGGACGCGACGCCCGCCCCTACAAACCCGAGCCCCAAACCCCGCCCCCAAGATGCGGCAGGGGCTTAATCTGAGCAAAATCGTCGGAGATCACCCCTTCCCTGCTGATGGGAAAAACGGGTCGGGGGATGGGGGATGAGCGGTTCAGCGGAGTCCGTCAATCCGGGCGGACGAAACCCAGGGCAATCAGCCGATCCACAACCCGGCGGGCGTTATCCGCGGCGCTGGCGTTTTCGGCGGTGAGCACGAAGTCGGGATTGAGCGGCGGCTCGTAGGGGTCGTCAATGCCGGTGAAGCCTTTGATTTCGCCGCGGCGCGCTTTGGCGTACAAGCCCTTGATATCGCGCGCTTCCACATAATTCAGCGGCGTCGCCATGTGGATTTCGAAGAAGCCCTCGCCCACCAGGTTTCGCACGTCTTCGCGGGTGGCGCGGTAGGGGCTGATCGCCGCGCAGATCACCAGGCCGCCATGCCGCACGATTTCGCTGGCTACGAAGCCGATCCGCCGAATGTTGGCATCGCGGTCGTCTTTGCTGAAGCCCAGCCCTTTGGAAAGGTTCGTGCGCACGACATCGCCATCCAGCACGGTGACGTTGCGCCCCTTCTCGAGCAGAAGATTGACGATATGCTCGGCGGTGGTGGATTTGCCCGAGCCGCTCAAGCCGGTGAACCACAGGCAAATGCCCCGGCGGTGGCGCGGCGGGTAGCTCTCCGCCAGGATTTCGGCCACGGCCGGGCGCGAGAACCAGGGCGGCAGCTGAACGCCCTTGCCGAGATAATCTTCGCGCACCTGCGTGCCCGATATCTTGCGCACCTTGGCGCCACGCGGCAGTTTCGTATTTTCTTCGTAGCGGTCTTCATCTTCCAGATACACCATTTCGGTGAAGGGGACGGGCTTCACGCCGACTTCGCCCGCGTATCGCATCAGCATATCCTGGGCGTCGTAGGGACCGAAGAAGGGCTCGCCGCGGGAATCTGGCCCCGGGCCCGCGTGGTCGCGCCCGACGATCAGATGATTCGCGCCGTAATTTCGCCGAATGATGGCGTGCCAGACGGCTTCGCGCGGCCCCGCCATGCGCATCGCCAGCGGCAGCAGCGAGAGCAGACTGCGCTCTTCTTCGTAGTAGTTGTCGATCAAGGTCTTGTAGACGCGCACCCGCGTGTAGTGATCGACATCGCCCGGCTGCGTCATGCCAACCACGGGATGCAGCAGCAGTACGCCATCAACGTTATCGGCGGCGCGTTTGGTCAGCGCTTCATGCACGCGGTGCAGGGGATTGCGCGTCTGGAAGGCGACAACATTCTTATGGCCGTAGCTTTCGAGAAGGGCGCGCGTCTCGGCTGGCGTTCGGCGCAGCTCCGCGAAATCCAGATGTGGCGGCAAGCGCAGCACCCGCAGCTTCCCGGCGATATTAACCTTTCCCCAGCGGTGCATCTCGGCGATGATCGGATGGCGGGTATCGTACTTGCCGAATATCTTGACCGCGGCCGCTTCCAGGTCCCATTCGTAGCGCTCTTCGACCGTCATGATCGCCAGAATGTTGTTCTTGCGATCGCGCAGGGCAATATCCGCGCCCAGCGGGAAATCCTGCGAAGCGTCAATCGGCAGGGTGATCGGCATCGGAAAGAGCGTGCCATCCGCCAGCCGCATCGCGTCCAAAACGCTGTGATAGTCGGCCTCGCCCATGAAGCCCGTCAAGGGGCTGAACGCGCCGACCGCCAGCAATTCCAGATCGCATTCGACGCGCGCGCTCACCTGGGCGTAGGGCAAGGTTCGGGCATAGGCGGATTGCTCGATCAACTGGTTTCGTGGCACAAGCAGGTTCACCAGCTCGCCACCGTAAGGCGCGATCAAGCTCGCATTTTCAAGGCTCATTCAAGGCTCCACGACACTATGAAGCGCTGGCGCAAGTCCAGCAAAACGCCGCCATTCTAGCACAGCGCCGGGCAAGTTGACAGCGGCTGCTTAGTCTTTTCGGTCGATGCCCGACATTTTGCGCCCGAAGTAAACGAGCACGATGCTCAGGGCGTAGAGCGCCAGCAGCGGCGCCATGACCAGGAACATATTCACCGGGTCGATGGTCGGGGTGATCAAGGCGGCGGCGATCGACGCGCCGACGACGGCGACGCGCCACTGCCGCGCCAGCGTGCCGGCGCTTACCAAGCCCATGAGCGAGATGAGGAAGAAGATCAGCGGCGTCTGGAAGGCGACGCCCATCCAAAAGAGCAGCGACGTCACGAAACTGATATAGCCGTCAGCCGTCCATTCGGGCTCGAAGATATCGGCCTGGAAACCATGCAGGAAGCCGAGCGCGGGCGGCATCAGGATCTTCCAGGCGAAGAGCACGCCGACAACGAAGAGCGCGGTCGTGGCCGGTATCGACAGCAAGACGTAGCGCCGCTCCTTGCGCGTCAAGCCCGGCAGTATGAACATGAGCAGTTGGTAGGTCACCAGGGGTATAGACAAGATGCCGCCGACCATCAGGGCGACTTTGAAGTAGATCAGGATGTTGCCGGTCGGGTCGAGGATGACCAGCTCGCAGTCGGAGACGATGGCGCAATAGGGCTCCAGCAGCAGCACGAGCACTTGCGTGGCGACAAAGACGCCGATGGCCGTGCCGACGACGAGCGAGAAAACGGCTTTGGTCAGCCGCTGACGCAGTTCGTCGAGATGCTCAAAGAACCCCATGCGGAGTTCATGACCATCTTCGAACGCCTCCTGCTCGGCGAGTTCAGCCATCGGTCGATTTACTCGCCTTCCGCGGTCTTCGACCAGGCGCCGAGATCGGCGGCGCTGCCATTACTCTTGGCTGCGTCGGGCGTGGACGCGGGCGTTCCCCCGCCCCAGCTGCCCATCGCCACCGGTTCCGCCGGTTTTTCTGGCGCGCTTGCGGCTTTGGGTCTCGGCTTGGCTGGTTTCGCCGGCGCTTTCACCTTTGGCGGCGATGACTTGGCTTTGGCGGCGATGGCGGGCGTCGGCGTCTTATCGTTCAGCGCGTCGCTCGTCTCTTTGAAGACGTCCATATCGCTCTTGACTTCGTCAAGCGACTCCTGGACGGGCTTCGTCATCGGTTTGACGGCTTCCGTCAGCGACTTGTTGAGCCCCTTGCGCGTGGGCGGTTCTTTGGGCAGCTTGATATCCAAGCCGGCCTCATCGAATTCCTTCTGCACCAGATCGACCGTCTCGGACCAGATCTTGCGGAATTTCGCCACATGCTGTCCCAAGACATACGACCAGTGAATCATCCGTTTTGGACCGGCGAAGACCAGCATGATGAGCAGAATCGCCACAAGCTCCCAGGCGCCGACGCCAAAGACGTTCATAGGCTCTCCACCTCGTCGACCGAGATCTCAGTGTTTGGCTTCACCTCGGATGTCAGCGCGCCCAAAACGCCATGGACAAAGCTGTGCGAGTGATCCGCGCCAAATAGCTGCGCCAGCTGCACCGCTTCGTTGATGATTACGGGTATCGGCGTTTGGCGTTTCTGCAGCAGGTGCTCAAAGATCGCCAGGCGCAAGATGTTGCGATCGACGACCGCCACCTGATCGACGGGGAACTCCGGCGCGTACCGCTGCAGGATGGCGTCGATGGCCCCGCGATTGGCGAGGACGCCGCTGACGAGCCGCCGAATAATCTGGCGCACGGCATAGGCTTCCGGGCGCTCCGCCAGGTGGACCTCTAGCACGGACTTCATGTCGTGGTCGGTGCTATCGAGTTCGTAAAGAATCTGCAGGCTGGCGCGCCGCGCGATAGACCGATCGGCCGCGCCCAATTTATGACGCATCACTTCGGACGTAATCGTGTCCTCGTCGGGATTGAAATCTTCCAACTCGAATGGATAGCCGTTTGAGGGATCCACTTGGCGCGCGCCTCGCTTTCCGCAATCAGCCGCAAGTGTAGCGCAATCGGCTGGATTTTTCCACTTGGATAGCGCGGACGGAGTGGCGAATTACATCGATGTCGTGACAAACCCCCATCCCCCGGCCCCTTACCCCCACTTGGAGGGAAGGGGAGATTGAAGCTGCGAGACGCAAATTCTTCTGCCTGGACGAAAGATGGGCGGCAATCGCCGAGCCGCATCCCCCTCTGCAAGAGAAGGCCTCACAGGGTGAGCTAGCCCCAAGTCGCGCGCAGGAGAGCGGCAAAATTCCGCCCTGGAGTGATCGCGCCGAGGAGCGAGGCGTGCCGCGCGCCAGTCAATGCCGGGAGCGTCGCCGGCCGGCCGTGCCAGCTTTCATACGCCAGCAGGGCGAATACCAGCGCCTCCTTGAAGTCGCTGTCCATGCCGATGTCTTCGTGCGTCATGACACTCGCGGGCGCGAGCAGCTGCCGCAGCAAGCCGACGATGACCGGGTTGCGCCGCCCGCCGCCGCCCAGGATGACCTCGCGAATCGGCGCCGGGGCGAATCGGCGATAGGCGTCGGCGATATTGCTGGCCGTCAGCGCCGTCAGCGTGGCGACAATCTCGGCGTCGCTCAAGCCACGAGACTGCGCTTCGTCCAGCAGCCTTAAGGCCGCCGCCGTGCCGAAGGTTTCGCGCCCCGTCGTCTTGGGATAATCGCGCGCGTAGTAGGGATGCCGCAAGAGCTCGTCCAGCCATGCTTCATCGACCCGTCCGCGCCGGGCGAAAAAGCCGTCGCGGTCATAAGTCATCTCGCCGCCGGAGAAGCGCGACGCGGCGACATCAAGCAGGGCGTTGCCGGGGCCTGTATCGAAGGCGACTGGCGCGGATTCGGCGTCGTCGAGCGGCGGCAGAAAGGTGACGTTGCCCATGCCGCCGATATTCTGCGCGGCGCGCCAATGCGTCGGATGCCGCAGCAGCAGCCAATCCACATAACTCGTCAGCGGCGCGCCCTGGCCGCCGGCGGCAATATCGCGCGCGCGGAAATTGCTGATGGTCGTGATGCCGGTGCGTTCGGCGAGGACGGCCGCCTCGACGACTTGCAGCGAGACGTCGACTGCGCCGCTGGGCAAGACGTTGTGCCAGAGCGTCTGCCCGTGCGAGCCAATCAAGTCAATCTGGTCGGCCCTCATGCCCTGCCGCGCCAGCAGCGTCAGCAGGCGATCGGCGAAGACTTCCGCCAGGTCGACGTGGAGGGATGCGATGAGATTGACCTGGCTTGTGGCGGGTTCGCAGCAGGCGAGGATGCGCCGGCGCATGTCGGCATCGTAGTCAAAGGTGGCGCCGCGGATGAGTTCGACTTTCAGATCGCCGGGAGGACCGTGAATATCACAGAGGGCGACGTCGACGCCGTCGGCGGAGGTGCCGGACATCAAGCCGATAACGATCATGGCAATTGGCGCCGCCTAAAGCGCGTCATCCCGAAGGCGGCGCGCCGTCTGCGTATCGCTTGAAGTTGTCGAGGATCGCCTGCCAGCCCATTCGCTGCATATCGACTGGATTTTCAGCCTCGGCTTCAAAGACCGTAGAGACCTGCGTCGCGTCGCCCAGGTCTTCAAATGTGGTTGCTACCTTGCGTCCGTCAGTCAGCGTGTAGGCGAGACTGGTCTCGTGAACGACCTCATCATAAATCGCCTCAAAATCGAAGCCGGAGCTGCCGTCTTTGGCTTCCATTCTGTAGCAAAGACGACCGCCGGCCCTGAGGTCGTTTTCCGCGCGCGGGCAACGCCAGTCATCCGTGGCGAAATTCCAGTTGGTGATATGCTCCGGCTCGTTGAACAGGCGCCAGACGTGGCTGCGATTGTGGTTCACGATCGCTTCAATGGCGATGCGTTGGGTCATGGACCCGCTCCCTGTTTACGTTGCGAGTGCAACACCCCATCCCCCGGCCCCTTGCCCCAGCAAGCTAGGGAAGGGGAGCGAAACCCAGCGGTCCGCAATGTGTTTTGCGTGGGCGGTCGCAGGGCGGCACGTGTGTCTATTGTGAATCGAAAGGATCCAAGCGGGAACTGGCATGGTAATTAAGGCGGAGAGGACAGGATTCGAACCTGCGGTACCCTTTGCAGGGTCAACCGCTTAGCAGGCGGCCCTCGACTGTCCGCTCTGGCGCCTCTCCATTCGCGGTATTCGACTGTTAAAGCGGATAAGGCAGAGAGGACGGGATTCGAACCTGCGGTACCCTTTGCAGGGTCAACCGCTTAGCAGGCGGCCCTCGACTGTCCGCTCTGGCGCCTCTTCAGTAGAGCTATTCTCATGTTAAAGCGGATAAGGCGGAGAGGACAGGATTCGAACCTGCGGTACCCTTTACAGGGTCAACCGCTTAGCAGGCGGCCCTCGACTGTCCGCTCTGGCGCCTCTTCAGTAGAGCTATTCTCATGTTAAAGCGGACAAGGCGGAGAGGACAGGATTCGAACCTGCGGTACCCCTTACGGGGTCAACCGCTTAGCAGGCGGCCCTCGACTGTCCGCTCTGGCGCCTCTCCAGTAGAGCTATTCTCATGTTAAAGCGGATAAGGCGGAGAGGACAGGATTCGAACCTGCGGTACCCTTTACAGGGTCAACCGCTTAGCAGGCGGCCCTCGACTATCCGCTCTGGCGCCTCTCCAGTAGAGCTATTCTCATGTTAAAGCGGATAAGGCGGAGAGGACAGGATTCGAACCTGCGGTACCCTTTACGGGGTCAACCGCTTAGCAGGCGGCCCTCGACTGTCCGCTCTGGCGCCTCTCCAGTAGAGCTATTCTCATGTTAGAGCGGATAAGGCGGAGAGGACAGGATTCGAACCTGCGGTACCCTTTGCAGGGTCAACCGCTTAGCAGGCGGCCCTCGACTGTCCGCTCTGGCGCCTCTCCAGTCGAGCTATTCTCATGTTAAAGCGGATAAGGCGGAGAGGACAGGATTCGAACCTGCGGTACCCTTTACAGGGTCAACCGCTTAGCAGGCGGCCCCCATCAACCACTCTGGCGCCTCTCCATTCGCGGTATTCGACTGTTAAAGCGGATAAGGCGGAGAGGACAGGATTCGAACCTGCGGTACCCTTTACAGGTACAACCGCTTAGCAGGCGGCCCCAATCAACCACTCTGGCACCTCTCCAGTAGAGCTATTCTCATGTTAAAGCGGATAAGGCGGAGAGGACAGGATTCGAACCTGCGGTACGGAAGACCGTACAATGGTTTTCAAGACCATCGCCTTAAACCACTCGGCCACCTCTCCAACAGCCCGGCGCGTTGCGATGTGGCGACCCTTAATCTAACATGACGGAATACGCTTGTCAACATGCCGACGCCTCAACGCGCCGATATTGTAGCGCCCCGCCGCATCCTATACACTAGGCTGACCGAAGATTCGCGGATTCTGTGATGATTCTGACCCTGGCTGGCTTGGTTTACGGCATCGGTCTGCTCTTGGCGGCCAACCGCGACCTGGGCGCGCGCGAAGGCAGCTGGCGATCCGCGCTATTGAGCCTGGGGCTGACGCAGGTGGACATGTTTTGGGATGCGTTCGACAGGCTGATCCGGCCGCTCAGCCCCGGTCATCGGCCCGCCTTCGACAAAGGCAACCCGATTCACCGCGCGGCCGGTCTGCTGGCGCTGGCGCAAGTCGCGTGGTGCTTCTTGCAGACGCTCGCGGAGCGCGGCGGAAACCAGGCGCCGTCAAGCCCTCCCGAGATTGGCGGCGCCCTGCTGACCCTTGCGGCGAGCGCGGCGATCTACGTCTTGATCTCGGCGCTGGGGACGGGCTGGATTACCCGGCGCGACCTCAAGACCGTGCTGGCGCGGCTTGGCTTGCGCGCGCCAAAGCTCCGCGACGTCCGCGCCGGGCTCGTCATCGGGCTGGCGCTTTATGGCGGCATGCTGGTCGCTGGCAGCGCCCTGGAGATCGCGGCGGCGGATGAAGCGGGCGCGCTCCCGCTCTTTGACGCTTTCAAAGGCGTTTTGCCGGCCGCCCTGCTCTTGGCCATCCTGGCGGCGACGGGCGAAGAAATCCTGTATCGCGGCGCTCTGCAGCCGGTCTGCGGGCTCGGCCTGTCGTCGCTATTATTCACGTTGTGGCATTGGCATTACGGACTGTCTGCGGAGATGTTGATCCTCTTCTTCGTCTCGCTGGGCTTTGGTTTCGCGCGCCTGCGCTTCAGCACAAGCGCCGCCATCATCGCCCACGCGACCTACAATTTCGCGCCCTTTCTCGCTTTGCGCCTGCTGCCGGCCTGACCGCGATGTCCATGCTCGCGAAAGCCGAGACGAAGCAGAATCTGTATGCGCTGAGCCACGACGGGCTGAGTGATTTCGTCGTCAGCCTCGGCGAAGAACCCTACCGCGCCCGCCAAATCTGGGACTGGCTCTATGAGAAACGAGTCGACCGCTTTGAGTCGATGACCAACTTGCCACGCGCGACAAGACAAAAGCTGGAAGCGTCCGCTGCGATCGGCAGCCTCGACCTGGTCGCGCGCCAGCGGAGCCGCGATGGCACGGAGAAACGCCTCTACCGCCTCGCCGATGGCCAGCGGATCGAGTCGGTGCTGATGCCCTACGCCGATGACCGCCTGACGGCCTGCATATCGTCGCAGGCTGGCTGCGCGATGGGCTGCGTGTTCTGCGCGACCGGGCAGATGGGCTTCGGGCGCAACCTGAGGGCGGACGAGATAAGCGAGCAGGCGATTATCTTCGCGCGCGAGTTGGCGGCCGCTGGCAAGCGCTTGAGCAATATCGTCTTTATGGGCATGGGCGAGCCCTTTCACAATTACGAAGCTTCGCTGGATGCCGCGCGACAGCTGATGACGCGCTTGAAGATTGGCGCGCGCCACATCACCATCAGCACGGTTGGGCTGGCGCCGCAGATCCGCCGCTTCGCCGACGAGGGCTTGCAAATCCAGCTGGCGGTCAGCCTGCACAAGACCGACGACGCCCAGCGCTCCGCCTTGATGCCGGTCAACCGGCGATGGGGAGTTGAGGAGCTGCTGGCGGCCTGCCGTTATTATGTGGCGCGGACGAATCGGCGAATCACATTTGAGTGGGCGGCCATCGCCGGCGCCAACGACACCGAAACGGAAGCCCATCGCTTGGGAAAACTGCTGGCCGGGCTGCTCTGCCATGTCAATATCATCCCGCTCAACCCCACGGGCGGCTATGGCGGCGACCCGGCGCAAGCGGCGACCATCGACCGTTTTGCGCGTATTCTGCGCGGTTATGGCATCCCATGCAGCGTCCGCGTCCGCCGCGGTATCGACATCGATGCCGGCTGCGGGCAGTTGATCACGGCGGTCCAGCGCGAAGAGAGGCTTGCATAGCGCGCCTGTTGCGCTTGCCACAGCAAATCAGTAAGATTCAAATAGCGATGCGACGCGGAGGTCTCAAACGATGGCGCCGAGCAGCAGAGTCAAGATCGCGCCTTCGATCCTGGCAGCCGACTTTGGACGCCTCGCCGATGAGGCGCGGCAAGCCCAGGAGGCGGGCGCCGACCTGATTCATATCGACATCATGGACGGGCGCTTCGTGCCAAATATCACGATGGGTCCCGCGGTCGTCGAGGCGGTGGCGAAAGTGGCGACCATTCCCCTGGATGTCCACCTGATGATCGTCGAGCCTGACAAATTCATCGAGCGATTCGCCGATAGCGGCGCCGATTCCATCAGCGTGCACGTAGAAGCCTGCGCGCATCTGCACCGCGTGCTTGGGCAAATCGAGGCTTGTGGCTGTCGCGCGGGCGTGGCGCTCAATCCACATACGCCTGCCGCGGCGCTAACCGAAGCGGTGGATTACGTCGATATCATCAACGTCATGACGGTCAACCCCGGCTTCGGCGGGCAGCGCTTCATCAGCGGCATGACACGGAAGATCCAACAACTGCGCGCGCTGGCAGCGGCTGGCGGCAGGGAAATCGAGATTGAAGTCGACGGCGGCATCAACGGCGACACCATCGCGAAGGCTGCGTCCGCGGGCGCGTCCATCGCCATCGCCGGCGCCTTCGTTTTTCAGCACGAGAATGGCATCGCGGCCGGCATAGAGGCGCTGCGCCGCGCGGCCACGCTGGCCAGCTTTGATGGCGACGACAAGTCTTGACGGCAGAGCGCTCGGGCGCCGGTTGCGCGCCGGCGTCGACTGCCTCGCGCGGAACGTCGAGCGCATCAACCAGCTCAATGTTTTTCCCGTGCCCGATGGCGATACCGGCGTCAATATGCACAACACGCTGCAGCGCGCCTGCGAAGAAATCGCCGGGCTGCGGAGCGACGACGCCAGCTTGATCGCCGAGCGCTTCGCTTTTGGCGCTTTGATGGGCGCGCGCGGCAACAGCGGCACGATCCTGTCGCAGCTTCTCAAGGGCTTCGCCGATGGCTTGGGCGACTCGCCCGTCTTGACGCCCCCGCTCTTTGCCGAGGCCTGCGCGGCCGCGGTGGCGCGGGGTTATGCCGCCGTGTCGCAGCCGACCGAGGGCACCATCCTGACGGTGGCGCGGGAAGCGGCTGAGAGCCTGCGGCGATACGACGGCGCTGCCGGCTCGCTCAAAGAGATGCTGGACGTGATGACGCTGGCGGCGCGCGCCTCGCTGGAGAACACGCCCAATCTGCTGCCGATTTTGAAAGACGCGAATGTCGTTGACGCCGGCGGCATGGGGCTTCTCTGTTTCCTCGAGGGCATGCGCACGGGCGATCCCCAGCTTGAAATCGCCGCGCCGCGGATGACTGGCAGCGCGCCCGCCATTGACGACCTCGGCGACGACTTCGGTTACGACGTCCAGTTTCTCATGATCGGCGCCGGGCTTGACGTCGGGCAAACGCGCCGCGATCTCGAGGCCATGGGCTGGTCGGTCATCGTCGTCGGCGACGACCGGCTGATCAAGGCGCATATTCACGTGGAAAACCCGGCGCTGCCCCTGGACTACGCAATACGGTCCGGCGCCGCGCTGGACGACGTGGTCGTCGAGAATATGACGCGCCAATTCCAGCGCTCGCGCGGCAGCCCTCTGCCGGCGCCAAAGGCAGTCGAGAGCGATCCCGCGGCGTCGGTCATCGCGGTCGTGGCGGGCGACGGTCTGCGCGCCATATTCCGAGACTTGAACTGCGGCGCGATAATCGACGGCGGCGGGGGCAGCAATCCCTCAACGGAAGACTTCATCCGGGCGATGGCGCGATCGCCCGCGGAGACTCTGATCCTCTTGCCGAACAACCGCAATGTCATCATGGCGGCGCGGCAGGCGGCAGATATGGCTGAAGGCCCGCGCGCCGAGGTCGTCGCAACGGAAACGGTCCAACAAGGCATCAACGCGATGCTGGCTTTTGGCGACGCCAGGGATAGCGCAGCCGATTTTGAGACCATGGTCGCCCAGATGCGCGAAGCCGCCGCCGAAACCGTCTCCATCGAGATCGCGCGCGCCTCGCGGGCAACGCGAATTCACGACCTGGACGTCAACGAGAACGACTGCATCGGCATCGTCGATGGCATAATCCGCGTGGCGTCGACCGATATTACTTCAGCCACTGTGAAGGCTTTAGCGACGCTGGAAGCCCGGGGGCTGGAACTGGCGACGATCTATTATGGCGCGGGATTCTCCGCGAGTGATGCTGATCAGCTGATTCAGCGTTTAAGAAAGGCATTTGAGGGATTAGAATTTGAAGCCGTCTATGGCGGGCAGCCGCTTTATCCATTGTTGATAAGCGTCGAATAATGGCAAGAATCCATATCGTCACCGACAGCGGAGCGCGCTTTTCCAACCCGCGCCTCGTCCGACACTTCCCCGTCACCATTTTGCCAAACGTCATTGAAATCGCCGGAAGACGCTACCTTGAAGGCGTCGACATCGACAGCGAAAGCGCCTTCCAGCTGATGGCGGACTGGGGCAAGCCAGCGACTGTCAAGCCGCCGTCGGAGGCTGATTTCGCCGAACTGTTCACGCGCCTGTCGCATTTCTGCGACGCGATCATCTCCGTGCATCCCTCGCGCGAGCTCTCCGAAAGCTGGCGCATCGGGCGGCTGGCGGCGCAGCAAGTCAGCGGCCGCTGCGAGATCGCCGTGGTCGATTCGCAGAGCCTCTGCGCCGGGCAAGGCATGCTCATCCGCGTGGCCGCGCGCGCCGCCAAAGAGCAAGACAGCGCCGAAGACGTCATTCAGACCGTGCGCCAAGCCGTCAATCGCATCTATTCCGTCTATTGCATCAACAACGTAGATTTCCTGCGCGCCAATGGCCTGATGAAACCGTCGCACGCGCTGCTGGCGACGCAGCTGGGCATCAAACCCTTCGTCAGCCTGGAAGAGGGCAATATCATCGTAATCGAGAAAGTGCGCAGCGGCGGCGAGGTCATCGAGCGGCTCGTCGAATTCCTGGTGGAGTTCACCGAACTGGAAGACGCGGTCGTGCTTCAGGATCAAATGCAGATCACCGAGGCGACGCGCGTGATGCAAGACCGCCTGGCGCTCGAATTCCCGGGCCAGCATTTTCCCTTCACCATGTACAGCGCGACCATGGCGAGTTATCTGGGCACGGAAGCGACCGGCGTCGCCGTGCTGGAAAAAGCGGCGGAAGACTTCGATTATGACTTCTAGGCGCCTATCCATCGCCGCCGACAGCGTCTGCGATCTGCCCTACGACCTGGCGGAAAGGCTCGGCGTCCATATCATCCCGACTTACGTCAACATCGGTGGCGCGAGCATCCCCGACGATGGCGCGAGCCTGGATCGAGAACAGTTTTACCGCGAGCTGCCGGCGATGCCGACGATGCCAACAACAGCGGCGCCCTCGCCCGGCGATGCCGAAGCCTTCTATCGCGCCATCCTGGACGCCGGCGCGGAGCAGGTCATATCGATCCACGTGCCGGCCAAGCTGAGCGGCACGCTGAACGCGATGCGGCTGGGCGCGGAGGCTGTCGGGGCGGCGCGCGTCACGCTGGTGGATAGCCAGCAGCTGACCTTCGGCATCGGCTTCCAGGCTTGGGCGGCGGCGGAGCTGGCGGCGGAAGGCGCCTCGCATGGAGAGATTCTGGACGCAATCGAGCGCGTCCGGCGGCACACCCGCGTCTACGCGATCATCGACACGATGGAATACTTGCGCCGCAGTGGGCGGGTCAACGCCTTGGTCGCCAGCATCGGCAGCCTGCTGAAAATCAAGCCCATCATCAGCGTCGCCAATAGCGAGATATCGTCGATCGCGCGCCTGCGCACCTGGTCGCGCGCCGAGCGGCGTCTGCGCGGGCTCACGCTCGATCAAGCGCCCTTGGAGCGGCTGGCCATCCTGCACATTCAGAATCGCGCAGGGGCGGATAAGTTCTTGGGCGGCATTGGCGACAGCGCGCCATCTGATACACTGGTCATTGAGACGACGCCGACCCTGGGCGCGCATGTGGGGCCCGGGTCCATCGGCGTCGCGACATTAAACGCGGACTGGAGACGATAATCCATGCCATCTGCGCTGGAAACGATGGTGAAAATCCTGAAGCTGGAACGCGATCAAGGCGGCAAGGACACGGCGGTCGTCGGCGGGATGGTCGCCTTTGCAGCCGCCTGGCAGCCCCAAGCCCGCGAACAGGCGCGCCGGGCGGAGCAGCATATTCTGATCGACGAGATCGTCGACGTCCTCTCCGCCTACGAAGCCTTGGCGGATGAGGACGCGCGCGTCGGCAAGCTCAACTATCTCCTGGACCGGGCGACCAATCGCGCGCCCGCGCCCAGCGCTTATCAAGAGCGCCTCCCCGCCTGGCGGGAGAAGATGCCGGAGCGGGCCGAACGCCCCCCCGCGCCCGAGAAACGCCGCGGCCAGCGCGATCGCGGCGACCGCCACGGGGCGAACCTGGCCCGCGCCGGCGGGAAGCGCCGCGGTTACGCCTACGACAGCGCCACCTATGACGAAGACTTCACCGGCGGTCCGCATTCGACGGCGATTGACTTGCCGCCAATGCCGCGCCTGGAGCGACCGCCGCGGGCGCAGCGCCGCCCAATGACGCCAGACGACATCGACCGCCTGAACGCCGAGCTTGACGCGCCTACCACCGCGGTCAAAGGCATCGGCAAGAAGTTCTCCGAACTGCTGCGCCAGATGAACGTCAGCAGCGTGCGCGACCTGCTTTACAGCCTGCCGCGCGACTTTCGCGATTATACGCGGCTGCTCTGCATCAAAGACCTGCCCGCGGATGAAGAGTCGACCGTGATCGCCACCATCACGAGCGCGCGGACGGCGGCCAGCGGCGGTGGCAAAGACCTGGTCATCACCGTCTCCGATGGCACGGGCTTCATGTCGATTCGCTTTTTTCGCCAAGATTATCTGGCGGCGAAGCTGCGGCCCGGCGCGCAAGTCGTGCTCAGCGGCAAGGTGACTTTCTTCCGCGATATGAAGACGATGGCCAACCCGGAATGGGAAGAGCTCGAGCGCGAGAATCTGCATACGATCGGCATCGTGCCGGTCTACCGCATGACCAAGGGGCTGCGCCCGCGGCACCTTCGGCGCGTCATCAAGGCGTTGGTCGACGAATGGTCGGCGAAGATTCCCGATCCGCTGCCGCCGGCTGTGCTGGAGCGGGCGGAGCTGGCGGACCTGGGCTGGGCGCTGCGGCAGGCGCATTTTCCGGATGGCTGGGATCATCGCGACCATGCGCATAAACGGCTGGCGTTTGACGAACTGCTGACCTTGCAATTGGCGCTCTTGGATAATCGGCGCGAATGGCAAGCGCAGCCCGGTCCGCCGCTGAGCATCGACGACGAGGCGCTGGAACAAATCATCGCCGAATGCTTTCCTTACACGCTGACCGGCGCCCAGCAGCGCGCCATTGCCGAAATCCGACGCGACGCCGCGAGCGCCATCCCGATGAACCGCCTGCTGCAGGGCGATGTCGGCTGTGGCAAGACGGCCGTCGCCATGGTCGCCTTGGCGATCGCGCTGCGCAATGGCGGCCAGGCGGCGATGATGGCGCCGACCAGCATCCTGGCCGAACAGCATTATCGCGCGGTGAGCGAGGCATTCAGCCACATGAGCGGCGACAGCCCGCCCGTCATCGCGCTGCTGACCGGCGCCTTGAGCGCGTCGGAGCGAGAATCGATCTATCGGGGCGCCGCCGATGGCTCGATCGACATCGTCATCGGCACGCATGCGCTGATCCAGGCGGGGCTGGACTTCCTCAACCTGGCGCTGGCGGTCATCGACGAGCAGCAGCGTTTCGGCGTCGATCAGCGGGCGGCGCTGCGTGGCAAGGGGCAGAACCCGCATCTGCTATTCATGAGCGCCACGCCCTACCCGCGCACCATGGCCCTTACGCTCTACGCCGACCTGGATATCACGCTGATCGACGAAAAGCCGCCAAGCCGCCGCGAGGTCATCACCAAGATCGTGGACGCCGTCGAGCGCGAACGATTGTATGGCTTCGTCACCGCGCAGCTGGAACAGGGGCGGCAGGCCTTCTTCATTCATCCGCTGGTCGAGGAATCCGAGGCTTTGGACAGCGCCGACGCGACGGGCGCCTACGAGCGCCTCAGCCAGGTTTTTCACCGTTATGACGTTTGCCTGCTGCACGGACGCATGAGCCGGGCGGAGAAAGACGCGCTGATGAGCGACTTCGCCGCGCGCCGCTATGACGTCATGGTCACGACTTCGGTGGCGGAGGTCGGGGTCGATATTCCCAACGCCAACGTCATGGTGATTGAAGGCGCCAACAGATTCGGGCTGGCGCAGCTGCACCAGTTTCGCGGTCGCGTCGGGCGGGGCGAGGCGCAGTCTTATTGCTTTCTGATCCCCGATCGGTCGGCCCGAGTCGATATTGACAGAATCCGCGATCATCAGGCGGGGCGCGTTGAGGCTTCCGATTTGAGCGTCGCCGAGCGGCGGCTGGAAGCGGTGGAAGCCTCCACCGACGGCTTTCATTTGGCCGAGGTTGATCTCCAGCTGCGCGGGATTGGCGATTTGCTGGGGCGGCGGCAAAGCGGCCACAGCAATCTGCAACTGATGCGGCGCAATCATGCAGATCTGGCGCAGCTGGCGCAGGATGAAGCGCGAACGCTGGTTGAAGAAGATCCGGCGCTGGCGCGGCCCGAGCATCGACTATTGGCGCAGACCGCGCGCCGCGTCTACGCCGACCCCGGCGACATCAGCTGAGCGCTCGCCCGGCGCCAAGCTCGCAAGGCCCCCAATCTGCAATCAAATCGATTGGCGCGGTTTTTGGACTGCCACTACAATGCCGTCGTAATGTGGGGGTGACGACATGTCTGGCAGGGGAATCGCGCTTTATCCGGCATCGCTCGACCCCATACATTACGGTCATATTGATGTGGCGGTTCGCGCGTCGCGCTTCTTCGATAAGCTAATCGTCGCCATCTACGCCAGCCCGGACAAAAAACGCGTGCTTTTTGAGATTGACGAGCGAGTCGAGCTGGCGGCGAAAGTATTTCAGAATTACCCGTCGATATCAGTTGCGAAATATAAGGGTCTCACAGTAAACTATGCGCAGTCGGTTGGCGCGAGCGCCTTGATACGAGGGTTGCGCGTGTTTGGAGATTTCGAGTTTGAGTTTCGCATGGGCATGGCAAACAAGAAGCTGGCGCCGGATTTGGAGACGATCGCAATCCTGTCCGACGAACAGTACATGCATATCAGTTCGAGCACCATTCGAGAGATCGCGGAGCTCGGCGGCGATGTGAGTTCGATGGCGCCGCCCATAATTTCGGAAGCGTTGCGCAAGAAGTTTGGCGTTTGAAAACGTAGGCAGAGGCAGGGTCTTCAATTGGGAGGGTTTCAATGGACATTCAACATCTAGTCGATCGCTTGGAAGATTTGATTGATGACGGGCGGCATTTATTCGGCACCAAATTCACGATGGTGGACGAAGAACGCGCCTTGGAGATCATCGATCAGATGCGGATATCCGTGCCGGAAGAGATCGAAAAGGCGGCGCGCACCATCCAGCAGCGCGACCGCGTCTTGGCGGAAGCCAACGAAGAAGCCGCGCGCATCGTGCAGCAGGCGCGCCAGCACAGCGAAGACCTGATTGACGACCAGGAAATGGTCAAGCAAGCCAAGGTGCGCGCCGAATACGTGATCGAGCAAGCCAAGATCGAAGCCAGCAAGATCACGCGTGAAGCCGATGAATACGTGATGGTCCAACTGAGCCAGTTGGAGCAGCAATTCGCGCATACGCTTGACGAAATCCGCAACGGCATTCAAATCATGCAGTACGAGGAGCAGGTCGCGGTCGAGGCGGAGCCGCGCCAGCACAGCGTCGAAGTCGAGCGCAATGACCTCAGCCCGGAGCCCATCAAATTTGACAGGCCCGCGCAGGCGCCGGTTGGCAGCCAGATCTAAACCCTGTCCAGCACGGATTTATCATTAACGGGCATCACTAAATCGATGTCCGTTTCTGGCCGCCAAGCCGCCAAATCGTGAAACGACTCGCATCGGGTCTTTCGTCGCATCATGCGTCTTATCGTGATCGCGGCCGCCTGGGTTGTGGGCCTCAGCCTGGCGCGGGCGCTCCCAGAGATTCAGCCGCAGCAATGGTTTGCCTTCATCGCCGCCGCCGCGCTGGTTTGCCTGCTCTTCCGACGGCGCCTTCCGTGGTGGCTGCTTGCGGGCGTGGTCGCCTTTTCAGCCGGCGGATTCCGCCAGTCGCTCGTTCCCAATAGCAGCGATATCGCCCGGCACAATGGCTACAGCGGCACGATCACGGGCCTGGTCGTTAGCGAGCCGGTGGCGCGCGCGGACCGGACGCTGCTGCGCGTCGCCAGCGAAGCCATATTTGTCAACAGCGAAAACGTCAAAACCAGCGGTCTCGTTCTGGTGGAGGCGGAAGGCGCCCCCGGAGCCGCCTATGGCGACCGAATCACCGCGACGGGCCGCCTGGCGCCGCCCGCCACCGGCGATGCCTTCTCCTATGCGGATTATCTGGGCCGGCAAGGCGTCTTCAGCATCATGCGAAACGGGGCTGTGGCGGTCATCGATTCGGGTCATGGCAGCCCGCTGCTTTCGGCGCTGAGCAAGCTGCGGCGGAGCGTCCAGGGCTACATCGCCGCCGCCTTGCCGGAGCCAGAGGCGGGCCTCTTGACTGGCATCCTGCTCGGCGTCGAAGACGGCATTTCGCCGGAACTGGACGAGGCGTTCTCGCGCGTGGGCGCGGCGCATGTCATCGCCATCAGCGGCTTCAACATGGTCATCGTCAGCGGCATCGTCGCTCGCGCCATGTCCAGCGTGTTTGGCCGCAACAAAACAATCGTCACCCTGAACGCGCTTTCCGCCATCGCCGTTTACGCGCTCTTCGTCGGCGCCAGCCCGGGCATCATGCGCGCCGCCTTGATGAGCGGGCTGGTGGTCATCGGCAGCCAGTTGAAGCGCAAGACCTTCGTGCCGAGCTCCCTGGCTTTCGCCGCGCTGCTGCTGTCGCTGCACGATCCAAACGTCTTGCTGGATGTCGGCTTCCAGCTAAGCTTTCTGGCGGTGTTGGGGCTGGGCTTATTCGCCGATCCGATTTCCGCGCGTTTCCGCCGTCTGCTGGAGCGCTTTCTGCCAGAACGCCACGCTGGCCTGCTCCACGCCTTTCTCAACGAACCGCTGATCGTGTCGATCGCGGCGCAGATCACGACGCTTCCCTTGGTCGCGCTCTATTTTGGGCGGCTGTCGCTGGCGGCGCTGCCAGTAAACCTGCTCATCGTGCCCGCCCAGACGGCGCTATTGCTTTTGGGCATGGCCGCTACCGTCGTATACGCTTTTTCGCCGCTGCTCGGCACGCTGCTTTACTGGGCGGATATGGTCTTCGTGTCCTGGACGATCGCCATCGCGCGCGCCTTCGCCGGGCTGCCTTTCGCCGAGCTGGCTGTCGATCTCGATGGCCGTCTGATTCAAGCGGCGTACCTGTTCTTGATTGGAGGCGCCATCGTGCATGCCGCTCGTCCGCCAATTTGGGCGCGCATCCTGGACTTCGTCAGGCAATACAGCGTAATCGCGCTGGTCGGCGCAAGCGGCGGCGTGATACTCGTCTTGACGGCGGCGATGACCCTCAGCCGCGCCGACGGTCATCTGCGCGTCTGGCTGCTGGATGTCGGCCACGGCAACGCCATTTTGGCGCAGACGCCGGGCGGCGCCCACATGCTCGTCGACGGCGGCCCTTATCCCGCGCGCCTGCTGACCGCCATCGGCGATCGCCTGCCCTTCTATGACCGCGAGATCGAGCTCCTCGTCATCACTCATCCCGACGGCTGGGATATCGCCGCGCTAGCGCAAGTGCTGGAGCGTTATTCGGTGGGCGCGGTCTTGTATCATGGTCAGGAGAATCAAGACGACGGCTTTGACCGCATTCGGCAGCGGCTGCTGGGGTCGGCAACGCCCGTTGTGCCAGTCAAGGCCGGCTACGAGCTGCGACTGTCGGATGGCGCGCGCATCGAGGTCTTGCATCCACAGCGGCAGCCCAAGATCACTGACCGTCTGAACGCTCATGTCATGGTTCTGCGCCTGAGCTTCGGCGACGTTTCGTTTCTGTTGACTTCCGATTTGAGCGCGGAAGGCCAGCGAGAGATGCTGGCCGCGGCCGCCGTCCGCCACGCGACTGTGCTGCAAATCCCGCAGCACGGGACGGCGCGGGCCCTCGAGGACGGCTTCCTTGCCGCGGTGCAGCCGCAAATCGCCGTACTGCAAAGCGATATCGCCAATCGGAGAGGCGACCCGCATCCGGACACGCTGGAGAAACTGGGCGAGACCGAGCTGTATCGGACAGATGAAGGCGGGACGATTCACCTGTACACCGACGGCAAAACGCTGTCAATCGAGCATCGTTGATCATGCCGGTTGCAGGCGCAGGCGGACGTTGGCTTGCCAAGGCAAGCCCCTACAGGCGTTTTGGAATGCGTGGGCGCCTGGTAACGATGCCGGCTTGGGCGGGTGCGGGCTTGCCAAGGCAAGCCCCTACAGGCGTTTTGGAATGCGTGGGCGCCTAGTAGCGAATATCGACGTGCGTCCCCGAGCCGGCCGACTGCATGATCGCGTCGCAGATCACGGCGTTGCGATAGCCGTCGACGAAGTCCGCTCCGTATGGCGCGACCGGGTTGTCGTTCACGATGGCGTCGAAGAAGTGATGGAACTCGTGCACGAAGCTGTGCTCCCAGCCGATGATATGACCGTGGGGCCACCAGTTTTCCCAGTAAGGATGATGCGCTTCGGTGACCAGCACATTGTGAAAGCCCTGCGTGGTATCGGGGCTGTCGTGCTTCCAGAAGACATTGAGCTCGTTCATCCGCTCCAGGTTGAATTGAATCGAGCCGTTCTCGGCGTTGATCTCGAAGCAGTTGAAGTTCTTGCGTCCGCGCCCGAAGCGGGTCGCCTCGACCGTGCCCAGCGCGCCATTCTCAAAGTCGAGCAGCGCCACGAAGCCATCATCGACATCGGATTTGATCATGCCGCCCGAGCCATCGGGGCGTTCGGTGATCCAGGTCTGCGCCAGGCCCGAGACGGCTTTGGGCTCGCCGACCAGGAAACGCGCCAGATCGATGATATGGGCGCCGAGGTCGCCCAGGGCGCCGCTGCCGCAGATGTCCTTCTGGAAGCGCCAGGTCGATTCCATCTCGCGGTCCATGCCCCATTCCTGCAGGTAAACGGCGCGCCAGTGATAGATCTGGCCGAGCGCGCCGCTTTCGACGATCTTCTTCGCCTGCTGCACCGCGGGCACAAAGCGATAATTGAAGGCGACCATGTGTTTAACGCCGGCCTCTTCGACCGCATCCAGCATTGACTTGGCTTCTTCGGCCGTGCGCGCCAGCGGCTTCTCGCAGAAGACGTGCATGCCGGCGGCCGCGGCGGCGTTGCAGGGCTCGGCATGGGCGTCGTTGGGCCCGCCATTGTCGAAGACGTCAATATCGTCATTGGCCAGCATATCGCGCCAGTCGGTATAGGCGTTCTCGTAGCCATAGCGCTGCGCGGCCGCGTTCACCGCCGCTTCATTGCGCCCGGCGATCCCGACCAAGCGTGGAATCGCCACCGGCGGATACATCATATAGGGGATTTTCTTGAAGGCGTTGGTATGCGCCTTGCCCATGAAGGCGTAACCCAGCATGCCAATGCCGAGCTCGGGCGCCTCCGCGTCCGTGCCTTCGGTCGCCATGCTGGTGAAGGTGCTGCTCACTTGCTTTTCGTCAGCCATTGTTCGTCTCCTGTTTGATGTCGCTTGTCTCGGCGGGCGTTACAGCCTAAGTGCCATGATTACATGGCGCGCAGCTTTCCCCCATCCCCCGGCCCCTTACCCCCACAAGGAGGGAAGGGGAGTTGCGAATCTACGGGGCGAGCCGGCGGCTCGCCCGTACAAACGTTATGGGACGCAGATTCATTTGCTTTGGCGATGGCTTTGCCGCGCGCGCGTCCTGTCGCTTTACACTGTCTCGATTAATCCTCGGCGAAGGCGGCGTCGAAAGCCACAGCCGATGCCGCGAAGTCGTTCTTCTTCACCCAAGCGGCCGACTCGGTCGCGCCGAATTCACGGTCCATGCCGCTGTCTTCCCATTCCACTGAAAGCGGACCCTGATAACCGGCCCGATTCAATGCGCGGATCATGGCGTCGATATCGAGATCGCCATGCCCGGGCGAGACGAAATCCCAGCCGCGCCGCGGGTCGCCAAAGTTGAGATGGGAGCAGAGTATGCTCGTGACGTTATCGAGCGTGACTTTGGAATCCTTGATGTGAACGTGGAAGATGCGGTCGGCGAAGCGGTCGATGAACTTGACCGGATCAAAGAGCTGGTGGATGAAATGGCTGGGGTCGAAATTGAAGCCGAAAGCGGGGTGGTGATCCAGCGCTTCCAAGGCTTTTTCGGCGGTGTAGATGTCGTAGGCGATCTCGCTGGGGTGCGCCTCCAGCGCGAACTTGACGCCCTGCTCCGAGAAGACGTCCAGCACTGGCGTCCAGCGATCGGCGAATTCGCGATAACCGGCGTCGATCATCTCGTCGGATGTCGGCGGGAAGCGGTAAATCATGTGCCAGACCGGGCTGCCGGTGAAGCCGTTGACGACATCGACGCCGAAAGCCTTGGCCGCGCGGGCGGTGTCTTTCATCTCTTCGGCGCAGCGTTCGCGCACGCCATCGCTATCGCCATCGCCCCAGAGCCGGTCGGGCAGGATATCGCGGTGGCGGGCGTCGATCGCCGCCTCGGCCACGCACTGCCCAACCAGATGATTGCTGATTGAGAAGCAGCCCAAGCCGTGCTTTTCCAGCACGTCGATCCGCGACTGAATGTAGCCGTCTTCCGAGAGCGCTCGGTCCACCTCGAAGTGATCGCCCCAGCATGCCAATTCCAAGCCGTCATAACCGAAGCTCTTGGCTTTCTCGGCCATGGTCTCGAAGGGCAAGTCCGCCCACTGACCGGTGAATAAGGTGACGGGTCTGGCCATAAGTCAATTCCTTTCCATTCGCGTTCGCGCAGCATTGACAATTGCTGCAAGTATAGCGAGCAATCCGTCAACGTCCAAGACTGCGCGGAGTGGTGAATTTGTTGGGTATCGCCCTAGAACGCGGCTTGCGACAAACTTCACCACAGTGGAAAAGAGGCGCCACAGAGGACACAGAAATTGTCTCATGCGCTTTATGTCGGCGACGGACTATAACTTACAAGACGCGCGGGAGAGCACACTCCCGCCGCAAGAGAACTACCCTAAACTCTCTGTGTTCTCTGTGCATCCTCGGTGTCCTCTGTGGTGAAAAACGGCGCAGCATGCGCGACGGGAGAACCTCCACGACTTTCACCACTCTCTTCGGGACTCCGTTTGGGAATTGCAGGTGGCATACGCTATCATGGATTCGTAAACTCCGGATATCGCGAATCAAGCGGGCTGCCCCGATACCGAATGAGGAGGGCTAAAGGCATGTACAACGGACTTGAGATTATTGACTTTCACGTGCATTTTCCCACGCGGCAGGGTTCATTTATCGAGGGCGGGCCCAATCCGCGAAGGGAATATATCGAGCGAGTCGGCGAGTGCCGGGCTGGCGTCGCCCGCGAACTCGCCATGGATTACAACCGGCAATGGCGGGCGACCTGGGGCTTTGATCCGCCAGAGCGCGGCGACTACTCCGACGAAGAACAAGCCGATCGCTGGGCCGCCGAGATCGAGAATTACGGGCTGCGCGCGGTCGGCTTCGTGACCGGGGGCGGCAACAAGAATCTGGCGAAGATTGTGGGGCGGCATCCCGACACATTCGTCGGCTTCGCCCATCATTACCTCTTCAGCGACGGCGCCGCTGAGGAATTGCGCCGCGCCGTGAATGAAGACGGCATGAAAGCTTATAAGCTGTTGGCGCCCTCGCTCGATCGCCCGGTCGAAGACGAAGCCGGTTACCCGGTCTGGGAAGCCTGCGCCGAGCTCGGTATTCCCGTCCTGATTCATTTCGGCATCCAGGGCAGTGGCGGCGGCGTCGCCTGGCATCAGAATATCAATCCGCTAAAGCTGCACAATGTCGCCAAAGACTTCCCGGACGTGACCTTCGTCGTGCCGCATTTTGGCTGCGCCTGGATCCGCGAGACGCTGCAACTGTGCTGGGCTTGCGGCAACGTTTCGATTGACACCAGCGGATCGAACCAGTGGGTGAAGTGGGTGGATGGCGAGTGGGACACCAAGAAGCTCTTCCGCAAATACATGGAGACGATTGGGCCGGAGCGCATCATCTTCGGCACCGATTCGAGTTATTTCCCGCGCGGCTTCGCCGAGAAATACCTGATCCAGCAGATCCGCGACGTCCGCGAACTGAATTATCGCGAAGACGATGTCCAGCTGATCTTCGGCGGCAACGCGGCCCGGCTCTTCAAGATCGAGTTGTAGACTGTTTGAAAGCCCCCACCCCAAACCCCTCCCCCATCCAGAGGGAGGCGCTTGGAATGCGGGAATAAGCTGGAAGACTCCCCTTCCCTCGCCCTGGGGGCAAGGGGCCGGGGGATGGGGGAAGAACTGTTGAAGCCGACTCGTTAGACATTCACGCTGGCATGGCGGTTTGCGGGGTGGCGCGAATTGGGTTAATCTCACACTGTCCGCGCAACACTGAATTCGATAAAGGAGTGCAACATGTTACGGTCACGGCTACTCGCAATTCTGGCAGTCGCCCTCGTTTTGCTGTCGCTGGGCGCTGTTGTCGGCGCGCAAGACGACATGGTCGAAATCGAATACTGGCAGTACAACTTCGGCGCCCGCGTTGACGCGATGAATATGTTGATTGAGCAATTCGAAGCGGAGAACCCGGGCATCAAGGTCGTGCACAACAGCGACATCCCCTACGCCGATTTCCGCACGGAGCTGGCGGCTTCCGCCCCGGCCGGCGTCGGCCCCGATGTAGTGACGCTCTTCTATGGCTGGATCCCGGCATTCGTGGACGCCGGCTACCTCGTCCCGCTGCCGGAGGAAGCCTTCAGCGAAGAATTCATCCTCGAGACCTTCTCGCCGATGGTCGCCAACGCCAAGTTCGAGGGCAGCTATTGGGCAGTACCGACGGCGGTGCGCGCGCTCGCCCTTTTCTGGAACAAGGATATCTTCGCCGACGCCGGGTTGGACCCCGACAGCCCGCCGGCGACGCTCGACGATCTGGTGGAAGCCGCGATCGCCACGACGCAATACGACGGCGACATGAGCGACATCCTCAGCATCACGCGCATGGGGCACGCGCCCGCTTTCGCCGCCCAGGATCACCACTGGTTCCGCGAGGTGCTGATCCGTCAATACGGCGGCGCGCCCTACAGCGATGATGGACGCACGGTGACCTACAACAGCGACGAGGGCTGCGCGGCTTTCAGCTGGCTGGCCGCTTTTGAGACCGAGCACGTCACCGGCAGCAACGACATCCTCGATGGCGCCACCAATGCCTTCGTCAACGGCGATTCCGCGATTCACGTTGACGGCTCCTTCCGCGTCGGCACGATCTCGCGCAACAATCCCGATCTGAATTACGGCGTGACCGAGCTGCCGGTGGGACCCAACGGCGAGCGGCACACTTTCGGCTCCTACTGGACGCATGGCATCACGCGGCGCGCCAATGACGATCCCGCGCGGCTGGACGCGGCGGTCAAGTTCCTGCAATTCATCACCACGCCGGAAGCGGGCACGCTCTGGGTGAACAATGTTGGCGAGCTGCCGGCGCAAGCCACGGCGGCCGCCTCCGAAGCTATTCTGGCGGATCCGATTCTGGGTCCCTTCTCGGCTGGCCTGGCGTACTCGCACGCGACCTTCTTCGTCGACGAGAGCGCCCAGCGGCAGGTCTTGATCGACGCCTTCGACAACGTTCGCATGGGTGGCATGGATCCCTGCGACGCGCTGGACGAGGCGGCTGCCTCCGAGCAAGAGCTGATCGACAACTTCTGGGCGGGTCGGGAATAGCGGCGGCAAGCAGCGGTATCTGTATCAACTGCGTCAGGCGGTAACACCGTCTGGCGCGGTTTTGCCATTGAATATGCCAAGGCGCTTTGGACGAAATGAACGATAGAACGAAGACGCGCGGCTTTCACCTGTCGCTGGCGCGCAAAAAGGTCGTCTGGGCCTACATTTTCCTGGCGATTCCCATCGTCTTCTTCGCTTACATCCGCGTCTATCCGGCGCTCTTCGCCTTCCAGATGAGCCTGCACGATTACAACCCGCTGGCGGCCGAGCAGCCCTTCGTCGGCTTCGAGAATTACGAAAAAGTTTTCGAAGAACTGGGCAAGCGCAAGTCCATCACCAAGTCCTCATTTCAAAATACGATCAATTACGTGCTTCTGGGCGTGCCGATTCAGTTGTTCCTGGCGCTGGCGATCGCGCTGATGCTCAACGAAATCCGTTTCATGGCGTCGCTCTATCGCATCATGTTTTTCTTGCCTTTCGTGACCTCGACCATCGCCATCGCCTGGGTATTCCGCATGCTGTATCAGCCGCGATTCGGGCTCTTCAACGTCGTTTTGCAGCTTCTGTCTTTGCCGCAGCAGCCTTTCCTGCGCAGCACGCAGCAGGCGCTGCCATCGGTGCTGGCGCTGGTGATTTGGCAGGGCATGGGCTTCGCCATCATCATCTTCCTGGCGGGCTTGAAGCAGATTCCGCGCACCTATTATGAAGCGGCGGAAGTCGATGGCGCGAGCCGCTGGCATACCTTCCGCTATATCACTTTGCCGCTCTTGAACCCCAGCATCGTTTACCTGCTGGTTTTGCAGACGATTTCGTTTTTGCGGATGTTCGCGCCAGTGGTGGCGATGACGGAACAAGGCAGCGGCGGTCCGCTGAACGCGACGACGACGGTGGTGCTGCGCGTCTATCGCGAGGCTTTTCAGAGCTTCAATATGGGGTACGCCTCGTCGCTCACGGTGGTGCTCTTCGCCATGATCCTGGGCGTGACCATCATCCAGCTGTCCGTCACATCGCGGCGAATCAACTGAGGCTGGCATGGCGAACTCTATCGCGCCCTCCAACATCTTCAAGGACCGGGGACCGGCGGCCGCGGTCGGCAAAGCCGGCGAGGACTGGAAGTACAAGTTTTTCTCGTATCTGCTGCTGACGATCATCGCCTTCACGATGACCGTGCCCTTCATGTGGATGATCTCGACCTCGTTCAAGCCGGAATCGGAGATCCTGCGCCGCAACGTCTTCCCGAACGAGCCGACGATGGACAATTACAGCGAGGTCGTCAACAAGACCGATCTGCCGCTGTGGTACAAGAATTCCTTCATCGTCGCCGTCATCAGCACGATAAGCGTGGCTTTCTTTGATTCGCTGGCGGGTTTCGTCTTCGCCAAATACGACTTCCCGGGCAAGCGGCCCATCTTCGTCATCTTCCTGACGTCGCTGATGGTGCCGACCGAGATGCTGCTCATACCCTGGTTCATCATGTCTTCCGATCCGCCGATCGGCGCGACCTGGGTCGATACCTATTGGGGCATCGCCTTCCCCGGGGTCATCACCGCATCGGGCATCTTCCTCATGCGCCAGTTCATGCAGGGCGTGCCGGACGAGCTGCTGGACGCCGGGCGGATTGATGGGGTCAGCGAATTCGGCTTGTATTGGCGCGTGGCGGTGCCGCTGAGCCTGCCGGCGATTGGCGCGCTCTGCATCTTCAACTTCCTGGGCAATTGGAACGCCTTCATCTGGCCCCTGATCGCGACGACGCGCAGCGAAATGTTCACGCTGCCGGTCGGCATTCAGCAATTCTCGTCGGAATCGGACACGCCCTGGAATCTGATCATGACCGGCGCCTCGCTTTCGGTCGTGCCGCTCTTGATCGTGGTCATCATCTTCCAGCGTTACATCATTGAAGGCATCGCTTTGACCGGGTTGAAAGGCTAAGCCTATCGGCGAGAAGTCCGCTTTCCCCCATCCGCTGTACGACAGATACGTTTTGCAGCCCTTCTACGAAGATTCAAAGCGGCATTTCTACAAGCCGATGCTGGCGGCGAATCGGGCGCATGTCGTCATGCTATGGCACTGCGGCATCATCACGCGCGAGAACGCCAGGGCGCTGCTGGACGGCTTGGACGAGTCCGAAGCGGCTGGCGTGGATGCCCTGGCGCGCGGCCCCGGCGTGGAAGACCTGTTTTTCGCGCTCGAAAACGGGCTGATTGAATCGGCCGGCGAAGCCTTTGGCGGCAATCTGCAGCTGGCGCGCAGCCGCAACGATTTGGGATACGCCTTGACCCGCCTGGCGCTGCGGCCCCCGCTGCTGGCGGCGCTGGAGGATCTGCTGTCGCTGCGGCGAAGTCTGCTGGGTTTCGCGCGGGCGCATCTGGAGACGCTGATGCCCGGTTATACGCATACGCAGCCCGCCCAGCCGACAACGATGGCGCATTACATCGCTGGCGTCCTGGCGGGCTTGCAGCGGGACTCGGCGCGTCTGCGCTTCGCTTACAAGACCAATAATCAGAGCCCGCTGGGGGCGGCCGCCTTGACTGGCACGGCATTCGCCATCGATCGGCATCTCAGCGCGCGGCTGCTCGGCTTCGACGAGATTCAGCTAAGCACGTACGACAGCATCGGCGCCTCCGACAATCTCACCGATGTGGCGGGCGCGCTTTCGACCCTCGGCGTCAACCTGTCGCGCTTCACACGGGACATGCTCTTCTGGGCGACGCAGGAAAGCGGCGCCATCCGCATCCACGACAGCTTCATCCAGATAAGTTCCATCATGCCGCAGAAGCGCAATCCAGTCGTGCTGGAGCATCTGCGCGCGCGAATCAGCCGCATGCTGGCGCTCTCGCAGGGCGTCGTCTTGCAGTGCCACAACATTCCCTTCGGCGATACGCAAGACATCGAAGACGAGATTATTCCCCTGGCGTTTGGCGCGCTGGGGACGGCGCGGGAAACCCTGCAGCTCTACGCAGCGGTCATCGACACGCTCGAGGTTCAGGTCGAGCATCTGCGCGAGCGGGCGATCTCCGGCTTCACCACGGCAACCGAATTGGCGGATGCGCTGGTCCGCGATTGCGGCTTGCCATTCCGCGGCGCCCACCGCGTCGTTTCCGCGCTGGTGACCTACGCCAATGACGAGAATCTGGCGCCGGCGGAGCTGCGGGTCGAGACCTTAATCCGTCTCGCGCGGGAGCGGCTCGGCATCGAACTTGGCTTGAGCGAAGACGCTTTCCAGAGGGCGCTGGACCCGCGGGCTTTCGTCGAGGCGCGCGACCTGCCCGGCGGCGCCGCCCCCAGCGCAACGGCGGAAGTCCTGTTGATTCAAGAAGCGAGCCTAGGCGAGGATCGACAATGGCTGGAGAGCGCGCGCGGGAAATTGGCGGTAGCCGACGAGGAGTTGCAGAAAGCCGTCCAGCAGCTGCAAACCCCCACGGCCTAGGTCTCCTGCCCCCAAAACGGGGCGTGTTGCGGCGCGCCGGCCCCTCGACCGTAGAATCGAGGCGGAACGCAATGTAAATTATGTGGGTGGCGGGAGGACTCGCCAAGGCAAGCCCCTGCATGATTGCGCCGGGATTAGGCTTCGTCTTCCGGCGTGGGATCGGGGTCGTTGATATCGGAGCGCCCCTCGAGCGTCATCAAGTAGGCGACGATGTCGAATATCTGCAAATCGCTGTAGATATCCGCCCAGTTCTGCGGCATGAGCTCGGGGTCGAAGCCCTCGACCGTATAGGCTTTGGAATCGACGATCGACTGGTAGATGTATTCGGCGGCGGTCATGCCTTCAATGCGCGCCGCGGCGCGTTCTCTGATATTCAGCAAGCCCGGCCCGAGATTCGTCTTTTCGCTATCCGCCAGGTGGCAGTTGGCGCAGGCGTAGTTGGCGGCGTCCTGGAAGGTATTGAAGAGCTCGGCGCCAGTCTCGGGGTCGCGAACAGCCACCAGACGGTCGATCGGCGATGTTACCGGCGCTGTCGTCGGTTCCGGCGTCGCCGTCGGCGCGAGCGTCGGCGGGGCGGTCGGTTCGGGCAATGGCGTTGACGTGGGCGGCAGTGGCGTCGCCGTTGGCGGGGTGGTCGCCGTGGCTTGGGCGATTTCCATTTCAGCCGCCGCCAGCGTTGCCGTTGCGAAACGCGTGACCGACTCCGCCAAGGACCCGCAGCCGGCGAGCGTGAATGCGGCGAGCGCGACAAACGCAGCATAGACGCCGCGGCGGACGATCGACGATTTGCAGCGGGGATGGCTCATGCTTACCGTCCTGGGGTGACTAGCGAAAACCGGCGGAAACGACCTGACTGGCGCATTATCGCAAATTCACCGCCGAGTTTACAGGGAAGGTTTCGGTTCATAGGGCGGCGAATTGGCGCAAAAGGCCGGGCGCGCGGCCCGCTTGCGCTGACGGCGACGCCTTTCGCGCCGCGTTTCGGGATTTCAGCGCCGCCTTTTAGGTATCCATACGCTTATGTGCTAGACTTGACGCATCGACTGTCAAGGCTAGTATCTGACCGAGGTCTCGCTTGAAAGGATGGTGCTTCAGATGAAGAGAATCATGGTGTTGATACTGTTAGCGGTCTTCTGTTTTTCGTTGCCGTTGAGCGCGCAGGACGCCGATGCCGCGCCTGGACCCGGCTTGGGCGGCCAGATCATCGACGGCAGCACGGCCGGCGATCCCGCGACCTTCAATCCGCTGATTGGCGGCGACACCGCTTCCAGCGCCGTTTATAGTTTGCTCTATCCAGCCATCATCGGCGTCAGCCCCTTCACCGGCTTGGAGGAAGCGAATCTGGACGGGGCGATGGCTTCGGGCTGGGAATATGACGAGAGCGGCACGGTGCTGACGGTTCATTTACGCGATGACATCGCCTGGAACGACGGCACGCCGATCACCTCCGCCGATTATATGTGGTCGGTCAACGCCACCCGAAGCGGCCAAATCGACAGTCCGCGCGCCGGCATCTTCGAGACGATGGCCGACGGCACGCCCGCCGGCGGCAAGATCGTCAGCATTGAAGCGCCCGACGACTACACGGTCGTGGTGACCTTCAACGAAGCCGACTGCATCTCCTTCAGCGATGTGAATGACGTAACGCCCGTGCCGGCCCATGTCTTCTCCGAGCTGTATGGCGAGGACTACGCCGCCATGATGGACGATCCGCGGCGGATCCCCACGGTGTCATTCGGCCCCTTCAAAGACGTGGAGTTCTCCGCGGGCGAGCGCATCAGCCTGCTGGCCGACCAAGCCTACCCCGATTCGATTCTGGGCTTCATCAGCCCTTCCGAATCGGTGACGCTGCAAGTCGCGGATGAGAATGTCGCGACCGAGCGCTTTATCGGTGGCGAGTTCAGCATCCTTGGCGTGCCGGCGACGCGGCAGGAAGAGTTCCGCACCGATCCTGACCTGATGGAGTACCCGCGCTTCGAGTTCACGGGCAACGGCTTCACCTTCTTTGGCATGAATCACGCCAACCCGGATAATCCGCAGCCGGGCTTTGACGAGGACGGCAACCTCGTCCCGCAAGAGCCGCACCCGGTCTTGGGCGATGTGCTCGTGCGCCAGGCGATTTCGCACGCGGTCGATATGGACGCGCTGATCGAAGGCATCCGCGATGGCAACGGCTTCAAGGTCGCCACGCACACCATCCCGACTTCCTGGGTCTACAATCCCGCGCTCCAGTACGTTCACGACCCCGCCCTGGCCATGGAGAAGCTGACGCAGGCGGGCTGGATCGACCATGACGACGATGGAGACACGCCGCGCGTCTGCGACGACTGCCTGTTCGCGCGCGAAGTCGACGCCGATTTCAATGGCAGCGAGCTGGCGCTCGATTTGCATGTGCCGGCCGGTTCCGATATCGGCGAGCAGATGGGGCTCTTCTTCCAGGCGGAGATGAACAAAGTCGGCTTTAGCGCCAACTTCGAAGCCATCGACTGGGGCAGCGCCTTCTTGCCCGAGCTCACGGGGCAGACCTTCGACATGAACATGCTGGGCTGGAGCCTGGGCTTGCCAGTCGACCCCGATATCTCGGCCTTCTACTACCCGGAAGTGGACGTGCCGGGCTCGGGATTCAACTTCGGCTCCTATTACAGCGCCGAGCTGATCGAGCTGAACGACCAGGCGCGGGTCGTCCCTGGCTGCGATACTGCGGCGCGGGCCGCGATTTACGAGCGCGTGCAGGAAATCCTCTTCAACGACATGCCCTACTTCTACATGTACGTCTCGGAATCGATGACGGCGGTGCTGCCGGGCACGCAGAACTGGAATCCCACGCCTTTCTCGCGCACTTACTCGCAAGACGCCTGGGTGTCGCCGGCGGTGGCCATGCCCTAGCGGCGCAGGCGATACCGCTGCCAGCGAGTTTCCGCTCTCTGGCAGCGGCTTCATTCAGCGAATTAGCAGGTCCGCCGCATGCACAGATACGTCATACGCCGCACGCTGCAAGCGATTCCCACGCTCTTTGGCATAACGCTGATCGTTTATTTTCTGATGCTTCTGGCGCCGGGCGACCCCGTCGCGCTGCTGGCGTTTGACCCGACGATCCGCCACGATGAACGCGAGCGCCTGGCAAAGCAGCTGGGCGTCGACGACCCCTTCTTCATGCAGTATCTGCGCTGGCTCATCGGCGATGACTGGATGATGGTCGATACCAATCTAGATGGCGAAGTCGATGCCTGGGGCGATAACTACGGCATACTGCGCGGCGACTTCGGTACGTCCTTCAAGTTCCGCGGCTCCAACCCGCTCAATCTGATTGCCGAGCGCCTGGGCGCGACAATCGAGCTGAACGTTCTGGTGCTTATTTTCGGCTTGACGAACGGGCTGCTGATTGGCGTGCTGGCCGCCGTGTATCGCGGGCGCGTCTTCGATCGCTTCACGCGAGTTTTCGCCGTACTTGGCGTTTCGATACCCGTCTTCTTTCTCGGGCTGCTGGCGATTATCTACTTCGGCATCGAGCTCCCGCGCTTTCTGGAATCGCTCGGCATCGGCAGCGGGCGGCCGATCCTGCCGATGGGCGGTCGCTGTCCGCCGGTGCGTGGTGGCTGCCCACCGATTTATGAACGTTTTCACTATCTGATTCTGCCGGTGCTCGTCAGCGCTCTGGGCGTGATCGCCGGCTGGTCGCGCTTCATGCGGGCCTCCATGCTGGATACGATCAACAGCGATTACATGCGCACCGCGCGCGCCAAAGGCTTGAGCAGCCGCAGCGTCTGGTTCCGCCACGGCTTTCGCAACGCCATTCTGCCATTGACCGTGTTCTTGGGACCGGCTTTCGTGAGCCTCATCGGCGGCTCTGTCATCATCGAGCGGATATTCACGTGGCCCGGCCTGGGGCTGCTGCTCTTCGACGCCCTGCTCAGCCGCGATCATCCCGTTATCATGGCATCGGTGGTCATTGGCTCGGTGCTGACCATTGTCGGCTACTTGATTTCCGATATTCTGTACGCGCTCTTGGACCCGCGCGTCCGTTATTGATCGCCGAAAGACAAGATATGAAGCGGAAGCGAGTCACGACCAAAGTCGCTGGGCTGGATCATCCCGCAGCGGAAGAGTTCAAGCCGTCGCTCAATATGTGGCAGCGCGCCCTGCGACAGATTCAACGCGATCGCGCGACCAAAGGCGCCATCCTCGTCATCTTCGCCCTGGCGGCCATCTGCTTTTCGGCGCCGCTCGCCAGTGATATCTTCCAGGTCGATCCGGTCACGCAGGATTTACGCAACAATTACGCGCCGATGTTCTCGCCGGGGCATCCCTTCGGGACTGACGAACTGGGTCGCGATCATTTGAGCCGGCTGCTCTATGGCGGGCAGGTGTCGCTGAGCATCGCCTTCGCCGCCGCTTTCCTGGCGCTCGGGATTGGCATCGCGGTTGGCGCCTTCGCCGGCTTCTACGGCGGCCCCCTCGACGACTTCATCATGTGGTTCGTCACCACTTGGAACTCGATACCGGGTCTGTTTCTGTTAATTCTGATCACGTCATTGTTCTCGGCGACGCCTTTAACGCTGGTTTTCATCTTGGGCATTACCGGTTGGACGGGCACTACCCGGCTCGTGCGCGCGGAGACCTATTCAATCAAGGAACGCGAGTACGTCATCGCGGCCCGGGCGGTTGGCGCGTCCAATCTGCGCATCATGTTTCTGCATATTGTGCCGAACGTCTTGTCATTGATCATCGTCGATCTGTCCTTGACGCTCGGGGCCTTGATCCTGACGGAATCGGCTTTGAGCTATCTCGGTTTTGGCGTGCGCGCGCCCACGCCGACCTGGGGGAATATGCTGAACGGCGGGCTGGATTATGCCCGGCGCGCCCAGCACCTCGTATTCATTCCAGGCATATTGATCACCTTGACCGTCTTCTGCTTCTTTCTGCTGGGTGATGGCTTGCGGGATGCGTTCGACCCGAAAATCGCGGAATGAGCCGCTGCCCGCGCGCTCAATGCGCTATAGACAGTTGCGCGTTCGCATGATAGGATTGCGCTCGGTACCGGAAATGAACTGGCTGCAAGCGCAAACGACCACTGGAAAGGAGCGGCGGGAAGCCTGGCTGCCCCGCGGCTGACACTATGGCAAATCACAAATCAGCGATGAAACGCATACGTCAGAACGAAAAGCGGCGCCTGCACAATCGCAGTTTCCGCAATCGGACGCGCACCTTGGTCAAGAAAGCGCGCGCGGCCATCGAAAGCGGCGACCGCGACGAGGCGCGCAAGGCGACGCATCTCGCCGTCCGCGACCTGGACAAGCTCGCGAGCCGCGGCGTCGTGCACAAACGCAATGCCGCCCGCCGCAAGAGCCGCCTCATGCGACAGCTCGCGCAAATGGAAAGCTAGCGCTTTTGGCCTCCACCCGGCTGTGATCGGGGCGGGCCGCCGTCAGCCCGCTCTTTTTTCGCATCAATTTCCAGCCGATACCCCTGCCCGCGCGCGGTCTTAAGATATCGCGGCTGCTGGGGATCGGGCTCCAGCACCTGGCGCGCGCGCCGAATATGTACGTTCAGCGTTCGCGTATCGCCCAGGTAGGCGGTTTTCCACACCTTTCGCATGATTTCCGCTCGCGGCAAGGTCTCGTTGGGCCGCGAGAGAAAAAGCGCGATCAAATCCGCGAGCTTGGGGCTTAGCTGCGAATGCGCGCCCCGTGCCAGCAGCACGCGCGTCGTGCGATTCAAGCTGAAGGGCCCGCAGTGGATGACGTCGCGCGGGTCGGCGCAGAGGATCCGCGTGATCGCGCCGCTCAGCTGGCGGGCGCCCAGCGGCTCGGGCAGGATCAGATCCGCGGCTGAAGCGGGTGCCGCGCCACCGGCGGTTATCAGCACGACTGCCGACGCTGGAAAACGCGCTTTCAGATCGCGGCATACGCGTTCGCCGGAGATATACATCGACGGCGCGTCAATGACCACAATGTCGAAGGGCTGGCCGCCGAAAGCGTGGGCGCGCAATCCGCTTGGCGAGCGCGACACCTCGGCGTGACGCTGCAAGGTCGCCTGCCAGCGCGCCGTGCCGACCAAGAGGATGCGGCTGGCCAAATTGATCGCCTTTCCCGAATCTACAGCGAATCCAGCAAGTTCAGCAGCTTGTTGATTTCGTCCAGCGTATTGTATTGGCCGATGCCGATGCGCACCATGCCGTGCGGTCGCTCGAGGCGATTCATGATCTCCATCGCGTAATAGTGTCCGCTCCAGACGTAGACATTATTGCGCGCCAGATAAGTGGCGATCTCGTCCGGTCGATGCCCCGGCATCTCCAGCGCCACGGTGGGCACGCGTTGATCAAAGCGCTCGCGTTCAGTGACGCCGGCGATTTCCACGCCCGGCAGCGCGCGGAGCCCGTCGATCAGCGCGGCGACAAGCTCCCGCTCATAGGCCTGCACGGCGATCATGGCGCGTTTCAACCTCCGCCGCCGTCCCTCGTATTGCGGCAGATCGGCATCGCCAAAGTCTTCGCCAATGCGCGCCCAATGATCCAGGCAAGCCAGCAGACCATTCCAGGTCTCATAGCTGGGCGTTCCGTTCTCCCAGCGGTAGGGCGCTTCGTCGTTCGCCGGGCGCACCTTGTAGGCGGGCAGCGCCTCGAGCAGCTCTCGCCGCCCCCAGAGGAGACCCAGGTGCGGACCATAGAATTTATAAGACGAGCAAAGCAAGAAGTCGCAGCCGAGCGCTTGCACGTCGATCGGCAGGTGCGGCGCGCTCTGGACGGCATCCACGACGTGCCAGGCGCCGACGGCATGCGCCATCCCGGCGATCTGCTTCACTCGATTGATCGTGCCGACGGCGTTTGAAGCCTGCACTGTCGCCACGATCTTCGTGCGTTCGCCAAGCGCCGCCTCCAGCGAGTCCATATCCAGCGCGCAATCGGACCGCCTGATATCAACCCACTTGATCTTCAAGCCTTTCTCTTCGGCGATGCAAAGCCAAGGCGCGATATTCGCTTCGTGATCGAGGCGCGTGAGCACAATCTCGTCGCCGGGCGCGAGCAGCCGCGCGATCGAACGACTCAAATTGAAGCAAAGCGTCGTCATGTTGGGCCCGATGACGATCTCCGAGGGGCTTGGCGCGTTGAGAAAGTCGGCCACGGCTTCGCGCGTCCGCCAGGCCATGGCGTCGTTGCGGCGGCTGGTGGCGAAGACCCCGCCCGAATTGGCGTTCATCGTCATATAATAGTCAGTTACCGCTTGCATCACTGCGCGCGGGACTTGCGTGCCGGCGGGATTGTCCAAGAATATCGGAAGTGAGCCATCATCGGCGCGCTGGCTCAACGAGGGGAAAAGCGGGCGTATCGCTTCCGCATGAAATGGCATCGGGCTTTCCTCACCGACTGTGCTGCGCTCGGGCTGTCGCCGCCCCGTACTATAAACCAGGCGGCGCATAATTTGTATTTGCAGTTCGGTCGAGCGCGCGCAAGAACTGGCGCGGAGCAGCCCAAGATATCGCTCTTAGAGGTCTTCGATGCCGGCGCGCACTCGCTTCGTCAGCGCGAGAAAGTCGGCGTCATAAATCATTGCAGGCTCGCGCGGGCGCGGCAGATCGACCGCGATATCCGCGACCAGCCGGCCCGGTCGGCGCGACAAGACGATCACGCGATCCGCCAGGAAGACTGCTTCGCCGATATCGTGCGTCACCATGACAATCGTCTGCACGAAGCGCTGTCGCAGGCTCAGCAGCTGCAGACTAAGTTTTTCCCGCGTTAAGGCGTCGAGGGCGCCAAAGGGCTCGTCCAGAAGCAAGACGCGCGGCTGCCGCACGATCACGCGCCCGAGCGCCACACGCTGCGCCATGCCGCCGGAAAGCTCGGCTGGATACGCCTGCGCAAAGCGCTCCAGACGCAGATGGGGCAGCAGCTCCCGCGCTTTCCGGTGGCGGTCCGCCCGCTTCATTCCGGCGATTTCCAAGGGCAGGGCGACATTATCGAGCACGGTGCGCCAGGGCATCAGGTTGGCGTCCTGGAACATGATAGCGACTTCAGGCTGTGGCCCGCTGATGCGCTCGTCATCGCTGCAGGCGGCGCCCGCGCTCGGGGGAAGCAAGCCCGCCAAGACGCGAATCAAGCTGCTTTTGCCGCAGCCCGTGGGGCCGACGACGCAGACGAACTCTTGTTCATCAACCTCAAAAGACAGGGGACCCAGCGCCGGCAGCGGGCCGCCATCGGGACCGCGAAAGGCCACGTAGAGCTCGCGCAGGCTAAGCCGCACTATTCGGACCCAGTGACAAAACGGTTGGTGAAAGCCGCCTCCAGCGCGCCGGCCCCTTCATCCAGGAAGCCCATGGCGACCAGCGTATCGCGCATCGCCCGCCAGGACGCCAGGTCGCTGAATCCAAGCTGATCGGCATCCCACAAGTCGATCGTGCGCAGCAAGACATTCAGCTGCGCCAGGCTCTGGCGATCGAAGCGCGCGGCGAGCTCCGCCACCAGCCGTTGGCGCGACTTTGCGATTTCGGCGCGGTCTGGCGTCTTGGCGAGAAAAACCTCCTGCTGTTCCGAAGCCGCCTCTAAAGCCTCGACCAGCGATTCGTCCGCTGGCAAACCTTCGACATAAGCGAGGCTGGCGAGGTAGGCGCGGGCTGGATTGTTGATGACGGCGCGCAAAGCCGCGGTCAAGGCGCCGACCATTCGCGACGCCGCGTCCGCGTTCGCTTCCAGGTAGGCGCGGCTGACGATCAAGCCATTCGACACCAGATCGACCTGCGACGCGACCGAGACGACAGCGACGGCAGCCACGTCGCCGCACTCCCCATCTTCTGCGAGATTCTGAATCTGCAGCGGTTCATTGTTGATATAAACGACGGCGGCATCGATGACGCCCAGGCAAAAGACTTCGGGCGCGTTAAAGCCGATTTCTCGCAGGTCGATATCGTCTTCCGTCAGTCCGGCGCTCGCCAGCAAGGTGGTCAGCCCGCTGTAGCTGGCGCCGAAGCGCCCTGGAATGCCGACAGCCATGCCCTTCAAGTTGCTCAAATCGCTCAAATCTGCGGCGCTGTCGTGGACCAAGCCAACCGGATATTCCTGGAACCACTCAAAGAGGTAGACGACATCGCGGCCGCGGGCGCGCGCCAGGATGACCTGCTCGCCGCTGACGATGCCATAGTTGGCCTGCCCGACCGCCACGAGGTCCACCACTTCCGGTTCTTGCAAATGCTCAAGCGAGACCTTGAAGCCAGCATCGGCGAAATAGCCGCCGTCAATGCCGACATAAAGGGGCGCGAACTGCACGTTAGGAATGAAGGTCAGCAGCAGGCGCTCGTCAATCGGCTGCGCCCGAGCGGCGGTCAAGGGCAGCCACAGGGTAGCCAGAAGCATCGCGCGAAGGATTCTCGACATGGGGCGGGTCTCTCCTTTTTGATGCGAATCAGACGCCGGGCCGGCGCCGCCAAATCAGGAAACGCCATTCGACATAGGCGACGAAGCCATAGAGCGACAGCGAAATCGCCGTCATCGTCAGCACCGCGACCACCACCAGCGGCGTGTCATAGAGGTTGCGCGCCAGCGTCACCAGGTAACCGAGGCCGCTGCCCTGGCTGACGAACTCGCCGACGACCGCGCCAATAACCGCCAGGGTCGTGCTGGTCTTCAAGCCCGCGAGGATCACCGGCAGCGCGGAGGGCGCTTCCAGATGGCGAAACGTCTGCCAGCGGCTGGCTCGCAGCGAGCGCATCATGTCGCGGAGACTGGGCGAAACCGAGCGGACGCCGACCATCGTATTCACCAGCATGGGGAAGAAAACGATGACGGCGGTGGTCACCACTTTGCTGGCCAGCCCGGAGCCGAACCAGATGACCAGCAGCGGCGCGTAGGCCACGATTGGCGTCGACTGGAAACCGACGATGACGGGCGCGAGGATATGCTCGAGCAGGGGCGCTTTGGCGATGGCGTAGCCGATAGCGAGCCCGATGCCGACGCCGATCAGCAGCCCGTAGAGCATTTCTTCCAGGGTGACCACGGCGTGCTTTGGCAGCGTGCCGTCTGCCAGCGCTTCGGCGAAGGCTTGGTAGACCGCGGCTGGCGGCGGCACGAGAATATGCGATATGAGTTCGCTGGCGCTGATCCAGTGCCAGAGCAGCAGCAGGCAGGCGATCGTGAGCAGCGGCGAAAGGCGGCGCAGGGCGTCTCGCCCGGCCGCATTCATGCGATTGCGCGTCGTGAAAGTCGTCTTCTGCATATCGCCCTGTGTCGCGTTTGGGGCGTCGAGGGGCGATGGCAGACGCGGCGGCTGGCAGGCGAAAGCCAACGCGCGCTGACCGACCCAGGCAAGCCGCCAACAGCAGCCTGCGCGCCCTTCTCCCATCCGGACTGTCACCGTCGGCTCCGGGATCTCACCGGAATCCACCTGCGCGTCAAAGGCGGCGACGCATCGCCATAATCCAGACGCGAATCAGGGTCGCGGGCTCGGCACGCCGTGGCGCGCATCACCGCCGGTAGGGAATTCCACCCCGCCCCGAAGGTTGGTCGAGACAATCTTCGTCTGGAGTATAACGATATTCCGCGCGAATTCAATCTATTCCGCAACGGCTTCTTGCGATTATCGCTCGCCCGCCGCCCGCCGCGCTTCCGCCAGGTTTTCCAGCAGCTTTTCTTCGTCCTCGACTATCAAAATCGCCGAGGAAGCGATTGCCTAGGGAAAGGTGAAATTCAAGGGCCATTGACCGACGGCGAGTTCCGCGCAGGAATCTTGACCAGCGAGAATACAGAAGCAATACCAAGTAAGACACTCAAAAAACTTACCACCGAGTACACCGAGTTACAGAGAGTACGCCGAGAGTAAAGCAAGGGTTTTTCTCTGTGCCTCCGGGTCTCTGTGGCAAGTCTTTGTTTCACGACAACCCTTGACTTACTGAGGGCGCAGAGGGCGCGGCAAAGACAAGCTGACACTGGTGGATGAACCGAGACCGATTTCGCGCCGTGATCATTCTCGCGCGGCACGGACGCCGCCAAGCGATGTCGCCGCAAGCGCCGCCCGGCGGATCGCGCTGGCGACGACTTCCGCGGCGCAGGCGCCAAGGACCGTCGGATCGGCCGCGATCTCGCCCGTCGCCAGGGCGAAAATCGTATCGCCGTCGTACATCGTATGCGCCGGATTCACCGCCCGCGCCAGGCCATCCTGCGCCATCTGCGCGACTTTTGTCAATTGCGCTTTATCGAGCCTTCCATTTGTGGCGACGACGCCAATGACGGTGTTTTCGATAGCCTCGGCACTGGCTGGCGCGTCCATCATCTCGACCAGCGCATCCAGCACGGAAACGAAACCCGCGCCCTCGGCCGCGCGCAGACCGGCGATGATCCTCCCCTGCTCATCAAGGACGTTGCCGACCGCGTTCACGGCCATCAAAGCCGCCACGACCAGCTTATTGGGCAACTCGACCGCGGCAGAGCCGATGCCGCCTTTGCTCGCGCGCGCATTGCCTTTGATCGCCGCGATCCTGGCGCCCGTGCCCGCGCCGATGCTGCCCATCGCCACGGGGTCGGCTGTGGCTGCGCCGCAGGCTGCATAACCGGCTTCCGCGCCCGGCCGGCTGCCCGGCGCGCCGATTGTGAGGTCGAAGAGAATGGCGGCTGGCACAATCGGAACGACCGCCCCGCTGCGGGAGTGATAGCCGAAACCGCGCTCGGCATGCCAGCGCATGACGCCATCCGCCGTCGCCAAGCCGAAAGCGCTGCCGCCGGAGAGGACGACCGCCGTCACCTCGGCGACTAGATTGTGCGCCTGCAGCAAATCGGTTTCGCGCGTGCCCGGCGCGCCGCCACGCACGTCAACGGCGCCCACCGTCCCCGGCGGGCATCGAATCACGGTGCAGCCGGTGACGCCGCCGCGATCGGTGTAATGCCCAACCAGGATGCCGGGAACCGCGGTGAGCGTATCATTCTTCGTCATTGTCAGTGTCGTCTTCGGCATCATGCGGCCAGATCACTTGAATTTTATCGGTATTCGCTTCGAGCCGCTCGGTCTCTTCGGGACGCAGCAGCGCCGCCGCGCGCTCATAATCGGCCGGCGAAACGAGCACCTTGATCTCGCCGAGGGCGCCGAGGGTGATGCCGATAGCCATCGCCCCCGCCTCGTGATGGAGCATGGCGGGAATGTCATAGCTTCGCAGCTTGCCGACGATGATATGAGCTTCGTGAATGTTATGGGTAAGGCAAACGGCGATCCATTCGGGTCCCCGCGCCTCGTGGCCTCGCTTCCGCAATGTCATGGTTGCCTTTCCTTCGTCTTGATTTCGGATAGCCTGCCGCGTTCAACGGCTCACGGTGAAGCGCGCGACTTCCAGCTCGCGGTCAAAGCGCCTCTGGTCGGCCAGCGTGATTCCTGGCTGGCTCCGCCCGGTGTGGTAGTCGTAAACGATGAGCTTGACGGCGTAGTCGCCGGGTGGCAGAGACCCGATTTCGAGCGTGGCCATGTCGATAGGATCGCCGGCGATGACGTGGTCTTGCTGGGCCGCTTTGCCGCCATGCTGGTCGAAGGCTTGCAGGGTGTACGAAGACCGCGAGTCGCCATTATCGCGCCACCACAGGGTGAAGCGCAATTCGTCGGGGGTCTGCTCGTGCTTGATGTTTTGCAGGCGCGCGCCATTGTCGTAGGCGACTTGCAGCGGGTCGTCATCGGCGACGAGCGCGCAGGGCGCCCAAAGCTTGACATAGTGGTCGATGACGCTCCGCGGCCTTTCCACATAGCGTTTGCATGGCTTGAAATGGCGCAGGAGCCAATCGGCGTAGAGCGGCATCGCGGCCAGGTCGGTGGCGCGCGGATTGTGGATGACCCAAAGGCTGTTGCCGCGGCTCTCGATCGATGCCAAGCTGTCGAAGGTAGGGTCGCCGCTGCGCAAATCGAGCGCGCCGTTTTCGTCATACGACAAGTGGATGACGGATGCCCAATCGGGGAGCGCGCTGCGGTAATAGCGCAATTTCTGACGGGTAGATCGTGTCGCCCGCCGGCGCAGCGCCAGGATGAGATCTTGATTGCCCGGCAGGTCTTGCGGCTGGTATAAGAAATCCTGAAACTGGAGCGCGCTTTCGGGCGGACGGCCTTCTCTGTCCGTCATCACCAGAAACTGTTCGGAAGCATTAAACGCATGGCATGACAGGATCCATAGCAGGAGGGCGGGCAATCGCAGGCGCCGCCAGCCGGGCAAGAAACGAAGCCCGACCACGAAAGCGCAGCTCATCGGCAGGACGAGCGCGGTCATGTAGCGCATCCGGCGCAGGAGCACGGACGAGGTGAATTCGTTCTGCAGGACGATGAGGAGCGCGGCGGCGCAGGTGACGGTCAAAATATAGACTTCGGCTCGATTCAGGCGTTTGCGGTTGATAGCGGCGCTGGCGATGGCCACGATGGGGATGAGCCACAGACCGTTGCCGCTGGCGGTCAAAATCGCGCGCAGCGACTCTATGAAGGTCAGACGCTCGTGACCCATGCCAACCTTGGTAGTCGCCAAGCCTGCTGCGGCGACAGGCAGCCAGAGAGTGAACGTCAGCCCGGCGGCGACCAAAACGATGAGCAGCCGCCGCCAGCGCGGGTCTCGTTGCTGGAAAAGAAGATGGTAAAAGCCAATTGCCGCCAAAATGAATATCCCGAAGTAATGCACATAGGTGATCGCGGCTGCGGAGGCAAAGAGCGAGAGCCACGATCGCCGGGCGACCGCGCCAGAGCCGCCGGCAATCCGCCAATAAGACCAGACGAGGCAGCCGGACGCGAAAGCCAGCATTGAATACATTCGGGCGATGGCGCCGTAATGCAAGAACAGGGAGGCGAAGACAAGCGCGAGCGCGGCGGAGACGCTTGCGTCATCCGCGCTGAAGACTGAGGCCACGCGGGAGATCATCGCGACGGCCAAGAGCGCGAAGAATATCGAAGGCAGGCGCAGCGCGAAAAGATCCGCCCCGGCAAGGCGGGACCAAAGATTCATCAGGAGAAAATAAGCCGGACCATGTTCGGGGCTTCGCTTCGACAGGCTGTCCAAGGTCTCGGGCAGGCTGAACTTTTGATTGAGCGCGGTTGAGAACAGATTGAAGGCGGTATTCACTTCGTCATGTTCAACGGGAAGGGCAGTCAGTTTGACGACGCCAGAGGCGAAGACGAAGGCGAGGCAACCTGCGATCAGCGCCAGCCACAGCCACGCGGGCAGAGACTTCAAGCCTTGGCTCCCGGCCTAAGTCAACAGTGATTTTAGATTGTCGCATGAAATGGGCGCGCCCGCAAAAAAAGGGAATGGCGCGTTGGCGGCGGCATACTCTCCCACATCGTCTCCAATGCAGTACCATCTGCGCTCGCGGGCTTAACTTCCGGGTTCGGGATGATGCCGGGTGTACCCCCGCGGCTCTAGCCACCAACACGCCACTCCCCGCTTTACGCGTTCCGTCTCGTGTCAGTTGTCAATCAACGCTGCGGCAATCCTGCGCCTGCCAAAAACACCGGACACCCCGCACGATATGCACGGAAAGCCCTCGACCATTAGTACGGGTCAGCTGCACGCATTGCTGCGCTTACACCCCCCGCCTATCTAACTGGTAGTCTCCCAGCGGTCTTACTTGGTTATACCAATGGGGAATCTCTTCTTGAGGACGGCTTCCCACTTAGATGCTTTCAGCGGTTATCCATGCCGAAGGTCGCTACTCAGCCATGCCGCCGGCGCGACAACTGAAGCACGAGCGCTTCGTCCACCCCGGTCCTCTCGTACTAGGGGCAACTCCTCGCAAATTCCCAACGCCCACAGCGGATAGAGACCGACCTGTCTCACGACGGTCTGAACCCAGCTCACGTACCGCTTTAATGGGCGAACAGCCCAACCCTTGGGACATGATGCTGCCCCAGGATGCGATGAGCCGACATCGAGGTGCCGAGCCTTGCCGTCGATGCGAACTCTTGGGCAAGACTAGCCTGTTATCCCCGGGGTAGCTTTTATCCGGTAAGCTACGGCCATTCCACTCTGTACCGTAGGATCACTAAGCCCGACTTTCGTCTCTGCTCGACTTGTAGGTCTCGCAGTCAAGCTGGCTTCTGCCTTTACACTCTGCGATGGGTTTCCATTCCATCTGAGCCAACCTTTGGGCGCCTCCGTTACCCTTTCGGAGGCGACCGCCCCAGTCAAACTGCCCACCTGCCACTGTCCCTAACGATCCTCTCGCTCAGGTTAGAGCCAAAACACTAACAGGCTGGTATCTCAACATTGACTCCACCCAGTCTGACGACCAGGCTTCACAGCCTCCCAGCTATCCTGCACAACTAACGCCCTAACGCAATGGCAAGTTACAGTAAAGCTCCACGGGGTCTTTTTGTCCTGCTGCGGGTAATACGCATTTTTACGCATACTTCAATTTCGCCGGGCCCCCTGCTGAGACAGCGCTCCACTCGTTACGCCTTTCGTGCGGGTCGGAACTTACCCGACAAGGAATTTCGCTACCTTAGGACCGTTATAGTTACGGCCGCCGTTCACCGGGGCTTCATCTCGTTGCTCGCACAACTCCACTTAACCTTCCGGCACTGGGCAGGCGTCAGCCCCTATACTTCAGCTTGCGCTTTCGCAGAGACCTGTGTTTTTGATAAACAGTCGGCAGAGCCTTTTCACTGCAACCGCATGCCCTCGCACGCGGCGATCCTTCTCCCGAAGTTACGGATCCATTTTGCCTAGTTCCTTAGCAGAGGTTCTCCCGTTCGCCTTCGTATTCTCTACTCGTCTACCTGTGTCGGTTTGCGGTACGGTCGGCACGCTTCAGCATTAACGCAGCTTTTCTCGTCCCATGGCTACTGCCACTTCCTGCCCGAAGGCACGGCCTAACGGGATCGCCCCGCTTGCCACCTCAATCCACTCAGAGGCTGGCACTCCCATAAGCTACTGCATCAACTCCACATACCGGTACGGGAATCTTAACCCGTTGTCCATCGCCTGCGCTTCTCAGCCTCAGCTTAGGACCGACTAACCCGACGCGGACTGACCTTCCGTCGGAAACCTTAGACGTCCGGCGAATAGGGTTCTCACCTATTTCTCGCTACTCATGCCAGCATTCGCACTCCCATAAACTCCAACAAGCCTCTCAGCTTGACTTCGCCGCTTATGGAACGCTCCCCTACCATAACTCCCGATTTCTCGGAAACTATCCCTGTCTTCGGTGGTATGCTTTAGACCCGTTACATTATCCGCGCAAATGCGTTTGACTAGGGAGCTGTTACGCACTCTTTAAAGGATGGCTGCTTCTAAGCCAACCTGCTAGCTGTCTCAACACACTCACCTCGTTTTACACTTAGCATACACTCCGGGACCTTAGACGAAGGTCCGGGCTCTTTCCCTCTCGACTGATTAACTCATCTCAACCAGTCCAACTGCTGTGATCGGCATGCCGGCATTCGGAGTTTGTTTGGGTTCAGTAAGCTTGACGCCCCCTAGCCCATACAGTGCTCTACCTCCAACACCCAACTCACAACGCTAGCCCTAAAGCTATTTCGGGGAGAACAAGCTATCTCCAGGCTCGTTTGGCATTTCACCTCTAACCACACCTCATCCCCCGATTTTGTAACATCGGTGGGTCCGGACATCCATTACGCGTTACCGTAACTTCTTCCTGGACATGGTTAGCTCGCCTGGTTTCGTGTCTAATATGCGCCACTCTTTCGCCCTCTTCAGACTCGGTTTCCCTGCGCCTACAGCTATCACCGCCTTAAGCTCGCCACGCACATTAACTCGCTGGCTCATTCTCCTAAAGGCACGCCGTCAGGATGATCACTCAACCCTCCGACCGGTTGTAAGTACACAGTTTCAGATTCTCTTTCACTCCCCTCGCCGGGGTTCTTTTCACCTTTCCCTCACGGTACTAATGCGCTATCGGTCATCTCGCGTATTTAGCCTTGGAGGGTGGACCCCCCAGTTTCACACAATGTTAGCGTGTATCGTGCTACTCAGGATACTCGCCACCACGCTCAACTGCGCCTACGGGACTCTCACCCTCTATGGCCGACCTTCCCAGATCGTTCGGCTTCATATACACGCAGCTCATGCAAGTCCTGCAACCCCAGCATCCGTAAACGCTGGTTTGGGCTACTCCGCTTTCGCTCGCCACTACTCGCGGAATCCTCTCCTCTCCTCGTCCTACTTAGATGTTTCAGTTCGGACGGTTCCCCTCCTACTTCCGTAGGATGACGACGTTTGAACACCGCCAGGTTTCCCCATTCGGACACCTTCGACTATCACGGTCTTATACACCTCATCGAAGATTTTCGCAGTATAACACGTCCTTCATCGGCACGAGACGCCTAGGCATCCACTGTGCACCCTTACTCGCTTTCCGTACTATCGTACGGAGAATCCGGCTCTCTTGGCACGCGCTTTTAGGTATTACCTTCGCGTTGATTATTCAACTGTTAAGACGCACAGCCGCCACTACGCGCGGCACTTCAGGGCGCTTGACCCTCCGCTGATCCCCAGACCACGCTGAGAACCACCCAACAATCAAGCTCCATCACATGGAGACAAGGGGACTCGAACCCCTGACCTCCTCGGTGCAAACGAGGCGCTCTCCCAACTGAGCTACGTCCCCATTACTCCATGTGGGGCAAGCAAGACTTGAACTTGCGACCTCACGCTTATCAGGCGTGCGCTCTAACCAACTGAGCTACTGCCCCAAATCCAAACCCCATTTAATTACGATTAACAGCACAATAGCAGGCTAAGCGCAAGACAATCCAAACCCTCTTCGTTTCAATGCCTTTACCACGGGCGAACCGCCGGCTCGCCACTACTACACACTCTTTGGCGGGCAATTCACAGAATCGCCCATGCAGATCCCGCGCGCATCGCTGCGCGCTCCCTTAGAAAGGAGGTGATCCAGCCGCAGCTTCCGCTACAGCTACCTTGTTACGACTTCGTCCCAGTCATCGATCCTGCCCTAGGCAGTAGCGCCCACGAATGGTTCGCTTCCCGACTTCAGGCTCGACCAACTCCCATGACGTGACGGGCGGTGTGTACAAGGCCCGGGAACGTATTCACCGCAACGTGCTGATTCGCGGTTACTAGCAACTCCGACTTCATGCAGGCGAGTTGCAGCCTGCAATCCGAACTGAGAACGGCTTTGAAGGATTGGCTCCACATCGCTGCTTCGCTACCCATTGTACCGCCCATTGTAGCGTGTGTGTCGCCCTGGATATGAAGGCCATGCTGATTTGACGTCATCCCCACCTTCCTCCCATTTGTCATGGGCAGTCATGCTAGACACTTGTAACTAGCACCGAGGGTTGCGCTCGTTTGCGGACTTAACCGAACACCTCACGGCACGAGCTGACGACAACCATGCAGCACCTGTAACGGCTCCCCGAAAGGTCCTTCCGCTTTCGCTTCCGTACTACCGCCATGTCAATCCCAGGTAAGGTTCTTCGCGTAGCCTCGAATTAAACCACACGCTCCGCTGCTTGTGCGGGCCCCCGTCAATTCCTTTGAGTTTTAGCCTTGCGACCGTACTCCCCAGGCGGTACATTTATCGCGTTCGCTGCGACACTCAACAACCAACGTTGCCGAACACCTAATGTACATCGTTTACGGCGTGGACTACCGGGGTTTCTAATCCCGTTCGCTACCCACGCTTTCGCGCATCAGCGTCAGTGGAAATCCAGGAAGCCGCCTTCGCCACCGGTATTCCTCCGGATATCTACGCATTTCACCACTACACCCGGAATTCTACTTCCCTCTATTTCTCTCTAGTCAACCAGTTTCACCTAACTTTTACCAGTTTAGCCAGTAACTTTCATAGGTGACTTGACCAACCGCCCGCGCGCGCTTTACGCCCAGTAACTCCGGATAACGTTCGTGTCCTACGTTTTACCGCGGCTGCTGGCACGTAGTTAGCCGACACTTATTCCTATGCTACCGTCCTTCCTCGTCACATAGAAAAGGGCTTTACGATCCGAAAACCTTCTTCACCCACGCGGCGTCGCTGCGTCAGACTTCCGTCCATTGCGCAATATCCCTTACTGCTGCCTCCCGTAGGAGTCTGGGCCGTGTCTCAGTCCCAGTGTGGGGGGCCACCCTCTCAGATCCCCTAGCCGTCATCGCCTCGGTGAGCCTTTACCCCACCGACCAGCTGATGGCTCGCAACCTCATCCCGTAGCGCTTTACACTTCCCCCGCGGCTCTCTAACTACCGCGAACTCATCCGGTATTAGCCTCTGTTTCCAAAGGTTATCCCAGTCTACAGGGCAGATCAGTTACGCGTTACTCACCCGTGCGCCACTCTCCACCCGCCGAAGCGAGCTTCCCGTTCGACTTGCATGTATTAGGCACGCCGCCAACGTTCATCCTGAGCCAGGATCAAACTCTCCGTATTCACAGGGTTTGATTCCCTTGTCTTAACCTGCTATTCTGCTGTTAATCAGCACTCCGCCCCACTCGCGCGGGACAAAAAAACGAGAAGCCCTAAACCCCCTCGCCTCTGATAATCACACTCTAACAGACGCGATATTCGCTGTCAAGAACGAATCTGCAAAGGCAGAAAATCGTCGGCGGATTACGCGGCGGCCACCCATACGCGCCGTCATCACGGGCTCGGCGCCAGGTCCTCCGCCGCTTCGTCCTCGTCCGCCCCTTCCACCGCCTTGTCCTTTTGCGTATCGCCAAGTACGTCTTTCACATAGATCTCGTCCACCAGAACGGCAAGGCAGGCGCTGAGCGGCACAGCCAGCATCAAGCCGAGAAAACCGAAAAAGAAGCCAAATATGATCTGACCCAGAAGAATCAGAATCGCCGGCATATTCATGCGCTCGCTGGCCAGCACCGGGCTAATCACCTGGCTTTGGAAGAATGAGACGCCATAAATGATGACCACGACCCAGACCACATTATGAGGCGCGTCCAGGATCGCCACCGCCACCGACGGCACCAAGGCGACCACCGGACCAAAGTTCGGGATGAAGGAAAGAATGCCCGCCAGCACGCCCAAGGCAAAGGCTTCCTCCTGGATGCCAACGAGCCGCAAGCCCACGCCCGTCAAGATCGCCACCGCCACCATCGAGACCGCGGTAACGCTTAGCCAGGCGCGCAAGGTGCTATCCAGCCGCCGCAGTATGCTGAGCATGCGCTCGCGATACCAGATCGGCGTCAGCTTGATGATCCCGCTGACGTAGAGTTCCGGCTCCGCCAATAGATACATGCTCAAAAAGAATATGATGAGCGCGCTCAGAATGGTGTTGGCGACGCCGCCCACGACTGGCAAGACCGAGCCGCCAAGCCGCCCCACGGCATCGGAAACCTGCGAAATGGCTTGACCGATCAGGTCGTCCGATGGCTGGGCATTGCCGCCGCCAGACAGCAAATCATCGATGATCGGAATGACGTCTTTCAAGATCGAGTCTTGCTCGACAAGCGCTTCAGGCGTTAGCGACGCGCGCACCTGCTCAAAGCCGCTTTCCACCGCCGCTCGCAGTGGCGCGTACTGATCGCCTATCGTCCGCAGAATCGGTACGCCAAGCAAACCGATAATGATGAAGAATCCAATAACGCTCACCAGAATCGCCACGATGCGATGCAGCTTGAAGCGATCCACCAGCAGACGCACCGGCATGGTAAAAAGCACAACCAGAATGACCGCCGCGAAAGTCAGCATCAGCGTGCCGCGAATCTGCCAGATGAAAACGAGACCGAGCCCGATCAGGATGGTCAAAACGACGTTGCGCAAGCCAATATTTACCGAGCGTGAACTTCTCGCCGTCATCGCCGCCGAACTCTCTCCCAGGCTGCCTGCATTCAGCCGCGGATTGTAACATTTACAACGCGCGTTTGCGAATTCCGTCGCGCTCTCGCCGAAAGCCAGGTCGCCCGCTAGAATAGGCGCGCGTCCGACCACCTATTCAGACGGAAACAACGTGAAATTCGATGTCACAGTCTTCGCTGACGACCTGAACAAAGCCGGGCATTTGGCAGCCAAAGTTGAAGACTTCGGTTTCGACGGTTTATGGGTGGCGGAGGCCGCGCATAATCCCTTCTTGCCGCTGGCGCACGCCGCGCTCGCCACAGAGCGGATAACGATCGGCACGGCGATTGCAGTCGCGTTTGCGCGCAGCCCAATGATCATGGCGAAGACAGCATGGGACTTGGCGGCGGCGTCGCGCGGTCGCTTCATCCTCGGGCTCGGCACACAGATCAAGCCGCATGTCACCAAGCGGTTCAGCGCCAGATGGGGCAAGCCGGTCGCCCAGCTGCGCGAATATATTGAGGCCTTGCAGGCAATCTGGCGCAGCCTTCACACCGGCGCGGACCTGGATTTCCACGGTGAATACTATCGCTTTTCGACCGCCGCTCCAGATTTCGCGCCGCCGCCAACCCACGATCTTGACATCCCGATCTACATCGCGGGCGTCAATCGCGGTCTGGCAAGGCTGGCCGGCGAGCAATGCGAAGGCTTCCACGTTCATTCCTTCCATACGCCGCAATATCTGCGAGAGGCGCTGCTGCCCGCCTTTGCTGAAGGCAGAATGGCGAGCGGCCGCCCGGACAAGCTGCGCCTGTCCTGCGCCATCTTCGTGGTGACTGGCGAAGATGAAGCCGCGATAGAAGCGAGCAAGCGGCTGACAAAATCTCAAATCGCGTTCTACGCCAGCACGCCCAGCTACAGCAAGGTTCTGGCGCTGCACGGCTGGACGGATCTGATCCCCCGCCTGAACGCGCTGCTGCGGCGAAATCGCTGGAACGAGATGCACGAGCTCATCAGCGACGACATGCTCGAAACCTTCGCCGTGATCGCGCCGCCGGACGAACTGCCATACAAGCTGCGCGAGCGCTATGATGGCTTGCTGGATCGCGCCGGCTTTTATTTCCCCTTCGCGCCGGAAGACAGCGCCAAACGCATTATCTGGAAGCACGCGGCCAAAGCCATGGGAAGCTGATGCCCCTCGTTGAGCTGCGCGGAAAAGCCATACCTTATCGCGTTCGCACGAGCAAGCGCGCCAAACGCATTAGCGTGCGCTACAGCCAGAGCGCGGGCCTGGAAGTCGTTTATCCTTCAAGCTTGCGGGCCCCTGAACCGGAAACGATTCTGCAGGAGCGCGCCGACTGGATCCTCTCGGCTATGGACAAGCTCGCCGCCGTCAACGGCAGCCGGCCGCGGCGCGAATACCGCCAGGGCGAGGCATTCCTGTTCCGCGGCGCCCCATACCGGCTCCTGCTGGAATACTCGCCGGCGCCAGCGCTCATCCAGGCGCGGCTCACGGACGACCGCCTCGCGCTGACCTTGCCCGATACGGCGCGGCATAAGACGAGAGACGCGATCCGCCAGGCGGTCGAAGCCTTCTATCGCCAGCACGCGCGTGATTATCTGCCGCGGCGGCTGGATGATCTGGCGGCGCGATATGGCTTCAAATACGCGCAATTGCGCATAAAGAATCAGAAAACGCGCTGGGGCAGCTGTTCCGCCAAGGGCAATATAAACCTCAACCTGCGGCTGATGATGGCGCCCGATGACGCGATTGACTACGTCCTCATCCATGAACTCTGCCACTTGCGCGAACTGAATCACAGCCCGGCCTTCTGGGCGCTCGTGGAATCAGTCCGCCCCGATTACCGGCATTGGAAAGCCTGGTTCAAGGAGAATGGCCCCTGCCTCATTCTTTAGGCGGGAGACTTCAATAATGAATGTGCTAAAGGTGGATGCCTTAATTGCGCCCTCGGGCGATTTGCGGCGCGACTTCGCGCGGATCAAGCGCGCCGAGCAGCTTGGATACGATGCCGTCTGGGCGCCGGAAGGGAGGCATAATCCCTTCTTCCCTCTGACGCTCGCCGCCAATGACACGCGCGCGATACTGCTCGGGACCAGCGACGCCCAAGCCTTCCCTCGCAGCCCGATGGTCACCGCCCAAATCGCCTGGGACCTCGCCCGTCAATCGGCGGGCCGATTCGCGCTTGGCTTGAGCATGGACGGCGGCGCCGACGCAAGCGACCCCGTCGGGCGAATGCGCGAGTATGTCGAAAGCCTGCGCGCCATCTGGGACACGTTTCAGACCGGCGCGCGCCTGCGTTATCGCGGCGAGCATTATCAGTTCCGGCTGATGGCGCCATTCTTCAATCCGGGACCGATTGCCCAGCCGCAGCTTCCCATCGCCTTGACCGGCGGCCAGCCCGGCAGCTGCCAGCTAGCGGGCGAAATCGGCGAATTCTTGCATGTGAATGGTCTCCATACGCCAGCATACCTGAGAGAAGTCGCGCTTCCCGCCGTCGACGCTGGCTTGCGCAAGGCGGGACGTACGCGCGGCGACATCATGATCGTGGCGCAGGTCTTTGTCATCAGCGGGGAGAGCGAAGCCGAGCGACATCGCGCCGAAAGCGCCCTTCGAGAGCGTCTAGGTATCTTGGCCAGTCGGCGCGAAAACCGGCGAATCATGCACTGGCACGGCTTGGAGACTCTGGCGGATCGCCTTGAGGCAATGGCGCGCGCGGGACGATGGACGGCTATGGCGACGGCTATGCCCGACGATTTGCTGCGCCAGCGCGCCATCGCGGCCGCACCGGCTGAACTCTTCACGATGATTCACGCTCGGTATGGCGGCATTGCCGACCGCGTCTGCATCGAGTGGCTGACCGACTGCCCGGCTTTATCCGCGGCCACCGCCAGCAGCCGCCCGCCAAGCGAGTGACTTTCGCGCTACATATACAACTCGGGCATTGGCTCTTCAATCACTTTGAATATCTTAAAACCGCGTTTCTGGTAATTGGAAAGGGCGTGCGGGCCATCGAGATTGCAGGTGTGCAGCCAAACGCGCTCCGCCCCCATATCCCAGGCGCGCGCCACGCCACAGCTCAAGAGGTGCTTGCCCAAGCCCCGCCCCATATAATTCCGGCGCAAGCCAAAATAGGCGATCTCGACCGAATCGTCTTCGTGGCGAAACAACTCGACATAACCCGCGGGCGACCCGCCAACGTACATGATATGCACTTGCGTATTGGGCGACGTCAGGATGCCGCGCAGCTCGCTGTTTGACATTCGCAGCCGATCGCGCCAAGCCCATTCCTCGCCCACCGACTGATACAGAAACTTGTAGAAGCCAAGATCCGGCATCTCCATCGTGACGATTTCGATATCGGCGGCGCGGTCGTAAGCGGGCGCGAAATCAGCCTCGCTCGACATCTCGAGATAGGTGGTGATCAACATATCCGCCGTTTTCGCCGCGAGCGCCATAGCCAGCCGCCCCTGCAAGCTGCGCGAGCCGCATTCATACGCCGCTATCATAGCCAGTCGATCCACCGCGCCGAATGGCATAATCGCACAAAGAATCATGCGTCTCGGCTAAACAATCTCACCAAGCCCGGTCGGCCGTGGCGGCGAGCGAAGCCCGCCAAAACGCGTCTTGCCCTGCTTTGGCGCGCTCGCTACCATCGTGGCCACCGCGTCCGGAATCTGGTCGAGGTCTGCCAGTGGTCCATCGATTTCAGCGCTTTATCGAGAAACGTTGGCATCGGTTTCTGCCGACTGACAGGCTGATTGCCATGACCGGCCGCCAGCGCGACGCGGTCAAAGCCCGCGCTATGATCGAGAGCTTGAAGGAGCGGCTGGCGCATCAGGACGGCAGCCTGGATGGCCTTGACTGGTCGGGCGCGCGCTTGACAGGCGCCCTGCTCTCGTCCTGTCGCCTGCGCGGGGCGACGCTGCGGGCCGCCCGGCTGCAAGGCGCGTACCTCGGCTATTCGGATTTGCGCGGGGCGGATTTCAGCTCGGCCGACCTGCGGGACGCGCATTTTCGCGAGGCGGCGCTTGGCGACGCGCGCTTCGATCGCGCCTGCTTACAAGGCGCAAACTTCGCCCGCGCCAGCCTGACGGGCAGCTCTTTCGCGGCCGCGGATCTCACCGGCGCCAATTTCTGGGCGGCCGACCTGCGCGGCGCCAACTTGACCGACGCCGACATGACCAATTGCCAGCTGATCGCAATCATCGTCGATGACAGGACGAGGCTGCCAAATGGCGAGACCGGCGCTGGCGAGATCGTCTGGGGTCGCTTCACCGCGGGCGCGGCCGCCACTGGGGATTAAGATTTTTGACGAATACGTGTACAATAGTCGAATAACTGAAAGCAGCGCTAGGCAATCCGGAGGTCAGCCGCCGTGCATGTAGCGACGTTCACGCGCAGCACGCCCGATACCGCGGCCCGGGTGTGGGTCGATGAGGCGGGCGCGGTCACCTGGGGCGATGTCGCCACGGTCGTCAATCCCTGGGACGAATACTCGCTTGAAGAGACGATCGTCCAGGCGAAAAATGGCGGCGGCGAGTCCACCGTCATCGCCGTTGGCTCGGCGCTGCATAACGACGCCTTGAAGCACAGCCTGGCGATGGGTTTGTCAAATGCCCTGCGCCTGGACGAAGCGGGCGCCGACACGACGGACAGCCTCGTCTGGTCGGCATTCGCGGCCGGCGCGATCCGCAAGCTGGGCGATGTCGATCTGATCATCTTTGGCAAAGAGAGCGTCGATGTCGGCACGGATCAGCACACCGCCCAACTGGCGCGGCGCCTGGGCTGGCCCCTGCTCAGCTGCGTTTCGCGCATCATCGCGGCCGATTATGCGGCGGGCGCGATTCAGGTTGAGAAGACGCTCGAGCAGGGCAAGCAAGTGGTCGCCGCCCGGCTGCCCGCCGTGATCTCGGTGCTGAAGGGCATCAACGAGCCACGCTATCCCAATTTCCTGGGCATTCGTAAAGCGGCAAAGGCGCGGATCCCGGTCTGGTCAGCCGCCGACCTGGGCGTCGACCTGCCCGCCCCGGCCACATCCGCGCTGCGCTACTTCAATCCGCCGGCGCGCGAGATAAGCACGGAAATGCTCGCCGGCGCCGATAGCGAGGCAAAAGCGTCCGCGCTCGTGGATCGACTTTTCGAGGAGAAAGTCCTGTGAGCGTCTTTGTCTGGATTGAAACCCTTGACGGCGCGGCGCTCGCCAGCAGCTGGGAGGCGCTGGGCGCGGCCCGCACAGTTGCCGAGGCGCTGGGCATCGGCGTGACCGCCATCATCTTCGGCGAAAAGAGCGGCGACATCGCCACCGAAGCGGGGTCCCGCGGCGCGGCCAAAGCGATCATCTGCGAAGCCGACGAATTGCGGCGTTACCGCCTCGAACCCTGCGCCGCTCTCGTCAGCTGGCTGGTCGCCGCCCACGCGCCGGCCGCGGTCGTCGCTGTCGCCACCAACCGCAGCCGCGAGCTGCTCGCCAGCGCCGCCGCCGACACGAGCAGCGGACTGATTTCCGAGGTGATTGACTTGCGCGTCGAGGATGGCGCGATCATCGGGACGCGCCCGGTTTACGCCGGCAAGGTGCTGATGGAGATGACGTCAGCAAGCGCGACGACCTTCGTCACGGTCCGCGGCCGCGCATTCCCGGCGCCGCCACCTGACGGTTCGGCCCCGCCCGATATCGAGTCTGTCGCCGCGGCCGCCATCGCGCCCGAGCTGCAAACCGAGATCGAAGACCTGGTGGCGGAGATCGGGCAGGTCAATCTGGCGGACGCCGCCATCATCGTGAGTGGCGGGCGGGGCATGGCGAGCAACCCGGCCGACCCGCCAGCGGAATTGCGCGGCGAAGCAGCGGCGATCTGGAAAGCGAAAGACGGCTTCGCCAATACCTTGCGCCCCTTGGCGGAGGTTCTGGGCGCGGCCGTCGGCGCCAGTCGCGCCGCCGTCGACGCCGGTTACATCCCCTACGAGCATCAAGTCGGCCAGACCGGCAAGGTCGTGACGCCCGATCTGTACATCGCCTGTGGCATCAGCGGCGCGATCCAGCACCAGGCGGGCATGCGCGGCAGCAAAATCATCGTGGCGATCAACAAAGACGCCCAGGCGCCGATCTTCAAGCTGGCGCGTTATGGCATCGTCGGCGACTTGTACGAGATCGCGCCGGCGTTGACCGCCGAGCTCCGAAAGCGGCTGACGTGAGCGCGGCGACCAGCGAGCGGGCATCGCGCGCTTGTTTGAAATCGACAGCGCCGCAGCCCTGCGGCTTATGAGAATTGACCGTATGCTGTGTCATTTTTTCGACTAGCCTTGCAATTGGCGCGCCCGCAGCAGGCGAAGGCGGGCGGAAGCATCCTGGCGCGGGGGCATACAGACCGTAGACCATTATGGCATTAGCGATACTCACGGCGCTCCCCTTTTGCCTCGCGCTTTTCCTGGCGGCGCCAATCGTCAGAACGACCCTCGATAAAACGTCACAGACCCTGCTCTCCTCGCTGGTCATGGCGGCGCTATTCGCCTGGCTGCTTAGCGCGCTGCCAAGCATCCAGGCCGCTGGCGTGATCGAGCAGACCATCGCGTGGCTGCCGGCGGCGGGCATCAGCCTGTCGTTCTATCTGGACGGCTTGGCGCTCCTCTTCGGCTTGATCATCAGCGGCGTCGGCGCGCTTATTTTCTTCTACGCGGGCTATTACTTTGACGACGCCGCGGAACACAATCGCTTCATCATCTGGCTCTCGGCTTTCGCTGGCGCAATGCTGGCGGTCGTCTTGGCCGGCAATGTGCTCATGCTGTTCATCGCCTGGGAACTAACAAGCGTCACGTCCTTCATTCTCATCGGGTTCAAAGGGGCGAAAGAGGCGGAAGCCCGCGAAGGCGCGTTCAAAGCGCTTTTCGTCACCGGAGCCGGCGCGCTGGCGCTGGTCATCGGGCTGGTCATGCTTAGCGGGGCCGCGGGCCAGATACTCTACCCGGATGAGGACCTGCGTTTCGTCGGCGAATTCGCGTCGATCCTGCAAGCGAAGACGCTCTACCAGCACGACTGGTACATGTTGTTCGCCGTGTTGATTCTGCTCGGCGGCTTCACGAAGAGCGCGCAGTTTCCCTTCCATTTCTGGCTGCCCGGCGCCATGAGCGCGCCAACGCCGGCCAGCGCCTATCTGCATAGCGCCACCATGGTGAAAGCCGGCATCTACCTCTTCGCCCGCCTGTCGCCGGTCATGTACAAGAACGAGCTATGGACCAGCGCGCTCTTGACCATCGGCCTGGTGACGATGCTCGTCGGCGCTTATTTCGCCGTGAAGCAGAGCGACCTCAAAGGGCTGCTGGCCTATTCCACCGTCAGCAAGCTTGGCGCGATTGTCGCCATGATCGGGCTGCCGAATCAGAGCGGCTTGAAGGCGGCTTTCGTCGGCATCATCGCCCACGCCTTTTACAAGTCGGCATTGTTCCTGGTGGCTGGCACGATCGACCACGCGACCGGCACGCGCGCGATCAACCGCCTGGGGGGCTTGCGCGCGAAAATGCCGGTCATGTTCTGGGTCGCCCTGATATCGGCGCTGTCGATGGCGGGGCTGCCCTTCCTGCTCGGCTTCGTCGCCAAAGAAACCCTGCTCGACGCGATGCTGCATTACACCGCGCCCTGGACCGGGCTGGTCATGGTCGTCGTCATCGCCAGCGCCGCGCTCACCGCCATGGCCGGCTACATGCTGATTTACGACGTCTTCCTCGGGCGCCCGCGAAAGCCAATTCACTTCCATCAGCCCTCCGCCTGGATTCGGCTCGGTCCAGCGCTGCTTGCCACCGGCTCGCTCTCGCTTGGTTTCTTGCTCGAGCCGGCGCTCATCCCGATACTGGAGCTGGCGGTTCCGAAATCTTTCGAGCTGCAGCTCTTCGCGGGTTTCAACGAGGTCTTCTTTTTGAGCGCGGCGATCCTCATCGCGGGCTTGATTCTGTTCTTGCTGCGCCGGTCGCTTATCGAGCGCATCACCTTCCCGCTCTCGGGCGACGCCGTTTATCGCGAGCTAATCACCTATGTCGAATGGGCGGGCGCCACCATCCTGCATACCCAGTCCGGCTATGTGCGCTATTACCTCGTCATCATCCTCGGCGCGGTCGCGGCGCTGCTCCTGCTTTCCGGCGCCTTGTCGGACGTGATCGCGGGCGAGCAGATCATCCCGGCCGATCTCTCGGTGAGCATCACTGATCTGGCGAAGATTTTCATGCTCTTTCTCACGGTCGCGGCCGGTTTGCTGACCGTATTCGTGCGCGAGCACGTCAAAGCGGCGATCGCTTATGGCGTCATCGGTTATGCCATCGGCGTCATATTCCTGATCAATCATGCGCCCGATGTCGCGCTGGTGCAGCTGCTGGTCGAGACGATGGCGACGGTGCTCATCATCATCATGCTGGGGCGGATACGGGCGGACGCGCGCCTCAAGGTGATCAACAACCTGTGGACCGGGCGGCATCATTATCGACTCGGCTTGCTTCGCGATCTGGGCATTTCAATCGTGATTGGCGTGGCGGTCTTCTTCTTTTCGCTGATCGCGCTGCAGAATCGGCCCCAGCGTCAAAGCATCGCCGAATGGCACCTCGCCAATGCGAAGGCGGTGAACACCGACGATGTGGTTGGCGCCATCGTCGCCGACTTCCGCGGCACGGACACGCTGCTCGAGGTCGCCGTCTTCACGACAGCGGCGCTTGGCGTTTTGACGCTGCTGGCTCGCGGACGGCGGCGCGGCGGCTCGCTGACGCCACAAAAGGCGCAGACGGGCGGCTCGCGCGAATTCGACGCGACCGTCGCCGGCGAAATCCAGGACGCGACCAGCCTGGCGACGCCTTTCACGCGGTCCGTATCTTTCATCGTTCTGCCCATCGCGATTCTGATCGGCATGGCGCAGATCCTCTACGGCGGCAGCGGACCCGGCGACGGCTTCACGGCCGGCGTCACCATCGGCCTGGCGGTGTCGCTGTGGTATGTCGTGATGGGCTACAGCGACGCCAGAGAGCTGCTGCCCTGGTTTCGCCCGGCGCTTATCGTCCGCCTCGGCTTGATCATCGCCGTCGCCAACGCCCTTTTCCCGCTATTCATCGGCAAAGGTTTCATGGGCCACGTCGAATTCGACCGGGCGCTTGGCATTTATGACATCATTGGCTCATTCGGCTTGCACATCACGTCGTCCTTGATATTCGAAATCGCCATCGCCATCGCCGTAATGGGCGGCATCGGCATCATCATTGAAGCGATCGCCTACCCGACCGTCCGCACCGAAGAGGCGGCGGAGTCGCTGCATGGCTGAGCGACCGGCGGCGCGCCAGTCAATCCGGCCAGGATTCATGGATGGCCGGGCGGATTTTATGCTTGAACGAGTAGGAGGAGCGCCCGCATGATTGAATTGCTTTTCGCCCTGTCAATCGGGTGCCTGTTTGGGATCGGCGTGTTCCAGCTGCTGCGGCGCGACCTGATCAAGGCGGCGATTGGTTTCGCCATTCTGTTCTCGGCGATCAATCTGTTCTTCGTGGCGGTTGGCGCGTTCGAAGGCGAATTCGCGCCCTACGTCAGCAATGTCGAAGCCGGGCGCCAAACCAGCGATCCCTTGATTCAGGCGCTGATTCTCACCGCCATCGTCGTGAGCTTCGGCAGCTTTTCGCTGGTGCTGGGCTTCGTCAACATCATTTCGCGGCGCTACGACACGGTCGATTCCAACGATATCAACAAGCTGAAGCACTAAGGCAAGACGAAAATCAGGCCGACGAGACCGCGGAGACGGCGACGGCAGCGCGCATGGACCAGAACTATTTCTTACTCGGCGCCTTGGTAACGCCCCTTGTTGGCGCGATCGTCGCGCTCGTCTTCGCCCAAGCCAACCGCTTGCAGCGCTCGATCGGCGTGCTGGCCGGCTTGATCGCCTGGGTCTTCTCCACGGCGCTGCTGGTGCAGATCCACGACAGCGGCATCCAGACTTACGCGCTCGGCAACTGGCAGCCGCCTTATGGCATCGTGCTGGTGGCGGACGCCTTGGGCGGTTTATTCGCCTTCATGGTCACCACCATCATGATTGGCGGGCTGCTCTACACCTTCCACAGCCACGACAAGTGCATGACCTATCCGGCTTTTGTTCCGCTATTTCTGTTGATGGAAGTTGGTCTGGTCGGCGCCATGTTCACGGGCGACCTGTTCACGCTTTTTGTCTTCATGGAATTGATGGTGCTCGCCTCCGTGTCGCTTACGGCGATATCGGACGACCAGTATGGCTTGGAGGCGGCGCTGAAGTACATCTTGATCAGCTCGATGGGCACGCTCTTCCTGCTGCTCGGCATCGGGGCGATGTACGCGACCTTCGGCACCCTGAACATGGCCGATATCGCGCAAACCTTGCTCACGGGCGAGCGGCCCTTTTTGGCGCCGGCTTCGGCGATCATGCTGCTCTGCGCATTTCTGCTGAAGAGCGCCGTTTTCCCCTTTCACTTCTGGCAGCCGGACTTTCATACAACCGCGCCGACGCCAATCAGCGCCCTGCTTTCCTCGGTCGTCGTCAAGGTCGGGGTCTATGGCATCTTCCGCCTGGTGACGCTGCTCTTCATTGAAGAAGCGCCCTTGCTCGAGCGCATGCTGTCGACCTTGGGCATCATCGGCATCCTCTTCGGCAGCCTCGGCGCCTTGCGCACCTACAACGCCAAACGCATGCTGGCCTATTCGACCTTCGCCCAGATCGGCTTCATTCTCGTCGGCATCGGCTGGGGGAAGCCGCTGGCGCTTATCGGCGCGATCGTCTACGCCTTCAACCACGCCTTCATCAAATCGTCCCTGCTGATGCTGATGGGCGTGGTCGCCAGCTATACCAAGACGAAGACGGCCAACTTCGCCGATATCAGCGGGATTGGCAGCAAACTGCCGCCACTGCTCGGCTGGCTCGTGCTTATCGGCGGCTTGTCATTGGCGGGCGTCCCGCCGCTCAACGGCTTCATCAGCAAACTGCTGCTCATCCAGGGCGGCGTCGATCGCGGCGACTGGGCGAACCTGATCATCATGGTCGCGGCCGGCATCCTGACCGTGATGTATATGGTGCGCGCCTGGCAGCGCATCTTCCAGCAGGCGCCGCTGCCGACCACCGTCGAGACTAAAGACGAAGGCGACAGCCTCTTCGCGCCCCTGCTGTTGATCGGCATCTGCCTGCTCTTGGGCACGATTCTGGCCGAGCCAATGGTACAATTGGCCAGCGAAACCGTGCGGCAACTGGGCGACCCGCAGCTGTACATCGCGGCGGTCAAGCTGCCTGCGGCTGGACCCTAAGCCGACGCCTGGCGGGAGACTGTGAGGAAGGGACTTGGCGCGGAAATTAAAATCATCGGGCAAAACGCTGATCATGGCGCTGCCGCTCGCGCTGGGCTGGACGATCTATACCGCGCAGCCCACGCCGGGCAATTTCCTGCTCGGCTATGTCTTCAGCCTCACGGCGCTGGTGGCGACCGGCTTGAGCGGCGAGAGCGTGCGCATCCGCAACGCGCCGAGGCAGCTCTACAGCCTGATCGCCTACACCGCCTATCTCGCCAGCGAGGTGCTTTCCGCGGGCCTCAAGGTCTCGCGCGTGATCCTCATGCCGAGCCTGCCAATCAATCCGGGCATCACCAGGATCAGCACGCAAGACGAGAGCGAAAACGAGCTGATTTCGGCGGTCAGCGCCCATGGCATCACGATTACGCCGGGCGAGCTGGTGGTCGACTTTGAAGAGACGCGCGAGGATGGCGTCATGATGATCGTGCACAGCCTGAACCTGGACAGGTCGGGCGCCAGCCTCGAAGCCGATCAGCGCAAGCGACTCGCAAGAATACGAGGCATCCTGGGCCATGATTGAAAGCCCATTCGCGCAAACCGCCATTCAATTGATTTTGCTGGCGCTGGTCAGCCTGCTGATACCAGCCTCGTATCGCGTCATCGTCGGTCCCACCTTGCCCGATCGCCTTCAGGCGGTCGACCTCATCACCACGCTGTTGATCGGCATTATCGTGCTGCTGGCGCTGGTGGAAGGGACGGAGAATTTCGTGGATATGGCGATCGCCCTGGCCGCTTTCGCCTTCATCGGCACAATCAGCATCGCCCGCTATATTTCCGAAGGCAGGGTCTATTAGATGCCGCTCGAGATTCTAGGGGTCGGCGCGCTGCTCTTTGGCCTGTTCTTTTGCGCTGTGGGCGTGCTCGGCGTCATCCGCATGCCCGACAGCCTGACGCGCCTGCACGCCTCGGGCAAGGTCGCCACTTTGGGCTTGTTTGGCATTTTGCTGGGCGCCGCGCTCTTGATGCCGACCGCCTGGCTGCGGCTGCTGACCCTGGGCCTCTTCGTTCTCTTGACCAGCCCGGTCGCCACGCACGCCATCGCCGCCTCGGTCCATCGCCGGCGCGAGATCGTCGGCGAGCTGGTGGAAACGGACGCGCCCGAAGAACACCCCGACTTCAGCGGCGTGGATGTTACAGCCGTGCTATCGCGCTCGCGCATCCAGGACATCATCGAAGCGCAGGAACGCGCCCTCCGCCAGCGCGGACCCGAAGCCAGACCCAAGCGCGACGACTGAGGCCGCCGGGCTCATTTCCAGAAGAGCCGAAAAATCGGATTGACTTTGGACTGCAGGTGATCGAGCAGGTTGACCAGCAGGAAGCCCACAGCCAGAAGCGCGATTGACAGCGCAAAAGTCTCCGACTCCGCGGCCGGCGCGATGTTCTGCTCGACCAGGCAGCGGTAATCGCCATGACGGTCCAGGTCGCTTTCCAGGCAGGCTTTCCAGGGGTAAATCTTCCATAGCGACCCCGCCATGAAGCCGACGAGCAGCGCCACCGTCAGGTTGTAGTAATGCGCCAGCAAATAGCTGAGCACGCGCGAGAAGGCGATGATGCCGACGACCGCGCCCAGCCCCACGATGATCACCGGCGGCAGATTTCGCTCGCTGACGGCGGTCAGCACGTAATCGTACTGCCCGAGGATAAGCAGCATGAAGGAGCCCGAAATCCCCGGCAGGATCATGGCGGTGATGGCGATCATGCCGCTGACAAAAAGAGTGGGCGCGGTGTGATCGGCTTCGGCCGGCACGAGATTCACGATGACAAAAGCGGCGACCGCGCCAGCGATGAAGGCGAGACCCGACCGCGACGTCCAGCGCGCCTTGTGGCCGATGGTCAAAATGGAAGCCAGCACCAAGCCGAAGAAAAATGCGAAGAGCAGCGCGCGCCCATCGGGGTCGTCCATTGTCGCGCTGAGGAAGCTCGAAAGCAGAAGCACCGCCGAGATCAAGCCCAAGCCCAGCGCCAGCAAAAAACGCAGCGACAGCTGCTCGCTGAGGTCTTTGAAGCGCAGACCGAGCAATAGCCGAAGCGCATCGAGATTGAAGGACTTGATGGCGTCGATCAGGCTCGTATAGACGCCGAGAATGAAGGCCATGGTGCCGCCGCTGACGCCGGGCACGATATCTGCCGCGCCCATGGCAAAGCCGGTCAGCGCGAGACGCAGATATTGCAGCCAGGTCCGCGGTTGCGAGAGATCCCGCTGTTTCTGTTTCACGCAGCTTCTCCTGATCGCTTGGTCGAATCCCGGCCGCCCAATGATTGCGCTCGCCGGGCAACCTTCCTGTTCCTGCATTCCAGTATACTCATCTTCGACATGAACGCCGTCGAAAGCGGTCGCGATATGCCAGGTCAAGCGCTTGCAAAAGCGAATTGCTTGTCTGTCACGGACGACGCGGACATAATCAGGCGCGGAAACGCGCGATACCAATTGGCGACTATTTTGGCGGACGGGCAATGGGACAACGCGACGAGGCTCAAACGATCTGGATCGGCAACGACCACGGCGGTTACGAGCTGAAACAGAAGATCATCGCCTTTCATGAGGAGCGCGGAATCGCCGTTGAGGATGTCGGCTCGGATTCGAGCGCGATCGCGCGTTATCCCCATTATGCCGTGCGCGTGGCGAAGGCGGTCTCGGCTGGCGACGCCCGGCGCGGCATCTTGATCTGCTCGACCGGCATTGGCATGAGCATCATCGCCAATAAATTCGAAGGCGTGCGCGCGGCGCTCTGCACCAGCACCTATATGGGGCGTCTGACGCGGGCGCACAACGACTCCAACATCCTGTGCCTCGGCGGAAAAACTACCGGCGAGTTCGAGGCGCTGGACATCCTGGAGGCCTGGCTCGCCACCGAATACGAGGGCGGCCGGCACGACATCTCGCTGGGGCTGATCGCCGAAGCCGAAGCGCATCTTGGCGAAGACAGCGGCTGGCAGCCATCGGCGCGCTTCTTCCGCGATACCATGCCATGACCGCTGAGCGCCGGTCAATGCCGATTGCCCGAGCCGAAACTGACTTGAAAAAGGGGGAGCCCAACCATGCCCGGATTTGCCAATTGGCAACAGCTCTTCGCCATGGAATACCTGCAGCTCTACGAAGAAGGTTATCCCGTGGGCGACAGCGTCGAACCCGATTACGCCGCGTCGTATCTGCCCGATGCGCTGCGCAAGGCCGCAGACCATTCGACCTTGACCGAGGCCGACTGGGAAGCCGCTTACCACGCGCTCTGGGCGACCCGCGAGCGAGGCATCCGCGCCGATTTCCCCTTCCGCGAGCCCGACGACTTCGCCTCGATCATCGCCGACGCGCCCGAGCCGCCCGCGCTGGAGCCGCTAAACGAAGCGGAATATGCCGAGCGGATCAAAGGCGCCTGGTATGGCCGGGTCGGCGGCGTCGTCCTCGGCAAGCCCCTCGAAATGCGCCTGGACCGCAAATTCATCAAACGCTACCTGGAGAGCGTCGACGCCTACCCGCTGGACGACTGGGTTCCCCACGAATCGCCCGCGCTGGGCCTCACCCTGCGCTGCAAGCCCTCTACTTTGGGCAATATCGAATACGCCGAGCCCGATGACGACATCCACTACACCATCCTGGGCTTGATGCTGCTGGAAGCGAATGGCTTCAACTTCAGCAAGCTGGATGTGGCCAACAACCACCTGCGCAACATTCCTTATCATTGGCTCTGGTCTTGCACGCGCCAGTCCTATTACCACATGGTCAACCTCAGCGACGACCGCCCTGTCGAAGACCAGATTGACGAATTCCCGACCAAGATCAATCCCTTGCGCGAAGGCATCAACACGGCGATACGCGCCGATTTCTGGGGCTATATCGCGCCGGGCGATCCCCGCCGCGCCGCCCGCGTCGCCTATCGCGAAGTAACGCTGAATGCGGTGAAAAACGGCGTCTACAGCTCGATGTTCGTCGCTGGCGCCCTAAGCGCCGCCTTAAGCCGCGATCCGAGCGTCGAGTCGATCCTCGCCGGCGGCCTCGCGGTCATTCCGCGGCGTTCGCGTCTGGCGCGCATCGTCGACGAAGTGGTGGAATGGCACAAGTCGGATCAGGATTGGGTGGCGGTCTGCGATCGCGTCTATGACAAATACGGCCACCTGCCCTTCCTGCATTCGCTGCACAATATGGCATTCGTCGTCCTGGCGCTTATCCACGGGCAGCTTGATTATGGCAAGACCATCACCACGGCCGTGATGTGCGGGATGGACACCGACTGCACCGCGGGCACAGCCGCCAGCATCGTTGGCGCCGCCGTTGGTTATGAAGGCTTGGACAGGCGCTGGATCGAGCCATTCAACGACCATGTCAAGACGGCAGTCGCCGGCTTCGGGCATGGCTCTATTTCGGGACTGGTGGAGCGAAATGTCGCCCTCTGGCGAAAGCTGCGAGACGAGCCCGTGCCATAAGACCATGGCGCGCGGCAGGGGCTTGACTTGGCAAGCCCGATCTGTCTCATGATCTGCACGGAAAACCGAGTGCAGTCATGACGACGCATCAGTCAAGCGGCTGGCGGAAATCGTAGACGCCGTCGCGGATCGCCCAGCGCAGTCCGCAGTCGCCAATCATGGCGTCGCCCTCGCGTCGCAGGCGGTCGCCGGTCAACGGGCAGCGCAGCAAGTCCAGCGGCTCCGCGAATGCCGAGATCGCGCCGTCGCCGTCCACGCGCGTCAGCCGCAGATCCAGGAAAACGCTTGGCGAGATCGTCCAGCCGCCGCGCTGCATGATTCCGTCCATGGCGGCGAGCAAGCGGGCGGGCAGCAGTCGTTTCAGCAAGCCCAAGCGAAACCAGGAGACGGGCACGACGCGCGCCACGGCAAAGTCCAGCAGCGCCGTCTGCCGCTCGATATATTCCGGGTGAAAGTTGAAATTAAGCTCGACGAACTCGACCGGCGCAGGCGTATACGGATTCCACGCGTTCAAGCCAAATAGATGACGCAGCATCGCCTTTAGATTGCGTTTGTTGGCGTATTCGAGGATGAACCGCCCGTCATTGGCCAAGGCGGCGCGGACTTGCCCGAGCGCTGCGGCGACGTCTTCAAAGTGATGGATGACGCGAATCATCGTCGCCGCGTCGAAGGCGCCAGGGCGAAAGGGCATCTTGTAGGCGTCAGCCGCGACGTAAAGAAAGCCGGCATCGCCGAATTTCGCCCGCGCGAACTGCAGCTGCTCCAACGAAAAGTCGAGCAGGACGACCTGGCGAAACATGCGATACTCAGTTGTGAGCCGTCCGAAGCCGGCTCCAACTTCGAGGAGCGCGCCGCCAGCCGCTGGCAGCAAGCGCCTCAAGACTTGGCGTTCGACGGCGTCTTCATAATCGCGCCCCCGCCCCTCCCAGAAGTCCTGCCGATAGCTCGAATCGCCATAATCGCAGATGCGCGGACTCTCGCTCATGAGGGGTCCTCGATTATCCGCGCACGGCTCAAGCCAAGCCGGCTTCGGATCGCAGCGTTTCGGCTTTGTCGGTCCGCTCCCAGGGCGCGTCGACGTCTTCGCGGCCGAAGTGCCCATAGGCGGCGACTTGCTTGAAAATGGGGCGGCGCAGCCCGAGTTCGCGGATGATCGCCGCCGGGCGCATATCGAAGCGCTTCTCGATCAATGCGCTGATCGTTTGGTCGCTGACCGCGCCCGTTCCGAAGGTCTCGACCGAGAGCGATGTCGGCTCGGCTTTGCCAATGGCGTAGGAGACTTGCAGCTCAAAGCGTCGGGCGAGCCCGGCTTTGACCACGTTCTTGGCGACGTAACGCGCCATATAGGCTGCGCTGCGGTCGACTTTGGTGCCGTCTTTGCCCGAGAAAGCGCCGCCGCCATGTCGGGCGACCCCGCCGTAGGTATCCACCATGATCTTGCGCCCGGTCAAGCCGGCGTCGCCCATCGGTCCGCCGGTCACAAAGCGCCCGGAGGGATTGATGTGGAAGGTCGTTCCTTGGTCGATCCACTTGCCGCATTCGTCATCACGCTTAATGAAATCGATGATTTGAGCGCGGATCTCGGGCTGCGAGACTTCCGGCGCGTGCTGCGTCGAGAGCACGATCGTGTCGGCGCGCTGCGGTTTGCCGTAGGCGTATTCGACCGTCACCTGGCATTTGGCGTCGGGGCGCAGCCAAGCCATCTCGCCACTCTTGCGCGCGGCGCTCAAACGGCGCATCAACCGGTGCGAGAGCGACGCCGTCAGCGGCATCAACTCTTTCGTCTCGTCGCAGGCGAAGCCGATCATCATGCCTTGATCGCCGGCCCCAGTCGCCTCGTCGCCAGCTTCCGACATTTCCCCTTCGCGCGCTTCCAGTGCCGTATCCACGCCCTGCTTTATGTCATCGGACTGTTCCTTTAGCGATATCAGCACGCCGCAGGTCTCGGCGTCGAAACCGTAATCGGAATGCCTATAGCCGATATCGCGAATCGTCGCTCTGACGATGCCGTCAATATCGATGTTCGCGCTCGTGGTGATCTCGCCCATGACCACGACCAAGCCCGTGGTCGTCGCCACTTCGCAAGCGACCCGCGCCATCGGGTCTTCGCTCAAGATCGCGTCCAGCACGGCATCGCTGATCTGATCGCACATTTTGTCCGGATGCCCCTCCGAAACCGATTCCGACGTGAACAGATAGCGAGGAGCGTTCATAAAGGTGGTCGACATCTTGGTCCTTTCCGCAAAAACAAAAAACGCCGTGCATGGCAGCGGGCGTCGGAGGTCTGCTTGCGCCTGCGCTCATCGACCAGGTTCACCGCCCGGCCGGACGAGGCGCCGTCCCGGTCTCCGGAGGTTGCCGCGAGTTCGCCGAGCCGGTTCTCTCACTCGCTCTCGACGAGCGCCGCCAGTCGCGTTGACCACGGCTGCCTGCAGTATATCATAGACGGATTTCGCCGCAATGGCGATTGGAAGGGCAATGACGCCGCCCGGAACGCGCGAGGTCGCTATTCGACCCTGGAGCGCTGCACGTGCATGAGGAATTCGTTGCGGGTGTCGTGATTGTGCCGGAAGTCGCCCAGCATGGCGCTGGTGGTCATGTTGGCGTCATGTTTCATCACGCCGCGGATCATCGAGCACATGTGCCGCGCGGTCATGACGACGGCGACCCCGCGCGGATTCAGCACCTCGACCAGGAATTCCGCGATCTGCCGCGTCAGCCGCTCCTGCACTTGCAGCCGCCGCGAGAACATATCGACGATGCGCGGGATCTTGCTGAGCCCGACCACCTTGTCTTTGGGCAGATAGCCAACGTGCGCGTGGCCCACAAAAGGCAGCATGTGGTGCTCGCAAAGGCTGTAATACTCGATGTTACTGACCACGACCATGTCATCGTAGGCGATGTCAAAGACGGCGTTGTTCAACAGCTCCACCGGGTCGGTCGTATACCCGCTCACCAACTCGCGGTAGGCTTTGGCGACGCGCCGTGGCGTGTCTATCAAGCCTTGTCGTTCGGGGTTTTCGCCGATCGCGCGGAGCATCCGCGACACCGCGCCTTCGACCGCCGCTTCGTCCACCGGCTCGGCATCCAGGCCGAATCGGCTCAAGAGGAGATCCGAGGCCAGCTTCCGCTGAACCTCCCCCTCCAGCGCGGCAATCGCTTGCGTTTCGTGGTTATCCATCATCGGTCAATCCCGTGTCAGGGTTGGTCGCGCGAGCGTCTTAAAGCGGGCTTCCCGCCTCGCCAGGCGGCCAGCCCCGGCGCCATTGCAGTCGAGTCACCGGGCGAACCTCAAGCCGCCAGCGCAAACGATAACACTAACGAGACGAAATATCAATCGCCAGGCGATGGCGCGCGATCAATGAGGCGGATTCGGCAAGCCTCGAAGGCGCATTCCATGCTAAACTGCGGGCGGAAAGAAACGACCGGCCGCCGCCATGGACCTGATCGAAATCAGCAATCTGCGTTTGCGCGCCTTCATCGGCTTCAGCCCGCACGAGCTCGACGCGCCGCAGGATATCGTCGTCAGCCTGCGCCTTGGCCTCCCCGATCGCAAAGCGGGTGAAAGCGACGATCCCGACGATGCGTTCAATTACCGTACAGTCGCCAAAGCGATCATTCAATTCGTCGAAACATCGCGTTTCGCGCTGGTGGAGAAGCTGGCAGAGGAGATCGCCCGAATCGCGGCGGTTGATTTTGGCGCGCCGCATGTCGAGGTTTGCCTGGTGAAGCCGGGCGCGCTTCGTCATTCGGATTCGGCCGGCGTCCGCATCACGCGGCGTCCCGGCGATTACGCCAAGAACATCGCCTTCGTATCGCTCGGTTCCAATATCAAGCCGGGGGCGAATATCGCGGCCGCCCTGGATCTGCTGCGCCGCCAAACGACGGTGCTGGACGTTTCGCCCCTGTATCGCACGCCGCCACAGCTTGATGTCGATCAGGCGCCATTTCTGAATCTGGCGGTCAAGGCGCATACCTTGCGGACGCCGGCGCAATTCAAAGCCGAAGTCATCGACCGCATCGAAGCGCGGCTCAAGCGCATCCGCGACCCGCGCAACAAGAACGCGCCGCGAACTATAGACTTGGACATTTCGCTCTGGAATGACGAAGTCCTGGAGTTCGGCGGCAAACCCTGGCGCGTCCCCGATGCCGACATTCTTCGTTTCGCCCATGTAGCGATTCCCTTGGCCGATCTGGCGCCCGATTACAGACATCCGACCGAGAACAAGACGCTGCGCGAGATCGCCGCGGCCTTCGACGCCAGCCCGCTGCGGCGGATCAAGCTTGACCGGGGCGCCGGCTCGCACTAAGGCTTTCCGCGCGAGACCATGTAATACGGAAGACATGGCGCGCAAATCACGATTGTGTTTCTCGCAATCGGTTAAAATGGCGTCAGAAGCGCGCTGCGTCGGCGATAGGAGCGGAAATGGAAAATACCGAGCTCATCACCCTGTCCCAGCCGCGTTCGACCGCCGCGGAAGCCTATCGCAGCCTGCGGACCAACTTGATGTTCAGCAGCGTCGAGAGCCCGATCCAAACCCTGCTGGTCACCTCGGCCGCGCGCGATGATCAGAAAAGCCTGACGCTGGCCAATCTGGCGGTCACCTTCGCGCAGAGCGGCGCCCGCGTCATCCTGGTCGATGCCGATCTGCGGCAGCCCAAACAGCATGAAATTTGGAAGCTCGATGGCGAGCGCGGCTTGAGCAGCATGATGGTTGATGAGGGCGCCATTGACCAGCCGCCCCTGCAAGCCACGCCGGTGGGCGGGCTGTCCGTCGTATGCGCCGGGGCGCTGCCGCCGAACCCGGCCGATCTGCTCGGCGGGGCCCGTATGGAGCGCATCATCGCCGTTTTGAAGCAGCGGGCGGATTACGTCTTCTTTGACAGCCCGCCCGTCCTGGCGGCCACCGATGCCGCGCTCTTGGGCATCAAACTGGACGGCGCCCTGCTGACGATACGCGCCGGCGAGACGCGCCGCGACCATACCGCCCAAGCCCGGCAGGCCCTGGAACGCGTCCATGTGCGCATCGTTGGCGCCGTGCTGATCGACGCCCCGCGCGAAAACCAGTTCGCCTACTGACGCGTCAACATGATCCTGTTCAAACATAACATCGCTCGCGCCCGCGGCGCCAGGCGGCGCGACTGGAGACGAACTCGACGATGAAGGGCCTCATCCTCAGCGGCGGCAAAGGCACGCGACTCTACCCCTTGACCTATACCCGCGCCAAGCAGTTGATCCCGGTCGCCAACAAACCGGTGCTCGTCCGCGTGATCGAAGCGATCCGCGATGCCGGCGTGCGCGACATCGGCATGGTGGTCGGGCCTACCGCCGCCGAAATCCAGGAGGCGCTTGGCGATGGCTCGCGCTGGGGCGTGTCGCTGTCGTATATTCGGCAGCATAGCCCCGACGGCTTGGCGCACGCGGTGAAGATCTCGCGCGATTTTCTGGGCGGCGAGCCCTTTGTCATGTTCCTCGGCGACAACGTGATTCAGGGCGGGATCAGCCAGCTCATCCGCGACTTCGCGGAAAACGACTGGAACAGCCAGATCGTGCTCAAGGAAGTCGATAACCCCTCGGCTTATGGCGTGGCCAAGCTGCGCCCCGATGGCAGCATTGAGCGCCTCATCGAGAAACCGGCGGCGCCGCCCAGCAATCTGGCGCTGGTCGGGATCTATATGTTCGACCGGCATGTCTTCCAGGCTGTCGACGCCATCCGCCCGTCGGCGCGCGGCGAATACGAAATCACGGACGCCATCCAGTGGCTGATCGACCGCGGTCATACCGTCTTCCCGCATATCCACCGCGGCTGGTGGATCGACACCGGCAAGCCGACCGACATGCTGGAAGCCAACAGCCACGTGCTCGAAGAGATCGCGCCTTGCATTGCCGAATGCGCCCGGATTGACGACCGCTCAAGCGTGGATTCGCGCGTGACCGTGCAGGCTGGCGCGCGCATCGTCAACAGCATCCTGCGCGGACCGACGATCATCGGCACAGACACGCTGATCGAAAACAGCTATATTGGGCCCTTCACGAGCATTTATCACAGTTGCCAGATCCGCAATTGCGAGATCGAGCGCAGCATCATCCTGGAAAACAGCCGCGTCATCGATATCGACCGCACCTTGCGCGACAGCCTCATCGGGCGCCGGGCCTCGGTCAAGCGCAGCGCCGAGAAGCCGAGTGGCATCAAGATGAATCTGGGCGATCACAGCACGCTCTGGGTGTAGGCATTCGAATCGAGGGATGAACGGAAGGCGAATGAAAAATATTCTGGTAACTGGCGGCGCGGGATTCATCGGCAGCGCCTTCGTCCGTCACATGGTCGCGGCCTACCCCGATTACAAGATCATCTGCTATGACAAGCTGACTTACGCCGGCAATATCGACAATCTGCTGCCGGTCAGCGATGAGGAGAATTACCGCTTCGCGCGCGGCGATGTCGCCGACCGAGCGGCGGTTCAGCGCGTCTTCAGCGATTATGCGATTGATACGATTGTCAATTTCGCCGCCGAAAGCCATGTCGACCGCAGCATCCTCGATCCCGACGCCTTCATTCACACCGATGTCGTTGGCGTCTATATTCTGCTGGACGAGTTCCGCAAGCACGGCGGCGGGCGCTTCTGCCAAGTCTCGACCGATGAAGTCTATGGCGATATTGAAACGGGCTTTTCGCGCGAGGACGACCGCTTCTTGCCCAACAGCCCCTACGCGGCGAGCAAAGCCGGCGGCGAGTTGATGGCGCGCGCTTATGGCGTCACCTATGGCATGGACATTGTGACCACGCGCGGAAGCAATACCTACGGACCCTATCAGTATCCCGAAAAGCTGATTCCATTCTTCACCACGGAAGCGCTTGACAGCCGCCCGCTGCCCATCTATGGCGATGGCAGGCAGATCCGCGACTGGCTCTACGTCGACGATCACGCGCGCGGGGTCGATCGCGTTTTGCATCACGGCGAATCGGGCGAAGCCTACAATCTCGCCGGCGAGAACCAGCTATGCAACATAGACGTGACCCGGCGGCTGCTGGCGGCCCTGGGCAAGCCGGAATCGCTGATCCGCTTCGTGCCCGACCGCGAAGGTCATGATCGGCGTTATGCGATGACGGCAGAGAAGGCGCGCGCCCTTGGCTGGCGGCGGGAATATGACTTTGAAACTGGCTTGGAAGCCACCGTCAATTGGTATCGCGAGAATGAATGGTGGTGGCGGAAGCTGAAAACCGGCGAGTATGCCGACTATTACCAGCGCCAATACGGCGATCGGCTGGCGGCGGCGGAAACATGAAAATTCTCATCACCGGCGCGGCCGGCCGGTTGGGCGGGCAGCTGGTTTCTCGGCTGCGGCCACGGCACGAGGTGGCAGACGCGGATATCGTCGGCGCGGTCAGCCACCGTCTCGACATCAGGGACTATGAGGCCTGCCGCCAGCTCGTCGCCGCGCTCCAGCCCGATATCGTCCTGCATCCCGCCGCCTGGACCGATGTCAACGGCTGCGCGCTGAATCCGCGGAAGGCGCTGCGGGTCAACGGCGTCGGGACGGGCCATCTCGCGGCGATCACGGCGGGGCGCGGCATTCCCATGCTCTACGTCAGCACGAATGAAGTCTTCGATGGCGAGCGGCGACGCGCCTACAGCGAATACGACCGCCCCAATCCGGTCAACGCCTACGGTTACAGCAAGTGGTATGGCGAGCGCGCCCTTTCCCAAGCCAATCCGCTGCATTACATCGTCCGCTCGTCCTGGCTCTTCGCCCATGGCGGCGGCAATTTCGTCCAGGCGATCCTGAGCGCGGCGCAGGCGGGCAAGGCGATTCGCGTCGTCGTCAACGAAGTGGCGAACCCCACCTATACGAACGACCTGGCGGCGGCGATCGTCCGTTTGATCGAAACAGAACGCTTCGGCATTTATCATTTCGTCAACGAGGGCGCGGTCAGTCGCTGGGGTTTCGCCCGCTATGCGCTCGATCAAGCCGGTTTCGCCGATACGCCGATCGCGCGCATCAGCCGCCACGAGTGGCCGCGCGCCTCGCTGCCGCCCGAGTACACCGCCTTGGCCAATCATGCCGGCGACAGCATCGGCATCCGCCTGCGCCCCTGGCAGGAGAGCCTGCGCGCCTTCCTCAAGGCTGAGGTCGCGCTTTGATGGCGGACCGATTCTCCGTCGTCATCCCGAATTGGAACGGACTGCGTTTTCTGGCCGATTGCCTGGACGCGCTGCGCAAGCAGACCCTCGCCGATATTGAAGTCATCCTCGTCGACAACGCCTCGGTCGATGGCTCGCAGGCTTTCGTCCGCGCCCAATACCCGGAAGTGCGCCTGATCGAGCTGGCGGAGAACCGCGGTTTCACCGGCGCCTGCAATCGTGGCATCGCCGAAGCCAGCGGCGAGTTCATCGCGCTGCTCAACAACGACACCGAAGTCGAGCCCGATTGGGCGCGGCGCGTCGCGGGCGCCTTCGACGCTAAGCCCGAGGCCGGCGCCGTCGCCAGCAAAATGCTGCTCTTCGACCGGCGCGACTGCTTTCATACCGCCGGCGACTTCTTCACGACCGCTGGCGGGGCAGGCAATCGCGGCGCCTGGGAGCGGGACAGCGGGCAATACGATCGCGGCGAATTCGTGTTTTCCGCTTGTGGCGGGTCGGCCGTCTACCGCCGGTCGATGATCGCTGAAATCGGCGCGCTGGACGACGACTTTTTCTTCCTGCTGGAAGATATCGATATCGCCTGGCGCGCGCAGCTGGCTGGCTACAAGGTCTGGTACGAGCCGCGGGCGGTTGTCTATCACCACTTGTCGGCGACCGGCGGCGGCGCAACCGCCAGTTTTCACGATGGACGCAATGGCATCTGGCTCGTGCTCAAGAACGTGCCCTCAAGGCTGCTGCGCAGATATGCCCGCCAGATCCTTTCGCGGCAGCTGGCGCTCTTCTGGGATGCGCTGAAAGCCTGGCGCGGGCGAGAAGCGCGGGCGCGGATGCGCGGCATGCTGGCCGGCGTCTTGAGCCTGCGCGGCGCATTGCGGAAACGGCGGCGCGTCCAGGCGGCGAAACGCGTCTCGGACGACTATATAGAAAGCATATTAACGCGCGACTGAATGCCGCTCGACACGGTTTTGCCAAGGCGCAGTCCCTCGCTCATGCATGTACAATTGCCGAATCTGGCGTATTATGAAGCTTGATTTCGGACCTTGGCGGAAACCGCTCGCGTGGAGACCCTGGTTTGAGCAAGCCCTATCTGAGCATCGTCATACCGGCGCACAACGAAGAAAGCCGCCTGCCGCCCAGCCTGGCGCAGATCGACGCTTTCTTGCGGACGCAGCCCTACCGGGCCGAAGTCATCATCGTCGAGAATGGCAGCCGCGACCGCACTTACGAAGTCGCGCTCGAATGCGCCGAAGAGTACGCTTACACGCGCGTGATTCGCTCGCCCGACAACCTGCGGGGCAAGGGCTTGGCGGTCAAGCGGGGCATGCTGGCGGCGCGCGGCGAATGGCGCTTCATCTGCGATGCAGACCTGTCCATGCGCATCGATGATCTGCCGGACTTTCTGCCGCCGGCCGCCGCGGGCTACGACATCGTCATCGCCAGCCGCGAGGCGCCGGGCGCCGTGCGCGTGGACGAACCCGAATATCGCCACTTGATGGGGCGCGTCAACAATTTCATCATCAAGGCGGCGGCAATAAACGACTTCGAAGACACGCAGTGCGGCTTCAAGATGTTTCGACGAGCGGTGGCGGAAGACCTTTTCTCCGTCCAGCGCATGACCGGCATCGGCTTTGACGTCGAGCTGCTCTTCATTGCCAAGCGGCGCGGCTACCGGGTCAAGGAAGTGCCAATAACCTGGTATTTCGATCCCTACTCCACCATGCGGCTCTGGGACGATTCCGTCAAGATGCTGCGCGAGATTTGGCAGATCCGGCAGAATTGGCGCCGGGGTCTTTATGGCTGAGCGCCGCTCGCAGCCCAGTACGGCAAGCCTGCGACACGAGCGACACTACTGGCGCGCCGGCTGCCGATTCATCGTCGGCATAGACGAAGCCGGTCGCGGTCCGCTGGCCGGCCCAGTGGCGGCCGCCGCCGTCGCCCTGCCACTGGAGCGAAAGGACCTCGCCAAGCGGCTGAGTGGCGCGCGCGACAGCAAAGACATGACCGCCGCCGAACGGGAAGCGATAAGCCTTGTCATCAAAGAGGTGGCGACAGTCTGGGGCATCGGGCAGAGCAGCGCGGCTAAAATTGACGAGATCGGCATCATTGCCGCCACGAAAGCGGCGATGGGGCGCGCCCTCGACCAAGCCCTCGCCGCGACCAGCCGCCAGCCCGACTGCCTCTTTCTTGATTACATGCCTTGGCCCGAGCGTTCCGACATCCCCCAGCTGAGCATGGTCGGCGGCGACCGGCATTCCTTGAGCGTCGCCTGCGCAAGCGTCCTGGCGAAAACCTGGCGCGACCAATTCATGCTCAAGCTGGACGCGCTTTACGGCGATTACGGCTTCGCGCGGCACAAGGGTTATGGCACGCCCGACCACCTCAGGGCGCTCCGCCTCTTCGGTCCATGCCCCGCCCATCGCCGCTCCATCAAGCCCGTCCGCGACCTGCTCGAGAGCGAGCCGGGCTGGGCGCGCGTCGCCGAATGAGGCGCCTCAGGCTTGTGTTATCATCGAGGCTGGCAAGCCAAAGAGGCGCGCGACTTTGCCGTCAATTAGGCCACAGCTTGCGCGGCTGGCGGGTCTTTACTCCCCTTCCCTCCTCGTGGGGGCAAGGGGCCGGGGGATGGGGGCAAGTCACGCGCAATGTACAGGGGAGCATCGCTTGAAGATCGCGCTGGTTCACGACTGGCTGAATCAAATCGGCGGCGCGGAGGACGTCCTGAACGTTCTCAAGCGCGACTTTCCCGCCAGCCCCGTTTACACCAGCATTTTCGCCAAGTCGCTGATGCCCGCTTTCTATCAAGACTGGGATATTCGCGCGCTCTGGCTCGATCGTCTGCCCGGGATTTATCGGCGTCATCAGGCTTTTCTGCCCCTGTATCCTCTCGCTTGGGATCGGCTGGCATTGGAGGGCTTTGACGTGATCCTGAGCAACAAGAGCGGCTTCTGCCACGGTCTGCGTTTTCCGCCGGCGAGCCTGCATATCTGTTATTGTCTGACGCCGACGCGCTACGTCTGGCAGCTGGATAACTACCTGGCCGGCGAGGGCTTGGGGTCGGCCGCGGCGTTTCTGCGTCCGCTCGTCGCCCGCCTGAAGCGCTGGGATTACGCGGCGGCGCAGCGCGTCAGCCATTTCATCGCCATCAGCACGGCGGTCGAGGCGCGCATTCGCCGTTTCTACAAACGTGAATCGACCGTCATATACCCGCCAGTGGCGACTGCGCGCTTCGCCTCGGCGGCGGGGGAGCCGGTCGGAGACTATTATCTCGTCGTCTCGCGGCTGATCCCCTATAAGCGGATTGACCTGGCGGTGAAAGCCGCGAGCGAGCTGGGCTTAAAGCTGAAGATCGCTGGGGCGGGCCGCGATGACGCGCGCCTGCGCCGGCTCGCGGGCGACGGGGTCGAGTTTCTCGGTTTCGTGCCGGACGAGGCATTGCCGCGCCTGATGGCAGGCTGCAAAGCGCTGATATTTCCCGGCTTGGAAGATTTCGGCATCGCGCCGGTGCAAGCGCAGGCGGCCGGGCGTCCCGTCATCGCCTATGACGGCGGCGGCGCGCTCGATACCGTCATCCCGGGCCTGACCGGCGAGCGCTTCTCCTGTTTGACTGTCGACAGCCTGAAAGAAGTGTGGCGCAAGTTCGACGACGGCGCGTATGATCCGCGCGCGATCGGCGAGCATGCCAGACGCTTCGATGAGCGCGTCTTCAGCCAGCGCGTCGCCGCTTTTGTCGAGCAAGCCTGGCGAGCGCGTCAGGCCCGGCAGCCATTTCAATTCCACGATCCCGTCCCCGCGGAAGAGGGAAAATCGACATGGAATACCGAGAGCTAATTCGCATCGGGCGGCGCCGGTGGTGGCTGATCGTCTTGCCGCTCGCCTTGAGCGCGGTCATCTCCCTTCCCGAGCTTCTGCGCGCCGGCGATGGCGCCAGCCCTGGATTCAGCGCCCGGATTCGTTACAGCGCCGCCCAGCAGCTGGACGCGCCCGCGGGCGAAAGCGATTACACCGACATTTGGCTGGCTTCCGAATACACCGTGGATGCCTTCACCAACTGGGTCCGCAGCGCGAGCTTCCGCGACGAGATCGGCCGGCTGCTGGGGGAAGCGCCCGTCGCGCTGGACAGCCTGCAGATCGCGGCTGACAATGCCCGAAGCATCGGCGTCATTTACCTGAGCCACCCTGACCATGACTCGCTTGGGGCGATCGCGGAGGCCGCCCTGACAGTACTGAGCAGCCGCAGCCAGAGCTATTTCCCGCAGCTGGGCGGTTCGCCGGCGCAGGTGACGATCCTGGAAGAGCCGGCGCTGGCGGCCGCGCCGGGGGCTTTGCCCTCGCGTCTGGCCCCGGTCTTGCGGCTGGGCGTCGCCTTCGTGATTGGCATCGCGCTCGCGGTCTTGGCCGAATTCATCGACCCCGCCATTCATCATCAAGACGATCTGCGGCGGATGGGCTTGCCCTTGCTCGGCAGCATTCCCAAAGAACGCGCCTGAGGCAAAGGCGACCTGAGCTTGAATAGCTGTAGAGGCGAGACGACGACTCGCCCGCTAGCGACAAGGTTTAGGAGGAAGCGTGTCGGACATATTTGATTTGAGCGGACGGGTGGCCATCGTGACCGGCGCGTCGCGCGGCATCGGCAAGTCTATCGCGGCGGCGTATGCGCTGGCCGGCGCCAAGGTCGTCCTCGCCAGCCGCCGGCAAGAGGCGCTGGACGAAGCGGCGGAAGGCATCCGGGCAAGCGGCGGCGACGCCATCGGCATTGCCGCGCACAATGGCGACAAGGCGGCGCTGCAGGCTTTGGTAGAAGGAACGCTGGAGCGTTATGGCAGGCTGGACGTCTTGGTCAACAATGCGGCGACCAACCCGCACTTCGGCGCGACGCTCGAAGCGGCGGACAGCTATTGGCAGAAGACGATAGAAGTGAATCTAATGGGCAACGTATGGCTGACGCAGGCGGCGGTAAGGGCGATGCGAGCGGCAGGCGGCGGCAAGATCATCAATATCGCGTCCATCGTCGGCCTCAGGCCCGGGCGCTATCAGGGCATTTACAGCGTTACGAAGGCGGGCCTCATCAGCTTGACCAAGACGCTCGCCGCGGAGCTGGGCGGCGACAATATTCAGGTCAACGCCATCGCGCCTGGCTTGGTGCAAACGAAATTCGCCCATGCGCTTTGGGGCAATCCGGATTTGCTTGAGCCGGTCTTGGCGAAGACGCCGGCCGGGCGCATCGGCCAGCCGGAAGACATCAGCGGGCTCGCCCTCTTTCTGGCTTCATCGGCTTCGGGCTTCACGACGGGCGCGGTCTTCGTCGTCGATGGCGGCCTCGGCGCCCAGTCCATTTGAGCGAGCGGGGGATTGGACGGCGTCTTCCTGAAGCGACGGCGTGGATCGCGTCCCTCAGAGGCCGTCCTTGATCGCGGGCTCCGCGCTCGCGCGTTCGTCGGCGGATGCGGTTTCCAGCGCGAGTTCAGCCTCAGCCGCGTCGTCCGCCTCGTCCGCGCCGGCGATCGCATCGTCGGTCGCCGCGCCCTCGCCGCTCTCGCTGTCGGTCTGCGGCCGCGTGGCCGAATGCCCGACCATGGTAATCTTGCCGTCGATGAAGGCGCCTTCTTCCGTGGTCAGCGACGCCGCGCTGATATCGCCCCAGATGCGCCCCGTGCGCAGGAGCTGCACTTTGGCGCCGCTGACGTTGCCGCGCACCGTGCCGGCGATGGAGATGTTGCGGGCGTTGATATCGGCGTGAATATCAGCCGATTCGCCGACGAGGATGTTGCCGCTGACCTCCAGCGAGCCGGCGAATTGGCCGTCCATGCGCACGTTGCCCGAGCTGACGAAACTGCCCTCAAAGCTGGTGTTCGAGCCGATCACCGTATCGAAGCCGACGGGCAGACCGCTTGGCGCCTCTGGCGGCCGCTCCGGCGCTTCGGTTTCTGGCTGCCCGCGCCGATTGGCAAAAAACGCGCTCATGCTCTTCCCTCGCTAATTCGATTTGTCGGCGCCGACGCTCAGTTCGCCCTAAGCTCGCGCAGGCGAAAACGATCCAGGCGCGAAAGCTCCCGCACCTGCTGCGCCGCCCGATAACTGCTGCGCACCAGCGGACCGCTTTCCACCCATTTGAAGCCCATGCGCAGCCCCGCCTCTCGCAGCTCGTCAAACTCGTCCGGCGTGTAGTAACGCTCGATGGGCAGATGCCGCTTGCTGGGCTGCAAGTATTGACCCAGGGTCAGGATGTCGACGCCGACTTCCACCAGATCGGCCATCGTCTCGCGGACTTCATCGAGGCGCTCGCCCAGCCCAAGCATGATCCCGCTTTTGGTCAAGACGTCGGCGTCCATCCGCTTGGCGTTGCGCAGCGTCGCCAGCGCCCAGTCGTACTGATCTTGCGGCTGCACGCGCTTGAAGAGCCGCGGCACGGTCTCGACATTATGATTGAGGATTTCCGGCTGGGCGTCCATCACGATTTTCAGCGCCAGCTCGCTGCCCTTGAAATCCGGAATCAGGGTCTCGATTGAACAGCCGGGCTGGAGCTGCCGAATCCGCCGGATGACCATGGCGAAGAGCGGCGCCCCGCCATCCGGCCGGTCGTCGCGGTTCACGCTGGTGATGACGACGTGGCGCAAACCCATGGCGCGGACGCTTTCGGCGATGCGGTTTGGCTCGCCCCAATCGAGCGGGCTGGGCATCCCGGTTTTGATATCGCAGAAGCCGCAGCTGCGCGTACAGGTGTCGCCCAGCATGAGGAAGGTGGCTGTGCCCGCCCCCCAGCATTCGCCGATATTGGGGCATTGCGCCTCTTCGCAGACGGTATGCAGGCTCTTGCCGCGCATGAGCTGGCGGACGCGCTCGTAGGTCTCGCCACTGGGCGCGCGCACGCGGATCCAGGGCGGCCGCCGCCGCGGCGATTTCGGATCCGGCTGCCAATCAGCCGCGGCTGTTACTGGAATCTCGTCGGGCGCTATCGTATTGGCCAAAGCCGGTCTCCGCACTCGTTCGAGGGCTGCGAGTTCAGTCCCGCGCGCCTAGTATAGCTTATTTCTCGCGCGTCTGGCTATAGCGCGGACGGCCAGGGACGGGAAAAGTCGTGATGTCTCTCCATTCGCTTATGCTTGACAACCTTTTCACCAGAGAGGACACCGAGGCCGCGCAGAGAACACAGAGATTTCAACTTAATGCGCCAAAGGGAGCGGATCGCTTTTCCACGTATTTTCAGAGACGCAGTCGGTCGCCGGAATCATGCGCAAGCGATAATCTCCGCGCGCTCTGCCTTGCCTCTTTTCCTCTGTGGCCAAGCATGCGCGAGTCTCGCTTAGGAACGGTTCTCAACCGATTCATTATCTGCGAGCAACGGGCGAAGTCGGTTCGCGAAAGCCCCTGTGTTATGCTATGAGACAGAATCTGAAGGCTTGGTCGAAACGATGCGAACGATAACGCTCAAAGACGTCAGCAAGACATTCTATGACAAGAGCCGCAAACTGACGCCGGTGCTGGCAATCAAGGATTTCAACCTGCATGTCGATGATGGCGAGGCGGTGGTGCTGCTGGGACCCAGCGGCTGTGGCAAAACGACCCTGCTGCGCTTGATCGCGGGCCTCGACCAGCCCGACGAGGGTCAGATCTTCTACAACGACTTGCCGCTTGACGAGATTCCCATCGAAGATCGCGGGATCGGCATGGTCTTTCAGAATTACGTCTTGATCCCGCATTGGGAGAGCCGCAAGACCGTCGGCTTCTTCCTGCGGCTGCGCGATCGCGAAGAAGAGGTGCCGGCGCATGTCAATACCGTCGCCAAGATCACCGGCGTCGACATCGACAGCCTGATGGGGCGCTTCCCGCGCCATCTCTCCGGCGGCGAAAAGCAGCGCGTGTCCATCGCCCGCGCCTTCGCCCGCGATCTTGAACTGCTGCTCTTCGACGAGCCCTTCGCCAATCTCGACGCCAAGTTCCGCGCGCAGGCTCGCGTCGAGTTGAAGCGGCTGATTCAGGAATTCAAGGTAACGCTGATTTATGTCACCCATGATCAGGTGGAAGCGATGAGCGTCGCCGACCGCATCGTCGTCATCAACGCCGGGCGCATCGTGCAGTCGGGGCCTTATCACGCCTTGCACGACGACCCGGACAGCCTGTTCGTGGCCGAATTCCTGGGTACGCCGACCATCAACGCCTTCTGGGGGCGCGTCATCGATGGCGAATGGGACGGCAGTTACATGGGGCGGGCGCCCCTGCCACAGCCACAGCCAAACGGCAGAGAAGTCATCGTCGGCATTCGCCCCGAACATATTCACGTCTGCCCAGCGGGGGGTGGCATCCCGGCGACGATTGACCGCGTCATGCCCTTCTACGCCGAAAAATACACCTTGCTGGAAGTCTGGCTGCGCAAACGCCGCTGGCGGATCCAGGTGGGGCTGGACGAGGCCTTTCAGCCCGGCGAGACCGTCCACTGCCAGCTGGATTGGTCGCGCGCTCTCTTCTTTGACGCGGCCAGGGGCGATCGCATCCGCTAATCGAAGCGGACGAGCCGCCGCAATTGCTCAAGCGTGCGCGGTCCAATGCCCGGCACCTCGTCCAAATCAGCCAATTCTGTAAAGGGACCCGCCATCTCGCGATAATTGATGATCCGCTGCGCCGTCACCGGTCCGATATTGGGCAGCGCGATCAATTCTTCCGCCGTCGCCCGGTTCACGTTTACCAGTTTCCCGCCCAACTGCGTCGGCAGGGCGCCCGCGCCAGACGCGACGCTTGGGACGTGCACCTGGTCGCCATCGCGCAAGACGCCCGCCAGATTGACGCGCTCTCTATCGGCTTCCGCCGTGAAGCCGCCGGCCGCGGCTATTGCATCGGAAACGCGGCTTCCATGCGGCAGCGCCTGCAGCGTGCCAGGCCTCGTCACCTTGCCGGTGACGTAGACAAGGAGCGGCAGGGGCGTCTCGGTCGGCGCGGGCGTTGGGGTCGGCGGCGGCGGCTTGATCGTGATTTGAATCGGCTCGGGGCGCGAAAGCAGCAGTAGCGCGCCACTGAAAGCGATGAGGATGACCAGGACAAGAAAAGCCGCCAAAGCCGACTGCGACGAAGCCATATCGCCAATACGCCCTTTTTCTGAGATATTGGCGGCTATTTTATCGCGTTTGTCGGGTTGCTTCAGGCTGGGTCGTCCACCCAGACCGGCAGATGCCCGAGGGCGACGATGTCGTGCCATTGCGCGCGGTCGCCCTCGGTGAATATCGCCGCTTCCGCCACGACCTTGGCGCCGGCTTTATCCATGATCAGGCGCATGCCTTGCAGGGTGCTGCCGGTCGAGATCACGTCATCAACGATGGCTACCCGCTTGCCCGCGACCCGTTCGCGATCCCGTTCGTCCAGGAAGAGCGTCTGCGGCTGCCCGGTGGTGATGCTCAGGGTCTCGCTTTGCAGCGACTCGCCCATATAGGGCTTATGCGATTTGCGCAGCACGACATAGGGCAAGCGCATCAGCGAACTGATGGCGTGGGCCAGGGGAATGGACTTCGCCTCCGCCGTGACCAGCACCTCGATATCGCGTCCTTCGAGCTTTTTCGCCAGCTCCACGCTGGCCACATTGACAAACTCGTAGTCGCCCAGGATATTGAGTATGGCGATGCGGACGCCCGGCTTGATCTCCATCAGCCGCAAGTCGCGTTTGACGCCGGCAACCTCTACGCCATGGTATTCGTTGTCCATGCGATGTCCTCGCCTGCTTTCGAGTCCTCTTGCCGCGCTTTACGAAGCCGCTTCGCCGGCGATCCCGTTCGTGATGCGGCCGTCGACCAGGGTCAGCACGCGGTCCATCTGCGTCGCCAGCGACTGATCATGCGTGACCAGCACGACGGTCGTCCCGCCTTCATCGCGAATCGTGTTCAGCGCCTGCAAGACCGTCTCGCCGGAATGCGTATCCAGATTGCCCGTCGGCTCGTCCGCCAGCAGAATCGGCGGATCGTTGGCCAGCGCGCGGGCGATGGCGACTCGCTGCTGCTGCCCGCCGCTTAATTCATTGGGGCGGTGATGAAAGCGGCCGCCCAAACCCAGCATGTCGAGGAGCTCTTTGGCGCGGTTGAAGGGCTGATGCCGCCGCACCTGGGCGAATTCCACCGGCAGCGCCACATTTTCCAGCGCGGTCAAGGTGGGGATCAGGTTGAAGAATTGGAAGACGAAGCCGATTTTCTGATTGCGAATATCGGTCAGCTGCCCTTCGTTCATCTTGGTGATGTCCACGCCGTCGATCTCGATCTTGCCTTCGGTCGGGCTGTCCAAGCCGCCGATGATGCCGAGGAGCGTGCTCTTCCCGCTGCCGGAGGGGCCAATGATGCCCACCATTTCGCTCGCGTAGATTTCCAGGTCGACGCCGCGCAGCGCATGCACGATATGCGCCCCCAGCTTGAGATTCCGCGTTACGCCGCTGGCGTGAATGACCGGCTTGCCCATCGTTTTCGCATCCCCCTGAATTCGAGTTGATCGTGATGACAACCAGTACGCAGCGGCTGCGGCTTGGTCGCGTCATGGCGCGGAATCGTCTGACGGCGCCGGCCCAATGCCGCGCTAGACCTCGTTGACGATGCTGAAAATCATCGGGCGGCGCTTGGTTTCGTTGTAAATCAGCCTGCCCAGGCTTTCTTCGACCAGGTTTTGGCGATTGCCATTCAGGCGGCGGTTGCGGTTGACGACCGCTGTGATATTGTCGCGGATCTGCTCGAGGAAGTCTTCGGCGTCCTTCAAATAGACGAAGCCGCGCGAAACGATGCGTGGCGCGCCGATCAGCTTGCCGCTGCGCTGGTCGACGTTGACGCTCACCAGCACGAAGCCATCCTGCGCCAGGATCTCGCGATCGCGGATCACCGCCCGCCCGACATCGCCAACGCCGCTGCCATCGACGAAGACGTAGCCGCCCGGCTGGCGCTCGCCGATGGTGACGCCGCGCGAATCCAACTCGACGGTCGTACCATTCTCGACCCGAATCACATTCTCGGCGGGCAAGCCATTGTCGGCCGCCAGCTTGGCGTGCAGGTGAAGATGCCGCACTTCGCCATGCACCGGCATCAGATGGCGCGGCTGCGTCAAATTGAGCATCAGGCGCATCTCTTCCTGGCAGGCGTGCCCGGAGACATGCACCGCTTCTATCGGGTCGTAGATGACATCGGCGCCGCGCTCGATCAGCCGATTGATCGTGCGGTAGACCATCTCTTCATTGCCCGGGATAGGATGCGACGAGAGGATGATCGTATCGCCATCGCGGACATCCAGCTGCCGATGACGACCGGCCGCCAGCTTGCCCAGTACAGCCGACGGCTCGCCCTGGGAGCCCGTGACCATGAAGACGACCTTGTGCGGCGGCAATGCCCGCGCCTGCCCGATGCTGATCAGCAAGTCGTCCTCGACATCGAGATAGCCGAGCTTCCGAGCGATCTTGGCGTATTCCGACATCGTGTAGCCGGTGATGCAGACCTTGCGGTTATGGTTGCGCGCCGCGTTGACCACCTGCTGCACGCGCGACACCAGCGAGGCGAAAGTCGCCACCATGATTCTGCCCTTGGCGCCGCGAAAGACCTTGTCCAGCGCGCCATCGATAACGGCTTCGGACTGCGTCCAGCCGGTCCGGTCGGCGTTGGTGCTGTCGGCCATCAGCAAGACGACGCCCTTCTGGGCGAAGCCGGCCAGTTTGGCGTAATCGGTCTTGCGGCCCCGCACGGGTGTATTATCGAACTTGTAATCGCCCGTATGCACGATCATGCCGAAGGGCGTCTCGATGCCATAGCCGACGCAGTCGGGAATGCTGTGGCAGACGTGAAAGCTGTGCAGCGTGAAGGGACCGATCTTGATCGTGTCGCCGCCACGAAACGTGTTCAGCTCAACCGATTTCAGCAGGCGCGCGTTCTTCAGCTTGACTTGCAGCAGGCCCGAGGTCAGCGGCGTCGCGTAGAGGGGGATGCCGGGGAAGGAGCGGATGACATGCTGCACCGCCCCGATATGGTCTTCGTGCCCGTGGGTGAAAGCGACGCCGTGCAGCCGTATGTCGTCGCGCTCTTCCAGCCAGCGATAATCGGGGATGATGTAATCGACGCCGTGCATGTCGTTCGCCGGGAACATGATGCCGCAATCGAGCAGGAAGCCTTCGCCATTCCGCTCGAACAGGGTCATGTTCTTCCCGATTTCGCCCAATCCTCCGATTGGCGTGATTTTGAATTTGCTTTTTCTTGCCATGTCAGGTTTCACTCCAAACTGAAACAGCCCGCGCGCCTGGCTGGCCACGGGCATAACGATTTCGAATTGCCTTGCCTTGCTCGGGTTCTATGCAGACCTTCCTCGTCAATCCGTCCTGGATATTCTGTAAACGCGCCTCGCCAGCGCGAATGGGTCCGAGAGTCGCCGCCGCCTATCACGGTCAAGTCGGCATTATAGCACAGGCTTCCGATTGCCCCTATGGCGGCCGTGGCTAGTTTACAGTTTCCTAACGACAGGGCGCGTCGGCGGGGGGGAACCCGGTTTGGCGCGAGACGCGCCCAAGGCAACACGAAGACCGCTGCGCGATGCCATGGGCGGCGCCGACGCCGGAAAACTGTCCCCAAAAGGTCGCTTTATTTAGCATGCTTCTGTGCTATAATGCCGCCGATTATCTTCATGGAGCGATAGAGCCCTAGACTAAGGGAGGCTTGCGCGGAATGGCTTACGACAAGATCGCGGCGCCCGACGCCGGTGAGAAGATCAGCTTCAGCAATGGCAGGATGCAGACGCCGGATCATCCGATCCTGCTCTTCATTGAGGGCGATGGCATCGGCTACGACATCATGACCGCCAGCAAGAGAATCTGGGACGCGGCGGTGGAGAAGGCTTATGGCGGCGACCGGCGAATCTCCTGGCTGGAGGTCTATGCCGGCGAGAAAGCGGCGGGCGTCTACGATGGCGATTATATGCCGGAAGAGACTTTCGACGCCTTCCGCGAGTACAAAGTCGGCATCAAAGGTCCCTTGACCACGCCCGTCGGCGGCGGCTTCCGCAGCCTGAACGTGACCCTGCGCCAGGTCCTGGACTTGTACAGCTGCGTCCGCCCGGTGCGCTGGTACAAGGGCGTGCCCAGCCCGCTGAAGCAGCCCGAAGACGTAGATGTGGTCATCTTCCGCGAAAACACCGAAGACACCTACGCCGGCATCGAATACGAATCCGGCACGGAAGAAAACCGGAAGCTGGCGGAATTCCTGCGCGAAGAGATGGGCGCCAAGAATTTCTTCGAGGACGCCGGTCTGGGCATCAAGCCGATTAGCCCCTTTGGCAGCAAACGCTTGATCCGCGCCGCCATTCAATACGCCATCGATCGGGGGCGCAGCAGCGTAACCCTCGTGCACAAAGGCAATATCCAGAAGTTCACCGAAGGCGCCTTTCAGAAATGGGGCTACGAGCTGGCGCGCGAAGAATTCCCCGAGGCGACGATTTCCTGGGACGAGGTGGCGGCCGATCACAACGGCAGCGTGCCAAACGGCAAGATTCTGATCCAAGACACGATCGCCGACATCATGTTCCAGAAGATGCTGCTGCGGCCGCGAGAGCATGACGTCATCGCCACCACCAATCTCAATGGCGACTACCTGAGCGACGCTCTGGCAGCGGAAGTCGGTGGCGTGGGCATCGCGCCCGGCGCCAACATCGGCGACGAAATCGCGCTCTTCGAAGCGACGCATGGCACCGCGCCCAAGTACACCAACAAGGACATGGTCAATCCCGGTTCGCTGCTCTTCAGCGGCGTGATGATGCTCGAGCATTTGGACTGGTTCGAGGCGGCGGCGCTGATCACGAAAGCCTACGAAAAAACCATCGACCAGCGCTACGTCACCTACGACTTCGCGCGGCAGATGGAGAACGCGACCAAAGTCCCCACCAGCGAATTCGCCACCCGCATCATCGAGAATATGGACGCCGTCTGAGCGACATCAGGCGCGGGACGCTGACGACATTCGCGCAGCCGAAAGTGAAATCTACAGCTTCGAGGGCGGCTTTCCGAAGTCGCCTTCGTCTTTTTTCACAGGCGTCGCCGGCGCCGTTTGTCTTAAGCGGTCAATCCACTACAATTGACGTTGACGAATAGCGTCGAACGGGATTATGCCGGGCGAATCAAGCGCAAAAGCGCCGGTGATCGAGGGCTATTTTCGGCGGACGCGCGGGCGGCGCGCGCGCAATTTCTCGCGTCTGCTGCTGCTGCTGCTGTTGGGTTTGACGGCGGCTGCTGTCATATCGCGGTCGCCACTCCTGCTGCCGCCGATGGCCGCGGTAGGCGTCGCGCTGCTGTTCGCGCGTTCTCGCGAGCGCCAGCCCGGTCGCGTGCTGGCCCGGCTCGAGGGCGGCGTCTTCATCGTCGACGGCGATGGCTACGATCTTCGGCTTGAGCCGCCCTTCCGCTTCAAGACGGGCATAGAACGCAAGCCGGCGACCGAAAAAGAAGACGAGACCTGCTTCGTGCGCATGGTCATCGACGCGCGCGGCAAGCCGCTAGTCTTCGAAGAGCAGGTGCTCGCCGGTTACTTTCCGCCGCAGCTGGATGAGATCGCGGGGGTTTCCAGCGCGCTCGGCATCGCCCAGCTCACAAGCCTCAGACCTTATCCCGGGGCGCTTTGGTCGCTGATCGAAGGCTTGGAAGCCCATACCGAGGTCAACGCCGCCGTCGAACTTGACACGCATATCGAGAGCCTGTACCGCATCGGCCGCCAGCAGCTCAAAGACGGCGACTACCTGGACGCCATCGAATCCTTCAGCGGGTTGCTGCGGCAGCGCCCCGATGCCGCCGGCGCCTATTATGGACGTGGCGCCGCCCGTTATCATGCGCGCATCGACCTGGACAAAGCGATCAACGATTTGACCACCGCGCTTCGCTTGGAACCGACGCTGTACAAAGCCTATCGCATACGCGGCCTGGCGCGGGCGCGGCAGGGCGATTGGGCGGGCCTGCGCGACGACTGCTCGCTCGCCCTGCAATTCCAGCCGACCAGCGCGGAACTGCATATCCTGCGCGGAACCGCCTGTTATCGCCTGCGAGATTACGGCGGGGCGCTTTCCAGTTTTGAAGACGCCGTCCTACTTGATGGCAGCCGACCCGAATCCTTCTACAATCGCGGGCTGGCGCGGCATCGGCGTGGCAATCTGGCGGAAGCGGCGGCCGACTTCCAGCAAGCGCTGAAGCTGAATCCAGCCTTTGTCGAGGCGCGGCGGACTCTTCAGACCATCCAGCAGCAGCTGGCGCGCAGCCGGGCCGGGTCACAGTCTTGAGCCGCCTGCTCAGCATCCACTCGAAAGCGGCGCTGAGGACATTGACCGGTCGTGGCGCTAAAGCATCGCTTTCATCCACGCCCGGTCAGATACCGTGCGATTGAGCGCAAGCTAACGCGCCGGGGCGGAATGCGACGCAGCGGTTTTGGCGCTTTTGACATTGGCGCAAGTTTCTGCATCACCGCCATGCCCATGTCGCCCATGTGGTATTCCAGGAGCAAGTCGTCTTCGTTGGCATAAAAGAAGTCCTGGACGAGCTGCCAAATCGCCCGCCAGACGATCTCGCTCTCGATATTGTCCTTGCGCTGCCCACGCATGTAAGGACCAGGGTCGACATCGTGGAAGGCGATCCAGCCGCCCTGGCGCACCAGCGGATACCACAGTTCCAGCTGACGGGCAACGTGTCGGACGGCGTGCAGGCTGTCGATATAAACGAGATCGATGCCGTCTTTCAAGATTGGCGCTTCCCGCAATATCCGTTCCTGGTCCGTGTCATCGATCTGCAGAAATGTCCAGCAGTCGGATTTTATAACATCAGAACAGTCGCGGATGTCCAGCGAAATCAAGCGCCCGCCTTTTTGTTCGACGGCGTGAGCCAGCACGCCGGCCGACCAACCCACGTCCACGCCGCATTCCAGAACGACCGGCGCTTCAACCTGGCAGACGCGGCGATGCAATTCCATCAAGTGGGTCGGATATTTGCTTGGTAGTCCTGGTCCGCCGGCCGCGTCAAACACCGTCTGCAAGTTGTAGTGCTTCGTGTCGACCATCATTCCTCCGGCGCTAGAGCGGGCGGAAACACGCATTCATATCCGACCCGTGGACCGAGCGGACGAGCCGCGCAGACCTGTATTCTCTTCGGCATCGTTCCACGCGTTTCACTTCACTTCGGATGATCAAAGCGCTTGAGCCATTCACGCAACTTTACTTCCAAGCCGTCGCGGACGCAAATGAATGAGCGCAGCACTTCGGCCTCATCGCCTGTCGCCGCTGCGGGATCAGGAAAACTCCAGTGGATGCGCGCGGCGCGCCCGGGGAAAACGGGGCAGCTCTCGGCGGCGCTGTCGCATACGGTGATCACGCAGTCGAATTCACGATCAAGATAGCGATCCAGATGATCCGAGCTGTGACTGGCGATATCAATGCCGCGCTCGCGCATCGCCCGAATCGCGAAGGGATTGACGCTTGACGGCGCCCGCCCCGCGCTGAACACATCCAGCATGTCGCCAGCCAGGCGGCGCAGCAAGCCCTCGGCCATCTGCGAGCGCGCCGAATTGGCGGTGCATAGAATGAGAATTTGCGGCTTTTTTGGCATGGACAGTTGCCCCGCGCGGTCGATTAGGCCAGCTTGTCTTGCGCGCGCGCCAGCCACTGGGACAACGACAGCGCGATCAAAGCGAGCAGGATCAGAATCAGCCCGGTCCATATTGCGGCGTCGATATCGCGCTCGAAAATGCTGTACACCAGGAGCGGCATGGTCTGCGTCTTGCCCTGCAGGTTGCCGGCGAAGAGAATGGTCGCGCCGAATTCCCCCAAAGCCCGCGCCCAGCTCAAAATCATGCCGGCGATAAGCGCGCGCCAGGCTATCGGCAGCGTGATGTGCCAGAACATCAGCCAGCCATAAGCGCCGTCAACGCGGGCGGCGTCCTCAATTTCGGGCGCGATGCTGGAAAAGCCCACCTGCGCCGAGCGGATGTAAAAGGGCGCCGAAATGAAGAACTGCGCAAGAATCACCGCGGCGATGGAAAAGGGGATGATGAGGCCAGCCTCCGCCAGCAGCGAGCCAATGAGGCCGCGGCGGCCAAATGTGAGCAGGAGCGCCAAGCCCGCCACGGCCGGCGGCATGACGATCGGCAGCTCGATGAACAGACTGACGAGGCGCTTGCCCCTGAAATCGTAACGCGAAAGCGCATAAGCCAGCGGCGTCCCCAAAAGCGCCGCCATAAAAACGACCGCCGAGGTCGAGGCGAAGCTAATGGCGGCGGCTGACAGAATCGTCGCCGAATCGGGCAAGCCTTCCCAGGCGCGCGAAGCAAAACCGCTGAGCAGCAGCACGGCCACGGGCGCCACCAACAGAAAGAAGGCGAAAGCGCTGACCGCGCTGATGAGTAGCTTATCGGTCTTCAAGGGTCGCCGCTTCACATTCGACTTTGGGCCCCGCGTCGGGGGCCTCGGCGTCCAGGCTTGGCGCCGGCGTCGCCTCGGACGGCTGAATCGCTTCCGGGGCGCGCGACCAGCAGAAGCCGTTTGCCGCCAGAATGGACTGCGCCTCGCGCGAGCGAAGGAAAGCGATGAAAGCCCGCGCCAGCGCCTGGGCCGCGGTGTCGTTGATTGGCGCGATCGGGTAAGACGCCAGTTGATTATGCCGCTCGTCGATCGCGATGACGATGAGCTTCTCGGCGACATCGCCCAGCGCGTCCGACTGATAGACGACGCCGGCGTCCGCCTCGCCCAGGGCGACGCGCGCCACCACCTGCCGCACGTTGCTTTCTTCTGAGGCGAGATTGCGCATGACCCGCTCGCTGAAGCCTTCGCCGTAGTCGCTGTTATGCGAGTCGAGCATGGCGTCGGCATAGGCGCGGATCGGCGTGCCCGGCGCCGCCAGCACCAGCAGGACCCCGCCGCCAGCCAAGTCGCGCAAGGACTGAATATCGGCCGGGTTGTCCTTGGGGACGATCACGACGAGGCGGTTGTGGGCGAATATCTCTATCTCGGCTTCGTCCACGCGTCCGCTCGCCACCGCTTTCCCCATCTGCAATTCGTTGGCGCTGGCGAAGAGGTCGGCTGGCGCGCCCGCCTGAATCTGGGCGGCCAAGGTGGCGGAATTGGCGAAATTGAGCAGGATTTCAACCTCCGGATGGCGCTCGACGAAAGCCTCTTTCAATGCTTCAAACGCATCGGTCAGCGATGTCGCCGCGTAGACGCTCAGGCTGCCCGCCAGTTGATCGCGCGCGCCGGCAAGCGAAGCCGCGCCGAGCAAGACCGACGCCATCAAGATTGCGACAAGCCGCATTGTCATCTCCTCCTCGTGCGTCCAAATCTTATGCCAAGCGGCGAATAATTCAAGCGCCCGCCCACCGCGCCAATGCCGAGCTGATTTGGCATCGTCGACCTCCATAAGGGCGGACTCGCGCGGCTGGCATACGCGCGCCCGACGCTTGCCCCACGCGCGTATCCCCGGCGCCCGAAATCCATTATGTTTGATGGCAAGCGGCTCATGAGGACAGTATGGGTTACGACGGACGCTCGGGTCCGCCATCGTGGTTTGTCATTCTGCTCGGCATCGCCATCGTATTTGGGCTCTATTACCTATGGTTTGGGCTGCGCGGCTTCCTGTCCACGGGCCTCAGCGTCGTGGAATCGACCCAGCAAGCCGTCGAGCGCCACACCGCCACCGCCGCGCGCGTGCAGGAGATCGCGATCGACGCGCCGTCGCCGCTGCCGAGCTTCACGCCAATCCCGCCCTGCCAGGACTTCGCCGTCAAGGTACGCGAAGCGATCATCCGCCAAGAGCCAAACACCGCCAGCCGCATCGTCAGCGCGCTAAAGCAAGGCGAGACCGTCTGCGTTATAGCCGCCCTCCCCGATTCTGACTGGTATCTGATTGACGACAACCCCCTGACGCGCCGCATCGACAAGGTATATATGCACCGCGACATCGTATACGCCCTGAACCCCACGGCAACGCCGACCATTACCCCGACGCCTATGCCAACGGCGACCGCCACGCCGACCTTCACGCCGCGCCCGCGCCCGACACACGCGCCGTCCAGCGACCCGCGGGAAGAGCGACCGCCGCCCGCGCCCCGCGCCACAGCCACCACGGCGCGCCCAAGCGTCAACCTTTAGCTTGCGCCGACAACCGCTTCGATTATACTGATTTCAGCGCGTCTTCGTCTCGCGCTATCTGCCTTGCGCCGCGAAAGGGATTGCGTTTGGCCGCCATCATTCAGGTCGCCATCGGCATCATTTTTGTGTTCATCTTGCTGAGCATCGTGGTGACCGAGGTCAACGCCATGATCGCGCGGGCGGCAAAAATGCGCGCGAAGACGCTCCGCAGCGCCATCAACGCCGTCATCGAAGACCCGATCATCCGCGCGAAAGTTTATACGCATCCGCTGATTCAACTCGTAAAAGCCGATCCGGTCGCGCCGACGCAGCGCCTCGCGCGCAAGGAAGCGGAACGAATCGCCAACAGCTCCATCGGCGCGGTCGATTACCTCGACCCGCAGACCTTCGTAGACGTCGTGCTCAATACCATCAAAGCCGAATCCGACCAGCAGCTCTTCGGCGCCTTGCTGAACGTCATCGATGGCATGCCGGCCGGCGCGGAACGGCGAGGGCTGCGCGTCATGGTCAATCGCATCGTCGCCAGCGGCGAAGGCTTGACCGATTTGCGGAATTCGCTGCGCTACGTGGAAGACAGGCGCTATCGCAGCGCCCTCGCCGACATTGTCAATCAAATTGACGAAGAGGTCAGCCTGCTGGGCCTGGCGCCGACGACGAACGTTTCGCTGATGGCTGGCATTCGTCAGATCGAGAATCCCAATCTGCGTCACGCCTTATCCACCGTCATGGCGAGCGCCGACAGCATGGACGTCGCCCGCGGCAACCTGGAGGTCTGGTTCAACAACGCCATGGGGCGAGCCAGCGCGGCCTACGCCGGCAAAATGAAAAACCTGTCGATCGTCGTGGCGCTCTTCTTCGCCCTGGCGCTGAATATAGACACCTTGCATATCGGGCGAACGCTCTGGGAAGACCCCGCCCTGCGCGAACAGCTTAGCAGCGAAGCCAATTTCGCGGCGCAGAGCGGCAGCCTGCAAACCAATGGCGGCGCGGGCAATGACGAATTCAATGCCAGCGGGGCGGACGACGATACCGCGCTGGAAGATGCGCTTGGAACCGGCGCGGAGGTCGCCTACCAGCTGCAGGACATCCAGGACCTGCGCCTGCCCATAGGCTGGACCTTCCAGAGCCTCAACAAGAGCGTCGATGACCCGCGCGCCTTCAGCGACCCCAATAACCTCTGGAATTACCTGCCGGAGAACAACCCCAAGGGCTGGCTGGCGCTTTTGGCGGCAAAGTTCTTCGGCATCGCCGCGACCGTCATCGCGGCCGCGCAAGGGGCGCCATTCTGGTTCGGCATCGTCAACCGCGTTCTGCGGCGCTGAGGCCCGCGCGCCCAGGCGAGAGCGCAAGAAATCCGGGGAGACGACTCGCAGCCTCGCCCGCGCCATTCAAAGCGACTGGCTATAGGAAATCAACAGCGCCGCGCGCCGCCAATTTGTGATATTTTGTCCGTTGACATATCGCCAGCCAATCGCCCAAAATAGACTTCACAGCGACCCGTCGCCGTAGCGGCTCAAGAAACGAATTAGTCTTATTCACCAAACGGGCAGAGGTCTAAAAGTGATACAAGCGCTTGTAGAGCTTGCTGAAAAACGCGGTTACGTCACCTTTGAACAGATCATCGAAGCGCTGGACGACGACGGCGAAGACCGAACCGCCCTGCGCACGCTCTTGCTGGAGCTGGAAGAGCTGGGCATTGAGCTGCGGAAAGAGGCCGATAACGCCCAGCCAAAGGATGCGACCGAGATCATTGAGCAAGACTATGAAAGCCGCCACGCCCAGCCGACCCGCGCGGCCGCCGATATCAGCGCCATTCCGTCCGACGACCCCGTCGGACTTTATTTTCGGCAGATGGCGCAAGAGCCGCTATTGACCGCCGCCGACGAAATTGATCTGGCGAAGCGCATCGAGCGGGGCTTCAAAGCGCGCGCCCGGCTGGATAACCCCGACGTCTTGCAGAAGAGCGAGCGCTGGCGCCGCCACCTGCGCCGGCTGGTCTTTGACGGGCAATGCGCCCGCGAACACCTGGGCCGCGCTAACACCCGGCTGGTCGTCAGCATCGCAAAGCGTTATATGGGGCAGGGGCTTCCCTTCCCCGATCTCATACAGGAAGGCAATGTCGGCTTGATGCGCGCCGTCGACAAATACGATTATTCGCGCGGCAATCGCTTCAGCACCTACGCCACCTGGTGGATACGTCAAGCCATCACCCGCGCCCTGGCCCAGAAGACGCGCACCATCCGCATTCCCTTGCACATGACCGAGCGCATCCGACAGATGTACCGCGCGGCGCAGGACCTCGAACAGACCCTGGGGCGCCGCCCGACCGCGGAAGAAATCGCCGGCGCGATGGAAGTCGCGGCCGACGCCGTCCGCGCCATGATGGACGCCAGCCAGCACGCCATCGCCTTGGAACGACCGGTCGGCGAAGACGGCGACAGCGAGTTTGGCGACTTCATCGAAGATCAAGAGACGATCAGCCCGGTGGAATCGGCGACGCAGAACCTGCTGGAAGAGACGATCGAAGAGGTCCTCGCCGAGCTGACGCCGCGTCAGAGCCACATCTTGCGGCTGCGTTTTGGCTTGGGCGGCGGCGAACCGCATACGCTCGAGGAGATCGCCAACAAATTCGGGCTTAGCCGCGAGCGCATCCGGCAGCTGGAGAAGGAAGCGCTTCGGCGGCTGCGACACCCGCAGCTGGCGCATAATCTGCGCGATTACCTGGCATAGCCGACGAACGCAAATCACCTGACGCCGGCGGACCAGAGTCATTTGGCGGTCCGCGCTTTCATTGGAGTGGCCATCACCGTGTCGCAACAATTCGAAGACAAGCTAAGCACGCGTACGCTCAGCATGCGCCGCAATCAGATCCGCGAGATCCTGAAAGTCGTTGCGCAGCCGGGCATGATTTCGCTGGCGGGCGGCATCCCGGCGCCAGAAACATTTCCGATTGAAGCGCTCTATCGCATCAACGAAGCGGTGCTCGACCGCTATGGCGCGGCCGCGCTGCAATATGATTTGACCGAGGGCTTCACGCCATTTCGCGAGGCGCTGGCAAGCTGGCTGGCGAAGAAGCGAATCAAGGTCGGCGCGGACGAAATCCTGGTGTTCAATGGCTCGCAGAGCGCGCTGGATACCATTGGCAAGGTGCTGATTTCGCCGGGCGATCTCATCGCTTTGGAGACGCCCAGCTACCTCGGCGCCATATCGGCGTTCAGCGCCTACGAGCCGAATTACGTCAGCATCGCCACCGACGACGAAGGCATGCTGCCCGACGCGCTGGCGGAAACGCTTCAGCGGCGCGATGTCAAGTTCATCTATCTGGTGACCACCTTTCAGAACCCGACCGGGCGCACCTTGAGCGTCGAGCGGCGGCGGCAAATCGCGGAGATTGTAAAACGGCATGGCGCCCTGGTCATCGAAGACGATCCCTACAGCGACCTGCGCTATCGGGGCGAAGCCGTCCCGCCCTTCTATACATTCGCGCCGGAGAATACAATTTACGTCAGCACGGTGTCGAAGGTCTTCGCGCCTGGTTTGCGGCTCGGTTTCTGCGTCGCCCCGCCGCTGATTTACGAGTGGCTCTACACCGCCAAGCAAGGCGCCGACCTGCACAGCAACACCTACGCCCAGGCCCTGGCGGCCGAGTATATCCGCGGCGGCTACATTTACGAGCGGATCCCCAAAATCATCGCGCTCTATCAGCCGCGTCAAGAGGCAATGCTGGCGGCGATGGAGCGGCATTTCCCCGCCGATTACGCCTGGACGAAGCCCGATGGCGGCATGTTCATCTGGGTCGAGGGTCCGCCCGGTCTCGATGCCGAAGCCCTCTACTGGCGAGCGGTCGAGCATAAGGTCGCTTACGTGCCAGGCAAATACTTCTATATCGACCCCGAAGAGGGCTTGCCGACAATGCGCCTGAACTTCACGCGCGCCGACGAAGAACAGATCACCCGAGCGATCGCCGCGCTCGGCGCCGTCATGCGCGATTTTCGAGGCGCATAACCCCTGCAATCCAGAGCCTAAACGGTTACACTTGGGCAATGCCATCGCGAATGTCCACAAGGAATGACCAAGCGGATTCGCCGACAGGATTGCGCGCGCTGATCCTGTCGTTTTATTTGCCGGCGCTGATGGTCACGCTTGGGCATGGCTTGCTTGTGCCGATCCTGCCGCTCTTCGCCGTGGACTTCGAGATCAGCTACGGCTTGATTGGGCTGGTGCTGGCGGGCGAAGGCATCGGCACGCTGATCGCCGACGTGCCGACCGGCATGATCCAGAGGCGCTTCGGCAATAAGCAGGTCATGATGATGGGCATCCTGGTGAAGGCGCTGTCCGTTTTCCTGCTCTTCTTCGCGCCGACGATCTGGATCGTGCTGCTGCTGCGCCTCGTCTCCGGCTTCGGGCGCTCGATGTACACGATTTCGGCGCATGTTTACGTGACGAACCAGGTGGGGCTGGGGCAGCGCGGCAAAGCGATTTCGATGTATGGCGGCACGCATCGGCTGGGCGGCTTCATTGGTCCTGCCATTGGCGGCATCATCGCCGGCATGCTGGGTTTGCGCGCGGTATTCATCGTCGTCGGCTTGGTCACGGCGGTCGGGCTGCTGCTGGTCATCGCCTTCACGCTGAATGGCAAGCGCCAGAAGCGCGGCGCGGACGAGCCAGAGAGCCACGACCTGCATATTCGCTCCGTGCTGGTTTCGAATTCTCGCGTCCTGGCTTCGGCGGGCACGGCGCAGATCTTCGGGCAGATGATCCGCGCCGGGCGCACCATCATCATTCCGCTCTTCGCGGCGGAGGCGCTTGGGCTGGCCGTCGATCAAATCGGCTTGATCGTGAGCCTCTCGGTCGCCGTCGATTTCAGCTTGTTCGTCGTCGCCGGCTGGCTGATGGACCGGGTCGGGCGCAAGTTCGCCATCGTGCCCTGCTTCGGCATTCAGGCGCTGGGCATGGCGCTCGTCCCGTTCGCCAGCAGCTACAGTGGCTTGCTCTTCGCGGCGGTTTTGATAGGCATCGGCAACGGGTTGGGGTCCGGCTCGATGATGACCCTCGGCGCCGATCTCTCGCCGTCGCGGTCGCGCGGGGAATTCCTGGGTGTCTGGCGCTGGATCGGCGATATGGGGCAGACGGGGGGACCGCTGATCGTCGGCGTCGTCGCCGACATTCTCGTGCTCAGTTCGGCCATCTGGGTGATCGCCGGCTCGGGTTTGGCCGCCGCCAGCATCTTCCTTTTTTTCGTGCCGGAGACGCTGAGGCAGAAATCCACCCCTCCCCCAGCCCCCTCCCCAGCGAGCTAAGTAGGGGGCACGTTTATCGACCCCGTCGCCAAGTTCTACCCCACCGCCCGGCCCCCGTCCCCGAGGCGTCAGGGAGGGGGAGAGCACAATGAATCCGGTGTGTGGACACGCGCCAATGGACCTAAAATGCTGCGAAAGCTCAACATCCTCACGCTGGACTGGCCCCTGCGGCAAGAACGGCTCTTCGCCCGCGTTCAGCCGCTGATCGTCGAGATCGGCTTCGGCAATGGCGATTTCCTGCTGCGCCTGGCGCGGACGAATCCCGATTGCAACATCCTCGGCTTCGAGATTTCCAGCCAGTCGATGGACAAAGCCGAGGCCAAGATTGAAAAGCTGGCGCTGGAAAACGTCCGACCAGTTCACACGCGCGCCGAAACCGCCCTGGCGCATCTGCTGCCGCCCGAATCGGTGAGCGAATTTCACATCAACTATCCCGATCCCTGGTTCAAGAAGAAGCATCATCGCCGCCGCCTCATCAGCCGCGACACGGTCGCCCTGCTGGCCAGCCGACTGCGCCCCGGCGGATCCTTGCTGCTGGCCACCGACATCAGCGATTACGCCGAGATGGCGCACGAGAGCCTGTCCAGCGCAGCAGGCCTGTGCAATCAGTTGGACGCGCCCTGGGTGAACGAGATCGAGGATCGCTTTCACACAAAATACGAACTCAAAGGCTATCGCGAGGGACGCCGCGGGCACTTCTTCCGCTACATCCGCAACGACAAGCCCGTGATTCATCCGCCCCTTATTGAGGAAATGAACATGCCGCATCTCTTCTTGCAGTCGCCCCTGACCGCCGCCGAAATCTGCGAGCGTTTTCAAGCCACGCGCCACAAGCTGGGCGAGGCGCATGTCGCCGTCCTGCGCGCCTACGCCGACGCCCAGCGGAATGCCGCCGTCTTTGAAGTCGTGGTCGAAGAGCCGAGCATCGAGCAGCATACGATGATCATGCTGGCGCCGCGGGCGGAGGCCGGGGAGTACATCGTGAAGCTGACGAGCCTGGGACACGCGCGGCCGACGCCGGGGATGCATCGGGCGGTAGAGGCGGTTGGGGAGTTGGTTGCAGGCTTGGGTGATGGGCGGGTGCTTGGCGGGGTGGCGCGGGGGTGATCCTCCTGCCACAGAGGCACGGAGACGCGGAGAGCGTCTTGGCCGATTATTCGTAGGTGAAGCTCCATTCGTCGTCGCCCAAGTCACAGAATTGCGCTAGCCTCCTGCAGACGTGCACAACGGCCTCCGCAGAATGATTTACATATATCCACCAGCCGGCCGACGATTTCCTGTAGGATTTAGCCGAAGCCTCTTCATCAGTTCGGATCATGCCGCCAAATTCGCTTTGGGCAGCGTCTAAGTCCGCCAGCAAATGCATTTCGTGAAGGCAATTGACCATTTGTAACAACATGTCTCGCCAGCTGAATACGCCAAAGTCTTCGCCGCGTATGGTAAGTGTCAACGGCGACCTGCCCGTGACACCCTGTGAACGAGGCGGCTCGGTAAAGGCAGGCCACGCCTCTAGGGCTTTCTCAATCAAGAATAGCGCGCGCTTCTTGATAGCCTTTCCATTCCACTTCATGTTTTCATCGCCAAAGTACTCGGTGTTTATAGGTAGTCCCTGCTGCATAAGCTGCTCTCGTTTCTTAAGAAATGTCAAGTTGGAGAGCTTCGAATTCCAAGGTTGCGAGACGACCGTGAGATTGCCTATTGTGTGCAGCTGCTCGCGATAAACGTCTTGCCAGTCTGCGCCTAAATCAGATTGCCATGCGGTGTTCGGCCTTTGCGGCATGATGTGTTCAACAGTACCGGCTTTGGCAAGCTTGACTTCTGCGTTAATGTGCTGGCTAAGTTCCTCCAATACAAAGACGATTCTCCGCGACTTATTGGTGCTGTAAAGTCTGTTCCAAATCAGCTGCTGCTTAAGTCGATTGTCTGATGGATAGTTTCTTTCTCCCAGCGCAGACTCAAGTGAAGACGCCCCATGCTCATTTTGGCTCATCAATTCGTGTGCGAGTGAAGTGAACATGGAATTGTGGTAATTGGTGGGTTCCCCCGCAAGGAATCTTCGAACGAGATAGTTTTCTACCACTTTCAAAATCTTCAAGAATTCGTTTACGTCTATTGCGCGGCTCTCGTAAGAATCGTAATAGAACATGAGAAGCGGAAATGCGGTAGTTGGTTCCAATATATTCAGGCGTTCAAGGCGCGACTTTACCAAACTTGAGGATTCGTTCTCTGGACGAAGAAGTTTTTCGTAATGTGAGGCAAAGCGATGAAGTTTTTGAATCTCGAGTTCAAACTCATTATCGCTCGGTTTCATGCGCTTTTCGATCCGATCCCGAAAACGATTGTATACTTGGTCTACTCGAGGTAAATCGCCAAGCTGCATGGCTAGGTAATGACGGAGGAATGCTGTGAGTTCGGGAATTCGCGCGGTCTCGCGTCTGTCTGAAAGCTTTCGCTCAATCTGTGACCAATCGCTATCAAAAATCTTCTGCTGGCGAGACTGCGGCAAGGTCATAGCAATATAATTTCGCACCAGGTCGGCCTGCGTAAGCGCCTTGCCTCTATGGTTAAGGCTCTCAAAAATCTTGTATGGCTTATCAGTACGGTCGAGTTCGATGAAAACGATGTAGAGCGAACTCAATACACAGTCGAACAAGTCTTGCGGAAGAAGGCCAGTGGATTCTATAAGCGCGCCAAGTTGTTCCTTGTAAAATGCGTACGCGTCGACAATCCTTGATTCCAAGCCATCGGTAGACTTTCCGTCCAAGATAGCAATGTACGACTCCCTATCGTCATACTTTGTAGTGGGCAGAATCTTGTAGCGAAGATCGCCGTCGACATCTAAGTTGTACAAATACCTGTTTACTTTTCTATTCAAAGAATCTTCTGCACCCGGCAGGTCCCGTAATGCGCAAAGAAGAATGGAAACGGAGGTCAGTCGTTGCTGACCGTCAACAAGCGTGTAGGACTGAAACAGCGTTTTCTTGCCGTCCTCTTCAATAACAACGAGCGAGCCCAAAAAGTGCTCGTGTTGAGCCTTTTGGCTTTCGTGGTATGTCTCAATAACATCATCAAGCAGCGTACCCCATTCTTCCTCTTCCCAAGCATATTCTCGCTGGAAGATGGGCAATACATATTGCACATCGCCACCACCGAGGAATACCTTGCTCATCTGCCAATCATCTGCCTTCATCGTTCCCTGCTTTCGCCCACTAATCCGGCGCTAATGTACTATATGGGAATGGCTTCGGCAAGCGAAACATATCTACATCTGTCCAGTACCTCATGCTATAATCTTCGCTGTGAATAGTTCGCGTTCGAGGAAACAAGTTGCCACCCCTAACCCACCACACCCTGCCCAACGGACTCACCGTCCTCCTGCGCGAAGCCCGCAGCGCCCCCGTCATCAGCTTCTGGCTCGCCTATCGCGTCGGCAGCCGCAACGAACCGACGGGGCTCACCGGCGTCTCTCATTGGGTCGAGCACATGCTCTTCAAAGGCACGGAGCGCTTCCCGGCCGGCGCGCTGGACCGCGAAATCGACCGCGCTGGCGGGCAGTGGAACGCCTTCACCAGCATGGACGCCACCAAATACTTCGAGACCCTGCCCGCCGACAAAATCGACATCGCCATGGAAGCCGAAGCCGACCGCATGAGCAACGCGCTCTTCGACGCCGGCGAGACCGAGTCCGAGCGCACCGTCATCATCTCCGAGCGGCAGGGCGCGGAGAACCAGCCGACCTTCTGGCTGAGCGAAGCGCTGCGCGGGGCCGCCTTCCGCGTGCATGGCTATCATCACGAAATCATCGGCGACGAAACCGACCTGCGCAGCATGACGCGCGATAATCTCTACGCGCATTATCGCCGGCATTACAGGCCGGCCAACGCGGCCGCGATCGCCGTCGGCGCCTTCGACAGCGACGAGATGCTGGCGAAGATCGAGCGGCTCTATGGCGGCATCGAGGGGGGCGCGGCGCCCGCGCTTTTCTCGCGGCCCGAGCCCGAGGCCGGTGGCGAGCGGCGCGTCACCGTCGAGCGCCCGGGCGAGACCGCCTTCTACGAGCTCTGCCACCACATCCCCGCCGCGACCCACGACGACTGGATGAAGCTGCAAGTGCTGAACGCGATTCTGAACGGGACGAGCGGCGCCTCCGACAACAAGACGAGCCGGCTCTATCAGGCCCTGGTCAAGACCGAGATCGCGGCGGGGGTCGGCGCCTGGCTCACGCCCACGGTCGACCCCTACCTTTACAGCATCATCGTAACGCTGCGCGAGGGGCGCTCGCCCGACGAAGCCGAAGCCGCCCTGCTGGAAGAAATCGCGCGCCTGCAAGCAGATGGCATCAGCGAAGCCGAGCTCAACAAGGCGCGGAAGCAGACGCGCGCCGCCTTCGCCTACAGCAGCGAAAGCGTCACCGAGCAGGCTTATGGGCTGGCGCAGTCCTTCATCCTCGGCGATGTGAGCTGGTTCGACAATTACGCCGAGCGGCTGATGCAGGTCACGGCTGATGATGTGCTGGCGGTCGCCAATCGCTACCTTGTGCCGCGCGGCCGCGTGGTCGGCATTCTAAATCCGATTGAGCCTGAGGCGGAGGCGACGGACGCGTGACAACTTCTCAAGCGAGCATCCCGAATTCCGGCAATATCCAGCGGGCCGAGCTGGGCAACGGCGTCGTCGTCCTGGTTTACGAGAACCCGGCGGTGCAGTCCGTCAACGTGATGGGTTCGCTGCAGGCCGGCAGCATCTATGAATCGCCCGAAAAGAGCGGCATGGCGTCGCTGGCCGCGGGCGCGCTGATGACCGGCACGACCGGCCGCGACTTTGACGCGATCCATGGCGCGCTGGAAGATGTCGGGGCCGATCTCGGCTTTCGCGGGCATGTCCACAAGCTCGGCTTCTCCGGCAAGGCGCTGGCGGAAGACCTCAGCCTGCTGCTGGATGTCGCCAAGGACGCCCTGTGCCATCCGGTCTTCCCGGCCGAGCATGTCGATCGTTTGCGCGGCGAACGCCTGACCTGGCTGCAGTACAGCGCCTTCGACACCCGTTACCGCGCGGCAAAGGCGATGCGAGAGGCGCTCTACCCGGAGTCGCACCCCTACTACTACGGCACGTATGGCGACGCCGACTCGGTCGCCGCGATTTCGGCGGCTGACTTGCGGCGGTTTCACGCGGCGCATGTCGGGCCACGCGGCATGATCCTGGTCATCGTCGGCGCGGTAAAAGCTTCCGACGCGCTCAATCTGGCGGCGGCGGCTTTTGGAGACTGGCGGCGGGAAGATCAGCCCGCTACGCCCCAGGCGAACGTGCCAGCGGAAGAGCCGACTGACCTGCGCCCGACCGTCTCCTTGCCCGGCAAGACGCAATCGGATATCTGCATGGGCGTCATCGGTCCGGCGCGCGCGGCAAGCGATTATCTGGCGGCGCAGCTGGCGAACAGCGTCCTGGGCGTCTTCGGCATGATGGGGCGCATCGGCAAGAGCGTGCGCGAGGAAAAGGGCCTGGCCTATTATGCTTACAGTCAGCTGGGCGGCGGGCACGGTCCCGACCCTTGGACCGTCAGCGCTGGCGTCAACCCCGACAATGTCGAGTTGGCGATCGCCTCCATCATGGAAGAAATCGAGCGACTGACGACAGAGACAGTTAAAGACGAAGACCTGGCCGACAATCAGAGTTACTTCACCGGGCGCATGCCGCTGCGGCTCGAGAGCAACGAGGGCATCGCCTCGCATATTCACAGCATGGAAAGCTTTGCGCTGGGCTTGGATTACCTGGCGATTTACGCCGATATGGTCTACAGCCTCGGCAAAGAAGACTTGCTGCGCGCGGCCCGGCGCTACCTAAAGCCCGAGCGCATGGTGGTCGCGGTGGCTGGCCCCGAGCCTGACGAAGCCTGAGGCGCCTCGGTGGCAAAATGAAGTCGAGTCAGATCGCGGCGACGCGCATGCGCAAGCGGCATCCAGCCCGCATGACCATATTTTGGGCGCTGCGTGACGAGCTCGGCGACTAACTGCCCAACTTGGTCATGATAACTGCCAGAAAGCCGTATTATAATCATGTCAAGCGATAGTTAAGCGCGCGGACGCAAACGGCAGCGAGAGAGCGCAGATGTCGGATAAAAGAATTGTCATCACTGGCATGGGACTGGTCAGCCCGGTCGGCAACAGCGTAGACGAATCCTGGGCGAATATCCGCGCGGGCAATTCCGGCATCGACTGGATCACCCTCTTTGACGCCGACCTGGTGGAAAACCGCGTGGCTGGCGAAGTGAAAGACATCGACCTGGTCGGGCGCTTCGGCCGGCGCGAGATGCGGCGGATGGACCGCGCGCAGATGCTGGCGCTGGTGGCGGCTGAGGAGGCGTTGAATGACGCCGGCATCGAGATCACGGCCGAAAACAAATACGATGTCGGCGTGGTCGTCGGCTCGGGCATTGGCGGCATCGTCACGGTGGTGCAGGCGCTGCAAGGCTTCGAAGCCCGGGGGCACCGCGGCGTCAGCCCTGTCATCGTGCCCGCCCTGCTGCACGATGGCATCAGTTCGCGCGTGTCCATGCACTTCGGGCTGAAGGGACCGAACTACAATATCACCGCGGCCTGCGCCACCAGCAACAATTCGCTTGGCGACGCCGCCGATCTCATCCGCATGGGGCGCGCCAAGGTCATGGTGGCCGGCGGCAGCGAAGCCTGCATCATGCCCATGGTCATCAGCGGATTCAATAATATGAAGGTGCTGACCAATACCGAAGACGTGCCAGAGAAAGCCTCAAGACCCTTCGACGCCAGCCGCGATGGCTTCGTGGCCGCGGAAGGCGCCGCCCTCATGATTCTGGAAGACCTCGATCACGCCTTGGCTCGTGGCGCCCATATCCACGCCGAGCTCACCGGTTATGGGCATACCTCGGACGCTTTTCACGTCACCGCGCCCAACCCGGATGGCGTCGACGCGGCCGAAGCGATGCGGCGGGCACTGCGCGAGGCGAATATCAGCGCGGACGAGATCAGCTACATAAACGCCCACGGCACCGCCACCCAGCTCAACGACAAGAGCGAAACCCTCGCCATCAAGCAGGCGCTGGCGGAAGAAGCCTACAATATTCCGATTAGCTCAACGAAGTCGATGACCGGGCATATCCTGGGGGCGACGGCCGCCGCCGAAGCCGTCTTCTCGGTCAAGGCGCTGCAGGACGGCTTCATCCCGCCGACGATCAACCTGGAAACGCCCGATCCCGAATGCGATCTGGATTACACGCCCAATATCGGCGTCGAACGCGACATCGAGCACGTGCTCAGCAATTCCTTCGGTTTCGGCGGCCACAACACCGCGGTCGTCATCAGCCGCTACCGATAGCGGGCCGGTTCAGGGCGCTACGATACGCGAGAGAATCTCCTCGAAGGCGGCATCGGCCAGCGCGCGTATCTCATCGTCGTGGCGGTCTTGAATCGGGTGCGGCACATAGCAGGCGGGCGGGTCGAAGCCGAGCGCCTTGCCTTGCGCCGCGGCCGCTTCGATAAATTCATCCGAGGCGACGAACATGCCCGGCAGCCCAAGCGCTTCCAGGTCCGTGATGTCATGCACACTGCACGACGTGCACGAGCCTCAATCGGCGAGCGCTTCGATCACGACATGGCACTCGCTCGCGATCTGATGCTTGAGCTCGAGCGGCGCCACCCGCGTGAAAGTGGGCTTGCTGTAGCGCCGCGCCTCGACCCCCAGCCCGCCCAAGCGCGCTTCCAGATGATCGAGAAAGACATCGCCGCGCGGCTTGGAAATATCGAGGAGGGCGACGCGTTTGTCGCTCAAAGAGGGCGGCCTGGGCAACGCCTCGCGCTGGGCTGGCCGCAGCTCGCTGGTTGGGTCCAATAGTGTTGACATGGTTTACTCCTTACGCTCTGCAATGCCGAGAAATTCGTTCGGAATGTGATTCCTGCTCTGGGGCGGCATTGGGCGAGTCGCCGCCTCGCCTTTACATTATCCGGATCTGTTTGCGATATCAGGCGCAGTCGGGCGAGACAAGCGTCGCCCCTACAGCACCCCAGTGAAAGGCGAATTCACGGCAATCGTAGCGATAGAATTCCAATCTGTTCTCACGATTTTACCGCGACGGTGACCGGGACGCTGCCTCTGGGTCCGCTGCCGGCCCAGCCGGTGATGACGGCCGACCACATGCCCGCGCCGCCGCCGGCATGAACGATGAGCAGCCCGCCCGGTCGGAACTTCCTCAACCGCTTGTTGGCCAGGCTCGCCGGCATGCCCTCGTCGATGCCATCAGCGCCGGCGACGACTTCGCCCCCGTCCACCGTCAGCGCCTCGTCCAGCGCCCGGCGGAAGCGCGCCTTCGACCAGCCAGCCTCCCGGAAAACGCGCATATTCTCCGGCGAAATGACGAGCAATGCGTCCGTCCCGCCGTAGAGTTTGCCGTGGCGGACCGTTCGCAGCGTCAGCGCCAAACTGCCCGTCAGAGATTCGGGCTCGCGCGACTTTTGATCGCCAGTGGGATGCACGCCGCCGCCAGCGAAGAGCGTCACGGTGGAGTCGTCGGGGCGGAAGCCCCGTTCGACCGCCAGCGATTCCCAGGGCGAATCATGCTCGCGCTCCGCAAAGCAGAAGCCGACCTTGCCCGGCTGCCCCAGGGTCGCGCGATCAACGCCGCCCGGTCTTCCGCCGCCGACGTTGCGAATCACCAGCTGCAGCGCCCGCCCGATGGTCGAATTGGCGCGGTTGCCTTGCCCCAGGACGTTATGCCCCCAATTCATGCCGATCTTGTCGGCGATGGGTCCATTGACGATGACGATTGGCCCCGAGAAGTAGGTGGTCGCCAGCACGCCGTGCATGCAGAATTCATCAAGGCAAGCCGCCTCCACCGCCGCCAGCACAACAGGCAGATACTCCGGCTTGCAGCCCGCCATGACCGCGTTGATCGCGACTTTTTCAATCGTGCATGGGGCATTGTCGGGCGGGATGACGCCGATGACCTCCGATGGAGAGCGCGTCGTTCCCGCCAGCATTCTTAGCACGCGCGCATCCGTCGGCGGCACGACCGGCAGGCCATCCGACCAGCCCCGTTCGTACATCAGCTCGTGTTCGTCCTGCTGCGCAGCCACATCAAGTCGCCGCGCCTGCAAGGGCGTGTCGCCAAACTTATATGCCAGCTTCTCCGGCATGCCCGGCTCGACCGATTTGGAGCCGCAGCCGGGGCTGAACGCGGGCAAGCCAGCGCCGAGCTCGGTCAGCCGCGTCAGCGCGCGCCAGTCTTCGCGCTTCCAGCCCACAAGTCGCGCCGATTCTTCGCCATCATCGAACGCTATCAGGGTCGGCACGATCTCGATATCCAGCCGATACGAGAGTTGAAGCTCGCGCTCGTCGATCACGTCCGCGAGGCTTTCGGGGAAGGTCGGGTCGTCTTGCGAAAAGACGCGCAAAGCGCGACAGTCCGCCAGAGCGTTCAAAGCCGGCTCGATAAGCCGACAGGTCTCGCAGTCGCGCTTGACCACGGCGATGAATCCGCTGAAATCGCTCGGTATCATTGTCATCTTTTGGGCTCGCCAATGCCGGCCAATTCCTGAAGCGCCCTTGCCGCCTGTAACTCGTTTCCGTTGCTACGGCGAAGGATTCAAGCTATGCTTGTCGTATGATGATCAACCAGGTTTTCGGCAGGCAAGCCGCTTGAAACTGTCAGATATTTTCCGCGAAGGCTCCGAGGCGCGCAAGCGCTTCGCCAGATTCTACGCCGTCGCCGCCATCGCCATTATTCTGACCGTGCTCGTCCTGCTCGCTTTCGCCACCCGCGGCGGCTGAGCTCAGGCGTAGTCCGTCTTTCCCGCCGCCCAATAGCCCTCCAGCGTCAAACCCAAGCCATCGGCGATCCGATTGACGTAGGCATAATAAGCGATCACCATAGCGATATCCAGAATCGCCCGATCGCTGAAACCGCAGGCGCGCAATTGACCGACGTCAGCTTCTGTCATCGCCCAAGGCGAACGCGTCAGCTTGGCGGCGTAATCGAGCATCGCCCGGTCGGCTTCGGTCAATTCGGCGCTGCGATAATCGGTCTCGATTCTGGCGGTGAACTCCTTGTCTCCAGTCAACTGACGGAGGTTGCGCGCGTGGTGCTTCAGTCAGTATTCGCAGCGGTTAATGGCGGAGACGACCACGCCGATCATCTCGCGCTGCGCCCGAGTCAAAGGCGAATCGCCGTACATCAGCGTCTTGTACAGATGCAAGTGATCGACCAGAGAGGCCGGATGCAGGCTGTGGATCTTCATAATGTGGTCGACCCGTCCGCTTTTGGCGTCGCCGGCGCGTTGATAGGCGCGTTGCAGCTCGCCCTTCGCCTCGGCTTCGGGCACGGTCTCGATCCAGGCTATGGGTTTGTCAGTTGAGTCCATCATGGTCCTTTACGAATGGGCGCGCAACCAATCCCACCCCCCGGCCCCTCCCCGCAGCATCAGCGAGGGGTGTAGCGGCGAGCCGGCGGCTCGCCCGTACAAACACGCCCAGGCGCGATGTATTTTGCGCGGGCGGCGTCATTGTCGAGGGCGTGTCCACAGATTTCGGGCCGCGGCTAGGCATCGACAAAGAGCGGCACGTTCAGACGCCAGGCGACATAGAGCGCCCGAAAAAACTCAACCATTTCGCGGACGCGGTCGTCGGCCGAAGCCTCGGTTTGCATCACGAAGGCGAATCGCTCCTTGATTGCCTCGTCAAAGGAGGAGATATCCTGGATTTCAGCCGCCTCCAGGTCGCGGTTGATGGCGCCGAAAAATAGCAGCAGCACGCCGGCGTGGTTGGGGATGACGCGCTCGCCGACGCCGAAGATCATTTCAAGCGCCTGATCGCCTGATACGCGCAATTCGCCAAGACGGCGCCGCGGGGCGATTGGCAGTTCAAAATAGGCGCGCTCGCTCGCGTCGACGCCGCCATCCGCGGCGCGCAATGCCTTGACCGACGCGCCATCGTAACCCAGCTTCTGAATGCCCTGTTTCAGCAGCAGCCAGACCAGGGGCTCATCCGGCACGGGCAGCCGCTCAAGCAGCCAGGCCTCCGCGCGCGCCGTGATCGGATACTGGATGAAGCCCATGCAGCCGAAGGGGCGACCGCCTGGATTGGCCGGGCAAGCGGCGCAATCTTCGGCATAGTCGTCGAGGGCGGCCGCGTGATCAATTAAATCCTGCACGACGATCAGCTGCTTGTCGCCTGGGTCGTCCGGCGAGCTTTGCGTGAATTCGAAGCCCATCTGGTCCGGTTCGCGCATGTCGCCGGCCGCGCGAAACCACTGGATGACTTCGTCGGCGCGCGCCCGCTCCTTCAGCCGTTCGCGGATGCCGTCGGCCGAGAGCTCCCGTTTGGGCGCGCAGTCGTATTCGATGATGTAGTCAATCGCCATCAGGCGCTCCCGGCCGGCGTCGCCGCTCTTGGGCGCGAGTATAACACAGGCTCGCGCCAGGCGGCGGATTAAGTCCAGCGTCCATGCCGCCGCAGCGCCAGCAAAACGTTGATGGTCGTCATCGGCTGCCACTGCGGCAAATTGTGTTGGTCGAGCCAGCGGCCATCGTCCTGCTGTCCCTCCTCCAGCGCGTCAAGAAAGCGATCCAGCAAGCCAGCGGGCAGCGCGCGGGCGATCGGCGACTCCGGCGTCGGCGCGAAGGCGAAGAGCGAGTCAGCTTGATTGGCGGGCGCCGCCTCCGCGCAGGCGACGATGTTGTCCACGGTCGCTCGCCGCAGCGCTTCAAGCTCCGGGAAATCGTCGATTGCGAAAAAGAAGTCGAAGGGGTGGTAGGCCATGAAGAGCCATTCGTTTTCCAGGATCTTCTGCGGCGTATACCGCTGAAGCGCCCAGGCTTTGGTCTTAATTGTGAGCGAGGGCGTGGCGGCGCCAAAATGCATCAGGTTGCCGACGATCGAATCGGGCATGGTCTGGCCGCCAGCCTCTTGCCACCAGGGCGCCAGCGGATAGGCGCGCGTTTCTGGGGGATTGCGCAAGCTGCCATCCCCATTCATCTGCGCTTCCACCCACTCGCTTGAACCGACAAAAATTGAACCAGCCGGGACGCCCGCCTGTTTCATCATGCCCAGCAGGTATTCCAGCGCCAGCGGATTCGAGTGCGGCGCTTTTAAGTCGTGCTCCAGTCCGTGGCCGAAACCATTGTCGGGATTCTTGTAACAGAGGATGATCTGATGAAGGCGCTCAAGGCTGCCCTCATCAAAGCGCCAGGCGAAAAGCGCCCGCTCCAGCAGCGTGCCATTGCGATATACATAGTCGCGCGCGTTATCCAGGTCAATCGGCATGAATCTCTCCCCTTTTCCATTGTCGCTACAGGTATTGCTTGATGATGCCCGCCAATTCAATCGCGCGGTGGCGGAAGGTGTGCTGCTTCAAGACCCGCCGCCGCGCCGCGCCGCCAATTGCCAGGCGTTCGCGCTCGTTGCCGAGCAAATGCCGATAACGCTCGATCGCCTCTTCCGCCGAGTGCGCGACAATGAGTTCTTTTTCCGGCTCGAACCATTCTTCGATTCCCAGGTAGGGATTGGCGACGACGCAGGCGCCGAGCGCGCCAAGCTCGAAGGGGCGTGACGATGACGAGGCGTAGACGCTGGCATGGGCGCCACGCGTGACGCAGAGGTTGATCTTGCTGCGGCAGACGTATTCGCGCAGTTTGCTGAAGCTCAGGTAGGGCAGCTCCCGCGCCGCGCCGATGTCGCCGAGATTCGTCCCGCGCAGGGCAAAACGCGAATCGGCGATCGCCCGGGAGGGCCGCGCGATCATGCGGTCGATCCACTCCGAGCGGTATTCGCGCCCATGACCATAAAAGAAAACATCGATATCCTGCGCCGGCGTGGCAACCGGAGCGAAGACATCTGGATCCGCTCCGTACCACAGGGTGTGCGCCTTCTTCGCGCCGAGCCGCTCCAGCATCGCCGCGCCGCCGCTGCTGTTGCTGATGAACGCGCTGTATTCCGCCAGGTCGGCGCCTTGATAGATGCGGAAGCCCGAAGCGAATCCGCGCATATTGGGCAGGCTGGCGGGCACGTCGCCATCATAATAGAAAATAGGAATATCGAACTTGCTCGACAGATAGGCTGGCAGGCCCCGCAGGTGGTTCAGCGGCACGGTCAGAATGACCAGCGCGTCCACATCGTCTTCGGCTTCCAGAACGCGCTCTAGATGACGCCGCCACAATGGCGCGATCAACGTGCTGGCGGCGGTTCGCAGGGCGCGGTCCGAAAGCGATTCCCCGCCTGTTTCCTTTGCGACTCCAGCGGACCGCGTTGGCCTCAGCGCGCGCGCAGCCCCCCGCAGCGTCTTGAAGACATCGCCCTGCAAACGCGCGGGATTGGCTTCCGTCCGCCACCACAGGCTCTCGATTGGCGCGCCTTGATAGGGCGCGGCGATCACTTCCACGCCGATTTCGTAGAGCCCCTTGAGCAGCTGCCACCAGGCTGGCGTGGCGCTGAAGGGCTGGCGCAGGTCGAGCGAAGAGACGACCATCAGTAGTTTCATCGCAGTCGCGTCCAACCTCGCTGGCAGATTGCTTTCGCCCGTCAAGAGCGCCTCTGCGATTGTACACTGGCGCGGCGCAATTGCGGCAACCGGGGCTGGCGCGCCGCGCAGCGATTTACGAAATAGATTTGCGACAGGAATCCATTATCGCCTACAATGGTCAGCGTTGCGCAGGACCGACTGAAAGACCACAAGGAGAAGAGTCGCTGTGGGAAAACTAATGAAAGCTCTAATCGCGTCGATATTCGTGGCGGCTCTTATCGCGCCGGCGCTGGCCGATGGCGAATGCCAGGACGCCCTCGGCTGCGTCGAGCTCGCGCCGGACGATCCTGTCGTCCTGGGGGCGATGCTGGCGCAATCGGGCGCCACCGCTTTCTTCGGCGAAGACTCGCTGGGCGGCATCGAGCTGGCGATTCTGGAGCGCGGCGGGATGCTGCTGGAGCGCGAAATCGAGCTGACCGTCCAGGACAGCCAGTGCACGGTGGAAGGCGGGCAGCTGGCGGCGCGGCGCATCACCTCGGACGAGACGGTGCTTGGCATTATCGGCACCAATTGCGCGACCGCGGCGCAAGGCGCGCTGCCGGTCGTCAGCGATCTCGGCATGCTGATGATTTCGCCATCCAACGCCGCGACCAACATGACCAATGACGACATTCAGACCGGCGGCGTCTGGCAGCCCGGCTACTTCCGCACCTTCCCCAACGATCTATTCCAGGCGGCGCTGGCGGCGCAGTTCGCGGTCCTGGCGCTGGATCTCAAGACCGTGGCCACCATCCATGACGGCAGCGATTATGCCGAAAGCAACGCGCGGATCATGACGGACGAATTCGTCTCGCTGGGCGGGGAGCTCCTGCTGGCGGGCGCGATCAACCGCGGCGATGTCGACATGAGCGCCATCCTGACCGAAATCGCCGCCGTCCAGCCCGACCTGGTGTATTTCCCGCTCTTCTCGCCGGAGTCCGAGTTCGTCGCCGCGCAGATGGCGACGACGCCGGGCTTGGAAGATGTCGTGGCGATCGCCTCGGATTCCAGCCTGGTGGCCGATTTCCCGATAAATGTCGGCAGCGCGGCCATCGGCGTTTATATGACGGGACCCTTCTCGCAAGGCGAGGCTTATGCCGATTTCCTGGCGAAGTGGGACGACGAATACGGCGGGACGCCACCCAGCGGCTTCCACAGCCACGCCTGGGACGCGACTAACATCTTGCTTGACGCGATTGAAGCGGTCGCCCGCATCAGCGACGATGGCAGCGCCCTGATCGGCCGGCAGGCGCTGCGCGACGCGATTGCGGCGGTCGAAGATTATCCCGGTCTCAGCGGCTTGCTCACCTGCCAGGAAGTCTCGCCACACGCGGGCGACTGCGCGTCCGGGGCGGGCTTGGCGATTTATCAGATGAACGAAGCCGCCGTCAACGGCGAGGAATGGCCCCCGCCGATCGTCTGGACGCTGGCGCTGGCCGCCGATGAGGCCAGCTAGTGATTCCCGCGACTGTTCGCAGGTCGTTGCGCGAAAAGGCAAATCATCTGTATAATGAAAGCAATCGCGGCTGACACGCGGTTGATTGGCTAAACCAAATACAGGAGGAGACCCATGAACAGGTACTTGCGATTGCTGCTGATGCTTACGCTGCTGCTCGCTTTGGGCGCGCCGGCGCTGGCCGATGGTCACTGCATGGACGAATTGGGCTGCGTTGAAGTCGGTCCTGATGACCCGATCGTCATCGCGTCCATCCTCGCCATGTCCGGTCCCGCGTCATTCTATGGCGCCGATTCGCTGGGTGGCATCGAGCTGGCGATAATCGGGCGCGATGGCACGCTTCTGGGCAGGGATATTGAGGTGGTCGAAGAAGACAGCTACTGCGCGGCTGAGGGCGGTCAAGCGGCGGCGCAGCGCGTGGCGGCCGACGAGTCGATCGCGGGCGTCATCGGCACGACCTGCTCCGGCGCGGCGCAAGGCGCTATGCCGATTATCAGCGAAGCTGGCATGTTGATGATTTCTTCGTCGAACACATCGCCGAGCTTGACCAACGACGACGCGGACGCGGGCGGCACCTACTATCCCGGCTACTTCCGCACGGCGCATAACGACCTCTTCCAAGGCGCGATGGGCGCGCAATTCGCCGTCGAGGTGCTGAAAGCCGGGGCCGTCGCCACCATCCACGATGGCGACCCCTACACCGAGGGTCTGGCGGTGGTTATGGCGAACGTCTTCGCCGGGCTGAATGGCGATGTCGTCTTCCAGGGCGCGGTCAGCAAGGGCGATACCGATATGAGCGCGATCTTGACCGAAATCGCCGCCAGCGCGCCCGATGTCGTCTATTTGCCCGTCTTCACGCCAGAATCCGAGTTCCTCATTTCGCAGGCGGCCAATACGCCGGGCTTGGAAGATACGGTGATGATGACGGCGGATGGCAGCTTCTCGGCCACCTTCGCGCAGAATACCGGCGAGGCGGCGGCTGGCACCTATATGACCGGCCCGCATGTCTCGGGCGAAGCTTATGACGCCTTCCTGGCGATGTGGGCCGAAGAACAGCCCGGCGGCACCGACGCGCCACCCAGCGGCTTCCACGCCCATGCCTATGACGCCACGAATCTGCTGCTGGACGCGGTTGAAGCCGTCGCCATGGAAATGGACGATGGCACGCTGGTCATCGGTCGGCAGGCGCTGCGCGACGCCATGGCGGCGGTCGAGGATTATGACGGCTTGACCGGCACCTTGACCTGTCAAGAGGCGCCGCTCTACATCGGCGACTGCGCGACCGGCACGGCGCTGGCGGTATTCGAAATCACCGAAGCCCAGGTCAGCGAAGGCGCATGGCCCCCGCCGATCGTCTGGGATCTTTCCATGTCGATGGGCGGCTGATTGTCGCCGCCACATCTGATTCGGATTTAGCGGGAGGGCAAGCCCTGGCGCGAGTCTCGGGCTTGCCTTTTACTTGTTTGCCACAGCTGGATGACCTGAAGAATGAAGGGGAGCGCTTGATGTTTCTGCGTGTTGCATGCCTTATTTTCTTATTGACGGCGACGGCGCTTCCGGCATTTGGGCAGCCCGACTGCGACGATCCCATAGGCTGCGTCGAAGTCGGGCGCGATGACCCGCTGGTGATCGGCGCGATGCTGGTCGTCTCCGGCGCGAGTTCCGCTTTGGGCCTGGATGCGCAGGGCGGCGTTGAGCTGGCGATCCTGGCGCGCGACGGCCTGCTGCTGGGGCGCGAAATCAGCCTGGTGGTGGAAGACAGCCTCTGCTCGGCGGAAGGCGGACAAGCGGCGGCGCAGCGTTTGGCGGCCGACGACACGATCATCGGCGTCATCGGCACGAGCTGTTCCAGCGCGGCGCAAGGCGCTCTGCCAATCATCAGCGAGGCCGGTCTGCTGATGATCGCGCCATCGAATACCTCGCCCAGCTTGACCAATCAGGATCATGAAGGCGGCGGCGGCCACCGACCGGGTTACTTCCGCACCAGCCCGAACGATCTGATCCGCAGCGCCAAAGCGGCGGAATTCGTGCTGACGCAGCTTGGCGTCGGCGCCCTGGCCACCGTGCATGACGGCGACACCTATACCGAAGGCGCCTCCCGCGTCATGTCGCAGAAGTTTGCCGAGCTCGGCGGCGAGATCGTCTTTGGCGGCGCTATCAACAAAGGCGACACTGATATGACCGCTATTCTCACGGAGATCGCGGCCAGCAGCCCGGATATCGTCTACTTCCCGCTCTTCGAGCCGGAGTCCAACTTCTTCGCGGCGCAGATGGCGACCTTCCCCGGGCTGGAAGACGCGGTCATGATGACGGCGGCGGCCAGCTTCGTCGAGTCCTTCCCGGCGAACACCGGCGAGGCGGCTATCGGCATTTATATGTCGGGTCCGCTGGTGAGCGGCGACGCCTACGACGCCTTCCTGTTGACCTGGCAGGACGAATTTGGCTTTTCACCGCCGAGCGGCTATCATGCCCATGCGTATGACGGCGCGAATCTGCTGCTGAACGCCATTGAAGCGGTGGCGGTAGAATCGGAAGACGGCGTCCTGTCCATCGGCCGGCAAGCCCTGCGCGACGCCCTGCACGCGGTCGAAGCCTATCCCGGCTTGACCGGCGAGCTGACCTGCTATGACGAATCGCCCTACGCCGGCGATTGCGGCAGCGTCACGGCGATCGCGATCTTCCGCTTCACCGAAGCCGAGGTGCATGACGGCAACTGGCCGCCGCCGGTGGTCTGGAATTTCGCGACCGATTCCGCGGGGTAGTGGACAGCAGCCGACCCTCGGGCGCGTGGACTCGGCGCCACCTGGTCGATATAGCAGCGCGGTGAGCCTATGTTCAAATGGAAGACTGACGAATTTTCCTGGGTCGATTTCACGATCGACGTACTGCGGATTCTCATCGTGCTCGCGGTCGTGGTCGGCGCCTGGAACACGCTGTCCTCGGGGCGCATCACCTTCGCGCAGTGGGTCAATCTCTTCGCCGCCGGCTTGTCGCAGGGCAGCATCTATGCGCTGATAGCCCTGGGTTACACGCTGGTATACGGCATCTTGCTGATGATCAACTTCGCCCATGGCGAGGTCTTCATGGCGGGCGCCTTCTCCACGGTTTTCCTGGCGGAGGCGCTGAACCGCACCGGTTTTCTGAACGAACAGCCGCTGCTCGCCATCCTGATCATGATCATGTTCGCCGGTCTGGTGTCGATGACGGTGGCGATCCTGGTGGAGCGCGTGGCCTATCGCCCCTTGCGCGGCAGCCCGCGGCTCGTGCCATTGATCACCGCTATCGGCGCCTCTTTCTTCTTGCAGTACACCTTTCGCGGTCTGTATGGCTCGGGCTTCAAAGCCTACCCGCAGATCAAGGTCCTGCAGGGGGCGATCTCCATTGGTGGCATCAACATCCCGACGGTGCAGATTTTCGTCTTTGGCTCGGCTTTGGCGCTGATGTTCGCCTTGTATTGGCTGGTCGAGCGCACGCGGATCGGCAAGGCGATGCGGGCGGTATCGGAGAATAAAGAAGTGGCCCGCCTCATGGGCATCGACATTGATTGGGTCATCTTGTTCACCTTTGGCGTCGGCGGTTTTCTGGCGGGCTCGGCCGGCGTGATCAACGGCATGTTTCGCCCGCAAGGCGTCAATTTCTTCATGGGTTTCATCCCCGGCATCAAAGCCTTCACCGCGGCCGTGCTCGGCGGCATCGGCAATATCCCCGGCGCGATGCTCGGCGGGCTCTTCCTGGGCGTGATCGAAGCCATCGGGCCCAACCTGGTGCTGGCTGGCCTTGGCATCCCGGGCGCGAACCAGCTCAAAGACGTCATCGCCTTCACCATGCTGGTGCTGGTGCTGATCTTCCGGCCGCAAGGCATCCTCGGCGAGCGCCTGTCCGAGACGAAAGCCTAGGAGGGAGCGATGGATCGAATGCGCGCGCCAGCCGCCAGCACCGTGCTCATCCTTGGCTTGCTTTCCGGCGGTTTCATCCTTTTCATGGGCGCCGTCGGGATGATCGCCGCCTTTCACGAGCGCGAAGTCGTTGACCGCTTCATCAGCCTGGGGCAATTGCTGATTCTGGCCGCGCCTTTCATCACCGCCTACTTTGTCGCCCGCCAGCTTGGCGAGCGCGGCGAGGGCCTGGCGCGGACCCTCCTCGCCGGCGTAATCGTTGGGCTGCTGACGGCTTTGCCCAGCGCGATCCTGCTCCTCTTCAATTCGGATGAATTTCGTTTTCTGCTCTTTCTCGCATTGCGGCTTTCGCCCTTCATAGCCGCCACGGCCATCGCCTGGGGGCGGCATCGCGCCGGCGACGACGCGCGAGCCGTCATCGGCCTTTGGCTCCTGATCGCGCTGCTCGTCGGCATCGTCACTTTTTCCTTCGCCTTGATCTTTGAGATCAAGGGCGACCTGCGGTCGGTGCTCGTCAATATCAACCGCGACTGGGTTGAGGTGGTCACTTTCGACAATCGCAAAGACTTGCCACGCGGCATCGCAGCCTTCGGCGCGGTGTCGATCGTGGCGGGGGTGGCCGGCGCCCTGCTGCAGCGGATGCCCCTGGCGCCGCGGCGCGCGCTGATCTATGGCTTGAGCCTCACCGCCTTGATTGGCGCCTTTGGCGAGACCGCCCGCTTGATCTTGCAGGAAAACCTCGAGCGCGACACGATCCGCGAGATCTTCCGCCGCGACACCTTGCGCCAAAACGCCGCGCTCGCCCTCTTCGTCATCAGCACGGTTTCCGGTTTCCTCTGGACGATCTATGGCCAGCGGGCGCGCGACAGCTTCAGCGGCATCGGTCATTCGCAGCGCCGCTCATTAATTATCGTCGGCGTTATCATATTTGTCATCTTCATGCTTATGCTGCCCTGGCTGATCGGTCGCACGCTCAGCGACGTAGCCGTGACTATCGGCATCTTCGTCTTGATGGGCTTGGGCTTGAACATCGCCATTGGGCTGGCTGGGCTGCTGGATCTGGGCTACCTGACGAATTACGCCGTCGGCGCCTACATCCTGGCGGTCTTGACCTCGATTGGGCCGCTGGGGCTCTTCAAGGGGACTTTCACCTTCTGGATGGTGATCCCGATTGCCCTGCTGGCGGCCATGTTCGCCGGCTTCCTCTTCGCGGTGCCCGTGCTGCGGATGCGCGGCGACTACCTGGCGATCGCCACCCTGGGCTTCGGCGAGATCATCGGCAAGCTGGCGATTTCCGACTGGCTGAAGCCCTTGATTGGCGGCGCGCAAGGCGTCCAGGCCATCCCGAAACCGCTATTCTTCGGCACGGAGATGAAGAACCCGGAACAGCTCTATTACATCGTGCTGGCGGCCAGCCTGGTGATGCTCTTCGTCTCGATTCGCCTGAACAATTCGCGCACGGGAAGGCAATGGATGGCGATACGCGAAGATGAAGACGTGGCCACTGCCATGGGCATCGACACGGCGCGCGCCAAGCTGCTGGCCTTCACTTTGAGCGCGGCGACAGGCGGCGTGGCCGGCGCCATTTTCGCGGCCAAAGTCGGCACGGTCTTCCCCAACAGCTTCACGGTTTTCATCTCGATCAACGTCTTGAGCTTGATCATCGTCGGCGGCATCGCCAGCAATCCCGGCATCGTCGTCGGCGCGATCGTCTTGATCGGCATGCCAGAGCTATTGCGCGAGTTCTCCGAGTTCCGCTTCCTGCTTTATGGCGCGCTGCTAATCCTAATGATGATCAAACGCCCGCAAGGCTTGATTCCGTCCAAGATCGTCACGCATGAGCACCAATCGGGCGTCAAACCGAAGCTGGCGGCGGCCGACTAAGGCGAGGGGAAGAGGCGCGCGAATGGCGGAAAAGGCAAAGGGCGGGCGGGAGCGCATCCTGGAAGCCAAGGGGATGACCAAACGATTCGAGGGCTTGGTCGCGGTCGACAGCCTCGACTTCTATATCCCCGATGGCGCGATCGCCAGCATCATTGGACCGAACGGCGCTGGCAAGACAACCTTCTTTAACTGCATCACCGGTTTTTACGAGATCGACGAAGGCGAGATCCTCTTCAACGGCGCGCGCATCAACGGCCGCTCGCCCGACCAGATCGCGCGGGCTGGCATTTCGCGCACTTACCAGAATATCCGCCTCTTCAACAATATGTCCGCCATCGAGAACATCATGGTCGGTCAAGAGCCGCACCTGAAATCGACCTGGATCGGCGCGATTTTGGGCTTGCCGAGCACGCGGCAGGAAGACGAGCTCACGGAAGACCGCGCCAACGAGCTGCTGCATTTCGTCGGGCTGGAGGGAAAGGGCGATATGCTGGCGAAGAACCTGCCCTACGGCGACCAGCGGCGGCTTGAAATCGGGCGCGCGCTCGCCAGCCAGCCCAAACTGGTGCTGCTCGACGAGCCGACAGCCGGCATGAACCCGCGCGAAACCATCGAAACGACCGATTTCATCCGCCGCCTGCGCGACGAAATCGGCATCACGGTCGTGCTGATTGAACACGACATGCGCGTCGTTATGGATATCTCGGAGCATATCACGGTGCTCGATTACGGGCGCAAGATCGCCGAGGGGCTGCCGGCCGCTATCCAAACGAATCCGCAAGTGATCGAAGCCTATCTGGGGCGGGGCGCGGCCGCCGCCACGATGGACCACTGAGCGAAGGCGGAACGCTTTTATGGCGCTGCTGGAAGTCAACGACATTCATACCTATTACGGCAATATTCACGCGCTGAAGGGCGTTTCCTTCCAGGTCGATCAGGGCGAGATCATCGCGTTGATCGGCTCGAATGGCGCGGGCAAGACCACAACCCTGCGCACGATTTCCGGCTTGATGGAACCGCGCGAGGGCTCGGTGGCCTACGAAGGCGAAGAGATCGCTGGCACGCGGGCCGACCTGCTGGTATCCAAGGGCATTTCCATGGTGCCGGAGGGGCGTGGCGTCTTCGCCAAGCTCACGGTTGAAGAAAACCTGGACATGGGCGCCTACGTGCGCGGCGACGGCGCCATCAAGGACGACCTGCAGAGCGCCTACTCGCTTTTCCCGCGCCTGGAAGAGCGCAAGAAACAGTTCGCTGGTACGTTGAGCGGCGGCGAGCAGCAGATGCTGGCGATCGCGCGCGCGCTGATGTCCAAGCCGCGGCTGCTGCTGCTGGACGAGCCGTCGATGGGCTTGGCGCCGGTGCTGGTGGATGGCGTCTTCGACACGATCGAGCGCATCGCCAGCGAAGGCGTCACCATTTTGCTGGTCGAGCAGAACGCCCACATGGCGCTGCAAATCGCCGACCGCGGCTACGTCCTGCAGAGCGGCGAAGTCGCCATCAGCGATACCGCCGCCAACCTGCGCCAGAACGAAACCGTGCAGAAGACCTACCTCGGCATCGACTAAGGCTCGTGTTCTCAAGCGCCAGTCACGCATCCACAGCCCGGCGCCTGGCAGCCCTCAACGCTGCCGACCTGAGTCCAATGGTTCGCGCGGCTCTGGGAAACGACCGGCTTGAGGCGCTTTCGTGGGAGGTTGAGCCGGTGAGCGGCGGCTTCGGAAGCGCGGTAGGCGGCACGGCGCTCCATCGCATCATCGCGCGGACGACCACGAACCAGACCTGCTCGCTCATTCTGAAAATCCTCTATGCGCGCGCGGACGAAGCGGCCGACTCGCCCTACTACTGGAAACGAGAATTCGAAGTTTATCGTTCGGATTTGCCGCGCGACCTGCCGGCGAATTCATTTGCGGCGCCGCGCGTCTACGCCCTCCAGGATCATGGCGACGCCTGCTGGCTATGGCTGGAAGACATCGCGGACAGCAAAGGCGAATGGACGCTGGAGGACTTTCGCGACATCGCCCGTCGGCTGGGGCGCTTTAATGCCGCCTGGCTGACCCGACCGCCGCCTTCATTCGACTGGCTGCCCCGCAACTGGCATAGCGCGATCACGCCGGGGCTGGCCGATGCCTTCGACGACCTGGATCAGCTGCTGCAGAGCCACTTGGCGCGGATTGCCCTTCCGATTGAATCCAAAGACGAGATTATGGCGATATGGCGCGATCGTCAGATCTTTCAGGACGCGCTGGCGCGGCTACCGCGAACGCTCTGCCACACGGACGCCTTCCGCCGCAACATCCTCCATCGCGGCGGGCAGGCCGTGCTCCTGGATTGGGCGCTCGCGTCCATGGGCGGGCTCGGCGAGGAACTCGTCTGTCTGGTCGCCGTCAGCTTGTATTATGAAGGCTTCTCCGCCGCTTACGCCGACGCGCTCGACGAGGCGGTCTTCGCCGGCTACATCGAGGGACTGCGCGGCGCCGGCTGGCATGGCGACCCGAAACTGACGCGGATCGGCTACACCTGCGCCATGGTCTTGCGCGGCCTGGCCGGCGTCAAACAGGATCTGGAACTGCTGCGCGATACCACGAGCCACGACCAACTGAAGCGCGCGCATAATATGAATAGCCTGGATGCGATCGCGCGGCTCTTCGCCGACGTCCGCCGCTTTCGGCTGCTGAAGATGGCGCGAGAAGCCCGGCGCCTGCTTAGCGACTAGGCGGATCCGCCGGCGCGGAGACGAGCGACAGCAGGACCGACCCGGCGATCAAGCCGCCGCCGAGCCATAAGCTGGCGGTCATCGCTTGCCCGAGAAACAGCGCCGCCAAGATGGCGCCCGAGAGTGGCTGGGCGAAGAAAAACAGCGACGCCAGGGTCGCCGGTACGAGCGCGAAAGCGCGATTCCACAAGAGCAGGGCGAAAGCGGTCGAGACCAAACCGAGATAAAGCGCGCCCAGGACGACCGCCGCGTCCACCTCGCCGATAGACCGCTGCGACAGTTCAATCAGGCTGGCGGGGATGGCGAGCAGCAAACCACCGAAGAGCGCGTAGACGGTCACCGTAAGCGCAGGCAGGGCATGCCGCAGGGTCACGCGCCGCACCAGCACCGAGTATAAGCCCCAGGTCAGTGCCGCCAGCGCCAGAAAGGCATCGCCGACGACGGTGGACGAGCCGAAATCAGCCGCCGCCGGGTTCACGATCGCCAATACGCCGACGCTCGCCAGCACGACGCTGGCAAGGCGCGGAACGGTCAGCTTTTCGCGCAGCAAGATCACGGCGAATAGCACGACGAAAGCCGGCGACGCGCTGGTGACCAGGGCGCCGTTCACGGCCGTGGACAGGTCGGTACCAATGAATTGCGCGCCGAGGCTGACCCCGATGCCGACCGCGCCGATAGCCAACAAAGCCGCCTTCGTCCCAAGTTCGGGTTTTGGTCCGCCGCGCGCCCGGTCGAGCGGGTACAGCACCAGCAAGCCCAGCAGAATCCGCAGCGAGAGCAATGTGAAGGGCGGGACGACCAGCAGCGTGACATCGGAAACGACGTACATGCCGCCCCAGATGCTCGCGGCGGTTATGCCATAGACGGTCCCGCGCCAAATCCCGGAGGTCGACTTCATGCCCCAGCTGTTTCACTCGCAGTTTGCGCAGCATCTTAGACGACGACTGAGGGCTTCAACAGTCCGCATCCTGGCGGCGAGATTGGCGGCGATATTTGATATCTGGCAATCGACCCGCGAGTATAATTGATGCAGTCCAGCGCTTTAGCCGCGCCGCAAGGGGTTCCGTCATCAACGAGAGCTTGATTTATCTTTCCTATCATAATCGCGATATGGGCTGCGCCTTCCAGCTTTCCACCCTGCTGCTGCGCTATTATCGCAACGCATGGCTGGATCGCTTTGAAATCGACCCCCACGAAGATTGGGACGCGCGGACCCGCGAGGCGCGCGCGCAAGCCACGGGCGTCATTGCGGTCGTCAGCGACGACTACCTGGATTCGCCCTATTGCCGCGCCGAGCTTGCGCAGTTCCAGGAGCGCGACTTGCCTGTCATCGCCGTGATGCCGCGCGACTTTTCGCCAGAGAAGATCGACGAATTCACCTTCAGCGACTGGATAGACTGCCGCCGCTGGTTTGCCGACCCCAAAGACCCTGGCGTGGAGAACCTGCTGAGCCGCGTGCCGCAATCGGAAGCGGTCGCCCGGACTGGCGAACGGCTCGATCACCTGCGCGCGGTCATACGCGATATTGAACTGGCTTTCGCCAAGATGCCGACCTCCTGGGCGTCCATGCGTCAGGGCGACGCCCAGGCCGCGCCCGCGAATCGCCCGCGAATGATCCAGCCGAAGATGCTGCGCGACTGGGACTTCTGTAGCGAGAAAGAGGGGGTGACAGCGCCGGTCAAGAATCTGCTCGATTGGTCGCGCTCGGCGCCGCAATTCGTCCTCCGCGGCGAGAGCGGCAGCGGCAAGACCTATTTCGCGCGGCTGCTGGCGCTGAAGCAGGCGCATGCCGCCCTGCGCGACGAGAGCGAAGCCCTGCCTGTCTGGCTCGACCTGGCGCAATGGGACGCGCGCTGCCCTACGCTGGACAGCTTTCTTGAATCGCAATGGCCCCTTTTGACGTATTGGCGGCCTTGGCTGGATGAGCGGCAGACGCTGATCATCTTGGACAATTTCAGCGATTTCGCGCGCAGCCAGCCCGTCCATGTCGCGGCCTTGATCGAATGGATCGAGGCGAACGACAGCCAGCGCTTCATCGTGCTGGCGCGATCGGATGCAGAGGCGCTGTCAGACTTGCCGGCGCTGCGGCTGAGCGCGACAGGCCTGACCCGCGCCCAAAACTTCGCCAGCGGCTGGCTCTCGCTGGATCAACAGAGCAGCTTCCGCCCGATTGCCAAGCAGAAAGCCGACCTGATCGAAAACAGTCAGCTTGACGCCCTGTCGCTGGGCGTGGAACTGATGTCGGCTGATCGCGCGCTGGCGTTCCGGCAGTGGCACGCGGATCCCCTGCCCGCCTTGATTTCGCTGCGCGGGCAGCAGACCGTTGCCGCCAGCCACGACCTGGATGACGCGCAGCTTCTGGCCGGGCTGCGGCAGCTGGCCGCGGCGGTGATGCGGGCCGACGATTATCGCCGCCTGCCTCGCGAATCCGCCACCCGCCAGTCGATAGACCCGCGCGTCATCGACCGCGCCCTGGACCTCGGCTTTCTGGAAGAGTCGGGCGGGGCGCTCCGTTTTCAGACGGCCGCCTGCCAGTGGCATTTGGCGGCGCATCTGCTCAAGACTGACGGATTGACCAGGCATTTGAAGGCGCCAGAATTTGCCGCAGGGCGAGGCAGGCTTCCCAATCGCTGGGATTATCCTGCGCGCGTCCTGGTCGATGGCGCCGCCACAGAGGACCGCCCGCGGCTCATCGACCAGATCGCCGAAATTGATCCCTTCCTGGCGGCGATGTGTCTGCGACGCCATCCGGATTTAACCAGCGCGCTTCTGGAATCGCTGATCGCGAAATTGGTGGCGGTCTGCGCGCGGAAGCCGGAAGCCCAGCGCGATTTTCACGCCTCCATCGCCGACCTGCCCGAAGCCAATGGCGCCGCCGAACTGCTGATTGGAAAACTTGGCGAGCGAGACAACGCGCGCCAGCTCTGGCTCTGGCGGGAGATAAGATCGCTGCCGCTCGCCTTGCCCGCCAAGCTCGTCCAGCTGGCGACAGACCTCGATCGCGCGTCCCCTGCGCTTGCGTCCGCGGATTTGACGTCAATTGGCTTCGCGCTTTCGCTCGCGGGCCTGGCGAAATTATCGGCGCATCAAGACGCGACGCTGCGCCGCAACGCGATCTGGCTGCTTGGCGAGATTAGATACCTCCCAACCGCCAACCTGTTGATGTCGCTGCTTGAAGACGGCCATAGCGATGATCACGACGAGGTCGTCCGCGCGCTGCTGAACTTCGCCCATTCGGCGCTGCTGGCGCGGGTATTGCGCTGGTCGCTCGAAGACCGGCAGCATCGCCCGGTTGTCATTGCGGCGCTGGAGGAGCGGAAACGTCTGGTGACCAGCAGACTGCTCGCCCTGGCCGACGCGCGCCGGCTGAGGCTTGCGCCAGACTTCTACGACTTCGCCGCCAACACGGACGAAGGCGATATCGCGATCGGGCTGGCGCAGCTGGCGGCTGAAGCGCTGGACTTGCCGGAATCGTTGAGGTCTGCGATTGAATCGACCAGCGAGGCGCGGGAATGGCGCGACCGGCTCGCCGCGTCAATCAAGCATCTGCCCAACAAAGAAGGCTTTGAGGCGCTGGTCGCCGATATCAGCGCGGTCCTGCGCGATCCGCCAAGGCCCACAATAAGCGCTGGAAGCAATATCGAGGCGCTGCTGTATGGCGAGCCGCTTTTTGACGACGGGTCCGCGCCGGCGCCGTCCGCCGCCAGCCCGCCCGACCCATTGCCTGAGTTGCGCAGCGACGATTGGGAGAGGCGCCATGATGCCCTTGGCCGCTTGGCCGGGGCGCCGGCTACAGTTGCTCTGCCGCCCCTGCTTGAAGCGACAGCGGACGAAGACAGCCGCGTTCGGCTGGCCGCCTGCGAAACCCTGGCGCGCTTCCAAGACGAAGAAGCGGCGCAAAAAGCGGTATTCGCCGCGCTCGCCGATGCGGACAACGCGGTGGTCCAGGCGGCGACCGAGCTGCTGCGGGCGATGCCTTCGCTGGATTGCGATGCCTTGCTCGACCTGCTCGACAGCGAGAATTTGGGCGCCGTCGCCGCCGCCATTCACCTGCTCGGCAGCAGGCGGCATCAGCCAGCCGCGGCAGAATTGCGGCAGATGCTCCTGGATGAGCGCATGCCGCCAACTGGCGCCGCGTCAATTGGGCAGCTCGCGCGGTTGGCGCTGGATTTGATCGAGCAAAACCCGCCGCCAAGCGAGACACAGAATACGTCGCCCGAACCGACAGCTAAAGCGGACGGCTTTAGCGACGAAGAGAAAGTCATCCGAGCGCTGAGAGTCTTGCGTGATGACGATTGGGGCCGTACGCAGAAAGCCGCCAAGTTCCTTCGCCGATTCGCCCGCCACCTGCGCGGCAGCGACAATCCCGAAATCCTGCGTCTGCTGCGCGACGCGTTGACGGACGACAACTGGAGCGTGCGCTGGGCTTGCGCCGAGGCGCTTGCCATGCTGCGAAACCCCGCCGCGATTACGGCGATAAGCGCTCGCCTCGATGACCCCAGCTGGATCGTCCAGGTGGCCGCCATCCGCGCGCTCGTCGAGCTGGGCGCGACGGGATTGACCGAGGCTTTGACGGGAAAGCTGCTCAGCCCGCGCAAAGCCCTGCGCGAAGCGACCGCCGAAGCCATGGGCAAAATGGGAGAGGCGCGGGCGCTGCCGGCGCTTGAGGACCGGCTGAAGCGCGATGCCGATGAATTCGTGCGTTTGGCCGCGCTAAGAGCCATCGACCAGCTCCGCCCGGCCGAGGCGCGCGCCCACCTGGACCTGGCGCTTAGCGACGCGAGCGTTCACCTGCGCTGGTTTGCGCTGCAGCGTCTGGCGCCGCGGATGAACGAGAGCGATTTGCCCATCCTGGAGCAGCTGCTAGGCGACCACGACCGGCCGGCCGGCGAGTCCCAGTCCATTTCCGAGATCGCCATCATTGCGCTGCGCCGCCTGGACACCGCCGAGAGCCGCGCCCTGCTCGCCACCGCCGAGCTGGCGTAGACGCGAACGCGCCTATGAAGATCTTCGTCAGCTACGCGCGGGTCGACAAGCCCTACTGCATCCGCATCATCGACACCCTCAGCGCGCACGACATCTGGTACGACCAGCGCCTCTATGCCGGGCAAGACTGGTGGAAAGAAATTCTGCGCCGCCTGGACTGGTGCGAGGTCTTCGTCTATCTGCTATCGCCCGATTCCGTGGCCTCGCTCTATTGCCGCCGCGAGCTGGAAATCGCGCTGCGGCTGAAGCGCGACATCATCCCGGTGCTCATCAATCGCGAGACCGCCCTGCCCCAGACGCTGCAAGCCTGGCAGTATATCGATTTATGCGACAGCCTGACGGTGGAAAACGTCTCGCAGCTGCTGAACGCGATCCTGGTCGTGGAGCGGCAGCGAAGCGCCAAGTCGCCAACCTTGTCCGTCGCCAACGAAGCCGCCAAGAGCAGCCCAGCCGCTGCCAGCAAGCCGGCCGAGATGATCAGCCGGGCGGTCAGCGCGCTCGAAAAGGGCGATTATGACAGCGCGATTCTGCTGCTGCGGCAGGCGAAAGCCAGCGGCTATCAGTCGCGCTTCGTGAGCCTGGAAAAGCTGCTGCGGATCGCCGAAAGCGCCGTCGCCGAGCGGTCGGAGACGCGTGAAGCGCAGCGCGAATATCAGCATATCGTGGCGCTCTTCGCCTTCGAGAGCACGCGCGACATGGCTTGCGACGCGCTGGCGGAGTTCCAACGAGAATTCGGCGATTATGACCCGCAAGACCTGCGCCGCTTCTGCGCGCCCAGCGGACCCGCCAAGGATGCCGAGGCGAAGGGCCCGCGCCCGGCCGCGACCGCGCGCCATAATAGCGCCATCGCGGCCAGCCAAAGCGCGACCCAACCGCCAAGAGCCGCCGCGCCCGAAGTCCGCGCCCGGCAAGCTCGCCTGGCCGCCGACGCGCCGACGCGGGCAATGCGAGAAGCTGGCGCGCCCCCCAAGCCACGACTCCGCGACGATTCCTCGTCACGCGCGAAAGACGTGCTGCCTATGCTACAATGGCGAGACGTCCCCCACGGCGCGGTCACTATCTCGAGCGTTGTCGGCGCAGACGAGGATTTTGGCGAGATTACCGAGAACGTGGATAACTTCGTGATGAGCAAGTATCTGGTGACGAACGCGCAGTTCGCGATTTTCGCCAAGTCGCAGGATGGGTATCGCAACCCGCGCTGGTGGGAATTCTCCGATCATGCTCGTCGCTGGCACGGCATGGGCAAAGGCGTCGCCGCCTCGCGTTTTGATGGCGACGATCGCCCGCGCGAGAACGTAAACTGGTACGAGGCGATGGCTTTCGCCAACTGGCTGGGCAATCTGCTAAGCATGAAGATCGCGCTGCCGACCATCGCCCAATGGCAGCGGGCCGCCAGAGGCGATGACGACCGTTATTTCCCTTGGGGCGACGACTATGACGAGGCGCGCTGCAACACGCTTGAGAGCGGGCTCAAGGCGACGACGCCGGTCGACCGTTATCACAAGGGCAAGAGCCCCTACGGCGCGTACGATATGGCGGGCAACGTGTGGGAATGGACCTTGAACACGGCGGCCGCGGCTGATAAAGGGCGCGACCACCGACGAGCGGTCGCTGGCGGCAGCTTCGTCAGCCCTTGCGACCGCGCGCATACGACCTTTCGCTATTATCTTGACCCGCGCGTTCGTTATTCGTCGATCGGCATTCGCCTGGTCGGCTTGACCTAAGCGCCGCGTGTGAAAAGCGCCGCCATATCGCTGGAGGGATTCCAAAAATGACATTACGACAGAGCAGCCGGCGCGAGACTGTGCCGCAGCGGCCCGACATCAATATCGAAATCGATCACCTGTCGGTCACCGGGCACGTGGTCTTCGCCGGGCGCGATGGCCAGGTGAAGGTGCAGACCGGCGGCGATGTCGCCCAGCACACCAACCAGACGGTTACTGTTGGCGGGGTGGAAACGACGCCGCAGGAATTCGACATGATGCTGCAGTGCATTCGCGATGTCGAAGCCACCATTCAAAAGGACAATCTGGCGGCGCATAACCGCGAAGCCGCCATGCACGACCTGCATACGGTTGAATCGCAGCTCACGGCCAGCAAGAAACCCAATCCACGCCTGCTCATGCGCGCGGCCAAGTCGCTGCTGCGCTTCTCGCCGGCTTTGACCGCCGCCGCCTTGACGCTCTTCGACCAGCCCCTGGTGGGCGCGATCCTCGCCAGCGTTGGCGAAGTCGCCATCAACTTCCAGGAAGCGGTCGCTGGCAGCCGCGCCAGCAAGAAAATATGACCGCCGCGCCGCCAAGCCGATGAACCGGTCTTTGCCACAAAGCCAAAACCGGGCGATCGCCCCGCCGCAACGGACCGCGCCCAGCCAGCTGATGATCTCATCGCCGGCCGCCTGGCGCGGTTTCGTGCAGGCCAACTGGGCGCAATTGAAGCGGCAAGCCGATGACGCCGCCCTCGAATCGCCCTATCAAAAGCTGGTCATGATGGTCTTCGCGCCGGTCATGCCCAACCCCGCGACCAAACTCAAGCTGCTGCGGCCCCTGCTAGCGAAGTTCCGCTACTGTGAATCGCTGAGCAAGCGCCTGACCACGATTTACCGCGACCGCAATTACGCCCGAAGCGCCGAAGACCTCGCCAGACACGAGCTGCTGCCCGAAAAGCTCAGCGCCGACGAATTGATCGGGCTTGATTGGCTGATCGTCGCCACCGGCGGGCTGGATGGCTCGGCGAATCAAGGCGCCCGGGCGATCCAATTCGCGCGCAACCTGCTGGAAACGATGCGCGAGCACCGCGAATATCCCTCCGCCGTGCGCGTCCAGGCGGGCAGCATCTCCGCCGGCGGCCACGTCATCTTCGCCGGGCAAGACGTCAACATCGTCGCCGAGCATTATCAGGGCAATAAATCGGCGCTGAAGAGTTACCTGGCCGCCGTCCGCAGCGAATGGAATATCCCGACGACGACCATTCATCCCGCCTCGCAGCATCATACGCCCGCCATGCTCCACCAGCTTTATACGCCGGTCGATATCTGGTCGGACCAGCGCCAATTCCACACGGTCGGCATCGAAGAGCTGAACGCGCGCCGCTACCAGGCGATTGAGCGCGATATGGGTTACGTCCGCGAGTCGGTTTTTGAGGTGATCTCGGCGCATCCGCTGATCGTCATCACGGGCGCGGCCGGGACGGGCAAGAGCTCGCTATGCCGCTTCATCGTCACCGCCCTCGCCTACGCCTGCGACCCGCGCGCAGAACGGCAGGACAAGGTCAAGGGGCTGGAGATGCTGGGCGCCTCGTGGATTCACGGGCCGATCCTGCCGCTCTACGTCAGCCTGCGCGATTTCGCCAGCACGCCCGAATTATTTCCGCAATCGCTGCGGGCCGCTTCGTCCGAGCATCTGCTGGATTATGTCAAGAGCGCGACCGGCAATCTGGCGCCGCACCTGGAAGCCTATCTGACGCAATCGGACGTGCCGACGCATGGCAGCCTGCTCGTGCTCGATGGCCTGGACGAAGTTTACGACGCCAAGGACCGCGTCATCCTGCAGCGCATCATCGAAAACTGGGCGGATCGTTTCCCCAGCTGCCGCGTCATCGTCACCAGCCGCACCTACGCCTACCGGCACGATTCGCGCTGGCGGCTCTCCGAGCGCTTCGCATCGGCTGAGCTGGCGCCCTTCACCTGGAATCAGGTCAAGACTTATATCGAGCGCTGGTACGCCAACGTCGCCGAGACCCGCCCCAGCGTCCTCGGCGGGCGCGCCGTCGCCGCCAGACAGGGCGCCTTGATGGCGGCCGACCTCAACCAGGCGATCCGCGAGAACCGCGCGCTCTGGCCCCTCGCCCGGCAGCCGCTAATGCTGGCGCTGCTGACCCTGATCCACGAAGATTATAAGCAGCTGCCGGATAAACGCGCCGAACTCTACGAGCATACGGTGGAGCTGCTGGACCGCTGGAACATCCCCTCGCCCGCCGACAAACTGCACGAGAAGCTCGCCACCATCAATCTGGATCGGATGCGAGCGGCGCTGAAGCTGATCGCCTTCGAGCTGCACACCGAGCAGCAGACCTATCAGCGTTACCCGACCGTCATCCAGCGCGCGCGCCTGCTGGACAAGCTGATCGAGCAGCAGTCCTTCGGCGGCGGCTTGGGGGCCGGGATTGAAGACGTGCTGGAATACCTGGCGACGCGCAACGGCATCCTGGTGTCGGACGCGCCCAATCTCTATCGCTTTCCGCACCTGACGATTCAGGAATACCTGGCCGCCAGCGCCCTGATCGAATTCTATGACGAATGCCGCATGCCAGCCGAGCTTCGACCAGCCAGTGGCGAGGGCTGGACCTTCCCCGAAAATATCGTGTCGCTGCTCTGCCATGATTACGCCCGCTGGCGCAACGTGACCCTCTTCGCCGGCGCCATCATCGCCGCGGGCAAGTGGCAGGACATGCGCTGGCAGTTGATCGACGAGCTGCTGCCCGCCAGACCCGATGGCGCGCTATCGGAACAGGAATTGCACTGCATCAGCGTCGGCGCCGAGATCTGGGGCGAGAGCTGGCTGAAATCGCGCACGCGCAGCCAGCTGACAATTGAAGCGCATTTGGCGCGCTGCCTGCGGCGCATCCATGGCGACGAGCGCATCGACGCGCCCGAACGCGCCAACAACTACGCCGTCCTCTCATTGCTTACGCGGGCCAAAGCCGCGCGCGCCTGAAGCCCGCCGGCGTCGAAAGGAGACACCGTGAAAGCGCTGCTTTTTGTCATGCTTGTTTTCATCGCCTTGCCTGTCGCGCCTGCCCTTGCGCAAGCGGCGGACGACGAGGTCCTCATCTCGCGAGAGCGCCCGCCCGACCCCGCCGCCATCAAACTGACGCTCGTCGCCAGCCAGTTCAAGCGCCCGCTCTACGCGACCCACGCCGCCGATGGCTCGGGGAGACTCTTCCTGGTCGAGCAAGTCGGGCGGATCTGGATCCTCGAGACTGGCGCGCGAACGACCCGCCCATTCCTCGATATTTCGCGTTTGATCTCGCGCTCGGCCTTGACCGAAAACTTCACCGAACAGGGCTTGCTGGGTTTGGCCTTCCACCCGGAATTCAGTGAAAATGGCCGCTTCTTCCTGAATTATACCGACCGCGAAGGCAGCACCGTGGTCGCGCGCTATCAGGTTGACGAGGCCAACCATGACCTCGCCGATGCCGAAAGCGGGCAGATCATCTTCCGCCTGTCGCAGCCCTACGCCAATCACAACGGCGGCCACATCGAGTTTGGACCCGATGGCTATCTGTATATCGCGCTGGGGGATGGCGGCGCGGCCAATGATCCTTTGGGCGCGGGGCAAAACCGCCAGCTGCTCCTCGGCTCCATATTGCGCATTGACGTGGATGGCGACACTGCCTATGCGATTCCGCCTGATAATCCCTTCGTCGGCGTGGCGGCCGCCCGCGACGAGATCTGGTCCTATGGCTTGCGCAACGTCTGGCGCTTCAGCTTCGACCGCGCGACCGGCGACATGTATATGGCGGATGTCGGGCAGAACCAGTGGGAAGAGATCAACTACCAGCCCGCGAGCAGCCCTGGCGGCGAGAATTACGGCTGGAACGTCTGGGAGGGCAATCACATCTTCGCGGGCGGCAGCGCGCCAAATCATGTCCCGCCTGTATTTGAATACAATCACGCGCTCGGCTGTTCAGTCACGGGCGGCCTGGTCTATCGCGGCGCGGCCATCCCCGATCTGCAGGCCGTTTATCTCTTCGGCGACTGGTGCAGCGGAAGAATCTGGGGCGCCTGGCGCGATAGTGCGTTGGCGTGGCGGACGCTCGAACTGATGAACACAGGCATGCCCATCAGCAGCTTTGGCGAGAATGAAGCGGGGGAGGTCTATGTCATTGATTACGGCGGCGCGCTCTATCGCATCGACCCGGCCCGCTAGCTCGCGCCCAGGTCGCCCTCGCCATTGACGATGCCGGCGCGGGTGCGTTTGTATTGCGCGATCAAGGTCTTGATTTGCAGTTCGATTGGATGATAGCGCTTCATGACTTGCTTGCCTTCGGTCTGCAATTGCAGCATACGCGTCTCGATTTGGCGCAGCTTTGACTCCAGCTTGAAATCTCGGTTTTTCCAATCGATATACGCCAGCGGCACGAGCAAGATGAAAAAGGCGCCAAAGCCATACATCACCGAGCCGTAGTCGATGTCGCCGGTGTACTGAAAATAGAAGCCGAGCGCGCCGCTCGCCAGCACCAGCATGACGTGCAGGGTCATCCGCCGGCCGAAGGCGAAGCGCTTCCGACGCCGCTCCAGCCGGCGCAGCACTTTGTCGCGCTGTTGACGCAAGTCTTCCAGTTCCGCCCGAATGCTCTCGACGCGCTCTCGCAGCGGCTGTCCTTCTTCAATGAAGCTGTCCAGCCGGTTCTTGACCAGGCGCGCCGTTTCCCAGTTGTCCATCATGCGGCTGTAATGCACTTCCAAAGCCTTGATTTGCAGCTCCAGCGGCTGATAAGTCTGGCGATACTGCTGACCCTCCTGAGTGAGCTCGAGCATTTGCGCTTCGAGCTTGCGCTGTTTTCGCGCGGTGCGGGTGCGCGGGTCTTTCCAATTGACGATGACGATCGGGATCAACAGGGCGCAGACGGCGGTCAAGCCCAGCGACAGCAGGCTGAAATCGCGCTCGGCGTTCCAATAGTAGACCCCGACAGCGGCGCTCGCGGCGATGAGAACCACCAGCATGCCGATGCGGCGCAGGACGAAGACGCGTTTCTTGCGCTTATCGATGCTTTGCTGCGCCTTGTCTCGCTTGGCGTTGAGCGCTTCCAACTCGCTGCGGACGCCGATCAGACGCTCGCGCGCCGGCTGTCCTTTTTCTCGAAGCGCCTCCAGCCGCCGTTTGAACTGCTGGATGCGCAGCCAGTCGTCGTACTGCTCTTGCCCGCCGACGAACCATTCGCCCGTGGCCTCGTCGCCAAAAATACGCCGCCCGAAATCGAAGGTGTAGGGCAGCGGCTTGCCGGCGCTGAGGCTGCGCTCCAGGTCGCCGACTTCTTCCACAAGCTGTTCGTGCAGCAGCAGCAGGAGATTCAAAGGCGCGGCGCGGCGTTTTGATTCGTCCAGGCTGAGCGCGGCGCCATTTTCGCTGAGAGAATCGCGATGGAGAGTCAGCTCGGCGCGCAGTCTCCCCAGTTCCTGCCGGGCGCGCCGAATGCCGGCCGCTCGATCGCGCGCGCTCAGATGCGGCTGAAACAAACGCGTGACGCCAATCGCGTGAAGGTCGTCCAGGTAATCTTGCGGCGCTGGCTTTTCAATCATCGAGCATTCTCGTCGGCGCGCATCGCCAATGAACACAAAAAGAATCGACCGTCAACCGCTGTCGAGTCTCGGACATTATAGCATATCCGCGAATTGGCATATAATGAACGGACGCCCTGGCGTCGCTGTTCCATTGCGCCTTGGGAGCAGAATCGTGACCGCAATCGCGCTGTATCCAATCAAATTGAGCCCCGCCCTGCATGTCAAGGTCTGGGGCGGTCGGCGGCTGGCGGAGGCGCTGAACAAGGCGCTGCCAACAGCTGAGCCCTATGGCGAATCCTGGGAGCTGCACGACAGCGCGGTGGTTGCCAACGGCGAATTGCGCGGGAGGCGTCTGGGCGATCTGGCGCGTGACTATGGCGCGGCGCTGCTTGGCGGCGGCAACGACCCGGCCGCGGGCATGCCCTTGCTGGCGAAATTCATCGACGCCGGCGACTGGCTCTCGATTCAAGTCCATCCCGACGACGAACAGGCGCGGGCGCTCGAGGGCGAGCCCCGCGGCAAGACCGAAGCCTGGGTCGTCTTGCATGCCGACCGCGGCGCCCAACTGGTTATCGGCTTGCAGCCAGGCACGACGCGCGCCGACATGAGGCTGGCTATCCAGCGGCATCGGCTGGAAGAGATGCTCGTCTACGCCGAGGTCAAGGCTGGCGACGTCCTGTACGTCCCGGCGAATACGATTCACGCGCTGGGGCCCGGCTTGCTGATCTACGAAATCCAGCAGTCGAGCGATATCACTTACCGGCTCTATGACTGGGGCCGGCTGGGCTTGGACGGGCAGCCGCGCGACCTGCATGTCGACAAGAGCCTGGCCGTGGCGAATCCGGCGTCGCGCCCGCATGTCAAGCAGCCCAAGGGCGATCTCATCGTCGATGGCGACTTCTTCCGCGCCTGGCGGCATCAGATCTCGGGCGAGCCGCTGCAAATCGAAACCGAGAACCGCTTCCAAGCGCTGACATGCGTCGCCGGCGGCGTCCAGGTGGAAGCTGGCGGACAGCGGCCCATGCACCTCGGTCTTGGCGAAACGGGCTTGATTCCAGCTTGCTTCGACCGCTTTCTGATGCGCGGCGCCGGCACGATTCTGCGCGCCCGCCAACGCTGAGCGCCCCCACCCAACCGAAGATTACACAGCGTTAACCTTCCTCTTACGCGCTTCTGACGGCGACCATCGACAATGACGTTGTTTGCCCCCCCGGATCGAGGAGCGACCTATGGATTTCAGTCGATACACGACAAAAGCGCAGAAGGCCGTCATGAGCGCGCAGACCATCGCCGCCGAGCGCCATCACAGCGCGATCGAGCCGGCGCACATTCTGCTGGCGCTGCTGCAGCAGGAAGACGGCTTGACGCCGCGCATTATTCAGAAGATCGGCGCGCAGCCGGCCGCGATGCTGGCGGCGCTGGAGAGCCACCTGGACCGCTTGCCGCGGACGAGCCTGCCTGAAGATGGCGTCGGGCTCGCGCGGGCCGCAATTGGCGTCTTCAGCCAGGCCGAAAAAGAAGCCAGGCGCATGCGCGATGACTACACCAGCAGCGAGCATCTGCTGCTGGCGCTGGCGCAAGACCAAGCCATTGGCGGACTGCTCGAAGGCTGCGGCCTGCGCTATGATTACATCCTGCAGGCGCTGCAAGCCATCCGCGGGCATCAGCGCGTCGCCAGCCAAAACCCGGAATCGACCTACGAGAGCCTGGCCAAGTTCGGGCGCGATCTGACCGCCGACGCCCGCCAGGGACGGCTCGACCCCGTCATCGGCCGCGATGACGAGATTCGCCGCGTCATTCACATCATCAGCCGGCGCGCCAAGAACAACCCGGTGCTCATCGGCGAGGCTGGCGTCGGCAAGACCGCGATCGCCGAGGGGCTGGCGCAGCGGCTCGTTAATGGCGACGCCCCCGATGGCTTGAAGCACAAAACAATCATCGCGCTGGATATGGCGGCCTTGGTCGCCGGCAGCAAGTTCCGCGGCGAATTTGAGGAGCGCCTGCAAGCCGTGCTGCGGGAGATCGCCGAGAGCGATGGCGAGATCATCCTCTTCATCGACGAGCTGCACAATATCGTTGGCGCCGGGCGGGCGGAAGGCGCGATGGACGCCGGCAACATGCTCAAGCCGATGCTGGCGCGCGGCGAGCTGCGCATGATCGGCGCGACCACGCTGGACGAGTATCGGCAGCACATCGAAAAGGACTCCGCCCTGGAACGCCGCTTTCAGCCGATCTTCGTTGACGAGCCGAGCGTCGAAGACACGGTCAGCATCCTGCGCGGCTTGAAGGAACGCTACGAGCTGCATCATGGCGTGCGCATCCAGGATGGCGCGGTCATCGCCGCCGCGACGCTCAGCCAGCGCTACCTGCCCGAGCGTCAGCTGCCGGACAAAGCCATCGACCTGATCGACGAAGCAGCCGCCCACCTCAAGATGGAGATCGACAGCAAGCCGACCGAGCTGGACAAGCGCGAGCGGCAGATCATGCGGCTGGAGATCGAACGCGCGGCGCTGACGAAAGAAAAAGACGACGCTTCCAAAGCCCGCATGGCTGAACTGGAGGCGGAGCTGGCAAACGCGCGCGAGGAACTGAATGGGCTGCTGGCGAGCTGGCAGCGCGAAAAGGAGGCGATCCAGGCGGTTTCGGATATCAAGTCGGATATGGACGAGGCGCGAAATCAGCTGGAGCGCGCCGAACGCGAAGGCGATCTGGAAGGCGCCGCCCGCCTGCGTTATGGCGCGCTGCCGGGCTTGGAGAAATCGCTGCGCGAGCGCGAAGCCGCCATCGACGACATGCGCCAGGAGGGCGCGTTTATGTTGAAGGAAGAAGTCGACGCCGATGAGATCGCCGCCATCGTCAGCCGCTGGACCGGCGTGCCAGTCGCGCGTATGCTGGAGAGCGAGATCGAAAAGCTGCTGCAGATGGAGGCGCGCCTGCATGAGCGCGTCATCGGGCAGGACGACGCGGTCAAAGCGGTTTCAGCCGCGGTCCGCCGCGCGCGAGCGGGCTTGCAAGACCCAAACAGACCCCAAGGCGCCTTCCTGTTTCTTGGCCCGACGGGGGTTGGCAAAACCGAGATGGCGCGCTCGCTGGCGCACTTCCTCTTTGATGACGAGAGCGCGATGCTGCGCCTGGACATGAGCGAATACGGCGAGAAGCACAGCGTCGCCCGGCTCATCGGCGCGCCGCCCGGCTACGTCGGATACGAAGCCGGCGGGCAACTGACGGAGGCGGTCCGCCGGCGGCCTTACTGCGTCCTGCTCGTGGACGAAATCGAAAAAGCGCATCCCGAGGTCTTCAACATCTTCCTGCAAGTCTTCGACGAAGGCAGGCTGACCGACGGGCAGGGACGCGCGGTCAACTTCAGCAACAGCGTCATCATCTTGACGAGCAATGTCGGCGGCGCCTTGATCAAACAAATAGGCGTCGCGCAAGACCACGACGAGCGGCGCAAAGCCATCATGACCGAGCTGGACCGCTACTTTCGCCCCGAGTTTCTCAATCGGCTGGACGAGATCATCGTCTTCCACAGCCTGTCGCGCGCGCAAATCATCAGCATTGTCGAGCTCCAGCTGCGGCGGCTGCGCCAGATCCTGGCCGAGCGGCGGATAACGCTGGACCTGAGCGGCGCCGCCAAATCGCATCTGGCGGAAGCGGGCTGGGATCCAATCTTTGGCGCTCGTCCGCTGAAACGGGCGATTCAGCGCGAGTTGCAGGATCCCCTGGCGCTGGCGCTGCTGGAAGGGACGATTCAAGAGGGCGACCTCGTCCGCGTCGCGCTTGCGCCTGATGGAACCGGTCTGAGGTTTATGACTGCAGAATCGGCGGCGGTCGTCGCCTAGACGAAAAAGGGGAGCGCGCTGATATGGGGGGCGACAGGCCCCTCGTCTCATGCTTCCGGCGGGGGGACGGGCAGGTCGGCTTCGGCGGTGTCTTTCCACTTCGCGCCCTCATCAACCAGCATGACCGGGATGCCATCGCGAATCGGGTATTTGTAGCCGCTGTCATCGCAGATCAGCCAGCAATCGCGCGCCAGCCGCAATTGGCCCGGGTCATCGCCTTTGTCCTTGTAATGCACCGCGACCGGGCAGCGCAGAATCTCCATCAATTCATCGGATACGACCGCCATGAAGCCACCCTGTCTACTGTTCTCAACTCTGGACTCCAGTATAGCTACGGCCGGCGGGCGCGTCAAATTGGAGGCGTCTGATGAGCGCTGATTATGTTGGACATCGCGCTTTATCGGGATTGTCGCAGGATCTTTTTCACCACAGAGGATACCGAGGGAACACGGAGAACACAGAGACAGGTTTTCTGCGTCAGCGAAGTTGTCGCCGCCACGCAATTCACCACTGCCGGCGCCCGGGCGAGCGGAATTGGCGCGCGAGATTGCATTTCCGCTTGCCGGTACGCTAGAATCGCGGCGAAGGAGCCGAAGTTCAGGAAGTCCTGGAATGATACGTTGGCGGGCTATTCTTATCTTGATCGCGCTGTTTGCCACAGTCTGTCTGAGCGCGTCGGCGCAGACTTACAGCGTCCGCATCAAATTCAACACCAATATCCGCGCCGAGCCCAGCCTGTCGGGGCAGCGGCTGGAAACGGCGCCGGCCGGCACAGTGCTTCAAGTGCTGGCCGAATTCAATCGCTGGTTCAAGGTCAACCGCGGCGGCGAAGCCTGGATGGCCTCCTGGGTGTCGCATGAGCGCGTCGCCGGCGTCCAGCCAACGGCGACCGACAACTGCTGCGGCATCGACCGCCAATGCCATCATGAGCAGGACTGGGTCGATGGCTATTACGCCTATCAGCGCGGAGAATGCGGCGCGCCAGTCGCAGTCACGCAGAATCAAACGCCCGCGCCTGCGACCACAAACGCCAGCACAGCGATCGACAACTGCTGTTTCGTCGACCGCCAGTGCCAGAGCGATCACGAATGGACGGCTGGCTACTGGGCTTTCCAGCGGGGACAATGCGGCGCGCCAAGCCAGGGTTCCGCCGCGGCCGGCAACTGCTGCGACACAGGCTGGAATTGCACTGGCGAGCACGAGTGGATTTATGGCCACTGGGCCGCCCGGCACAACCGCTGCTTCGCGCGCCCAAATTCGCTGCCGCCAGAGCCCTTTGGACCGTACGCCAATCACGGGCATATCCACATCGCTGAGTTAACGCCTGGCTTCGCCACGATGGTCCATGACGGCTTTGAACTGCTGCGAAGCAAAACGCCGATTTATTATCGTTATGCGGTCAACGCGGTCACCGAGGTGCGCGAGATCCACTGCTGCGGCAGCGGCGTCTATGGCGCCAGCGGCATCGTTGACTACCATCACGGTCCCTTTTCGCCGACCAAGGTGTACAGGCGGCAAGACGCCTACACGACCGCCGAACTGCTCGTTCACGAAGCCTGCCACGTCTATCAAGACCGCGAAGGGCGCGGGGTCGGCGGCGACAATGGCTGGCTAAACGAATACGAATGCCAGCTGTTCACGCTCGATTCGGCGCGGCGCATGGGCGGGGTTTCGCAGAATATCGATGCCTGGCACGCCTTCCTCAACGACCCGATGAATCGCGCCCACTGGTGGTGGTAGCCCTAGCGCCCATTCGCATCCTGATTTACCCTCAAGCCTGTGAATTTCGCAATTGAGGTCATCGTCGGTGAAACCGCGGCCGCTTACGCCAGGTCCGCGTTCATTTGCATTCCCGGCAATCGGGGACGGGCCCCCGGCTTGATCGTCCTGTTGGGCATCCTGACGCTGCTGGCGGGCGGTCCAATACGCGCGCAGGCGCCAAAAGTGCCAACCACCGCGCCAGGCGGGCTCGTTCGCCAGGAAAGCTACATCCGAGCCGAACGGCTGGGCATCACCTTCGTCGGCTTCATCGACAACAACATGGGGGCGGAACGCTATCGCAACGCCCTGATTCTTGGCGCCGGCTGGAATCGCTGGCCTCTCTACTGGGACCGCGTCGAGCGGCAGCCCGGCGAATACGACTGGTCGGCTTATGATCGGCTGGTCGCGGCGGATATCCGCCATGGCCTGCGGACCAACGCCATCCTCCTGGGCCGCCCGGCTTTCTGGCAAGACGGGGAGAGCATCGCCAATCTGCATCAGCCGATCTTCGCCAATGGCACGGACATCGGGGACGCGAACACGGCGATAAACCTGGACAATCCTTGGGCGCAATTCGTGCATTACGCCGTCATGCGCTACATGCCGGGCGGCGTACTGGCTCGGCATAACGACTTCGGCGCTGAAGCTGGCATCCGCGCCTGGGAAGTCTGGAACGAGCCGGACCTTCCCCAGTTCTGGAAGGCCGGCACGGAGGCCTACGCCCGCCTCTTGAAGGTGGCTGCTATCGTGACCAAAACGGTCGATCCGCAGGCGAAAGTCATCTTTGGCGGCTTGCTCTTCGCCAGCGATCAGGGCTTTCTGTCGCGCGTGCTACGGCAATTTCGAAACGACCCGCTGCGAGACCGCTTCAACTGGTTCGTCGATGTGATCGCGCTGCACAGTTACGACGACCCCTGGCGCAGCGGCTGGCTGACCAAGGTCATCCGGGACACGCTGAAGGAATACCGTTTGACGCGCCCGGTTTGGCTGAATGAAACTGGCGTCTCGGTCTGGGATGATTATCCCGGTCCGATTTGGGCGCATAGCCCCGAGCAGCGCCACCGGCTGGCGACCGCCCAGCAGCAGGCGCATTATCTAATTATGAGCGCGGCTTTCGCTTGGCTTAAGGGCGTTGAAATCGTCTTTTATCATCAACTCTACGACGACTGCGGCAACTACCCGGCTGGCACCGACTTCCCGCCAAATCAGGGCGAGCTCTGCGCGAAGGGCGCCTGCTTCGGCGATGCTTTCGGCATTTATCGCAACGCGCGCGGCTCGCACTGTTTCAGCCAGCACCCGCACGCCAATACGCCCCGCCCGGTCGCGCAGGCTTTCCGGATGCTGGCGGAGGCATTTGGCCGCCAGCCTTTCGCGCCAGTCCGCTTGGAGGGGCTGCACGACGCCGTCACCACGATTGAATTCCGGCGGGCGAACGGCGACCATATCATCGTGCTCTGGAACAACACGCGGGAGGCGCGCGCGCATAAGGTCGAAGCGATGGGCGCGAGCGTGGTGGCCCATTTCATGAATGGCGAAAAGGCGACTCTGATGCCGAGCGATGGCAGCTATGCCTTGACGCTAAAGCCGGCCGGCGATTACAGCTTCCCCGACCTGGAGAGCAATCGCCTGAGCGCGATTGGCGGCGAACCGATTATCCTGGTGGAAGCGCCAAGCCCATGACCGCACCCAAGAGCAGGCAATGCGCCGCCATCAGGACCGCGCGTAGATGAATGCCAGACGACTCGTCTTCATTCTGGCCAGCATCGCCGTCAGCGTCGTTTCGCTCGCGCTGATTCTGCGAGCGATTCCCATCGGCAGCGTCATCGACAGCTTGCGCGCGGCGGATCCCCTGTATCTGCTGCTGTCGGTCGTGGCCGTCGCCCTGTCTTTGCTCACGCGCGGCATCCGCTGGTGGATTTTGCTGAACCGCCGCATAGCCGTCATTGATTCTTTCCACATGATCAACGTGATGTTCCTCGGCAATCAGCTGCCCTTCCGGCTGGGCGAAGTCGCGCGGAGCCTCTTGGCAGCCAGGCGGGGCCTGCCCCTGGTGACCGCCGGCGCCAGCATCGTCGTCGAGCGCCTGATTGACGTGCTTGCGCTGACGCTGGTCATCGCCGTCACCGTGAGCCGCATGCCGAATGCCCCGCCCGAACTCACCGACACGGCAGCGCTTTTGGGTCCGCTCGCCTTGTTCGGTTTCCTGCTCCTGCTCGTCTTCGCCCATGCGCCGTCGAGCGCAAACCGTCTGCTGGATGGTCTGCTCAAGGCGCTTCCCATTTTGAAGCGGCTGCCGCTGCGAGCGATGCTTAGGCATCTTCTCGATGGCTTGCAGCCACTCACGAACTTCCGCACGCTGTTCTTGACGCTGGTGTGGACGGCGCTGGCCTGGGGAGCGGCTTTTGCCGCTTTGTACTTCTTGCATCTCGCCTTGGGCATCGCGGTCGATTTCACAATTAGCGTCCCGCTGGGGATCGCCATGACTGCCATCAGCATCGCCATGCCCGTCAGCATCGCGGCTGTCGGGCCTTTTGAGGTCGCCATCCTGTGGACGGGTCAACTGGTCGGCATGAGCGACCTGGAAGCGATCTCGCTAGGTTTTCTGCTGCATGGCATTAATGTCGCGAGCTATGCCGTTTGGGGCACGATCGGGCTTCTGGCTCTGGGCGCGTCGCCAGCGACAGTCTTCGGCGCGACCACCAAGAGCGGCGACTAAGCCCGCGTGAGAAACTCGCGCACCAGCGACTGAAAGTGGTGCACGCCGTTCTCTCGCAGCACGGAAAAGCGCCCGCGATCATAGGCTTTGGAGCGCAGCCCGCGCTGCACCCACTCGCATAATTCAATGTCTTCCTGCTGGATCTCGTCGCTGAAGGCGATGATCTGCTGCATGCTCTCCCAGCCCTCGCCCGTGCCCGGCGCTTCAAAATACCACTCGAAGACTGTCAGAGTCTTGTCGTGCCCGATCGGGATGATGATATTGATTGAGGTGTTGTCGAGGTAGACGTTCAGCATGACGTTGGGGAAGACCCAGTAATAGAGCGCATCCTCTTCCGCTTCGCCGCTGCGGATATAACGGCGGTCGCGCGCCTCGCCGGGCCCTACTTCGCGTATCGGGGCATGCTGTTTCGAATAATAGCGATGCGTTTCCACCTGGTATTGATCGTAATCGACTTCGCGAAACAAGCCGGGATGGGCGATCGGCAAATGGTAGCCCTCGAGGTAATTGTCAACGTAGACCTTCCAGTTGCAGTCGATGAGATAATCGCGGCGCTCGACCAGGCGCATTTTGTCCAGGTTGAAGCCGGCTGCGGCGATCTCCCGCTCTATCGCGCCATAGCTCGCGGACATCGGCTCGGCTTTTGCATCAAGATTGACGAAGACCCATGGACCCCAGGCTTGCACCGCCAGGGACTGCAAACAGACGGCATCGGCGTCCCAGTCTTCGACGCCTTCAAATTCGGGCGCGCGCAGCAGCTTGCCATCCAGATCGTAAGTCCAGCCATGATACTTGCATTGCAGGCTCTTGCGGTTGCCGCGGCCCTGCGCCACCACCGCCGCGCGATGCGGGCAGACGTTATAAAAGGCGCGCAGCTCGTCCGCTTGGTTGCGCGTGACGACCAGCGGCTGATCCAGCACTTCGCAGCTGAAGAAGTCGCCGACGCGGGCGACTTCCTCGAGGCGGCCGACGGGCTGCCAGGTCTTGTAGAAGATCTTTTCCGCTTCCAGGCGCAGGAATTCCGGCTCGATGTACCAGCGCGCCGGCATGGTCTCCGCCCGCGCCAGATCGTCCGCCGGTTGGTAATCGCCAAGGTGGAGCGCAGTTGACATAATGGCGCCTCGCATAAGTTGGTTTATCGAAACGTTTTGAGCGGCAAACGCGTATTAATGGCAGCGCCAGTATACGCCGTCCAGCGGTCAAATTACAGAGATTTTACGATTGTAAAACCGATTTCGGTCGGTTTTCCGTATAATTATAAGCGTATCGAGAATCGTGACTGGCAATACCTGTTTGAAGTCGATGCGCTATAATTCAAGCACGCAAAGGGATTGATTTAAGGATAAGCCTGTGGGTAAGCGTTCGCGGCTCTTCTGGATAGCGCTCTTGATACTGAGCATCTCCTGGATCGCATGGGGGTCCTTCCTGACGTCCGACGCGTATGAGGAGGGCAGGCTCGGCAGCGATTTGTCGGCGGAAATCCGAACCATCAGCAGCGATCTGCGGGTCGACGCGCTGGCAGACCTGCCCATGCCCATATTCTTTCTTTTGACCGGCTTGCCATTCGGGCTGATTTCGGTTTTTGTCCTCTGGCGGGGCCACAAGCGCGGCGCCACCGCCACAGCGACTGACCCAGACCGCGCCATGCGCCGTCAATCATTGCTGGTGTCCTTGCTGGCGCTGTTTTTCGCCCTCTTCTTATGGAACATCCGCGGCGCGCCACAAGCCAATGCCGACTTCCTAACCGCGACGCTCTCGCCTTTGCTCTGGCCGGTCAGCCTCTTCGTCACCTTCATACACGAAGCCGGACATTCGCTGGCCGCGCTGATTACGGGTGGCGAAGTGCTTGGGTTCACGGTGTCTCCCGATGGTTCCGGGCTGGCGACGATCGCCGGCGGCAATCTCGCGCTGATCTTGCCCGCGGGCTACCTTGGCGCGGCGCTCTTCGGCTCGCTGCTGTTTTTCTTGACCAGTCGTTATCCCAAGTGGACGCGGGGCTTGTCGGTTTTCCTGGGCCTGGCGGTGATTTTACTGACGGTATTCTTTTCCGTGCGCGATGCCAACGGCGCCATTACGGTCCAGCTCGTCGGCATCGGCTTCGGCGTCGCCATGGTCGCGTTGGGCTGGCTGGCGCCGCGGATCATCAATATTTTTCTGCTCGACACGCTGGCGATCTTGACGGGATTAAACGCGGTGATGGACGTCTCGTATCTCATCCGACACGGGGATGAGGGCATCGGCGAGATCATGAATGACGCCGCCGCCTTCGCCACCGAATATACGCCGCTGCTTTCGCCGTCGCTGGTCGCCCTCATCTGGTCGGGCGTTTCGCTGCTTATGCTTGGCGCCGCCGTTTACTTCGGATTGTTCAAACCCGTCAGCGGGGAGATTGGCGAAGCCGTCAAGGGCAAGAACGGATAGGGAGCGGCTGCATTGAACCGCAATTTCCTGGCGGCGCGCCCCGCAAGAATTTCATCAAAGGGCAAAGCACGAGGAGGTTTACCATGCTAAGAGAATTCGTAGAGCGCAAAGTGCGGCGGGAAATCGTGCGGCGGAACGTCATCATCTCGGCCGCGGCATTCATCGGCATTCTCGCGCTGTGGCATATCGAGGCTTTGTCGAGCCTGGCGCATCCCTTCCGCATGTTCGTCAACAACATTCACGGCGGGCTGACGGCTTTCGCCATGCAGATGACGGGCGGCGCGGTCGAGAGCTTCACCCTGTCCGAGGTGGGGACCTACACCATAACCTTCATTGGCGGCGCCGACGCCATCACGATGTCGGCCGGCTACCTCGGCTCGGCCGCGCTGGGCGCTCTGATGTTTTTCCTGGTCAACCGCGCGCCACATCTGGTGCGGCTGATCTCGATCGTCACCGGCGCCTTCACCGTCGGCTTTCTGGCGCTCTTCATCCGCCCGGAGGCGGCCGCGGACCTGATCTCGATGATCGTCTGCATGGGCTTCGGCGGGCTGCTGATCTTGCTGGGCTGGACGGGGAGGGGCGACATCAATCGGCTGCGCTCGCGCAAATCGCTGACTCATATCACGCTCACGGTCGTTTCACTGATGGCGGGCTTGCATATCGTGCTGGATCTGCCAGACGTGCTGACGACGCCGGCTTATTTTGACGATGTCATCACCAATCCGGTCGCTTACTTCGCCGAAATTGTCACGCCGGCGCTGTCAGTTGACGCCGTCGCCTTTAGCTGGGCGGCGATCGCCATCGCCTTGATGGGCGTCGCCATCCACTTCGGCATCACCCGGCGGCTGCGGCAGATCCCCAAGAACGACGATATCGTGTAAGTCGCGCGGTTTTCTCGTTGCATTACGCGCATTTTCGCGGGCGACCAGGTTGGTCGCCCCTGCTTTATTCGCGAATGATATCGACGGGGGTTACAGCGCCGCGCGTAGACACAGCGGGTCTAACGGCCCTACAGCATTGCTATTTGATGACGATCTGTAGGGGCGAGGCGGTGACTCGCCCTTAACCAACGCGAATCCCTTTGCGTGGGCGGCGGCATTGTCGGCCGGGAGTCTGCATTGTTGGTTGCGACGGACGACTTACCGAGTCGCCTCTGCATTTGCGCGCTTCGGCGGGCGGAACTGCGCGCCCTCCCAGCGCGAGAAGAGCCTTTGCAGCTTCAGGCGCTGATACTTGCCGGTCGAGGTCACCGGGATATCCGCGCCGAAGACGACCGCCTTGGGCGACTTCTCGAAGGGCATGAGCTCGCGGCAGCGCGCCAGAATCGTCTCTTCCGCGAGCTCCGCGCCATCCTCAAGCACGACATAGGCGCCAATTTCTTCGCCGTAGTAGTCATTTGGGAAGCCGACCGCCAAGCCAACCGTGACGCCCGCGATGCCCAGCAAGACTTCTTCGATATCAAGCGGGCTGTATTTAACGCCGCCGCGGTTGATCAATTCCTTGATGCGCCCGGTGATGAAGAAGAATTGCCGCCCGCCTTCACCGCGCAGAAAATAGCCCTCGTCACCGCTGCGAAACCACTGAAACTTGAAGGTCTCGGCATTGGCGTCGGGGCGCTTGAAATAACCTTGCATCACGTTGTGGCCGCGTATGCAGATCTCGCCGCGCTCGCCCTCGCCCAGTTGCCTCCCGCTGCCATCGGCGGCGAATATCGCCATCTCGTTTGGCTCGATCGGGCAGCCGATGCTGGGGTAGCCATACTCCAGCAGCCAGCGCTGATTCGCTTCCCACGACAGATTGATGGGCAAGAAACAGGAATAACAGGTCGATTCGCTCAAGCCATAGCCATGCAGCAGCGTGAAGCCGAAGACCGCGCCGAAGTCTCCCGCCAGTTTGACCGACAGCGTGCCGGCGCCGCAGATGAAATGGCGGAAGCGCGTCAGATCGCGGCGGTTGATGGCGCCGCCGAAAATCGTGTTTCCAGCCGCGACTTCGGCTCGCCCATATTCGATGAGGAACTGGAGCAAGGTTGGCACGACGCTCACCACGCTTACGCCTTCGCGGACGATCCGCCCCCAGAAGCGCGAGGCGCTGAAACGGCGGCACAGCACCGTCGAGCCGCCGACGTAAAGCGGCGTCATTATCGTCACGACGATGCCGTTCACGTGGTGAATGGGCAGCACGCACATCATGCGCTGATTGCCCGTGATCGCCTGCCATTGGCTGATGCCCAGCGCGTCCACCAACAGATTGTATTGCGACAGAATCACGCCCTTTGGCGCGCCGGTCGTGCCGCTTGTGTATACCAGCAGCGCCTCGTCATCGAGGGTCGCGGTCGCCGCCGTGCCCTGGCCCAGGGGCATGTCGGACACTTTGGCGCCGGCGTCGTCGCCGAGGTAGGTCGTCGGGCGGTTCGCAAGCGCCTGGTGGAAGCTGATGCCGCCGCCAGACGAGCCGCCGACTTCGATCAGCGCTTCGATATTGGGGGCGCCCTGATCATCGGCGGCGCCACTGATGATCGCCCGGGCGCGCTCCAGATATTCCGCCCGCGCGAAACAGACCCGCGCCTCGCTGTTGCGCAGGATGAAGGCGATCCGGCGATCGTCTTCGGCGACATTCTGGGGGGCGACAGCCGCGCCAATCACCCAGCAGGCAAAATAGATCAGGACAGTGTCGATATGGTTGAAGGCGATGGTGGCGACGCGGTCGCCGCGACGAATGCCAAGATCCTCGACCATGAAGTTGGCCGCCTGGTGCACGCGCGCGTTGAACTCGGCATAGCTCAGCGCCTGCCGCTCGTCATGGTCGTCATAGTAAATCAGAAAGGTCTTGTCGCCCGATACTTTGCTGTGCAGCGAGAGCAGATCGCGGATATTACGAAAGGGCGTCTTGCGCATTGCCTGCGGCACGCCGTCCTTGACATGCGCCTGAGCCAGGTTGCGCTTCGTCCGAGAATCAATCTCTCGCGTCATTTCAACCGCCTTCGCCGCCGTCCGACACATCTCCACGCCAGTATAGCAACTTCACCTGGCGATTGCAGAAGCAAATCAAGCGCAAAAGCCGCGCCGCCGCCGGGCAAACTGGTGTAGGATGAGGGGCGAGCCGCAGCCTGAGCGCGTCGGCGCTGTTTTGCTGCGCTGGCGTCAAAAGCAATATGGCGTATTGGCGTGTACAAATGGGCAGCAGCTTGAACGGATACCCATTGGGAGCGAGAGCGAAGGCACTATGAGCGAAATCTGCGTCGTAGGGAGCGGCTATGTAGGGCTGGTGACCGGCGCCTGCTTCGCCGACCTCGGCAACAACGTCGCGTTGGTCGATATTGACGAGCGCAAGATTGATATGCTGCGGCAGGGCCTTATGCCCATTTATGAGCCCGGCCTGGCGGAGGTCGCGCAGCGCAACTCGGACGCGGGCCGCATGCGCTTCACCACCTGTTATGGCGAAGGGTTGGCGGGCGCGGAATACGTCTTCATCTGCGTGGGCACGCCCTCCGGCGTCGATGGCGAAGCCGACTTGCAATACGTGCGCAGCGCCGCCCAAACCATCGCCGAAACCATGGATCATCCCCTGGTCGTCATCAACAAATCGACCGTGCCCGTCGGCACTGGCGACTGGACGACCGAAATCATCCAGCGCCATCAGCCGCAGCCCATCGATTTCGCCGTCGTCTCGTGCCCGGAATTCCTGCGCGAAGGCTCCGCCATCGCCGATTTCATGCAGCCCGACCGCACGGTCCTCGGCTCCAGCGACCCCGCCGCCGCCGAAACCGTCGCCGAGCTCTACGCGCCGCTGGACGCGCCAATCGTCATCACCGACATTCGCACCGCCGAGATGATCAAATACGCCTCCAACGCCTTCTTGGCGACGCGCATCAGCTTCATCAACGAGATCAGCATCATCTGCGAGCGGCTTGGCGCCGATGTGGAAGAGGTGGCGCGCGGCATGGGTTATGACAAGCGCATCGGACCGCATTTCCTGCAAGCGGGCGTGGGCTTCGGCGGCTCCTGTTTTCCCAAAGACGTCAAGGCATTGGCGAATATGGCGCAGACGCATGGCATGCACCCGCAGCTGTTGAACGCGGTCATGGAGATCAACGCCTTCCAGCGGCGGCAAATCACGCTCAAGGCGCGCGAAATGCTCGGCGGCAGCCTCAACGGCAAGACAGTCGCCATCCTGGGCCTGGCTTTCAAGCAGAATACGGACGACACTCGCGAATCGCCGGCTTTGACCGTCGCGCGCTCGCTCTTGAATCAGGGCGCGGTCGTCAAAGCTTACGACCCGGTCGCCATGGAAAATGCTTGCGGCGAGGTCCCCGCTTTAATCCCCTGCGACAGCTCGTACAGCGCGGCCGAGCAGGCCGAGGCGCTGCTGGTTTTGACGCCCTGGAACGAATTCAAGCAGCTGGATATGCGGCGGATTCGCCAAGTGATGAAGCGTCCTGTATTGATCGACGGCCGCAATATGTACAATCCCGATGAGCTGCGGCAGATGGGCTTCGAGTATCGCGGCGTCGGCCGCGGCTACAATGGCGAGGGGCTTTCCAAAGCGGCGGCGGATCAGCCCGCCTGATCAGCGCTTCGTCAAGGCCGGGGCTCGCGCCAAAGCAGACTGACGTCCTGCTGACGCGGCTGCCCGGCCAAGCCGCCAACGCCACCAGCCGCGCCCCGCCCGCATTGACAGGCGATTGAAAGACAGCTCGTCAGCGGCAGCCCCTGGAGCCAGCCGGTCAGGAAGCCGGCGTCAAAGCTGTCGCCCGCGCCAATGCCATCGCCGCCCGCACTCGCCTCGAAGACCGACTGGGCGAATTCGGCTTCGCCCTGCCAGGCGACCGCGCCGGCGATATCGCGCTTGACCACCAGCAGCGGCACGCGTTTTCGCAATTCGCTGATCGCCTCGCCATAAGTCGCTTTCCCGCTGAGATAGATCGCCTCTTGCTCGTTGGGCAGCAGCACGTCAATGAAGCGAAACGCGCGCGCCAAATCGTGATTCCAGCGCTCGTCGGGGTCCCAGTTCGTGTCCAGCGACACCGTCAGCCCGAGGCGCTTCGCCCGCCGCAGGATAGCGACCCAATCTGGCAGCAAGCCCGTCTGCAAATACAGGCTGCCATAATGCAAATGACGGGCGGAGGCCAGAATCTCGTCAGTGACGTCGGCGGCGGTCAAGGCGTTCAGCGAGCCCATGTGGGTGAGCATGGCGCGGTCGTCGCTCTGGACGAGATGTACGGTGATGCCGGTCCGCAGCGCGCTGTCGGCAGCGATGTAGCGCGTATCGACGCCCGCGTCGGCCAAGGCGTCGACGATCAGCTTGCCAAAATAATCGGCGCCGACCCGCCCGAGGATGGCGACGCGCAAGCCAAGCTTCGCCGCCTGCGCCGCGAAGATGCAGCAGGAGCCGCCCATGACCAGATCGTAGCCGGCGACAGTTTTCTCGACCTGCCCGAACTGGGGCGCGACATCCTCATCGCGCAAGATTAAATCGACGCAGGCGTCGCCAAAGACGAGGACGTCGTATGGCGCGCCCGCCGGGCTCTTCCGCATCGGCCTTCGCCTTTCTCGCGACCGCTTAACCGTAGTATCGCTGGCGGGGCCGCCCCTCTTCGCGCTCGTCGACCAGCGCCTTCGTGGCTTCATCTGCGGTGACCTCGGCGCCAAAGACATCCCACCAAATGCCGGAGCGCGGCAGGCGGCTGTAGCGCTCGATCTGGGTGACAATCATGCAGGATCGCGTTTCTTCGCGCGCCTCTTGCAGCGCCGCTCTGAGCTCGTCTTCATCGCTCGCGTTCCAGGCGCGCAAGCCAAGGCTTTCGGCGTTTTTGGCGTAATCGATCTCGATGAACTCGCCGTCATCCAGCTTGCCGGTGTTTTGATCGCGCACGCGGAATTCGTTGCCCAGGCTGTGCCCGACCAGCACCTTCTGGTGGCCGTGAATCGACTGAAAGCCGTCATTCTGCAGCAGGATCACCGTCAGCTTCAGGCTCTCCTGAACCGCCGTCTTCAACTCCAGCGGATGCAAGAGATAGTTGCCATCGCCCAGGAAGACGTAGACTTCGCCATCGTCATCGGGCTTCGCCAGACGTACCCCAATCGCGCCCGGAATGTCGTAGCCCATGCAGGAATTGCCAAATTCCAGATGCAAGACGCGCCCCGCCGTCGCCTCAAACAGTTGGTGCAGGTCGCCTGGCGCCGTGCCCGCCGCGCAGACCAGGGTGTCGCCGCGGTCCATAAAGTCGTTGAGGACGCCAATCACCTGCGCCTGGCTCATTCGCTCGCCCGGATACTGCACATAGACGCTGTCGCGCTTCTGATCCAGCCAGGCTTGCCGGTCGACGGCGACCGACTCGACATAACCCGCGTTGGGCTTGAGGCCCGCTTCCCCGCCCGCGGCGATCAACGATCTCAAGGTTTCACGGGCGTCGGCGACGATCGGCAGCGCGCCCAGTTTATGCGCGTGCGCGCCACTGACGTTGATGCTGACGAACTTGACGTCGGGGTTCTGCCAAGCCGAATTGGAGCCGCTGGCGAAGTCGGCCAGGCGCGTGCCGATGAGAAAGACGAGATCGGCATCGGCGGCGTATTTGCCCGAAAGCGGCGTGCCGGTATGCCCGCTGCCGCCAATCAACAAGGGCGATTCTTCCTTCAGCGCGCCCCGCCCCGAATGCGTCTCGCCGACCGGAATGCCGAACCTGTCGGAGAACTCGCGCAGCTGCGACCAGGCTTTGGAATAATGCAGGCCGCCGCCAGCCAGAATATACGGGCGCTCGGCCTCTTTGAGCAGGGCAATCGCTTCCTCGATCCGCCGCGCGTCGGGCTGCCGCCGTTCGATGCGCCAGACTCGCTTGCGGAAGAAGTTGGTCGGGCAATCGAAGGCGACGCTCTGAATATCTTGCGGCAGGGCGATGGTCGCCGGTCCGGCGTCGACCGGATCCGTCATCACGCGCATGGCTTCGGGCGCGGCATAGAGGATCTGCTCGGGTCGGGTGATGCGGTCGAAGAATTGGCTGACGACGCGGAAACAGTCGGTCACGCTCATATCCAGCGATATCGGATGTTCGATATCCTGCAAGACCTGCCCCTGAAAACGCGTGGCGTAATAATCGGAGGGCAGCAGCAGCACGGGCAAGCGGTTGATATGGGCGGTGGCGGCGCCGGTTATCATATTCGTGGCGCCGGGGCCGATCGAGGTCGTGCAGGCGAAAGTCTGCGTGCGCAGGCGCGTCCGCGCGAAGCCCGAAGCCGCATGCGCCATTGATTGTTCGTTCGTCGGCTGATAGTAAGGCAATTCAGCCCCAAACTCCCAGAGAGCTTGGCTCAAGCCGCTGACGTTGCCGTGGCCGAATATGCCCCAGATGGCGGGAATGAATCGCTGAACGACGCCATCGTACTCGGTATATTGCGCTTGCAGGAATTTGATCAGCGCCTGCCCCATCGTCAGCCGCGCCGTCTCTTGACAGCCAAATGGTTGAAACATTTTCTTCGCTCCTCGTGTTTGCTAGCCGTCGGCGAAGCCCACACCCGGCCCCTCCCGGACGAGTCAGGGAAGGGAATCAAACGTCCGCGCCGCCTAATCATCGTCAAAAGCGCGCAATGCCAATTCCTTCGCCAAACCGGTATACGTATGGGGCTTAAGCGCCAAGAGCCGCTGCTTGTCTTGATCGGGAATATCCAGCGCGCCGATGAATTCATGCAGCGCTCCGCGGTCTATGCCGGCGCCGCGGGTCAGCGACTTCAATTGCTCGTAGGCGCCAGGTATGTGATGCTTGCGCATGACCGTCTGCACGGCTTCCGCCAGCGTTGCCCAGGCGTCGTCCAGGTCGCGGTCCAGCGCGCGCCGGTCAGCCTCGACTTTGGACAAACCCCGCGCCGTCGAGAGCAAAGCCAGATAACTGTGGGCGATGGCGACGCCAAAATTCCGCAAAGCCGCCGAATCACTGAGATCGCGCTGCAGCCGCGAAACCGGCAGCTTGGCAGCCAAGTGGGCGAAGGTCGCGTTGCTCAAGCCCAGATTGGCTTCGGCGTTTTCGAAATCGATCGGGTTGACTTTATGGGGCATGGTCGACGAGCCCACCTCCGCCACCTTGATGCGCTGCCGCAGATAGCCCAGTGATACATAGGTCCACATATCGCGGCAGCAATCGAGAAGCGCCGTATTGAATCGCATGAAGCCATGCGCCAGCTCCGCCAGCCAGTCGTGCGGCTCGATCTGCGTCGTCAGCGGATTGTAAGTCAAGCCCAGCCCCTCGACAAATCGGCGCGAGAAAGCCAGCCAATCCACGTCTGGACAGGCGACGCAATGGGCATTGAAGGCGCCGACCGCGCCATTGAATTTGCCAAGGTACTCCTGCGCTTCGAGCTGCCGCAGCTGCCGCCGCAGCCGATGGGCGAATACGGCGACTTCCCTGCCAAAGGTCGTTGGCGTCGCCGCTTGCCCATGCGTCCGCGCTAGCATCGGGGCGTCCGCGTTCGCTTGCGCCAGCGCATCGAGGACCGCGATCAGCGCGCGCGCCTCGGGCCGCCAGACTTCGCGTATCGCGTCGCGGAACATCATGGCGTAGGCCAGGTTGTTGATATCGTCCGACGTACAGGCAAAATGAACCGCTTCCGCCACATCGCGCAGGCTGGTCTGCTGGAGGCGCTCGCGAATGTAATATTCAACGGCTTTGACGTCGTGGTTGATCTCGCCTTCAAGCGCCTTGATCCGCGCCGCGGCGGCATCATCAAACTCGCAAGCCAGCCCGCGCAAGACCTCCGCTTCGGCCGCGCTGAATCGCCGCAGGTGCGTTATGCCGTCATGCTCCGAAAGCGCCAGCAGCCAGCGCGCCTCCACCAGAACGCGATAACGCATCAGCGCCCGCTCCGACAGAAAGTCGCGCAAGGGCGCCGTTTTGTCGGCATAGCGCCCGTCAATCGGCGAGATCGCGCGCAGGTTCATCTTGTCCTATCGTGGATTGCAGTGCGGGCAAGCGCCGCTATTGTACTATGAACGGGCGCGCTTTTCCGCCGCTGTCAAGAAACTCGACCTGCTTTTGCCGGGCGCCTCGGGGCATAATGGCGGCGTCGCAAGTCCTGCGCCGGGAGAGAGAGTCGATGCCGCGCCTATTGCCTTCAACGCCAAAAGCGGACGGATTCCGCATGCCAGCCGAATGGGAGGCGCGCGCCGGCTGCTGGATGCTCTGGCCACAGCGCACCGATAACTGGCGCCGCGGCGGCAAGCCAGCCCAGCGCGCCTACATCGAAGTGGCGCGGCAGATTTCGCGCTTCGAGCCAGTGACCATGGGCGTCAATGACGACCAGTACGCCAACGCGCGCGCCCAGCTGCCGGCTTCGGTTCGCGTGGTGGAGCTATCCAGCAACGACGCCTGGATGCGCGATTGCGGCGCCACCTTCGTCGTCAATGACGAGGGCGAGGTTCGCGGCGTGGACTGGATCTTCAACGCCTGGGGCGGCTTGCTGAAAAAAGCCTATTTCCCCTGGGACAAAGATGAAGCGGTCGCCGTCAAAATGCTGGAGATGGCAGCCTGCGACCGCTACAAAGCGCCCTTCGTGCTGGAAGGCGGCTCGATCCACGTCGACGGGCAAGGCACGCTGATCACGACCGAGTCCTGCCTGCTGCATCCCAATCGCAATCCGCAGCTTTCACGCGGGGAGCTCGAAGGTCTCTTGGCGGATTATCTGAACGTCAGCGCGATTGTCTGGCTGCCGCGCGGCGTTTACGCGGACGGGACCGATGGCCACGTCGACAACCTCTGCTGCTTCGTCAAGCCCGGCGTGGTCGCCCTGAACTGGACCGAGGACCGCGCCGACCCCCAATATGAGCGCTCGGCGGAAGCCTATGAGACCTTGAGGCGCGCGCGCGACGCCCGCGGCCGCCCGCTAGAAATCCACAAGATCCACCAGCCCGATCCGATGACGATGACGGCGGAAGAAGCGGCGGATCTGGACCTGGTGGACGGCTCGGCGCCGCGCCCGGCGGGAAGGCGGCTGCCCGGCTCGTACATCAACTTTTACATGGCAAAGGGCGCGATTATCCTGCCCCAGTTCAATGACCGCCACGATGAAACCGCGCGGCGCGATATGGCGCGGCTCTTCCCCGAGCGCGAAATTGTCGGGGTCTATTCGCGCGAGATCCTGCTTGGCGGCGGCAACATACACTGCATCACGCAGCAGCAGCCGGCCGGGGCGGCTCGCAGCCATGTCTGAGTACGTCACGGTGGAAGTGGAATTCGATGACGACCCGACGGTGGCGGCGCTCTACGTCAACCAGAGGCTGACCGAAGCCGAGGAAGAGCGTTATGCGGATCCACAGGCGGGCGACTTGGGCTCGCCAATCGCGCAACTGCTCTTCAACGCCGTTGACGGCATCCAGGCGCTGGCGATCGCGCCCGACCATCTGACGATCAGGCGCGCGCCCGAACAGCCCTGGGAGGCGATCATCGACGAGGTGCGCGACGCCCTGCGCGACTGGTTCCTTTAGGCTTAACCGCCCGCCGACTGGTCAGCTGGCGCGCCGCCTTCCGCCTTGTCCCCGCCGCCGACCTGGCGAAACATCTCGTTTACGCTCCCCGCCTCGCCCGATTCCAAGACCGAGAGCATCTCCTTTGACGACATATTCCGGTAATCGCGGCCGGATTTCGAGATGGCGACGCGCGTGATCAAGCGGGTGATTTCCGCCGAATCGCAAGCCGGGCAACGCATAACTGACGCCTCGGCCTGTGCGTAGGTTTTGAAACCGCGACTGAAGCGCCGCGAGCAGGCATTGCAGCGAAAATCGTATTGTGGCATATCTCCAGGCTGTTTCTACCCGTCGGCGCGCGCGTCAATCATCGGGCTGGCGAGCGCGGCGTTGCATCGCCTCGGTGTGGCTCATATCCGGGTTCCATTCGTCTGGCAGGGCATCCTTCTGCCGGGTCGCGATCCAGCCACCCAAATCGCGCGCGATCCGCTCCAGCATTTTTGGCTGCGCCCAGGTCGCCGCGTCCACCTGCACCGCCACCGCCCCCGCTTCGAGATAATCACGCGCGTCCTGTGGCGAGTGGATGCCACCGGCCGCGATGATCGGCAGCTCGTCGGGGATCTGGCGGCGAAGCCTGCCCACCAGACGCAGGTTGAGCGGCTTGACTAAAGGACCGTATACCCTGCCGCTGACCAGCTTTCCGCTATGCGGATCTCTGGCCGTGCCTCGTGGCGGCGCCGTCAGGACGAGCGCGTCGGCCCCCGCCTCGGCGATCGGCAGCGCAAGCTCATAAGACTCGTAAAATGGCAGGCGCGCGATCAATGGCTTTTCCATTCGCGCCGCTTCCGCCACCAAATCAATTGCCGAGTCCAGATCGATGTCGTCGCTCAAACCCAGCTCGACGGCGGCGATCTCGTCGACCTCGTCAATCATGGCGACCGCCCGCTTCATCTGCCGCGGCGACGTGCCGACCAGGTGCAAGATGACCGGTATCGGCATTTTCGCCCAAACGCGGCGATTCAGGCTTATGACCTTTGCCAGCCCGGGATTTGGCAGGCCGGTATGCGCCAATACGCCGGCGTCCAGGCCGATGACGCGCGTCCCCGCGGCGCCGCTCCAAGGCTCGATCGTCACGGGGTTGGTGACCAGCGCGCCCAGCCGTTCGTAATCCAGCAAGTCCCGGTAGCGGTCGCCAAAGCCGACTGTGCCGGCCGCTGGCATCACCGGCGTCGATACGATAAGACTGAATTTTCCCGGTCTGACGATTTCAATTGCCATAAGCGCTAATTCAGACGCAAATCGGTCAGGTCAAAGGCGGGGCCATCCAGGCATTGCAGCTTCTGGGCGCGGCGCAGGTTGAGAACGCAGGCATGACAGGCGCCGACGCCGCAAGGCAGTTCGCGCTGCAATACGCCAAATACATAATTGGTTGGCAGCTCGCTATGCCGCTCGCGCATCAAGCGCATGACAGCGGCGAACGATCCCATTTCGTCGCCTTGCCCGACCAGGACAAAAACCTGATCCGCCCAGCCCAAGGTCATCACCATGTCGGGCCAAGCCAGGCTGTCGTCCGCCTGAAACACCTCGACTTCTTCCGGCAAGTGGCTGGTTTCGTATTGGCGCGCCGAGCCCATCAGCACCAGCGTGACGCTGACTTGTTTCGCCAATAATGGCGGCAGCATCAGCAGGAGAGCGGCTGGCGCTGTATCATAAGCGATGAGCAGGATATTCCGCAGCTTTTGACGAAAGCGAAAAGGCTGCCCGACTGGTCCAATCAGACTCAGCAGCTGACCCGGCAAGTAATGGGCGCGGGCCGGGCGCTCGACAACGACGATATTGCGCGCCTGGACCTCGACGGGGAACCACAGCTCGCGCAGATACGGGTCCCACTGCTCGGCTTCGTAATCCTTGTTCATCGGCCGCGCCAGCAGCGCCTGGCCCGCGCGCAGCGCCGTCAGCGACTGATCAACCGCCAATTCCAGCCGCTGGTGGCTTCGGTTGACGCGCTTGACCCGCTCGATGTAAGCCTGCGATTCTTTCATGCCCGGCTTTCCTCTCGCTCAATTATAATGCGAAAGGCCGGCGCGGACAGATAAATCAATCATGGATAAGGGCGCGCCAGCGGGTAACATGGGGGGCGGGGAATGGCTAACGATGGGAACGGCTCGCGCTTGGCGACGCGCGCGCGCTTGAAAGCGACAGTCAGACATAGGCGATGGAGTTGAGGCGGGTTCATGACAGTTGGGGGGCGCCGCTCTAGGCTGCTGCTGGCGATACTGCTCTTCGGTTTGCTGCTGCGGGTCGTCTATGCGCTTGATCAGCCGACTCTGGCGCAGTACACAGGCGCGACCGGCGGCGACAGCAGCGGCTACCTGGCGAATGGCGCCGGCTTCTTCAGCGGCCAGGAACATGGTTGGATCCGCGGCATCCCTTTCTATAACTCCAACCTGAAACCGGCGCCGCTCTACGTTCTTTTCGTGGGCCTCTTTCAAGTCTTTCTGCCCGATCACGAGGCGATACTCGCGATTCGCCTTTTGCAGTGCCTGGTTTCCATCGCGACCGCCTGGCTGGCTTATCGGCTGGCGACGACAATCGCGGACGATGACCGAGCCGGGATCCTCAGCGCGGCGCTGATGGCGCTTCATCCCGCCTTCAACACCGAGCCGGCGCAGATCGGCACCGAGACGCTCTACATCTTCTTCCTGGCGCTCGGTCTATGGCTGTATGCTGAATTCTGCGCCGGGCTTGCGATGGATCGGCGCCCGCCAGACAGCGGACATGTTCACAGGCTGGCGCTCGCGGGTGTTGCCTTTGGCTTGGCGACCTTGACCCGGGGCGTAGCGGCGCTGTTTCCGCTCGTTCTCGCGCTGCATCTCGTCTGGCTGGGCGCGAGCCGAAAATCGCTGCCCCGATGGCGGAGGCGCTGCGCCCTCCTGCTCGTCGTTTACGCGGCGATGGTATCGACCTGGACGATTTACAATCTCGCCAGCTGGAATCGCCTGGTCATCGTGAGCGACCAGTTGATGGGGGCGCTTTGGCGCGGCGCCGAGAGCGACGACGGCTCGCCGCAGCACAACGACAGCCTGCTCTTGGAAGGCGTCGAGGCGGCCACGCCCGCCGGCTGCGAGATTGACTGCAAGTATAATCACGCGACCGAAACCTACGTCAGCAAGATAAGCGACATTTTGCGCGCCGATTTTGGCGGTTATCTCGCGCTGCGCGTCAACGAGCTGGCTTACGCCATTCTGCAGCCGCATGGGACGGCGGAATTCGGCGATACAAGCGTGGTGGTGGCTGCGCGCGCGTGGCTGGCGGAAGATCGCTCGCCGCGCGGGCTGGTTCAGATTGCGCGGATCGACGGCTTCCTGGAAAAGCTGGCTTTCTGGATCTTCCATTTCGCCGGCATTGGATTCGGGCTGCTGGGCATTTTCTGGTCGCGCCGAGCCTGGCGCATCGCCGCGCCCGTCGCCGGCTTTGCCTTTTACACCATTGCGATACATTTTTTCCTGCTGGCGCTGCCGCGATACCTCTTCCCCATCGAGCTGGTCTGGCTGGTGTTCGCTGGCGTCGCCCTCGCCAGGATTCATGAAAATCGGCAAAATCGTCGACTCAAAAGCGAATGACAGAAAAAGGCAGCGCGATGAAAATCTATACCAGGACCGGCGACGCGGGCGAGACCTCTCTCTTCGGCGGCGGCCGCATAGCCAAGCATCATTTGCGCGTCGAGGCCTATGGCACGGTGGACGAGCTCAATGCCGTCCTGGGCGTGGCGCGCGCGGCGCAGCCCAGCCGGAACGTAGATCAATGGCTCGAAACCGTGCAGAACCAGCTCTTTCATCTCGGGGCGGACCTGGCGACCCCGCTGGACGTCAGGGCGCGGACGATCGCGCGCGTTTCCGAAGCCGAGGTCGCCTGGCTGGAAGCGTCAATCGACCGCATGGAGGGCGAATTGACCCCGCTGCGCAATTTCATCTTGCCGGGCGGGACGCTGGCCGCCGCGCAGCTGCAAGTCGCGCGCGCCATCTGCCGCCGCGCCGAGCGCCACATCGCCGCCTTGAACGACAGCGACGCCATCAGCTCGCAGGCGCTGCCCTACGTCAATCGCCTGTCGGACTGGCTCTTCACCCTGGCGCGCTACGAAAACATGAAGGCGGGCGAGCCAGAGTCAAAATGGGCGCCGCGCTGAGACGGCGCTGCTTGTCGAGTTCTGGGGGGAGGTGCCGGAGGTGGGAGTCGAACCCACACACCCGAAGGTACACGAGTTTGAGTCGTGCGCGTCTGCCAATTCCGCCACTCCGGCGCGCGAACTGGTAGTGTATTTTGGCTGGCGTCGAATGTCAATGGCAGCCCGCCGAACAATGGAGCTTGAATGACGCGAATCGCCAATTACTGCGCTGTCTGCGGCGCGCCTTTGGAATGCCGGCGCCTGTCGGGGCGGATGCGGCCGCATTGCCCGCGCTGCGAAACGACCGTCTATTTCGATCCCAAGGTCGCCGTCGTCGTCTTCATCGCGCGCGGCGACCGCGTCTTGCTGATTCAGCGGGCGGTTGATCCGGGCAAAGGCAAATGGGCGCTGCCGGCCGGCTTCGTCGATCACGATGAGGCGCCAGAGGAAGCCGCCCGGCGCGAAACGCTGGAAGAGACCAACTTGCGGGTGCGCATTGACAAGCTGCTGGCGGTTTTCCCCAAACGCGATCATGGCTTGGCGGATATCATCATCGCCTACAGCGCCGAGATCCTTGATGGCGAAGCGCGGGCTGGCGATGACGCCGCGGACCTTGGCTGGTTCGCGCGAGGCGAGCTGCCGCCGCTCGTCTTTTATCCGTCGATCACGCTGACGCGGCTCTGGGCAGAGGGGCAGCTCAAGCTTTGAGTCCGCCGCCGCTCAATCGCTCGTCGATCGGATACCGATCAGCTGCATGATCCGCGCGGCGAATGCCAGAAGATAGCTGTAGACGATTGAAGCGCTGACGCGGGTGGCGTTGCGGCCGTCGTCCAGCGCCCGATAGATCGCACGCGCCTGGGCGAATTGACGGCGCGCGCCGTCGAAATCCCAGCGCGACTGATACACTGCGCCCAGCGCATAAAGATAACGCGCCTCGTACGCGGGGTTGCCCGCCTCGCGCGCCGCGTCTGCCGCCCGGCCGTAATAGGCGATGGCGATATCCGCCTTGCCGCCGAGCTCATGCCATTGCCCGAGCATGCCCAGCGCGTACATTTCGTAGGGCTTATGCGCGACATCCTGCGAAAGCGCCAGCATCTGATCAAGATAATTGCGGGCGCCCTCAGAGTCGTCCGCCGCCAGCAGTGTCATCGCCAGGCTGTAGAGGCGCATGAACTCGTGGAAGATCGCCTCGAAGCCGCGCGCGACTTCCAGCGCCGTCAGCTGCTGCTGGACGCCGCGCTCGAACGTCTCGCTCTCCTGCGCCAGAATCAAGCCCTGCTGCCCGATAATGACGCTCTCCAAGAGGCGGTCGCGCGAGGCTTGCGCCTTCCGCAGCGCCACCAGCAAGCCATCGCTCGCCTTGCCGTATTCGGACTGGCGGATGAAGGCGTTGGACAGGGTGAGAATCGCCCGCGCTTCCAGCTGCCCGTCGTTCAGCTCGCGCGCGATATCAATTACGCGCCAGGCGTGTTTATTGGACTCGGCCGGGCTGGCGCTGATCTCGCCCATGCCCAGCAGCGATTGCGCGTACCGCCGCATATCGCCGGCTTCAAAGGCGAGGTCGACGGCGCTGCGATAATCTTCGTAAGCCTCCGCCGTCTGGAAGAAGCCTTCGCGCGCGATGCGAGCCCGCAGGTTCAGGCCGTCCACTTTCAAGCCAATCGAGCGAATCTGCTCCGCCCGCTCCAGCGCGTGCGCGACATAATCGCGCGCGAAGGCAAAATGCCCGAGCGAACACTGCGCCCCAGCCAAGCCCAGCAGCGCGATTATCTCGACGCTCGCCCGTTTTTCGCGCCGCGCCATGGTAAGCTCCACATGACAGCGATCGACGATCTCGTTGAAGGCGCCAGAGTTCATCAAAGCCGTGATGTCGTAACGCAGGCTGTCGGTCTTGGTCGTCATCCCGCACTCGTCATGGGTGGGCCGCTTATAAAAGCATTATACGCCATGCCGCCGAAATCGGTTCGCGTCATTTTAGTTTTGGCGACGCTCAGGCGCGCGCGGACCGACCCCAACGCGCCAGGCGCCGAAGTCCATGAATCAGCGCCACTGATAGATCGAGCGCCCGCGGCGGCAGGAATCGGGCATACAGGGCGAAGAGACGGCGCTGCCGAGCTTTGGGCGCATCTATCTCGGCCGCGCGCAGAAAGTGATGCCGCGCCTCGCCACGACGCCCCGCCTGCCACAGATAGAGCGCATAGACGTGATGGCGCGCCGCTTCCAATCTGTCGAATTCGGCGGCGGACATGCACGCTTCAAAGCCATATTGCCGCGCGTTCTCTATCGTCTTCAGGCGGCCATAGGCGCCGGCCAGCTTGTCATCCGAGATCATGCCCCGATGGACGCGCCGACAAACCAACTTTTGATTGATGCCGCAAAAGCGGTATCGCCTCGCCAGCCGCAAGAACAGATCCCAGTCCTCAGCGCTGCGAAAGTTCACGTCATTGGCGAAGCCGCCAACCGCGCGCAGAGCCCCCGCCCGAATCATGCAGGAGCTGGTCAAGATGCGGGCGCCAGTCTGCCGCAGCAGCTCGCAATAGACGTCATCGGAATACTGCTCGAAGGCGCCGGTTTCGACCGGCGTCGCGCCATCGCTCGCCACCTGCTGGTAGTGCGAGTAAACGACCGACACATCGGGCTGCGCTCGGAAGGCGCTTAAGCCGATTTCTATCTTTCTTTCATGCAGCTGGTCATCGGCGTCGAGGAAATGAATGAATTCGCCGCGGGCCGCTTCGAGTCCGCGATTGCGGGCGATGCCGGGGCCTTGATTATCCTGGCGAATCAGGCGAATGCGCCGCCCGTAGCGTTCGCGCAGGTAGCCCGCCGTGCCATCGCCGCTGCCATCATCCACTACGATAATCTCGCAATTGGGATGCGTCTGCGCCAGGCAGCTGTCGATCGCGTCCGCCACGAAATGGCGGCGGTTATAGGTTGGTATGATGATGCTGACCAGCGGCTCATTCCGCACGAGATTGCCTCATCGCATTCTGGCGCACGACGAAACTCAAGGCGAGCGTATCGTTGGCGCGCCGTTGATGGCGCCGGCGATCCAGCCGACCAGATAATTCGCCGTCTGCACCTTCCACCAGGGATAACCGCCGCTCTGGTGCGGACCGGCGAGAATCGCCACATAATCGCCTTCAAGCAGCTGCCCGACGCGCGCCGCGGCTGTGCTGGGGCTCTGGCGGATGTTCAGATTTGGAATCATCACCCGCAGCTGCTGCCCGGGCTGATATTGCGAACCCTGCACGACGCCGGATGGAATCGTCGACGAGCCGAACTCGCTGGCGCTGAATTGCGGATCGCGCAGTCGGTCGGTGGCGTCGACGACGCTGCCGCCCTCCACTTGCACCGTATACTGCCGTCCCTGCACCGAAACGACCACCAGGTTGCGATTGGGGAACCAACGAACGTCTTCCGGCGGCGCGTGGCCGATGAAGCCGGTAAGTTGTCGGCCCGTCTGATCGTACAGGGCCACGGGTCCGCTGCCGCGCTCGCCCGGGCGGCCAAGAGCCACAATCCGCCCGTTGGGCCGCTTCACCGCATCGCGCAGCCACAGCCCCTGCGCCGAGCCATCGAGGATGACGCGCTCGCCCGTTAAATCGTTGTTGACTTCGCCGATGATGACGCGGCCATCCGGGCGGCGGCCACTGACGACAATGCCCTGCCCGTCCGGATTCCAGTGCCCGTAGTCGTAGCGGACGAAATTCGGCGCATTTTCAGCATAGCTGCGGTCGCGGACGGCATGGGCGATAGCGAGCGCATTTCGCCCTTCCTGCGGCAGCTCGACGCGCAGCAGAACGGTGTTGCTGCCCGCCACAGGCTGCCACTCGACCGCCGTCGTCTTCCAATGCCCGGCGTTGCTCGCCCGTACAATCGAGCAGGAGGCATAACCCGACGCCGGGCAGTCGCGGATGATCATGTAATTCGTGCGATGCGTCGGGTCGTCAATGGACTGCCAGAACCAGACGCCGACATCGCTGTGTTTTTCCGCGTTGGGCGGCGGGTCGATGCGGAAGCTGAATTGCCGCCCGTCCGCCGACCAGTCCAGCTCAACGATGCGGTTCTTGTTCAGGTCGATGCTGCCCACCGAGTAGCCTTCATGGAATGGAGAATGGCTCATCACGCCTTCTTGCGGCACGCCGATTGGCTTGTAGCGCAGAAGCCCAGTGTGGTCGGTGCGTATCCAGCTGCTGGTGGGATCGACCGGGTTGGGCAGGAAGAGCCGCACGCCATCCCCCAGGCGGATACTCCTGAAAGCGAAAATCTGCCCCGGCCCTACATCGTATTGATACACGGCTGCGCTGCTGGTGCTGAAGGTCGAGGCGATTGAAACGGCTGAGATCGTCGGCGGCAGCAAGCCGGGCTGGAGCGCGACAGTCGGCTGGAGGCGGGCGGTCGCGGTCGCTGTCGGCGGCAAATCGCGCACGCCGACCTCCGCCGGGGCCGTCGCGGCGCTATCGGGCGGCGCCGTCGCCCCGATCGCCGTTGGATTGAAGACGAAGCCAATATCGGCCGTCGGCGTGTCGATTGGCGCTGTGGCGGTCGCCGGTCGCCGGACGGTTTCAGGCAAGAGTACGGTTGGCGCGGGCGTCCAGGTCACCGCTCGGGTCGGGCGCGGCGGCGGGGTCGCCAGCAGCTTGGCCACTTCCGTGTCATTCAGCGTCGGCAAGGCGGTGAGCGTCGGCTCGAATGCGCGCGGCGCGATGATGTCGGAGTCGGTGGTCGCTGTGGGAAGGGTCGCTTCGGCGCGCTGCGGCAGGCGGGGCGGCTGCGTCTCGGCTGGCTCTGGCGTTGGCGGCGCCGTCGCCGTAAAGGGCGGGATGGGCGGCGGCGTCGCAGTGTCGGTAGCCGTGGGCGAGGCGGTCGCCGCGGGCGAGGCCGTGGCCCTGGGCGGCGCCGTGCTGGTCGCGGTTGCGGGGGAAGTGGCTGAAGGCTCTATCGGCTCGGTCGCCGTCGGGGCGCTGGTAGCAGTCAATGTTGGCGGCTGAGTCGCTGTAGGCAAGCTCGTGGCTGTCAATGTTGGCGGCTGAGTCGCTGTAGGCAAGCTCGTGGCGGTCGATGTCGGTGGCGCGGTCGCCGTCGGCAGGGTAGTAGCGGTCGATGTCGGTGGCGCAGTCGCCGTCGGCAGGGTAGTAGCGGTCGATATCGGTGGCTCTGTTGCCGTCGGGATTTCCGTGTCCGTCGCTGTTGGAACTTCTGTATCCGTCGCTGTCGGGATTTCTGTGTCCGTCGCTGTCGGGATTTCAGTTTCCGTCGCTGTCGGGACATCCGTGTCCGTCGCCGTCGGGAGTTCCGTGTCGGTCGCTGTCGGGATTTCAGTGTCCGTCGCCGTTGGGACTTCTGTCTCCGTCGCCGTCGGGAGTTCCGTGTCGGTCGCTGTCGGGATTTCAGTGTCCGTCGCCGTCGGGACTTCCGTGTCCGTCGCTGTCGGGATTTCAGTTTCCGTCGCTGTCGGGACATCCGTGTCCGTCGCCGTCGGGAGTTCCGTGTCGGTCGCTGTCGGGATTTCAGTATCCGTCGCCGTTGGGACTTCCGTGTCCGTCGCTGTCGGGATTTCAGTATCCGTCGCCGTCGGGAGTTCCGTATCCGTCGCCGTCGGGAGTTCCGTGTCCGTCGCCGTCGGGACATCCGTGTCCGTCGCCGTCGGGACTTCCGTGTCCGTCGCCGTTGGGACTTCCGTGTCCGTCGCGGTCGGGATTTCAGTATCCGTCGCCGTCGGGATTTCCGTGTCCGTCGCCGTTGGGACTTCTGTCTCCGTCGCCGTCGGGACATCCGTGTCCGTCGCCGTCGGGAGTTCCGTGTCGGTCGCTGTCGGGATTTCAGTATCCGTCGCCGTCGGGATTTCCGTGTCGGTCGCCGTTGGGATTTCAGTATCCGTCGCCGTCGGGACTTCCGTGTCCGTCGCTGTCGGGACATCCGTGTCCGTCGCTGTTGGAATTTCCGTGTCCGTCGCTGTCGGGACATCCGTTTCCGTCGCTGTTGGAACTTCCGTGGCTGTCGCAGTTGCAGTGGGCGTGTCTGTCGCTGTCGCAGTGGGCGTGTCCGTCGCGGTCGCAGTGGGCGTGTCGGTGGCAGTCGCAGTGGGCGTGTCGGTGGCAGTCGCAGTGCCTGTCGAAGTCGCAGTTGGCGTGTCCGTCGCAGTCGCAGTTGCCGTTGGCGTGGGAGTCGCAGTGGGCGTGTCCGTCGGAGTCTCGGTTGGCGTGTCTGTGGCGGTCGCGGTCGCAGTGGGCGTGTCTGTCGCGGTCGCAGTGGGCGTGGCTGTCGAGGTGGGCGTGTCTGTCGCAGTTGCCGTTGGCGTGGGAGTCGCAGTGGGCGTGTCCGTCGCTGTCGAGGTGGGCGTGTCCGTCGCGGTCGCAGTCGGCGTGTCTGTGGCAGTCGCAGTGGGCGTGTCTGTGGCAGTCGCAGTGTCTGTCGCAGTCGCAGTGGGCGTGTCCGTTGGCGTGTCGGTGGCAGTCGCAGTGGGCGTGTCGGTGGCAGTCGCAGTGGGCGTATCTGTGGCAGTCGCGGTCGGGACATCCGTGTCCGTCGCTGTCGGGACATCCGTGTCCGTCGCTGTCGGGACATCCGTTTCCGTCGCTGTTGGAACTTCCGTGTCCGTCGCTGTCGCAGAGGGCGTGTCTGTCGCTGTCGCAGTGGGCGTGTCGGTGGCAGTCGCAGTGGGCGTGTCCGTCGCTGTCGAGGTGGGCGTGTCCGTCGCTGTCGCAGTCGGCGTGTCTGTGGCTGTCGCAGTGTCCGTCGCAGTGGCTGTCGCTGTCGCAGTGGGCGTGTCCGTCGCAGTCGCAGTGGGCGTGTCTGTCGCAGTCGCTGTTGCTGTCGCAGTCGGCGTGTCTGTCGCAGTCGCGGTGGACGTGTCCGTCGCTGTCGCAGTTGACGTGTCTGTCGCAGTCGAAGTTTCAGTCGGCGTGTCCGTCGCGGTCGCAGTCGGCGTGTCCGTTGGCGTGTCTGTGGCAGTCGCAGTGGGCGAGTCTGTGGCAGTCGCAGTGTCTGTCGCAGTCGCAGTGGGCGTGTCCGTTGGCGTGTCGGTGGCAGTCGCAGTGGGCGTGTCCGTCGGAGTCTCGGTTGGCGTGTCTGTGGCGGTCGCGGTCGCAGTGGGCGTGGGAGTCGCAGTGGGCGTGTCTGTCGCAGTCGCAGTTGGCGTATGTGTCGAAGTCGCAGTTGGCGTGTCCGTCGCAGTCGCAGTTGCCGTTGGCGTGGGAGTCGCAGTGGGCGTGTCTGTCGCTGTCGCAGTGGGCGTATCTGTCGCTGTCGCAGTCGCAGTGGGCGTGTCTGTCACAGTCGCGGTCGGCGTGTCCGTCGCTGTCGCAGTCGGCGTGTCCGTCGCAGTCGCAGTTGCCGTTGGCGTGGGAGTCGCAGTGGGCGTGTCCGTCGGAGTCTCGGTTGGCGTGTCTGTGGCCGTCGGCGTGGCTGTCGCAGTGTCTGTGGCAGTCGGCGCGTCGGTCTCCGTTGCCGTCGGCGTCTCGGTCGCCGTCGCCGTGGCTGTCGCTGTTGCTGTCGCCGATGCCGTTGCGGTGGCTGTCGCCTGCGGGATTACGGTCGGCGTCACGGTCAGGGTGGCGGTCGCCGTGCTCGTTGGCGCCACGGTGGCGTCTGTCGCTTCCGGCGTATCGGTTTCGATCGGCGCCAGCGTCAGCGTGACCTCTGGCCGACGCAAATTACAGGCGCTCGCGATCAACGCCACAATGAGCAAAGCGAGACCACCGCGAACGCGCAATTGCGACTCCAGCGCCCCTGTCTTGCGTTTGATTCAAATCTGAAGCGATTATATCAGGCAAAAGCGCCGCCACTGCCACGCTAGACGCGCGGCCGACTTGTGGTGGCGGCTCGTGCCCGATGGAGTATGGCGCCGGCTGCGCGGCCGCAGCCCGCCCTCAACTGTGCAGCAGCCTGTCCAATTCCGTTCTGATGTCGCCATCGTTAAGCACGCCGAACCAGCGCCCGACAATCGCGCCATCGGCATCGACCAAGGCATACTGCGCTTGCGCGGTGAAGCCCAACTCGGCGCGCTTGCCGTCGTGCGCCGAATTGTCCAGATCGAGCAGCACAAATTCTATCCGCCCGGCATAGCTCTCTTGAAGCCCACTCACGGTCGGCTCATTGCGGCGGCAGGTCGGTCACCACGAGGCCCAGGAATCAAAAAAGGTGAATCGGGGCGGTCCAGGCTGCGACTCCACTTCGGGCGACGCCGGTTCTGCCGCGCCCGCGTCGCCGGCGAAGATCGAGCGCAGCGCCGAGCAGCCGCCAAGAGCCAGCGCCCCAACAAAGAACAGAGCCAGCAATCTAAGCTTGGAGTTCATCTTCGCTCTCTTTCCAATGCCTTCGCGCGTCGCCCATAGTGTACAGGGCTGTGATAATCCTTGCTTGTGGCCGCTGCTGCATAGCCCGTTCATTGTAACGGGCATTCAGGCAACGCGCCAAGCTCCCCGCCCTTTTGACGCGCGCGATGCCAGCCGGGGCCAAGAAAAAGCCGAGTCAGCGGCTAGCGCTCGATCTCTGACGTTCGGCAAAGTTCAGTTCAGCTTGCCGGCGGCGATAGGCGAGCGGCTGCGCGATTGAATGCGCGTCAAAGTACGCGACAATCTCCGTCAGGCAGTCTCGCAGCGGCGTGTAGCGGAGGCTCAGCTCGGTTTTGCCCAGGCTGTTATCCAGGTCGCTCATCCAGCGTTCGCTGAAGGGCGAGCAATCGGGCATGAATCCGCTAATGACCAGTTCGCTGCGGTCCACCAGCAGCGTGCGCGCCTCCGTCCCCATGATCTCTGCCAGAAGCGACAGAAACTCGGCGTGGCTGAGGCGCTCGTCCTGGGCGATGTTGAGGGCCTGCCCCTTGCCCTGGCCGCCGTCGATCAGCTGCGCGAGGATCTCCACCACATCCAGCGCATACACATGGTTCAAGGCGTGGCTGGGCCTGTCCGGCGCCAGAATGACGCCGCCATCACGCAGCCGAAGGTAATAGTTATAGAGCCGATTGTAGGGATCGCGCGCGCTGTTGACCATCGGCAGGCGCAGAATCGTGCATGGAAAGCCATAACCGGCCCAAGCCGCGGCCAGCTGATCTTCGGCATCGCGCTTTTCGACGCCATAGCGCCATTCCTCGTAATCATAAGAATTCTGCTTCGGCGCGGGCATCACCCGTCCGTCATAATCGCTTTCCTTGAAGGGCCGCCGCAGCCCCTCCCGCACCAGATAGACTTGCCCTGTGCTCAGCGCGATGTAGTGATCGACATTGTCCCTGAAGAGCTCGACGACCGTGCGCGCTTCGTCGCCACGATAGAGCACAAAGTCAATCACCACGTCAAAAGACTTCGCCAGCAGGGCGCGCCGCATCTGTTGATGATCGCTGCGGTCGGCATGCAGACGATGAATCGAGCTCGGCAAATCGTCTTTGGTGATGCCGCGATTCAGCAGCGTCAAATCGCAGCCGGCTTCCGCCAGCCGCCGCGACAGGTAATAACCCATATTGCGCGTGCCGCCGATGATGAGAACGCGTTTTGCCATATCAGCGCCTTCACTTTGTCTGGCTGCGCGCCACTTTGCGCCTCCGAGGCAGCGGGCGCGGACTCGTCGTCTGCTTCCATTGTAACCGAGTGTTGGCGCGCCCAAGGCGATTTGGCGGGAAATCGTACATTTCGCCTAAGGGCTTGGCGCGCGCTCGATGGGATCCCGCCCTTGCCTATTTCGCCGCGGCGGCACTATAATCCCAAGCCGCGAGGGGGCCCTGTAGCTCAATTTGGCAGAGCAAGCGACTCTTAATCGTTAGGTTGGAGGTTCGAGTCCTCCCAGGGTCACAGGCGGTAAACCCCCATAAGGAAGAGTGTAGACACGCGCGCGGCAAAGCCACCGCCCACGCAAAACGATTCGCCAATGGGCGGCATCCCAATTACAACGATAGCTGTAGGGGCGTTACGCTGTAACGACCGTTGAAAACGTTAGCGACTAAAACAGGGGCGAGCCGGCGGCTAGCCCGTACAAACGTAGAGGCAAGCGACTTCTTTCGCTTGACCCGCGGCGCCGAAGCGCTTCAGTCTACATTTTCTGCATGCATGACGATGGTTACAGCCACCCTCAGCCGATGGCGCGCTTCAAGGGCTCCAGATAACCCTGGCGCATCCGCTTGCTCACGCTGGCATCGGGAACGAGCATTTCCGCGCCGTGATACACGCCAGCGTAGACCTGCAAATCGGTTGGCGCGCCGGCTGCCATGAGCCGCTGGGCGTAATCAATGTTCTCGTCGCGGAATAAGTCCATCGCGCCGACGGTGACCAGGGCCGGCGGCAGTCCGCTCAGATCATTAGCGCGCGCGGCTGCGGCGTAGGGCGACACGTTTTCGCTGCCAAATTCGTCGCCAAGATACATCTTCCAGGCTTTGAACGAGACGTCGCGATTCCAGATCGTGGCACAAGTGTCTTCATGCCCGGATGGCGTGTCGTGCCTGTCGTCGATCATGGGATAAATCAAAAGCTGGAAGGCCAGATCGGGTCCCGCCTTGTCGCGATTGTAAAGCGCCAAACCCGCTGCCAAGCCGCCGCCCGCGCTGCCGCCCCCGATGGCGACTCGAGCCGGGTCGATTCCCAAGTCAGGCGCATTGTCCACCATCCAGTTCAAAGCGACAAAGCTATCGGAAATCGCCGCCTGCCAGGTCGCTTCCGGCGCCAGGCGATAACCCACGGAAACCACCGCGCAGCCGATGACTTCAGCGAACTCGATGCAGCGCGCGTCATCGCGTTCCACGCCGACGATATACCCGCCGCCATGCAGCCAGAGCAGCCCGCCGCGCGGGGCTGGGCCAGGCGGCTGGTAGATGGCGAGGGGAATCTCGCAATCGGGACCGGGAATCGTCAGTTCAGAAATCGCCACGTCCGTCGGCGGCAGCTGGCGCGCATCTCGCGGTTGATGGCTTCGGTCATCTGGCGGGCCAGGGGCGGGTCGTCGCCGACGGCGATATAGCGCTCGGCCGGGTAGGTGTCGAGGGCGTGCAGGATTTCGGGGTCGATTCGGTCGGTGTAGGACATGGCTCGCCTCGCTATTAATTCGACGCAAAATGGCAAGTTTCAGCCGCGAAATTCGGGTCTGTCCAGCGAAATCATCCGATGGCGCGCTTCACCGCGTCGCGATATTCGCCTCTCATCCGCCGGCTGACCGCCGCTTCCGGCACGGACAATTCGGCGCCGTGAATCATCCCCGGATACACCTGCAAATCCGTCGGCGCGCCAGCCGCCATGAGCCGCTGCGCATAATCGATGTTCTCGTCGCGGAACAAATCCAAGGCGCCTACGCTGACGAAAGCGGGCGGCAAATTGCTGAAATCCGCCGCGCGCGCCGCCGCCGCATAAGGCGAAACCCGGTCCCTGCCGTATTCGGCGCCCAGATACATCTTCCAGGCGGCCAAGGACACCTTTCGATGCCAGACGGTGGGATGCGTAATCTCATGACCCGATGGCGTATCATGCCTGTCGTCAATCATCGGATATAGCAGCAGTTGCAGCCCCAGCGCAGGGCCGCCGTGGTCCCGGTTGTAGTGCGCCAGCCCAGCCGTCAAGCCACCGCCCGCGCTGCCCCCGCCGATCGCGATGCGTTCCCGGTCGATTTCCAATTCGCTCGCATTGTCCACCATCCAGTTTAGCGCTGCGAAACAATCAGCGATGCTTTCTTTGTAAGTCGATTCGGGCGCCAGGCGATACTCCACTGAGACGACGGTACAGCCCGCGCGCTCGGCGAATCCAACACCGTGATAATCAGCGCGCGCCGTGCCCACGATATAACCGCCGCCATGCATCCACAGCAATCCCCCGCGCGGCGCCGGCGTCGTCGGCTGATAGACGACGACGGGAATGTCGCAGTCGGGACCGCGGAATGACCTCTCTTCAATCGTCACATCAGTTTTAGGCAGCGCGTCCCGCAGTCTGCGCTGGTACGCTTCCGTCAACTGTCTTGCTTTTGGCGGGTCTTCCTCGATGGCGATAAAGCGCTCGGCCGGCATCAGGTCGACTGCCTGGACGAGTTCGGGGTCGATCTGGTCGATGAAAGACATGGGGGAGGCTCCCTATGCAAAAACAGAAAAGCCAATTCCAAAACTTACCACCGAGTGCGCCGAATTTGAGAGAGGACACCGAGAGAGAATCAAGGGTCTTTCTCCGCGCCTCTGTGTCTCTGTGGCAAATCGTTGTTTCACGACTTGCCTTGACTCACTTGGTTTCCAGGCAAGAAGACCGAACTGACAAGACGACTGCCCGTTCAATTCGCAGCATTCAGCCGATCGCGCGCTTTAGGGGCTCGAGGTAGCCCCGGCGCATGCGCTTGCTGACATCGGCATCCGGCGCCTTTGATTCCGCGCCGTGATACACCCGGGCATAAACTTGCAAGTCGGTCGGCACGCCAGCCGCCATGAGCCGCTGGGCGTAATCGATATTCTCATCGCGGAACAAATCCAGCATGCCGACGGTGACAAGCGCCGGCGGCAATCCACTGAGGTCGTTTGCGCGCGTCGGCGCCGCGTAGGGCGACACCTTGTCGCTTCCGAAGTCGTCGCCCAAGTACATCCTCCAGGATTTGATGGAGACATCCCGATTCCAGACGGCCGGATGCGTAATCTCGTGGCTGGAAGGCGTCTCGTGCCTGTCGTCGAGCATCGGGTAGATCAGCAACTGGAAAGCCAGGTCGGGGCCATTATTGTCGCGGCTGTAAAGCGCCAAGCCAGCCGACAAACCGCCGCCGGCGCTGCGCCCGCCAATGGCGACCCGGCGCTTGTCGATGCCGAGCTCGGGCGCGTGATCCGCCATCCAGTTGAGCGCGGCAAAGCTGTCGGCGATGACCTCCCGGAATGTCACTTCGGGCGCGAGACGATAACCCACCGAGACGACCGCGCAGCCGACGACCTCGGCGATCTCAATACAGTGCGCGTCATCGCGCTCGTCGCCGACGATGTAGCCGCCGCCGTGAAACCAGAGCAGCCCACCTCGCGGCGCGGATCTCGATGGCTGATAGATGGCGAGCGGAATCTCACAGTCGGGACCGGGAATCGTCAGTTCAGAAATCTCGACGTCGGTCGGCGGGAGGCTGGCCTGCGCTTCGCGGTTGACGGCGTCGGTCATCGCGCGCCCTCTGGCGGGATCGTCGCCGATAGCGCGGTAGCGTTCGGCTTGATGGGCGGTAAGGGCGTCGGCGATTTCGGGGTCGATTTTGTCGATGAAGGACATGGGGCGGGGCTCCTAACTGCTGGCAAGCCAAATTGGACGCGGATGCAGATTATAGCGCATTCAAAGGGGGTATTCGCCAAGTGACAAGAATATCGCTCTGATCGAGGACCCTACCGTCCGCCAAACCCGGTCGCCATGACCGCCCGCGTGATCTGCCGCTGGAAGATGATGTACACGATCAGCACCGGCGCCGAGCTCACCACCGCGCCCGCCATCACGATGCCCTGATACGACCAGTATTCGCCCAAGAAGATCACCAAGCCGACCGGCAAGGTGCGCATTTCGTCAGAATTGAGCACAACGAGGGGCCAGGTGAAGTCGTTCCAAATGAAGAGAAAGGTGAAGATGCCCAGCGTGGCGACGGCCGGGCGTGAAAGGGGCAGGAAGACGCGCCGGTAGATGCCGAAGGCGCTGGCGCCATCGATGACAGCCGCCTCCGCCAGCTCGCTGGGGATAGCGAGGAAGAATTGGCGCATGAAGAAGACGCCGAAGAAGCCGGCCAGCGGCGGCCAAATCAGCGCATGGTGCGTATCTATCCAGCCCAGGGCGCGCATGAGCATGAAGCTGGGAATCAGCAGCATAACACCCGGCACAAGGAAGGAGGCGCCCAAGCCAAAAAAGAGCAGCTGCTTGCCCGGGAAGCGCAGCCGGGCGAAAGCGTAACCGGCCATCGAGGTCACAATCAATACGCCGACTGTGCTGATGGACGTCACATAAAGGCTGTTGAAGAGCCAGCGAAACAAGGACAGCTCTTGCCGGCCCAACTGCGTGGAAAATATCTCACGAAAATTGTCTAGCGTGGGTTCGGAGGGGATGATCTGAACGGGCCATTTCAGGATCTGATCCTCCGGCATGAAGGCTTGACCCACAATCCATACAGTCGGGAAAAGCACAATCAGCAGCAAAACTGTCAAGAAAGCGTAGGTGGCTAGCTTGCTCAGGCTTTTGTTGAGGATGTTACGGCTGTCACTTTGCATGAAAAATCGCTAATACTCGGTATAGCGCCCCAGCAGCCGGAACTGCACAAGCGCGAAGATAAACATCACTACCCCAAGCGTCAACGCCATCGCGCCGGCGTAACCCATATGATAGTAACTGAAAGCGTTGCGGTAGATATGCAGGACGATGGTATAGGACGAGTAACCGGGACCGCCGCCATTAGTCATGATATAAGCTTGGCCGAAGACCTGAATCTGGGCGATGAACTGGGTCACGATGATGAAGAGCAGCGCTGGTCTGATCAGCGGCAGCGTCACCTGCCACAAAATCTGCCGTCGTCCAGCGCCGTCGATGCGCGCCGCTTCATAGAGAACCTCCGGCACGGCATAAAGCGCGGCAAGGAAAATCAGCATGGGGAAGCCAAAGCCCCACCAAATCGTCGTCAGCGCGAGCGATGGCAGCACTAGATTGGGGTCGGCCAAATAGTCGAAACCGCTATGCCCGAAGAGCTCGAAGATGCCGTTCAGCAAACCGAAGGGCGCCAGCAAGCGCTTGAAGATGATGCCGATGACCGAAATCGAAAGCACGACTGGCGCGTACATCACCACGCGAAACAGCGTATGACCCAGCCGGACGCTCTTTAGCGCCAGCGCCGCGCACAAGGCGACAATCACATTGCCCACGGTCGTCATAATGGCGAAGTAAAGCGAATTGCCCAAGGCGATCCAGAAGAGATCGTCTTCCATAATCAGCTGGAAGTTTTCCAAGCCGATGAAGCGATAGGTGCCGCGCAGCAGCTCCCACTCGACGAAGGCGGTGACAAATGCGGAGATGACTGGTCCGGCGAGGAATACGAGGAAGAAGAACAAATAAGGCGCCAGGAAGAGATAGCCCGCAAGCGCCTCGCGCCGTTTATTTGTCAGAGTCCAGCTCGTGTTGGCTGCTTGGCGTTTCATGCTCAATCTTGAAAGTCAACGGTTTAGCAAAATGTGCGTCGGGGCAAGCCGATGGCTCGCCCACTTGAACCAGCGCATGACTCTGGGCGAGCCAGCCGCGCCTGCTTGCGCGTCGCAGGAATGGGAGGGCTTGCCAAGGCAAGCCCCTACACATGTCTATTATCGCAGCGCGCGCCGGATGCGCTGGGCGGCGTCGTCCAGCCCTTCTTCCACCGTCTGCTGACCTGTGAAGATGGAGGAGTAGGCAGCCGCCATGATATTCTCGACCTCGGTAAAGCGCTCCGACTGATACTCGGGCACGCCTTCAGCCGCCATCTGCGTGGTCAAGGTTTCGAAAGTCCAGATCAAATCCGCCAGTTCCGCGTCGCGCAGCGAGAGCCGCGCGGAAGGCATGCCGGTCTTGATGCTGTGCTCTCTTGAGTTGTCGGACAGGTATTGAATCAAGCGCATCGTCGCATCGAGCGTGTCTGGCTCAATATTGGATGTGACCGCCAGCGTATGCGCCCACATGATGGTGGAGCCGCGTTCGGGACCGAGGCGCGGGTAGGGCCAGAAGGCGATCTGCCCGTCTTCCATGTTGGTGTTGTAGAAATTGTAGGTCCAGGCGCCGTCGAGATACATCGCCAAGCCATCGTTCAGCATCAGTTCGCCATTCCAGTTGACGCCGGGCAGCGCGTGATGCTCAAAGACCAAGTCATGGACGAATTGCACGGCCGCTTTGGCTTCCTCGCTGTCGACCAACACCTCCGCATCGGGCGCGGGGGTGACGACGTCGGTGCCCCACTGATACAGCGCTGGCGTCACCGTGACGCGATTCCAGCCGATTGAAAGCGGCCAGACGGCGATGTTTTCGGCGTCGAAGCCCTCATCATTGGGTGTATTGCCATTCTCATCCCAGGTCAGGCGGCGCATGTACTCGATGAATTCCTCGCCGTTCTCTGGCGGATCATCGAAGGAGATGCCAGCGCGTTCCAGCAGGTTCGTGTTCACGTATAGACCGGAGCCATAGTTATCGAAGGGCATCGGATAGACCTCGCCATCAAAGGTGACCGAGTCCAGCAGCGCCTTGCTGAAGTCATCTTTATCCACCATGCCGAGGTTAAACATCTGCTCCGCGACCGGAATGATGTGCCCGGTCAAGGCGTATTGCGGCACGACCGAATGCCAAAGGGTCAGCAAGTCTGGTCCGCCGCTTCCAGCGACTATCGCAGCCGAGAGCTTGTCAAAGAAGGTGCCCCAGCCCAGGATCTGATAATTGATGGTGACCTCCGGATTTTCTTCGACGAAGCGCATGACCAGGTCGGTCATCGATTGGCCGTCGGGCCCGCCGAGGCCGCTCCAGAAGTTGATCTCAATCTCACCCGTGCCCAGCTCTTGCACTTCTCCCTCGTCCTGCGCCACAAGCGGCAGCGCGCCGACCAGCAGCAAAGCCATGAACACGAGCAATGTACGACTGAACAGGTTGGTTCTCATAATATATTCCTCGCTTCGTTCCAGAATCTGACGGATAGTCGGGCAGTGTGCCCGCCGCCCAGTTTCTAACATATCGCCGCGCGTCTGTCAAAAGCCAGTCGCGCCCAAAGAGAGGCAGTTGTTGACAAAGCCCGCGCCCCGATTTATCGTCATGGCCGTGAAAAAGCGCAAACGACAACGCGGACGGCTTGATGAGTGAGCGATTAAATGGCAAGTCGGCCTTCGTCACCGGCGCCGGGCAAGGCATCGGCCGCGGCATCGCCGAAGTCCTGGCGGCCCAGGGCGCCAGCGTGACCATCGCCGAGATCAATGAACAGACTGGTCATGCGACCGTGGACGAGCTCCGCCAGGCAGGCTATGAGGCGCAATTCTTCCCGGTCGATATCCGCTCGGAAAACGAGATAAAAGCGGGCATCGCCGCGCACATGGAACGCTTCGGCGGGCTGGACATTCTCGTCAACAACGCCGGACAGAACCAGCACTACGACGCCTCGCAAATGACCGTGGACGAGTGGGAGCGGTCGATGGCGCTGAACCTGCGCGGCGCCTGGCTCTGCAGCAAGCACGCCCTGCCGATCATGGTGGCGCAAGAAGCGGGCGTCATCATCAGCATCGCCAGCGTGCATGCGACGATGACCGCGACGAACTTCTTTCCTTACAATGTCGCCAAGTCGGGCATACTCGGCTTGACGCGCAGCCTGGCGCTCGATTGGGGACCATCAAATATCCGCGCGGTCGCCGTCAGCCCGGGCTGGGTGCGCACGCAGCCGGCCATCGATTTCTTGGAGGCGGCCGATGACCCGGCGGCCGAGGAACAAAGAGTCAAAGACCTGCATCCGCTTAAGCGCATCGGCGAGCCGAAGAACATCGGCGATCTGGTCGCCTTCCTGGCGAGCGACGAAGCGTCTCATATCACCGGCGCGGAAATCGTCATCGACGGCGGCATGTCGGCGCGCTACGCCGGCTGAGATGACGTGAGGGCGACTCAAGAGTCGCCCCTGTTTACATTGCGAGTGCAACACCCCATCCCCCGGCCCCTTGCCCCAGCAAGCTAGGGAAGGGGAGTTGACGCTGCGAGCCGCAATGTAATTTGCATGGGCGGTCGCTTTGCGGCGCGTGTGTCTACAGAAGTCAAGGTGATAGGGAGACGCGAATAAGATGAGAATCGAGCGCATCTCCGCCTACCAGGTCGATCTGCCGCTGCATGAAGGCAGCTATAAATGGTCGGGCGGCAAGTCGGTCGAGGTCTTCGACAGCACCATCGTTCGCGTCGATACTGACGAGGGTTTTTCGGGCTACGGCGAAGTCTGCCCGCTGGGTCCCTTCTACCTGCCGGCTTATGCCGATGGCGTCCGCGCTGGGATCCGCGAGCTCGCCCCGCATTTGATCGGTTGGGATCCCACCCAGCTCGCCCCGCTCAATCGGCGCATGGACACGGCACTGAAGGGGCATCCTTACGTCAAAACTGGCATCGACATCGCCTGCTGGGACATCCTGGGCAAAGCGACCGGGCAACCCGTATGCGCGCTGCTCGGCGGCCGCTATGGCGCTGACTTCACGCTCTACCGCGCCATTTCGCAGGGGACGCCGGAGGAGATGGCGGCGAATGTCGCTGGCTACCGAAACGAGGGCTATCGGCGCTTCCAGCTCAAGGTCGGTGGCGACCCGCAGATGGACATTGAGCGAATCCGGCAAGTCGCCAGTCTGCTCGAGCCGAGCGACAAGCTCATCGCCGACGCCAACACCGGCTGGCTGATGCACGAAGCGGCGCGCGTCGTCCGCGGCGTCGATGATGTCGACGTCTACATCGAGCAGCCCTGCCTGACCTATGAAGAATGCCTTTCCATCCGCCGCCGCTGCACGCATCCCTTCATACTGGACGAAAACGTCGACGGCATCGACATGCTCTTGCGCGGTCAGGCCGACGGGGCGATGGATGTCGTCAATATCAAGATCAGCAAGTTCGGCGGCTTGACCAAAGCCCGGCTGGCGCGCGATCTCTGCGTCGAGATGGGCGTGGCGCTAACGATCGAAGACAGCTGGGGCGGCGATATCACGACCGCGGCCATCGCGCATCTGGCGCACAGCACGCCGACCGATTTCCTCTTCACCGCCACCGATTTCAACAGTTACGTCACCGTCAGCGCGGCCGCGGGCGCGCCCCAGCGGACTCATGGGCGCATGGCGGCGTCGACGGCGCCGGGCCTGGGCATCGCGCCGCGAATGGACGTGCTTGGCGAGCCCCTCGTTGACGTCAGCTGAAGCGCCATGACCGCGCCACGCGCCACCCTCAACATTGAAGAGCCGGACCAGCTGCGGAAATACCTGCGCGAGCGCCGCTTGATCGCCGCCGACGAAGAACCGGCGATGCAAGTCCTCACTGGCGGCGTTTCCAATCGCGCGGTCCGGGTTCAGGGACAGGCCGGCGAAGACTGGGTCGTCAAACAGGCGCTGGCGAAGCTGCGCGTCCAGGTAGACTGGTTCAGCGCGCCGGAACGGATCCAGCGCGAGGCCGCGGGCTTGCGCTGGCTGGGCAGGATCATCCCCGGGCATGTCCCCGCTCTCGTGTTTGAAGATCGCGAGAACGACATCCTGGCGATGACCGCCGTGCCGCAGCCGCATGTCAACTGGAAATCAGCGCTGCTGCAGGGGCATATTGACCCAGGACACGCGCGCGCCTTCGGCTATCTGCTGGCGCGGATTCATGGCGCGGTCGAGCATCATCCCGCGCTCGCCAACGACTTCGCCGAGCGGCGCTTCTTCGAGGAACTGCGCCAGGAGCCCTATTACGGCTACAGCGCGAGCCAGATTCCCGCAGCCGAAGCCTTCCTGACGCGCCTGATTGACGATGCGCGCACCCGCCTTTTCGCGCTCGTTCATGGCGATTACAGCCCAAAAAACGTCCTCATCCATCGAGAAAAGCTCGTCATTCTCGACTTTGAAGTGATTCATTTCGGCGATCCCGCCTTCGATATCGGCTTTTCGCTGACACATTTCTTAAGCAAGGCGAATCACCAGCCGGCGCGGCGCGAAGCCTTCCTCGAGCTGGCGCGCGAATATTGGCGCTCATATACAAACGCGCTGCCGGCGCATCTCCACCCGTCCACGCGTGAATTCGCCGCCAAGCATACCCTGGCTTGCCTGCTGGCGCGGGTCGCGGGTCGTTCGCCGCTTGAATATCTCGATGCTGCCGAGCGCGAAACTCAGAAGCGCGTCGCGCTCGCCCTGATAAAGCGCGAGATCAGCGACATACCCGACCTCATCGATGCCTTCGGCGCGGCATTGGATCGCAGCCATGAGTGAGATCCGGTCGCTTTCCGCCATCGAAATCCTGGATAGTCGCGGACGCCCGACGCTGCTGGCTATCTGCCAGCTGGCCGACGGGACGCGGGGCCGAGCCTCTGTGCCAGCGGGCGCGTCTACGGGAGCGGCTGAAGCGCTGGAACTGCGCGATGGCGATCCGCGGCGGCATGGCGGTCTCGGCTGTCTGAAGGCTGTAGAGAAGATTCGACGCGAGATGAATGACGCGGTAGCTGGCAGGTACTTCGCGTCGCAAGCCGACTTCGACCGCTTCTTGATCGAGCTCGACGGCACGAGCGGCAAGAGTCGCCTGGGCGCGAACGCGATTCTAGGCGTATCGCTCGCTTTCTGTCGCGCGCAAGCCGCTCAGCGCAACCTGCCTCTATATCTTCACCTGGCTGAAATGGCGGGCGAATCGCCAAGCCTGCCGCGGCCAATGATCAACCTCTTCAGTGGCGGCGCGCACGCCGGCGGGCAGGTCACGATTCAGGACGTTCAAATCGTCGCGCCGGCCGCGGAGACGATGCGTCGGACGCTGGAAGTGGCGTCGGCGGTCTTTCGGGCGGCCGCCGGCCTGAACTCGACGCGCTATGGCATGCGCCTGCTGCGGGCGGACGAAGGCGGTTTGGCGCCGCCATTTGAGAATTCCGAGGCGATGCTGCAGACCGCTGTGGACGCGATTGAAGCGGCTGATTTTCGCCCGGGCGACGATGTCGCGCTGACACTGGATGTCGCCGCCTCGCAGTTTTGCCACGGCGGGCGCTATCACCTGGACGGGGCTGAGCTCTCCACTGAGGCGATGATCGAGCGCATCGGGGCCTGGACGCGGCGCTACCCCATCGTCAGCGTCGAAGACGGGCTGGACGAAGCGGATTGGAGCGGCTGGCGGCGGCTGCGTTCGCGGCTCGCGAGCTCGACGATGATCCTCGGCGACGACTTGCTCTGCACGAATCCCGCGCGGATCCAACGCGCGATCGCCATGGACGCGGCGAACAGCCTGCTGCTCAAAGTGAATCAGATCGGTACGCTGACCGAAGCCTTGGAGGCGATGCGTCTGGCGCGCGCGGCAGGCTGGAAAGTCGTCGTCAGCGCCCGCAGCGGCGAGACGGAAGACGATTGGCTGGCGGATCTGGCGGTCGGCTGGGCGGGAGAATACATTAAGGTCGGCTCGATCACGCAATCCGAGCGCCTGGCGAAGTACAACCGCCTCCTGTACCTGGAAGCGATGGCGGACCTGAAGCTGCGCGATTGAGCGACCGACTTACAAGATCGACGAGAGCAATCCGCCGTCCACGCGATAAAAGGCGCCGGTGATGAATGAGGCGTCGTCGCTGGCCAGGAAGAGCACGAGCTTCGCGACCTCTTCGGGCTTGCCAACGCGCCCGATCGGGTGCTGTTCGCCCCAGTCGCGTATCGCCGCGGCCGGGTCGTCCGCGCCAAAGAGCTGGGCGGCGTCGTCCAGCATGGGCGTTTGAATCGAGCCGGGCGCGATGCAGTTGCAGCGGATGTTCTCGCGGGCGTGATCCAAAGCCACGGTCGTCGTGAAGCTGCTCACCGCGCCTTTCGAGGCGGCGTAAGCGGCGACCGTCCGCTGTGAAGCCACCGCCTGCACTGACGACGTGTTGACGATGGCGCCGCCGCCGCGCTTGCGGATCTCTGGAATGCAATACTTGCAGGTCAGGAACATCGCGCGCAGGTTGATGTTGATCTGATAATCCCAATCCTCGACCGGCTGATCGACCACCGTGCCATAACGTACGACGCCGGCGTTATTGTGCAGGATGTCGATGCCGCCAAAATGGGCGACCGCCCGGGCCGCCAATGGCTTGACATAAGCTTCGTCGGCGATATCGCCCGCGACGAAGAGCGCGCGACCGCCCTCCGCCTCAATCCGCCGCCGGACTTCATCGCCGGCCGCGCGATCGATGTCGGCGATGACGACGCTCGCCCCTTCTTTTGCGAATGCCAATGCGCAAGCCCGCCCGATGCCTTTGCCCGCGCCGGTCACGATCGCGACCTTGCCCATGAAGCGCTCGCTCATGCGTCGCCTCGCTTCAGCTGAACGTTTCCGGCGTCATCAATACGCTCGACGCCCAGCGCCGATTCAAAGAAAACGACTTTCATCTCGATTTCGCGCGATTCGCCCGGCTGCAAGGTCAGATGCGAGCCAGTTTTTGCCATCACGGCGCTCAAACCATGACCGGGGATAGACGAAGCCGGCTCGATGGCGATGACGTAAGCGCGCTTGTAAAAGGGAAAGCCGGGCGACGAGTTCAGCTCTTGCCAGAACCAGGCATAGGGAAAGACGGCCGCGTCCCAGCTGAAGCCGACGCCGAAGCCAAGCTGGCGGTTGGTGATGCTGTACCAGCCCTTCTCGAAGTCCTTCAAATAGCCGAGCAGATCGCGCCTTTGACCCGGCGGCGGAATCGTCGAGAGATCAAGATCGTCCGCCCGGGGCCAGGCGTATTCCTTGCCGCGCTTCAGCGGGTTTGCGGCGCCTTCGTACTGGTCATCGGTTTGCAGAATTCGGGCGTCTGTGTCGATGACGCAATGTTCGCTGAGGAAAGGCGCGCCAAAAGCCGGGTGATGGCTCCACATGCAATCCATCGGCTCGCCGGCCTGATTCGTGATTCGCTCGCGAATACGCAAAATGGGGCTTTCCGCGTCCAGGCGCATCCAGCGTTCAATGCTGAAGGGGCTGCGCAAGAGCCGCGCGGACAGGTGAATCGCCGCCGAAATGGGCGAGTCGTCCAAGAGCGCATAATCCCAGGCGATCATGGACGCCTCGCCGTGGTAGCCCAGTTCGACGCCCTTGTAGGAATTGGCGAAGCCGCCATTCGGGAAGAGCACTTGCCAGCCGCCGGCGTAAGCCTCGAGCCAGGCCGTCATGGAGTCGGCAGCGGTATCGAAGCCGCGCGCCGATTCCTTCATGCCCCAGGGCGCCTTCCACATGACGTCCGTCTCTTTCGGCTTGTAGACCAGGCGATAGATGTCCGCGCCTTTGTCCAAAAGCACTGTTGTCGAAATTAGGTCGTTTTCGATTGAAAGCGCCCGCAGCGTTCGCCCGAGCAGGAGCTCGTTCACCTGGCATGCCATCGTTCGTCATCCCCGCTCAGAGCTGAATCGTCAAGCCGCCGTCGGCGACGATCGCCGCGCCGGTGACGAAGGACGAGGCGTCGCTGCACAGGAATAGCGCCACCTGCGCCATCTCTTCCGGCTGCCCGACGCGCCCCAGAACGTGCAGCCCGCCCCAGTCTTTGATGGCGCCGGCTGGATCCTCCGGCTGCATCTGCTCGGCGGCGAAGCGCAGCAAAGGCGTCTCGATCGAGCCGGGGCAGATGCTGTTGGCGCGGATGTTGTCGCCGGCGTGGTCGATCGCCATCGTGCGCGTCATCGCGATGACCGCGCCTTTGGAGGCCGCGTAAGCCGCGACATTGGGCTGGCTGAACAAGCCCTGCACCGAGGCGACCGTGACGACCGCGCCGCCGCCCCGCTTCGCCATCTCCGGAATGCAGTATTTCGCCGCCAGGTAGACGCCCTTGGCATTGACGGCCAGCGTCCGATCCCAGGTGTCTTCATCAGTGCTGACCACCGAGCCGTAGGTCTGGATGCCGGCGCTGGCCACCAGATAATCGACGCCGCCGAATGCCGCGACCGCCTCCGCAGCCGTCCGCTCGGCGTCGGCCGGGCGCGACACGTCGGCAACCACCGCGATGCAGCGTCCGCCATCCGCGTTCAGTCGGTCGGCGCGCGCGTTCAGATCGCTTTTGTTGACATCCGTGAGCACGACGCATGCGCCTTCCGCGCTGAAGGCGTCGGCTGTCGCCCCGCCGATGCCGGTGGCCGCGCCCGTGACGACAGCAATCTTGTCCTTGAATCGCATATTCATCTCCCTTATTCTGTCGCTGCCGAGGCGATTGTGGCATAAAGCTGAAGCGTTGTCGAATTGCGGAAAATGGCGCGGAAGGCGAGAGGAGTCTCGCCCCTACAAGGCTTGTGCGATAGTGTGATTTTTGCCATTGCAAAAGCATTGCGCGCCCAAAAGACCCCCACCCCAAACCCCTCCCCCATGAAGAGGGAGGGGCTTTACGCGCGCGAATTACTCCCCTTCCCTCCTAGTGGGGGCAAGAGGCCGGGGGATGGGGGGTATAATCGCGCGTCAAGCGACCAGAATCGGACAAGCAATCCAGATCGTCATCAAAGAACATAGCAGTAGGGACGTTACGCTGTAGCGTCCGTCGAAGTCATTCGCAAATGAAAAAGGGGCGAGGCGGCGACTCGCCCTAACGAAGGGCAAAGGGCGGGGGTGGACATGGCGAAGACCGAGCATGGCAGCGCGAACGCCTTCAATATCACGAATCCAGGACGTTATCGCTGCCAGGTACATCATTATCACCGCAAACTCTCGCGCCTTTACCTCAGCGTGTATCCGGGGCAGCGCCAAGAGCCGGCTTTCTACCTGCTGTTTTCCGATGTCGCTTATCTCGAAGCGCCGATGAGCTGGCGCGGCGCCCAGTTTGATATCGCCGACCGCGAAGAATGCATCGCCCTGATGTTGGATCTGGGATTGGTTGGCGATGCGATCCGCCAATTCCCCGACGCCTACGCTTCAATCACGGATTACGCTCGGCTTTATCGCGCGCGCGCCCTGCATTGCGAAGTCCGCCTGATCGCCAGCAGCGCCACCATGTTGCCGACCATCCCCCGAGAGATTCAATGAACCGCGCCAGTGAGCCATCGCGCGCGCGCCGCTGTACTAGCGCTTATGCCAGGCGTCCGCAGCCATGCCCCGCCCAGCCGATCATGCTATAATCGGCGGACGTGATCCATTGTCCTGCGATGCCAGCCACTGTTGGAAAGCCGCAAATGAGACATCCGCCCTCGAACCCGCCCGATCCAAACGCGCCGAAACCGACATTCAGCGTCGTCATCCCCTGCTACAACGAGGCGAAAACCGTGAAAGACATCGTGACGCGCGTCCTGGCGGAGGACATCGTTGACGAGGTCATCATTGTGGATGACGGCTCGACCGATGGCTCGCGAGACATACTCAAGGCGATCGCGGCGGCGGGCGATAGCCGCGTCCGCGTGATTTATCATGATCACAATAGAGGCAAGGGCGCCGCGCTGGCGACGGGCTTCCGCGAAACCACCTGCGAGGTGATCATCATTCAAGACGCCGATTTCGAATACGATCCGCGCGAATACAGCCTGCTGCTGAAGCCGATACAAGAGGGCGTGGCCACCGTCGTCTATGGCTCGCGCTTCCTCGGCGGCACGCGCAAGGCGATGAATTTCTGGAATATGGTCGCCAACAAGAGCCTGACGCTGATCACCAATATCTTGTTCAACGCCATCCTCAGCGACATGGAAACCTGTTACAAATGCTTCCGGCGAGAAGTGGTCGATGGCATGACGATCAACGCGCGCGGCTTCGAGTTCGAGCCGGAATTCACGGCGAAGGTGCTGCGGCAAGGCATCCGCATCGTCGAGGTGCCGATTTCGTATTACGGGCGCGAATACGACGAGGGCAAGAAGATCAAGTGGACGGACGCGCCGATCGCCGCCTGGACGCTGCTGCGCTATCGCCTCTTCCGTTGAGGCGCGCCTACATCGGCCCGATGCGATCCAGCCCGCGATACATAGTCAGCATGGTCGCGTCGAAGCTGCGCCGCAGCAAGTCCAGCTTCAGCCCCTGATGGGCGGCGCTATCCCATAAATTGTCAAACTCGCACGGGTCCGCCTCCAGGTCATAGAGCTCGCCCAAGCCGTGATTGTGATAGACGATGAGCTTGTAGCGCTCTTCGACGTACATGGTGGCGACGGTGGCGTCGGGCATATCCAGCGCGTCGATGAATTCGCAGCGCGCGAAATCACGGTGAAAACCCGGAGGCCGCTCGCCCGTAAGCAGAGGCAGCAGCGACATGCCGCTTACGTAATCGGGAATATCCAAGCCACAGACCTGCATCAGCGTCGGCGCGATATCGGTCAGCTCGACCAGCGCGCGGCTGCGCAGCCCGGCTTTGAATTTGCCTCGCCAGGACCAAATCAGCGGCACGCGAACCAGGCCCTCGTAGAAGCGGCAGCCCTTGAGGATCAAGCCATGATCGCCCAGGGTCTCGCCATGATCGCTGGTGAAAATGATGATGGTGTCGTCGCGCTGCCCGCTCGCCTCCAGCGCCGCCAGAATTCGCCCGACCTGGTCGTCGATGAGCTTGATCATGGCGTGGTAGGCGGCGATTAGCGTGCGAGCGTCGCGGGCGCCGTCCCTGTCTTTTTCGCGATAGCCGCGGGTCGGCGGTTGCGGCAGAATCGGGCTCTTGATGTCGAGTTCATCGGGATGCCGCGCTTCCGACTGGAAATCGATGGCGGCCAGTTTCGCCTGCTGCGCCAGATCGCTCTCGCGGAAGAGCGGCGGCTGAACCGAAGCGGGGTCGAATAGATCGCGGTAGGCTTGCGGCGGATTGAAGGGCGGGTGCGGGTCGTAGATATTGACGCTGGCGAACCAGGGTCGATCGCGGTTTTCTTCCAGGAATTCGATTGTTTTCTCCGCGCACCAGGTCGTCTGATGCAGCTCGGCCGGGACGCCAGCCAGGTCCTTGGTCAGCTCGCCGAGATCGGCGCCTTTGGACCGCACCCAATCGGCGTAATCGTGCCCCCGCTCCCAATTGTCGCGTGGCGCGTGACTGTATTGCCAAGCGCTGTAGCCATCGTCGGCGCGCTCCTCGATGCGGCCATAGGCGCTCGTCAGGTGCAGCTTGCCGATGAGCCCGCAGGTGTAGCCGGCCTCCGCCAGGCGCTTGCTGATTAGGGGCGGGAACTCGGGAAAAGTCGGGTTGCCGTTGCGATTGACGTGGAGCGAGCTGGGGTACATGCCCGTGAGGAAGCTGGCGCGGCTCGGCGTGCATATCGGCGCTTGACAGTAGGCGCGCTCAAAGGCGACGCCCTCCGCCACCAGCTGGTCGAGGTTGGGCGTGGACGCGTCCGGATAACCCAGCGCGGAAATCGTGTCGTAGCGCTGCTGGTCGGCGCAGATCCAGAGGATGTTGGGTTTGCTGTCGCTGCGATTCATCTCGCCCTCCGCTTGATCGAGCCGCCAAGCACCAGCCGAACCTGACAAGACAGGCAATTCAACAACATGCCCCTCTCGCGAAAGAGGGGCATCCTGTGCCGGGTCGACGCCATAAGCCGCATTCTGTCCGTCGCCGACGGGGGAATCATCTATCTGGGATCGACATCGCTGCCGACCTCAAGCGGCGCACCCGGCGCTTTCTGCGGAGCGGGCCGCTCCCCGGCGCCTGTTTCGCCTTGCTCCCGATGGGGTTTGCCTGGCCACCGACATTACTGCCGATGCCGGCGCGCTCTTACCGCGCCCTTTCACCCTCGCAGCGTTTCGGCTGCAATCTGCTCTCTGTTGCACTTGCCGTCAGGTTACCCTGCCCGGCCGTTAACCGGCATCGTCGCCCTGTGGAGTGCGGACTTTCCTCGACGGGCGCTCGGCCCGCCGCGATTCCCTCGGTCAACCCGGCGCTTTCATTATACCTCATGGCTGGCCGAAAAGCCGCATCGCAAATACGCCGGAGGCCTGATTTTGCGGGTATACTTGGCCGTCATGGTGAGAATTGCGACAAGCGCCGACTACATTGTCATTGGCGCCGGGTCGGCGGGCGCGGCCATCGGGGGCCGCCTCAGCGAAGACGGCGCATGCTCGGTGCTTATGCTCGAAGCGGGCGGCCCCGACAGCAACCGGGACATTCATATTCCGGCGCGTTTCTCCGAGCTCTTCCACAGCGCGGAAGACTGGGATTATCAGACGATACCGCAGCCGGGCTTGAACAACCGGCGCGACTATGTGCCGCGCGGCAAGGTCTTCGGCGGCACCAGCTCGATGAACGCCATGGTCTATCAGCGCGGTCATCCCAGCGACTATGACGGCTGGGCGGCGCTCGGCAATCCGGGCTGGGCCTATGCCGAGATCCTGCCCTTTTTTCGTAAGATGCAGCATCAGGAACGGGGCGAATCGGCGCATCACGGCATTGGCGGACCGATCAACGTCGCTGACCCGCAAGACCCGAACCCCTTGAGCCTGGCTTTCGTCGAAGCGGCGATTGAACTGGGTTTTGCCCAAAACGCCGATTTCAACGACGGCGAACAAGAGGGCTTCGGCCTCTATCAAGTGACGCAAAAGCAAGGCCAGCGTCACAGCGCCGCGGTCGGTTACCTGCGCCCCGCGCTGGAGCGAGCCAACTTCCGCGCCATCCCCTACGCCCACGCGACCCGACTCCTCATTGAGAAGAATCGCTGCGTCGGCGTCGAGTTTCATCACGCGGGCGAGCTCCAAAGGGCGCGCGCCAACCGCGAAGTCATCGTCAGTGGCGGGGCGATCAACTCGCCACAGCTGCTCCTGCTTTCGGGCATCGGGCCCGCCCACCAGCTGGCCAAATTCGACATTCCGCCGGTGACGGACTTGCCAGGCGTCGGCCAGAACCTGATGGATCATATCCAGGTCCCCGTCGCGTTTCATTGCAATGCGCCCGTCAGCCTGGCAGACAAAGATTCACCGGCGCAAATCAAACGCTATCATGACGAAAAGATGGGGCTGCTGACCTCGAATTTGGGAGAATCCGGCGGCTTTGTCAAGCTCGACCCCGCGGCGCCCGCTCCCGAATTGCAGTTTCATTTTGGCCCCGACTGGTTCATCCGCCACGGCTTCGAGACGCCGCCCGGGCATGGCTTCACGATTCTGGCGGGGCTGGTCGGCACGACGAGCGTCGGCGAGCTGACGCTGCGATCCGGCGATCCATTCGCGCCACCTTCAATTGATTTCGCCTGCCTGGGAGAAGACGCCGATGTCGATGTGCTGCTGGCGGGCGTCAAGCTCGGGCGGCAGATCGCGGCCGCGCCGCCGTTCGATCGCTTCCGCGGCGACGAGTTTCTGCCCGGCGAGCAGGTTGCGGCCGATAGCGAGCTCATCCACTTCATCCGCGAGTTCGCCACGACCATCTATCACCCGGCCGGCAGCTGCAAAATGGGGCGCGACCGGCTGGCGGTGGTGGACGAGCATCTGCGCGTACATGGGATCGCCGGCTTGCGCGTCGCCGACGCCTCGATCATGCCGCGCATAATCAACGCCAACACCAATGCGCCCTGCATTATGATCGGCGAGAAAGCGGCAAGCATGATCCTGGAGGACAGTTGAGCGTGAACAAGATTACGAGCGGTAAACCGCGCCTCGCCGGCGAACCGAGCCAAGACAAGCCGACAGATCGGCCCCTCAGTGCCGCCCAGGCCCGGCTTTATGACCGGTGGGGTCTCTATCAAGATTCCACCAGCGAGTTTTACACGACCTTCAAATACAGCCGTATCAGCGGCATCGGCAAAGAAGCGGGCGTCACGCGGCGCGACCCGACAACCGTCCTGCGCATCGACGGCCTCTACTACGTCTGGTATACGCGGCGCAAGACCGCCAATGACCGCGACCACAGCAACAAGCCGCCGCATCGCGAGCAAACCTGGGATACGCCCGTCTTCGATTGGGACCTGGCGGAGATCTGGTACGCCACATCCGAAGACGGCTTCAACTGGACGGAGCAAGGCGTCGCCGTCACGCGCGGGCCGAAGGACGCCTATGACGGGCGCTCGGTGTTCACGCCCGACGTCTTGATGACCGAAGACGGCTTTTACCTGTATTACCAGGCGGTTGATTACCCTTATCGGACGCGAACGCGCAATTCGATCGGCATGTCCTTTTCGCCCTCGCCCGCTGGACCCTGGCGGCGCGCCGAAGCGCCCGTATTAACCCCAGGCGAGCCGGGCGAGTGGCTTGGCGATGACGACTCCGGCGAGGTGCGGCGTTATGGCGCCTGGGACAGCCACAAAGTGCACGACCCCTTCATTCTCTTTCGCGATGGCAAGTATTGGCTCTACTACAAGGGGCAGCCGATGGGCTGGACGACCAAGTATTCGCGCGGCATCGGCTGGGGCGTGGCGATCGCCGACGCGCCCGAGGGACCCTTCGTCAAATCGCCGCTGAACCCGGTAACCAACAGCGGGCATGAGACCTGTCTCTTCCCTTATGGCGAGGGCATCCTGGCGATCTGCGGGCATGATGGACCGGAGAAGGACACGATCCAATACGCGCCGGACGGGCTCAACTTTGAGGTGGTCAGCCATGTCTTTCTGCCGCCGCTGGCCGCCGGTCCTTTCGCGCCGGATTCGTACTGCGATACGCGCGCGGGCGCCGGCATCGCTTGGGGGCTCTCGCATATCGCAACCGAAGAAATGAAAACGGGAAACTCCTATATTGTCCGTTTCGATTGCAATCTGCGCCGCGATTTCGAGCGACCGGGCTTCCGCGGCACGAATATCCGCTATCCCGAGGAGGCGTATTTTTCGCCCGACCTGGCGCTGAACGAGCGGAACATGCAGACCCTGACCTATGACAGCGAGCCGGAGCGACCGGACGAAAGCCGCCCGGCGGGCCCCCTCAGCGGGGCGATGGCGCGCGTCTACGACCGCTATGGCGTCTACAAAGACGGGCGAAGCGAATTCTTCAGCGCCTTCCGCTACTCGCGCGTCAACGGCATCGGCAAGGAACCGGGCGTCACGCGGCGCGACCCCTCCAAGGTCATCAAGGTCGGCGACAGGTTCTACGTCTGGTATTCGCGGCGGCGGACCGAGGAGCGCTGGCGCGGCATCGATCAAGCCAGCGAGACCCGACCGGCCTGGGATTGGGACATGGCCGATATCTGGTATGCCACCTCGCAGGACGGTTTTCACTGGGAGGAGCGCGGTCCTGCCGTGGAGCGCGGCGAGCCGGGGTCCTTCGACGATCGCGCCGTCTTCACCCCCGACATCGTGGCGCATGACGGCAAATTCTATCTCTATTATCAGGTCATCCAGGGCGTCTGGAAGCGCCGCTCCATTCATCAGATCGGCATGGCTTCGGCGGAATCGCCGGAAGGACCGTGGACGAAGCTCGGGCAGCCAGTCCTGCGGCCCGGGCGGCGCGGGAATTTCGTCGGCGACGCCGATGACGATGACGCGGTGGACAGCTTCGGCGACTGGGATTCGCATAAGCTGCACGATCCCTTCGTTCTCAAGTATCGCGGGCAGATCTGGCTCTATTACAAAGGCGTGCAGTTTGGGCGGACGTATCGCCACGATCTGGGTATCGGCTGGGGCGCCGCCATCGCCGATGATCCGCGCGGCCCCTTCCGCAAGTCGGCTTTGAATCCCTTGACGAACAGCGGCCACGAGACCTTCCTGTATCCCTATCGCGCTGGAATCGCCGCCATCACCAGCCATGAAGGACCCGAGAAGAATACCCTGCAGTTCGCGCCCGATGGCTTGAATTTTGAGGTCGTCGGCAAGCTGACCGCGCCGCCGGTGGCCGCCGGACCCCATGTTCCAGATGCGTTCAGCGACAATGGCGACGGGCGCGGAGTCACGTGGGGGCTTGCGCATATCCAGCACGACCATGACGGCCCGCTGGCGAACGGCTATCTGGTTCGTTTCGATTGCAGCCTTAGCCGAGACGTGGAGCGCGCCGATTTCTACCGCGCCTGGAATTACCGCTTTCCCGAATCCGTATATTTCAGCGAGAAGTTCCGCCTGGGCGAAAACGAGAAAACCGAGGCGATGCGGCTGATGGCGCGACTCGACGAAGACACGCGCCTGCCCGAGTGAAGTCGTTCACGCGCCGTCCAGCGCCGCTTCAATCGCGGGCGCGAGCGACTCGGCAATCTGTCGATTTCCAAGCTCGTTGACATGGACGCGATCGAAGAATCGGCTTTCGCGCTCATCGCCGAAGAGGTCGGTCAGAAAGACGGTGTCGCCGGCGCCCTCGCGCGAGATGCCGTCCCGCGCGATGCCGACCGCGGCGCGATACAGGTCGACGAAACCGCTCTGGTCGCGCTCGATATCGGCCAGAATGCGCGCCTCGCTGATGGTGGGCTTGGCTTTGGCGAATAGCGCCGGCTGCCAGACAAAGAGGACGCGCACACCATGCTCGGCAGCGACCGCGCGGGTCAAGCGCCGGTTTTCCAGCCAGCGTTCAGCGATATCGTCCGCCGACGCCGACCCGCTGGTGACGAGGCGCCAGTCGTAATCGCTGATGTCCGCTTCAAATGGGCGCAGGACCGGCTGGCCCCGCCGTACCAGCCTTCCCAGCTCGACATCGCTGACGCGCTGGTTCTCGCGCAGGGTCAAGCCAGCCGCGCCTTGCAGATAGGCCGCGTAAACGTCATTGAAGCCCTGATAAAAGACGGCAAGTTCGGGCGCATTGCCCAAAGCCAGCTGCGCTTGAAAAAGCAGCAGGTCTTGCCAGCTGACGTAGCCGGTCTGGGCATAATTCTCGACCTGTGCGGGAGAGCCGCGCCGCGCCAAGAGCCGCGCCACCTGGGCTGGGATCGTGTAGGCGTCGCGGGCGCCTTCGCCCCAGACGGCGGACCCGCCGAAGAAATAAAGCCGCGGCGACGCGGGATCGATGGCCTGCGCGGGCGTATGCCGCCGGCCCGCCTCGTCGACATTGATGAAGCGGCCCGCGAATGGCGCGACCGTCCAATAGCTGTAGGGCAGCCAGCGCACTCGCATCGCGCTCTGCTCCGCCCAGAATTCACGGGCAGAGGGCGCCGCGCCATCATCGATGAATTCGAGCGGGCGGTAATCCAGCGCGCCGCGCAAGCGCCCCTGAATCCCGCTGCTTTCGATGAGACGGCTGCTGAGCGCCGCCAGCAGAAATATCAGCAGCGCCGTGCTCAGCGTGAAACCAAGGAGCGCCAAGAGGTTTCGCCCGCGCTGAAACGCGTGCCGAGCCGCGGGCCACTGCGCCATGAGAGCGAGGCCGATTAATGCTACCGACCAGCAGAGCAGCAAGAACCGAAAGGGACCCGTTATGGAAGGCGCGATATCCGGCAAAATCAGCTGCGCCAGGATATTGAATTCGATCAGCAGCAAGCATAGAAGCAGCGCGCGCCGGTGATTGCCGAAGCCTCTGGCGACCCGCCCCGCCAGCCTCGCCTTCCCGGCCTCGGGCAGCCGATGAATCCAGATGCCGCCGGCCAGCGTGAGCGCCGTCGCGATGCCGCCGCCGACCAGCAGGGCGATTCTGATTCGCTCGTAGGTCGGGGCTGGCGACGCCGGCGAGCGCAGCAGCAGCAGCCAGGCGATCAGCAGCGGCAGCCAGGCGGCATAGCAGAGGCCGACCAGACTGCCGCTCAGCGCCGCGACCGCCTCGTCCCGTAGCGCGTCGCGCTCGGTCACGGCTTACGCTCGGCAACAAGGCTGAACATCAAGGGAAAACGCCGCGGCAAACGCTTTGGCATAGCGTAGCGCCGCTCGCCCAAATCCAACATATCCGGCATCGGCTTGAAGCCATTAACATAGTCATGTTCCGCCAAATGAGACAGCGACAGACCGGCCGCAATCAGCGCCATCGCCACTTCGGCGAGCCCCCACTGGAATTCGACGCCGGGGCAGGGATTGCGAAAATCGCGCATGCCGGGCGCCAGGCTGTCGATCTCGGCGGCGGCGCCGGTCAACGCCACATAATCGCCAACGCCCGATTCATATTCGCAGCGGCCTCCTCCCATATAATCGTGGCGCAGCTGCCAAGCCTCATCGAAAGTCAAGAAGGCGGGATGGAAATCCACCAGCGCAAATCGGCCGCCCGGCCTCAGACAGCTGGCGATGCCCCGTCCCCAGGTATCCAGATCCGAAAGCCAGCAGAGCGCGCCGTACGATGCGAAGACGATGTCAAACTCTTCGCCCGTTTCGTCGAAGAAATCGTAGATGTCGGCGCGGATGAACTTCGCCGGGATGCCGCTTTCGCGAGAGAGCCGGCGCGCGAAGCGGATCGCCTCGTCGCTGATATCGACGCCGGTCACGATCGCGCCCAGATGGCGGACGATGCTCAGGCTGTCCTGACCGCAATTGCACTGAAGATGGAGCAGCGACCGGCCGGCGATATCGCCGAGGAGTTCGGTCTCTGTCGCGAAGAGCGTATTGCCGCCGGCGCGGAAAAACGCGGCTTGGTCGCCTTTGTGGCTGTTATGCGCCTTCGTGGCTTCATTCCACGAGAGGCGATTGACCTCGTGTTTCGCTCGGTCCAGCATCGGCGGGCGTCATCCCCTGCTCGTGGCAAGTCTCTTGCTTTCGCGAAGCCCGCTTCCGAAATCGAATTGGCGGCGAAGGCGGGTCTCTCTGTATGGCGGGCGCGCCTTATGATATGCTAATTCGCTGGCAATCGTCCAGCTATTTTCAAGGCGACGCGTGAATGGCGCTGCGCAGTTATATTGACCCGGCGGAGAATCGGCAGGCATCGCGTAAGCTCCCCCGCCTGATGGTGGAGGGCCTGCTGCTCGGCGGGTCGGGCTTGGGCGTCCTGGCGCTGATATTCGAGATCGCCGCCGACGCCTTCAGCGTGGCCGCCTATCAGACCTTGCTGGCGCTGCATGGCGCGAGCGGGCATCAAGACATCGCCATCCTCGCCTTCATCGTCCTGTCGATCATGCTCTTCTTCGGCATCGTGCCCGCCTACAAAGCCGGCGCCTACATCCGCCCGACCGCCGGGGGCAGCGGTCCCCTGGTCGAGGCGATTGGCCCGCAGCGGCTGCGCTGGCTCTCGTGGGTAGGCACCAGCCTCTTCTTCCTGGACGCCGTGCTCACCATCATCATCAGCTCGATTTCGGCCGCCGACGTGCTGATGCTGCTCTTCCCAGAATTCGCGCCCTACCGCATTCTCATCGCCGAATTCTTCGCTTTCTTCATCATGGCGGTGCTGGTGGCGGTCGGGCCCAAACGCGCCGTTCCGCTCTTCCTGCTGGGCGGCGGGGCTTTCACCATCTTCACGCTCTTCGCCCTGTCGCTCGTTGGCTACAGCGCGGTGGCGCACCCGGAATGGGCATTCCTGACCAGCGGCATCGTGCACCGGCTGGAAGAAGCGCAGGTGGTCGAGCACGTGGTGCGCGCGGCCGGCGACGCGCCCGCCATCGGCTCCGTGCTTTTCTTCCAATTCTTCTTCCGCTCGATGAGCAGCGCGATGCTGGGTTTTTCCGGCTACGAAGTCATCCCGGCCAGCGGCAAGCATGCGGCGCGCCCGAAGTGGAAGGTGATCAACACGGCGCTGACGCTGGCGGCGGTTTTCCTGATCGGCACGGGCGTCCTGCAGCTGATGGCGGCGAAGTCCTGGAACATCCCCTCGACCGAAGGCTACAGCACCCTGCTGATCGAATACGAAATCGTGGCGGCGCAGACCTTCGGGCGCGGCGTCCAGGCGGAGGCGGCGGAGGTTCATCTGCCCGAGCTGGCGGAAGCAGAGCGCATCTATGAGGAGCGGCAGCTGCGCGCGGCGGAAGAGGCGGCGCTGCATGGCGGCCAGGCCGAGTCTCCTGGCGCAGTCGAGCGCGCCGAGAGAATTACCGCCATCGCCAAAGACCTCGCCATCGCCCGGGCGGTAGATGGCGCCTTGCGCGGCACGGACGGTCAAGGCATCCTGTCGCTGGCCGCCCTGCTGCTCGCCATTATCCTGCTGCTGGCGCAGGGAGGCGGCTATATTGGCGGGGCCGCCGTCGCCGCCAACGCCGCCAAGCTGGGCCGGCTGCCCGGTTTCTTCGCCAACGACCGCATCGGCATCGCCGTCATCTGGGGCTTCGCCGCGGCGTCCATCCCGCTGATACGCGAGGTGGTCGTGGTCGAAGCCTATTACGCCTTTGGCTTCGTCAGCGCTTTCATCATCACCAGCACCACCGTCTTCTTCGCGCGCGACGACGCCCTGCGCGACCGCGGCATCCTCCCGAAATCGCCCGAGGCGCGCTCGCTGCGTTTCGCGGGCTTGCGCGGCATGATCGCCAGCTATTCGATGGGGCTCGTGCTCATCACGCAGAAGACCGACGCCCTCGGCGTGATCGTCGTGCTGGCGGCCGTCATCACCCTCTTCCAGCTCTACTATGCCTTTGGCGGCGCGCGCAAAAACCCGGCCAAGCTGGCCGCCTACCAGCCATCGCCCGATAGCGAAGCCGATTACGAAAGCGGCATCCAGCGCGCCCACGACAAAGCCCGCGCCCGCGGCATCATCGACCGCGTCAACGCCCTGATTGACGAAGGCGCCTTGGTGAAATTCAACGTCGATTCAGCGCGCATCCGCCGCCTGGCCACCCATATTTACGGCCTCGACGCCGACGCCTTCGAGCTCCAGCGCATGGAAGCCGAATACGATGACGACATCGCGCATGAACCGAGCGTCGACCTGGAAGCGACTTATCATCGTTATTTCGACGCCCGCGACGACATCATGGCACGAATTGAAAGTTATTCGCATTACGGCATCTTCACCTTCATCGACAAGTATTACGCCAACTGGGTCAACGAAGAGCATGGGCGCGACGCCGCCGACGTCCAGCGCGCCATGATCAGCCTGCTCTTCCCGCTGACCGACGACGACCTCATCGTCGCCCAGTTTCAGCATTACGTCTGGGAGAAGCAGCCGGAGGAAGTCTGGCAGTTCTGTCGCGAGCGTTATTCATGGGCGAAGGATCAGTGGCCCAATCTCAGCGGCCGCCTGACGACCGTATGGACCTTGCAGGAGCTGGGGCTAATCCCCGATGAACTCGACATCAAGACGATCATCTCGGTGAACGCGCGCAACGACCTGCGCGAAGTCAAGATTCACACGCATGGGCCGCCGCTTTCGGCGCCTGGCGCGCTCCCCGATGACGAGCCTGGCGTCTTGCCCGCCGTCGACGCCGCGCCGGACGATTGAGGCGACATTCTGAGGGGATTGCGGCGCGCCGCTTCTTGCCCATAAATCCGCCCAAGTCTATAATTTCCTGCAGGCGGAATCGAGAACGCAGATGGACGGCTTTGACCTGACACAGGCCGCGTTGGACGCGCTGCAACCGGCGAAAGCCAAAGCGACCGCAGCCACAGACCTGGACGAAGCGCGCCGGATCCGCGGCAGGCTGCTCGGCGCCTTGATACGGAAGCGCCGGCTCGAGGCGGAACGCAGCGCGGCGGAATGCGCCCAATTCATGGACGCGCCACCGGAGCTGATCGAGGCGTGGGAGGTCGGCGAGAGCGCGCCGTCGTTGCCGCAGCTCGAATTGCTGTCGCAGTTTCTCAACGGGCAGGGAGCCGACCCAGCCCAAAACGAGGGGCCCGAGAACAGAGCCGCGCGCGCCGAATACGTACTCTTGCGGCGGCGGCTCATCGGGGCGATGCTGCGAGCGGCGCGGCAATCGGGCGGCAAGCGCGTAGAAGCATTGAGCGAGGCGGCTGGGCTGGAGGCGGCGGCGCTGGAAAACCTTGAGCTGGGCGAAGAGGCGCTGCCGCTCAGCGACCTGGTCGCCCTGACGCAGGCGCTGTCGGCGGATTTGAACGTGTTTGCGGCGCCGGCCAGCCACATGCCAAACACCACCGAAAGCGATGCGCTTGCAACCGGGGGGCATCCGCGCGCCGACTGGCGTCAATTTGCGGCCGCCGGCGAGAACCTGCCCTTCATTCGCCTGGCGATGGCTTTCCAACATATCGCCCGCGACGACCTGCACCGCATCGCCGACGCGCTTTTCGCCATAATTCGAGCCAGCGGAGAATCCAACGGCTGGTCGGGCCCGCCCTCTTGAATCTGCCGCGATGACCAACGCTTCCGCCCGCGCCCACCGCCTGCGCATCGCCACGTTATTGTTTCTGCTTTGCCTGAGCCTGTATCTGCTGACCTACCGCGCGCTCATCCAGTCCGGCGATACGCGGCGCGCCCTGGACGCGGTCACCAGCGTCGCGCGTTATGGCGACTGGCTGATGGACGAAACGAACGCGCTGAAGCTGCCTTTTCGCATACGCGACTCGTCGGCGCTTCCCCTGGGCGAATACCGCGTCGAAGAGGGCTTGAATATCCTGCTGGCCAGCCCCCTGCTCAAACTCGCGGAAGCGCTCCCCCGCCTGGGCAATATTCACACCGTCTGGCTCTTCAACGTCATCATCACGGCGCTGATCGCGAGCCTCGTCTATCTGATTCTGCGCGAGATGGGCTATGCGGACGCTGTCGCGGCCTTGGTCGCGGTCGGCGCTGGCTTTGGCACGAATCTGTGGGCTTACAGCCAGACCTTCTTTCGCGAGCCCTTAACCGCTTTTTTCATCCTGCTGGCGCTCTTCGCCTTGCAGCGGGGCGCTCGCGGGGGCATAGGCGCGCGCCTGATTAGCCTCGTCTGCGCGGCTACGGGCCTCGTCCTCGCCTATGAAACCAAGCATTCGGCGCTTTTCGCCGTCCCGGCGCTGCTTGTTTTCGCGCTGCCCGAGGCGCGCCTGGAAGGCTATCGCGCCTGGCGACCGGCGATTTCCGCCTTGATCGCGCTGCCACTGCTCTGCCTCTGCCTGCTGGCGCTGCTCGATCCGCTTCCGTCCGCGATCGGCGACTTGCTTTCTCGCTTTGGCCTGCGAACCGACCATCTGAGCCCAGCCTTACGCGCCTATCTGCTAAGCCCGGGCGCCAGCCTCTGGGCGACATCGCCGCTTGCGCTGTTCGCCATCCCGGGCGCCCTTATGCTTTGGCGGCGCGGGCGACGGCGGCTCGTCGCTGCGTGCTTTCTGCTCGTCGCCGGTTATGCCCTGGGCCACGCCCTGCTGACGGGCGCGCATTGGTTTGGCGGTCTCAGTTATCCCCCGCGCTTTCTGCTGCCCGCCCAGCCGGCCTTGATGCTGCTGACGGCGCCAATCGCCCAGGCCGTCCTGCGCGAAAACAGCAAGCGAATTCGCTTCCTCTGGCTGGCGCTGCTGGCTTATGGCTTGTGGATCCAAGTCGTCGGCGTCTCGCTGAGCCTGAGCCGCTACAGCGAATCCCTGCCGCCCGAATCCAATGGCTACGCCGAGTGGGTACCCTCACTGACGCAGCCGCGTTATTTCAGATGGATCGTGCTGCCGCGGCGCTGGGGCGACCTGGGCGTCGAATTCCTCTGGACGCGCGCGAACTTGCCGATCTGGGGCGCGAGCTTCGCCCTGGCTTTCGCGCTCGCGGCATTCGCGCTCTGGCATTGCCTGCGCAGGCCGGGCAGCCGCTGGCGTCATCTGGCGCCGCTGCTCGCCTTAAGCTTCATTCCGCTGGTCTTGCTGAATCTGATGAACGCCTATGACAAAGACCCGCAGACGCAATCGAGCCAGGGGGCGCTGCACGAAGCGCTTGATTTTCTTGCGCGTAACGCGCGCGCCGACGACCTGCTGCTGCTTTCGAGCACAGACTACGAAGACTTCATTTTGAATCACCTGGACGGCGCCATTCCCCGCCCCATCGCCCTTGAGCGACCGCCAGCGCAAGCCGCCAGCGACCGCCAGCCCGCCCTGGTCGTCTCTGAAAGCCCTAACGACTGGTTCGACGTCCAGAGCTTCCGCGTTCTGCGGCATCTGGCCGGGCGGCAGGAGCGCCTGTGGCTTCTGGAGAATACCAGCGCCTTCATGCTCTGGAGCTTTCGGCCGCTCGAGCGGTATCTGGCGGGGCACTTTTATCCGCTCCGTGAAATCGAGCTTGGCATCGTCGACGAGACTGTGCGCCTGCTGGAATACAGCACGGGTGAAGCCGCGCCCAACCCCTTAAGCCAGTACGCGGGCGAAATCGCGACTGATCTGCGTTTTGGCGAGGGCATACGGCTGCTCAGCCTGGTCGCGCCGGACGGCGAAAGCTACGCGCCGGGCGACGTCGTCCATATTTCACTCTTGTGGGTGGCGGAAGCGCCAGTTGAACATGATTACACGGTCGCCGCTTTCATCGCCGACGCGCGACAGAACAGGCCGATCGCGCAAGGCATGGATTCGGCCCCGCAAGCTGGTTTCGCGCCGACTTCGTCCTGGAAGCCCGGGGCGCCGGTTTGGGACAATCGCGCCCTGCGCCTGCCCGAAGACGCGGTCGCGGGCGACTATCAGCTATGGCTGCTGATGTATCGCCAAGGGAGCGCCGGCGTCACGCGGCTGCCGGTCGCTGGCAGGGCCGTAATCCAGGACGGGACTGTCGGCGTTCCGCCCATTACGATCGCCGTCAGATGAGTTTCCGCCCGGCGGCGCCGGCCCTGGATCGCGCCATTAGCGGAATCATCCATTCTGAAAGCGATGACCGTCGGATACACTTGAGGCCTTGTCGTCGGGCCACGCCAGCAGCGCCATGACCGCCGAGTTCAAAGTAGAATCGCCAATCAAGAGCGATCACAGCGGACCCTTCCGCTTCATCCTCTCGCATATCCTGCGCCACCCCGTCACGGCGCTGCTTTTGATCGCCGGCGCCTTCTGTAACGCCTTCCTGGCGGGGGTCGTGCCCGGCGCGCTCGGCGATGCTTTTAACGCCATTCTGCTGAATGACGAGACGACGCTCGCGCTGGTCGTCAACAGCGTCTTGCTGATTATCGTCTCGCAGGCTTTGCGGTCTGGCCTGCAGTTCCTGCGCAATTTCTCGGCGGAGGTTTTCGCCCAGCGCTTCGAGCGCGATATCCGCGATGAGCTATACGCGAGCCTGCTGGGCAAGAGCATGAGCTATCACGACCGGCAGCCGGTCGGCGAGACGATGGCGCGCGTGACCAACGACGTGCGCGAGATGAACCTGATGATGAACCCGGGCTTCAACCTGATCACCGGCGCCAATATGTTTCTCGTCATGCCCGCCCTTTATGCGCCGGCGATCTTGCCCGAGCTGGTCGTCGTGCCCTCGCTCTTTATCGTCTCCCATATTCTGGTGCAGATTTATTTCGTCTTGCGCCTGCACCCGATCGCGCGGGCGGTTCGCGCCAGTTTCGGCAGCATGAACGCCAAACTGGCCGAGTCGCTGGATGGCTTGGAGGTGGTCAAGGGCGCGGCGCAAGAGGCGGGCGAGATCGACGAATTTAATGACTTGGCCGACCTCGTCCGCGACCGCTTCATCGAGCAGGGCGAGTTCGAGGCGCGTTATCTTTCGGTTTTGCTCTTCGGCTTGACGCTGGTGGGCGCATTGCTGCATTCCGCTTCGCTATACCGCGGCGGCGCCATCACTGAGGGCGATGTCATCGCCTTTCTGGGGCTAATCAGTCTCTTCCAGTTTCCGGTCTTCATCTCGCTTTTCACCTCTTCTCGGCTGGCTTCCGGCTATGCCAGCGCCGCGCGCATCCTGGAAGTGCTGGTGACGAGCAATAAGCTGGATCAAAACGCGCAGGGCTACAGCGGCGGCATTCGCGGGGGCATTCAGTTTGAGCAGGTCTCCTTCGGCTACGGCGCAGGCGAGACCAGCCTGGCGGATATTTCCTTCAGCGTGCGGCCCGGGCAGACGGTCGCCATCGTCGGGCAGACGGGTTCGGGCAAGAGCACCGTAAGCAAGCTGGTCAATCGCATTTACGATGTCGACGGCGGGCGCGTTCTCGTAGACGGCGTCGACGTCCGCGACTGGAACCTGCAGGCGCTGCGCTCGCAGATCAGCATCATCGAGCAGGACGTCTTTCTCTTCAGCCGCAGCGTGGCGGAGAATATCGCCTTCGGCAAAGACGACCTCGATATGGAAAGAATCGTCGAATCGGCGCAGGCGGCGCAGGCGCACGACTTCATCTCGGCATTCCCGGCTGGCTACGACACGATCATCGGCCAGCGCGGCATGACCCTCAGCGGCGGCCAACGGCAGCGGCTGGCCCTGGCCCGCGCCTTCCAGACGGACCCGCCGATTCTCATCCTCGACGACAGCACCAGCGCCATCGACAGCGCGACCGAAGACAAGATTCAACGCGCGATTTGGTCGGCCGCGAGCGGACGCACGACCCTGCTGATCACGCATCGCCTGTCGCAGATCCGCTGGGCGGATCATATCGTCGTCCTGCGCAAGGGCCGGGTGGTCGCCCAAGGCAGCCACGAAGACCTGCTGCGCGCCTCTGAATCCTATCGGCATATCTTCGACCGATACGCGCCGCCGGACGCGCCCATGCAGCTGGCGGCGGGGGGCTGAGATGGCGGCTGTATTTGGCGGCTTGCAGAGCGACGCCTACGATCGGCAATATGGCGACGCCTACCTGTTCCGGCGGATCGGCCGCTATCTGGCGGCGCATAAGCGGCTGGTCGTCTTTGGGCTGCTTGGTTTCCTGGTCGTGGGCTTGGCGCGCGCGCTGCGGCCCGTCTTCATCAGCGCGGCGGTGGACGATTTGGTGGCGGCCGGCGGCGTCATCGATTTCGTCCTGCTCGTATTGACCGCGATTGCCGTCACAGAATACGTCTGCACTTATGGCAGGCGCCGTTTCACCGTGGTCGTGATTGGCCGGGTCGTCGCCCGCATGCGCAAGGACTGCTTCGCCGCGGCCGTCGAGCGCGATCTGGCGTTCTATGACCGACACAAATCCGGCGCGGTCATCAGCCGCATCACCAGCGACACCCAGGAATTCGGCGACGTCATGCTCATTGGCAGCGAGGTGGTGGCGCAGTTTCTCTCCGTGACGATTCTGTTCACGGCGCTCCTGAGCTATTCGGTCGAGATGACGATCGTGCTGCTCTTCACCATGCCCCTGGTCGTGCTGGCGGCGCTGGCGTTCCGCTACCTGGCGCGGATCGTCACCCGGCAAGGCGCGCGGGCGATGGCGGTGGTGAACGACAATATCCAGGAAAGCGTGACCGGCATCAGCATCGCCAAGAACTTCCGCCAGGAAGCGATGATCTACAAGGAGTTTTCCGCTGTCAACATCTTGAGTTACAAGATCAATCTGCGCCGCGGCTTCATACTGTCGCTGGTCTTTCCCACGATGGGCGTTCTCTCCGCTGTCGCCCTGTCGATTGTCGTCTGGGCGGGCGCGCAATCGGTTTTGGCGGGCCTGTTCAGCGCGGGCGCCTGGTATCTATACGTCCAAAGCGTCGACCGCTTCTGGTTTCCTTTCATGAACCTGGCGTCGTTCTGGAGCCAGTTCCAGCAGGGCTTGAGCGCGGCGGAACGCATTTTCGCGCTGATCGACGCCGAAAACAGCGTCGTGCAGACGGATGACCAGCCGGTGGGCGAGCTCGCCGGGCGCATCCAGTTCGAGAACGTCGCCTTCGCCTACGATGGGGGCGAAGCGGTCCTGCGCGATTTCAGCCTGGACATTGCGCCGGGCGAGAACATCGCCTTCGTCGGCCATACCGGCGCGGGCAAGAGCACCATCGCCAAACTGATCACGCGCTATTATGAATTTCAGGGGGGCGCGATACGCGTCGACGGCGCTGATATTCGCGCGCTCGATTTGAAGCGCTATCGCTCGCGCCTGGGCATCGTGCCGCAGCAGCCTTTTCTCTTCAGCGGCTCGGTGCTGGATAACATCCGCTACGGCAATCCGGCGGCGACGCTGGAAGAAATCAACGATATCGCGCAGAGCATCGGGCATGGCGAATGGCTGGACAGCCTGCCAGACGGGCTGGACACTTCGGTCGGCGAACGCGGCGCCCGCCTGAGCGTCGGGCAGCGCCAACTGGTTAGCCTGCTGCGCGTATTGGTTCAGAAGCCCTCGATCTTCATCCTGGACGAAGCCACCGCCAGCATCGACCCCTTTACCGAGTCGCAGATTCAGGACGCCATCGAGCTGATTCTGGCGCGCTCCACATCCATTCTCATCGCCCATCGCCTGAGCACCGTGCGCAGCGCTGACCGAATCATCGTCCTGCGAGACGGCGCCATCATTGAAGAAGGCGATCATGACAAGCTCATGCGCGATCAAGGCCATTACGCCGAGCTTTACGACACCTATTTCCGCCATCAGTCGCTGAGTTATATCGAGCGCGCCAAAGACCGGTTCGGCATGGCGGCCGACTGACCGTCGAAGGCGCGGCGGACGACCCGCCGAGACTGCCAGCGCCGAAGGCAATGCGGATTACAAGTTGAATCGGCGGCTTTGGCGTTATACTTTCTCTTGGCGCCGGGGCCCGCTTCGCCAGATGTCATAACAAGAGCGTCGCAGATATATGCTGGCAAGACTCGAACAACCAAGAGCGCGAATCCGCCGCCTGACCGCGGGCTTGACGACTGGCGTCGACTCGATTGTGGAGCGGCTGCGTTGGCTGTGGCGTTGGGCGAACGCGCTCGACCTGCCGTTCAGCCCCTTGCAGTGGATCCTGTTCTTTTACCTGGTTTTCGGCTTGGTTTACGCGCTGGCCACGCCCGTGTTCGAGGCGAATGAAGAGCTCTGGCATTTTGGCTATATCGAGCATCTGCGCGAGACGGGCAGCCTGCCCGAGCAAGACATATACCGGCGCGACACCGTCTTCCGCCAGCATGGCAGCCAGCCGCCGCTCTATTATGCGTTGATGGCGCTGGCCACAGCCCCCTTCAGCCTTGAAGACCTCGAAGTCTATCGCCGTCTGAATCCGCACGTCACGGCGAGCCAGCCCGGCGCATTCGGCAACAAGAATCTGGTCGCGCATGACGAGTCGCAGGCTCGTTTCGGGGGCGCGGGGCTGGCTGTATTGGCGATCCGCGTCATTGGGCTTTTGCTCGGCGCGGGCGCGATTGTCTTCGTCTACAAGATCGGGGAGCTGCTCGCGCCGCAGCGGCTCACGGTCGCTTTCGTGGCCGCGGCGATCACGGGCTTGAACCCGATGTTCATCTTCGTCACCGCCTCGGTCAACAACGACTCGCTGGCGATGCTGCTGAATGGCGCAATCGTCTGGCTGCTGCTGCGCTTGCTGCGCGATGGCTTCTCACTGCGCTACACTTTCGCCATCGCTCTCCTCTTCGCCTTCACGAGTCTGACGAAACTGACTGGGCTGGCGCTGGCGCCGATCGCGCTGGGGGTCGCCGTCGCCGCATTTCGCAAAACGCGCGACCGCGGCGGATTGCAGACTTATCTTTACGTCCTGGCGCTGCTTTGGCTGCTCATCGCCGGCTGGTGGTTCTTCCGCAACGCGCATTTATACGGCGAGCCCATGGGCCTCGTGACCATGGCGAGCATCGCCGGACCGCGCGATCCAACATTCAACCTGGCCGACCTTTTCGCCGAATATCAGCAGTTTCGCATGTCGTATTGGGGGCTCTTCGGCGCGCAGAACATCCAGTTGGCCAGCGTCTTCTATCTTCTGCTGGATTTGATGACGCTGATGGGCGTAGTCGGCTGCGTCTTTCTTGGGCTGCAGCTGCTGGCGATAAGCGATTTCGCCTATGCGCGCTACGAATTGGCGCATTTGCTGACCTTGGCTTCCTCGCTCGGCTTTCTCTGGCTCGGCGTCCTGTATATGGGCAGCTTGACGCGCGCGTCCGAGGGGCGCATGCTCTTCCCCTTGATCGCGGTCGTCAGTCCGCTGCTCGCGGCGGGCTTCGTCGAAATCGTCTGGTGGATCGTGTTTTCCTTGCGGCCGCCGAATTTGGAATTCGTGCGCGCCGGCGACGCCGTGCCCAAAGAGCTGCTGCATGGCGCCATGCTTTGGCAGCTGAGAGCGCTGGCGCTGGTCGCCTGCTTCGCGCCGTTCACGGTCATCGCCAGCCAGTACCGGTCGCCGCAGCCGGTGGAGGCGATTCCAGCCGGGGCGCAGTCGCTCTATGCCGAATTCGGTGATGTGGCGCTAATCGCCTACGAACGCGTCGACCGCCGCTATGCCACCGGCGACCAGGTGCGGCTCACGCTGTATTGGCAGGTGCTGCGGCAGTCAGCCGACGACCACAGCCTTGTTCTCGCCTTGGTGGACGACCAGGGGCGCGAGATCGGTCAATACAGCACCTATCCCGGCGCCGGCAGTCTGCGCACCTCAAGCTGGCAGGCGGGCGCCATTTATCCCGACGAGTACGTGATCGGCATCAGCAGCGCCGCCTACGGACGCTACCCCTTCGCGCTGCGCGTCAAGTGGATGGACGGCGCGCATTCCACCGCTATCCTCGCCACCGACATGGAAGGCGCGGCTATCGAACCGGTGCTGCTTGACATGGGCGCGGTCGTCACCGCCAGATTCCAGCCGGCCAACAGCGGCTTCAACGAAATCCCCGCCGATTCGCAGCCGCTTTTTGATGGAACGATCCGCCTGGAATCATTCAAGCTCGACCTGGAGCTCAACGAGATCACCTTGACCTGGAAAGCCGACACGGCGCCAGAAGACAGCTATACGGTCTTCGCCCATCTGCTGGACGCCGAGGGAAACCTGCTCAGTCAAGAGGACAAGACGCCGCGCTTGCCCAGCAAATACTGGCGCTGGGGCGAGTCGTACACGACTTTCCACCGCTTCGACCCGCAATACGGCATGCTCGACCACGCGGTGTCCGTCGGCTTCTACCTGCACGATGGCGAGAGCTTCCCGCGGCTGGAATACACAAAAGCAATCGAAGCGGCCGAAGAGGGCCAGGACAGCGAGCAGGTCTTCAATACATTCACGATTCCCTGGGATAACGCGGCGGAAGCGCTTGAGCTGACGGCGACGGCCGCCCCGCCCGATGACGAAGCCGACGAGCGGGACGCGGAATCGACGAGCCTTGCCACCGAGGCGGCGAACGACGGCGAGACTTAAGCGCCGGGATCCCCCAGCGCGATGTCGACGCTCTGCCCTTTGGGATTGCCCAGCCCGTCCAGGACCTCGAGATTCGAGACGCGCCCGGCCTCTTTTCCAGCGCCCAACCGGTATAGGGCGACCTTGAGCGTCGTCGCGTCCGCGTCTTTCCGCAGGGGACCCCAGGTCAGCAGGCGGTCGCCCGCGCACCAGTGCCGCCCGTGCCAGAAGGTCGCGTCGAGCTGGCCAAGGCGCTCGCCCCGCGCGTCATAGAGCTGCGCGCTGAACTGGAAATCCGCGCCGATCTGCCGGGCGGGCAGCCGCCACTCCAGGATCACCTCGTCCTCGCCCCAGCCATACCCGCTAAGGCGCAGGCCCTTGGCGAAACGCTCGGGCGCGATCGCGCGGATCGAAGCGCCGGTCCAGGTCGGCGCCGCCGGCCACTGATAGAGCGTGTAATCGGGGCCGCCCGGTCGCGTCGGGAAGCCTTCGGGGCGGTCGTGTCGATAAAAATCGGTCGCCATGCCCGCGGGCGCGCCCGGCGCGATGACGGCGGCGAAAGGCTGATTCGGGAAGACGGCATAGCCATCGGGGATGATCGTGCGGACGCAGGTCGCGCGATCCCAGAGCAAGGTATCCCAGCGCGCCACCTCGTGATGCAAATTCCAGGCCATGCCGCCCGCCACGATCACGACATCGCCGGCGCCCGAAAGCCGGTCGCGCAAGGGTTCGAGCTTGGATAAAGGCGTCGTGAAGCCGGGATAAGCGATATGCCGCGTCTCAACAGAGTCCAGCGCCACCTGCCACACTTGAACGTGCCCGATGAGCGTCACGCCGATGATCAGCCACAAGCCGCCCAGGATGGGACGCCAGCGCGCCGCGAGCCGCATCAAATCGTCCGCGCCGCCGGCAATCAGCAGCGCGAGCGCCGGGATGGAAGGGATGAAATAGTGAATGTAAACCGGCGTCCATTCGATGATCAGCAGCAGACCGGGCAAGAAAGCCCAAATCGACAGCATCAGGGCGAAAGCGGGCCGGCGTCGGTGTGCCGCGAGCATGCCGACGAGCAGCGCTGGCAGAAGCGCGAGCGACAAAACATGCCATGGCGGATAATCGGCCGCCAGCCGCGCCGCCTGCTCGGGCGCCAGCCAGGTTTCCAAGCCGTTGCCCGCCGTCAGCCGCGCGATGGCGATGAGCGACGCCGGGCTGAGCCCCGGCCCACTCGCGCCCGCTCGCGCCAGCGCGTCCGATATCCGCGTGGGGTCGGCCCCGAGCGTCTGCGCGAGCCCGAGCGCGTAGGGCAATATGACCAGCAATGACATGAGCGCGCCGGCGAAAAGAGCGCCCGCGATTATGCGCTTGCGGCCTAGCCAAAGCATGCCGGGAATCAAGAGCAGCAGCGGCAAAGACGCGAAATGGAACTGTACGCCGACGAGCAGAAGCGGCACGCCGAGACTCTGCGCCAGAAAAACCGAGCGGGTCGGCCGTTCATCCGCGCGCGATTGGCAGAAGCCATGCAGCAGCAGCAGCAAAGCCACAAGGATGATCGGCGTGTGCAGCTCCTGCGCCCAGATCTTGCGGCTGAAGAGCGCCGCCCAGGGATTCACGGCATAGAGCAGGCCCGCGATCAGGGCGATGCGACTGCCGCCATAGCGCCGCGCCATGAGCCAGAGCGCGCCGACGCCCAGAACGTTCCACAGCATGACGAACTGAATCACGAAAGCGGGGCTGGATGACAGCGCAAATGGAAAGGCGAGAAAGTAGGCGCTGACCGGCGAATTTGGCACGCCAGTCGATGACAGAATGCCCGTCAGCGGGAAGCGCAGCCCCTGAGCCAGTTCCAGCGCCAGCGTCGTCAGCATGGCGTCGTCGTGGAAGTACTCGACGATGTCGCCGCGCCCAAGACGCATGGCGGCGGCGAGCAAGACGACCAGGCAAAAGCCAGCCGCATCGCGCCAATGTCGCAGGATAAGCGAGCGCACAGCGCGGCCTACTCCAGCGCAGCCGATTCACGCGGGTATGCGGTGGGACGCCGTCGGCTCATGCCTTGGGGTCTGGCCCGGCGCCGTAGAGTCGCTGCCAGGCGGCGCCCATCTCCGTGGCGATGTTGGACAGGCTGTCGGGCACGGTCCTCGTCCCGCCGATGCACTCCATGAAGCTGTGATCGCCATCCCAGCGCGGCACGATGTGAAAGTGAAAATGAGAGGCGATGCCGGCGCCCGCCGCCGCGCCGATGTTCGCGCCAATGTTGAATGCAGGCGGCTCCGCAATCTCTCGCAGCGCGCGCATCACGCGATTCGACATCAGCATCAGGTCGGCCAGGCTCGCCGCGCTTAGGTCTTCCGGGGATGCCAAATGCTCATAGGGAATGACCATGGTGTGGCCATACGTATAGGGATAGCGATTGAGCGCCGCGAAAGTATGCCTTGAGCGGGCGATGACGCGCCGCTCCACATCCGCCGCGGGCGCCGCCGCCATCTGGCAGAACACGCACGAATCGCCTTTGCCTTTGCCGCGGATATAGTCCATGCGCCATGGCGCCCACAACTGCCGCATGCGCTTCCCCCCCTCCCCCGCATCGCCCCGGCGGCGCCATCGCGAAATAGGCGGCGTCGGAAGCCCCCTTTGCGCGGGCCGGCGCTTTCGGACGAATAAGCGTATTCTAGCCGCGTTCGCAAGTCTGATACAATGCGAAGGATATGGGAGTGAAGGAAGCTGGTTTGTCGCTATCAGAAGCGCGGCTGCAAAAGCGTCTTGCGCGGACCTTCAAGTATTACGAGCGGGTCGGCAGCACAAACGACGAAGCCAAAGCCTGGCTGGCGGCGGGCGCTCCCGAAGGCGCCGTCGTCATCGCCAACGAGCAGACTCGCGGTCGCGGGCGCATGGGACGCGCGTGGCGGACGCCTCCACATGCCGCCTTGGCGCTGTCCATCATATTGAAGCCCGAAGCCGCCTGCCTGCCGCGCTTGAACATGGTCGCGGCGATGAGCGTCTTCGACCTTGCTCGCGATTGCGGCTGCGCCGATATCGGCATCAAATGGCCGAATGACGTCCAAGTGGAGGGCATGAAGATCAGCGGCGTATTGCCGGAAGCGATCTGGCAGGGCGGGCGACTGCGAGGCGCGGTCCTGGGCATCGGCGTGAACGTGCGCGTGGACTTCCGCCAGAGCGCCTTGCGAGACGGCGCCATCAGCCTGGAAGATGTGGTCAAAGGACCGCTGGACCGCGCCGAGTTGATTGCCGCGCTGCTGCGCCATGTCGATCGCTGGTACGCGCAAATCGCCACGCCAGCCCTGTTTTCACGCTGGAAGGCGCGCCTGAACACGCTGAACACGCAGGTATCGGTGAATGGGTTAAGCGGAATCGCGCTGGACGCCACCGCCGATGGCGCATTGCTGATTCAAGACGAAGTGGGGATCATCCATCGCGCCTGCGCTGGCGCCGTCTCCGCGCCTGAACAAGACGAGCGACGATAAATGAGCCGAATCCGCTTGGAGTGGACGGTGGAATCGCAGCAAGGCGAACGCTTTGACGGGGAAGACCCGGAGGCGCAGCGCGGACGCCGGCGCAACCTGCTGCTTCTGCTGGCGCTAGTCTGTCTCTTGCTGGCGGCAATCACGCTTGGGCTGCTCTTGATTCGCCAGCGCGTCATTGATGTCGAGCGGCAATATGCGCAGCTCCTGCAAGACACGGTCAAAGCCGAGGTGGCGGCCTTGCGCATTGGCGATCTGCATAGCTTTCTCACGGTGCAGGCGGCGGACGATGTCGCTTGGCGGAATCACCAGCGCGCGATGTTCCAGTTTTACAGCGATCTGAAAGCCGATAACGCCATCGAGCTGACCGGCGGCATATTGGCGGCGACGATTGATGGCGAGCGCGGCCGCGTCCTGGTGCAGGAGAATATCAACGAGCTGCCCTACGCCCGGTTGTGGTTTTACCGAAGAGGCGCCGAAGGCTGGCGGCATATCGCGCCTGACTTTTTGTTCTGGGGTGAAGCCGGCGAAATTGAATCGCCGAGGGTCCTGGTCGAGTATCGCGCGGCCGATGGTGATTTCGCGCGGCAGGTCGGCGAATCCCTCGAAACGTGGATCACTAAAGGCTGCGACCTGCTGGATTGCGGCCCCCTGCCCCGGCTGAGAGTCGCGGTCGACCCCGAGGCGCCCGATGAAGCGGCTTGGGCCGACGAGGCGGCGATGCGACTGCGGCTTCGTTCGCCCTATGTCAGTCTCGCGCGCGCCGATACGCCCTTTGACGGGCGGCTGCAATTTCGCGTCGGCGCCATGCTGGCCGAGCGCCTCGTCAAGGCCCATAGCGATGAACTGAAACCCGAGAGTCAAGACGCCGCCTTTCTGCGACGCAGCGCCATAGCCTGGCTCAGCGAGACCTTCACCCGCCTGGACAGTGGCGCGACCCTGATGCGCTCGCTGGCGGATAGCTACGGCGAGGACAAAATCGCGGAATTGCTATCCGCGCTGGCCGCGACCAGCGATATGTCCATCATCGAATCGGTGATTCAGCAGCCTGTCGCCGGCGCGAACCTCGATTGGCGCGACTATATTGAATGGCGTCTGCGGCTTGAAAACGAGCTCCTCGCGGCAGACCGGCGACATGAATGGCTTGAACTCTACGACACACGCGATGAGAGCGCGCGCTTGGCGGCAAATGCGCGTTATGGCCGCGGCCCGATTGAACAAGACTATCGCGTCATTGATCAGCAGATTTGGTCGGAGCGCGCCGGCGACCCGCAACTGCGCGCCACCTTGCTGGTCGACGGCGAGGAAGCGATCATCCTGTTCAATCTGGTTGATGGAGTCTGGAAACGGGCCAACTGAACAAGAAAGGCAGAAAACTTGGCAATCGCCGCCGCGGCGCGCCAGGAGAAATAAAGAGCGGGTCCGCGATTTCGTTCGCAGACCCGCCTGTGTGCTGGTTTTCAGGGCTTCGTCAGGCGATGGTTAGCTATCGCTGTCGATGCCCAAAGCGGCATCACGGATGACCACCCCAAAAGCGAGCGCGTGACCAAACATGATGTGACCGAAGAGGCTCGGGCTGTTGAGGTCGATCTGCAGCAAGTCGCCGCCCGCGATCGCCGGCATGATGATCAGACCGCCAAGGATCCACCAGATGACGCCGTAGATCAAACCGCCCACGACAATATTCATCAGCGGATTGCCCAAATCGACATACTGCATGAAGAGCCCGGTGTAGAGCCCGCCAATCACCGCGCTGATGATGATGTGCAGGATAAAGCCGATCAAAGCCGAATCGGAGTTGATCATCCCCGCGACCATGCCAAGCATGCCGCCCGACATTGCCGTGGCGAGCGCGCCATCTTCGCCCATCGTGGCCGAGGTCAGCCAGCCGCCCGCCCCCATAAACGCCAGGAACAAGTATCCCGCCATGACGCCAGGGATGACTCCCCTTCTCATTTTGTCCATGTCCATCGTGATTCCTCCTAAGAACACACAGAATTTTCATAGCGGTCTTCGGCCTCGGCACATCAGCGCTTGGCAGATGTTCACAAGAACCGCCCGCTACAGTTGGCGACAGTATACTCAAGACTGTCCAGTCAAGCAAGTGTCGCATCCCGCAAAATGCAAAAGCCGCCCAAAGCCTGGCCCGATCGCCGCAATCCAGCATCCTTTCGCAGCCACCCGCCAGCTTGTTTTGCCATCGGCGCGGCGCCGGCGTAAATCCCTGTCGACGCCTGCTCGTCAACGCCCGATTCCCTGCCGGTCACAGTGGCGAGAATCGCGCGAATCTGATAAAATGTTCGCAAATAATGGCGAGGGCGCAACACTGAGCGATTGCGCCGGAAGCAGCCCGCCAGCGCTTGGATTCGGCGGCTTTTGCAGGGGGGCGAAGTCGCGACAAAAGAGGGATTCTCGCCGCGAAATCGCGAAAACCGACCGGGCGCGTTTAAGGCTGAAGAAAACGAAAGCCAAGAGAAGCGTTTATCTGAGCTTGAGCGAGCGTAATGGATAATCTCGACCCCGATGCATTGGAAGACGGCGGCTTCCGCACCGTCACCATCAATGAGGAGATGCGCGGCAGCTATCTCAACTACGCCATGAGCGTGATCGTCGCCCGCGCTCTTCCAGACGCGCGCGACGGCTTAAAGCCGGTGCATCGGCGGATCCTCTACGCCATGCACGATATGGGCTTGCGCCCGGGTACCGCCTACAAGAAGAGCGCGCGCCTGGTTGGCGAGGTGCTGGGCAAATATCACCCGCACGGCGACCAGGCGGTGTATGACGCCATGGCGCGTATGGCGCAGGATTTCTCGCTGCGCTACCCGCTGGTGGACGGGCAAGGCAACTTCGGCAGTCAAGACGGCGACAAACCGGCCGCCATGCGCTATACGGAAGCGCGAATGGCCACCATCGCCGGCGAGATGCTCACCGACATCAATATGAACACGGTGGATTTCGCCGAGAATTATGACCAGACGCAGGACGAGCCCACCGTGCTGCCGGCGCGTCTGCCCAATCTGCTGCTCAATGGCGCCAGCGGCATCGCGGTCGGCATGGCGACGAGCATCCCGCCGCACAATCTGCGCGAGCTGGCGGAGGCCATCACCTACCTGATAGACAATTACGAGCGGATCGACGACGTCGCCGTTGAAGATCTCATGCGCTTCATCAAGGGTCCGGACTTCCCGACAGGCGCCACCTTTGCCGTCGGCGAGGAGCGGATGGAGGACCTGACGCAAGCCTATGCCAAAGGGCGCGGACGCGTCATCGTGCGGGCGACGGCGCAGCTTGAAGACCGCGACGGCAAGCCAATGGACCGCGAGACCGCGGAAGACAAGCCCGCCGACGTGCAGAAGCTGGTCTTCAACGCTGTTCCTTACCAAGCCAGCAAATCCGGCGTCATCGAGCGAATCGTGAGCCTGGTGAGCGATAAGCGGATCGAAGGCATTCGCGACCTGCGCGACGAATCCGACCGCGACGGCATGCGCCTGGTGGTCGAGCTAAAGCAGGGCGCGCAATACAAACGCGTCGAAAACCAGCTCTACACCTATACGCAGCTGCAAACCTCCTACGGCATCCAGATGCTGGCGCTGGTGAATGGCGAGCCGCGCGTCCTGAGCCTGAAGCGCTGCCTGCAGATCTACATCGAACACCGCTACGACGTCATCGCCCGGCGATCGCGCCACGATCTCGAACGGCAGCGAGCGCGCGCCCACATTCTGATCGGCTTGCTGAAGGCGGTTTCCAATATCGACCAGGTGATTGCGACGATCCGCGGCTCCGAGCATGTTGGCGCCGCCCGCGCGCAGCTGATGGCTTTGCTGGAGTTGGACGAAGCGCAGGCGAACGCCATCCTGGATATGCAGCTGCGGCGGCTCGCGGCTTTGGAACGGCGGAAGCTGCAAGAAGAATATGACAGCGTGCAGGCGAGAATCGCGTACTTGGAGGACCTGCTGGCGTCGCCAGAGAAGATTCTCGGCCTTATTCGCGACGATGTGCGGGAGATCGCCGCGAAATATGGCGACGAGCGCAATACCGTGCCGGTCAATGACAACTATGACCTCGGCGAAGCGGGCTTGTATCGCGAAGAAGATGTCGTGATTTCATTGACCAGGCAGGGCTATATCAAACGCGTCGGCGCGCGCCACTATCGCTCGCAGCGGCGCGGCGGCAAGGGCATGCGCGGCTTCAGCCTGAAAGAAGACGACGCTCTGCTGGATGTATTCTTCGCCGGCAGCCACGACACCATCCTATTCTTCAGCGATCGCGGGCGCGTGTATTCCTGCGCCGCCTACGACATTCCCGAAACCGAGCGCAATCGGCGGGGCGCGCTCATCCAAAGCGTGCTGCCGCTGGAAAAAGAGGAACGAATCACCGCCATTCACGCCTTGAGCGAAGAGCAAGCGGCGCAACATGGCTACTTTGTCTTGGCCACCAGCCAAGGCAAGGTCAAACGCGTCGTGCAAAGCGAGTTCATGGACGTGCGCCATAGCGGGCTTGTCGCCATGAATCTGCTGCCGGGCGACTCGCTGCGCTGGGTCAAATGGACGCATGGCGACCAGCAGATCGTGCTGGCTTCCGCCAATGGCCAGAGCATTCTGTTTCACGAAGAGGAGGTCCGCGCCATGGGGCGGGCGGCGGCTGGCGTGATGGGCATGCGCCTGGACGACGGCGACGAGATCGTCGGGATGGACGTCGTTGGCGATGATCATACGCATGTGCTTGTGGTGACGCGGCAGGGCTATGGAAAATGCACGCCAGTCACCGAATATAGGCCGCAGGGACGGTTTGGAAAAGGCGTGCGAACGCTAAAGCGCAATCAACGCACGGGACCAGTAATCGCCGTGCGCTGCGTCCGTTATGACGATGACATCATGCTGATTTCCAAGAATGGCGTGATGCTGATTTCCAAGAATGGCAAGGTGCTGCAAGCGGAATTGACCGATATCCGCGAAACCGGGCGCAATACGCAGGGCGTTACCCTGATGAACCTCGAAGACGGCGACGAAGTGGCTGGCATCGCGATTGTGAAGATCGCCGCGGATGGCGCCGAAGCGCCCGAGGCCGCGAGCCCCCCCGCGTCTCGGCAGAACGGCAATCAGTAAACGCCATTCGTCCTTTGCGGGCGCCTCGCGATTGCCGCTTACTCGTCTTGGGATTCGGAGTCGCCCGCTTCGCCCTCGCTCGTTTCGCCCTCGATCTCTTCGCCCAGCTCGTCCAGTTCCTCTTCCGCGCGCGCCGCGGCCGGCTGCACGATCTTGGCGAGCATCTCGTTGGGGTCGTTGTGAACCGTGACGCTCTCGCCGAAGCTCAGGTCGCGCACCAGGACTTCGGCGCCAAGCTCGGTCAAGGTCGACAGGTCAATCTCGATGCGATCGCGAATATCGCTGGGGAAGACTTCCAGGGTCAGCGAACTCCGGCCGGTGATCAGGATGCCTTCGCGCGCCGCCACAACCGGGCTTTCGCCCTGCATCACGATCGGCACTTCCACGCTGATGCGCTGCGTCTGATCGACCGCCAGAAAATCGACATGCAGAATATCGCCGCGCACGACATCCCGCTGCACCTCGCGCGCCAAAGACGGATAGCTGTCGCCGTTCACCAGAATGTCTATCAGATTGGTGCCGCCGGCGTTCATCAGCGTAACCTCTACCGAACGATAGGGAAACTGTACGCTCATCGGCTCGATGGAGGGACCGTAGACGATGCCGGGGACGAAGCCTTCGCGCCGCAGCTCGCGATTCTTTTTCCCGCGCGCGAGGCGCAAGTCCGCGGCCAGTTCATATTCCGCCATGATGGGTAACTCCTCAGTATACGCTTGACGCCCTGCAAGCCGACGCTCGCCAGCGATTTCCTTCGGTCAAAAGCGGGCTGATTGTAGTCGCGGGATGGGCTTCGGTCAATGGCGCGGAAAGGAAAACGCCCGCAATCTTCGAGGGCGTTTCACGCATAGCGGGTAACGGGACTCGAACCCGTGACCTACTGCTTGGGAAGCAGGCGCTCTACCAACTGAGCTACACCCGCGCTGGCGCTTATTGTAGAGGGCCGCGGCGCCCCTGTCAAGCGAGTCGACGATCTCGCCGCCCACGAGCGATGGCTTGCCGCCCCGCTGTGCTATGATAGAGTGTCCGTGCCAGGCCCTTTCCAGAGCGCGCCAGAAACGCCGCGCCCGCGCTTTTAAGAACCGCTATTATGCGTGGTTGTCTTGCAGGCTTGGCGCGTCTACCGGGCGGCGGCGCCCTGACTGCCGGGCAGGGCCGAGACTGTGGACAGGCGACAGGAAACTGACTAAACCGAGGAGCGCGGCGCATACCGATGACAGAGACTGCCCAGCGACGGCGGCGGAAACTCAAGATCCTCATCATTCTGCTCTATTATCATCCTCACTCGACGGGCTTGACCCACTACGTGCGGATGCTCGCCGAAGAGCTAGCCCGCCGGGGGCATGAGGTGACTGTGGTCGCGTCCTGCCACAGCAGCGACTTGCCGCTGGGCGAGACGACTTTGAATGGCGTCCGCGTTGTGCGGCTATGGGCGCCGATCGCGCTCAGCCGGGGCCGCATAATGCCAACCTACCCCTGGGCGATTTACCGACTCTTGCGCGAGCACGATGTCGTGAACATGCATATACCGCTGCTGGAAACGGCGCTGGTCGCCTTCCTCAGCCGCATCGCCGGCGTCAAGATCATCCCGACGCATCATGGCGACCTGATCTTGCCGAAGAGCCTCGTCAACGACATCATCACCCGAATCATGTTCGTTTTCTACAAATACTTGGCGAAGCGCGCGCCCTGCATCATTGGGCTGAGCGACGACTACGCCGACAATTCCTATTATTTGCGGCCCTATCGCCAGAAGGTGAGGATCATCTACCCGCCGATGATCATCCCCGAACCGCAGCCGGCCGGCGTCAAAGCGCTGCGAGCGAAATGGCGGCGCGAGGGCGGACCGCTCATTGGGTACGCCGGGCGTTTCGTGCAGGAGAAACGACCCGATCTGCTGATACGCGCGCTTGATGTCATCAATGGCGTCTATCCAAACGCCCGAATCGTTTTCGCGGGCGAATATGACATCAGCTACGAAGGCACCTGGCAGCGGCAGCAGGCGCTCGTCAACGAGTATCAATCGCAGCTCATCTTCCTCGGGCTGATCCGCGACAAGCAGGCGCTGGCCAACTTCTACGCGGCTTGCGACGTGCTGGTGATGCCGAGCGACAGCGACTGTTTCCCGCTCGTGCAAGGCGAGGCGATGCTCTGCGGGACGCCCGTGGTGATGACCGACATCCCCGGCGGGCGCGTCGCCGTCAAGATAACCGGCATGGGCAAGCTGGCGAAGCCGGGCGACTGGCGCTCGATCGGCGAGGCCACGCTGGCTGTGCTGCGAGATCCCGCGAAATACACGAAGCCGAGAGCGCATATCAGCGGCATCTTCTCCTTTGAAGACACCGTCAACCGCTATGAGTCGATCTTCTATGAATACGCCAGGCGCTGACGCCATCGCTGGCTGGCCGCGCGATGCATGGAGGCGGTGTGGTTGATCCGGAAGCGATCCAGTTCATGACGCGCCATGAAGCCGATATGGCTTTCAAGCGGCGCGTCAGCACAATTTTTGACTTCATCCAGCCCAATGACGACATGCGCATCCTCGACCTGCCATGCGGGCGCGGCTTCTATCTGAACATGCTGCGCTACGTCTGCGACTGTGAGCTGGTTGGCGCCGACCTGGACTGGCACGTGGTGAAAATCGCCAAGCGGGCGCTGGGGCGGCAGGCGAAAATACAGGTGCATCACGCCAGCATCTACGCGATGCCCTACCCGCGCGGCTGCTTTGACGCCGTGATCCTGTCGGAAGTGCTCGAGCATGTCGACGATGATATCGCGGGCCTGCGGGAAGCCTTTCGCGTGCTGAAGCCGGGCGGCGTGCTGGCGGTCACCGTGCCCAACGCCAATTATCCGCTGCTGTGGGATCCGGTCAACAAAGTCCTGGAGCGGCTCTTTGGCTGGCGTATCAGGCGCGGTCCGCTGGCGGGGATATGGGCGAATCACCTGCGGCTTTACACCGCCTGCCAACTGCGGCGCGCCCTGCGTCAGGCGGGTTTCCTCATTGAAGAAGAGCGTTCCTTGACCCATCATTGCTTTCCATTCATACACAATCTGGTTTATGGCTTGGGCAAGCCGCTGCTCGACTCCCGGCTCTTGCCCGCATCCATGCGATCGGTCGCCGACCGGCACGATTTTCATGCCGCCGGCGGGCGCTTCAACCCGGTCGCGCTGGGCGTCGCCCTGTTCAACGCCTTCGACCAGCGGAACGCCGACGACGAAGGCGCGGACAAGGCAACCGTGAATCTGGCGATCAAAGGCAGAAAGCCACATGCCTGAAAAACCGAGCGATGGCAGCAGCCGTCTTCGCGCCGCTGACGATCAGCCTGCCGCCGCCTCGACGCCGAACGCGCCCGCGGCCTGCGGACAACAGGCGGGGTCTTCGCAGGAAGGCGAGGGCGAATCTGCGGTCGACGCGCGGACAATTGAGCAGCTGACGCTCAGCGAACTCCTTGATCAGCTGCTGCGCGCGCCGCGACCGACCTGGAAGCGTCTGCGCATCGCCTTGAATTACGGCGCCGGCGACAGTCGTTCAGCCGGCGACATGCCTTCAGCCGCGCCCGGGCCCGCGACCGCGACAGCCGCGATCAGCGATCAAACGATGACCGCCGGACGCGCTCTGCCGCAAGCTCTGCGCAGCGCCGATGCCGTGCAGCTGCTCCTTTGTGGCGCCGCCATCATGTTCGCGCTGGTCGGCAGCGTCATCGTCCGCGGTAGCGAAAGCGCGCCGCGCGCGAACGAATATTCGCTGAGCCTTGGCGCGCCTTATCTATGGCTGGGCTTTCTGCTGTGGATCGCCGCGGAAGTCGCCGGGCGTTGGACGCGGCTGGCCCACGGCTGGCGGGCGCTGGCAGGGCAATCACGCATGCGCTGGCTGTTGCGAACGCTGCCGCTGCTGATCGCGATGTATGCCTTCTTGACCTTAATGTCGGCGATGACCGCGGCCCCCGAACGCGCGACCGACATAGCGCTGGCTTCGCTCGCCGCTTTCGCCGCGGCCGGATCGCTGTGGATCGCGATTGATATCGTCCACTGGCGCTTCCAGCGGCGCATGCCAGCCAGGGACGCAGGCCCGCCACTGATTCTCGCGCGCGCGCCGATCCGCCGTCCAGTCATGGGCCAAATCAGCCGCTGGCGCATGCTGCTCGTCGCGCTGGCGAGCCTCAGCAGCGTCGGCGTCTGGCTGAATACCAGCGGAAATCGCATCGAGCCGCCAATCATCCTGCTCTGGCTGCTTAGCGCCGCGCTCTGGGGTTTCGCTTTTGCGCCGCTGCGCTGGAATCTCTTTGATTGGGCGAGCGGCAGGCTCGACGTCATGAGGCGAATTCCCTGGCGCGATCAGCGCGCGACGATCATCGCCCTGGCCTTGATCATGCTGCTGGGCGCCGCCTTCCGCCTCAATAAGCTGGACGCCTATCCACCGCAGATGTACAGCGACCTGGTCGAGAAGATCCAGGACGCCTACAAGATCCACCACCAGGACGACTATCGCATCTATTTCTCCAATATCGGCGGACGAGAGCCGCTACATTTCTATCTGCTGTCGATGCTCGCGAGCCAGCCGGGCTTGGGCTTCGACCATTATGCGCTGAAGCTCATGTCGGCGCTCGAGAGCTTGATCACGCTGCCGATCATCTTCTGGCTCGGCGTCGAGATCGCGGGGAGGCGCCGTCGGGAACTGGGCATTCTCCTGGGCGGGCTGGCCGCGGCTTTGGCGGCTGCCAGTTTCTGGCACGCGGTCATCGGCCGGCAGGGCATGCGCATCAGCCTGTCGCCGCTATTCTCGGCGTTAACGGCGCTCTGCCTGGCGCGCGCCCTGCGCCATAATCGCCGCGCGGATTTTGTGCTGGCGGGCTTGGCCTTGGGCTTCGGTTTAAGCGGATACCAGGCGGTGCGCATGCTGCCGCTCGCCGCGGTCGCCGGCGTGGCTGTGGCGGCCGTCCTTGTCAAGCAGGATTGGCGCGCCCGCCTCAGTTACGCGCTTAATCTGGTCGTTCTGGCCTTTGTCGCGCTGATGGTCTTTCTGCCGCTGCTGCATTTCTGGCTGGAAGAGCCGGCCGATTACATGCGCCGCGCCGACACGCGCGTCTTCGGCGACGCGCCGACGACCGATGCGGAACGAGCCGCATTCCTGGCGGAGAGCGCGCCCGTCCTGCTCAGCAATATCAGAAAGACCGCCCTGATGTTCCACTTCTTCGGCGCGACCACCTGGGTCAGCGGCTTGAGCGACGAGCCGGCGATGGACGCGGTCACAGCCGCCTTCATGCTGCTGGGCATCCCCGCCTGGCTTGCGCTTATCGCGAAGACGCGCGATCCTGTGTATGCTTTTGTGCCTTTGTACCTGGTGGCGACGCTTTTGCCGACGACGCTTGCCTTGTCCTTTCCGAACGAAGTGCCCAGCTTCATCCGCGCGAGCGGCGCCATCCCGCCGAGCTATCTGGTGGCGGCGCTTCCCATCGCCCTCTTCTGCCTTCAGCTGCGCAAAACGCTCCCCCCTCGTATGGGAACGCTCGTGGCCGCTTTGCTGGCAGCCGGCATCGCGCTCGCCGCCAATCATTACAACGCCAGCCTGTATTTTGGGCGATTTACGGACAACTTCGTTCAGTCGTCGCACCCGCAGGCGCAGGCCGGCAAGATCCTGCGCGGCTTCGCCCAAAGCGGCGGCGCCTATGGCAACGCCTTTGTGCTGACATCGCCCCACTGGTGGGATTATCGCGCCGTCGGCATCGAAGCGGGCATGATGTTCTGGGACAGCGGCGGGGACGTCCAGTCTCTGCCAGCCATGCTGGGGCGCGGCTTATGGCGAGAGCAGAAATACCGGCTCGACCCCGAACGCGATCTGCTATTCTTTTACGCGCGGCAAAACGCGGCGGCGCCGGCGCTGCTCGCCGAGTGGTTTCCGCAGGGTCGACCGACCTTGATCGAAGTGGAGCCGGCGCACAAGTCCTTCTACATCTATCGCGCCCCAGCCCTGGGCGCCAAAAACCTGGCGCGTTTCCTGGCGGAGAACCCGTGACGAGGGCTGAAAGGCGTAACGAGCGCCCGGTGAACTAGAAAGTCGATTCGTCGGACTATGAGAAAGCAAGCCCTCACCGTTTTTCTGCTCGCGCTCATCCTCGTTTATGGCGGCTATTTGCGCTTTGTCGGGCATAATTGGGACGATTTCTCGCATACGCATCCGGACGAGCTCTTTCTCACGCTGCTGGTGCTGCCGAATGTCGGCGGCCAGAATGCTTTCACCGGCGACGAGGAGCGCTTTCCCGAGCAGCAGACGCTAAGCCTTAGCGCGCCGGCCGAGGGGCAGGCCCGCAGCGGCTCGGACGCTTGGCGCGGGCTGCGAATGGGCGTCATCCGCGGGACTTTCGCCGTGGAAGCCAGTCGCTGGCTCGTCGGCGCGGATGAAGTCGTCGTCTTCGATAGTTTCGCGGCGGCGCAGTCCGCTCTGCTTTCGCGCCAGGCGGACCTTCTGCTGGTCGACCGCGGCCTGAGGCCTGGCGATCAAGCGATAAGGACCGCCACGTCGCTCTCCTCGACCGAGCTGCAGTCGCTGCGCTGCCGACATTTGCACCCGCAAACCAACGGCGTCGGCGGCTACTTCGACGCCGGCTGCTCGCCGCTGAACCCGCATAACGCCGGGCACGGCTTCTTTGTCTACGGGACGCTTCCTTTGCTGCTGGCGCATTATGGCGGCGAATTCGTCCGCGCCGCCAGCGACGCCGATTGGCCGCTCTTCGACTTTCAAGGCGGTCATTTGGTCTGGCGCGGCTTCTCGCTGATCTTCGACATGCTCAGCATCGTGGCGGTGTTCGCGCTGGGCGCGCGCGTCGAGAATCGCTGGACCGGTTTGCTGGCCGCCGCATTCTACGCCGCGGCCCCGCTCGCCATCCAGAAGGCGCACTTTGGCACGGTCAACGCCATCGCCGCTTTCTTTGTCGTCCTGGCCCTGTATTTCGCCGTCCGCGTCCAACAGCGGGGCGGGCTCTGGTCCTATCTGTTTTTCGGGCTGGCCTGCGGCGCGGCCGTCGCCAGCCGCATCAACCTCGCGCCCCTGGCGGGCATGATCGTTTTGGCGGCGGCAATCCAGGCGATGCCGGCTCTCGACCGCCACCTCGACAAGCGCGCGCGAAACGCCCTGCTCGCCCGCCACCTTTTCGGCTTGACGCTGGCCGGCTTTGGCGCCTTCCTGGCCTTCCGGCTCTTTAATCCCTACGCCTTCAGCGGACCTGGCTTTTTTGGTCTGCTGCCGAACGAACGCTGGCTGGCCAATCTGGCGGAGGTCAGCCGCGGCGTCGGCGGCGCCCAGGATTATCCGCCCAACTGGCAATGGCTGGCACGCTCCCCGCTCGTCTATGTGGCCAAGGATCTGCTGTTCTGGGGCATGGGCTTGAGCTTTGGCGCGCTCGGCTTTTTCGGCTGGTGTTGGGGCGCTTTTCGTGGCCTGCGCCTGCGGCCGGGGGCGATGCAGCTTCTGATTTTGATCGTCTGGATCGGCGGCTACATGCTGTGGATGGGTCGGCTCTGGACCATGACGATGCGTTACTACCTGCCTCTGTATGGCGCCTTGGCCGTCCTGGCGGGCTGGTGCCTCTGCGCGCTGCATCGACGCGCCCGAGCCCGCGGCAAAAGCCTCCCGATCACAGCCTGGCTCCTGGGCGCATTTGCAGCCTCCTTCGCCGCGGTCGGCGCCTGGCAAATCGCTGCGGGGGCGGCCGACGCGACCGCGATCACCGCGCTCTTGATCGCCAGCGTCTTGTTCATCTGCGCGCTGCTGCCGCCGCTCAATCGCTACCGCCCCGCGATTTTAGGCGTTTTCGCGCTAGGCTTCGCGCTGATCTGGGGGCTGATGCACGGCAATATCTATCGGCATCAGACGACGCTCGTGCAGGCGTCGCGCTTCATATTCGAGCGCGTGCCGGGCGACTTCGCCATGCGGATCGAGGGCGCCGACGACAGCGTGCCGCTGATCAATATCGGCATAGGCGACACTGGCGTCGCCCTGCGTGGCTTTGAGGGCTCGCCTTACGATCGGGCGACGCTTTATCGCGAGGGCGAAACGAAGCGCGTCAGCTTCCGGGCGCCGGCGAGTGGCGCGATCACGAGCGTCTATGCCCCGCACCTCGCCGACCCGCACGGCGACGCCGGGCAGGAAGAAATCCGTATCCGAGTCTTCGGGGAAGAAGGCGGCGCGCCACTGGCTGAAGCGACGCTGACCGCCGATCTTGCGCGCGATTCGCATCCCCTCGGCCACGCCTACCGCATCCCCTTCGCCGGGCCGCTGCAGGTGACCGCGGGCCAACGCTACGACTTCGAAATGAGCATCGGGCCGGGCAGCGGCGACGTAATCGGCTCGGGCTCGGTCGTGCTCACGGAAGGCGCCTGGGACAATCGCGTCACCGGCATCCGCACCTGCCAGCTGCCGGCGGGCATGACCCTGGCCGATGATCCGCCCTCTGGGTTGATGAATGCGCATGACTGCCGGGCGCGGCAAGCCGATCACCGCCTCATCAACGCCCAAGACCAGATCATGTCCTACCCGGTCGACAATCAGATCAAATATGACGACATCCTGCGCGCGCTCGATATCGGCGATTATCTGACGATCGCCAGCAATCGCTTCTACGATTCAGAGCCGCGCAATCTACAGCGTTTTCCGCTGACGACTCTCTATTACCAGAAACTCTTCGCCGGGGAGCTGGGATTCGAGCTGATACGCGCCTTTGACGAGAGCTTCGAGCTGGGTCCCTGGCGCGTCTCCGACCAGCATTTGCCCATCTATGACTCGCCCGCCTGGCTGAACGAGCTGGAAGCCGATGAAGCTTTCCATGTGTACGATCATCCGGCGGTCTTCATCTTCCGCAAATCGCCAAATTACTCGCGCGCCCGGGTCGAGGCGGCGCTCGCGAAAGTCTCGCTGAAGCAGGCCCACGAGCTGGGAGACGATGAAGAGGCGGCGCAGCTGCTCGGCGTCTTCTACTGGACTTCGATCGAGGCCGATTCCGTGCCGACCGCCTTGACCTTCCCGCCCGAAGAATACGCGCGGCAGACCGCTGGCGGCACATGGTCGGAGCGCTTTTTCAGCGGCAGCCTCGTCAATACGAATCAGGCAGTAGGGACGCTCGTCTGGTATGCGACCATTTTCTTCTTCGGCGCGCTCGCCTTTCCTTTGGTTTTCTCGCTCTTTCCGGCCATGGCTGATGGCGGCTACGGCGTCTGCAAGCTGGTCGGCATGCTGCTGGTCGCCTTTTTCGCCTGGGCGGTCTCCAGCGCGAAGCTGCCGATCTGGTCGCAAGGGGGGATCTTGTTTTCGCTGGCGCTGCTCGCGATATTGAGCGCCTGCATCGGCTTCCGCAATCGCATGGCCTTGGCCGCTTTCATGCGCGCGCATTGGCGGCGGCTGGCCTGGATCGAGCTCGTCAGCATCGTCGCCTTCGCGGCGATGATTATCGTGCGTCTGACCAATCCCGATCTTTGGCATGCCTATAAAGGCGGCGAGAAACCGATGGATTTCGCCTATCTCAATGGCGTCTTGCGCAGCACGACCTTCCCGCCGATCGATCCCTGGTTCGCCGGCGGCTTCATCAATTACTACTATTTCGGCTATGTGCTCCTGGGCGCGCCGACGCTGCTTCTGGGGCTCGTACCCGCCTTCGCCTACAACCTGATGATCCCGACTATTTTCAGTTTGACGGGCGTGGGCGCCTTTTCCGCGGCCTTCAACATCATGTCGCACTGGCGCCGGGAAGGCGATAGCGGCGCAAAGGCGCGGCGACAGCTGGGCAGCCCCTGGATCGCCGGCGTGATGGCGCTCGTTCTCTGCGTCGTGCTCGGCAACCTCGATACCGTCCGCGTCTTGGGCGGGGGCATCGCCATTCTGGGCGGTTATCGCCAGCCACAAAGCCTCGAGCAATTCCTGGTCGATGAGCATATCGCGGCGACGGGCGCGCCGGCCTCAGCCGACACCCGCGCCGAAATTGCGCAGAGGGCGGCCGCCTGGCAGCCCTGGGACAGCCTGCGATACGAAATCGACAACTCCCTGTCGCTTGTTTCCGGGCTGCTGCGCGGCTTGGGGCCGGCGCTGGGCGGCGAGGCCTTGCCCATCGGCAGCGACCGCTGGTATTGGGGGCCGTCGCGCGTCCTGGCGGAGACTCCCGGCGTTGGCGGCGGCGCCATCACCGAAATGCCCTTTTTCACCTTCCTTTATGGCGACCTGCATGCCCACATGATCAGCATGCCCTTGATCCTCCTGACCGTGCTTTTCCTGTTTAATGAGCTGGCGCAAGTCGGCCGCGAGCGCCGCCAGCTGGAAGGTTTTCTCGCCCTGGCGCTGGGCGCGCTGACGGTGGGTTCGCTGCAGGCGACCAATACCTGGGATCATCCCACGGTGACGCTCTTCGCCGTCGTCGGGCTGGCATACGCCTGGCAGCTGCGCTGGCATACGACATTTCGCGCCGTCGACGCGCCGCGCTTTTACGCCGGGCTCATTGGCGGCCTCGCGTTTCTGTCGATCCTCATCGCGCTGCTCATGCCATCGATCAGCGCCGTCTTGGATCCAATTTCGCTATCGTTGGCGGGGGGCCTGCGCGTATTGCCGTTGGTCGGGCTCGCGGTTGCCATCGTTTTCGTCGCGACCGGCTTCTGGCTGACGCGCGCCTCGGCCCTGGACCTGCTCGCCAGCGTCGGCGGCTTCCTCGTGCTGAGCGCGGCCGCCGCCCTGCCCTATACGTCCTGGCACGCCGCCGCCTACAACAGCGTGCGCTTGTGGGATGGCGGCAAGACGCCAATCTGGGCTTATCTCGATATTCACGGGCTTTTTCTCTTCATGATCGCGTCGCTCTTGCTGTGGGAGACGGCGCAATGGCTGCGCAGTACGCGGGTAAGCGCGCTCGTCCGCAATCAGGCGCTGGTGAAGACGGCGGCCGCCTCGGCGCTGGTCGTCGGCGTCGTGTCGCTTGGCATGACGCTGGCTGGCTACCAGGTCGCCTTGATCGTCTTGCCGCTGGTCGCCTGGATCGCCGCGCTCTTCTTCCGCCCACACCAGTCGCTGGCGCTGCGATTCGCGCTCGTGCTGGTCGGGCTGGCGCTATCGCTGACGCTCGGCGTCGAAATCATCGTCATCGGCGGCGACATCGGCCGGCAGAATACGGTTTTTAAGTTCTACATGCAGGTCTGGCTGCTCTTGAGCGTGGCTGGCGGCGTCGCCTTCGCTTGTCTGCTGCGCGCGAGCGAGGATTTTCGCCAATCCCTGCGAATAATGTGGGTCGCGCCCTGCGTCATGCTCATCTGCATCGCGGGCTTGTTTCCGATAATGGGGACGCGCGGACGTTCCTTCGACCGCATGGCGCCAAACCTGCCTCTGACCCTGGATGGCCTCGCCTATATGCGGGAAGCGCGGCACTATGAAGACTCGCCGCAGCTGGGAAAGTCGGCCCATATCGACCTCAATGTCGATTACCAGCTGATACGCTGGCTGCAGGAAAACGTCAGCGGCTCGCCAGTGATTATCGAGGGAAGACGCCGCCCTAGCGAATACCGCTGGAACGGGCGCATCTCCATCGCGACGGGCTTGCCATCGGCGCTCGGCTGGAGTTTCCATCAGCGGCAGCAGCGCACCTTTCACCCGATGCCACGCTGGGTCGATCAGCGCGAGCGCAACATTCAGCAATTCTACAATACGGCCGACATCGACATTGCCATCGACATCATTCATCATTTCGATATCAAATACATCATCAGCAGCGGGCTGGAAGCGGTGCAGTCGACGGCGGAAGGGCTGGCGAAATTCGAGCGGATGGCGGCGGCGGGCTTGCTCAATGTCGCTTACGAAACCGACGGTGGTATGATTTATGAAGTCGATGACGAAGCCCTGTTTGATTATCTGGTGGAGCGCGCCCGATGACGCTGTTGTGGGACTGGCTCGCCCGTGAAGGGCATATTCTTTTCGCCTGGTGGCTCTGGATGACGCTGGCTGGCGCGGCCGCTCTGCCGCTATGCCTGCGTCTGCTGGGCGGCATGCCGGATAAGGGCTACACCTTGGCGCGCGCCTTGGGCTTGCTGCTAACGACCTTCATCTTTTGGCTGCTCGCCAGCTTCGGCTTCCTCGAGAACACGGCCGGCGGCATGGCGCTTTCATGGCTGCTGCTGCTTACCGGCGCCCTCTTGCTCTATCAACGCAACGCGGTCGGCGGCGAGCTCGGCAGCTGGTGGCGCGAAAACCGACGGGTCGTCGTGGCGGGCGAGCTGCTCTTCGCGGCGCTCTTCTTTGGCTGGGCGCTTTTCCGCGCGCATCAAAACGACCTCACCGGCACGGAAAAGCCGATGGAGCTGGCCTTCTTCAGCGCGACGCAGCGCAGCGGCGTCTTCCCGCCAAACGACCCCTGGATGTCCGGTTACGCCATCAGCTATTACTATATGGGCTACGTGATGTGGTCGGCGCTTGCCACGCTGAGCGGCGTCGGCAGCGGTATCGGCTTCAATCTGACGGTCGCCTCCCTGTTTGCGCTGGCCGGCTTGACGGCCTTTGGCTTGGCTTACAATCTGGTCCGCTCGCGGCTCATCGAGACGGCGCCGGGCATTCGCAAGCGGGCGTCGCGCGGGTCGGCGATTGCCGCGGGCGCGTTGGCGCTGGCGCTGGTGGCGCTGGTCGGCAATTTCCAAATGATCCTGGTGGAGGCGCCGTATCAAACGCGGGCGGCGCCAGAAGAGTACCTGGATTACTGGGGCACACAGGCGCGCTCCAACTTCGGCGAAGGCGCTTATGCGCATGACCCGGACGCCAGCCCGGGGCTGCATTCCGCCCGCTGGGATTACTGGTGGTGGTTCCGCGCCAGCCGCGTCGTCACGGATTACGACCTGGACGGCGCGCCGATCGGCATCCAGCCCATCGGCGAATTCCCCGCCTTCAGTTTCGTGCTCGGCGACAATCACCCGCATGTGCTGGCGCTGCCTTTCGCGCTGATGGCGATCGGCTTGATGCTGAATCTGACGCTCTCGCGCCGCGCGCCAAGCGGGCCTGAAGTCCTGCTCTATGGCATCGCGGTCGGCGGCTTGACCTTCCTCAACGCCTGGGATGGCGCGATCTATCTCTGCGGGCTCCTCGGCGCGGAAGCGCTGCGACGCCTGCTTGCGAGCGAACGTGGCGGTTTGGCCGCCCCCGACTGGCTGGGGCTGCTCCGTTTCGGCGGCTCGCTGGCTTTGATCGCCCTGATCGCCTACCTGCCTTATTTTGTCGGTTTCCGCTCGCAAGCCGGCGGCCTCCTGCCCAACTTAATCCACCCCACGCAGTTTCGCCGCTTTTTTCTGATGTTCGGTCCGCTGGTCATCATCATCGGCGCCTACCTTGGCGTGGAAGCCTGGCGCGGCCGCCGGGCGGAGCGGCTGAACTGGCGCTTTGGCTTGCAGGCCGCGGGCATTCTGCTGATCGCCCTGGCCGGGCTGATGATATTGCTCGGCGCCCTCATCGCAGCGAGCAGCCCCGCGGGGGCCCTGCAAGGGCTTCAGCTTGGCGCGCAAGACAGCGACCTCATCTCGCGCATATTGCGGCGCAGAATCGAGTATGGGCTGACGGCGCCCGTCCTGCTGCTGGGTATCGCGCTGACGCTGGCGCGGGTCTTCCCTTCGCGCGAGCAAGCCCTGGCCGGCGCGGAAGTGGCGATCACCTGGATCCGCTATCCACGCGCGACCGGCTTCGTCCTGCTGCTGATCGGCATGGGGCTGGTCTTGACGCTATTCCCCGAGTTTCTCTACTTGAAAGACAATTTTGGCCTTCGCATCAACACTGTCTTCAAGTTCTACTATCAGGCTTGGGTCTTATGGAGCCTGGCGGCCGCTTATGGCCTGCACAGCATTATGGCGGACGGCAGCCTGCCCCGCCCGCATCTCGCGCTCCGCTTGGGCTTCGGAATTTTGGTTGCGCTGAGCCTGGCCGCGGGGATCGCCTATACGTTTGAAGCCGTCTTCCACCGCGCAATCGTCGAAACCGGGCGGCATGATATCAGCCGGCGGCAATACGCCGCGCCTCATGACTGGGACAGCCCGATTCGGCGCGCGGCCGAGGGGCAGCATGTCGAGCCCGGCGCGATCCTCTTTTCCAACGGCAGCCTGGCGGACGCGGCCGAAGCCGATCTGCTGCGCGCGGACCAGGCCGGAATCGTGCTGCTGCATGACGGCGCGCTGACCGTCGCCGAGCCCTTGAGCCTGGATGGCGCCAGGGGGCTGCTCAACCGAGACGACCAAAACGTCATCGAATGCCTGGACGCGCTGGTCGGCGCCGCCAATGTCGTGGTGGCCGAGGCGGTTGGCGATCCTTACCGCATTGAATACGGGCGCGTCGGCGCGCTTGCGGGCTTGCCGATCGTGCTGGGCTGGGAGAATCACGAGCGGCAGTGGCGCGGCAATACCTATGAGGCCATCGCCGGCTCGCGCCATGCCGATCTGAAGCGCCTGTTCACCGCCGCCGACATGGCTGATATCGACGAGATCATCGAGCGCTATGCCATTGACTATATTCTTTACGGGACTTCCGAGCGGCAAAAGTACGGCGACTTCGGCGAAGAGAAGTTTCTCGACAGCAGGCCCGTCGTCTGTGAATCGGGCCGGTCGCGCGTTTTCCATAGCGGGCGCGGCCGGGCAATGAGCGCGGGCTGAGCGATGACGCAATCGAGAACGGGGATGAGCGGCGGCGTGATGGCGCAGGGCGGCATTTCGCAAGCTGAAACGGCATTGGCGGCCCGCGGCGCGCGTCACGGGCTGGACTCCGGCGCGATCGCGCTCGAAGTCTTGGCTTACATCGCTTTGGCGCTTCTGGCGCTGGTTCTGCGTTTCGCCGATATCGATATGGCGCCGCTGACCGAAGGCGAGGCGGAAACCGCGCTGTATGCCTGGCGCGCAATCGAGGCTGACGCGCCCGGCGCCGTCGAAGCGTCGAGCAGCCCGCTGACCTACCTGTCGCAGCTTATCGCCTTTTCGCTGCTTGGCGCGAGCGAATTCGCGGCTCGCCTGGGCGGGGCGCTGGCGGGGACGGCATTCGCGCTCGGCCCGCTGCTCTTCCGCGAAAACCTGGGCAAGACGCGCGCCTTCGTCTGGGCGACTCTGTTGACCATTCTCACCCTGCCGATCGCCACGGCGCGCGCGGCTGATGGCGTCGCTTTCATGACGCTCTTCGCCCTCCTGGCGATCTGGGTGATCCGGCGCTACTGGTATTCCTGGCGGCTGAGCGACGCCTTCTACGCCATCGCCTGCGTAACCTGCATGGCGCTGCTCTCCAGCCCGTCGGGCATCCTGCTGCTGTTGATCATGCTCGTGGCCGGCTGGCTGGCTGTCTGGCGGACCGCCCTCAGCGCGCCGCAGCGCCTGGGATTGCCCGGCGACGATATCTTGCAGCTGGCGGTCAAACGCATGCGCGCCTTCCCGATCGCCAAAGCGGCTTTCGCGCCGGTCTTGATCGTCGCGCTCGCGGCGACGGCCTGCATGCTGCGCCCGGCCGGCTTGCAGACGGTCGGCAATCTGCTTAATGAGGCGCTCGCCGGCATCACCCAGAGCAGCGCCCACGACGGGACGCGCCTGGGCTTCGTGGCGCTTTTTTCCAGCGAACCGCTGCTGATTATCTATGCGCTGGGCGGCGCCTGGCTGCTCTGGAAAAAAGGCGACATCACTTTCGTCGACCGTTTCGCCGCCGCCTGGGCCGCCATTGGCGCGCTGGCTCTGCTCGTCTACCCCGGCGCCAGCGCGACAGACGCCATGTGGGTGGCGCTGCCCTTGACCCTGCTGGCGAGTTATGGCATCACGCAGCTGATGGTGGACCGGCGCGTGGTGACGCTCTCGGCGACAGGCGAGGATGACCCGCAGGACGCGCCGCTCTATGCCCCGCGTTATCGCTGGGTGAAATGGGCGATCTCGGCCGGCGTCTTCGCCTTCTTGATCGTGCTCGCCGCGCAGTTCATGCAGGTGGCGCGCCTCTTGCTGGAGCTGCCGGCCGGCGCGAGCCTTAGCGAGTTCGTTCCTTTGCTGTTCGAGAGCTCGTCGGCGAGATTGCTGCAGGCGCTCGGCTTGTTCTTGATGACGGCGATCATGGCGCTGATCGTCTTTCTGCTGACGGCGAATTTCTGGGGCATGGGCACTTGCCTGCAGGGCATCGGTCTCGGCTTCCTGTGGCTGACGCTGATTTCCGGTCTTGGCGGGGCTTGGCGCGGGTCGGTGGTCGAAGCCGATAGTCCGCGAGCTTTATGGCGGCTGGGCGCCGCGTCCGCAGATGCCTATCTCTTGCGCGAGACCCTGTTTGAATTGGCAAATCGCCACACCGCAGGCTTCCCTAGCCCGGAAATCATCGCCGTTCGCGATGCGGCTGGCCTCGTCGAGCGCGACGGTCTTGCCGCCTGGCTCCTGCGCGATTATGAGCGGGCGCGCTTCGTCAACACGGTGGAAGAGGCGGCGGGCGCGCCAATCGTTCTGATGGCGCAAGGTGAAGAGCGGGCGCGGGCGCTGGCCGGCGATTATGTCGGTCAGCGCTTCCTGCTGCGCCGACGCTGGTCCTTCGCCGGGCTAGGCTTGTGGGATCTGCCCGCCTGGTGGACGCAGGGGCGCCTCCGCGAGAGCGTCAAACGCGACGACCACGTCATGCTTTGGCTGCGGCAAGACCTTTACGACGGCGTTCCGCGGCAACATTAAGGACATTCGCGCTAGACTGTGTAGTTGGGTGAGTGCCGATTGAGCGCGCGCCACAGGGACGGGAATATGACTGAAATGCGCCGGCAAAGCCATGCGGAAGTTGACGCGATTATCGAACGCGCCCTCGCCGGCGACCAGGTCGGTTACGCCGAGCTCTACGATCGATTCGCCGCCAGCCTCTATCGGCTCTGCTACAGCCTGCTGATGAACGAACAGGATGCCGAAGACATACTGCAGGAATCCTTTCTCTACGCCTTCAAGAACTTGCGCCGCTTCGACTCGCGCAAAGCCTCGCTGAAAACCTGGCTGTACACAATTGCCGTGAGCCGCTGCCGCAATACCTATCGCCGCAAACGCTTTCACCTGGTGGACATCACGCAGTGGCTGGGGCTGGAGCTGAAGGCGCCGCCCGCGGAAGCGCCGGAAGCATCGCTCATCCGCCGCGACGCCAACGAGTCCATTTCCAAAGCGCTGCTGGATCTGTCGCCGCGTTTGCGAGAAGCGATCGTGCTGCGTTATGGCCAAGGCATGACCTATCGCGAGATCTCGGAAGTGATGGGCTGCCCGCAGAAGACCGCCGAAAGCCGCGTGCGCCTCGGTCACCAGCGCTTGAAAAAGTCGCTGCAGCCGGTGGGCGCCGGGCTCTTGGAAGAACTCTTGCGAGCGCATTAGGCGGAGGCGCCCGGCGCGAAGACAACGATGATCAGGTTCAAGCACCGCTACTGCAAGGTTCACATGGCGCGCTTCGTCAGCGGCGATCTCTCGGAAGCCGCCCGGCGGCGCGTGGGAAGATTTATCGACGAATGCGAGGATTGTCGGCGCGAATACCTGCGCCATCGAGAGTTCGCGCAAAAGCTCGAGCGCAGCCTGCCCGCCCTCGGCGCGCCCCGCCCGCAGCGGCTCGACGAACTCTGGACGTCGCTGCAGCGCGAGTTGCAGGCGCCGGCCAGCCAGTCCTCGTGGCTCGGCGAATTCGCCGCCTCGAATCGCTCCCAGATCAGTTACGGTCTGGTCATCCTGGCAATCGCGATGGCGCTGCTGCTGCCGCTGGCGCTCGGCTTTCACACATCGCTCTCGCAGGTGGATCTGCCGCGCCTGCCGCAACTCGTGAACATCGAGACGACGCCGGATACGCTGTCGGCGGAAGCGCCCTTGATCGTGGCGACCGCGCAGCCCAGCTTTCGAGGGGGAGCGCCCGTGCTGCAGAATACGCCGGCGTCAAGCCTGTGAACGCGGGTCGGCGCGCGCCTGAGCCGATTGATCTGGTAAAACCAGCATGATCACCTCGCCAAATCAGCAGGAAGACAACGCCTTGGGTCGCGCCCTGTCGCTGCGCCTGCCCCTGACTTGGGAAGTCGCCGCCTGCATTTTCATCTTCCTGCTCGCGGTTTTCACGCGTTTCGCCATGCTCGACGACCGGGTGATGAGCCACGATGAGAGCCTGCACACGCGCTTCTCGTACAATCTGTATAATGAGGGCAATTTTCAGCACACGCCTTTGATGCACGGGCCCGTGCTATTCCACGCCACCGCCCTCGCCTTTCATGTATTCGGCGACAGCGACTTTTCGGGCCGGGTCTACACCGCGCTCCTCGGCGTCGTCATGGTGATGTTTCCGCTGCTGCTGCGCAAGTGGCTGGGCAGATGGGGGGCGTTGCTGGCGTCGACGCTGCTGCTGATTTCGCCACTGCTGCTCTACTACAATCGCTATATCCGCCACGACACGCCGTCAATTCTCTTCGGCTTGATCATGGCCTACTGCCTTCTGATGTACCTGGACGGGTCGCCGCGTTTTCGCCGCCGCGCCGTCTGGCTCTATCTCTTCGCGGCCGCCATGATCCTGAACCTGGGCTCAAAAGAGACGGCCTTCATCTACATCGCCATCTTCGGCAGCTTTCTGCTCATATACTTTCTCGTTCGCCTCGCCCAAACGCGCCTGCGCCTGCCTGGCAAACCGGTATTCTACGCGCTTATGCTCGGCATCCTGCTCGGCGGCGTCATGACTTTGGGCATGTACATCGTCGTCGACGTCATACCAGCCGAGATCGTGCCCGGGCGCGGCACGAGCTGGGAGGCCTTAAGCGATTTAGAGCGCTCCAGCTGGATCAATTGGATGGCGCTTTCGGTATTAAGCGCGGTCTTCATTCTCGTTTCGACGGCGCTTTACGCCTTCCGCGACCGCCTGAACCGCCTCCCCTGGCGCGAAGTCGGCCTCATTCTTTTGGTGGCGCTGGCGACGGCCGGCGGCCTGCTTCTCATTGAGGAGCTGTCGCATTTGCCTGCGCCGGCGGAGACTGCCGAGCCCGCCGATCCCGCTGCCGACCTCAGCGAGAACGGCGCCCCCAATCAAGGCGCGGCGATACGCTGGGCGCCGGCGCTGGCCCTTTGGCTGATCGCGCTGTCAACCGCCTTCTACCTCATCCGCGATGCCCGGCGCGCGGCCTGTCTCCACGGCAAGCCGGCGGAAGACAAGCCGGAGTCAAGCAGCATCTGGGCTTATCTTTATCAATTTCCCGAATTCGATTTCATCGTCTTGATCCTGACGCTCATCCTGCCCTGGACGACGGCGCTCTTCGTCCGTTTGATCAGCGGCGCCGACGCCGACTTCGCCAGCCTGGGCCAGTCCCTGCCTGGGGGCCTCTACAATCTCTTCGCCAGCCTGCCAAATGTGGGTGGCGCCGCCCAAGTCGGGCAATTCCTGGTCGGCGCCTTGGCTTTCGCCCCGCTCGTCACATTGTCGCTCGTGATCGGCTTGACCTGGAATTGGCGGCGCTGGCTGATCGCGGCGGCGATATTTCACCTCATCTTCGCCTTTTTCTTCACCAGCGTCTTCACCAATATCGCCGGCTTGGGCACGGGCATGATTTACAGCCTGGGCTACTGGCTGGAGCAGCAGGGCGTCCGGCGCGGCAGCCAGCCGCAATACTATTATCTGCTGATTATCTTGCCGACCTATGAGTTCCTGCCCGTCATCGGCAGCGTCTCCGCGATGTTCGCCGGGGTGACCTGTTTCTGGAAGTCGCGCCGGGCGCGCTTCATCCAGGCGGAGGCGGCGAGCGAACTGGCGGACGTGGCGGCGAATTCGGCTTCTGAATCAGCCCCCGCACTGGAAGAGACGACAGACGAACAGACAGACGATAACGCGGAGGCCGCGACCGCGAACGAGCTCGCTCAAGCGGAGCGGGCCGAGGCGGCGAGGGACGTCCCCGCGCCCGCGATCGCCGGCGAAGACAGGCTCGAGCGGCTGCCTTTCCTGCTTCTGCTCGCGTGGTGGGCGATACTGAATCTGGTAGGGTATTCGCTCGCGGGCGAGAAGATGCCCTGGCTCGGCACGCACTTGACCACGCCCATGATCCTGATCGCCGCCTGGTACTTCGGCGGCGTGTTTTCACGAATCGACAAGTCTCAGTTTGCCACGCGCGGCTGGCTGACGCTGCTGCTGACGCCGGCCTTCCTGATCTGCCTGGCGCAGGTTCTGGGCGCGTTCATCGCGGGCGACCCGCCCTTCGCCGGCTTGGAAAAGGCGCAGCTGGGGCGCACTTACGCCTGGCTGGCTTCGCTCTTCGTGGCGGTCGGCCTGGGTTATCTGCTGCTGCGGCTGGCGCGGCTGACCAGCTGGATGCATATTCGGCGCATCGGAGCGGCGGCGGCATTTTTGATCCTCAGCGGCATCACCCTTCGAGCCGCCTGGATGGCCTCCTTCGTCAACTACGACCTGCCGACTGAATTGCTGGTCTACGCGCATGCCGGTCCCGCGGTCAAGTGGGTGCTGGACGACATCGAAGAGATGAGCCTGCGCATGACCGACGGCAAAGCCATGAAATTCGCCTACGATGACGAAGTGTCCTGGCCCTACAGCTGGTATTTCCGCGATTACACGGACGCGGTCTTCGTTGGCGGCAACCCAACCGTGCAGAACACGCAAGACGCCATTTTCGTGGTCGTTGGCTCGGGCCATCGCGGCGATGTCGAGCCGATCCTGGAAGACCATTACCTGCGGCGCGATCACATGCGCATGTGGTGGCCTATGCAGGAATACTTCAGCTTGACGCCGCAGCGGATTCTGAACGCGCTGGATTTCTCGCCTGGAAATTCTGAAGCCGCAGCCCTCCGCCGCGGCATCTTCGATATCTGGTGGTCGCGCGATTACGCCCGGTATGGCGAGGCGACCGGCAAAGACTTCTCCTTGGTCAATTGGCCCGTCTCCGACCGCATGCACGTCTACATACGCAAAGACTTCGCCTCCAAGATCTGGGAGTACGGCGTCGGCGATGGCGATGTGCCGAGCAATATCCCGACCGAGATCAACCAGTGCGCCGCCAACTGGCAGGCAATCAGCCCGACGCTCGCCTTTGACGAGGCCGCGCCGGCGCTTAACGGTCCGCTGGCTCTGTCAGCCGCGGCGGGCCAGGTCTACGTCGCTGACGAGCGCGCCAATCGCGTTCAAGTCTTCACCGCCGACGGCCGGCACGTCCGCGACATCGGCGGCGCGGAGCCGGCCGCGCTCAATCGACCGAATAGCGTAGCGCCCCTGCCAAATGGCGACCTCTTGATCGTCGACACCTGGAATTATCGCATCCTACGCGTCGACGCGGACGACAATCCGGTCATGTCCTGGGGCGCGGCGGGCGAATTCGGTTTTGACGCGCCCCACGACCCGACTGACGGCTTTTGGGGACCGCGCGATGTGGCGCTGCATGATGGCAATCTCGTCTTCATCGCTGATACCGGCAACAAGCGCATCCGCGTCTACCAGCTCGCGGGCGGCGAAGCGATTCACCAATACGACATCGGCAGCGGCGGCAGCGCGCCCGGCGAATTGGACGAGCCCAGCGGCTTGGCCATCCACAGCGATGGCCGGCTCTTCATCGCCGACACCTGGAATCGCCGGGTCGCCGTATTCGACGCGAGCGGGGCGCACCTGCAGGATTTCCGGGTGCGCGGCTGGTATAACACGACCTTCAACCGGCCCTACCTCGCGCTGGATGAAAGCCGCGATCTGCTCTATGTCACCGATCCCGATGGCAAGCGCGTCCTGGTGTACTCGACCGCGGGCGACTGCGTCGGCGCCTTCGCCGAGGCAGGCGAGAATGGCATGGCGGGTCAGTTCACCGATATCGGGGGGATCGCGGTAGACGAAGATGGTTTCGTCTACGTCAGCGATTCGAGCGCCGGCGCGATCTTGAAGTTCCCGCCCTTCCCGCGGGATTAGCGTCAGATTGCGCTCGTCTGGCAGGGGCTAGTCGGCGAGTCGCCCGCCGCTCGCGCCAGAACCGCCGCCCTGGTTTGCCGCGCGCCGCCATCGCCATGCCTTGACGACAGCCGCCTGGCGTGCTATAGTTGGCGCATACGCAACGTTCGCAGAAGTGGGAGCCCCCCACTTTTCGTTTTATATGGGGAAGACGCGAAGGCTGCGACGAGTTGAAGCTCGACATTTGGAGTGAGGCAGCATGTCGAACGAACTGCAAACCGCTTTCAAGGAAATTCGCGATTACCGCGCGCTGCCAGAAGACATCATCCTGGATGCGCTTCAGAGCGCGCTGGTCTCGGCTTATCGGAAAGACACTGGCGCCAGCGCGGCACAGGCGATCGAAGCCGAAATCGACCCCGACACGGGAAGGGCGAAGGTCTTCGTCGAGAAAGAGGTGGTCGACGATGTGATGACCGACGCCACCGAAGTCACCCTGGAGCGGGCGCGCTTCTATCAGCCGGAGGCGCAGGTTCATGACGTGGTGATGGTGCAAGTCGAGCATACGACCAAGAGCTTCGGGCGCATCGCCGCGCAGACCGCCAAGCAGGTCATCTTGCAGAAGATCCGCGAAGCCGAGCGCAACGCCCTCTATGACGAATTCATCAACCGCGAGGGCGATCTGATCACCGGCACCGTGCAAAGCACTAACGCGCGCAAAGTCACGCTCAGCCTGGGCCGGGCGGAAGCCGACCTGCTGCGCTCGCATCAGATACCGGGCGAACGCTATCGCACGCACGAGAAAATCCGCGTTTTCGTCGTCGAAGTGCTGAAGAGCAACCGCGGGCCGCAGATCATCGTCAGTCGGGCGCATCGCAGCATGCTCCGCCGCCTGCTGGAATACGAAGTGCCCGAGATTTATAACGGGCAAGTCGAAATCAAGAACATCGCGCGCGAAGCCGGGCATCGCTCCAAAGTGGCGGTCGCGGCGCTGCAGGAGGGCATCGACCCCGTCGGCGCCTGCGTCGGCATGCGCGGCATCCGCATCCAGAATATCGTCAAGGAACTGCACAACGAGAAAATCGACGTCATCGAGTGGAACAGCGATGCGGTCGCTTTCATCTCTAAAGCCTTGAGCCCCGCCCGCGTCACCGGCGTCTACCTTGATGACGACCCGGTGGACGGCAAGACGGCGGTCGTGCTCGTGCCCGATGATCAGCTCTCGCTGGCGATTGGCCGTGAGGGACAGAACGCCCGCCTGGCGGCCAAACTGACCGGCTGGCGCATCGACATCAAGAGCGTGACTGAGACGGTGCAAGGCGCGCTCGACAACCTGGAAATCCCGCCGCTGGATAGCTTGATCGAGCGTTATGCCGACCTGATCGCCGAATCGCTGCGCATTATGGAGAAGAAACGGCTGGAGCTCGCCGTCATGCCCGAAGAGTATAAGACACTGGCGCGCTTCGCCGATGTCGTCGAACAGCTGCTGCAATCACAGCGCGACGAGGCGCACGAAGTCTATCGGGAGCGGCGCGAGGACCTGCGCTCGACCCTGGCGCCCCAGCTCTTTGAGCTGCCGCTGGATGTCTTGGCGGTGTCTCAGGAAAGCCTCGATATCCTCGAGCCCTTCCAGAATATCGGCGAGGTCATGCTGATCTGCGCGCTGGATGACAGCGTGATCAGTCGCCGCTTCGCCGAGCTGCAGCAGCCACAAGAACAAGACGATGGCGAAATGGCGGAAGAAGAAGAAGAAGCGGCCGACCCCATGGCCGAGTTGAACGCGGCGCTGGATACCGTCCGGGCGGCCGATCTCGATCAGCTCTGGGCGGAAGCCTTCTCGATCGAAGACGACGAAGACGAAGCGGCCGAGGACGCGGTCGAAGCGCAGGCGGAAGACGCTGTCGCGGACGAAACCGCAGCCACAGAGGTCGATGGCGACCAGCCCGAGGTGATGCTGGACGCCTTTGGTCAGCCGCTGGCCGAGGCGCGGCCCGAAGCGGCCGCCGAAGCGCCCGAAGCCGGGATCGTCGACGCCACAGCCCCCGTCGTGGTCGAGGACCCGACGCCCGACGCCGAAACTGCGCGCGAGGGGCGCCAAGACAAAGGCGACGTCGCCGAAGAAGAAGGCGAACGCGAATTCGAGCTCGACCGGCAGAAGGGCAAGCAGCAGCGCCGCAAAGACCGGCAGCGCCGCCGGCAGCTGGTGCTGGACGAAGCCAGCGGCGAGGTCATCGCCAAACGCCGGCGCAAGGGCCGCCGCGGCGGCTGGGACGAAGAAACCTGGGAAGATTACGATTACTAGCCGAGCCGTGGGGGCGCAATGGCCGGCAAGCATAAACCGCAGCGCAGTTGCGTCGCCTGTCGCGCGAAGACAGGCAAACGGATGCTGACGCGACTGGTGTTTGCCGAGGGAAAGCTCAGGATCGACGCCACGGGCAAGCTTGATGGCCGCGGCGCCTACCTTTGCGCCAAGGCCAGCTGCTGGCGCGGGGCGGCGAGCGGTCCCGCGCTGGGCAAAGCGCTGCGGCGGCGCCTGAGCGACGCTGACCGCGAATACCTGCGGCAGATGACGCCGTCATGAGGCGAGACAGCTAGCGGCGGCAGGATTGCCAGTCCTGCCGATAGCGGTCGGCATAACTGAAGGAGGCAGGCATGGCAGAAGCAGCAAACACAATCCTCGTACCGGATTACCTCACAGTTCGCGAACTCGCCGAACTGATAGACAGCAGCCCCATAGACGTCATGAAGACCTTGATCTCCAACGGCATCATGGCGTCGATCAACCAGCAGATTGACTTCGACACCGCCGCGATCGTCGTCGAGGAGCTGGGCTTCAGCGCGCAGTCGGCCAGCGCGGTCGCCGCCGCCCACGAAGAAGAAAAACGGGCCGAGCTGCGCGAAGAGAAATGGAGCGCGATGTATGAGGGCGAAGCGCCCGAGAACCTCAGGCGCCGTCCACCGATTATTACGATTCTTGGTCATGTCGATCACGGCAAGACCACCCTGCTCGATACGATTCGGAAGACCGCCGTGGCTGAAGGCGAGGCTGGCGGCATCACCCAGCACATCGGCGCCTATGAAGCGCAGCACGGCGGGCGCTCGCTGACCTTCCTCGATACGCCCGGGCACGAAGCCTTCACCGCCATGCGCGCGCGCGGGGCGCAAGGGGCGGATATCGCCATCCTGGTCGTCGCCGCGGACGATGGCGTCATGCCCACCACGCGAGAGGCGCTCGATCATGCGCGCGCCGCCAACGTGCCCCTCGTCGTCGCCATCACCAAGGTGGACCGAAACAACGCTAATCCCGACCTGGTCAAACAGCAGCTGGCGGAGCTGGATCTCGTGCCGGACGACTGGGAAGGCACGACGATCATGGTGCCAGTCAATTCGCTTTCGGGCGACGGCGTCGAAGATTTGCTCGAAGCGCTGGTCCTGGTCGCCGATGAACACGAGATCGTGGCGAACGCCGACGGCGCCCTGCGCGGCTCCGTCATCGAAGCCGAGGTCGATAGAAGCCGGGGCACGATGACCACGCTGCTGGTGATGAACGGCACGATGAAACGCGGCGACAGCCTCGTCGCCGGCGCCTCGTACGGGCGGGTCAAGGCGATGTTCGATTCCGGCGGGCGGCCAGTGAAGCGCGCGACGCCATCGATGCCGGTGGCGGTGCTCGGCTTGGACGCGCCACCCGCGCCCGGCGTCATGTTCGAGGTCACCGCGAATGAAAAGACGGCGCGCAATATCGCCGAGGAGCGCCGCGATGAAAACCGCGCGCGCGCAGCTGGCGAGCAGTCGCCGCCATCAATGACGCTCGAAGATTTCTTGCAGCAGTTCCAACAAGGCGAAGCCAAAGAACTTTCGATCATCCTCAAAGCCGACGTGCAAGGTTCGATACAGCCCATCACCGACGAGCTGGTGAATATCAGCGAGCGCAACGAAGAGGGCATTGCCGTGCGCGTCTTGCGGCAGGAGGTCGGGCGAATCACCGAATCAGACGTCATGCTCGCCAGCGCCTCCAAAGCGGTCATCTTCGGCTTCAATGTCGGCGCGGACAATGCGGCGCAGACCTCGGCCGAGGCGCAGGGCGTGGAGATCCGCCGCTACAACATCATTTACAAGCTCTTTGAAGACATCGAGCTGGCATTGCACGGCATGCTGGAGCCGAAGTTCGTCAATCGCGTCATCGGCGAATCCGAGGTGCTCCAGACCTTCAGAATCCCCCGCAGCGGCGTCATCGCGGGCAGCGTCATCCGCCGGGGTGAAGCGCGGCGCAACGCCAAGGCGCGGGTCAAGCGCGGTGAGAAGATCGTCCATGACAATGTCGCCGTCTCATCGTTGAAGCGCTTCCAGGACGACGTGCGCGAGGTGCGAACCGGCTTCGAATGCGGGATCGGGCTGGACGGCGTCAACGACTTCAAAGAAGGCGACGTCATCGAATTCTTCGTGCGCGAACGCGTCAGCTGAGGGCGCCGCATGTCGCTAAAGCGGGAGAGAATGAGCGAGCGGATACACCAGATCCTCAGCGAGCTGCTGCTGCGCGAAGTATCCGACCCGCGCCTGCGCGCTGTAACGGTCACCGAAGTCGCGCTTGATCCCGAGCTGATGTACGCCAAAGTCTACGTCAGCGCCATGGGCGACGAAGCGCGTGAAAGCGAAGTGATGCAAGGCTTGCGGCGGGCGGGCGGCTATCTGCGCCGCGAAGTAGGCCGGCGCGTTCGGCTGCGCCACACGCCCGAGCTGCACTTTCGCTGGGACAAGACTCTGGCGCAAGCCGACCGCATCAACGCCATCATAACCAGCCTCGATATCCCGTCCGAACTTCCCAACGATGAACGCGACGCAGACAAGCCCGCGCCCTGAGCCAGCGTGGCGGGCGGCGGCAGACGCGATCGCCCAGGCGCGGTCGATCCTGGCGGTCTCGCATATCGCGCCCGATGGCGACGCCGTCGGCTCGCTGCTGGGTCTCTGCGGTCCCCTGCGCCGGATGGGCAAGCGCGTCGCGGCGGCGATCGACGACGGCGTCCCGGCCGACCTGCGTTTCATCCCGCAGAGCGACTTCATCGCGCCCACGGTCGAGGCGGGCGAATTCGACTTGCTGATCACGCTCGATTCAAGCGATACCGAACGCATCGGCGAGTGCGGCGCCTATGGCCTGGCGCATAGCCGGCGGGTGATCAACATCGACCACCACCCGACCAATACGCGTTTTGGCGATATTCACCTTATCGCGCCTGGCGCCGTGGCCGCGGTCGAAATCGTTTACGATTTTCTGACTTTTCTTGGCGACGAGATCGCGCCCGATACCGCCTACGCTCTGCTGACCGGGCTGGTGACGGATACGCAGGGATTTCGCATCAACGCCACCAACCGCCGCACGCTCGAGATCGCGCAAGACTTGATGCGTCGGGGCGCGCCGCTCTCGCAGATCATGGCGCGGACGCTCAATCGGCGGACTTTCGCGGAAATCGAACTCTGGAAGCTGGCGTTGCCATCGGTTCGGCTGGAGCGCGGCTTGATCTACGCCAGCGTAACCCAGCGCGATCTGCGCCTGGCTGGCGTAGAGAAAACGAGCGACGGCGGCTTGGTCAGCCATCTCGCGACTGTGGACCAAGCCCGGGTATCGGTCGTCTTCAAGGAATTGCCGGAGGGCAAGGTCGAGGTCGGCTTCCGCGCCAAACCCGGCTACGATGTCGCCCGACTGGCTTTCCAGCTCGGCGGCGGCGGGCACACGCTGGCCTCCGGCTGCACCATGACGGGCAGCTTGCGGCAAGTCCAGGAGGCGGTGCTGCCTTTGGCGCGCCGGGCGATCGCGGAAGGGCCTGGCTCGCGTGAGTGAGCATCGCGCGGCCGGCTTTCTGAACGTCAACAAGCCCCTGCATTTGACAAGTCATGACGTGGTCGCCCAGACGCGCCGCCACTATCGCCGCTTGACCGGCTCTCGCAAGGTCGGGCATGCCGGCACGCTGGATCCGCTGGCGGAGGGCGTGCTCGTCATCTGCCTGGGCGCGGCCACCCGGCTGAGCGATTACGTCATGCGGAGCCGCAAAATCTATCGCGCGGAGATAACCCTGGGCGTGACGACCGCCAGCTATGACGCGGCCGGCGGCGTCCTATCGCGCCGCTGCCCCGATCATATCACCCGCGCCGATATTGAGCGCGCCCTGCCACGCTTCGTCGGCGACATTGAGCAGATTCCGCCGATGTTCAGCGCGGTCAAGGTCGACGGCGTGAAGCTCTACGAACTCGCGCGAAGGGGCGAGACCGTCCAGCGAGAGCCGCGGTCGGTCAGCGTTTATTCGATCGAAATCCTGGCTTGGCGCAATCCGGTCGTGGAGATCGAGGTGGCATGCGGCGCCGGGACCTATATCCGCAGCCTGGCGCATGATTTGGGCGCTGCGCTTGGCGTCGGCGCCTGCCTCTCGGGCTTGACGCGCGTGGCCAGCGGCGCCTTCACGCTGCGCGACAGCCTGCCGCTGGACGCGATTGAGGGTTCCGGCGACTGGTTGCGGCGCGTCATATCGCCTTACGAGGCGTTGACCGCCTATCCGCGCGTGCGGCTTGATGACGAGGAAATCGCGCGACTGCGGCAAGGGCGCTTCATTTCGCGCCCCCCCGAGTGCGACGCCGAGACCGTCTTCGCCTTTGATGGCGGGCGGCGGCTGGTCGCCATACTTGAACCGCGCGCCCAATTGTGGAAGCCGCGCAAGGTATTCGCGGACGGCTCGATATAAAATAGCGGCGTGGCAAAGCGGCGGCTACCGGATATGGAACACCTGCGCAGCTTGAAAGCAGCGAATCTCGATGCCGATTCTCTGGTGACCATTGGCGTCTTTGATGGCGTGCATCGGGGCCACCAGCAGCTCATCCAGCGCCTGGTGAAGAGCGCGCGCGCCACTGGACGCAAGGCGGTCGCGCTCAGTTTTCACCCGCATCCCGACACGGTGCTGGAGCGAGCCGACCCGCGCCATTACTTGACGACGCCGGAAAAGCGGGCGGCGCTGCTGCTGGCGCTCGGCGTCGACCTGGTCGTCACCCATCCATTCGACGCCGAGACGCGGCAGCTGCCAGCCGCTCAGTTCATCGATCGGCTGATCCGCCACCTGCGCATCAAGGAAATCTGGGTGGGCGCCGATTTCGCGCTCGGTTTCCAGCGCGAGGGCGATGTCGGCTTTCTGCGAGCGCTGGGGGCAGCGCGCGGTTTCGAAGTCAAGGCGCTGGACCTGCTCGCGTCGCCAGCCAGCGGAGAGCGCTACGCCAGCTCGACCCTGCGCGGCTTGGTCCGCAGCGGAGACATGCGGGCGGCGAACGCCATGCTGGGGCGCGCTTACGCCTTGGAGGGCGAGGTGATCGCTGGCGAGCGGCGCGGGCGAACGATTGGCGTGCCGACCGCCAACATCGAAGTTTGGCGCGAGCAAATCATTCCGGCGAATGGCGTGTACGCCTCTTGGGCGCGCCTTGGCGCCGAGCGCTTCGCAGCCGCCACTAATATCGGCACGCGCCCGACCGTCGCCGGCGAAAATATCACCATCGAGGCGCATTTGCTGGATTTCGACCGCGACATCTATGGCGAGCGCCTGGAAATCACCTTCGAGGCGCGCCTGCGCCCGGAGCGGAAATTTGGCAGTTTGGATGAGCTGGCGCGGCAGATCAAAGCCGATATCGCCCTTACGAGACGGAGTCTGCTTTCGCCTTAGTCGCGCCCGCGCTTGGGCAGCCGATAACCGATCCGCCGCATAAAATCTTCATTGCCGCGCCAGTTCTTCTGCACCTTGACGCGCGTCTCCAAATTCACTTGCGTCGACAGCAGCGCTTCCAATGCCGCGCGCGCCTCGATGCCGATTCGCTTTATCATTGCGCCGCCCCTGCCAATGACGATGCCCTTCTGCGAGCCGCGCTCCACGTAGAGCGACGCTTCTATCTGCGTGATATGCGGCTTTTCACGGAATCGCGTTATCGCCACCGCCACCGCGTGCGGGATTTCGTCGCTGGTCAGCGCGATGACGCGCTCGCGAATCAGCTCGGCGGCGATGAAGCGCAGATTGGCTTCGCTGAGCTGGTCGGCGGGATAATAACGCGGGCCCCGGGGCAGCAGCGGCGGCAAGGCAGCGATCAAGTCGGATGTGCCGCGCTTGTCTTTGGCGCAGATTCGCAGGGCGCTGTGATGCTCGCAAAGCGCCAAGTGCGGCGAGAAGTCGGCAGCGCCCGCGACCAAGTCGATTTTGTTCAAAGCAAGAATGCGCGGCGTCTTGGGCGCGATATCCGCGAGCAGGGCCGCAATGTTGCGATCGGCGCCATCCGGCGGCTGCGCGGCGTCGAGGAGCCAGAGGATGACATCGGCGTCTTTCAAGGCGTCATGCGCCACCCCAACCATGTAATTGCCCAAAACCGACTTCGGTTTATGAATTCCCGGCGTGTCGATGAAGAGGATCTGCGCCACGTCGCTGGTGTAGATGCCCAGCTGCCGCTGACGGGTCGTCTGAGGCTTGGCGCTGACGATGGCGATCTTCTGACCGAGAATGGCGTTGATCAGCGTCGACTTGCCGACGTTGGGTTTGCCGACGACCGCGACCAGACCCGAGCGATGATCTTCCGCCCAGTCGTCGCTGAAAATCGAATCCAGTTCATTCATGCTGTCGCCAGGCGCCGACGCTGTCAAAACGGGGAAGCTGCCGCAAGAGGCGTTCGGGGTACGCTGCGGGACTGGCGTCGATCAGGGCGCTGAGCTTCACCAGCGGACGATTGTCCCCCGCGCCGCGATAGACAAAAACATCGTAAGGATAATCGAAATCCAGCTGCTTCAGCGCCGCCATGTCTTCCGACCCGTCGTTGAGCCAGCCACAGACATCGGCGCGAGGATAGAGATGCGCGCTTGTCATCAGGAAATCCCAAGCCGCCTCGCCATCAAGCAGCTCGCCATAATCGGCCACCACAAGATATGGCATGATTGAAATATGCGGCTTGCCCAAGAAGGTGATGCCGTAGCGCAGGACGAGCGCGCCACTGAGGACGGTCTCGCCCTCGCCCAATTCGGCCGGCGAGAGCAGCGCTCCCCCGTCCAGCCGGGTTACGACGCCAGCAAGCCGCTCGTCGATGGGCTGACGCCGCGCTGCGGTTTTTCGCTTCATATCGGCGGCTAGTGATGCTCTGGTTCCGCCGGGACGTTGATATCGTCAAAGCGTTCAAAAGGGCGAACCCAGCCCAGCCAAAAGCCGATGGCGAGGATCAGCAGGAATAGCCCAATCACCAGCAGCAAGCCCAGCGTATGCGTCGACTGCGCATCCAGCCCCGCGCCAAAAATGACGCCCAGACTGGCGCCGAGGATCAGCAGCGTCATGCCGGCCCCGCCCACCATCGCCAAACCGTACCGCGTCAACTTGCCCGCCTGCGCGGCCAGGCCGCTCTGTTCGTCTGTCACTCGATTACTGCCTTCACCCATGATACACTTCTGCGCTGGCGTAATTTTGCCCTTGACCCGCGATTCCGTCAAGTCCAAGGGGGAGCGATGCCTGTAAGCCGAGTGTTATTCATCCGTCACGGGCAGACCGATTTCAATCGCGAGCGTCGCTTGCAGGGGGCGCTGCCCGTGCCGCTGAACGACTGCGGAAGGGCGCAAGCGCGGATGCTCGCGCAATACTTGCGGTCGGTTCCGCTGGACGCGCTCTACGCCAGCCCGCGGTCGCGCGCGCTGGAGACGGCGCGGATAATCGGCGAGGGGCTGGCTATGGGCGTGCGCGAAGACGAACGCCTGGCCGAGATCGCCTTTGGCGACTTCGAGGGGCATACCTTCGCCGAAGTCGAAGCGCTCTACCCCAAAGCCTATCGCAAATGGGAGTCGGGATACCGCCCCTATCGCGTCCCGGGCGGCGAATCGCGGCTGGACGTGCAGCGGCGGATGCAGGCGGCTTGGGACGAAATCACCAACTGCGCATGCCTGCGGACCGTCGCCATCGTCGGGCATAGCTCCGCCATGATGATCCTGCTGGCGTCCATGTTCGCCCAGCTGCCGGCCGCGCCTATGAAGAACGCGTCGGTGACGACCTTGGAGCGCTGCGAGGACACCTGGTGGATTCGCAGCTTTGGCAAGCCTCCGCAGCGAGACGACTAGCGGGATTCGTCGCTGAAAAAGAGGCCGCTTTTCCAGTACAATCGCGCCAGATTGACCCAACAGCTAATGGAAAGGTAAGGCAAGAATGACGCAGCCAATTCGGGTAGCGGTCTCCGGCGGCGCGGGCCAGATCGCCTACAGCTTGCTCTTCCGCATCGGCAACGGCGAAGTCTTTGGCGCCGAGCAGCCTATCGCTCTGCAGATCCTGGAGATCCCGCCGGCGATGGACGCCCTGCGCGGCGTGGTGATGGAGCTCGAAGACAGCGCCCAGCCCCTGCTGCAGGATGTCATCATCTCGGATGATCCAAATGTCGCATTCAAGGGCGTCAATTGGGCGATCCTGGTCGGTGGCAGGCCGCGGGGCCCCGGCATGCAGCGCAGCGATCTGATCGCGGCCAACGGGCCGATTTTCGTCGAGCAGGGGCGCGCGCTGAACGCCAATGCGGCGGACGATATTCGCGTCCTCGTGGTCGCCAATCCCTGCAATTCCAACTGCCTGGTCGCCAAAGCCAATGCGCCGGATATTCCCGCAGAGCGCTTCTTCGCCATGACGCGCCTGGACGAGAACCGCGCCAAAGCCCAGTTGGCGGCAAGAGCCGGCGCGGCGCTCGGCGACCTGTGCCGGGTGGCCATCTGGGGCAACCATAGCAGCACCCAGTTCCCGAACTTTGAGCACGCGCTGATCAAGGGCGAGCCTGCCGAAGACGCGATCGCCGACCGGGGCTGGCTGGAAGGCGACTTCATGCGCACGGTGCAAGATCGCGGCGCCGCCATCATCAAGGCGCGCGGCCTTAGCTCCGCCGCCAGCGCCGCCAACGCCGCCCTTGATACCATCCGCAGCCTGACCCAGCCAACCCCGGAAAACGACTGGTTCAGCGCCGCCATCCCCAGCGAGGGCAATCCCTATGGCGTGGCCGACGGCTTGATCTATTCCTTCCCGCTGCGACGCGACGCCGCGGGAAATATCGCCATTGTGGAGGGCCTTGAGCTCAGCGACTACGCGATGGGCAAAATCAAAGACTCCGAAGCCGAACTGCTTTCGGAGCGCGAGGCTATCGACGACCTGCTCTGACCGAGCGGGCGGGGGCGGAAGCGCTTTAGGAGGAAAGCGAGGGGCGTCCGGCGCGCGGTTTCCGCTATGGGCTGATACGCGCCCGGCTTCAGACCAGGTCGTCGTGTTTGGCTTTTTCCGCCGACGCCTGCGTGTACTCCGGCTCTTGCGGGACGACAAAAGCGAGGATGATGTAGACCAGGATCCCGGGTCCGCCGGCCAGGGCGAAGGCGATGAATAGCAGGCGCACGATCGTCGAATCGATGCCGAAATACTCGGCGATGCCGCCACAGACGCCGGCGATATGCTCATCTTTGCGCGAACGGTAGAGTTTCTTCTTCAGATCGATATCCATGCCGCCAGCTTCTCCTTCGGTCGCGCGCCGCGTCCGCCAGTAAATTCGCCGCCTGCCGATGCTCCAAGTTTGCGGCGCTTCACTTGATATACGCGCGGCGGGCTATTGCGTTGCGGCGGTCGCCGGTTTCTGGCCGGCGCGGAATGGACCCCGGCCAAGGCCCGGATGCAGGCGCGCCACGCCCCAAAATGCGCGTATGCTTATCCAAAGCGCCGTCATCAGCCAGACGCTCGCGAAGCCGTCGGCGCTGTCGCTGGCGATCAACTGCAAGCCCAGCAGCCCGCAAATCGTCGCCATCATCATCGCGTTTCGCAGGAAGCGATAATCGCTCGTGCCCCAGTGAATGCCATCGGTCACAAATGCCAAGGCGTTCAGCGGCTGTGAGAGCGCGGCGATGACCCAGGCGGCTTGGAAGGCGGCGGCCGCTTCCCGCGGCACGAAGGCGGCCAGCACAAAGGGCGTGGCCCCCAGGGTCGCCAGCAGCATGGCGATGCCCGTGGCGAAGCTCCACAAGGTCGTCGAAATCGCCACCCGTCGGGCGTAGTCGCGCTGGCCCGAGCCGAAGAAATAACCGACCAGGCTCTGCGCCGCGCCCGCGAAGGCTTCGGAAATCAGCGCGGTGAAGAACCAGACCTGGCGGATCACCTGATGCGCCGCGCCAGCTTCCGCGCCCATCTGCGTGGCGACGCGGGTGGCGAAAAGCACGAAGAGCGTCAGCGACGCCGAGCGCACGAATAAATCCCGCCCGACGCGCAGCAGCCTCGCCCCATCGCGCAGGCTGAAGTCGCCGCTGAGGCCGATGCGCCGCCGCAGCTCGCGCAGCATCCAGAGCGCGCCGAGCCACTGCCCGGCCGAGCTCGCCAAAGCCGCGCCAGCGACTCCCATCGCCGGAATCGGTCCCCAGCCAAATATGAAGACGACATCCAGCGCCACGTTGACCAGGTTGATGCCCAGCGCGATCCAAAGCGGCGTCTTCATATCTTGCGCCCCGCGAAGCGCCCCGAAGCCGACGATGACGACGATGACGGCTGGCGCGCCCAGCAGCCGCAGCCGGATGTATTCGGTCGCCAAGTCGTGAACCGCGCCCTCCGCGCCAATTGCGGCCGCCATCTGCGCCGCGCCCGAGTAGAGCAAGCCACCAAGCAGCAGGCTGATCGCCGCGCCGATCGCCAGGGCCAGGCTCGCGGCCCGGCCCGCCCCCGCGCGATCGCCGCGGCCCATAGCCTGCGCGACTTCGGTCTGCGTGGCGATGCCGAGGAAGTTGAAGATCCAGAAAACCGCTGAAAGCGCGCCCGCGCCGACGCCCAGCGCCGCCAATGGCACAGCCCCCAAGCGGGCGACGAAGCCCGTATCGACCAAGCCGGTCACGGGCTCGGCGATGAGCGACAGCAGGATCGGCAGCGAGAGGGCGACAATCGTGCGGTTGGGGCGGCTCAAATAGGGATGGCGGTCGGGTTGAAGCGTCACGTCACTCCAGGCGGGCGGCTGCCAGCGCGAGCCATGCCCAGTCCGCGCGCCGGCTGGATGCCGCCAAAGCGCGAGCGGACTTAGCAGCCGAGCCGGGCGCCGATGATATCCTTGTAGCCATTGACGAAATCCGCCGCCGGGAGCCGCCTTTTGCCCGCCAATTGCAGCGTCGTAGGAATGAATAGCCCCTCGCCCGCGCCGATTGCGATTCCGCCGTCGATCGCCATCACGCGCCCGGCTTCGGCCTGACCGGCCCGCTTTCGCCCCGCCACGATGCTCAGCTGCGCGCCATTCCAATAGGTGTAGGTTCCAGGCCACGGCGTGAAGGCGCGCGTCAGCCGCTCGATCGCCGCGGCGGAAGTCGTCCAGTCGATTCTGCCCTCTTCTTTTTTGATCCGCGGCGCGAAAGTGGCGAGCGCGTCGTCTTGTGGCTGCGGGTCGAGCTCGCCGCTCAGGTAGCGCGGCAGCGACTCGAGCAGCAGCGCGGCGCCGAGCTGAGCCAGCTTGTCGTGCAGGCTTTGTCCCGTTTCGTCCGCCGCCAGGGGCAGCGCGCGCTTCGCCAGTAGGGGGCCCGTATCCAGTCCGGCGTCCAGCAGCATGATGGTGATGCCGCTTTCGCGATCGCCGGCTCGGATCGCCGCCTGGATGGGCGCGGCCCCGCGCCAGCGTGGCAGCAGCGAGGCGTGAACGTTGACCGTGCCCTGCCGCGGCAAATCCAGCAGCGTCTGCGGCAGAATCTGCCCATAGGCGGCGACGACATGGACATCGGCGCCCCAGGCGCGCAGGGTTTCCAGCGCCGGCCCCTCCCCTATGCGTTTCGGCTGAAGCAGCGGGATGCCGGAAGAGAGCGCGAGCCGCTTGATTGGCGACTGGCGCGGTCGTCGATTGCGCCCGGCCGGGCGATCGGGCTGGCAGACGACGCCGACCACCTCGTGCGCGTCCATCAGCGCCTTCAGGCTGGGCGCGGCGAAATCCGGCGTTCCCATGAAGACTATCTTTGCCATAGCGCCCCGTTTTGCCCTTTGGTAGTATCGATTCGCCATTTTATGGGATTATGCGGGCGGGGTCTATGATGCAAAAGGAATGGGTGATCGCGCCGCCCGCCCCGCGCGAGCATCTGGCGCGCTATCGCGGATGCAGCCCCGTGCTCGCCCAACTGCTCTACAATCGCGGCTTTGAAGACCCGCAAGCGGCCCACGCCTTCCTTCACGGCGATGATCTGCGCGAAGACCCCTTCCAGATGAAGGACATGGATATCGCCGTTTCGCGGATCGAGTTGGCGATCAAGGCGCGCGAGCCGATTGCCGTCTATGGCGATTTCGATGCCGATGGCGTCTGCGCGACGGCGCTGATGACGCAGACGCTGCGGGCCCTGGGCGCCGACGTCATGCCCTATATTCCCGACCGCGCCGCCGAGGGTTATGGCTTGAACAGCCCGGCGCTATCGAAGCTTTCGCGCCGCGGCGTCAAGCTGGTCGTGACTGTCGACTGCGGCATTCGCTCGGTCGTGGAAGTCGCCGCTGGCATGCGCGCGGGCCTTGACATCATCATCAGCGATCACCACTCGGTGGGGCCGGAACTGCCGGCGGCGCTGGCGGTGATCAATCCACAGCAAGACGATTGCCCGGGCGAAGCGGCGCTGGCTGGCGTCGGCGTCGCCTTCATGCTGGCGAAGGCATTGCTTTTGAGCCGCTGGACGCAGGACCGCGCGCGCTACCCGGCTGGCCTTCGCCAATCCGATCTGCTGGATCTGGTCGCCTTGGGCACGGTCGCCGACGTGGTCCCGCTCAATGTCAGCTTGAATCGGCGGCTGGCGCGGCATGGGCTGGGCACGATCAACGAATTGCGCCGCCCGGGCATCGCCGCGCTGGCGGAGGTGGCGCGTATGAAAGCCGGCGGCATCCGCGCGAGCCATATCGGCTTTGGCTTTGGCCCGCGCATTAACGCGGCCGGACGCATCGGGTCAGCCATGACCGCCTACGATTTGCTGATGGCGGAAAACCTCGATGAGGCGACGCGGCTCGCCCAGGAATTGCAGTCGCTCAACGCCGAGCGGCAGAAGCGAACGCAGCGGGCGATCGCCGCCATCAGCGAGCAGGTGACTGAAGCGGCCGACCCATGGCTGATATTCGCCGGCGACGAAAACCTCCAGTCCGGCATCCTGGGCTTGGTCGCCGGGCGCTTGACCGAAGCTTTCTATCGACCGGCGGTCGTCCTGGAAATCGGCGAAACCGAGAGCCGCGCCTCGTGCCGCAGCATCCCGGAATTCAACATCACGCGCGCGCTGGATGAATGCGCCGACCTGCTCGCGCGGCACGGCGGGCACGCCATGGCGGCCGGTTTCACGGCGCTCAACAGCAATCTCGAGGCGCTCCGCCAGGCGCTGGAGCAAAAGGCGGCCGCCGCTTTGGACGGGCGAGAGCTCGCGCCAAAGCTGCGCATCGACTGCGAGCTCCCACTCGGCGCGCTGGACGAAAACCTGCTGCGCGAGCTCGACTTGCTCGAGCCGACCGGGCACAAAAACGAGACCGGCGTCTTCTTCACGAGCGGCTTACGGGTCATGTCCAGCCGCCGCGTTGGCGAGGATGGGCGTCATCTCAAACTTCGGCTCGCGAATGAGGGTGGCGCGCCGGCGGACGCGATTGGTTTCGGCTTGGGCGGCTGGGCGAGAAACCTGCCGCGCCGGATAGACGCCGCCTACAATGCCGAAATCAACGAGTGGGGCGGCCGCCGCCGGCTGCAGCTGCGCCTGCTGGATATCAGAGCCGCGGCCAGCGATAGCCCGCCCCTTTCCGCTTGACCGATGCGCGCGCGCGGCGTATATTGAACGAGTGCAAAGCGCGCCAGGGGGCAAAATTGCAGGCGATAAAACAGAGAGAAGTCGGCGAGCTCAAGTTTTCTTACGGCGGTCAGGCGGTAATCGAAGGCGTGATGATGCGCGGGGCGCATTCGATGGCGGTGGCCGTCCGCAACCCCAAAGGCGAAATCGTCATTCACGAGCAGCCCTTGAGCGCGCGCCTATATCGCGGGCGCATCGCCAAGACGCCTTTTCTGCGCGGGCTCATCGGCTTGTGGGACGCGCTTGGTCTGGGCATCCGCGCCTTGATGTGGTCGGCTGACGTCGCCCTGGACGAAGAAGAGGACATCAGTTTCAACGGACCCATCGGCTGGGCGACGATCGCCGTCTCCCTGTTGATTGGCGTGGGCATCTTTTTCCTGCTGCCGACAGCCGCCGCCACCGGCATTGGCGGGGCGCTTGGCTTGAGCGTCGCCGCCCGGGAAATCGTCGTCGACGCCGACGGGGTCGAAGTCGCGGTCGAGCGCGAGACGACCAACTTCCTGGCCTACGAAGCGCTGCCGATCGGCGTGGACGCCTTTCTCATCAACTTGATCGAAGGCGTCGTGCAGCTGTCGATCCTCGTGGTCTATATCTGGTTCGTCGGGCGCACGAAAGACGGACGGCGCATCTTCGCCTATCATGGCGCCGAGCACAAAACCATCAACGCCTATGAAGCCGGCGACGAGCTGCTGCCGGCGACCGTAAGCCGTCACCCTATTGAGCATCCCCGCTGCGGCACCGCCTTCCTGCTGACGGTCGTGTTTGTTAGCGTGCTGCTATTTTCGCTCATCGGGCGCCCGCCCTTCGCGCTGCTGATTCTCTCGCGCGTGCTCTTCATTCCCGTCATCGCGGGCGTCGCCTACGAATTCTTGAAATACACCGCTTCCAACCTCGAGAAGCCCTGGATCCGCTTCATGATCCAGCCCAACTTGGCCTTGCAGCACTTGACGACCAACGAGCCCAGCCTCGAGATGATCGAAGTCGCCATTGTGTCATTCAAGCGCGTGCTGCTTTCGGAAGGCATCGTGGACGAAGAAGACGCGCGGATACCGGCGCCACGCCCCGATGCGGCCCTGGGGCTGACCAACGAATAGAATGCCTCGAGACGAGTTGTTGCGCCGCCTAGCCCACGCGTTCCTGGCGCTTGGCGCGCTGCTGATTTGCCTGGCCGCCTACCTGAGCATCGCCGAACGACAAAGCGCCAAGAACCGCGACATGAAGTGGACGGATCAAAGCAGCTACATGGACGCGGCTGTCGCTGCCTACGAGACGCGCTTCGCCGATACGGGCCCCCGCAATCGCATGCCGCTTTATCCATTTCTGCAGGCGCTGTTCTATTCGCCCGACATGTCTTCGGAGGCCTTCTTCCAGCATGGGAAGCGGCTCAACGTCATCCTGTCGCTCGTCTGCGTCGCCGCCCTCGGCGCCCTCTTTTTCGCGCGCTTTTCGCGGCTCTACGCCACCTGGTCAATGCTGCTGATCGCCTTGATCGTTTACGCGATAAAGTCGCCTTTCTTTCAGACCGAGCTGCTTTTCTACACCTTGTTCGCCTTCGCCTTCGGCCTGTCCATCAGCGCGATACGGGCGCCCAGCCTCAAGAAATCCCTGGCGCTCGGCGTCCTCTTCGCCCTGTGTCAATACACCAAAGCCAGCGCGATGCCGGGCTTGATTATCTTCGCCCTCAGTCATTGCCTGCTGGTTTTCGCCGCGCTGCGCGACCGCGCCCGGAGCGCCGCCAGCCCGCGAGACATCGCCGCCGCCGCCATATTGCCCGTTCTCGTATTTCTGATTCTCTTGTCGCCTTACTTAATCGAAAGCAAGCAGAAATACGGGACATTCTTCTACAACGTCAATACAACCTTCTATATCTGGTACGATTCCTGGGACGAAGCCAAAGCGGGAACGCTTCAAGCCGGCGACCACCGTGGCTGGCCCGATCTGCCGGCGGAAGACATCCCCTCCCTTACGAAGTATCTCGAGGAGCATTCCGCGCGGGACATCTTGAATCGAGTCGGCGATGGCTTGGCAGTCATGCTCAAAAGCGCCTGCCAAATCGAGGGGCGATTCAACTATGCCTATGGCTACTGCAGCCAGGTGGCTTTGAGCATGCTCGCGCTTGCGGGCTGTCTGTTATGCCTTGCGCGGACGCCCGGCCTTTGTATCGGCGCGCGCGACTGGCAGGCGGTCGCCTTCGTTCTGGCCTTCTTCCTGATGTATGTCTGCGCTTATGCCTGGTATATGCCGATCATCATCCGCGGCGCCAGGACCCTGCTGTCCTTGCTGATCCCCTTCTTGTGGGCGCTTGGGCTCGTTGTCCATCACCCGCGCATTCAAGGTCTTCGCGTCGCCGCGGGCGGACGTCAGTTCAGCCTGTTTCGGCTGTTCTATGGCTTTATGCTGCTGACGCTGTCTGTCGAGATCTATCGCATGCTTGACTATGGCGCGTCCAGCTACTGGGCGGGACCTTAAGCGGCTGCCGATCTCTGCTAGCGGTAGCCCAGCCGCTTCATGGCGTCGCCCGCTTCTCGCATGAAGAATTCGCGGTCGCGCCGGTTGAAGTGCTTCCGCCAGCCGCCGCTCTTTCCCATCCGCGCTTGATCGGCGGTGGCGCCGCGCCAAGGTCTTGCGCGCAGCCGGCCCAGCACGGCGCCAAGCGTCGCTTCGCTCTCTGGCGGGCCCGGTCGCATTAGCGGACGAAAACTCGGGCGCAAGTCGACGCCCAGGAAAGCCGCCATTTTGCGCAGCGTGGCCTCATATTCGGCCTCGAGGCTGTCATAGGCGATGGGCAGCAAACTGTCCTTCTTCAGCCACGACTGGACGTGACGCGCCCAATAGCCGGGCCGGCTCAAGGCGGGCGCGTCGCCGGCGGGGGCCGATTCACCTCGCAGAAACTCGGCGAAGCTCTGATTGCGCGCCGTTTCGCTGAAGGACTGCATATAGTAGTAGAGTGAAACCATCACATCGCGCCCGTCCCGATGCAGGTAGATCGCGGGCGAATGCTGCAAGACCGTGCGCGCGAACTGGCGCTCGTCCAGGCCAGCCCAGGAATCGGCGGCGGGCAGATCGTGCACGTTGATCAGCACGCGCCCCTCCATGTTGAACAGCTGCCGGCGGAAGCGCGCCAGGGGAATGGCGGCATCGTGCTCGGCGTCCATCTGCTCCAGCGACATATAGGCGTCGTTGATATCCGGGCTGTTGTAGCGCAGCGCGTCTATCGCCCACTGCATGCCAGACCGCCGATGACCGGCGACGACGATCGTATTGGCGAAGAACATCTAGGCCTCCGCCAGAATCCGCTTGAGCTCATAGAGCTTGGTCAAGGCTTCGAGCGGGCTGAGCCCATCCACCTCCAAACCTCGCAGCGAGGCCAGGGCCGGGTTCTCGGGCGCGTCAAGGAAACTCAGCTGCTGACGCTGCGGCGTCGGCTTGAGCAGCGAGAAATCACTTCCGCCCGCCTCCAGCTGGAATAGCAGCTCGCGCGCGCGATCCACCACCGAGCGCGGCATGCCGGCCAGCTGCGCCACGTGGACGCCGTAGCTCTGATCGGCGCCGCCCGGCAGCACGCGATGCAAAAAGACGATCTCGTCGCCCTGCTCCGCCACCGCCACGTTGAAGTTGGCGCTCCGCGGCAGGATATTGGGCAGCTCGGTCAGCTCGTGATAATGAGTCGCGAAGAGCGTGCGGCAGTTGAGGCGCGGGTTGTTGTGGATGTACTCGATGACGGAACGGGCGATCGCCAAGCCATCGTAGGTCGAGGTGCCGCGGCCGATTTCATCGAGCACGAGCAGGCTGCGCGGGCTGCTGCCGGCGAGCAGGCGCGCGGTCTCGACCATTTCGACCATGAAGGTGCTCTGCCCGGCGTGGATTTCGTCTTGGGCGCCGATGCGAGCGAAGATGCGATCGACCAGCCCGATCGTCGCCGAATCGGCCGGCACGAAGCTGCCGATCTGCGCCATCAGCGTGATGATAGCCACCTGCCGAATATAGGTGGACTTGCCCGACATGTTGGGACCCGTAATGATGTGGATGCGCGAGGTCAAATCCAGGCTGCTGTCGTTGGGTACGTAGCGCGTCGTGCTCTCCAGCAGCTTCTCGACGACGGGATGTCGGCCCGCCTGGATCTCGAGCACGCTGTCTTCAGTCAGTTGCGGCCGGGCGTAGCCCTCTCGGACCGCCACCGCCGCCAAAGACAGGAAGACGTCCAGGTGGGCGATGGCGCGCGCGGTCTGGAGCAGGCGATTTTGCCGCCGCGCCGCCTGTTGGCAGACATCGTCAAAGAGCTGGCGCTCGGTCGCCAGGATTTCTTCTTCGGCATGCAGCACGCGCGTCTCGTAGTCCTTCAGCTCCGGCGTGACGTAGCGCTCGGCGTTCACCAGGGTCTGCTTCCGCAGGTAATCATCCGGCACTTTGTCGGCATGCGCGTTCGTCACCTCGATGTAATAGCCGAAAACCTTGTTGTAACTCACTTTGATGCTGGCGATGCCGGTGCGGCGGCGTTCATGCGCTTCGAGGTTGGCGATCCAATCGCGCGCTTCCTGCGTGGACGCCACGATGCCGTCCAGCTCCTTCGAATAGCCGGGGCGGAACGCGCCGATGGCATTGAGCGTGGCCGGCGCCTCGTCGCTGATGGCGGTCGATATTAGCTGAAAGACCTCGTCGCAGGGGTCGAGCCGCTCGACGATCGCCGACAGGCTCGCCAGCTCGTCAATCAGCGCGCGCAGCCGCGGCACGGCCGCCAGCGCCGTCTTCAAGCCGAGCAAATCGCGCGGGCCCACCTTGCCGACGGCGATGCGCTGGGTCAGCCGTTCGATATCGCCGACCTGCTTCAGTTCCGCCTGCAGCTCGTCGCGCAGGATGTCGCCGCCGACGAGAGCCTCGACCGCGTCCAGCCGCGCGTTCAAGCGGCCAATCTCCAGCAGCGGCTGGCTAAGCCAGTTGCGCAGCAGCCGGGCGCCCATGGGCGTTGTCGTCCTGTCGAGGATGCCGAGCAGGCTGCCCTTGGTTTTGCCGTGGCGGATGGTCTCTACCAGCTCGAGGTTGCGCCGCGTGAAGGCATCGAGCACCATGAAGCCGTCGGTCGAGTAGGCGCGGACCGTCGCAATCTGCTCGAGCGCGCCCTTCTGCGTCGTGCGCAGATACTGGAGTACGCCCCCAGCCGCCGAGACCGCGTCCGGGCTGTCCTTCAAGCCATAGCCGTCCAGGGTCGCCACTTGGAAGTGATCGCAGAGCAGCTGCTCCGCGCCCGCGAATTCGAAGGTCCAGTCTTGCACGGCGCTGAGGTGGATGCCGTTGGGGGTGGTCACCCCGCGCTCCACCCAGCTTTCGGGCATGATGACTTCGCGCGGTTCGAGCCGCGAAAGCTCCTCGAAGACGCGCATGCCGACCTTGTCGCCGCTGAATTGGGTCGCGCTGAATTCGCCGGTGGAGATATCGGCGAAGGCGACGCCGGCGCGATTCCACTCCCCCGTCGCCGCATCGCCCGCCGGCAAGATGCCCATCAGATAGTTGGCTCGGCCGTCCTCGAGCAGGCCGGGTTCGACGACCGTGCCCGGCGTCATGACGCGGGTCACTTCGCGTTCGACGATGCCGCGGCCCGTCGGCTCGGTCACTTGATCGCAGACGGCGACATGGAAGCCCTTTTCAATCAAGGTGGCGATATAGCCATCGACCGCGTGATATGGCACGCCCGCCATCGGGATTTTCTCGCCGCCTTTGCGATGCGCGCGCGCGGTCAAGGTGATATCCAGCTCGCGCGCCGCCAGCTCGGCGTCGTCATCAAACATTTCGTAGAAATCGCCCATGCGAAACATCAGAATGCAGTCGGGATACTGGCTCTTGATTTCCAGGTATTGCCGCCGCATGGGCGTGACGCGCGCCATAAGCAGACCCCGCCACCGTGCTCAATCCGCTTAATGTATCGGTGAATCCATGTTATTCTATCAGCGTCAATTGGCGGCCACAAGTTGGCTCGTCAGAGCGGAGCGCCTAACAGTGGGACTATCGCCTTGCCCCTAATGAGGATTGTAGGGGCGACTTTGTAAGTCGCCCGAAGGCAATTCGTCTTGAACACGGGCGACTCACGGAATCGCCCCTACAGTTCGCAATCAAAGCACGAATCCGTAGGGACGAGGCGGCGACTCGCCCGCTGGAACGAGGAGCGGAATACGTGGCAAAACAGATCATCGCTGTCGATTTGGGCGGCACCCAGCTGCGCGCGGCCCGCTACGAACGCGATCTCAATCTGCTGCAGCGCGAAAAGACCCTGACGCGGGCGGATCTCGGGCCGCAGCCCACGATCGAGCGCATGAAAACCTACATCCGCAAGGTGATGCCCGCCGGCCGCGACGACATCCTTGGCATCGGCGTCTCGGCGCCGGGTCCGCTCAATCCGTTCACTGGCGTCCTGGTCGCGCCGCCCAATCTGCCTGGCTGGCTGGACGTGCCCCTGCGCGACATCATTCAGGCGGAATTTGATCTGCCCGTCTACATCGGCAACGACGCCAACGTAGCCGCGCTCGCCGAAGCCGCCATAGGCGCCGCCCAGGGCTGCCGCCACCTGTGCTATATCACCGTCAGCACCGGCATCGGCGCCGGCATCGTCTGCGATGGCAAGCTGCTCTTGGGGCGCGAAGGCTTGGCGGCGGAGCTCGGGCATATTCCCATGCTTCTCGACAAGGGACGCGTCTCGTCGGTTGAGCTGGAAGCGGCTGGCCCCGCGATTGCGCGAAGGGTCCGGCGCGCCATTTCGGGCGGGGCGGGGTCGCTGGCGCTCGCGCTGGCGGATGGCGAATTGAAGCGCATCGACGCCAAAACCGTCGGCATGGCGGCTTCGGCTGGCGACCGGCTGGCAGTCGACGCGCTCGCATACGCCGGACGGATCATCGGCTTGGGCATCGTCTCCATTCTGCACCTGTTCAACCCCGAAGTCGTCGTCATCGGCGGCGGCGTCGCCAAGACGGGCGAGCTGCTCTTCGCGCCAATAAAGGCGGCGGTGCACGAGCATGTGCTGGACGAGGCCTATACGCGAGAATTGCGCATCGAGCCGGCGGCGCTGGGCGATGACGTGGCTCTGGCCGGGGCGGCCGCCCTGGTCGCCACGGACGGCGGCAACCGCGACCTCAGCGAGCTCGACCGCCTCCACTGAGCGTCGCCGCCAGAAACGCGCCCTCGCATGGCTGCGACCTGCCTGCGCTGGCGTGATAGAATCCAACTATGTTGATGCGACCGGACCTGCGAACACAGCAGCGTGACTTTCTGCTGGAGATCACGCGCGCGATCACGGCGCAGCTGGACCTGAGCGAGGTCTTGCGCCGCGTGCTGCACGCTTCGCTGGTCATGCTGGCGGGGAGGGCCGGCATCGTCGCCTTGAGCGACCGGCACGACCAGGCTTTCACGGTGCGCGCCTACAGCGGGCTCGCCGCCGATGACGTCGCCCAGCTCAACGACAAGCTGCGCGAGCTCATGAACCCGGGCGACGGGGCCGGCTTCAGCCGCGAATTCCTCAATCGCAAACTGCGCGAGATGGCGGAGGTCATCGACCCGCGCCTGGCCCAGTCGATCGCGATGCCTCTGGTCTTCGCGCGCGTGCCACTCGGTTTGCTGATCGTCTTCCGCTCGTACCAGACCGCCATCACGCCGGAAGACCTGAACGCCTTGCAGAGCTTCGCCGATCAAGCCGCTATCGCCGTCAACAACGCCCAGCTCTACGGCGAGATCAGTCAGGAGCGTCAGCGGCTGGCGGCCATCCTCAACAACAGCGGCGATGGCGTCTTCATCCTGAATCCCGACCTGACGATTCAGCAAGCCAACCGGGCTTTCGAGCGGATGAGCGGCTGGCGCGGCGACGACCTGATCGACCGCCCCAAAAGCCACGTCATCGTCTGGGAGGCGCTGGAAAGCCCCGATATTGAAGACGCGCTCGAAGCCGGCTGGGCGCGGGCTTCCGCCGATGGGCGCGCCGATACGCTCTATGTCGAAGGCGACCTGCTGCGCCCGGATGGCATAAGCATCAGCATTGGCATCACCTACGCCCCCCTGCTGAGGGCTGACGACCGCCTGGAAAGCATTATCGCCAGCGTCCGCGACATCACCAATTTCCGCAAGGCGCAGGAGATGCAGTCCGTCTTCATCTCCACCGTGCAGCACGAACTGCGCACGCCGATCGCCATCATCAAGGGCTACGCCAGCACCTTGAGCCGCGACGACGTAGAGTGGGACGGCGAAATCATCCGCGAGAACCTGGCGATCATCGAAGACGAAGCCGATCGCCTGACCAAGCTGGTCGAAGACCTGCTGACCGCCAGCAAGATCCAGGCGGCGCGCGAGCTGCGGCTGAACATCGCCGATACCGACCTGCAGGCGGTGGCATCGCGCTCGGCCGCCCGCCTGGAAAGCCAGACGAAGCACCCCATCGTGCTCAGCTTCGCCGGCAGCTTCCCGCTGATACCCGGCGATGAAACGCGCTTGCGCCAGGTCATCGACAATCTCTTGACCAACGCCATCAAATATTCGCCCGACGACACGACGATAACGATTGGCGGGCGCTACACCGAAAAAAGCGTGACCGTCTTCGTGCGCGATGAAGGCGCCGGTATCGCCAAAGATCAGATCGAGAAAGTATTCGAGCGCTTTTACCGCGTCGACGACCAGCTGACCAGCAGCGCGCAGGGGGCCGGCCTGGGTCTGTACCTGGTCAAAGCCATCGTCGAGGCGCATGGCGGCGAAATCTCGGTCAAGAGCCAGGTGGGCGGCGGCTCGACCTTTTTCTTCACCTTGCCGCGCGATTGACGCCGCGATGCCGCAAGCCGCGCCCCAAGCTGACGCAATGCCAACGCCGCCAAACAAGCTATAGCAATCCTGTCGAATCTTGTTATGCTTTCGTCAATCTACAGGATCTCTTACGAGGAGGACAGGAATGCGAGCCCACCCGAAAGCCCGCATCGCCGCGCGCGACCTGACAGCGCTCCTGCTGGTATTGGCTTTGCTCGGCTTGAGTCCGCTGGCTCTGGCTCAAGACGACAGCCCTTCGCGCGACCCGGTCATGCTCGCGCTCGATATCGCCAGAGACATCGTCGAAGCCGAACGCGATAAACCGCTGAAACTGGTGCGCTGGCGTTATTACGAAGACGACTGGAGCCATGTCGGCAGCCACAGTCAGTACGGCTCCTTCGGCATCGACAACTGCGTGGATGCAGTGCCGGTAGCGCAGAAGCGCTCGGATATCCTCTTCGGCTGGACGATCAGCCTGCTCGACCGCTCCGGCAAAGAATATCAAGCCCGCGTCACTTACGATTTGCAAGAATCCGTGCTCTGCGATGAGACGCAGGTGCCGGCCCGTTATGGCGGGGCGGCGCGTCAGGCGCAGGAAGCCGCGCAAGCCGCTGAAACCGGCGATGCCGGCGATACGCCCGCGCCCGTCGCCAGCACAGCCAACGTCAGCGGCTTCAACCTGGGCGGGCATGTCGCGGGATTTGACGGCGGGACCGCCAAAGTGATGCAGAGCGCTCGCATGACCTGGGTCAAGAAGCAGGTGCGGCACGGCATTAGCGACGGCGCAGGCATCATTGGCGCCGCCAAAGCGCAAGGCTTCAAGGTGCTGCTCGGCGCGCTCGGGCAGAAGAATAAGCTGGCGAACAACTTCGACGCTTATATCGACGAGTACGCGAAGTACGTGGCGCTCCTGGCGAGCCAAGGCGCGCACGCCATCGAGGTCTGGAACGAGCCGAATATCCAACACGAGTGGCCCGTGGGGCAAATCAACGGCGCGAATTACACGAAGCTGCTGGCGAAAGCCTTTAACGCGATCAAAGCCGCCAATCCCAATACCATCGTCATCAGCGGAGCGCCCGCGCCAAGCGGTTTCTCGCAGACGGGCTGCCAAGCCGACCTTTGCAACGATGACGTTTTCGTGCAGCAAATGGCGGCTGCGGGCGCGGCCAATTATATGGATTGCGTCGGCGTCCATTACAATGCCGGGGCCGTGCCGCCCAATGCCACCAGCGGGGCGCCAGTCGGCAGCTCGGGGCATTATTCCTGGTATTTGCCCAGCATGATGCGTGTTTATCGCAACGCCTTCCCGACCAAGCCGCTCTGCTTCACCGAGCTCGGCTACCTGACTGGCGAGGGCATCGGCGATTTGCCAGGCCATTTCGCCTGGGCGGCGGGCAATTCTCTGGCGGAGCAGGCGCAGTGGCTGGCTGGCGCGGTCAATGTCGCGCGCGGGTCGGGCTACGTCAATATGATCATCGTCTGGAACGTGAACTTCACGGCTTGGGGCAACGACCCGCAATATGGCTACGCGATCGTGCGGCCCGGCGGCGGCTGCCCGGCTTGTGATTCGCTGCGCGGGGCGATGGGCGGCTGAGCCGAATCCACAACTACTAACAGTTTGTAGGGGCGACTTATCAAGTCGCCCGATACAGCACAAACGAGAATGCGGGCGACTCACAGAGTCGCCCCTACACGTGCTGGCGGGCGGGCGACAAGGTTTATCGCCCCTACGCGCGCTGGCGGGCGGCTAAGCCGAATCCACAGCTACTAACAGTTTGTAGGGGCGACTTATCAAGTCGCCCGATACAGCACAAATGAGAATGCGGGCGACTCACAGAGTCGCCCCTACACGTACTGGCGGGCGGGCGACAAGGTTTATCGCCCCTACACGTGCTGGCGGGCGGGCGACTAGGTTTATCGCCCCTACTCATCCAAACTCAACAGCCAGAGATCCTCGAAGAGGCAGCTGGTCTCCACGTCCTCATAATTGACCGCGGCGATGCCGATGCTGCCGAGCAGCGGGATGCTGTCCATGCGGCCGGCGTAGCGCTCGTCCAGGAAATAATGAATCGCGTCATCCAGGACGATGACCAGCAGAAAATGGTCCGTCCCCTGCGTCCGCCCGCGATTGCCATAAATGCCCGGCGCGAAGCCCTCGCCCGCCCGCCGCGAGACGCCATAATCGCCGTGGCTCGTCACATAAGCCAGCGTGTAATGCTCGTCATCGTGGTGATGAAAGAACAAGCCGCAGCCGCCGTTCCCCGCCGCGCCAACTTCCAGCCGCAGCTCGACGCCCATTGCAAACTGGGCGAAACTGAAGCTGGAGGCGATGGGCAGACGCGAGACGCCGCCACGCAGCCGCCGAAGGGTGCTCTCGGGCACAGCCAGCTTGATCTCGCCGCCCGCCGGAACGAGCCCATGTCGCGCCAGGGCGTCGGCCATGGCGTAGCTGCCGCGGGCGATCAGCTGCTGCGGAATGAGCCGGTTCTCGCCGACGCGGGACGGCAGCGTGACGACGATCTCGCCCACGACCAGGGAGACCGCGCCGCCGATGCGCTCGTCCGTGGCGACGGCGACGCCCAGGCTGCCCGCCGGCGCCGACGAACCCGTCACCGAGCCGACATCCTGCCCGTTGTAGACGATGTCAAAGTGCGCCCCGCTAACCAGCACCCCGAGCCGAAAAGCGCGCTCGCCCGGGCGAATCGCCGGATGGTTTGTCCAGCCGCGCAGCTGCGTGACCGCCTCGCCCTCGATGCGATCAACCCGCCAGTAGCCGTTCTTGTTTAGCAGCAGGCGATAATAGTTCGTCGGCGACCGATAGTGAAAAAGCAGCCCAACTTGCCAGACGGCCGGCGAGCTCACCTGGTCGAAGGCGGCTTCGAAATACAGGTCGTTTTCTATAGGCAGGTGCAAGCCGACCAGCGCAGCCGAGCGCGCCAGCCCGCGCATTTCCAGGGCGAAGACGCTGGCATCCGAGACGTTGACGGTGGCGTCGCTGTAGACCACTTCCCAGTTGGCGCTATCCACCGGTTTTTCGCGCAGCGCCAGGCGATCGTAACCCGGCAGCGCATGCAGTCGATAGGCGCCCGCGCTCTCGCCAAAGCCGCTGACCACGATGGCGTAAGTCGCGGTTCTGGGCATCACAAAGGCTTGGATAGCGGCGTCGCGCGTTTCGGGATAGGCGTAATCGTCGCTCGCGATGACAAGCTCGCCGCCCGCGTCGTAGATTTCCAGCAGCGGATCGAGGCTGTCGCTTAGCGCTTCGACATGGAAGGACAGCAAGGCGAGTTCGAGCGCGGTCAAAACATAGCGGTGCGTCTCGCCGGGCGCCAATTCGCCTTCGACGGCGGCGCCGACCGTCAGCGTCCGCTCGTCCGCGCGAATGATGGAGGCGGCAAAGAGCAGGCAGGCGATGCAGCATACCAGTCTGCCCGGCGCGCTCATTTGTCTTTCGGCATCCAGGAAGTGTAGGTGTCGGCCAGGTAATCAAGATAGGCGTAGTAGTCTTCCTGCGACATCTCGGCGCCGAGCTCGCCCCGATGAAACTCGGCTTGGGCGATGCGGCGATAAGCGCCGGCCTCCCGCAGGTCGCGCCCCTCATCTTTCTTGCGCTTCTTTCGCTGATACTTGACCGACAGGCGCGAGAGCGGCAGCGCTTCAAAGTCGGCCGGCGAGACGATGCTGTAGCTGACGATGTACTCGCCATCCTGCTCCAGCGCGTTGGCGACCACGTACCAGCCCTTGGGCACGCGCGGGTGGCGTTTCGCCTCAAAGTGCCACATGAGCAGATTGACGTTGCGGTCGGCGTCGATGGCGCCCTGCACCTTGTCGCCGCTGACGAGCTGGATCATATCGCCGACGAATTGGATCGCGCGATTGCTGGGCCAGAAGCGCTTGGTCAGATAATCGGCGGCATAGGTCAGCGCGACGGCGATCGCCATTGCCACGCCGATGGTGATGAGGCCGCCCTGCGGCAGGATGCTGCTGACGATGAAATAGCTGGCCAGCGCGCCAAAGGCAAACGTGGCGCAGCCGACCATGCGGATGCCGGAATGCTCGCGATCGACCTCAAATTCGATATTGGGATGCTCGTCTGGCGCGTTTAACATGGGCGATCGGCGTCTCGGCTGGTTGATTCTCGCAGGCGGAAAGGGCAAAGATTTTCAGCACATCATAACGCATATCGGGCGGGATTCAATAGCGCCGGGCGCGCCAAAAGCGCCGCATGAGCCCGCGGGCCGCCTCGTGACCGCGCTCAGCCGAAGCGCTTCCACCAGAGGCCTGTGCATTCCGGCACGATGAGCGCGCCCCGCCGCAGCCAGTCATCGGCCAACTCCGCGCCGAAGAACCCGCGCAGCAGCTCTTCCGCTTCGGCAATTGAAGCGAACTGATAATCGGTGCGGATCCACCGCCGCTGGAATCCGTGTTCCGCTTCCCAATGCTGAAACAAATCTTTGAGCCAGTCGGTCGGCGGGCGGGGTTCGCGCCGGCCCGTGCCCAGGGTCTCGATGAGGATGGCGACGCCGCCAGGCTTGAGGACGCGCCGCAGCTCCGCATGCAGGCGATCGGCGGCTTCTCGCCAGCGCTCGCCATGCCAGGCGATGGAATGCCCGAAGCTCCAGCCTTCGATCACGAGATCGGCGCAGTTATCGGCGACGGGCAAGTGGAGGTTATCGGCCTGGACCAGCGACCAGTTTCGCAAGCCCGTCGCCAGCAGATTCTCCCGCGCCAACCGCAGCATGGCCGCTTCAATATCGAAGGCGCGTACGACGCTCGCCTGCAGCGCCAGCAGTCGAGTCAGTCTTCCCGTGCCGGCGCCGAACTCGATGACGCGGGCGCCGTCCAAGGGGCGGATCTGATTGAGGGCCGCGAATAAATTGCCGCGACGATCTTCCCGCGCGACCAATCGATCGAAGAGCCGCGCGTCATTCCGATAAAATTCGCGATAGTGATCGGCCATCGGCGGGCGGGGCGCGTTCAAGCGCTGAACTGGACCAGAAGCTCGTCGAAGCGCGCTTGATCAATTTGCGGATAATTATCCAGCTGCGCCTTGAAGACGCGCATGTACTGGACGATCTGCTCGCGGGCATACGCTTCGAAGCGCAGAGTCACGGCTGGCTGCGTATTGCTTGCGCGCACCAAGCCCCAGCCATGCTCGAAGATCACGCGGGCGCCATCAACGGTCACCACTTCGTAATCGCTCTGCAGGCTGGCGGTCATCTCGTCGATCATCCTAAATTTCAAATCGTCGGGCGCGGAGAGCACGATCTCGGGCGTGGCGACCAGCTTGGGAATCTCGTCGAAGATCTCAGCGATGGTCGATGCCGACTGGCTGATGATTTCCAGCGTCTTGAGGGCGACCAGGGGCGCGTCATCAAAGCCATAATAGTCTTCGCCGATGAAGAGATGCCCGCTGACTTCGCCGCCGAGCAGCGAGCCGATTTCGTTCATTTTCTGTTTCATCAAACTATGGCCCGATTTCCACATCACGGGCTTGCCGCCGTATTTGGTAATCTCGTCGGGCAGCGCCTGCGACGCCTTGACGTCAAAGACGATTGGCGTATCGGGATGCCGACCGAGCAAGTCGCGCGCCAGCAGCGCCAGCAGCCGGTCAGCCGCGATATGATGCCCGTGATTGTCGATAAAGCCGCAGCGGTCGCTGTCGCCATCAAAAGCCAAGCCCAGGTCCGCGCCCGTTTCCAGCACTTTGGCTTCCAGGTCGCGCGTCATTTCCGGGTCTTCCGGGTTGGGCAGATGATTCGGGAATGTGCCATCCGGCTCGCAATAGAGGCACTCGACATCCAAGCCCAGCGCGGCCAAGACGGGAGGAATATAAGCGCCCGACAAGCCATTGCCCGCGTCCAGCACGACCTTCATGCGCTTGGCCATCGTCACCTTGCTTTGAATCGCCGTCATGTGCCGCTGGATCATGTCGAGTTCGTCGCTGACATCGGGCGCGCCGCTGGCAAAATCGCCGCTGTCTATCAGCTGCAGCAGATCCTGAATTTGCTCGCCGGCCAGCGCCAGCTTGCCGTAGGCCATCTTGATGCCGTTGTAACGCGTGTCAAGATGACTGCCGGTGACCATGACGCCGGCGCCGACCCCGTCGTACGAGGCCGAGGCGAAATATACGGTCGGCGTCAATACTTCGCCGATGTCGGTGACGGGCAAGCCAGTCGACGACAGGCCTTTGATGACCGCCGCCTTCAGTGGACCCGAGGTCACGCGATTGTCCGAGCCGACGAAGACCCGCTCTGACCCGAACTCGCGCGGCAAGTAGGTCCCGAGCGCCTTGCCCACCAGCTCGGCCACCGCCGGCGTCAGCTGCGGGGCGCCGCCAGCCGCGATGCCGCGAATATCGTACTTTCGGAAGATCGAACGATCGATCGCTGTCATATTGCCTCTCACAGTTCAGGGCGAGCTTCAGGCATCCAGCGCGAACTGCTCGCCATCGATTTCCGCCGAGAATTTCAAGCCGCCGCCGCGTTTCCGGCTCGAGCTGATGCGGACTTCGGTGCCTTCCGGCGGGTTGGAGCGCAGCAGAAAGTCGGCCAGGGGCTCGCGCAGGTTGCGCCGCAGGATCCGCCGCAGGGGCCGCGCGCCAAATTCGGGCTCGTCATTCTGCGCCAGCAGCCAGTTCTTCGCGCCTTGCGTGAAGCGCAGCGTCAAGCCGCGTTCCTTCGCCAGCTTGTTCTCTTTCTCGATCAACAGGTCGAGGATGAGCGTGAAGTCCTCATCGCTCAGGGCGTTAAAGAGGATCACTTCGTCCAGGCGATTGATGAACTCGGGGCGCAGGAATTCCAGCACTTCTTCCATGATCATATCGCGCAGGTCTTCGGTGATATGGCGCACCATTAAATGCTCGGAGCCGATATTGCTGGTCAAGATCACGACCGCCTCGCTGAAGCGCGCGATATTGCCGCGGCCATCGGTCAGCCTGCCCTCTTCCATCACTTGCAATAGCACGTCCATGATGCGCGGGTGCGCCTTTTCGATCTCGTCCAGGAGGACAATCGTGTAGGGCTGCTGCCGAATCCTCTCGGTGAGCTGCCCGCCTTCATCGCTGCCGACATACCCGACCGCCGAGCCAATCAAGCGGTTGATGCTGCTCTCATCTTTGTATTCGCTCATATCCAGCGGGAAGAGGTTCTCTTCGCTGCCGAACATAAAGTCCGCCAAGACGCGCGCCAATTCGGTTTTGCCGATGCCAGTCGGCCCCAAGAAGAGGAAGGCGCCGATGGGACGCCGCGGGTCTTTCAGCCCGACGCGGGCGGTCTTGATCGCGCGACTGACGGATTGCACCGCCTCTTCCTGCCCGATCAAGCGCAGCCGCAGCTGGTCTTCCATATTGGCGTAACGCAGCCGCTCGTCCGCGCCCAGCTTGGTCACCGGGATGCCGGTCATCTGGCTGGTGACGATGGCGACGTCTTCGACATCCAGGGAGGCGTCGTTGTTCTCCGGCTTGAACGCCAGCGTATCCTGCTTGCCCATATTCACCATCGCCGCCGCGCGATGCAGCAGCTGCTCGGCGCTCAATGGCAGCGGGCTGATCGTCAGAAAACGCTGGGCCATGCGCGCCGCCATCTTCAAGGCGTCGTGATCGACCGCGATCTCATAATCCGATTCCATGTGCGGCGACATCGTTTCCAGAATCTCGACCGTCTCTTCCAGCGAAGGCTCGTCCACGCGGATGACCTGGCTGTTCTCCATGATGGCGCTGACGCCCTGGATGCGCTCCTCGAATTCTTGCACGCTGGTCGTGCAGATGATGACCGGGTCATCGCTGAGGAAGGCTTTCTGCACCAGCGAGGTCGCCTTGTTGAAATCGGCTTTGATGGGACCGCCGAAGAAACGATGAATCAGGGGCAGGAAGAGGATGCCGCGGCGGGCCGCGCTCATGCCGGCGCGAAAAGCCTCCTGGTCGCCATCCAGCAGCGCCGTCTCACTGATCTGCACGAGATTGTGCAAGCCCGCCGGACCCTTCTCCTCCGCCATCAGCAGCGCGAGACTGTAGGCCAGGGTGCGCTTGCCGACGCCATCGGGCCCAACCAGCACAATATGCCGATTGACCGATTGCGTGAGCACGTTGATCATATTGCGCAGCAGGTCTTCGCGGAAATGCACGGCGCGCAGCAGACCGCGTTTCGCCCGTTTGACAAAGTCCACGGTGGTGCTGTCTTCGCGCGCGGGAATGATCTTGCTGGCATCGCTGTAGGCGTCCTGAATGGCTTTTGGCGTGACGCTGAACTGCCGCAGGATGCCGCCGGTGCTCACCGATGTCTCCGCCAGAACCGCCAGGGCGTGGTCTGTGTCGATCTTCTGCTCGTTCATGGAATTGGCGACCGTCAGCCCGTCATCCAGCAGCACGATGGATTGACGGCTTAGCGAGACTTTGCGATTGCCGATAGCGACGAATGCCAGGCTGCCATCGGGATCGCGCCGCGACTGCGTCGCCGCCTTGACCTGGCGCTCGAGCCGCTCGAGATCGACGCCGCGCGATGTCTCGAATTCCTTTAACATGCGCCATGCCGCCGTATTCTCGCGCTGGAGCAGCGCCAGCAGCACCATCTCCGGCATGATCGACGACTTGCGATATTCCTTAAGCATCGGCGCCGCGTCATTCAATACGGCGTCCATATCCTTTGAAATCAGGTCGGGGTTTAGCGTAGACATTGACCAAACTTTTCTTCTGCGATTCGCGCGCCCGGGCCGCGGCCGGGGCGCAGCGCCATTATAACTTAGGTGGCCGCGCCGCGACTAGATTGTCTCGCGCTAGGCGTATGAAAATCATCAGAAATCAGAGCGCGCTGGCGGCCCGGGGGTTCGCCGGTTCGCGCCTGCAACTGCTACCTGTAGACATACGCGCTGCAATGCGACCGCCCACGCAAAATACATTGCGGTCCGCTGGGTTTCGCTCCCCTTCCCTAGCTCGCTGGGGCAAGGGGCCGGGGGATGGGGTGAAATCTTCCCGCAATGTAAACAGGGGCGTTACGCTGTAACGCCCGTTTTCGCGTCGGCGAAGGGCAAGTCGCCCCGGCAAGGTTCCGATACCCTTGGCAGCGCCTAAAACTCATTTTTCTGTACGAATATGAAGTGCAGAAAGTTGTACAAATCTTCGCCGGCGAGCAGACGCGGTCGCGCCCGGTCGTCGATGATGCCGGGGAATAACTCCACCGAATGGAGCCGCCCGGCATAAACATACAGCGTATCCAGGAAAAAACGCCGATTGCCCCATGGCAGCTGATCGAAGAAGAGATTGCCCATACCATAATGGATGAAGGCGGTCTCGCCGCGCCGCGTGTGATAGAACTCGAAGGTCATCGGCTTGTGCTCGGCGGTGCCGATCACGATATCGGCGCCCCATTCGGCATAAGTCTGGAAGTCCAGGCGCTGCTGCCGCATCGGCGTGAAAGCCTCAAACTCGCGGTATTGCACCGTCAAGAGCGCGAGATCGACATCAGCCGCCAATAGAGCCAAAGTCTCGCGCAGCCACTCGCCGCGACAATGGGCGTTGCCCGGCCGCCGCCCGCCAAGCGCATCGGGATCCTCGTTGGCGAAGGCGTAATAGGGACCGATATTGTTGCAAGCCAGCCAGCCAATCCGCGAGCCCTCATGTTCCAGGATAAGCGGCTGGCGCGCCGCTTCGAGGTCTCTTCCGCCTCCCACGAGAGCGAAGCCGCGCGCCTCGAAATGCGCCAGGGTCCGCTCGAAAGCCTCATAGCCGAAGTCGTTGATATGATTGCCGGTCAAGTCGACCACATCGACATCCAGAATGTCAAAGAGCGGCGCGTGATCGGCGCGCATGCACATGCTGTTGACGCCGCCCAATTCGGCGCCGCTGTGCCGCGGGCAGCCCGGCGCGATGGATGCCTCGTGCGTGATTTGGAAGTAATCCGAGCGCCGAACATAGTCGCCGATGCCGCTCGCCGCGCGCTCCAGGCCGATTGCTTCAAGCGCCGGCAGCGTATGGCGGGCGAGCGCCGTCGTGCCGGACAGGGTGATCCGCGTCAGCTTTTCGCGGCTGAAGTTGGGCGTGTCGCTCTCGAAGACAAGCGGATAATCCGCCAGCTGATCAACGACAGGAAGATCGTCCAGCCACAGGGGGCGCAGCCGCAAGTGAAACTGGTCGAAGGGCAGCAGCGTGAAACTCCGCTTGTCTCGCCAGAGCGCGTAAAACAGCTGATCGTCGGCGACAACGCGAGCGCGCGGATGCGGGTCGAAACCATGCCCGCGCAGCCTTTCCGCGTTCGATTCGCTCAAGATCAGGCGCGCGTCCAGTTTGCCCGCCAGCAGGTCGCTCAAATCCGCCGAGTCGATGGAAGTCTGCAGAGCGCCAAAGCCGACGGCCGGCAGCCACAGTTCGACGCTCGCCATCGTTTCCTGGTCATCCGCTTCGACTGGTTTATCCGTCCCTTCAAAAGCGGCCGCATAAAAGCTGAGGTAATCCGCGACATAAAGCCGCCAGCTGGCCTCGCTGTGGCCGCCGCCGGCCTGCACGACGTAGTCATGCGGGACATCGCCAGCGCGCAAAGTCACCTGCATACGGTCGACGCCGTCGGCCGCGTGATCATTCGTGCCCCGATCCAGCCACAGGCGCAGTCGCGCGTCGCCGCCCAGGGCCCGCGCCAGTTCAAGCGGATTATACGCCGGTTCGGCGTGATCAGGGTCGAAGTAGGGACTGTGCCCGCCGATGGCGACGAATTCGTCGGGGAAGCGCAAACCCAGGTGGTATGCCCAGAAGCCGCCGCGCGAGATGCCGCCGATCGCCCGCTTGCCACTGACGCGATAACGGGCTTCTACTTGAGCGAGCAGGTCGAGCAGGATGGCGTCATAAGTGGCGCCATCGAACTGGTTCTTATTGGCGATGGCGCCGCCTTTGGGCATTGCCACGATCATGGGCGGCGCGTCGCCCTGGTGAATCGCCCTGTCCAGCGCCTCGACAAAACCCAGCCGCGCCCACTGACTGTCATCGGCGTCCGAGCCATGCAGAAGCAGCAGCAGCGGATATTCGTCGTCAGTCGCCGCATGGCAAGGTGGCAGGTAAAGCGTGTAATGGCGTTCGCTCGCGGAGACCTCGCTGAAATACCTCACCCGCGAGAGCGCGCCCTCTTCGTCGCAAACCGCCGCTTGCGCCCATGCCGCCCCTATCGCGCCGAGGGAGGCGACGGCGATAATGAGGAGCGCCATGGACATTCGGCGCCAGCGGAGTCCGATATTGGGGCGATGACCGGACATTGTGGCGAACGACAGCCTCGCGCGCGCGGGCATCGGAGCGGCGGCTCAACTATCTTCCGCGACTTCGCCGAGCCGATAGCCAATGCCGCGCACATTAACGATGAGGTCGATATCGCCGAGGCGTTTGAGCTTCCGCCGCAAATTGCTGACGTGGGGCCGCATGACTTCGCGCGCCTCCGCTTCGTCCGCCTGGTAGCCACGCACCTCGCGCACCAGCTCGTGGCAGGAAACGACGCGGCTGCGGTTGGCGGCCAAGAACAGCAGCAGGTCGAACTCGGTGGGCGTCAAGTCGACCGATCGCGCGCCGGCCGCGACTTGGTACTTGCCCGGCAGGATCGAGAGCGGTCCCAGCGTGATTTCGCTGCCACGAGCGGGCAGTCTATCATGGAACCGTGCCGCGCCCGGCCCCGAATCATAGCCGGCGCCATCAGCGGCGTCGTAGACTTCGCGCGCCAGTTCCGACACGTTGCGCTCGATCGCGTCCAGGAGGCGGCGGCGGCGCAACAGGCTGCGCGCGTTTTCGATGCCGCGTTCGACGCTCTCGCAAATGTCTTCGCTGGAACATGGCTTGATCAGATAATCCTGCGCGCCGAAGCGCAGCGCCTGAATCGCCGTCTCGATCCGCGCCCGCTCGGTCATCAATACGACAATGGCGTCGGGCGCCCGCTTCCTGACTTCCTGCAGCACATCGATGCCGCTGATCCCCGGCAGGTCAATCTCGCAAAGCACCAAGTCGAAGTCGCTCGGGTCATAATGCTCGAGCGCCCTTTCGCCGCAGTCGACTTCAGACACCAAATAGCCGATGCGCTGCAGAGCGTTGCTCGCGGTATACCGACTGACGCCATCGTCATCGATTAGCAGGAGTCGCATAAGCTGTCTCTCAGCCATCTTGGCCACCGAGCCCGAAAAGGAAGCACATTCAAATTATAGTGGAACTGCGGCAAGCGCGAAGGCGTTCAGCCTCCTATTTGGCTGTCGGCGCGCCTCGCCAGAGGGTGAGCCTTGCCGCCTCGGCGTCGCCGGGCCCGAAGCAGTCGCTTTCGGCGAGATGCCAGGCATCGCCCAGGCGGATCGCGATGATCTCGCCGCCCGCGCAGAGCAAGGGGATGCGATCGCGGATCTGGCGCGGGACCTTGCGGTCGATCAGCCAGTCCTTGAGCTTGCGCGAGCGCCCGCCCATGCCCCTTGGTTTGAAGCGATCGCCCGGGCGCCGCGTCCGCAGCCGCAGATCCAGCAGCGCCGGCGCCGCGAGGAAGAGGCCGCCTTCCGGCGCAGCTGGCTTTGTCGAAAGACATGCCTTCAGGTCGCCAAGGTCGAGCGTCTCATCGGCGATAATCCGCCGGTCGCTGCCGGCCGGGATCAAGCGATACTGGGCATATTCGGGGGAGGCGTCTTTGCGTTCGATACACAGCCAGTCGTAGTCCCTGCGCATCTGTATCGCCGCGCTCATATCGCGCCGGGCGCCGGCCGATGCCGCCAGCGCCCAGTCAGCCAGCTCGATCGTCGTCTGATGCGACAAGGCGGCCGCCCCGCCCGAGAGCTTGCGAAAGGCGCCTTGTACGAGACGCCGCCGCAAAGCCGGATGTAGCGCCGCGAAGTCTTGCTTGCTGATCCGCCAGCGAGCCGGCGTCGCGATCACCAGCGGCAGCACAGCCGATTCAAACTGCGCGGCGATGAAGTCCTCATCAATGGCCGCGGACTCGGACAGGCGCGCAAAGGCGCTGAGCAATGCTGGATTCAGACGCAGGAGCGGGCGCATCACTTCGTGGCGGATGAAATTGCGGCGATAGGCGATATCGGCGTTGGTCTCGTCATCGCGAAAAGGCAGATCATGTCGGCGACAGTAGGCCTCCAGATCGGCTTTTGAGATGTGAAGCAGGGGCCGAACCAGGCGCAGCGACGGATGACCGGGCATCGCGCTAAGGACCTGCATGCCGCGCAAGCCAGTCAAGCCGCTGCCGCGGACGATGTTCATCATCAGGGTCTCGGCTTGATCCAGCGCGTGATGACCGACGGCGACGGCGCGTGCCCCTTGTTCGCGCGCCACGGTCGCCAAAAACCGGTAGCGGGCGCGCCTCGCGGCTTCCTCGATGCCGACGCCCCACTCCTTCGCCCGCCGCGGCACATCATCCGCGCCGAGGGTACAGGCCATGCCCCAGGCTTCCGCCAGGCTGCCGACAAAATCGAGATCCTGCCGCGCCGCCTCGCCGCGAATGCCATGATCGAGCGAGGCGACATGCAGCGCGATGCCAAGCGAGTCTTTCGCCCGATTGAGCAGATGAAGGAGCGCCACCGAATCGCCCCCGCCCGAGACGGCGACGATGACTCGCTCGCCGCGGGCAAAAACCGCATGCCTTTCCAGCAGGGCAAGCATGCCAGCAAGCAGCGCGCAGAGATCGCCTTTTCGCGTTTCCATCGCTCAATCATAACCTGGCGGGCGCATACTGAGAACGATGCGCCAATCAATGCTATATTTGATGGTAGCGATCGCGCGCGGACGTTGGCGTGTCATCGCGTCTGATTAGAATTCGTTGATGTTGAGTTATGATATAATGCGCGGATTGCGCGTCTCGTCGAGGATTCCTTCGTGCTAAGTCCCCTGGATTTCCTGTTTGGGCTTTTCTCGCTCGACATCGGCATCGACCTGGGCACCGCCTATACCTTGGTTTACGTGCGCGGCAAGGGCATCGTCATCAACGAGCCGTCATTCGTGGCGGTCGACCGCAAGACAAGAGCGCCGATCGAGGTGGGCGCCCGCGCCAAAGAAATGTGGAGCAAGAACCCGAAGGACATCCTCATCGTGCGTCCGCTGCGCGATGGCGTCATCAGCGAATACGAGATCACCGCGCGAATGCTGGATTATCTGATCAAAAAAGCGCACGAGCAAAGCTGGGTGCCGGTGCCGCGGCCACGGGTCGTGGTGGGCATCCCCAGCGGCGTGACCGAGGTGGAGAAACGCGCCGTGATCGAAGCGACCCTGGACGCCGGCGCGCGCGAAGCCCATCTGATCGAAGAGCCGGTCGCGGCCGCCATTGGCGCCAATCTGCCAGTGCTCGAGACCCGGGGCAGCATGGTGGTGGATATCGGCGGCGGGACGACCGAAGTCGCGCTTTTCTCGCTGGGCGGCATCGTCATCAGCCGTTCGATCCGCGTGGCCGGCGACGAGATGGACGAAGACATCGTGCAGCACCTGCGCAACAAGCATAATCTGCTCATCGGCGAGCCGACCGCCGAGAAAGCCAAGATCGACATCGGCTCCGCCTATCCCCTGCCGCAAGAGCGCACCTACATGGTCAAGGGCAGAAACCTCACCACCGGCTTGCCGGATTCCGTCGAGGTCAGTTCCATCGAGATACGCGACGCCATCGCCGGCTCGGTGAGCATCATCATTGATACGGTCAAGGACGCGCTGGACGACACGCCGCCCGAGCTGGTCGCCGACCTGATGGAGAGCGGCATCACGATTGCCGGCGGCGGCGGGCAGCTGCGCGGCTTGGGCGAGCGCCTGCGAGAAGAGGTCAACATCCGTTCCTGGCTGGCCGATGACGCCATGACCTGCGTCGCCCGGGGCGCGGGAAGGGTCCTGGAAGATTACAACAACCTGAGGCGGCTGCTCACGGGGCCAGAGCGCGGAAGCACGCGGCATTAGCGCGAATCGATCGGACCGGGTCTTCGCGCGGCCGATGGCGGCACGGCGGGCGAGTCGCCGCCTCGCCCCTACAGCAACTACTCCTGGCGCGGAATCGCAGGTTCGAGACTGTGGCTCGCCCGTTGACCCGCGTGATTCATCGACAGGGCGAATCGCCGCAAGGCCCGCTTTGCATCGCCGAAACGCGAATCTACGCCGGCGGTCACTGTCTGCGCGACCTCGCCCCTTCCGCTTATGATTAGGAGAAATACGCGAAAACAGGCCTGCCAAGTTCTTTCGCGCTATGGACTGTGCTAACATAGGATGAGTCATGCGGGCGAGAGGGTGGCGACTTGCGACGACTGCGGCAACCCAGCCGATTTCTGGCGCTGACGCTGGCGCTTGCCGTTTGCGCCGGCTTGCTCCTGCTCAGCGTGACGGGGCTGTCCGCGCCAGTTGAGGCGGTCGCGGCCGCCCCGCTGCACGGGCTGGCGGGCGCCTTCAATCGCGTGACCCTGTCCTTCAATGCCATCTTTGAAGAACTGAACAATCTGGGCCAGCTGCGCGAGCGGATCGCGGCGTTGGAAGAACAGCTCGCGCGCCGCCAGGTCGAGTCGATCGCCCTGCGCGAAGCCGCCAGCGATTACGACCGTCTCAAGAGTCTGCTCGCGTACACCTCGCCGCTGGAAGACCAGGAATTCTTGCCCGCCGATGTCATCGCCATCGAGCAGACCGGCATCACGCGCAGCGTCATCATCAACCGCGGCACGCGCGACGGCGTCGCCCTGGGCATGCCCGTCACCACGGAACTGGGGCTTGTCGGCCGGATCATTCGCGTCAGCGCCAACGCCGCGCAGGTGCAGCTGATCAACGACGAGAACAGCGCCGTCAGCTCCCGCCTGCAAGCCACGCGCGCCCATGGCAGCATCATCGGCCAAGCCTCTGGCGTGCTGCGCTTGACCATGGTCGATCTCGACGAAGTGATTGAACAAGGCGACCTGGTCATCACCTCGGGCTTGGGCGGCAATTTCCCGCCGGATATCGTCGTGGGCCAGGTGACCAGCGTGCGGCAGTTTGAATTCGAGCTCTTTCAGGAAGCCGAAGTGCGCAGCCTCTTCGATTTCAGCACGCTGGAGCTGGTGCTGGTCATCACCAGCTTCGAGCCGATCGATCTGAAAGTTTTTGAAGAGTTGATCGAGAACTGATTTGGGACGCAGTCTGTCAGTCGTCATATTGGGCTTGGCGGCGGCGCTATCCGCCAGTTTCGTGCCGCATTTCATCGCCTTCGTCGTCGCCCTGGTCGGCAATTTCAGCCCGATTCTCGATGGCGCGCGCGGCCAGCCGAACCTGGTTATGCTTCTGGTGATCTGCTGGGCGGCTCGTTCGAGCCTGGCGGATGGCTTGGTGTGGGCGCTGGTCGGCGGCGTCATGCTGGATCTGCTCTCGATCCTGCCGGTCGGCGTCTCGTCGGCCGCCCTTGTCGTGATCGCCTACGCCGTCAACGGGATCGCGCAGCAGCTTCTGCGCCTGCGCATCGTCTTCCTCCTGGCGATGACGGGGGTCGCCACCGTCTTCATGACCGCGGTCTCGCTTGGCGCGCTTTTTCTGATGGGCGCGGTCTACGACATTCCGTCGCTGCTGCGCCTTATCCTCTTGCCGACGACTGTTTACAATCTCATCGCAGTCTTGCCAGTCTACGTTTTCGTTCGCTTGCTGCAGAGCCGGCTCGAGGGCGGCTTGCCTATCGCGCCCCACAGCTTGTCGCTCGGCACAGAAATGGCGGGACGCGAGTGAAATCCAACCGACTCGTCCCCTTTCAGACTTGGCGCCTGACCTTTTTCCAGGCGGTGATCTTCGCCGTCTTTCTGATATTCAGCATCCGCATGTATGAGCTGCAGGTGATCCGCCACGACGAATTCCAGCTTGACGCCGACGAGAATCGCTTCAAGCCCTTGCCCATTCCGGCGCGGCGCGGCGCCATCTTCGACCGCAACGACCGCCGCCTGGCATTCAACGTGCCCGCCTACAACGTCACGGTCATTCCGGCGCAGCTGCCGGGCGACCAAGAAGCCGAGCTCGATGTATTCAACCGGCTGTCGGCCTTGGTCGGCGTGCCGCCAACGCGCGAAATCGCCGAGCAGGCCGGTCAATTCGCGCGCAGCATCCAGGACCTGGTCGAAGAAGGCGAAGGCATCGAGCCATTCCGACCAGTCATCGTCGCGCTGGACGTGCCGCAGCTGGTCGCCATGCAAATCCTGGAGGAGCGCATTTACATGCCGGGCGTTGACGTGGAGCCGGTGGCGGTGCGCGAATACCCGACTGGCGCCTTGACGACGCATATCGTCGGCTACATGGGTCCCATCCCGGCCGAAGAAGCGACCGAGCTGCGGGCATTGGGCTATAACCCCGCCTTCGACCGCATCGGCTATGAAGGCATCGAGCGCTACCTGGAATCGCGGCTGGCAGGCCAGCGCGGCTCGATCCTGCGCGAGGTGGATGTCGCCGGCGAAGTCGTCAAGGTCGTCGGTCAGGTCGACCCCGCGCCGGGCGAAAACGTCCGCCTGACCATCGACGTGGACTTGCAGGCTTTTGCCCGCCAGGCGCTGATCGACCAGCTGGAGGAGCTCAACACCAGCGCGGGCCGCTCGGTCTCGCAGCAAGGCGTCGTCATCGCCATGGATCCGCATACCGGCGAGGTCCTGGCGCTGGTCAGCTACCCCAGCTACGACAATTCGCGTTTCGCCCGAGCGATTGATGTCGAGTACTTCCTGGAGATCGCGGCCGACCCGCTCTTCCCGCTGCTGGACAAGACGATCAAAGGGCAATATCCGCCCGGCTCCGTCTGGAAGGTCATCACTGCCGCCGCCGTGCTCGAAGAAAACGTCATCGACCCCAACACGCTTTTGCTGGACGAGGGGCAGCTGCTGGTGGAAAACCGCTACGCGCCCCTCGACCGCGCGGCCGCCCAGCGCTTCGTCTGCTGGCTGCGCAGCGGGCATGGACGGGTGGACATGATCCGCGGCATCGCCTGGAGCTGCGACGTCTATTTCTACCAAATCGGCGGCGGCAACCCCAATCTGTCATCACAGACGATCCGCCCGGGCGGCTTGGGCATCGACGATCTCTTCCGCTATGGCACCGCTTTTGGCATCGGCAGCGAGCTGGGCATCGAGCTCCCCTTCGAGAACCCCAACCGCATGCCCGATCCCGATTGGAAGCGCCGCAACCAGGGCGAAAGCTGGTCGACCGGCGATACTTACAACGCCGCCTTTGGGCAAGGCTACGTCAACGTTACGCCCCTGCAATTGATCGCGTCGGTCGCCGCGACCATCAACGGCGGCCTCTTGTATCAGCCGACCGTGATCCTGGACTTCCTGGATGAAGAACGCGAGGTCATCGACGCCTTCCAGCCCAAGGTCCTGCGCACGATAAACCGCGACATGATGAAGCCGGGCGACGAGCTGACCCTGCTGCTGCTGGAAGACATGCTGATGAAGGGCGAATCGAGCCTGGCCTGCGTCTGCGAACCCGATTCCGCCTGGCACGACCCCTACCGCTGCGACCCCGACGGCTATCGCAACACGGTCGACTTGAACCGCGACCCCGGCATCGAAGACCTGCACAGCTACCGCGTTCACATTCCGCTGAACTACAGTTTTAATGGCTCCGTCTGCCAGCAGGTGCGCTTCCGCACGGTGAACACGCCCTACATCCCGCCATTCGTTAGCGAGGGCGCGCTGGACCTGGTGCGCGAAGGCATGCGCGAAGCGGTCATCGGCGAGGGCGGCACCGCCCAGCCCGCGGCGCTGCCATTTATTGAGGTGGCCGGCAAGACCGGCACGGCCGAATACTGCGATGACAACGCCTGGGCGCTGAATCTCTGCGTCCCGGGTCAATGGCCCGCGCACGCCTGGTATACCGGCTACGCGCCCTACGATGACCCCGAGATCATCATCCTGGCATTCGTGTACAACGGCGGCGAGGGCTCGCAGGTGGCGCTGCCGATTGTGCGCCGGACGATGGAAGAATATTACCGGCTGAAGGTCGAGCGCGACGGCTTGCCCTTGATAGGCGGGGCGACCAGTGAGGTTTAGCCTGCGCCGGCTCTCCGACGGGCAGCGGCGAGCGCTGCGACAATGGACGCCAGCGGTCCTTTCGGCCGGGTTCGCCTGGCTGCTGATGCTTTTCCTGGGCGAGACGCCGGTCGCGCGCGCCTCGGGCTTGGCGCTGGCCATCTTTGGCGTGACGGCGAGCATGCGGCGGATGGGATTCGTCGCCTCGATCGCCGGCGGTCTGACGCTGGCGCTCTGCCCGGTCTTCTGGTCGCAGACGGGCGGCGGGCAATCGCAGCCGGCGACGATCGTGCTGGCCGCGGGCGGCGCGGCGCTGGCCATGGCGGTCGCCTCTCGTCTGCTGAAACGCGGCGACCTCGGCATTGGCGTGGGCATCGCGCTCTTCCTGGTCATCTTCTGGAGCGAGATTGGCACGGCGCAAAGCCTGCGGCTGACGGGCTTGGCGACCGCCTGGCTCTTCTACCTGCTGGTGGATATGATTCTGCTGACGAACCCGCGACCGGGCGTCAAGCCAGCCAAACAGCCCAAACCCTGGCATACGACCGGGCTGCTCTTCCTCTTCGCGATCGGCGCTATCAACGACCCGCTGGTGACCCTGCTTTCGCCGGCGCTTCTGCTGGCGCTGTTTCTGTCTTATGCCCGGCTGCCGGTCCTGTATTGGCTCGGTATTTTGGGCGCGATCGCCACCGGCGGCTATCTGCTCGTCCAGGCTTACGGCCTGCCGGCGCCATCCCGGCTCGAGATCTGGGGCTGGCGAGAAGCGGCGCGCTGGATCGAACTGGGGCAGTTGGTGATCGCGCAATTCAGCATAGTTGGCCTCGTCCTTGGCGTCATGGGGCTGGCGCGGCTCTCGCGCTGGTATCCGCCCCTGGGGGTCGTGACCATGATCGCCTACGCCGCCTACGTGTTCTTTGGCTTGACTTATCAGGGCAGCCACCGCGAGATTCTGCTGATTCCGCTGATCATCATTCAAGTGATGTGGATGACCTACGCCGTCAACACGCTTGGGCAGTGGCTGAACAAGACGCTGGGGGACGAGTCGGGCCGCTGGATTCATATCGTTTCGGCGCTCTACTTTGCGCTGCCCGCCCTGCTGCTGCTGAATATCCTGCGCGCTTGAAATCGGGGGGTGGAGGTCGCCGCAGGCCGGGCCGGCGGATCCCGGCCTCAACAGCCGAATTCGCTTTTTCCTTGTCGAAGACATAAGCGCCGATTCCAATAACGCGTACAATTAACTTATCGCGGTTCAAAACGCCTTTCGCCCAAGCGGACTCTGCCCGGCATGCACGAAGAACTCATCGCCATCAAAGGCGTTAATGACGGCTTGCTCATATCGCTAAGCGCCACGGAGAGCTGGCAGTCGGTGACCGACCAGCTGGCCGCGCGCATAGACGAGAAAGCCGGATTCTTCGCCGGCGCCAATATCACCATCGAGCTTGGCGAGCGGCCCGTGCCCAAGTACGAGCTTAGTTCGCTGAAGGCTTTGCTCGAGCGGCGCGGCTTGAGGCTTTCCCTCGTGCGCAGCGAAAGCGACACAACGCAGCAGTCGGCGGCGTCGCTGGCGGTGCCGATTGAAAACCGAAACCCCGCCGATGCGGCGCCGCCGACGCGGGAAACCGCGTCAGTGAATCCCGAAGAGACCGGCACGCTGGGCGTTCTGTTTCGGCGAACGCTGCGTTCGGGCCGGACGATCCACAGCGACGGGCACGTCATCGTATTTGGCGATGTGAACCCGGGGGCCAAGGTGATTGCGGCGGGCGATATCGTGGTCTGGGGCAAGCTGCGCGGCTACGTCCATGCCGGCGTCGGCGGTGATGAATCCGCCATCGTCTGCGCCTTGGAAATGAGCCCCAGCCAGCTGCGAATCGCCGATTACGTGGTCACGTCGCCGCCTGGCAAGCGCAAGAAAATCAAGCCCGAAGTCGCGCTGGTGCGTGGCAGCCAGATCATCGTGCAAGCCAGAGACTAGACCGAGAAAGGATGCCGAATGGGCGGGAAAGTTATAACGATTTCGTCGGGCAAAGGCGGCGTGGGCAAGACGACCGCCACCGCCAATCTTGGGATTTCCCTGGCCAGCCTGGGCAAGCGAGTGGTCGTCATTGACGCCGATATCGGCTTGCGCAATCTCGACGTCATTATGGGGCTGGAAAACCGCATCGTCTACGACCTGGTCGATATCGTCGAAGGCCGGAGCAAGCTGCGGCAGGCGATGATCAAGCACAAGAAATTCGACGAGCTCTACCTCATCCCGGCCGCGCAGACCCGCGATAAGATGGCCGTCAGCCCGCAAGACATGGTCAAGCTCACCGACGAATTGCGCCACGACCACGACTACATCTTGATCGATTCGCCCGCCGGCATCGAGCGCGGCTTCCGCAATGCCCTGGAGCCGGCCGACGAGGTGCTGATCGTGACCAACCCGGAAGTGTCCGCCGTGCGCGACGCCGACCGCATCATCGGCTTGATCGAAGCGGAAGACAAAGGACCGGGCCGGCTGATCATCAACCGCCTGAAAGCGGACATGGTCAAGAAGGGCGAAATGCTGTCCTCCGATGACGTTTTCGACATTCTGGGTCTGACGATCATCGGGATCATCCCCGAAGACGAACTGGTGCTTTCCGCTTCCAACAGCGGGACGCCGGTCACGCTCAACCAGCAATCCAAAGCCGGCATGGCTTTCAACAATGTCGCGCGGCGCGTCATCGGCGAAGACGTGCCCTTCATGAACCTCGACGAGACACCCGGCATCTTCCAGCGACTTGTCCGCCTTCTGGACGGCCGCTAAGACGCGGGCGCCCGAATGGCATCGCGAGCGAGATCGACAAGCAAAGGAAACCCTCATGACCAACCTGCTAAGCCGTTTGTTCGGGCGCGCCAAAAAGGGCAGCGGCGCCACCGCCAAAGACAGGCTGCGCTTCGTCCTGCAGCACGACCGCATCAACCTGCCGCCCGAGCGCATGGACGAGATGAAGCGCGAAATCCTGGCGGTGATCGTCAAATACCTCGTGGTCGACGAAGAGCGCGTCGAGATCGACCTGGAGCAGCGCGACCGGACGCATAGCAAGCTGACGGCCGAGATCCCGGTCGCCATCCATTCGCGGGCGGCGCAAAAGCCGGTCGCAAGCGCGGCCGAAGCCAATGGCGCGAACCAAGGCGCCGACGCGATTTCCAGTGATGCCGAGCCGGCGGAAGCTGAAACGGAGACCGTCGAAAGCGACCCCGACGCCGACGCGCGCGCTGAAGACGAATCGGAGAAGGACGCCAAAGCCTAGCCGGGCAAAGTCGAAACGACGGCGCGACCGCATCCAACCCTGTAAGTTCCAGGCGCGTCTCAATATAATGCCGCAGCAACTGGCATATCCAAAGCGCCGCGCATGAGTGAAAAACTTAATATCTGGCGCCGGTTCGATTATGTTCTCTTCGCCGCCACGCTGATCCTGGTGGTGTTTGGCATCATGATGATCGCCAGCGCCACTCAAGACGCCATCGACGACGACATCATCAGCCGCGTGCCCGACCAAATCAATTTCGCGATTATCGGCTTCATCGTGGCGCTCGTCATGGCGAGCCTAGATTATCGGCTGCTGGGCGGCTTAAGCCCCTGGCTCTACGCGGGCATGGTTTTACTCTTGGTCATGGTGCTGGTTTTTGGCGTGGAGGGCGCGGGCGGGGCGCGGCGCTGGCTGAACATCGGCATCCGCATCCAGCCCTCCGAGATCGGCAAAATCCTGCTCATCATCACCCTCTCCCAATACGCCGCCGAGCGCTATCTGGAGCTGGGCAAGCTATCCACCGTCTTCCGCACGATGATACACGTGGCGATACCGGCCGCACTGATCTTCGCGCAGCCGGACTTGGGCACGACTATCGTCTTTCTGGTGATCTGGGCGGTCATCATCTGGTCGGCGGGCTTGCGGCTGAGGCATATCGCCCTTTTCGCGCTGGCGCTGTTGATCATTCTGCCGATCGTGTTTCCGCTGCTGCAGCCCTACCAGCGCGCGCGCGTCGAGACCTTTATCAATCCGCAGCTCGATCCCGACGCGGCTTACAACATCAATCAGGCGCGGATCAGCATTGGCTCCGGCGGCGTGCTGGGCAAGGGCTACGCCGTGGGCCCGCAGAACAAGGGGCGATTCCTGCGCGTGCGCCATACCGATTTCATCTTCAGCGTCATCGCGCACGAGTTCGGCATGCTCGGCGGCGTGGCGGTTTTGGCGATGTTCGCGCTCGTGCTCTTGCGGATCTTGAAAGGCGCGCGCGAAGCCAGCGACGCCTTGGGCAGCATGATCTGTTATGGCGTGGCCGCCATGATCTTTTTTCAGACGACCGTATCCATCGGCATGAACCTGAACCTGATGCCTGTCACCGGCTTGACCCTGCCTTTTGTCAGCTCTGGCGGCACGTCGCTGCTCTTCACGATGGTCGGCATCGGCTTGGTCGAGAGTGTCATCGTTCGGCGGCGCCGCCTCATCATTTGATAGAATCGCAGGCGGGGCCTGGTATGCGACACTGTGAAACCAACTGTAGACACACGCGCCGCAAAGCGACCGCCCGCGCCAAACAATTCGCCCATTGGCGGTGTTCCGATTGCAACGGTAGCTGTAGGGGCGAGGCGGTGACTCGGCCATTGGCAGCACTGGCGAACAAAACAGGAGACCTGAACTGACGATGCCTTCATCCGGCGCCATTCGCACGCGCTACGCCCCCAGCCCGACGGGCCCCCAGCACATCGGCGGCATTCGCTCCGCCCTTTTCGCCTGGCTTTATGCCCGGCGTCATGGCGGCCAATTCATTCTGCGCATCGAAGACACCGACCGCAAACGCAGCGTCCCCGGCTCGGTCGAGATGATCCTGGCCGCTTTTGACTGGCTGGGCCTGGATATTGACGAAGGTCCGCACATCGGCGGTCCCTATGCGCCCTACACGCAGTCGGAGCGCCTCGAGCTTTATCGGGCGGCGGCCGAGCGGCTGGTCGAAAGCGGCTGCGCCTACAAATGCTTCGCCACAGCCGAAGAACTCGCCGAAATGCGCAAGGCGGGCGGCGGTTACGATCGCCGTTATCGCGACATGCCCGCGGCTGAGGCGGCAAACCTGGAGGCGCGCGGACAGCCCTACGTCATTCGCTTCAAGATGCCTTTAACCGGCGCGACCGTCGGCGAGGACATGATCCGCGGCGAGATACGCTTCGAAAACAACAAATTGCAGGACGCGGTCTTGCTGAAATCGGACGGCTACCCGACTTATCACCTGGCGCATATCGTCGACGACCATCACATGCGGATCTCGCACATAACGCGCGCGGTGGAGTGGCTGCCCTCCTTCCCGCTGCATATCCAACTCTGGGAGGCGCTGGGCTGGGCAAAACCGCAATTCGCCCACCTGCCAGTGCTGCTCAACCCCAATGGCAAGGGCAAGCTCAGCAAGCGCAAAATGAAATTCGCCGACGCCGCGGGCCAGCGCGTGCCGGTGCTCGTCCACGAATTCAGCGAAGCCGGCTATCTGCCCGCCGCCGTCATAAATTTCCTGACCAATATCGGCTGGAATTACGGCGATAATGAAGAGATCTTTTCTGTCGCGCAAGCCATTGAGCGCTTTGACCTCCAGGCTGTCAACCCCGCCAACAGCGCCTACCCGATCGCCAAGCTCGACTGGCTGAACAGCCAATACATCCAGCGCGCGCCGGTCGCCGAGCTCTGTCGTCTGCTGCGGCCGATCCTGGAAGCGTCCGGCTACGCGGTCGATGCCGAGCGCTTGAATCGCGTCGCGCCCTTGCTCCAGGTCCGGCTCAAGTCGCTGAATGACGTGGTCGCGATGGCGGGTTTCTTCTTCGCCGACTATGAGTCGTTTCAGGCGCCGCCAGCCGACATTCTGATCCAGCGCAAAATGGACGGCGCCGGCACAGCGGAGGTCTTGCGCGGCGCCATCCCGGAATTGGAGCGGCTGGACGATTTCAGCCACGAGGCGCAGCACGCGGCGATGCTCGACTATGCCAAAGCCAGCGGCTACAGGAACGGGCAGGTGTTTGGATCGCTGCGCGCGGCCGTCAGCGGGCAGAAGGTCTCGCCGCCGACCTTCGAGACGATGGAGATTCTGGGCAAGGACGAGTCGCTGCGCCGCATCAAGCTCGCCCTGGCGTCGCTGGCAGACGCGGGGAGATGACCCGCGCCCCGGAGTTGCCGCGAAGCGCGCGCGAGCCTTGCCATTGCCGGCGCCGCATGGTAAAATCCAAGTTCAGTAGTGGGAGATAGTTTAATCGGCAAAACAGCGGACTCTGGATCCGCCATTCCTGGTTCGAGTCCAGGTCTCCCAGCACTTCGCTTCCGCTCCAACTCAGGTCTCTGCGGTTCAATCCAGGTCATGCGAATTCGGCGCCTCTGATTGGGCGACTCGCCGTATCGCCAATCAGTATGTTGCCAGCGAATATCCCCCCGACCCTGCCAAGCGCGCGTTTGCAGGGGTTTGACTTGGCAAACCGGCGACCGCAGCCAAAACCGGCCCCTTCAAATCTGCGTCCTTAGGGGCGAGCCGGCGGCTCGCCCGCGCAAACGCTGCGGGACGCAAGGTATTCGGCACGCCTGCGTGGCTTACGCTGCCCGGCCCCAGGCGGCGCTATGACACGGACAAAACGACCAGCTCGACCCACTTGCGAAATTCCTCGTGCTGGGCGTTGTAAAGCAGACGGGTGCGCAGGGGCAGCGCCAGCCACATGTACGAGAGTTTCCGCCGCTCCTCGCGCGTCGTATGGTCGACGATCTCGCGATACCAGCCCGGCAGGCGCAGGAATACATGCGGATGGCTCATGACGCTGTCGCGGATCCGCCAATAGAGCATGACGAACATGACGAAACTGAACACGCCGATAAGGATCAGGAAAGACGACGGCACTAAGACCAGGAAGAACAGATAAGCCAAGACGCCGCCCCAGGCGCAGGTTTCGAAGAGCGGGCTGAAGCCCACTTCGTCGCCATATTGCTGAAAGGCGGACAGGATCGGCTCCTTATAGAAGCCAAGGGTCACCAGAGCCGCGCGCAGGAAGAGCAGGCTGGCGGCAAACAAAAGCAAGGGCAAAACTGCGGACATCGCCTTATCCCGTCCTTCGCTGAGTTTTTCGCGGCGCGGCAATCAAAACCATGCGGCTAGCCCGCCTCGCGTTGCGGCGCAATCCGAAAACCATGTCGCAGCTCGCCCGGCGCGCGCGCAGAAAGCCCCGCCGGCGGCAGCGGGGAGCAGGGCAGCGGAATCTGCCAGCACTGGTAGATGCCGGTCGGCACGTTGACCGTCAAGCCCTCTTCAATTTGCAACTCGTCGTAGGTTGGCAAGAAATGCGCGTGAAAGCCATCCTCGGGTCCCGCCGGGAGGAATATAGCGTCTTGCCGCAGGACCAGGAAGGCGATATACGCCAGGCAAAGCAGCAGCACGGCGCTTATCGCCAGCAGGCGGCGGCGCCAGGCGACCCACTCCCAGTCCAGGACCGCCTTGGTGATGGAAAGCGCGGCAAAGCCCCAGAAGACGTAACGAACGTATTTATCCTCGGGCGCCGAGAAAAACCAGAAGAGCAGCATCACCGTCATCGGCGCGAAGAGCCACCAGCTCAAGGGCGATGCGCGCCTCGCTCGTTTGTGGCGGCGCGCCACGACGCAAAAGCCGAGCGCGACCAGCGTCAAGCTAATCGGCAGCACGTTGGAGAAGACGTTGCTGGCAAATTCTCGCAGCCAGGGTCCCAGCCAATCCCAAGACGCCAAAACGACAGCCGGATCGCCATCGCGGATGCGCGTGTTCGTGGCCAGCTTCATCTGTCGCGTTTCGATCTCTTCGGCTGGTATCGTCCAGTCCAGCTCGAAGCGGCCAATCGATTGCGGAAATGCCACGTAGCCGCTGGTGACGACGCCCCGCGCCATCCATGGCAGCATGAGCGCCAGCGCCACGCCACAAATTGGCACGACAAGTCTCGGCATTTTTCCCGCGCCCGCGCGCAGCCCGCCGCGCCGCAGCCAGATGACGAGGGCGAAAAGGGCGGAGGCCAAGCCGAAGACGGCAAAGCTCTGTTTGACCGTGAAACCGGTCAAGACGATCAGCGCCAGACGATAAACCAGATAATCATGCGAGCGGCAGCCAGCGCGCCAATACTGCAGGAAATCCAGCAGATAGACCAGCGTCAGGAAGCCGATGAGCTCGATGACGGTATCCGTCAGGAAATGCGAAATGCCGCTGAAGCTTACCGTCTGATACAAGAAAAAGGGGATCGTCAGCGCCGCGAAGAGCCGCGACCAGCGCAAGCCCTCGTCCGCGCGCGACCGCAATACCGTCAAGGCCGCGTTGAGGGCGAAAGCCAGGTAAACCATCAGCAGCAGGCCAGTCGCGATATGATAAGACCGTCCCGACCAAATGGCGACATCCAGCAAGGCGTCGTACAGATAGACGGAGTGGTTGAAGGCGAAAGAAGAAAAGAGATTGCCGAGACCAGGCACGATCGGGTAGGCGTCCAGCCAGAGCACGATCTGAATATCGCGATAGCCGGTGTCAAAGGCGATAGGCATGCCGAGCGCGCGATTCGACATCCAAAGCGCCAGCAGGGCGAATAACAGCAGAAATGCCCGGTGGGTCGCCAGGCGGACCAGAATCGGCCCAAGGCTTTGGCGCCGCGAGACGAGCGACAGCGCCGCGATGATGGCGAGCGCCAGAAGCAGCGTTTCATTCACGGGAAAGGCGACATGCCAGAGCTGCGCAACGGCCAGAGTCAGCGCCCAGCCCAGCCAGAAGCCATCCAGCCAAAGCCAGCCCGTGGCGACCGGCTGCCCGATCGCCCGCAAGACCAGCAAGCCGGCGCCGCTGAACAGCAGAAAAAGCAGCAGCCAACTCAGCAGGACGCTGCCCATCGGATAAATAAGTTCCAGCATTTGCGCGCTACCCGCGTTTCTGACACAATATGCCAGCATCGCCGCACGGAAACATCATTATAATGACAGACAATCCATCTTGCGATTACCATATCGCGCCACAGCCGCCAATCTTTGCGCCCAACAGTCTCGCGGAAGCGCCATGCCCCCTGCCCCCGTGATCGCGTCTGGCGAGGGCCCGCGCCTTGCGTTCCTGGACATCGCCGACCCGAACCGCATCGCCGAGAACATGGTCGCCTTCGCCAATACCGAGGGCGGCGTCATCATCATCGGACTGCGGCCCGATGGTCAGCCGGCGCCAAACCCCGTCCATCGCGGCGACATCGACAGCGCGCTGACCCGGGTGGACGAGCTGCACAATCCGCCGGTCGTCATCGCATGCCTGGAAGCGATTTTCCCGGCGGCGACGGATGAAAACTTGCGCGAGCGGCCCGCTGGCAACGCGAACGGCGGCAGCGGACCCCGCGCGCAGCCCGAATCGGCGCCCGTTTTTGCCCTCCGCGTGCCCCGCAGCACCGAGCTGCACGCCCTGGCGGACGGACGAGTGCTGATCCGCAGCGGCAAAGTCAATCGCCCGCTTGGGGGGCAGGAAATCCAGCGGCTGGCGAGCGCCAAGAATACGGGCGACTTCGAAACCGAAGCCGTGCCTGGCGCCTCCATTGATGATTTCAGCCGCGCGATGATCGATGAATACCTCGACAAGCGGGCGGAACGAACCAAACGCCCCTATAGCGGCGAGGTCAATCGGATGCTGGCGGAGATTGGCGCGATCACCGCAGAGGGCAAGCCGACAGTCTGCGGGCTCTTGCTTTTCAGCGAATATCCGCAGCGCTGGCTGCCCCAAAGCGGCGTCGTCTTCGCCAAGTTCGTGGGCACGACGCCGCGCGGCGAGAGTGGCTTGGCCGGTTATTCACGCCGGGAAGAGATCATCGGACCCGTGCCGCGCTTGATCGAAGCGACCTGGAACCTCGTCTGGAGCGAGATGGCGATCAGCGCCGTGGTCAAGGGGCTGGAGCGCGAAGAAACTTTCGAGTATCCGCAATTCGCCGTGCGCGAGGCTCTGGTCAACGCCATCTGTCATCGCGATTATCGGCTGCGCGGGCGGCGCATCGAGGTGCGCATGTTCTCCGACCGGCTCGAGGTGATCTCGCCCGGCGGCTTGCCCGGCTTCATCACCGTGGAGAATATCAAGGACGAGCATTTCTCGCGCAATCCGCGGCTCGTCGGGGGCTTATTCCATTGGGGCTACATTGAAGAATTGGGGCTCGGCATTGATCGCATGCTCGAGGTCATGCGGCAAGCGGGCCATTCGCCGCCGAAATTCGACGCCCGCCCCTACAGTTTCGCCGTCGCCCTGCACAACGAACGCACGCAGCCGGAACTGCCAGAGTGGTCGCGCGATACCAACCACCGCCAGGCGCGCGCGTTGCAGTACATCCGCGAAAGCGGCTCGATCACCAACCGCGAATACCGTGGCTTGATTCAGTCCGTCTCCGCCGAGACTCTGCGCCTGGATCTGGTCGATCTGGTGAAAAAAGGCATCCTCACGCGGGTTGGCGCGAAGAAAGGCACCTATTACGTGCTGCGGGAAGAAGCCACGTAGACCTGTGGAGCGCCGGGGGGGGGAGCCTCGAAGACGGCGCCTCGGGCGACGATCGCTATGTTAGCGGCGTTCCTTGAGCCGGGCGGATTTGCCGCGGCGGTCGCGAAGATAATAGAGTTGGGCGCGCCGCACTTTCGCCCTCCTCAGGATCTCCACTTTTTCGATGCGCGGGCTGCGCAGGAGAAAGGTGCGCTCGACGCCGATGCCGTGGCTGGCGATGCGGCGCACGGTGAAGTTCGCTTCGTTGCCGCCTTTTCGCGCGCGTATCACGACGCCTTGAAAGATCTGCACGCGTTCGCGAGCGCCTTCAACAATCCGCGCATGAACCTTTACCGTGTCGCCGGATTCGATCTTCGGGCGCTCTTGGCCGTCGACGATCAGCGACCGCACTAATTCCTGGCTCATGGCTGCTTTCCTTCCACAAAAATACGCCCGAAGGCGCATGCATACGACTGGAACGCCGCCGATTGTAGCACAGCGCCGCGCCGCGATTCAAGGGTCTTGGCGCCCGGCTCGCGGCCGATTTCACAAGTCGGCGCCCGGGGGATGGGCGCCGGCTTAGGCTTCGGACGCGCTATGGCACTCTCAAGACCTCGCCCGCGTCCAGCGTATCAATATCGGCGATGTTGTTCAGCGCGGCCAAGACCTCGACTGTCGTGCCAAACTGGACGGCAATGCCGAAGAGCGTGTCATTCTGCTGCACGGTGTAGGTACTGCTTGGGGTTGGCAGGGCGGCTGACTGAATGCTGAAATCGATGTCGGCGTCCTGCTGCGCGTTATCCAGCAAGGCGGTCTGCGCCTGCTCGATCATGCTGTCGCGGGCATCGGCTTGGACGAGCTCGACGGCGGTGGGTTCAGCCGCTGGCGGCAGCAGGGCCGGGTCGGTCGTCGGCGTGGGGATGGATGTCGGCGGCGGGATGAAGCCGGTCGTCCCGCAGATCGGAATCGTCAATTGCTGCCCGACGGCGATCCGATCGGGGTCGTCTATGCCATTCGCCAGGGCGATGTCGTCGACGGAAACGCCATAAGCCAGCGACAACTGGAACAGCGTTTCGCCGGCGCGGATTTCGTGCACGCAGTCTTCTCCGGGCGGGATCGTGGCGCGCGCGGGCAAGACCGCGGTCGCCTGGGCGGCCCCTACGGCATCGCCTTGGTCGCCCGTCAACGGCTCGCTTTGGGCGGGCTGGGTCTGCAGCGCGATCAAGGCGGTGGCAGTCAAGGCGAATTGGTCGGCCTGCGTCGCGGCGGACGCCTCGGTGGCTGTTGGCGGGATGTCGGTGGGCGGCAGCGCGGTCGGCGCCGCTTCGACGACTTCCGTTGGCGAGGCGACCTGGCGCGCCACCGGCTGCTGTTCAAGCGCCTCGGAGGTATCGCGAAAACACGCTGTCAGCAGCAGCGTCATGAGGATCAAGAGCGCAGTCAGCTGATAATGTCGCTGGCGCTGGATCATCTGTCGGCATCTCCCGCGCATAAGGCTGGCATAAAGGTCGCCGCGGCGCGAACGACGATTCGCTCAGTCCAATATCGTCCATTATAGGCAGAGCGCGAAATATGGACAAACGAGATTGCGACAGGCTTTGCGCCAATTCTGACGCGCCGCCGCCAAAGCGCTCACGCCAGCGGCTGCGACGACCAGGCAAAGATGAGCGCGCCGGCGACGATGCGGTAATAGCCGAAGGCGACAAAGCTGTGGCGCGAGATGAAACGCAGCAGCAGGTCGATGGCGAGCCAGCTGAACACGCCCGAAAGCGTCGCGCCCAGCGCCAGCAGCAAAAGCTCTTCCCTGCCGAGCGCATCCAGGGTCGTGATGAGCTTGTAGAGCGTCGCGCTGCCCAAGAGCGGTATCGCCAGGAAGAACGAGAATTCGGTCGCGGCGCGTCGGCTCAAGCCGGCCAGCATGCCGCCGACAATCGAGCTGGCGGAGCGGGACATGCCCGGCACGAGCGCCAAGGCTTGCACGAGGCCGACTGTCGCCGCCTGACGCGCCGTCACGCTGGGGGCGTCCAGCGCCGCCGGGGCGGCCTCGCGCCCGAATCGCGGCATGCGCTCGATGAGCAGGATGACGACCCCGCCAAAGATCAACGACGCCGCCACCACCTTAGGCGAAAAGAACATCGCTTCAATCTGCCGCTGAAAGAGGATGCCGAGCAGGGCCGCAGGCGCGCTGGCCAGCGCTATCATGAGCCAGAAGCGGCGCGCGCGTGCCGATGACCGCAGCGACAGGGTCTGGGCAGCCAGCGTCCGCCGGTAGTAGACGATGACAGCCGCCACCGCGCCAACCTGAATGAAGATCTCGAAGATTGGCGGCAGCATGGCGTCAAAGTCGAGCAAGGCGGCGCCGACGATCAGATGACCGGTGGACGAGACCGGCAAGAACTCGGTTACGCCTTCGATCAGCGACAGAATAAGGACTTTGAGGAGGTCTTCCAGCATAAGCGCGCCTATCTAGCCGGCGAAATGAACTGCCCGCCCTAAGCCAGCGGACCGAAAAGCCGCTGCCCCAGCATCAGCCCCAAGCCCGCGCCAAGCAGACAGCCCGCGTTGGTCAAGACGATATTCAGCACGAAACTTAGCCCTCCGCCAGCTTGCAGCAAGGCGACGCTTTCGTTGGCGAACGCCGAAAAAGTCGTGAACGCGCCGAAGAATCCGGCGCCGGCCAGCAGACGCAGCTGCGGCGACAAGCCCGCCCTGGCGCTGAACCAGAGGCCGAAGAGCGCCAAGCCGAACGAGCCAAGGACGTTCACCAGCAGCGTCCCGTATGGAAAGGCGCCCCAGCGCGGCGCGAGCGATTCATTCGTCCACAGCGACAGCGCATATCGCGCGTTGGCGCCCAGGAACCCGCCGATGCCCACGTAAATCAGATTTTCCATCACGCCCCCCAGCCAGCGCCTCCCGCGAGCCCCGCCAATCGCCGCGGCAATTGCGCGGGCAAGCATGTCCCCGGCGAGAGCTGTCGCCCGCCTAGTCTTGTTTCCGCCGTGCGCCGCCGCCTTTTGTGCTGTACACTATCGATTCGCGAGGGGAAGCGCGCATGGACTACCTCAAACTCATACGCGGCAACCGCGACTTCGGCAAGCTGTGGGCGGCGCAGCTGGTCAGCTTGTTGGGCGATTGGTTCAGCACGATAGTCATATCGGCTTTGATCGTCTCCTATACCGAAGGGACCGGCTATCAGGGCATCGCCGTCAGCGCCTTTCTCATCGCCCGCCTCGTCCCCCCGCTGCTGATGCGCCCCCTGGCCGGCGTGCTGGCGGATCGTTTTGACCGCAAGCGCCTGTTGATCGCCAGTGACATTTTACGCGCGCTCGCCGTTCTTGGCTTGCTCTTCACCACGCAAGGTCCGGAATATCTGCCGCTGATCTACGTTTTCATCGTCATCCAGTTCCTGGTCTCGTCCATATTCGAGCCGGCGCGCAACGCGATAATGCCGAGCATCCTCTATCGCCATCAATTGATCATCGGCAATACGCTGGCGAGCGTGACCTGGTCGGCGATGCTGGCGGTCGGCGCGATCACCGGCGGGCTGGTCGCCGAGCTGCTGGGCATTCGCGCGGCGCTGCTCGTTGACGCATTGACGTTTGTGGTTTCGGCGCTGCTGGTCGTAGCGATTTCCATTCCAGAGCGGCCCCGATCCGAGATTGGCAGCCGACCGCGCCCGGTCAAGGACAAATCGAAACGCACCTTTGCCGATGGGCTCCGCTACTTGAAGAAGCATCCTAGGGCGGCCGCGCCCCTCGTCGTCAAGATGGGCCTTAGCGTCACCAGCGCTGACGCCGTGTTGATAATCTATGGCACGCAGGTCTTCGTCGTTGGCGAGCAGGGCATCGCGTCCATGGCGATTCTGTGGGCGGCATTTGGCTTCGGCGCCATCATCGGTCCGCTGATATCGAATCGATTCAGCGATGATTCCGTGCGCGTCCTGCGGCGGCTCATCATCGTCGGTTTCGCCCTGATGGCGCTCGGCTGGCTCTTTTGGGGCTTGGCGCCGTCGTTGGAATTGCTGGCCCTGGCTGTTGTCGTACGCGCGATGGGCGGCTCGATCAACTGGACGTACAGCTCGGTCATCATCCAGCAAGTCGTGCCCGATGAATACCTGGGGCGGGCATTTTCGCTCGATTTCGCCGGCTTCGAACTGATGCACAGCATCAGCATCATCGTCATCGGCGTCCTGATCGACGCGGCGGGCGCCGATAGCATTCAGGCGATTGTGTTTGGCTCGGCGCTGATCTCGCTGGCGCCGCTGCTCATCTGGGCGCGCATCGCCCAATGGCTGGAAGCCTGGGAGTCGCGCAGTCTTGCTGTCGCGCCCGAATTGGCGGCTGGAGGGTGATATGATCAGCTTTCAATACGATAACCGTATCATGGACGCCTATCCCGATCTGGTCGGGGGCGTCATTATCGGGCGTGGGTTGGCCAACGGCAAGTCGCCCGCAAGCTTGCGCGACCGCTATGCAGGCGAGCAGGAAGCGGTGAAGGCGCGGATTGGCAAAACGCCCCTCAGCGAGCTGCCGTCGCTGAGCGCCTGGCGGCGGGCGATCAGCGCGTTCGGCGTCTCCCCGACGAAGTATCGAAGCGCGGCCGAATCCCTGCTGCGCCGCTTGACCAAGAAGGGCGATATTCCCAGCATCAACAGCCTGGTCGATATCGGCAATCTTGTCAGCATTCGCTACGGTTTGCCGGTCGCCATTTTCGATACGCGCCAGATCGCCAGACCCGTCACCGTGCGCTACGCCGACGGCGGCGAGGAATATATAGATCTCGGCAGCGACGCGGTCATCCAGCCCGAGCCGGGCGAGGTTATTTTTTCTGATCAGAAGCGCATGGTCGTCGCCAGACGCTGGTGCTGGCGGCAGAGCGCGACCAGCGCCTCCAGCGAGGCGACGACCGAAGCCCTCATCACGGTCGAAGCGCATCACGAAGGCGGACGACGCGATATCGAAAACGCGCTGGCCGACCTGCTGGCGCTGCTCGCCGAATTCGCTGGCGGCGCGTGTGAATCGGCCATCCTCGACGCCGACAATCCCGCGATTTAGACGAGGCGCAGGCGCCCGCTCAGCACCGGCGGGATCTGCGTCAGCGTCTCCCAGGTTAGCCCGCTCGGGTTGGCCGCCCCCTCGTCGGTGAACGCCGGCTCCAGCAAGCCATCCAGCGCGAAACCGGCCTCAAAGGCGGCGGCAAGCAGCTCGCTTAGCGGACGATGAAAATAGTAGTGCGGCGCGGGTTCGCCGGGCGCGCCCGAGCCCTTGACGGGCGGCAGATCCAGGTAGGCGCGCAGCTTGACCGCGAAATGATCGCAGACGACGCCATCGCGATCTTCCTTTTCCCGCACGAAAATCGGGTTGTTGGAATTGAAAGCCGGGTGCTGCGTCGCGAAGACAAACCGCCCCTGCGCCCGCAGCAGACGCGCCGCCGCCCGAAACAGGGGATTGATCGTCGGCATGTCCATCAGGGTCATCGCGCAGGTGATGGCGTCGAAACGGTTCTCGCCGAGCGCCAGCAGCGCCGCTTCGTCGGTCGCGTCGACGAGGCGGTACTCGATTGTCGCCGACTCCTCGTTTTCGCGCGCTTTCGCCCGCCGCAGCATCTCCGCGCTAAAGTCGAGGGCGGCGACGCGCGCGCCCAAACCCGCCAGTCGACGAGCGAGGGCGCCATTACCGCAGCCGATATCCAAAACCGATTCGCCCGGCTTCAACGCCAGCAGCCGCAGCACGGACGGCTCGACCAGCCGCCGATGAAAGGCGTTGCCATAATCGCCATGCAGCCCATCCCAAAATTCGGCTTTGCGGTTCCACAGGTCGCGCCCTTCGTCGTTGAGCCGCTTGATGTCCACTGTCGCCCTCGCCTCCGGCATGATTCCAGCTAGTGCATGGCGCGGATTCGCGCGCAAAACGCGAAACGCCTCGCCAGCCGCGCCGCGCCACCGTATAATCCAGCGGAATCGGCCATGCGGAACGACGCCTCAAATGTCTGCGGAAGAGTTAGTCTTATTCGCGATCGTTGGCATCCTGGTCGGCTTGTCCAAAGGCGGGCTGGGCGGTCCTGTGCCCGTCGCCTTGACCGTGCCGCTGATGACCTTGATCATCGAGCCGCAGGTCGCTGTCGCCCTGGTGCTGCCGCTTCTGATTTTCGCCGATATCTTCGCCCTCTACTTCTATTGGCGGCAATGGGATCGGCGCCTCATCGCCCTGATGCTGGCGCCGGGCTTGATCGGGGTGGCGGCCGGGGCGCTCGCGCTCTATGTCATTGACGCCACGACTCTGAAGCGCGTCATTGGCGGGCTGACCCTGCTCGCCTTGGCGTTCAAAATCGCCAGCGACCGCATTGCCGCCCTCGCCTACCAGCCGCGGACCTGGCACGGCTATTTCGCCGGCTGGGCTTCCGGCTTCGGCTCGACCTTGGCGAACGTCGGCGCGCCGCCCTTCACCGCCTATCTGCTGCTGCAACCCAAAATGACGCCACGCCGTTTCATTGGCACGACCACGCTTTTCTTCGCGGCGATGAATTTGACCAAAGTCCCCGGCTTCATCGCGCTTGACCTCTTCGATTACGAGCGCCTCCTGCGCATCGTCTGGGTCTTCCTGCTGATTCCGCCGGCGGTGTTTGCCGCCCGCTATTTGATCGACCGCATCAACAAGCGGGTCTTCGAGCTCATGATGATGATCCCCTTGGCCGCCCTCAGCGTTTATCTGCTGCTTTCGGGCTGAGCGAGCCAATCGCGCATGACTTCGATGCCGCGCAGCATCGTCGCCGCGTGCGAGGCTGCCGTCCTCTCAATGTCATCCACATCGCGCAGCGCCGAGCCGCCATCAAAATCGACATAAGCCAGGCGCGCCGTGAATGCGCTCGCGGGCATGCCAAAGGCGCGCCCCGGCAATAAGGCCACGCCGGCCTCCGCCAGCAGCCGCTCGCACAGCGCTTCATCGCTTTTGATGCCGCGCGCGGCGAATCTCTCGGCGAAGGGACTGAAATCGAGCAGCAGGTAGAAGCCCCCTTGGGGCGCGTGCGCGCGAAGACCGCTCTCGATTACAGCCGCATGGACGGCAAAGCCGATGGCGCGCAGGATCCGGCGCTGCGCCTCCAGAAAGCGATGCGTTTCGGCATCCAGTTCGTAGGCTGCGAGCGCGGCCGCTTGAATCGGCGCCGGCGCGCAGGAGTAGGTCTCCGAGCCCAAGCCAAGCAGCGCGTCATGAAGGGCCCTTGGCGCGCGCTCCGGCAATATCATGGCGCCCAGCCGCCAACCGCCGGCGCCGCACCATTTGGACAAGCCAGTCGTGACCAGCGTTCGCTCCGGATAGAGCCGAGCGAGCGAAATATGCTGCCCCTTATGATCGAGCAGGCCGTAGATCTCGTCCGAAATCACCCAGACCCCATGCCGGCGCAAAACCGCTGTCAGAGCCTCCAGTTCGGCGCGGCTGTAGGTCAAGCCATCGGGATTGCCCGGATAATTCAAGACCAGGAGCTTGTCGCGATTCGGGCCGCCGTGGTTCTGGATGACGCGCTGAAGCTCTTCTGGCCGCACGCGCCAACGCGCCTCGTAGGCGGTGGGAAGGGCGATGACTTCGTGACCGGCGAGGCGGGCTTGCGGCGCGTATGACACCCAGGACGGCGCCGGCAGATAGACCGCGGCGCTTGCGAAGGCGCGCATGATATTATGCAGCAGCGGTTTCGTGCCGGGCGCGATGAGGACCTGGTCGGCATTGACCGGGCGGCCATCCACCTCGTGATGAAAGGCGGCGACATGCTCGCGCAAACGGGGCAGCCCCGCGACCGGCGTGTAGTCCTGGCGATGAGCGGCGGCCTGCAAAGCCCTCTGCGCGCGCATCGGCGGCGGGAATGGCGATTCGCCAAAACCGAAGCGGTAGACCGGGCGTCCTGCCGCTTCCAATTCGCGCGAGCGCTCGTTCAAAGCCAATGTGCCCGATTTGGCGATGCTGATGAAAGCCAAGGCTGCCCTCGTTTTCCCAAATTGCAAGGCGATGCCGTCATTGTACACGCTCCCTCGCCCTTTGACAGCGGGGCGCGAAACGGCATAATCAGACGCGCCGCCGCACTCGGGGCAGGAGACGATGACGACCGTCGCTGAATTCATTGCGAGAGCGTTGCGCGCCGCCGGCGTCGTACGCGTTTACGGCTTGCCGGGCGGCGAAAATGTCGAGATCCTCGATGCCTTCCGCCGCGAGGGCATGGACTTCATCCTGGTGACGAACGAGAGCAGCGCCTGCTTCATGGCGGCGACCGAAGCCCGTCTGACCGGCGGCATCGGCGTCGCGATGACGACCCTTGGTCCGGGCGCGGCCAACGCCGTCGCCGGCTTGGCGCACGCTTATCTGGACCGGGCGCCAGTCCTGCTCGTCACGGCGGCGAATGACCCCGCGCTCATCGGCCGGCACAGTCACCAAGTCATTGATCTCAACGCCGTCTTTCGCCCGATCTGCAAGTTCTCGGCGGCGCTGACCGCAGAAAACGCCCGCGACGCCATTCAAAAGGCGATCGGGTTGGCGCTCGCCCCGCGCCCCGGGCCGACGCATATCAGCATTCACAATCGCATCGCGGCGGAAGCCTTGCCGGCCAAGGTCTCGTCATGGACCCCAGCGCCCGAGACGGACGCGGACGCAGCCGGCATTCAAGCGGCGCGCGATCTGCTGGCGGGCAAGGCGAGGCCGATCATCATCGTCGGCCTGGGCTTGGCTGCGAGCCGACCCTACCGAGAAATACGCGCGCTCGCTGAATCGCTGGGCGCGCCGGTCATCGACACGCCGAAGAGCAAAGGCGCGCTGGCTGCCGATCATCCCTTGTTCGCCGGCACGATCGGCTTGACGCGCGACGACCCCGTCTACACGCTGCTGGACGAAGCCGATTCCATAATCGCCATCGGCTTCGACGTGGTCGAGCTGGTCAAGCCCTGGGACTGTCGAGCGCCGTTGATTTGGATCGCCGACTGGAAGAATGACGATCCGAAAATCCCCTGCGCGCTCGAGCTGGTTGGCAATATCGTCCGCACGCTGGAGGCTATCGGCAAGGCGAAGGCGAAACCCGCGCCGGACTGGGGCCGCGAGCGGCTGCGGCGCTTCCGACAGGAATTGAGCCAGCGCCCGATGCCCGCGCCGGCCCCTGGGCGAATCCTGCCGCAGACCTTTCTGCAGTCCCTGCGAGCGCATACGCCCGACGAGATCATCCTGACGACCGATGTCGGCTCGCACAAGATTTTCGCCGCCTTGGAATGGCAGGCGCGCCAGCCCGATCGTTACTTCGTGTCCAATGGCTTGTCGGCGATGGGCTTCGGCTTATGCAGCGCGATCGCCGCCGCCGAAGTCAGCGGGGCGCCAGTCGTCTGCGTCACGGGCGACGCCGGGCTGGCCATGGTCATGGGCGAGCTGGGTCTCTTGGTCGCGCGTGGGCGGGCCGTGCTGATCGCGGTCATGAACGATTCGGCGCTGGACTTGATTCGCTCCGCCCAGCTGCGGCGCGGGCGAGCCGTCTTCGGCACGGAATTTCGCAATCCCGATTACCAGCTCGTCGCCAAAGCCTTCGGGATGCGCTATCGCAAGGTTGAATCCCGGCAAAGCTGCGACGCCGCGATTCTAGCTGGTCTCTCGGAGCGGTCGTCCATGCTGATTGATGTGATGCTCGATCCAATCGGCTATCCCACGACCCCGTCGAGCCAATGAGCCGCGAGGCTCAAGCGCTGGCCAGCCGCGCGAAGGTGAAGAGCGCCACGAAGAGCACGGGAATCAAACCCAGCAGCAGCATCCGCCGAATGACTGGGCCCTCTTGCCCGCCGAGCCCGACCGTGCTGCAGCCGACGATGATCTTGGCCGGCGCCAAGACGCTGCCGAGCGACGCGCCCGCCGTCTGCCCAGCCAGAATGATAGGCGCGCTCAACGACAGGAGCGCCGCCGTCTCCGCCTGCAAGGCGCCAAAGACGACATTGGAATTGGTGTTGCTGCCGGTCATAAAGGCGCCCAGCGTGCCGATGAATGGCGCGACCAAGGGGTAGACCGCGGCGTCGACCGCCTCGCTGAGGCCGCGCGCGATGATCTGGGTCATGCCCGCATGCGTCATCAGCGACGCCATCGCCACCAGCGCCAGAATCGAGATCGTTGATTTCAGCGCCGATTTTCCGACCTTCGCCCAGATCTCGCGCCAGACCGTCGCGCTCTCGAAGTAGCCGGCGGCGCGGTAAAGCAGGAAGGCGACCACGCCCGCGTAGAAGAGGATGGCGCCGGCGTGGCCGAAGACGCTGATGGCGCGCCCGCTCTCCGCCGCCACCGTCCAGCCGAAGGAGGTCGTCACCGCCGGGAAATCGTGATTGATGACGACGCTATCCATTAGCTGGCCCAGCGGCGCTATCAGATTCACGGAAAACGCCATCAGCAGCAAGATTACATAGGCGGCCAGCGCCAGCGCGATGCTGCGTCCACGCTCATCCGTCGGGGCGGCGGCGCGTTTGCCGAAGCCTTTGTGCAGCGGCGACAAGACATAAGCCACGCCGACCAGCGCGCCAGCCAAAGCGCCAGAGGTCGCGCCCAGGGTCCAGATGCCATTGGTCGCGACCCACCACTGCGTCAGCCCCATGGCCGCGCCGACGATAATGAGCATGGGAATCGAACGCAGGAAACCGCCCCAGCCGGCGCTGACGCAGGCGACCAGACTGCCGCTGAGCAGGCAGGCGAAACCCAGGACCAAAGCCGAGTCCTGCGCCAGCGCCTCGCCCGGCAGGCCGGTGACGGCCGTCAAGGCGACGAAGGAGGTGCCCAGCGAGCCGAAGGTCACCGCCCAGCCATGACCGAGCGCGGCCATGACGACCGATTGCGTCGCCGTATACCCCAGGCCGACGAGCAGGGGCGCCACCACCGCGACGGGCACGCCGAAGCCGCCGACCCCTTGCAGCAGCGACACAAAAACCCAGCTGATGAGCAGGCTCTGGGCGGCGCGGTCGGCTGTGAGGCGCGGCAGGCTGGCGCCGATCAAACCGACCGCCCCCGCTTCATTGGTGACGTTGTAAAAGAAAAGCGCCATCCAAACGATATAGAGTACGTCAATCGCAAGCAGCAGCGATTTGCCGATAGCGACCAGCGCCAGGTCCGCGCCGCCGCCAAATGGGGCGCATGCCAGCGCGAGCGCGACGAGGAAGCCGGCCGATCCCGCTTTGCCGCCGCCCCAGCCGAAGCCGACCATCAGAATCAGCACGGTCAAGACGGGCGAAAGCGCCAGCAGCCAATTGACGAGGTTCAGATCCAAGTCGGATCTCCGGCAAGACGTCTAACGCTGGATTTGGGCGCTACAGCTATGTCCATAGATTGCTATCCGTAGGGGCGAGCCGGCGGCTCGCCCGTACAGGCTGTTTCGCGGCGGGCGACCCAGTGGCTCGCCCCTACAGTTTGCGCTTAGGCGAGCATGCGATTTCAGATCTAATCCTGGCAGATCGGCGGCTTCCGCTGATAAAAGCGCGTCGCTTCCTGAAAGGCGTAGGCCAGCTGCAGCACAGAGAAATCCGCGCGCGGCCGCCCAACGATCTGCAAGCCGATAGGCAAGCCGTCGTCGGTGAAGCCGCAAGGCACGGAAATCGCCGGCAAGCCCGTCACCGTGATGAAGGCGCAGCTCATCATCCAGTCGATATAGGTCTCCATCGCCACGCCATTTATCGCGGTCGGATACTCCCACTCGATGAAAAATGGCGGAACCTGCGCCGTCGGCAGCAGCAGGAACTCATAAGCCTCCATGAACTCGCCGACGCGGTAGAAGAGTTCGGTGCGCTTTGCCTGGACGCGGCTGACCTGCCCGCCGGTCAAGCGCCTTCCCTGCTCGACGTTCCAGCGAATCGTCTCTTTGAACTGATCCTCGCCAAATTCTTCAAAGCGCTCGGCAAAGGACTGTTCGAAGCTCCAGGCGCGCAAAGTCTGGAAGATCTCATAGGCGTCGCGGAAGTCGGGGGCGGCGAAGTCGAGCTGGCAGCCCAAATCGCCGAAAACGGACAGCCGCTTTTCAATCGCCGCGGTCACCGCTGGATCGACCGGCAAGACACCGAGATCGGGGCTGTAGGCGATCCTGACATCGGCGAAATCGCGTTCGAGCGCATGGGCGAAGACCGAGGCCGGCTCGTCCAGCGAGATTGGCGCGCGCGGGTCGTAGCCGGCGATGGCTTGCAGCATCAAGGCGACGTCCTGCACGGTCCGTCCCATCGGTCCAGAGACGCCGAGCGTATCCCAGGCGTTGGCTTTGGGATAAGCCGGCACGCGCCCGGGCGAGGCGCGAAAGCCGACCACGTTGCAGAAGCTGGCCGGGTTGCGCAGCGAGCCGCCCAGATCGCTGCCATCGGCGATCGGGATCATGCCGGTCGCCAAGGCGACAGCCGCGCCGCCGCTGCTGCCGCCACAGGTCCGGTTCAAATCGTAGGGGTTGCGCGTGGCGCCAAAGACGCGATTGAAGGTATGCGAGCCGGCCCCAAACTCCGGCACATTGGTCTTGCCCAGCGTGACGCAGCCCGCGGCATTCAGGCGCTCGATGATCAAGTCGTCGGCTTCGGGCGCGTAATCGCTATAGACGGGCGAGCCAAAGGTCGTGCGGATGCCCTTGGTCTCGGCCGCGTCTTTATGCGCGATGGGCAAGCCATGCAAGACACCCAAGGCTTCGCCGCGCGCCTGCTTTTCATCAGCCGCCCGCGCCAGCTCCAGGGCCCTCTCCGGCAGATAGGTCACAATCGCGTTCACGTCGGGATTCACTCGGTCAATCTGCGCCAGATGCGCCGCCACCACTTCGGTCGCCGATGCTTCGCCCGCTTTGATCAGCGCCGCCAGCTCAGCCGCCGTCTTCCAAACCAGGTCGCTCATCGTCTTCTAGCCTCGCCCCATATATGGCATGCCATTCGCCATCACGGTGATAAAGGGCACATTCACCGCAAGCGGCAGATTCGCCATGTAGACGACGGCGTCGGCCACGTGTCGCGCGTCAATCTGCGCTTCGACCGCGCCGGCGCCCTTGGCCCGCTCGAGCCGCTGCTGCATCGCGTCCGACATGTCGCTGCGCGCGTTGCCAATGTCAATCTGGCCGCAGGCGATATCGAAGTCGCGCCCGTCCAGCGCCGCCGATTTCGTCAAGCCCGTCAGCGCGTGTTTGCTCGCGGTGTAGACGGCCGAATTCCGCCGCGGCACATGCGCCGAGATCGAGCCGTTGTTGATGATTCTGCCGCCCCGAGGGTCTTGCGATTTCATCAGCTTGAAGGCTTCCTGCAGGCACCAGAAGGCGCCGGTCAAGTTCACGGCGATGACGCTCTGCCATTGGTCGGCGCTCAAGTCCTCCAAAGGCATCCCTGGCGCGCTCGCGCCGGCGTTGTTGAAGAGCAGATCCAGCCGCCCGTGACGCCCCTTAACCGCGGCGAATAGCGCCGCAACCGCCTGCCGGTCCGACACGTCAGTCGGCGCAATCTGGGCGCGATCATCGGCGACCGCGGCCAGCGCCACCGTCTCGCGCAGCTTGTCTTCGCGCCGGCCAGCCAAGGCCAAGGTCCAGCCGGCTTCCCATAGCGCCAGCGCCGACGCCCGTCCAATGCCGGAGCCCGCGCCGGTGATCAGCCCAATTCGCCCATCCATCGCAACCCTCGCCATTCGTAAACCTGCCAAGTGTACGCCCCTTGCCAAATCATGACAAGTCGGATTCGATGCGCTACCATCTGTCACGCCGCCGCGAACGAAGGGAATGGCATGATGAAAATCGCCTGCTGCGTCTGGGCGCTGAGCATGGGCGAGACTGATGTTCTGCGTCAAGTCCGCGCGCTCGGCTTCGATCTTATCGACATCCAGCCGTCTCATCAGCGGACGCTGGAGTGCCGCCTTCTGGCGCAGGAGCTAGGCCTGCGCGTCTCGTGCGTCGGCGCGTCTTTCGGCATGCCGGCGGGCGCGTCGCTCGATCAGGCCGACGCCGAAAAAAGGCAGGCGGCGGTCGATCATGTCAGCCGGGCGCTGGCGGACGCGGCGGCGCTGGGCGCGGACATGGCATACGTCATACCGGGCGCGGACGGCGAGCCCGCGGCGCTCGAACGATATGGGCGGGAGGTGGAGACGCTGGCGGTGGAAGCGGCTCGATTGGGTCTGAAACTGGCGGTGGAGCACTTCCCCGGCACGGCCTTGCCCACAGCCGCGGCGACCCTCGAATTCATACGCCAGGCGGGGCGCGACAACCTCTACCTGCTCTATGACAGCGGGCATATCCAGATGACTGGCGAAGATCCGGCTGCGGTCATCGCGAACGCCGGCGACCGCCTGGGTTACGTCCACTTCGACGACAACGACGGCTTGAGCGACCTGCACTGGCCCTTGCTTGATGGCGTGATGACGGAGGAATCGCTGCTGGCGACCCTGCGCGCGCTCGATGCCATCGGCTATCAAGGCGCCCTGAGCCTCGAGCTGAGCCCGGCGCTGAAACGCCCGGAGAAGGCGCTGAAAGAAAGCCGCGACGCCCTGCTGCGCGCCATGCACCACGCCATGTTCTAGCGATAGTCGTCCAGTGCCGCAGCCTTTCCTTCGCGATTGTATATTGCGGCGAATCGGAATATAAAATATATTCAGCGTTGCGTTATCCTATTTTGACCGATTTCTCTGATGAAAGGAGAATCTTGTGTTTGGCAAACGAACGATTCTGCTGGTGATTGTGGCAGTGATCCTGGCGCTTCTGCCGCTGTCGATGACGGCGACGGCGCAAAACCCCGACTGTGAAGGCGATGTCAGGCTGACTTACTGGCATCACTGGGGCGGCAACCGCATTCCGCTGCAAGAACATCAAGTCGCCGCTTTTGAAGACGCCCACCCCGGCGTCTGCGTGGACAACATCTTCTTGCCGTGGGACAACCGCCTGCAGAATCTGCTGGCCGCCATCGCCGCCGGCAACCCGCCCGATGTCACCATGTTTGGGCGGCAAGACCTGCCCTTCTTCGCCGCGACCGAATCCATCATCCCGCTGGACGATTACATGGCGGCCGATGGCGTCGACCCCGCCATCTTCCACGCGTCCGAATTCGCGGGCACGCAATTCAATGGCAAGACCTGGCTGCTGCCTCTGCCCGGTGGCGGCGCTTACAACATCGTCTGGTACAACACCGACCACTTCGCCGAAGCGGGCATCGAGAGCTTCCCCGAGACCTGGGACGAAATGCTTGAGGCGGCGGAAACCTTGCGCATCGGCGATGGCAGCTTCCTGGAACGCATCGGCTTCAACGCGCAAGCAACAAGCGGCACGAGCGCATTCCACACCTGGTACAACGCCAATGGCGGCGACTGGATTACGCCCGACTTGCGCACGATCACCATCAACAACGAGCAGGGCGCCCAAGCGCTTGCGTTCATGCAAGCTATTGCCGAAATCAACTACGGCATTGAAGAAGTGAACGCCTTCTGGGAGATGGCGGGCGAGTTCGACCAGGGCCCGCTGATCCAGGGTTTGGTTTCTATGGAGACCAACGGCTCCTGGACCCTGTTCCAGGTCGAAGATCATGCCGAGTCGCTGAACTACGATGTCGCGCCCGTCCCCTACGGACCAAACGGCAGCGCCGATCGGCGGGGTACCGCGCACGGTGGCTGGGGCTATATGATCCCCAAGAATGCCGCGCACCCGGATGAAGCCTGGAAGCTGGTCAAGTGGCTGACCGCCGAGGTCGAGGGAGATGGCGCATGCTGGTTCATCCAGCAGCAGCAGCGCCCCTCGCCGCTGGTGGACTGCAACGGCTATGAGAAAGATGGCGTTGTGCACCCGCGGGCGGCAGCGCTCCTCGGCGTCGCCGCGCTGGATTATCTGGTGCCGGTCGCGCCTGTGCAGCCCGAAGCCAACCAGATCATCAACCGCATGGTTGAAGATGTGCTCTTCGGCGACAGTTCGATTGAAGACGCCTTGGCCAGCGCCGAAGCCGAGATTCAGGAACTGCTGGACGCCTTCTGGGAAGAATACGGCTAAACCGAGCCGAGATTACCGGGGCGTCCGCGGGGCGCCCCTTTAGCTGAATCCATAAATACTCTCGGAATGGCATAGGAGCATGGCAACAGCATTTGGCTCGCAAATCAGCGCATTGCGCGGGCGGCGGCGGGAGCGCTGGAACGACCTTTCGCCCATGCGGAAGCGCGAAGCCAAATTCGGCTTGCTTTTCATCGCGCCCTGGATGGTCGGCGTGCTGCTCTTCGCGCTTTTTCCTTTTGTCGCGTCCTTTGTATTGAGCTTTACGAAATACAATATCGTAGCGCCGCCGGAATGGGTCGGTCTGGAGCACTACAACCATATATTTACTGATGATTCGCTTTTCCTGAAATCGCTGAAGAACACCGCGGTTTACGTCGGCGGCTCAGTCGCGATCCGCATCCTGCTGGGTTTTGGTCTGGCGCTTTTGCTGAATACCAAGGTGCGCCTGCTCGGCTTGTGGCGGACGCTCTTCTATGTGCCTTCGGTCGTGCCAATCGTCGCGCTGTCGATCGTTTGGCTTTATGTGCTGAACGCCCGTGCGGGCTTGCTCAACTGGTTCCTGGGCTTTTTTGGCATTTCGCGCATCCGCTGGTTCGCCGACCCCGATTTCGCCATGCTCGCTTTTTTGATCATGAGCACGACCTGGGTGGGCGTGACGATGGTGATCTTCCTGGCGGGCTTGCAGGGCATCCCGGAAGAGTATTACGACGCGGCCAAGATAGACGGCGCAAACATGGCGCAGCGGCTCTGGCGGGTCACCATTCCACTGATGACGCCCACGATTTATCTGAATGTCCTCATCAATATCATCGGCGCTTTTCAAGTCTTTACGCAGGTATTCATCATGACCGGCGGCGCCCCGCGCGATGCGACGCGAACCTACGTCTTGCATCTCTTCGACCACGCCTTCCAATACCTCCCGCCACAGATGGGGTATTCATCGGCGCTCGCCTGGATCCTGTTCATGATTATTTTCGCCTTCACCGCGGTCATCGTCGCCACATCGCAGCGCTGGGTCTTTTATCAGGGCGGGGAGGGCTAATGACGGCATCAGCATCAGCGATCGGGACTCGAGCTGAAAGCCGACGCGCCGACCTGCTCGCCCGCGCGACCCGAATCATCGGGCGTATTCTGCTTTATGGCGTGCTTGTCTTCATGAGCCTGTGGTTCATCGCGCCTCTGTTTTGGATGTTCATGTCCTCATTTATGCCGCTGGAGCAGGTGGGCGTCTTCCCGGTCGAATGGATTCCGCGCGTCTGGCAGCCGGAGAATTATACGGACGCGCTGCAGTTCTGGAAATTCGGCACTACATTTCGCAACACCATGATCATCACGATCTTCTCGCTCCTCGGCGACATTGGCTCCTGCACCTTGGTGGCTTATGGTTTCGCGCGCTTTCGCTTTCCCTTCAGAGACACGCTTTTCTTGATTCTGCTGGCGACGCTGATGCTGCCATTCGCCGTCCGCCTGATACCGGTCTACGCCGCTTACGACGCCATCGGCTGGATTGACACCTTTTACCCCTTGATCGTGCCTAATTTCTTTGGCAACGCCTTCTACATCTTCATTTGCCGCCAATTCTTCCTGGGCATTCCGCAAGACCTGCTGGACGCGGCCAAGATCGACGGCGCCAGCGAGTTTCGCATCTTCACTCAGGTGATGATCCCGCTCGCCAAACCCGCCATCGTCGTGATCGCCATCCTGAGCTTCCAGAATAGCTGGAACGATTTTCTCGGCCCCCTGATTTACTTGAAAGATCCAGACTTGCATACGCTCGCCATCGGGCTTTACAAGTTCACGTCGCTGCCTGGCCAAGGCGGCATCTATAACCAGCAGATGGCGGCTTCGGTCATGATGGTCATGCCGGTGCTCATCGTCTTCTTCCTGTTTCAAAAGCAGTTCATCCAAGGCGCCAATCTCTCTGGCATGAAAGGCTGAGACCCGCGGCGATGGCTTCGCGTCCGAATATCCTGTTTGCGCTGGTCGATCAGCTTGGGGCGCGCTGGCTGCCGATCTACGGGCATCCGCTTGTTGCAACGCCAAATCTGGAGCGCTTCGCCAGCGAAAGCGCAGTCTTTGAGCGCGCCATCAGCACATCGCCGGTCTGCACGCCCTATCGCGGCTGCCTGCTAAGCGGGCTGCATCCAACACAGACGGGCGTCCAGAATAACGGGCAAGCCTTCCCGGCCGGCCGGCCCAGCCTCGCCGACCATCTCAACGACGCCGGTTACGCGACGCATTATGTCGGCAAATGGCATTTGAGCGGCGCGCCGCAAGCCAATCGCTGGGTCCCTCCAGATAAGCGCGCCGGTTTCCAGCATTTCATCGGCTGGGAAAGCCACCATGTCGATCACTGGGACGGGCGCATCTGGCGCGACGACCCGGACGAGCCAATGGCGATGCCGGGGCACGAGACCGACGCCCTGACCGATATCGCCCTTCAGCAGCTGAAAATGGCAGCCAGCGACCCGGCGCCTTTCTTTATGCTCCTCTCCTATCAAGCGCCGCACCCGCCCTGCTCGCCTCCGCCCGATTTTGCCGGGTTTTATGCCGAATGCGAGCTGATGCCGGAGCCAAATGCCGACCGATCCGCCTGGTTCGAGTACGATGCCTGGAATGCGGATTACGACGCCGCGCGTTTTCGGCAACTCTACTTCGGCGAGATCAGTCACCTGGATGCCGCCTTTGGCCGCTTGACGCGCGGGCTGGACGACCTGGGCTTGCGCGAAGACACGCTGGTGATTTTCACGTCGGATCACGGCGAGATGGCGGGCGCGCATGGACGGTTCGGCAAGGGCGTGATGCACGAGGAATCGCTGCATGTGCCGCTGATCGTCCGAGCGCCGCGGCCGAGAGAAGGGCGACGAACCCGCCAGCTGGCCGCGACTGTCGATCTGCTGCCGACCCTGCTCGATTACGCGGGCTGCGAACCATTGGATGTTTGCGAAGGACGCTCGCTGCGGCCCTGGATTGAAGGCGCGCCCGCCGATCCAGATCGAGTCGCAATCAGCGAGTTTCATGACTTCTGCGCCACGACTCAAGCCTGGAAACTGACGACGCGGGGTCGAACGCTGGCGCCGGCCGCGCTGTACAGCATCAGCGGCGATCCTTACGAGCGGGACAATCGGCTGGATGATCCGGATTGCGCGGAGATTCAGGCGAGCTTGCACGCGGAATTGACGCGTTGGCATGCGCGCGTGATTGCGCCGGAAGCGTCCGCCCCGCGAGACTTTACCATCCAGGAAGGCGAGAAACCATGCCACAAAGTCAGTATGTGAACGCGAGCGGCGTATTTCCCCATTTGGCGCTTACGGCCGACTTGGGTCCGCCACGCACGGAATGCGGCGTCGGCGCCATGATGGCCTGGGCGGGGAAGCTCTGGCTAGTCACTTATGTATCGCATAAATCCGCCAGCGGCGCCGGTACAGGCTTGTACGCCATCGACGAGCGGCTTGAGATCAGCAAGCACCCCGCCAGCTACGTCGGCACTTACACCAACCGCATGGTCCATTGGGAGTCCAACCAGTTGATCATCGGACCGCACGTGATTGACGCGCGTGGCGAAGTCCGCACGATCGACGACCTGCTGGAAGTGCGGATCTGCTCGACCATGCGCCATTTGAGCGACCCGGCGAACCTGGTCTATATGCTCGGCATGGAAGGCGAATTCTACGAGCTGAACGTTCACACGCTGGAGACGCGCTTTCTGGCCGATCTCACGGTTGAGCTGGGCGTGCCCGACCACGAATACGCCCACTTCAAAGCGGCCTACAGCAATTTCGGGCGCGTTGTCGTCGCCAACAACAGCTATGACGAGCGCGATTTCAAAGGCCTCGAGGCGGCCGGTAGGCTGGCGGAATGGGATGGCGAAAGCTGGACGATCATCGAGCGCAATCCCTTCATCGAAGTCAATGGCCGCGGCGATTTCGCCGGCACGATCTTCGCCATGGGCTGGGACCGGCGCTCGGCGATTCTGCAGGTTTATACCGATGCAAACGGCGAATGGACGCGTTACCGCCTGCCCAAAGCCAGCCATTGCTTCGACCACATGTGGCAGACGGAATGGCCCCGCATCCGCGAGGTCGATCACGAGCGCTTTCTGATGGATTGTCACGGCATGTTTTACGAGCTCTCGACCTGGGCGTACGACAATCATATCTGGGGCGTCCGCCCGATTTCGACGCATCTCTGGGTGCATGGCGATTTCTGTACCTGGCGCGGCATGCTCGTGCTCGGCGCGGACAACGCCAGCCCGCACAATGGCGCCAATCACCTGGCTGGCGAGCCGCAATCGGGTCTGTATTTCGGCAAAACCGACGACCTCTGGGGCTTCGGCAAACCGTCGGGCTGGGGCGGCGTCTGGCTGGACGACCAGGCGCGCGCGGGCGATACCTCTGACCCCTACCTGATGACCGGCTTCGACCAGAAAGTTCTGCATTTGTGCAATGAGGGCGACCAATCAGCGCGCTTCGCCCTGGAAGTCGACTTTCTCGGCAATGGCAAATGGAAGACTTACGACAGCTTCGATGTGCCGCCGGCCGGCTATGTTCATCACGCCTTCCCCGCCGGCTACAGCGCCCATTGGGCTCGCGTGAGAGCCGAGAACGACTGTGTGGCGACCGCTTATTTCACCTATACTTGATATGATTCGGACAATGAAAGATCGGGATGACGAACGATGCTAAACGGAATAACCAGACTCACGGACGACCAGCGGCGGCAATTTCGCGATGAAGGCTATCTCATCGTGCGGAACGCGCTGGAGGCGGACGCGATCAGCCATCTGATTGAAGCCGGCGACCGCCTGCTGGCTGGCGACGCCCGCCTGAATCGGTATGCGACGAGCGCGTTCTATGACGGCTATCGCAACTGCGTCTCGATGGCCGACGCCTACGTCCCGCTCTTGACGAACGCCGTGACGCTGCCGCTCGTGATCCAATTGATGGGCTCGAATTTGCAGCTCTCGACCAGCCACCTGATTCATCGCCATCCCGATCCGCCCGGCACGCCCGACACGATCCGGCGGCCCGGCTGGCATCGCGATGGCGGCCGCACGCAGCTCGATCTGGGCCAGGACAATTATCCGCGCCTGGGCTTAAAATGCGCCTTTTACCTGACGGACCTCAGCGAGCCGAATTCCGGCGCGACCATGCTGGCGCCGGGCAGCAACCTGCTCAAGGAAAGCATTGACATCGCTGATGGCGAGACCGACCCGCCCAACGCTTTGGAGCCGCTGCTGAATCCAGGCGATTGCGTCATCTTCGAATACCGCACCTGGCACGCCGGCGCGCCCAACTTCACCGACAGGACAAGAAAAGCGGTCATGATCGGTTATTGCTATCGCTGGCTGAAGCCGATGGATTACGTCAAACAGGAGGCGTCATTCGTGGAAAAGCTGAGCGATATCGAGCGTTACCTGGTCGGCGAGGAGGTCGATGACACGCTGGAGTTTCAGCCGCAGGGGGGCGCGAATCCGCTGAACGCCTGGTGCGCGCGGCACGGAATCGAAGCGGACCGTCATGGGCATTGACGCGCCGTAAGAATAGCAAATCTCTGTAGGGGCGACATTACCATGTCGCCCGCAGCCGACGATAACAGAAGGACGGGCGACTTGACAAGTCGCCCCAACGAAAACGACACAAGCGAAGGACCCGGCATGAAACAAGACAATCAGATCCCAAGAATGGTGAGCGAGCCCTTCTCGCCCGACGCGCGAAAGCCGAAGACCGTCCGCATGGATGCCGACCTGGTCATCGTCGGCGGCGGACTGGCGGGCACATGCGCCGCCATCACCGCGGCTCGCGCGGGAATCAAAGTCGTCCTCGTACAGGATCGCCCGGTGCTCGGTGGCAACGCCAGCAGCGAAGTCCGGCTCTGGGCGCTGGGCGCGACCTCGCACATGAACAACAACAACCGCTGGGCGCGCGAGGGCGGCGTCATCGACGAAATCCTGGTCGAGAACATGTATCGCAACAAAGAAGGAAACTCGCTGATCTTCGACACCGTCTTGCTGGAAAAAGTCGTCGACGAAGACAATATCACCCTGCTGCTCAACACGGCCGCGGTCAGCGTGAGCAAATCTGACGGCGAAACCATCGAATCCGTCACCGCCTTTTGCAGCCAGAACTCGACGCGGTACGAGCTCTATGCGCCGCTCTTCTGCGACGCTTCGGGCGATGGCATCGTCGCCTTCCAAGCGGGCGCCGCATTCCGCATGGGGGCGGAATCGCGCGAGGAATTTGGCGAGAAATTCGCGCCCAGCGAAGAATACGGCTATCTGCTCGGGCATTCGATTTATTTCTACACCAAAGACGTCGGCGCGCCGGTCAAGTTCGTGCCGCCGAGCTACGCCCTGGACGACATCACGCAGATCCCGCGCTTCCGCAGCTTCAATACGGCGATCGACGGCTGCCGGCTCTGGTGGATCGAATATGGCGGCCGCCTGGACACCGTGCACGAAACCGAGACCATCAAATGGCAGCTGTGGAAGGTCGTTTACGGCGTCTGGAATTACATCAAGAATTCGGGCGACTTCCCCGACGCCGAGACGCTGACGCTGGAATTCGTCGGGCAGATCCCCGGCAAGCGCGAGAGCCGGCGCTTCGAAGGCGACTACATGCTGACGCAGCAGGATGTCATTGAGCAGCGCCAGCACTACGACGCCATTTCCTTCGGCGGCTGGTCGATCGATCTGCATCCAGCCGATGGCGTCTTCAGCGAGCTGCCCGGCTGCGATCAATGGCATGCCAAAGGCGTATACCAGGCGCCCTACCGTACGCAATACAGCAAGAATATAGGCAATCTCTTCATCACGGGGCGCATCATGAGCGCCTCGCATGTGGCTTTCGGCTCGACGCGCGTGATGCTGACGCTGGCCTGCGCCGCGCAGTCGGTTGGCATGGCGGCCGCGCACTGCATTAGGAAGGGCCTGCTGCCGCGCGACATCGCCGAGCCAGAAAACGTCAAGCTGCTCCAGCGCGATTTGCAGCGAGTTGGCGGCTACATCCCGCAATTCAGACTCGAGGACGACGCCAATCTGGTGCGGCAAGCAACCGTGACCGCCTCCAGCAAGCTCTGCCTGGAGGCGCTGCCGGACGATGGCCCGCGGCTCAGGCTCGAGCGCCCCTACGCCCAGATGCTGCCAATGCAGCGCGGCCGCGTCCCGCACATGAAGATTACGGTCGACGTGGCGGCGGAAACGCGCCTCGAAGTCCAGCTGCGCCAAAGCTCAAAACGCGACAATCACACGCCGGATGTCATCTTGAATACGCTCAGCTTCGACTTGGCGGCCGGCGATGATCAGTCAATCGAGCTGGATTTCGCGCAGCTGATAGACGACTCGCGTTACGTCTTCGTCTGCGTGATGGAGAACCCGGACCTGCGCCTGCGCCTGAGCGAGACGCGCGTCACCGGTTTGCTCGCGCTGCAATACTGGCGGGATCAAGCGCCGCCGGTAGACATCGGCGTCGAGTCCTTCGAGTTCTGGACGCCGCCTCGCCGCCCGCAAGGTCATAACCTGGCGATGACCTTCTCGCCGCCGATCAACGGCTTCGACCCGGGCAACGTCTGCAACGGACTGGCGCGCCCGGTCGCCGAAGTGAACGCCTGGGTGGCCGACCCCGATGACGAGTCGCCAACGCTGGACGTCAAATGGATCGCGCCGCAGAGCATCAGCCGCGTGACCTTGATGTTCGATACCGACTTCGACCACGCTATGGAGACAGTCACGCGCGGTCATCCCGAAGACGTCATGCCATTCGCCGTGAAACATTACCGGCTGTGGAATGGCGATGGCGAGCTCCTGGCGGAAGTCCGCGACAACCATCAGACGGTGAACCAAATCGACTTTGACGCGCCGATCGAAACCGACCGCCTGCAGGTCGAGATCGTCGCGAGCCAAGGCGACGCGCCGGCCGCCATCTTCGCGCTGCAATGCTACGAGTAAATCAGCCTGGAAGGGATTGGGACGAATGCAAGTCACGGACCGCGAACGCTACTTTTTCGATCTGAACGGCTTTTTGCTGCTGAAAGGCGCGCTTTCCGGGGAGGAAGTCGCCGATATCAACGCCGCCATCGACGGGCTGCTGCCCATAAAGCCGGGCGAGTGGAAGGGCTATGTGCACGGCCACACGTACGGCGATGACGACGGCATCAACATGCAGCAGATTTATGAGGGCGGGCCCGCGTTCGAGAAGCTGATCGACCACCCGTCCTGGATCGAAAAGGTCAAGTATTTCATCGGCGGCGCCGATACCTTCGACTACAATCATGGCCCGCTATTCATCGACGAGTGCTTCGCCAACGTGCGCGGGCCGGGCGAGGCGATTGGCCTGCATTCGGGCGGTCACCAAGGCGTCAAGCGCACGCAGTTCCGTTATTACAATGGCCGCTTCCAGTGCGGGCAGATCAACATTTTGATGGCGCTTACCGATATTGGACCGGGCGATGGCAACACCATGGTCGTGCCGGCCAGCCACAAAGCCCATTTCCCGCACCCCGACGAGGGCAAACACGGCATGGGCCAGGACGTGGCCTCGGTCGATCAAGTCGAAGGCGCCGTCAATATCTATATGGAGGCTGGCGACGTCCTCCTCTTCGTCGACGCGCTCTGCCATGGCTCGGCTGAACGGGTCAACCCCGGCGAGCGGCGCATCATCGTTTTCCGTTACGGGCCGTCCTGGGGCAATTTCCGCTTCGGCTACCGAGTCTCGGACGACCTGGCTTCTCGCTTGACGCCGGAACGCCTGGGCATCGCGCGTCCGAAGCCGCCGCTTATCCCGGGCTTGGATGAAAGCCGCTACGCCTGAAGCTGGCGCAGTCGGTCTTCGTCCAATTCCACGCCAAGGCCCGGGCGTGACGGAATCTCGTAGAAGCCCGCCTCGCAGACCAGGGGCGATTTGAGCAGCAGATTGGCGATCTTGAAGACCGGCGGCTGATACTCCAGCAGGTACAAATTCGGGATTGCGGCCGCCGCGTGAATCGTCGCCGCGATGCAGACGCCCAAGCCGACGCTGAGATGCGGCGCCATTTTCACATTGAAGGCTTCCGCCATCGTTGCAATTTTGATCGTCTCCGAGATGCCGGCGCGCCCGACATCCGGCTGCAAGATATCCGCCGCCTTTTGCAAGAGCCAGGGGCGGAATTGATAACGCGTGCGCTCGGTTTCGCCATGCGCGATCGGCACAGCGACCGCCGCCGCCAGCCGGGCGTGCGACTCGACATCCTCAGGGTTGATCGGCGCTTCGAAAAAGCCGACCTCCAGCTCCGTCAGCGCCTGCCCCAGCCGAACCGCCTCATCCAGCGCGTACACCCAATGCGCGTCCAGCAGCAGGGTGGCCTCATCGCCCAAAGCCTGGCGCAAAGCGGCAATGCTGGAGGCGTCCGCGCGCACGCCCTTTCCCGCCGCCAGCTTGAATGCGTTGAAGCCACCGTCCACAAACTCCAGCGCCAGCTCGACCCGTTCTTCCGCCGTCGGCTTTGGCAGCCCGGAGACGTAACAAGGCACGCGCTCGCAATAGGCGCCGCCCAGCAGCTTGTGAACCGGCTGGTTCAGCAGCTTCCCGCGCAAATCCCAGAGCGCGATGTCGCAGGCGCTAATGGCGTCCAGCATGAAGCCGCCATAATAGCCGCGCTCGCGCATGAGATCGTACATCGTGTTCCAGAGGGCGTTGCCGTCCAGCGGATCGCGCCCCAGCAGCGCCGGCGCCAGCAGCTGCTCAATGATGACGCAGACCACTTCCGGCGCGACCGGGGCGAGCGCTTCGCCCCAGCCAACGAGTCCGTCGGCGGTCGTGATCTTGACGAAGGCGGTCTCGAAATAAGCCGAATAAAGCGCGCGATACGGTGGACGCGTGAAGTAGGTTTGCGGATCGGCGCCTTCTGGCAAGCCGCCCAGGTAGGCGTCGTCGCGTTTGATGCGAACGGGAATCGCTTCTACTCTGCTGATGCTCATATCTCATTGCCTCCGACGAAGCAAGTGGAATCGATTCGGCATTGTCGTTATAGTCTATGAAACGCGGCAATAAACCGCAATGCAAGCGACAGGTGAAGGAGGCGGCTTTGATGCTGGCCGGCATATATCAGATCTTGCAAACGCCCTTTGACGATGAAGGCGCGATCGATTGGGACAGCTTCGCGCGGCAGATCGACTTCTGCATGGCGGCTGGCGTTCAGGGCTTGGTGACGCCGGCGCTCGCCAGCGAGTTTTTCACGCTGAGCGATGCCGAGCGCAGGCAAGTCGTCGAATTCGCCGCTGACGCGATCGCCGGGCGCGTCCCCTTCGTGGTCGCCGTCCAAGGCTTGAACCGCCACATCGCGCTGGAATTTGCCGACCATGCCTGCCAGCAAGACGCCACCGCGTTGATGGCGATGCCGCCCTACCTGCGTAAAGCCTCGAAGAGGGGCTTGCGCGACTATTATCGGGCGCTGGCGCAATTCGAGCGGCCGCTCATCATCCAAAACGCGCCGGCGCCAATCGGCACGCCCTTGTCTCCGCGCGACCTGGTCGAGCTGCTGGCGGCGGAAGCCAATATCCTCTACATCAAGGAAGAGACCAACCCGATCCTGCAGCATATCAGTCAGATCCTCGCGCTGGACGATGGCAGCTGCGCCGGAGTCTTCGGCGGCGCCAACGGCACGCATCTCATCGACGAGCTGAAACGGGGCGCTTGCGGCAATATGCCGGCCGGCGGCTTGGTGGACGCGCAAGTCCAGATTTACAATTTGTATCGCGCCGGGAAGATCGACGAGGCGGAACGCCTGAGCCACAGGCTGCTGCCGCTGCTGAATTACGCGACGGTCTACGGCGTTTCCTTTCACAAATATGTGATGTGGCGGCGCGGCATTCTGAAATCGCCCTGCGTTCGCGATCCGCAGAAGATCAGCCTGGACGCCGATGACATCCGCGCGATCGAACATTTGTGGCGCCTGGTGGCCGACGAGGTCCTGCCCGCTTTCCCATTTGAATGACGCCGCTAGTAGGTCCAGGTTCGTGGCAGCGGCCGCTCCATCGCCAGCAGCCGCCGGAGCAGGACATGGCGGCATTCGGCGAGCGCCGCTTGATATTTTCCGGATTCGGCAAAATCGTGATACGCGCCGGGATCAGCCTCCAGGTCCCACAGATTTTCGCGCCCGTCCTCATGAATCAAGTACTGGAAGCCTTCTGTGCGCAGACTCTTCCAGCCATGCGATTCCGTTAGCCCGGTCACTTTTTCGCGCGCGCCGCCCCCACGCAAGAGCGCCGTCAGGCTCTCCCCCTGCATAAAGGGCGGAATCTGGATGCCGGCCAGCTCCAGCAAGGTCGGGACGATATCCACCGCCTCGACGATGCCATTACATGCCTTTCCCTCGCCCAAGCCCGGCGCGGCAATGATTAGCGGCACGCGGCTCACGGCGTCATCCGCGGGGTAGCCCTTGCCATAGCGCAGATGATCGCCCAGCCACTCGCCATGATCCGACGTAAAGACGATGATGGTGTCATCGCCTTTGCCCGCTCGCTTTAGCGCGTCCAGGATGCGCCCGACATAGTGATCGACTTCGCTGATCATGGCGTAGTAGCCCTGCTTGGCCGAGCGCAGCTGCTCATCGGAGAATGACGCGGACGGATCCGCGGGCCGCCGCTTGTCGATTTCCGGCGGATAGGCCGGCAGCGACAGCGCTTCGGGATCGTAGAAATCGAGGTATTTCTGCGGCGCGATCCAGGGCGCGTGCGGCGAATAGAAGCCGGCGATGCAGAGGAAGGGTTCGTCTCCGCCGCGCTTGATGAAGTCAATCGTGCGCTCGCCGACGAATGCCGTATGCGTCAGATGCTCGTCGGCGGCGAAGGGAATCGCCCGCTTGTGATCATGCCGGCCTGCCACTTCGCCACGGTGCTTGATGCCATCGTCGATGCCCATCGCGCGCTGCCAGAGCGCCGTATTTGGCGGCAGCCCGGCGCTGAGGCCGTCCATCTGATCGGGCGCCTGCCGCCGCACCCAGGCGCGATAAGCGTCTTCGTAAACGCCGGGCTCGTCGGCGATCTCCAGCTGGTCGAATCCGTAATCCGGATGCGGCAGCCGATGGTCGCGATTGGCGTGCGGCAGAAAATGCAGCTTGCCGATATTCGCCGTCCGATAGCCGTATTGCTTCAGCAGGCGCGGCAAGGTCATTAAGTCTTCCGGCACGGGCACGCCCATGTGGGTGATGCCGAGGGTCGACGGATACCGGCTCGACAGCATGCTGACGCGGCTGGGCATGCAGACCGGGTTCTGCGCAAAGTGGCGGCTGAAGTTCGCGCCGCGGGCCGCCAGCCCATCCAGATTGGGCGTTATGATCTCGGCATTGCCGTTGGCGCCGAGTGCATCCCAGCGCTGCTGATCGGTATACAGGATGAGAATGTTCGGCCGCGTCATCAGATCGCCTCAAAGCCAGTCGCGCGAGCCATTGTAACGCGCTCAAAAGCGCCCGGCGAAGGGCAAAACTTGTAGACTCAAGGCATTAGACGTTATCATCGTAGGCGAGGCTCAAAGCTTCGTAGCGTCCGATATCATCAGGCCAGCGCCAGAAGCGCCCTTGGAACCTCGTCCAGCGTGTTGAAGGAAAGAGCATCGTGATCGCGAACTTCGAGAATATCACCAAGGTGGAGCATACCCGGGAAGCATTTGATCAGGCATTTCGCGATAACCTTTATTACACGCGCGGTCAAGCGATTTACACGGCGACCAGCCACGATCTATACGAGGCGCTCGCGCATACCGTCCGCGATTACATGATGTATTTCTGGCAGCAGAATGTCGACTGCTACTTCCGACAGAATCCCAAATTCGTCTATTACCTCTCGGCTGAATACCTGGTCGGGCAGCAGCTGGAGAAGAATCTGCTTTACACGAACACCTGGGGCTTGGCGCAAGACACGATGCGGCGACACAGCATCGACCTGGACGAGCTCTGCAAGCTGGATATCGAGCCGGGCTTGGGCAACGGCGGCTTGGGGCGGCTCTCCGCCTGTTTCATGGATTCGCTGGCGACCCTGAACATCCCGGCGGTCGGCTATGGCATCCGCTATGAATATGGCATCTTTCGCCAATCCTTCCGCGATGGCTGGCAAGTCGAAAGCCCCGACGAGTGGCTCTACTACGGCAACCCCTGGGAATTCCCGCAGCCGGACGACATGGTCGAGGTCGGTTTTGGCGGCTGGACCGAGAGCTATACCGACAGCGATGGCGATTACCGCGTCCAATGGCATCCGGCGCAGACGATTATGGGCCAGCCCTACCACACGCTGATGCCCGGCTACAAAACCAAAACCGTCAATATGCTGCGGCTGTGGAGCGCGCGCGCCACCCGCGAATTCGATCTGCAGCTCTTCGATGTCGGCGATTATTCGCGCGCGGTCGAACAGAAGACCAGCTCCGAGAACGTCACCAAGGTGCTCTACCCCAACGACAACACGCCGCAGGGCAAGGAACTGCGCCTGAAGCAGCAGTATTTCTTCGTCGCCTGCTCGCTGAACAATATCGTCAAGCGCTTCATGATAAAGAACGCGGAGTGGGAAGAACTGCCGAATGTAGCCGTCATCCACCTCAACGATTCGCATCCCGTCATCGCTATCGCCGAGTTCATGCGCCTGCTCGTGGATGAATATCTGCTCAATTGGGAACGCGCCTGGAGCATCACGACGCGGACCTTCGCCTCGACCCAGCACACCCTGCTGCCGGAAGCGCTGGAAAAATGGCCCGTCTGGCTGATGGAACGGGTATTGCCGCGCCACCTCGAGATCATCTACGAGATCAACCATCGCTTCCTGGACGTCGTGCGCATGACCTTCCCCAACGACAGCGGCCGGGTCGAGCGCCTGTCCATCATCCAAGAAGGCGCGGAAAAGCAGGTGCGCATGGCCAACCTCGCCTGCGTCGGCAGCTATTCGATCAACGGCGTCGCCGAGCTTCAGTCGCAGCTTCTGCGGACGCATGTCTTCCCCGATTTCGCCGCGCTCTGGCCCGAGAAATTCGCCAACAAGACCAATGGCGTCACGCCGCGCCGCTTCATGCGCCTCGCGAACCCCATCCTCTCGGACATGATCACGGAGCGGATCGGCGACGGCTGGCTGACAAATCTGGAAGAATTGCGCGCGCTTGAGGAGTTCGTCGATGAGCCCGAGTTTCGCGCTGCCTGGCGCGACATGAAAAAGGCGAATAAAGCGCAGCTGGCGAAATACATCGCCGAGCGCTGCGGCTTAAGCGTCAATACCGGCTCCATGTTCGACGTCATGGTCAAGCGGCTGCACGAATACAAACGGCAGCTGCTCAAGACCTTGCATATCATTCATCTGTATCAAGGGCTGAAGCTGGACCCCGATACGGCGCAGGCGCCACGAACCTTCGTCTTTGGCGCCAAAGCCGCGCCCGGCTACACCATGGCGAAGCTGATTATCAAACTGATCAACGCGGTGGCGGACGCGGTCAATCGCGATCCGGTCTCGGCCGACCTGTTAAGCGTGGTCTTCATTCCCAACTTCAACGTGACTTCGGGCCAGCTGATCTACCCGGCCGCCGATATCTCGGAGCAGATTTCGCTGGCGGGCAAAGAAGCCAGCGGCACCGGCAATATGAAATTCGCGCTGAACGGCGCCTTGACCATCGGCACGCTGGATGGCGCCAATGTCGAAATCCGCGAACGCGTCGGCGCGGAGAATTTCTTCCTCTTCGGCTTGACCACGGAAGAAGTCTTCGCCGCCAAAGCCAATGGCTATCACCCCGGCGCCTATATCGAAGCAAATGCCGACCTGGCCGAGGCGATTGACTGGATAGCCGGCGGGCAATTCTCCGGCGGCGACACCGCGCTCTTCCGCCCGATCGTGGACTCGCTAAGGCATCACGATGAGTATATGCTTTGCGCCGATTTTGCCGATTACCTGGCTTGCCAGCGCCTCGTCGAGGAAGCCTATGCCGACCAGGAGCGCTGGACGACGATGTCGATCCTCAACGCGGCGCGCTCCGGCTTCTTCTCATCGGACCGCACGATCGCCGAATACAACCGCGACATCTGGCAGGCGTCGACGCTCGACCTGGCCGAAGGCGGCTGACATGCGCCGCGACGGATTCACCTGCAGACAGACGCGCGACAGCGCCGCCGCCCACGGACAAGAATTCGCATTGGTTACGGGCGAGTCACCGCCTCGCCCCTACAGATCGTTATCAAATGACAAAGCTGTAGGGGCGTTACGCGGTAACGCCCGCCACCGAAATCAACCGCGCTAGGGCGACCCAATGGCTCGCCCCTACTGGAGAACCGCTGTGGCGAATAAAACAGGGGTCTTACGCGGTAACGCCCGCCGAAAGCATTCGCGAACAGGACTGGGGCGAGGGCGCGTAGACACTGACCGCCGCCGGTGGCTCGTCCCTTAATTTCATTCGCATCTGGAACTGGAGGCATTAGGCATGCGCAATCCCAAGCCCGCCCGCATCACCATCGACGCAAAGCGCGTCATCGGCGACATCTCACCCTTGCTCTTCAGCGGTTTCGCCGAGCACCTGGGGCGCTGCGTCTATGACGGCATTTACGACCCCGCGTCGCCACAAGCCGATCAAAACGGACTGCGGGCGGACGTCCTGGCGGCGCTGCGCGAGCTGAACTTTCGTTCCATGCGCTATCCCGGCGGCAACTTCGTCAGCGGCTACCGCTGGGAAGACGGCATCGGGCCAAGAGACCAGCGACCCATCAGGCGCGAATTGGCTTGGCAATCGCTCGAGAGCAATCAGTTCGGCACGGATGAATTCTTGCAATTCTGCCGGGCGATCGACAGCGAAGCGATGCTGGCCGTGAACCTGGGCACGGGCTCGATTCAAGACGCGGCCAACCTGGTCGAATACTGTAACGCACCGACCGGCAGCCAATACGCCGACATGCGCGCGACAAATGGCAGCGAAGCCCCGTATGGCGTCAAGTACTGGTGCCTCGGCAACGAAATGGACGGTCCCTGGCAGATCGGTCATCTTAATGCTGTCGACTATGCGAAGAAAGCCAGCGAAGCAGCCAAACTCATGCGCCTGCAGGATGAGACCATTGAACTTGTGCTATGTGGCTCATCCAGCTCGAAGATGCCGACCTACCCGGAATGGGACCGCATCGGGCTGGAGCGCTGCTGGGATCTCGTGCAGTACCACTCGATGCACTATTACGCCAGCAACCTGGATGAAGACACGCCGAGCTACCTCGCGCTCAGCGCTGATTTTGAAGATTACGTCGATACCGTCGCCGCCGTGCTGCGATACGTCAAAGCCAAGACGCGCTCGAAGCACGATGTCTACCTCTCTTGGGATGAATGGAATGTCTGGTATCGGGCGCGCGAAACACGCGACCGGCGCGGCGACTGGACGGAAGCGCCGCCTCTGCTCGAAGAGGTGTATAACCTGGAGGACGCGCTGGTGGTCGCGCAATGGCTGAACGTCTTCCTGCGCCGCGCCGACGTGCTGAAGATCGCCTGCATCGCGCAGATCGTCAACGTCATCGCGCCCATTTTGACCCGCGCCGATGGCCTGCTCAAGCAATCGATCTACTATCCGCTCGTGGCGTTCAGCCAGTGGGCCAGCGGCAAATCGCTGGATCCGCTCGTGGAGTCGCCGCGCTATGAAACCAGGCAATACGGCGACATGCCGCTGCTGGACGTCGCTTGCTCGCACGACGCCGACGCTTGCCGAAACGCCGTTTTCATCGTCAACCGCAGCCTGAGCGACGCCCTGCCGGTCGAGATACGCTGGGGGGACCTTCGGCCCAAACGCGTGGTTGCGGCGCGTCAGCTGGCCGGCGCCGACCCCAAAGCCGTCAACACTTGGGACGAACCCGATCGCTTGACGACGACGCCCATCCCGGCGCCCGAAATCGTTGATGGTCTCGCCGAGATGCGACTGCCGCCGCTTTCGTTCACGGCGCTGGACGTCGAGTTGTGAGCGGTCTCGCGCTAGTTTATGCGCGGCGCTGAATGGACGGCGACGCGCGCGCCCGCTTCATTCGACTTAACCGCGGCGAGCATGATCTCGGTAAGATGACGCGCCGTCCATAGATTCGAGATCTCCGGCTGGTCGCCCCTCTCGATGCAGCGCAGCCACTCTTCATGCTGGTTGAGGACCGGCGCCGGCTTGATCTCATCGACTAGCGGCGCCGCCCACTCGCGCTCGTAGGAGCTGGGGCGGATATAGTCAATCACATCGCCGCGAAGCACCAGCTTGCCGGCTGTGCCGTGCACGCGCAAGAATGACGATCGCGCGGGGTCGCACCAGCCGGTTTCGGCAGTGGCCAGCGCGCCCTCGGCGAATTCGAGAATCAGCGTCGCCGTGTCTTCCAATGCCGTTGGCTTGTCGATAGTGGTCATGCGCGCGTTCACGAAATCGGCTTTGCCCAGCAGCGCCACGAGATTGGCGATGGAATAGACGCCCATGTCGATCAGGGCGCCGCCGCCGGCTGTTTCGGCGTTGAAGAACCACAGATCGTCTTCAGCGCGCGGCTCGTTGAAGGCGTCGGCGACCTCGGCGTAGTAGATTTCGGGGCCGCCGTGGCTGTGCCGCGCCAATGCGCCCGAGACCGCGCCGATTGCGCCAGCCGCCAATTGCCGCCGCATCTCGTAAACCGCCGCGTCAAACGAAGGACGGCAATAGACAATCTGCCCCGGGCGCGCCTCGCTGGCTCGCAGCAGCTGATCCGCTTCGTAGAGAGTCGCGCAGAGCGGTTTCTGCATGAAGAGGTGCAGCCCGCGCTCGAGGACGGCCAAGCCGGCTTCGGCATGCAGCGGATGCGGCAGGGCGACGATCACCGCGTCCAGGTCCTCGTCCGACAGGAGCGCCGCCCATGTCGTCGAAAAGCGCGGGACGTCGAAACGTTCGCAAAGCAGCCGCAGTCGGCTTTCGCGCCGCCCGCAGAGGTGCGTCACGCGCATGCCTGCGATATCGGCGACCTCCGGCAAGTGGCTTAGCGCGGCGATGCCACCGGCGCCCAGGATGCCGACATTAAGCATCGAGCCGCTCCTTGAGGAAGGCGAAACTGCGCCCGATCGAGGCGATCATGTCTTCGTTGCCGGTCTCGTCTTCGATCGCCAGCGCGCCGGCGTAATCGATATCGCGCAGCGCCTGCAGATAGCCCTCCCAAGGCACGAGCCCTTCGCCGCAGGTCGCCTGCTTCGTCTGCGGATTCCAGTCTTTGGCGTGGGTATGGATGATCTTGTCGCCGAGGATGTGGACGCCTTGAATCGTGCCGGCTTCCGAGCCGAAACGCAGCAGGTTGCAGGGATCGTAATTGACTTTCAGCCAGGGATTGCCGACCTCGTCGATGAAGTCGCCCAGGGCCTGGGGCGATTCTTGCCCGGTCTCCAGCGCGAAGTAGACGCCCGCTTTCTCGCCATGCTCGGCGATTTCGCCCACCGACGCGAGCAGAATCTGATAGGCGGGATCGGACTTGTCCTCCGGCAAGAGACCGGCGTGGGTCGTCACGATGTCGCCGCCCAATTCCGCGGTGGTATCCAGCGCCTGCTTGGTTTTGTCGATGCGCCAGCGCAGGCCTTCGCTTTCTTCGAGCCCGCCCCAGGTGACCGCGCCTTGCAGCTGGGCGCAGAAGCCGCTGAAGCGCAGCCCAAGCGATTCGGCGATGCGGCGCGCCTCCGCCCGATCTTGCGCCGTGCCGACTTCGGGATCAAGAATGCAGGGTTCGTATTCGACATTCACGATCCAAGGCTGCACTGAAACGCAGCCGATCTCGGCGGCGATTTCCATCTGTCGCGCCAGCGCGGCGACATCGGGCGTGGCGCCCAAAGTCCACAGCGCGCAGCCAATCGTCATCTCGCTCATTGTTTTGACCTTTTCGCTTTTGCCTCTGTCGTACGCCTATCTTAGCAAATCAGAGGCAAGAGGACAGCCGATTAGATGCCGCGAGGGCGAGACAGATCTCGCCCCTGTTTTATTCGCGAATGATATCGGCGGGCATTACAGCGCAACGCCCCTACAGCCTAGTCATTTGACGACGATCTGTAGGGGCGAGGCGGTGACTCGCCCTTAACCAACGCGAAGGACGCACCCCATCCCCCGGCCCCTTGCCCCAGCGAGCTAGGGAAGGGGAGTTACGACGCCGTGAAATGCAAGGTATTTTGCGTGGGCGGCGGCTTGACCGCGCGCGCCCCTGCATAGTCGTGTATGCATGACGACCTGCAGGGACGAGCCATTGAGTCGCCCTTAGCCAGCGCTCGCAAACGAATCGGCGCTTGAATACCTCGGCTACGTCAACAGATATCGCGCGAACCAATTGACGATCGCCGCGGCGGCCGCGACGCGGTTTTTTTCATTGTAGAAGCCGTGGCCTTCGTCGGGGAAGAGGATGTATTCGACTGGCACATCGCGTTCCCGCAGCGCCGCGACGACTTGCTCGGCTTCGTGGACGGGCACGTTGGTATCATTGGCGCCATGCAGCACGAGGGTCGGGGCGGTCACGCGATCCAGCCGGTGAATCGGCGAGAGCGCCTCCAGGAGCTCGCCGTCGGTTGCAGGATCGCCATATTCCACCTTCGAGATGCTCGCCATCCAGGGTTCGGTGCGCTCGAAGAAAGTCTTGAAGTTGACCAGGCCGTAGAGATTGGCGCCGGCTGCGAAGCGCTGCGGAAAACGCGCCAGCCCGGCCATCGTCATATAGCCGCCATAGGAGCCGCCCATGATGCCCAGCCGGTTGGCGTCGGCGGCGCCGCTCGCGATCAGAAAATCCGCAGTCGAGGCGATGTCCTGGATCGCGTCAAAACGGAGCGCGCCGTTATCGAGATTGACAAAGCGCTTCCCAAAACCCGAGGAACCGCGGACGTTTGGCGCGAAAACGGCGATGCCCTGCGCCAGCAGCGCCTGATAATCGTAGCGGAAACGCGGCTGCTCCTGGCCTTCGGGTCCGCCATGAAAGCTGATCACGGTCGGATGCGGCGGCTCGCCAGCAAGCGGGGCGTAATGCCAGCCGGTCAAGCGCAAGCCATCGTGGGCGGCGTATTCCAGCAGGCGCGCCGGCGCCAGCGCCTCGAGGCGAACGCCGATATGCGGGCTGCGGGTCAGCTGCCGCCAATCATCAGCCTGCAAATCCAGCCGCCAGATGTCCTGAGGCAGGCGCGCGCCAGTCAGGCAAACCGCCAGCGACGACGCATCGGGTGAAAGGCGCGGCGACTCAATTATCTCGCCCGGCAGGTCGATCATGCGCCCGGCTGTGTCGCGGCTCAAGCTCAGCAGCTCCATTTCGTGCTTGCCGGCGATATTCCAGACCAGCGCCGCCCGCTCGCCATCGCCGCTCAAGGCGAATTCCGCCAATTCGGCATCCTGGCGCGCCCGCAGGATTTCCCATCCACGCTCGCGCTCCAGAGACAGCCGGCAAAGGCAAGCCATATCGGTTTCGTGGTTGGAGCTGCAGAAGACCGCCTGCTGATCATGCGAGAAGCGCGCGTTCTCGAAGCTGGCGGGCGGGTCGTGCGCGCTCAGCAGGCGCTCGCTGCCCGTCTTGACATCCAGCAGATAGAGATTGCTGTCGCCACGGTAGGCGACGCGCTTGACCAGGACCTGGCTGCCATCGGCGCTGCTGTCTTCGACCACCACGGTCCCGCCGCCGCTCGTCAGCTTTTGCGCCTCGCCCGATGCCAGCGCGACGCGGAAGCATTCCATCGCATCCACCGCGTCCTGGTTCGAGGAATACAGAATGGCGCGCCCGTCATCGCTCCAGCCGCCCAGCCAGTTATTGCCGCTGCCGCCCGAAGTGAGGCGCCGGCGACCGCTGCCATCGGGGCGAACGATGTCGATCTGCGAATTCATGCCGCCGCCGGGCGCCGATTCGACCGCCAGCCAGTCGCCGGCCGGCGACCAGATCACGCGCGAAACCTGCTCGTCAAAGGCGGTGACGGCGCTGGGAAAGCCACCTTTAGCCGGCATGCGCCAAACTTGCGGACTGCCGGTCAAGTCGCTGACGAATGCGATCTCCGCTCCATCGGGCGAAAACGATGGCGACCAGCAACGGCCAACTCGCGCCATCCGCGCAATCGTTTCGCGGGTTTCGCTGGCGGGTTCATGGGTCATGACAGGTCCTCGCGCTGGACAGCCGCCAAGACGACCGTCGCCAAGAGATATGCGGCCGCGCCAAGCGCGAGCGCCGCGCCGAAGCCGGCTGTGATCGACAGCGCCACCGCCGCGACCGAGCCAACAACCGTCATCAGCCCGTTCAGGCTCCAGGCCAGCGCCACCTCATTCGCCCCGCCCTTGCCCGCCATCTTCAAGGCGTGCGGAAACGGCAAGCCCATGCAAATCGACAGCGGCAGCAGCGACAAAACGGCGACAAAGCCGCGAAGCGCCAGATCCGCGGCGAGAAAGGCGTCGCTCAGCGGCATCCAGAGCGCGCTCCAAATCACAGCCAGGATGGCGACTACCGCCGTAACAATCTGCGGATGACGCTCGATCCAGGTGATCGAAAGGACATGGCTCAAGCCGCTGCCGAGGCCGCCGCCAAGCAGAAAGGTCGCCAGCACAAGCGTAACCGCGATGGTCGGATGACTCAAGAAGAGCCGCGTCTGCTGAATGGCGTAAATCTCGAGGGCGATGAAGCCGACGCCGAGCAAGGCGAAGAACAGCGGATAGGCGCGCCTCACCGCATCGCCGCCCCGCCGCAGCCGATGCACGAGGACGAATGCGGTCGCTGCGCAGACGGCGATGGACAGCGCCACAAGCGGCAGCAGACCGGACGGGATGCCCTTTTCAAATTGGAAGAAAAAGGGGCGGTCGTCGCTGGCCGGCGAGATGTCGGCTTCGGAGGCGGCAACGATCGCGGCGAAGGGCTTGGCGCCGCTGTCAACGTCGTCAAGCGGCGGCTGCGCCAGGATATGCGGCAGAAGCAGGGGCGTGAAGCCGACATCGCGGGCGATCGCGCCAAGCACGAGCGAGTCATCCTCGTCAAAAGCGCTCGCGCCGATCAAGAGCAGCGGCACGGGCGGGCTGCCATGGCCGTCGGCGAAGGCCATCAGGTGCTTCAGCGCCGCCTGATCGCTGAAGCCGCGATGACGAAATGCCGCCAGCGCGGTCGATACGGCGCGCGTCAAGGTCAGCTCGTCATAGAGCTTCAAGGCGATCTGCCCGTCCTCATCGAGATGATCGAGATAATCCAGGAAGGCTTCGGCTGTGTAAATCGTGTTTTCCGACAGGGCGTAACCGCCGCGCTCGGCCGCCAGCGAGACCACTTGCGACAGATAGATGAGATCAAACTTTTCAGTCGAACGTCGGATTGCGCCGCGTCCATCATCGACGATGACTTCCACTTCGGCGCGGTCGTAAAGCGGGCCCGTGTATCCGCGCCAGGCATTAACCAGGTCCAGGCTGGCGGCGTTGACTTCAACCGCGGTGATTTGCTCCGCGTTGGCTGTTAAGGCGAAATAAACGTCCAAGCCCGCGCCGGGTCCGATGATGAAGACGCGCCGGGGCTGTTCCGTGGCGAAGGGGAAGAAGCCAATGTCGCGCAGCAAATCTCCTCTGGCGGATTCAGCCGGCATGACCGAGGCCGCGCCGCCATCGACGTAAATGCGCAGCGGTCGTCCGCCGCCGGGGTCGACCAGGTCGCTGCGGGCGAAGGCATCCCAACGGCTTTCCAAGATGCCCCCGCCATCAGCCAGAGCCGATACGATCGGTTTTTCTCGCGCCAGCTTGGCGGCGTCGATTTCGAGGAAGGGCCGGCTCGCATTGACGCCGAAACTGAGGCCAGTGAGCGCCACGCACGCGATCGCGAGCAGCCGGTCGCGCCCCGCGGCAAAATAGAGCGCCGCCGCCGCAAAACCCAGCGCCGACAGCAGAATGGCATTGACCGCGCCAAATCGATTGAGCAGCGGGATCGCCAGCAGCGCGCCGCAGCCCGCGCCGACCAGATCGCTCATGTACAAGACGCGGCTAGCCGACGCGTGCTCGCCGAAGAGCGTCGAAATCACCAACCCAAAAAATACATAGGGGAGCGCCAGCAGCAGAAACAGCAAAACTTGCGCCTCGACGGCCTGGCCGAAGACTGAAAACGCGAGCAGCAGCATCGTAGAAAGCGCCGCCCCGCAGCTGCCGAACGTCAACCCCAGCCGACGCGCCCTGGCGGGAAACAGCGCCGAAAGAGCCGCGCCGATGCCGATGCCCAAGATCGCGACCGACAGAATGAAAAAGACGTAGGGCGGGAAAAAGATCAGCGAGAAGAGCCGCGTCGAGGCGATCTCCAGCAGCAGCGCGCTCGCCGACAGGACCGCCATGCCCAGCAGACGCGAGGCCGGCAGCGCGTTCATGCTAGCGCCGAAGTTTGGGGTCAAGCGCATCTCGCAGCCCGTCGCCGAGGAAGTTGAAGCCCATCACCGTGAAGAAGATCGCCAGCCCGGGGAAAACGCCCATCCAGCCCGACTGGCGGAAGAAGGCGCGCCCTTCCGAGAGCATCCTGCCCCAACTGGGATCGGGCGGCTGCGTGCCCAGCCCGAAGAAACTCAGCGCGGCTTCGGCGAGGATGGCGAAGGCCAGGCTCAGAGTGATCTCGACGATGATTGGCGAAAGCACATTGGGCAGCACATGCGTCAAGACGATGCGGATGTCGCCGGCGCCCATCGCCTTTGCCGCGATGATGAATTCTTCGTTGCGTATGCCCAGCACGGCCCCGCGGGCGATGCGGGCGAAAATGGGAATGTAGACGATGCCGATGGCGATCATGGCGTTGCCAATGCCCTTGCCCAGCGCCGCCATAATCGCGATCGCCAGCAAAATGGCGGGAAAGGCATAGAGCACATCCATCGCGCGCATGATGACCTCGTCGGTGATGCGGGCGCTGTAGCCAGCCACCAAGCCGAGCCCGGCGCCGACGATGGTGGCGACGCTGACGGCAATAAAGCCGACCTGCAAGGAAACGCGCGCGCCGACGATGATGCGCGAAAAGATATCGCGCCCAAAGTCGTCGGTTCCCATCCAGTGCTCGAAGGAGGGGTTGGCGAAGCGATCGGCGAAATCCATGCCGTTGGGGTCGTATGGCGTAATCGCGGGGCCAAATACGCCCATCACCACGACGACAAGCAGAACGCCGGCGCCAAACATCGCCAGCCGATGACGCAGCAGCCGGCGAAAAGCGTCGCGCCAGAGCGTGTTGGCTGGTCCAAGAGGCTGGTCCGCGGATGCGACGCCTTTGTTCAGAGAGTCTGAAAGAGACACCCGCAGCGCTTTCGTCTAGGCATATTCAAGCCGCGGATCAAGAAGAAAATACAAGAGATCGACGAATAAATTAACCAGCGTAACCATGATCGCCACCACCAGGACCGCGCCTTGCAAGAGCGGATAATCGCGCTCTTCGACGGCGTTGAATGCCAGCCGCCCCAAACCGGGCCAAGAAAATACCACTTCAACGATGACGATGCCGCTGAACAGCGCGGTGATCTGCAAGCCGATGATGGTCACGATATTGATCAGGGCGTTGCGCAAGGCATGCCGCGTGATCACCGTACGCTCCGGCAGGCCCTTGGCGCGGGCGGTCTGCACGTAGTTGGCGCTCAGCACCTCGAGCATGGCGCTGCGGATGAATCGCGTCTGGATCGAGGCGCTGACGAAACCGGCCGTGAAGGCCGGCAGGATGATATGCGCCAGCCAGTCGCCGGCATCCTCCGCTATTGGCGTGTAACCGCTGGGCGGCAGGAAATTCAGGTTGAGCGAAAAGACGATGACGAGAACAATGCCCATCCAAAAGGTGGGGACGGACACGCCGATCTGACTGAAAACGGTCGCAATGATGTCGATGGCGCTGCCGGGCTTCAGCGCCGAAATGATGCCAATGGGAAAGGCGATGACCAAGCCGATCACCAGCGACACCATCGCCAGCTCGAATGATGGACCGATCCGACCCTGCAATTGAGGCGCGACGTCTTGTCCGTTGAGCAGGCTCTGCCCGAAATCGCCGCGAACCGCTTTGGAGAGCCAGACCAGATATTGCTCGAAGAAGGGGCGATCGAGGCCCAGCCGGTCGCGCAGGCCCGCGACCGATTCATCACTGGCGTAGGGGCCCAGGATGACCCGCGCCGGATCGCCCGGCACGATTTGCATGATCATGAAGACCACGAAGGTGATGCCGAGCACAACGACCAATGCCAAGAGCAAGCGCTGCACGACGTATTGATAATTCAAATCGCGTCACCCCAGGCGTCGACGGCGGAATGTCCGCGGGGAGGAAAATGGCGCGCCCTGGACAGCCCAAGACGCGCCCATAGCTTGGCTAGCCTTCGAGATAGGTGTTCATGTAGAGATTCTGATTGTCCGAGCGCAGTACGTAGCCTTGGACGTTGTTGCTCATCGCGCGCGTGAAGGCCGGATTGTAGAAGTAGACGTAGGGCACGGCATCGACCAGGATCTGGTTCGCCTGCTCATAGATGGCGTAGCGCTCGTCGAAGCCGGAAACCTGCCGCCCCTGCTCGACCAGGGCGTCAAAGTCCGGGTTGCTGTAGCCGGTGAAGTTGAAGACCTCGTCGGTGCGATGCTGCAGGTAGAAGTAATGCTCGACATCGACCAAGCCGTTCCAGCTGCAGATGTAGCCGTCGTAGCGGTAGTTGCCTTCGAGCTCGAGCCATTCCGCCCATTCCGGCGCGTTGATGGTGGTGGTGATGCCGACCGCGCCCAACTGCGCTTGCAAGACCTGCGCCTGACGCACGGTGTCCTGGTAAGTCGAGGTGGGCATCAATTCCATCTCGAAGCCATCGGCCAGGCCCGCTTCCGCCAGCAGCGCTCTCGCTTTGTCGGGGTCGTAGGAATAGGGCGCGTAGTCGAAGTGCCAGGGGCTGCCGACATCAATCGGACCGCCATAAAGCGGCGTGCACAAGCCGAAGTCGCCGGCCGCGCAGAGATCATCGCGGTTGATGGCGTAGGCGATCGCTTGCCGGACGCGCGCGTCGTCAAAGGGCTCGCGGGTCAGGTTCAATCCGATGTACTTGTAAGCCAGCGCTGGCGACACCATCATATTGACATCGGGATTATCCATCAATGCCTGCACCGCCTGGGGCGCGACGCTGGTGACGAAATCGACCTCGCCGCCCAGCAATGCCGCTTCACGAGCCGCCTCTTCCTGAATCACAGTGATTTCAACCGCGTCCAGCAGAGGCAAGCCCTCTTGCCAGTAATTCTCGTTCTTGACGAGGCGCATGCTGATCGTGCCATCAAGGTCTTCGACGGTGAAGGGACCGGTGCCGATAGGCACGACGATCACGCCGTTCTCGTCGACGCTGTCGGGGTGCACAATCGCGGTCGAGCGCGTCGCCAGCAGCACGGGCAGAATCGCGTTCGGCTCGGGCGTGGTGACGCTGACTGTGTGGCTATCGACCGCTTCCCAGACCGCGTCGGGGCCGCCGACCGAGGCGACGCGCCCGGAGCCGGTTTCGGGATTGATGATGCGGTTCATCGAGAAGACGACATGCTCAGACGTCATCGCCACGCCATTCGAGAAGCTGACGCCCTCGCGCAGGCTGAAGGTCCAGGTCAAGCCGTCCTCCGACTGCGACCAATCGGTGGCCAGCAGTGGCGTCAGCTCGATGTTGTCGTTATTGGTGGTCAGCGATTCGACCACGTTGGCGAGCACATAAAAGCTGGAGACGGTGCTGGCGACATGCGGATCGAGCCCCGTCCATTCAGCGTCATGCGCCGACTGGAGCACTTGCTCCGACATTTGCGCCGAGGTCGAGAAGCTGACGCCGATCACGACCGCGACCAGAATTACGATGGGCAGAATTAACTTGACTTTCTTCATCTTGGATTCCTCGCTGCTAAATTGTCTGTGGCTGCAAACAGGTATCGCTACAGCCAAACGATACGAGAATATACTATGCGCGGATTGGATTGTCAAATTGGCGCGGGCGGGGGGGCTGCGTCGATATTTGCCGCCGCCTTGCGTCCGATTCCTTGACAGAAATCCAAGCCCACGTTAAGCTTTGTTTTGCGCCTGTCGCGTTTTCGCGCCAAATGTGAACCACGGGGCGCCAATCGGGGCAAGGCCCAGGCAAGGACCTGCGGTCAAATCCGCAGCGTTACGTTCGATTAAGAGGGTGAAGGAGAAGGCAATGAAACGCATTTCAAGGATCATAAGTATCTTGGCGATTCTGGCGCTGGCGGTCATGCTGCCACTGGGCGCGGTTCAAGCCGACGGGCACTGCGAATTCGCCGATTACACCATCACGCTTGGAGGCTTGGCGCCGATGTCCGCGCCGGGCGCCGTCGCTGGCGGCGTCGCCATGGATTGGGCCTTCAAGCAGGCGGCCGCCGACATCAACGCCGATTGCGGCATCTCGATTGATGGCGTCAATTACATGGTCGAGGTCATCACGGGCGACTCCGAAGGCAGCCCGGAACGCGGTCAAGCCGTGGCCGAGCGCCTGATCCTGGAAGACGAAGTTGATGGCATGGTCGGCGTTTATCACAGCGCGGTCGGTCTGGCGACCATGGGCGTCATGGAAGAGAACGCGATTCCCACGATCTTCTCCGAGCCCTGGAATGACAACGTCAGCGCCAACGGCATCATCGAGTTCGAGGGCGCCGCGCCGCGCTTCGCCGATGGCATCGACCATATCTTCCGCATCTCGCCCGCCAGCTCGATGGTCGGCAGCGTCGTCACCGACTGGCTGATCTCGCTGGGCGCCGAAGACGTCATTCTCATCGTCGAGAACACCGACTACGGCCAGCCTGCGGCCGCCGATGAGCAGGCTCGGCTGGAAGCGGCCGGGGTCACCGTCTCGCAGATCGACATTGAGCTGGGCACAGAAGACTTCGTGCCGATCCTCAGCCGCATTCAGGCGCGCGCCGAGCCGCCGGACGCCATCCGCATCGTCGTCACTGGCGAGACCTCCTTCAACCTGACGCAGCAAATGGCGGAACTGGGCATCGCGCCGACGCCGGAGACGATCTGCGTCACCAACCAGATCGCCTTCCAGCACGTCCAATACTGGCAGACCGTGCCCGATGGCAATTACTGCGCCTTCAACCGCGTGGGCATCATCCCCAGCCTCTTCAATGACACCGCCATCGAGCTGAACGCCAAGTACGAAGCCGAGTTCGGCGATATCGTCCCAAGCTTCGGCATGGCGTCCTATGACGCGGTCTTCATGATGCGCGACGCGATGGAACGGGCGGGCAGCTACAGCGATCCCACCTCGATCGTCGCCGCCATCGAGGCATCCGACATCACGCTTTCGCAGGGCCGCTACTACTTCACCTATGGCGCCCACAACGAGAGCATGCCGTCCGATGATGGCTTGCCGGACTTCATGTGGCATCAGTGGCCCGACCCGATCGTGACCGTCATGCAATACTTCGAGCAGGGGCAAAGCTCGTTGGACGCGGCGGTTGTGTATCCGGAAGTCTATCAGACGCATGGCACGGGCTACGTCGTGCCGGGGACATCGCCCTAAGCGCGGTCGCTTCCCAGCGAAACTGACTGGGAAACTCGCAATCTTGAATTGGGTGGGCGCCTTGCCCACCCGCCGCCTTAAACGAAGGGGCAGATTCGGATGGTCATTCAAGACACTCTGTTTGTCCTCTGGCTGATGGTCGCCGGTCCGCTTTGGGCGACCGTCGGGCTCTTCCTGCTGCCGGGCGTCAATAGCGGACGGAAAGAAAAAGACCAGATCCCGGCCGCGACCTTGAAAATCGCCGGGCTGATCGGCGGTTTCGCCCTCGGCCCGCTCGGCGTCGGCTTGCTCTACTTCGAGCCGGCGCTCATCCGGCGCACGACGCTGACGCTGGGCGTGATCGTGACCGTCTTCGCGACCTCTCAGGTGCTGGCGCGCGTCGTCGATCCCAACCTGCCGACGGCGCTTTGGCTGCTGCTGGCGGGTCCGCTATGGGCGGTGCTGGCGGCTTATTTCATCCCGCGGCATTATCGCGAGCTGGAAGCGGACGACCACAATGTCCTCACGGCGGCGGCTTTGGGCGGTTTCGCCATCGGCCCTTTGATTTTCGGCTTGATGTGGAAGACGACGCCCAAGGTCAATCGCGACTGGATGATCGTGCTGGGCTCGCTGGGCGCCTGGCAGATCTACGCGCTCTTCGCCATCCAGAATGTGGACAATCCTTGCGTGGCGGCGCCCTACAATCTCACGTATTTGACGCAGCAGACGGCCAATGGCGTCGTCATCGGCTGCATTTATTCGCTGATGGCGGTTGGGCTCACGCTGATTTATTCGGTGCAGGGCATCGTCAGCTTCGCTCACGGGCAGCTATACATGGTCGGCGGTTATTTCTCGTTTTATTTCCTGCTGCACGCCGGCAACATTCTCAGCGATTTGACAGGCGCGGAGGTCAGCGTCAACCCGATCTGGGGCATTCCGGTCGCCGCCTTCATCGTCTTCGTCATGGGCGCGCTCTTTGAACGCGTTTTCCTCAAGCCGATGCACGAGGGGCTTATCGAACGCGTCTCTGAATACGCCATTTTGATCACTTTCGGCTTCGGCTTCTTTCTCGAATATACGACCTTGGCGATCGCCGGCCCCTTCCCGCAGAAGACAGACCGCTTCATCGAGATCCGCCGCTTCACGCTGAATCGCACGCAGATCACCGACGACTTCTCCTTCGGTCCAATTCACATCATCGGCGACCGCGCCTTCGCCATGGTCGTCGGCATCGTGCTTATATTCGCGCTGCTCTATTTCTTGCAGCGTTCCTGGACCGGGCGGGCATTACGCGCGACCAGCCAGGACCGGCAGGCGGCCGCGGTCACCGGCATTAATCCCACCAATATGAATACGCTCTCCTTCGCCATGGGCTCGATGCTGGCGGCGATGTCGGGCGCGGCGCTGATTCCGATTTTCAACTGGGTGCCCTGGGTCGGCGCGGAGATGGTCGGGCGGTCGTACGTCATCGTGGTGCTTGGCGGATTGGGCTCGGTGCCGGGCGCGCTGGCCGGCGGCATCATCGTCGGCATCGTCGAGGCTTTGGGCGCGGGCTGCCACCCCGACCCCAGCCGCGGCGCCGCCTATAAAGAAGCTTTCGCGCTGGTGATCTTCGCCCTGGTCTTGCTGCTGAAACCGACTGGACTCTTCGGAAGGGAGCAGCATTGATGACAAATAGAGGGAGGTCTCCCGATCCCCAGGCAATCGCGCGCAACCTGCTGGGCTCGCTCGGCATTTATCGCGTGATCGATGGAATTCACCGGGTCGGCGCGGCAATCGGCGCTCCCGTCAGCGCTGGCTTCAAGCGCTTTGAAACGCGGGTTGACGCGGGCATTGGACGCCGCCGATTGGGCTTTATCCTGCTCGGCTTGATCATTCTGTATTTCTTGTGGTTCCCCAACGACACCTCACAGTCGAATTACGCCAAGACCGTCTTCATCAGCGGCTTCTTCTACGCCATCATGTCTTCCAGCTGGGCGCTGCTGGCGGGCATCGCCGGGCAATTCTCCTTCGGGCACATGGCATTCATGGGCATCGGCGCGTATGTGGCCGGGCTTATCGCGCGCGATGGCATCGTCTTCGCCCTGCTTGGCGTCAACGTCACGCCAGAGTCGATCTCGGCGGTTGGCGCCATCATCCTCGGCACAGCCGCGGCTGGCCTGGTCGGGCTCGTGATTGGCTGGCTGCTTCTGCGATTGCGCTCGGCCTACCTGGCGCTATTCACCATCGCCTTCTCCGAATTGTTCCGCATCATGATGCTGACGGAGTACGATTACACCGGCGGCTCCAACGGCTTGTCGCTGCGCCCGCTGCTGGAGATCGCCGATGTCAACACCGCGCGCCAGGTCGAGTATTATTTGATGTTCGGCCTCTTGATTCTGTGCCTGCTGGCTTTGTATTGGGTGGCGAATTCGCCGATTGGCCTGTTCCTGCGGGCGATGCGCGAAGATGAAGACGCGGCTTCGGCATTGGGCGTCAATGTCGTGCGCTACAAGATCCTGGTCTTCGTCTTCACCAGCATGATTGTTGGTTTCGCCGGCGCGATCTTTTACAGCGATGTCGGCTCCGAGCGCATCATCCCCGAGCAGCTGGAGATTCTGCAGATGTCGCTGATCATCGCCTACGCGGTCATCGGCGGCATGGAGAGCCTGATCGGGGCGGCGGCCGGCGCCTTTATCTCGCGCTATATGCTGGAGGCGATGCGCCAGGTGGTGATCAGCCTGCCCTTCGGCATGACGACCCACGATGGCTCGGACGCCTTCGTCTGGGATACCGGTTATTGGCGTTTTGCCCTCTTCGGCGTGGTGATGGTCTTCACGCTGCGGTATATGCGCAACGGCTTGCTCTTCCCCATCATCACCTGGTTCGGCGGGCGCGATATCGCCATGAAGGAGACGGTATCCAAGCGCGAGAGCGATGACGAGCATGCCGCGCGGTTAGAGGCCGACGATGAGTGAAATCAACCTTGAGCTGAATCAAGTGTCCAGACGTTTCGGCGGCTTGCAGGCAGTCGATCACGTGTCCTTCAACGTGACCAAGCCCGAGCTGATTGGCATGATCGGACCCAACGGCGCGGGCAAGACCACGCTGACCAATTTGATGAGCGGCATGCTAAAGCCGAGCAGCGGCACGATTTACCTCAACGGGCGGCGCATCGATGGTCACCCGCCCTACGACGTGACGCGCGCGGGCTTGGGGCGCACCTTTCAGATCACGCGCGCTCTGGGTCGCATGTCGGTGCTGGAGAACATGCTGGTGCCGGGTCTGGCGCATAACCCTCGCGCCAGCAAAGTCGATCTGACGGAACGCGCTCACGAAATCCTGACCTTGCTCACGATTGACCATCTGACGAATGAACTCAGCCGCGCCTTGAGCGGGGGGCAGCGCAAACTGCTGGAATTGGGGCGGCTGCTGATGCTCGACCCAGCGGTCATCATCCTGGACGAGCCCTTCGCCGGCGTGCATCCGCGCTTGCAAGACACCATCACCAACTATATCTATCGCGTGCACGACAACGGCAAGGCGATCATCTTCATCAGCCACAATATGGGCGCGGTCTTTGAGCTAAGCGAGCGATTGATTGTGCTGCATCATGGCGCGGTGATTGCCGATGGCGACCCGCAAACGGTCAGGAGCGACCCAGCCGTGATCGACGCCTACCTGGGCCACGACGAGGACGACTAAATGCTTGAAATCAACGACCTCTACGTCGGCTATTACGAAGATTTGCATATCCTTCGCGGGCTAAGCCTGAAGGCGCAAACCGGCAAATTGACGACGATCCTCGGCGCGAACGGCGTCGGCAAATCGACGCTGCTCAAGGCGGTCTACGGCTTCCTCAAGCCGCATAGCGGGCAGGTGCTGCTGAACGGCCGCGACGTCACGGGCACGCCAACGCACCGCTTGATCGACCTCGGCATCAGCTATATCCCGCAGCAGCCGGGCGTCTTCAAGCACATGAGCGTGCGCGAGAATCTCATGCTGGGCGCTTGGACCTTCCAAAAGGACAGGAAGCGCATCGAGAGCAAGATCGAAGACAACTTCAATCGCTTTCCGATCCTGCGCGAAAAGCAGCACGACCACGCCGGCAGCCTCTCCGGCGGGCAGCAGCGCATGGTGGAAATCGGCCGTACGCTGATGACCGACCCCGAGGTGATCCTGGTGGACGAGCCGACGGCGGGCTTGGCGAAACTGCTGAGCGAAGAGGTCTACCGCATGCTGGTCGATCTGCGCGATCAAGAGGGCTTGACCATCATGCTGGTCGATCAAGAAATCCGCGAAGCCTTGAAGATCGCCGATTACGTCTACGTGCTGGAGCTCGGGCGCAACAAGTTCGAGGGTCCCCCGGCCGAATTCGACGACCTCGAGAAGGCGTTCTGGGCGTAGTAGAATTCTCCCAAACCGCTTTGTCAAAATATTCGGAATTCTGTAGACGCGCGCGCCGCCATGCAACCGCCCACGCAAATTACCGTGTGTCTCACGGTGGCTGTAGGGGCGAGCCGGCTCGTCCCGCCCTCTCCCCTCCCTGATACGTCGGGTAGGGCCCGGGGGCGGGGTTAGAAATCTAGCCCTTCAGCCCCGTCATCACCACAGCCTGAATGAAGTAGCGCTGCGCCAGGAAGAATAGCGCGATCACCGGCAAGGTTACGGCGGTGGACGCCGCCAGTTGCAGGTCCCAGCTGATATCTGTTTGGCTGCGGAACGAGGCGATGCCGAACCAGAAGTCGCGGCCCGGAAAACGCATCCGCGCGAAACCATAGGCGCAGAAAGATGAGGTGAATACCACGGCGATCACGTTCAGACCAGCGACGAGAATCGTGTTCCGAAAGCAAATGCCGAAGGGTTTGTATGTCAGCGCGCGGACGAAATTCTCCGGCACGACAGGATCAGGAATCAGATGCGGCGGATATTGGAAAATGTTGATCTAAGTTTTCAGCGAGCTGGACAACAGCCAGATTAAGGGCGTTATGAAGACGTTGCCCATGAGGGTGCGGCGCGGTTTCAAGCTCAGGCGATTATATTGACGCGTCAGCCAGAAACCGTCATCTGGCGACGAATTAGCCAGCTTCACCGTCATGGATCATTGCTCGCATTTCGCCGCCACAAAATATAATACGCTGGCTCTTTCGCCACCGAGGCGCAAAGGCGCCCGAGCCAAGCCAGGAGACCTCTGTGTTCTCTGTGTTTCCTCAAATCCTCTGTGGTGAAGATATGCCTCTGCTGCATATTTTCCTTTGCCGCCAACAGAGCCTCGTTCGCCGCGCGCGCCGCATCCGGCATGACATCAGCGGCCATTTCACCGTTGCCAATCGCCTCAAAAGCAGGGTTGAGATAGTCATTGGACGCTTCAAGGTAACGCGGCGGGAAACGCATGGTGACACCGTGCTTCGGCAAATAATCCGCGACGAAATCTGTATAGGTCGGCGGATGGATGCCTTCGCGGATCCAGCCTTTCAATCCCTCTTCCATCAGCATGGCTGTCTGGTTGGGCGCCCAGAGACCGATCTTGTAGAAATATTCCCGATAGAAGGGCGTGACCAGGAAGCGCACCCAGCGCCAGGCTTCTTATGGATTCATCCAGGACGGCGCCCATCAGCCATCGACCGCCATTGCCAGGCGGCCGCTATCGATCATCTGCGTATTGTTCATGCCCAAGCTGGTCAAGGCAGCGCCGCCCCAACCACTGAAACTGATAGGGGTCACATCCTGCGCCAGCGCCGGCGGCAGATCGCCAAGCTGAGCCAGCATAGCCGCCGCCGTAGCAGAAGCGCCAGTCAACTTCAAAAGCTCTCTACGTGAGATACTCTTGACTCTGCCCCTTTTTGAACACTTGCCAACACTTGCGTTTCCATCCGGGCTGGCGGGCCCGGGTTACACCAATCTAGCTTGAGCGAATCCAGACGCGCATCTCGCCCAAATCGCGATTCGCCCACAAATAGTAGGGAATCGCCTTGAAATTGAATGCCGTCTCATTATAGCCAGTCTGGCTATGATGACGATAAAGCGCCGTACTGTCTTCGGCTGGCTCAATACGCAGCGCTTCACCGGTAATCACCGCTGCGCCGCCCAAGAGCTCGCTATCAAACGATACATCTAAGGCGGACATCTCGGGAATGCAGACATTCGCCAGACGCGCGCCATTGTCGACTTCTTCGAGACAGTAAACCAGCGGTCCGCGCTGCAAGGCAATCTGTCCCGCCGTCTGCCGGATGCTCGGATGCGGCATGACGCGCTCGACCGGCATCGCCAGCGTCAACTCGACCTTATCGCCATCCGACCATTCGCGCGAAACGATGACGTAACCGCGCTCAGCCGCCGCCGTCCGCGCCTCGCCATTGACCGACAGCTGATGATCGTAACACCAATCGGGGATGCGCAGCGCCATTTCAAAAGAGGCCGATTGCGCCAATTGCGCCTTGATTTGTATCGACCCGTCCCACGGATACTGCGTCTCTTGGACCAGCCGTAGATCGTTTCCACCAACATTCAGCGACACGGCGTTGTCGTGATACATCTGTACGTAGACGCGATCGCCCGCCTGCGAATAAGCATATTCGCCGATGCTCGCGATCAAGCGCGAGATATTCGGCGGGCAGCAAGGGCAGTGAAACCAGGGCGTGCGGCGATGATGCCCGTCATCCATGTTCTCGTGCCAGCGGCCCTGCGGATTGACGCCCGGATAAGCCGTCAGCGGATTGGCGTAAAAGAACTCGTCGCCGGCATAGGAAAGCCCGCTCAACGACGAATTGTAAATGGCGAGCTCCATCACGTCGATGTAGCGGCTGTCGGGATCGAGATGGAACATGCGATGCGCCCAAAACGCCAGCGCGATGGCGGCGCAGGTCTCGCAGTAAGCGGTCTCGGTCGGCATATCGTAAGCGAAGGTGAAGCCCTCGTTATGATGCGAGGGACCCACCCCGCCATGCACATACATCTGATGCCGCGTCAGGTCGTCCCAAAGCGTGCGCGAGAGCCGCAGCAGGGAGTCGTCGCCGGTCTCCAGCGCGACATCGGCGATGCCGGCGTAAAGATAACAGGCGCGCACCGAATGTCCGTTCGCCTCGGTATGCTCGCGCAAGGGCAAATGCGCCTGACAATAGCGGTAGGTTTGCGCCCAATAGTTTTCCGGGCTTTCGCCGCGATCATGCGCCTCCTGGTCATAATAATGAGGCGCCTCGCCGCGAATGTCGACGAAATAGCTTGCGAGATCCAGGAAGCGCTTTTCGCCCGTTTCACGGTACATCTTGACCAGCGCCAGCTCAATCTCCGGGTGGCCCGGGTAACCACGCCGTCTGCCTTCTTCCGCCCCGAATGTCGCGGCGATATGATCGGAAAAGCGCGCGAGCACGTCGAGCAGTTTGCGCTTTCCAGTGGCTTGCTGGTAAGCCACGGCCGCTTCCATCAAGTGCCCGGCGTTGTACAATTCGTGATTGTCGCGAAGGTTCGCCCACCGCCCTTCGGGGAAATGCACCGGAAAATAGGAATTGAGATAGCCGTCATCAAATTGAGCGCCCTCGATCGCGTCGATTAACGCGTCGGCGGTCGCCTCCAGATCCGCGTCCGGATGCGTGGCGAGGCTGTAGGCCGCCGCTTCCAGCCACTTGCCCGAATCCGAATCCCAGAAAACGCGCACGCCAATCCGCTCATGCGAAGGCGGCGGATTGGCTGGTCCTACCATCGCCCATGAAGCCACGCGCCCCGTCTCTTCCAGCTTCTGATATATCGCGGGAATGGTGACATCGCGGTTGACGCCTTGCCTTTCGCCCCAGAAACCGCCGCTGATTGCCACCATGCTCAAGGGAATCGGGCGATGACGCCGGGCGGTATTCTTATGCATATTCAGCCTCCAGGAGCGCCAGCCTGGAAAGGGGGCGCAATACGCTCTTCTGGTCGCCACCGTATCGTATCAAGACGCGCAAAACCGGGCGAAATCAGGGCGGCGAACAAGGAATGCCAGTACCATATCAAGATGCTTCTAGAATAGCAGAATTGGAATAGGTCGCAACAGCGGCAACGAGGCGAGACGCATGCTCAACCACCCGCGCACAGTCGCTCACAAGGTCTTCGACATCTGGCGCAGCCCCGGTCGCTTCACCAAGAATCCCGATATCGTCGTGCTTCCAACGGGGCGCCGCCTGCTGATCTACAGCGATGTCGACGCCCACTGGTCGCTGAAAGACCAGATTCTGACGCTGCTCGCCAGCGACGACGACGGCGCGACCTGGTACAAACACCGCGAAATCGACCGCGCCAATTTGGCCGCTGGCGATGAGCGTCTGGTGACGCCGCGTCTGAGCCTGCTGAACGATGGCCGCCTGGTTGTCATCATCGACCATGACGACGACGGGCATTTCCACGAAGAGCAGCCGCCCGGCAACTGGCTGTACTGGAGCGAAGACTCGGGCGAGAGCTGGACAGCGGCCCAGACCGATAATGGCATCGGCGGATTCGAACCCGATCGCGTCCTGGACTTGCCCGATGGCGCGCTCGGCGTGACCTCGCATCTGATGCGCGGCGCCCGCCAGGAAATGGCGCAAGTGCTGTGGACCTCCAGCGATGGCGGCCGGAGCTGGAGCGAACGCGCCACAATCGCCCACGACGGCTATCACCGCTTCTGCGAAGGCGCTGTCGTCCTGCTGGATGGCGGGAGTCGACTGGCTTGCGTCATGCGCGAGAATCATTCGGGCGGGATTCCGTCGTTCGTCGCCTTCTCCGAAGATTGCGGGCATAGCTGGTCCGCGCCGCGAATGCTGCCCTTCGCCATTCACCGACCCTACGCCAAGCAGCTGTTGGACGGGCGCGTCCTGGTGACGGGACGACACGTCAATGGCGGTTTGGGGACCTACGCCTGGGTTGGCGATCTGGACGAAGCGGCGGGCCACTACGCTATCGGCGGACCGCGGCGGAAGCATCGGGCGTCGATGACCGCGGGCGCGCTGCTGATCGAAAACGCGCCGGAGCATGAATGCCGTTATACCTTGCTGCCGCCGGAATCGGTCTTCAGCGATGTCGATTTCGAAGCCGAACTGCGAGTCGAAGCCTCGGCCGGGCGCGAAGATGTCGCATTCCTGTCGCTCTCGCGCCTGGGGCGGCTGCTGAAGATCGGGCCTGACCATGTTTCGATGCGGCGCGGCCGGCACGAAATCCAACATGCCGCCGATATGACGCGCTTTCGGCGGGTCGGGCTGAGGCACCGGCGCGGCTGGCTGCAGGTCAAGCTCGACGGCGAGACGGTGATGCAAGCCAGCGTCTTCCGCGAGGAGTGGCCTGCCAGCGACTTCCATGGTGGCGACCCGATGCGGCGGACGCAGTTCGGGCAATGGAGCGCGAGCGGCCGCAGCTATTGGCGGCGCGTTTCCTATCGACTGGGCAATCCAAATCTGGACGACTTCAGCTGGGAATGGGCGGCCAAATCCGGCGCATTCCCCGATCAATATCAGCGCGACCGCATGATCCAGATTCACGCCAACCACCCGGCGCAGAAGCCCTGGCCCGACCACGGCTACAGCTCCTGGATCCAGCGCGAAGACGGGGGCGTCTACCTAGTGGATTACACCAACGCCGGCGATGCGGCCGATACCGCGCATTTGGTCGGCGTGAATATCGACGGCGCCGACATCGCCTGAGGCGGTTTGGCATTTGCGATTGATGCTTCTATAATCTTCCTCTGGCAGAAGAATGGGCGGCGCGGGTCCTGCGGGCATGAGCATTTTGCCGCGGCGGCGCGCTGAGAAAGGATGAGACCAAATGCCCCGTCGACTGGCGGTAACTGGAATGCACGAGGCGAGCGTCCTCGACTATGAAGATGGCGCGCTCGGTGAAAAAGACGTACTGGTGCGCACGGAGATCGCCTCCGGCAAGCACGGCACAACCTTCGCCATGTTTGACGGACGCAATTTCGTAGGCCAGCGCTATGACAGCGAACGCCGGCTGTTTGTTGACTCCGATGACGCCGGCTGGGGGCAGCGACCCAGCCCAGAGGAGCCTTGGGGGACGGGCACCAGCGGTTATGGCGTGGTTGAAGCGGTCGGCGCTGGCGTAACGCGCTACGCCATCGGCGACACGGTCGTTGGGTTGATGGACATCCGCGAGACAAATGTCGTGCATGAAGACTGGCTCTGGGATCCGGGCGATCTCGACCCGCTGATCGCGCTGTGCATGGAGCCGGCGCAGGTGTCGATTCACTGTGTACGCGATTCCAACATTCGCTATGGCGACCGCGTCGCCGTCATCGGGCTGGGGGCGCTGGGTCTGCTGGCGGTGAGCATCGCCAAAGCGGCCGGCGCGGAGACCCTAATCGCCGTCGACTTCCTGCCCAAACGGCGGGCAATGGCTGAGGCCTATGGCGCCGATTACACGATCGACCCCGGCGACGGCGACGCCGCCTTGGCCATCCGCGATCTGACCGACAGAATGGGCGTCGACATCTGCATCGAGCTGACCGGCGTCTACCCCGGCTTGAATACCGCCATCCGCAGCGCGCGCTTCAACGGGACGATCTGCTCGGCCGGCTTCTATCAAGGCGAGGCGCATACGCTCTTCCTGGGAAGAGAGTGGCACATGAACAATCTGACGATGATCGTGCCGAATGGCTGCGGCGGCTGGCACGAAACGCGGGGGTATCCGCATTGGAACAACCGACGCGTCGGCGATACCATCCTGTCGATGATGCGCCAGGATCGGCTGAAAGCGCAGGGTTTGATCAACCGCGTCTACGAAGGGCTGGATGACGCGACGGGCGTCTTCCAGCACATCATCGAAGCGCCGGACGAGCTGATCAAATTCGCGGTGGATATGCGCGGCTAGAACTTGACGCCGCCTTGAGTCAAGCCCTCGACAAAGCGGCGCTGCAAAGCCAGGAACAGCACCAGCACCGGCGCGACCATCATAAAGGCGCCGGCGTTGGTCAGCGCCCAGTCGCGCCCGAAGCGGTCGGTGAACTTGAAATAACTGGTCGTGACCGGGAACATGTCCGGTTTATGCGTGAAGATTACCGCCACCTGAAATTCGCTCCAGACGCTCAAGCCGACGACCAAGCCAACAGTCAGGAAGCCGGGCCAAGCCAGGGGCACAATCACCTTCAGCAGCACCTGCAGTTCGTTGGCGCCATCGACGCGCGCGGCGTCTTCCAGCTCGACGGGCAGCCCAATCAGGTAGGAGCGCAGCAGGAAGATCGAGAAGGGCGCGTTGAAGGCGGTATAGATGAGAATGAGGCCGTGATAGGTATTCAGGAATTGCAGCTGCCGCCACAGAAAGAATAGCGGCACCAAGTATAGCCAGATTGGCACGGTGGAAGCCACCAGCAAGTAAACCATGACGAGATTGCCGCCAGGCGGGTTCTTGCGCGCCAGGCTGTAGGCCGCCAGCCCACAGAAGACCAAGGCCAGCGAGACCGTGCCAACGACATAAATGACGCTGTTTTTGAATGTGCGCTCAAATTCGCCCTGTTCCCAGGCGCGGCCGAAATTCTCCAGACGCCATTCCTGTGGCAAGCCCAGCGGGTTCAAGCCCATTTCGGCATTCGACTTAAAAGAGTTGACGCCGAGCAAAACCACGGGGCCCAGCGAGAATACGACCAGGATGGACAAGAAAATATGATTAAAAGCCGTGCTCTCGCGCTGCTTGCGAAAGATGAAGAATTCACGCCTGGCGATCATATATCCCATCCTCGCTTGCGCAGATAGGCGAAGGCGCCGACGACGAGGCTGGCGAAAAGGCAGATCGTCATGCCTTGCGCGGCGGCGTAACCGGCTTCAAAACGTTGGAAGGCGTTCTTGTAGATGTCAATCGCGATGACCTCCGTCGCGCCCGCAGGACCGCCACCCGTCAAAATAAAGACGTAATCGAAGACGAGGAAGGCCCAGATCATCACCATCATCATCATAAACAGCACGACCGGTCGGATGCCGGGCAAGGTCACATGCCAGAATTCCTGCCAGCGATTGGCGCCATCGACTTTCGCCGCGTCATAAAGCACGGGGTCGATTCCCTGCATGGCGGTCAAGAACAGGACCATCAGGAATCCCCAAAACTGCCAGTTGTCAGCGAAGGCGATCGCCCACAGCGCCGTATCCGACTGACCAAGCAGCGCCTTGTCGTAGCCGACCAGGGTGGGCAAGCCAAAACGGGGATTGTAAAGATAGCGCCAGATCGTCGCCGTCACGATGCTGGGCAGGATGAAGGGCATGAAGAGCGCCGTCCGATAGAACATCGCGCCGCGCTTTACCTTCGCCAGCAGGCTGGCGCCAAAGAGGGCGAAGGTAAAAGGAACGATCATGCGGAATATCATCCACTGCACGTTTCTCGAAAGCGCGTCAAGATAACTCTGATCCTCGAAGAACATTTCTTCAAAATTGCGCAAGCCTATGAATTCGGCTTCGCCTATGCCAGACCAGTCGGTGAACGAATAGTAAACCCCCTGCAGCGCCGGCAGCACAACTACAAAGGCGTGCAGACCGAGTATCGGAAGCAGGAAAATCCAAGGCACGACGTAATAGCGCATGAGGCGATAACGCGTCCATTTGCGCTTGCGTTTCCGCTTGCCGTTTGGCGAGCTGGCGGCGTCCGTGGACAGGCTCTCGAGCGGCGTCGTGGAGTCGCGTGCCATGGCGCTTAACCTCGACTCTTCAGGGCGTGATCGGCGCGGTCGCGGCAGGCAATTCGCGCGCGCGGGCGCCATTATCAAACGAGTGGCGAGCCGGCGTTCCAGCCCGCCTGGGGCCGGAACACCGGAGTGAGATTGCGCTATCGCGCCGGGATCGGCGGGATCAGACCGTCAGCGAATTCTTCTTCGAATTCCTTCTGCATGCCGGCCAGGTAATCCTCTACCGTAAGCTGATCGTCATAGACGCGCGTGATCTGCTCCCAGAGCCAGACGTTGGTGCGGGCGGGCCAGAAGCTCCAGCTGGTATAGCCGTAGTTGCCAGCGGCCGACGCCTGCCCAAACTCCTGATACAGGCGGGCTTCACGCGGGTCGGCATTGGCGAAGACGTCGCCCTCGTAAATCAGGGGCGCCGGCGCGTTGCCGCAAGCGCCGTGTGATTCCGCCTGGTAGCTCGTGCTGTAATAGTGATCGAGCACGGCGGCGGCCGCGTCCGGGTTCTGCGCGGACTGGCTGATGCCCCAGCTCGAGCCGACTCCGATGATGAAGTGCGGCTCCTCGGAGAAGGACGTCGGGAAGGCGAACCAATCCCATTCGTTCTCGTTGCCGCCCGGCTCGCCAAAGTAATCGCGCTGGTAGTTATCCAGCATCCAGGTGCCTTCAAAGCTCATGGCGATCTCGCCGGCGCCGAAGAGCGAATGCGCCTGCTGGAAGGTATCGGAGAAGAAGAGGTCCAGGCTGCCCATATACCAGCCGTCCTGCACGATGTCTCTCAGCGCGGTGATCGCCTCGACGAAGGCCGGGTCGGTCCAGGGTCGCTGACCCGTAAGCGCTTCGTAGACCTTGTCCGGTCCGGCGTGGTGGCTGAGGAATACGCTGACCGCCCATTCAAAGCAGGGCGCGCATTCGCCAAAGGCTGGACCCATGACGACCAAGCCCGCCTCGCGAATGGCGTCAGCCAAGGCGTAAAGCTCGTCCATGGTCGTGGCCGGCTGCCAGCCATTTGCCTCGAAGAGCGTCTTGTTGTAATAGAGGATGACCGTTTCCAGCTCTTCGGAGAGGCTGTAAAGCGAGCCTTCGACGCGGCCCAGATCCAGCGCCCAGGGCGCGAAACGGTCGTCCCAGCCGTATTCGTCGGCGTAGTGATCGAGCGAGAGCAGCAAGCCGGCGTTCGCCAATTCCAGCATGAAGGAAGGACCATGCGAGAAGGTGATATCGGGGCCCGCGCCGCCTTGCAATGCCGTGCGCTGGGCATCCACCAGACCGCTGCCGGGCTGCAGCACGACTTCGATCTCAATGTCTTCGCGTGGGAAGGTATCGACCAGCAGGCGCGACCAGCAACTGCCGGTGTCGCTGTCAGCCGCCCAGATCGTCACCGTGTTGTCTTGCGCCGCCGCCGCGCCAGTGACCATAGCGACCAGCAGCGCGAGCGTCCCAAATAACAGTAGAACTTTGGCAGTCATTTGTCTTTCCCTTTCTTACCAATACATCGCGTACTTTGAGCAACCGCCAATAGGATAACGCAACGCCCGCCAAGACGCAAAAACCCCTCACGACTATGGTGAAGGGCTGCTTCTGCAATCTATCTCTTGTAGCCCCTACGGGACTCGAACCCGTGTCTCCACCTTGAAAGGGTGGCATCCTAGGCCGCTAGACGAAGGGGCCCCACCGGCGCGCGCAGAATACATCCAATGACGGGCGCTGTCAAGATGCGATTCGCCGAGCCGCGGGGATCACTGACCTTCGCCGTTGATGAAGCGGGAAAAGCGCTCGCGATCGCCCGGGCGCAGCAAGCCAAACTGCTCGCGGTAGTCGACGAGCTTCGAAACCTGACGCGGCGGGATCGGCTTCAGATCGCCGCTCAGCTGCAAGGCGCGATGGATGATGCCGGCGTTGTGCTCCAGTGATTCCAGCATGAGGTACGCGTCCCAGAGCGATTTCGCCACCGTGAGCGAGCCGTGATTGGAAAGCATGATGGCGTCGTTTTCCTTGATCAAATGCGTGATGGCGTCGCGGTTTTCCTGGCTCGATGGCGTTGAGTATGGCGCGGTCGGCATCAAGCCCAGCAGCACAACCATCTCCGGAATCAGGCATTGCTGAAAGTCGAAGCGGGCCAGGGTGAGGGCGATGGCGGTCGGTGGGTGGGCATGCACGACGCCATTGACATCGTCTCGCTGCCGATAGCATTCCAGGTGCATGGCGCTCTCCGATGTCGGGCGCAGGTCGGCCTTTGCCGCCGTCGGCTCGTCGACGCGCTCGCCAGCCAGGTTGACGATGAGGAGCTGCTCTGGCGCCAGGAAGCCGGTCGCCAAGCCGCTGGGGCTGACCAGGATCCGGTCTTCCGCCAGGCGCGCGCTGATATTGCCGCCCGTGCCATCGACGTAGCCTTTTTGGTACATCAGCCGCCCGACGCGGCAGATTAGTTCGCGCAGATCGCTTTCAATTTGCGTCATTGACCCTTCTTTCCGGTTTTCTGCGCGCGCGTCCAGCCCGTGGATCGCGGCTGTTTCGTCCTCGACAAGCTGACAAACCGTTGGGGCGTCTCGCCGCAATGCCCAATCAAGTTTCCCTGCATTGTGGAATCGTTAGCTGTAGGTCGAAGACCGCTTCTGCCCGGCCGGCGTCTGATGGCTGTCGCCAGGACCCTCGCCGTAAAATTCTTCCCAGAGCGCTTCCAAGGTCTCCTGCTCGAATTCGGCAAAGTGGCAGACATCGCAGACGAAGGCGCTTACGTTGGGAATGCTCAGCAATTGCCCGTGATAGACCTCGGCAAAGGTGGTCAGCTGCGGCCAGCAGCGCCCGACCGTGCAGCGCGGGCAAGGGTAATCTTTCGAGTTGACGTCATTCATATAGCCGACCTAGCTCGCGATTGCGCCGATGGCATTCGGGGGGAAGTAGCGAAAGACGACCCGACCAACGATTTTATCCAGCGGCGCGGGGCCAAAGGCGCGCGAATCATTGCTGTTATTTCGATTGTCGCCCATCATGAAGTATTCGTTCTCCGCCAGCCGCCAGCTGTTGTCGCCGCAGCGCCGGCGGCAGGCTTCTTGCTTGATGTAGGGCTCATCCAGCGCCACGCCGTTGATGTGGATCCGCTGGTCGCGCATCTCGACTGTTTCGCCCGGCAAGCCGATGACGCGCTTGATGAGCATGATGCCCCGCGCCAGCTCGCTTTCTCGCAGCGAATTGAAGACGAGAATGTCGCCACGCTGTGGCTGCCCAAGCAAATAATGCACGCGGCTGACGACCAGACGCTCATCGCCAACGAAGGTCGGCTCCATGCTATGTCCGTCGACCAGCGAGCGCGGGATCGCCAGGTCGAATAGCGCCGTCACCGAGACCACGAAGACAAGCGTGCTGATCACCTCGAAGAGCAAGCCCGGCATCCTGAGCTTTGGGCGCGGCAATTCGCCGGTGTGGCTGCCAAACATCGTCGTTCCTCCCGCGCCGTCCGCCAATTGAACGCGTTTGCGACCGCGGCTGTGGACGGCAAGCCCGATTATAAGATTGAGCCCAAGCCGTCGCAATAGATATTGTCGGCGAAACAGGCAGGCGTCGCGGCATCGGGGCGCGGCCGTCGTCGCTCCGCTGGCGGCTATGTCGTCGGGCGGCTGGCGCGTCGGTCGTCGCGCGCGCGGAAGCTCATGCGTATTGGCGTGCCTTCAAAGTCGTAGGCCCCGCGAAATTGGTTCTCCAGGTAGCGCTTATAGGTGAAATGCACCTGCGCGGGATCGTTGACGTGAAAGAGGAAAAGTGGCGGGTCGGCGCGCACCTGCGAGGCGTAGAGGAATTTGAGGCGTTTTGTGCCTTTGGCATGCGGCGGATGCCTGTCGATCGCCTCGCGCATCAGCCGATTCACTTCCGCGGTCGGCACGCGCAGGAAACGCGCCTCCCATACCCGCTGCGCCGCTTCCAACACCTGGTGGATTCGCTGCCCGTCCAAGGCGCTGATGAAGACGATGGGCGCGTAACGCACGAAATGCAGGCGATCGCGGATGCGCTCGGTGAAGGCAGTCATCGTATGGGCGTCTTTTTCGACCGCGTCCCATTTGTTGACGACGATGACCAGGCTCTTGTACTCGTCCGTGACGTAGCCGGCGATATGCTCGTCTTGCTCTGTCACGCCGATGCCCGCGTCTATCACCAGGAGAGCCACGTCGGCGCGCCCGATCGCTTTCATCGCGCGGATGACGCTGAAACGCTCAACGCCGGCTTGGATGCGGCCCCGGCGCCGAATCCCAGCCGTGTCGATCAAGGTGAGCTTCTCGCCGAAATACTTGATGTCGGTGTCGATGGCGTCGCGCGTCGTGCCGGGGACGGCGCTAACGATCGCGCGGTCTTCGCCGATCAGCCGGTTGAGCAAGGTGCTCTTGCCCGCGTTGGGCCGCCCGACGATGGCGATCTTGAGATGGTCGTCTTCCTCGTCATCGTCGACTTCGGCATTGAGAACGCCCAGGGCTTTTGTCAACTCGTCCAGCAGATCGCCGACGCCCAGCCCGTGAATCGCGCTAATGCCGACGACAACCTCCAAGCCGAGGCTGTAAAAGTCGAAGGCTTCATTCGCCTGCCGCCGGTCGTCGATTTTGTTGGCGGCGACCAGGACAAGCCGGTCGGAGCGCCGCAGGATCTCGGCGATCGCTTCATCGGCAGCGGTCACGCCAAATTGCGCATCCACGACCAGAATGATGACGTCCGCGTCGTCGATGGCGATCATGGCTTGCGCGATGATTTCCTTGACGAAGTCGCGGCTGCCTTCGGCCAAGGGCGATGCATCGCGCGCGCCAGCCGGCTGATAAACTTCGATCCCGCCGGTGTCCACGACTTGAAACGCAAGGCCATTCCAGAAGGACTCGCCGTGCAGGCGATCGCGGGTCGTGCCCGGGATCTCGTGCGTGACGGCAACGCGCTCGCCCACAAGGCGATTGAATAGCGTGCTCTTGCCGACGTTTGGCCGCCCCACCAAAGCGACTATCGGTTTCCGCGACATGCTTGCCTTTAGCCTCGCCGCTTCTCAACCAGCTACGGCAGCATTGTAGTCAAGCGCGCGTGGATTGGACAGGGAAAACGAGCCCGAGCAAATAACTGCCTACGCGTTAGTGCCTTGCGGCGCTATTCGTCGGCGGTCGCCGGCGGCTCGTCGGCTTCGTTTTGCGGCGACGAGATTTCGATGTTTACGACATCCGGCAAGAGCGAAACGTTGTCGTCGCTCAGCTCGCCCTGGTTGATCGAGATCGAGGGCTGGCGGTCATAAACGCCGGGCGCGAGCCCATTCAAATCGACGATGACCTGGATGTTTTCGACGGTCAGCGCATCCACCGTCACCACGGGCCCCGTGACGATCGCCGAGACCGCCTTCGGCACGATGGAAACGGCGTAGTCGGCTTCCAAACCGATATGCGCGACCTGGATATCGTCGATCTGGCGCGAATCGATGATGGGGATGATTTCAATCGACACGCTGACGTTGCTGTCGCCGCTCATCACGAAGAGATCATCGGCCGGCAGCTGCACCGGCACGGTCGTGACGAAGCCTTCCTGGCGGCTTTCCAGGCTGATGGGCTCGGTGAAAAGCGTATCCGAGATCTTGGACAACTGCTCGGGCGAGCCGCTGACGAAGATCGACTCCGGGTCGTAACTTTGGTTCTTCAGCGTGAAGCCGGCCGGCAGCGTATCGAGCAGCACATTGGGGCGTACGGCGATCTGGCGGATGTCATCGCGCCGGGCGATATTGACCGAGACAGTGGCGGTTTGTGGATCCAGCTCGACATCGTCAATGCGATTGCCCTCGGCGTCGATCGCCACCAGGCGAATGTCGGTTTCAATCGGATTGCGGCTCGCGGACAAATCCAGCTGACCGCGGGCGGCCACCACCTGCCCGACGCGGCTGGCGGCGCCGCTGACGAGCGCTGCGTTGACGTTCGGGACGGGCTCGTCGTGTCGGAAGCCTATCGGCGGCGTCTGCAGCAAGTCGATGACGATCTTCTTTTCATGCGATTCGAGCGGCTCCAGCTCAACGATGATCTGCGCGGGCTGCACGAGCGATACGAGCCGCCGAAAAGAGTCCGCATCCGGCTGCCGCACGCTGACCTCCAGGGGGACGGTATGCGTGCCGGGCCCCAAGCGCGACAGATCCGCGCGCACGGCGATGTCTTCGGCGCGGCGGGCCGATATCGTCGTCTGCAAGCCCTGAATGGTGACGCTCGCGGTGCGCGGGCGGCTGCTCGTCATCTCGGCGGTCTGGCTGGGCACGACTTGAATCGGGATGCTGCGAAAGCTGCGCTTGGCGATGGGATCAGCCGAGGTCACGGCGATATACCAGACGCCGGACGCCAAAAGCAGCGACACCGCCAGCCAGAGCAGGTTGCCGGCCAGATCGGACTTGGCGAAGCGCCGGATCACGACTGCGCCCGCTGCCCGCTGCGGGTCTGTACGCGCATCCAGAAATCGTCCGCCAGGTCGCGCAGGCGGCCGCGGATCGATAGCGCGCTCTCTTCTGTCGGTCCGTAATAGGCGCTGAGGATGAGGCGCAGGCGCGTCGCGTCCAGGTCGAGAATCATTCGCCCGGCATTGGTCACCGAGATTTTGCCCGTTTCTTCGGAGACGATCACGCAGAGGGCGTCGCCGACTTCGCTAATGCCGACCGCCGCCCGATGCCGCGTCCCCAGGTTGGGGTTGGGCAAGTTGCGACTGGCCGTGATCGGCAAGACGCTCGAAGCTGAGGCGATGCGCCCGGAATTGTCGATGATGACCGCGCCATCGTGCAGCTCGGTGCGCGGCCAGAAGAGCGTCGCCAGCAAGTCGGCGCTGACCACGCTGTCCAGCTGGATGCCCGTGCGGATGTATTCCTGCAGGCTGCTGTTGCGCTGCAGCACGATCAGCGCGCCATGCCGCCGGTCGGATAATTTGCCAGAAGCGGCGCAGATGCCGTCGATCACCGACACGCGCACGGCTTCGGGCGCCATCCGCGACCCCAAAACGGCGCCCCGCCCCAAGCGCTCCAGCACGCGCCGGATCTCCGGCTGGAAGATCACCGGAATCGCGATCACCAGCGCCGTCAAGCTGTTGGCGAGCAGCCAACTCAAGGCTTGCAGCCGAAAGAGCGCCGCGACCGAAATCAAGCCGATGACCACCAAGGCGATGCCACGCAGGAGCGCGACCGCCTGCGTGCCGCGAAACATGAAGGTGATGCTGTAAAACAAAGTGGTAACGATTGCGATATCGACAATATCGCGGAATTCGAGGCTTTCCAGGATTAAGAGGATTTGTTCCACAGCCGTCCTGCCGCCAACAAGCTGCCCGCGAGCCTCAGGCGGACGCCGACAGTCTAACTAACTGTAATTGCGCGCTAAAGCCCAATCTGTGACGTCATTCTATCACTTGTTACACGGAAGCGCCGAATAATTCGCAGTGATTGCGCCGTGCAAACCCGTCCCCGCGCGCGCTTCCCCTCACACGGGTGTAGGGGCGAGCCATTGGGTCGCCCTAGCGCGGTTGATTTCGGCGGCGGGCGTTGCAGCGTAAGGCCCCTGTTTACATTGCGGGCAGATTTCACCCCATCCCCCGGCCCCTTGCCCCAGCAAGCTAGGGAAGGGGAGCGAAACGCAGCGGACCGCAATGTGTTTTGCGTGGGCGGTCGCATTATGGCGCGTGTGTTTACAAGTGTCGCGCATGGCGGGGCCGGCGGCAGGGCCAAGCAGCGCGGTCGCGGGGCTGCAAATCCGCTAAGCCAGCAAGCGCGCCAGGATCGCCTTTTGCGCGTGCATGCGGTTTTCCGCTTGCTGGAAGACGCGCGACTTGGCGCCGTCCATGACCGCGTCGGTGATCTCATCGCCGCGATGGGCGGGCAGGCAGTGCATGACGATGGCCTCCGGTTTCGCCCGCGACAGCAGCGCGTCGTTGACCTGAAAAGCCTGGAACTCGCCGGCTCGCTCCGCCGCTTCCGTCTCTTGCCCCATGCTAACCCAGGTGTCGGTGTAGACGACGTCGGCTTCGTCCACGGCGATCTGCGGGCGCGTTGACATTTCCAGGACCGACCCGTTGCGCCCGGCGATGCCAAATGCCTGCTCGCGGACGGGGCGCTGCATTTCGTAGCCTTCCGGCGTGGCGATGCTGAAGCTGATGCCGAAGTGAGCGCAAGCCAGGGCCACCGACGCCGCCACATTGTTGCCATCGCCGACGAAAGCCAGCCGCAAGCCCGCCAGCCGGCCAAACTGCTCGTGAATCGTCAGCATGTCGCCCAGCGCCTGGCAAGGGTGGTAACCATCGCTAAGCCCGTTGATGACCGGGACGCTCGCATAGCGCGCCAGCTCGACGACATCGGCATGATCAAAGACGCGCGCCATGATGCCATCCACGTAGCCGGACAGCACCCGCGCCACATCGGGGACGCTCTCGCGCACGCCCAAGCCGATCTCTTGCGGACCCAGCATAATCGCGCCGCCGCCGAGGTGTTTCATCGCCATTTCGAAGGATACGCGCGTACGCAATGACGGCTTCAAAAATATCATGCCCAGGGTCTTGCCGCGCAGCAGCGGCGCGTTCCCGCCCGCCTGCCACTCGGCTTTCAAGCGCAAGGCAAGATCGAGCAGATCATGCAAGGCGTCGGTCGGGACGCTGGCCAGTTCAAGAAAGTGTTTCATCAGCCGTCCAAATCATCCAAAGCTCTAGTCCTCAGCCGCAAGCGCCAGCAGTATAACACAGGCGCGACGCTGACCTAAGCGATGTCTTGCATATCGCGCCAGTTGGTTCCGAAGCTGGCGTTCGCGCGCAGAGGCACGCGCAGGGGCTGGCCATCGGGCAAGGCGGCTTCCATCGTCTCGACCACCAAAGCCTTGACCGCGTCGAGTTGGTCTTCCCGCACTTCCAGCACCAGCTCGTCATGCACCTGCAAGATCATCGCCGCGTCAAAACCCGCTCGCGAAAGCCGTTGGTCCAGGTCGATCATCGACTGCTTCAGGATATCGGCGGCTGTGCCCTGGATCGGCATATTGATGGCGGCGCGCTCCTCGGCCGATGTGCTGCGCCAGTTGCCCTTGGCTCTGATGGCGGGATAAATCCGCCGCCGGCCATACAGCGTCTCGGTGTAGCCATGCTCCCAGACGAACGCTTTCGTGCGGTCAATATAGTCCTTGACGCCGGGCATGCGCTCGAAGTAGGTGGCGATGAATTCTTCCGCTTCCGCCAGGGTCAAATCGCTTTCCCGCGCGAGGCGGAACGCGCCCATGCCATACATCAAGCCGAAATTAACGCCCTTGGCGAAGTTGCGCTGCTCGTAAGTCACCTCGTCCGGCGCGATGCCATTGACCGTCGCCGCCGTCGCCTGATGAATGTCGAGCTCGCGGTGAAAGGCGTCGATCAAGGTCTCATCCTGGCTGATATGCGCCATCACGCGCAGCTCGATCTGGCTGTAATCGACCGCCAGCAAGACGTAGCCCGCCGGCGCCACGAAGGCTCGCCGCACTTCCCGCCCCAGCTCGGTGCGGACCGGGATGTTCTGCAAGTTGGGGTTGCTGCTGCTGAAGCGGCCGGTCGCCGAGCCGGCTTGATTGTAGCTGGTGTGCAGGCGGCTCGTGCGCTCGTTCACCAGCTGGGGCAGCGCGTCCACGTAGGTGCTCTTGAGTTTGGAAAGCTCGCGGTAGTTGACGATCATATTAACGATAGGATGTTCGTCGCGCAGGGCGTCCAGCGTGGCCGCGTCCGTCGAGAAACCAAGTTTGGTCTTTTTCAAGCCCTCCACAGGCAGACCTAGATCTTCAAACAACACCCTATTCAATTGCTTAGGACTATTGATTTTGAACTTCCCGCCACCCAACTCAAATATCTTCCGTTCCAACTCATTCAGCGGTCCTTGTAACTCAATGCTCATCTCGCGCAAATGATCGACATCGAGTTGCACCCCATGGCTTTGCATACTACCCAAAACAGGTATTAAGGGGATTTCAAGGTTTCGATAGAGTCGGTCAAGACTTGATTCCACTAGCCTGTCGTCGAGCGGTTTTACTAGTCCAAAAGTCATAGCTGCATCGGCGGCGGCGTAGGGCGCGGCCCGGTCGATTTCGATCAAGTCCATCGTCGTCTGCTGCTTGCCTCTGCCCAGCAGTTCGGAGATTTCGGTCATCTGCACGTCGAGGGTCTGCGCCGTCAAGCCTTTCAAGCCGAGGAACTTGCTGATGGGGTTGCTCACCCATTCGGCGATCATCGTATCGAAGGCGATCGGCTTAACGTCAATGCCATAACGCCGCAGAATCATCAGGTCATAGACGGCGTTGTGGGCGGTTTTGGCGATGCCCGCGTCTTCCAGGGGCGCGCGCAAGGCGGCGATCACCGTGTCCATAGGCAGCTGATCGCCAACCGGCTGCGCGAACATGTCGCCCTGCCCGCCGGCGCCGGCCACGCGGTGCCCGACCGGCACGTAGAAGCCGCGCTCGTCATCCACCGCCAGCGAGATCCCGACCAGTTCAGCCGACATCTGATCGACGCTCGTCGTCTCGGTATCGAAGGCGATCATCTCGGCGGCGTTCAGCGCGGCGACCAGGTCTTTCAGCGCCGCCTCGTCGCGGACGATGATCGTCTCGACCACCTCATGGGCGCTGACGATGCCGGTCTCGACCGCTTCGCCATGCAGCCCGCCATAGACCTTGTGCAGGCGTTCGCGCAGGGTTCGGAATTCCAGGGCGGAGAAGACATCATCGACGGAGCGCAGTTCAAAATCGCCGCCGACGCAGGACTCCAGATCCAGCTTGATATCCAGGTCGAGCATGATGGTGGCGAGCTCGCGGCTGAGGTAAGCCATCTCGCGCCCCGCGATCAGCCGGTTGCGCGCGCGGGTGCTGATATGTTCGAGGTTTTCATAAATCGTATCGAGGTCGCCATATTCTTTCAGCAGCTTGGAAGCCGTCTTCTCGCCAACGCCGGCGACGCCGGGGATATTATCCGAGCTGTCGCCCATCATCGCTTTGAGATCGACCAGCTGGCTCGGCTGCAGCCCCCATTTCTCAACGAAGGCGGGCACGTCCCAGACCTTGTCGTCGCCGCCCCGCTGCGGCAGCTGCACGCGCACATGGGGACCCAGCAGCTGCAAGATATCGCGGTCGCCGGTCGCGATATGCACGTCCAAGCCCATCGATACCGCCTGCCGGCTGATCGTGCCCAGGACGTCGTCCGCTTCCATATTGGGCATGGTCAGCTGCGGGATATTGAAAGCGGCGACCAGCTCGCGGATGCGGTCGAACTGGCTGCGCAGGTCGTCGGGCATGCGCTCGCGCGTGGCTTTGTATTCGGCGTAGATCTCTTCGCGCGCGCTTAAGCCCTCGTCGAAGGTCACCGCCAGATATTTGGGCTGATAATGTTCATAGACATCAAGCAGGGTGCGGCTGAAGCCATAAACCGCGCTGGTGCTTTCGCCGCTGGAGGTGGTGAAGCCGCCGTGCTGCAGGGCGAAATAGCTGCGGTACGCGAGCGCGTGACCGTCGATCAAGTAGAGTACCGGGCGGGTTTCCATAATCTAGACTCGGCGAATTAGGAAGGAATCGTGGCGACAAGTATAGCCGACGGCGCGCGGCGCTGACAGGTTTGGCTGCCCGGGGAAGCTGGCGGCGGCTTTGCCTCAGGCGCGGGCGAACTGCAGGAAGCGCTGCAATTCTCCTTCGCTCATGTCGCGCCCCGGCTGCAGCACGAGATAGGCATCCGCCCAGAGCTCGCGCGGCAACGACTTGTCTTCGGCGCAAGCGATCTGGCGCGCCCGATCCATCACCGCGCGCACCAAAGCGTCGGCCGAGGCGCCCACTGGCACATCGGCGCAGAGGTGAATGAAATCGTGATGCACGTCCAGCCGGCGGATGCGCCAGTTCATGCTGTTGAGCTGCACCTCGAGCCAGAAGACCAGCTGCTCGGCGACCGGCTTTCGCAGCAGCCGCTCGCGATCATCCACCAGCCAGACGAAGGCGAAGGGCTGCCGCTCTTCAGATTCCGCCGCCGGGGGGCTGTAATCATGCGCTGGCTGCGGCGCGTCAATGGCGGGCGCCGCGATCAAAGCCTCCAGCATGCGATCGCCCTGCCGGCGTATCTCGCGCAGATGACGGCTGCCGGCGAAGATCATGGTCAAGGTGTGATCGGCGACCGACGCCCGCGAATAGAGCATGTAATCGCGCCCGCTTTCGGGCAGCTTGACGAAGCGGATGCGCGACTGATTGCCCGCCGCCGTCCAGTCGTCGGCGATAAGGCGGCGCAGCCGGCGCAAACGCTCCAGCGGCAGCTCGCCGGAGAAGGCGACGATGCGATTGTCGCGCGTCAAGACCGTGGCGTCTGCCGTCAGATCGGTCATCATCTGCGTCATCGTCAGCGCCATCTGCGCCAGCATTGGGTCGTCGTTGCGGCGCCAAAGCGGCTCCGGCGCGAGATCGTCAGCCCGATTCGAAGCCAAGACGGTCTCCGCCTGATAGTCAGCGTCAGCCGCGAATTGGGCGGTGGTTTCAGTTTCCGCCGGCGCGATCGGCGTCTGAATCGCCGGCTCGGCCTCAGGGCGTTCTACTTCGGCTTCGAGCGTCGTTTCGCCGCCGACCGTCGGCGACTCCAGGGGTGGCAGGTCCGCCGCCATGCCGGACAGGAATCCGGGTTCGCGGATGAATTTCTCCGTTTCGCGCAGCCAGGCGGGCACGACGCCCGTGCCGAGCGCGCCCGGCAATTCGCGCGTCGTATCAAACAGCGATTCCAGCGACAGATTCTCCAATTGCGTGCTCTCATCCAGGACGGCGCCGAGCAACTCTCGGAAAGCCGCGCTGTCGTCAAGCCGCGCCTCTTCGGCGTCCGCCGGCGTGGCGCGCGCGGAATCGGCGGGGGGGCTCTCGCCGCTAATCGATTGCGCCAGGTCGCGCACCGTCTCGCCCTGAGCTGGCACGGCGACGGTCGTCTCGCTGGCGCCATCAGCATGCGGCGGCGAGTCGGCGTCCTCATCATCGAGGGCGACGTAGCGGAAACGCAAGGTATCGCTGTCGTCGGCGGCCTCGACCAGCACTTCGACCGCGGTTTGCGCGCTCGGCGCCGCTTCCGCTTCCACATTCGGGTGCAGCAGCTCATACGAGGCTTGCAGTCGACGCCGCGTAAAATTGAGCGGGGCGTCTTCGCCGAGCGCCTCATCCAGCAGGGCTTCGATGAAGACCGTATCGTCGCCGACATCGACGGCGGGCGCTTTTTGCGTGTCGGGCAGCGCCTCATCGCGTTCCAGCAGCGCCGCGTCGAGCAGCGGGATCAGGTCGCGCGCCATCACGGGAATGTCAACGACGCCTTGGGCGCCAACGTGAGCCGCCAGCTCATGAATCTGCGGCTCGTCCGGCGCCAGCACGATCGCGATGTCTTCTTGCCGCGAGCGGAAGAGCTCGATCACCATTTCCGGATCGAGCGACAGGTCGGCGGTATCCAGCAAGAGCAGGCGCTGCGGATCATCGCGGATCAACTCGATCCCGTTGCGCACGTCGGCGGCCGTCGTCACGCCATATTCGCCCATCGCCTCCAATGCGCGCTTGACGTCAATGGCAAACTGGATATTCCGCGTGACCAACACGATCCGCTTCAGCGCTACTGCCATGCCGCTCGCCTATTTGAGATTCGAAGAAAGCACAACGCTAATTCTAGCATAGCTGGCGGCGGACGGCGCGAGAATCCGGGCCCATTCGCGGGCGCTGGCGCGAAAATCCACTGGCGCCGCTCGCCTCAGCTGGCGACCACTGGCACGCGGCCGCAATCGCCATATTCGCTGGTGAAATCGCCGCTGACCCAGCCGACGCGATCGTTCACGTTCAGGCGCCACCAGCTGTGCTCGCTGTCGCGCCCGGTGATCGGCGCCAAGGTCCCGCTGCCGAGCACGCTGATGATTTGGTAGGCGGTGCTCGGTCCTGTGCGAAAGTTCAAGCCAACGTTGACCAAGGCGCGGCAGAGGCCGTCGTCCGGGATGAATGGCACGTTGGAGTGCGGGGCTGGCGTGGCGATGACCTGCGACCGCGATTCGCGCACGACGACGGTGATCTCGTCCGGCTCGCTGACGACGCGGCCCCGGTATGCGAGCGCGCGCAAGCTGACCCTGCCGATATCGGCGTACTGCGGCCGGTAATTCAGGATCGCCTCAAATGCCAAGTCGCCCGCGAGCGATTCGCTCGACACCGTGCGCACGATCTGATCATCCACGAAGAGCTGCACGCGGTTGACGCCGATGCTGTCGGCCGCCCGCACCGACACCAGGATCTCGTCGCCGAGGACGTACTCGGCGCCGTCGTTTGGCGATTCGATTTGGATGCTGGGCGGTCCCGCGGGCGCGGCCGTGCGCTGAGCAGGTTCAGTGGAAAGCGAACGCTCTTGCAGATTGCAGGCCGCCAGCGCGAAGCCGAGGCAAGCCAGAGAGAGGCCGGCGCCAAGCTGGATTGCCCTTCCGCGGATTCGCGCTGTCATCAACCGGCGGCGACAAAGAGAGGGTCCGCTTCGGCTCGATGCTGCGGCAAGCGCCCCTGCATGCTCCAAGGCCCCGTCCACGTGACTTCGACCCGCGCCAGCCTGCCCCGCCAATCGCCCTTGGCTTCGAAAAATACCAGCTTGTTCTGCGGCGTCCGCGCGCGCCATCTTCCCTTGTGCCGCTCTTCGACCAGGACCTCGACCTGCCGCCCGAGATACTGCGCGTTGATCTGCGCCACGACGCGCGCCTGCAGGTCTTCCAGCATGCGGTGGCGCTCGCGTTTTTCGTCGTCCGGCACATCGTCTTCCATGCGCCGCTGGCTGACCGTCTGCGGCCGCGGGCTGTAACGCGCCAGATGCGCCTTGTCCAGCTTGAGTTCTTCGAGGATGCGGAGGGTCTGCATGAATTGCGCGCGGGTCTCGCCGGGGAAGCCGACGATGATATCGGTATGAATCGCCACCTCGGGGATCAGCCTGCGGATCGTATCCACCAGCTCGCGGTATTGATCGGCGGTATAGCCGCGCCGCATCCGCGCGAGCACCGCGTTATCGCCGGCTTGAATCGGCACTTCGATATGCGGCATGACCCGCGGCAGCTCGGCGACCGTTTTCAGCAGCTTTTCGGTCATCCAGTTCGGGTGGCTCGTCAGGAAACGGATGCGCTCGATGCCCGTTTCTTCGGCGACCGAATGCACGACCCGCAGCAGATCCGCCAGGTCGGGTCCATCCGGGACGTCCTTGCCATAGCGATCGACGATTTGCCCGAGCAGGGTCACTTCTTTCACGCCTTGCACAGCCAGGCTGCGAACGTGGGCGACGATCTCGCCGACGCTTCGGCTGCGTTCCACGCCGCGGCGGAAGGGGATGATGCAGAAGGCGCAGGCGTGCGAGCAGCCATAGACGACGGGCACATGCGCGCAGACCAGCTGACCGCGCTCTTCCAAGGGCAGCACGAGCTCGCCGTCTTGCAGCGCGTCACGCCGCGAGCGCGCGTCCGCCTCCAGCGCCAGGACCTCGGTCTCGTCCATGCGTTCCTTGAGGAAATCGACCATGGGCGCGGGATCGGAGGGCGGCATGAAGACGTCGACATAAGGCAGGCGCTGGCGCATCCACAGCGGGTCGCGCACGCCCACCATGCAGCCCATCACGCCAATGACCTTGTCCGGCTGCGTCCGCTTGATCTTGCTCAATAGCCCCAATCGGCCCATACCGCGGTCTTCGGCGCTCTGGCGCACGACGCAGGTATTCACGACCATGATGTCGGCCTCATCGCCATGGGCCGCGGCCGTATGTCCCATTTTCTCGAGCTCGGAAGCCAGCAGCTGCGAATCGGCCACGTTCATCTGACAGCCGAGCGTCCAAATATGATAGCGCATGGGCCTGGTCTTCATTCGTCGGTCGTATGCCCGCGTATTCTAGTCGACGCCGCCCGCCTGGTCAATTCGCACTGGCAGCGCAAAATCGCAAGGACCTCGGCCACAACTGCGCCGCATTCGTAGGGGCGAGCCATTGGGTCGCCCGTTCTGTTTCCGTAGGTCTTTCGCAGACGACATGGTAGAGTTTGTTGAAAAGCTTATTTCACCCCCACCCCAAACTCCTCCCCCATCAAGAGGGAGGGGCTTAAGGGCGGCAACTCTGCGAGAATCCTCCCCTTCCCTCATTTTGGGAGTAAGGGGCCGGGGGATGGGGGCAGTTTTTTCAACATCGTCTGGTATGTCGCCCCTACAGTCGTCGTTTGCTGGCAGATTTCAACCCGCTATGCCCAGACGATCTTGCGCGGCACGATGGAGCTGTGCAGGTATTCGTGATAGGGCAAGACGCGCACCGAGAAACCGACGTGACCGGTCTTCAGATAGACGTGATCGGCCGCGTAGATGCAGACGCCATCGCCGTTTTCGCATTCGAGGCGCATGTCGACGGCGTCGCCATCGCGAATGGCGCCGGCCGAATCGAGCATGCCGAAATAGAGCTGCACTTTGACGTCGCCGGGGCATAACTGCCCGAGCGCCAGGCGCGCGTGGATCGTGGTGGAGCTGCCGATCTCGACTTCGCCATCGCGGATATCAACGTCAAGAATGGCGATTTCATGCCAGACCTCGTCCAGATGCCGCTGCCAATCGACAAAAGCGGCGGCGCCAGCGAAGCCCGCGCGGCTCATCGCCTGGCTCACCTGAAAGCGCGGCATGTAAAACGCTTCGGTATACTGCTGCACCATGCGGTGCGTGTTGAAGCGCGGCGCCAGCGCTTTCATGCTGCGTTTGACGCGGCGGATCCATTCGCGCGGCAAGCCATCGCGCGCCTGCCGATAAAACTGCGGCACGATATCCTGCTCCAGCAGGTTGTAGAGCGCCTGGCTCTCGACATAATCCTGATGCGCCCATTCGTCTTCGCGGTATTCCTCGCCATAACCGATCGACCAGCCGATATCGCTGCGATAGGCTTCCGCCCACCAGCCATCGGGGATGCTGCAGTTCAAGCCGCCGTTGTAGATGACTTTCATGCCGCTGGTGCCGCTGGCTTCCTTCGGGCGGCGCGGATTGTTCAGCCAGACGTCCACGCCCTGCACGATGTAGCGGGCGACGTTCATGTCGTAATTCTCCAGAAAGACGACCGAATGTCGGAAATCCGGGTCGCGCGCCACATTGACGATCGTGCGGATGAATTCCTTGCCTTCGTTGTCATGCGGATGGGCTTTGCCGGCGAATATGAATTGGACCGGCCGGTCGGGGTCGGTCAAGAGCTTCCGCAGGCGGCCCAAATCGCGAAAGATCAAGGTGGCGCGTTTGTAGGTGGCGAAACGGCGGGCGAAGCCGATCGTCAGCGCATCCGGGTTCAGCACTTCGTCCGCCTCTTCGATTTCCGTCTGCGAGACGCCGCGGCGCTGCAATTGCTCGCGCAGGCGGTCGCGCGCGAAGGCCACCAGCCGTTCGCGCCGACGGACGTGCGTGCGCCACAGCTCGGCGTCGGGGATGCTCGCCACGCCAGCCCACACCTCGCGCCGCGATTCTTCCGAGCGCCAGCCGGGATCCAGGTAGCGGTCGAAGAGCTGCGCCATTTCCTGGCTGACCCAGGTCTGAACGTGCACGCCGTTGGTGATCGCGCGGATCGGCGCCTCGTGCACGGGCACGCCGGGATAGACCCATTGCCACATATCGCGCGAAACCGCGCCGTGCAGCCGCGAGACGCCGTTCGCGCCGGACGACAGATTCAAAGCCAAGAGCGACATCGAAAAGAGCTCGTAATGCCCCATATTCTCGCGGCCTAGTTCAAGAAATTGATCGCGCGAGAGCCCCAGCTCGCCCCTGAAATCGCAGAAGTGCTCGTCGATGAGGTCGAACTCAAAGCGCTCGAGCCCGGCCGGCACGGGCGTATGCACCGTGAAGACGCTGCTGGCCGCCGTCAGCGCCTTCGCCTGCTCGAAGGTAAGCCCGTGATCGCAAATGTAATTGCGGATGCGCTCCAGCAGCAAGAAGGCCGAATGCCCTTCATTCATGTGGAAGACGTCCGCCTGTATGCCCAGGGCGCGCAGCAGCCGCACGCCGCCCATGCCCAGCAGGATTTCCTGCCGGATGCGCGTTCGCCGATCGCCGCCATAGAGCCGATTCGTCAGGTTGCGGTCTTCTTCCGCCGGGTTCTCGTCGATATTGGCATCCAGCAGATAGATCAGATTGCGCCCGACCTTGACCTTCCAGATCTGGGCGTAAAGCTCGCGGCCCGGCAAGGGCACGGCGATCCGCAGCGGGCGGCCCGCGGCGTCGGTCTGCAGCTTGACCGGCTGGTTGACGTAGTCGTTCAGCGGGTACGACTCCTGCTGGAAGCCATCGGCGTTGAGCACCTGGTTGAAATAGCCCTCCTGGTAGAGGATGCCGACGCCGACCAATGGTATCCCCAGGTCGCTGGCGCTTTTGAGATGGTCGCCGCTGAGCACGCCCAAGCCGCCGGAGTAATTCTGCAGGCACTCGGTCAAGCCGAATTCCATGGAGAAATAAGCGATGACCGGCTGCCGCTCCAACCCGCCGTATTTCGCCGCGAACCAGGATTGGTCGGCGGCCATATAATCATCGAATGAGCGGCAGACGCGGGCGTAATGCGCCATGAAGGAGGTGTCATGCACCAAGGCGTTCAGGCGATCCTGGCTCATCAGCCCAAGCATCCACTCGGGGTTGTGCCCGGTCTCTTCCCACAGTTCGGGGTCGAGCCGGCGAAACAGGGCGATGGTTTCGTGGTCCCACGACCAGCGCAGATTGTAGGTTAATTCGTGCATTCGCCCCAGTTGAGGCGGCAGCTTTGGCGCGACGTTCACCCGCGCGACCGGTTGCACCATTGATTTCGCTCCCATGCGCATGAGCGGCAGTTTTGGCGGCAAGACGGCTATTCTATCGCCATTCGCCTTTGATGCCAGCGCGACTATGAGGAAAGCCCGTGAAAACGCGCAAATCGTTTCACTCTTAGGCGCGCTTGTGATACGATAGAATAGTTAGTGTTTTGCTCTCGGCTTTCGGGCGTGGTTCAAAGTAAGCGAATGCCGAAGCGACAGTACCGGCAAAGCAAGGACGTCTGCGTCCTAGAGGTTGAGCGATGATTAAGAAGACGCTGCGCAAAGACGATACCGTTCAAGTCAGCTTCTATACAGAGGCGCTGCCAGAAGCCGAGTCGGTTCATTTAGTCGGCAGCTTTGACAACTGGGACACCGGCGCGCACCCCATGCGGCGGCTGCGGGACAGCCGTTTTATGGCGATGAAGCGCTTCGAGATGGACAGCCGCCACGAATATCGCTATCTGGTCGATGGCGCGAACTGGATCAACGAGGCGGAGGCGGAGGCTTATGCGCCGAACCCCTTTGGCAGCGACAACTGCGTGGTCACGACCTCGATGGACGAAGCGCCCTAAGCCAGGCCCGCGCCGCGCCTAGGCCTTCGCTCGATCGCGCCAGTCGATCAGGGCTTGCACGCGGTCGTAATTCGGTGGCGCCGCCGTCATCAGGATGAAGTGCGTGCAGCCGGCTTCGGCATAGGCGTCCAGACTGTCGTCGATGTCGTCCTCGCGCGTTAGCGAGACCGTGCGCTCGATTTCGGCCGGGTCGCGCCCCACTTTCGCGCACCATTCGTCAAGCACGCGATTCTTATGCGCCCAGGTTTCGGGCGGCCCAAAGCCATTCCATGAATCAGCGTGCATGGCGGTCAGCTTTAGCGTGACCTTTTCGCCACCACCGCCAATCATGATGGGGATGGGATTGCGAACCGGCGGCGGCAGCTCCAGCTTCATGCGCCGCTTGATGATGGGCAGCGCCTCGCCCAGGTCGCGCAGCCGGCTGGCAGCCGTGCCAAATTCATAGCCAAACTCGACATAATCCTTCTCGAACCAGCCCGCGCCGATGCCGAGAATCAAACGCCCGCCGCTGATGTGGTCGACCGTATTCGCCATCTGCGTCAAGAGCGCCGGATTGCGATAACTGTTGCAAGTGACCAGCGTGCCGATCTCCGCGCGCGTCGTCAGCGCGGCGATAGCGGCCAGCAGCGTCCAGCCTTCAAAGTGCTCGCCCGCGCCCTCGCCATAAAGCGGGAAGAAATGATCCCAATTCCATATCGAATCGACGCCGAGCGCTTCGGTCGCTTGCACCGCTTCGGCATAGGTCGCGTAGCTAACCCGCTGGGGATGCAGCTGCGCGCCGACTTTCATTTTGCTCATTGTGCTGTCCTCCTGTTTCGAATGACTGTCAAAGCCAGGTCTGTCATGAGGTAGATTCACTTGCGGCTAATCGCGTAAACGGGCGACTCGCAGAATCGACCCTACAGCTTGCTTCTGTGATTACGATTTTTCCTCGCCTACAGGCGGCGGCCGCGCATGGACGCTTCGACATCGCTGCCCTCGGGCACGGTCAAATCGCGGAAGCGGGCGAAGCTCTGATGCGTGCAGTCGGAAGCGACGACCGACCCGGCGCCGATCGAAAAACCGGGCGGGATGCGCGCGTTCTTGCCGATGCTGGTGATCTTGAGATCGCCCATGTCTTGCCACGAGCCGACGCGCGCGTCGCGGCCGATGACCGCGATCTTGTCTACCAAAGCCCGCTCCACGCGCGCGCCGGTCTCAATATAGGCGTCGTTCAGGATGACGGATTCGCGGATGACAGCGCCGGGGCCGATGAAGACGCCGGGCGACAGGATCGAACGTTCGATGACCGCGCCAGCCCCGATGACCGCGCCATCGGTGATCATGCTGTCGACGATGTTCGCGTCCGCGCCCACGCGCACGGGCGGCCGCTCTTCGCTGCGGGTGTGGATGACCCAGGTGCGGTCATTGAGGTTAAGGGACGGCGGGCTCGAGAGCAGGTCCATGTGCGCTTCCCAGTAGGCGTCGACGGTGCCGACGTCAATCCAGTAGCCGCCATAGGGATAGGCGAAGATATTCATTTTGTCGGCGACCATCTTTGGCAGGATGTTCTTGCCGAAGTCGTGCTCGGAATCGGGGTCGTCCTGATCGTCCTGCAGCACGCGCTCCAGCACGTCGCAATCGAAAACGTAGACGCCCATATTCGCCAGATTGCCGGGCGGGGTCGCCGGTTTCTCGATGAATTCGGTTACGCGGAAGTCGCCGTCCGTATCGACGATGCCGAAGCGGCTCGCCTCGTCCATCGGCACGCGAATGGCGCAGACGGTGGCGGCCGCGCCCTTGTCGCGATGGTATTGCACGAGCATGTCGTAATCCATCTCGTAGATGTGATCGCCGGAAAGAACCAGCACGTATTCGGGCCGCCCCTGCCGCACAAAATTGAGATTCTGGGTGACGGCGTCGGCCGTGCCCGCGTACCAGTCCGTGTCGAAGCTGCCTTGATAAGGCTGGAGCATGCGCACGCCGCCGGTGAAGGAGCGGTCGAGGTCCCATGGCCTGCCCTTGCCGATATGGTCGTTGAGGCTGTGGGGCCGATACTGCGTCAAGACCAGCACGTCAAAGACGTTGGAGTTGACGCAGTTGCTGAGGGCGAAGTCGATGATTCGGTACTTGCCGCCGAAAGGCACCGCCGGCTTGGCGCGCTTGATGGTCAATACGCCCAGGCGCGTGCCTTTGCCACCCGCGAGGATCACTGCCTTGATTTTCACCGTTCGCTCCTGTCCACCCTTCGCCGTGTATGGGCTAGCCGGTGGCCCGCCCCTGTTTTATTCGCGAATGATATCGGCGGACGTTACAGCGTAACGCCCATACAGCCTTGTCATTTGATAACGATCTGTAGAGGCGAGGCGGTGACTCGCCCTTAACCAACACGAATACTTTTGCTTGAGCGGCGGCATTGTCGCGCGTCTGCCTACAGATTTGCGGTTTCGCCGCGGTCGACTGACAGAGTCGCCCCTGCTGCCCTTCGGCTACAAAGCCGCCGATTTTCTTTTGGCGCAGGCGCGCTCGTAAAGGTCAACGTATTCCGCCGCGCTCTTCGTCCAGCTGAAGTCGCTTCGCATGCCGCGTTCCTGCATCCGCCGCCAGGAATCGGGCCGCGCCGCATAGACGTCCAGCGCCCAATCCAGCGTGCCTTCGACCGCGCCGGCCTCTTGCCAATCGAAGACGAAACCGGTTCCGCTATCGGCTTCGTCATTGTCGTAGTTGACGACCGTATCCGCCAGCCCGCCGGTCTCTCGCACGAGTGGCAGCGCGCCATAACGCATCGCCATCATCTGACCCATGCCGCAGGGTTCAAAGTGACTCGGCATCAAGAAGATATCACAGCCGGCATAGATTTGCCGCGCCAGGGCGGCGTCGAACTGCAGGAAGGCGCTGGCTTTGTCGCCGAAGTCTTCAGCGAGCCGGCCGAAAGCCCGCTCCAGATGCGCTTCACCCGCGCCCAAGACCACCAGCTGCATCTCGCGCCGCGCCAACAGGCTGCGCAAAGCCGGCAGCGCCAGATCGAAGCCTTTCTGCGCCGCCAGCCGGCTCACGATGCCAACCAAGGGGACGCCGTCGGCCAGGGGCAAGCGCGCGAATGCCTGCAAATGCCGCTTGTTCAGCGGGCGCAATTCTTCAAAATTGTCGGCGTCGAAGCGAGCCGCCAGCGTCGGATCGCACGCGGGATCCCAATCATCAACATCCAAGCCGTTGAGGATGCCGCGCAAGTCTGCGGCGCGCGCCCGTATCAGCGGCGCCAGATCGTGGCCCGCATAGGGATACTGAATCTCGATGGCGTATCGCGGGCTGACAGTCGACGCCATGTCGCCGTAAGCGATGCCGATGGCGAGCAGATTATCGGTCAAGCCAAGACGAAGGAGCTCCGGATGATGGCGTCCCTGAATCCCGGCGTGCCACAGGAAGCCGCCGGCGCCGGCGCCTTGGTAGGCGATATTGTGAATGCTGAGGACGGTCGCCAAGCCGCGCCAGGGGTCGCCCGCGCCATGCTCGCGGATGAGGAATGGCAGCAGGCTCGTATGCCAGTCGTTGAGGTGCAGCAGGTCGGGAAACCAGCCTTGCCGCGCCTCCAATTGCGCCAAAGCCGCCATCAGCGCCTGGTTGAGATAAATGAAGCGCGCCAAATCCCAGTCCCATTGGCTGTAGACCGCGCTTTCGACGCCGAAGAATGGCGGCGATTGCAGAAAATAAACGCTTACGCCATCAAATTGGCATTGAAAGAGATTGACCTCGTGGACGCCCAGCCGATGTCGAAATTCGAAGCTGAGCAGCGGCTCGATGCCGTACTCGCGATGATTGATGAAACCGTAGCCGGGGATGACGACGCGGGCATCCACGCCTCGACGACGCAGAGCCGCGGGCAAAGAGCCGAGAACATCAGCCAAACCGCCGACTTTGGCAAAGGGCGCCGCCTCCGCGCCCGCCAGCAAGACTCGCATGAGAGCGTCAATCCGCAAGTGCTTATGCCGAATCGTGATTTTAGCCCAAGTTGGAAGCTTTACAAGCAATCGCCCGCGCCGCCCCGTTGCCAGCCCCATAGCGCTGTGCTAGGATTTCAGTTTGGCGGCCCCGACCGAACAGGCAGGCGCATGATAGAACGGCAGCGCTCCTCGCGGCGGAAGAACATCTTACCCCAGGTCATATTTCTGGCGCTGACCTTTGTGGCGGCCGCTTGCGGCACTTACGTCGCCCTGCAATTCTTCGGCGATGAATCGGAACAGTTGGACATACCGGAAATCATCACGGTGGAGATCATCATCACCGCCACGCCGCTGCCGCCGAAGCTGGTCACCGCGCTGCCAACGGGCGCGCAACGGCCGCAGGCGAGGCTGCCCTTGAGCCTGGCGGAAGAAGCGGCGACCGAGGCGGCGGCGACGATCGACGCCGATCAATTGGGGGCGCGCCAGGTGACGATCAGCACGCCTACGGTTTCCATTGCCGGGGCGCCCGCCCAGCCGGAGAACTGCATGTATCATTCCGTGCTAAGCGGCGACACGCCCTATGGCGTCGCCTTGCGCTATGGCGCCGACTTTCAAGAACTGCTGGACGCCAACGACTTGACCATCGAGACATCGCAGAACCTGCAGATAGGCGACATCCTCATCGTGCCGCTGGAAGGCTGCCTGGCGGAGATCGCGGGGTCGGATGCGCCGGCGCAGGCCCTGGGCGAAGCGCAGGCGCCCCCGGCGGAAGCCACCAGCACGCCGGTCAACGCGCGCTTTGAGATTGTGGCGGTCGAAGGCTTGGGCGATATCACGGCTGAGGGCATCCGCCTGCGTAATGTCGGCGATCGCGTCAATATGAGCGGCTGGACGCTTTCCGATGAAGACGGCAACCAATACGCCTTCCCAGTGACCATGCTCTTCCCGCAGAGCGAGGTCGTCATCTACACCCGCAGCGGCACCAGCACCGGCGACGCCCGTTTCTGGGGCAAAGACGCCAGCGTTTGGGAAGCCGGCGAATCGCTGACCCTGAGCGACGAGGCCGGGCGCGCTTTGCAGACCCTGCGGATTCCGGCGCCAGGCAGCGAATAGAGGTCGCCCTCATGCCAAGAGACGCCTGGTCGAATCGATGGAAACAGCGCGTCGACCGTCAGATCGCCGATGTCATCGGTGATGGCGATGTGTCGCATCTGCCGGGCGCGGGCGAGAAGCTGGACCTCGATGCCGACAGCGGCGCGCCGGCCGAATGGCGGACGGCGTTCAAGATCATGCGCGACCACGACGTGATGCCGGAGTGGATCGCGGTGGGGAAGGAATCGGAGACACGGGAAGCCGACCTCCGCCGGCAGATCGACGAGCGCGCGCGACGATACCGACGCGATAAGCATGGGGCGGACGCGCGTCGGGCGGCGCGCGGCGACGCCAGTTGGCAGCGCTGTATTGAAGCCTGGCGCGAGCGGATCGAGCGCTTCAATCGCGATGTCCTGCTGCACAACCTGAAGCTGCCGGCCGGCATAAGGCGCCGGCGGACGCTGGACGCCGAGGCTTTGATCCGACGCGCGGCCCGCGAAGTCGATGCTTGAGAGGCCTGGAGATCAGGCTTCTTTCGCCTTTTCAGCCGGGTCGGCTTCATCGGCCAGGCGATCGATATTCGGTTCTTTGGCGCCCTGCTGCAAGCCCTTGCGGAAATTAGCCACCGCCGAGCCCAACTCGCCGCCAATGCGCGAGACGCGGCCCACGCCAAAGAGCAAGACGACGATAATCAGAACGATAAAAAGCTCAGTTGGTCCAAGATTCGGCATAATTGTCCACTGCTCCCGCGCTACGAATTCCTCGTCAGTATAACACGTCTCGCCAAATTATCGAGACTCGGCTGTATTGGAGCCGCGCATAGATTGGTTTTAGCCAAGCCTGGCCCGCGAACTGTGAACGCCCGCGCGAAGATTCCGCGGCTCGATCGCTAAAACGTCCTGGCTGCGGCGCCCGGCTCCCCTTCCCCGCTTTTGGTCGCAAGAGGCTTCGTTTTGGGGGCTGTGCCGCTCGCTGGGCCATCCGCTGCGCCGAAACGGATATCGCGGGCATGCGGATCATGCCGAAGTATGAAGCCGCGGACAATGCTATACTCGACGCGGGCGGCAAGACGGATGGCGGCGGGTCATGCAGCAAAGTGGCGGTCGGAATTTGGAGCGGGAAGCGGCGGTCATCAGCCCCCAATTCGCCGAACAGCGCGAAGATGAAGAAATTCTGATTCAGACGCGCCGCCACTGGTGGTCTTTCCTGCGCGCCGCCTGGCTGCCGCTGCTGCTGACGCCGGCGATGTGGCTCGCCGCCATTCTGCTGCAGGCGCAGGCGCTCTCGCTGATTATCCTGGCGCTCTCCCTGATCTTGCCGGGCGCGGCGCTGATCTACTTCTACCTGGAATGGCGCAACGACGCCGTGATCGTCACCGACCAGCGGATCATCCGCATCCGTCGGACGATCCTCGCTTTGTATCGTCAGGTGACCCAGGTCGGCTTGGATAGCGTACACGAGATCAACTTCGAATATCCCTCGCGCGATCCCTTCGCGCGGCTTTTCCGTTATGGCGCCGTCATCGTCAAGACGGCTGGCGCCCAGGGCAATCTGGAGTTGGATTTCATGCCCAATCCCGCCCGGTTTCAGAAGCTGATCATCGAAGACCGCGCCTATTTTGAGAGCCGCAAGGCGCAGCGCCACCACAAAATCGTGCGGGCGGAGCTGCAGCGCATGATGTCGCAGGCGACCGACGAGGAGTCGCCTGAAAACGCGGACCCGGTCGACGAGCCGCCAAAGCCGATTCGGGGCGCGGGCGGTTATTGGAGCGCGCGGATCGAGATGAGCAACGGCGACATCGTCTATCGCAAACACGTCAGCGTCTGGGCGCAGCACACCGTCATCCCGCTGCTCATCATCATCGTTTCGCTGGCGTCGCTGGCGCTTAGCCTCGCCCTGGTCAGCCCAGACTTGCGCGTCGTCACGATGCCGGCTGGCTTCGTCGTCTTTCTGGCCGGCTGCCTGGGCTATTACTGGATGGACTGGGACTGGCGCAACGACCTGTACATCGTCTCCGACGACACGATTACGCTGGTGCGCAAACGCCCCTTCTTCCTGCAGAGCGTCCGCGACCAGATACTGGTGGAGCGCATCGACAACGTCGAATCCGTGACGAGGGGCATCGCCGCCGCCCTGCTCAAGTATGGCGACGTGCGCATGTCGCTGGTGGGCGCCGACGAACCAAAACTCTTCCAGCGCGTTTCGAGCCCGCAGGCGATCCAGCAAGAAATCTCGCGCCGGCAGCACAATAAAGCCGAGCGCCGCGCCAAATACGACGCCCGGCAGCAGCGCCAAATCCTGGGCGAATACCTCAATGCCGCGCATGGCGGGCCGCCTGGCGCCAACGCAGGCGCCACGGATGCCGCGCTATCAATCGCCCCAGAGCCGCCCGCCCCGGCTGAGGGCGCGATTACAGCCGCGAGCAACCCGGACAGAAACCGCCCGCCGAACCTCCCGCGGAAGCTGCTGCGCGCGCGATCGGCGGCGTCGCCCGGCAGCGCGATACCTGAACCCGAAGGCAGCCGCCGGCCCCGGCGCTTTCAATCGGCTGGACGGGACTAGCCCGGAGGCAGCGGGGCTGTATGGCGCGAGTCAGAAATCCAGGCGCATGTGCCAGAGCTCGCGGCTGATTTTGAACTGGCGCTGCCGCAGGAGTTCATTCGTCGCGCGGTCGTCGCGCGGGTGTTCAAAGTGAATCGTCGAGCGATCGTGGCGGCTCACGACATAATTGAGCAAGGCTTCGGCATAAGCGCCATGATCGATTTGCGGCGACGTGTAGAGCCAGGCGCGCATGCTGCTGAAGCCCGCGGCGCTTTCCAGCCAGCAGGACGCCAGGATTTCCCGCCCGGTCGGATCGCGGATGACCAGCTTGTCCGTACCGCTTAGCGAGAGCAGCTGGAGCAGCCGCTTCCAGAGCGGTTTGTGAAACTCGCCTTGGTGAGTTGGCTTGAGCCAGCCGATGCCGCCGCGCGCGTTTGGACGGGCGGCCTGCGCCAGGGCGAGCTCGCGCTGCCACTCGCCGGGACGTGGACGCGCGACCACCAAGCTGGACGTGGCGGCGGCGGACGAACGGATGAAACCGCTGCGGCGCCAAATCCGCCAAGACCCTTCATAGTGGAAGCCCTGCCGTTCGTAAAGGCGCCGGGCGACGAGATTATCGCTGTTCACCTGCAGGATGACGCGCGCGCCCCCCCGCCGCCGGATCATATCAATGCTGGCCGCGACCAGCGCGCCCGCGATGCCGCGCCCCTGATAATCGGGATGCACCGCGACATTCGCCAGGATCCAGGTCTCGCCCAGCGCTTTCGGGTAGCCGGCCGGGTAGACCGAGACGTTGCCCGCCAGCTTGCCATCCATGACGTAGACGAAGCCGAGGCTGATGCCCAGCGCCAGATCGTTCATCCGCGCGATTAGATTGAGCCCGAAGCCCATGTGGCTCAGATAGCGCATTTCGCGGATGGCGGACCGGCCGCTGCTGTCCATCGAATCCGCGAAGACCAGCTCCATCAAGTCGGCCAGCGGCCGCAGATCGGAACGCAGGTTCACGGGGCGCAGACCCTCGAAGGCGGTCGCCGGCGCGTCTAAGGGTCTGATGCTGATTCGGGTCACCCGGGTGGTTCCCCCGCTGGCGGCTTGATTTGAAACGCTGAACTAAGCCTAAACCCGCGTACAGAGCCTGTCAAGCGAAGCGGGTGTCTGCTTGCGCGCTTGAATGGGCAAGTCGCCGCCGCCAAAGCAAAGGGATTCGCGTCTCGCGGCGTCTTCTCCCCTTCGCTCCTTGTGGGGGCAAGGGGGCGGGGGATGGGGGGTGAAGCGCGCGCGAACAGAACAGACGCGACATACCCAGTCGCCTGCGCTGCAAAGAACGATGACCTCAGCTCTCCCCGCGTTCTGGCGCGCAGCCAACCACAATTGCGGATTGTCTCATTGTGATTTAGGCTATTATTGCGTGAATTGAGCGCAGCGTTCGCCTGCCAGCCTGACCACGCGAAGGAGAGACCGCATGTCCTACAGACCGATCGGCGGCCGGCGTCAGCGCAGCGCCGCTTGGCAATGGGCTTTGATCGGCTTCATTCCGGGCTTGTTTTGCGGCCTCACGGTCATGATCGGCCTCATGTTCGAGGGGACGCTGCCCGCCTATTTCCTGCCGACGACGGAACCGAGGGTCGTGCAGACGGTCGTCCATGTGGTGATGACCGCGACAGAAGACGCCAGCCTGCCGACGCCGACGCCCCTCGCTCAGTTCATTGTCGTCACCGCGACGCCAGATCCCGCCGCGGCGGCGGATCCCGCTTCCGCGCCAACGCAGCCCACGAGCGCGCCCGCCGCCACCAGCGAAGTCGTTTCCGTGCAAGTGCGCCCCACAACCGCGCCAACCGCGGCGCCGACAGCGATCCCGCCGACCATTGCCGCAGAGAGCGATATACCGGAGCTGCTGAGAGTCGTTCGCAGCTTGACGGTGACGATTCCTGGCGGCAGCTACGTGATGGGCACGACGCCGGGCGAAGTGACCGAAGCCGTCCGCCAATGCATCTCGCGCGATGGCGGCGCCTGCCAGGCGAGCGACGCCCAGGATTCCTTCCCCGCGCACCAAGTCAGCGTAGACAGTTTTCTCATGGAGACGACGGAAGTCAGCTTCGAACAGTTCGTGGCTTTTCTCAACGTTCGCGGGCCAGACGTTCATGTGAATCGCTGCGCCGGCTTCCCCTGCATTCAAACGCAGAACGAGAGCCGCGATGCCCCGATCATCTATGACGGCGCCACCTATACCATTGGCGCGGGTTTGTCGCAGCACCCGGTTTATGGCGTGACCTGGTATGGCGCGCGCGAATACTGCGAGGCGGTGGGGCGGCGCCTGCCAACCGAGGCCGAATGGGAGCGGGCGGCCCGCGCCGATGACGGGCGCATCTATCCCTGGGGCAACGTCTGGGATAACGCCCTGGCGAAGACGCGCCTGCCGCGAGACGCGCCGCCCGGCTCGCTTCAAGTCGGCAGCCTGGCGCTTGGGGCGAGCCTCTACGGCGTCTATGACATGGCCGGCAACGTCGCCGAGTGGGTCAGCGATTATTACAGCGAACGCCATTACGAAGCCCAGGCGCGGGGCGGCGCCGCGGTCAACCCGAGCGGTCCCATCGTCGGGCAGCAGAAGGTGCTGCGCGGCGGCTCCTGGGATGGCTTGCCCTTTTTCAGCCGCAGCGTGCATCGTCAGTCGGCGCGGCCCGACGAGTATCGGCGCTGGATCGGCTTTCGCTGCGTGGAAGACGCGCCGGAGGACGCCGCCATCGGCGCCGCGGGGCTGAACCCGGCCACCCTCGGCGTCGACGTGCCGCCCGCCCCGCCAGAGCAGACGGCGATCCCCAATGCGCAGCCGACCATGCCGCCGCCGCCCGAAGCCAATCGCGCGGACGATTCAAGCGAGTCGACCTCGGCCGGCTGATGGCGCGCTATTGGCTTATCGGCGGATACTGCTCCAGCACCCAGCGCAGCAGCGTGAAATGACCCGCCAAGCCCGCGAATTCGCCGTATTTGCCTAGCGTGTCCCTGACGAGCGCCGCGCTCTTGGTTCCCTCTTCGTCGTGAAAATAACGCCGCAGCGCCGCCTGCAGCGCCACGTCATTGTGGCTGACATCGGGGTAGACGCCCAGCGCCCGCCCCAGCGCGTTGTTCGCCGTCCAGGGTCCCACGCCATTGATCGTCAGCAGCCGGTCGTAAGCCGCCCGCGGCGCCAAGCCGCCAATCGACTCCAGGTCGAGTGCGCCGCTGACGACTCCGCGTGAAATCGCCCGGATCATGTCGATGCGGCGGTTGGTGATCTTCAGCGCTTTCAGCTCGCCCGGCGTAGCCCGCGCCAACCGCCGCGGACTGGGAAAGCGATAGACCCGCTGCATCCCGATTGGCGCGCCCGCGTCGAAAAGCCTCATCAGCGTCCGCTGATAACGCAGGGCGTTCTTCCAGGTGATGTGCTGCTCAATGATCAGCGTGATCAGCGCCTCGAAGACCGTCTCGGTGCAGAATATCGGCATTCCCAGCAGGGGATCAACCACGTTCCACAGGGCTGGCTCGCGCCGGGCAAAAGCGTAGAAGGCGCTCAGATCCCGCCCGAGCCCTAGCCCATGGATGGACAGTCGCTTGAGGCGCTCGTGACTGGCGGGGGGCAGGCTCTCGCCGCGGACGACGATGGCGCCCCCCTCTTGCTGATAGACGAGCAGCTGTCCATCGACATAGCGCCACAGGGTATCGCCCGCGACGACTAGCCGCGCCGGATAAGCGATGCGCCTGACAAACTCGAGCAGCAGGCTAAACTTGTAAGCGAAGGGTGGCAGCGGAAGACGAATCTCCCTCATTCGGCTGCGCCGGGGGCGGGCGGCTCATCTGGCTCGCGCTGCGGATCAGGACCCCGCGTCATCGCCGTAAGCAGCTCATTCTGGCTTTTGTAGCGGCGGCGCGCCAGTTCCTGCAAGTCGGCGACGGCGTCCGACTCGTCCAGGATTTCGATGCCGAGCAAGGTCTCGACCGTGTCCTCAAGCGTGATCAGCCCCGCCGTCCCGCCATATTCGTCGATGACCAGAAAGATATGATCCTTGCGGGCGATGAATTCATCGAGCACTTGCGCCACCGAATTCGTCTCGGGGACGACATCCAGCTTCCGCCCGATCTCGCGCAATTTCAGGTCGTGCTCATCGGCGGCCGCCCGGCGATAGATCTCGTGGCGCAGGACGTAACCGCTGACGTCATCGGAGGATTCGCCATAGATTGGAATGCGCGAGAACGGCAGAAATGTATAGCTGCGCATGATATCGGCGACCGTCTGCTCTTCTTGAAACATCAGCACGACCGTCCGCGGCGTCATGATCGTTTCCACCTGAACGTCGGCCAGCTGCAGCAGATTGGCGACGACGCGGTTTTCGCGCTCCTGGATGCCGCCTTCTTCGGCGCTGATCCGCGCCATGACTTGCAGTTCGGAGCGGGTCACGGTCGGCGGCTCGTGGCTGGGGCGCATGGAGCGGGTGATGAATTCAAAGGCGAAGACGGCGGGTTTCAGCAATAGCAGCAGCGCGCGCAAGGAATAGGCGGTGAAGGGCGTCAGCGGCTTGGCGTAGACCGCGCCCAGCGTCTTGGGGATGATCTCGGAAAAGACCAGGATGAGCAGGGTGAGCACGATGGCGATCAGCCCCTCAAACTCGCTGCCGAAGATGACGGTGGCTTCCGCGCCAGCCCCAAAAGCGCCAACCGTATGCGCAATCGTGTTCAAGGTCAGGATCGCCGAGATCGGCTGTTCCACGTTTTGACGAAGCCGCTGCATGATGAGGCCCGCCTGCCGCCCCTCCTGGACGAGCAGCTCGATATGCGACACCGGCGTCGACAGCATCGCCGCTTCCCAGATGGAACAGAGGAAAGAGACGACCAGCGCCATGCCGACGTAGAAAAGCAGGGCCGACCACTCGCCGGAACCGCCGCTGCCGGTGGCGACCGCCAATATGGGTATGCCGTTCAGGATGCTGTCCATGCGCGTCCGCTGGTGGAAAGCTGTGGCGATTTCAGGCGCCGTCCACGATTTCAGATGCCGTAAGCATAGCAATCATGCCGCTTGCGTACAAGTTGCCGGGCTGGCGGAACTGAATGCCTTGGCCGATCACTCAAGTGCCTGCAGGCTGGCGCGCGGCATGACGCGACGCAAGCGCGCTTCCAGCTCGCTGAGCAGCATGGCGGTCGCGCCCCAGACGCGCTGCCCCTGCACGAGATAATAAGGCGCGCGAACTTCGACGCCGCGGATCCGACGCCGCTCGACCGCTTTGAATCGCGTCCGCAGCAGATCGTCAAGCGCGAAGCTGAAGACCGCCGCCACTTCCTCGGGGTTCGTCTTCAAGGGCGGCAGGTCATGACAAAAGGCGATGACCGGACTGACTTGATGATGAGAGGCGGGAATGTAGAGCTGCGGGAACTGCCCCAAAATGGCCAAGCGCGCGCCGCAGACGCCGATTTCCTCGCAGGTTTCGCGCAGGGCGGTCGCCGTCAAGCTGTCGTCCTGGGGGTCTCGGCGGCCGCCTGGGAAGCTGACCTGCCCGCTGTGCCCGCGCAGACCTGCCGCGCGCAGGGTCAAGACCGTCCGGAGTTGGCCGCTTGCCGCGGGAGAGATGAGAATCATGACCGCGGCCGGCTGTGGCGCTTCGTCGCGCTTCTGCCAGCCGCGGGGCTTTGGCGCCATGCGCATGCGAGCCGCGCCTGAATCGAAGGGCGCCAATTCCGCCGCCTGCCGCAGATGATCGAGAGCGACTACGACCGCCATCGCCGCATTATTTGCTTGCACATTCGCTGTCGGTAAATGGCTGTAGCGCGCTTGGCATCCGCGAGGCATGGCGCATCGGCGAGCTGGCGCCGGGTTCGGCTGCCAAGCCCGATCATGACTGAGGCGCGCCAGATCAGCGGCCGCGATACCAGGCGCGCCGTTTGCGCAGCGATACGCCCGCTTCCGCGCCACTGCGCCGCGCCGTGCGCACGCGCCCGCGCGAGTCAATATGGACCTGGCCCGCCTTCTGCAGCCGCTCGAACTCTTCTGGCGTGATCGCCGGGGCCGGTTCGCCGCCCAGCCGCTCCAGCCGGTCGCCCATATCATCGCCCGGCGCCCCGCCGGGCGAATCGTTCAGATTATCCTTGGGATTTCTGCTCTCGTCGCTCATCTCAACCCTCTGTGTTGACGCCGTGTCGCATCTCGCCGGACGCCGCCGCAGCACCTGCCTCGTCCGCCACTACGATACCATAGTTTAGTCGATTGGCGCAGGCATTGCCACGTTCTTTTCAAAACGCGTCGCCGCGCCGCGAGCGGTTGCAGGCCAAAGCGCGCGCCCGCCTGCCATGCCCCTCAAAGCCGCGCATCAGCCTCGCAAAATGGTGTCCAGGCCGATTCTCCGGTTGGCTCATGCTACAATATGAGCGAAGCAACGCTATAAGAAACCGCTTAAGTGGCGTATTCTCCTACACGCTGTAGTAAAACGCCAAGTGAAATTGAACAGGGCTGCGCAATGCTTCGACGGCGAAGCTGTGATACAAAGACCAGGTTTACCGAGCCCGGAGGACACCATAGATGAGCCGCTATCTCTCCCGAAGCGCGATGAGCCTGCGCCCGTCGGGCATCCGCCGCTATTTTGACATCGCCGCCACCATGGACGACGTCGTGACGCTTGGCATTGGCGAGCCGGATTTCGTGACGCCGGCGCATATCGTCGAAGCTGGCGCGCAAAGCCTGCGAGAGGGGCGCACCGGCTATACCTCAAACGCGGGGGATTACGAATTGCGGGCGGCGATCGCGGCTTTGGTCCAGCGGCGTTATGGATTGCGGTATTCGCCGGAAGATGAGGTGCTGGTGACCGTCGGCGTCAGCGAGGCGCTTTTTCTGGCGCTCAAGGTGCTGCTGGATCCGGGCGATGAGGTCCTCGTCGTGGAGCCCTGTTTCGTCGCCAATCCCGCCCTCGTGGAGACGGCGGCGGGCCTTCCCGTCATGGTCCCTACGGCGGCCGCCAACGACTTCCAGGTGACCGGCGCGGAGCTGGAAGCCCGAATCACGCCGCGAACGAAAGCGATCCTCCTCAGCTACCCGAGCAACCCGACCGGCGCCGTCCTCTCGCGCGAGCGCCTGCTGCAGGTCGCCGATGTCGCCGAGAGGCACGATCTCGTGGTCATATCGGACGAAATCTACGAGCGCCTCGTCTATGGCGTCGAGCATATCAACTTCGCGACCCTGCCAAATATGCGCCAGCGCACGATCGTCCTGAGCGGCATGAGCAAATCTTACGCGATGACCGGCTGGCGCATCGGCTACGTCACCGCGCCGGCGCCCTTCACCAAAGCGATGTACAAGATTCATCAATACTTGATCATGTCCGCGCCAACCACCGGGCAAGCGGCGTCGCTGCGGGCGATCCGGCAGGGCGAAAACGATGTCGAACGGATGCGGCGGCAATATGATCGGCGGCGGAAGCTGATCGTCGCCGGCTTCAATCGGCTGGGCTTGACCTGCTTCGAGCCGCGCGGCGCCTTTTACGCCTTCCCCAATATCGAGATGACCGGCATGGATGACGAGACCTTCTGCGAAGCCTTGCTGCAGGAAGAACGGCTCGCGCTCATCCCGGGCAGCGCATTCGGCGAGAGCGGCGCCGGCTTCGTCCGCGCCAGCTATGCCACCAGCGAGGCGAAAATCGAAGAAGCGCTCGCGCGGCTGGAGCGCTTCCTGATGAAACGCGGCTTGCTCCAGCGCGACGCGGCGGCGGTCATCGCAGCTTAAACGCGGCGCAGTCCATCTCACCTTTTCAAATCCGCCAATTTGTGTCAGATTAGTGGTGAGCCATAAGGCTGCGCAAGCAAGTCGCGCGACCAATTGCCGTATATCGTGGGCAATCGTGGGCGAGCCGCCAGATGGCCCCTGCGCGCGTTCGACGATTCTACGAATGTGTTGTTCCGCCGTAGTTTCCACCTGCTTGCTTTGGCGTACTGAGATGACTATTGCAATTCCTCTCGGTGTACTCGGTGTTCTGGGCTCGGTGTACTCGGTGGTAAGATTATTGAATCGCTGGCCCGGTTTTGCTCAGGATATGACGCATGGGCGAATGGAAAACCGTGATCGGCCTGGAAGTTCATGCCGAGATGGAAACCGAGAGCAAGATGTTCAGCCGCTGCCCGGTGGTCGACAGCGTCGAAGCCGAGCCCAATACGGCGGTCGATCCCCTGTCGCTGGGCATGCCGGGCACGCTGCCGGTCATCAACATGAAAGCGATGGAATTCGGCATCATGGTTGGCTTGGCGCTGAATTGCGAGATTCCGCCAGTCAATCAATTCGCGCGCAAGAACTACTTCTACCCCGACCTGCCCAAAGGCTATCAAATCAGCCAGTATGATCGGCCGCTGGCGGTGAACGGCTACATCAACATCGAATTGGCGGATGGGGCGAGCAAACGGATCCGCGTGCGCCGCGCCCACATGGAAGAGGACACCGGCAAGCTCTCGCACGACATGGGCGGCAGCCTGGTCGATTACAACCGCGCCGGCGTGCCCCTGCTCGAGATCGTGTCCGAGCCCGATATCAACAGCGCGGACGAAGCCGAAGCCTACGCGCGCAAACTGCGCTCCATCCTGCGCTATCTCGGCGTCAACAGCGGCGACATGTCCAAGGGCCTGCTGCGCTTCGAAGCCAACGTCAGCGTACTGCAAAGGGGCGATTCCAAACTGCGCGAACGCACCGAAATCAAGAACCTTAACAGCATCCGCAACATGGTCAAAGCCATCGACTACGAAGTCCAACGGCAGATCAGGCTCTACAGCAATGGCCAGGCGGTCAAGCCGGCCACCCTGGGCTGGGACGAAGCGGCGCAGAAAATCACGGTGCAGCGTTACAAGGAACGGGCGGACGAGTATCGTTACTTCCCCGAGCCGGACCTGCCGATCGTGCAGGTCAGCCGCGAACAGGTGGCGCGGCTCGACGCGGGGCTGCCCGCCCTGCCCGACGAGCTGCGGCGGCGCTTCATCGACGAGCTGGGCTTGAGCGCGTACGACGCCGGCGTGCTGACAGCGGAGCGCGCCGTCGCCGAGTATTTTCAGAAGGTCGTGGCGGCCGGCGTCGAGCCAAAGCTGGCGGCCAACTGGCTGACCACCGAGCTCTTCCGCTTGATGAACGCCAACGAAATCGAGCGGGAAGCGATCGTGGGCATCCCGGTGTCGGCGGAGAACTTCGCCAGCCTGCTGACCTTGGTTCAAGAGGGCCGCGTCAACCAGAGCAGCGCGCGCAAGAAAGCGCTGCCGGAGATGTGGTCGACGGGCAAAGACGCCCGCGTCATCGTCGAGGAACGAGGTCTGGCGCAGATCTCCGACCCGGCTGCCATCGAGGCGGCGGCGGCCAAGGTGCTGGCGCAGAATGAGGACATGGTTCAGCGATATCTCGGGGGCAACAAGAAGGTGCTGAACGCGCTCTTCGGCAAGATCATGGGCGAAATGCGCGGCAAAGGCGATCCGGCTGTCGTGCGGCGGGTATTATTGGATAAACTAGAGCGCATGAAATAGAATTGATTCGAATCGGGAGCAAACGCTATGGGTTGGCATCAAACCGTCATTATCGGCAACCTGGGTGGCGACCCTGAGTTGAGATATTTGCAGAGTGGTCAAGCCGTCTGCAATTTCAGCGTCGCCGTCAGCGAACGCTGGCGCGACCGTCAGTCGGGCGAACAGCGCGAACGGACTACCTGGTATCGGGTGGCGGCTTGGGGACCCTTGGGCGAGACCTGCAATCAATACCTTGCGCGCGGTCGCCAGGTCATGGTCGCAGGCAACGTCCGAGCGCGCGGTTACATCAACAATAATGGCGAAGCGGCGGCTTCACTCGATCTAACGGCGAGAGATGTGCAGTTCCTCGGCGGTCGTGGCGATGACGGCGGCGGCCAGCAAGGCGGCAACTGGCAAGGCGGGCAGCAAGGCGGCAACCGGCAGGGCGGACAGCAGCGCGGTGGCGGACAGCAGAGCCAACGGCGCGACAACCGCGCCTCCAACTACCCGTCGGAATCGCCCGGCTCGATCGATGACATCCCCTTCTAGGCGCAGAACGATCCACGGCAGTCCCGCTTTATGCCGCCCGACCTCGCCGTTGATCTGAGAGATCGCTCGGCGCTGGTGGCCGGCGGCGGGGCTGGCAGAGGCCGCGCGATTGCCCTGGCGCTGGCGGATAGTGGCGCGTCGGTCGCGGTCGCCGATCTCAACATCGAGCGCGCCGACGCGGTCGCCGACGCCTTACTTGCGCGCGGCGGCAACGCAATCGCGCTGCATGCCGATGTGTCCAATCGCTTTCAAGTCGCCAACATGATCGAGCGAACGCGCGATGCTTTCGGGCGGATTGACGTTTTGGTGAATGCCGCGCAGATCGGCCACGCCGAGCCGCTGCTGACGGTCGACGAATGGCATTGGCGGCGGCAGATCGAGGTCAATCTCACCGGCGTCTTCTTCTGCACGCAGTTGGTCGCGCGCGTGATGGCGCACGAAGGCGGCGGCTGCATCCTCAATCTGGCGGCGGTCGAGGCCTGCGATTCGTCGCCCGCCGGCATAGGCGGCATCACTGGCGGCGCGGGCATCATCGGCATGAGCCGACAAGCGGCGCGCGAATTGGCGCAATACAAGATCCGCGTCAACTGCATCGCGTCGCCGGCTCGCGCTAGCGGCGGCGCTCCCCCCATCCCCCAACCCCTTGCCCCCACAGGGAGGGAAGGGGAGCAAAACGCTGCGAGGAGCCAAGGCGCTGGCGACGGCGGCGCGCATCTATCTTTGCCGTCGGAATGGTACGAGAAGGTGGCGGAGGCGGCGCTAATCCTCTGTTCCGATGCTGGCCATGCCATCACTGGACAAACGCTCGTGATCGACGGCGGCGACTCTTGGCGCGCCTGGCTCGCGCAGGCGACCCGTTAAACGCGCGCTAGTCGCCCGTCGAGCCGAATCCGCCGGCGCCGCGCTCCGTGCTGGACAAACCCGCGAGCGACTCCACGAATTCAATCGGCGGGCTAACCACCGGCAGGATCAGCAGCTGGGCGATCTTCTGCCCGGCGCGGATGTCGATCGGCGCGCCCGCCAGGTTGAGAAGCAGAATTTTCAGCTCGCCGCGATAGGCGCTATCGATCACGCCGGCCAGCGTGTGCAGGCCCGCCAGCGCCAGGCTGGAACGGTCTTTCACCAGCCCCACACAGTCTTCAGGGATTTCCAGATGCAAGCCGGTGTCCACCAGGACGCGCTCGCCCGGCGCGGCGCGACAGCTCTCGACGGCATGCAAATCGTAGCCGGCGTCGCCGTCGCGTGGCGGGCTGAAAACAATGCCCAGGCGTCGATGCTTTTCGTTGCGATAAACGCGCATCTTGAAGGCTCAACGCGCCGGCAGGTGGCGAGTGTAGGCAACCGCCAAATCACGCCAGGGACGCAGGCTCCAATGGGCGCGCGCGGCGCCAGAGGGCGAAGGCAGCACGAAGAAAGCGGTCTCGCCCAGGGTCTCGTCTTGCCAGCCATAACGAACGGAGTCGCGGCTGGATAGATCGCGCCAGGCCCGCCATGCGCGTTTGCTCGTGAACGCCACGATCCGCGGCTGGAAGCGATGAATCTTGCGCGCCAGGCGCTCAGGCTGGAAATCTCGCCGCCGCAGGCTGCGATCCGACCCCGACTTGGTTTTGACCAGATCGGTCAAGCCCATCTTCAGGCCGAGCAGCGCTCGGAATTCCGTCGCTTCCAGGCGGCGCGGCGTCAGGCCGACGACATGCAGCGTCTGCCAGAAGGCGTTGCCAGGATTGGCATAATAGGCGCCGGCGCGCGCGGAGACGGCGCTGGCGGCCGTCCCGCAGAAAACGACAGTCAGACCCGCTTCAAGGGCATCGGGCAGCGCCTCATTCATGCCGCGCGAGCCCGCCATCGGCGATGATGAGATTCTTCTGGTGGGTCTCGCGGTAGAAGTCGTCGAGCGTTCGCGGCAGGTCAAACTGCCGGTCGCCGGTCAAAGCGCGCAGATAAGCGACCGTCCGATCGAGGCTTTCGCGCCCCTGCAGGCTGCCATGCGAGGGGATGGCGCGCTCCAAGCCCTCTTCCTGCCGCCACGCCTCCAGCGCCGCCAGCCAGCCTTCCAGCAAGCGGGCGTCGTTGACAACGGGCAGCGGCGTTTCAATGGCGTCGCCGCCCAGGAGGATGCCCCATTCCGGAACCCAGCCGATGATGCAATCCGCGGTATGCCCGGGGCAATGGCGCAGCTCCAGCGTGAGCCCGCCAAGATCGAGCGACAGGCGGGACGTGAAGGTGAGATTCGGCGGGACGAGCCGTACATCGTCCCATTTGCCCAGTTCCGCCAGTTGCATCCGCTGCAGCGTTCGCGGCGCGTCATCGCCAAAGCGGCGCAGGCATTCCGCGTGCCCAATGACGGCGAGGCGCCCGGCGGTGAAGGCGGCCGCGCCCCAGACGTGATCCCAGTCCGCATGGCTGTAAATCAGATAATGCGGCATCCCGTCCAGCGCATGCGCCAGCGGTCTCGCCACGCCCGGCGCGGTCAGACAGTCCCAGACTGCCGCGCGCTCCTCGCCCTTGATCAGCAGCGCGCGCGTCTGTAGCGGCGACGAGAGCTCGCGGACCCACAGGTTCCGGCGGATTTCTCGCAGCGGCGGCATCACGCGCAACCCAAAGACGAGCCGGCTTGTTTTGCCTTGCGGGCGCGCCACGACCGGCTTATCGGAGGTTCACTTCAAGATCGGGCAAGAGGCGGAAGCTATCGAGCACCGCCAGCCAAGGGTAGTCGGCGGCGTCCACAGCCAGCAGGTCTTCATCAAGTTCCGGCATGCGGACGTTGGCGACATGCAGCCGATTGTCGCTGCCGTGCAGCATGACCATGGCGCCGCTGGAAAGGGCCCCGTCCAGCGATTTGAGGCGGTACGAGGCTTTGTAGCCAGCCGCGCCGGCGGCCTCGACCGCTTGCACGCTGCGCGCCTTCACGCCCGCGCGCCAGTTTTCGACCCAGTCTTTGGCTTCGTCTTCGCTGTTGAGCGCCACGTCGACCGTGCTGACGACCAAGACCACCGCGTTGCCTTCAATAGTCGCGGGCAGACCTTCGGCGGCGTCGACGACTTCCCAGCTGGACGGGTAGCGGACCATGTGCTTGTCCACGTTGTCGAAGTAGGCGTCCCAATCGTAGGGCGCGTCGGCGTATTCGCCAAGCCGTTCGACGCCGTGCGCCAGCCCGCGCAGCAGGAACTTAAGCGCCTGCGAGGCGTTCTCGGCGGCGACGACGCGCGCGCTGTAGATATCGCCGCCTTCCAGCCAGGATTCTTGACGCGCGATGAGATGCGCGCGCCCGCGGCGAATGTTGAAGTCGATCTGCACGATGTCGTCGTCATCGCCGACGATTTTGCGGCTCGTCTCGTCCCAGCCGCTATAGCCGCTCCAGGTTTGCCCCAGCCAGCTTCTGTCCAGAAATTCGCTCAGGGACTCGGCGTCCGCGAGGCCGTAGACGTTCTTGCTGATGCGCACTTCGACCACGCTTTGGGCGTCGCTGTTGTTCAAGCCGGCGCGCAATTCATCGGCGGTATTGCTGTCGGACGCGGGGTTCCAGCCGGTGGGCGCGCCAAGCGTGAACAGGCCCGATCCGTGCAGGTAACGGGCGTCGAAGTCGATGGCGGTCGTATCCGGCGGGGGCGGCATCGTCGGCTCGGGCAAGGGCGTCGGCTGGGGCGTCTCGAGCAGGCTGTCGCCAACGCCAACCTGGCTCGAAATCATCGGCAGGATCAGGCTGCCGACCATGGCCACCGTCATGACGATCCCGATGATATAAGTGAATGTCTTCGTCGTTTTGCTCATTAATCGCCTGCTCCACGCGTCGGGTCAAAGCGCCGCCATCATACCGCAAAAGGCTTAGGCTGTTAAGCAAGACTTTTTCTCCCTATAATCCTTGGGCGAGCGGCGAATGACCGACGGAAGGGCGAAAGTGGCAGCTATGCGAGACAAGACCGGCGGCGCCTGCCAGTGCCGCGCGCTCAGCCTGGAAGACGCCGAACGCTGCGCCCAAATCAGCACAGCCATAGCCGCCCGCGCCGGCTCGCATGAGACGATTCCGCCGCGCAGCCTGCGCGTTGAATGGACCGAGCCGAAATTCGATCTCAAGGCGTCGTCAATCGGCCTCGTCGACGGCGAAGACCAGCTGCTTGGCTATGCCGTCTTCTTTGCGCTGGCGGAGCCGCCAGTGCGTCCCTGGCTCAGCTGGGGCGTCGATCCCGATCGCGGCGATGGCGATTTGCGCGCGCGGCTGCTTGCCTGGGCCTGCGAACAGGCCGAGGCGGCGATGGCGCAATGCCCGCCAGACGCGCGCGTAAGCCTCTGGGTCGGCGCTTACAAGGGCTACAGACCCGACGAAATCGCGCTCGAAGCGGCCGGCTTCACGATCGGACGCGTATGGCATGAGATGCGCATCGACATGCGTGAAGCGCCAGCCGCGGCCGAGCTGCCGCCGGGTTTCGTATCGCGCCCCTACCGCCCCGAAGCCGACCTGCCCCTGCTGGTGGCCTTGACGCGCGACGCCTTTTCCGATCATTACGGGCACATTGAGCAGAGTTTCGAACGCGATATGGAGAGCTTCCAGCATTGGTTCGGTGGCGATCCCAATTTTGACCCCGAGCGCGTCATGCTGGCGGCGGACGAAGCCACGGGCGAGCTGGCCGGCTGCCTGATGCCGCTGACGGACTACGAGCGCCGGCCCGGCTGCGGTTATGTCGATACCCTTGGCGTGCGCAAAGCCTATCGCCGGCGGGGCTTGGCTTCGGCTTTGCTGCGGCGCGGCTTCGCCGATTATTGGCGGCGCGGCGTCAAGTCCGTCTGCCTGGAGGTGGACGGCGACAGCCTGACCAAGGCCGTGGCGCTCTACGAGGGCGTCGGCATGCGCGTAAGCCAAAGCACCCTGACCTACGAAAAACTGCTGCGCGATGGCGTCGAGCTGGCGAAGGTGGCGCTGGAGTGATTTCTTGACCGGACCGACAGATTCTGCGGGACGCGATCGGCCGGCGCCGCAAGCCGGTTACGCCGACGTCAATGGCGCGCGCCTCTATTACGAACTGGCCGGGGACGGCGCGCCGCTGGTCATGCTGCACGCGGGCATCGCCGACTGTCGCATGTGGGACGCGGACTTCGCGGCTTTTTCGCGCCATTATCGGGCGCTGCGTTTCGACATGCGGGGTTATGGGCGCAGCCTGCCCGTCGCCGGCGACTTCAACCTGCAAGCGGACCTGGAAGCGCTGCTCGATACGCTGGGCATCGCCGCGCCTATGATTCTGATGGGCTGCTCCATTGGCGGCGGTCTGGCGATTGAATACGCCCTCGATCATCCGGCCAAGGTGGCTTCGCTGATTCTCGTGGGCAGCGCGGCGCGCGGTTTTGAAGCGGAAGCCCTTGGACCCGACGAGCTTTTCGCGCAGAACGAGGCCGCCTTCAAAGCCGGCGATGCCGACCGCGTCGCCGAGCTGGATATGCAAATCTGGTTCGATGGCGTCGGGCGCCCGCCAGAAGCGGTCAACGCCGAAGCGCGCCGGCAAGCCTTCGCCATGGCCAAACTGGTGACCGAGCACGAGCTGAAGGGCATGGGGAGACATATCCGCAAGAGCGAAGCGATAGCCGCCGCCGATCGCCTGCGCGAGCTGACCATGCCAGCGCTGGTCGTCATCGGCGAAAACGACTTGCCCTTCCTGCGCCTGGCCGCCGACTATCTGAGCGAGCGGCTGCCAGATGCGAAAAAAGCGCTGATGGCGAACGCGGGCCACCTGCCCAATATGGAGCGCCCGCAGGCTTTTCAGGCGGCGGTCCGCGGCTTCCTCGCCCCCGCCAGCCAGGCTCGGCTTTGAGGCCCGCTCGAGCGACCATGCCTGCCACAGACAGCGAAAAACGCTACGACGACATCCTGAAAAATATCGCCAGCCGCCGTCCCTTTGGCAGCGACGGGCCCGAAGAAATACCGCAGACGCCGCCGGACCGCGCCCTCGACCTACTGAACGCTTTCGACGCCCTGGCCGAGATCGCGCAGCGCGACTATCAGTCGATTCTCTGTTATGGACCGCGGATCTGTCGCGGCGCCGCCTGGTCGGGCGTGGTTCTCTGGTATCACCGCAAGGGCTATCATGGCTACCAGACCTTGAATCTTCTCGGCGTCTGGGCGCATTATCGCGCGGGCGAGCTTGCCGTCACGGTCGGCATTCGCGAGCTGCCCTATCGCGCGCCTGTATACGACCCGGGCGTCTACCGCGTCGCCATCCAAAACAGCTTCAGGCTCTACTACGATGATCGGGGCCAGCCGCCAGAAGGCGACGACCGCGTTCTTTACCAAGCGCCTTTTGAACCGAAAGAACGCCTGCGACACCGTCAGGCGCTCAACGAGCTCCTGAGAGATTGGCGCAATGAGGTCGAAGGAAGCTAATTAAGTCCAAGCAAGCCGAGACCCTGCAATTAAACACAGGGGCGCAGAGGCACAGAGGAAAAACCATGCTTTTCTCTCGGTGTACTCTCCATAACTCGGTGTACTCGGTGTTAATCTTTGAATTGCTTTGCTGGTTTAACTTAGTCGTCTTCGTCTTCGAAAACGATATCGGTGGTCAAGCCGGAAGCGGCCAGGTCTTCCAGCGTAATCTCGCCCTCGTCGTCCTGCGCCAGCAGCTTCACGCCCTGCTTCAGCCGATCGCCACAGACCAGACAGTCGGGGTCGCGTTCAATTTCGATCCACATACCCGAATGCGGCTCGCTCTCCTGGCTTTCGATGATGTCCATATAGGTATTGGCGACGATGAGCGTATTGGCTGGCATCTCTTCGTGGGCGCTGGCGCCGCGCAGCAATTCGTTGATGATCAGACCGGTTTGGATGCCAGCCACTTTCGTGACGTTGACCCAGAGACCGGGCTCGGCGTCCAAGGCGCCCAACTCGCCGATCATGCCGTAATCCAGCTCGCCGCCCGGATTAAGCGAGACCTTCACGCCCTCGCGCGTCGCCTCCGACCAGCAGGCGTAACAAGGTCCGTCAAAGGGCGTGATGATGACGTGGTCGCCGCCTTCGCCCCGCTCATAGACGCCGGCGTAAGAGGCGCTGACGCGCCGTTTCAGGCACTGCTCGTTGATGGCGTATTTCACCTGCTCGTTATCGACCGCCGCCACCAGCAGATCGAGCGCGTCCAGGCAATCCCAGTGGTCTTCGATCAAGCCTTCCCGCGTCTCGATTTGGGCGTCGGGGTTGCGCTGGCGGATCAAATCGGCGACGGCGGCCGCCTTGTTCTCGCCCACGTAGCGCAGATCGGCCACGTGGCGGGTGACGTTGCCGCTTTCCAGCATGTCCTTATCCACCAGCACGAAGCGGCAAACGCCGCTCATCGCCAGGCTGAGCGCGACGAAACCGCCGCCCGAGCCCAAGCCAATCACGCCTACGGTCTTATCGGCGAGCCGGTCGAGGTTGTCGGCGCCGATCAGCCTTTCGACGCGTTCCCAGAGGTTGCTCATCTATCGCGCCTCTTCTTCCGCCAGGTCATCGAGCCTGGCCATGTCCCGTTTCGTCTGCGGTCCGCTTGGGGCCCCGGCGCAGCGACCGTCTTGACTCGTTTCATCATCGTCGGTCAAGACGGGAATGGAAATGGAAACGGGCGGGCGCAATCCCATCTCCGCCTCGATCGCAGCCAGGAAATCGAGCAGGGTTTTGTCTGGCGTCCATTCCCAGCCGGGCGGGTCTTCGATCGCTTCCCGCGCTGCCCAAAGCTGATGAAATGTCGCGACCGGATCCATCAGATCCAAGCCATCAACGAAGGGCGCTGCGAAGGCGAGGGGCGGGCTCTGCGGATAGTCGTACTGCGTCGCGAAGAGGAAAAAGCTCGAGCCGCCTTGCCGAATGGTGAAGAAACAGCATTCCAGCGGCGCCTCGCCATCACATTCATATAGCAGCCGGCTCACCAATTGGCCGTCCTCCTCCAAAGCGAGGGTCTCGGCGTAGAGGCGGTCGGGGTCGACCACGTGCCAGCTGTATTTCATCATCTGCGGCAGCGCGGCATCGGAAACGACTTTGGGATGCACGGGCTGGAAGACGCGGACGTCGCGATGCACGTACCACCAGTCGACGCGCATCACCCGCCCGTTTTCCATCGGTATGTTGATATAGTTGACGCTGAGGTCGGTCTCGCCAATGTTTGGCAGGTGCCCGACCGTCACGATCGGCACGAGCAGGAAGTCCATATCCGATTCATCGTCATCAAGCCAGGCGAGCGCCGTCATGTGGTCGCCATGGCTGGGCTGGATCATGGAGCCGGGCTGCTTATGCCAGTCGCCCAGATAACGCAGCGGCACGTCAAAGCGCTCGGGCAGCGCCCCCGTCCCGCGGTGACGTTCGCGGTGGAAGTGCCAGTTCTCCTGCAGCCACCAGATGATTTCGTCTTGCAAGGCGTCGCCCTGCTGGAATGTATGCGAGCGGCGAACGGCGGTCTCGTCCGGCGAGATCGTATCGAGCACGTAAATCGTGGGCAAGCCCTCAGGCGTGTCGTCTTCGACGACGAAACCGACCATGGCTTCGCCGGTTTCATCCGCCATGAACTGATGCGCCGCCGAGAGCATGCGCTCGACCGCCCGCTGCGACAGCACCACCTTTGGCACAATTCCGCGTGAAATCATCGCCATCCCCCGCAAGCGCTTCCTGACCTGGTCGAGCTCCACGCGCATAAGTTTGAGGACATCGGGCTCATCAGTCGCTCGCATGCTCAGCGCCTCCGCCGGCGTGGCAGCGGCGTGCTCGCTTTGATGCGTTCTTCGATCCCGGGCCAATTGCCGGTGGAGCGCCAAGTGTAATAGGCATAGAGCCATTGGACCGCCCAGCCGCCGACGGTCACCGCCGTCGACTTGGACGGATTCCAGCCATACTGCTCGCCGTCTTTGGGGTTGAAGAGGCAGAGCTGGCCATCTTCATACTGGTGTTTCTCGCTGTAAATCCGCGGCTTGACGCAATAGGCTTCGGCCGGGCGATTTGGATATTCTTTGGGATAGACCAGTTTCAGGCTGTGAAAGGGCGAGTCCAGAATGCTCATGTTGATCTCGATGATGCCCTGCCAATAGAGCAAGCCGCCAAAAGGAGGCACGACCAGCTTGAACGTGTTGCCGAAGGTGGCTTTCATCGCCTCGACCTCCCAGACGAGACGGGACGAGACGCTCTTGCGAGACCCCCACCAATTGGACATGCATCCCACTCCAAATGAAACGCGCGGACGGTAACAATCTAACTGTATTGCTCGATGGGCGCAATGTCTAGGTTCAGCCCACAGCCCCGCTCGCGATGGCGCCAGCGGGTATCGGACAAGGATTAACCGCAGGCAACAATCGCGGCGCTGTCGATTAAAGTCGCGGCGTTCAGACGCTTAACTCCGGGCGGCCTGGACTGTAAAAGTGAAATTTACCACAAGCGTGGACAGGCGCGGTCGCTCTCTGTTAAAACGAAAAGGTCAATCGGAAGAGAAGCGCTCTGGCAAAAGACCGCTCATCCAATTGACCCTCGTATCTATGCGTATCCTACATGGGATTCGCGCCTATTGCAAGGAGTACACCACATGTCCGTAGCGCGTTGTTCCTTACTATTGCTGGCGGCAGGCCTGTTCTGCCTGGTCGTTTCGCCGATCCTGGCCGACGATGTCCTGACCGTCTATTCCGGACGAAACGAAAGCCTGATCGGGCCAATCCTGGCGCAATTCACGGAAGACACCGGCATCGAGACCGAAGTCCTCTACGGCAAGACAGCCGCCGTCGCCAATCAAATCCTGGTCGAGGGCGACATGAGCCCGGCCGACGTCTTCATCGCCCAGGATGGCGGCGCATTGGGCGCGCTGTCCGCCGCCGACATGCTACACAAGCTGCCCGACGCCACCTTGAGCCGCGTCGCCAACGCCGCGTTTGTCTCGCCCGAGGGCCACTGGACCGGCTTGAGCGGACGCGCGCGCGTCTTCGTCTACAGCCCGGAAGCGCTGGAAGAACAGGGGCTGGAGCTGCCGAATTCGATTCTCGATCTCACTGACGAAACGTGGAGCGGGCTCGTCGGCTGGGCGCCGACCAATGCGTCCTTCGTCGCCAACGTCACCGCCATGCGCGTGCTGCTGGGCGAGGAAGAGACGGCGAGCTGGCTGGCGGGCATGATCGCCAAGGGCGTACAGGCCTATCCCAAGAACACGCCTATTGTGCAAGCCACAATTGACGGCGAGGTCGTCGGCGGCTTGGTCAACCACTACTACCTGTACCGCTTCCTGGCGGAAGACCCGGCAATCACCGCCACGCTGCATTTCTTCCCGGGCGGCGACCTCGGCTCCCTGATCAATGTCGCCGGCGCGGCGATCTTGAAGACGACCGACCAGCCGTATGACGCGCTGGCGCTGGTGGATTATCTGCTGAGCGACGGGGCGCAGGCGTATTTCTCGCAGAGCACGTTCGAATATCCGCTGGTCGACGGCGTCGACCCATCGGTGGACCTGCCGGCGCTGGCCGATATCGAGACGCCGGAAATCGACCTGTCCGATCTGGCGGATCTGCAGGGCACGCTGGAGCTGATCGAAGACAGCGGAGCGCTCGACTAGGACACGCGCAAGCCCAAGAGGCGCGAGCGCAGGGACGACCATGCATCTAAGCGATGTGATACCGCTGCGATTCAGAATCAACGGTCATCAGCGGCCGGCCCTTTCCCGCTGGCATGTGGGCAATCGTCAGCTGGCGCAAGCGGTAAGCCTGGCGGTGGTCGCGGTGGTCATGATTCCGATCGTCTATCTCTTCATCGGCGCCTTGGGCGCGGGGCAGGAGGGCCTGGAATACTTGCTGCGGGCGCGGACGGCGCGGGTCGTCGGCAACAGCGCCGGGCTGATGCTGGCGACGACCGTCTGCGCCACGGCGATCGCGGTCCCCTTCGCCTGGCTCACCAGTCGTTCGGATCTGCCGGGGCGGCGCGGCTGGCTGGTGCTTGGCTTGGCGGCGATGGTCATCCCGTCCTATTTGACAGCCGTGACCTACACCGAAGCTTTCGGCCCAAAAGGGATGCTGCAATCGCTCTTGGAGCCCTTCGGCGTCGATCGCCTGCCGGGCATCCGCGGTTTCTTCGGCGCGACGCTCACGATCACCTTCGTGACCTTTCCCTACATCGTCTTGCCGACGCGGGCGGCGCTGCTGCATTGCGATCGCAGCCTGGAAGAGGCGGGCCAGAGCCTGGGCTTGAGCCGCTGGCAGGTATTCCGCCAGATCACACTGCCCCAGCTGCGCCCGGCGCTTTCGGCCGGCATGCTGATGACCGCGCTCTACGCTTTGAGCGATTTCGGCGCGGTCGCCGTCATGCACTTCAACGCCTTCACCCGCGCGATATACCTCCAGACCGTCTCGTTTCGCATGGATAAAGCCTCGATGCTGGCTTTGCTGCTCATCGGCTTGACCGCCCTGCTGCTCGCGCTGCGCTCGTGGATGCGGCATCGCGGGCGGCATTATCGGGTGGGCAGCGGCGCGGAGCGGCATTTGCAGACCTTGCCGCTGGGCAAATGGAAGCTCCCGGCGCTGGTCTTCTGCGCCGCGGTCGTCTTCATGGGCGTCGGCATCCCGCTGCTGGCGCTATTCAAATGGCTGGCGGGCCACATCATCACCAGTCCGATCAACGTGTCGATGACCGTGCTGGCGCGCAACACGGTCGGCGTCAGCGCCGTTTCCGCGCTCACTGTCGCTTTGGCGGCTTTTCCGCTGGCGCTGCTGGCGGCGCGAGGAGGGACGCGCTTCAATCGCTGGCTGGTGAATATCGCCTACGCCGGCAACGTCCTGCCCGGCATCGTCATCGCGCTGGCGCTGGTGATGTTCGCCACGCGCAACATGCTCGGCATTTATCAGACGCTGCCCCTGCTGGTGGTCGGTTATGCCATACGCTACCTGCCCTTCAGCATCGGCGCCACGGAAAGCGCCTTCGCGCAGATCAACCCGCGCTTTGAAGAAGCCGCTCGCAGCCTCGGCTTGTCGCCCTGGGCGGCGCTGGCGCGGATAACGCTGCCGCTGGCGCGCGGCGGCATCCTGGCGGGTTTGGCGCTCGTCTTCCTCAACGTGATGAAGGAATTGCCCACCACGCTCATACTTCGGCCCATCGGCTTTCGCACCTTCGCCACCCGCATCTGGAGCGCCTACGATGAAGCCTTCCTCTCCTCGATCGCCCTGCCGGGCCTCGTGCTGATTGCCGTTTCCGCCTTCGCGCTTGCGATCATTCTGCGCAGGGAGGACCTGGAAGGCTAATGCCGCCGAGGTTTGGCGGGCGCCGCCGCCGCGCCCATGCCGAACCAGGGCGAATTGATTCGCAGCCCGCGGCTGAAATCGAAATCCCCTTTATGCATTTCAGATTTGCGTTATTCTTGGTCGAGAACGTGACGAAGCTCTGAATCGCCGCCGATGGATTACTCGCTTCAAGCCGACCATCTCACCAAGCTCTATAACGGGCAGTCGCCGGCCGTCAATGACATCACGCTGCGGGCGCGCCCGGGCGAGTTCCTCACCTTGCTGGGGCCCAGTGGCGGCGGCAAGACGACGACGCTTCGCCTGTTGGCCGGCTTCGAGACGCCGACGCGGGGCCGCATTCAGATTGGCGAGCGCGTTGTCGCCGACGATCATCACTTTACGCCGCCGGAAGAGCGCAAGGTGGGCATGGTCTTCCAGGATTACGCCCTCTTCCCCCATGTCGATGTCGCCGGCAATATCGCCTTCGGGCTGCGTGGCGCGCGCCGCGACAAGTCCAAGCGGGTTGACCGTCTGCTATCGCTGGTAGGTTTGACGCAATTTGCCCAGCGCATGCCGTACGAGTTATCCGGCGGGCAGCAGCAGCGAGTGGCGCTGGCGCGGGCGCTGGCGCCGAATCCGGAGATCCTGCTCTTGGATGAGCCCTTCTCCAACCTCGATACCGGGCTGCGCGCGCAAGTCCGCAGCGACGTGCGCCACATCTTGCTCGAGACGGGGACGACCGCCATTTTCGTCACCCACGACCAGGAGGAAGCGCTGACCCTGTCCGATGAAATCGCGGTCATCTTCGAGGGCCGGCTCGTTCAGGTCGCGACCCCGCACGTACTGTACAATCGCCCCATCAACACGCGCGTGGCCAAGTTCGTCGGCGACGCCAATTTTCTGCCGGCCGAGGCGCACGGCATGACCGCGAGCAGCCACCTGGGCGAAGTCAAGCTCTTTCACCCGAAGACCGGTCATGTCGACCTGATGATTCGGCCCGAGGCGCTTGATGTCGGTTTTGAGAATGGCGGCGAAAAGGCGTCGGTGCTCTGGCGCGAGTTTCACGGGCATCACCAGCGGCTGGGCTTGGGATTGGCGGATGGCACGGTGTTGATCGCGCGGACGGGCGTCGATCGTTATTTCAAACGCGGGGACAATGTGTCGGTGTCTCTGGCGCGGCCCGCCCTGGCCTATGACAGCGAGAGTCACACGGTGCTGTCTTGAGCGGAGCATGCAGGAAGCGGCTGCCGAGACGCAAGCCCTTGCGCGACGGCAGTTATTCCCCCGGCAGCCAAACCCGAAACTCCGCCCCCTGGCCGGGCCCGCCGCTCTCCACCGTGATCCGCCCGCCATGCGCCTCGACGATCTCGCGCGCGATCGCCAGCCCGAGCCCAGTGCCCCGCTGCGGCCCCCGCGCCCGGTCCACCTGGTAGAAGCGCTCGAATACGCGCGGCAATTCTTCTCGCGCGATGCCAATGCCGTTGTCGCGAATTGAAACAGCCACGCCAGCGCCCTCGCCCGAGACCCTCACCCGCACGCGGCCCCCAGCCGGCGTATATTTGAGCGCGTTGCTGATCAGGTTCATCAAGACCTGCGCCAGACGATCGCCATCGCCGACTATCCGGGCGACCGGCTCGCTTGACGATTCCAGCTGAATCCCCCGCTTTTCCGCCACGACCAGCAAGCTTTGCGCCACGCCCTCGCAGAGCTGCGCCATGTCGATGCGGTCGCTTGCCATCGACAGCTTGCCGGCCTGCAAGCGCTCCAGATCGGTAAGCTCGACCACCATGCGGTTCAGTCGTCCCGCTTCTTCGTGGATGATCTGCGCCGCCGCGCCCGTGTCTTCCGCCGCGCCATCCATGATCGCCTGGGCGTAACCCTGAATCGACGTCAGCGGCGTCTTGAGATCGTGCGATACGTTGCCGAGGAAATCGCGCTGGGCGGTGTTGGTCGCCAGCACCTCCGCCGTCATCCGATTGAAGGACTCGGCGAGCGAGCGCGCTTCCGGCGGGCCGCTGACGGGCGCCTGGGCCGAGTAATCGCCGCGCGCCACCGCCGTCGCCGCCTCCGCCACCCGTTGCAGCGGCCGCGCGATATGGCGGCTAATCAGCGCGGCCAGCACAATCGCGAAGGCGAAACCGGCGATGCCCGCCTGAATCAAGGGCGGCGCCAGCGCGCTGCTGAAGACGGCCAGCGTATCCTGCAAGCTGACGGTCGGCTTCGGTTCCGCCAGAAGCCAGAGATCCTTGTGCCCGGCGCGTTCCGCAAAGAGCCGCAGCTGAGCGAAAACCAGCCCGCCATAAAGCCATTCCCCGCCGTCGGGGTCGTGGAAGCCGCCAAAGTATTGATTGCTGCCGCGCCGCAAGACATTGGCCAGCTGCTTGCTTCGATAGCTGTCGCCCCGCAAATGAATGAAATCGCCCGGCGCGAACTGCTTGCCGCTGTCATAAAGCACGGTCGTATGGTCTGGCCTGAGCAGAATGTGGAGCGTGCGCACGCTGCGCGTCGCCGCGAAGACCTCGAGCAGCTCGTGCACCTGATCTTGCAGGAAGCGCCGATTGGGGTTGGTGGCGATATCGGCGATGACGTCAATGTAATTCAAGCCTTGCGTCAAGGCGGCCAGGCGTTCGTAGGTTGGCTGTGGCGGCGCGGCGCGGTTGTTGATCAAGAGGATGAGCGCCAGCGCGATCACGCTCAGCGTCACCAAAATCAGCACAAGATACGAGGTCAGCAGGCGCGAACGCAAGCTGAAGCTGAATCTAGGCGGTCTCGCGGTCATCAAGCTTGTAGCCCACCCCCCAAATGGTGTCGATCGTCGCTTCCATGCCGCAGAGCTTGTGGCGCAAATGCGCGATGTGGACGTCGACCGTGCGCGTCTCGCCGGCGAATTCGTAGCCCCAGACCACTTGGAGCAGACGATCGCGGCTGAATACCACGCCTTTGTTCTCGGCCAAGGTTTTGAGCAGGTCGAATTCTTTCATGCGCAGATCGACGCCGGCGCCAGCCACCTCGACGCGGCGGCCCCGCGCGTCAATATGCAGATTGCCGATGTTGATCGGGGGCGGCGCTTCCTCGCGCGTTGTTCCGCGATCGGCTCGGCGTAGAATCGCCCGGATGCGCGCGACCAGCTCGCGCGGATTGAATGGTTTCGTCAAGTAATCGTCCGCGCCCAATTCCAGGCCGACGATCTTGTCTATGTCCTCTCCGCGCGCCGTCAGCATGATGATCGGCACGTCCGATTCCTCGCGGACGCGCCGGCAGACTTCCAAGCCATCCATGCCTGGCAGCATCAAATCCAGAACGACCAGATTCGGCTTTTCCGTGAGGATCATGCGTTTGGCGGCTGTCCCGTTGGTCGCGCTTTTGACGTGGAAGCCGTCCTGCTCCAGGTACATGCGCGCCAAGTCGATGATGCGCTGTTCGTCGTCGACCACCAGAATCGTGTCGCCGAGGCTCTTGCCAGGCAATGCCATAGTCTTTCGCCACCGTCCTTCACGCCTATTTTACCGCAAGCCGCCGACAATGGGATGCGGCTCTCCTGGAATACAAGCTTGTCGCTGATTCATCACAGCTATGTTATGGAGATGTAAATTCCCTGTAAACGCCGCCAAAGCGCGCTCTCTCAAACTCGGTGTTCTTCGGAGCTGAGCTTCTGCATTACTTTCCTGGACGCGCTTTTGCTCTACAATAACGGTCTGACTTGGAAACTGGATGAGATTTGAACGATGAAAGCGCGCATCCGCCTCGCCTCCCGCTCCGACGCGCCAGCCATCCATCAGATTTACGCGCCAATCGTCCGCGACACGCATATTTCCTTCGAGCAGACCGTCCCCTCGGTAGACGAGATCGGCGACCGCATCGCATCGACGCTGAAGCAGCATCCCTGGCTGGTTTGCGAGCTCGACGGGATGCTGGCCGGCTATGCCTACGCCAGCGCCTTTCGCGCCCGCGCAGCCTACCAGTGGACGGCGGAAACCACCGTTTACATTCATGCCGATTTTCAGCGGCGGGGCATCGCGCGCGCTTTGTACAGTTCGCTGCTCGCGGTTCTGCGCGAACAAGGGTATCGCAGCGTCATCGGCGTCATCGCCCTGCCCAACGAAGGCAGCGTCCGCGCGCATGAGGCTCTTGGGTTTCGCAAAGTCGGCGTTTTGGAGGCTGTCGGCTACAAAGCCGGCGCCTGGCGCGACACCGGCTGGTGGCAGCTGATTCTCCGCCCGCCAGAAGCCTCGCCGCGGCCGCCGCGTCCAATTGCCCAGCTGGCGGAAGCGCCTCATTTTGAGCGCCTGCTGCAAACGGGACTGACGCACATAAGCGCCTGACAAAGAAAGGGGAAACGCGCATGTCCAAAGCGAAACGCCCGATCACCGCCGACGACCTCTACAGGATCCACACGGTCGAAGACCCCCGGATCAGCCCCGATGGCCGCTATGTCGCCTTCGTCCGGGTCACGCCCGATGCGCTGAACAAGACCTATAAGCGCAATATCTGGCTGCTGCCCCTGCCCGCTGGCGACGCCTTCCAGCTGACGCGCGGCGACAAAGACGGCGGGCCGCGCTGGTCGCCCGATGGCTCGCGCTTGGCTTTTGTCTCGGGGCGCGGCGACAAGGCGCAGATTTACCTGCTGCCGACGGCGGCGCCGGGTGGTGAAGCGCGTGCCTTGACGGCGATGGAAAACGGCGCGCACAGCCCCGCTTGGTCGCCCGATGGAACGCGCATCGCCTTCCTGTCGCCCCGCAGCGCGGACGAGCGAAAGCGTGAAGACGCCGATGGCGATCCCCCGCCCGAGCCGAGAGACTTGCTAGAGCGCAAGCAGCAAAAAGAGCGCATCGCCGAAGACGAACTTAATCGCTGGGACCCGCGCCCGATGTGGCGCATCCCCTATCGCCAGGGCCTAAGTTATGTCGATGAACGATACGACCAGGTGTATGTGATTGACAGCGCCGAATCGGCCGACGCCAAGCCCAGGCGTCTTACCGACCTCGACGCCGATTATTCGCAGCCGCGCTTTTCGCCTGATGGCGGCGCGATTTATACTGACCGCACGACGATCCCGCAAGGCGACGAGCCCTGGCGCGCCCCCAACATCTACCGGCTGGATGCCGAGACCGGCGAGGAAACCGCCCTGACCGGTGGCGAATACAGCGCCTTCGCGCCCCACCCGTCGCCCGATGGCAAGTGGATCGCCTACAGCCGCGGCCACATCGGCGTCACCGATCTGCCGGAGCGAACGGTCGTGATGGCGTCCGACAGCTCGGAAGCGCGCGTCATCAACCAGGCGCTCGATCGCGAGGCATTTGATCTCGCCTGGTCGCCGGATAATCTGCTCGCCCTTAGCATCGAAAGCGAGGGCAATCTTCTGCCCTGGATCTATGACCCGGAGGCCGATTCGCTGTCGCAAGCGCATGACGGCAGATACGAAATCGAGCAAATCAGCGCTGGCGCCGATGGCTTGCTGGCGATGACGGTTTCGACCCCGGCGAATCCTCAGGAGCTTTACGTTCTTTCCGCCGGCGAATTGCGGGAGGCGACCCGTTTTAATCACGAGTGGCTGGATGAAGTCATCGTGCAGGCCGTTCATGAACTGCGCTTCGAATCCCCGCATGGCGAGGTACAGGGCTGGCATCTGGCGCCGGTCGGTTACGAGAGCGGCAAGCGCTATCCCTTGGCGCTGAACATCCATGGCGGACCGCACGCGGCTTGGGGCTTCTCCAGCAAGTCAATGTGGCACGAGTGGCAGTTCCACGCGGCGCGCGGCTACGCGGTATTCTATTGCAATCCGCATGGCAGCGGCGGCTATGGCGAGGCTTTCATGCGGGCGCTGCATGCCGCCTGGGGTCCGGTCGCCATGGACGACATCATGGCGGGCGTCGACGCCTTCCTCGCGCTGGGCATCGCCGACGAAGGGCGCATGGCGATCACCGGCGGCTCCTATGGCGGCTACATGACCGCCTGGATCATCGGCCACACAGACCGATTCGCGGCCGCCGTCTCCCAGCGCGGCGTCTACAACCTCTCCAGCTTCTATGGCACCTCGGACGTGCCCCTGCTCATGTCCAGCGAGTTTGATGCCGAACCCTGGGATAATCACGCCGCCTATTGGGACAATTCGCCGCTGAAATACGCCGCCAATATCAAGACGCCCCTGCTGTTGATTCACTCGGAAAACGACTTTCGCGTGCCCATCGAGCAGGCCGAGCAGCTATTCGCCTGGGTTCGCCGCGCGACTGATACGCCCGTTTCGATGCTGCGGTATCCACGCGAAGGTCATGAGCTCTCGCGCAGTGGCGAGCCCGGTCATCGCGTCAGCCGCCTGCGCGAGATGGTCGCCTGGTTCGACCGCTATGCGAAGGCTTGAGGGAATCGCCCGCGCTCAAAGGCGTTCCAGGGGAAACTGCTGCGAGAAAACGGCGAAGTACTGGCGGACCTTGGCGATGACGTCGCGGCGCTCGGCCGACGGCAGCAGGCTCAGGACCGCCCGCAGCTGATCCATCAGCGCGCGCTGCACGGCGACGAAGCGGTCTTCGCCGGCTTCTGTCAAAATGACGTCGACGGATCGCCCGTCGCTTTCGTTGCGCCGGCGCCGCACCAGGGGCGGGTCCATCGCCTCCAGCCGTTTCACCAGCCCGGACATGGTGGCGCTGGTCAAATGATGCGCGCGCGCGATATCGCCTATGCGGCAGGCGCCAGCGTTCTCCGAGAGGGTCTTCAGCACGTAAAACTGCGGCGGCGTGAGCTGGTGGGCCTCAAAGTGGTTTGCCAGCCGCTTTTCGCCATCGGCGACGATATTGAACAGGGCGGACCAAAGCTGCGCCACATCACGATCGAGCTGCTCGTCCAAGCCGCGCCGCCTTCCAGCGAGTCTCAGTCGCCCAAGGCGTCCCAGACGTCCAGTTTGCCACGCGCCTCGCGGATGACTTCGTCCACGAATTCGGTGGTGCTGGCTTGGCCGCCCAGGTCGGGGGTTTTGAAGCCATTGTAGACCGATTCTAGCGCCGATTCATAAATGGCGCGGCTGGCGAGCGCGGCATCCTTGCCATCGACATAGCGAAGCAGCGCGCCGCAAGCCAGGATCATCGCCATAGGGTTGGCGATATTCTTCCCCTGCAGGCTGGGCGCCGTGCCATGAGGCGCTTCCGTAAGCGCCACCTTGACGCTGAAATCCTCATCGAAGGCGAAAACGATGGATTCGGCGCCGGCGATCGTGCCGAACATCTTGATGACCAGGTCGCTGAGGTTGTCGCCATCGCGGTTCAAAGCCGGGATGACCAGCGCTTCGCCATGCGTCTCCAGCAGCAGGGCGTAGGTCGCGTCAATCAGCTGCGGGTCGTAGCGCACGCCGGGATGGAGGCTTGCCGCGCGATCCAGCTCTTCCTTGAACATGCCTTCATAGATCGGGCTGACGGTATATTTGGGTCCGCCGAAGACGGTCGCGTGATGCAGGGCGGCGTATTGAAAGGTGAACTCGGCAACGGCGCGGCAGGTGCGGCGGGTGATATGTCGCTTGTTGTAGGCGACTTCATCCAAGCCCTCGCCCTCGCGCCATTCTTCGGCCGCGTAGGCGCCCTCGACCGCCATGCGCGCGACCGCGATCGGCGCGTGCACGCCCGCCAGCGGCATCACCGACGGAATCCGCCTTCCCGTGCGCAGGATCACGCTGCCGCCCAGCAGCTCTCGCAGGAGCGCGTTGGGGCTGCCAACGTCATCGGGGTCGCCCGGCGTGATCGTCGCCGCCTTGATGCCCAAGCCCGTCTCCAGCATGCGCGCCGCCGCCTCGCGCACGACTTCATTCTTTGTGCGGCGCCGGTTCTCCAGGGAGAGATCGAAGGTCTCAAAGCGCAGACCGCGCAAGCCCGTCACGCTGGGGTCGAGCACGCGCAGCGCCTCGTCAAGCAGCTCCTGTCCCGTCTGGTCGCCCTGCAAAACGCAGATCCGTATCTCATTCAAGTCTTCAGCCGCCTTTCGCCAGCGTCATTCGGTCATATATCTTATTGTATGGCAAACTGTGAAAGCGCGTACAGCCTCGCGAAAGCGCTGTGACGCGAAAAAGGGCTGAGCAATTTGCAGACATGCGGTAGAATAGACGCAATCAGCTGTCCCGTTCGCTTTAGACAGGAATATGAGCTCATGCGCGGAATCAAAATTCTTCTCTGCCTGACGCTGCTCCTGCCCGCCCTGCTCGCCAGCCAGGCGCAGGACAACGGCGGCTACACGTCGACGGTCAATTGGTATTACAGCGCTTGCGAAGACCGCATGGTTATCGACTTGCAGGGCAAAATGCAGCTGGGTTACGACCTGTATTTCCAGGCTTTTGATCAGTTCGGCGGCCTGGGCGAGCCGATTACGGCCTTGCGGCGCGTCAGCGTCAACGGCGAGTACGCGGTCAGCCAGGAGATCAAGTGGCTCAATGGGCAGACGCGCGCGCTGGCGACGCCAATCAGCGTCGTCATCCGCATCGGGCGCGAGACCGACCCGGACAGCACGCTTTTCCAGCAGCCTTCCGACGACTACCTGGGCGAATGCGAAGCGCCGGGCAGCGCGCTGGTCGAAGGCTCGGAAGTTATCGGCGAGGCGGAGATGGTGCGGTCGTCCGGCGTTTTCCTGCCCGATGGCGGCTTCCTGAATCCGGTGTTCGAGATCGAAAGCGAGCCCCTCGTGCAGATTGGCGCGCGGCCCAGCCAGCTCGCCATCCCGGGCCGCACCGCCAACCCCGGCATTATCTTCGCTGAATGCGCGGACGTAGACGGCGCGGACCCCGGCGTGCTCTACGACACGGATGAACTCGTCGTCTTCTGGTCGTGGTACGCCAAGACGCCCGCCCAAGTGCGCGATCACATCGCCAACGCCAAATATGCGGTGACGCTAAACGGGCAGACCTTCCCAATCGTGCTCGTCAGCGATGTCAAACAGATACCCGGCAGCATAAACTGGTGGGTCTTTTACACGGTCAAGCTGGGCGACAAATGGGCGCCGGGCAATTATGGCGTCAACTTCGACCTGACCTGGTCGAACGCGATTACGGACGGCTACGAAGACTTTGGACCCGGCACCGCCAACGCGCATTTCGACAGCGGCTGCCCCTTCGTCATTCAAGCCAATCCCTACGGCGTAAACGTCATGCACGAGCAGCCGAGCATTCCCTTGCGTTCCTTCCGCTAGAGCCCGGCCGGCAGCGTGATCGGCCAAGCCGCAAGACGCGCGCGGCGCTATCTCGACGCGGGCCGGCGAGCGTGACGACCCTGGCGGAATACGCCGACTCGCTGCTTGGCATCCAGCTGTCGATTGAGCAGGCGCTCAAGTTCCAGCGCTTGACCGAGCTCTTGCTCTGCTGGAACGATCGCGTCAACTTGACCGCCATCACCGACCCGGCCGAAATCAACATCAAGCATTATCTGGACAGCCTGACGCTCACCCTGGTCGTCGAGCGCTTCGAGGGCGCGCGCCTGATCGACGTCGGCAGCGGCGCCGGATTCCCGGGCTTGCCCCTGGCGATCGCCTTCCCGTGGCTGCGGCTGACGCTGATGGACGCGACCGCCAAGAAAGTCCGCTTCATCGACGAGGTCGCCCATACGCTGGGTCTGCGCAACGTTCGGGCGCTGCATGCCCGCGCCGAAGACGCCGGGCGCGACCGCATCCACCGCGAAGCCTACGATTTCGTCGTCGTCCGCGCCGTCGGCAAAATGCCCGTCCTGCTGGAATACTGCCTGCCCCTCTGCAAGCTCGGCGGGCAGGTCATCGCCATGAAGGGCGCCGCCGCCACCGACGAAACCGATGCCGCCGCCCGCGCGCTGGGCAGCCTCGGCGGAGAACTCACCACGATAAAGGAAGTTGCGCTGCCGGCGATGGACAAGCCCCGCCATCTGGTCGTCGTCGACAAGGTAAAGCCGACGCCCGATCGCTATCCCCGGCGCGCAGGCCTGCCGGCTCGCCAGCCGCTGGTTTAGATGGCGCGCGTATCCACCAGCGAGAAGGGCCGGCTGCGATAGGCGTCGTAGCGCAAGGGGGCGTCTTCCAGCAGCGGACGCAGAATCCGATGCAGCGCGGGATGCGTGACCAGGCGGAGCGCGGTCTGTGGATCGGCCCAGCGGACTTCCGGCGTTTCGTCGCTAGGCCGCAGGTCGCCGCCCGCAAAAGCCGCCTCAAAGACAAAGATGACGATCGACGAGCTCAGGTTGCTGCGCAGGTGCAAGAGCGGACCCGGCTCGACCGCGAGGCCGCACTCTTCCATGACCTCGCGCCGCAAGCCATCGGGCAGGGTCTCGCCCAGCTCGATCTGGCCGCCCGGCAGCTCCCAGCCGCGCCTTTCGGTTTTCACCAGCGCGATATCGCCCTTGTCGTTGCGAATCAAGGCGCTGGCGGCGACGATATGTCGTGGCGTCGAATCGGTCATGATCTAGTTCCCGCCGCTGTTTTCCGGCGCGTGCAGGGCGATGCGGAAGGGGTGCCACTCGGCGCGGAATAGCTTCTGCGCCACGCCCGGATCCTCCGCGGTGATCCGCCGCATGCGCTCGTCATCGCGCGCCTCGAATATGGCGATGCCAAAAGCGGAGTAATCGCTGTTGAGCGTCCGCCCGGCGAGAATCAGTTCGCCCTCGCGCCTTAGACGCTGAAGATAAGCGAAATGCTCCCCGGTGACTCGCGCTTCGTCGGCGGTCGGCCCCTCGGAAAGCATCTCGGTCCGCAAGGGCTGGATGCGGTAGATGTAGGTGGGCATAGCGAGCGTCCTCGTGGCGTCGATTCAAGGCTGCACGTCAAGCATAACCCAAGCCGCCGCCCGCGGGCATCCCCTGCCCGCCACCGGGTCGGCGTCGCCTCGATTTCCTTCGTTATACTAGAAGCAAGTCTGGCTTACTCACGAGGACCTTATGACGAATGACACGGCTCGCCAGCTCGAATCGACACATGGCTTGAGCGCGATCTGCGACGGCCTGCGCGACGACCTGGAGCGCCGCAACGCCGCGCGCGACCAGGCGATCCGGCTTTCGAGGCAGCTGATCCGCCACTGCTCGGAAAGCATCCGCGCGATCCACCGGCGCGACTGGGAGGGCGCTGATGCCAGACTGGCCGACGTGCGGGCCGGCGCCGACGCTTTGAAGGCGGCTGTACGCCACTATCCAGACCTCTACCACACCGGCTACACCCAGGACGCGCTGAAAGAAGTCGCCGAAGCCTACATCACCCGCGCCATCATCGGCGGCCAGCCTCTGCCAGCGGCCAGCGAGCTCGGCATCGAAAGCGCCACTTACCTCAAGGGCTTGGGCGAAGCCGCCACCGAATTGCGCCGCTTCATCCTCGATATCATGCGCCGCGAAGACGGGCATAGCGCCGAAGCCGAGCGCCTGCTGGCCGTCATGGACGCGATTTACGATCACTTGGTGACTTTCGATTTTCCCGATGCCCTGACGCATGGCTTGCGCCGCCAGACCGATGTCGTGCGCAGCGTGCTCGAGCGCACCCGGGGCGACCTGACCCAGAGCCTGCGCCAGCAAAAGCTGCAAGACGCGCTGCGCCGTTTCGAGCGCCGGCTGGAAGCTGACGACGAGGCTTGAACAAGACTGGACGCCGTCAATCTAGTTGGTCGGCGTCCACTCGATCAAGGCGCCGGCCACCCAGGTCGGCTTCGGCTGGTCGTACAGTTCCGATGAATCGGTGACGCTGATATCGAGGAGGTCGCCGCTCATGCGACCGCGCAGATAGCGATAGACCTGCCCGGTGTCGCGGGCGTCGCTCTTGGCTTCGACGCAGTGCTGGTTGTAGGCACAGTAATCGCCCCGCTCCAGCAGCGTCATTCCCGACTCGATGACGGCTCTGGCGCGCGCCAAGCCCGCCTCATCGGGATCGTAAGCCTCTTCCGGGGCGTCGCCATAGCCGATGCCGTGATGGAAGGGGTCGGCGGTTGAGACCAGAGCCGCGCCTTCGGTCAAACGCGCCAACTCGTCGATGCCGGGCAGGTTCTGCGGTTGCCCGCCAGCCAGGTAGGGATAACGCTCGTGGACCTGGGGCGCGTCGTTCTCGCGGATGCCGCGCCGCCGCAATTCCGCCCGCCAGAAGTGCCGCCAGCTGATCAGGGCGTGGTCGCCTTCCCAGTCCTCGCGGCCCTCGATGCCGGGCCCCTGGATGCCCCAGAACGCGAATTTGCTTGGGTCTTCGCCCGCCGCGACGGCGACGCGCGCCGCTTCCATGGCCGGCGTGAAGGCGTGCAAGACGCTGAGAACGACCACTTGATCCGCGCCCGAATCCAGCGCCGCATGGACGCAAGCCGCGATCTGGTAGCCGCAGTCCTGAACGCCGGCGTGTGGAAAGACCAGGACGCCGCCCGTGCGCAGCGTCTCCGCCAATTGCCAGCGCCGCCCGCGTTCCAGGTGTTCCGCCGTGCCGCGCTCGCCCAGCTCGGCATGTTCGCGGGCATACAGCGCGTGGACTTTCTTTTGCAGAGCGTCCCGATCCAGTTCCATCTTTTGTTTTCCCGCCCCCGATCGATGCCTTCCTGTTGTAGCCGATCGCTCTATCCGCGTCAACTCGCCAGATTCAGGCTTGACTGAATTCTCCACGGCGCTACAATGCGGGCGTGGCGAAACGCCGCGATGCGATGCGGACCCTAGACAGCAGGCGGGCAGCCGCCCTTAATCCCCTGCCGAGGCGCGCGCCAAGCTCTTCATGCGACAGCGTATGACAGACCGCCTGCGCGACTTCGGATTCCGGGTCGCGTTTTGAATTTGGCCGCCGCCGACCCGCGAGCGACGCCGAGACTGAAAGGAGCCGCGCTTGCCGATTTCAAAGGAACGCAAGGGTGAACTGGTCGCCAGTTATGTCGATATGCTCAACGACTGTGATGGCTTTGTCATCGTCAAGACGCAGGGCTTGAGCGTGCCGCAGGTGCAAGGCCTGCGCAACACAATCCGCGAGCAGAACGGCCAGTACCTGGTGGCGAAGAACACGCTGATGCGCAAAGCCCTGCAGACGGCGGATTGGATCGTGCCGGAGGACCTGCTGGTTGGCCCGGTCGCGATTGTCTTCGGGCGCGACAATATGCCCGGTGTCTGCAAAGCCTTGCTGAATCACATCGACGCCGAAGACTTCGAAGAGAAGATGCAGGTGACCGGCGGCGTCATGACCGGTGAGCTCCTGGACGCCCAACAGGTCGAAGCCATTTCCAGGCTGCCGACCCTCGATGAACTGCGCGCGCAGCTGGCCGGGCTGGCAGTTTCGCCGGCGCAAGGCCTGGTCAACGCGCTGCACCAGGCGACGGGCGGCGTCGTCAACGTGCTGCAAGCCTATCTGGACGACCAGGAAGAAAGCCCGGCCGCGTAGAGCGTGATCGCGCGGGCGCCCAGACCAAAGACAAGCGACAAGCGAAGGCATATCAGAACGCGTGAAGCGCGAGAAAGGGCAATATCATGGCCGACCTGGACAAGTTGGTGGAAGAGCTCAGCGCCTTGACCATCCTCGAAGCGGCTGATTTGAAAAAGAAGCTGGAAGACGCCTGGGGCGTGGAAGCGGCAGCCGGTGGCGGCATGATGATGATGGCGCCTGGCGCCGCCGCCGCCGCCGATGCCGAACCGGAAGAAGAGCAGACCGAATTCGACCTGATCCTCAAGGAAATCGGACCCAAGAAGATCAACGTCATCAAGGCGATCCGCGGCATCACCCCGCTCGGCTTGAAAGAGGCGAAAGAATTGGTCGAATCGGCGCCAGCCACCGTGCTCGAAGAAGTCAGCAAAGACATGGCGGAAGACGGCAAGTCAAAGCTGGAAGAAGCCGGCGCCGTCGTCGAGCTGAAATAGGCTAAAACTGGATCCGCGCGGACGGTGCTTCGCGCCAAATCCGCGCCAAATCTATGGAGCGGCCCGCGCCCGGCTGGCCGCTTCGATTTTTCGCCGCATTGCCAAATACCGCTGAGGCTTTCAATTCAATGACTGAAAGCCCGCGCGCGCCACGATACCCAACGATTCCGTCCGTCGCCGAAGACTAGCCATTATGCGGCGGCGGGCCCTCATCTGCTATACTGGGAGCGAGCCTGGATATTGAGCGATCGCCCGTGCCCAGCATAAGGTACAGCAAACTCCTCGACCCCGTGAGCGACATCATCGGCTTGATGGAATCGATGATGCTCGGCGCATTCGGCGCGACGACTGGCGACCAGCGCGAGTGCTTCAAGCGCGTCCACGCCTATTGCTGGGGCTTGCACACGCTGGTCATGGACGTCATCACCGCCCTGGGCATCGAATACGCGGCCACCAGGCCCGCCGTGCTTGAGCGGTACAACGCGCTGAATGATCCCATCAAACAGACGCTCGGCAATCTGGAAGCCGGCTTTGACGGACCGCTGAACGACGAACAGCTGCATGTCGTTGAATTCGCGCATGACACGGTGCGGTCGATCGAGCGCATGGTGACCAACATCTGGCATTATTCGCTCTTGCAGCGCGGCATGCTGGAATACGCCAGCGACGAATTCGATGGCGCGGCGCTGACGCGGCGCATGCAATCCGCGCTTGAGGACATGCGCCTGGGCGAGCCGCCGGCGCGCTTCATCGTCATCGGCGACGAGACCCGCCTCGCCTATGCCTTTGCCGAGCTCGCCCGCAACGTGCGCGAACACAGCGGCGTCGAGAGCCTGAGCGTAAAAATGCAGGATTTCGGTTATCGCGTCGTCTTCACCATGCTGGACCGCGGCCGCGGCTTCCGGCTCGTGGATAGCGAGTCCGCCTTCCTCCCTTTCTGGCAGTCCTCGGCCGATAATCCGGGCTTGGGGCTCGGTCTTTATCTGGCAAAAGCCTTCATCGAGGGCAGCGGCGGCGAGATCGACATCGGCAGCGTGCCCAACCGCGGGACGCTGATCAAGGTCTCGCTGAACACCGTGCCCTGAATACCGCCCACTTCCGCGCCACGAGCCGCCGCGCGCCGATTTCCAGCCTGTCGCATTGCGCGGGCCCCCTGTTTCGCGCGCCGGCAATTGCGCTATAATTGCCCGCATCCACCGACACTTGGAGCGCAAGCATGAGCAAAGACAAGGTCTTCGTCACCCGTCAGATGGCGCCCGCCGCTTTGGATAGGCTCGGGCGGCATTGCGATATGGAGGTCTGGGACGACTTCTTGCCGCCGGCCTATGAGCTCATCCACGAAAAAGCTGGCGAGCTTGCCGGCTTGCTCTGCCTGCTCACCGACCGCGTCGACCCGCAGCTGATGGACGCGGCGCCCCATCTCAAGGTCATCAGCAATATGGCGGTCGGCTTCGACAATATCGACATCGACGCCGCGAGCCAACGAGGCATCCCGGTCGGCAACACGCCCGGCGTCTTGACCGAGACCACGGCCGATTTCGCCTTTGCGCTGCTGATGTCGGTCGCGCGCCGCATCCCCGAAGGGCGGCAGTACGTCCTGGATGGCAAATGGCGCACCTGGCATCCCACCGTGCTATCCGGGCAGGACGTCTTCGGCGCCACCCTGGGCATCATCGGCAGCGGGCGCATTGGGGCGGCCGTCGCCAAACGCGCCAGGGGCTTCAATATGCGCCTGCTGGTCAACAGCCTCGAGACCGAAGAAGAGATCCGCCAGCTGGGCGGAGAGAAAGTGGGGCTGGACGACCTGCTGAGCGAGAGCGACTTCGTCAGCCTGCATGTGCCGCTCACGGACGAGACGCATCATCTAATCAGCGATCGTGAGCTGGCATTGATGAAGCCGACGGCGATCCTGATCAATACCGCGCGCGGCAGCGTGCTCGACCCCAAAGCCCTTTATGCGGCGCTGCGAGACGGCCAGATCCTCGCGGCCGGGCTGGACGTCACCGACCCCGAGCCGATCGCGCCCGATGACCCGCTGCTGAGCCTGGATAACTGCCTGATCGTGCCCCATATCGCCAGCGCCAGCGTGGCCACGCGCTCGAAAATGGCTGAAATGGCGGTGGACAACGTGATCGCCGGGCTGCGTGGCGAGCGGCTGCCGACCTGCGTCAACCCTAAAGTCTACGAGCGGCGCGGCTAGCGGAGGTTTCGCGGCCGGCGCGCTTGGCCTCCGGCTGGCACGTTGCCAAATCAACGGCATTCGTTTACAATAGGCTGATATTGGGTTTCAGAGATGTCGCGACGCGTCCTGTCCGGTGGGCAGGGCGTTTCATCTACTAAAGGCATTACGCGCTGGACGGCGGGCGGGCTGCGGCCTGCGGCGCCGGTCACCAGAACCTCGGGTGATGGCAAGGCGAAAGGAAGACGACATGGCGGAACGACGCATTCAATTGACGCGGCAAGGCTACCAAAAGCTGCAGCGCGAGCTCAATGTTCTCACCAGCGAAGAAAACTCGAAGGTCGCGGAAATGCTCGCGGAAGCGCGCGAAGACGACCAGGGCGAAGAAGCGGTGTTCTTTGACGCAATGGTCTCCAAAGAACGGCTGGACGAGCGCGTCTCGCATCTGCAGAACGTGCTGGCGCGCGCCGAGATCATCGACGCCGATGAAGACCCGAATACTATCACGCCTGGCAATCGCGTGACCGTCTACGATACCGCCGAAAAGGAAGAATTCACGCTCGACCTGCTGGATCATGAAGAGATCACGCATGGGCGGCGCGGGGTCTCGCTCGAATCGCCGGTGGGCAAGGCGCTGCTCGGTCAAAAAGTCGGCGCGCGCGTCAAGGTGGAAGTGCCCGATGGCTTGGTCACCTACCGCGTGCGCAAGATCGAAATGATCCCGGACGGCGAAAACTGAGCGTAAAAGCCTGCGGATTAAACCTTGAGCGGCAGCTCGTCCAGATAATCGAGCATTGAGCGCAGCAGATAGGGCGTGAGGGCGAGCGTCGCCGTCGCGATTTCGGGTTCGCTGCGGGCGCGGTTTTCGGCATCCTCCAGCAGTTGAATCAAGGCGTCGGTCACCAGGCTCATCCAGCCGATGGTCTCTATCATGACGCTGCCCAGCAGCTCGGGGTCGCGCCGCGCATTCAACACCAGCCAGGAAGCCGCTTCCATCATCGGCATCATCGCCATCATCGAGGCGGAAAGGCAGAGCATCATCACTTGCTGCGTTTCCGGCGGCAAGTCGGCCAGGGCGGTCTCGGCTTGGACGCGCTGCGCCAGACGAGCCATGATGGTCGCGGCCAGACGAGCCGGCGCCCGTTGCTGCGGCGCCCGCTGCAGCAAGCTCTCCACCCGCCGCAAGCGATCGTATTCGCGCGCCGCCGATTGATCGCTGCCCAGCATGTCGACCAGCTTCCGCGCCATGGCCTCGGAAAGCTGGCCGTCGATGGCGTCTTGCATCATCCGCTGTCGCGCGTTCCGCTCTTGGGGCATCTCATCTCCCTTTCGACAGGGTATCCGCCAGCCGATCCTCGCCTTCAAGATCAAAGCGGTCTGTCGCTTCCATCAGCTCGGCGAGCTTCTTTCGCGCGCGATGCAGCCGGCTCTTGATCGCGCTCTCCGTGGCGCCCATCAGGTCGGCGATCTCGGCGTAGGAATACTGATACCAATAGCGATAGACGACGGCAAGGCGATAATGCTCGTCCAGCTGCAGCAGGAGCGTCTGAATGTACCCGCTCAGCTCGCCGGCGACGGTCGCCTGTTCGGGCGTGGGGTCGTTGCTGCGCAGCGCCAGCGCGGCCGCCGTCGGCTCGTCATCCAGCGAGACCAGCTGCATGCGCCGCTTCCGCAGCCGGTCTATGCAGTGATTGGAGGCGATGGACAAGAGCCAGGTCTTGAAGGGACGCGCGGTGTCATAACGATGCAGATTGCGATAAACGCGCAGGAAGGTCTCTTGAGCCGCGTCTTCCGCCTCGCCACTCTCGCCCAACATGCGATAGCACAGGTTGTAGACCGGATCCTGAAACAGGTAGAGCAGCTCGGCAAAAGCATCGGCATCGCCCGATTTTGCCCGGGTCACCCACTCGAGAATGACGGGATCGATTTCCGGCACGTTCTAGTCCAATTCCAGCCTGGAGGGATCGCCTTCGCGCCTGGATCGAGATGCGGCCTTCAGCCCGGCCGAGCGCGATTCAGCCGTGATTATGCCGCATGAATTCGAGAGGGCTAAGCAAGAAATCCGTAAGAACGGCGCGGGTTCAGGCATTGATGAGCAGCACGGCTGACGCGAGGTTGGTCGCCAAGGGCACGTTATGCACGTTGCAGATCCGCAGCAGCCCTTGAATGTCGGGATCATGCGGGTGCTTGCCCAGCGGATCGAGAAAGAAGAAGACGGCGTTCACCCGCCCTTCCGCCACCAGCGCCGCGATCTGGGCATCGCCGCCATAAGGACCCGAAAGCAGGCAGCGCGCGTCCAAGCCCGCTTTATCGCGGATCAGCGCCCCGGTCGTCGCGGTGGCGACCAGATCAAACTCGCGCAGCCGCTCCCGATGCGCGATGACGAAAGCGACCATGTCGGCTTTTTTGCCGTCGTGGGCGATGAGCGCCAAGGTCTTTCGTTGAGATTCCGCGGGCATGGCGATACCGTCTCGTGCCTGAATAACAATGAGCGCGCTAGGAGACGCTTCGTGGGCGGCGCAGGAACTGGGCTGGAATCGACAAAGGCATGTGATAGCGCGTGAAGCCGAATAAACTCTTGAAACGCTGGTTCATCGTATACGCCTCTTCGTAATAGATTTCAAGCTGCGCCATCAGCGCCGACCAGGGCCGCTGTTCGGCCGTCGCGCGCGCTTTGAGGCTCATCGACTGGCGGGCGTCGGGCTGGTCGCGCAATTGGCGGATCACCCGCGCGAAAGCGTCGGCGGTCGCTGGCACGGCGATGCCGCTAAGGCCATCCTCAATGACGTCGGGGGCGCCGCCAGCATTCACAACGACGGTCGGCAGACCCGATGCCATCGCCTCCTGGATCACCTGGCCGAAGGTCTCGTACTCGCCCGGGAAGGCGAAAACGTCGGCGCTGGCATAGGCTTGCGCCAGCTCGTCGCCAATCAGATAACCGGTGAAAAAGGCGTCGGTTTCGGCGAAATCGGCTTCGAGCGCTTCGCGCAGGGCGCCATCCCCGATGATGGTCAGCGCAACGCCCGGCGTCTTCGCCACCTCCAGCAGCAGGTCGACGCGCTTTTCGTTGGCGAGGCGGCCCACGAAGATGCAGAGCAGGGAATCCGGATCGCGCCCGTTGAGCAGCCGCCGGCGCATCTCTTGCCGCGCATGCTTCGGATTGAAGCGCTCGGTATTCACGCCCCGCCCCCAATGCCGGACGCGGCGATAGCCAACAGCGCGCAGCTGGCGAATGATGCTGCTCGTCGGCGCCAGCGTCAAATGGCAGCCGTTGTGAATATAGCGCAGCCAGCGATTAACGGGCCCCGAAAGCAAGGGGAAGCCATAATGCTCGGTATAGCCAGGCAAGTCGGTCTGATAATTCGCGATCACGGGCAGGTTTAGATGCCTTCCCACCGCCATGCCGTTCACCGCCATCGCCGCCGGGCTGAAGAGATGAATCAGGTCCGGGTTGAAATCCTCGATGCGCCTGGCCACGACCGGGTTCGGCAGCGCCATGCGCGTCTCCGGCGCTTGCGGGACGCCAATCGACGGCAAGGGGATAACCTGGGACGCGCCAACTTGATCCACGGCGATATCCGGCGCGAAAACCAGCACCTCTCGGCCCGTCTCCTGCAAATAACGCACCGTCAGAAAAGCGGTCTTGACGACCCCGTCCACCTTCGGCAAGAAGGACTCGGTCAAGACGGCGACGCGCTTGACCGCGGCGAAGGGCGGCGCCGAATGGGCGGCGTCTATCAAGCGGGGATTGCCGAAGAAAGCGTCCAATTCCCGGTCGTGCTGCGCGTTTAGATTCTCTAGCAGGCGCTGCGCTTGCATATCCACCTTTTTTTCCCAGCCTTTTCCCACATTCAGTGTAGCACATCCGCTTGGGCTGTAAGGCCCGATAGCGCTGTCATTGACAACACCGGAGGCAGGCGCGGGATTTGCCGGCCGCGAGCGATTCCCGGCCCGGGCGCGCCCGCCAGTCGACTCGGAAACGCGCCTAAACGCCGCCGTAGAGCTCGCGGTAGATGTTGTAATTGCGATAGATGAACTGGACGTAATGTCGGGTCGAATCAATCGTGATCGTCGTCATAAAGAGATCGGGATCGCCGCCAGACAAGGCGTTCCAGTCGTAAGCGCGCCCGGGGCCGGCGTTGTAGGCGGCCAGGGCGACCACCGCGTTCCGCCCGAAGCGCCCCAGCTGCTCATCGAGATAGAAGGCGCCAAAGGCGATGCCGGCGTAGGGACGAAACAGCGCCGTGTGCTGATAGTCTGGCCAGGCCAGCTGCTCGGCGATGTACTGGGCGGTGCCGGGGATGACTTGCATCAAGCCTTTCTCGCCGGCGGCGGCGGTCGCGAAGGTGTTGAAGAGGCTCTCCTGGCGGATCAGCGAGAGCATCAGCAAAGGGTCGATGCCGCGCTCGTCGGCCGCGTGCCGCACGACATCGATGTAATAGGCGGGAAACCGCATCCGCGCCAGCAATCGCGGCACGCTCAGAGTCCCCCGGCCCGAAGCGATGATCACGTCCGCCGCCGCGATAATGCTCTCTCGATAGACGCCCAAGCCGCGCAGATAATGCGCCAGCCGGTAACTGTTCAAAACATCGCCGGCATCGCGGGCCGCGTCGACCAAGTCTTCAAATTCGACGGCGGCTTCGGCAAAGGCGCCAACCGTCAGCAGCTCGCGTCCACGAATCATACGCGGGTCGCCCGCCAGCGTCGCGGACAGACGCCATAGCTCGCCTTGGTCTTCCAGGCCAAATCTGCGCCGCAGCCAGTCATCGGCCGCGATGCGCTCGGCCGCCTCGTCAAAGTCGAACCGGTAGGCCTCGGGCGCCTGAAAGGGCTGGCGGCCGATGCGGAAATCGCCGGCGCGCGCCGCAAAATAACTGTCGGGGGCGGCGGCGATCGCTTGGTCGAAGGCGTCGTTTGCGGCTTCGCTTTCACCGCGCCCGAGCGCGATCCTCCCGATCCACAGCCAGGCAGCCGCCCGGTCGCCACCCGCGCCCAATTCGGCGATGCGCGCATAAAGCGTTTCGGCGCTGCCCCAGGCTTCATCGCGGACCGCCGCCGACGCCGCGATGAAGAGCCCGTTGGTCGTCAGCGCGTGGTCGGGATAACGATCGGCCAGGCGCGTGAAGACCTGGCGCGACAGGAGGGTCTCGCCATTCGTGCCATAGAGATACCCCGCCCGCCAGAGGGCTTCGCCGGCCGCCTCCGCCAAATGATCGTAGTCGTCCGCCACTGCCAGGTAGATTTCGATCGCGGCCGGGCTGTCGCCAGCCAGGAAGCGCGTCCGCCCCCTTTCCAGCAGCGCCTCGCCAAAGAGCGGATCCTGCGGATAGCGGTCGATCAGCGTCTGAAAGGCGACCGCAGCCGCCTCGAAATTGCCGATTCGCCGATAGGCGCGCCCCAGCAGCAGAAAGAGCTCGGCTGGTATCGCCGCCGCGTCTTGCGACGCCGTGAAGTCGTTGAGCGCCTCGACAGCCGCCTGAAACTCGCCGGCGACAAAAGCGGCCTGCCCGCGCCGAAAGCCGTCAATTGCCGTTCCATGCTGGCTTAGCTGATCCTGCGCCTCCCAGGCCGCGACTGTGCCCGGGTAATCCTCCGCGACCGCCTTCATGCGCGCCAGGCCGGTCGCCTCGTCGACCCAGTTCAGGGTCGCCTGCGCCGCCATCAGCGAGATGTCCGCGCGGTAGGGGACGTTGCGCGCGACCGCCAGAATCCCGTCATATTGAGCGACCGCCTCGGCATAAGCGCCCAGATTGATGAGAATCCGCGCCAGTTTCTCGCGCAGGAGCACGTGCGGCGCCTTCGAGCGTTTTGCGCTGACCGCGCGATCGTAGTGTTCCAGCGCCGACGCCGTCTGCCCCAGGGCGATAAGCGCATCGGCGATACGCTCGTGAACGTAGCTGTCGATCAAGCCGGGCCGCAGGCGCAGATACTCCTGGAGATCGGCGATCGCTTCCGCCCACTGCGATAGCCCCAGCCGGGCGTCGGCGCGCAAGAAATGGGCTTGCGCCAAATGCGGACTATCAGGGAATTGGGCAATGAATACGCTGAAGCCATCGCGCGCTTGCTCGAAGTAACCGGCGCGCAAGGCGACTTGGCCAAAGCGAAACATGGCGTCGGCGCGAGGCGCCGGCGCGAGGTTTTCGCCGGAATTGAGCAAGTCGCGGTAGGCGCGGGCGGCTTCTTCCAGGTAGCCGTTTCGCGTCAGGTCGTCCGCCAGTCGCATGAGCCCGGTCGGATCGACGGTCGCGGTCGCCCTGGCGGTCGGCGCGGGGGGCGCGGTCGGCGATGCCGTCGGCGCGGCCTGCATCACGACTGGCGCCGGCGTCGCCGTCACGTAGATGATATTGTCCGCGTCCGGCGTGGGCAGGGGCGGGCCACCGCCCGGCATGTTGCAGGCGCTCGCGACAAGACACAGCATGAGCATGACGGCGGCGGCTCGGGTCATCAGATGACTCGTGGCGTTCTGGATTACAGCGGTCATGTTACGAAGGCGCCCGTCGCTTGTCAAGCGAGGTCGCCGCTGTTGGCAGCCGCCGGCGGGTCAAGCTCGCCCGCCAGCCAAGGCAAGCCGTAGCCAACGATGAGATGCCCCGCTTCCGCCAGCGCCTTGCCCAGCGAATCGGTGTCATGGAAAGCCCACCAGTGATCGGCGGCTGGCAGGATCGCCACGCCAAAGTCTTCCACGACCAGCTGGCTCAGCCCGCGCGTGACATTGCCAGGCGAATCCGCGGCGCGCCCATGCCGATCGCGCGAGCGCGTCAGTTGAACCCGAAAGCGCGATGGCGCCCCGGCTGACCACATCGTATCGCTGTAGACCAGGACCTGGAAATCGATCAATGCGAAGCCGCCATCGGGCAAAGCCCTGGCGAAGCGAAACTTCCCGCCGGCCGCTTGCAGGGGCCGCTCTTGCAGCTGATAGCCGCCCGCGCTGAAGGCCTGCCCCACCACCGTCCGCAGCAAGGTCAGGAAGTAGGCTTGCGCCGGCTGCCGCGCTTCCACTGTCGGTCTCTCCGCCAGGCGAACGCGATGCCCGGCTTCGCGCTCAACGTTCCGCCAGCAGCGCCAGAGTCTCGGCCGCCGTCGTGACCGGCAGCCGGCAGGCGAAGTTGCGGCAAACATACACGGTCGTCGCCCCATCGATGCGGGCGCGCCCGCTCAGAAGCGGAATGCTGTCGTGGCGCTCTACGTCGGCGTCTGCCAGCGCCGCTATGATATTCGGTCGGTAGGTCGCCCAGAGCCCGTCAAGGATTTCGCCGGTGGCGGCGTCGGCGCGGTCGCCGATGATCGCGACTTCGGCGATGCCGCAAATGAACATGTCGGCGGCGTTCAGCGACTCGGCGAAAGCCTGCGGGTACTGGCGCATGGCGTCGGACAGCTTCCGCAAGACCTCGCGCGCGGCGCCCTCGTAACGCGCCTCGCCCGTATAAGCCGCCAGCCGCAGCAGCTGCTTCGCCATCATGCCGTTGCCCGATGGCGTGACGTTGTCCTGCAAATTGCGCGGCCGCACGATCAGCCGCTCATGATCATCGCTGGTGTCATAGAAGCCGCCGTCCTCCGCGCGGAAATGACGCAGCGCCATATCCGCCAGCCGCCGCGCCGCGTCGAACCATTTCAGCTCGAAGGTCGACTGATACAGCTCGAGCAGGCCGTCGATCAAATTGGCGTAGTCTTCCAGATAGCCGTTGAGCCGGCTGCGCCCGTCTTTGTGCGAGCGATACAGGCGGCCCCGCCCGTCCACCATGTTTTCGAGCAGGAAGGCGCCGGCCCGCCGCGCCACTTCCAGGTAGTCATCACGCTTGAGGACGCGCCCCGCTTCCGCCAGGCTCGCCAGCATCAAGCCGTTCCATGACGTCAAAATCTTGTCGTCCAAGCCGGGCGGTACGCGCTCGGAACGCGCCGCATAGAGCCGGCGCCTGATTGCCGCGATGGCGGCCGCAAGCGCGTCAAGCGACATCCCGAGGACAGTGGCCGTCTCGGCCAGGGGCCGCGGAAGATGCAGGATATTCGCGCCTTCGAAATTGCCTCGCGCCGTCAGGCCCCAGGTTTCAATGGCGATCTCCAGCGCGCGCGGAACCGCCTCGGCGATCGGCTGTAGGGCTTCCGCCAGCTCCTCGAAGGTCCAGACGAAGAATTTGCCTTCTTCGCCCTCGCTGTCGGCGTCGGTCGCGCTGTAGAAACCGCCGGCTTCCGCGGTCATCTCGCGCAGGATGTAATCATAGACGTCTTCGGCGATGGCGCGGAAAAACCGGTCGCCGGTGACCTGCCAGGCATGAAGATAGAGCCGGCTCAGCTGCGCATTGTCGTAGAGCATCTTCTCGAAATGCGGCACGAGCCAATAGGCGTCGACGCTGTAGCGGGCGAAGCCGCCGCCGATCTGGTCGTAAATCCCGCCCATCGCCATCTGACGCAGCGTGAAAGCCACGAGCTCCAGCGCCTCGTCGTCGCCCGCGCGCGCATGATCCCGCAGCAGGAATTCGAGACTGATGGGGTTGGGGAACTTGGGCTGCGCGCCAAAGCCGCCATTTTCGCGGTCCATGCTCGCCAGCAGATTCTTCGCCGCCTCGTCCAGCATGTCGGCGCTCAACCCGCTGTCGTCCGCGCGCCCGATGGCCAGGACGTCGCGTTTCAGCGCCTGATGCAGGCTGTCGGCTTGTTTTTCGAGGTTTTCGCGCTGGCTGCGGAAGGCGTCGTGCACCGCGCCCATCAGCTGCGTGAACGAGGGCATGCCATGCCGCGGCGTCTTGGGATAGTAGGTGCCGCCATAAAAGGGGCGACCATCGGGCAGCAGGAAGACGGTCATGGGCCAGCCGCCTTGCCCGGCGATCGCCTGCACCGCGCCCATGTATATGTCGTCGACATCGGGCCGCTCTTCGCGGTCGACCTTCACGTTGACGAAGAGCGCGTTCATCATCTCGGCGGTGTCGCCGTCTTCGAAGCTTTCGTGCGCCATCACATGACACCAGTGGCAGGCGCTGTAACCGACGCTCAGCAAGACGGGTTTGTCCCGCTCGCGGGCGATACGAAACGCCTCGTCGCCCCAGGGATGCCAGTCTACGGGATTGTCCGCGTGCTGCAGCAGGTAGGGGCTGGTCTCGTCTTTTAGTCGATTCATGCCGGTTGCGGATCGCCTGTCTTGATGAACGCCATCGGAACGCGGGCGGTAGCTTGCCAATAGCATAACCAAGTATCGCCGAAAGTTAATCGCCATTCGCCCTTGCAGGCTGTCGCGTCTTCTCGTTCGCCAGACAATTCAAGCGGCAGCCGCGCAACCGACCGGCGAAATTGTTCGTATTTCATGGTATCATCAGCATATCGTGGCGGGCGAGCGCCTCATTCTAAGACAAGTCTTGCGCAAATCGTGCCGCACTTGGGGTATAATCAGCCTAGACAAACCGCTTTGCGAGGGTACATGCAGTTCTGGGAAAACAACGATAATGACGAAAGTCGTGATGGCGGGAATAACAGCCGCCCGCCACAGCCGCCACCGAATTGGCGCCGCTGGGTCTCGCCTGGTCTGCTCGTCCTGGTGATGCTGCTGGCGTTGATTTCGTCGCCCGGGCTCCTGGGTGGTTTCTCATCCACGCCGGAAATCGCGTACTCGGACTTCTACGACCAGCTGCGGCTGAACAATGTCGACAGCTTCAGCTATCAGGACAGCACAGGGGTGGCCGGGCGCTTCAAGAGCAGCGTCTTCATCACCACGCCATCGGGGCGCACGCAGAGCGTCACCAGCTTCACCGCCCAGATACCGATTTTCGCCGGACCGGCGATCGAAGAATTGCGACAGCTGAACGGCATCAAGCCGGTCGGCCAGAATTACAGCAGCACGTCGCCCTGGCTGACGCTGATCATCAATTTTTTGCCGCTGGTTCTCATCATCGGCTTCTTCGTCTGGATGGGGCGGCGGGCGCAAGGGCAGATGAACGGCATCTTCTCCTTCGGCCAATCGCAGGCGCGCGAAAAAACGCCCGAGATGCCCTCAATGAAGTTCGAGGATGTCGCCGGGCAAGACGCGGCCAAGATGGAGCTGGAGGAAGTCGTCGATTTTCTCAAGCAGCCGGAGAAATACGTGAAGGTCGGGGCCAAGGTGCCGCGGGGCGTCTTGCTGATTGGGCCGCCGGGCACAGGCAAAACCTTGATGGCGCGGGCTGTCGCGGGCGAAGCCAACGTCGCCTTCTTCAGCATCGCCGCCTCTGAATTCGTGGAGATGTTCGTCGGCGTTGGCGCCTCGCGCGTGCGCGATCTCTTCAAGCGCGCCAAAGAAAACGCGCCCGCCATCATCTTCGTCGACGAGATCGACGCGGTTGGAAGACGCCGCGGCACCGGGCTCGGCGGGGGCCACGACGAACGCGAGCAAACCCTGAATCAGCTGCTTTCGGAAATGGACGGCTTCGACAACGACACCAATATCGTGCTGATCGCGGCCACCAACCGCCCCGACGTGCTCGACCCCGCCCTGCTGCGCCCGGGCCGCTTCGACCGCCAAATCACGGTTGACCTGCCCGATGTCAAGGGAAGGCACGAGATCCTCAAGATTCATACGAAGAACAAGCCCCTGGGCAACAACGTCGAGCTGGAATCGCTGGCGCGCGCGACCATCGGTTTTTCCGGCGCGGATATCGCCAACCTGGCCAACGAAGCCGCCATGCACGCCGCGCGCTTCGGCCGCCGCCTCATCACCATGTCCGATTTCACCACCGCCTACGAGCGGATTCGGCTTGGCACAAAACGGCCGCCGCTATCCAATGACAAAGACCGCCGCATCACCGCCTATCACGAAGCCGGGCATGCCATCGTTTCCTTCCTGATCCCCGATGCCATGGCGCTGCTGAAGACGACCATCATCCCGCGCGGACGGGCGCTGGGCGTCGCCTTCTATATGCCCAAAGACGATTCGCTGCATCAGTCGCGGAAGCAGTTGGAAGCCTTCATCCGCGTCGGCTTGGCCGGGCGCGTCGCCGAGGAGCTCGTCTTTGACGACGTCACCACCGGCGCCGCCAACGACATCCAGCAGGTGACGCAGATCGCCCGCCGCATGGTCAAGATGTTCGGCATGAGCGATTCGGTCGGCATGGTCAACTATGGCGATGACTCCGACCAGCCCTTCCTCGGTTACGCCATCGCCAGCGGGCGCGATTACAGCGATGACACCGCCGCCACGCTTGATGCCGAAATCAAGCGCATCATCGACGTCGCCTATCAAGAGACGCGCGAACTGTTGGAGGGCCATCGCGGCGGACTGGACCAACTCGCGCAGGCGCTGCTCGAGAAGGAGACGGTCGAGCGCGACGAGATCCTGCGCATTCTTGGCATCGACGACGACCTGGAAGAAATTGTGCCAGAATCGGTCGCCAAGCACCTGCGCGAGCCCCAAGCCGCGGCGCAAAACGGCTCGGACGCCAAAGAACCGGCTGAGGTCGAAGGCTAACCCGGCCAGGCGGTATTCGACGGCGCTTGACCGAAATGGACGAGTCGCCGCCTCGCCGCTACACCCTGCTCTGACTATAAGGCTTGTCCGACACTGACGATTTTCCGCCAAGCTCTGGTTGCGTCGCGAGCGGGACGAGTCGCCGGCTCGCCCCACGCCCATCTCTGACTGTAAGGCTTGTCCGATACTCCGAATTCTGCCCCCATCCCCGGCCACTCCCGCCATCTCTATGGCGGCCATCCCCAAAATGAGGGAAGGGGAGAAACCCTGGAAACATTCCGCGGCATTTCCGCTGCGATTCGCTCCAATCCGTCTGCTGTAGGGGCGAGCCGGCGGCTCGTCCCGCTCGCTAGACAAAAAGAACCTGGCGGAAAATCGTCAGTATCGGACACGCCTTGTAGACACACGCGCCGCCCTGCGACCGCCCACGCAAAATACATTGCGGCTCGCAGCGTCAACTCCCCTTCCCTAGCTTGCTGGGGCAAGGGGCCGGGGGATGGGGTTGGGTACGGTTGCGGGCTTGCCAAGGCAAGCCCCTACAGGCGCAAATTCTGGCGGAGCTGAAGGATGTGGTTAGCTGCCGGCAATGCAAACAGGGGCGACTCGCCGGCTCGTCCCACTCGCTAGACAAAAAGAACCTGGCGGAAAATCGTCAGTATCGGACGCGCCTTGTAGACACACGCGCCGCAATGCGACCGTCCACGCAAAATACCTCTCATTTCGCAGCGTCGTAACTCCCCTTCCCTAGCTTGCTGGGGCCGGGGGATGGGGTTGGGTACGGTTGCGGGCTTGCCAAGGCAAGCCCCTACAGGCGCAAATTCTGGCGGAGCTGAAGGATGTGGTTAGCTGCCGGCAATGCAAACAGGGGCGACTCGGCGAGTCGCCCGCAATGTCGCCTGCGCTAATCGGCGGCCGCTTCCACCTCTGCGATGATCTCATCCTGGACGTAGGTCGGCACCTTGTCATAGCGGTTGAAATCCATCGTGTAGATGCCGCGCCCGCCGGTCATGGAACGCAGGTCGTTGCCATAACGCAGCATCTCGGCCAGCGGCACTTCAGCCGTGACCACGCTCTTGATGCCGACCGTGTCCATGCCCTGCACCCGTCCTCGCCGCGTATTGAGATCGCTCATGATATCGCCCATCATCGTCTCGGGCACAGTGATGCGCACGTCCATGATCGGCTCTAGCAGGACCGGCTTGGCTTTGCGGAACGCCTCGCGAAAAGCCTCGCGCCCGGCGATCTGAAAGGCGATGTCTTTGGAATCGACCGGGTGCTCCTTGCCATCAAAGACGTTGACCTTCACCCGCTCGACCGGGTAGCCGGCGATGACGCCATCGGGCAGCACCGCGCGGATGCCCTTCTCGGTCGAAGCGACGAATTGCTGCGAGATCGCCCCGCCGAAGACCGACGACTCGAACTCGAAGCCGTCGATCGTCGGCTCGACCTTGAGATCCACGCGGCCGTACTGCCCGGCGCCGCCCGTCTGTTTCTTGTGCGTATAGCTCGATTCGGCATTGCCGGTGATCGTCTCGCGGTAGGGCACTTTGGGCATGTGCGTGTCGATGCCGACGCCGAGCGCCTCCGCCCGCTTCAGCGTGACGTCGAGGTGGATCTGCCCCATGCCCTCGAGCACGGTCTGGCGCGTATCGCCGTCTTGACGCCAGCGCAGCGTCGGGTCGGCATCGCAGAGGTTGCTGAGCGTCGGCCCCATCTTGGCGCTGTCGGCTTGCGTCCGCGGGCTGACCGCCTGCATATACAGCGGCGCCGGGAAATCGGGCGCGACGATGCGCAGATCCGCGTCCGCATCGACGAAAGTGTCGCCGGTCTTGGTATCGGTCAGCTTCGCCACCACGCCGATATCGCCCGCGTTTAAGGTCTTGACTGGCAGCTGTTCTTTGCCGCGCATGACGAATAGCGAATTAAAGCGCTCGTCAGCGCCGCTCTGCGCGTTGGCATAACGCCCGTCGCTGGAGATCGAGCCGGCGAAGATGCGGAAGTAATTCAACGTGCCGACAAAGCGATCGTTCAGAGTCTTGAAGACGTAGGCAACCAAGGGGTCGTCATTGGCGTGCGGCGGGTTTAGCGCGTCGGCTTCCTCGCCGCGCATGACCTTGACGCGACGCTCGCCTGGCGCCGTCGTATAGGCGACCAAAGCCTCAAGAAGCGGGATCGTGCCGATGTTTTCCGTGGCGGAGCTCGTGAAGACGGGAACCGTTTTCAGCTCGGGCGAGCGCGAGGCTTTGCGCATGCCATCGCGGATTTCGTCAAACGACAAGGTCTCTTCCTCGAAGTACTTCTCCAGCAGCTCATCGTCGGCTTCGGCCGCGGCTTCCATCAGGGTCATGTGCGCCTCGTCCAGCGCGTCGGCATAACCTTCGGGCAGGTCCGACCGATCCGCGCCGGCGCCATAATAAGCTTTCCGCGTCAGCGCGTTGGCGACGCCTTCGAAGCCCGCCTGTTCGCCGATGGGCAGCATGACGGGAATGAACTTGTAATCATCGAACTGGACCTCCAGCTGCCCGAGCACGCCCTCGTAATTGGCGTTTTCGCGGTCCATTTTGTTGATGACGACGATGATGGGCTGTTCGCTGCCGCGCGCGTATTCCCAGGCCAGCTCGGTGCCGACTTCCACGCCGGCGACCGCGTCGACCACCACGATGACCGAATCCGCCGCCAGGATCGCGTTCTTGAGCTCGCCCTGGAAATCGGTGAAGCCGGGCGTATCCAGGATGTTGATTTTCACGTCGTTGAACTCGACCGGCGCCAAGGAGGTGGACAACGACAAGCCGCGCTCCTTCTCTTCGTCGTCCCAGTCGGAGGTCATGTTCGATTCGGAAATATGCCCCATCCGATTGGTCGCGCCCGTGCTGTACAAGAGCGCCTCGACCAGCGACGTCTTGCCACTGCTTTGATGCCCGACCAAGGCGACATTTCTGATGTTTGCCGTCTGATATTCTTTCATTTCGATTTCGTCCCCAAACGAGCCATGTGCTGGTTTCCAGTGTTCGACAGCCCGTGGCTCTCTGCGCGCCGCGAGCGCATTGGATTGTATAGACGGGAAGCGAGATTGTCAAAGACGCATCTTCGAATTGGCGCCTCCAGCCCTACGCATGCGCGCTCGGGATGTATAATCGAGGCGCGGCTCTCGCGAGCCGACGGCAAACCGGAGCGAAACTCTTGCGCCGACGAGTCTTGCCCAACGCGCTTATCGCCTGCCTGGCGGTCTGCTTGACGCTGCTGCTGCTCGAGGCTGTGCTTCGCGCGGCTGGCGCTGTCGACGCCGACGGGCGATACGCGTTTCTGAGCTTCACCCTGGAAGCGCCCGACCTGCCGGTCCACGAACTGCGCGGCGGGGTCGAAGGCTATATCGCCAACAAAGACATCGCGGTCGTGGTCTACGATGCCTGGACGGGCTGGGCTTTTCGCCCCAATTCAACGCGTCAAGGCGGCGATTTCACGATCAACGGCGCCGGCTTCCGCTCGCGGCGCGACTTTCTCAAGCGCCCGCCGGACGACACGCTGCGCATCGCCCTGTTTGGCGACTCCTTCACCGCCGGCGATGACGTGGGCGATGACGAGGTCTGGGGCTATCTGCTTGAGAACGATCTGCATGAAGCCGGCCTCCGCGCGGAAGTCCTGAATTTCGGCGTCGGCGCTTATGGCATGGGGCAAGCCTTTCTGCGCTGGCGGCGTCTCGGCAAGGATTTCGCGCCCGATATCGTCATCTTCGGCTTGCAGCCAGAGAATCTGAAGCGCAACGTCAACGTCTTCCGCCAGCTGCTCCATCGCAGCGGACCGGCCTTCTCCAAGCCGCGCTTCGCCCTGATCGACGGCGAGCTGCAATTGCTGAACGCGCCGACGCTGCCGCCCGAAGACTTGATGGCCGCCTTTGAGGACTTCCACGATCACCCGCTCGCGCCCTACGAATACCATTATCAGAGCCGCTTCACGGCGACGCGCTGGTGGTCGTCCAGCCGGCTGCTGAGCCTCGTCTTCCAGGCGCTGCGACAAGCCGAAGAAGACCCGGGCATATATGCGCCGGGCAGCGAAGGCGGCGACTTGGGCAAAGCAATCGTCGATGCCTTCGCCCGCGATGTTCGCGCGGCTGGCGCCGACTTCGTCGTCCTGCACTTGCCCTTGCAGAGCCACCTCATCCGTTATTTCAGCAATTCGCCGCGCCCGCGCCCGGTCTATGACTTTCTGCTCCAGCACGCGCGCCAGGCTTATCCCTACATCGCCTTTGAAGAAGCGCTTGAACCGCGTCACGTCGATGACGCCTGGTGGAGCGCGACCAAGCATTATGGCCCGCCGCTGCACGCGCATCTGGCGACGGTGGTCGCGAACGCGCTGGTCGGCTGCGTCGAGAGCGGCAGCTGCCGAGCGCGGCGCTTCGACGATCATGGCGCTTTCACGATCGCTGCGGCTGCGCCCGAGAGTTGAACGAAGGCGCGCGCCGAAGATTGACCGCGCCTGAGGCAGCCGTGTTAGAATCAGCGTATGCCCGGGACGAGTGAGGAGCGCCATTCAGCCATGACTTCTTCGGACTTTCTCTTTCGCGGCGGCGTCGAAGAATTGGACCCGGCTGTCGCCGAATTGATCCGCCACGAGACGGCGCGGCAGCAGGAAAAACTGATCCTGATCCCATCGGAAAGCACTGTGCCCGCCGCCGTCCGCCATGCCATCAGCTCGCCCTTCCACAATATCTATGCCGAGGGCTATCCGCTGGAGAACTCGCGGACGATGAGCCAGGGCGAGATCCTGGATTACGAGCAGCGCCTGCCAGAGTTCCGCCGCGATGCCGACCAGCGCTACTACAAGGGCGTTGAGTACGCCAACATTCTCGAGTCGCTCGCCCGCCGGCGCGCTGCCGAGCTATTCGCCGGCAATGGAGTCGGCGCGGACGAGCTCTTCGTCAACGTTCAGCCGCTCTCGGGCGCGCCCGCCAACAACGCCGTCTACAGCGCCCTGCTGGATGTCGGCGGTACGGTCATGGGCATGGACTTGATCATGGGCGGCCACCTCACGCATGGCAGCCCGGTCAATCGCAGCGGCATCAATTACAAGATCGTCAGCTACAGCATCGACGCGGAAACGGAACGGCTCGACTACGATCAAATCCGCGAGCTGGCGCGCGAGCATAAACCGCGCTTGATCATCGGCGGGTTCAGCAGCTACCCATTCGCCGCCGACTGGGGAAAATACCGCGAGATCGCCGATGAAGTTGGCGCATACCTGCTCGCCGATGTCGCGCACGTGGCGGGATTAATCGCGGCTGGCGTCTACCCCAATCCGGTCGGCATCGCCGATGTCGTCAGCTTCACCACGCACAAGACGCTAAACGGGCCCCGCGGCGCCGTGATCGTCACGCATCGCAAAGGCCTGGCGCGGAAGCTGGATCGGGCGGTCTTCCCCGGCGAACAAGGCGGCCCCCACATCAACACGATGGCTGGGCTGGCGGTGGCGCTGCGCATCGCCGGCAGCGAGCAGTTCAAGCGGCTGCAAGCGCAGACCCTGGTCAATGCCGAGCGCCTGGCGGAAAAGCTGCAGTCGCGCGGCTTCCGGCTGCCCCACGGCGGCACGAATACGCACCTGCTTCTGCTCGATTGCAAGTCGATCACCGGTCCTGACGGCACGCGGCTCAGCGGCGATATGGCGGCGCGCATCCTGGACTTGGCGGGCGTCGTCGTCAACCGCCAGACGATACCGGGCGATGCGTCCGCGCTGCGGCCCAGCGGGATTCGCCTCGGCGCGACCTGGGTCACGCAGCGTGGCATGGGCGGCGCCGGGATCGACGCCCTCGGCGATATCATCGCGGATACGCTCGAGGCTTGCATTCCCTTCAGCCTGACGGGGCGCGTCCGACCGCTGCCACGCGCCAAGATCGATTTCGACGCCCTGCAGGACGCGGCCCGGCGCTCGCGCGAACTGGCGCTGGGGCTCGGCATCGACATCGCCGCCAAAGCCGATGGCTATCCACATTCAAATGCCGGCGCCGCTGTAGGGGGGAGCAACCTGCTCGCCCGCGATTCAAAACCCGAAAGCGAGCGACATGAATTGTCGCCCATGCACGAGTCGCCACATGGCGAGGCGACCCGGCAAATCAGCGTCACGGGCGCGCGGGCGGGCGATTTTCTGCATATCGCCTGCACCAGCGATGTCGCCGCCCTGCGAGATGGAGAGCGCCAGCCGACGCGCCTTCTCGAGAAAGACGGCTCGGAGATGGCCAGCGGAGAAGTAGCGCGGGTCTCGGATGACGAATTCCGCCTGACCCTCGCCGGCCCAGGAAGCAAGTCCCCCCCTAGCTCGCTGGGGGGGGATTTAGGGGGGGGTGACCGCGCCATCGCCTGGCTGCGCGCCCTCAGCGATGGCTTCGTCCTCTTCGATGACCATGACGTCCATGCCAAGCTGCCGGGTCCCGTCGCCGTCAACGTGATAGGCAACGGCTGTAGGGGCGAGGCGTCGACTCGTCCTGCGGGTCGCCCGAGCGCCGGCGCCGGCTACGCTGCGAAAGCCTATCACATCGGCATCAATGGCGAGAAACTTCGCCCCCCCACCCTAAATCCCTCCCCCACAAAGAGGGAGGGACTTCCGGCTTCGGCAGACCCGCCTTCCCTCTCTGATGTTACCGGGAGTGCGGATGGCCTCCTGCAGACGCCGCTGCACAGCCTGCATCTCGAACTCGGCGCGAAGATGGCGCCCTTCGCCGGCTACGACATGCCGCTCTGGTACAAATCGGTCGGCGAAGAGCATCTGGCTACGCGGAGGGACGCTGGCGTCTTTGATGTGGCGCATATGGGCGTCTTTGACCTCCGCGGGCCTGGCGCCGCCCGCTTCCTCGACACAGTCGCGACCAACGATGTCATGCGCCTGAAAGTCGGCGACTCGCACTACAGCTACCTGCTGGACGAGAATGGCATCCCGCTGGACGACCTGATGATTTATCGCCTCGCCGACGAGCATTTTCTTGCCGTGGTCAACGCCTCGAACAACGACAAGAACTGGGCTTGGCTCAATGCCGTGATCGCCGGCGAAAGGGCGAGTCGCCGCCTCGCCCCTACAGCCCCTGCGCTGGGTTTCCGTATTGAAGGGACGGACCGTTTCGAATTGCGCGACCTGCGTTTGCCGCGACATGGCGCGGAAAGGCGCGTCGACATCGCCTTGCAGGGCCCGCGCAGCCAAGAGTATCTGCTGCGGCTCGGCGGCAGCGAGGCCGATCTGGCAAAGATCAGGCGCCTCAAATGGGCCGGCGTCACGCGGGTGTCGCTGGGAGGGCGACCCGGAGCGCGACCCGGAGCGCGACCTAATGGCTCGCCCCTACAGGACCTGCAGGACCGCGGCAGCGATTTTGATCTGATTGTTTCGCGCACGGGATACACCGGCGAGCGCATGGCTTATGAGCTTTTTGTCCATCCTGAACGGGCGGCGGCGCTCTTCCGCGCGCTTGTCGATCTGGGCGCGACGCCCTGCGGCCTGGCATCCCGCGACAGCCTGCGCACCGAAGCGGGTTTGCCGCTCTATGGCCTGGAGCTGGCGGGCGAGCTCAACCTGAACCCGGCCGAGGCCGGCTTCGGCGCCTACGTCAAGCTCTACAAGCCCTTCTTCATCGGCAAGCGCGCCTTCATCGCGCATGAGCGGACGCGCAAAACCCAGGTCAGCCGCTTCCGCATGGACAGGAAAGGCGCTCGCCCGGCGCATTATGGCGACCCGATCGTCAATGCCCGCGGGCGCGTCGTCGGCATCGTCACCAGCTGCAACATCGATTCCGAAGGCTTCCAGCTGGGGCAGGCGCTGATGGACCGCGCCTTCCGCAAGGCCGGCACGAAGCTGTCGGTCTTCGCCGGGGCTGGGCGGGCAAGGCGCGCGGATTTGGCGAATCTCAAGCTGGGCGGGCGGGCGCCCATGCCCCAGCCCATGACGATCTTGACGCGTTTCCCTCGGCGCCGGTAGACTCGCGCGCGACAATGCCGCCACCCAGGCAAAATGCCTTGCGTCCCGCCGCATCTGACTCCCCTTCCCTAGCTCGCTGGGTGCGCGTAGACACAGCGCTACGGCAAGGGGCCGCGCCGCGTAGACAGTGGCGGTCGGGGATGGGGTGAAATCTGCCCGCAAAGAAAACAGTGGCGAGCAGCGGCTCGTCCCTACCGCTGCCCAGTCTCGTTGCGCCCGATGATTTCCGTGATGCGGTCGTGGTGGGCGAACAAGACGATGGTGTCGCCGGCGCGCAATCGCACCTGACCGTCCGGGTGGACGTCGGGGTAGCGCGCGTCCGCCCCCGCGTCGCCATTTTCGCGGTGCAGCAGCACGATGTCGACGCCTTCGCTCTCTTGCACGCCGGCGACCGTCGCGCCGTCCATGAATGAGCCTTCGCGCACGATCAGGCGGATCATGCTGTATTCCATGCCGGCGATATGCAGGTTCTGCGTGATTTCGGCGCCGACAGCCGCCCCGGCGAAAGCGGGCGCCGCCAGGTCGGAGGCGCTAAGCACCTCGACATTGAAAAAGTTCTCGATCTGGCGCGCCAGGCGGTCGTCCCACATCCGCGCCACGATGCGGATCGACTCGTTCATATCACGCAGGCGCATCGTCACTTCAAGATTGGTGTAGTCGTTGGAGGTGCAGACGATAACAGCCGAGGCGTGCTCCAGCTGCGCCAGTTTTAGGACGCGCTCGTCGCGGGCGTCGCCCGAAATCAGCGGCACGTCCAGATTGTGCAGGCGTTCATGCGCCTCCTTGCCGATGTCCATGTCGATGGCGACCACTTCAAAGCCCATCTGCGTCAGCTCGCGCGCGATGCGCATGCCGGTATGCCCGATGCCGATTACGATGATGTGCCGCCGGAATGTCGATGCCACCGCCACCTCCCAGGCGCCTCGCCTCTGCTCCCTATCGATAAACAGCCTCAGGAAATTCGCCGCGCCCCGCCCGACAACGAAGACCGCCACCAGCGGCATCACATACCAGAACACGATGAGGTAAGGCTCTTTTGGCACCTCAATCGACGCCTCCAGCACCATGAGCGCCAGCATGATGTAGGGCATGTCTACAAAGTTGAGCGCCTCGTTCGCCGAAAGCCTGTTGTTCAGCTGCATGTAAATGTAGCCGCCGCCAAAGATGGCGAGGAAGAAGATCAGCAATGGACGGCGAAACTCGTTGATGAGGGCGCGCGTATCGTGCAAGCCGACGCGCAGGACGCGGATATGTCGGCGCTGCTTCTTCGGCGAGATGGTTTCTACAAGGCGATTTCCCGTCACGCGCGCCCTCCAGCGGTGAACCTGCGGCGATTATAGGAGGCGGGCGACAGTATGAATAGTGGCGCGGGCGACTAAAGCGAGGCTTCAGACGATGCCGTTTTGGAGCAGGAAAATCAGCAGCGTGAGGGTGAAGGGGCTGATAAGCGTGGTCGTCATGATCAAATTCAGCGCCAGGTCGCGGTCGGTCTCAAATTCGAAGGCGAGGATGATCGTCAGCACGGCGGTGGGCATGCCCGCCTGTAGGATGAATGCCGAGCGGGCCGCGCGACCCTGCCGCCAACGCAAAATACCTTGCGTCCCAAGTCATTTGCGCGGGCGAACCGCCGGCTTGCCCCTGATTTACTCGGCACAAGGGATTCACCTGTAGCGGCGGGCCACTGGGTCGCCCTCGCAACGGGAATTTCGATGGCGGGCGTTGCAGCGTAACGCCCCTACAGCGTTGTTATTTGATGACGATTTGTAGGGGCGAGGCGGCGACTCGCCCGTTAACCAACGCGAATCCTTTTGCGTGGGCGGTCGCTTTGCGGCGCGCGTGTCTACAGCCGTCCTTTGGGCGGGGGTTGGGGTTGGCTGCCATTGCGGGCTCGCCGAGGAAAGCCCCTGCAAGCGCAATTCTGGCGCGCCAGCGAATGCGCCCCCTTTAACCGCCCGCGGCCAGGCGAGCGGGCGCGCAGCAGAGCATGAGTTGACGGGCCGCCCGCGTCTCGTCCAGACGGCGCACGGGCGCGGTATGGGGCGCGTTTCGCAGCAGCTCGGGGTCGCGCCGGGCTTCTGCGGCGATTGTCTCCATGGCCTCGACGAATTCGTCCAGGTCGGCTTTGGTTTCGGTCTCGGTCGGCTCGATCAGCAGCGCCTCTGGCACGATGAGCGGGAAGTAGTTGGTGGGCGGGTGGAAGCCGTAGTCCATCAGCCGCTTGGAGATATCGAGGGCGTGGACGTCTTCGGCGTCGGCGAAATGCCCTTCCAGCACGAATTCATGCCCGCAATAGCGCGGGTAGGGCACGGTGTAGGTCTGCATGAGCCGGGCGCGCAGGTAGTTGGCGTTGAGCACGGCGTAACGCGTGACATCGCGGATTCCGCTGGCGCCATAGACGCGGATGTAGGCGTAGGCGCGCAGGTGCATCCCGAAATTGCCGTGAAAGGCTTTCAGGCGGCCGATGCTCTTCCGCGGCATGACGAAGCCGTAGAGGGGCGGTTCTTCACCCCCGTATCCAGGCTGTTGTAGGGGCGACATTGTATGTCGCCCGCCATTTCCCCGCGCGTTGAGGGCGACCTGGTAGCTCGCCCCTACAGGTTCATCGGGGCCGAGGGGCGGGGTCGAATCCCCCTCCTCCACAATCTCGACGATCGGCCCCGGCAAATATGGCGCCAGCCTGGCATTGACGCCGACCGCGCCGCTGCCCGGCCCGCCGCCGCCATGGGGGGTGGAGAAGGTCTTGTGCAGGTTGTAGTGCATGACGTCGAAGCCGAGCTCGCCCGGTTTGACGACCGCCATCAGCGCGTTCATATTGGCGCCGTCCATGTACATCAAGCCGCCGGCGTCGTGCACGGTGGCAATCACCTCCAGGATGGTCGATTCGAACAAGCCGAGGGTGCTGGGCACGGTGATCATCATGCCGGCGATGCGGTCGCGCAAGTCGCCTTCGCAGGCGGCGCGCAAGGCCTGCATATCAACGTTGCCCTGGTCATCGGCCGGCAGCTCCAGCACGTCCATGCCCGCCATTGTCACCGTCGCCGGGTTGGTGCCGTGGGCGCTATCGGGCACGAGAATGAGATCGCGCTGGCTCTCGCCGCGGTCGATGTGATATTGGCGAATCATGAGGATGCCGGCGAATTCGCCCTGGGCGCCGGCCGCCGGCGTCAGGCTGACCGCCTCGAAGCCGCTGATCTCGCCCAGCCAGCGCTGCAGCTCGTGCATCAGGTACAGCGCCCCCTGCGAGCCGCTCTCGTCCGTCAGCGGGTGCAGCTGGGCAAAGCCGGGCAGGCGCGCCGCGTCTTCGTTGATTTTGGGGTTGTATTTCATCGTGCAGGAGCCGAGCGGGTACATCCCAGTGTCGATGGAATAATTGAGCTTGCTCAGCTTGACGAAATGGCGCACGACCTGAACTTCGCCGACTTCTGGCAGCGGCAGCTCGGCACGCATCAGCGCGGCCGGCAGCTCGACCTTGGGTACGTCGCATTCGGGCAGATTGACGCCGACGCGCCCGGGCGAGCCGATATCGTAGATCAGTGGCTGCAGCATGTCCTTTGCCATCATCCCTGCCCTCCCAGGATCTCGACCAGGCGGTCGATTTCCTCTTTCGCGTTCATCTCGGTGACGCAGAGAAGCATGCGGTCGGTCATGTGATAATAATGCTGGCCGAGGTCATAGCCGCCGATGATGCCCTGTTCCAGCAGCGCCTCGTTGATCTCGGCGACCGGGCGCGGGCAGGCGACCACGAATTCGTTGAAGAATGGTTTGCTCAGGTCGACGCTGAAGCCGTCCAGCCGATTGATCTCGTTGGCGGCGTAATGCGCTTTGTGATAATTCAGCTCGCCGACTTGCCGCAAGCCGTTCTTGCCCATCAGCGCCATATAAATCGAGGCGGAAAGTGCCATAAGCCCCTGATTGGTGCAGATATTGCTGCTGGCGCGTTCGCGTTTGATGTCTTGCTCGCGCGGGCGCAAGGTCATCACGAAGGCGCGTTTGCCATCGGCGTCCAGGGTCTCGCCGATGATCCGCCCGGCGATGCGGCGCACGTATTTCTGGCGGATGGCGAAGTAGCCGAGGTAGGGACCGCCGAAGCCCAGCGCCACGCCCATCGACTGGCCCTCGCCAACGACGATATCAGCGCCGAGCTCGCCCGGGCTCTTGAAAATCGAGAGCGCCATCGGGTTGGCGACCATGACCAGCAGCGCGCCCGCGGCGTGAACCTCGTCCGCCAGCGCCGCATAGTCGTCAATTTGCCCGAAGAAGTCGGGATACTGCACCGCGAGCATGGCCGTGTTCTCGTCGAGCATCTCCATCAGGTCGACGATTTCGCCGCGCCCGCGGTCGCCAATGATACGGATGTCGCGCCCCTGATGATAAGCGCGCGCGACCTCGCGGTATTGCGGGTGGATGGCGTGGCTGAAGATGACTTTCTTGCGCCGGTGGCGGGCGACTTCGAGGGCGACGGTGACGGCTTCGGCGAGGCTGGTGGCGCCGTCGTAGTGGCTGGCGTTGGCGGCGTCCATGCCCGTCAGCGCGCACATCATCGATTGGTATTCGTAGGTCGCTTGCAGCGTGCCTTGCGATATCTCGGGCTGATAGGGCGTGTAGGCGGTGTAGAACTCGCCGCGCAGCAGCATATGATTAACCACCGACGGGATGAAATGATGGTATGCGCCGGCGCCGCGGAAGATGGCGAAATCCTGCGCGTGATCGTTCGCCTCGCTGATCGCCAGCATCTCGGCGGCGACTTCCATTTCGCTCATTGGCGGCGGCAAATCCAGGCCGGGAAAGCGGTGAGACGCGGGCGTCGCCTCGAACAAGTCGTCAATTGAGCGGACGCCGATCGCGTCCAGCATCCGCCGCGTTTCGGTTGCGGTGTGCGGTATGTAGCTCATGTTTTGCGCGCCCTCTCTACTCGCTGGCGACAGGTTGTTGCCTGGAAACTGGTCTGCCTCGGTAGCATAGGCGGGCGACTCACAGAGTCGCCCCTGCAATTCGCCCTTTGCCTGCTATCTGTAGGGGCGATTCTGTGAATCGCCCACAGAATTCTAACTGGCGCAGTGGCAAGATATTTTGCGTGGCGGTCGCCAAAGCGTCTAACGGCTGTCGCAGTAGGCGTCGTAGGCGGCCGCGTCCATCAACTCCGCCAGCGGCGACAGATCGCGCGTCCGGATCCGCACCATCCAGCCCGCGCCGAAGGGATCGGCATTGACCGTCTCGGGCGCGTCCTCCAGCGCGGTATTGACGGCGACGATCTCGCCCGCGACCACGCTGTATATCTCCGCGGCCGCCTTCACCGATTCCACTTCGCCGAAGGAGTCGCCCGCCTCAAGCGCGTCGCCCGCGTCTCGGAACTCGACGTAAACGATGTCGTTGAGCTGATCCTGCGCGTAATCGGTGATGCCAATCGTCACCACATCGCCATCCACTGCGAACCACTCGTCCGTTTCCGTATACTTTAGTTCCAATGGCGTTTTCCAGTCGCCCATCGTATTTTCTCCTCGCGCACATTCAACAAAAAAGGACGCCCCCTCGTGCCGAGAACGCGCCCTGTCAGTCGCTGCGACCTTCAGAGTGTCTTGCCACAGGAATCCTTTTGCCTGAGAGTTTCACGCAAGCTGGCAGACTTGTCGCTTGCCCCTTCGGCGTCCCGCGCGGCGGCGGAATCTCTCTTCCAGCGGCATGATAATTCTAGCGGCGTTCGCGCGCGCCCGCAACGCGAAGGGCTCAAATCGCGACTTTCATCCCGCGATGGCTCAATCTATATCAGCGCCTCCGATGCTGTTAGAATGGAGTCGCCATTATCGCGCGGCATAGACGGCGGGCCAGGCGGTGAAGCGCAAACGAGAATCCGGCTCTTTGGCGACCTTTCAGTATGCCATGATCGCGGGCTTGCTGCTCGGCATCGCGGCGCTGTCGATTTACCTGGCGCTGGATCGGCTGCGGCAGCATGAAGCGAGCGAATGGGAAATTGTCAATGGCGCGGGCGAAGCGCGTTTCGACGGCGTCATTCCGATTTCGGCGGCGATCGACGCGCCAGATTATGCGCTCGTCGATCAGCATGGCGAGACATTCCAGCTGCGCGGCCTGCGTGGGCGTTTCGCGCTGCTGACCTTTGGCTTCACCAACTGCCCCGATATCTGTCCGCTGACCCTAAGCGACTTCGGGCGCGTCAAGGATTTGCTGGGCGAGCGGGCGGAAGACCTGGCTTTTGTCTTCATCAGCGTCGATGGCCGCCGCGACAATCCCGCCGTTCTGCGCCGCTATCTGGCCTTCCGCGAGCTGGATGCCGTCATCGGCTTGACCGGGGACGAAGACCTGGTGCGCGCCTTCGGGGCGCCATTCGGGCTTTCGTTTGAAATCCAGGGCGATTCCACCAGTGGCGTCTATTCGGTAAATCACACGGCGGGCTCGTTCTTGCTGGACGCGCGCGGCCGCTGGATCAGGCGCTTTCAGTTTGGCGCGCCGCCCGAGACGATTGCGGCCGAGATATTGCGGCTGCTGCCCAAGGAATCGTGAGGCTTTTCCGCTGCAGCGTTGCGCCATGCCAGCCTCATGCCGCCATCCATGTCGATATCTGTAGGGGCGAAATATCATGTCGCCCGCAAATCACGGCATCGCATCACCAAGGCCTCTGTAGGGGCGATTTTGTAAATCGCCCGCCATCGAACCACCAAGGCCTCTGTAGGGGCGATTTTGTAAATCGCCCGCCATCGAACCACCAAGGCCGCTGTAGGGGCGTTACGCTGTAACGCCCGCCTGCAAACCCCCGCGTCCCGCCCAAATGCCGCAAACCGATTTTGCCACAGAGGCACAGAGGATTTTTCTGCGCTCTCTGCGATTAATGAAGCTCTTTGGGCGATTCACAGAATCGCCCCTACAGGGGTCCTGATGTTTGTGATTTGCGGGCGATTCACAGAATCGCCCCTACAGGGGTCCTGATGTTTGTGATTTGCGGGCGATTCACAGAATCGCCCCTACAGGGGTCCTGATGTTTGTGATTTGCGGGCGATTCACAGAATCGCCCCTACAGGGGTCCTGATGTTTGTGATTTGCGGGCGGGGTGGCAGGTCGCGCAAAGAGGGTCGGCGCTTGCAGATGGGATGTTTTGCATGCGAGACAGTACGCGCTATACTGTCCCATAAGATAGCCACCCGGAGACCCGCCATGCCCCGCGCCTTGCTCGTACTCATGCTCTTTCTTTGCCTCGCGCTCGCGCAAGCCCAAGCCAGCGACACCAACGAAACCAGCGAAAACAGCGACACGCCCGAAACCCCCGAGATCCTCGCGCTGGAATTTCGCACCTACGAAGTCGGCTGGATCCGCTTCAAGAATGTCGACGCGGACGGCAATCCCAAGCTCAGCGCCGACGCGGATGTCAAATTCCCCTTCCAGCGAATCAACAACGGGGCGACCCGCCTGCGCCTGGACGACCTGGATGCCGCGACCATCACCGACCTGATCGAAACCCACGACATCGCCTGGGACGAAGACGCGATTGACGGCCAATGCGACCCGAACAAGCTGCCGGGCGCGCGAGCCGATCTCTTCTGCGTGCCCGGCACGAAAGGCATGGCGCAGGGGCAGATTTTCCTGGCGCTCTTTGACGCGGAAAGCGAGAGCCTGCTCGCCATCACCGAGACCATCGACAACAATGCCGGCGGCGCGCTGAAAGACTGGTCGCCGACGCCCGAACCGGCGGCGGAAGCGGCGGCCGGCTGCGGACCCTACGCGGAGGGGCAGTGGATTCCCGCCAGCGTCGATGTCTCCGGGCATGGCTTGCCGGTCAAGGATGAGAAGGCGAATGTGACCGATTATCAATGCGTCGTGGCGGCGGACGGGTCGGCTTATTTCCAGGCGCACCACTTCGCGAATGGCGGCGGCAATGGCGGCGGGGCGAATGGCAGTGGCGGCGGACAACGCGCTTACGATCCAGGCAGCGGTCATGTAAGTGACAAAGACCTTGGCGATGACACATTCACGCCCGGCGACCCCGACCCCTGCACGGATCCTTTCGGCTGCGACACCGGTAATATCGTCGAATAGCGCCCCCCGCCCCGCCCGCGCTTCCGCCATCCGCCACAATCGCAACCTGTAGGGGCGACATATCATGTCGCCCGCAAATCACAGCATCGCGTTTTCCGTAGGGGCGCGACTTGTCTCGCCCTAAAGTCCGCCCCTAAAGCACCCCCCTCGGTCCCCCCATAGCAATGGGGGGAGGTTTGCGTCGCGGGGGCGGCGAATGGGATTTGGCGGGCGACCTGGTAGGTCGCCCCTACACGCGGGGGCGGGATTGGGATTTGGCGGGCGACATGGTATATCGCCCCTACACGCGGGGGCGGGATTGGGATTTGCGGGCGACCTGGTAGGTCGCCCCTACACGCGGGGGCGGCGAATGGGATTTGCGGGCGACCTGGTAGGTCGCCCCTACACGCGGGGGCGGGGATTGGGATTTGGCGGTGGGCGATTCACAGAATCGCCCCTACAGGGGCCTTGGTGGTTCGGCGGCGGGCGACATGGTATATCGCCCCTGCAGCGCGTCATCCATCAACGTAAACGCGAGGGACGCGCGGCGCGATCGTGCTCGCGACCTCGTAATTATTGCTGCGGATCCAGCCAGCGATTTCATCGGCGCTGATGCGGTCTTTGCCCTGCCGCCCCAGCAGCGCGACTTCATCGCCCGCCCGCGCGCCGGGGATGTGGCTGACGTTGACCGTGATCTTCTCCATGCTGACCCGCCCGACCAGTGGCGCCCGCCGGCCCCGGATCAGGACTTCGCGCCAGGTGCAGGGCGTCCGCCGCAAGCCATCGGCATATCCGACCGGGATGATGGCGATCGTTTCCACGCCGCGCGTGCGATAGGCATCGCCATAACCGACGCGAGAATCGGGTGGCAAGGTCTTGACCTGCGCGATCGCCGTCTTCCAGCTCATCACCGGCTGCAGATGCGCCGCCGCCCCGCTCGCCGGCATCGGTTCCAGCCCGTAGAGCATGACGCCGGGCCTGACCATGTTGAAGACCGTTTCGCCACCCCGCAGCAGCGCGGCCGAATTGGCGGCGTGAACGCATTTGACCGCGATCCCGCGGGCATGCAGGCGCGCCAGCACGCCCTTGAAGGTCTTCAGCTGCTCGCGCATATACGCCGGGTCGTCATCGGCGGTGGCGAAATGCGTGTAGAGGCCTTCGAGGCTGATGCCCGGCGCGTCCCGCAAACGGCGGCATAGATCGACAGCCGATTGGGGCGGCAAGCCCAGCCTGCCCATGCCCGTATCGACCTTGACGTGGAGCTTGAGCGGGGCGCGCGCCTCGCCAGCGGCGGCCAGGCAATGCGCGGCAGAAGCCTCGTCGTAGACGGACAGGCTCAAATCGTGATGGATCGCATCGCCGAGCGCCGACGGCGGGACGTAGCTCAGGATGAGTATGGGCGCGTCTATGCCCGCATCGCGCAATTCGAGCGCCTCCGCCAGGTTGGCGACGGCCAGCGCCTCGGCGCCGCTTCTCAAAGCCGCGCGCGCGACCGCCACCGCGCCGTGACCGTAGGCATTGGCTTTGACCACCGCCATGATCGCGACTCCGCCACCGACTCGCGCCTGCATCCAGCGGAGGTTGGCGGCCAAAGCGCCCAGGTTGATTTCTACGTGGCTGGGAAATGTCATCGTCCTCACGCCGTCATCCGAACGGGCAAGCGCCAGATTACAGAAGTAAAAACAAAAAGAGGCAATTCAAAAATCTTACCAGCGAGGACACCGAGTTTGAGAGAGTACACCGAGAAAACGCAAGGGTTGAGCGCTGTGCCTCTGTGTCCCTGTGGCAAATCTATGTTTCACGACTTACCTTGAATTACTGAGGCAGTATAGCAAGGGACATCCGCCGCTGCCCCATGATCCCGCCGATGTCTCCGCCATCCCCAGTCGCCGCGTCGACGGCGAGACTGAGCCGCGGCTGTGCTATACTATCGGCAGTCGCCAGCCCGCGCGGAGGGCGCGAATCGCGGGGCGTCCAACACCTCAACGGGAATTCTTATGACCTTCGATTTCGAAGTCGTCGCCACCGATGGCAAGGCGCGCGCCGGCATCCTGCATACCCCCCGCGGCGACATCCTCACGCCGGTATTCGCGCCCGTTGGCACGGCCGGCTCGGTCAAAGCCATGCCCCCGCGAGACCTGCGCGCGCTCGATGTCCAGCTTATTCTGGCCAACACGTATCACTTGCATCTGCGCCCCGGCGATGAGCTTCTGCGCGATATGGGCGGCTTGCATCGCTTCATGAATTGGGACGGACCCATCTTGACCGATTCAGGCGGCTTCCAGGTCTTCAGCTTGGCCGAGATCAACCAGATCGACGATGAGGGCGTCAGCTTCCGCAGCCACCTGGACGGCAGCATGAAACGGCTGGACCCGCGCATCTCGATGGAAATCCAGCAGAATCTCGGCGCGGATATCATCATGGCCTTCGATCAATGCCCGCCGCCTAACGACCGCGCGACCGTAACCGCCGCCGTCGAGCGCAGCAATCGCTGGCTGGCGCAATGCCGCGAGGCGCACCCCGATGATGAAACGCAAGCCCTCTTCGGCATCGTCCAGGGTGGCGTCTTCCCTGACCTGCGGGCGAAGTCGGCGCGTTTCGTCACGGACATGGATCTCAAGGGCTATGCCATCGGCGGGCTGGCGGTGGGCGAGACAAAAGCGGAAATGTACGTCACCCTGGACGACACCCTGCCATGCCTGCCGGCCGATCGACCGCGTTATTTGATGGGCGTTGGCGAGCCGGACGACCTGGTCGAAGGCATCGCGCGCGGCGTGGACGTCTTCGACTGCGTGATCCCGACCCGGCTGGCGCGGCACGGCGCCGCCTTCACGCATGAGGGGCGCATCAATCTGCGCAACGCCAGGTTCAAGCGCGATGAAGCGCCAATCGACGCCCGCCTAGATAATTACGCCAGCCAGTTTTCACGCGCCTACCTGCGGCATCTGGTGGCCGCGAAAGAGCTTCTGGCGCATCATCTGCTCAGCCTGCACAATATCGACTTTCTGGCGCGGCACGTGGAAAATATGCGCCGCGCGATAATCGCGGGCGAGCTGAAAGCCTACGCGGAGCAGTTCTTGAGGGGCTATCTGCGCGGGGCCTAGCCCGTCGCCAGCTCAGGCGCGCCCCTTATGCGACACATTGGCGAACAGGTCGGTTTCGTCAACGCGGTCGCGGCTGGGCGCCGGATAGACGCGCGTGAAACCCTGCCAGCGATGCAATAAGCGCCGCAGCAAGCGCGACCTTCGCGTCATCCGTCCGCCGCCCTGGCTGGCGTGGCAGCGGCTGGCTCGCTCCCAGGTGTCGAGGTAGGCGGCAATGGGGATGCGGGCGTGCGCCGGCTCGATGTGGCGCAGCGACTTCACGGTGTCAACGTCTTTATTGATCCCCATCCGGCGCGGGTCCTGCCCCTTCAGCCGCGCTTTCCAAATGCGCATCCGCAGCGAAAACCTGGGATAAGCCGCGAAATAAAGCCGCTGCGGCGCATAATCCCCGGCGTTGACAGCGTCGCGGCGCAGGTTTTCGAAGGCGCGGGTCGTCGCCCGCTGGATGGCGATGTGATCGGGATGCCCATAGCCGCCATAACGATTGAAGGTGATCACGACCTGCGGCTTCACCTGGCGCATGATCGCCTCGACATCGGCGGCGACGCGCGCCGGCGAATGCCGCCAGCGATAGGCGAGGCAATCCGGGTGGCTGGCGGTCTCGCTGCCGGTCATGCCGCTGTCGCGATAACCCAGCATGAAGACCTCTTTGAATTTCAGATACCGCCGCGCGCAAGCCAATTCGCTCAAGCGCAGCTCGGCGACCGTCTTGAATTTGCCGCGCAGCGCCGGCGGCACGTGCCCGACATCGCCATTGGTGGCGCAGATCAAGTAGACGTCTACGCCATCGTCAATCCATTTTGGAATGGCGGCGCCCAAGCCGAAACTTTCATCATCGGGATGAGCGTAACTGATGAGCAAACGGCGCTTATTCATCTATTGTCTCGGTCATGAGCGGGCTAAGTTACGATTCTGCCATTATACTGGCTGCGTATCGTCGAAGTAAGCGCAACTTGCCGCCAGCGCAGGTCGCCTGCAATCAAGGAGGGTGAGAATTGGCATTGCCGCGCCGCACGACCGGGTACCGCTGGGTTTATGCGTTTCTCGTCGCGCTGAGCCTCGTATTGTGGGCGCAAGCCAGCCGCGCGCAGGACGAGACCGCCACGGCGACGGCCACAGCGACGGCCACGGCGACCGCAAGCCCAACGGCGACGTCGACGCCACGCCCGACCGCCACGCCCGATCTTTCCCTCAAGGGGCCGCGGCTGGCGCGCACGGCCGTCTCCGGCGTCTATAAGCCGCTGCCAGAGGCCGCGATAGGCCCGGTGAATTATCCCAGCGGCATCAATCCCTTGACGGGGCTGCCCTACCCGGATGAAGCAGCGCGCATGCGGCGCAATCTGATCGTCAAGGTGTCCAACTGGCCGCCGAGGGTGCGCCCGCAGCACGCCGTCAATCAGGCCGACCTCGTTTACGAATATGAAGCCGAGGGCGGGGTGACGCGCTTTGCCGCCTTCTATCGCAGCGCGGCGCCGGAACAGGTCGGCTCCTTGCGCAGCGCCCGCCTGCTGGATATCGAACTGCTGACGATGTACGCCGCCCTGCTCGCCTACTCCGGAACCAGCGGGCCCATTCACAATATCTACGTCAACGCGCCCTACCGGCCGATTCTGCTGTCGCCATCGCTGGGCGAGAACTGCGACAGCGCCGGTTTCTGCCGCGACGACTCGCTGCTGGCGCGCGGTTACGAACATACGCTTTTCGCTGATGCCGAGCGGCTTTGGGCGGTCGCCAGCCGCCGCGGCGTCAATATCGGCTATCGCTCGGCCGGCTTCGCATTCGCCTTGCAGCCCGACGCCGGCGGCCGCGCCGTGAACGACGTCTACATCAACTGGTACAACCGCACCGATACGCGCTGGCAATACGATGAAGCGACCGGGCGCTATCTGCGATACAGCGACGGCTTGCCGCATTACGACGCCGCCGATGACCAGCAGCTCTGGGCGGACAATCTGGTCATGCTGCAGGTCATTCACAATCGGCGTCCCGATCTTTTTGAAGCCGGCGCCATCAACGAATCGTGGGAGGTCGCGCTCTGGGGGCAGGGGCGCGCCTGGGTCATGCGCGAGGGCAGGCTCTACGAAGGCTATTGGCGCCGGCTCAGCCACAGTCGAGGCGTCGCCCTCTCGCTCGTCTATGGCGACGAATCGCCGATTCTGCTGAAGCCGGGCCGCACCTGGGTCACGGTCATGCGCTCACTTGACGATGTCGTTCTTAGCGATAGCCCCGCCAATATGCGGGCAACCGCCACGGCAATCGCGGGCGCCGATGGCTGAGCGGCGCTTGACCGATTTGGCGCGACGCCGTAGGATGAAAACGACTCCGCCATTCTGTAGGTGAGGCATAGCGATTGCGGCGCGCGATTCAAGGCTGCTTGCTCCTGATCATTTTTTTGACGATTTTGGCTCTCGGCATGCTGGCTCTGGCACTGCTCGCGACTGAGGGCCAGATTTACGACAGGGCGCAGCTGCTCCTTTTGGGCCTGCAGCTCAGGAATCGCCACGCTGAACTGGATGCGCCGGCCGGCGGCGACGCGGCGCCGATTCGATTCCAGATTCCACCCGGGGCCGGCGCGGCCGCTATCGCCAGGTCGCTCGCCGAGGCCGGTCTCATTGGCGACGCCGGCTTGTTCATTGATCACGCGCGGCTGGAAGGCTACGAGCGGCGCTTCGAAGCGGGCCTCTACTTCCTGAATCAGCGGCAGTCGATCCGCCAGATCGCCGAGCTGCTCACCGATTCCAGCAAGAGCTTCATCCCCTTCCGCAGCCTGGAAGGCGCGCGCGTCGAAGAGCTTGGCGAGCTAATCGACCAGAATCGCCTTTTTGGTTTCAGCAGCGCCGATTTCCTGCCCCTGGTCATGGTGGGCGCGCCAGTCCCGCCCGAATTCGCCGACTGGGCGGGCCTGCCGCCGGGCGCGTCGCTGGAAGGCTTTATGTTCCCGGATACCTATCAGCTGCCGCCGACGATCAGCGCCGAAGGCTTGCGCGATGCCTTGCTGGGCGCTTTTCGCGAGCGCGTCGGCGACGCCCGGCGCGACGCGGCGCTCCAAAAGGGATGGACGCTCCATCAGATCGTGACCCTGGCCTCCATCGTTGAGCGGGAAGCGGTTTGGCGCGAGGAACACCCGATGATCGCCAGCGTCTATCACAACCGCCTCAATATCGGCATGAAGCTGGAAGCCGATCCCACAGTCCAATACGGGCTGGATGGCGCGCGCGGCGTCTGGTGGCCCCCAATCACCTATGACGACTTCCGCGGCGTGCAATCGCCCTACAACACCTTCCTGCGCGTGGGCTTGCCGCCCGGTCCCATCGCCAGCCCCGGGCTCTCCGCCATAAAAGCGGCGCTGCAGCCAGCCGAGTCGGAATACTTCTTTTTTCACGCCACCTGCGACAGTTCCTTCTTCCATAACTTTGCCGTCACCTATGAAGAGCACCTGCAAAACGTCTGCTGAAGGCCGTCTACGGCGCCGCGCGGTTGGCTGGCTTCTGATTCTGCTGGCGCTCTGCCTCGCCTCGTGCGGAGCGGACGCAAAGCCGCTGCCGCAGAAGCTTGCCTTGCTCGCGCCATTTGAAGGGCAATATCGCGAGATCGGCTATAACGCGCTCTACTCCGTCCGGCTGGCTTTCGCCGATGTCAATCCGCAAAACATCGAGCTTCTGGCGGTGGACGACGGCGGATCGGCGGGCTCGGCGGTCGCGCGCATGAAAGCCCTGAACTTGGATCGCGCCGTCACGGCCATCATCGCGCTGGGGCCGGCGGCGACGCATCCCGCGGCGCAAAGGGCGAACGACCTTCCCATGATTCTGATCGGCAATTGGGGGCATGACCGCGCCGATGAAGACAGCCTCTACGCCGCCAATGCGAAACTGGCGCAAGCGGGCGGCAGCGGCGACCTCGCGATGCTCGTGCAAGCGCGCGACCTCGCCGATGACGCCGATGCGATCGCATTCCGCAGCAGCGGCGCGCTTCCGGACGCGGGCTTCAGGGAGCGCTATCTGTCGAGCGGCTTATACGTGCCGCCGCCAAACCTGCTGGCGACCCTCGCTTACGACATGGCTCGCCTGGCGCTGGCGGCAATGGAGACGGGCGTCTCGATCCGGGCGACCGAATACCAAGGCGTAAACGGCCTCATTCGCTTTGAAGACGGCTACTGGCGAGGCGCGCCGATAAACAGCTATGCCTACGACGATGGCGAGCTGGTCGTGGAAGCCGATTAAAGCTCGCGCCCGTCGACAATCCCATGAAACAAGGGCAGCGGCTCGACTGGCGACGGGCTGACTTCGACCGCGCCCGCCAATTCGTCCAGCGCGGCTTGCAGGCTGGCTTTGTCATTGGCGTGAACCGTCATCAGCCGGTCGCCCGCCGCCACCGCGTCGCCGACCTTGGCGTGGACTTCGACGCCGACCGCGTGATCGATCTCGTCCGTCTTCGTCCGCCGCCCCGCCCCCAGCAGCAGCGTCGACCAGGCGACCCGGTCCGCGAGAATGGACGCGATACAGCCGCTTTCGCGCGCGCGCAAATCGTGGCGGAGCTTGGCCTGAGGCAGTTTGCTGGGGTCGTCGATCTGCGAGACGTCGCCGCCTTGCGCCGCCACCATCTGCCGCAGCTTTTCGAATGCTTCCCCTGTTCGCAGCGCGCGATCGGCTTCCGCCCGGGCCACCGCCAGCTCCGCCCAGCGCTCGCCCTGCCCGGCCAGCCGCAGCATTTGCGCCGCGACCTCGACGCAATGCTGATGAAAATCGGGCGGTCCGTCGCCGCGCAGGGTCGATGCCGCTTCCGCCACTTCCAAAGCGTTGCCGACGGCGACGCCCAGCGGCTGATTGACGTCGCAAAGCAGCGCCACCACATCGCGCCCGGCATCCACGCCAATCCTGACCATGGCGGTCGCCAAAGCGCGCGCTTCGTCCAGGGTCTTCATGAAGGCGCCGCGCCCCACTTTCACATCCAGGACGATGCCGCTCGCGCCCGCCGCCAGCTTCTTGCTCATGATGCTGCTGGCGATGAGAGGCTGGCTGCCGACCGTGGCGGTGACGTCGCGCAGGGCGTAAATCAGCCCGTCGGCCGGCGCCAGGCTCTTGCTCTGCCCGCCGATCACCAAGCCGGTCTCGCGCGCGATGCGCCGGAACTCGGCTTCGGACAAATTGACCTTGAACCCGCTGATCGACTCCAGCTTGTCCACGGTGCCGCCGGTCGCGCCCAGGCCGCGCCCGCTCATCTTGGCGATCGGCACGCCAAAGGAGGCCGCCAAGGGCAAGACGACCAGGCTGGTCTTATCGCCGACCCCGCCCGAAGAATGCTTGTCGACGGCATAGTCGCAGATATCGGAAAGATCGAGCATATCGCCCGATTCCGCCATCGCCATCGTCAGCTGGGCGGTTTCGGCGCGGTTCATGCCCTGAAAATATATCGCCATCAAGAGCGCCGCCATCTGATAGTCGGGGATTGCGCCGGCGGTGAAGCCATTGACGACATAGCGGATCTCCCTCTCGGTTAATGCCCCGCCATCACGCTTTTTCTCAATCAAGACATCCATTTGCATCTGAGGCCTGCTCCTCATCCGACCGCCGATGACGACTCGGCTTGCGTGATCCCAAGTATACGCCAGGCGGCGGATCTTACTCAGACGAAAAGTGGAGACCAGCGTGCGCTAAGGCAATTGACTAACTCGCGAACAATCGGTAGGATTCTGATTATGAGCGGGGCGCATGACCCGCAACCGCAGGCGTTTGTGTAGTAGACGAGGGTATTGACGTGGCGCAGAAACTAAAAGCCGCGCCCCGGCGCGCGAAACTAATGGTGGGTATCGTGATTCTGGCCGCTGTGGCGGTCGCGGCGGTCTTTGTCGTTTTGTCCAGCCAGGGCTCGCAGAGCGCGTCGACTGCGGATTACGCGCAGATCCCGCAGCACCGGCGCGATGACGGCGGCTTCATTTTGGGTGATCCGGCGGCGCCAATCACCATCGTGGCTTTCGAGGATTTCCTCTGCAGCCATTGCCAGCGCTATAAATCGACGGTCGACAAGCTCATCAGCGAGTACGTGGCCAAGGGCATGGCGCGCTTCGAGTATCGCTTCACGCCGGTGGTCGACCCCGGCTATTCGCGCTTGGCGGCGCAACTGGCGGAATGCGCGGAAGACTTGCGCCCGGGCGCGTTTTGGACGGCGCACGACCGGCTCTTCGAGCTGGCCAGCGCCCGCCGCTTCAGCGACAGTTCGGCGCGCGGCTTCGCCGAGATGATGGACATGTCCTATGCCGATCTGCTGGAATGCGCGAGCGATGCGAAGCAGGTCGATATCGACTTGGCGTACGCGACGCGCCTGGAGGTGCGGGGGACGCCGACGATTTTCTTCCAAATCGGCGATGGCATGCCACAGCTGACGCCCTTTAGCAACCAGCCGACATTCGAGCAGCTGGGTACGCTGATCGAACAGTTCAATTAGCGGCTGCGCGTTGGCGACCTGGCTTTCACCAATGCCAGCGACATAGCGGGATTGGCTCATGCGTTCAGTCGAGTGGGATGGCGACGCCCTCAAGATGATCGACCAGCGCGCCTTGCCCTGGACGCTGGAATTCGCGCGCCTGGAAACGGCTGAGGCGGTCGCCGAGAGCATCCGCAACATGACCGTGCGGGGCGCGCCAGCGATTGGGGCGGCCGCCGGGTTTGGCCTGGCTTTGGCCGCGCGGGGCAGCAAAGCCGAAAGCGTCGACGCCCTCCTCGGCGACTTGCGCGCCGCCGCCAAACTGCTGAAAGCCGCCCGTCCCACAGCCGTCAATCTGGCCTGGGCGGTCGACCAGCTGATGGCGATCGCCGCCAGCGGCGAGTTCAGCAATCCCGATGATCTGCGCGACGTCCTGCTGGGCGCGGCGCAGAAAATCGCCGATGAGGATGTCGCCATCAACAGCCGCCTGTCGCGTCGTGGCGCGGCGCTGCTGCATGACGGGGCCACCGTCCTGCACCACTGCAACACCGGCGCGTTGGCAACGGTCGATTATGGCACCGCGCTTGGCGTGATTCGCGCCGCGTTTGAAGGGGGCAAGCGGATCCACGTCTTGCTGGACGAGACGCGGCCGCGTTTGCAGGGCTCGCGATTGAGCGCCTGGGAGATGGAAGCGCTGGGCCAAAGCTACGACATCATCCCCGATACCGCCGCCGGCTATTATATGCTTAAGGGCGAGGTCGATATCGTGCTGGTCGGCGCCGACCGCATCGCCGCCAATGGCGACGTCGCCAACAAAATCGGCACCTATCAATTGGCGATCCTGGCGCAGGCGCACGACATCCCCTTTTACGCCGTCGCGCCGACCTCCACGATCGACCTGAGCTTGCCCTCGGGCGACCAAATCCCGATCGAGCAGCGCGACCCGGCCGAAGTGACGACGCCCTACGGCAAAGCGATCGTGCCCGCCCATTTCAAAGCGCGCAACCCGGCATTCGACGTCACCCCCCAGCGCTACCTCAGCGGCATCGTGACCGAAAACGGCATCGCCCGCCCGCCCTTCAGCGAGAGCCTGCGCCGGGCCGTGGCCGGGGAAGATATCTGAGCGGCCGCGACCCCGGGGCGCGAGCCAAGGCGGCGCCAGCCCTGGAATTCTCGCTATCAGGTCCCTGCCGATTGCGTTATACTGCGCCCTTGCGCCATCTGCCAGAGGGCGGGCTCTCCCCATGGACATTCTCGTAACCGGCTCGATCGCCTACGACTATTTGATGCGCTTCCCCGGCAGCTTCCAGCAGCATTTCATCCCCGACGAGCTGCACAATATGAGCCTCAGCTTCCTCGTGGACGACATGACCAAGCATTGGGGCGGGGTCGCCGCCAACATCGCCTTCACGCTGGCGACATTCGGCGCGAAGCCCAAGCTGATGGGCACGGTCGGGCGCGATTTTGGCGATTATCAGCGCTGGCTGGAGGGCGCCGGCGTCGACTGCGGCACGGTGATCCAGCTCGACGAGGTCTTCACCGCCTCCTTCTTCGCCAATACCGATGATGACAACAACCAGCTGGCCTTCTTTTATGGCGGCGCGATGAACCTGGCGCGCGATTATCGCATCGCCGATGTCGTCAGCCGCAAGCCCGATCTGGCGGTCATATCGCCCAACGATCCAGTCGCCATGATCAACTTGTGCGACGAGTGCCGAGACGCGGGCATACGCTTTATCTACGACCCGGGCCAACAGGTGGCGCGCCTTGATGGCGACCAACTGCGGCGCGGCGTCCAGGGCGCCTACATGCTCGTGGTCAACGTCTACGAAGCCAGCGTCATCTACGACAAGACCGGGCTGACGCTCGCCGACTTGCGCGAAGAAGTTGAGATCGTGGTCATCACCGAAAGCGAAAATGGCTCCAAGATTTATCATGCGGACCAAGCGACTGAGGTGGCGGCTTTCCCGCCAGAAGCGATCGCCGACCCGACCGGCGCCGGCGACGCCTATCGCGCGGGCTTCATTTTCGGGCTGAGCAAAGATCTGCCGCTGGATCTCTGCGCGCGGGTTGGCGCCTTAAGCGCGACCTACGCCCTGGAAGTCGTCGGCACGCAGAACCATAGTTTCACGCTGGAGGAGTTCGTGGCGCGCTTCCGCTCGCTGGCCGACGACGCCGGGCAGCTGGATCGGCTGCTGCCGGCCGGCTGACTGGATCGCAAAAGATCGGGCACTGTAGACACAGGCGCGACAATGCCGCCGCCCATGCAAAATGCTTTGCGCCCCGCAAATTCGTAGCTCCCCTTCCCTGGCTCGCTGGGGCAAGGGGCCAGAATATGGGGAAGACAACCCAGGAGAGAAAATGACGATTGCGAACGACATCAAAGACATCGAATTGGCGACCGGCGGCCGCTACCGCATCGAATGGGCGGGGCAAGAGATGCCGGTGCTGAAGCGGATCAAGGAGCGTTTCGAGCGAGAAAAGCCCCTCGAAGGCGTCCGCCTCTCCGCCTGCCTGCACGTCACGACCGAGACCGCCAACCTCATGCAGACCCTGCAAGCCGGCGGCGCCGATGTCGTGCTGACCGCCTCCAACCCGCTCTCGACGCAGGACGATGTCGCCGCTTCGCTGGTCGCCAACGATGAGATACCAGTCTACGCCATCAAGGGCGAGGACAACGAAACCTATTACCGGCATATTCACGCCGCGCTGGATCACAAGCCGCATATCACCATGGATGACGGCGCCGACCTCGTCGGCACGATCCATAAAGACCGGCGCGAGCTGCTGGACGACATCGTCGGCGGCACCGAAGAAACCACCACCGGCGTCATCCGTCTGCGCGCGATGGCGAATGACGGCGCGCTGCGCTTTCCCGTGCTCGCGGTCAACGACAGCGCCACGAAGCATCTCTTCGACAACCGCTATGGCACGGGCCAGAGCACCATCGACGGCATCATCCGCGCGACCAATATCCTGCTGGCGGGCCGCGTCGTGGTGGTCGCCGGTTATGGCTGGTGCAGCCGCGGCATCGCCATGCGCGCGGCCGGCCTGGGCGCCAACGTCATCGTCACCGAAGTCAACCCCTTGCGCGCGCTGGAGGCGGTCATGGACGGCTACCGCGTCATGCCCATGCTCGAGGCGGCGCCACTCGGCGACATCTTCGTCACCGCCACCGGCGACATCGGAGTCATCGACCGCGCGCATTTCGCCCTTATGAAAAACGGCGCGATCGTCTGCAACAGCGGTCATTTCAACGTCGAGATCAACCTGGAGGCGCTGGCCAACATGGCCGACGGCGACGCGACCCTCGTACGCCCCTTCGTGGAAGAGTTCCAGCTTGGCGCGCGCTCGATTTATGTCTTGGGCGAGGGGCGCTTGATCAACCTGGCGGCGGCGGAGGGGCATCCGGCTTCGGTCATGGACATGAGCTTCGCCAATCAGGCGCTGGCGGCCGAGTATATGCTGCGAAACGTGGATAATCTGGCGGCGCAGGTCTATACTATCCCTGCCGATGTCGATCAGGAAATCGCGCGGCTGAAACTGGGGGCGATGGGCATCAGCATTGATGAACTGACCCCGCAGCAAGCCGCCTACCTCAATCAATGGCAGGAAGGCACCTGATCGCAAGACCGTCGCGGGCGCGCTCCGCAGAGAACTCCGCCGCTGCCGCCCCGCCACGATTGAACGCTTTGGCCTGGCTCGACCAAACGGGTTTAGCGGTTATGACCAGCAGTAAATCCTTCGCTTTGCCGATGCTACTGATTGCAGTCGCGGCGCTATGCCTTGGCGCGGCGCAGGCGCAAGACGACGCTCGCGCTCGCCTCATCCATGTCGCCTCGGATGCCCCGCCTCTCGATATCCGCGTCAATGGCGAGTTGGCGGTCGCCGACCTGGCGCCTCAAGACGCTTCGCCTTACTTCAGCCTGCCGGCCGCCGCCGAGCTGAGCGCGACCATCGCGGGCACGGCGACAGAGCTGACGCGAGGGTCCTTCACGCTGGCGCCGGGGGCCTCCGCCATCATCCTGTTGCCCGGCGGCCAGCTTGCGCATATCGCCGATGACCTGAGCCCGCTCGAATTTGGCCTGGCGCGCCTGTTTATCGTCAACGCGCTGGACGGCGGCGCCAGCTTTGATGTCGCCTCGCCAGACGACGCGCGGATCGCCGGCGAAAGCCTCCTGCCTGGCGCCTCGCTGGGTCCCTTCGTCCTGCCGGCGGGCCGATTTTCGTTCAGCGCGCTGCCCGCGGCGGCCGATGGCAACGCGCAGCCAGTCTCATTTGGCGCGCGCCTCGCGTCTGGAACGAGCAGCATGTTGATCGTGCGCGGCGATGCGGACGACCCGCAGCTATTGCATACGACGGCGGCAGTGGCTGGGGGCGGGCAAAGCGGGCGCGTTCGCTTCGTGCATGCCGTACAGGGCGCGGCCGCGGTCGATCTCAAAATCGACGAGCGTATGACCGCGCCTTCATTGTCTTTCGCCGAGCCCTCCGCGCCCATTGCCATCCCAGGCGGCTCGCGTCAAATGACCCTGAGCCTCGGCCCGGCGGTCATTTCGTCCATGAACCTGGACGTTCGCGCGGGAGCGATGCAGACGGTCGTCATCATGGGCACGCCGTCCTGGCTTCGGCCGGTCGCCTTCGATGACGCGCTGCGCGACCTTGATGACGCTTCGGCGCTCGTCCGTCTGATCAACGCCGTGCCCGATAGCGTGGTCGGCCGTCTGCGCCTGGATAGCGGCGTCGCCATCGCGGAAGACGTCGGCTTCGGCGAAGCCAGTGAAGCGCTGCAAGTCGCGCCTGGGGCGCATGCGCTGACGATGAGGCTGGAAATCGGCGAAGACCGCGGCGTCGTCAGCGCGCCGCCGACGCAATTCCACGCCGGCGCCTATTACACTCTTATCGCCCTGGCCGGCAGCGCCTTCACCCCGCCCCGCCTGCTGATCGTCGAGACCAGCCTGATGCGCCGCGTCAAGGCAATGCTGCCGGCGCCGGCGGCAAAGGTCGACGAAGCGGAAGCCGCCCCAGCCGACGAAACCCCAGCGCCGCCCGAGCCAACGGAAGCGGCAGACCCGCCCGAAACCGCGCCTGAACCCGAAAGTGGCGCCCCGACGGAAACCACCGAAGCGTTGAAGCCTGAGACGGAGTTGGACGCGGCGGCGTTCGCCACGAACGACCTGGACGCGGGCGTCGCGGCCAGCCCGGCGCTGATCGCCGTCAGCCCCTACGCCACGGTCGATTTGGACCCCAGCGGGCGCCTGCAGCTGCGCCAGTATCCGTCGAGCGATGCCCTCTCGCTCGGGCTGATCTCGGGTGGAACCACGGTGGTCGTGCTGGGCAGACGCGGCCCAACCGCGCTTCTTTCCGGCGACAATCCATCGCTGCCGCTTGATCTGAGCGATTACGCCGCCGACCCGGCCGCCGATCTGTTGCCCGCGCAGGATTTGGCGCCAGCCGAGACCTGGCTCTTTGTCGTGTATCAGACAGCGGATGGCGGCGCGCTTGTTGGCTGGGTGAACGCCTTTTACACGAAGGTATACGATGAAACGGGCGCGAAGCAGCGCTTGGCCAGCCTGCCGTTGGTGCGCCAGAATCGCGCGGGCAGCGCCTACAATACCGCGATGCAGCCGCCCGAACTGGCCGATTCCGTGTCCCTGCGCGTACATCAGCTGAGCGCGGGCGCCCGGCTCAACCTGCGCATGGCGAACGACCCCACCAGCGAAGTCCTGGCGCATTTGGCGCCGGCGACCGCCCTGAGCCTGCTCGGCTTAGACGAGGCTGAAGCATGGGTTTATGTCGATTACGCAGGCGAGCCCGACAAGATCATCCGCGGCTGGGTCAGCGCCGATTACGCGCAGCTCTTGCTGAACGGCCAGCCGGTGCGCGTCGAGACGCTGCGGGCGCTCGATGAAACGGTCGCGCCGCAAATCAGCGATGGCGCCCGCGGCGGCATCCGGCAGAGGCAAGACAGCGACTCGCCGACAGTGCCTCCGCCAGAAGACCCGCTCTCGGCGATCATGGGCGAAGTCGCGCTTGATCCAGGCGCCATGCTGCATCTGCGGCGAGAGCCGGACGCGCACGCCCAGTCTCTGGCTCTGATCCCGGCCGGGACGCTGTTGCCTATCCAGGGCGTCACCTCGAACGCCGACTGGCTGCTCGCCAGCTACGACGACCAGGACGGCTGGGTCTTCGCCCGCTACGTTACGCTGCGCCTGCGCGGCCGGCGCTACAGCCGCGAATACGTGGAGAGCTTGCTGCCAGCCCACGACAACCGCGGCAATCCGCGCGCCTAAAGAAGGCTGAGCCGCATGAAGACCGGCGCGCCCCCCGCCCCATCGCCAGCCAGACCACAGTTCCTCGCGGTCTTGAGGCGTCGATTTTGCGCGTCCTGATCACCGGCGCCGGCGGCTTCGTGGGCCACCACCTCGCGGCGCATATCGGCAACGCCCAGCCGAAGGCGCGCTTGACGGGCACCACGCTCTTCCCAAGCGAGACCGTGCACCCGGCGGTCAGCGAGCAGCAGCGCGTCGACCTAAAGAATTACTCGCTTGTTCGCCGGCTCGTAGCGGAATGTCTGCCCGACGCCATTTATCATCTCGCGGCCCAGGCTTTCGTGCCGCGTTCCTTTGAAGACCCTTGGGAAACCCTGGAGAATAACATCCGCGCCCAGCTGAACATCATCAGCGCCTGCCTGGAGCTCGAGATCAGACCGCGCATTCTCATCGTCAGCTCGGCCGAGATCTACGGCGCGGCGACGCCCGAGCGGCTGCCGATGAGCGAAGACGCGGCCATCCGCCCGACCAACCCCTACAGCGTCAGCAAGGTCGCCCAGGACATGCTCGGCTTGCAGTATTATCTCAGCCATGGTTTGCCGATTATGCGCGCCCGCCCCTTCAATCACATCGGTCCGGGTCAAAACGAGCGCTTCGTCGCGCCGGCTTTCGCGCGGCAGATCGCGGCGATTGAGGAAGGCGCGGAAGACGCCGTTATATATGTCGGCAACCTGGAAGCGAAGCGGGATTTCACCGACGTCCGCGATATCGTTCGCGCCTATCACAAAATCGTAGAATCGGGCAAGCCGGGCGAAGCCTACAATATCGCCTCTGGCCAGGCGCATAGCATTCGGCAGCTTCTGCATATTCTGTTACGATTTAGCCAGATCGATATTGAAGTGCGCGTCGACCCCGCGCGCCTGCGCCCGGTGGACGTGCCAGAGATCCGCGGCGATTATGGCAAATTGCGGCGCGACACAGGCTGGGAGCCGGCGCTGACCTTCGAAGACACGCTGCGCGACGTGCTGAACGACAGCAGACGGCGCCAAAGAGAAGCATAGGGATTCAGCTTATGGCAAAGCGAGCGCTAATCACCGGCATAACCGGGCAAGACGGCTCTTACCTCGCCGAGTTCCTGCTGGGCAAAGGCTACGAAGTGTATGGCATGGTGCGGCGCACGAGCACGGTGCGTTATGAACGCATCCAGCATATTCAAAACCAGCTGCAAATCGTCCAGGGCGATATGGGCGACTTGAGCAGTCTGATCACCGCCATCAGCGCGGTCGAGCCGGACGAAGTCTACAACCTGGCCGCCCAGAGCTTCGTGCCGACTTCCTGGAATCAGCCGGTCTTCACTGGCGACATCACGGGCTTGGGCGTCACGCGCATGCTCGAAGCCATTCGCGCCGTCAACCCGGCGATCCGCTTTTATCAAGCCTCCAGCAGCGAGATGTTCGGCAAGGTGCGCGAAGTGCCGCAGAAGGAGACGACGCCCTTCTACCCGCGCAGCCCTTACGGCGTGGCAAAGGTCTACGGGCACTGGATCACGATCAACTATCGCGAAAGTTACGACCTTTTCACTTGCAGCGGCATACTCTTCAATCACGAATCGCCGCGCCGCGGCCTGGAATTCGTCACGCGCAAGGTGACCTATCATGCCGCCAAAATCAAGCTGGAGCTGGGCGACGAGATCCGCATCGGCAACCTGGATTCGAAGCGCGACTGGGGCTTCGCCGGCGATTACGCGCGCGCGATGTGGCTGATGCTGCAGCGGGACGCGCCCGATGATTACGTCATCGCCACTGGCGAGACGCATTCGGTGCAGCGCCTGCTCGAGGTCGCCTTCGCCCATGTCGGGCTGAACTGGCGCGATTACGCCGTGCAGGATCAGCGCTTTATGCGGCCCGCAGAGGTCGACCTGCTCGTCGGCGACCCATCCAAGGCGAAAGCCGCGCTCGGCTGGGCGCCCGAAGTCAGCTTTGAAGAGCTCATCGGCATGATGGTTGAAGCCGACCTGAAAAAGCTGCGAGACAATCCGAGCCTGGTCATTTGATGAACTTGGTTGATACCCACTGCCATCTCTATTTCGGCCGCTACGATCATGATCGCGCAGAGGTCATGCGGCGCGCGCGGGAGGCTGGCGTCCAGCGCGTCATCGTGCCGGCGATTGACATGGAGACCTGCCACGACGCGATTGCGCTGGCCGCCAGCGCGCCGGGTTTGTTTGCCGCGGTCGGCATCCACCCTAACAGCAGCGGCAACTTCGACGGCGCCATGATCGACGATTTGCGAGATCTCGCCACCGCGCCCCAGGTCGTGGCCGTCGGCGAAATCGGTCTCGATTATCATTGGGACAGAAGCCCGAAGCCGACGCAATGGCGCGCCTTTGAAGCGCAGCTCGCGTTGGCCTCCGCGCTGGCGCTGCCGGTGATCATCCACAACCGCGAGGCAAGCGCCGACTTGATGGCGATACTGACGCATTGGGCGCCCACCGCCCCCGCGAGCCTGAAAGGGCGCCTCGGCGTGCTGCATTCATTTTCCGCGTCGGGCGAAATCGCCGAACGCGCGCTCGAGCTGGGCTTCTATCTGGGATTCACCGGACCGATCACCTTCAAAAAAGCCGATGACCTGCGCGAGATTGCGGGGCGCGTCCCCATCGAGCGCATCTTGATCGAGACCGACGGACCCTTCCTCGCGCCCCAGCCCCGACGCGGCAGACGCAACGAACCCGCCTGCGTCCGCTACGTCAACGACAAGCTGGCGGAGCTTCACTGCCTCTCGCCCGAGGCGATGGCGCGGCAGACCACGCGCAATGCCGAGGCGCTCTTCGCCCTCCCCTAAGCGCCTTTGATTAACGCGGCGCGCTCTCTCGAAACTCGTCAAAGGCTGTTAAACTGCGTGCTTAGCGAATGGCAAGGAGATCGCGACTTGGTCGATCTGTCCGTCATCATCGTCAGTTGGAACGTGCGCGAACTGCTGGACAGATGCCTGGCGAGCCTGCGGGCGGCGCGGCCTTCGATGCCGGCGGGCGGCGAGCGCGAATTCTGCCTTGAGATCATCGTGGTGGATTCGGCCAGCGACGATGGCAGCGTGGAGATGATTCGACAGAATTACCCCGAGGCGCTCGCCCTGCCACAGCGCGAAAATATCGGCTTCACGCGCGGCAACAATATCGGCTTGCGCCAGGCGCGCGGCGATTTTCTCCTCCTGCTCAATCCCGACACCGAAGTCAGCCCTGGGGCGCTCGGCATTATGCTGGACTTCATGCAGCGGCATCCGCGAGTCGGCATCGTGGGTCCGCATACGCTCAACAGCGATGGCAGCCATCAGTCCACGCGCCGCCGCTTCCCGACCTTGATGACCGGCGTCTTCGAAAGCACCTGGCTCGCGGCCATTGCGCCCGCCAGCGTAGAGCGGGATTACCGCATGTTAGACTCGGCGGACGACGCCATCCTCGAGGCGGACTGGGCGCAGGGCTCGGCGCTGATGCTGCGGCGTCAGGTGGTCGACGACATCGGCGGGCTGGACGAAGGCTTCACGATGTATTGGGAAGAGCTGGATTATTGCCGGCGCGCCAAATCGGCCGGCTGGCAGGTCTTCTATCACGGCGGCGCCCGCATCACGCATCATGGCGGCAAGAGCAGCGAGCAAATCGGCGCTTTCAAACAGATCCACTTCCAGACGAGCAAGCTCCGTTACTTTCTTAAACATCACGGTTACCCGCAATACCTCATCTTGCGCGTCATCCTGCTGCTGCAATTCAGCTGGCAGCTCTGCCTGGAATGCCTCAAGGGCGCGCTGGGCCATAAGCGCGAATTGCGAGCCGAACGCGTTCGCGTCTATTGGCAGGTGCTGCGCGCGGGCTTAAAGGCGCGGCTATGAAGATCGGGCTGATCAGCGGCGAGTTCCCGCCCATGCCCGGCGGCGTCGGCGATTTTACGCGGCGCCTGGCGGAGAATCTTGGCGAGCATGGCCATGACGTCCAGATCCTCAGCCGCGCGGGCTCTTCCAGCGACGGCCTGAACATAAGCGCCCTTCGCAACTGGGGACCGCTCTGTCTGCCGGCCATGCGTGGCTGGGCGCGGCGGCATCGCCTGGACGCGGTCAACCTGCAGTTTCAAACAGCCGCCTACGACATGTCGCCCTTCATCCATTTCACCCCGGCGGCGCTTGATGTTCCGCTGGTCACCACCTTTCACGATCTGCGCCATCCCTATCTCTTCCCCAAAGCCGGTCCGCTGCGCGATTGGATCGTGATGCGGCTGGCGCGCTCGTCGGCCGGCGTCATCAGCACCAACCATGAGGACGATCGGCGGCTGATACGTCTGCCACAGCGACGCCTCATCCCGATCGGCAGCAGCATCTCAAAAGCGACTCGCGAAAGCGGCGACATCACCGCGCCATTCTCGCCAGTCCGCGCCAACGAAGACGCCTTCGTCATCGGTCACTTCGGCTTCATCAACGCGCTGAAAGGCATCGACCACTTAATCGAGGCGGTGGCGACGCTGCGCGCCGAGGGGCATGATCTGCGGCTGCTGTTCATTGGCGGGCGGCGCAACACGGTCGAATCGCGCGCGGACGGCCTCTACCTGGACGAGCTGGAGACGCGGATTCGCCGGCGGGGCCTCGGCGACATTGTGATTTGGACCGGCTATCTGCCCGATAATGCGGCGGGCGCCCAGCTGCGCGCCGTGGATCTAATGGCGCTGCCCTATGTCGATGGCGCTTCGTATCGGCGCAGCAGTCTCATCGCGGCGATTCACAGCGGCTGCGCCATCCTGACGACTGCGCCGGCGGTGGAAGTCGAGGCTTTCGCGCATGGCTGCAATCTCTGGCTGGTCGAGCCGGGCTCGGCGGAGGCGCTGGCCGAAGCGATACGGCGGCTCCTGCGCGACCGCGAACAGCTGCAAACGCTGCGAGCAGGCGCGGACCGGCTGAGCGCGCGCTTCGACTGGGACCTCATCGCGCGTGAAACCATCGACTTTTTTCAGTCGCTGATTTGAGAGATGTTGCCAATGACGCGCCTCTTCCAGCTGTCCCGCAGCAACGACGCCCGCGCGGTGTTTGCGCTCGTCCTCCTTTGGCTGCTCTTCTTCTGGCGGCTTTTCACGCCCGTCGCCGCCGACCAGGCGTCGCTGGCGCAAGGCGACTTTTCGGGTCAATTCGTGGCCTTTGGCGCGTATCAATACGACCGCCTGACTCAAGGGCAGATTCCGCTCTGGAATCCCTACAACAATGGCGGGCTGCCCTTCATCGCCGATACGCAGGCCGCCGTCTTTTATCCCCCGCGCTGGCTCACGATCGCCCTCAGCGCGCTGGCTGGCGGCTGGACCTACAACTCGCTGCAAATGGAAATGACCGCCCACGTCCTCTTGCTGACGCTGTTCATGTACGCCTTCATGCGCCGGCTGACGCTCGGCCAGGCTTTAAGCCCGGCGGCGGCGCTGGCGGCGGCTCTCATCCTGGGATACGGGGGATACGCGACCGGCTATCCGCCATTGCAGCTGGCGGTGCTCGAGGCGGCGACCTGGCTGCCCCTGACGCTGCTGGGCATCCTGGAAGCGACGCGGCGCGGGTCTCTGGCGCTTCACATGGTGGCGCTTGCGGGCTGCGCGCTGGGCTTGTCCTGGCTGGCCGGTCATCCGCAGACCAGCTTTTTCCTCAGTTATCTGGCGGCCGCTTATTTCGCCTTTCGCTGTCATAGCGGTCGGCTGGGCTGGCGCGGCTGCATCGTTGGGCTTTTGCTTTTCGGCATTGTCGCATTTGGCTCCGCGGCGGTGACATTGATGCCCGGCCTCGAATATCTCATGCATACGACCCGCGAGGGCATGGGCTTCGCCGCCAAGGGCAACGGCTTCCCCTTCCGCGATATCGTCCAGGTCGTGCTGCCGGGCGCTGTCAGCCAATGGTCGCCCCTATACGTCGGTCTGCCGGCGCTGTTTTTCGTGGCGGTCGCGATGCTGCGCCGCGCGCGGGAAAGCCGCTTTTGGCTGCTCGTCGCCTTCATCGCATTGCTGCACAGCCTGGGCGAGAACAGCGCCTTCTATTACGCCAGCTACAACCTGATTCCCGGTTTGCGTTTCTTCCGCGGGCAGGAACGCGCCGCCCTGCTGGTCGCCAGCAGTCTGGCGGTCCTGGCGGGGCTTGGCATCTGCGCCAGCGCCGCGGTTTCCAGCCCGTCCTGGCGAAAGCGCGCCCTCGCCTCTTGGCTGCGTTTCGCCGCTTTGATGGCTCTGCTCGCCCTTGGCTTGTTTTTCGCCTGGACCTACGACGCCGCGAGCTGGGGCGGGCTCTTCGAGATCGCCAGCCGCAGCGCCCTGGTCGCCGCCGCCGCTTTCATCGTTCTGCGCAGTGTTCTGCATCAGCCAGGGCGAGCGATTTTCCAGGTCGCCTTGATCGCGCTAATCGCCTTCGAATTGTTCTCAGTCAATATCGACCAGCCCGCCAACTTCGACTCCGCGCCCCATAGCGAACAACTCGCGATGACGCCCCCGCCGCTGATCCAAGCCGTGATTGACGACCGCGACGGGCAGCCTTTCCGCGTCGATGGCTTCCGCGGTCTGCGCGACAATTTCGGCAGCCTCTACGGTCTGATGGATATGCGCGGCATCAGCCCGCTCTTTCTTAAGGGTCCACAGGCAATCATCTACCGAGATTATGTGAACAACCCGCTGGCATGGGAGCTCTTCGCGGTGAAATACGTTTTCAGTGGCTCGCCACAGCTCGCGATTCCGTCAGCCGTCATCGAAAGCGGCGTCGATCGCGATGGCGCGGTTTACCTGCACCAGCTCAAGGATCCGCGCCCCTTCGCGCTTTTGTTTTACGCGGCCGACCTCGTGGACAGCGACGAATGGGCATTGGAACTGTTGGACGACAGCCGCTATCATGCGCGCGACAAGATCGTCCTGCACAGGGCGCCGACGCTTGAGCTGCCAGGTGCCGCAGCCAAGGGACAGGTGGACGTGAGCTCATTCGCGCCAGAAGCGATCTCGCTGAAAATCGACGCGCCGCAGAACGCGATCCTCTCGCTCTCGCTGCCGCATTATCCGGGCTGGCGGGCGCGCTTGAACGGCGAGCGGATCGACATCATCCGCGCCTACGCCGGCTTGAGCGCGCTCGAAATCCCGGCCGGGCGGCACGAGCTCAGCCTCGACTTCGCGCCCCGGAGCTATGCGGCCGGCGCCTTGATCAGCCTGGCGACCTGGCTTGTGTTGGCGCTGCTCGCCCTGGCAAGCGACTGGCGGACCCGCGCATGAGGGCGGCGAATGGATTGCAGGTCTGGGTTAGCCGGCTTGATGGGCGGCATTACGCGCTGGCGGTCGGGTTCGGCATCGGGCTTGTCGGCGCGGCCACGGGCTTGGCCATCGCCGTCGCCGGGCCCCTGCTGGCGCTCGCGGGCATCCTGGGGCTGCTCGCCGGGCTCTATGTCCTCACCGATGTCAGCGCCGCCTTATACGCCATCGTCGGCGTCGTGCTGCTGCTCCCATTTGGCGTCTTCCCGGTTAAAATCGCCATCACGCCGACCCTGCTTGATCTGGCGATGGGCGGCTTCCTGCTCGTTTACCTGTTTCAATGGATGACCGGGCGGCGGGGCGACCTGCGCCTGACGCCGGCGCACGCTTTTATCCTCGTCTATGTGATGTGGCTGATCCTCGCCTTCGCCCTGGGCATGCGCCACGCCAGCCCGACTTCCGCCAAGATCCGCCAATTCGCGGAGACCCTCCTGAGCATCAGCATGGTCTTCATCCTCAGCGATCTCTTGCGCGATCCGGCGATGCTTCGCCGTCTGGCGCGGGTCATCATCCTGGCCGTCGGCGCGCAGGCCCTGCTGGCGATCGCGCTCTACATCGCGCCCGACAATTTGGCGGAGGCGCTGCTGATTCGCCTGTCGCGCATCGGCTATCCGCCGGGCGGCGTCATCCGCTATATCGAGGACAACCCGGCCCTGGCCGAGCGCGCAATCGGCACGTGGGTCGACCCCAACGCCCTGGGCGGCATATTGGCGACGGCGGCGATCTTGATCCTGCCGCAGGCGGTCGCCGATCGACCCGTCCTCAGGCGGCGCTGGCTGACGCTCGGCATTTTCGCTTGCGTTTCGCTCGCCTTGCTGCTGACTTTCTCGCGCGCTTCCTTTCTGGCTTTGGGCGCGGGCCTGCTCCTCATCGCCCTGCTGCGATATCGCCGCCTGTTCCCCGTGTTGGTCATCGCCGGGCTAGTCTTCCTGCTCTTGCCACAGACGCAAGCCTATATCGACCGGCTGCGCCAGGCATTTCAGGGCGCCGACCTGGCGACGCAGATGCGCATCGGCGAATGGACGGACTCGCTCGAGGTGATCAGCCGTTATCCCTTTATCGGCGTGGGGTTCACCGGCACGCCGGAGATCGACATTTACACCGACGTGGCCAACATGTATTTGATCATGGCCAATCAAATCGGCTTGACCGGCGTCTTGATCTTCCTTCTGGCGATGACGGGCGTCTTCCTGTATGGGCGGCGGGCCTGGCGATCGGCGGGCGGCGAAAGCGAAATCGAAGCGATACACCTGGGCTGCCACGCGGCGCTCTTCACCGGGCTGGTCAACGCGGTCGCCGACCTGTATTATTTTCGCCTCGATTTTCAGTCGGCCATCACCTGGTTCTGGCTGCTCGTGGCGCTCTGCCTGGCCAGCTCGCGGCTGTTGCTGGAGCGTGATGGTCGCCCCGAACAGAAAGCCGCACTTGCATAAGCCACGCGCCCGCATTAACATTGCGCGTCGACAACCAAATCATAGCTTTCCGCTTCGCCACCTCTCAAACAGGCGAGGCTGTAAACCGAGGAAAGGACCACCATGAGAGACTACGAGCTCACGTTCATCGTGCGCATGCTGCCCTCAGACGAAGAAGTCAACCAAGCCATCGACCAGGTCATCAGCTTCATCGAGCTGGGCGAAAATGGCGTGGTCAAGAGCGTCGACCGCAAGCTCTTCGGGCGGCGGCGCTTGGCTTACCAGATCGGCGGGCAGCGCGAGGGCCACTACGTGCTCATTCGGGCCGCGATTCAGCCCGACCACATAGACGAATTGGAAACCGAACTGAAGCTCTTTGAACCGGTGATCCGCTATCTGCTCGTACGCGAAGAAGGCGAGATCAAGCAGCCGTTTTGAGCCGGCGCGGCCAAATCGCGCGAGAGCGGCAAGCGACCTGAGATCCAACCTTAAGATCAGATTTCAATGGAGAACGTGAATCGTGAGTGAGAACCCCGCAGGCAGAACGCAGCAACGCGAATCCCGGTCGTCGCAGTCGCGCGGCGGCCGACGTGGCGGCCCCCACGGCAGACGGCGTGGACGGCGGCGGCGCGGCAAATCGACCTATTGCCCAAAGGGCAGATGCTTCGATTACAAAGAGCTGGACATGCTCTCGCGCTATATCAACGAAAGCGGCAAGATCAAGCCGCGGCGGCAGACGGGCAACTGCTCGCGCTGCCAGCGAGAACTGGCGCGTGAAATCAAGCGCGCCCGGCATTTGGCGCTGCTGCCTTATGTCGTCGCCGATTAGCGAGCGCCAACCCAAAGCATCGGGCGCACGACGCCGTCGGCTTCGCTGCGAGAGCGGCAAGCGTCAAATGGAGACCACCTGAGGAGCGAAGCGATACATGTCGAAGAAGGCTCAAACGACCGGCGCGCCCAAACGCAGGCGGCGCCGCGCCAGCGCGCCCGAACTGGCCGGCGGCGACGGCGCCCCGCAGACCCAGGCGGACGCCTCCTACGTCAGCCGCGCCGAAAAAGAAGAGCGACTTCAGAAATGGGTGATCCGCGGCGTCATCACCGTCGCCGCGCTCCTGGCTTTGATCGTCGCGATTACCTTCGCTATCGAACAGTTCATCGTGCCCAATCAGGCGGTGGCGGTGGTTGACGGCGTCGACATCAGCGCGCGCGAATTCCGCCAGCAGTATCAACTGGAACGGAATCGCCTACTCTTGCAGCTGAACCAGATTCAGTCTTCGGGCATCGACATGCAGCAGCTGGCGCAGCAAGAGCCTTACCAAACCTGGATCAGCGAAGTCAACGTGCCCGACCAGCTTGGGCTGCGCGTGATTAACGACATGGTCGATGACAAGCTGCTGGCGCGCGAAGCGGACTCACGCAATATCGCCGTGGGCGAGGCGGCCGTGCGCGAGGCCGTCCAGGATTTCTTCGGCTTTGACCCGACGCAGGCCGCTTTGATCGGCGTCGAAGCGACAGCCACGGCGGAACCGACGATCACGCCGACGCCCTTCGTCTCGCCGACGCCATCCAACACGCCGGCGCCAACGGCGACGCCCGAGCCCGCGTCCATCGACGAAGAAGCAGCCGAGCCGACGGTCACGCCGCAGCCGACCGTGGTCGAGCCGACGCAGACCGCCGACGAGCTGCGCGAGAACTTCGAGCGAAACGAGCGGGATTACCGCGCTTATTTCGACCGCGTCGGGGTCGCCAGCGAAACAGTTGATGACTTCTTCGAGCGAAACGCGCTGGAAGCGGCGCTCGCCGACGCCCTCGTGCCCGATGACAGCGGCTTGCTCTATGCAGACGTCCGGCACATCCTGTTGGAAGACGAAGAGACGGCGCTGCTGGCGCTGCAGGCTTTGCAGGATGGCGAATCCTTCGCCGCTTTGGCGCGCGCCATCTCGACTGACCCCGGCAGCGGCTCCCGCGGGGGCGAGCTGGGCGATGCCTACGTCGGCAATTACGTGCGCGAATTCCGCCAGGCGATAGAAAACGCGGAGATCGGCGCGCTCGTCGGTCCGGTCGAGAGCGAGTTCGGCTTTCACGTATTGCAGGTGCGCAGCAAAGCCGAACGCAGCGGGGCCGACATCGAAGCGCAGCGGCGGCGCGCCAAGCAACAAGAGCTGGAGCAATTGCGCGAAGACCTGCGCGAAGCCAACAGCGACAATTTCGAGATCTTCGACGCCTGGCTGGATAACATCCCCCGCGGTTGAGCGCCGCATCGCCCCACAATCGCTCACCGGCAGGGGTTTGGGCGCCGGTCCACCGGCCGGCCCTGGCGGCAGTTTGCTCGGGCCGCCGTCTCGTCTATAATGCTGGTATGAGCGCGAACCCCAAGGCCAAGCTGGATCGCCAGGGCGCGAGTCGTAAAAGGCGCGCCGTCCGCCAGCACAATGGCGCAATCCCTTTCTGCGGTCGCAGAACTTTGCTTCATGCCCACGAAAATTGTCATGGCGATCCTGCCGGCGCGACCCGGGTCCGGTCGCCGGGCTAGGTCGATTCGGTGAGCCTGGAAAGCCTCATCTTTTTGCTGCGGGCGCTCATCGCGCTCAGCCTGCTCGGATTTCTGCTGGCGCTTTTCGTGATCATCTGGCGCAGCCTGCGGAAGATCGACGGGTCGCCAAGCCCGGTTTCGCGCGCGCTTCTGACGCGCCTGAAGCCCGACGCGCCCCAGACGAATGACGCCGCCGAAGGCTACGAATTGACGGCAGCCACGACGCTCGGTCGCGCCGCCAGCAACACGATCGTCGTCTATGACGACTTCGCCAGCGCCCAGCACGCGCGCATTGATCTGGTTGAGGGGCGCTGGTGGCTGGAAGATCAGGGCAGCCGCGACGGCATCCTCCTCAATGACGAGCCGGTCGAAGCGCGCGCGATGCTCGCCGATGGCGATATCATCGGAATCGGCGACGCCCGTTACCGACTGAGCCTGGAGGGGGAAGCGACCCGAGAGAAGGGCTGACGCCGCGGAGGCCGACGAGCGCCGGCTGGCTGAAGGAGGGGACTGATGGAAGCGATTAAGACAGCCGTCATAGGCGGCTCCGGGCTTTATAATATGGCGGCGATTTCGGCCGTATCGACCGTGGAAATCGATACGCCCTTTGGCAAGCCGAGCGGCGCGATTCGCATTGGCAGCCTTGGCGAAAAGCGCGTGGCATTCCTGCCGCGGCACGGCGAGGGGCACGTTCTGGCGCCAGCGACCCTGCCCTACCGCGCCAATATCTATGCCTTGAAGACCTTGGGCGTCCGCTTCATCATCGCTGTCAACGCCGTCGGCTCGCTGCGCGAAGACATCGCGCCCGGGCACATCGTCACGCCCGACCAAATCGTCGATTACACGATTCATACGCGGGCGCGCTCCTTCTTCGAAGATGGCGTCGTCGCCCACGTTTCGGTCGCCGACCCGATGAGCAACTACCTGCGGCGCCTGATCGCCGACGCGGCCGAGGCGGTGGGCGCTACCGTGCATCGCCGCGGAAACTTCCTGATCGAAGATGGCCCGCGCTTCGCCACCCGCGCCGAAAGCCACCTCTTCCGCGCCTGGGGCTGCGACCTGATTGGCATGACAGCCGCGCCCGAAGCATTCCTGGCGCGCGAAGCCGAGATCGAATACGCATCGCTCGCCCACGTCACCGATTTCGACAGCTGGCACGAGGCGGAAGAAGCGGTCACCTCGGATATGGTGCTTCAAACCTTGGTGGAGAATATCGACACGGTGCAGAAGACATTGGTCGAGGCGATCGCGCGCCTGGACGAAGACCGCCTGCAGCCGGCGCATACCGCGCTCGACGCCGCTTTGGCCACTTCCCGCGACGCGATGGACGAGCGCGTCATCGACAAGCTGCGCCCCATCCTCGCGCGCGTCCTGGGGCTGGGCGCCGGCTAAACCCCGCGTCGGATGACTGCTCGAGACCTGCCGCCCGCGCTTGATCGCCTGCCGGCCGCGCTAATATTCTTCGCCGCGCTTTTCGTCTTCGCCGGCATGACCGCGGTCGACGCGACGGCGGGCGCGGGCGCTCAAGTCTGGCCCAGCTTTGCGATCTGGCTGGGCTGCCTGCTGTCAAGCGCGCTGATTTTGCGGCGCTATCTGCCAAGCCACGATCCGCTGCTGTTTTGTCTGGCGATGTTTCTCAGCGGCTGGGGGCTGGTCGCGATCCAGCGCCTGGCGCCGCCATTCGCCGACAGGCAGGCGATCTGGCTTGTGATCAGCGTCGCCGCCATGCTCGCCGCCGCCGTCTCGCCCCGGCTGCTGCGCTGGCTGCGCGTCTATCGTTTGGCTGTCTTGGCGGGCGGTCTACTGCTCCTGCTGGCCAGCATCGCCTTTGGAAGCAACCCGTCGGGCGTCGCCTGGGCGCCGCGGCTTTGGCTTGGCATCGGCGCTTTCACCCTGCAACCCTCCGAATTCATGAAGATCATCCTGGTTTCCATCATGGCGAGCTATCTGGCGGGCGCGCGCGCCGGCGGGGGCGGGCTTCTGCGCGCCGATATGCCGCGGCTGGCAGGTCCGATGCTCTTGATGTGGCTGCTGTCGCTGGTGATCCTGGTCTGGCAGCGCGACCTGGGCGCCGCCATGCTCTTCTTCGTGGTCTTCTTGCTGCTGCTCTACTTGACGAGCGGCGACCTGCGCCTGCTTCTCGGCGGCGTCGCGCTAGTGATTGTGGCGGCGGCCGCGGCGTATCAGATCTTCGACGTCGTCAAACTGCGCGTCGACATTTGGCTTAATCCCTGGCCCGAAGCGGACGGACGCGCCTATCAGATCGTCCAGAGCTTGATGGCTTTTGGCGCCGGCGGCGTCTTCGGCCGGGGCGTGGGGCTCGGCTCGGCGGGCTTCATCCCCGTAGCGCACTCCGATTTCGTCTTCGCCGCGCTGGCGGAAGAATGGGGGCTGCTCGGGGTCATCGCCGTTTTGAGCTGCTTCGCCGTTTTCGCGCTCCGCGGGCTATCAATTGGGCTCAGCCGGTCGCGCGGCGCTTTCAGCCGGCTGCTGGCGGCCGCGCTGACGATGATGCTGGTGACGCAGGCGCTGATGATCATGGCTGGCGTCCTGAAGCTCCTGCCCTTGACCGGCGTGACGCTGCCCTTCGTCAGCTATGGCGGCAGTTCCCTGCTCGTCTGTTTCACCATGGTCGGCCTCCTGCTGCGCCTGTCGGTCCCCGCCCGATCGCCGCCCCACCCTGGCGCGCGCAAGCCGTCACTCTCGCGCGGGGTCCATCACCTGCTGCTCGGGTCGCTCGCCTGTTTGCTGGCAGTCGCGCTGGCGGCGGCTTATTGGGCGCTCGCCGGCCCGGCATCGCTCCTGCAGCGAGACGACAACCCCCGCCGGCATGAAGCGCTGGCCGCCATCCGGCGCGGAAGCATCTATGACCGCAATGGGCGGCTCCTCGTCGAAACTGTCGCCAGCGGCAATGCGCTGGAACGGCGCTACCTGCGGCCCTCAGCCTATAGCGCCGTCGGCTATTTCAGCCTGCGTTACGGGAGCAGCGGCGCCGAAGCGGCATTCGACGCTCATCTGTCCGGCGCCAGCGAGGTTCTGACGGCGCAGGACTTCATCGACCGGCGCGTGCTGGGCTTGCCGCAGACTGGGGCCGATATCCGGCTGACCATTGACGCCGATCTGCAGGACGAGTTGGCCGCGGCGATCGGGGAGGCGCGTGGCGCGGCGCTGGCGCTGGATGCGAAGGCCGGCGACATTCTGGCGCTCGTCAGCCGGCCCAGCTACGACCCCAACACGCTGGATGACGACTGGCCAGCGCTGATTGAAGCCCCGGGCCAGCCTTTTTTCAATCGCGCGCTGCAAGGCCAATATCAGCTTGGCGGCGCGATGTACACCGTCTTGATGGCGCGGGCGATCGCTTCCGACTTTGATCTTGATCGCGTCTTCGCCGATGCCGACGCGCCAATCGCATTCGCCGACGGCCTGACGATAAGCTGCGTCGTGGCGCCAGGACGGTCGGCGCTGACGCTGCTCGAAGCATACGCGCACGGCTGCCCCGCCCCGTTTAGCGCCTATTTTCGCGCCGAGCCCGCTATAGACCTGGACGCGCTGCTGGGGCGCTTCGCATTCGACGCGCCGATCGCGCTGGCCGGCTTCCCTCAGCCCGCGCCGATCGACCTGCCCGCCGCCGCCTCAGCCCTTCCGCTTGACGACGACGCGCTGGAAATCCGCGCGGCGCTGGGTCAAGGCGACTTAACAGCGACGCCCTTGCGCATGGCGGCGATCATGGCGGCGATCGCCACCGACGGCAGCGCCCCCGCGCCCTTCATCCATGCCGCCACCCGCGCGCCAGATGCCGAGCAATGGCGGGCCCCTTCCGCCGCGGCGACAGCCCTGGCGATTCTCCGTGAAGACGAGGCTCGCCAACTGCGTTCGGTCATGCGGGAGGCCTGGACGATCCTGCAAGGCGACTCTCGCATGGGCGCCAGCGAAGTCGGCGCGCAGCTGGCATCGTCGCAGGCGGGCGAGGATGAGCAGATCTGGCTGAATGGTTTTGTGGCCAGCGCCGAGGGCAAAACCTACGCCTTCGTCATCCTGCTGGAAGGCGGCGGCGAGCCGTCGCAGCTGCTTGCGGCTGGTCAAACGCTGGCCCGGGCGCTGGAGCTGCTCTCGTAGCGAACTGTCGCGCAGCACTTAAGCGGGCCACCGGCAGAGACGCCCCTGTGTTATTCGCGAATGATTTTGACCGGCCTTAAAGCGTAACGCCCCTACAGCGCTGTTGTTTGATGACGATCTGTAGGCGCGAGGCGGTGACTCGCCCTTAACCAACGCGAATTCTACTGGGTAGGCCGCGACATTGACGCGCGTTCGTCTACATGGTTTTCGATGCTTTGCCCGCCACCTAAATTTGGAAGCTTTTCTAATTGCACTGTTGCGGCAAGCAGAGTTCCGCGGCCTAGCCGACGAGCGTAATTCCGCGCTCCGCAAGCGCTTGATTGAAAGCCGCGATGTCGCCTTGTCGCAGCGCCTCATAGTCGCGCAGCCGCCCCTTAATGATGCCGGCCAGCTTTTCATAAACGGCGCAGGCTTGCTCGGTCGGCGGGAACTCGCCCAAGCCCACCACCGATGGCAGCGCGCTCAGCCGCCGCAGCGGGTCAGTGCCTTGATTCAAGCGCCCCGCCCAGCCCGTTGGCAGATCAGGGATGAATATCGCCTTTTCAATATCGAGGAGCCTGTTGCCTAGCGCCGATGCTTGCGAAGCGAGCTCGTCCGCCTCGCCGCTCGACGCCAGCCGCGCTGCGAGGTCCTTCAATTGTCTACGCTGCCGGCGCGTCTCATTGAGCTTCTCGGTCGCATGCGAATACAATTGGTAGATCTCCATTTGCAGGTCGAATTGCTTTTGCAGGTCCTCATCCGATGCGGAGGATGCTGCGTCCCTCACCAGATTAAAAGCCTGCGTCAATTCGTCATCGCCGACCCGCAGTAAGAGCTGATATTCGCCCGGCGTCACCGTGGGGCCCGGCATCCGCTCAAACTGTGGGTCTTTGCCCTTGATGGCGGGCGATGTCGGCAAGCGCATATCCCAGACGAATCGATTCCAGCCGGCCTTCGCCGTGAGATACAGGATCGAGCGGTCGGGCTTTTCTTTCTGTTTCTTGCGCTCGGCGTCGTCCAGGCTGGTGAATTCCCGCAGCACGTTGCCGGCGGCATCCAGGATGCGCAGCAAGAGCTTGTCCGCCGGTTCTTCGCTCAGGAAGTAGCTGATGTGGACGCCGCGGGGCAGATTCTCGCCGGAATCCAAAAAAGCGCGCTCGACGAAGTTCTCGGGCGTCACGGTATGCGTATAGGCCGCCATGACGCCGGTGGAACTTTGGTAGGTCTTGCCCGGCTGATCGACCAGTCGCCGCCCGTCGATGCTCTCGAGGATGCGCTGCGTATCGCGCGGCTTGAGCAGGATCGCGCCCGCCTGCCCTTGCGCGTCGGAAAGCCGCCGCAAGCGCGTCAGGTCGTCCAGAATCCAGAAGGAGCGGCCATGCGTGGCGGCGATCAAGTCGTCGTCTTTCACCAGCAGATCGTGAATTGGCGTGACCGGCAGATTGAGCTGGAATGGGCGCCAGCTCGCGCCGTCGTCGAAGGAAATGTAAACGCCAGTCTCCGTGCCGGCGTAGAGAAGTCCTTCTCGCGCTGGATCGCAGCGGATGACGCGCGTGAAGTCATTTTCGCGGATGCCGTCGTTGATGCGCTGCCAGGTCCGCCCATAATCGTTCGTCTTGTAGAGATAGGGCGCGTAATCGTCCAGCTTGTAGCGGGTCGCCGCCAGGTAGCAAGTCGCGGGGTCGTGTGGCGACAAATCCAGCATACTGACCATCGACCACTCCGGCAGCTCGGCCGGCGTAATGTCGTCCCAGGTTTCGCCATTGTCGCGGCTGATATGCACTAAGCCGTCATCCGAGCCGGCCCAAATGAGGCCCGGCTGATGAGGCGATTCGGCCAGGGCGAAGACGGTCGCGTAGACCTCGGCGCCGGCGCCATCGCGGTTAATTGGGCCACCCGTCACTTGCAGCGTGGCCGGGTCGGCGCGCGTCAAATCCGGACTAATCGCCTCCCAACTGTGGCCTTCATCGGTGGACTTCATGATGCGGTTGCCGCCGACGTAGAGTGTATCGGGGTCGTGCGGGGAGAAGACGATGGGATAGGTCCAGGCGAAACGAATCTCGAGCTCAGAAGCGGCCTCGCCCGAGGTCGTCTCGGGCCAGGTGGTGACCAGCCGAAGCTGTTTGCTGCCATGATCGTAACGCTGCAGGCAGTTGCCGCCGCCGGGCGAGCTGCCGATCGCGCCGACGAAGATGATGTCGTCATCGTCGGGCTTGACCGCGATATATCCGCTCTCGCCCGAGCCGGCGATGAAGCCGTCCATCCACATCAGCGAGGACTTTTCGTTGCGGCTGGGCACGGCGACGCTGCTGTTGTCCTGCTGCGTGCCATAGACGAAGTAGGGCTGGCGATTATCGGCCGCCACATGATAAAACTGCGCCGTCGGCTGATTAAAGATGCTCGACCAGGTAGCGCCGCCGTTCAATGAGACGCAAGCGCCGCCATCGTTGCCCTGCACCATGCGCTGTGGATTCTGCGGGTCGATCCACAGGTCGTGATTGTCGCCGTGGGGCGTGCCAATCATTGAATAAGTCTTGCCGCCATCCACCGATTTCCAGAAGCGCAGGTTGTTGACGTAAACCGTGTCCGGATCTTGCGGGTCGGGCGTCAGGTGCATGTAATACCAGGCGCGCGAGATGATGTCGTTGTTGCGCGCGACAAAGCGCCAGCTGTCGCCATAATCGTCCGAGCGGTACATGCCGCCCTCTTCGTGCTCGACCAGCGCATAGACGCGCCCGTCCTGCGCCGGCGACGCCGCGATGCCGATCTTGCCCAGGATGCCGCTCGGCAAGCCCTTCTTGCTTGAGATGTCCTCCCAGCTGTCGCCGCCATCCAGCGAGCGCCAGATGCCGCTGTCTTCGCCGCCGCTGCTGATCATGTGAAAATTGCGATAGGTTTCCCAGATGCTCGCGTAGATGATGCGCGGATTGTTGGCGTCAATGCTTAAGTCAACGGCGCCGGCTTTGTCGCTGACGAACAAGACGCGCTCCCAGCTCGCGCCGCCATCGGTCGAGCGGAAGACGCCGCGCTGCTCATTGCGCCCGAAGGCATGCCCCAGCGCCGCCACAAATACCGTGTCCGGGTCATGCGGATGCACGCGAATCTTGCCGATGTGCCGCGTATCGTCCAAGCCAATATGCGCCCAGCTGCGCCCGGCGTCGGTGGACTTGTAAACGCCATCGCCATGCGAGACGTCGATGCGGATGGTGGCTTCGCCCATGCCGGCGTAGATGACATTGGGGTCGGCTTCCGAGACCGCCAACGCGCCAACCGAGGCCGTGTTGAAGTAGCCATCCGAGATGTTGCGCCAGTATTGCCCCGCGTCGTCGGTCTTCCAGACGCCGCCCGCGCAGGCGCCGAAATAGAATGTGCCGATATCGCGGGGGTCGCCGGCGACGGTGACGACGCGTCCGCCGCGGAAGGGCCCGATGCAGCGCCAGTGGCCGATGTTAGATAGGGGGAGGTTCATGTTGCGCGCGCTTTCTGTTGTAGTGAGCGGATAGTGGGGGGTATTGTAGCGCGGATGCACATCCCCTTGCTAACGCGCTTCCATTGCAATTTCAGCAGGATTCGCGGACAATTGACGAAACGTGATTCTGTACTCTTTCAGAGTGGAGGAGAATATCATGTTAATAAGATTCATAGTCGAGAACTTTCTCTCGTTCAAAGACGAAGCGGAATTTTCGATGGTTGCGGGCGAGACTGACGAGCATCCCGACCACGTTCGTAAGGTTCGTGACATGCGCATTCTCAAGACGGGCGTGATATTCGGAGCAAACGCGTCGGGAAAGACCAATTTGATAAAGGCGATGAGCTTTGCGCAAAACTTTATTAGTAGCGGGTCTCTTGAGTCTGCATACCTCAATTTAACGCCGTTTCTGCTTGACAGCGAAAGCGCTACAAAGCCTTCGGAATTCCTGTTTGAGATTCAGTGTGGTATCGGACAATGTTTCCAATATTACTTTTCAGTAGATCGGCAGCGTGTGCATAGGGAGTCTTTGCACGAGATTCTCTCAGAAAGAACCACAATGATCTTTGAACGCGAAACCGACTCGGAGGGTCATACAAATGTGGAGATTGGCGAAGTCAATGTTCTGGTCACAAATGAGACAGATCCTTTTGATTTCCTGCGACAACTCTCCAACCCACACCAGTTGTTCTTGACCCAATACAAACGACTTGAATTGGAGCTTGGCGAACAGAGAATTCCATTTCTTGCCCACATTTACGACTGGTTTGATAAGACTCTTGTGACTGTTTTTCCCGATTCGATCCCTACTCAAGGCATTGGTATAGGAATGATGAAAGATGACGATCTGGAGCGCAGGCTAAAGGAGATAATTGACGTATTCGATCTTGGGATAGATGGGTTTGATTTGCAACGAATCGACTTCAACCCAGAAAGAGACTTGCCGCAAGATCTTGCGCAGCATATTCAGGATGTCATAAAGCAAATCCCCACAGGTACCGATCAGAGGGCCGTATTTGGACGTTATGGAAACGAACAGTACCTCACAGTTGACGCAGCCAGCAATTTCTCAGCCTATAAGCTTGTTACTCTGCATCATCGTCCCAACGACGAGCGTCCAGTTCCATTTGATCTTACGGCAGAATCTGATGGCACCAGGCGCTTGCTCATGCTCTTACCGGCGCTGTTCCGATTACATAGCAGTCAATCGGATCATGTTTTTGTAATAGACGAACTTGATAGGAGCTTGCATACCCAACTGGCTTACAACGTCCTTGATCAATTCCTCACTAGCAGCGGAAAAAGTCTTGGCCAATTGATCGTCACCACTCATGACACTGGTCTGCTTGACTTCGACCTGTTGAGACGCGACGAGATTTGGTTCATCGAAAAGGACCGAAATAGCTCTTCGACTTTATTTTCGCTTGAAGAGTTTAGACTGCCAGACGGCATGAATATCCAAAAGGGATACTTAGGCGGGCGGTTCGGAGCAATCCCAATTCTTTCTATCCTTCTCGAACATGAGATTGCAGAATAATCATGGCTCGAAAAAACAGAAAGCGTCACTCGAGACAGAGAGAAGTTAACAAACGCATTGTAGTTGCTACTGAAGGACCTACGGAACGAGAATACCTCAAGAGATTTATCGGCAAGGACAGATACAGCAACGTATCATTCGCAAAGCAAGGTGGCGGTGACTCTGATCCAGATAGCGTCATCCGCGCTCTTGACAAAGCCAAGCAAAGAATATCAGCAATATATGACCCAAATGAAGATGATGAATATTGGGCTGTCGTAGACAAAGATCAATGGGATCTTGAAAGCACTGCAAAGCAAGTACGCCAGAAAAAATACCGCATGGCTGAAAGCTATCCGTGCTTTGAACTTTGGCTGTTGCTGCACTTTAAGCAACTGAACGAATTAGGAGGGCTTGACGGCAAGACATCAGGTGGCAAGTGCAAGCCCGTTACTGACTTTCTCAAGAGCCAAGACCCGGCTTACCAGAAGGGAAAAGTGACAAACAGTCGCTACTTTGATGAAGCAAAGACTGTAGAGGCGATTGCCAAAGCCAAGAATCTTGACAGGCATAGAGCCAACGTTCCGCTCAAAAGATTTGGCACACGCGTTTACAAACTCATTGAGTCAATCCGCGACTCCTCCGCCTCACCCCACAACCCCCGCCACTAACTCCCCCGCACGCTCCGGCCCGCCCAGCGCCGCCATCTCCCGCGCCAGACGCCGCGCATTCTCGCGCACCCACTCCGCCTCCATGATCGCCCGCGCGCCTGCCCGCAGCTGCCCTTGGCGCACGTCATGCGCCGTCAAATGCAAGCCCACTTTCGCCTCCGCCGCCCGCCGCCCCTGCAGCCGCTGATCGGCCGCGTGTGGCACGATGATCTGCGGAACGCCATGGACGACGGCGCTGTGCGTCGTGCCGATGCCGCCGTGATGAATCGCGATCTCGCAGCGCGGCAGCACATGATCGTATGGCGCCCAATTCAGCAAGCGCGTGCCGGCCGGCAACGCCCGCTTCAGTTCGGCTTTCCGCTCCATAGTGATCGGATTCCAGCCAATAGTCACCAGCGGCATCAAGCCCGCCCGCGCCACCGCCTGCGCCGCCCAGCTATAGAAACCGAGATCGCCGTTGAAGCTCGTGCCCAGCGTGACCAGCCCAAGCGGCTGATCTGACGGGATATCCAGCAGCCATTCTGGCGGCGGGTCTTTCGGCTTCCCCGCGATGCCACCGACAAATTGCGTCTGTGGCAAGATCGTCGCCAGCTCTGACTCGTGCCAGCCGGGCGTGAAGTACACGACATGCAGCCATTCGCTGATGATTGAGGGCGCCGCGCCCTTCGAGAAATTGCGCCCCTCAATGCCATAGCGATCGCAGAGCCGCTGGATCCGCCGCTGGCTGTCGCTGCTCAAATCGCGCTGGACCGGAAAGAGGCTCTGCTCATCGAGGGAAGCCTGCGCAGGCCAGCCACAGATGATCAGCGGCACGTCAAGGATGTCGGCCACAATCGCCGACGCGCTAAGAAAAGGATCCGACACGATGGCGTCCGGCGCGCCGATTTCATCTTCGAGGTCCAGCAGCGCCTCCACCGCTTCCGCCACCAGATCTTCACTGAGCCAGGTATCCAGCGCCCGTTTGTAACGCAGCGATACCGCTTCCTGCGGGCTGAGTTGGCTCAAGTCGGGCTGGGGCGGCGGCGGCCAGAGCCAGCCGGTCTTGCGTATCGCGCGGAAAGGGAGATTCTTCCGCAAAAGCGCTTGCTCCAGCGGCGGCTCGCTTAGCCAGAGGATGTCGTGCCCGCGCTCCGCCAGGCAATGCGCCGTTTGGAGGAAGCCGCCCCAATCGGTGTGGCTGAAAATCTGCGCCGAGATGAACCAGAAGGAAGCCACGTATCGATTCCAGTCGCTCGCGGTCAGACCGGCTGAGGCATTCTCAGGTACGGTTGCAGATATTCGCCAGTATAGCTGCCGGGCGTCGCCGCGACATCTTCCGGCGTGCCTTGAGCGATGACCTCGCCGCCGCCGCCACCGCCCTCGGGCCCCAGATCGATGATATGATCGGCCACCTTGATGATGTCCAGATTGTGCTCGATGACGATGATTGTATTGCCGGCGTCCGCCAGCTGCTGCAGGACGTTGATCAGCTTCTCGACATCGACGGCGTGCAGACCGGTCGAGGGCTCGTCCAGAATGTAGAGCGTCTGCCCGGTGGCGCGTTTGGAAAGCTCGCGGCTCAGCTTGATGCGCTGGGCTTCGCCGCCGCTGAGGGTGGTCGCCGGCTGCCCGATGCGAATATAACCCAAGCCGACCGCGTCCAGCGTGTCCAGTTTGCGCCGGATGCGCGGCAGATTCTCGAAGAATGCCAAGCCCTCGCTGACCGTCATATTCAGCGCGTCGGAAATCGATTTGCCTTTGTAATGCACTTGCAGCGTCTCGCGATTGTAACGGGCGCCGCGGCAGACCTCGCACTGCACATAAACATCGGGCAAGAACTGCATCTCAATCTTGATCAGCCCCTGCCCCTCGCAGTTTTCGCAGCGCCCGCCCTTGACGTTGAAGCTGAAACGCCCGGCTTTATAACCGCGGATCTTACTCTCGGGCAGCTCGGCGAAGAGGCTGCGGATTTCGTCAAACATCTTGGTATAGGTGCCGGGGTTGCTGCGCGGCGTCCGCCCGATGGGGCTCTGGTCGATGTTGATGATTTTGTCGATATTGTCGACGCCGAGGATCTCATCGTGCTCGCCGGCGCGCTCGCGGCTGCGGTTGATCAATTGCGCCAGCCGCCGATACAGGGTCTCCACCACCAGCGACGATTTGCCGCTGCCGCTGACGCCGGTCACGCAGATCAATTTGCGCAGGGGAAAGTCGACGTCCAGGCTCTTCAGATTGTTGGCGCGCGCGCCGCGCAGCGACAAGCTTGCGCCAGAGCCGGGGCGCCGGCAGTCGGGCAGCGGAATCTGAAAGCGGCCCGCCAGGAAGGCGCCCGTGCAGCTCTCGGCGACCATCGTCACCTGCTCCGGCGTGCCCGCCGCCACCACCTCGCCACCGTGCTCGCCCGCGCCGGGGCCGAGGTCGATCAGCCAGTCTGACGAGCGCATCGTGTCTTCGTCATGCTCGACGACCAGCACGGTATTGCCGATATCGCGCAAGCCGGTCAAGGTGCGTATCAGCCGCTTGTTATCGCGCTGATGCAAGCCGATGGAAGGCTCGTCCAGCACGTAGAGCACGCCGGTCAGCTGGCTGCCGACCTGAGTCGCCAGGCGGATTCGCTGCGATTCGCCGCCGCTGAGCGTGGCCGCGCTGCGAGAAAGCGACAGGTAATTCAGCCCGACATTGCTCAGGAAGCCGACGCGAGAACTCAATTCACGCAGAATCTGCTGGGCGATTTGCTGTTCTCTCCGGGAAAGGATCGCTCCCTCGCCACGCAGCGCCTTGACCCAGCGCTCGAGTTCATCAATCGGCAGATGCGTGATGTCATGGATCGTCTCGCCGCCGATCGTCACCGAGAGCGCTTCGGGCCGCAGCCGCCGTCCACCACAAGCGCGACAGGGTATCTCGCGCATGTACTCCTGAATCTTGCTGCGGATCCAGTCCGATTCCGTCTGCTGGTAACGGCGCTCCAAATTGGGGATGACGCCTTCAAAGCGCGTCGACCAGCTGCGTTCCGATCCATTGGAATGGTAGTAGGTTACGTCAAAGCGGCGGTCGCCCGAGCCGTAGAGCATCAGGTCCTGGTGCTGCTTTTCCAGCTGGCGCCAGGGCAGAACGAGGCTGAAACCATAGGCGCGCGCCAGGCTGCAATAAACGTTCCAATTCCAGCCGCGTTTGTCTTCCACGCTGTGGCCGTTCGCGCTGATGGCGCCGTCGGCTATCGATATGCTCTTGTCGGGCACGATCATGTCCGGGTCGATCTCGAGGCTGTAGCCCAAACCCTGACAAGCCGAGCAGGCGCCGCTGGGCGTATTGAAGCTGAAAAGGCGCGGCTCTGGCTCGGGCACGCTGCCATGCCCCTCGGGGCAAGCCAGATCTTCGCTGAAAAGATGATCGACCGAATGCTCGCGGTCGGTCACGTCCTGCACGATCATGCGCCCATCGCCCAGCTCGAGCGCCGTTTCCACGGCGTCGGTCAGCCGCGTTTCAAAGGCGGTGGCGTCGTCAGCCGCGTCATCGTCAAAGCGGCGTATCACCAGGCGATCGACGACCACTTCGATATCGTGAATGACATAGCGATCGAGCTCGATTTTTTCGTCGAGATCGCGGACGGCGCCATCAACGCGCACGCGGGCGAAGCCCTGCTTGCCAATATCATCCAGCGCCTTGACGTGGTTGCCCTTCTGCCGGTGGATCACGGGCGAAAGCACCTGGATGCGGCTGTTCGCGGGCATGTTCTGAATCTGGTCGACGATCTGCTGCGCGCTCTGCGCCGATACTTCCGCGCCACAAACCGGACAATGCGGGATGCCCACGCGCGCGTAGAGCAGGCGCAAGTAGTCGTAAATTTCGGTCACGGTGCCGACTGTCGAGCGCGGATTGTGGCTGACGCTCTTTTGATCGATCGAGACGGCCGGGCTCAAGCCCTCAATCTGATCGACATCCGGCTTCTCCATCAAACCGAGGAACTGGCGGGCGTAGCTGCTCAAGCTCTCGACATAGCGCCGCTGCCCTTCGGCGAAGATGGTGTCAAAAGCCAGCGACGATTTGCCGGAGCCAGACAAGCCGGTGATGACCACCAGCCGATTGCGCGGGATCTCGACATCGATATTCTTCAGATTGTGTTCGCGGGCGCCGCGTACGATGATTTTGTCTTGCATTGCCGTCGACATTCAGCTTGCCAAGACGCGAAGACTCATATAGCCGAAGTCGCATTATAAACCACTTCCTGGCGCCGCTGTAGGGGCGAGTCGGTGGCTCGCGCTCTGCGGCTGCCAACCCCCCATCCCCCGGCCCCTTGCCCCCAAAATGAGGGAAGGGCAGGACATCGGCGGCGGAGCCGTATGCGCGACGGGACGCGCTTAATCGCCGCGCCTTCATGTGATAAAATCTCCGCGATACTTGGCACAGGGACGAGGCGGAAATGGCGAGTCAATTTCAATGGGACGATCCCTTCTTGCTCGAGGATCAGCTGGAATACGAAGAACGGATGGCGCGCGATGTCGCCCGCGATTATTGCCAGGGCAAGCTCATGCCGCGCATCCTCGAAGCGAACCGGCAGGAAAGCTTCGACCGCGAGATCTATTACGAAATGGCGCAGCTGGGCATGCTGGGCGCGACCCTGCCGGAGGAATACGGTGGCGCCGGCTTGAATTACGTCAGCTATGGCTTGATCGCCCGCGAAGTGGAGCGCGTCGACAGCGGCTATCGCAGCGCCATGAGCGTGCAGAGCGCCTTGACCATGTACCCCATCCACGCCTACGGCACTGAGGAGCAGCGCCGGCGTTATTTGCCCAAGCTGGCCAGCGGCGAGTGGGTCGGCTGCTTCGGCTTGACCGAGCCTGATCATGGCAGCGACCCCGGCGGCATGGAAACGCGCGCGACCAAGATCGATGGCGGCTGGCGCTTGCATGGCAGCAAAATGTGGATCACCAATTCGCCGATCGCCGATGTATTCATCGTCTGGGCGAAGGCGTATGGCGCTGACGACGGCGATGGCGCGATCCGCGGCTTCATCCTGGAGCGCGGCATGGATGGCTTGTCGACGCCGCCGATCCACGGCAAGTTCAGCCTGCGCGCCAGCAGCACCGGCGAGATCGTCATGGACGAGGTCTTCGCGCCCGACGAGAACCTGCTGCCAAAAGCCCGCGGCTTGAAGGGGCCTTTCGGCTGCTTGAATCGCGCGCGTTATGGCATCGCCTGGGGCGCATTGGGCGCGGCGGAATTCTGCTGGCACGCCGCCCGGCAATACACGCTCGACCGTCATCAATTCGGGCGTCCCCTGGCCGCCAACCAGCTGATCCAATTCAAACTGGCGAATATGATGAGCGCCATCAGCTTTGGACTGCAGGGCGCGCTGCGGGTCGGTCGCTTGCTCGAACGCGGGCTGGCGACGCCGGAGATGATCTCGCTGGTCAAGCGCAATTCCTGCGGCGCGGCGCTGGATATCGCCCGCCAGTCGCGCGATATGCACGGCGGCAATGGCATCGCCGACGAATTTCACGTCATCCGCCACGTGATGAACCTGGAAGCGGTCAACACCTACGAAGGCACCAGCGACATTCACGCCCTGATCCTGGGCCGGGCGCAGACGGGCATCCAGGCGTTTATGTGATCAGCTTCGAACCAATGGCTTTCGCCGCCTGTATCTTGATCGGTGGGTAGGGTAAATCTGTTCGGAATCGCGCTATGCCGCGCGCATCACAATTCTTTACCACAGAGGAAATGAGGCAACACAGAGAGCACAGAGAATTCAATTTTGATCTAGAATTTCACCTCGCCAAAATCGGTAGGGAATATCCCAAACATGTTATCTCGGGTTGTGGATCTCCAATCTGGCGAATTTCCTCCGTGTACTCGGTGTACTCGGTAGTTAAAATACATCTGTACTCTAATTGCAGAGGTAAGAACATGACCAGCAAGACATTCGAAGTGCCAAACATCCACTGCATGGGTTGCGTGCAGGCGGTAAAGAACGAACTGCGCGAACTGGACGGCGTCGCCAGCGTCAGTGGCGACGCGCAAACGCGCATGATCGAGGTTGAATTTGACGCGCCGGCCAGCTGGGAGCGCATCGTCGCCGCGCTGACGGAAATCGAGTATCCGCCAGCAGCGAATTAGCCGGATCGACCCGCGTGGCAGACAGCAAAACTGACGCGAAATGCCCCTGAGCGCCGCGCGCGTCAAGGCTGTCGCCAGCGAGCTGGGCTTCAACCTCTGCGGCCTGGCGCGGGCCGAGCCGTCGCCCACCCTTGGCGCCTATCTGCGTTGGATCGAGCGCGGCATGCATGGCGCGATGAGTTATCTGGCGCGGGCGGACCGCGTGCGCCGGCGGCAGGATCCGCGCGAAATCTTGCCGGGCGCGCAATCGCTCGTCCTGGTGGGCTTGGATTACGCCTCGCGCTTCGCCGATGAAGAGACGCTGAACGACCCGTCTCGCGGGCGAATCGCCTCTTACGCCTGGGGGCTGGATTATCATTCGGTGCTGGAACTGCGGCTGGAGCAATTCGCCGAGTGGCTGGCAGGGGCGAGCGGGCGCGCGATTCAAGCCAAGGTCTATGTCGATACCGGCGCTATCCTCGAGCGCAGCCACGCCCAGCAAGCGGGTTTAGGCTTTATCGGCAAGAACACCATGCTCATCCATCCGCGGCGCGGCAGCAGTTTCTTCATCGGCGAAATCATCACCACGCTCGAAATTGACGACTATGACGAGCCGCATCGGGAGACGATGTGCGGAACCTGCGCGCGCTGCCTGGCCGCCTGCCCGACCGACGCCTTCCCCAGGCCCTTTGTGCTGGACGCGCGGCGCTGCATCAGCTATCACACCATCGAGAACAAGGGCTGGATCGAGCGCGGGCTGCGCCCCGGCTTCGGCAACTGGATCTTCGGCTGCGATATCTGTATGGACGTCTGCCCCTTTCAGCGCTTCGTCTACGAGACCGACGAGGTCGCCTTCCTGCCCTTCGAGATCGAGCGCGTCGCGCCGCTGCTCACCAATATCCTGATGTTGAGCGAGGCGTCGTTTCGGGCGCTGTTTCGGCGCAGCCCGGTCGAGCGGATCGGGCGGGAACGCCTCGTGCGCAACGCCTGCGTCGCCGCCGGCAACTGGCGGAACGAGCGCGCCATCCCGCATTTGATTCAGCTGCTTTATGACGCCAGCGCCTTGATCCGGGGTCATGCGGCCTGGGCGCTCTGGCGGACGATGGAGCTGGATGCCGGCAAGCTGCTGGCGGATCTGCATCGGCGGGAGGAGGATGGGCGGGTGCGGGCGGAGGTGGAGGCCTTGTTGGGGTAGGTCAACCCCCTCGGTCCCCCCGACAAGTCAGGGGGAAGCAACACCAAAAATGTAGACACACGCGCCGCCCTGCGACCGCCCACGCAAAATACATTGCGGCTCGCAGCGTCGTAACTCCCCTTCCCTTGCTCGCTGGGGCAAGGGGCCGGGGGATGGGGTTAGGTACGGTTGCGGGCTTGCCAAGGCAAGCCCCTACAGGCGCCATTTTGGAGGGGCGGAGGGATGTGGTTAGCTGCCGGCAACGTAAACAGGGGCGAGGCGGTGACTCGCCCGCACCGGCAGTCTCCAAATCTCGCGGATGACATTCCGGATCGCCCCTACATAACTTGACGCAATCTGTGGGCGACCCGTAGGTCGATTCCATGGCATTCGACGTTTTCGGCGGGCGAGTTGGCAAGTCGCGCCTACGCGGATTCCAGCGCGTCGAACCCCGGCTGCCGCAGATGCCAGCCAGTAGCGTCCTGATAAGCTTTGGCGAGCGCCAGCGTCGCCGCCTCTTTGAACAAGCCGCCGACGAAGCTGATGCTGGTCGGCGTGCCCTTCTCGGTGAAGCCATTGGGCGCGACCACCGTCGGATGCCCGGTGAGGTTGGTCATGCCAAGCGTGTCGCCGCCATAACTGGGCGAGATGAAGACGTCGATCTCGCTCATCACCCGCGCCATATCATGCAGCAGCCGCGTGCGAATGCGATTGGCGTTGATGTATTCGACCGCCGGGATGAAACGGGCGGCGCGGAAGACATTGGGCCAGGCGCCGTCGTCTTGCCGCGTCATCGTCGATACCGAGCCATCGCGCGTGATTTGGTCGAAGGCCGCGGCCGCCTCCGCCGCCAGAATCACCCAGAGCCCGCTCATCTCGGTTTCGGGCAGCTCAATCGGGATCAAGTCGTAGCCCTGCGCGCGCATGACCTCAAGAACGGCGGCGCTGTTGACCTGGTTGACGCGCTGAAGCGCCTCGCCCTCGTCGCGGTGATGGGCATTGGTCTCGCCCGCGTCGGCCGCTTCAAAGGCGCTCGCCAGGTAGCCGACGCGCAGCCCTTTTGGATCGAGCGCCGGATCCCATCGAAACGGCTCGGGGCTGAGCGTCATATCGCGCCCGTCCGGCCCATAGATGGCGCTGAAGACGAGAGCGCAATCCTCGACCGAGCGGCACATGGGCCCGATCTTGTCCAGGCTCCAGCAGAGCGCCATCGCGCCAAAGCGGCTGACGCGCCCGTAGGTGGGCCGCAAGCCGGATACGCCGCAGCGAGTCGATGGCGAGACGATGCTGCCCATGGTCTCGGTGCCGATGGCGAAGCCGACCAAGCCAGCCGCCACCGCCGCGCCCGAGCCAGCTGAGGAGCCGCTGCTGCCCTCGCTCGTATCCCAGGGATTCCGGGTCATGCCGCCATACCAGACATCGCCGTTGGCAAGCGCGCCCAGGCTCAGCTTGGCGATGAGGACCGCGCCGGCTTCTTCCAGGCGCTGGACGACCGTGGCGTCGACATCGAGGGTCTGCCCCTCATAGGGCTTCGCGCCCCATTGGGTGGGCGTTCCGCGCGTCGCCAGCAGATCCTTGGCGCCCCAGGCGATGCCATGCAGCGGGCCGCGATACAAGCCGCGGGCGATCTCCTCATCGGCGCGTTTCGCCTGCTCCAGCGCGCGCTCTTCGGTGTAGGCGGCGACGCATTGCAGGGCGGGATCGCAGCGCTTCAGGCGGCGCAGGTACATCTCGGTCAGCTCGCGCGATGTGACCTGGCGCGTGCGGATGAGCTCGGCTAGCTGGGTGACGGGATAGAAGGCAGCGTCTTCGAGGTCGGCCGGGCGCGTCGCCGGCGGCTGGGCGCTCATGGCATAGCTGCGCGGGACGGCGGCGGGCGCGGGGTCGCTGGCGTGGACGTTGAAATTGAGCGAGAGCGGGACGCTGTTTTCGAGGTCGGCGGCGCGGATGCTTTCGTATTGCCCGCGCCTGCCATTGACGATCTCGAGCATCTGCTGGCGCTGGTCGGGCGTGAAGTCGAGGGCGAGCAGGCTCTCGGCGGCGGCGATTTGGTCGGTGGTGATGGCAGGCTGGGCGTCGGACATGGACGGGTTCCTCGCTGTGCGTTTTGGTTGCGAGTTTAGCACAAGTTTTTTGCCACAGAGGCACAGAGGCGCCGAGGGATGGCCGGCCAGGTCACGGCAAATGTTTTTCGGCCATTTGGCCATTTTGCAGAAGGGACGCGGACGGGCTATGAGGTTGTTAAGCAGCGGGTATCAAGGAAAGGTTAGCATGGGAAGGGGCGTGGCGGGGCGAGTGGATGGTCGCGCGTGGCGACTTGGCGCGGAACGAGTCGTCGAGTCGGCGTGGAGTGCATTACAATTGTCGAGGTTGACGGGAGGGAGAGCGGCGATGTCCATGGCGAGTCAGATGCTTCTGCCGGTATCGGCATATACTTCGCGCGCGTGGTTCGAACGGGAGCAGCGCGACCTCTTCGGCAGGGTGTGGCAGTTTGCGGGGATGACCGGCGACCTGGGCGAGATCGGGCAGTATATCTGCGCGCAAGCCGGCGCCTATCCGCTGATTGTGATTCGAGATGAAGCGGGAGAGCTGCGGGCTTTTCACAATATCTGCCGTCATCGTGGCACGCAGCTGCTGGAAGTCGCCGGCGCGCGCAAGAAGGTGATAAAGTGCCCCTATCACGACTGGGTGTATTCGCTGGATGGCAAGCTGATTGGCGTGCCGCAGAAACGCGCCCAGTTTCCGCAGTTGGACATGAGCGACTGGAGTTTGTTTCCGGCTGCGGTAGCGGTCTGGAAGGATATGATTTTTGTCAATCCAGACGCGGATTGCGCGCCTTTTGCGCAATGGCTGGGCGATTTCCCCGATCGCTTTGGGCCGCATCAGCCTTGCCAACTCCTGGAAACTGACGAGCGTAAATATGAAGTCAAGGCGAATTGGAAAGTATTCGTCGAGAATTATATTGACGTTTACCATTTGTCGCATCTCCATTCCGACACCTTGAACATGTACGATCATCGGAAGATCGAAACCGCAATGACAGGCGCGGGGCATATCGCCACCTACGACCCGCCGACGAGGGAGTACCGGCGTTATCTCGAATCGACGGCCAATAGCTGGATGCCGCTTGTGATTCGCGAAGCCAAGCAGTGGGGCGCCTATGTCCATATGATGTTTCCCAACTTTGGCATCGCGGGGACGGAGTATTCGTGGTCGACGATCGAGGTGGCCCCGGTCGCGCCAGCGCTGACTCAAGTCAAGATACGATCGAGAACGGCGCTGGAAGGCCTCAACCTCGCCATGGTCAATGTCTACGAGAAGGTTGGCGCGTGGGTTAGCCAGGCGCTTGGATATACTTCGGACCCGCTGCAGTCCGGTGATTTCATGCTCGAAGACATATACGCCTGCGAGCAGCAGCAGAGAGCCATGGGGTCGCCGCGCTTCGCATTCGGGCCGACCTCCGTCGACCAAGAGCAGCTCATCGTGGAATTCCAAAAGACGCTACTGTCGACTATGGACAAGGAGAATAGCGGATAACGAAGATTGGCAACTGCGCGGAAGGGGCGCATCAGACTGGGAAGCTCATGGCGTATCGAAACACCATACTTGTGACGGCGGTCTTCGTTGCGGTGTATTTTGCCATGATAATCGGCGGCGTTGCCGAGTTGTGGCTCTGGGGCTTGTTTACGCTGGTCTGGATCACCGCGGAATGGCGATTCGCCAAGGACAGCCCGATGAAATTATGGCATTGGGCCGGGTTGATCGCGGTACTGGTCGCGCTGGGCGTGGCGTTAGAGGCGGCTTTGGTCTGAGTGAAGGCCCGCATTGGCGCGCTGACGACACCCTGATCGGCCGCAGGCGCGGAAGTACAGCGGGCGACTTGGTAGGTCGCCCCTACAGTTCTGTAGTTAGAGGTTGATCCGCCGCCCCCGCAACCTTAGCGAATTGCTCACCACGAAGACGCTCGAAAAAGCCATGGCCGCCGCCGCGAACATGGGAATCAGCCCGCCCAGCATCGCCACGGGAATCAGCACGATATTGTAGATGAAAGCCCAGAAGAGATTCTGGTGAATCGCGCGCAATGTCGCTTTGCTTAGCGAAAGCGCCGCCCCCAGCGCCTGGAGATCGCCGCCGACCAGGGTCACGTCGCCCGCTTCGATGGCGATATCCGTGCCGCCGCCGATTGCGAAGCCGACATCAGCTTTCGCCAAGGCCGGCGCGTCATTGATGCCATCGCCGACCATGCCCACGACCGCGCCCTCGGCTTGCAGCGCCTTGACCGCGTCCGCTTTCTCGGCCGGCATCACCTCGGCCATGACGCGCTCAATGCCGACTTCGCGGGCGATGACCTCGGCCGTCGCTTGATTGTCGCCGGTGATCATCGCCAGCTGGTAGCCTTGCTTCCGCAGGGCGCGGAGGGCGGGCCGCGAAGACGGCTTCAGCGAGTCGCCGATGGCCAGCGCGCCTTTGAGTTGGTTGTCAACCGCCAGCGCGATAACCGATTGTCCGCGATTTTGCGCGTGGTCGATTTTGTCGGCGAGCGGAGCGATGTCGATGCCGCTTTTGGCGATGAAGCGCGGGCTGCCCAACTTTATTTCGGCGCCGGCGCTGGTCGCGATGACGCCTTGGCCGGGGATGGCGTCGAATGACTCCAGCGGCAGGAGCTTGACGCCGCGCGATTTGGCTTCGGCCAGCACGGCGAGCGCCAAGGGATGCTCGCTGGCGGCTTCGGCCGAGGCGGCGTATCGGAGCGCGGTTTCGGCATCCGCATTGGGCGCCGCGATGACGGCGGTGACGGTCGGCTTGCCGCTGGAGATGGTGCCGGTCTTGTCGAGCAGGATGGCTGTCAGCGCGGCCGCTCGCTCGAGCGCCTGGCTGCTGCGGAAGAGGATGCCGGCTTCGGCGCCGCGGCCCGTGCCGACCATGATGGCGGTTGGCGTCGCCAAGCCCAGGGCGCAGGGGCAGGCGATGACCAGCACGGCGATCATGTTGAGGATGGCTTGCGGCAAGTCCGCGCCGCCGAGAACGAGCCAGCCGACGAGCGTGACCAGCGCCAGGACGATGACCAATGGCACAAAGACGGCAGACACGCGATCGGCGACTGCCTGGATCGGCGCTTTGCTCGCTTGCGCGCCTTCGACGAGGCGGATGATCTGCGCCAGGACGGTGTCTCTTCCCACGCGCTGGGCTTCGATGACCAGCCGGCCCTGCTGGTTGATCGTGCCGCCAAAGACCTCGGCGGCGACGGCTTTATCGACCGGCAGGCTCTCGCCGGTCAACATCGATTCGTCAACGGCCGAGCGGCCTTCGGTCACGATGGCGTCGACTGGGATGCGCTCGCCCGGCTTGACCAGCAGCAGGTCGCCCGGCGCCACCTCGTCGATGGGTATCGTCTTCTCTTTGCCCTCGCTGAGGAGCGTCGCCGTTTTTGGCGCCAGGCCGATCAGCTTCCTGATGGCGGCGCTGGTTCGGCCCTTTGCGCGCGCTTCCAGCAGCTTGCCCAGGGTGATGAGCGTGAGGATGACGGCGGCCGATTCGAAGTAATCGGACTTGCCGACCACGTCCGAGAAGCCGAAGCCGATGCCGAGCAGGACGATGAGGCCATAGACGTAAGCCGCGCCGGAGCCCATCGCCACCAACACGTCCATATTGGCGCTGCCGTTGCGCAGCGATTTCAGCGCGCCGCTGAGGTATTGGGGCGCGAGCAGGAGCAGCACCGGCGTCGCCAGCGCGCCGAAGATGAAGAGCCAGATGTCATCCGCCAGGAAAGCGAAGTTGTCCATCAGGACGGGGATTTGATGCAGGAAGTGGCGCGTCATGCTGAGGGCGGTCAGCGGGATGGTGAAAGCGGCGCCGATTTTGACGAGGCGGGTCTGGCGGTCGATTTCGGCTTGGCGGGCGGCGGCTTCGGCGTCTGCCGGCGCATCGAGGGCGGAGGTGTCGATGACGCCATAACCGGCGCGCTCGATGGCAGCGACCAGGTCGCGGCGGCGCGTCATGCCGGGCAGATAGCGCACACTCGCTTTTTCGGTGGCGAGGTTGACGCTGGCTTTGAGGACGCCGTCGACGCGATTAATGGCGCGGGCGACGTTCTTCTGGCACATGGCGCAGGTCATGCCGGTGATGGGCAGGTCGATTGTGGCTGCGGCGACGCCATAACCAGCGTCTTCCAGGCGCTCGACCAGATCCGCGGTCGACGTGGCGTCCGAATCCAGACTGACCCGCGCTTTTTCGGTCGCCAGATTGACGCTGACCGCCTCGACGCCATCGGCGCGTTTGAGGCTGCGCTCGACATTTTTGACGCACATGGCGCAGGTCATGCCGGTGACCGGCAGCGTGATTTCTTTGTTCTTCATCGCGCGCCCCTTCAGCTGTTGATGAGTTTCAAGATGCGTTGCATGTCGGCGAGCGCGGCGGGCGGGTCGGCGCCCAGGTCGTGCTGCAGCGTGTTTTCGATGTAACAGTCGAAGAGGTGATTGATGAGGCTGGACATGCCTTTTTCGATGGTGCGGGCGCGCAGGACGCGTTCTTCGCAGCTGCCCGCGTCGGCGCTGATCATCGCTTCCAGGCCGGAAAGCTGCCCCTGGATGCGCCGGATGCGGTTGATGGTCTTGCGATTGAAGTCGCCGCGCTCGGGATGCTCGTGGCTCTGCGCTGCAGCCGCCATGCCCGTTCCTCCGATACCTATACCCGTATAGGTATGATAACAGGCTTCGCGGATTCACTCAATGGGGGACTGGCAGCGGCCTTCGCAGGGGCTTAGGCGGCGATTAGTCTCCGCCGTCGGCGATGGCCACGGCTTCGGCTTGCGTTTCCGGCTGACGAATCAGATCTTCGCGCTTGATGTCGTTAAAAGCCTCGAAGACCGTCGCGCGAACCACGACATAATACTCAGCTTCCGACGACTTGAGCGCGACGCCCGCTTCCAAGTCCGCGCCGAAGGACAGGCTGTATGTCGCTTCGCGGTAAACGGGTTCGGCCGCTGCGGAATCGTTTACGGTCGGTTCGTCCGCGTCATTTGCCGCGGCGTCGCCCGTAGTTTCGGGGGGCGTCTCGGGCTCGACGAGCTCGCGATAACGCACGTTGACCGTGACTCGCGGTTCCGCCAGGCCGTATTCGTCCAGCGCTGTCAAGCCAAGGGGCGTGAGCAAGCGGATCGCCCCGGCGTTGCGCAGGATGACGGGCATCTTGGTATCCTCAAACTGCTCGTCCGCCTCCAAATCGGCATAAGTCAGACTGTCGCCGTCGCGCCGGAAGGTGAAATCGCCTGCCGCGTTCTCGACCCTGATCTCCAGGATGTCGTCCTGCGAGACGCTGACGTAACTTGCATCCAGCCAGGTCGATATCTGGGTCGAGAGTTCCCAGGCGTTCAGCCCAAGGCCGAGGAAGACGTTTTCTTCGTCCGCCCGCCGCACGTAGACCGTATCGGCGCCGCCGCTGCCGCCGAGGTAGAGCGTGGCGCTGGCGTCGCCGCTCAATAGCGCGACCTTGCGCCGGAAGGACTCCGCCCCGACTTCGAGCCGGGCGAAATTCGCCGACTTGGTCGCGACTAACCGCCGCGTATCCAGGCGCGCCAGCTTGTCCAGCAGATCGTCAACTTTGTCGCCATTGACCGGGAAGTCGTCGGCTCCGGGCAAAACCCAGCCACCTTCAAGACGCGCGACGGTCACTTCGGCGCCGAGGTCGTCGCTGAAACTCAGGCGGTCGATATCGGCGGCGCTCATGCCAGCCAGAATGGGCTCGACCGGACGGGCTTCCGTGCCAGCGGAGGTCGCCAGCGAGATCGCCAGCAAGACAAGCTGAACCGCCAGCAGAAGGATGAGCAGGATGTTGCTACGGCTGGGCATCAGGCGCCTCCTTCGTCGATTGGACGCGCGGGCGGTATCAGCTCGATTGGCTTTTCGGCGCGGCGCTGCATCTGCCAAACGACGCCTATCAGGATCAAGCCGATGATGGCGACCGCGTAGTTGATCAGCACCCAGCGGTCTTGCGCATCCTGGCTGACGGGCGGCAGGATGCGCGCCACGCTGCCGCGGCTGCGAATCGACGCGAGCGACGCGTCTTCGGTAAACCAATCGATGGCGTTGGCCACCAGCTGCAAGTTGCTGATGAAGCGATCGCCAGAGAAATTCGCTGAGATCTGGTAGACGGTGTCATTAACGAGTTCGGCGCTGCCGAAGACGACCAGGCGCGTATTGGCGGGCGAGCGCGCGATCATGCCGATGGGCTCGCTTGGCGGCGTCTCGGATTCGCTGCCGGCGGCGCTATCGTCCGCTGCGAATGGCGAGGGCTTGTCATGGAAGTAGCTGCTGAAGGCGCCCTCGACGGCGACAGCCAGGGGGAATGACGAGAGCTGGTCGCTGAGGGGGAATCCGAAGTCGGGGTAACGTTCCAGATCTGGCTGGGGGTCGGCGGCGGTCGTCTCCCACGAGGCGTCGCTCGAGCGGATCAAGGTGATGGCGCGCGCCTCCGCCAAGAGCGCCTCGTCAATCGCGACCGGCGATGCCCAGCTCATGGTCGCCAGCGGCAAACTGTTCACGATGGGGCTGTCGGGATCCATGCCATTCGGGCGCACATCAATGAAAAAGGGGTAATCCAGCGCTTGAATCTCGGAGACGATCATGTCGCCAATATCGCGCTGCGTCTGCATGGGGAAGGGCGCGTTCTGGAAGTCCATGATCAGCCCCTCGCCGATGACGACGCCGTAACTCGTCAGCAGGTCTCTGACGCCGCCATCGTTGCGCTCGAGCAGAAGGGCGCCGGCGTAGGGATCCACGCCCAGGCGATAGTTGCCCGCCGCCGCGACCAGCGAGCCGCCGCGCATGACGAACTGGTCGATGGCGTAGCGCTGGATATCGGTCAATCCGTAGGGCGACATCAAGACCAGGACGTCGATGTCGGCGGCGATCTGCCCCTCTTCCAAAGTCAGGCGCCGCAGCTCATACGTCTCGCGCAGGGCGCCTTCCAGGATGCTGTATTGCTGCAGGCTCGGCGCCTGCCGCCCAAATTGATCGGGGGCTTGGGCTGGCGGCGTCCACAAACCGATGACTTTCAGGAAGCCGGAGGACGACCGCTTCAGCGCCGACTCGATGGCTTTGCGAATCTCCGCCTGGCTCAACTCGCCCGAAGGATAGATGACTTGGATCTCGCCGCCGGCTTCGATCACCAGATGCAAATAAAATGAGTCGGCGGAGAAGAAGCTGGTCGCCACCGGCTGGATCTGATAGCGGTCGAAGAGCTCCTGCTCGCTGATGGGCGCTTCGGGCGCGGACATGTCGATAAGGCTAAACTCGACTTTGCCGGGATTGGCGGCGGCGATCTCGGCGGTCACCGACTGCATGGTCTCGCTGACCTCGGCCATCATCGGCGGCAGCGTCGCGGACGAGAGGTAGAGCGTCAGCTTGGCCGGCGCGTCCAGGGCGGCCAGCACCGCCTCCAGACTCTGGAAGCCATAAACGACGCGCTGGATATTGCTCGTCAAGTCGTATTCGAGGTTGCGCAGGCGCACTTCCATGCCCAGCGGCGTATCGACCACTTCGATCACTTCGGAGAAATTCAGCGCCGCGCTTTGGTCGCCATAAGCGATCAGCACGTCGAAATAGACGTTGACCAGCGACAAGCCGCCGCGATCGTTGACCTGCAAGGGCGTGGGGCGGATGCCGTGAATCTGGTTCGCCTCGCGCTCCATCTCCGGGTTCGTCAGCGGATCGACGAATTCCAGTCTCAGTTTGCCATTCGCCGCCAGTTCATATTCGCGCAGCGTGTCCTGGACGCGCGGAATCAAGGGCGCCAGCAGCGGATGACTCTCCTCGCTGAAGTAGGCGCGGATCAGCAGCGGCTCCTGCAAGGCGCCCAGCAAGTCCTTGGTGACGTCGGAAAGGCTGTATTCGCGGTGCTGCGTCAAGTCCAGGCGGGCGGCGCTTATTGGCGCCAGCAAGAGATTGAAGGCGAGCAGATTCAAGCCCACGAGCGCCAGCCCCAACGCGCCATTCAGCCGATGCCGGCGCAGATGGAGGCCCCGGCTCCAGCGCTTGCTATCCAGCGACAGGATGTTCAGGGCCAGAAAGAAGAGGGCGAGCGACAGATAATAAACGAGATCGCGCAGGTCGATGACGCCGCGCTGAATGCTCTCGAAGCGGCTGCCCGCGCCAAACTGACGCAGCAGATCACCCGCGGCCGCCCCGAACAAGTCGGTGACGACCGGCGAGCCGATCGCCTGCAGCAGCCCGCATATCGCGGCCGTGCCGATCAAGGCGACCAGCTGATTATCCGTGCGCGATGACGCGAATAAGCCGATGGCGATATAACTTGAGGCCAGCATGAGCGCGGCCAGATAACCGCCGATGACCGGGCCCCAGTCCAGGTTGCCCAGGGACTGCACCGTCAGCGGCAGGAAGAGCGTCAGCCCCAGCGCCAGCGCCACCAAAGCAAAGGCCGAAAGGAATTTGCCCGCCACCAATTCGCCGAGGCGCACGGGCATCGTCAGCAGGACCTGCAAGTTGCCGCTTTCTTCTTCGCGGCTCCACTGGTGCATCGTCAGCGCCGAGACCAGCAGGATCATCAGCAGCGGCATCCACTCGAAGAGGGCGCGGACATCGGCGGCGCCGCGCGCGAAGAAGGAATCCACCCAGAAGAAGACGAAGAGCGTCAAGGCGAGGAAGACGCCGACGAAGATCAGCGCCATTGGCGAGCCAAAATAGAGCTTCAGTTCCTTGCCGGCGATCGCAAGAATCTTCTTCATGGACGCCTCCTAAGCCGTGGTCGCCAACTGATTGAAGAAGGCTTCCAGCGTGACCGCGTCGCGGCGCAGCTCGCGCAATTGCCAGTCTTTCGCGCGCGCGAGCGCATAGATGCTGGGCGTGATGTCGGCGCTGCTGACGATGCGGTAGGCCGGGTAGTCGTCGTTGGAGCGCATCGGGCGCACCTGGGCGACGCCATTCAAGGCGGCCAGGGTCTGCTTGATGTCGGCGCTGTCTCGCTGGAGCACGAGGGTAGCGTCATTGCTCTGGTTCAGATCGCGCAGGCTTTGATCGGCTCTCAGCTCGCCGTTGATGATGATGAGCACGCGGTCGCAAATCGCTTCGACTTCGGAGAGGATATGCGATGAAAACAGGATGGCGCTCTGCCCCGCCAGCGACTTTATGAGAGCGCGGATCTCGACGATTTGCGTCGGATCCAAACCCACGGTCGGCTCGTCCAGGATGAGAAAGGGCGGTTTGTGCAGGATCGCCTGCGCCAATCCCACGCGCTGCCGCAGCCCCTTGCTCAAGGCGGCGATCGGGCGCGTCAGGCAGTCGCCCAGCCCGGCGCCATACACGGCTTCCGACAATCGCGGGATGAGATCGGCGGGGCTTATGGCGCGCAGCTCGGCGATCATGGTCAGATAAGCTTGGACCGAAAGCTCCGGATACAGGGGCGTGTCTTCCGACAGATAGCCGATTTTCGCTTGCGCTTCATGCAGGTCGGTGACGACATTTTTGCCGTCAATCTCGACGAAGCCCTCATCCGGGTGCAGGAAGCCGGTGATGATCTTGATGGCGGTGGACTTGCCGGCGCCGTTGGGGCCGAGCAGGCCGACGATCTCGCCCGGCTGGAGTTCAAAGCTGACGCCATGCAGGGCGCGGATGCCGCCATAGCGCTTGGCGATATTCCGAACGCGGATCATTGGGCAATTCCCTCCCGCAATGCCAGCCATCGCAACCGACTTGTCGCGCTGGCAACGCCGCTATGATAGAAAGTCGCCGACAAAAGTCTATACAAAAAGCTTAAACGATTTGTAAATTCCGCCCCAAAATCACTCCGAGACGGATTCGAGCCGCGTCTGCCGCAAGACGGCTTGAAAATGGGCGAAGGGAAACTGCGCGCCGCCGGCGTACAAGGCGTTGACCGTCCCGGCCGCGACGCCGCGACGCAGCGCCTCGCCGAAGCCATGCCCAGCCGCCAGGGCCGTGACGATGCCGGCATGCAGGCAGTCGCCGCTGGCGATGGGATCGACCGTTTGAATGGCTGGGGGGCTCGCCTTGAACGCGCCGCCTTCGCATTGCAGGAGCGCGCCATCCGCGCCCAGGGACACGACCACGAGACTGACGCCATCGGCCAGCAGTCGCCTCGCGGCCGACAGGATATCGCGCGTCTCGTGAAGTTTCGCGCCCAGAGCGGCCGCCAGCTCGTCGCGGTTGACCTTGATGGCATAAGGTTTGGCTTTGATCGCGTTCGCCAGGGCGGATCCGCTGCTATCGACCCAGACGCGCGCGCCAAGAGAGTTCAACCGCGCGACCAAGGCGAAAGGCGCATCGGCCGGCGCGCCCAGCGGGAGGCTGCCGCAGAGGCAGATCGTGTTGATGTCGGCGCGTTCGGCGGCGCGGCCGATGTCAGTCGCCAGCGCCTGCCAATCGGCGGGAGCGATCTGACCCGATTCGTTGATCACGGTGGAAACGCCCTCTCGATTGGCGATGATGGTGCAGGCGCGCGTCTCGCCCGCGAACCAGGTCCAAGCCGCCTCGTAGCCGTCTTCCGCCACCATCGCCGCGACCATGCGCCCGGTATGCCCGCCCAGCAGTCCCATGGCCAGGGGCTGCCCGCCAAGGATCCGCGCCGCGCGCATGAAATTCAAGCCCTTGCCGCCGGGCACAGCCACGGCTTTGCCGATCCGCGAAATATGACCGATGGCGAAGTCGTTCACCACCATCGTTCTGTCAAGCGCGGCGTTTGGCGTCACGCAGATTATCTTCTCGCCGCTCATCGTCTGCTCCTGGCGCCTCGCGGTCAATCGAAACTTATATCATAGACGCGAACTCATCAAGGCGACGCTTGCCCGACGCCGCCGCCCGAATCTATGCTCGCAGGCTGCCTGGGGCTAAAATGGCAGTCAACGAAGGCACGAGGCGAGCAGGCGCGCAGAGGCGATGTCGACTGTCGGCCGCATAGATATTGAGTTTCCCGATGGTCGCCGCGAAACCCTGTGGCTGGATGAGGGCGCGCTCACCATTGGCGGGGGGCGCGACAATTCTTTCCAGGCGCCGCATGCGGGCCTCGGCAGGCGCCAACTCCGTTTTTTTCGCGATGGCGACGGCGCGTACCTGACCAATCTCGACGCGAGCCAAGCGGTGACGATCGACGGCGCGCCGGCGCAGGCCGATATTCCGCAGCGCCTCCCGGCGGTCTCGCAGATACGGGCCGGCGATCTGCGCATCGTCTTCAATTTGAGCAGCGACCAGCCGACCGAGGCGATGGCGGCTTTCAGCGATGCGACGCAGCCGACCGCCGCCGGCTTCCGCGCGCAGGTCGAAAGCGCGGAAATCCAGGCTTGGGCCTACTCGAGCGCCACGGCCGCCCTCCGCATCGAGAACCTTGACGCTGAAATCGGGCATTTCCACCTTGAGACGGGCGGGGCCGCGGCCGCCTGGACCTCGCCAGAACGCCTCACAGTCGTGGTCGATGGCCATGACAGCCTCGAGACCCTGCTTCAGATCAGGCCGCCCGTCCGCAGCGACTTCGCGCCCGGCGCGTATCCGCTGACGATCGCGATTCGGCGGCTGGATGGGCTTGAAGAGGCCGTCCATCTGAGCTTGATCGTCCGGCTCGGCGCCTTCGGCGGCTTGCGCGCGTCGCTCGATCCACCAATGCTTCGCCCGAAATCGCCCTTCGCGCTGCGGCTGCGCAACCATGGCAACCAGGCTTTGCCGCTGCGGCTGCGCGCGCACGAGCCGGAGCGCTGGCTCAGCATCAGGCTGGAGCGGAGAGAGCTTCAGCTCGGGGCGGGCGAGCACGCGGTCGCGACTGGCCTGGCGGAAGCGCGCCGCAAGCCCGTTTTCGGTAAATCGCGCGAGATAGACTTCGCGCTGCAAATCCAGGCGGGACCGCCCTACGATTATCGTCTGACGCTGCCGGCGACGGTCGTGATCGATCCGTGGCTGCCGACGCGCCTGCTCATCGCGCTGGCTTTGGTCTTTGGTCTGGCGATGCTGGCTTTCGCCGCTCTGCTTCACCAGCCGCCGAAACCGCAGATCGCGCGTCTGCAACTGTCGCAGCGGCAAGTCGCGCAAGGGACGCCGGTCGAGCTGCGCTGGGAGGCGGTTGACGCGCGGCGCTTCGTCATCGAGGTCGGGCCGGACAAGGTGGCGGAGCTGCCGGGCGAGGCTTCCAGCTACACCCTCGACACGGGCGCCTACGTCGACCCCGTGGATATCACGCTCAGCGCGCTGAATGGCGAAGCCTCAGACATCCTGTCCGCGGCGCTTGAGGTGTTTCAGCCGGCGACCATAGATCACTTCACAGCCGATAAAGCGGCGCTGACGCGCGACCTCCCTGGCGAGCTGACGATCAGCTGGCGGGCGACGGGCGCGGCTGCGCTCGATATCAGCCTGCCGCCGGGCTTCGAGAAGATTCGCGAGTTCAGTGTTGGAGAAGCCGGGGAGATCGTCATCCGCGGCAAACCGGCCGAGGACATCCGCATCACGCTGCGCGCCTGGGACGAGACTGGCGCCATCACGCGGCGGGCGCTGGACATCGCGGTCGAGCCGGCGGAATGCGCGCCGACTGACGACATCCTGCTTTACCAGGGGCCTGATTCAGGTTTTGATCGCGCCAGCTACGCCCGGCGGGAGGCGCCCGTCCTGGCGAAGGGCCGGAGCGCGGATGAACAGTGGCTGCAGGTCGAGCTGGCCAATGGCGCGACAGGCTGGGGGGCGCGCGAGCGCTTCGCGTGCCGGGGCTTCGACCCAGCCAGCCTGGTCGTCGTCGACTCGCCCGCGCGGCCGCAGGCGAACCCGACGCCTGGCGCGAGCCCGGCGAGTGATCGCCCGTGAGGCGCGTATTGGCGATCGGGCGGCGTCGCGGCGCAAGCTCGCAATTGTCAGCCCAAAATCGCTGCCGTATAATGGTCGTTTCAGCCTAAACGAAGACGCAGGAATCCGGAATTTACATGAGCAAAAGACCGCCTGTCTATCCCTTCACCGCCATCGTGGGTCAAGACATGATGAAGCTGGCGCTGATTTTGAACGCCATCGACATGCGCATTGGCGGCGTCCTGATCCGCGGCGAACGCGGCACCGGCAAATCGACCGCGGCCCGCGCGTTGGCCGCCCTCTTGCCCGAGATCAGCGTCATCGCCGATTCGCCCTTCAATGACGACCCCTTGCGCCGCGAGTCCTGGTCGGATTTCGCGCGCCAGAAATATGACGGCAGCGACGAGATCCCAACCGCGCGCCGCCGCATCAGCTTCGTCGATCTGCCGGTCAGCGCCACCGAAGACCGCGTGGTCGGCACGCTGGATATCGAAAAGGCGATTCAATTCGGCGAGCGCCACTTCGACACCGGCGTCTTGGCGAACGCCAACCGCGGCATCCTCTATGTCGACGAAATCAACTTGCTCGACGACCACATCGTCGATCTGCTGCTCGATAGCGCCGCAATGGGCGTGAACATCGTCGAGCGCGAAGGCATCAGCTTCAGCCATCCCGCCCGCTTCATCCTGGTCGGCACGATGAACCCGGAAGAAGGCGACCTGCGCCCGCAGCTGCTGGATCGCTTCGCCCTGTCGGTAGACGTGACCGGCATCAAAGACGCGGCCGACCGCATCGAAATCCTCGAGCGGCATATCGCTTACGAGAACGGTCCGCTGGATTTCAAAGCCGAATGGGAGCCGGTCGATCAGTCGCTGTCGCAGCGCATCGCCGCCGCCCGCGAGATCATCGACGAGGTCACGCACAGGACGCAGGACCTGCGCGTCATCGCCAGCATCACCAGCGACCTGCGCATCGACGGCCACCGCGCCGATCTGGTCATTTTGAAAGCGGCCCGCGCCCATGCCGCTTTCGAAGGCAGAACCGCCATCAACGACCGCGACATCACCATCGCCATCCGCCTGACCATCCCGCACCGCCTGAAGCGCGGTCCCTTCAACGACGCCCAAGCCGATCTCAACGCGGTGGAATCGGCGGTCGACGAAAAACGCCAGGAAATCGGCGAAGGCGAAGAAGAGGGCGAATTCAGCGAAGAGGGCGACGAGCAGGCGGCGCAGACTAAAAAAAAAGTGAGACTGTAAGCGGCGAAGGCGAGCCGCAAGATCAGGAGCTGGGGCAGGCCGAAGCCGCCCCGCAAGACGTCTTCCCGACCGCGGACGCGCGCTGGTGGGAAGGCGGGCAGCAAGTCCAATCGCAAGCCGAATTCGAGACGCGCAAGCTCAACACCCAGCTCGACCGCATGACGCGCCGGCAATCCGGGCGCCGCTCCACCACCCGCACCGACCGCAAACGGGGCCGTTACGTCCGCGCCAGGCAAGCGGGCGAGAAGCCGCGCGATATCGCCTTCGACGCCACCCTGCGCGCCGCCGCCCCCTTCCAGGTCGAACGAGACGAGCAGAAGCAAAAGACCGGCATGGCCTACGCCCTGCGCAAAACCGATTTGCAAGAGAAAGTCCGCGTCCGCAAAGCCGCCAATCTCATCATGTTCACGGTGGATGCCAGCTGGAGCATGGCGGTATCGGAGCGCATGCAGGCGACCAAAGGCGCGATCATGTCGCTGCTGACCGATGCCTACCAGCGCCGCGATCGGGTGGGCTTGGTCGTCTTTCAGAAGGACCGCGCCTCGCTGGTCTTGCCGCCGACGAATTCGGTCGTGCTGGCGAAGGAGGCGATGGCCGATATCCCGGTCGGGGGCAAGACGCCACTCTCGGCCGGCTTGCTGTTGACCTACGAAGCGGTCATGCGCGAGAAGAACCTGAACCCCGATGTCATGCCGATGATGATCCTGCTGACCGATGGCGCCGGCAACGTCTCGATCAGCGATTCGGTCTCGCCGCAGGACGAGGCGCATTCCATCGCGCGCAAAATCCACGAAGCCAACATCCGCACCGTGACCATTAACATGGAGCATGTCGCTTTCGATCAGGGCCTGGCGCAGCGGCTGGCGGATCAGATGGGCGGGCCCTGCTATACGCTGGCGCAGATCCGCGCCGACAACCTGTTGGATACGGTGCGGGCGGAGATGGATAAGATCTAAGGGGCTTGCTCGCCGCTGCTCCCCCAGCCCCAGACCCTGTCCCCCGAAGGACGGCTGTAGGGGCGAGCCGGCGGCTCGCCCGTACAAATAACGTGGGGCGCGAGGTATTTTGCGTGGGCGGTCGCATTGTGGCGCGTGTGTCTACAGGCGTCGCGCGGAATGCCGATGTACAATAGACTTGTGGACAGCCAGCCGGGATAATCGCATGAACCGAATCCGCGTCTTCAAACTTTCAGGCTCGCCGTACGACATGGGCTGCGCGCATGGCGAACGCTTCCGTGACGAAATCCGCCATTTCACGGAAGAGCGCGTCCGCCTCTGCCAGTCGAAAGAATGGACCGGACGCGAACTCTCTCGCGAGGCGGTTATGGACCTGGCCGAGGCCTGCGCCGCCGAGCATCAAGCCTACGCGCCCGAGCTCATGGAAGAATTGCGGGGCATCGCCGACGCCACAGAGCTGACGCTGGCCGAGCTGGTCGTCAACAATGGCTTCACCGACTTCATCGATACGATTTACAACCAGGGCGATATCCGCGTCCCCGCCGCGACGCCTTCGCTGGTCGCCGACAATTGCACGGCTTTCATGCTGCCGCCAAGCCGCAGCGCGACCGGCGACGCCTTCTTCGGGCAGACCTGGGACATGCACGCCAGCGCCACGCCGTATGTGATCTTGCTTCAGGGCGAGCCGGATGACGCGCCCGCTTTCCTGACGTTTACCGTGACGGGCTGCGTCGGCATGATTGGCATGAACAGCGCGGGCATTGCGGTCGGCGTCAACAACCTGATGGCGACCGATGGGCAAGTCGGCGTCACCTGGCCCTTCGTCGTGCGCAAAATTTTGCAGCAGGAGGAGCTCGATGACGCGCTCGCTTGCCTCACCGGCGCCAAACTGGCGGGCGCGCACAATTATATGCTGATGGACCGCCATGGACGCGGCTATGAAGTCGAGGCGATGTCGACGAGGCATCATGTTCGCGCGTTGGATGACGAGGTCATCAGCCACACCAACCACTGCTTGATTCAGAAAAACCTTGATGTGGCGCGGGAGCGTCCGCCCGCCTCGCGGAACAGCTCGGAGAATCGCCTGCGCCGCGCTGAGGAGCTGCTGGCGAAGGACGACATTTCCATCGACGACCTGATGGCGCTGACGCGCGACGAGGTGGCGATCTGCACGCGCCCCAAGCCTCCGACCCATGTCGAGAGCTGCGGCGCCGCCATCATGAGCCCGTCCAGCGGTGATTTCTGGGCAGTTTGGGGCATCCCGGCTGACAACAAATACGAGCGTTTCGTGATCTGACAGCAAGTCAAGGCAAGTCGTGAAACAGAGATTTGCCACAGAGACACAGAGGCGCAGAGAAAAACCCTCTATTTTCTCTCGGTGTAGTCGGTGGCAAGTTTTGAATCACGTGCTTGGAATAGCTGACAATTGGTGGATGAATAGGTTGCCAGAGAGGACACCGAGATAGGCCTTGAATCGCGCAAAGCCCGCCAGAACGCAAACGCGCAGGGGCGCTTCTGTGAATCGCCCGTTGCCAGCCGGGGTCGCGCGCTGCGGACGACATGGCATGACGAGCCGACGGCGGGCTTGAGATTTGAATGAGGGCGACCCAATGGCTCGCCCTTACGGATGGAATTGTGATGGGGGTTGACGCGGGCGCGCAAAGGCAAGCCCCCATGGGCGCGATATTTGCGGGCTAGGGACGGACGGGCGCCGGCGCCTGCGCTATAATGCAGGTGTTGTTGAAACGCGCCGCGAGATCCCGGGCAGGCATGGCAGGCATCGACCCATTGGCGGGCAAAAAGGTTGTCGTCTTCGGTTTTGGGCGTCAAGGCAAGGCTCTGGCGCGTTGGCTGCCGACCGTGGGCGCCGATGTCGCCGTGACTGATCGCCGCAGCGCGAAGGAGCTGGGCTTGCGCCGGCGCGATTATCCGGGCGTGCGCTTCCAGCTGGGCGGGCATCGCGAAGACGTCTTGATTGGCGCGCAAGTCATCTGCGTCTCAGGCGGCGTCCCGCTGGAGACTCCGGTTTTGCAATTGGCGCGGGACCGCGGCATCGCCATCACCAACGACGCCCAGCTTTTCCTCGAACGCTGCCCGGCGCCGGTCATCGGCATCACTGGCAGCGCCGGCAAGACCACGACCGCCAGCCTGGTGGCGCGCATCATCGAGCGGGCGGGCTACAAGGTCTGGCTGGGTGGCAATATCGGCAATCCGCTGATCGGCGACCTGCCCAAAATCAAGCGCGGTCATATCGTCGTCATGGAGCTTTCCAGCTTTCAGCTTGAGTTGATGAGCGCCAGCCCGCCGGTCGCGGCTCTGCTCAATCTGACGCCGAACCACCTGGACAGACACGGGTCGTTTGAGCGCTATGCCGAAGCCAAAGCCAATATCCTGCGTTTTCAGCGCCCGAGCGATGTCGCGGTGCTCGGCTGGGACGATGGCGGCAGCCGCGCGCTTGAGCCGCTGGTCGCGGGCGAGCTGCTGGCTTTCAGCCGCTACGACATGATTCCGGACGGCGCCTTCATGCTGGGCAGCCGGCTGATCGTCGCCGGCTCCGCCAGTTTTGACGCGAGCCCCCATGTCGTCTGCGAGCGCGACGAAATCCCCTTGCGCGGCGAGCACAACGTCTTGAACGCGCTGGCGGCCTGCGCGATCACGGGCGCGCTGGGTTTGGCGATCGACCGGCCCGGCGTCGCGCCAGAGACAATGCGAGAAGCCATCCGCGCCTTTGAAGCCGTCCCCCATCGGCTGGAGACCGTGCGCGTTTTCAAGGGCGTCGCCTGGATCAATGACAGCATCGCCACGGCGCCGGAAAGGACCCTGGCCGCGCTCGCCAGCTTTGACGAGCCGCTCGTGCTGCTGCTTGGCGGGGCCGATAAAGACCTGCCTTGGGAGGCGGCGCTCCAATTCGCGCTGCAAAAGGCGCGCCACATCATCGTCTTCGGCGAAGACGGCGAAAAACAGGTGGCGACCAAAGTGATGAAGCTGCTCTCGAAGCTGCGGGTCGGCGAGGGCAGGATTTCGCGCGCGCGCGGCTTGGAACAGGCGGTTAAGCAGGCGGCGCAGGTGGCGCGAGAAGGCGATGTCGTGCTGCTTTCGCCCGGCGGCACGAGCTACGACGCCTACGAGGATTTTGCCGAGCGCGGGGAGCGCTTTCGCCATCTGGTATCTCAACTATAATGGATGGCGATTCCATGTTGTTAGGGGCGCGCTAGCCTGATGCTGAAGGGCTGTAGACCGGGGCGCGGCGGCGTAGGGCGAGACAAGTCTCGCCACTGTGTATATTGCGGGCCGCTTACCCCCATCCTCCGTCCCCTTGCCCCCCAAAATGAGGGAAGGGGAGTCGCGGCTCTGCGGGGCGCAAAGTATTTTGCGTGGGCGGTCATGTTGAGGGCGGCGCAGGGCGAGACAAGCGTCGCCCCGGCGGGTTTCCAGTCAGATTGACGCTGGTAAGGGAGAGGCATGAGCGAGCGACTGAACCATGACGCCCGGCAGCGCCGCCTCCGCCGCCGGATTCGACGGGGCGGCAGCCTGTCGCTGGTCAACGACGATGGCGCGCGCCCGATCACCTTTCAGAAGCGGCGCTTTCTGGCGACCCTGGACAAGCCGATGCTGGCGGTTGTCGTCTTGCTGCTGGCGATCGGCTCGCTGATGGTGTTCAGCTCAACCTGGGATTGGAGCAACAAGACTTACGGCACGGCGACGGGCTTCTTCGTTGAGGAGCATCTGCGCAATGTCGTCCTGTCGGCGGCGGCGCTGGTGATTTTCGCGGCGATAGACTATCGCTTTTGGAAGCGATTCGCCTTCTGGCTGCTGCTCTTCACGATCGCGATGCTGGTGGCGGTGCTGGCTTTTGGCGAAGTGCGTTTTGGCGCCCAGCGCTCTTTCACTGGCGGGCGCCTGCAGCCGAGCGAATTGGCCGAGTTCGCCATCGTGCTGTATATGGCGGCTTGGCTCGGCGCGAAACGCTCCAGCGTGGATAGCGTCTTGCTGGGCATGCTGCCATTCCTGTTGGTGGTCGGCGCGGTCAGTTTCTTGATCGTGCAGCAGCCGGATTTGAGCTCGGCGGCGATCGTCGCGCTGACGGCGAGCGTCATGTTCTTCGTGGCTGGCGCCAATGTCTTCCAACTGGCGGCGGTCGGCGGCATCGTTGGCGCGGTGAGCCTGATCGTGATTGAAAGCTGGCCCTACGCCCAGCGCCGCATCGCCGATTTCGTCGCCGGCTTCAACGACGTGACGCTTTCCGATTATCATACGCTGCAGGCGATCACGGCATTCCTGCGCGGCGGCTGGTTCGGCGTCGGCATCGGCCACTCGGAGCAGAAATTCGGAGCGCTGCCGGCGCCGCATACCGATAGCATTTTCGCCATCATTGGCGAGGAGCTTGGCGTCTTGGGCGCGGCGGTGGTCGTCGCGCTATACATCGTCTTCGCCATCCGCGGCTTCCAGCTGGCGCGGCGGGCGCAGGACAGCTTCGGCTCGCTGCTTTGCGTCGGCTTCACCGCCTGGGTGATCATCCAGGCCCTGCTGAATATCGCGGTGATGACGGGCGCGGTGCCATCGACGGGCGTGCCCCTGCCCTTCATCAGCTTTGGCGGCTCGTCGCTGATGGTGGTGATGATTGGCGTTGGCATGATGCTGAGCGTCTACCGGGTGGCGACGCGGCGGAAATCGACGGCGGAACGGAGAAGCGATATTGCGAGTTTTGATCGGAGCTGGCGGCACCGGCGGGCACGTCTATCCCGCGCTGGCGACCGCCCAAGCCCTGCGGCGGGAAAAAGCTGAGGCGCGAGAATTGCATTTCGTCGGCGCGGCCGGGGGCATGGAGCGCGAGCTGGTCCAGCAATCGGGGCTGGATTTCGCCGGTTATCACGCGTTATTGGCGGGTCCAATGCACGGCGTCGGTCCCCCGCGCGCGTTATTCAGTCTGCTCAAGTTAAGCGTCGGCGCGCTGCAGGCTCTGGTTTTGCTGCTGCGGCTGAAGCCCGCGGTCATCTTGCTGACGGGCGGCTGGGCGAACCTGCCGGTCGCATTGAGCGCGCGCCTGTTGGGAGTGCCATCGGTCGTGTATCTGCCCGATATCGAGCCCGGTCTGGCGATCAAGGCCTTGGGGCCCTTCGCGCGGCGCATCGCCGTCACTGTCGAGGCTTCGGCGCGCTACTTCCCGGCGGGCAAGACGGTGGTCACCGGTTATCCGCTGCAGGAGAACCGCTTGAATGCCACGCGGGAAGAGGCGCGCGCGCATTTCGGGCTGGACAGGACGCGCAAGACCCTGCTCGTCTTTGGCGGCAGCCGCGGCGCGCGCAATATCAACCGGGCTTTGGGCGCCCGTCTCGCAGAACTGCTGGACGACGGTCTGCAGGTCATCCACATCACCGGCGAGCTGGATTGGGAGCGGGCGATGCGGGCAGCGGGCGATCTGAAAGATCACCCCGATTACCGCGCCTTCCCGTATCTGCACGCCGATATGGGATTGGCTTTCGCCGCCGCCGACCTGGCCCTCTGCCGCGCGGGCGCCAGCGCGTTGGCTGAGTTGCCGCTGTTTGCGCTGCCGGCGATCCTCGTGCCCTACCCCTACGCCTGGCGCTATCAGAAGGTGAACGCCGATTACCTCAGCGAGCGCGGCGCCGCCCTTCGGCTCAATGACGAAGACATGCCCGCCCGATTGTACGAGACCATTTCGGCGCTGATTCATGACGAGGCGCGGCTGGGCGAGATGCGCGAGAGGTCGCGGGCGCTGGCCAAAAGCGACGGCGCGGCCAATCTGGCGCGGCTGCTGATCGACACGGGGGCGGCATGATTAGCCTGCTATCGCTGATGTGGACGACGGCGGCCGTTTTCGCTGTGACGGGCGCGCTGCGCGGCTGGCATCGCGAGCTGGCGGGCGCGGCCGGCATCCTGCTGGCGTGTTTCGCCATTTTCCAATGTGACCGTCTGCTGCGCGGCAGCCTCTATCTGCTGCTGACGGACGAGCAGACCTTTCTGCTGCAGGCGGCGGTTTTCCTGGGCGCGGTCGCCCTCGCCTATCGCAGTCGCATTGGGGCGCGGGATGGCTCGGGCGGCGGCCGCGTGAGAAACCTGGTCTTCGGCGCGGGCATCGGCTTCTTCAACGGCTGGCTCGCCGCCGGCGCGATCTGGTATTTCCTGGATATCAATCGCTATCCCTTCCCTCAGATTTTATCGGCGCCGGCCGAGGCTTCGGCCACATTTCTGGGCGCGGCCTGGATGCCAATCGTCGTGCTTGGGGGCGGGCTGGCGGCCGGCGGCAGTCTGCTGACCCTGGCGGTCTTGGCCATCCTGGCGCTCGCGCTCATCTTCATCTGAGTCGATCCCTTCATGCCCATCGGAGAGGCTTAGTCGCGTCATGCTGAAGCTGAAGCCAAGCCAGCGGATTCACCTCATTGGCATCGGCGGCGCGGGCCTCTCGGCGATCGCGCGGATTCTGCTGGAGCGCGGCTTCGGCGTCAGCGGCTCCGATCTGCGCGGCAATTCATTGACGGAAACGCTGGCAGCCGATGGCGCGCGCGTCTTCATCGGGCATGAGGCGCGATTCGTCCAGGGCTCGGATATCGTGCTGGCGACCTCTGCCGCCCCGCCCGACCACGTCGAGATTGCGGCGGCGCGGGCGCAGGGCATTCCCGTCTTTCGGCGCAAGGAATTCATGGGCGCGATCCTGCGCGGCAGCGATGTCATCGCGGTGGCGGGCACGCATGGCAAGACGACCACGACATCCATGCTCGTCCATGCGCTGCAAGGCGCCGGGCAGGACCCGAGTTTCATCGTCGGCGGCGTGATGGCGAATGGGGGCCGGAACGCGGGCGTCGGGGCGGGACCGGCCTTCGTCATTGAAGCGGATGAATACGACAATATGTTTCACGGGCTGAATCCGAATCTCGCGGTCATCACCAATGTCGAGCACGACCATCCCGATTTCTTCGAGACGCCGGCGCAAATGGAAGCCGCGTTTCAGACCTTCGCCGCGACGCTGCAGCCTGGCGGGCAGCTGGTCGCCTGCGCTGATGACGCGGCCTCTCTGGCGATCAGCGACGCCTATCGAAACGCGGGCGGGGTGGCGACCACCTACGGCATTGACAACGCGGCGGCGAATTGGCGGGCGGCTGATTTGCGCTTTGAGGGCGAGACGGTCAAAGCCATGATCTCGCATGACGGGGCGGCGCAAGGGGAACTGACCTTGAGCGTGCCGGGCCGGCACAACGTTCTTAACGCGCTGGCGGCGATGGCGGCAGCCCATTCGCGTGGCGTGAGCGTCGCGGCGAGCGTCGCGGCTTTGTCCACGTACAAGGCGACGGCGCGCCGGTTTGAGATCCGCGGCGAGCGCGACGGCCTGCTCGTGGTTGATGATTACGCTCACCATCCCACGGAGATCCGCGTCAACATCGAAGCCGCTCGGCTGCGCTATCCGGGTCGTCAGATTTGGGCGGTCTGGCAGCCGCACACCTACTCGCGGGTTCAGCAGTTCTGGTCGGGCTTCGTCGGCGCTTTTGAGGGGGCCGACAAGGTGCTGGTCACGCCGATATACGCCGCGCGCGAAGCCCCGATCGCGGGCGTTTCGGGTCCGGCCTTGGTCGATGCCATGGCGAGCCGCTGCCGCGCCAGTTACGCGCCCGCCTTCGACGACGCCGCCGCCACCTTGCGCCGCTGGGCGGGGCCGCCGGCGGTGCTGCTGATCTTCAGCGCCGGCGACGCCAATATCATCGCCGACAAATTCCTCGACGACGGAGGCTAGCGCCGATGTCGACGCTGGACGCGGAATCGATAGCGGGGCTGCAGGCCGGGCAGTCTTTGGCGCGTTTCACCGCCGCTCGCCTGGGCGGGAAAGCCGATTATCTTTACATCGCCAAAGACCCCGATTACAGCGATGCGCTGGCGCTGCTGCAAATGGCTTGGCGGCGCGGGCTGCGGACGACCATCATCGGCGGCGGCGCCAATATCCTGGTGTCGGACGCGGGCATCCGCGGCTTGACCATCATCAATCGAGCGACAGAAATCAGTCAGGACGACGACGGCGACGCGGCTATCGTTAGCGTCAGCAGCGGCGCCAGCCTGATTCGGCTTTCGCGCTATTGCCAGGAACGGGGCTTGGCGGGCTTGGAATGGGCGATCGCCGTGCCGGGCACCGTCGGCGGCGCAGTGGTCAACAACGCCGGCGCGCATGGGGGCGATATCGCCGCTTCGCTGCAGGGCGCCTTAATCTTTGAAGCGGAACGCGGCGAGGCTTGGCATGAGGTCGGCGAGCTGAATTACGCCTATCGGGGGTCGAGGCTCAAGCGGCGCGTGGACAAGCGTTTCTTTATCAAGCGAGCGCGCTTCCAGCTGCGGCGCGATGATCCCGCGGCGATTGCGGCGCGTATGGACCGCAACAACGATTATCGACGGCGCACGCAGCCGCCTGGCGCCAGCCTGGGCAGCATCTTCAAGAATCCGCCGGGCGATTACGCCGGGCGCTTGATTGAGGCGGCCGGCCTCAAGGGGCTGCGCGTTGGCTCGGCGCAGGTCTCGCGCGTGCACGCCAATTTCCTCGTCAATTCGGGCGAGGCCGCCCGCGCCCGGGATTATTACACGCTCATTTGCGTGGTGCGCGCGCGCGTCCACGCCGCCTTCGGCATCGAGCTCGAGCTCGAGATTCAGACCCTTGGCGACTGGGGCTGAGATTGCGCCGTTGTCGGTTTGCGCCGATATTTGAGCGACTGTACACTGAATGGCGTTGTTGGCGTCGACGGCTTCATGCTTTCTATGGACGACCCTGAGTGGCTGCTCATGTTCAAGCTCCAAAGCGGCAAGCGGATCGGGCGCCTGGGGTGCTTTATCGCGCGCCGGCGGGGACGGCGCCAAAGCTGCGGGCGCCAGCGCGACGGGCGCGGCGTCGCGGGCTGTCTCGGTGGCGCGCCGCCAGCGCTCTTATGTTTCTGCTCTTCAGCGTCATATTGATTCTATTCTTTACCAGCGACGTCTTTTATGTGCGGTCGATTCAAGTGCGGGGGAATAAGCATGTCGGGGGCGACGAAGTATTCGCCTTTGCCGAGATCGCCGATTATCACATGTTCTGGCTCGATCCAGAGCGGATTCGGCGGAACGCGCTGCGCTCGACATCCATAGCTGATATCAGCGTGGAGCTCGGCTGGCCCCCCAACTTGATTACCATCATCGTGCAAGAGCGGCAGCCCGCCCTCGTTTGGTCGGACGCCGGCGCCGAGACGTGGATTGACATTCAGGGGCGGGTGATGCGCGCCCGCGCCGAGATGCCGAATCTTCTGCACGTCAATCTGCTGTCGGAGGCGTATGCGGGCCCCAAGCCGCGCCCGGAAGACTTTAGCGGCGATATGGTCTTGGGCGCGCTGCGTTTGAAGGCGATCCTGCCGGCGGGCGAGCATTTGAGCTTTCACCCGCTGCACGGTCTGGGCTGGACGAATGAACTGGGCTGGCAGGTGTGGATGGGCAGCGATTCCGCGGCGGTCATGAACGAGAAAGTCAACATGTACGGCGTGCTGGTGGAAAACATAAACAGCCGCGCGATACCAGTCGCCGAGCTGAATATCGCGAATCCCGACGCGCCGTTCTACCGGGTATTAGGGGGGCTTTAGACCGAGATGGGCGACTTAGTAGTAGGCTTGGATGTTGGCACGCACAAGATTTGCACGATCGTTGGCGAGGTGCGTCCCGAAGACGTATATGTCGTTGGCTTGGGCATCGAGCCGAGCGACGGGATGAAGAAAGGCGTCGTCAACGATGTCGGCGCGCTGTCTTCGGCCATCGCCAAATCGGTGCGCAAGGCGGAGAAATCCAGCGGTTACGACATCAACCGCGCCTTCGTCAGCGTGGCCGGCAGCCATATCTCGTCCTTGACCAGCCGGGGCCTGGCGACCATCGTCGGCTCGCGCAGCGTCGGCCCGGAAGACCTCGACAAGGCGATGAGCGTCGCCCGCAACATCGCCATCCCGCACAACCGCGAAATCTTGCATGTCGTGCCGCGCAGCTATACGCTGGACGGGCAGGAGGGCATCCGCAGCCCCCTGGGCATGCACTGCTTTCGGCTCGAGGTGGACGCCCATATCATCACGGCCTCGACGACCAGCCTGGCCAACCTCGAAGACGCGGTGGAATCGGCCGGCGTGCTGGTCGATCGCTTCATCCTCAATCCGCTGGCGGCTGGCGACGCCGTCTTGACCGATCATGAGCGCGAGATGGGCGCGGTGGTCATCGACATTGGCGGCGGCACGACCGACCTGGCGATCTTCATCGAGGGCACCGTCTGGCATACGGCGATCATCCCGGTCGGCGGCAACCACGTCACCCAGGACATCACCTATTGGATGCGCGTGCCCTTTGGCTTGGCCGAGCAGGTCAAGATACAGCGGGGCCACGCCGATATGAACGCGGTGAGCGAATCGGAGGTCTTCCCGGTCGAGCCCTTTGGCGGCGAGATCCTGCCCGTTTCCCGCCGCGACCTGGCGATGGTGATCGAAGCGCGTTTCGAGGAGATTTTTGAATTGGTGGATAAAGAGATTAAGCGCTCTGGCTACGCCGGTTTGCTGCGGGCGGGCGCGGTCATCACCGGCGGCAGCTCGCAATTGCCCGGTTATCGCGATTTGGCGTCGCGGATCTTGAGCGTGCCGGTCCGCCTGGCGCATCCAGAGAAGGTCACTGGCATCGCCGATACGCTCAAGAACCCGTCGTACAGCACTAGCGTGGGTTTGCTGCGGCTGGGCTTGGAGATGGACGCGATGGTGGAGCCGGAAGCGGTCGAAACGATGGGCTTGCCGGTGAACCAGTGGGGGCGGCGGATGAACGAGATTCTGCGCCGTTTCCTGCCGCAGGATGATTGAGACGGCGGGCGGAAAATTAATGTGAATTATTGCCTTGTTTTTGATTTGCGCGCCTCGACGATAGGCGTAAAATGAACGATTGAATGAGCCGCGCGCGTTGCTTGGACGTGCAGATTCAAGAGGGTAGCCATTATGGTCAATGATTTGATAACAGGGGAAAACTTCGCGCAAATCAAGGTCGTTGGGGTCGGCGGCGGCGGCGGCAACGCGGTCAACCGCATGATCAACGAAGGCTTGGGCGGCGTCGAGTTCATCGCGGTAAACACCGACAACCAGGCGTTGATGCTTTCCAAAGCGAAGACGCGGGTGCGCATCGGCGACAAGCTGACGCGCGGGCTGGGCGCTGGCGGCAACCCCGAGATCGGGCGCAAAGCCGCGGAAGAGAGCTCGGAAGACCTGCTAGAGGTGCTGCGCGGCTCCGACATGATCTTCGTCGCCTGTGGCATGGGCGGCGGCACCGGCACGGGCGCGTCGCCAGTCATCGCCCAAATCGCCAAGGAGCTGGGCGCGCTGACCATCGGCGTCGTCACCCGCCCCTTCACCTTCGAGGGCACGCGGCGGGCGCAATTAGCCAAGACCGGCATCGAGGCGCTCAAGAGCCAGGTCGATACGCTGATCGTGATTCCGAATGACCGCCTGCTGCAAATGGCGGACAAGCGCTCGACCCTGCAGCAAGCCTTCTCGCTGGCGGACGACGTTTTGCGCCAGGGCATTCAGGGCATTTCCGAATTGATCACCGTGCCCGGGCTCATCAACCTGGACTTCGCGGACGTGCGCACCGTCATGTCAGAAGGCGGGGCGGCGCTGATGGCGGTCGGGCGGGCGGCCGGCGATGACCGGGCGCGTTCGGCGGCGGAGCTGGCAATCACCAGCGGGTTGCTGGACGTGACGATCGACGGCGCGCGCGGCATTCTGTTCTCGATTACGGGCGGCAGTGACCTGACGCTCTTCGAGGTCAACGAGGCGGCCGCCATCATCAAGGACAGCGCCCATCCCGAGTGCAACCTCATCTTCGGCGCGCACATCGACGAGAGCATGGGCGACGAGGTGCATATCACCGTCATCGCCACGGGCTTCGAGCGCAGCCGGCTGGAGCAGACGATGCAGGAAGCGGGCGCCTTGCCCATCCGCCAGACGACGCCCCTGCCACAGCCGCCGCAGATTCAGCGCCCGATTTACGAAGACGTCGAAGTGCAGGCGCCGGGCGAGAACGCGGCCGCCGGCGGAGGCTCGGGCTCGTCGCCGTTCCAGCGCGGTCGCATGGCGCCGCCGTCGCCGCCCCAGGAAGACTCGCGCACTTACGACAATATCGACCCCAAAAATACGGAGCTGCCGGCTTTCCTGCGGAAGCGCAATCGCCGCCAGTAGTCTCGCGCGCAAGTTACGCATCGCGAATGGAAGTGGGCTCTCGCAGCCCACTTTTTCGTTCTGTCGTCTGGCAGTATGCGTGGCGCGACGCTGCCGCAGTCAGGGGCGGCTGACGAGTCTGTCGTCCTGCGAAACTGCTCTAAAAATGGCTCTGGAAGATGTCCTCGAAACGCCATTTACGTGTTATAAAGTAGACACCTCTATTGGCCGCCCGTTGTTCTTGATTCTCTGGATTGAGTTACAAGGCTTTCGGCGGCGATGTCTTGCAAGCGAAAAACTGGATTCACTTCACATGTCATCAGACTTGTTTCAATTCCAGGATATGTCCGTCATGATACAGCCCCAGACAAAGACCAGCGCTCTGCACGAACTCGGCTACAAAATCTTCCTCGATCGCTATGCGCAGAAAGACATGACGCGCGCGAGCCTGGCTATCGGCGACACGGTTATCGTGGTCGTCAACGCCAAGACGGGCCAGCGCGAAATCGGCGCGGTGACCGCTATTGACCTGCCGCGGGTCACGGTCGAGCTGCTGGATGGCGAGGTCGTCTCGCGCGATCTGGAGCATGTGGACAAGCCGATCGAAACCGAGCCCGGGCAGATGATGGACCGGGTGGCGCGCGGCGTCGCGGCGACGGAAGACGGCGCGGCCAAGCAGGCGGAATGGAGCGAGAAATTCCGCTGGCTGCTGGACGACTGGAAGTTCGTGCCTGGCGGGCGCATCCTCACAGCGGCCGGCACCGACCAGGACCTGACCTATTACAACTGCTACGTCATCCCCTCGCCCCAGGATTCGCGCGAAGGCATCATGACGACCTTGACGCAGATGACCGAGATCATGTCGCGCGGGGGCGGCGTCGGCATCAACCTCTCGACCCTGCGCCCGCGGCATGCCTACGTAAAAGGCGTCAACGGCCGCTCGAGCGGGGCGGTGTCCTGGGGCGGCTTGTACAGCTTCGTCACCGGGCTCATCGAACAGGGCGGCAGCCGGCGCGGGGCCTTGATGCTCATCCTGAACGACTGGCATCCGGATATATTCAACTTCATCAACAGCAAGCGGCAATCGGGCAAGATCACCAATGCCAATATCAGCGTGGGCGTCTCCGACAAACTGATGGAGGCGGTGGAAGCCGATGCCGACTGGGCGCTGGTCTTCCCCGATACGCGCGATCCCGATTTCGACGAGCTTTGGGATGGCGACCTGGACACCTGGCTCGCGACCGGGCGAAGGGCGATCCATTACAAGACGATCAAAGCGCGCGAGCTATGGGACGCGATCATCGAAAGCGCCTGGGCCAGCGCGGAGCCGGGCGTTTGGTTCCGCGAGCGCAGCAACAAGATGGCCAACAGCTGGTACTTCAATCCGCAGATTTGCACGAATCCATGTGGCGAGCAGCCGCTTGGCGCTTTTTCGGTCTGCAACCTGGGCGCGATCAACCTGTCGAAGTTTTACGATGAGCGCCGGCATGACGTCGCCTGGGACGAGCTGCGGCGGACTGTCGAATACTCGACGCGCTTCCTCGACAACGTCATCGACACGACGCCGTATTTCTTCGAGGAGAACCGCAGGGTGCAGCTGTCCGAGCGGCGGGTTGGCTTGGGCACGATGGGCATCGCCGAGTTGATGCTGCGGCTGGGCGTGCGTTATGGAAGCGATGAATCGGTTGCGGTCATTGACGAGATCTACCGGGCGATCGCGCTGGCGGCTTACGAGACATCGAGCGATCTGGCGCTGGAAAAAGGCGCCTTCCCCATGTTCGACGCCGAGAAATTCCTGGAGAGCGGCTTCATGCAGGCGATGCCGGCCGGCGCGCGCGACAAGATTCGGCGCGATGGCATCCGCAACGTCACCCTCTTGACCCAGGCGCCGACCGGCACGACCGGCACCATGGTCAATACCTCGACCGGCGTCGAGCCCTTCTTCTCGTGGGTGTATTACCGCAAGAGCCGCCTCGGCCTGCACGAGGAGCAGGCGCCGATCGTCAAGGAGTGGCACGAGGCGAATCCCGAGGCGGAAGCCTTGCCGGAGCATTTCGTCACCGCGATGGATTTGTCGCCGGACGAGCATATCAAAGTGCAAGGCGCCTTCCAGCGTTGGATCGACAGCGCCATCTCCAAGACCTGCAACGTACCGAAGGATTACTCCGTCGAGCAGGTCAGCGAGCTCTACAAATACATGTACGAGCTTGGCTGCAAAGGCGGCACGATATACCGCGATGGCAGCCGCGAAGAACAGGTGCTGATGCTCAAGGGCGATGAGCGCGCCGAGAGCGAAATGGACGATCTGAAGGGCGAGGACACGGAGCCAGCCACGACGCCGCATCATGTCTATCCGCGGCCCGATATCCTGCAGGGGCGCACGGTCAAGACGGAGACGCCCTTTGGCAAAGCCTATATCACAATCAATCACGATGAGCAGGAGAATCCCTTCGAAGTCTTCATCGCCATCGCCAAAGCCGGCACCGATATTCAAGCCGACGCCGAAAGCCTGGGGCGGATGATCTCGCTGCAGCTGCGCACGACGGCCCCGCATAATCGCCGCGATATGCTCAAGCTCATCATCGAGCAGCTGCAGGACATCGGCGGGGCGCGCCCGATCGGCTTCGGGCCCAAGCGAGTGCTGTCTTTGCCGGACGCGGTGGCGCGGGTCTTGCAGCTGGAGTTCTTCCCGGAAGATCAGCCGCAGCAGCTGAACCTGCCCATTGAGCAGGCGCGTGGGAGCGCCGCCGGGCAAGATGGCGCGTCGCCGCCGAGTCTTGCGATGTCGCGCGCCGATTTGTGCCCGGAATGCGGCACGATCACGCTGATTCGGGCGGAGAACTGCCGCAAGTGCCTGACCTGCGGCTACAGCGAGTGCTAAGCGACTGGCTTATGCGCCTCCAGACGAAGAAGCCAGATGAAGCAACGTGGCTCTCCAGGCATCGCCTCGCATGATTTTCATGTGGCGACTTCCGCGATCAGACTGACTCCATGACGGCGACGTCGGCGCAAAAGACCAAGACGCGAAAGCGCATCAAGCGACTGACGCTGGGCATACTGGCGGCCGCCCTGCTCTATTTCGTCGGCTTCATCGCCGCGGCCCACGTCATCGGCTCGCGAGATAACCGCAAAAATGCGGATATCATCATCGTGCTCGGCGCCGGCTTGAATGATGATGGCCGCCCGGGCCCCGCTTTGACCCGCCGCAGCCTGCATGGCGCCGCGCTCTGGCATGATGACATTGCGCCGCTGATTCTCTGCGCCGGCGGGCAATCCGAATATTATCCGCGGACGGAAGCGGATGCCTGCCGCGAGCTTCTTCTGGGCGCCGGTCTGCCGGATCATGCCATACTGATGGAGGGGCGCAGCCGCAGCACCGAAGAAAACGCCATCTACAGCAAGCTGCTCCTGGACGAGCTTGGGCTGTCGCGCGCCGTCCTGGTCAGCGACAGCTATCACGTGCTGCGCGCGGGCTGGCTCTTCAGCTTGCAGGGCGTCAGCGCCGCCGCCAGCCCCGTGCCGGCCCAGCGCATTCGCGGCCGCTCGGTGTATCCCTATTCGCTGATTCGCGAGTTCATCGCGTTCAACTGGCAGCTTTTTAAGGACGCGTTTCGCATTCCCTGGACGCACGTAAGAGGCGTCTGAGGCGCGGCTGCGCGAGTGGGCGACCCATTGGCTCGCCCCTACAGAAGACACCGTTATGGTACATTGAACAGGAGCGAACTGTGTCGAAGCATGTATGTATTGGCGTCCCCTTCTATCTGGGCGAGGCGCTGCCCGACCGGCGCGAAGTGGAGGCATTGCGACGGAGCGGGATCGCCGCCGAGCTCGACGCCGAGTGGGTGGACATCGAACCGGATTTCGCCGCGGCCGACGACCCGGTGGTGGCGGTGAATCGCGCGCTGGCGGCCGCGATCCAGGCGAATGCCGACAAGACGCCGGTGGTTTTCGCCAACGACTGCACCAGCTGCCTGGGCATGGTCAAGGGCTTGCAGGCGCAGTCGCCCGCTATCCTTTGGTACGATTCGCATGGCGATTTCAACAGGCCGGAGACGACGCCGAGCGGCTTCCTCGGCGGCATGCCCTTGGCGGCGCTGGTCGGGCGCGGCAACCAGCATCTGATGCGCGGAATGGCGCTGAAGCCGATCGCCGAACCCGACGTCAGCATCTGCGACGTTCGCAACCTCGACCCGGAAGAGGGCGAAATGCTCCGTCAAAGCGAGGTCAACATTTATGAGACCGTGGCGGCATTGGACGGGTCCTCGCTGCCCGATAAACCGCTCTACATTCACTTCGACACCGATGTCGTCGACTGCGCCGAGATGCCGGCCATGAGCTACCCGGAGCCGGGCGGTCCTTCGCTGAACGAGTGCGTCGAGTCCTTGAAGCAGGCGCTGGCGGCCGGGACGACCGTCGGCGTCTTGTTCAGCTTGTGGAACGACAGGCTGGATGGGAGCGCCGCCGCCATGCAAGCCACGCTGAAGCTCGTCCGCGCCCTGAAATAGCCGGCCTCGGCGCCGATGCGAACCAGGGCGAAAGCAGCCGCCCTGCCGCTTGCGTCCAGCGCGAAACGCGCCTATGCTTGAAGCGAAACGATACGCAATCGGTTTCGTGTTTCACGATGCCGACGCCTTGGGAAAACCGCTTGTACACCGATAACGAGATTCTCTTCCCGCATTATGCGATTCCCGCCTTGCGCAACACGCGCGGACCGGCCTGGGCGCGTTTGATTGACCGCGTGGCCAGCAGAGCGGAAACCAGCCTGGAAGTGATCGCCTTGATGTCGCTGATGATCGAGTTGAATGGCTGTCTCGCTTGCGAGACGGACAGTTACCGCGCGATGCGTGGCTGCACAGCCTGCGCCCAACAGACACTGCGCCGCTTCAAGGGCAGCGATGAAGAATTGATCAGCATGTTTGAGGCTTCGGTCGCCCGGATACGCGCGCTTGATCTGGCGCTGGCGGACTGAATTGGCGCTTCCTCCGCTTTGCAGTTGACAAGGCTGAATCGTCCGTGTTACACTCTGCGCGCGGTCAATTGGGCTGCGCGGGTTTGCTAAGTCAACTGCGCTAGAAGGGACGGGCGGCGATAGCGAATTCACCACACAGGATCAACGGCAACATCCGCGGCGTGCGCGAGGTTCGGTTGATCGACGACAGCAATACGAATATCGGCGTAGTCAACATCCACTATGCGCAGGAGCGCGCCGACGATATGGGCTTGGATTTGGTGGAAGTCGCGCCGAAAGCCAATCCGCCGGTCTGTCGCATCATGGATTACGGCAAGTTCCAGTATGAGCAGCGGCGAAAAGAGCGGAAATCCAAGAAAAATCAGATCAAAGTCACGGTCAAAGAGATTCAGCTGCGCCCGAAGACCGACGAGTATCACCTGCGCTTTGATATCAAGCGGGCGGAGAAGTGGCTGCTCGAGGGCAAGAAGGTGAAGTTCCGCGTGCGCTTTCGCGGGCGCGAGATCACGCATCAGCATATCGGACGCGACCGGCTGAGCAAGATCGAAGACGAGTTGAAGGATGTCGCCGTCGTGGAGCAGCGCCCGAATATGGAAGGCAGGGACATGCTCATGATTCTGGCGCCAAACAAAGACATCAGACAGAGTATGGAGAAGCAGTAGTGCCGCGCAAGAAGAAGAAGACGAAGTACAAGCTGAAGACGCATAAAGCGACGGCCAAACGCTTCCGCTTGACGGGGACGGGCCGGATCGTGCGCACCAAAGGCGGCAAGAGTCACCTGCGCCGGCGCTCGGCAAAGCGCGTCAAACGGCAGTGGGACAAGACGATGGAAGTCGGCGAGAAGGCGACGCAGCGGCGGATTCGGCGGCTCGCGCCTTATCTCGGCAAATACAAGGCGAACCCGCCGGCTTAGGCGCAAGACAGCAATTGCAGGCTATCGCCCGGCGCCTGGAGCCGGGTCTTTTATGTATGGAGCGCAGCGATGGCTAGAACGAGAACCGGCATCGTCCGACGCCGGCGGCACAAGAAAGTCCTGAAGCTCACCAAGGGGCAATGGGGGACGCGCAGCAAGAATTTCAAGCGCGCCAACGAAGCGATGATGCGCAGCTTGTGGTACGCCTACCGCGACCGCCGACAGCGCCGCCGTCAATTGCGCCGCCTGTGGATCCAACGCATCAACGCGGCCGCGCGCCTCAATGGCATGAAATACAGCCACTTGATCAATGGCTTGAAACGGGCCGGCGTCGAGCTGGATCGCAAGAGCCTGGCGGCGATCGCCATCCACGACGCCGAGACCTTCGGCAAGATCGTCGACTTGGCGAAACGCAGCGCCTGAGCCCAGGCGCATCCAACACGAGCCTTGCAGCCAAATTAGGCAGGTGTGTTCCCGCGAGCTCGACGTTTAGGTCTTGCTGGCGGTCTAACCGTTTCTATTCAAAAGTGACTTAATTTCTGGAGGACATGAAATGGCAGATTGCAGGCTTTCTTATACCAAAGACGATCAGATTTGTAGTGTTGAGCTAGTTCGCAGGTGGGAATGTGAACTTGCGACTTATTTTGAGGATGCGGCGTGCATTGCGGAATGTATGCAAACTAGACTGATGCTGTACAATTCGTTGAGTGCGACAGGTAGTCGCCCCAGCAAAGTAATAAACTCTAGTAATGATGAATACGCATTGCGCATCGTCAAATATTGGCTACATGAATTGGATGAAGACTGGATTACCATTCATCAAGACGGAAAATGGGTCTACTGGGTCAGGAAGAGCAAATATGATAAATTGCCTGAAAAGTTTCGGCGTGGACTCAAGAACACTTGGGGAATACTAAGAGACATCACGGCATTCATTTAGGAACAACGTAGTTGGACGAGGTGTGGAGGTTAACGATCAAGTTAGGAGCAAATCGAATGTTGAAGACCGCAATTGCTTTCCTAGTGCTGTTCAACACTATATTTGTATCAGCACAGGTTCCGGAAGAGGTTGTAATGTCTTTTCTTCCATCGTGCGACGTGTTGGAAAGGCTCGCCGCTCGAAACACTTGGATTGAAGCCGTTGCGAGTGTGAAACCGCAATTGACGGAAGAAGCAATGGTGACGCAAATCCTAGATCTTTACGACAGCTTATGGAGTAACATGCCGCGGTGCAGAGAGGCTATGGCCTTGATTCTCGTGTCTCTCCGAATGGATCTGAAATTCTATGCCGTATCCTTGAATGTGATGGAAGACGTCGTTGACGCCGAAAATATACAGTTGCAGTTAGCCTTCGGACGCGCGACGGAAGCCCTGAATATCCCGATACCATAGGAAATTCCGGGGTATCGTAAACGCTGATGGACGTCATCAGCAGCACGCGGAACCAGCGCGTCCGTTATTTGAAGTCGCTGCAGACCAAGCCGCGTCTCCGCCGGAGCGAGCGCAAGCTCATCCTTGAAGGCGACCGGCTCATCGCCGACGCGCTCTCCAGCCGCGGCAAGCCCGAAATCGCGCTCTACCTGCCAGGCAGCGCCGACTACGAAGTGATCGCCGCCCTGCAAGAACGCGGCTGCGCCCTGTTGCCCGTCAGCGAAGCGGTGCTGCGACACGTCAGCGACACGCGGCAGGCGCCGGGCATCGTGGCGGCTTTCCAGATTCCGCGTCCGCCCCTGCCCCGAGGGCCCGAACGCGTCATTATCCTGGACGCCATTCGCGAACCCGGCAACCTGGGCGCGCTATTGAGAACGGGGGCCGCGGCCGGCGTCGACCTGGCGATCCTGGCGCCGGGCTGCTGCGACCCCTACAATTCCAAAGCGCTGCGAGCGGGCATGGGCGCGCATTTTCGGCTGCCGGTCGTCGAATCGAGCTGGAAAGAAATCAGCGCATTCTGCCACGACCTCCGCGTTTATGCGGCCTTGGCGGATGCGAAAATGCCGTACTCCGACGTGAACTGGCTGGAAGGCTGGGCGCTGATCATCGGCAATGAAGCGCGGGGAATCGGCGAGGGGGCGGCGAAGCTAGCACGGGAAGCCGTCTCGATTCCGATGGCGGGCGGCGCGGAATCGCTCAATGTCGCGGGGGCGGCCGCCGTTATCCTCTTCGAAGCGCAGCGGCAGCGATTGGACAGGCAAAGTCTATAGACACACGCGCGCCAGAGCCACCGCCCACGTAAAATGCCTAGCGACTCGCTGCGCCAGTTAGAAATCAGTGGGCGATTCACAAAATCGCCCCTACATTTGGTAGCCAAAGAGGGCATCTGTTGGGGCGAGGAGGTGACTCGCCCAATGGCGACACACACAATGCAAACAGGCGCGGCCCCTTGCGGTCGCGCAGTGTCTACGGGCGCGCCAAAATGAGGAAAGGGGAGAACCCCTGGACACATTCCGCGCCACTTCCGCTACTATTCGCTCAAATTCGTCAGCTGTAGGGGCGAGCCGGTGGCTCGTCCCGCTCGCTACACAACCAAAACCTGGCGGAAAATCGTCCGTATCGAACAAGCCTTGTAGGGGCGAGGCGGTGACTCGCCCAATGGCAACACACACAATGCAAACAGGCGCGACTCGGCGACTCGTCCGCCGCGGCGCAAAGGTCACGGCGCGCAAACCTACAGTTGCTCTTTAAGCGCGCGCCAGGCTGGGGTAGACTAACGCGACTTGGCGAGCCACAGGGGGCGGGAGAAGGCGTTTCATGGTAAAGGAATTTGATGTCGTCGTATTGGGCGCGGGGCCGGGCGGCTATGTCGGCGCCATCCGCGCGAGCCAGCTGGGGCTATCTGCCGCCATCGTCGAGAAGCAGTATTGGGGCGGCGTCTGCCTCAATGTCGGCTGCATCCCCTCGAAGGCGCTGCTGCGCAATGCCGAACTGGCGCAGCTCTTGACGCATCAAGCCGATACTTTTGGCATCCGCGGCGACTTCACGCTGGATTATGGCGCCGCCTTCAAACGCAGCCGGCGCGTGGCCGATGGCTTGACCAAAGGCGTACAGTTTCTCATGCGCAAGAACAAGATCCAGTCATTTGAAGGCTGGGCGACAATCGAAGACGCCAACAGCCTGAGCGTCGCGCTCAGCGGCGGCGAGCGTGAAGAGCTGCGCTTCAAACACCTGATCATCGCGACGGGCGCGACCACGAAGCTGATCCCGGGCACGAAGCTCAGCGAGCGCGTCGTCACCTACGAAGAGCAGATCATGGAAGACAATTTGCCCGCCAGCGTCATCATCGCCGGCGCCGGCGCGGTCGGGGTCGAATTCGCCTATATCATGCGCAATTACGGCGTGGAGGCGACCCTGGTCGAATATCTTGACCGCGTCCTGCCCTTTGAAGATGAGGAGGTCAGCGCGGAGCTGGCGAAAGCCTTCAGGAAACTGGGCATCAAGATCATGACGGGCGCGCGCGTCGATGCGATTGACGAGACCGGCGCGGGCGTGGCCGTCTCGGTCACGGCTTCTGATGGCGCGCGGGTGACGCTGGAGGCGGACCGGGTCTTGCAGGCGATCGGCTTCCAGCCACGGGTCGACGGTTATGGGCTGGAGCGGCTGGGCGTGGAACTCAACTCGGCGGGCGGCATCGCGATCGACGAGACGATGCGGACCAATGTGCCTAACGTCTATGCCATTGGCGATGTCACCGCCAAGCTCATGCTGGCGCATGTCGCAGAGACGATGGGCGTGGTCGCCGCCGAGAATATCGCCGGGGCGCCGACGGTCGCGCTCGATTTCGATATGATGCCGCGCGCCACCTATTGCCAGCCGCAGGTCGCCAGCTTCGGTTACACCGAGGCGCAGGCCAAAGATCGCGGCTACGACATCAAGGTCGCCAAATTCCCCTTCCAGGCAAACGGCAAAGCGCGTGGCCTGGGCGACGCCAGCGGCTTCGTGAAGCTGATCAGCGACGCCAGATACGGCGAGCTCCTGGGCGCGCACATGATCGGACATGACGTCACAGAGCTGCTGCCGGAATTGACTTTGGCGCGCGCGGCCGAGTTGACGCCAGCCGAGATCGCGCGCAACGTTCACGCCCACCCCACCCTCAGCGAGGCGCTCAAAGAAGCGGCGCATGGCTTGGAAGGCGCTTTCCTCAACATATAGCGCTAGCGAGTGGCAGCCGGCGCGTCAATCGTAAAGTGAAGAATCGGCAGGATGGGGCCGACTTCGCCGGTCGCCAGATCCGAGCCCGTAAGTTTATCCCGGCTACTTTCGCGGTCGTAAACGATCACGACGGCGCGGTAATCGCCGGGCGGCAAGTCGGCCGTTGACATCTCGACCGCGTACCATTTCAGGACGCCATCAAAGAGATGCCTGTCGCCGGCTTGACGCAGGTTCTGCCACTCGGCGTTGATGAGCTGGATCGAGACGTTATATTGGTCCAGCTGCGCCTCGTCAGCGACTTCCCAGCCGGTCACGAGGCGGACGACTCCATTTTCGCTGTCATATTCGCCGAAGCGGTCGAGGATTCGGATGCCGTTTTCGTAGTGAATGGGGGCGTATTCGCGGTCGCAGGCCAGCGATTTATGGACGAAGCGGCGCGCGAACAACGCTTCGCTATCAACCAGGATGTCGCACGCGGCGTAGTCGGCTTCGACCGTGGCGGCCAATTCTTGATCAACGACGGCTTTGAAGGCCGGCTCGTATACCAGGAGCATATAGGGATGCTCGGCAGCGAATTCGCCAGGGTCCAGCGCCCCTTGGCCATCTTCGGGCTGCGCAACAAAAAAAAAGTGATCCAGCCCTAGCAGCGCGTTGACATAGTAATCGGCGAGGCTCTTGCCATGGCGCAGGGGAAAATCAACCCACTTCGAGCGGCTGAGGCCGACGACCGTATCCAGCGCGCGCGTCTTGCCCTGCAAAGCCTCGGCGTATTTGTGCAAAGGCGGCATGTCTACGATGAAGTTGTTGCGACCGGCGAATGCCCAGCCGTCGCCCAAGCCGCGAATATGTAGACCGCCCGCGATCCATATCAGCAGGAAGGGCGCGGCGACCAGCTTCCAGCGCGCCGGCGTCAATAGAAGATGCGCGCACAGAATCGCGAAGAAGGGCATTGAAACCAGAAAGAAGCGGAATCTGAGCCGATCGATCAGCGGGAAAGCTTCATTGAAGAGCATCAGCGAAACGATGAGGCCCGCCCATACGATCAGGAATCGCCAGGCTTTGGCGTTCTGCCGCCGCCGCGTTGACAGGAGCGCCAGCGCCAAGAGCGGCAGCCATAGCAGCCCGACGCCGTTGACCAGGATAGTCGCCAGCCCGCCAGCCAGCTGCGGAACGTCCAGGGCAGTCTGCTGCAGCGCGCCGATCGTGCGTTCGGCCAGGGCGCCCCGCAGATAATGCGGCAGATAGGGCAGCAAGGCGCAGGCGCTGAGGCTCCAGGCGAACCAGACGCGATACCAGCGTTTGATTCTCGCGGCGAAAATCAGATGGTGCAAGCCCAGCCCCAGGAATAGAAATACGGCGAAGACGTGGGTGTAGAGCAGCGCGACCGCCGACGCGACGAAGCAGAGCCAGGCGCGCCAACTTGCGACCTCGCGGGTGATCAGCCGCCAGTAGAGCCAGGCGTGAATGACCGCCAGCAAAAGCAAAAGCGAATACATGCGGATCTCGTGGAAATACAGCGTGACGAAGCCGCTCGCGCTCAAGAGCAAAACCGAGACCAGCGCGGTCTTCCGGTGCAGCGCCTCCGCGGCCAGGCGATAGGTCCAAGCCAGGAAAAGCAGGCCCAATAGCAGCGACAGAAAACGCATCGGCAGCGGCGCCCAGCCGACAAGATGAGCCCACTGCGCGCCCAGCACAAAAAAGAGCGGCACGTGATTCGGGCTGTGTTCGCTCAAGGAATCGACGACTTGCGGTAGGCTGTAGGGTTGCGAGAAGACGCCCATATTGGAAAGCGAATAGAGCTCGTCCAGCCAGAGATTGTCGGCGTTTAGCTTTGGCGCGCTCCAGGCGAAGGCGAAGAGCAAGATAGCAGCCATCGGGAAAACGCCGCGCCAGTCGAGGCGGGTCATTGGCGGCTCGTGGCGCTCTGCCGCGCCCGAAACTCCGGCGCCAGCAAGCCAAACTGCCAGAGGCTGTGGAAGGCGCCGCGCTTGAAAACGCGATCGCGCCAGATGCCCTCGAGCGTGAAGCCGACTTTCTTCAGCAGAGCGGCGGAGGCGACATTGCCCTCGACGACATCGGCTTCGACGCGATGCAGATCCAGCCGCTCGAAGCAGAACTGCACGACGGCTTCGGCGGCTTCGGACATGATGCCCTGGCGCCAGAAATCGGAATGCAGCTCGTAACCAATTTCGACGCGGCGATGGCGGCGGTCGTAAAGATGAAAGCCGCAGGAGCCGATCATGCGGTCATCCGGCTTCAAGGTGATCGCCCAGCGGATGCCGGACCGCTCGCGGACGATTCGGTCGGCCCAATCGAAGATTTCGCGGGCGACCGCGCCTTGCGGTTTGCCGTCAAAGTCGATGAGATAATCCAGCGCGCCCGGGCTATGCCAGACGGCCAGCCAGTCTCCTTGATCGGACGCGATGATGCGCCGCAAGCACAGGCGCTCAGTCTCCAGGCGCGGCACGTTTGCAAAGTCGAATGTCGAGCTGTTTGCGCGGATGGTTAAATCCCTTCCCCCGCCCGCTATACGCTGCGAGTGTTGGTGATGGGGGAGTCAGCGCCTCGCCCCGGCAGAAATTCGCGCGACTTACAGGCTTTCGGCGAGGATCTCGGCGATATCGGCCACCTGCGGTCCGCGGCCGGATTCCGCGCGGGCATCTTCGAACATGCGCATGCAGAAGGGGCAGCCGACCGCCAGGGTCTCGGCGCCCGTCGCCGCCGCTTCCTGGTAGCGATCGATGTTGACCTTGCGCTCGCCGCTCTCTTCTTCTTTCCAGAATTGCGCGCCGCCCGCGCCACAGCAAAACGAATTCTTGCGATTGCGCGGCATCTCGATCACGGGCAGACCGCCGCCAGTTAATGCCTTGCGCGGCGCCTCCAGGACGTCGTTGTGGCGCCCCAGGTAACAGGGATCGTGAAAGGTGACGTTGCTCCACCGCGCCGTATTCACCGCCCGTGGCAGCCGCCCCGCGCTGATGAGCTCGTCGATCAGTTCGCTGTGATGCAGGACTTCAAATCGACCGCCGAAAGCTTCGTATTCTTTGCCGATATTGTGCAGGCAATGCGGGCAGGTCGCGACTATGCGCTTCGGCGGCAGGGCATTAAGCGCCTCGACATTGGCGGAAGCCATTTCGAAATAGAGGTATTCGTTGCCGGCGCGCCGCGCGACATCGCCGGTGCAGCGTTCGTCATCGCCGAGGATAGCGAAACTGACATCGGCGGCATGCAGCAGCTTGACCAGCGCCCGAGCCGTCTGCTGCGCGCGCGGATCGTAGCTTACGGCGCAGCCCGTCCAGTAAAGCAATTCGTAATCGGGATTCTCGGCGACGGTCGGCACGGCGAAGTCCAGCCCGTCGGTCCAATTGACGCGGCTTTCGGCGATCTGCCAGGGATTGCCTTGGCGCTCCATGCCATTGAACGCGCCCTGCAATTCGGCCGGGAAGTCGCCATGCATCAAGACGGCGTCGCGGCGGATATCCAGGATATCGAACATGGGCTCGTTGCCAACGGGGCAAATGTCGATGCAGGCGCCGCAAGCGGTGCAGGCCCAAAGCGCCGATTCGCTCAGCAGCCCGCCAGTCAGCGCGACTTGCGATTCCGCCCCGGCCGCCAGCGCCTCCCACTGGTCCTTGATCAAGAAGCGTTTGTTGACCTCTAGCGCCGCCGGCGACAGTTCCTTGCCGGTCACGTAGGCCGGGCAGACGTCTTGGCAGCGATTGCACATGATGCAGGCGAAGGCGTCCAGAATATGCGTCTTATGCAAGTCCTCTAGCTTGCCCGCGCCGAATTGTTCGATGGTCTCGTCTTCAAAGTCGAGCGGCGTCAAGGCGCCCAGGGATCGCCGCCGCGGCCGCGTCAAGAAGTTCAGCGGCGCCATGAAAAGGTGGGCGTGTTTGCTCTGCGGGAAATAGGGCAGGAAGATCAAGACGCCGCCCAGCGCGATCCACCAGAAGAGGTGGCGCAAGACGGCGAGGGCGTCGGCGTTCAGCCCGCTCCATAGCGCCGCCATCGCGGAAGCCAGTGGCATGAAGGGGTCGCCGCCATGCTGCGCCGCCGCCACCGACTCGCCCAGGAAGCGCGCGCCAACATGCAGCAAAATGAAAACGGCGACGATCATGGAATCCACGGTAATGCCGCCCGCTTCGACCTTGGGATGCAAGAGGACGCCGTCGTGGAATCGCAGCGCGGCCCGGCTGGGGAGCAGAAAGCGCCGCAGGATGAAATAAATGATGCCAAAAAGCACGACGACGCTCAGCGCATCGCCCAGGAAGCGGTAGGCGTCGTAGGTGGACCCAAGAGCCAGCAGCCGCCGCTCGAAGCCCGGCAGAAAGCCAAGCAGCAGGTCGAGCGCGTTGATCAGAAAATACCAGGTGAAGCCGAGCACGACGCCCCAATGCACTAAGCTGGTTAATGGGCGCGTCTTGAGCGTCGTGCGCTGCGTGAGATACACCGTCAGCGCCTGAAGCGACCGGCGTACGACGCCATCCAGGCGCAGCTCGCCCTGCCCGCGCCCGATAATCTGGACCATCTCGCGGAAGCCGGCGTAACTGGCGCCAAGCGACATCGCCGCGAGCAGCGCAAAGAGCATCTTTTCCACATCGGTCAGCATGGCAGGCGCTCGATCCACCCCGAATCGTCGAGCCGATACAACAATTCAAGTTTACCATTGCGCCGGCATGTCGCCAACCGAGCCGGGTTCAAGGAATTGCGAATAAACAGCTTCTCTCAAAGCGTCAGACGATGCCCAAGCCCGCACTCTTGAAAGTCGCCCGCAAATCACAGTGAAGTCAAAATGGGTAATTCAAAAGACTCGCCAACGAGGGCGCCGAGTTTGAGAGAGTTCACCGAGAGAAAAGCAAGGGGTTTTCTCTTCGCGCTCTGTGGCTCTGTGGCAAATCAATGTTTAACGACTTGCTTGGACTTCGCGCTTTGCCTAGACAATTCGGGCGACCCAATGGCTCGCCCCGACTAGGCTTGTCCGCTGATGCGATTCGCGGCGAACGCCCGCAGATTTCAACGCTGCCCGGCGGTATGCGACGTTGAATCAGTCGCAGCCGTTGGTAGAATGAGAATCCTCTAAGCGAATAGCAGGAGAGAAGCATTGATGATTGATTTTTCACCCATGCGCGATGGCGAGCTGAGTTATCTCGAGTATGCCGCGCGCGAGAGTATCGGAACCGAGGACTTGAGGCGGCTGAGCGACGAGAGCATCGACTTTCTGCTGGGCCAGCTGGACGGGCTGAGCGACGCCGACATCGTCTTTGACCCGGAAGACCCGGAGGCGGACGATCCCTTTGCCGTCGAGGGCGAAGAGGGCATCGGCTGGAACTTCGGGCATCTCATCGCCCACGTCACCGCCAGCAGCGAAGAGGGCGCCGCCTTGAGCTCGCTCTTGGCGCGGGGCGTGCCGGCGTCGGAGCGGCCCCGCTACGAGACGCCCTGGCGCGATATCAAGACCGTCGCGCAGGTTCGTCAGCGCCTGGAAGAGAGCCGCCGTATGCGCAAAGCCTATTTGCAGACCTGGCCCGATGCGCCGCTGCTGGAGGTCTGCCGCGTGGTTTCCGAGCGCTTCACCGCGCGATTCGGCGAGATGAACGCGCCGGCCGCCTTTCTGTTCGGCTTGTCGCACGAGGTCGGGCACTACGAGCAGATTGAAGAGGTCCGGCGGCAGGCATTGGCCGCCCGAAGCGCGAATTTGTAGGGGCGAGACGCGTTTCGCCCGCCCGAAGCGCAAAGACATGCAGGGGCGAGCCGCCGCTCATATTGGAGGGCAGATGAGCAAGTTCATCGCGCCACGCGCGCCAAAAGGCTTTCGCGACTTTCTGCCGCAGACCATGCTGCGCCGCAACTACGTTCTCGACGGCGTGAAAGAGGTCTTCCATCGCTTCGGTTTCGAGCCGATCGACACGCCCGTGCTCGAGCTGCAAGAGACGCTTTTCGGCAAGTATGGCGAGGAAGCCGAGCAGCTGATCTTCACCGCCCGGCATGGGCGAAGCCGGCGCGATCCGCTGGCGATGCGCTACGACCTGACGGTGCCGCTGGCGCGCGTGGCGGCGCAATACGAGAGCCAGCTCAACCTGCCCTTCAAACGCTACCACATCGCGCCCGTCTTCCGCGGCGAACGCCCGCAGCGGGGGCGCTACCGCGAGTTCTGGCAATGCGACGCCGATACGGTTGGCGCGGCCGGCATGAGCGCCGATGCCGAAATCCTGATCATGATGGTCGAGATTCTGACGCGCCTGGGCTTCCCGCAGTTTGTCATCAAGATCAATCATCGCCGGCTCTTGACCGCCATTGGCGAGTTTTCGGGCGTGCCGCGGGCGCAGCTGCCCGATCTCTATCGCAGCGTCGACAAATTCGACAAGATCGGCGCCGAGGGCGTGCGGCGCGAGCTGACTAAACGCGGGATCGATGGCGAAGCGGTCAGCCGCATGATGGACCTGCTGCAGGCCAAGGAACCGGGAATTGGCAGCCTGGACCTTATCGGCGACGCGATCGGCGAGGGTGACAATGGCTTGGAGGACCTGCGCGACCTGGCAGAAATGCTGAGCGACGCCGCCGTGCCAGCCGAGCATTACGACTTCGACTTCACCATGGTCCGCGGCCTGGGCTATTACACGGGTCCGATCTTCGAGACGGTGATTTCCGAGCCGAACCTGGGCAGCGTCAGCGGCGGCGGACGCTACGACAATCTGATCGGCATGTTCCGCCGTCAAAGCCTGCCGACGACTGGCACGTCCTTCGGCATCGAGCGCATCATCGACTTGATGGATGAATTGCAGCTTTATCCACCGCAGCTGGGCGGCACGCTGGTGCAGGCGCTGGTGACGGTCTTCAGCGACGAGACGCGGCGGGCGTCGACGCGAATTGGCCAACAGCTGCGCGCGGGCGGCATCAACACGGAGGTCTACCTGGGCGCGCGGAAGCTGGGGCGGCAGCTGGCGCACGCCGACAAAAAGGGCATTCCTATTGTTGTCATCGCGGGGCCCGCTGAGATTGACGCGGGCGTCGTCACGCTGCGGCGGCTGCGCGATGGCAAAGAAACACAGGTCGCGTCAACAGAGGCGGCCCCCGCCGTCAGCCAGCTGCTGGCGGATCGCTAACCGGCAGACGCGCGCTTGAGACGTGGACTCCCGACATGATTTCGCTCCCCCGTAGCAGCGGCATCCTGCTCCACCCCAGCTCGCTGCCGGGCAGATTTGGCATCGGCGATTTGGGCGCGGGCGCCTGGCGTTTCGTCGACTGGCTGGCGGCGCAGGGGCAATCCATCTGGCAAGTCTTGCCGCTGGGACCGACGAGCTATGGCGATTCGCCTTATCAGACGCTTTCCGCCTTCGCCGGCAACAGCAGCCTGATCAGCCTCGACACGCTGGTAGAAGACGGTCTGCTGCATCAGAACGACCTCGCCGACGCGCCGCCCTTTCCCAAGAGTCGCGTCGATTACGGTTGGGTCGTCCCCTATCACAATCAGAAGCTGGCGCTCGCCTGGCGCAACTTCCGGGCGGATCCGGATCCAGAGTTGCAAGAGGAATTCAGCCAATTTGTCGCCGAGAATTCGTTCTGGCTGGAAGATTTCGCCCTCTTCGCCGCCTTGAAGCGCGAGCGCAAACAACGCCCCTGGACCGAATGGGAGAGCGAACTGCGGCGGCGCGACCCGGCGGCTTTGGCGAAGGCGCGTGAATCGTGCGTCGGGCCGATCGAGCGCGAGCGCTTTCGGCAGTGGCTCTTCGGGCGGCAGTGGCGGGCGCTGCGGCAATACGCGGGGGGCAAGGGCATCCGGCTGATTGGCGATCTGCCGATCTTCGCCGCCCACGACAGCGCCGATGTTTGGGCGCGGCAGCACGAATACCTTTTGGATGACGATGGCAACCCCACAGTCGTCGCCGGCGTGCCGCCCGATTACTTCAGCCCGACCGGGCAGCGCTGGGGCAACCCGCTGTATCGTTGGGACGTGATGCGCGCGGCTGGCTACCGCTGGTGGATCGAGCGGATCAAGGCGCTGCTGCGGCTGGTGGATTTTATCCGCATCGATCATTTTCGCGGTTTTGCGGCGTATTGGGAGATCCCGGCGGACGAGCCGACGGCGGTCAAGGGGCGCTGGGCGGCTGGTCCGGGCGCGGCGCTGTTTGAGGCCTTCGCGGCGGCGCTGGACGACCTGCCCATCATCGCTGAAGACCTGGGCGTGATCACGCCGGAGGTGGAAAAGCTGCGCGACGACTTCGGCTTGCCGGGCATGAAGGTGCTGCAATTCGCCTGGAGCGACTCGGCCAACCCCTTCCTGCCGCATAATCACGCGGTCAATTGCCTGGTCTACACGGGCACGCACGACAATAACACCACGCGCGGCTGGTGGGACGAAGAAGCCGACCTGAGGACGCGCGATTTCGTCAAGGATTATCTCGGGCATGACGTTCACGACATTGTGTGGTCGCTTGCGCGGGCGGGCATGCGCTCGCCGGCTCGCGTCTTCATCATGCCGATGCAGGATGTGCTCTCGCTCGGGGCAGAGGCGCGCATGAACCGGCCCGGGGAAGGCGCCGGCAACTGGACCTGGCGGCTCACTGAAGCGGCGCTGGAACACCCGGGCAAGGACGCCCTGCGGCATATCACGCGGCTGTATCAGCGCCACCCCGACCAGCAGACCTAGCCGCCAGCCGCGGAGCTTCCGAGACCCGGTGCGATAACATGTTCAGCGGGAGTCGAAAAAACTTCACCAGCGAGTACACCGAGAAAAACAGAGATCACCGAGGGTGATGAGGAAAGTGGCTTGATCTTCGTGTGATCCCGCGCTTTGCGGCACGATTGAATATGACTCTAAAGAGTTTCAATCGAGTAGGATTTACTGCCAGACCTGCCAATAACCGAAGTTTGCCTGAACCGAGCCTGGAATTTGAACACGCGAAGCGTATTTCACGAAGAATGGCGGCGCAGCCTGCGCGAACAGTTTAAGCATGTCGCGCGCAACGACGACCGCGTAACCCTGCGGTCCTTGACCGCCGTCATGCTCGGCGTCGGCTTCCGCGAAGACGAACTGGCCAAGCTGCGGCTCGAGGCGACGCTGCATGTCGATGATGTGGCCGAGGGCTTCCGCGCCGACATGAAGAACCTCGACGAGCCAGCGGCGCGGGCGCATCCGGCTGAATGCCTCTGCCCGGATTGCGCGCCGGTCGACGAGAGCCAGTTCGACGCCGATGGGCAGCCGAAAGCGCCCGACCCGGAAGCGGACGACGACGAGACCGGTCGCGTTTTCCCGACGGCGGGCGGCAGCGAGCTCGCCGAGCCGGCGGAAAGGGCGCCGCTCACCTTTGAGGATGGCGTCACCGCCGAAGCCGACCTGATGGACGCGGCGCGATCCGAAGCGGATGAAGCGGAAGACGCGCGCGATCCGGACGCGCCCGCGCAGATGAACCTCTTCTGACGATGCCGATCAGCGAAGAAGACAAAAAGTGGATGCGGCTGGCGCTGCGCGAGGCGGAACAGGCGCTGCGGACTGGCGACGTGCCGGTCGGCGCCGTGGCCCTTTGTCAGGGCGAGGTCATCGGGCGCGGCTTCAACCGGCGCGAAGCCGACAAGGACCCCACCGCCCACGCCGAGATGATCGCCTTGCGCGAGGCGGCGGCGACGCTGAAGACCTGGCGCCTGGACGAGGTCACGCTCTATTGCACGCTGGAGCCCTGCGCCATGTGCGCGGGCGCGATGGTGCTGGCGCGTTTGCCCCGCCTGGTCTATGCGGCGCGCGACCCCAAAGCCGGGGCGGCTGGCAGCGTCCTCGAACTGACGCGGCATCATCGGCTCAACCATCGCGTGCAGGTCGACGGCGGTCTGTATGCCGACGAAGCCGCGGCATTGCTGCGCGCGTTCTTCCGGGGGCTGCGCGGGGGCCAACCCCGCCCTCCAGCCCCCTCCCCGACGAGTCAGAGAGGGGGAGTCTAGTGCCCCAGGCTGCAAATATTCTGCGTAGGGGCGGCGTCGACGCGTATGCCTACGGTTGACGATCCGTGCGCGATCGTATGGACGACCGTGGAGCGCCAAAACAGCATTCACATTCTGCGGCGCCCGTGTATACTGGCGGCTGTCCTGGGAGAGGCGCCAGAGTGGACGTTAGGGAGAGGCGCCAGAGTGGACGTTAGGGAGAGGTGCCAGAGTGGACGATTGGGGCTGTCTCGAAAACAGTTGTACCCTCCGGGGTACCGTGGGTTCGAATCCCACCCTCTCCGCTGAACCACGCGCATCGGACGGGCCCGGCCATCCCCGGCCCGCCCGGTAGCTCGAAACCGCGCTAACTCCCCTGCTCGCTCATCTGCATCATCATCGCCAGCGGAATGACAAAGACGTCTTCTGGCATGCTGAGCTCGACCGGCTGATCGAAGCCCGAGAGATCGACAAGCATGTCCAGCGCGAGCGCGCCATCCAGCGCCTGATCGCCCTCCGCGAGCGTCATCGTCATGTCCATCGTCATGTCGATGCGATAGGTGTAGCGGTCTTGCAGGCCAATGTACTCGCGCGACGACATGTTTGCGAAATGAATTGAATTCAGAGTCTCGTCGATCGACTGCGCGTTCTCGAGCCCGCCCGACGTGGCGACCATCTGCGCGACCAGGGGCATCGACAAGAGCGCGTTGACGTCGATCACAGTCTCGAAAACGGCGACGGCGACGCCATTGACTTCGCTATCGGCCAGGCGCCTGACGCTCATGGCGGCTTCCGCTTCGGCTTCGATCGCTTGCATGGCGCTCTCGTCGGTCATGGGCGCGCTCTCATCCAGCATGGACAGGTCGCCGGCTTCCGCCAGCACGAGGTCGATAGCGCCGTTGAGGTCGACGCCTATGCCGGCCAAGCCTTCCATCGATTCGCCAGTCATCGCTTCCAAGGCTTCCGCGCCCAAGAGCAGGACGCCGTCTTGCAGCAGAAGATCAAGGTCCAGGTCGAAGGAGTCTTCAACGGCCGCGCCGCTCATCTCAATCGAAAGCCTGGCTTTCGCCGAGGTCAGCGCCAGGTCGACCAATGCCGTCAAATCCGCGATGGACATTTGGGCGCTCATGTCTTCCAAAGCCCGCAGCGACTCGTCATCGAACCCGAAGGCGCCATGGACCCGCCCGGCCAGGCGCATCGGCTCGGCGCCATCGAGGCGCATGTCCATGCTGGCGTCGAATGCCAGCGAATTCAGCGCGTTCATCAGGTCGGCGTTTTCGAGCAGGATCTGGCAATCGGCTTGCGCAAGGTCGCCACAGTACACGCCTTCGCTCGCATCGGCCAGCGCGCCGGCCGCGGCCGCCAGCAGGAGGATCAAGGCGATTATCAGCCTGTGCTTTTTTTGCATGTCGTCTCCCTTTGAATTTCGCTTTCGCCCCATAAGTATAGCGCATCGCCCGTGCCTGCCAGCCCCCCAAACATTGGGGCGGGTCGCGCGCATGAGCCGCCTGCCAGAGCGCAAAACGCAGCGGAGGCAAATCCTCATGCTCCGCGCGGCTTGACAAATCGCGTCCATGGAATATAAGACCAGGTGAAGCTGCGGCCTCAATTCTGCGATATACTATGGGATCGCGTATCGGAAAGCATGGCGGCCAACATGAACACCATCACCGTTTTCGGCAGTTCGCAAGTCGGTCCGGACCACCCGGTGTACAGGGACGCGGAAATAATCGGTGGCGCGCTGGCGCGGGCGGGCTTCGCCGTGATGAGCGGCGGCTACTCCGGCGTCATGGAAGCGGTCAGCAAAGGCGCGAAGGCGGCAGGCGGGCGCGTCATTGGCGTCATCACCGACCAAATCAGCCTGCCCTTCAACGCGCGGCCCAACCGCTATCTTGATGAGACTGTGAATTACGCCGATCTGCGCGACCGCCTGCAGCACATGGCGGAGAACGCTGATGGCTTTCTGGCGATGCCGGGCGGGATCGGCACCTTGCACGAGATCGCCGAAACCTGGGAGCTGATGCGCATCGGCGGCGTCCCGCAGGCGCCATTCGTCTGTTATGGAGCGATGTGGGCGGATATCATCGCCATCATGGAAGCCAGCCCCTACCTGGCGGACGGCTATCGCGGCATGATCACTTTCGCGCGCGACCCCGCAGCCGTCATCGCGGCATTCAAACTGTGAAGCGGCCGCCCATTTAGGACGACAGGAGACCGGCAGTGCCCAAGACGACCGCGTCAATTTTGATTATCCTGCTTTTTTTGGCGGCGACGAGCCTGCGCGCGCAGGAGGGCTCGGCGGACCAGGAGGCGGCGCCAGCCCCGCTGCGGGCCTGGCTGCCCGCGCCCTTGATCTCGGATGAATCGGGCGAAGCCTTTCAACTGCTCAGCGAGCATACATCGGCTTTTTCTTTGAACAACGAAATCGCCATCGAGTATCGGATCAAAGACGTCGGCAATGTCGGCGGGATCATGTCCACCATCCGCGCGGGCAAGGACGTCGCCCCGGCCGCCCTGCCCGATGTCGCCTTGATCCGCCGCCGCGATTTCACGCCGGCTCAGGCGCGCCAGTATCTGCAGTCGATGGAGACGCTCTTCTCGTCGGCGCTGATAAACGACCTGGATGACGGCTTGGAGTTCGGCCAGATCGCGCTGGAAGCGGGCATCGCGCTTTATGGCTTGCCCTACCTCTATGACGCCTTGCTGGCGGTGCATTCGAAGCCCCTGCGGGTGGCGGGCGCCCAGCTGACCTTCGCCGATGTTTTCGCCAACGAGACCGCATTTTTATTCCCGGCCGCGCGCGCCAACGGCTTGAACCAGACCTTTTATCTGCAGTATCTCTCGGCTGGCGGGGCGGCGCCCAGCGACGGCGTGATGACCATCAACGAAGCGGCTTTGGGCGCGGTGCTGCAATTCTACGAAGATCTCGTCCTGCGCGGATTGGTGGCGCCGGACGTTTTGACCTTTCTATCGCCAGCGGCTTATCAAAGCGAGTTCATCAATCGGGCGGATCGGGCGCAGCTTGCGGTGTTCAGCGCCAGCGAATACCTCGCCATGCTCGACCAGCAGGACGCCTCGCTGATGGCGGCGCGGGTGCCAACGGCATTTGGCGGCGGTCAATCCATCCGCGATGGCTGGCTCTGGGTGCTGGTCACGCCGGATATGAGCCGGCAGACCATGTCCGCCCGCTTTCTGGAATGGATGATGGAGCCGGCTTTTCACGCCAGCTTCGCCCGCGCGCTCTATCATCTGCCGACGCAGCCGGCGATCCTGGACGAGAGCCTGCCGGCCGCCGTCGACCGCGACTTGTTCGCGCAATTGCTGGGGAGCGCGAGCCTGCCACTGCCGGAAAATGAGGGCGGGACGGCGCCGCGTTTGATGCAGGAAGCGCTGATCCACGTCTTGCATGGCGACGCCAGCGCCGCCGAGGCGACCGCCCAGGTGTTGAGCCAGTTCTCCGAGCGCTAATCCGCCAGCGGCTTTTGATAGAAGCGATGGGTCTTGTAAACTTTGCCGCCCAGGCTGAGGCTGATCTTGATGAGCGGGTTCGTCTCGAGGATCCAGCCGGAATCGAGATAATCGTAGCGCGATGGCAGCAGCGCTTTCATGACGGCCAGCAGCATCGCCAGCTCCACGCCTTTGTTGCGGTGAGCGGCTTTTACGCCCATCAAGGGCATGCGCACCCCGCGGATTGAGCGCCGAATCTTCCAGTGCCAAGCCACCTGCGCCATGGTGAGGATTTCTGGCACGCCGGGCCGCGGACGGGCGCGCCGCAGCGCTTCGTTAAAATTGGGGATCGTCAGCGCGAAGCCGACGGGCTCGCCGGCGATCTCGGCGAAGAACGCCAGATCCGCCTCGACCAGCATGCCAAGGTCCTTGACCAGCGCGCGCAATTCTTCATCGTTCATCGGGATGAAGCCCCAGTTCTTTTCCCAGGCGGCGTTGTAGATCTCGCGGAAGCGCTCGAATTCGGCTTTTTTGTCGCGCGCGTTCATGGGGCGGACGCGGATGCCGCTGCGTTGCGAGGCGCGTTTGACCAGGCGCTCCAGCCGCTCGAGCGTATTGCCGCTTTCGATCGTCGCCCGGTCTTGATAGATGCAGTGCAGGTCCATCACTTTCTCGAAGCCGGCGCCCGCCACGAGGTCGGCGTAGTATTGCGGATTGTAGGGCATCATGATCACGGGCGGGTTAAAGTTGTCGACGAGCAAACCGCATTCTTCATTCGTGGTGAAGCTGGCGGGCCCGCGAATGGCATCGGCCCCGCGCGCGCGCGCCCAGTCGGCCGCCGCTTCCAGGAGCCCGCCCGCGACAGCCTGGTCGTCGACCGACTCGAACAAGCCGAAGAAGGCGATATTCTCGCCGTGATAACGATTGTGTTCGTGATTGATGAAGGCGGCGACCGTGCCGACCATCCGCCCGAAGCGCCAAGCGGCGAAGTACTCGCCATCCATGTATTTCCAGGCGGGGTGCCTGGTTTTATCCAGCAGCTGGCGGCGCATTGAAAGCAGGGGCGGCGCCCAATTGGCGTCATCGGCGTAGTGCCGCCAGGGGAAGCAAAAGAAATCTTCAAATTCTCGCCGGTTTGCCAGGCTGCGTACTTCCAGCACGATTGCGCCTCAATCTCTCCCCGCGTCAACGAAACCTGCCGAATCCGCCATACGCGTCTTGACAGCGCATTCCATCACTGATAGTATACTACGAGTTCATTCCGTAGTAGCTCAATTGGCAGAGCGGGCGGCTGTTAACCGCTAGGTTCTTGGTTCAAGTCCAAGCTACGGAGCCTGCCTTATGCCCCGGCCCCGGGGCATTTTACATCTCCCGATTCAACTCGTAAATCAGCCGCAGCCCATCCAGCGTCAACTCCGGCGCGACTTCGTCTATCAAGTCAATATGGGCTTGGAAGACCGGCGCCAGTCCGCCCGTGGCGATGACGCGCGCTGCCGGCGCATCGAGCTGGGCCAGAATGCGCGTCAGCAGCGACTCGATCAAGCCGACATAGCCCCAGAATATGCCCGATTGCATGGCCTGGGCCGTGTTGCGCCCGATCGGCTGTGGCGGCGGCGCGAGCTCCACTTTGTGCAGCTGGGCGGCGCGGCTGACCAGGGCGTCCTGCGCCAGCCGGATGCCGGGCGCGATGACCCCGCCGATATACTCGTCCTGCGCCGAAAGCACGTCGAAATTGGTCGAGGTGCCGAAGTCGACGCTGAGGGCGGGCGCGCCATAAAGCCGCGACAAGGCGACCGCGTTGCAGAGGCGATCGGCGCCGGCTTGCTCCGGGATGTCGATCGCGATGCCGATGCCCAGCTCGGCGCGACTGCTGACGATCAGCGGCTCGAGCTTGAGATAACGCCGCGCCATGTCCTGGAAGGCTGGCGTCAAAGCGGGCACGACGCTGCTGATTGCCGCGGCCGCGATATCGGCTTGGTTTACATCGGCGGCGCCCAGGAAGTTGCGCGCCAGAACGGCGTATTCATCGCTCATCTTCTCGGCGACCGTGCGCGCCCGCCAGGACAGACGCCAGCTCGCCCCGTCCCACAGGCCAAGATGAATGTTGGTATTGCCGATGTCAAACGCCAGCAGCATGAATCTCTCCGCCTTCGCGCCATATGCCGTCCCGCGCTCTGCGCTATACTATATTAGAATCCAAAGCGAGCCGACGCAAACCACACGATAGAGTGCCAGCAATGTTCGTACGCCAGGCGACCCTCGATGACGCGCAGCGGATTGTGGCGCTCTTCAGCGAGCGCGTTTCCGTTTGGCAGCGGCTGAACCAGGCGGGTCAAGTAGAAGACCTGCCCTACGAGGCGCTGACGATCTACGAGCGCTGGCTGCATGGCGGCGCCTGGATGTCTTTGGAGACGGGCGCGATCTGGCTGAACCACCTGCTCAGCGGCAATGGCTTGGCTTATGCGCTGGAGGCTGATGGCCAGGTGATCGCCTACGCCGAAGCCTTTCTCAACCGCGAACTGACGCCGATGGGCGCGCATCTGCATTTGGCTGAAATCCTGGTGGACGACGACGCGGCGGACGAGGTCCATCACGCGCTAGCGGATGCCATTCTGGCGGATGCCCGCGGCGCCGGCAAACTGTCGCTCGCCTATCCCGATTACCGCGGCGACCAAGCGACCTATTATCGCAAGGTCTTCGGCGCCAGCGAGGCTTTTCGGTTGACGCGCTACACCATCAACGCGCAGCTGGGCCAGAGCTTTTACAAGAGCCAGGAATATGACAAGACCGACGCCGGCATGATCGACGGCTGGGCCCTGGCCGTCGGGCGCATGACCAGCCCGCGCGCGCTCTGGGAGAGCGAGTGGATCGAGCATTGGCGCGGCATTCCGCAGATCGTCCAGCGCAAGAAACACCGGCATTACGTCAACGCCTCCGGGCACGAGGCATTGGTCTGCTTTCATCAGCAGCTCTACAACGATCGCAACGCCGATGTCTATTGTTGGTCGCCGCGGCATTTGAGCACACAGCTGCTGGTGGCGGTGCGCGATATGGGGCATCGGCTGGGGTTCCGCGCCTTGACGCTGGCGCTGCCGGGCGCTTCCGCCGAATTGCTGCCCGCCGAGACGACGGCCGACCCGAATCAGCAGGTGATCGCGACGGTCAGCGTTTAGGTTATGTCCGACATTGGGATTGCCAGCGCCATTCTGTTGCCCCACCCCCCGGCCCCTTGCCCCTGCGAATGGCATGTGGGTTGTCTCGCGCCTACGATAGCCGATACATGGCGATGCCATAAGGGCTAGCCAGCGGGTCGCCCGCCTTCTCGCGCTGCGGTATCATCTGTCAAGCCCAAACGCGCGAACGAGGACAATGGCATGCGAACGAAGCAGGATATCGCCGATTGGCTGGACGAACATCAGCGGCGTTTCACGAGGATGTCCGACGAGATCTGGGACAACCCCGAGTTGCAATTCCTGGAATTCAAGGCGTCGAAGCTGCAGGCGGATTTCCTGGCGGAGGAGGGCTTCCGCGTCGCTTGGGATATCGGCGGGCTGAGCACGGCTTTCGCTGCTGAATGGGGCGCGGGCAAGCCGGTGATCGCCTTCGCCGGCGAATACGATGCGCTGCCCGGCTTGTCGCAGAAAGACCAGAACAAAAGAGAGGCGATCGAAGCCGGAGCGGCGGGACATGGCTGCGGGCACAATCTGCTGGGCACGGGCTGCCTGGCGGCGGCGGTCGCCTTCAAGGAGTGGCTGGCTAGCGCGGGCTATGCGGGCAGGGTGCGCTATTATGGCTGCCCGGCCGAAGAAGGCGGCAGCGGCAAGGTCTTCATGGGGCGGGCCGGCGCCTTCGACGACCTGGACGCGACCTTCAACTGGCATCCCTGGTACTTCAATTCGGCGATGAAGGGCAGCCTGCTCAGCGTCAACCGCTATTATTTTCGCTTTCACGGCAAAACCGCCCATGCCGCCGCCGATCCGCATTCGGGGCGCTCGGCGCTGGACGCGCTGGAATTGATGAATATCGGCGTGAATTATCTGCGCGAGCACGTCACCGATGACGTCCGCCTGCACTACGCGATTCTCAGCGGCGGGCTGGCGCCGAATGTCGTGCCGGATTACGCCGAGAGCTACTACTACGTGCGCGCCTACGAGCCGGATACGCTCGAAGACGTCAGCCAGCGCGTCATGCGCATCGCCAAAGGCGCGGCGATGATGACCGATACCGAAGTCGAAATCGTCTACAAATCCGGTTCGACGCGGGTCCTGTCCAACGAAGTTTTGGCCGACCTGCAATATGAGGTCATGCGCGGGTTGGGCGGCATCGACTTTAGTGAAGAAGAGCAAGCCTATGCCGCCGCCATCAATCGACATTTCGGCGATGGCAACGTCAAGACCCTGATCAATCGCTACGGCGTCGACCCGGAAGTGGCGGAGCGCGCGCTGATTGGCGACGTTTTGCCCAGCAATGACAAAGATTTCGTCTCGCCCGGTTCATCAGATATGGGCGATATGAGTTGGCAGGCGCCGTGCAGCATGTTGCAGACGGCGACTTGGGCCAGCCGGGCGGCGGCGCATTCCTGGGGCGTCGTCGCGACCGGCAAAACCTCCATCGGGCACAAGGGCATGATCTACGCCGCGAAGGTCATGGCGCTTTCGGCGGCGGAGTTGATTTTGTCGCCGGAGATTCTTGAGCGGGCGCAGGCCGAATTTCGCGCGGCAATCGAGCGGACGCCTTACGTATGCCCGATCCCCGACGATCTACCGGCCCCGAGTCATGCGCATCCACTGAGGTAGGGTTGTCAGGCGGGGAAGATATCGGCGACGCGGACTTCGAAGCCGGGCAGGACGTCGCCGCCGGTTAACGTGTCGTTTTCCATCAGCACCGATGCGCCGTCTGTCGTGTAGACGGTGACGCTTCGCAGTTGTGGATAGACGATCCAGACGAGCGCCGTTCCCGCCGCCAGCAGCTGCTGTATTTTCTTGTGAATGTCGCTCGCCTTGTTGCTCGGAGAGATGACTTCCACCGCGAGATCGGGCGCGATCGTCGTCCAGCCGGTTGACAATTGCGCCGAGGCTCTGTCTTTGCTAATGAATGCGAGGTCGAGGCCACGCACGGTGTCTTTGCCATCCGCTCGGCGCTCTAGCACAAAACCAGTATCGCCAACGGCAACTCGCCCCAAGCCATTTTGGCGCGCGTGAACAGCCAACTCCACATGAATGAATGACAGAATCTCACCGTGTTCCCAGCCTGGCCGAGACACATCGACGATCACTCCTTCCACCAACTCGACGATGCGGTCGTCAATCTGCTCGACACAATCGAGAAACATATCGGCGTCGATGAATTGCTTTTCCAAAATCATGGCGCTCATAGTCCAGCCTTTCTGTCCTACAGCAGTCTCATTGTACCCGGTTGCGCCGGCGCGTCAAACTGCGTCAACACCTGGAAGTCCTGCTCGAGCGTCTCGCGCTGCCCCGCGTTGTAGAGCGCGGCCGCTGGATGGAAGAGCGGCACGACCGACGCCCGCCCATAGCTGGTTCGCACCTTGACGACATTGCCATGCAGCTGGCTGATCCGCTGGCCAGCCTGGTGGGCGCCGAAATGCCGCAAGATGAAGTCCATGGCGAAGCGGCCCAGGGTGGCGATGACTTTGGGCTGGATGATGTCAATTTGCCGCTCGAGGAAGGGCGCGTAGAGTTCAATTTCGTTCTTCTGCGGGTCGCGATTGTTGGGCGGACGATCCTTCAGAATATTGGTTACGTAGACGTCTTCGCGCTTTAGCGCAATCGAGGCCAGCAGTTCATCGAGCACGCGCCCGGAAGCGCCACAGAAAGGGCGACCGGTTTCGGCCTCGTTCTTGCCCGGCGCCTCGCCAATGAACATGATATCGGCGTGATGATCGCCCTGCCCGATGACCGGGTAGTAGCCGTTGCGCGCGCGATACTCGTAAAGCGGCGATTCCGTGAGGTTGACGATGGCGTCTTTGATCGCGCGGAGTTGTTCGCTGCGCTCGCTGGACATGGCTATGGAACCTCTGTTTGCTTGTCTGCGCGTAGTTTAACACATTGGCGCAGTCGCCCAGGCGCCTCGACAGGGCCGCTTTCGCCCGCGGCGTCAATCAAGGCGGCGGTCTTTCGCAGAAGGCGGCGGAGGCCGGCGTCAATGGCGGCGCCCATGCGCAGCGCATCGTCGATACTCAGCCAACGGAAACGCGTCGACTCGCCGGCCGCGGGCGCCAGCGCCTCTGGCTGTCGCGTGACCAGCACGTAGCGAAAGTCGAGATGCAGATGCGCGGGCATGTCGGCGTTCTGCGGGATGGCATGCACGTCGATGTCGATGGGCGCGGGTCTGTCACTTGGCGGAAAATGCGCGAGATCCGGCAAGCCGGTTTCTTCGCGCGCTTCTCGCAGCGCGGCTTGGGCGATGTCGCTCTCGCCCTCGAGGTGGCCGCCCACCTGCAGCCAGCGCTTCAGCCGCTTGTGATGATGAAGCAGCGTCCGCCCGGACTCGGCGTCGACGATGGCGGCCGACGCCGTGATATGCCCGACTTTGCAATGCCGGCTGAGGATGTCGTGGCGCTGGACGATCAGGTCCTTGATGCGCTGGATGTCGCGCGCTTCTTTGGCGTCGGCCGGCTGATGCGCCTCGAGACGGTTTGCGATATCCGACAGCGCGGTCGACGAGCCGGGCATGGGCGCTAACGGCGGTTGTTCAGGACAGCGACCAGAGCCGCCCCATACGCCTCGAGCCGCCAGGGACCCAAACCGCAGATATCGCGCAAGTCACCGACCGAAGCCGGATTTCGGCGGGCGATGGCCCACAGCGCCCCCCGGCTCAGGATGACGTCGGATTCGACGCCGCGCGCCTTGGCTCGCTCCCGGCGCCAGCTGTGGAGCCTGCCGTAACGCTCGACGATCGGCGGCGGGATTTTCTCGCGGGGCGGGCGCTCGATTTGCAGGCGGCTGGCTTTGCCGTGTTTGATGGCTTCGATGATCTCGTCGCCGTTCTGGCGGATCAGCCAGGCCGGCAGCCCGCGGAACTCGTGGAGCTGCTTGACCGAGCGCGGCGGCGACTTGACGATTTGCAGCAGCAGCTTATTGGGGATCAGGCGCTGCGGCGGGTGATCGACCGATTTCGCCAGTTCATCGCGCAGGATGTAGAGCTCGCGCAGAATGGCGGCGCCTTCGCGATCGAGGGCATTTGGGCGGAAGAGATTCCAAAAGCCGTTGGGATCGAAAGCCTCCGATTTCAGCTCGAAGCGGGTGACATCGGCGATATACTCGCGCGCTTCTTCGAGCCGGCGCATAGACCGCAGCCGCTGGCGCAGGACATCGCGCAGGGGCAGCAGATAATGGGTATCGACCTGGGCGTAGCGGCGGACGCTTTCGGGCAGGGGGCGGCGCGCCCAGTCGTATTTCTGGTGCTTTTTGCTGTGCTTGACGCCGAGCAGGTTTTCCAGCAGGGCGCCCAAGCCGATGCGTTCCATGCCGCAGACGCGGGCGGCCGCCATCGTGTCGAAGATGTTGACGACATCGAAATCAAAGTCGCGCTTGAGGCAGATCAAATCGTATTCGGCGGCGTGAAAGACTTTCTCGATGGCAGGCGCCGCCAAGAGGTCGCCGAGGGCGCTGATATCGGCGATGGCGAGCGGGTCGATGAGCAGGTCTTCATCGGCGGTCGATAGCTGGATGAGACAGGTGACGCCGCGATAGGCGTGCAGGCTGTTGGATTCGGTATCGACGGCGATGCGTCGCTCGCCAGACAGGCGCTGGACGGCCCCGGCGAGGCGCTGGCAGTCTTTGATGATGGCGGGCGGCTGCATGAAACGACCTGGCGCCAGTGGCGTTTGCGGAACATGGCGAGCATCAGGACCACGATGAGGATCATGAAGCGCGCGGTCATTGTAAAGGCGCGCGGGTCATGCGCGAAGGGCAGATTGCGGCGGTCGGCGGCGGGCTTGAGTTGACCGCGGAGGAAACGGAGGAAAGAGAGTATATTCTGGCGCAGAGTGACGATGGGCGCAAAGAACTGAATATGATTTTTACATTTCGGGCGGCGGACAATACTGAACTCGACAGCTTGGACGCGATACAATCAACAAGCAAGTGATGAAGGATAGCCAACGATGAAAAAACGGGGCAGGTTGCGGGCAGTGAAAAAGCGGCGGCGGATAGTCGCGCTGACGGCGATCGCGTGGGCTGCGTTTGGCGTAGTGGCGGTACTGGCGATCATGTCGCGGACCACCGAAGAGAGCGCAGGGGTCACGGTTCAGGTGACGCGGCCGGCGCTTTCGGACGAGGCGGAGGCGGGCGAAGCGCTATTCAAGGCCAATTGCGCGGAATGCCATGGACCCAACGCGGCGGGGACGAATTTGGGTCCGCCGCTGATTCATGACATCTACAATCCGGGGCATCATTCGGACCAAGCCTTCTATCTGGCGGCGGCGAACGGGGTGCGGGCGCATCATTGGCCCTATGGCGACATGCCGGCGCAGCCGCAGGTTTCGCGCGACGAGGTGACGCAGATTATTCGGTTTATCCGGGAGCTGCAGGAGGCGAATGGGATTGTGAGGAAGGCGTATTGAGTTGGGGTGGGGCAGACTGACTTGGGATGGCGGTCTTTTTTGCCACAGAGACACAGAGTTTTCTTGACCGTAAAGTGACGAATTGCGTGAAGCAGATCCGCAATAGTCTGTGCGACTAGCTAGATGTGTAGAAGGACTGAATGGTTTCGTTGATTCGCTCTCTATGCGCGGACTTTTCTTTTTCCAGGCGTCTGATTTGGGCGTGAATTGCTTCGTGTTCATTCAACATTTGACGCTGCTGCTCGACAGGGATAATGGGAATGGGAAAATCCTCAATATGACTGATGTAAATATGAGGCTGACCCGTTCCCTGTTGACGATAATAGATCTCATCCTGCTTGAGCGACATGCACATGTATACAAACTTTGTCAGAATCTGGCTTTCATCCTTGCTTTTGACAACAATCGAATCAGATGCCCAAATTGGATCGTCGTGCCACCAAACATAGCCTGAATAGGCCCCGGATTTACTTATCGTCAAGACGTTGCCGTCGTAATTTGATTCGCCGTGAGTATAAGGGCTTGTGCCGCGCCCGCCAGCGATGACTGGAATTGAGCCGTCTGTAGTAGTTGCTTCGGTAATTGATTTGCCATTCTTCAATACGGCGACATCTTTGAGCATGTGATACTCGGTTTCTCTGTCAACGTTCCAGTCAGTGTGAAGCGAGAACGAGTCTTTACTTTCAAGATTGCGCACAGACACGACACTTATATCGAGCTCGTCTGGTAGTGAGTCGTCAGGATTGGATTGACTGTCATAGGAAAACAATATGCGGTCTAGGTCGGTGATTCCAGCGATAGGATTACGTTTATTATCAAAACCATCATTTTCCACTGTCACCCTATAGAACCACTCTGTCTGGCTTGCTCCCTTATCGGTCAAGAATAGTATTCCAGTTTTGGCGTCAGTGTAGGGAGCAAAGCAGCCCCTGGGAAGCCTGACAAGCATTCTCACTCTCGAGTTTTGAAGCACGTACTGGATGAATTTTCTGCTACCTCTATTTACGAGCAGTCCTTCCGGTACGACAATAGCCATAGAGCCGCCGGTCTTGAGGCTCTTGAAACATCTCAGGACACAAGCCTGGTCGGCGTCTTTAGCTTCAGCACCAACCAAATCTAGCACATTCATTGTAATTGTCTGCGAAAAGGGAATATTTGAAAGCACATTGTCGTAAAGTCCGTTACGCTGCGTGCGTAAACTATCCTGCTGCTTTACGCCAGAGTGGCCGTCTCCAAAAAGAATCATGTTCATCTTGGCGATTCTCGCGGTGGTCGTGATCTCACCCCCAAATACTGTCTCCTGATTCAGAGTATGCAGGGCGTCGCGAGTAAACCCGCTTTGCTGACCGATATGTCGAAACGACTCAGTCAGAAACCCGCCCGTACCACAGAAAGGATCGTAAACGTTTTCACCGTATCTGGGATTCAGTAGTCGAACCATGAATCTAACTATGTGACGTGGAGTGAAATACTCTCCAAGATCATTCTGACTTGTTGTTCTCTGGAGAAAGTGCTCAAACGCTACGCCTTTGATGTCCTCATCAATATCGGTAAGTTGGAGAGGATTCAATGTATTGACAATTTTCTTCAATGTATCGGGATTCTTGATAGCAGTTTGAGTAATAACCTCGCCTCCATAATTTTGACGCAACCTGTCCATCGCTACGTTATTGAGATAGCCAAGAACATCGTCGCCTCTTAGCCGGAGCAGTTCGCTCCATATTTCTTTGTCGCCCTTTTCACTGAGTAGCTTAAGAAACAGCACATTTGCAAATTCGGTGAAGCGCTCAATTCCTGCTCGCAATCCTTCTCCAGCCCTCAATTCATCGTTAAGCTCGGCAAAGATTTCGATCAGCTGCTCCCTCGACTTAACGACCTCCCTCGGAACGGTATAAACTTCATTGTTGTCTTCTGCATGAAACCTTCTTAATGCATCGAGATGCAAGAATTCAGAGACTTCGATTCCGTTGAGAAAAAGAGGCAAACCATTGCCCAGGAATTGTGATTTCACAGTCAGACCGTTGGACGCGAATACAATTTGGGCGCCAATACGCGCCGCATAATCGCGAGCTTGCGCCAATGCCGCGCGCAAGTCAGAGAATGATGGTTTCTTGGCTTCAATTACGGCAATCGGAACAGCGCCATCAAACAATGTGTAATCTGGGCTGTTTAGGCCGAGCGCGCCGGAAGCGGCATTAGGCAACCGATCCCGGACGGACCGCTCCAGAAAGACATTTTGCCCGATTTCATCGGCCCTGAGCAGCCACCCTTTGGATTCCAGACTTCGATTTATCTTTAGGCGAACATCTGCTTCAATCATGGTGGACTCCGCTCACAGTACCTTTACTCAGCATCGCTGACCCAAGAATACAAATTGACCAGTCGCAGTTTGCACCGCAACTTTTCCGTATTCGCATCTAGTATCCCAAGCATTTTAGCACAAATATACTAGATTCAACAAGTTTTTCGAAACGCCAATTAACTGGCAAAACATTTCACTTGTAACCCCCCCGCCGATTGTGATATATTTAACGATTGAAAAACCTTGCCGAAAACGCGGCTGACGACGGCGGCCACCCTCCGCCCCAGCCCTGTTGGAATGGAAGGCTTATGGCAACCGCAGAAACCACACACCCATCGGCCATCAGCGCGCCCGTCGCAAGAGCCGCCGCCCGACCCCGCGTGCAAGTGGCCGCCCCCAGCCGGCGCGAATTCCTCTACTACATCTGGGGCGCGTCCATCGCCTTGCTGCTGGGCGAGGCATCGGCCGGGCTCATCTGGTTCGCCTTCCCGCGCTTCAAAGAGGGCGAGTTCGGCGGCACTTTCGCCTTTAATCCCGAAGAGCTGCCGGGCGTCGGCGCGGCGCCGACCAGCGTGCCGGCCGGGCGCTTCCATGTAACGCGGACGCCCGAGGGCTTGCGCGCGCTTTATGGCGTCTGCACGCATCTCGGCTGCCTGCCCAAGTGGGTGCCGACCAACGGGCGCTTCGAGTGCCCTTGCCACGGCTCGAAGTTCCAGCTTAGCGGGGTATGGATCGAGGGTCCGGCGCCGCGCAACCTGGATACCTTCATCGCCACGGTGACCTATGCCGATGGCACGACGGTCGCGACGCCGCCCAATGGAGGCGCGATTCCGCTGGACGCCGAGCGCCAGATCACGAGCATACAAATTGACACGGGCGCGCGCGTCATTGGCGATCTGCACCCTTAGCGCCGCTGGCTTTAGCGACGAGGAGTATCCATGAGCATCCTCCCCTTCCCGTCATTCCTGGATGACGTCAAGGCAAAGGGCTTCAAGAAAGCGGTCTTTGAGGGCATTGACGATTCCGTCGAGCGCTTGACCGCCGGCTTGAACGTGCAGGACCTGCGCGAGGCTTTCCGCGGCGAGACCGCCAGCCGCCGCCCTAACCCGCGTCTGACGCCGCATGCCGATGGCTTCTGGCTGCACATGCGTCCCTCCTATTTCAATCGCGACGTCACCGGCATGTATCCCACCTTCCGGCTGGGCTGGCTCTCGTCGTATTTCGTCTTCTTCGAGACGATCACCGGCATCTTGCTGATGCTCTGGTATACGCCATCGCCCGAGATCGCTTATGGCGACATGCTGACGATCTTGAGCAATGTGCCGCTGGGGCAGCTGATGCGCGACATGCACCGCCTCGGCGCCGAGTTCATGGTGGCGGTGGTCGCCATGCACATGATGCGCACCTGGATCACCGGCAGCTACAAGAAACCGCGCCAGTTCACGTGGTTCACCGGCCTGTTGCTGCTGGTGATCACGGGCTTTTTGAGTTTCTCCGGTTACTTGCTGCCCTGGGATCAGCTTTCGCTCTGGGCGGTGACGATTGGCGCGTCGATGGCGGAAGCGACGCCGGTGGTTGGCGAACAGGTCAATCTGCTGCTGCGGGGCGCGCCGGAGCTGGGCGCGAATGGTTTGCTGCGCTTCTATCTGCTGCATGTGCTGGCGCTGCCGGCTTTGCTTTTCGTTTTCTTCGGCGTGCATTATTACAAGGTGGTCATTCACGGGCACAGCCTGCCGCCGCAGAAAGAGAATATCGGCGAGGACACCGCCAAGCGCGTGCCCTTGGACAAGCGCGTCTATTTCATCCCCGACATGCTGACTTACGAAATGATGTGGCTGGGCGCGACCACCTTCATCATCACCGTGCTTTGCATCTGGTTCTATCACGCGCCGCTGGAGAACCACGCCGACCCGCAGGTGACGCCGCTTGGCACAACCGCGCCTTGGTATTTCCTGTGGATTCAGGGCGCGCTGAAGCTGGGCGACAAATTCTTCTGGGGCGTGGCTTTCCCGACGATCGCGCTGGGCGGGTTGGCGCTGCTGCCTTATCTTGACGTGACTCCGAGCCGCCGTTATTCGCATCGCCGTTTCATGCTCACAATCGCCTGCCTGCTGATTTCGCTGACGACGATCTTGAGCTATATGGGGCTGGCGAAATTCGCCGTGCAGACCTCCGCCGAGACCGAAATCGTGCATGAGCTGACCTTCGAGCCGGCGCATAGCAAGGTCGGCATCGGGCGGACGATCCCCTTCGATCAAATGATCGTCGGCGCCTATACGACGGCGCAGCTGCACAGCCACGACGGGCTTTCCGCCAGCGATTGGATCGCGGAGATCAATGCCGAGACGGGGACGAACGGCCAGTTTGGCCAGATGATTCAGGAGTTGAAGGATCAGCATGTGGGGGCGAATCAGCTGCCGCTGCGTTTCCGCGCGATTCCAGCGGCTGAAGCCCCCAAGCTGATGCGAGTGATGGAAGAATTCGCCCATCATCTGGAAGCGGAACCCAAGGAGCTGCCGAACGTCTGGGGCGCGCTGGTCATCACCGACAATCAGGGCAGCCTGAAGCGGCTCGACTGGGTGGTCAGCTGGGACAGCGTCTTGATTGAAGGCGGCGAGGTGCAGCTGGACGACAAGGGCGACCCGATTCTGGTTTATTCCGATGAGCTTGACGCCGAGGGCAATCCGATTCCGCTGCGGCGGATTTTCAGCGACCATCTCTTCATCCACGAAGCGTCAGCCTATTTCGATTAGACTGTGGCGCCGGCGCCAATAGAGGGGGCAGGATGAAAAAGCAGCCACGCGGCAGAGGTCGGTCTCAGGCGGTCTTGCTGGCGGTCATCTTGGTTCTGTGCGCCATATACCTGTGGTCGGAGGCGGCGCCGCAAGCTTTCACGCGCCTCATGGATCGGGTTGCGGAGGCTCTGCCCGGCATCCCGCTTGGCAAGATTCACCCCCTGGATGACGGTTTCTTCTACGCCAGCAACGACCATGTTGACAGTTTCTTCGAGCGCATCGAGATATCGGTTGAGCGCGGCGCGACCTATGAAGCGCGGTTCTGGCGCAGCGACGCCGGCGTGCGGATGCGCGCCCTGCCCTCAAGCTGCGCGCCAATGACGAAGCCCCGCTCTTGGTCTGCGGATCGGTATGGACCGGTCGAATACCGCGTGAACGAGCGCAGCTGCATGATCGCGTTCGCGGTCGATAATCGCGGCGATCACGGCTGGGCGATACGGGTCGACGAAGCGGGCAAATCGTGATTTCCATGCGCGGGCTGATGGACTAAGCCGGGCGCGCCATCGCAAGGCAGTGCGAATCGGACACGGGAAAGTTAAATGAACATACTTTTCATCAGGTCAATCGAAGGTCGAATCCTGGCGGGAATCACGATGTTTGTCGGCATGATGATTCTGGTGGGCTGGGTGGCGATCAACGAAGAGGCGCGGATGCAGGCTTTCGTGCGGCAGCACACCGGTCGCTCGATTGAACGGGGCGCGGAGCTCTTCGCGTCGCTCTGTTCCGAGTGTCATGGCGAAGAGGGCTACGGCGCCGGCGATCGCGCGCCCGGCTTGAACAACCCGCACCTCTTCGGCTTCGACCCCGTCGGCCTGCAGACGGCGGCCATCACCAACGCCAATCGCGCGCTCGTGCGGCTCAACAAAGACACGGCTAGCCTGCTGAGCGAAATGACTGATGAGGACAACCCGCCTTCGGACGAGCGGCAAAACGAGATCCTGGCGGCAATCGCCGAGCTGGAAGCGCAGATTGTAGCGCAGGACCTGGCGATAGAGACGGCGGTCGCCGAGCGCGTCGCCATCCTGGAATCGCTGGATACGGCGGTCGATAACGGGCTCTTCCCGCTATGGGATACGGTGGTCGATATCGAGCAGACCGGCGACAACGAGGTCGAGGTCTTTTTCAACGCCAATGGCACGCGCCTCTCGCAAGTGGGCTGGGCGGGCGATTTGCAGGGCTATATCGTCACCACCTTGATCCATGGCCGGCCGGGCAGCGCGCGCGTCTACCCCAACAGCACGGGCATGGCGGCCTGGTCGCAGACGGCTGGCGGTCCGCTGCGGCAAGATCAGATCGAAGACCTGGCCGCCTACATCATCAACTGGGACAAGGGCGAAAACTGGACGACCGAGGACTTCATCGCCGTGGCGCAGTATGGCAAGCCGCTGGCCGATGGCTCTCTGCCGAGCGAACCGCCGCCGCCGCCCGCTGGCGACAACGTCCAGGGCATTCTGGACCGCTGGGCGATGGAGGAAATAGTTGGCAGCGCCGTGAGTGGCGAGCTGCTTTACGACAAGGAATTTGGCTGCACGGACTGCCACCGCGATGGCGCGTCGGCGCCGGACACGGTCGGGACGGCCGCGCGGATCCAGGCTGAGCGGCTGACGCTGCCGCAATTCGCCGACTACACGATCGAACAATACATCGTCGAGAGCGTCACGCGGCCCGGCGATTATGTGGTGGATGGCTACAGCTCGGGCTTGATGCCGGTCAACTTCGGCGCGCGCATGACCGATCAGCAGTTGGCTGACATCGTCGCCTTCCTGATGACGCAGTAATTGTCAGCTGGCGCCCCGGCGGGCGGCTCACGGAGTCGCCCCGACAGAGTCGTCCAGGCTTGCCACACCAGCCGGGGCGATCTCGTAAATGTACATCGCTCCCGGAACCGGGGGCTTTTTCATTTTCAAGGCGAGGGCAGGATGAAAAGAACCCGCATTCTGATTGCTCTCGTTCTGATGTTGGCGCTGCCGGCAGCGGCGCAGGACGCTGAAACTGGCGGCTGCGGCGCGGCGGCATTAACGCGGCAGCAGGAAACGCTCGCGGCATATCTGACGCTGGATTTCGCGCTGGATGGCGAGCGGGCGCTGGCCAATCTGTTTCGGCTGGGCGCGCTCTATCAGACGATGGCTTTGGACTGCGGCTATCAACCCAACAGGGCGGAAGTCAATATCATGATCGGGCAGGCGCTGGATTTCGCCTCGCTTGACGACCTGATCGCGGCGCAATCGGTCGGCATGGACGTTGACGAGATACTCGTTGAGCTGGACGCGGTCTACGGCGATCCGCTTAACGGGCAGCTGCTTTACAATGGCTTGGAGCCGGCCTTGGGCGGGGCGCCGCTGGGCTGCGCCGGCTGCCACGAGAACGAGACGATCGCGCCTCTGACGGCGGGAACGTGGACGCGGATCGACGACATACGGCTGGGCTTGCCGCGGTTTGCCGATTATTCGCATCGTCAGTATCTGGTGGAGAGCATCGTTCGGCCGATGGACTACATCACGCCGGAGTACGCCGCGGTGATGCCGGAGATATATGGCGGACAATTGACCATTGAGCAACTGGCGGACCTGGTGGCCTTTCTGGATAGCCAGGATCAGCTGCTGGAGGCCTAGCGGGGATAGGACGCGGCTGCCTCCAAAATGCGAGGCGCGGGCTGCAATTGAATGCCGCCGCTAATCGTCTTGCGGCTCATCGCCCTTGCTGCGGGAGCGTCTAACATCAATTGCGTAGTGCGACAGGATATTCCCCGAAAGCCGTTTGACTTCCTCGGGATCCGTAACTATTCGGGTTCTATTGCCAGTCCTCACTCTGCCGGAAACTGCGCTGTTGTGAAGACCGACAAGTTTCCTGAACTGCTTAGCGTTCAGCCTGCTATTCATCGCGCTCTCCTTCACTCAGATCTGTAATCAAGATGGAGAACTGCCCAGCCTCTCGGGTGGCGGGGCTTCCCAACCAACGGACGATGAAAGTATAAACTCCTGGCACAGTATACCTCAATTGCTCCGTGCGATGCAACGCGAAGACGGGCGCGGAAGAGAATTCGCGTGGCATAAATAATTCCTCAAAGTTGTCAATCAAGATTTCTTCATTGTAAAGCGTGAATCCCAAGGGGTCTCTGTATTCCACAGTCGGGACAAGCGCATAACCCACATCAAATTCATCCATCATCCATTTGGATTGAAGTAGCCAAGGCGGATCAAGTTCTTGTACAACAGGCTGGTCTACAATCACTGGGGGCGCCTCCACGAGGAAGTCGCTAAGCGGCAAGTCAAGCCATTCGGGTTCGCCCGCGTCGTGCGTCACCGTGCGTTCTGTCGTGACTGTCGTCCAAAGGTGTCTCACAGTACCCTCGCGTCAAGAACGAAAACAGAAAGGTATCACTGGCGCGGACGAGTGTCAAGAAAGCGGGCGGGCGCCGAGGCGGACTCTGTTTTCAGCGTCCTGGCTGTGATAGAATGCCGGTATCGAAGGCGGTCTTTCCGCGGGCGACCGCGGGCAGGGCGTTGGCGGGGGCAAGCCGCGAAGGGCTGCGGCAGGCGAGAGGATGCAAATGAACGCGAGCTGGGCGGACGACTTGATGACGCGGCTGCTCTTCGTCAGAGGCGGCGCGGCGCTCGCCAGCGACGAAGCGGGTCTAAAGCGGGGCGCGGAGAACGCGCTGACGCTGTCGCTGATGTTCTCGGGCCTGCGCTGCCTTCTGCAATACGCCTTGCTGCCCTTTCTGCTGCCGATTGTCGGGATCGCGGCTGACGCGACCGTGCCACTCCTGCTGCTCATCAACGCGCTGGCGGCGGCGTCGATCTTTTTCAGCTTGCGGCGCTTCTGGACGATCGGCTACGCGCATCGCTGGCGCTACCTGATCGTGGCGGCGGCGGCGCTCGTTTTGCTGGCCGCTTTCACAGTCTATGACATCATGAAATTGGGCGTGGCTTAGTCGGCGCCATCCGAGCACAAACGGCGGCGAGAGCGAGAACGCCCGAAGAGGCGATCGTGGAGAAGGACATGAGAAGTTCATCAAGAGCGAAGACGATGACAAGAATCGCGCTTTTGCCTGCGCTGATTCTCCTTTCTGGGGGCGCGGCGCTGGCGCAGGCGGACGTGGCTGGCGGCGCGCACGAAGGCATGACGATGCTGGTGCTCTTCCTGGGCATCGCCGGCATCATCGGCGTCTTCGTCATCCGCTGGAGTCAATCGACCGGCGACGAAGACGACAGCGCCTGAGACGGTGGCTCCGCGGAGACCTGAATGACGGACCTCAGCTGGCAGAAGCCGAAGCGCCCGAAGAAGAAACGATCCGAGCGGCTAAAGTTCATCAGCGCCGGCTTGTTGATCCTCGCCGCCGTGCTCTACCTGCTAATATCGGGCACGCTGCAGGGCGCGCGTTATTTCATCACCGTGCGCGAGCTGCTTGAGGACGCGTCCTACGTCGATCGCGCGGTGCGCATTTCGGGCGCTGTCGATGGCGAGAGCATTGATTACGACAGCGAAAACGCGATCCTGCGCTTTGAGATCGTCAATATCGCCAGCGAATATGACGACCTGGCGACGGCGCTGCACGAAGCGCTGCTCGACAGAAATGCGCCGCGATTGAAGATTGTGGCGGAAGACGCGGCCATCCCCGACCTGCTGCGGCACGAAGCGCAGGCGATTCTGACCGGCGCGCTGGGGCGGGACGGCGCGTTCGCCGCGACTGAACTGCTGCTCAAATGCCCGAGCCGCTTTGAAGAGAGTACCGCGCCCGAAGGCTTGAGCCGTATCCCGGAACATCAGTAATGCTGGCTGAGATTGGACTGGCGGCGCTGACGCTGGCTTTTGCGCTGGCGGTATACGCGATCATCGCATCCGCGTTTGGCGCGCGCCGAGCAGGCGACGGGCTGGCGCTCAGCGGGCGCAACGCCGCCCTCTTAACCTGCCCCGCCCTTCTGCTGGCGACTGGCGCTTTGGTCGCCGCTTTGATGACCGAACGGTATCAACTCGCGTACGTCTATAGCGTGACCGATCCGCAGACGCCGCCGCTGTATCGCTTCACGGCGCTTTGGGGCGCGCAGAAGGGCTCGCTGCTGCTGTGGTCGCTGCTGATGAGCGCCTTCGCCAGCGCCGCGATCGGGCTCAACTGGCGGAACGAGCGCCGGCTGATGCCCTTCGCCATCGCCTTCATGATGGCGTCTTTGGCTTTTTTCCTCGGTTTGTCGCTGTTTGTGGAGAATCCCTTTGAGCGCTGGTGGATCGTGCCCGACGCGCCGCTGGACGAGCAGGTGGTCTCGACGGTATTGATTCCGCCGGCGGCGATTGCGCCGCTGGAAGCCAATCTGCGGGCGGGGGCGCAGGGCTTGAATCCCCTGCTGCGGCATTTTGGCATGGTGATTCATCCGCCGATGCTCTATCTGGGTTTCGTCGGCTTCACAATACCCTTCGCCTTCGCGATGGCGGCCTTGGCTTCGGGCGATCTGTCCAGCGGCTGGATCAAGGCGACGCGGCGCTGGACCCTGATCGCCTGGATCTGCCTGGGCATCGGGCTTATTCTGGGCGGGCGCTGGGCTTATGACGTCTTGGGCTGGGGCGGTTACTGGGGCTGGGACCCGGTGGAGAACGCCGCGTTTTTGCCCTGGCTTATGGGCACGGCCTTCATCCATAGCGTCATGATTCAGGAAAAACGCGGCATGCTGAAGCTCTGGAACATGGCATTGGTGATCGCCACCTTTTCCGCGGTGATGTTCGGCACGTTCGCCACCCGCAGCGGCGTGATCGAAAGCGTGCACAGCTTCGCCCGCAGCGAGGTCGGCTTCCCGATGCTGGCCTTCTGGGCGGCGGTGACCTTTGCCGCGCTGGCGCTGCTGCTATGGCGCTGGCGGCGCGGTGAACTGCGCGACGAGCGCCAATTCGCCAATCTGCTGAGCCGCGAATCGCTCTTCGTACTGAACAACGCGGTCTTCATCGCGCTCTTCCTGGCGATATTCTGGGGCAGCTTCGGCTTGCCAATCGCGTCCGAACTGCTGCTTGGCGCCGAAGTGACGATTGGGCCGCGGACATTCGAGTTTTATGTCGTGCCGCTCTTCATTGCCATGTACGTATTGATGGGCGTGGCGCCGCTTTCGGCCTGGGGCGCGACCTCGCTTCGACGCCTGGGCGCCGCTTTGAAAGCCCCGCTGGCGCTGACGGTCATTTGCGCGCTGCTGCTTGGCATGAGCGGGACGAACCTGGCGGTGGCGGTTTTCGGTTATGGCGCGGCCGCCTTCGCCGGATTCGTCGCGCTGATTGAGTTCTATCGCGGGGCGCGGGCGCGGCGGCGTGGCTTTGGCGAGAGCTGGCTTCGTGCCTTGACGGCGCTCTTCGGGCGCAATCAACGGCGTTATGGCGGTTATGTCGTGCATCTGGGCGTCACCGTGATCGGCATCGGCGTGATCGCCAGCACGATCTTCCAGACCGAGACGCAGCATACCCTGGCCCGCGGCGAGGCGGTCGCGGTGCGGGGTTACAGTCTGCGCTATGACGACTATATTCTGGCGCAGGCCGTGGACGGGCGCATGATGCGCATCGCAGCGGTGACCGTCTTTCGCGACAACAGCGAAATCGCGCGGCTGCGGCCGCGGATAGACGATTATCCGCAGATGCCGATGAAGATCGCCGGCGCCCATAGCACCCTGGAAAACGACTTTTACGTGCTGCTGATGAGCGGCGACCGCGACCGCGCCACTTTCCGCATCTATATCAATCCGCTGGTGAATCTGGTCTGGTGGGGCGGGGTGCTGCTGGTGATTGGCACGCTCATCGCCGCCTATCCGAAGGTCGTTCCGGCAAAATGAACCTACCCCTCCCCCCGGCCCCCTCCCCGATGCATCAGAGAGGGGGAGAGCTGAAAGCGAGCGCCGTCGCCAAGCGGTTACCGTGGCATATCCATCTTAAGATTCTCTGTTTGGTGGCCGTATTGGTGTTCACGGCGCCCGCGCGGGGGCAAAACGACGGGGTGACGGACAATGACGTGATTCGCGTGGCGGAGCGGATGTATTGCCCGGTCTGCGAGAACATCCCGCTGGACGATTGTGAGACGCTCGCCTGCATCGAATGGAAGGCGGAGATTCGGGCGCAGCTGGCGGCGGGCAAGAGCGATGAAACCGTCATCAACAGCTTTGTCGCGCGCTTCGGCGATAATGTGGTTGGCGTGCCGCAGGATCCACTGCTGCGGGCGCTTACGGTCGGCATGCCGCTGCTGGCGACGGCCCTGGCGATAGGCGCGGCAGTCTTCACGTTTCGGCGCTTTGGCCGGCATGCCCGGCTGACTTCGCCCGGCGTCGACGCCGGCAGGCTCCGGGGCGCCGCGGAGAATCGCCCAAAAACGGACGAGGCCTATCGTCAGCGCCTGGAAGACGACCTGCGGGGACGCCGCTGAGATGGCGCAGAGCGATCAACTGGAGTTTCTGCCGCGCGAGGAAACCGCGGCCCGGCGCGGCTTCAGCCTCGGCTCGCTGGCGCTGCTGGCGGCGGTGCTGGCCTTGGCGCTGGCTCTGGGCGCGCAGCTTTCCCGGCGGCAGGCGACGCGGCCCGCCAGCGGTCCCGCGCCCGATTTTCAGCTGACGCGCTTTGAGGGCGGGGAGGTCCGCTTGAGCGATTTTCGCGGGCGCGTCGTGCTGATCAATTTCTGGGCGAGCTGGTGCCCGCCCTGCCGCGATGAAGCGCCCGATTTGCAGGCGCTCTATCATGACTACCACGATGCCGGCTTCAGCGTGATCGGCGTCAACATGCTCGAAAGCTCGCGACAGAAGGCGCTCGACTACCTGGCGGAATTTGGCATCAGCTATCCAAATGGCGAGGACGTCGGCGAGCGCGTGACCCGGCTGTACCGAGTAGAGGCGCCGCCGGAGAGTTTCTTGATTGACCGGCGGGGCAAAACGCGGCGGTTCTATATCGGCGGCATTCGCTATGACGATTTGAGCGGCAGCATCGAGCGGCTGCTGGCGGAAGCGTCATGAGCATTCCCGGGCTGGCGGTCGCGCTGTTGCTCGCCTTGGCCGCGCTGGCGATCGTCGCCCGCCCCTTGCTGCGTCCTGCGCGCCGAGAGCGATCGGCGGGAGCGGAGCGGCGAGGGCAGCGCGAGCGCGTCCAGAGTTATTACGAGCGGGCGCTGACGAATATCCGCGATTTGGACGAGGACTTCACCACCGGCAAGATGGACGAGGCCGATTATCGGGCGGAGCGCGAAGTCTGGGCTGGGCGCGGGATTCGACTTCTGCGCGCGCTGGACGAGTTGGAGAGCGCCAACGTTGATGCCGATGATGCCGAGCGGATCGACCGAGCGATCGACGAGGCGATGGCCGCTTATCGCGAGACGCTGCGCCCCGAATCCGAAGAGGACCTTAGGTGATCCGGCGCAATTTTGCCTTGGCGCTCTTGATCTGCGCCGTCCTGCTTGGCGGCTGCGGCGGCTTGGGTGGCGAGCCGGAGATCGCGGCGACGGCGGACCCACGGCCCGCGGCCGTCGCGCCCGGCTGGCGGCCCGATATCGCGCTTGGCGCCCGCATTTTCGCCGAGCGCTGCGTCGACTGTCATGGCGTCGCGGGCGATGGCATGGGCGAGCTTGTGATCGCGGGAAGCGTCGAGCGGCCCCTGGATTTGACCGAGCGCGCGCTGGTGATGGAAAAGTCGCCCTTGGGCTTTTACGAGATCGTGACACAGGGCCGGATCGAGAAGCTCATGCCGCCCTGGGAGCAGGCGCTGAGCGAGGCCGAGCGCTGGGCGGCGACCATGTACAGCTATACGCTGGCTTACGATGTCGAGCTGCTGGCGCGGGGCGAGCGGGTCTGGCGCGAAGGCTGCGGCGACTGCGAATTGCCGTCGCTAATCCCGCCAATATACAGCGATGTGGAGTACGCGGCGAAACTGAATCGCGAGTTTTTCGCTTCGGCGCTGCCCGCGAGTCGGGCACAAGCGGCGGCCGCTTATGCGCGGATGCGGTCGCTGGCGCCCGGCCCTGAAGGCGGCTCACAGACGGCGCGCGCAGCCTCAAGCGATATCCGCGGACGCCTGCTGCATGGCACGGCTGGCGGCGTCGTGCCGGCCGATTCGGTCGTGCGGCTGCGTTATGGCAATGACGGCATGGGCTATCGCCTGGAAGAGACGACAGTCGCGGATGATGGCGCATTTCAGTTTGATGATGTGCCACTGTCGCGCGACTTCGATTATGCGCTTGGGGCGGTTTACGAGGGGCGGCTCTTCAGCCAGCGCGTTTTCCCTTGGCGCGAGGCGCCGCCGACCGTCACAATTTTCGCGACCGCGCATGATCCGGAGGTCGTCAGCGTCCGGCGGATCGACCTTACGATCGAGCCGGCGACCCTGGCGGACTTGGGACAAGGCTTATTAGTCTCGCAGACCATCGCCTACCGCAATCGTTCCGATCGCCTCTTCACCAGCGGGCGCGGCTTCGACGATGGCCGCGAGGCGTCGCTGCTGATTCAATTCCCTCTGGGCGCGCGCCTGGTGAGCGGCGACGCCAATGGGCGCTACATCGTCATCGAAGGCATGGAGCGCCTGCCGGATTCGGTCATCGACACCCTGCCGCTGCCGCCGGGCGACGGGCATGAGGTGATTCTGGACTATTGGCTGCCCTACGCCGGCGCGCTCCAGTTCGAGCAAGCCTTCAACAATCCGATGGACGCGGCGGTGACGATTAGGCTCGCGGCCGACCTTCGGGTGGAGAGCGATCGGCTGCGGCGGACGGCGGCTGACCCGGCGGTGGCGGGCTACGTCCAGTACGGGGGCGACCTGCGCATGCAAAGCGCGCCGGCGCTCAAGTTCGGCCTCAGCGGCGACCCCTACGCGACCAGCAGATATGACCGCCTGGTCGTCACCAGCGAGACTTTGCCCGCCCTGCTGCTTGCCGCCGTCGCTCTGGCCGGGGCGCTGCTCGGCGGCTTCGGCTTGTTCAAGCGGCGCAAAGACCATTCCGGCGGCGAAATCGAGAGTCTGGCGGGCGAGCTGGCGCGTCTGGAAGAAGACCACGACCAGGGGCGGATCAATCATGATCTCTATCATCGGCGGCGGCGCGAGCTGCGGGCCAAACTGGCGCGCTTGATGGAGCGGCGCGATGAGTGAGGGGCGCGCAATCATCGAAGCCGAAAACCTGAGCAAAGCTTATGGCGGGCTGCCGGCGCTGCGCGGCGTGAACTTCCAGGTCGGGCGTGGCGAGTGCGTGGCTTTGCTGGGCGCGAACGGCAGCGGCAAGTCGACGCTGCTGCGCTTGCTCTGCGGCTTGAGCAAACCGACAGCCGGCGCGATACGCATCGGCGGCTGGGAGATGCCGAGCGAGGCGATGGCGGCGCGGGCGCAGATCGGCTTGGTGGCGCATCAGCCCCTGCTCTATGACAACCTGACGGCGCGGGAAAACCTCGACTTTTTCGGGCGGCTCTATGGCATCGGCCGAGCCGAGCGCGAGCGGCGCGTCACCGAGAGCCTGCGAGCGCTGGGTTTGCTCCAGCGGGCGGACGGCTTGGTTCGCACATTTTCGCGCGGGCTGAAGCAGCGGCTGAGCATCGCGCGCGCCACCCTGCACCAGCCGGACATCCTGCTGCTCGACGAGCCCTACAGCGGGCTGGATCCGGCGGCGGCCGAGCGGCTGGACGACTTGCTGCGGCGCGCGAACGACGACGGGCGCACGATCATCATGAGCACGCATCAATTGGAGCGGGCGCCGGCGGCGGCTGGTCGCGCCATTGTGCTTTCACGCGGCGGCATCAGCTACGACGGCGTCATCGGCAGCCGCGACATGAGCGAGATTTACCGCTCCGCCAGCGCATGAAGACGTCATTTTTCGCCGGCGTTGTCGCCATCGTCCGCAAAGACTTGCGCAGCGAGCTCCGGACGCGGGAGCTGGTCAGCCTGATGGCGCTTTTCGCGCTTTTGAGCGTGCTGGTCTTCAGCTTCGCGCTGGAGCTGGACAAGGGCGCGCGCGAAGAGGCGGTCAGCGGCGTGCTCTGGGTGACGCTTGTTTTCGCCAGTCTGCTGGGGTTCAATCGCAGCCTGGCGCAAGAGTACGACAACGGCAATCTGGACGCGCTGCTTTTGGCGCCGGTTTCGCGGGCGGCGATCTTCGTCGGCAAGCTGCTGGGCAATTTCCTCTTCACATTCATCGTCGGGCTGGCGCTGCTGCCGCTGATGACGATGCTCTATGGCATGAACCTGCTGGACGGCTGGATCATCCTGACCACGGCGCTGGGCATATTTGGCGTCGCCACGATCGGCACGCTGCTGGCGACCCTGACGGCCCAGACGCGGGCGCGCGAGGCGCTGCTGCCTATCGCCATGCTGCCAATCGTCTTGCCCTTTCTGCTGACTGGCCTGCGCGCGGTGAAAGGCAGATTGAGCGGCGCGCCAACGCCCGAGTGGCAGACGCCGCTTGGCATGCTGTTGGCAATCTGCTTTATCTATTTGATTCTGTGCCTGCTGCTTTACGAATACGTGGTCGAAGAGTGAGACGCCAGTGATCGCATAGCGCCGAATCCGCGTCAATCCAAGCTGGAAATCGCAGACTTTCTTGGTAGGATTTTGTAGATTTATCGAGATTCGGAGGCGACGATGGCGGATAAACCCAAGCCGCTGCCAAGCGACCCGCAGATCGAGGCGAGCCCGCAACCGCGGCTCCTTCGAATTCTGACGATAATCACCGTTTTAGGTTTCGCGGGGACGCTGGCGCTGGGGCTTCGCGTCGCTGGCACGGATATCCAGCAAGGCGAGATACAGCGCATCTTCTACATTCACATGCCGTCCTTTTTCGGGGCTTTCACCGCCTTCGGCCTGACGGTTGTGGGTGGCGGCGTCTATCTGGCGCGCAAGAGCGAGAAATGGGACCGGATCGCCCTGGCCGGCGTCGAGGTGGGCTTGGCGTTTTCGCTGATCAATCTGCTTACCGGCTCGATCTGGGCGCGGCCGATCTGGAATACCTGGTGGACCTGGGATCCACGATTGACCTCCGCCGCCATCATGTGTCTGACTTACGCCGCTTATCTGATGCTGCGCGCTGGCATAGACGATCTGGATCGGCGCCGCGCCTTCATGTCGGTGTATGGCATTCTGGCCTTCGTGACCGTCTTGATCACGCTCTTCATCATCCGCATCGTGCCCGAGACGATCCATCCCGTGATCATCGGCGCCAGCCCGCAGAACGCCCAAGGCGGCTTCGAGGCGACCAGCGGCGTGGTGATCGCCCTCGTGCCGAGTCTGCTGCTCTGGTTGACCGTGATGCCAATCACGCTGATGTGGCATCGCGCGCGGCTGGAAGCGCGGCTGGAGGCGCTGAACCGCTTGAAAATACAGGCGCTGAGCGAGTAGATGATGATGACGAAATCGACGATTGCAATCGCGCTTTGCCTCTTGGCGCTGCTGGCCATGGGTGGCGCCCGGGCCGAAGACGGTAAAACGAAGACCGCCGCCTATTTCCAGTCGGCCGCCTTTAACGCGCCGATCCTCGACGGCTGGGAAAACCAGAGTACGGCAGCGATCGCCCAGTTTCACCTGGCGGAGGCCGCGGCGACGATCCGCACGGCGAGCGTGAATGCGAGCGATCCGCGCGCGGCGGCCGCGGCCGAAGTTTCAGCGCTGACGGGCCTTGAACCGGCCCAGCCCATCTACAGCGACAAGGTGAATCTGGCGGATGGCACCTGGACCGTGCTGGTCTACGACCTTGACGCGGCGACGACGGCGTCGGTCATGGCGCGCGTCGCCGGCGAGCGCATTGCCGTCATCAGCTTCATCGAGCGCGAACCGACGGCGCGGACCGCGCTGCTGACGCTGGCGCAGGCCGACGATGCCTTGAGCGAGGCGACGCCAGAAATCGCGGCCGCGGCCGCTGCCATCGCGGGCGTCTCGCTGGGCGATCTAGCCGAGGCCGAGAGCGTTCGGCTGCCCAGCGGTGAATGGATCAGCTTTGCTGGCGACGGCGTTGCGGCGATGGGTCTGGTCTTCGGCAACGACAGTTATGTGGCGCTGCAGGCGGGCGAGCCGGGGGATTTGGCGACTCTGGCCGACGCCTGGAATCGCACGCTGCTCGGCTTTTTCATCACGCCGGACAACTCCGCGTATCTGGCGCTGGCGCTGGCGGCCGTTTTCATCATCCTGGCGGTGCTGGTCGGCAGCCTGTTCTGGCGCGAGCGGAATCTTCGAAAGGATCTGGCGCTGCTTGCTCAGATCTCGCGGATAGAGAACTAGCCCGCAATCCGCAGCTCCTGTAGACAGACGCGCGACAACGCCGCCGCCCACGAAAATCCCCGTGCGTCCCGCCGCGCCGGTTAGAGTTCAGTGGGCGATTCACAGAATCGCCCCTACACCTGGTTGTCAAAGAGCGAATATGTAGACACACGCGCCGCACTGCGACCGCCCACGCAAAACACATTTCGGTCGGCTGGGTTTCGCTCCCCTTCCCTAGCTCGCTGGGGCAAGGGGCCGGGGGATGGGGTGAAATCTTCCCGCAATGTAAACAGGGGCGAGGCGGTGACTCGCCCGTTGACAACTCACGCGAATTAAACAGGGGCTTTACGCTCGAACGCCCGCCGGCGCGCGAAACCGATGCGGCTGCCTGGCGTATACAATGTTGATGACTGGACGCCAACGAGGAGCGATGCGATGAGCGAAGAGATGAATCCCGCGCCGGAAGAAGCGGTTGGCGACGAGGGGCAGACGCCGCTCGAGCAATTCATATTTCATCAGCGCCGGGGCTTGGAGGAATTTGGCAAGGCGATGGAATCGCTCCTGCCGCCGCGCTTCAAAGAGCATACGCAGGCGGCTGGCAACGAGTTCGCCACGGGCTTCCGCGTGCTGATAGACGCGGCGATTGACGAGATCAAGAAAGCCAGCGAGATGGAAGACCATGACGCGCGCGGCGAGGCCGAGCATGAGGCGCAGGCGCGCGAGAACCTGTCGATTGAGGAAGACGACGACGAAAGCTCCGCTGGCGGCCAGAGCGGCAAAATCCGGGTCGAGCTGGACGACTGAAGCCGCGCGCATCGGGGCGGGCGTCGCTACGGTTTCACCACAGAGGAATCGAGGAAACACAGAGAGGCGCCCTTTTGCGTGGTAAGCGGGACTGGCGGGCGGATTTACGACGCCTCTTCCTCGAAGCGGATGTTCAGGAACTTCTCCTCGAATTTGGCGCTGGTGATTTCCAGGTGCTGGAGTTCGGCCGGCAGCACGATATTGCGGCGGTAGGGACCGACGCTGAGGGTGATTTCTTCGCGCGAGCGGTAGAGATCGAGCTGCTCCTTTTGGGCGAAGCCGATGGGCACGCGCAGCATCCAGCTTGAATCGCCGTCCAGCTTTTCAAGCTTGTGCACGACGCCGTCAAAGAGGCGCTCGGCCGGGTTGCGCTCGCCGTAGAGCTCGTCCGCGAGCCGGCGCAGCATTTCCAAGCCGCCCATTTCTTCGCCGAAGAGCGGCGCTTTCAGCATTGGCAGGCTGCCGAAGGCTTCGCGCACGAAGGCGATATTCTCCGCCTGGCGTTCTTTCCAGCGCTTGAAGAAGGGATCGTGGATTTCATCGGGGAAGACGCGGTTGACCAGGATGGCGTCGGTGGCGTAGTCGTAGAGATTGAGATAGGTGTAGGTGCGCTGAGTCTCGCGGATGACCATGCGCTCCGGGTTGACGACCAGGCGGATGCTGGCGTGTTCGGGGTCGGTCAGCAACTCGCGCACGCCATCGAGGGTGTCGAAGAGCAGCTGCACCTGATCCCAGGCGTTTTCGGCGATGTCGATGCCGATCTCGTTTTTCTTGCCGCGGGCGAAGAGCTTCTGGACCGGGCGGATGACGCTATCGAGGCCGCGGGCGATGCGCATCAGCCGCTCCACCCACCAACGCGTCACATCGGGCAGGCTGAGCAGGCGGATGGTCTCGGCGGTGGGCGCGGCGTCGACGATGAGCACGTCGTAGTCGTCCGCCTGGAAGTATTCGCTGATCCAGAGCAGCTGGGCGCCCTCTTCCAGGCCGGGGATGATGGTGACTTCGGCGGCGTTTACCTTGGCGATGCCTTCGCGATTGAAAAACGCGCCGAGGTATTCCTGGATTTTGCCCCAATACTTCTGCATGGAATAGCGGGTGTCGAGCTCCTGCGCCCAGAGGTTCTCGGCGATCTGCATGGCTTCGGGCCCCACCTCAACGTCAAGGGCGTCGCCGAGGCTGTGGGCGGTATCGGTGCTGACCACAATCGTCTTCAATCCGAGCTCGGCGCAGCGCAGGGCGGTCGCCGCCGATATGCTGGTTTTGCCTACCCCGCCCTTGCCCGTATGCACAATCACGCGCATGGATTCACCTCAGTTTGTCCTTATGCGACGAACTCTCTGCAGAACCAAGTAAGTGATGCGAATGTTTACCACAGAGGATACGAGGAAACACAGAGAACACAGAGATTTGCTTGCCATCAAGGCGCAGTCGGCGCAGAGAATAGTCTCTGCCTTCGCTTTCGGCGCGCTCTCTTTAACTCGGCGTTCTCGGCGGCCGATCTCAAGATTGCTTTCTAGGTTCTACTTCTGTGCGGCATTTTTACATATCAGTATACGCGGATCGGGCGCGAAAGTAGCGCAGGAATTGCCCGCAAGCTGGCATGTCAATTATATGATTGGGGCTTGACAGCGCTAGAACAAACAATCTAAGCTCGGCGGGACGGATAATATGCGCAGAATGAAGGAGAACTGATCATGCGTCCGATAGTACATGTCGAGATTCCCTCGGCGGATAATGATGCGCAGAAGGCCTTTTATGGCGCGCTGCTGGGTTGGCAGGCGACTGATATTCCGATGGGTCCCGATTTCACCTACACCATGTTCAATACTGGCGTGGATATGAATGCGGCGCTTTCGCCCCTCGGCGACGGCATGGAGCCGGGCGACGTGCTGCTGTATTTCCACAGCGACGACCTGGACGCCGATATGGCGCGCGTGCCAGAGCTGGGCGGGACGGTGATTCTGCCGCGGCAGGAGGTGCCTGGCTTCGGCGCGCTCGGCATGTTCCTGGATCCGACCGGCAATCGCGTGGCGTTCTGGCAGAGCGTGGATGCGGAGCAGAGTTAGGGTCCCTACTCCCGGTCCATTGTAGCTGTAGGGGCGCCAAATCGGGGGGCAAGGCCGGCAGGCATTCGAAAGCGCAGGTGGGCGACTCACAGAGTCGCCCCTTTTTGCATTGCGAGTGCAACACCCCATCCCCCGGCCCCTTGCCCCAGCAAGCTAGGGAAGGGGAGTTGACGCTGCGAGCCGCAATGTATTTTGCGCGGGCGGTCGCATTGCGGCGCGTGTGTCTACATTTTCGCGATTAGGTCGGGGTCGCAATGGCTGATTTTCCGTTGCTGAAGAATCAAATCGACGAGCGGCTGGCGCGCCAGATCGCGGATCGAATCGCAGTCGTGCATCCAGCCTTCGACGCGGACGCTTTTGTGGCGGCGGTCGCGGCCGAGCTGGAGACGCTGGAATTGAAGGCGCGCAATGGCATGATCGCCGAGAAGCTGCGGCAGTTTCTGCCGGCTGATTATCCGGCGGCGCTGCGGATTCTGCTGGCGATTCTTGATGAAAGACGCGGCTTCGCGCCAATATCAAACGCGGGCCTGCGTCTCATGGCGATCCCCGCTTTCATCGAGCGCTACGGCTTGGCCGATGTGGAGCGGTCGCTGGACGCGATGCCGATTGTCACGCGCCATTCTTCTTGCGAATTCGCCATCCGTCCGCTGCTCGCCCATGAGCCAGACCAGACGATGCCACGGCTGCATCGATGGGCGCTGGACAGCGACGAACATCTGCGCCGTCTTGCCAGCGAAGGCAGCCGACCGCGTTTGCCCTGGGGCGCGCAGCTGAAAGCTTTCATCGCCGATCCAGCGCCGACTCTGGCTTTGCTGGAGCGCTTGAAAGACGACCCGTCGCTTTATGTGCGGCGCTCGGTGGCGAATCACCTCAACGACATCGGCAAGGATCATCCGACGCTTCTGCTGTCGCGGATGGAGGCTTGGGCAGCGGACGCGGGCGAGGAGCGCAAGTGGCTGATCAGTCACGCGCTGCGGACCCTGGTCAAGCGCGGCGATGCGAAGGTGCTGTCGATTTTGGGTTATGGACCGGCGGCGGTCGAGCTGCGCGATCTGAGGCTGGCGCCGGCGGCATTGCAGTTTGGCAACGAGCTTGAGTTTTCGTTTGCGCTGCGCAACGACGGTGATGAAGCGCAAAACCTTATGATTGACTTCGTCCTTCATTTCGTCAAAGCCAATGGCAAAACCGCGCCGAAAGTATTCAAACTGACGAAGACGCGCTTGGCGGCGGGCGAGTCGGCGTCATTCAGCAAGCGCTTGGCTATCCGTCCGATTTCGACGCGCAGGTATTATCCCGGGCGGCAGCGCCTGGAAATCCAGGTCAACGGCCGCGTCTTGGGCGGCGCCGATTTCGAGCTTGTGATGGATTAGCGTCTGCGTCCAAAGCTTTTCACCACCGAGGACACCGAGGACACCGAGTTTCGTTGACGCGGACGCGATACAATGGGCGCAATGCGAATGTGATTGGGAGACGAACATCATGATTGCGCCACCTTCAGATTTGTTCACCCCGATTCCGCTTGACGAGGCTTTCAACTGCGAGCGGGCGACGCTGGACGCGCGGCTGAAATTGGCTGAAGACACGCACTATGGCGCCCGCAGCTTTCGCGGCATCCCTTTCGTCTTTGGCGCAGCGGGTCAGGCGAACGCGGTATTGCTGGATGGCGGCGAGGTCAGCATCGCGCTGGGCGAGCTGCGGGCGACCTATCTGGTCTTCGCCCACATCGTCGAGGACCGGCCGCTTGCGCTGCCGAGCGACTTGGCTGATTTCCGCGGGCGACAGCATCAGGCCGGCGCGACCCCCGGTAACGACTTGGGCGATCTGGTCGCCGAGTACACATTGCGCTACGCCGATGGCAGCTCGGGGGTCGTGAAGATTCGGCGGCGTTTCACCATTCAGCAGCCGCATGTCGAATGGGGCGCGAGCGCCTTCGCCGCCGTGCCGCATCTGCGCGACAAAGTGGCGCCGGGCGTGACCGATGCGATCATCCTGGGTCGCAAGCCGCGGACGACCTATGGCCGTGGCGAAACCCGTCATGGCAGCGGGCGCGATCATGCCGAAGAAATCATCTGGCTCTATGCCCTGCCCAACCCCGAGCCCGACAAAATAATCAGCGAAATCCGCCTCGTCGGGAAAGGCGAGCGGGCGCTGGTCTATGGCCTCAGCGCGACGCAGATCGAGGCGCATCCGCTGCGCGCGTATACCCGACGCAAGCTGCCCCTGACGCTGCCGGAGGGACTGCGGTTCAATGCGATTGGCGAACTGGATGGAGTCGACATCGACCTTGGCAATGTGATTTCGGCGCGGGCGCAACTGGATTATGACCGAGAAGCCTGGTTCGGCCGGGCGACGAACGCCCAGCCAGCGCGCTCGGAAAACGTGGCGCTCATTGAATTCGCAGCGCATCCGCAGGCGAAACTCTACCTTCAAACTAAAGACGGCGAATTGCTGGCCATGGACCTCAGTCAAAGCGATGGCTGGTCGGTATGGACGGGCGAGGCGCGGCAGCTGGTTCGCGTCCGAGTCGTCGATGAAAGCGGGCGCGAAGTCGCGGTTCGGATTCACTTCCACGGCGAGCAGGGCGAGTATCTGCCGCCGCGGGGGAATCATCGGCGCGTCAACCCGCATTGGTTCGAGGACAATTATGGCGAGTTCGTCAATGGATTGAACCAGTACGCCTATATTCCAGGTCTCTGCGAAGTGGAATTGCCGCTGGGCGAGGTCTACGTCGAGATCGCGCGCGGTTATGAGATGAAGCCGATCCGCAGCAGCTTTATGGTGACGGCGGAGACGGACGAAATGACCTTCACCTTGGAGAAGCTGCTGGATTGGGGCGCGCGCGGCTGGGTCTCGGCGGATACGCACGTGCATTTCCTCAGCCCGCAGACGGCGCTGCTCGAGGGCGCGGCGGAAGGCGTCAATGTCGTCAACCTGCTGGCTAGCCAATGGGGCGAGATGTTCAGCAACGTCAGCGATTTTGACGGGCGGACGACCCTGGGCGCGGCCGATTTTGGCGGCGATGGCGAGTTTCTTGTGCGCGTGGGCACGGAGAACCGCATGCAGGCGCTCGGGCATATTTCGCTTTTGGGGTATTCGGGCGCGATGATTCATCCGCTCTGCAGCGGCGGCCCATCGGAATCGGCGATTGGCGACGCCTTGGACGTCAGCATGGCGGAATGGGCGGAGCGCTGCATCGAGCAGAATGGCTTGGTGGTGCTGCCGCATGCGCCCAACCCGCAAGCCGAGCGCGCCGCCGATATCGTCCTTGGGCTGGTCCACGCCATCGAAATGATGAGCTTCAACCCCTTCAATACGCAGATCACGCCTTATGGGCTGCTGGATTGGTATCGCTATCTCAATCTGGGCTATCAGATTCCCGTCGTCGGCGGGTCGGACAAGATGGACGCGGCATCGCTGCTTGGCGGCATCCGCACCTACGCGCATTTGGGCGAGCGCGACTTCACCTACGAGAACTGGATGTCGGCGGTCAAGCTGGGCAACACCTTCGTCACTGTGGGTCCTCTATTGGAGCTGGCGGTCGAAGGTTTGGCGCCGGGCAGCAGGCTTGATCTGCCAGTGGGCGGCGGGACGCTTGACGTAACCTGGCGGGTGGAATCGGCCGCGCTGCCGATCGAGGCGATCGAAGTGGTCGTCGGCGGCTTCGCGCTGGAGTCGCAGTCGGTTGGCGGGGCGCTGGCGGCATCTGGCGGCTGCAGCGTGTCAATCAGGGAATCGACCTGGATCGCCTTGCGCGTCCGTGGCAGCCACGGCGGCCGTCCGGGCGAGATCGCGGCGCACAGCAGCAGCGTGCAAGTCCGGGTGGATGGCGCGCGTCCTTTCAAGCGGGAAGACGCGATTGCCGTCCTGGAGCAGATCGAAGGCGCGATCGCCTATGTGGATACGCTGGCGCCTCGGCCCGCGGCGCGCCAGTTCAAGAAGGTCCGCGCGGCGATTGCAGCGGCGCATAATCGCTTGCATCAGCTGATGCACCGGCAGGGGATTTATCACCAGCACAATCCACTGCACGAGCATGGCGAGCACTAGGAAGGTAATTTCACCACAGAGGGAAAAGAGGAAACACAGAGGGCACAGAGAGGGCGACCCAGTGGCTCGCCCCTACAGCGCGTTTGGCGGGAAATGCAGGCCAAACTCGCGTGAATCAACTGCGGTTATCGGGCGTGGGTTCGACGATGACATTGACGAATTCGAATCGCTGTTTGTTGCTCGGCTGATCGTTCTCCGCGTGATTGACCTCGACCAGGGTCACCTGCGTGCCGAAGCTCTCGAGAACGTATTTTGTATGCCATTCGCCCGCCTGCTGAACGTTGCGCAGGTAGAGCAGCCGCCCCTTGGGGTCCATCAGACGCAGCTTGAATTTGGCGCGCCAGAGCCGCATGCCGCTCAGTTCCGTGAGCAGCGAACGGCGCTCGGATGCGTTGAGATATGCCATTGCCCGTCCTCATTAGCCGAGATTCACGAAATCTGGGATAATTGTAGCGGTCGAAGCGCGGCATCACAACGGGCTATGCCATGCAAACTTACTCTGTAGGCGAAATCACCGGCTACATCCAGTCGCTCTTCGAGGCGGACAATGCGCTGGCGGATGTCTGGGTCGCGGGCGAGGTCTCGAACCTGACGATAGCGCGCTCGGGTCACTGGTACTTCACGATCAAAGACGCCGATGCCCAGTTGCGCTGCGTGATGTTTCGCGGGGCGGCGCGGAAGCTGCGGATTGAGGTCGCGGCGGGCGACGAGATTCTGGTTCATGGGCGCGTCGGCGTTTATGCGGCGCGCGGCGAGTATCAGCTTTACGCTGATATGATCGAGGCGGCCGGCGGCGTCGGCGATCTGCATCGGCAATTCGAGGCGCTGAAAGCCAAGCTGGCGGCGGAAGGCTTTTTCGACCCCGCGCGGAAGCAGTCCATTCCCGCCTTCCCGGCGCGTCTCGGCGTCGTCACCTCGCCGACGGCGGCCGCCTGGCACGATATTCAAAACGTTCTGCGGCGGCGTTTTCCCTTGGTAGAAGTCGTCTTGAGTCCGACCCTGGTGCAAGGGGCGGAGGCGGCGCGGCAGCTGGTCCGGGCGCTGGAGCGGCTGAACCGGCGGGGCGATATCGACACGATCATCCTGGCGCGCGGCGGCGGCTCGCTGGAAGACCTGTGGCAATTCAATGACGAGCGCCTGGCACGGGCGGTGGCGGCTTGTCGCGTGCCTGTGATTAGCGGCGTCGGGCACGAGATCGACTTCACGATTGTGGATTTCGTCGCGGATCTGCGGGCGCCGACGCCTTCGGCCGCGGCCGAGCTGGCGACGCCCAATCGCGATGATCTGCTGCTGGATTTGGATCGGCTGCGAGCGGGGCTGGCCGGGCGCTACGACGCGACGCTCGCCGATAGAGAGCGCGATCTGGGGCGGCTGCATGGCGCGCTGCGTTTCTCCACCCCCGGCAGGCAAATCGATGTGGCGCAGCGCGACCTAACGCGGGGGCGGCTGCGGCTTTCGCGGGCGGCGGACGTGAATCTGGAGCGGCTGCGCGAGCGGCTGGCGGGCATGACCAAAGCGCTGGAGGCGGCCAGCCCCCAGCATATTCTGGCGCGCGGTTTCGCCTTGGTCACCGACGAGGGCGGCGCGCTCATCCGCGAGGCGGCGCAGGTCGGCAGGAATCAGCGATTGAACGTACAATTATCAAGAGACCGCATTAAGGTCAGGGTCGACGACTGATGAAAGACATCGCCAATTTGAGCTACGAAGAGGCTTACGACGCATTGGAAGCGCTGGTGGCGCGGCTGGAGAGCGGCGAGCTGCCGCTGGAGGAATCGGTGGCGCTGTACGAGCGCGGTCAGAAGCTGGCGGCGCATTGCCAGGCGCTCTTGGAAGAGGCGCAGCTCAAGATCACGCGGGTGGACGACGCGGATATGACGGAGTAAATGGCGCCGGATAGGAAAGCGCGGGACATGATCGATTACAGCCGGCTGCCGACGGCGGCGCCCAACAATATCTCGATGCGCGTCAAAGGCGCGGCCGAACGAGCCCTGCGCCAGGGGCATCCCTGGGTGTTTGAAGACGCCATCCAGCGGCAAAGCCACCTGGGCAACGCCGGCGATCTGGCGGTCATCTACGATCGCGAGAAGAACCGCTTCCTGGCGGTTGGCTTATACGACCCGCTGTCGCCGATACGCGTCAAGGTCTTGCAAGCGCTGCAACCGCGGCGGATCGACCGCGCCTTCTTCGCCGAGAAACTGAAGCTGGCGCAGGCGCTGCGTCAGCCGCTGGTCAAGGACGGCACAACCGGCTATCGGCTCGTCTATGGCGAGAGCGATGGCTTCCCCGCGCTGATCCTCGACCGTTATGGCGAGACCCTCGTTCTGAAGCTGTATACAACTGCCTGGCTGCCACATTTGGAAGCGCTGATCGGGGCGCTGGGCGACGCCGTCGTCTTCGATAATCTAATCTTGCGCTTGAGCCGGGCGCTGCAATCGGATCGGCTGAATGTCGCCCGGCTCTACGGCTTGCAGGATGGACAGCGGCTGATTGGCGACGGCGGCGCGGAACCAGTCGAGTTCGTGGAGAACGGGCTGCTTTTTCAAGCCGACGTGCGCAAGGGGCACAAAACCGGCTTTTTCTTTGACCAGCGCGATAATCGGCAGAAGGCGCGCGAGCTGGCGGAGGGGCGGCGCGTGCTGGACGTCTTCGCTTATACCGGCGGCTTTTCAGCTTACGCCCTGGCTGGCGGGGCGCGGTCGGTCACGGCGCTGGATGTTAGCGCGCCGGCCCTGGCGACGCTGAAAGTCAATATCGAGCGCAACGGCTTCGACGGGGAACTGGTCGATGTCATCGCCTCCGATGCCTTCGCCGGCTTGATGCAGCTGATCCAGGCGCGGCGCAAATTCAATTTGATAATCGTCGATCCGCCGGCTTTCGCCAATAGCCGCGCGAACATGCGCAATGCGGTGCTGGCCTATCGGCGTCTGGCTGAGATGGCGCTGCGGCTGCTGGCGGACGATGGCATCCTGGTGATGGCGTCCTGCTCGAGCCGCATGACAGCCGACAATTTCTTCCAGCTGGTGGAGCGCACGGCGACGGTCGCGGGATACAAGCTGGAGCCAATCGCGAAGACCGGTCACGCCTTGGATCATCCGGTGGGCTTCCCCGAATCCGCCTATCTGAAGGCGCTCTTCGCGCGGGTGACGAAGTAGGGGCTGCCTATCAGGTCGCCCGCGCATCACAAGGCGCTGTAGGGGCTGCCTATCAGGTCGCCCGCGCATCACAAGGCGCTGTAGGGGCTTGCCTTGGCAAGCCCGTAATGGCTGCCAACCCCACCCCCGGCCCCTTCCCGACGCATCAGGGGGGCGTCACATGCTCCAGGCCGCACTGTGTTTTGCAAGGGCGACCCAATGGCTCGCCCCTGTTTACATTGCGGGCAGATTTCACCCCATCCATCCGCAACCGCCAGTGTCTACGCGGCGCGGCCCCTTGCCCCAGCAAGCTAGGAAAGGGGAGGGAAATCCAGCGGTCCGCAATGTGTTTTGCGTGGGCGGTCGCATTGCGGCGCGTGTGTCTACATTTTTGCGCGCGCATCGCGGCTACTGCGAATCGCGGCGCATGAGGCTGAAGCTCTGGCCTGTTGGACCGGTCGGCGGCTGAGTCGCCAGGAAGAGCGCCAGCGGAAGGACGTCTTCGGGCTGCTTGAACCACTCCGCGCCAAATGCGGAATCGTCCCCGCGCTCGACCTCTGCCGTGATTGCCGTTTGCACCAAGCCCGGGATCAGTTCGTTGACGCAGATGCCATAGGGGCGCAGCTCGGCGGCCAGGGCGCGGACGAACATCCAGGCGCCGGCTTTGGACGCGCCATAGGCGGAATGCGCCTCGTCTACGACGCGATGCCCGACGCCCGAGCCAACCACGATGATATGCCCGCCCTGCGCTTTCAGCTGCGGAATGGCGAATTTGCAGGTGAAATAGACGCCGATGAGATTAATCCGGACGGTCAATTCCCAGTCTGCGATGTCGCTGTCTTCGACGCTCTCGCGCGAGAAGTTGCCGCCAGCGTTGGCGACCACGATATCGACTGGTCCGTAACGGGCGCGGGCGTCGGCGTAGAGGCGCTCGACCTGGACGGCGTCGCTTACGTCGCAGGCGACCGCGATGGCGTCGCCGCCTTTCGCGCGAATCGATTGGGCGGCGTCGTCGATTTGCGCTTTTGTACGGGCGGCGCAGACGACTTTCGCGCCTTCTTTGGCGAAACCGCTGGCGAGCGCGCGTCCGATGCCGCGTCCAGCGCCGGTGATGAGGGCGACTTTGCCATCGAGAGCGTTGGTCATGGTCTGGTCTCCTTTCTTGTCGGCGGGCGAGTCGCCGCCTCGCCCCTACACTAATTTCGTTGCTTTGGGCGAGTCGCCGCCTCGCCCCTGCACTCAGCTTATGGCGGCGCGCGAAGAGCCAAGCCAGCCCCTAGACCGGCAGAGCGCGCAGGTAGGGGCGAAGCAGCGCGCGGACCTCGCTAATATCGAAAAGGTAGCCGCCGCCGAAAAAGATCAGACAGGCGACCGCGCAGCCGCTCAAAGCCAGGGTCAAGCCGCCGCCCGGCATCGCCTGCGTCAAGAGCCAGAGCGCCAGGCCCATCACGAGCGAAAGCAGCAGACTGCCGCCCGCGCTGACGATGATTTCGCGGTCGTGAATGTCGCGGCCCTGCCCATGCCCGGCCAGCCGGCGGCGGATCAGCCACCAGAGCGCCAGCGCTTCGATGAGGGTGGTCAAGGCGTTGGCGAGCGCCAGCCCGGCGAATGCGCCCCGGGCCAGACTGTCGCGATCGCCGATGAGCTGGATGAAGATGAGATTGAGAAAGATATTGCCAAACATGGCGAGGGCCCCGGCGATGGCGGGCGTGCGCGTGTCTTCCAGGGCGTAGAAGGCGCGCGAAAGCACCTCGAGCAGGGCGAAGCCGGCGATGCCGATGGCGTAGAAGCCCAGAGCCCAGGCCACCGCGCTGGTGCTCTCCGCGGTCCATTCGCCGCGCTGCAAGACGCTGACCAGAGGCTCGCCCAAGACGATCAGCAGGGTCGACGCCGGAAAAGACAGGCAGAGCACGTTGCGCATGGCGCGCGCGAGGCGGTCTTTGAAGGCGTCGTAATCACCCGCCGCTTTTAACGCGGCCAGCGTCGGAAAGACGGCGGAGCCCTGGCTCTGGGCGATGACGCCAAGCGCGAAGAAGGTCAGCATGAAGGCGTAACGGATGGCGCCGACGCTGCCGGCGACCATGGCGTTGGCGAGGATGATATTGACGTGAAAGTTGACCTGCACGACCGCCAGCGCGAAAACCCGCGGGCCCATCAGCCGCAGGACGTCGAGCACGCCGGGGGCGCGGGGCGAAAACAGGAGACGCAGGCGGAACGGCAGCTTAAGCGCGCCGGGCAGCTGGACGGCCAGGTGCAGGAGGGCGCTCAAGACGGCGCCGTATGCCAGGCCCATCACGTTGAGATCGCCAACCTGCCCCAGATCCGGATGCGGCGGCAAGGCGGGCGCGATGACGAGGGCGCCGATGATGATGCCGATATTGTTCATGCTGAGGGCGATGGCCGGCAGCCAGAAAGCGGCTTGCGCTTGCAGCAGGCCCATGAGCAGGCCGCTGATGCTGAAGATGACGGGCGTCAGCATCATGAGGCGGATCATGTCAATCACCAGCTGCTGTTCCTGGGGCGAGCGCTCGCGATAGAGCACGAGCGTCGTCAGCTGGGGCGCGAGGACGTAAACCAGGGCGCCGAGCAGGGCGGCGGCGGCGGCGGACAGGCTCATGACGGCGCTGGCGAGCCGCGCTGCCGCTTGCGGGTCGATGGCGCGAAACCGGGCATAGATGGGGATGAATGACGAGCCGAGGGCGCCCCCGGCCACGAGCGCGAAGACAGTCTCGGGCAATTGCTGGGCGGCGGCGAAGGCGTCGTAAGCGGCGCCGGTGCCAAATTGCGCGCCGACCACCGCCAGGCGAACGAAGCCGAGAAAGCCGCTGGCGACGAAGCCGGCCAGCACGATGCCGGCTTTTTCGATGATTTCGCGATTTTCCAGGGCGTCGCGATCCGTCATGGGTTTGCCTGGGTTTCGGACGGGGGGGGCGAGCCGCCGCCTCGTCCCTGCGGCTGCTGGTTCGAGGGCGAGTCGCCGCCTCGCCCCTAGGGTTGTTTTGGCGGGCGACCACGTGGGCAGCGCCCGCAGCGGGCATGGGCAGGGATTGCCACTTGGCAGCTTCGGCGATACGGCTATAATAGCGCAGTTTAGTCGAAGGTTGGCGCAGGCGGCGCGGCGGTTGCGCGCGGAAATCGCGAGGGGCGGGGATGCAGGTTATTCTACTTCAGGATTTATACAAACACGGGGTCGCGGGCGAGGTGGTCAAGGTCGCCGATGGCTTCGCCCGGAACTACTTGATTCCGCGCAAGATGGCGATTCAGGCGACCAAGTCGGCGCTGCGGCAGACGGAAGCGATCCGCAAAAATGTTGAGGCGCGCAAGGCGCAGTACAACAATATGCTGAACGACCTGGCGCGTCAAATTGACGGCGTCGAGTTGATTTTCGGGCGGCGGGCGGCTGTCACCGGCAAACTCTTCGGCTCGGTGACGACCCAGGAGATCGCCGACGAGCTCGACCGCGTGACCAGCGTTGACATCAATCGGCGGCGCATCAGCCAGCAGTCCCTGCGCGAGGTTGGGACGCACCACGTGCCCGTCCGGCTGGGCAGCGAGCTCTCGCCGACGCTCACGATAACAATTGTGCCGGCGGACGATTTGCCGGAATTTCTGGCGGCGCGCGAACGGGGCGAGATCGTCAGCGCGGAGGACATTATGGCGGATGGTTTCCGCTATGCGACTTCCGCCGAAGCGCAAGACGAAGCGGCGGACGGCAGCGCGTCGGCGACCGATGGCGAAAGCGCTGGAAGCGAAGCCGAAGCGCAAGCCCGCGAGTTGGAAGCTGAGGCGGTCGAGCCTTAGGCGTCGGCGCATTCCCCCGCGATCGCGCCCCGAGAAGCTTGGAAGAGGCGACCCCGTTGCGCGCGGCATAGGCTGCGGCGGCGGGGTTTTTTGATTGAGGGCGGTCGCGGCTGATGGATGGCTACTCCCTCGGGCAGAGCCTGCGCGAAGCGCGCGAAAACAAAGCGATTTCAATCGAAGACGCCGTCGCCGCGCTGCGGATTCGGCGGCCGATCCTGGAAGCCTTCGAAGCCGGCGAATACGAGATCGCGGGCCTGCCCGAGATCCAAGTCCGCGGCATGCTGCGGATTTACGGGCGCTTCCTTGAACTGGACGAAGAAGAAGTACTGCAGCATTATGACCGGATGCGGCTGGCGCAAGAAAAGGCGCGGCGGGGCCGGCGCGGTCGCAGGCGGCGGCGGCAAGACGCGGAGGCGGAGCGCGCCCTCAGCTCGACCCAGCCCATGGGCGAGATGCAGCTGGCGGAGCGGCGGTCATCCACCTGCGGCAGCCTTCTGCGCCTTCTGCTGCTTCTGCTCTTTTCGGCGGCGGCCATCGCGATCATCGCTTATGTGACGATCGAGCTGGTCGGCATCGAGAATATCCTGGCGCCGGCGCAAACGGCGGAAGCGACCATCGCTTCGGCGACGGCGACAGAAGCGCCCGCCCCGACGGAAGCCATCGCCAGCGCGCCAGCTCCGGCGAATCGGGCGCAATATGGCGGCAGCGGCATCCTGGTGAGCGTCTTGCTGACGCAGCGCAGTTGGCTGAGCGTGTACGTGGATGGCATCGAGCAGTTCAGCGGCATCGCGGCGCCAGACACGCTGCTGGAGTACAATGCCTTGAGCGAGGTGCGATTGGGGGCCGCCAACGCCATGGCTTTGGATGTGATCTGGAATGGCCAGCGGCAGGGTCAAATCGGCGGGCGCGGGCAGCGAGCGGATATCCGTTTCACGGCGAGCGAAGCGATCGTCGAATTGGGACCAGCGGGGGCGGCGACGCCAGCGAGTCCGACGGCGGAAGCGCAAGTCGTGGCTGTAGAGGTGGAGCCGGCGGCGACTGAGGGACCGAGCCCGACGCCGACGGATACGCTGATACCGAGCGCGACGCCGATCCCGACAGTGACTGATACGCCGCTGCCGACGAACACGCCACTGCCGAGCGCGACGCCGACGCCGGGTCCGCCGACGGCGATCTTGCCGCCGCGGGTGACGCAGGCCGGCCTGCCGCCGACGAAAGAGGGGGCGTGATGGTTGAGAAAAACGAGATTGATTTTGACTTTGACGCCTTTGAGTCGGAGGTCTACCAGGCGGCGAGCGCGGTGTTAACGAAGCTGCAGCGGGACTACAGCAACGAGACTTTCTACACTTTCAATCTTGTAACCGGCGATGTATCGCAATATGTCACAGTTTTTGTCGATTCCGAAGAAGAATTGACGCGCAACGCCAGCGAAGAGAAAATGCCACCCGGCCTTGAGTTGGCGCTGGAAGATCACCGATATCTCCTTCGCCACTCGCTACGAAACAATAAGTTTAATACGGGCGTTATGGGAGACGAGGTTGACAATAGCTTCAGTGACGCCACCAGTCTGCTGTTGGCGCTCCAGACCCAGGTTGAAGCGCTTGAGGACAGCCTTATTGACGACGAAAATATGGATGACGACGAATTCGACGATTTCGTCTACGAAGAGGTACATGAGCCAGTCGAAGAGACGCTAAAGCGGGTGATGCAAAGGCTTGACCGGGAAGGCGTTTTCGAAGTCACGAACGCGCGTGAAAATGTGCATCTGGGAGTGCTGTCATCTGGCGACCGAGGCGAATTACTGGGGCCCTTCACCGATCTAAATCCGGCTAGCGCCTGCTCCAAGTATTCTGAAGACGTGACAGCATATCAGAACACGCGCAATAAACTTGATAAACCGCAGACGGGCAAGCGAGGTTGTCGCTGGTTCGGTCTCTTCTAAAGGATGGAAATGGCAGCATCACAAAGCAAAGACAAGTACTACCTGCTCAGCCTGGGCTGCGCCAAGAACACGGTCGATAGCGAGAGCATGGCGCAGGTCCTGAACCACGCGGGCATGCGCGGCGTTGGCGACCCGGAAGCGGCTGAAACGCTGATCGTCAACACCTGCGGCTTCATCAACGCGGCCAAAGAAGAATCGGTCAATGCCCTGCGCGAGCTGATTGCGCTGAAGCGCGCCGATCAGATGGTGATCGCGGCTGGCTGCCTGTCGCAGCGGTATGGCGATTCGCTGGTGCAGGAGGCGCCCGGGCTGGATGGTGTCATCGGCACGCGGCGCTGGATGGATATCTTCGATCTCATCAGGCGGCTGCGGGCGCGAAAACACCCCGAGCCGCTTTATCACCTGCCGGGCGATGCCGATGTGGTCGGGCAGGATGAACGGGGCGTGCTGCGAGCGAGCGTCCAGGGCGCTTCCGCCTATCTCAAGATCGCCGATGGCTGCCGTCGTCCCTGCGCGTTCTGCGCGATTCCGCGGATCAAAGGCACAGCCGTGAGCAGGCCGCTGGAAGCGATCGTGGCGGAGGCGGTTCGGCTGGAGGCGATGGGCGTCAAGGAAGTCATGCTGATCGCGCAGGACAGCACCGATTACGGCTACGACCTGGGGCTGAAAGACGGGCTGGCGCATCTGCTGGACGCGATCGTGTCGGCGGCGCCGGGCATCCCCTGGCTGCGCATCTTGTACGCCTATCCCGGTTATGTGACGAAAGGGCTGATGGAGACGATGGCGCGCCACGAGCAAGTCCTGCCCTACCTCGATATCCCGCTGCAGCATGGTCACCGCGAGACGCTGAAACGGATGAAGCGGCCCGCGAAGGTGGAATGGGTCTACGAGACGATCGGCCGGCTGCGCGCGCTGATGCCATCGCTGGCGGTGCGCACGACCTTCATCGTCGGCTACCCGGGCGAGACGGAAGAGGAGTTCGCGGCACTGCTTAAGATGGCGCGCGAGTTGGAATTCGACCGCGTTGGCGCTTTTCAATACAGCTATGAGTTGGGCACGCCGAGCGCGACGCTGCCCAATCATGTCGATGACGCGATCAAACAGGAGCGCTACGAGCGCTTGATGGAATTACAGAGCGAGATCAGCCTCAAGAAGAATCAAGCCTTGGTCGGGCGCACGCTGGACATCCTGGTCGAGGGGCATGGCGCCGGCGAAGACGAGAGTGGCGCGGAGACGGGCGATGTGATCAGCCTGGGCCGCAGCTACCGCGACGCGCCCGAGATTGATGGTTATGTGCTGGTCGAGGGCGAGCTGCCGATCGGCGAGATCGTGCCGGTGCGGGTCACGGGGGCGACGACATACGATCTCATCGCGACGGTGGACCTGGGCGCGCCGCTGGTGATTGAAGCGGGGCGCGTCTATGGCGAGGGCATGATTGAAATCGGGGATTTGTAGGGGCTTTACGCGGTAAAGCCCGCCATTGCGTCTGCCGCTGGCGACCCGGTGGCTCGCCCCTACAGATTCATCGGCGGGCGACCCAGTGGCTCGCCTCTGTTTCATTTGCGAATGTTGTCAACGGGCGTTACAGCGTAACGCCCCTACAGCCGTGTCATTTGATAACGATCTGTAGGGGCGAGGCGGTGACTCGCCCTCAACCAATGCGAATTCTTTTGCGTGAGCGGCGACATTGTCGCGCGTCTGTCTACAAATTCGGGGGCGTTCTGCGCGGGCGAAATGAGTTGTCGCGCCTACGGCAATCGCATTAGTCGTATATGCTTCATTGAGTCTTGACGCCGATCGCGATGCCGTCGCCGACTTCGATGATTGTGCTGTCGAATTGCGGATGCGCCGCCAGCTTGTGATTGAAGGACACCATGGCGTGGTCGTCCGCGGTCTGCGGGTTGAAGATGGCGCCGCCCCAGAAGGCGTTATCGGCCACCACCGCCCCGCCGACGCGCAGATTATCCGCCGCCCAGGCGAGATAATTGTGATAATTGCCTTTATCGGCATCGATGAACATGAGATCGAAGGGCGCGTCCGCCGCCAGCGTCGGCAAGACGTCCACGCCGGCCCCGTGCATGACAGTCGTTTTCCCCGCCACGCCCGCATACTCGAAATGAGCCCGCGCGACTTCGGCGTGCAGACTGCTGACTTCTATCGTGATAAGTCTGCCATCGGCTGGCAAGGCGCGCGCGATGCAAATGCCGCTGTACCCGGCCAGGGCGCCGATTTCGATGACGCGCCTCGCGCCGCTAAGCCGCACCAAGACCTGCAGCAGCTTGCCTTCATTCGGCTCGAGGCTGATCTGCGGGATGCCTCGCTCGGCGGTCTGCCGGCGCACGTAGCGCAAGACATCGTCCTCGCGCGTGAAGCGCTCTTTGACGTAATCGCTTCGGCGCGGTATCTGGCTCTGGCTCATGGTTATTCGCCTCCTTCGGGCAAGTCGTCCGCGGCGGGCTGGCGGTCTTGCGCTTCAAGTTTCTTGGGCAGTTTATCGCGGAAGACGGCAAAGTGATCGAGGTCGCGGGCGACGTAGGCCTGGGGAAAGGTCTTGCGGATTTCGCGAATCACTTCAAATTCACGATAGCGGCGCGACACATGCGTCAAGAAGAGAAACTTCACGCCAGAATCGCGGGCGAGCTCGCCGGCTTGACGCGCGGTGATATGGCCGACCTGGCGGGCGATATCGGCGTCTCGATGCAAGTAGGTCGCTTCGATCACCAGGGCGTCGGCGCCTTGGACGGCGTCGTGGATGTCATCGGTGCGCGCCAGATCCCCGGTGATGACGACCTTCGCGCCTTTGACGACCTCGCCCAGGACCTCATCCGGGTGGACGACGCGCCCCCCCGGCGTGACGATCGGCGCCCCGCCGACCAGCTGGCGGCGTTCGGGGCCGTGGGGCACGCCAAGCGCCTCGGCTTTCCCCGCGAGGAAGGGCCGGCGCGATTCCTCTTCAAAGACGTATCCATAACATTCGCGGCCCCGGTGCGAAACGGGGAAGGCGCGCACGCTGAATTTGCGCCCGCTGAACAGGGTCTTGTCGGGCATCGTCCGGTAGAAGTAGATGGGCACGGGCGGCTGTTCGCGGCGGAAAATCACTTGATAGACGAGGGCTTGAACGCGCTCGATGGCGGGCAGCCCGCCCCAGATGTGGATCTCGTCCAGCGCCTCCCAGCGGCCGTAAGTCGAGAGCAAGCCGCCCAAGCCGAGAATGTGATCGAGGTGATGATGCGTCAAGAAAATGCGATTGAGCCGTTTGAAGCCGATGCCGCTGCGAAGGATCTGGCGCTGCGTGCCCTCGCCGCAATCGACCAGGAAGCGCTGTTCGCCCGCCAGAACCGCCACAGCGGGCAAGCCGCGATAAATCGACGGCGCGGAGGCGGAGGTGCCCAGGAAAACAAGCTCAAACATCAGCCGCCGCCTGCCGTGGCGTCCGTCAAGGGCAGCACGTCGATATCGTAAAGGAAGATGCGGTCGCCATGGGGCTGGTCGTCTTTCAAGGTGGGCAGGCGAATCTGGTCGCTGCCGCGATATGCGCCGACGGAGACGATATAGTTGCCCGGCAGGATGGTCTCGCGCAGCCGCACCGGCGTCACCTGGATGAAGACATCGCGTTCGCGCAGCATGAGCGGGTTCACGCTGATGACGTCGTGGATGCCGACCGGCGTCACTGGGTCGGCGAGGATGTGGTGCTTTAGCACGATATCGGGCAGGAAGTCGCCTTCGACGCGCCAATAGGTGATGACGTCGACGCTTTCGCCGGGCTGGAACTCGCGCTGGACTTCGGGCTCGTAGCCGAGGAAAGTGAGGTTGCCGCCGAAGCGGATTGGCGGCGCGATCGGCGCGGGATCGGCGACTTCGGGCGCATAGGAGAGGGGCGCGGTCGTGATGAAGGCGCCGGCGCGATCGGCCAGCAGCGCGGCGGTTTCGAGCTCGATAATGGCGTTGCGCGGCAGCCGGCCCGCGACCGCTTGTCCCTTCGCGAGCCATTCTTGCAGGTAGGGGTGCACGCCATCCAGCGCCGCCTCGTGAAAGAAGACGATGCGCTGGTTTTCGCCGCCATTGGTAAGCAAGAGGCTTTGGCCGCAATCGACTTCGTGATAATCAAACTGACTGCGGTTCATCATCAGCAGAGTCTTGTCGCCATCGCCCAACTCCGGCTCGGGCGCGGCGATATCCCAGGTGGCGTTGCAGAAGACGACGGGTGTTTGCTCGCCAACCATGTCGAGGTAGTGGGCGATCTGCCCCAGCCCGCCGTTGACGAGCGGCACGACCGCCTCGTTATCGCGCCAGTCGGCGAAGAGATCGGTCGCCGTCCAGACGACATTCACCGCCAGCAGCAGCAGCACGCCGACGACTGCCATGCGCCGAAAAATGCGGTCGCCAAATATCGGCGCTTGGATCAGCGCATAGAAACCCATGCCGAAGAAGATCGCCAGCTGCGGGAGGATGACCGTCATGCGGACGAAATCGGGGCTGTTCTCGGCGATGAGCGCGGCAGGCAGGGTCAGCGCGAACATAATAAGCATCAGCATGAAGCGCGGGCGGTGGCGGCGGACGATGCAGATGACGAAGCCGACGAGCATCAGCAAGCCGCTGAAGGCGTCTACCAGCGGGCGGTTCGGCAGGTTGTGCAGCGGATTCGCGTCCCCGTTGGCGACGATCGCCAGCAAGCCATCGCTAATCGAGCGCAGCGGGGCGTCGGCGTAATCGGAAAGCATCCGCTGGACGGCCGAGAACTGCGGCAGGTTGATGGACGAAATCAAGTAGGGCATGCTGATGATCAGCATGAGCAGGATGGCGAAGCCGGTATAACTGCGGCGCTGCCGAAACATGACGTTGCGGATATAGAGCAGGTGGGCGATGTACGCCATGGCGGCCAGCGCGATGAAGAGGCTGGATGGATGCAGATAGAAACCCAAGCCCAGCAGCCCGCCCAAGGCGGCGAAAGAGACGATATTGGACGAGACGACCCGCGTCCGCCGGTAAACGGGCAGCGAGCGAGCCAGGGCCAGCATCGTCGCCGAAATCAGAAACAGCACGGTGGCGTCGCTGGATACCGAACGCGCCAGCAGAATCCCGCTCATATTGACGGTGATCAAGCCCGCGGCCAGCAAGCCCACCGTCGGGTTGAACAGATGGTTGCCCAGCGTATAGACGAGGGCGATGGACAGCAGGCTTAGCCAGACGGAAGCGATGCGGAAACCGATCGTGCCCTCGCCGACGAAAGAGGTGATGAAAGCGCTGAAGAGGTGATAGCCGCCCTCGCGGCCGCCGTCATCGCCGGGATAAAAGACGAAGATATCGCCTTGGCGGACGTTGTCGACCAGGCGAATGTTGACGATTTCGTCATCGCTGAAGCCCTGCGGCAGGCTGGCAAGATCGTAAGTGCGCAGCAGCGCGGCGAAAAAGAGCAGGATGACGACCAGACAATAGCTCATCCGGCTGGTCGGCAGGGGCGCGCCCCTTAGCGCATTGGTCAATATCGCGTCGACGGTCATGCTGGCTGCCAGTATACCGCAGACTGTCGCCCTGCCGCCTGCAAATGCCAAAGGTTGGACCGCGCCAAAGCCCTAGCCAACTCCCCTTCCCGCATCCTGGCGGCCAAGGGCTTGGGGCGCGGTCCCATCCGCGACGCGCCAGGCGGCTCAGCGCGCGGGGCAGATTGGCGCCAAGACTTCGCCCAGGGCGGCCGGGCTGTCGTCCGCGCGTTCGGGGATGATGAAATCGCCACAGACTTTGCGCATATTGGCGACCCGAATGTAGGCGGGCCGAGGGCCGCTGCCGTCGGGCTCGACGATGGACCACCAGTATTCTTCGTCGGCGGGCTGCCAGGCGGGGTCGGGCAGATAAATCAGGATCATCAAGCCGACCCAGGGGCGCCAGTTGGCGATGGCGTACTCGTAGGCGCGTTCGAGGTAATCGGCTTGCTCGCGCTCGCTGACGCCGAACCACTGATAATCGGGATTGACGCGATCGGTCGTATAACCGAATTCCATGATCGCCATTTGGCGGGCGTCGTCGCCGTAATTCAGCATGATTTTGCGCAGGTCTTCAATGCGGCGGAATGTGAACCAGCGCTGCGTCGCCGCGTCGTCGTCGGGCCCGATCTCCGGCGGCGCGTACCCGGGCGCGTGGGCGCCGACGACATCGATATGGCGCTGAAAGCCGTGGCGATACATCTGGTCGAAATAGACGTCATCCGGCATGGCGGTGGCATCGTTGGTGCCGGTGGGCGCCAAACCAGCTGAAATCTGAACGGCGGCGGGATCGGCCAGGCGGATGGCGCCGCTGCAAGCCGCCAGCAAATCGGTGTAGCCGGCCGGGTCGGGCATTTTGTCGCCCCATTCACGGCTTAGATTGGGCTCGTTCCAGATCTGATAGGCGGCGACGCGGCCGCGGTAGCGCTGGGCGACGGCCGCGCAGAAGGCGCTCCAGCGCGACATCTCCGCTGGCGGGGCGTCGCGCGCGTCACGGGTCTCGGGCGAGCGCGCCCAGGCCGGCGACTGCCCCAGGCGAACGACGAGCCGCAGACCCCGGCGCTCGACCTCGCTGAGGATGCGATCGGCTTCATCCCATTGCCACAAGCCTGGCGCCGGCTCGATATCGCGCCATGCGAAGGTCTGCTTCACGACGCTGAACGACATCAGCCGCGTCAAATCGAGATGAAGCCCGGCGCTGACGGTATCCCACCAGAGGAAAGCCTGGACGCCATAGGTCAGCGATGCGAAGGGCGCGTCGGCGATGGCGCCCGCCTTGAAGGGATCCCAGCGGGGCTGCAGCGCGCGCCAGGCGAGCAGGCTCGAGGCGGTCACGACCAGGTAAACCAGCGCGAGGCGGAGGAGCGTCTTGCGCTTTAGACCTCGCACTTCAGGCTTCCAGGCGCGCCAGATAGTCGCGCTGCCAGGCTCGTATCGAGTCGTAGGCGGGGCGGAAGGTGTGATCGGGGCCAATCAGCGAATAGGGTACGTTGTCGTTGCTGATGTCGTAGCCCGCTTGCGGTCCATAATTGAAATTCCAGACGAAGGCGAGCCAGACGAAACCCCAGTCTTCCATGTTGCTCAAGGCTTTGGCGATCCACTCGGCTTGTTCGGCGAGGGTGTTATCCAGGGAGAATTCGAAGCCGGGCCGAGCCGCGCCCAAGTCTTCGGACGAGGGCCAGCCGAACTCGGTGACGCAGAGGCGGGTGTCTCGGCCTGCGGCGCGGACGCGTTGGGCATAGCCTTCGAGCGTGCTGCGGAAGCTCCAGCTATGATGCGGGTTGTCCACAGGCGCCTTGAAGCGGGCGTTCGGGTCGGCCGGGATTTCGAGATAACGATGATCGGGGCTGACGTTGTAGCCGTTATGACGGGCGCCGACGCAATCGGCATAGTCCAGCAGCCCCGCCTCGATTTGCCTTTCCATGTATTTGAAGTCGTCGACGGCGCTTACGCCATCGTCGATGCCGGTTGGGGATAGCGGTCCGCTGATGACAATGACGCCGGGCGCGATGGCTTTGATCGTCTCGTAGCCGGCGCGCAGGAGAGCGACGTACGCATCGGCGCTGAGCCCCTGCGTCGAGGTCCATTCGCGGTCCAGGTTCTGTTCGTTCCAGATTTCAATCGCATGGATCTGCCCGGGGAAGCGGTTGAGGATCGCGGCGATGAAGCGGGCGAAGACTAATGGATCGGCTGGCGGACCGTGCCGGTCGAGCGAAGCCTCCGGTTCGCGCGCCCAATCGGGGGCGGTCGCAATGGAGATCAGCGTTTTGATGCCGAGCTCCTGCGCGCTGGGCATGACGAAGTCGAGGACGCGCCAGTCAATTTCGCCTTGCTCGGCTTCGACATCGCGCCAGCGGATTTTGTGTTTCATCCAGCCCAAACCCAGGTCGCGCGCGACAGACGTAAACAGGCTGCGCTGGTCGGCCTGATTGAAGGAGAGCGAGTGCTGGGCTTGGATCCCGACTTGAAAATGGACGACATCGACGGGCAGCGGCGTCGGCGCCGGCGTGGGTGTCGGCGGCTGGGTGGCGGTTGGCTCTGGCGTGACTTCTTCGAGGAAGAGCGGCATGGTCGGCTCGGGCGGGAGATAGGTCGGCGCGAATGTCGGCTGTGGCGACGCGCTGGGCGGCGGCGCGATGGTCTCGGTGGCTGGCGCCGGGGCTTCGTCCGGTGTGCCGAGCGGGAGCGGATTGCCCGAGCCGGGCGCGGGATTGGCCGGCGCGGAGGAGAAATAGATGGCGAGAAAGGTCGCCATTATCATGACGAACGTTACGGCGAGCCAGATGATGACAAAGCCGCGAATCTGTTTATGTACGGACTTGGTTACCACATTCGCACCTGCCGGGCGGCGCCCCTGCTGCGACAGAGGTTACACCAGTTTTCGCCGGCGCGGGAGTGTAATCAGGCGGGCTAACGGGCGCTGGCGAGCGCGCCGCAAGCGGGGCACGAGCCATCGGGGCGGATGATGGCGAAACCGGCTTGTGGATCGGCGCCATAATGCTGGAAGTCGATGTTCCAGACGATGAAGAGGCGCACCTGGCCGCTCTGCGACGCGAGCGCGGCCGCCTGCGCCAGCCAAGCCGCTTGCTGCGCCACGGTGACGTTGCGCGCCCAGCTGAAATAGGGCGGCAAGCCCGGCAGCCCCTCGGACGTAAGATAACCCAGTTCGGTGAAGCAGATGGGACGCCCGGTGATGCCCCAGTAAGTATTAAGCATGCCATAGAAATAGCGCGTGTAATAATCACCTTGGCGCGGGTCGCCGCTGGTCTGGTCGGGCGGGATGATGCCTTCGTTATAATGCGCGCCGACGCAATCGAGGTAATTCAAGCCGCCGCCTTCGACCATCTCGCGCAGCCAGCGGTCGTCATTCATCACTTGGCCCGGGAAGGCGGCTTCGGCGCCGGTCGGGGCGGGGGCGGCGCTGATGACCATGACGCCGCCGTTGACCGACTTGATCTTCTGATAGGCTTGCTGCAGCATGCGAGCGTAGGCGTGGCCGCTGATCTGGCCGCGGGGCCATTCGCGGTCGAGGTTGGGCTCGTTCCAGACTTCGATGGCGTCGGCGCCTTGCGCGGCGATCTTCATCAGCCAGTCGGTGTAGGCGTTGACGTAGGCTTGGCCGCCCTGCGCCAGTTCATCGGGGTTGCCGACCGTGCCGACCAGGATTTTGAAACCGTTGTTGCGCGCCATGCCGATCTCGTTGGCGACATCCGGCGGACCGTGACGATAAAAGCGCGCTTGGATTTTCATCCAGGTCATGCCGGCCGAGCGCATGGCCTGCACCGTGCGGCCGCTGCCCGTGCTAAGCACATGACCGCCAATTTCGATATTGATGCTGCCGGGCGGTGGCGGGGCCGCGCTGTAATTGGCGCCGCCGGGCGCGCTGAGGCCCGCGCTGGGCGTGGCGACGACCACGGGCCGCGGAATCGGCGTGGGGGTGGGGGTCGGCGTTGGCGTGGCAGTGGGCTGAAACAGAGGCACAACGGCGCCGCGGCGAGCGCTCTCCGCGCCACCCGCATCGACCACCGCCCAGTTGATGGCGTAGTTGCCGTCCGGCGCCTCGAGGGTCAGCGCGAAATCGGCATCCAGCGCGCCAAAGACCTGATCAAGCGCGCCCGCCTCGCCATCGATCGACCAGCGCGCTCTCAGCTGCAGAGGCTGCGCAGCGGCGGACCGCCCCGCTTTGAAATCGCCGATGACGCCCGCGAGACCGGGAGCGCCATCCGCCGCGAGCAGGTCGTCAAAGGCGACGCCGGCGATGCCAGCCGCCTCCGCGCTGGCCAAGCGATGAGCGAGAGCCGCGCCATCAGTCAGCCAAATCCGCGAAATCGCCGCCGACCCTTCGTCCAGATAATCGATATAGGCGGTCTGAATGCTATCCAGCCAGCCCGCGCGCGCCGAGTAGCCGCTTAGCGAGGCGCGGATCGCCGTGCCGGGCTCGATTGAGCCAGTTTCGCTGACGCTATCGCCCTGGACGATCACATCGCCCAGGGCGGCGAAGGCATCGTGCCAGCCAATGGGGCGCTGGACGCCAGCGACATCGCGGATGGAGCGCGCGCTAAAGCCGAGCAGGAGCTTATTTCTGGCGATGGCGCTCGTCGCCTGCCGCAGCAGATCATCAACCGAGCCTGGCACGCCCGGCGCGTAAGCCAGCGGATTCAAGAGCGGGCGCAGCTGGACGAAATCAGCCGCCTCGCCAATCCGCCGCCAATCGTAGGCTTCAGCTTCCGCCGCCCCGACGACTACGCCCAGCCGCAGCTCGCGCTGCTTCAAGCTCGCCGCCAGCTCGGTGATGAAGCGGGCGCAGTCAGCGCGATGGTCACGCGTCAGTCCGCGATAATCGATGAAGACGCCGTCAAACTTGTTGAATTCCGCCAAGTCGCTGATGCGGGCGATATGCTGGGCGCGCAATTGCGGGCGCGAAATCAGCGCTTCGACCGTGGCGATATCCAGGGCGCGCGGATCGCTGAAATTGCGGATCAGCGGCATGAAGCGATAGGGCGCGTCGGTCGCCCCGCCCGGCGCCAGCCCGCCGACCAGGCTGCCTTCAAGCGTGGGGCGCAAGCCGGCCGGGCTCAGGATATCGGCGAGCGCGGCGATCTCGGGGGCGAGGTCTTGCGTGACTTCCTGCGCGATCATGACGACTGGCGCGGCAGGCAGGAAATCGAAGGCGGCGATTAGTTGCGGGACGAAATTGGCGCTGCCCAGCAGCAAACCGGCGGCGTGCGCGGTTGGGATGAAACGCCAGCGCTTCCCATCCCAGCCGTATAGGGCGAGGCGTTCGGGACTAGGGGCGTTGGCGGGCGGCTTCAGCTCGATATGCAAGCCATCAGGCGGCGCGCCCCGCGTTTCCAGCGCGTAAAGCGGGCTGGCCAGCGACAGGAAGGCGGGCAGCCGATCGCGCGCGGCTTCGGGGATGTCGGCTATAGAGAGGCGCGCGAGCTTGAGGGCGAAGTCGGTGGCGGAATCGGCGGGCGGCAGGCTGAGGCGGAAGTCGGCATCGAGGGCGATGGCGGGCGACGCGGCGTTGAGGGGCGTGTACTGGGCGGCGCGCAGGCGCTCGGGCAGGTCGAATGGCGGGAGGAAGAGGCTGATGGCGATGATGACGGCGGTGATGAGGAGGGTGGCGCTGGCGACGAGGCAGGAGGCGGTGGAGCGTTGGGGGGGGGGCTGTTTCATCGTGTCGCTTCGACGCATCAGGGCGACCAATCAATGTGGCCGTTCACGTCATGCTTTTCAAAGACCTCAAGGATTTCGCGGCAGAAAGCCAAAACCTCGTCGTTGTCTTTGCCCTTCGCGGCATTGTAGAGACGAATGAAGAGCCGTTTGCCCGATTCGGTGGCGTCCAGGTTTTTCTTGAGAAAATTGTGTTGGGCGCAGAGTACCTGTCCGTTGTCAATAATGGCGCGACCGCCTTTGTCACGCGGCACGATATGGTCAATGTGAAGCTCTACCCCGTCCGCGCGACCCTTGCCACAGACCACGCAGCGATACTGGTCTCTCGAAAATATGTAGTTCTTTTGCTGCTCTGTGAACTCTTCCAAGCTGGGATCATAGACCAGACGTGGATCGTACATGTATACGCCTTTGCTGACCTTTTGCAATTTGCCCTCTTCATGCAGTTTTCTCGCTGCCCGCCAGGGGTCGCGTGGCGGCCGCCCGTGCAGAACTTCATATTGGCGCATGACTTCATCAACCCAGTCATCGTGCGCGAGCTCGACATAAGGACGCTGCTCGAACACAGCAAAGACCAAAGCGGCGAGGGATTGTTTCTTGCTCACGCGGCTCGCCTATAGCATCGACAACTGCGCGCGTCGGGACATTGTTGCCTCAATTCGATTCTTAGCAAGCTCGCAGTAGTCGCTGTCTATGTCGACGCCAATTCCGACGCGATTGTTGGCGACGGCCGCCACCAGCGTTGTGCCGCTGCCTAAAAAGGGGTCGAAGACTGTATCGCCGATGAAGCTGAACAACTTGATGCAGCGCGTTGGCAATTCAATGGGGAATGGCGCGGGATGCCCAATTCGCTTCTTGCTCTCGCCGTTAAATGTCCATACCCCGTTCGTCCATTCCATGAATTCGTCTCGTGTGATGTCGTTCTCGCGCGAACCTGATGTCTTCTTCCAGTTCTCCTTGTACAGAACAACGATAAGCTCAACTGGCGCAATGACATAGGGAGCGGAGGCGCTCATCCAGGAGCCCCAAGCCGTCCTGCGAGAGATATTGCCTTCATTCCAAACAATTGTGGAGTGATACTGATAGCCGATTTCTTTGGCGATTGTCGTCAGGTCCGCGCCGACGCTTTGCTGCCCGCCCTTGTTCTTGTCGAGCGGGATATTGAGACAACATCGCCCGTCAGACTTCAGCCATTCGTAGCATCTTGTCATCCACTCGCGGGAGAATTGCAGGTATTCTTCGTAGGTCAGGTCGTCTTCATTGCTATTGTACTGGATATCCACGTTGTAGGGTGGCGACGTGACAATGAGGTCGATGGATTCTGGGCGGACGGCCTCGGTTTTGAACAAGTCATCGTCGATTATGGCGACGTCATCGCTGTAGAAGTAGTAATGTGAAGATTGCATTATAAATCCTGACGACCCATCTCGACTTTACAAGGATACTAGCTTGTCTTGGCTATATCGACTCGTCAAAGTCCTACCGACGTTTCCGGGCGTAAACTTCCGTTTTGGCCACACGGATGCATAAAGTGATATCTGGTTTTCTGATTTAATCGGTTGTCAGCTTTAGCAATCCAATTCCTTAAAGGCTTCGCTTTCCAGCGCGAACTCGAGTTTATAAATCCCCATATCTACCCACTCGACTGTCGGATCCTCAAGCGCTTCTCGGTACACTTTAGCTGCTTCATCCCAATCCCAGTACTGAGTACGTTTTGCGGGTCCGTCTTTGACTGCAATATCTATCTGATACATTTGCTCGACGCTATTGACATCCCGCACCCTGCCATCCTCGAGTTCAATGTATTTCAGAGCCATTTTATCCTCCGATAGGCATTCCTTTCCGATATTTTCACCGGTATCCAATCTCAATTCCTATGTCAAGGTCCGGGTTCAAACTCCCGCCCAGCCTCCACCGCGTTCGCCAAAATCCGCGCCCGGCTCCTTATCCGCGACCTTGACCACGTCCCATCCCCCACCAGCCACGGTCCCATGCCGCAAGCCACCGCGCCCGCCCGCACGAACTCGCGCGCGTTCTGGTCTTTTATCGCGCCGTTGCACATGAAGCGGATATGATTCAGCGGACCAAAGACCGCCCGGAAGTACTCGATGCCGAGCGCGCCAATCGGGAAGAGCTTGACCAGCGGCACGCCCATGCTCCAGGCCGCGACCGCTTCCGATGGCGTGGCCGCGCCGGGCCCCATCAATACGCCGCGCGCCATGACGGCCTCGACCACATCGGGCTGGAAGGCGGGCGAGACGACGAAATCTGCCCCCGCGTCCAGCACGCGCTTCGCCGATTCGACATCGAGCACGGTGCCCATGCCGACGCAGGCTTCCGCGCCGAATTCGCGTTTCAGCGCCTGCATGGCTTCGATGGGCTGCTCCGAATTCATCAGCATTTCGAAGTTGCTGATGCCCTCGTTCATCAGGGTCTCGGCGACCTCGAGGGCGACCGCGGGCGGGAATGCGCCGCGCATCCCGGCGACGATGCCGCTGGTTTCGATTGCCTTCAAAGCGCCTATGCTGTCCATGTAACCGCCCCGCCCCAAGCTGTTATAATCCAGGCGCTTATCATAATCTTGGGAGCGGCTTTTGCCAATGAAGGAAAGCGAGCGGCGGATTCTGGTGGCGGCCGGCGCCTTCAAGCAGAGCCTGACGGCGGCGGAGGCCAGCGACGCGATCGCGCGCGGCCTCATGGAATCGGGGCTGGGCGCGCGCGTCCAGCGCCTGCCGATCGCGGATGGCGGCAATGGCACGCTGGATGCCTTTCTGGCCGCTGGCGGCGAGAGAATTCGCGTCAACGTCATGGATCCGCTCATGCGCTCAATCGACGCCGAATACGGCCTGATCGACGGCGGGCGAACGGCGGTCATCGAGATGGCGCTGGCATCGGGGCTGGAGCTGCTGCGCCCCGCCGAGCTGAATCCGCTGCGGGCGACGACCTATGGCACGGGTCAGCTGATGGCGGACGCGCTGGAACGCGGCGCCGAGCGCGTCATCATCGGCTTGGGCGGCAGCGCCACGGTCGATGGCGGCATGGGCTGCTTGAGGGCGCTGGGCGTAAAGCTGCTGGGCGCGGACGGAAACGCGATTCCCGTCGGCGGCGGCGGGCTGGCGGATCTCGTGACCATAGACGCGAGCGGCATGGACGAGCGCTGGCGCGATGTCGAGATTCTGATCGCCTCCGATGTGGAGAACCCGACCCTGGGCGAACGCGGCGCGGCGCGGGTTTTTGGCCCGCAGAAGGGCGCGGACGCGGCGATGGTCGAGACTCTGGAGCGCAATCTGCGGCATTGCTTCACGCTCGTGGCCGAGCAGCGCGGCGTGGACCTGCGCGCGGCGGCGGGTGGCGGGGCCGCGGGCGCTTTCGCGGCCGGCTTGATGGCTTTCCTGAACTGCCAAATCGAACCCGGCATTGACCTGGTGCTGGCGCAGAATCGCTTCCGCGAGCGGCTGGCCGATTGCGCGCTGGTGATAACGGGCGAGGGGCAGATTGACGCCCAGACCCTCGATGGCAAGGGTCCGCTGGGCGTCGCCAGGCTGGCGGCGGATTATGGCGTGCCGACCATCGCCATCGTCGGCGGGCTGAATATTGACGACCGGCTGCTGCATGAAGCGGGCGTGCATGCGGCATTTTCGATCGTGGACAAGCCGATGTCGCTGGAGGCGGCGCTGGCGGATGCGGCGGACTTGACGCGGCGGGCGGCGCTGCGGCTGGGTTACGCGCTGAAAGTGGGCTGGAACTAAGCTGACGGCTTTGCATGCTTTGGACACGCGCGCGGCCGAGCAAAAACGTCTGCGCCACAAAGGGTTAAACTCCCCTTGCCTCCTTGTGGGGTGCGCGCAGACACTGCACTTCGGCAAGGGGCCGGGGGATGGGGGAACGGCGCATGAAGCGGATTGTGCTCAAGCTGGGCACGAGCGTGCTGACCAGAGGCACGCCGCGGCTGAATCGGCAGCGCATGCTGGAGTTGGCGCAGCAGGCCGCTCGCTTGCATGCGTCGGGCCACGAGCTCATCATCGTCTCCTCGGGCGCGCAGACGGCCGGGCGCAGCCAGCTGAACTTCCCCGATTTGGGCAAGTCGGTGCCAGCCAAGCAGATGCTCAGCGCCGTCGGTCAAAGCCATCTGATGCGCATCTACCAGGACCTTTTCGATATTTTCGAGATCACGGCGGCGCAGATTTTGCTGACGCGCGACGACCTCAGCCACCGCCTGCGCTACCTCAACGCGCGCGACACGCTGGAAACGCTCATCGAGCAGCGCATCATCCCCGTCGTCAACGAGAACGACACCATCGCCACCGAAGAGATTCGCGTCGGCGACAACGACAATCTGTCGGCGCTGGTAGCCAGCGTCGTCGACGCCGACCTGCTGATCATCCTCACCGACCAGCCGGGCATCTTCACCGATGATCCACGCAAGAACCCGTCCGCGGCCCTGATTCAGAATATCGAACAGGTCTCGGACGAGCATTTTGCTTTGGCGGGCGGCGCCGGCAGCAGCATCGGCACGGGCGGCATGGTGACCAAGATTCAGGCGGCGCAGATCGCCAGCCGCAGTGGCATCGAGACGGTGATCGCCAGCGGGGGCGAGCCCGATGTCGTGGCGCGGCTGGTGGCGGGCGAGCGGATTGGCACGCGAATTCAAGCGGCGAAGGACCGCTCGGAGAGCCGCAAGCGCTGGCTGCTGACGGACCGCACGCAGGGCGCGCTGGTGGTGGACGCGGGCGCGGCCAAGGTCTTGCTGCGCGGGGGCGCCAGCCTGCTGCCGGTCGGCATCCGCGAGGCGCATGGCGATTTTGAACGAGGCGCCACAGTCGCCGTGCTGACGCAGGGGGGGCAAGAAATCGCCCATGGCTTGAGCAATTACCGCAGCGGCGACCTCCGGCGAATATGCGGCCTCCGCTCGAGCGAGATCGTCGACATCCTTGGCTACAGCTATGGCGACGCCGTGCTGCATCGAAACAACCTGGTCTTGCTCTAGCGCGCTCGATGCGAGTTCGCATTTTTCGACTCCGGGCTGTGTTAGAAGGGCGCGAGACAGGATGAGGAGTGTTGGACCGATGGATGTCAAAGAGCGCTTGTATACCGTCGACGCCGTCTGGGAGATGCAGGGTTGGGACGGCGAACGAGACCGCCGCTATGAATTGATCGACGGAGAGCTGATTGAGATGTCGCCGGCAAACTATCCCCATGCCAGACTGGCGGGCAAGATATACCGTCTCCTTGAAGAATACGCGGAAAGCCGAGACTTGGGCGAGGCAAGCGTCGAAGGCGGATTCTACCCCGCTGATGATCGATCGACTCTCGTGGGGCCGGATGTAGCCTTCATAAGCCGCTCGCGTCTGCCTGACCCTGAAGCTTTTGCATTCGTCGGCTATATGCCGGACCTGGCGGTCGAGATAGTTCCGCCGAGCAATACCGTTGCGGAATTGCGCCGTAAAGCCTCCCTCTACCTCGAGAACGGTTCTCATTTGGTGTGGCTCGTGAATCCAATGGAAGGGCGCGCTGAAATCTGCCGCCTGGACGAAAATGACGAGCTTCATATTGAAGCCATCGACATCAACGGCGCGCTGAGGGCGGGAGAAGTCCTGCCCGGCTTCGCGCTGCCCTTGCGCGCGCTTTTCCCGGAGGCGCCGGCTTAACTGGCCTCCGCCTCGCGCGGCGTCGTCAGAGCGCGGAACCGACTGCTCGCCCAAGCCCCCGCCAGGTAAATCCCGTACATCGCGAACAACACCAGATACTCGATCAGCGGAATGCGGATGACTTCATTCACCTGCCACGGCTCGCGCATCACCAGGTAAACATAAAGCAAGAGCAGCAGAAACGAGCTGTAGAAGGCCTGGCGCACCCAAGGTTTCAGACGCAGACCGTGCATCTGCGTGACCAGGAAGATCGCCGCGAAACCGAAGAAGAACATCGGCCAGAGCCCGCCACCCTGATTCAGCGCCACCTGAAAGGCGTGCGGCAAGACCAGGATCTCCAGCAGCAGCGTCCAGCGCCTGTTCAGATGGACGCGCGAAAACATCAGCGAGCCCTGCGCCATGATGAGCACGACATGGATGAAGCCGACCAGATGGCCCAAGGTGGCGATCATCGGGTGGAACCAGAAGGTGTAGATGACGGCGAAGCTGAAAAAATAACCGTGATACTTGCGCAGCCCGTCGGTGAAGGCGCGCCGGAAGCCGACCTTCTTGCCGAAGAAGAGTCCGCGCCGCTGGTTCTCCATGCCCAGAATGACGATCAGCATGAGCGCGACCGCGAACTGCGCCGTCCAGCTGGGCAGGTCCTGGGCGATGCCGTCATAGAAAAACAGGGTCTGGATGTAATGCAGGATTATGAAGACGAGATTGATTCCGAGGGCGGCGAGGTTTACCGGGCGCAGCGTCGAGCCATAATCGCGCTTGCCGTAGCGCTTTTGGGCATAGGCGATCGTGCCCCAAATCAAGACCTGGTGAATCGCGAAACCCAGCCAGGCGGTCAGCCGCCCCCAAGACGTCTGCTCCGCCAGCTGCCATTCGTAGATGAAGCCGTCTTCCGGGTGCGGGATGATCTCAAATTGGCTGAGCGCGCCGCCCATCGCGATAATCGCCGCGCAGAGCAGTACCGAGAAGATCAGGCTCCAATTGACGACCTGTTTATCCTTCAGACGTGATACGAGCATGGACAGTCGCTCCCTCGTCTTATATGCGTTTCAATCCGGTCCGCTGGAAACCATGTTACACTATCGGCAAGCGAAATGGGGAAAGCTGATGCCAGTCGAAGTCAAGAAGCGGCTCTATACCATTGACGACATCGCCAACTTGCCGACCCGGGTCGGCAATAGGGATGTCAGTTATGAATTGCATGACGGAGAGTTGATTGAGATGTCGCCGGCGAATGAATTGCATTCATGGCTGGCCGCTGAATTGGCGCGGCTAATCGGAAACTATGCCAGAGAACGAAACTTGGGCTATGCCTTCGTCGAGGGCGGCTATTATCCCGAAGGCGACCGACACAACTTGTATGGGCCCGATGTCGCCTTTGTCAGGCGCGAGCGCTTGAGTTTTCCCTTGCGACAGACTTTTTCCGGTTTCATGCCCGACCTCGCGGTTGAGATTAAGTCGCCGAGCAACACGCGGCGCGAGATGCGCGACAAGGCGGCTTTCTATTTGGCAAACGGCGCGAAGCTCGTCTGGATCGTGCTGCCGGGCGACGAAACCGCCGAAATCTGGCGGCTGGGCGCGGACGGAGCGCTCTCCAGCGAGAACATCGCCAGCGATGGCCAGCTCGACGGCGAGGACGTTCTGCCCTCCTTTACGCTGGATTTGCGGCGGCTCTTCACGCCCTGAGGCCAAGGCGAAGCGTGCTGCGCCCGCAATCGCCAGGCAGCTGTCATTGCATATCGGCGCGACCTGTGGGATAGTTGGCGCAGTATCATGCCGACGCGACTGAGGATGAATTATGGCGCTGAACCTTCTCGAATCGCTTGATCTCGTTCAGATGGGACAGCGCGCCAAGGCGGCCGCGGCCGAGCTGGCGCGGAAGACGACCGCCGAGAAGAACGCGGCGCTGCTGGCGATCGCCGACGCTTTGGATACGGAGACGCTCAGCATCCTGGAAGCCAACCAGCGCGACCTGGAACTGGCGGCGCAAAACGGCGTCGACCCGATCTGGATTCGCGATCGCATCGACTTGGAGACGCGCATGGACGGCATCATCGCCGACGTGCGCAAGGTCGCTGAATTGCCGGATCCAGTCGGCGAGGTTTTGCTGGATTCAGAATTAGAGAATGGCTTGCGGCTGATCAAGCGGCGAACGCCCCTTGGGGTGCTGGGGACGATTTACGAATCGCGGCCCAACGTGACCGTGGACGTCTCGACCCTGGCGCTGAAGACGAGCAACGCCGTCATCCTGCGCGGCGGCTCCGATGTCTTGCACAGCAATATGCGCCTGACGGAAGTGATGCAGGCTGTGCTGGCGGCGCATGACTTCCCGCAAGCCGCGATCCAGTACATCAGCAGCACCGACCGCCGCTACGTCACCGAGATGCTGCGGCTATACGAGCACATCGACATGATCATCCCGCGCGGCGGCAACGGCTTGCATACCTTCTGCCGCGAAAACAGCAGCATACCGGTGATCACGGGCGGCATCGGCGTCTGTCATATTTTCGTCGACGAGAGCGCCCGGCTGGACAAGGCGCTGCCCGTGCTGGATAACGCCAAGACGCAGCGTCCAGCCGTCTGCAACTCGATGGAGACGCTGCTGGCGCATCGCGATATCGCCGCGGACCTGCTGCCGCGGGTCGTGGCGCAGCTGGGGGCGGCCGGCGTCACGTTCCATGCCGGCGAGCGCGCCTATGCGATCGTCGGCGGCGACGCGCGCGTCAGGCCGGCGGCCGCGGAAGACTTTGACACCGAGTGGTACAACCTGACGCTGAACTTGAAGGTCGTCGATGATGTCGACGAGGCGATCGCCCATATCGGGCGGCATGGCACGCAGCATTCGGACAGCATTTTGACCGAGAATTCCGATCATGCGGAGCGTTTCCTGAACGAGGTCGATTCGGCCGCGGTCTACTGGAACGCCAGCACGCGTTTCACCGATGGCAGCGCGATGGGCTTGGGCGCGGAAGTCGCGATCAGCACGCAGAAGCTGCACGCGCGCGGTCCGATGGCGCTGGAAGAACTGACGACTTACAAGTGGATCGTGAAGGGCGATTACACCTCGAGACCTTGAGCCGCCCGCCTGTCCCGCAGCGAACCTTCCAATCAACGCGCGCGGCCGGTGATCTGGCGACTTCCGCCGCTCGTCGCAGGCATTGGCATCGAACGCTTGCCTTCGAGCCTTCACCTGGAAACTCAGGCTGATATGATGCGCTCGTGCGGAATCTTTTCATTTCGCGCGAGGGCCCAGAGACGTCGTCGCGGCGGTCAATGCCCCTGGCGCAAGAAGCGGAGCGGGAATCTTTGTCGGCAATATCGCAGCTCAAAGGCAAGCTCCCCGCCGTCGACGCCGCGCTCGGGCATTGGATCTGGGCGGCGCCTGTGCTGCTCGTTGTCGCGCTCCTGGCGTTTCAGAACATCAATACCTTCGCGCCCAGCCCGGACGAATTCAGGACGATGACAAATGTGGGCTGGGTGGATGGTCCCTATTCGCCGATCGAGGTCCTGGAATCGCTGGCGCGCTGGAGCCCGCAGCAAAGCCCGCTGTATTACTGGCTGCTGAATCTCTGGGGCGCGGTCGTGCCGCAGGAGATCGCCTTCGCCCGGCTGCTGTCGCTCTATTTTGGGCTGCTTTTTGTCGCGGTCTGTTACCGGCTGGCGCGCGACTTCGTCGCCACCGCGGCCGCCCCCATGGCATTGGCGATCATCGCCAGCAACGCCTTCCTGAACCTCTACCTGCCAAACGCGCGCATGTATACGCTGTACATGCTGGCGGCGGCTTTGGCGCTGTGGTTTTACCTGCGGATTATGCACCGCGCCACGCCCCCGTCGCGCCGCGATTATATCGGCTTCTTTCTGTCGTGCCTGGCGCTGGCAACCACGATCATCGCCAGCGTATTCGTTTTCGCGGCCGTCGGCGCATACCATATACTGATGGCGCGCAAGGGGCCCCCTTGGCGGCGGGTCTGCCTCTGCGCGGCGCTGGCGCTCTTGATTTATTCGCCTTGGGCTTATGTGCAGTTTTCCACGGGCGCGCCAAAGTATCTGTCAATTGAAGACAGCCAAACCGCCAACGCCATGGAAATCCTTTCCGCCGAGGTCAGCCTCTTGTTCAACGGCAGCCCGCTGCTTCTGCTGACGACCCTGGCCGGGCTGGCGATCGCCTGGCGCCGGCGGCATATTTCGCTGCCGCGTTATCTCGCGCTGATCGTCTTTTACCTGGTCGTGGTCGCGCTTGTCGAGCAGACGGTCGGCACATTTCGCATCAGCCGCATGCGCTATCTGCTGCCCGGCGCGCTGTTTCTGATGTTGGCGCAAACGGCCGGCATCTACGCGCTATATCGCATCCGGCGCGTTTTCTGTCTGCTGGCGCTGTTGTGGATCTTCACCGGTCTCGCGTATCATGTCCAGCGGACCGGCGACGACTGGCAGCCGGAGGCGCATGACCGACCCATCGGCGCCGCCCAGACGCCCTTTCATGAATTGGGACGATACGCCCGCCGCGGCGACAGCCAAGCCGACATTTACGCCATCGGCATACGGCACCAAAACCTGGTCGCCTGGCGGGATGGCGGATACCGACTGCTTGACCATTACTTCGACCTGGACCGCGTCAACTTCCAAACGAAGAAAACTCTGGATGGCCTCGGCGTCAACGTAGCCTGGAACGCCGTCACGTCGCCGTCGGTGTGGCTTTGGTTTCAGAACGCCAAGATTGACGAAGCGGCGCTCGCTGCCCTTGACGCCGAAATGAAGACCATGCGCTACACGCGCTGCCAGGACCTGGATTTCGCGCTGGACGCCCGCTTGCGCGAGTATTGGTGGAGTTCGCTCGCGTGCCGGCCGCCGCAGCCGCAGGTAACGGCGAAGACCTCGCTGATCCACTATCAGTTTTATGGCGCCCGGGTCATCGAGGGCGGCGCGACCCTGGCCTTCAGCGATCTGTGGAGGCACAAGGCGGGCGCCTACGCGGGCGAATACAAAATGTCATATCAGGTGGTTAATCGGGATTGGGAGAATGTCGCGCAGCTGGATTTGCCTCTGGTGCACGAAGACCGCCCGCGTCAATTCACGATAGACCTGTCGCGCCTGGCAGCCGGGCGCTATCGCCTGGTGACGCTGCTTTACCATCATGCGAGCGGAGAACGCCTCCCATGGTCGGAAAGCGACGCCATCGTCCCCGAGATGCTGACGCTGGCCGAAATCGAGCTCTAGCGCGCCAGTTCTCCTTGCGGGCAGCCGACCTCACCCACCCTGCCCCAGAACGAGGGAAGGGGGTTCGCGGCGGATTCTACCCCCATCCCCGGCCCCTTGCCCCCAGAACGAGGGAAGGGGAGTTCGCGGCGGATTCATCGGTTTCGCCTTGTCGGAGTCGAAAGACCACTTGACAGCTGGCGGCGCGTCAAACGATAATGCCCGCAATTCAGGTTTCAAATCAAAGGCGATGACGAAGACAGTCTGCATGGGCGCGACCTCGCGTCTGCCGAATCAGGGAGCGGATGTCAGGGACTGGAAGCATCCGCGGAGGCAGTTGCGGAATTCCCTTCCGAGCCGACGGCTGAAACGGCGTTGAAGCGCCAGAATAGGCTGCTCCGCCAGCCCGGCGTTATCGGGCGACATGAGCGCGGCGTCGTGCAGCGGCGCCGAAACAGGGTGGTACCGCGGGAAGCGATGCGCTCTCGTCCCTGGCTGGGACTGAGGGCGTTTTTTATTGGGCGGGGCCGCGAAGGAGGAGGCATGTCTGTATCAATAACCGAAATTCGCCAAGACGCGCTTGACACGCTGCGGGCGGTCCGCGAGGGCGACGCGCTGGCGGCTTGGCACAGCCGTTTTCTGGGGCGGCAGGGGGCTCTGCGGGCGCTCTTTGGCGCGATCGCAGACTTGCCGCCGGAGGAGCGAGCGGCTTTTGGGCAGCGGGTCAACACCTTGCGGCAGGCGCTCAGCCAGGCTTTTGCGGAGCGCGAATCGCTGATTCAAGGACAGCTGCTGGCGCGCGACCTGGAAGAAGGCGAGATCGATATCAGCCTGCCGGCTTATCCGCGGCGGCGTGGCGGCTTGCACCCGTCGACGCGCACCCACCGTGAATTCCAGACGATCTGGGCGGATATGGGCTTCCAGGTGTATCAGAGTCGCGATGTCGAAGAGGACGAATTCAACTTCACGCTGCTCAACCTGCCGCCGCATCATCCAGCGCGGGACATGCAAGATACATTTTACACCAAGGATCCGCGCGTGCTGCTGCGGACGCATACCTCGCCGGGGCAGATCCGGGCGATGCGCGAGCTGGGCGATGGCGGCACGAAGCCGATCCGCGTGATCCTGCCGGGCATGTGTTACCGCATGGAGCAGGTGACGGCGCGCAGCGAGATTCAGTTCACGCAGGTCGAGGGGCTGGCGATCGGGCGCAACATCCGCATGAGCGACCTCAAAGGCACAATTGCCGAATTCGCCAAGCGCATGTACAGCCCGGGGGCCAGAGTGCGTTATCGCGCCTCCTACTTTCCCTTCACCGAGCCGAGCATGGAAGTCGATGTCGAGTGTTTCCTCTGTGATGGCGAGGGCTGTCGCGTCTGCAAGCATACCGGCTGGCTGGAGATCGCCGGCAGCGGCATGGTGCACCCCGATGTGCTGCGCAACGGCGGCTACGACCCGAGCGTCTGGAGCGGTTTCGCCTTTGGCATGGGGCCGGAGCGCATCACGATGCTGAAGCACGGCATACAGGATATCCGTTACTTCTGGGGCAACGACCTGCGCTTCCTGCAGCAGTTCTAGGGCGGGCGATGATACTGGGTATTGGCCGGCGCTTATTGGCTAGCGCCGAAAGCTGGCTCGGGCGCTGGATCTGGGCGATCCCGCTATTGCTCGTCGTGACGGGCTTTAGCGCGCGCCAGCTGGATCTGATCGTGCCGGAGGTCGACGAGTTCTATTTCATGAACGACGTCGGCTTGGTCAGCGCTGGACCCTATTCGCCCTTCGCCGTTCTGGAATCGGTCGCGCGGAACAGCCCGAATCACGCGCCGCTCTACTTCATCCTGCTGAATCTGTGGAGTGGTCTCGTCGGCGGCGAGATCGCGATACTGCGCGTCTTGACGCTCTTCACCGGCTTGCTGTCGCTGGCGATGATTTACCGGCTGGCGCGGGATTTCGTGGCGCCGCTGGCGGGCTTGCTGGCGCTTGTCGTCGCCCTCAGCAACGCGCTCTACAACTTCTATTACGCCAACGCGCGCATGTATCCGCTGCTGGTCTTGACGGGCGCGATTACGCTCTGGCTTTATCTGCGGCTCGCGCAGAGCGACCGGCCGGCGAAGCGGGGCGATTATCTGGCGCTGGCCGCCGCCTGTTACGCCCTCGCCAACACACACGTTTTCAGCGCGCTGCTCTTCGTCGCGCTCGGCCTCCATCACCTGCTGCATGCGCCGAAGGACGGCCGCTGGCTGAAGCTGTCGCTGGCGGTTCTTGCCGGGCTGCTGCTGTTTTCGCCTTGGCTGGGCGTTCTGCTCACGCAGGGCCTCGAGCGCACCTACGCGACCTGGCGGGCCGAAAGCGACAGCCTGGGCGAAACGCTGAGCGCCTTACACGCGGTCGCCTTCAATGGCAGCGCCGCGCTCTCGCTGCTGACTGTCGCGGGCTTGGCGCTGGGCTGGCGCCGGCGGACGATCGACCTGGCGGCGCCAACGCTCATTCTGCTGTATTTTCTGATCGCTTTCAGTTTGGTGGCGCTCTTGAGCGAAGCTTTTGGCGTGAGCAAGGTGCGCTTTGGCTTGGCGGGCTGGCCCGCGCTGCTGCTGATTATCGCCGGCGCGCTATACAGCCTGTATCGCTGGCGGCGCTGGCTGCTGCTCGTCGCCTTGCTCTTTCCGCTGGCGGGCCTCAGCTTTCAGCAGAGCGCCGATTGGACGGCTTTGTTTCTGGGGCGCGAGCGGCCCTACAGCCAGCCGGCCTGGCATATCGTCAGCCGGCTCGCGCGTCAGTCGCGGCCCGCGGCGCCGATCTTGACCTGGCAGGTTGACCTGACCGACATCCATTGGCCCGCCTACATCAATTATCCGCAAAGCCGCTACTACTTCGCCGATCGCGGTTTGACGCTTTTGACGCCGTCCGATACTGCCGCCTTCAAGCGCGCAGTATTCGACTACAGCATCGGAGCGCCCTTCCTGCGCGTCTTCTATCAAGAATCCAGAGTGGCGGCGCGGGACCGGGCAGAGTTGGACGCGATCATGCAGGTGGCGAATTACCAGGTCTGCGACGAGCGGCGTTTCGGCGTCGACACGGTTTTCGTGACCTATGGCTGGCAGGCGGCGAACTGCGAAGCGCCGACGCTCCTGGCGCGTCATTCGAGCGCGCTGATCGACTACGAGTTCTTTGGCGCCGGCTTGAACGCGGCGGGCGACGCGGCGCTCTTCATCGACCGTTGGCGGGCAAGGAGCGAAATCGCCGCCGATGGCTACAGCTTGTCGCATCAGTTGCTCGACGCCGACTGGGAACGGGTCGCGCAGCTGGACTTGCCGCTCTTGCGCGAGGGCGAGCTGCGCCAGTTCTCGATTGGCCTGGACGGCTTGGGGCCCGGCGCGTATCGCCTCGTGACGATTCTGTACGACAATCGGACGGGAGAGCGCTTCGACTGGCGCGACAGCCCAAGCCAACCCGCCATCATGCTGCCGCTGGCGGAAATCGTCATCCCCGCGTAACAAATATCGACGCTGGAAAGCGCGAAAGGAATGGAAAAGCAATGTTAGTCCCGATTTCATGGTTGAGAGACTTTGTCGACATTGACGTTCCGGTGGAAGCCCTGGCGGAGCGGCTGACCGTCGCCGGGCTGGAAGTGGCGCATCTCAACTATATTGGCTTGCCGCAGCAGACTGTGCCGGGCCTGCGCATGCCGCGCTCGGATCATCTGGTCTGGGACCGCGAGAAACTGCTGCTGGCGCGCATCGTCGAGGTGCGGGCGCATCCCAATGCCGACCGGCTGGTGCTGGCGCTGGTCGATTATGGCGGCGCCGAGCTCGAGCAGTGCGTCACCGGCGCGCCCAATCTCTTCGGCTATAAGGACCAGGGCGCCATTGACCCGCCGATATGGAGCGCCTTCGCGATGGAAGGGGCGGAAGTCTGGGACGGGCACAGCGCCAAGCCAAAGCGGATGCGGCTGAAAGGCCGAGAGCTGCGCGGCATCTACAACAAGAGCATGGTCTGCTCGGAGAAGGAGCTGGGCATTTCCGACGAGCATGAAGGCGTGATAGTGATGGAGCACGACGCGCGCTATGTCGCCGGGGCGCCGCTGGCAGACGTGCTGGGCGATGTCGTACTGGATATCGAGTTCACGCCCAATCTGGCGCGCTGCTTCAGCATGATTGGCGTGGCGCGCGAGGTGGCGGCGCTGCTCGGGAAGGAAATGCGTTACCCGTCATTCGATGTCGCCGCCGATGGCGACCCAATCGAGGGGCAGGCGAGCATCAAGATCCGCGAGCCAGAATTGAATCCGCGCTTCACGCTGACGCTCTTGCGCGATACGGAAGTCAAGGACTCGCCTTTTTGGCTGCGGCATCGCCTGAAGTTGATCGGCCAGCGGCCCCGCAACAATATCGTCGACGTAACGAATTATCTCACCTTTGAGCTGGGCCAGCCCCTGCACGCCTTCGATTATGACAAGCTGGTCGAGCGGGCGGGCGGCGCGCCGACCATCATCACGCGGCTGCCCGAGCCCGGCGAGAAGCTGGAGACCCTGGATGGCGTCACGCGAGCCTTGGGCGCGGAGACGATCCTGGTGGCGGATACGGCTGGCGCGCTGAGCCTGGGCGGGGTCATCGGCGGCGGCGAGACCGAAATCAGCCAGACGACGCGCAACGTGCTTTTGGAGGCGGCGGCCTGGAACAATATCAGCATCCGCAAGACGATCCGCGAGCAGCGCGTCCACACCGAAGCCTCGACCCGCTTCAGCCGCGGCGTCCACCCATCGCAGGCGATCCTGGGCTGCCAGCGCGGCATCGAGCTTATGCGGCAGTTGGGCGGCGGAATGGTCGCCCGGGGCGTCATTGACGACTATCCGCTGCCGCCGGCGCCGGTCACGGTCGAGCTGCCGATAGAGCGGGTAAATCGGCTGCTGGGCATGGAGGTCTCGCTGGAAGCGGCGGCCGATGTTTTGCGGCGGCTCGAATTTGAGGTGGCGATTGCGGGGGAGAAAATCACGGCGACGGCGCCCGATCACCGCCTGGATATCAGCGCCGACCGGGTCGTCGGCCAGCACGACCTGCTGGAAGAGATCGCCCGGATCATCGGCTACGACCAGATCCCGGAGTCGATCATGGCGGACGAGATGCCGCCCCAGCGCGAGAATACGAATGTGCTCATCGAAGAGCGCATCCGCGACATCCTGGTCGGGCAGGGGCTTTATGAAGTCATCAATTATCGCTTCACCAGCCGCGAGAGCGAGGCTCTGCTCGCGCCTTCTGCGGCGGCCTCGTCGCTGCCGCAAGCCGAGTATGTCGAAATCGCCAATCCCGCCGTCAGCGAGCGCGACGTATTGCGGCATACCTTGATGATCAACATGCTGGAGAACGCCGTCAGCAACGCGCGCTATCAGACATCGCAGCAGGTCTTCGAGGTGGGCAAGGTCTATCTGGGAAGGGGCGATATGCTGCCGGAAGAGCCGCTGCGCCTCGGCATCCTGCTGACGGGACCGCGAACGGAGGCTTGGTGGGCCGGCGGCGAGAGGGCGGCGGAAATGGACTTCTTCGATCTGAAAGGCGTGGTCGATAGCCTGCTGCACGCGCTGCACGTCGCCGACTTCAATTATGAGCGCGGCACGCACAGCAGTTTCCATCCCGGTCGCTCGGCTGATCTCTTGGTGGCGGGCGAGGTCATTGGCAGCTTCGGCGAGATTCATCCTGAGCTGGCGGCGCGATTCAAATTAACGGAGGCGAAAGTGGTCTACGGCGAAATGGCGGTCGCGCCCTTGATCGGGCGGCATCAGCGGCTGCACGCGATTGAGGCGCTGCCGACGACCCCGGCGCTGCTGGAGGATATCGCTCTGGTGGTGAACGCCGACACGCCGGCGAGCGAGGTGGAAGCGGTGATTCGGCAGGCGGGCGGGCGGCTGCTGAAAGACGCGCTGCTCTTCGACGTCTATGCCGGCGACCAGATCCCGCCGGGAAAGAAGAGCTTGGCCTATTCGCTGACCTTCCAGGACGAGAACAAGACGCTGACGGATAAGAACGCGGCCAGAGCTCGCAAGAAGATCATCGGCGCGGCGCGGCATCGGCTGAAGGCGGAATTGCGCTCGGTTTAGGCGCGGCGGGCGGCTCGCAGGGTCGCCCCTGTTTACATTGTGGGCAGATTTCACCCTATCCCCGTCCGCCAGTGTCTACGCGGCGCGGCCCCTTGCCCCAGCAAGCTAGGGAAGGGGAGCGAAACGCAGCGGTCCGCAATGGGTTTTGCGTGGGCGGTCACATTGCGGCGCGTGTGTCTACACTGGCTGGCGCGGCGGCGGGCGAGTCACCGCCTCGCTCCTACGGTTTTGCGTTGGGGGTGGTCTGTGCGAGACTAATAGCCCTTGGCGCGATCGAGCTGATTGAGCAGCGGGCGATTCTCGAGGTAACGGCGCAGATTCTCCTTGAAGACGAGCGCCGCTTTGTCGTGATAGTCGCGGGTCTCGCCGGCGATATGGGGCGTGATGATGACGTTGTCGAGGTTCCAGAGGGGGCTGGTCGTCGGCAGCGGTTCTTCTTCGAAGACGTCCAGGGCGGCGCCGGCGATATTGCCCGATGAGAGCGCGGTGATGAGCGCCTTTTCGTCGACGATGGGACCGCGCGAGACGTTGACCAGCACAGCTGTGGGCTTCATGGCGTCCAACACCTCATCGCTGATCAGGCGCTCGGTCGCGGCGGTCTGCGGCACGGTCACGACCAGGTAATCGCAGTCTTTCGCCATCGAGGCGACGGTGTCGGCGGGGTAAATGCGATCGGGGATGTCGCCGCTGGGGTCGCCCAAACCGTCGATGGCGTAGGCGTTGCGCTCGGCGGTGTCGCTCAAGTCGCGCTTGGAGGCCAGCACGGTCATGCCCATGGTCGCGCAGAGCCGGGCCAGCTCGCGCCCGACGCTGCCATAGCCGACGATGCCGACCGTCTGCCGCTCCAAATCTATCGGCGCGAAAATCGAGCTTGGCTGCGGTGGCCAGTCAGCGCGGCTCTGCAAGGCGAAGGCGCCAGGCATGTTGTAATTCCACATCAGCATCATCATCAGGCAGTAATGCGCCATATTGCCGGCGTGCATGCCGCTGGTGGAGGTGGCGATGATGTCTTCGGCCTGCATGATAGGATAATCCAAGGCTTGGTTCATGCCAGCCGTGTGCATCTGTATCCAGCGCAGCTTCGGCGCCTGTTCCGGCGCGGGGTAAAAGCGCGCGGTATACAGGACTTCGGTCTTGGCGATGACATCGGGCGGGACGGTCGGGAAGTGGCGCTCGATATGCAGCCGCGGCGAAATCTCGCGCAGCTCGACCAGGGTCTCATCGGAGAAGTCGATGGCGAGGGTGACGAAGATGCGCTCAGGTTCGGTCATGGCTGGGATCCATCGGCGGCGCGGCTGGCTTCTGCCTTTCAGCTTAGCAGGTCGCGCCTTGGCGGTCAATGCGGCGGCGGTCTGGCAGGCGCTTGCCCCATGCGATAAGATAATGTTCAGAAGGAGCCAGTCGCCGACAGCGCAAATGACGATTGGACAAGCTGCGGGAAACTTAGCGAGGACGCAATGGGCTTACTGGACGGCAAGATCGCGCTGATTTTCGGCGTCGCCAACAAGAATTCCATCGGCTGGGGCATCGCCCGGGCCTTGCATCGCGAGGGGGCGACCATCGCCTTGAGCTACGCCATGGACAAGCTGGAGCGGCGCGTCCGCCCGCTTGGCGAATCTATCGGCTGCGAGCTATTCATTCAGGCGGACGTCACGAATGCCGCCGAGATGGATGCCGTCTTTGCCGCGGTGGCGGACAGGTATGGCAAGTTGGATACGCTGGTGCATTCGGTGGCTTTCGCCGAACGCGACGCCTTGGGCGGGCGCTTCGTCGACGTGCGGCGCGAGGCGATGCTAAGCGCCATTGACGTCAGCGCCGTCAGCCTGATTGAATTGTCGCGGCGCGCCGAGCCCCTGATGAAAGACGGCGGCAGCATCATGAGCCTGACCTACAACGCCTCGCGCAAGGTCATCCCCAATTACAACGCCATGGCGATCGCCAAAGCGGCGCTGGAAGCGATCACCATGTACCTGGCGGCAGATATGGGGCGCAGCAAGATCCGCGTCAACGCCATCAGCGCCGGCGCCATCAAGACGCTCTCGGCCGGCGGGATTACTGGTTTCCGCGACCTGCTCAAATACGCCGAGGTCACTTCGCCCATGAACGAGCTGGTCAGCCAGGCCGATGTCGGCGATCTCGCGCTTTTCCTGGCGTCGGATCTCTCGCGGCGCGTCACCGGCGAAGTCATTTATGTGGACGCCGGCTACAACATCATGGGCTACACCGATGTCGAGGCGCTGATGGGCGCGCGCGGCTAATGGCGTCGCACGGCCAAGACACTCCACTATGCAGCTGATCGGACTTTTGGCGCTGGCAGCCAGCCTGTGCGCAGGTCCGCTGCTTGAGACGTGGCAGGCCTGGGCGACGGAGTTTATCGCCGACGCAAGCACGACGCAGATCTGGCTGGGCAGCTTCAGCAATTATCAAGGTCGCGGCATTGAGGTCGGCTGCGCGAGTTACCTGCTGCCGGTCGACATTGGCTTGCCGCGCGGGCGCAACACGCTGGCAGAGCTCTCGCTGGCATTGAGCGCCCTCTTCGACCCCGAGCGAAATCATCCCGACAGCGATGTCGAGACCGAAGACTGGATCAAGCAGTTGGGCTTGTCGGTCGCCGGCATTCACATAGACGAGGGCATGGCGGAAATCACCTTGGGCGGGCGGCTGCGGGGCATCGGCAGCTGCGGCGACGCCATCCTGGAGGCGCAGATCCTGCAGACGGTCTTTCAGTTTTCGGATATCAGCCGCGCGCGAATCACCGATGGCGCGATCAATCTGTGGGAAGTCGTCGATATGAGCGACCGCCTCAGCGCGGAAGAACGGCGAATTTACATATACGACCGAGACGACCTCAGCTGGCTGCGCGATTAACTCGGCGCGGGCTTAATCCAGCGCCTGGGAGAGGATGCCCGCGATCTCGGCATCACTGGCGTCGGCGTCGCGTTGATCGCCGCGGATGACGTAGCGCAGCGCCGCCCAGGAAGCGACAAGCCCAATGAAGCCGAGGCAAAAGACGGCGCCATAAGCAAAAGCGTGTTCACCGCTTAGCGCCAGCATCAAGTCGCGGACGATGCCGCCGCCGGCCACGCCCGCCCCCCGCGCCAGGGTCACGCAGAAGGTCCAGAAGCCGAGGAATGTCCCCGCTTTGCCCGTGGGGCTCATATCCATCATCAAGCCGAGCGTGCCGATATTCCAGGCGCCGAGGCCGATGCCCAGCAGAATCAAGCCGGGCCTCACCAATGGGCGGATTTCGGCGAGCGACGACAGGGCGAAAACGAAGTAAGCCAGAAGCAGCGCGAAGACGCCAGCCTGCGACAAATTGCCGTGATTGAAGGCGGGCGAACGCCGCAGCAGCGCCAGCGACGCGAAGGAGCCGAGGATCGCCATGCTCCCCCAATAAGCGGCGAAGCGGTTGGTGATATGCGCTTCCATGCCGAAGACCTGCCCGGCGAAGGGCTCCAGCACCGTGTCTTGCAGGAAGGCGAAAGCCATGGACATGGTGAGATACACGAGGAAGAAGCGCATCCGCCGGCTGCGCCAAACCAGCGAAAGGTCGCGGCGCAGGCTGGTGGCGGCTTCGGTTTTCGATAGGGTCTGCCCGCGCTGTCGCTTTTCCTCGCCCAAAAGCGAGACCAGCCAAATAAGCGCGAGGGCGATGGCGGTGACGATGAAGAGCGTCAATACCGATTCCGCGCTGAAGGCGATATCGCCGGCGCTGTCGTCGTGCGGCAGCAAGAGGCTGAAGAAGATGCCGCCGATGGTGAAGCCCAGGAGCAGGAAGGTCCAGACCAAGCCGACCGCGCGCCCGCGTTGACGCTCCGCCGCCCGATCATAGATCAGCGCCAGAAAGGTGCTGCCCGAAATCGCGCCGCCCAGGCTGAAGAGCAGAAAGGAGAAGATCAGCGCCAGCCAAATCAGCGCCGGGGAAGCCCCGGCCGCTTCCATTCCCGCTCTCCGCACCAGCTCCGCGGTGGCGTAGCCCAGCATCAAGGTGCTGATCGCCATCATGGCGCGGCCCAGCCAGATCCAGAACAGGCGTCGATAGCCGCCAACGCTGTGGGTATCGGAATAGCGCCCGGCGATGACCCCGAGCGGCGCCAGAAAGTATCGCAGACCAGTCAGCAGGCCGACGAAAGCGGCGCTGAAACCGAGATCGGCCACCATGATGCGATTCCAGACGCCGGTGGTCAAGACGTCGGCCATGCCGGAACCGAGATGAAAGGCGGCGATTTTGAGATTGCGGCCGATGGAAAGGTCGGCGCGCTCGTGATTTTTCATATATGTTTTCGCAGAATTTTGGAGATTTCCGCCGAGTATTGTACAGGTTCGGCGCAGCGGGTCAATGGTGAACTGCGAAAAGCTTCTTAAGTTGTGGTATACTAAGGGCAAAGCTGGATAATCACGGAAGCGAGGTTCCGATGTTCCAACACCGACCCTTCAACAAGATCGTAGTGCCGACCGACGGCTCGGCTTGGAGCGAGCGCGCGCTGCCCTACGCGGTGGATTTCGCGCGCATCGGCGGCGGCGAGGTGACATTGCTGCATGTATTCACGCCGCCAATGCACGAATTCGTCGATTCGCTGGCGATCGCGGGCGAATACGAATTGGCGAATCGGATACGCGAGGAGATCAAACAGCATCTGCTGGGCTTGCGGAACGAAGTGCGCGAGCAAGGCGTGGAGTGTCGCCTGCACATCATCGACGCGGTCGGCGTGGCGCAGCACGTGGTCGATTATATCGAGTCGGAAGAGGCGGATCTGGTCGTGATGACGACGCACGGTCATTCGGGCTTGGTGCGGCTGGTCTTCGGCAGCGTCGCCAACAAGGTCATGCACGACGTCAACGTGCCGGTGCTGGTTATCAGACCCGATTTGGAGTGAGGGATCAGACCGCGCTGGCGGGCAGCTTAGCCCCCCATCCCCCCGGCCCCTTACCCCCACAAGGAGGGAAGGGGAGTCGCGAATCTGCGTGGATCAGCGGATTTCGTCAAAGGGCGGCCGGCGATCGGCGACGAGCCGCCGGACGTCGGCGACCGCCCGCCAGGCTTGATCCGCTTCTGCTTTGGGCAAATTCAGCGCAGCGAATTCCGCTTCGTCCAACAGCAGCGCGCGCCCATCGGGATACACGAATAGGTCCAGGCAGAGGTCGTCAGCCGCCACCTGGCGCGCCTCGATGACTGGCGGTCGGGTGATATTGCAATACCAGCCCTTTAGCGCGTTCGTCTCGGCATCGCCCACGCGAAAGATATTGAAATAGCGCTCGCGAAAGAACCATTCGCGGAAGCGGTCGCCGCGGCGCAGCTGGACATAGCCCAAGTCGCGGTCGGAAAAGGCGAAGGTCGCGTCGATGCAGATGAAGTCAGCCGCGCGTTCCTGCAGGACGCCTTGGTAGGACAGCACTGCCCTGCCCCATGCGTCGCGTTTGATCACGGTGAAGGCGGTCATCAGGCGCGCCCGCTCGTGTGGACGAGCAGCAGCAGCCCGGCGCGAAATTCGACCAGAGCGCTTTCCTCCAGCATGACGTTGCTGATCCCCCGCGCCGGACCCAGGCGCAGCGTTTCGTTCCGCAGCGGATATTGGAGGCGCCGCGTGCTGATGCCCGCCGCGGCCGCGCTCAGCGGAATCAGCGAAATGGTATCGCCGCGCGCGCCATCAACGCGATGGACGCCGGGCTGTAGCAGGCGAAGCGCCTGATCGCCGTCAACGATCGCGACGTCCATGTCGCCGATTTCCGCCTGCGCGAGCAAGAAGATGTTGGCGAGCGTTTGATCGATCCGCCCACCAAGCGCGCCCAGGATGTGAATGGAGCTCGCGCCGAGCCGCCGGCAATGACGCAGCGCCAGCTCGAGATCGGTTTCGTCCTTATCCGGCGGATGCTGGATGATTTCGACGCCATCCGCTTTGAAGGCCGCGACCTGATCCGCGCTCAGCGAATCGAGATCGCCGATGATCGCATGGGGCTTTAGCGCCAAGCTGCGGGCGTGACGGGCGCCGCCGTCCGCGCAGATCACGCGGGGCGAATCCAGCGAGGCGAGCAGGCGCTCGACCATTTTTCCATGATTCAGCTCGCCATTGGCGAAGAGCAGGATGCGCACGGCTGCTTGCCTCCATTCTTGCGCGGGCGGGCGACCCAGCGAGTAGCCCGCAGAACCACAATTATGTTAGGCTATGCGCGAGCCCGCTACTGCGAAAGGCCGCTTGAAATGCCGGTGGACGCCATCAGTCTGGAAGTCTTCAAAAACCTGTTCGCGGCGGTCGCCGAAGAGATGGGCGTGACCTTGCGGCGCGCCAGCTTCAGCCCGAATATCCGCGAGCGCCTGGATTTCAGCTGCGCGGTCTTCGATGGCGAAGCGCGGATGATCGCCCAGGCGGCGCATATCCCGGTGCATCTGGGCAGCATGCCGGCTTCGGTGGCGGCGGCGGTGGCCGACTTCGAGGAATTCTTCCCCGGCGATATGGTCGTGCTCAACGACCCCTATCGCGGCGGCACGCACCTGCCCGACATCACCATGATCTCGCCGGTTTTCGCCGGCGGCGATCTTTGCTATTTCGTCGCCAGCCGGGCGCATCACGCGGACGTTGGCGGCATGACGCCGGGCTCCGCGCCATTGAGCACGGAATTGTATCAAGAGGGCATCATCATCCCGCCGGTGAAGCTGCGGCTGAGCGGCTGGATGAACGAGGGCGCGCTCGATCTGATCGTGGCGAACAGCCGCAACCCGGCCGAGCGCCTGGGCGATTTGGAAGCGCAGATGGCGGCGCACCGCGTCGGCGAGCAGCGGCTGCTCGATATGATGGTGGAGCACGGCGTCCAGGCGACGGCGGAACACGCCACCGCCCTGCTTGATTATTCGCGGCGTATGACCGAGGCGGTCATCGCGCGCATTCCTGATGGCGTATACCGCTTCGAAGACGCCATGGAGGGCGATGGGCAAGACGAGTTCGAGATTCCGATTCGGGCGCGCGTTGAGGTGCGGGGCGAATCGATGACGGTGGACTTCGCGGGCAGCGCGCCGCAAGTGGCGGGCAACGTGAACGCCGTGCCGGCGATCGTGCGCTCCGCCACCTGGTATTGCGTCCGGCTGCTGGCGGATGACGATATTCCGGTGAATCATGGCTGCTTCCAGCCGGTCGAGGTGATCGCGCCCGAAGGCAGCTTTCTGAATCCGCGCTTCCCGGCGGCTGTCGTGGTCGGCAACACCGAGACCAGCCAGCGGATTGTGGATACGGTGCTTGGCGCGCTGGCGCAGGCGCTGCCGCAGGCGCTGCCGGCCGCGTCGCTGGGCACAATGAATAATTTCGCGGTCGGCGGCTTTGATGGCGAGGCGCAGTTCGTCTACTACGAGACTCTGGGCGGCGGGCATGGCGCGTCAAGCCGCGGCGATGGTTTGTCCGGGCGGCACTGCCACATGACCAACACCTTGAATACGCCGGTGGAGGCGCTGGAGTACAGCTTGCCGATGCGGGTGCGGCGTTATCATCTGCGCGAAGGCAGCGGCGGCGGCGGGCGGCATCGTGGCGGCGATGGCATCACGCGCGAATACGAAATGCTCGCGCCGGCGACCATCACGATCAATTCGGAGCGGCGTTTGCGGGCCCCCTACGGCATCAATGGCGGCGAGCCGGGCAAACGCGGCGAGAACGCCGTCGTCCGCGGTGGCGGGCCGGCGGTGGTCAGCGGCAAGCATTCGGCGCAGGTCGCGCCGGGCGATCGCGTGATCATATCGACGCCGGGCGGCGGCGGCTGGGGCGCGGCGACTCGCCCTTCGAAAACGCCCAATTACGATTCGTAGCGGCGTGTTGCAGAGCGACGGGCGATTCACAGAGTCGCCCCTACAGGCATTCGCTTGCTGCGGAAACTGTGGACACACGCGCCGCAAATCGACCGCCCGCGCAAACGGATTCGCGTTGGTTAAAGGGCGAGTCACCGCCTCGCCCCTACAAATCGTCATCAAATGACAAAGCTGTAGGGGCGTTACGCTGTAACGCCCGCCATCGAAATTGCTGTTGCGAGGGCGACCCAGTGGCTCGCCCCTGGAGGTGAATCCGTTGTGGCGAATAAAACAGGGGCCTTTCGCCGTAACGCCCGTTGAAAGGTCGCGCAATTGAAAGACGGGCGACCAGATCGGCCGCCCCCACAGTGAGTTGACCCGGAGTGGTCTAGTTGCTCGCGGCGATGGCTTTGACCGGAATCGGCCGCGGCTTGACGCCTTCGGCTTTGGGCAGCGCGATGCGGAGGACGCCGTTTTCGTAGCTGGCTTCCACCGCGTCGCCATCCACCTGCGCCGGGAAGCGCAGGCTGCGGCTGAACTTGCCGAAGCGGCGCTCGCGGATCAGCGTCTTGCTGGCCTCGTCGCGGTTCTCGGCGGCGGTCTCGGCGCTGATGGTCAGGACGTCATCGTGGATGTTGACGCTGATGTTGTCTTGGCGGACGCCGGGCAGGTTGGCGCGGACCGTGTAGGCGTCGGCGCTTTCGTCGACATCAAGCGCGAGGCTGTAGCCGCCTGCCGCGAAGTCGCCACCGCGGGCGAAAAAGGGTCGAGCGTCGTGCAGCAAATCGTCGACCAGACGGAAATAGGGATTGCGCGTGCGGATCATCATGCTCTTTCCTCCTTGAGGGCTGCGAATCGGGCGACCCAGTGGCTCGCCCCTGCAGCCGCGTGAATTAATCTGACACTGCTATCGTATCTGGCGGACGTTAGAGAGAAAACAGCGCGGCGTAAGACCGGCGACAGAGCTGCGTAAGCGACCTGTAAGCGCGCGGACGAGAGCGGCGCGTTTCGCTTTGCGCGGGCAAATGTTATGATCGGGCGCGACATCAAAGCGCCGGCATCATCGAATTCAGGCAGGGGCTCGCTTTGGCAAGCCCAAAAATGACCCGATAAACAGCCATGATATGCGCGACTTACAGGCAATTGCTGAGGACGAGGCAATGCGAGCGGGCGTTGACATCGGCGGCACCTTTACCGATCTGGTCTTGAGCGACGGCGGACCCCTGAAGATTCACAAGCTGCTCAGCAGCCCGGAGCGGCCGGAGCGGGCGATGATTGCGGGCTTGGCGGCGATCGCGACCGGCGGGCTGGCGGCGCTGCGGCAGGTGGCGCATGGCTCGACCGTGGCCACCAACGCCATACTCGAGCGCAAGGGCGCGCGCGCGGGCCTGCTGACGACGGCCGGCTTCCGCGATCTGCTTTATATCGGGCGGCAGGATCGGGCGCAGCTTTACGACATCCACCCGAGCATTCCGCCGCCCCTGATCCCGCGCGAACGCTGTTATGAAGTGAATGAGCGGCTCGACTTCCGCGGCGACGTCTTGATTTCGCTTGATGAGGTGGCGCTCGACGCGACTCTCGATGAAGTCGCGGGCGAGCAAGTCGATTCGATCGCCGTCTGTCTGCTCTTCAGCTATGTGAACGCCGAACATGAGGAGCGGATCAAGGCGCGTATCCTGGAGCGGGGCATCGTGGAGCATGCCTGGCAAGTGGTGCTTTCATCAGAGGTATTGCCCGAGTTCCGCGAGTATGAGCGCGCCAGCACCATCGCGCTGGAGGCTTACGTTCGGCCCGTCATGTCGCGCTACGTTGGCGAATTGGAAGCGGCGCTGCCGGCGGAAACCTCGCTGCGCATCATGAAATCCGATGGCGGGGTGATGCGCGCGAGCCGGGTGCGCCAGCAAGCCATCCACACGGCGTTGAGCGGACCCGCGGCCGGCGTCATGGGCGCCTTTCATTTGGCGAAGACGGCCGGCTTCGAGCAGATCATCACGCTGGATATGGGCGGCACATCCACCGATGTGGCGCTGATCGCCGGGGCGCCCGAGCCGCGCGCTGAATCGGCGATTGACGGCTTGCCCACCCGCGCGCGCATGCTGGATATCGAAACGATTGGCGCGGGCGGCGGTTCACTGGCGCGGGCGGACGCCGGCGGCGCCTTACGGGTTGGACCGGAATCGGCCGGCGCCAATCCGGGACCGGCCGTCTATGGGCTGGGCGGCGACCAGGCGACCCTCAGCGACGCCAACGCCATCCTCGGCCGGCTGGACGCCGAGCATTTTCTGGGCGGGACGATCCGACTGGATTTGGCGGCTGGCGAGCGCGCGCTGTCGCAATTGGCGGGGCAAATCGGCTTGAGCATGCTGGAGGCGGCGCAGGGCGTGGTTGATATCGCCAACGTCAATATCGATCGGGCGATTCGACGCGTCTCCATCGCTCGCGGTCACGATCCGCGCGATTTTGCGCTGGTGGCTTTTGGCGGCGCCGGTCCGCTGCATGCCTGCGAGGCGGCCGCGCGCCTGGATATCCCCCGCGTGCTTGTGCCGGAGTCGCCGGGCGTCCTCTGCGCGCTCGGTCTGTTGATCGCCGATGTCGCCGTCGATTACAGCCGGTCAGTCATGCGCGCGGCCTCTGCGGAGGCGCTCGTCCAACTGCGCGAATTGGCTGACGAGCTGGCGGGCCAGGCGGCAGCTGAACTTCGTCAAGAAGCCATCGCCGATGACGACATGCGCTTCGCCGTCACGCTGGATATGCGTTACGCCGGGCAAGCCTACGAGCTGAACGTCACTTATGACGAGCGCGCGGTCGAGGCATTCCACGAGGCGCATGAGCGCGCTTATGGCCATGCCATCCGCTGGCGCGAGGTAGAAATCGTCAATCTGCGGGTCAACGGCATTGGCGCGATTGAAAAGCCGGCCTTTGAAGAAGCCGAGTCGATCGCGCATGAGGCGGCGCCGGTGGGCGTCAAGGCGGCGCCAGGTAACGGCGAAATCAAGCTGTTTGAACGAGAGGGGCTCCGCCCGGGCGCGACCTTCGGCGGCGAGGCCCTGGTCTTCCAGATGGACAGCACGACTTATGTGCCGCCCGGCTGGCGCGCGCGCGTCGATGGCTATAAGAATCTGCTGCTGGAGCGCGATTGAGGCTCAGTCGATAGCCGCCATCGCTTCGATCTCGACCGCCATGTTGAAGGGCAGCGCGCCCATCCCCACCGCCGAGCGCGAGTGAGCGCCGCGTTCCTCGCCGTAGAGCGCCAGAATCAGATCGGAGCAGCCATTGATGACGGCGGGCTGTCCGCCAAAGTCGGGCGCGCAGTTGACCATGCCGTGCAGTCGCAGCCAGGCGCTCACGCGATCGAGATCGCCGAGTTCGCGTTTCAGGCTGCCCAGCATCGAGAGCGCGACCGCCTTCGCCGCGTCGTAACCCTGCTCCACCGTCACTTCCGCGCCGACTTTGCCAAAGGGTCCGGCCAGCGCGCCATCCGCCGTCTGCGGTCCATGCCCGGAGATATAGGCGATGCCGGCGTGAATCCGCACGAATGAAAATGGCAGGGCGACGCCTGGCGGCGGCTGCAGGGGCGGCGGCAATGCCAAGCCCATGTCCGCCAATTTGTTTTCGATTTCCATGTTGCCTCCTTTGCCTGCACCTCCGTCTAACGACTCGCAGAGTAGCCCCTACATGACGCTGCTGGCTCGCGGGCGACTCGCGGAGTAGCCCCTGCAAACATAGTCCAGGAGTCGCCATAATGCCACGCCTGGCGCACGGCTGAGGGCGAATCAGGCTAAAATGGGGGCTGTTCCAGGCAGGGTTGGAAGGCGTCGCGTCCATGAGCGCGCAGCAGGAATTGCGGCAGGCGATTGAAATGATGCAGGACGGGGCGGTCGCGCCGGCCGTTGAGATGTTGAATCGCCTGGTCGACGACGCCGCGCTGGATGACAAGGGGCGGGCGGCCGCCTGGGTGTGGCTGGCGGAATCGCGCGCCGACCAGGCTTACAAGATTGGCTGCCTGGAACGCGCCTTGGCCTTCGACCCGGAAAATCGGCAGATTAGACAGGGCTTGCAGCAGGTGAGGTCCGCGCGTCCACAGCCGGGGCGCCTGCCGGCTATGGGCGGCGGCGAACGAGACGGACAGCGCGACGATCGGCCCGCGGTCGTGGGCGTCAGCGGCGGCAGGAACGGCATGGCGAGCGGCGTCTTCGTCAACGGCGGGGGTTTGGTCGCGACCACGAGCTACGCCATTGGAAGCGCCGAGCGCGTGAGGGTGACCCTGGATGCCCGGCGTCAATTGAAGGGCGCGGTCGTCCGGCGCTTCCCGCTGCATGACCTGGCGCTCATCGACACCGGGCTGGTTCCCGCGCGCAAGCCAGTCATCGCGCCACCGCTGGCGATCGGTGAAAACCTCGCCTTCATCGCGCTGGCTTATGGCGGGCTGCGGCTGCGCGGCGTTTTGGGCGGCGTCAACGACAGGCGGGCGCGGCACTGGCTGCGGACGACCATTCCGCCGGCCCAGGCGCCGGACGCGGGCGGCAATCCGCTTTATGACGAAAAGGGGCAGCTGCTGGGCTTGCTGACGCGCAATGTCGATGGCGCCGGCAACGCGCTGGCGATAAGAATGGCGCATGTCCTCGCCTTGACGGAGCAGCTGCGGCGCGACCGTCAATTGAGGCCCGATTCCGCCTGTTGCGGCGCTTGCGGGTCGCTTACGCGAGCGCGTCTCTATGGCGGCGCGTATTGCGAAACCTGTGGCGCGGCGCAAGATGGCGCGTCAATCGCCCCGCTGCAAGCCGAGAAGCTGGCGGCGCTCTCGCGCGAGCAACTGGAGCGGCCCTGCCCTTATTGCGGCGCGCGGGTCGGCGAATACGCGGGGCGCTGCCTGCGCTGCGGGCGGGACGCCGTCAAGGGCGCGGTGTTGGAGGCATGAGCCGCATGGGGCGTTTCTTTGGGCGCGGCGAAAGGAAGCCGACCGAGACTGCCGCCGAGCAGTTCGCGCTGTCGCTGCGGGCGGTGGAAGCGATTCTCGGCGCGATAGGCGTCGATCCTCAAGCGGCGCGGATGGAAGTCGAGAGCGGCTATGGCTGGAACTTCCAACGCGGCTCGGCGCTGATCGAGGTGTACTTGCGGCCGGAGGAAGCGGGTTATCTGCAGGCGCTGTCGCCGATCATGCACCTGCCGGCGAGCAATCTGCTGGCGCTTTATCGGCGGCTGCTGGAGCTGAACTTGCAGCTGACCAACGCGGCGCTCGGCGTGCACGAGGATGTAGTTTACGTGTATCACGAGCGGCTGCTGGCGGGCTTGGACGCGGGGGAAGCGGAGGCGATCATTCGGCGGCTGGCGCGATATGCGGACGAGCTGGACGACGCGCTTGCGGAGGAGTTCGGCGGTCGGATGTATGGGCGGGGGTGAGTCGAACGAAAACTAATCAGCTTGTAACAGGAGATTCCTCTGACGTCTTGTCGACCTGTTCCAGTGGCGGCATTTCTACAACGACTGGCCTTTCGCTGTTTATGCCTTTTCCAAACACTAATGCATGAAAGGGAAGAAGATTCGAAATCTTAGAAGTGTGTTCCGCCCCATACACGTTAGACAAGAAATCCAAACCTGTCTTATCGAAACTTGAAAACGAAATCATAGTGTTGCATTGAGTAAGCACTGTCTTGCTCACTGTCGCGGTACGCTGCGCAATTACCATGAGCCCAATACCGTATTTTCGACCCTGCAATGCAATCTGAGAAATCTTTGCAACCATTCCTTTGCTGTCAAAGTCTCCGAGACCCATTGTTATGGCTTCAGGAATTACGGTGTGGGCTTCCTCGAGAACTACAAGTATTCGTGGAACATCTTCGCACTTTCGAGCATACGCGAAAAGACTGGTTAGATAGATCTCCGTCGCCAGGATTGTTGCCTTAGTATTTGATATCTCATGCAACGTAAAGATGCCAAGAGTTGAAGAACCGTCTATGAAGGCTTTTACCCTATTGTCGATGTCCTGTCGTAAACAATCCGTAAACTCCTTGAGCGTTTTCTTCTCCTCTTTCGCACCATAAGTTCCTGTTTCCACCGCGTGCAGTTTTTGACCCAGCTTGGCCGCAAGAGTTTCATTAATGCTAAGTTCTGTCGGCGTGAGGCTCTTAAGCCGGTCGTTGTATTGGTCTGTAATGTCAACACAGAACACCTTAATATTGTTCTCAGTCGCACGTTGAATTACTCGAAATGCTAGTTCCGTCTTTCCCGAACCTGTTACGCCCAAGATGGCAGAATGATGAGAAGTGACGTCATCAATATTGCAAAGTACAGTGACATCAGTCCCTGGTATAGTTCCCAATGCCATTTCATTTTCGTCGATAGCTAGCTCGTTTCCTTGAAACGAGTTTTCGGCTACAAAAATTGGAGTGTTGACCTCTGGTAGCCAGAAATACTTTTTGAAGCCTTCGCGACCTTGAAAAGTGCCAAGTTGATGCGCTTCAACAACCTGAAAACCGTGACGATTACTCTCAAACACCTCCTGCTTTGTGCGCGCATCCGATACCTGATAATAGATTTTGTCTTGTCCTTTTTCGAAATAAACCAGCAGACCTTCGCGAAGTATTTCATGTCTCCAAGTCTCGAACTGAATCGTTGCTATCCGGGACCCTTCGCAGACTATGCCGACAGGTTCAGCAGTTTCTTCCGAATTCTGCGTTTCAGACGCAACATTATAGACCGCTCCTGAATTGATCCTAATTCCAGGATTTTCGACGATCTCCGAAATTAGTCCGGTCCCTATGACCTCCTCGCCTTGAATTTGCGTGTACAAGGGAAGAACACGTCGGCACGTACCATCTCCGAGAGCGGCCAATAGATCGCCTGACCAAGTAGCCTGATTTGCAAGCTTAACCCTCAGAATATTTGGCACTTCGACACGCACTACCGTGCCTTCGACTTGCGCTGACACTGCCGTAGAAAAGATAGCCTCAATGACATGAGGGATTTTCAGTGGCCACAAAACAATAACAACCCCCCAAAAGCAAATAAGAATCATGCCGTGGTTGAGTGTAACTTCAGGAAGAGACAGAACAGCGTAGAAGAATACGGCGGAAAACATGAAGTTGGATTGGCCGAGACCTGAAGCCAGTTTTCTCGACCGGTCCTTTATGCGATTTGCCCATATGCCGTTTGTATCGCGGCTCGCGAGCACGTAATTTACAAGGCCTGCGATCAATACCGTAATGGCATAGATACAGATCAAAATGAAAAACGGAGTAGCTTCTTTTGCAAAAGATGGAACAAGAGATATTAGTACCAACAAGGCGTTGATTATGCCGTCACTAGGTTTAGTAAACTTGTCTTCAAATACCAGCGAACCAAAGACTACTAGGAGGAGGCCACCTTGAAACACTAGCGATTCTGTTGAGTTGCTCGGTATAAACTTACCCGTTATGTGTCGACTAAGAATTAGGATCGCAGCAACACCGACAACCAAAAGTATGATGCGAGTCAATATACGTGGGTGACGAGGCATGCGATTGGACACGCGTTGTACAAATTGTCGCAGTCTTAACATACGATTTCCGCACACCTTGCTAAAAGCTCAGAAACTGCTCAAAGTAGGATCATATCCTATCACGTGGCCCTACCAGTACCGATCAACCGTCGCACATGCGGTAGAGACCACCCATAAATATGACAAGTTCCAAAGCGCTGCGCGGCTAAACCAGCAAGTACTCCGCTTCGCTGCAGACCCGCAGCGTGCCAGCCAGCTCGTGGCCGAGGAAGCGAGCCTGGCCATCGACTTGCAGCTGCAGGGGACCCTTGAAGGGCGCGCGCATCACCAGGCGGAAGCGCTTGCCAGGCTCGAGCTGCATTTCGCTGAAGTAGCGGAGCTTTTGGCCATCGTGGGTGTGTACGCGGCTGATGACGTAATCGCGCCCGACTTCCACTTCTGGCAGCGGGAAATCGATGACGCGCGGCATCACGCCGTCGGCGCTGGGGATGGGTTCGCCGTGGGGGCAGCGTTTGGGGAAGCCGCTCATTTCGTCCATCTTGTTGACCAAGGCGTCGCTGACGACCAAGCCCATGTCGTCGGCGTCGTCGTGCACCTCGTGCCAGCCGAAGCCCATGACATCCACCAGGAAACGCTCCACCAGCCGATGCCGTCGGATATTGGCGAGCGCCTCGCGCTCCCCCGCTTTCGTCAGGCGGATGCCACGATAGGGTTCGTGTTCGAGGAAACCGGAGTGTTTCAGGCGCTGGACCATGCGAGTGACGGCTGGCGCCGAGACATGCATTTCTTCGGCCAAGGCGGAGGTGGATACAAAGGGACTATCCGGCTGGTAGCAGGCGATGCGATAGGCTTCCGCCAGATATTCCTGCATGGAGTCGGTCGCGGTCATGCCCTCGCCTGTCCGCCGCAACTAAACGCGCCTGTCCATAGACTATAAACCGATTCAATCGCGCTTCGCAAGCGTTTATCGGCAATTTGCTTGAACTGCGGCCGAGTTGACGCGCGAGCGATTCTGTACCGCCGCCACGACCTCAGGGCGCGAGGTCCAGTGACTCGAGCAGCGCATCCAGCTGAAGCAGCAGCTCGGCGGACGCGCCATCGTTGGTCAGCGTGTAATCGGCCATGGCGATAGGTCCGCCTTTTTCCAGGCTGATGATTTCGTCAATATCGCGATCCAGCGCCTCCTGCGGGGTCAGCGGGCGCACTTGGCGCGAAGCCAGGCGCTCATAACGAAGCCGACGCCGCGCGGCGATCGCCACGAGAATCAGCGGAAAGCCCAATTCCTCCACCAGCAGCCGGTATTCGCTGAAGCTGTACAAGCCGTCAATGACGATGCAGCGATGCCGCGTCAGCGCCTCTCGCAGTTTCGGCAGCGAGACGAGCGCCATCGCCGCCATGCCGTGCCGCCGCCGCAGGTCTTGACGCGCGACGCGTTCGTTGGCGGGCGTGACTTGCCAGCCGCGCCGCCGCACTTCATCGACGACGACCGCCCCGAAGCGCAGCGTGAAATAGCCGTGCCGCCGCAGATGCTCGGCGCAGATGGTCTTGCCCGCGCCCGGCATCCCGACAAGCGCCAGCGCTCGCGGTTTTTCGGGATTACCCGCCATGCGTCCCCGTCTTGGCATTGAGTCACGACGCGCGGAATTATACCGCCAGCGCTACGGGCGACCTAGTTCGGATTGGGCGCGAGACCCGAATGTCGCGGGCGTGTACATGAGGACAACATGGATGGCGGGAGGACGCCAATGAGCGACTGTCTTAGCTGCCAGCTATCGCGCCGGCGCGACGCGGGCGAGGCGCCGCCCTGGGACAGCATCTACCGCGGCGACTGCTGGGATCTTGCGCACGCCTACAATACTTCGTACCTGGGCTGGCTCGTGCTGATCGCGCGGCGGCACATCGAGGCGCTTGATGAGATGACCAGCGCCGAAGCGGCCGAGTTGGGCGCGCTGCTCCGCGAGGTCTCGCTGGCGCTGAAGAACGCGACCGGCTGTCGGAAGACCTACGTCATGCAATTCGCCGAGTCGCCCCGGCATCCGCATGTTCATTTTCACATCGTGCCGCGGCTGCCCTCTCAAGCGCCCGAGGACATGGCTTATAGAGTCATGCGCCATCTTGGTGTACCCTTGAGCGAACGATGCGCGGAATCGGACATGAATGCCCTGGCGCTTGCGATTCGCGCGGGGCTCAAGTCCATACGAGACTGACACGGGAGGCGCGGCCGGGCAGGGCGTCGACCATGATCGAACGAGAAGCCAGGTTTCAGAGCGCGGACGGCGTGGAAATCGTCTATCGCGCGTGGCAGCCCGATGCGCGCGAAGTCCGCGGCCTTGTCTTCATCCTGCATGGCTTGAGCGAGCACAGCGGGCGTTATCGGCATGTCGCCGCGGCGCTGACGGCGGCCGACTTCGCCTGTTATGGACCCGACCACCGCGGGCATGGCTTCAGCGGCGGCGAACGCGCCTTCATTCCCGATGGCCAGCTCGCCATAGACGACCTCGACGCGCTCTACCGCATCGTCCGCGCCCAGCATCCCGATAAGCCCCTCTACTTCTTCGGGCACAGCATGGGCTCGTTGTTTGGCTTGGGTTACGCCCTTCGCCATTCGGATCGGCTGCGCGGGCTCGTCACTTGCGGCGCGCCCCTGCACAGCGAAAAGCGCGTGCCCGCCCCGCTGGTCTGGCTGTGCCTGAAAGCGGCGCGGCATATCCCAAAGCTGCGACTGTCGCCGCCTGGCTCGCCTGGCTGGCTGACCGCGGATGAGGACATGCTGCGGGCTTTGCGGGACGACCCCTTGATCGACCGCGGCATGTGGCGGGTCGGGACGTCGGCGGCGCTTGCGCGGCTGGCGCGCCAGATCTGCCGCCAGGCATCGTCAATCGAGACGCCGCTCTTGATCATGCACGGTAGCGACGATCGTCTGGCGCCGGCCTCGGGTTCGCAGTTTCTGGCGGAGGCAGCGGGATCGCGCGATGTGAAGCTGAAGATATACCCCGGACTGCGCCACGAATTGGTCAACGAAATTGAGCGCGCGGCGGTCATAGACGATCTGAGAGACTGGCTGGTCGCGCGGGTTTAGGGGGGACGAGCGGAACGAGTCGGGCCATCGAACCACCCCCTCGGTCCCCCCATAGCAATGGGGGGAGGTTTGAGTCGCGGAAGGGCGGCGATTGGGATTTGCGGGCGACCTGGTAGGTCGCCCCTACAGAGGGCCTGATTTTTGTGATTTGCGGGCGGCGTGGCAGGTCGCGCAAAGAGGGTCGGCGCTTGCAGATGGGATGTTTTGCATCCGACACCGAACGCGCTACAATATCTCTTAATCCCAACACCCGGAGACCCGCCATGCCCCGCGCTTTGATTTTGATTTGCCTGTTTCTTTGCCTCGCGCTCGCCCACGCCCAAGCCAACGACAGCAGCGAATCCAGCGAAAACGGCGACACGCCCGACACGCCCGAGATCCTCGCGCTGAAATTCCGCACCTACGAACTCGGCTGGATCCGCTTCCGCAATGTCGACGCCGACGGCAAGCCCAAACTCAGCGCCGACGCCGACATCAAATTCCCCTTCCAGCGAATCAACAACGGGACGACCCGCCTGCGCCTGGACGACCTCGATGCCGAGACAATCGCCGACCTGATCGAAACCCACGAAATCGCCTGGGACGAAAACGCGCTGGACGGCAAATGCGACCCGAACAAACTGCCCGGCGCGCGAGCCGATATTTTCTGCGTTCCCGGCACGAAAGGCATGGCGCAGGGGCAGATTTTCCTGGCGCTCTTTGATAGCGATTCCGAGAGCCTGCTCGCCATCACCGAGAGTATCGACAACAATGCCGGCGGCGCGCTGAAAGACTGGTCGCCGACGCCCGAGCCGGCGGCGGAAGCGGCGGCCGGCTGCGGGCCTTACGCGGAGGGGCAGTGGATTCCCGCCAGCGTCGATGTCTCCGGGCATGGCTTGCCGATCAAGGATGAGAAGGCGAATGTGACCGATTATCAATGCGTCGTGGCGGCGGACGGGTCGGCCTATTTCCAGGCGCACCACTTCGCGAATGGCGGTGGCAATGGCGGGGACGCGAATCGCGCATCTGGCGGCGCTTACCGACAAGACACTGGCAGCGATCAAGATCGAGACGGCGGATATATTGTTGTCCCAACCGAAGAGCCCTGCACGGATCCTTTCGGCTGCGACATCGGTGATGGCGGCGAATAGCGCCCCCCAGCCCGCCGGCGCTTCCGCCATCCGCCACAATCGCGACCTGTAGACACACGCGCCGCCCTGCGACCGCCCACGCAAAACACATTGCGGACCGCTGGGTTTCGCTCCCCTTCCCTAGCTCGCTGGGGCAAGGGGCCGGGGGATGGGGTGAAATCTGCCCGCAATGTAAACAGGGGCGACATATCATATCGCCCGCAAATCACAGCATCGTGTTTTCCGTAGGGGCGAGCCACTGGGTCGCCCTAACGTCCGCCATTGAAGCACCCCCCTCGGTCCCCCCATAGCAATGGGGGGAGGTTTGCGTCGCGCGGGCGGGATTGGGATTTGCGGGCGACCTGGTAGGTCGCCCCTACAGAGTCGCCCCCCACGAAGGTCCTGATTTTTGTGAATTGCGGTGGCGGGCGGCGTGGTAGGTCGCCCCTACACGCGGGCGGGCGGCGAATGGGATTTGCGGGCGACCTGGTAGGTCGCCCCTACAGAGTCATGCCTGCGGCGGCGGGGGCGTTTGCCTGTACAGCGCGGCTCTGTTATCTTTGTGCAGTATGGGGCGGAAACTGGGCGATTGCCCGGCCATTGAGGTCATCCATGCCAGTCAAGCTGCATGTCGACAAGATTTCGCTGAGTTTCGGCGGCATCAAGGCTCTGGACGGGGTCGAGTTCAAGGTCGCCGCGGGCGAGATTTACGCCGTCATCGGGCCCAATGGCGCCGGCAAAACCAGCCTCATCAACAGCATCAACGGCTTTTATGAGCCGCAGCAGGGGCGCATACTGTTCGAAGGCGTGGACATCGCGCACATGCCGCCGTACAAGCGCGCTTCCCGCGGCATTTCGCGCACCTTCCAAAACATCGCGCTCTATGCCAACGCCACTGTGCTCGACAATCTGATGGCGGCGCGGCATATCCACATGAAGACGAGCATGCTGGCGGGCGCCTTGTACTGGGGCGCGGCGCGGCGCGAAGAAATCGCCCATCGTCAACGCGTCGAGGAGATCATTGAATTCCTGGAGATCGAACCTATCCGCAAGTCCATCGTCGGCGCTCTGAGTTATGGCTTGCGGAAGCGGGTCGAGCTCGGGCGGGCATTGGCGCTGGAACCGACCCTGCTGCTGCTGGACGAGCCGATGGCGGGCATGAACGTCGAAGAGAAAGAAGACATGGCGCGTTTCATCCTCGATATCCACGAACTGCAAGGCGCGACCATCATGCTGATTGAGCATGACATCAGCCTGGTGATGGATATCTGCCACCGCATCGCCGTCATCGATTTTGGCGTCAAAATCGGCGAAGGGACGCCGGACGAGATCAGCCGTGACGAGGCGGTCATCGACGCCTACCTGGGCGAAGGCGAGCATTAAGATGGCGCTGGCGCAGCAGCGGCTCATCCCCCACCGCGAGGCGGCGCCGGGCAAAGTATACCAGTCGCGGCTGACCGCGAAGATCAAGCCCGTCCGCCCGGAAGAGGACACGCTCTCCAAGGGCTTTTTGCGGCGCGTCGCCGAATTGGGCGGCCAGGTGGCGCAGCGCAAGAAACGCTACGGCATCTGGCAGGAATACAGCTGGGACGCGGTCTATGATCATGTCGCCGACTTTGCGCTGGGGCTGCTCGAGCTGGGGCTGGGCGCGGGCGACACGCTGGTCATCATCGGCGAGAACGACCCGGAGATGTATTGGGCGCAGATCGCGGCTCATGCCCTGCATTGCAAGACCTGCTGCGTCTTCAGCGACGCCAGCCCCGACGACATCCACTACGTGATCAACTCGGTAGACGCGACCATCGTCTGCGCGCACGATCAAGAGCAAGTCGACAAAATGCTGGAGCTCAAAGCGCGGCTGCCGCAGATCCTCAAGGTCGTCTATTGGGAAGAGCGCGGCATGTGGGCTTACGCCGACGACTGGCTGACGAGCTTTCGCGACGCGCAGGCGATGGGGCGGGAGAGCCGGCGAGAAAAGCCCGCCTTGTTCGACGAGTTGGCGCGCTCGACCGCGCCGGCGGACACCATCATCCTGAGCATGACCTCGGGCACGACCAGCCTGCCGAAATTCGCCGAGGTCACGCATCACCAGCTGGTGTATGGGCACGCGCTGAATGACGAATACGTCGACTCGCGGCAAGAGGACAACTGGCTGTCCTTCAGTCCGATGGCTTGGCTTGCGGAGCAGGCCTTTGGCTTCACCGCGCACCTGCTGAAGGGCGTGCAGGTGAACTTCCCGGAAGGGCCCGAGACGGTGCCGACCGACATGCGCGAGATTGCGCCGGCCGGCCTGCTCTTCCCCAGCCGAATCTGGGAGAATCTGGCGCGCATGGTGCAATTCCGCATCAACGACAGCAGCCCGCTCAACCGCCTGATGTACCGCCTCTTCATGCCGATCGCCTACCGCGCCATCGACCTGGAGGACGAGCATCGCGCGATACCGCCGCCGCTGCGACTCTTGCGCTGGCTGGGCGAGTACGCCATCTTTGAGCCCCTGCGCGACAAACTGGGCTTGACGCGGGCGCGCAACGTGCTGACGGCGGGGGCCATGCTCAGCGCCGACATCATCCGTTTTTTCCGCGCCATCGGCATCGAGCTGCGGCAATTCTACGGCTCGACCGAGACCTTCGGCACCCTGCATCGGCGTGGCGATGTGCGCTTCGAGACCGTTGGCGTGGTCGTGCCCGGCGTCGAGATCAAAATCGCGGACAACCAGGAAATCCTCATTCGCACCAAGGCGCGCTTCAAAGGCTATTACAAGCGACCCGAAGAAACAGCCGAGGCGCTGGACGCAGAGGGCTGGTATTACACCGGCGACGCGGGCCACATGGACGAGAAGACGGGTCATCTGATTTACCTGGAGCGCGTGAAAGACCTCATCGAGCTTGCCAGCGGCGAGAAATTCAGCCCGCAGTACATCGAGGGCCGCGCGAAATTCAGCCCCTACGTGCAGGATATGATGACCATCGGCGGCGCGGATATGGACTTCGTCTCGGCGATTATCGTCATCGACTTCCAGAACGTCTCACGCTGGGCGGAAAAGCGTGGCATCGCCTTCACCACCTATGTCGATCTCTCGCAGCGAGAAGAGGTCTACGAGATCATCCGCGGCGAGCTGCGCGCCATCAACGAGTCGCTGCCGGCCTACTCGCGGGTCAAGCGCTTTGTGATCCTGCACAAGGAGTTTGACGCCGATGAGGCCGAATTGACGCGGACGCGCAAACTGCGGCGGGGCGCCCTGCATGAGAAGTATCACGAGCTGCTGGCGGCGATTTATGGCGGGCGCCGGCAGGTGCATGTCCGCGCCGAAGTCAAATATCGCGATGGCAGGACGGGCACGCTGGAGACGGAGCTGCGGGTGGCCGATGCGTGAGCGAACCGTCGTGGTCTGTAGGGGCGACTCTGTGAGTCGCCCGACTGAACGAAAAAATGTATAGACAGCCGCGCGTCAATGTCGCCGATTGGGATTCTGTGGGCGATTCACAGAATCGCCCCTACACTTTGTAGTCATTGAGGGCAATTGCAGGGGCGAGGCCGCGCAGACAAAGACCGTCGGCGGCCACTGGCCCGCAAGGACCGTGCTGATGACCGAATTCATGCACCGCAAGAAACGACAGCTGACCTGGGCGCTCTATGCCATCGCCGCGCTCGCCCTGCTGCTTTTCATTGGCGATCAGCTGGCGGGGCTGAAGGCGGCGCGCATCGTGCAGACCTTGATCTCCGGCGTGCTGGTCGGCGGCGTTTACGGCTTGGTGGCGCTGGGCATCGTGGTTATCAACAAAGCCTCGGGCGTCTTCAACTTCGCGCATGGCTGGATGATGGTCGTCGGCGGCATGATCTTCTGGAGCTTCTTCACCGTCCGCGAAATCTCGCTCCTGGGGGCCGGGCTGCTCTCGGCGGCGACCATGTTGATGATTATGACGACGGTCAGCTATCGCAGCCTGCTCGAGCGGCGCAACCTGGCAATCGCCCTTGGCGGGACCATCCTGCTGACCGCGCTGATGACGGTCGGCGGCATCGAATGGCAGTGGCTGCATGCGCTCAGCGGGACTGTCGCCGGCGCCATTCTGACCGGGCTGGCGGTCGAGCGTTTCACCATTCGGCCCCTCATCGGGCAGCCGCTTTTCACGGCGGTATTGATGACGCTGGCGGTGGCGGAAGTGCTGCATGGCGTCACGCAGATCGCCTGGGGGACGGTTGAGCTCAACCTGCCGGTCTTCGTCGACCCGCAGACGAACAGCCGTTTCCGCCCGATCCGGCTCGACAGCTTGCGAGAGGCGCTTGGCGGGCTCGCCATCATTCGCGTCGAGCTGGTCTTCGCCTTTGTGCTGGCGATCGTCGCCTTCATCGGTTTCCTGCTCTTTTTCCGCTATACCAGCGTGGGCTTGGCGATGCGCGCGACCTCGGAAGATCAGCAGCTGGCGCAGTCGGTGGGATTGCGCGTGCGCGTCATCCTGGCGATCACCTGGGCGGTGGCGGCGGTCCTGGCGTCGATCGCCGGCGTCTTGCAGGGCGGCGCGGTCGGCTTGTCGCTGAACATCAGCTTCGTGGCGCTGCGGGTCTTCCCGGCGGTCTTGCTGGGCGGGCTGGAATCGATCACAGGCGCGCTGGTGGGCGGCATCATAATCGGCATCGTCGAGCAGTTTGGCACGCTGCTCAATGCATCCGAGCAGGTCGGCACCAATCTGGCGCCCTATGTCGTCCTGATGCTGGTGCTGGTCATCAAACCCGATGGCTTGTTCGGCGAAAAGCGAATCGAGCGAATTTAGCGGAGCGCGTATGGCGAATCTACATCCGGCCGGCGTCTTCGATACGACATACGACGAGGATATGGCGATCGACCGCACGCCGCGTGACAAGCTCTGGAAAAACTTGGCATTCCTGGCGCTGCTGCTGGCGCCGCTGCTCTCGGTCTCGGGTCCCTTGGGGCTGAATCTGATAAGCGATCAATATATCGGCTTGATCGCGCGGATCGCCATCTTCGTCATCGCCGTGCAGGGCTTGAATCTCCTGGTCGGCTACAGCGGGCAGATATCGCTCGGGCACGGGGCTTTTATGGCGATCGGCGCCTATGGCTCGGCGATTCTGGCGCGCGAGCTCGGTTTCAGCTTCTGGACCGCGCTGCCGGCGAGCGCCTTGCTTACGGGGCTGATCGGGCTGGTCTTCGGCTTGCCATCGCTGCGGGTGAAAGGCTTTTATCTGGCGATGGCGACCTTGGCGGCGCAGTTCATCATCCCCTGGGCGCTGCGCTATCCGCTGGAGGACTTGACGGGCGGGACGCGACCGCTGAGCGTGCCGGCGCCGATTATCGGGCCTTTCCTGCCATACGCCGAAGCTGACCTGAACGACGAGACCCCGCTGACCTTCGCGGCCGGCGATCCCTATTTCGTCGACGTCATCGCCGTGCGCTTCGCCGAGATCGAGGGCGAAACACCGATTATCGAATTGGTCAATCCCGGTGGCGAGGTCGTGCCCGCGGGCGATTTCAATATGACGGCGCATGAAGACCCGGACGGCAATGTGATTGGTATTTCGTATATCGCCAGCAAAGTGGGCGAATATCGCGTGCGCGTCGCCGCGGCCGATGGAAGCGGGCCTTTCGTGGCGCAGGTCAGCCGCAGCAAGGCGCTGAGCTTCGCCAGCGACATCGCCATGTATTACATCATCGTGCCGCTTTCGGCGCTGCTGATGTTCCTGGCGCGCAACATCATCCGCACGCGTACGGGACGCGCCTTCATCTCCGTGCGCGATAACGACCTGGCGGCCGAGCTGCTGGGCATCAACGTCTTCACGTATAAGCTGCGCGCCTTTTTCCTGAGCGCGGTTTACGCTGGCGTCGCCGGCTGCCTGCTGGCCTTCGAGCGCAACAGCCTCTCGCTGGATATGTTCCAGCTTGACGTTTCGATCGAGATGCTGGCGATGCTGATCATCGGCGGCGCCGGTTTCCCGCTGGGGGCGATGTTTGGCGTCACCTTCATCCGCCTGCTGCAAGAGGCGGCCATCCCGGCCCTGCGTCCCTGGCTGGCGGATCTTCTGCCGCAAGCCTTGCCCTTCATTGACGCGGTCAATATCACCAGCGCCATCAATCCAATCCTCTTCGGCGGCGCGCTGATCATCTTTCTGGTCTTGGAGCCGCGCGGCATCGCCCACCGCTGGGAGGTCTTCAAGGTCGCCTGGAAGATCCGACCCTATTCGTATTAGTTGCCTAAAGCGGGCGAATGGCATAAGCTAATGGGTGAAAGCGAGCGGCGAAACGCAGAATAACGGGACGATTCTGGAAAGAGGAGACGGTTGCCATGAAGAAGCTTGGTCTTTTGATAGCGCTATGCCTGGTGCTTGGCGGCGTCCTGCCGAGCCTGACGCAAGACATGCTGCCCTACCCGTCGGATATTACCGAGTGCGAAGTCGACTTGAGCGGCGAAACAGTCAATATCTTCCACTTCGGCGATTTGAGCGGTCCCTACGCCTTCATCACCCAGCCGATCGTTTCGGCGTTGAACGACGCCATCAAATACTGGAACGGCGCCGGCGGCGTTTGTGGCGCGGAACTGGCGCAAGTCTATGATGACACGGGAGGCAACCGGGAAGCGGCCCAGAGCATCTATGACCGCTTCACCAGCCAATACGCCGACGAACTTGATATCTTGCTGCTCTACAGCTCGGATGATGGCGAGTTGCTGCGCGAGCAATTGGCGGAAGACGAAATCGTCTCGGTCATCTCGGCGGGCTCCATCGAGAGCTTGTATGGCGAGGACGGCATGACGCCCGGCTGGCTCTACGCCAGCAACCCGCTCTACATCAATCAATTCGGCTTCTTCTGCCAGTTTGTCGCCGCCAGCCCCGAGGTCTTCCCCGACCCGGTGATTGGCTTCGTCACATGGCCGAACGCCTTTGGACGGGCGGGCACGGAGCCGGCGGCGCGCGAATACTGTGGCGGGCTCGGCGTCGAGGTGCTTGCGGAGCCGCAGTTCTTCCTGCCGACCGATACCGATATCCTGACGCAGGTGCAGAACGCGATTGATGGCGGCGCCAACATCATCTACACCAACACCCTGGCGACCGGTCCCGCGTTAATCGCCGGCACGCTGGTCGACCTCGGCATGGAAGACGAGATCAAGCTGGCGGGCGTCAATTGGGTAATGGATACCAGCGTTGGCATCGTGGGGCAGCGCGTCTTGAAGCCCAATGGCTTGCCGTCAGTCGATGGCATGTTCGGCTCCATGCCCTTCCGCTGGTGGACGGAGCTGACCCACCCGGCGGTGCAATTCGTTTCTCAGCAATTTGCCCTCAACGAACGCGGACCCACCGAGCAGAACATCGCCTATCTGGTGTCCTGGGGTGTGGCCGATTCGATCATCGAGATCACGATTCGGGCGGTAAACGCGGCCGGCAGCCTGGAAGCGGTCACGGGCGCCAGTGTCAAGGCGGTGGTCGAGAGCATGGATTACGCCATACTCGGCGGCTTGATGCATCACAAGTTTGAAGAAGGCATGCGCGACGCCACCATGAATCGCATCGCCGTGATGAAGTACGCCAACAACACAATGTCGGGCCCGGCGACAGGATCGGAAGACGCCATGCTGATCGACGATGGCGCCGGCGGCAAGCTTTTCGTGCCGCTCGTAGTGCCTTTGACGGACTTCATGCCAGTGCCGCAGCTGCGCGGGGGATAGCAGGCTTACCCCCCACCCCCTGGCCCCCTCCCCCAAAATGAGGGAGGGGGAACACCGCTAGAGCATTAATTTGCGCGAACTCACTTTCGAGGTGGCGGATGGCTGTCGCGACCAAAGACTACGAACTAACCACCACGCGCGCGCTCTCGGTAAGCAATATCGAGGTCGTCTACAACAGCGTCATTCTGGTGCTGCGCGGCATTTCGCTGGAAGTGCCGCCGGGCAAGGTGGTGTCGCTGCTGGGGCCAAACGGCGCGGGAAAGTCGACCACGCTGAAGGCGATCAGCGGCTTGCTGCGGGCGGAGCTGGGCGAGGTCACGCGCGGGCAAATCCTCTGGGGCGACGAGCGGCTTGACGGCGCGCCAGCCGAAGAAGTCGTGCGCAAGGGCTTGGTCCAAGTGATCGAGGGGCGGCTGCTATTCCGCCACTTGACCGTGGAAGAGAACCTGCGCGTCGGCGGCATGGTCTATCAAGGTGGACGGCATATCCGCGCCGACCTGGAACGCGTCTATCATTACTTCCCTCAACTGGCGAAGCTTTCGCGGCGGATCAGCGGCTACCTCTCTGGCGGCGAGGGGCAGATGCTGGTCATCGGGCGGGCGATGATGGCGCATCCGCAGGTCTTGATGCTGGACGAGCCGTCGCTGGGCTTGGCCCCCATGCTGGTGCATGAGATCTTCGAGATCATCGGCGAGATCAATCGGCAGGAAGGCATGTCGGTGCTGATCGTCGAGCAGAACGCGCGCGCCGCGCTCGAGCTGGCCGATTTCGCTTATGTGATGGAGGACGGGCGCATCGTGCTGGACGGACCCGCCGAGCAAATGCGCGAAAACGAAGACATCAAGGAGTTTTATCTGGGCTTGAACCAGGCGGGCGGCCGCAAGAATTATCGCGAGGTCAAGCATTACAAGCGGCGCAAACGCTGGCTGGGTTAGGCGCCCAAGTACCCGGGGTCTGTAGGGGCTGCCTGTCAGGTCGCCCAGCGGCGCGCATTTCGTAGGGGCGAGGCGAAGACTCGCCCTTAAATTCGCCAACGAGGTGACGGGCGACCCAGTGGCTCGCGCCTACGACCTACACAAACGGGAGAATCAACGTGACCGATATTGATCAACGAATTCGCGACCTGGCGCAGCACGCCTACGACCGCTCGCCAGCGATCCACAGGCGCATGGACGACGCGGGCCTCGCGCCGGCCGATATCCAAAGCGCCGACGACCTGGCGAAGATTCCCGTCTTGAGCAAGGACGCGCTGGTTGCCCTGCATCAAGCCGACCCGCCCTTTGGCGGACTGCTGACGATCGACCCCGCTGAGCTGCCGCGGATTTATATCTCGCCGGGACCCATTTATGATCCGCAGCCCGCGCCAGAAGATCCCGAGACGATGCTCGCGCCATTCCGGTACATTGGCATTGGCCGTGGCGACCGCGCGCTCAACACCTTCATGTATCACCTGACGCCGGCCGGCATCTTGATCGACGAGGCGCTGCGAGCTTGTGGCGCAACCGTCATCCCAACGGGGCCCGGCAACACCGAATTGCAGATCATGATGATGATGGCGCTGGGCGCGAGCGCTTTCGTCGGGCAGCCGAGCTATCTGATGACGCTGCTGGACAAGGCGGCGGAGATTGGCATGGGCGCGGGCGCTGTGCCGCTGAAAAAGGCGCTGTTCTCGGCCGAGCCCTACACGCCCGGCCAGCAGGCGCGCTTCGAAGGCGAATATGGCATGAAGACGACTTCCGCGTATGGCACGGCTGATTTGGGAATCATCGGTTATACGCGCGCGGGAGTCGCCGGCTTTTGCATCTTGCCGGGCGTCTTCCTTCAGGTTTGCGATCCAGAGACGGGCGAGCCCCTGCCCGCGGGCGAAACGGGCGAAATCGTGGCGACGACGCTGAACAAAGCCTATCCGCTGATTCGCTTCGGCAGCGGCGACCTGGGCGCGCTCTCGCCGGCGCCGCAATGCGAGGGGCAGCAGCTGCTCGGGCTATTCGGGCGCAGCGGCGACGCCATCAAAGTGCGCGGCATGTTCCTGCACCCGAATCAGCTTCAAGCCGCCGTCATGCAATTTCCCGAGATCAAGCATATCCAAGCGGTCATCACCAGACCCGCGAACCGCGATGTGGTCACCGTCAATCTGGAGCTTAACGAGGGCGCGGAGGGCGCGGGCCTCGCCGAGAAGCTGAGCGCGCTGGCGGAGGGGGCGATTCGGCTGCGGATTGACGCGGTAGAGGTTGTGCCGGCGGGCGTCATCGACCCGAGCGCGCGCAAGATCGTCGACGCGCGCGAGTGGGATTAGGCGTGAAGCGGGCGACCTGATAGGTAGCCCCTACAGATTCGGCGTCGGCGGGCGACCAGACAGGCGGCGCCGGCAGATTCGGCGTCGGCGGGCGACCTGATAGGTAGCCCCTACAAGTTAGGCGTGATGCGGGCGACCTGACAGGTAGCCCCTACAGATTCGGCGTGAAGCGGGCGACCTGATAGGTAGCCCCTACAAGTTAGGCGTGATGCGGGCGACCAGACAGGCAGCGCCTACAGATTCGGCGTGAAGCGGGCGACCAGACAGGCAGCGCCTACAAGTTAGGCATGATGCGGGCGACCCAATGGCTCGCCCCTACGGATTGCGAGTGAAATGGGCGACCCGATGCGTGGGCTCTATTCCTCTGCCGGCGCGACGCCAACGACGCGGATGGTGAAGGGCGCGGGCTCGCTGATGTCTTTGATTCGCGCCTCAAAGGTGAAAACGCCAGCTTGGGCGCCCACCTCGAGCTCAGTCCAGGCCGAGCTCAGCGTGTCTTCATCGGCGTCATCGTTCTCGCCCAGCAGCCGCGAGCCCTCGCTGTCATAGATGCCGAGCACGGTATCGACGGTTTCATCTTCGCCGCGCAGGTAGACGCTGACCACCCGGTTGGCGGGCAACCGCACGCGATAACGCACGCGCTGGCCGGGGCCGACGTCGCCCTGCGCCAGCAACTCGGTGCTGCCGATGCCCAGCGAGAGCTCGCCGCCGTCGATCAGCTCGCCGAGGATGACGCTGGTCAGGCGCTCTTCAGCCGCTTCCAGCAGCCGGTCGCCGCCCGCGAAGAGGCTGTCGTAGGTGACTGGCACGATCACCGTCGGGGCGACGCCTTGGGCCTCGACGTGAATGTTCTTGTCGGGGTCGAGCTGGCGCGTCACGGTGAAGCGGATTTCGATGTCGTCCGGCATCAGGAAGTCGTCAACGGCGCCGCCCAAGCCGCCCGTGGGATAGTGGCCCACGATAGAAGCGCGCTCGGCGATGGTCATGTCGTAAGCGAAGAACTCGCAGGCGCTGAAACAGCCGGGCGCGATAATGACGGCGACCTCGCCATGATAGCGTTTGTCTTCAGCCGGAAGGCAGAAACGTTCCGGGCGCTGCGAGAGGGTGAATTCGCCCTTGGTGTCGTTGTAGGATTCGGAGTAGCCGAGAATATGCTCGTCCTGGAAGAAGTAGGCGGCCAGCTGATCGGCCAGGTAGCCGCTGCCGCCGCCATTGAAGCGCATGTCGATGATAATGCCGGGCACTTCCTGCTCGATGAAGTCCTCAATTGCGCGCTCCCAGAGTTTCACCATCAGGCGTTCGTCATCGCTGAAGGAATAGATGGCGACATAGCCGTAACCGCTGGGCAAAATCCTGGATTCGACCGGCAGCTCGTCGCCCTCGACGCCGGCGAAGAAGGACGAATTCGTGAAGCTGGCGCGCTCGCTGATGACGCCCAGGGTCGCCGTCTGCTCGTCGTCGCTTTCGGGGTTGCGGAAGCTGACTTCGACTTCGCTGCCAAGCGGGAAGCGCGTGATATAGCGCAGCTGCTGCAGGCGTTTGGTATGCGCGGTGGCCAGCGCCTGATGCGCCCAGACGAATTCGCGCTCCAGCGCCTCTTCCAGCGCGCCGCCATCCCATGCCAGGACCTCCGCGCCCCGCTCCATGCCAGCCAGCGCGGCCGGGCCGCCCTCCAGCAGATAGCTGACGACGACGCGCCCGTCATCGAGCTCGGTCAGCGAAAGCCCGAGCCCGCCATCGGTCTCTTCGCGGAAGAGCTCGCTGACGGCGCTGAGCGGCATGCTGACGTGGCCATCGGGGATCTCCCAGATGAAATCGCGCAAAGCCAGGGCGTAGGCGGCCTCGCGTTCTTCTTCGTCTTCGGCTTGCTCGGCGTCGGCGAAGCGCGGCGCGTAAGTCGCTTCGAGCGCGTCCCAGTCCAGCGCGTAGACCTCGGTGTAGGCGTATTCGCGGCGGAAGAGATCGAGCATGGCGGCAAAGGCGTCGCTGTAGCTTAGCGCGGAAAAGTCGTTGATGGCGGCCGCTTCCGGCTCGATCAGGTCGATGACCGGGCGGGCGGCGCGGTCGAAGACGAAGGGCCTCTCGTCCATATTGACGACAGAGTAGCCCTGCGGCACGGTCACGATGGGGTCGTCATCGGTGAAGAGCTTGCCATCGTCGCCGAAACCAGCGGGGAAGCCCTGCCCGGCTGCCGGCGCGTAGATGATGAATTTGCCGCCGATGATCTCCAGGCGCGTATCGGGGTCGGCGCTGGCGCGGGTGGAGGCGTAGGAGGTCGACCAGCCGCCGCCATGCTGGTCGCATCTATCCAGCAGGGGACCGCCAAAAATATTCGTCCAGTAGGCGATGGCGAAGACCATCACGCCAGCGTCCTCTTCGCCGTCATTATCGACATCGCGGGGGCTGCCATTGGGCGCGAGCGGCAGCGACAGGCTGTAACTGAAGGGCGATGTGAAGAAATCGGAGGTGATCTGGCCCGGCGCCTGCGACGCCAGCGGGATGATGAAGAACTCGTCGCGGTCGATGAAGCCGGCCTGGTCTTCCAGGATGATCAAGGGCTCGTCCACGCCGCTGGTGAAGAAGGCGTTGGTATAGTTCAGTTCGCCGGTGATGAGGACGGGACCGCCTTCGTCGTTGATGACGCGGGCCAGGCCGGGGGCGGGCGCGTCGTCTTCGTCTTTCTCGCCGATGCCCAGCGCGGACGGCGCCCATACCAGCAGCAGGCAAAGCATGGCGGCGCGGACGAGCGATTGTCGTGGCATAGGGAGCGACTCCCATGATTGACGGCGGACGAAACAGCGTGCCGGCGCGAGTGTCGTATCGACGATTTAGGATATAGTAGGATAGGGCTGCGGGCAAGCCACGACCGCATCGCCAGCGCGCGGAAACAACAGGAGGAGCGATTAATGCGGGGATTGCGCTCGACGCTGCGAGAGCATCTTTATTTCATCGTCGTGGTCACGCTGCTGACGCTGGTCATGACTTGGCCGACAATTCTGAACGTCTTCCGCACGGATGTCTTCTGGCTGCCGACGGGCGGGAGCAAGGACGCGTATATCGCGGTTTGGGATGTGTGGTATGGCGAGCGGATTCTGAGCGGGCAAGCCGACCGATTCTACACGGATCTGATGTTCTACCCGGCGGGCCTGTCTCTTGATTATCACCCGCTTCCGATTACCAACATCGTGGTGGCGGCGATATTGGGCAAAGCCTTGCCGCTTGCTGGCGCGTTCAGCCTGGGTTTCCTGGTCAGCATCTTCGCTTCCGCGCTTGCGGCTTATATCTACATGAATTGGCTGTTTCGCGACAGGCGGGTGGCGCTCTTTGGCGCCGTCGTCTTTGGCATCAGCCCGCACGTGCTGAGTCACGTGAATCACCCGGCGGTTGCCAGCGTGGCGCTGCTGCCGCTGGCCTTATATTGCTTTCACCGCGGCATGCGAGAGGACCGCGCGCGGCTCGTGGCGATCGCCGGCTTGTTGGCGGGCGCGAGCAGCTTTGTCATTCTGTACCTCTACGTGTGCGTCCTGATTACGCTGGGGCTTTTTGTCTGCGCATTCGCCCTGTCCAGATGGAGAGAGCGGCGATTTTGGTTTTTGGTCAGTCTGCTCCTGCTTGCCGTTTTCGCGTCCAGCATTTGGCGCGTATTTCCTCTGCTGACGGATTCGCAGGCGCGGTCGGAGGCGCTCGAATGGTATGGCGGTCGCGAATCGTCCATGGACGTGATGTCGTACCTCATCAACAAGGAGCATCCGGCGCTCGCGTCAGGCTTGCTTTCGCTTTTTCAGTCGCCGGACGACATCGGGTTGAGCAACAGCGCCTACATCGGTTACCTTCCGCTTGCGCTCATCATATTCGGGCTGTGGCGCAGAGACAGGCGCCGGCGAATGCTGATTTGGGCCGTGGCCGTGGCGGTGTTTGTCATCCTGGAGCTCGGTTCATTCGTTCGCTTCAACGGCGCGGCTTATAGCGAGATTCTGCTGCCGAGATACTATTTGGATCGATTATTTCCTTCGGTGTTCCGCTCATTCTTTCATGCGGACATGTTTCATATCGGCATGCTTTTGCCGATAACCGCGCTCTCTTGCAACGGTTTGGCGGCGCTGATGAAGCGATGGCCTGCGCTCGCGTGGCGCTGGCTCGTCCTGGTCATGCTTTTCGTCGTGGCATTCGAGTATTACATGCCAATCACGGCAAACCCGATCCCATTGGCGCAATTCGACTTTCTGAAGTGGCTCGCCGAAGACGCGGAAGGCGAGGACCCGCGCTTGATCAACCTGCCCATGGGGCGCAACAACTCGAAGCGCTACAACCTGTACCAGGCGCTCAGCGGGTTTCCCCAGGCCGAGGGCGCCATCAGCCGCACGCCAGAGAGCGCCTTCAACTTTATCCGCGCCAATCCCATACTCGAGGCTTGGCATGACAATTCGCCCGTCGCTTGCGATCATGACACCCGCGACCTTTATCTGTCGGCGCTGGATCAACTGGAGAGCGACGGCTTCTCGCACGTGGTCTTTCATCAGAATGTTGGGAATCGGCTGTCTATCATTGACAGCTTTGAAGACGCGGCGCCATCGTATCGCGACGACTTCGTGTGGATTTACCGCCTGGAGGACCTGCGTGCCAGCTGCCCGCGCTAGGCGACAGAATCAGATGAAACGCCAGACGAGACCGCCCTCGAGAAGCCATGCGTAGATTGCCGACCGCGCTGCGAAATCACGGGCATTTCATCGTCGTGGTCACGCTGCTGACGCTGATTATGACCTGGCCGACAATTCTGAACGTGTTTCGCACGGACGTCTTCTGGCTGCCGACCGGCAAGAGCACCGACGTCTTCATCAAGCTCTGGGACGTCTGGTATGCCGGGCAATTCCTGAGCGGGCAAGCCGACCGCAGCCATACCAATCAGATCTTCTACCCCGAGGGCGTCTCGCTGGTGTATCACCCCTTTTTCATCCCGCACGCCATCGTGGTGAACGGGCTCCGCGCCCTGTTGCCAGCAACCAACGCCTTCATTCTGACGCATCTGCTGATCATCTGGACGGCGGCGCTTTCGGCTTACGTCTATCTGCGCTGGCTCTTCAAGGACCAGTGGGCCGCGCTCTTGGGGGCGGTCGTCTTCGGCTTGAGCCCGGTGGTGGTCGCCAACGCCAATCACACGGAAGTGTCCTTCGTGGCGCCCATTCCGCTGGCGCTCTACGCTTTTCATCGCGGCATTCACGCCCGGCGCCGGCATTATATGGTCATCGCTGGTCTGCTGGCGGGCCTGACCAGCATCAGCAGCCTCTATGGCTACGTCTGCCTGGCGCTGACGCTGGGTTTCGCGGCGGCCGCCTTCGCCACGACGGCCTGGCGGGATCCGCGCTTTTGGCAAGACGCCGGGCTGCTGATAGCGGTTAGCTTCATCTCCAGCGCTCCTCGATTGATTGCCTTGCTCGGCGATGCCGGCGGGCTGGACGCGGCGCTGCGCTGGCATGGCGCGCTCGAAATCCGCGGCGACCTGATTTCCTACTTTGTCAACCACAATCATCCGCTCATCGGACCCCTGGGGCAGGCGATATTAAAGACGCCACCGGAGGCCGGCTTCAGCGCGACCAGCTATATCGGCTACCTGCCCCTGCTGCTGATTGGCATCGGCTTGCTCAACAGCGCCACGCGGCGGAAAATGCGGCCCTGGCTGGCGTTATGGCTCTTCTTCGTCGTGCTGCGCCTGGGCTCGGTCCTGGAGGTCAACGGCGTCGTCTTTTCGGAGATCAAGCTGCCCAAGTTTTATCTGAATCAGCTGCTGCCGCCCCTGTTCGCGCCCTTCGCCGAAGCCGATATCATCTTGATGGGAGCGGTTTTGCCCTTGGCGGTCTTGTGCGGCTATGGCTGTCTCGCGCTGCGCCGGCGCCTGCCGAAAGTCAAGAGCCGCGGGCTGGCGCTGGCGCTGGTTTTGGTCGTCGCGCTGGAGTATTACAGCCCGCCGCAGGAACGGCTGCTGCGCCACGCGGAGTACGCCTTCGTTGATTGGCTGGCGGCGGAAGAAGGCGCGGACGAGATTCGCCTCGTCTATCTGCCGATGGGGCGCTCGCAATCCAAGCGCTACAATTTCATGCAGACGCTAAGCGGCCACCCGCATGCCGAAGGGACGATCGCGCGCACGCCCGATAGCGCCTACGATTTCATCCGCAATAACGCGCTGCTGGAAGCCTGGCATCGCGGGGGCGCCCTGGCCTGCGCGGGCGCCAGGGACCGAGCCTACCACGGCGCTCTTGACGCGCTGATCGAGGTCGGCTTCAGCCATATCGTCTGGCATCGCTATTTTGGCGGCCGCGAGGCGCGCGAGGCGATCGCCGGCGCCTTCGAGGAGGCGGCGCCAGCTTACCAAGACGACTTCGTGAACATCTACCGCTTGCGCCAGCTGGACGCGAGCTGCCCCGACTGAGCCGAAGAAGCAAGTCAAGGGTGGTCGTGAAAAAAGCGCTGCCACAGAGGCGCCGATGCACAGAGAAGGTCCTTAGCTTTTCTCGCCCCGTACGCATTCAAACTCGCTACGCTCGGTGGTAGATTTTGCATGACTGGCTTGAATTTGCGAATAACGAGGATGCCATGCGCCGACTGCGAGCCACTCTGAAAGCGCACCGCCCCTTTTTCGTCGTCGTCGGCCTGCTGACGCTTTTGACAACTTGGCCCCTCGCGCAGTATATGGCGCAGGCCGACGGCTTTTACCTGCCCACGCACGACAGCGCCGACGTTTACGTCAAGCTCTGGGATATCTGGTATGGCGGGCAAGTGCTGACCGGCAAAGCCGACCGCTTCTACACCGATCTCATCTATTACCCGGCGGGCGCGTCGCTGGTTTATCATCCGATATTCATGCTGCACAGCATCGCCGTCAGCGCGCTGCAGGCGGTCATGTCCTTGTCCGACGCCTTCAGCCTCTTCTTCCTGCTCACGATCGCGGCGGCGGCGGGGTCGGCTTACATCTACATTCACTGGCTGCTCGATGACAAGTGGGCCGCGCTCTTTGGGGCGATCGTTTTCGCCTTCAGCCCGCAGGTCATGCGCCAGCCCCAATGGCCCGATATCGCCTTCATCGCGCCGCTGCCCCTGGTCCTGTACTGCGCGCATCGCGGCATCGCGGACGGCAATCGGCGGCTGATCCTTCTCTCCGGGCTCGTCGCCGGCTTGACCAGCGAGATCCACATGTACTTCTGCATTGTCGTTCTCGTGTCGCTCGGCCTGCTGATATTGGCTTTGGCGGCGGCGCGCTGGCGGCGGCGGGATTTCTGGCTGCGGATCGGGGTGCTGGCTTTGGCGGTGGCGCTGTCTTGCGGCTGGCGCGTCCTGCCCATGCTGGAAAGCTCGCGCGCCCTGGATACGGCGATCGGTTATTATGGCGAGGGCGAGCGCTGGAACGATCTGCTGTCTTTCTTCGTCAATCCGCTCAGCCCCATAATCGGTCCGATTGCCGAGGCGCTCATCCAATATCCCCCGACCGCCTGGATCAGCGAGATTAGTTATCTTGGATTCGTGCCGCTGCTTTTGCTCGTTTTGGGCTTGGCGCGCCGATTCAGCCGCCGCCGGGCACTGCCCTGGCTCGGGCTGCTGCTTTTCTTCGTGCTGCTGCATCTCGGCTCCGCGCTGACTATCAACGGGGTCGTTTACGAGAGCATAAAACTGCCAAAGCATTATCTCGATCAGCTGCTGCCGTCGATATTTGGCGCCTTCCATCGCACGAATCACTTCATGCCGGGGGTCGGGCTGCCGCTGGCTGTTCTCGCCTGTTATGGGCTGGCGGCGCTGAAAGACCGCTTTGCCTCCGCCGCGCGTCCACGTTTCATTCTGGGGCTGATTGGCATCGTCGTCATCGAGTATTTCGTGCCGATACAGATGACGACGGTCGATCCCATAACCAAGAACTCCATGAACGAAGAGCGGCTGGCTTGGGTCGAGTGGCTGAAGCAGGACGCGACCGCAGAAAAGCGGCTCATCCAGCTGCCCTTCGGGCGCGACAACGCCAAGCTCTACCTCTTCTATCAGTCGCTGACGGGCTACCCGCAGACGGAAGGCGCCATCAGCTGGACGCCGGATTACGCCTACGAAACCTTTCGCGCCAACCCCGTATTCAAGGCCTGGCTCAATCAGAAGCCCGCGAGTTGCGATACTATGGATCGAGCCATATACTTGGAAAGTGTGGCAGAACTCTCAGAGGACGGCTTCAGCCATGTCGTCCATCATCGCGGTTTCTACTTCTGGGAGACAGTCCTGGAGAGCTTCCGCTATGTGGACGCGGCTTACAGCGATGACTACGTCTCCGTCTATCGGCTGGAAGAGCTGCTGGCGAGCTGCGGCGACTGAGCGAAAGCGGGGCAGAGTTGATGCGCGGCATGCGCGCCCACATAAACGAACATCGCCACTTCCTGATTGTCGTCGCGCTGCTGACGCTTTTGATGACCTGGCCGACGGCCGCTTACATCCTTCGCGCCGATGTATTCTGGCTGCCTGGCGGGAATGACCCCGACACTTACATCAAGCTCTGGGATATTTGGTATGGCAAGCAGGTCCTTACCGGGCAGGCGGACCGTTTCCATACCGATCTGGTATTTTTCCCTGATGGCGTCTCACTGGTCAATCACCCGTTTTTCTGGCTTCAGGTCGTCGTTGTCGGCGTCTTGCAGCTCGTTCTGCCCTTATCGAACGCCTACGGCTTCAGCTATCTGCTGATTGTCTATTCCTCGGCGCTGGCAGCTTACGCCTATCTGCATTGGCTTTTGAAGGACAAGTGGATCGCGCTCTTTGGCGCGGTCGTCTTCAGCTTCAATCCCCACACGCTGGGCTTCGTGAGCTGGCCCGAGACCGCTTGGCTGGCTGTTTTTCCGCTCGTCTTCTACGCCTTCCATCGCGGGATGGCCGAGCGGCGCGCGCGCTTGATTTGCTTGGCTGGGCTTCTGGCCGGCTTGACCAGCATCGTCACCCTGTACCACTTTGTCCAGGTCGTCATCATACTCGCGCTGGCGACAGGCGCATTTGCGGTCGCGCGGTGGCGGGAGGGCTTATTCTGGCGACATACGCTTCTGCTGGCGGTGGCATTGGCTGCGACCAGCGCCATTCGGCTCGCGCCCTTGCTCAGCGCCCGCGACGCGCTTGCGGAGGCGATGACCTATTATCCGACGCAGGAAACGCATTATGACTTGATCACACTGATTACAAATCACAACCACCCTGTTCTAGGACCGCTGGCCTACGCCATCTTCGATACGCCGCAGAGCGCGCAGCCCAATACCAGCTACAGCTATCTGGGCATCGTGCCGCTGGCGTTGCTGGTTTACGGGCTGTCGCGCCCGGTCTCGCGGCGCAAAATCGCGCCCTGGGTGGGCTTATGCCTGGCATTTATCGTCTTAAAGCTCGGCTCGACGCTGCAGATCAACGGGACCGTTATCGAAGGCCTCCTGCTGCCAAAGCATTATCTCGATCAGCTGCTGCCCTTCGCCTTCGACGCGTTCACGGTAACCGCGCGTTTCGTGGCGGGCGCCCGGCTGCCGCTGGCGGTGTGCGCCGGCTTCGGGCTGATCGCGCTGCTGCGCCACCATCCTGGCTTTTCGGGGCGAAGGCTGGTTTTGGCGTTGATCGCGGTGGTCTGCTTCGAAGGCTATACGCCGATGCAGCCCGCGTTTAACGATCCCATCACGCATCAGCCGCTGAGTCCAGCGCGCCTCGCCTTCGTGGATTGGCTTGATGACGAAGACCCCGCCCTCACTGCTTTGATCAACCTGCCCTTTGGCCGCGACAACGCCAAGTTCTACAATTTCGTTCAGATTCACGCCGGCTACCCGCAGACGGAAGGCGCCATCAGCCGGACGCCCGATTCCGCTTACGATTATATCCGCGCCAACCCCCTGCTCAACGCGTGGTACAATAAGCGGCCGGCAAACTGCGTCATCAGCGAGCGCGAGACCTATCAGTCAAGCGTGGCGGCGCTGCTGAATGACGGCTTCAGCCATGTCGTCCATCATCGCGGGTTCTACTTCTGGGAGACAGTCCTGGAGAGCTTCCGCTATGTGGACGCGGCGTACAGCGATGACTACGTCTCCGTCTATCGGCTGGAAGATCTGCTGGCGAGCTGCGGCGACTGAGCAAAAGCGGGGCAGAGTTGATGCGCGGCTTGCGCGCCCACATAAACGAACATCGCCACTTCCTGATTGTCGTCGCGCTGCTGACGCTTTTGATGACTTTCCCCACGATCGTCTATCTCTTCCGCACGGACGGCATCTACCTGCCATCCAGCGGCAGCTACGACATGTTCATACATCTATGGGACGTCTGGTACTGGAAGCAGATTTTGACGGGCGCCGCCGACCGCGCCTATACCACCATCATGTTTTACCCGGAGGGGGTCTCGCTGACGCATCATCCCTTCGCGTCCATGCCGGCGAATACGCTGCAGATCGGGCTGCAAGCCTTCATGCCCGCCGCCAACGCCTTCAATCTGACTTATCTGCTGGTGGTCCTGTCCAACGCCGCCGCCGCCTACGTTTACGCGCTGTGGCTCTTCAAGGACAAGTGGATCGCCTTGTTCGCCGCCGTCGTCTTCGGCTTCAGCCCACATATACTCGGGCAGCCGTTTAGCCTGCACGACATCACGCTGGCGTCGGTGGCGCTGTCATTCTATTGCTTGCATCGGGGCTTGGCAGAGAAGCGCCCGCTGCTGGTCGTGGCTTCGGGTCTGCTCGCCGGGCTGACGAGCACGATCACCTTGTACAGTTTCTCCTGTTTGATGATATCGCTGGCGGCATGCGCGCTCGCCTTCGGCCTGCGTCAATGGCGCGAGCGGCGCTTCTGGCGAGACCTGGCGCTGCTGGCGCTGTCGGTCGGCTTTTCCAGCGTTTGGATCGTCTATCCGATGATGGCGGACGGGCAAAGCCTGGAGTCGGCGCTGGAGTGGCATGGCGGCGAATCGGGCAATGACTTGATGTCGGCTTTTGTGAATCACAACAACCCCTTTTTCGGCGCCATTCTCGATCCCGCGCTGGAATCCCTGCGGCAGCCGGAAGACGTCTTTCCGCGCAGCAAGACGAGCTACGTCGGTTTCACGCCGCTGGTTCTGCTGTGCTTGGGCTTATACGATCGCGACACGCGCCGGCGGATGCTGCCCTGGCTGGCGCTGGGCGCATTTTTCTTCGTCTTGCGTTTGGGCTCCACGCTGGTGATCAATGGCACGGTCTACCCCAACATTCCGCTGCCAAAAGCCACCCTGAACGATATTTTTCCGGCGGTCTTCAAAGCATTCTCCGGCGCGAGCCGCTTTCAAGTCGGGCTGCTCTTGCCGCTTGGCGCGCTGGCGGGGTATGGCTTGCTGGCTTTGCGCGCCCGGCAGGGGACCTTCGCGTTTTCCCGGCTTGTTCTGATACTGATCGTCATTCTGGCGCTGGAATACTATGTGCCGGTCGTCGAGCGCTCCTTTTCACTCGATCGCTTCGCCTATATGGACTGGCTCGAGCGGGAAGACCAGGACGAGATTCGGCTCATCCATCTGCCGATGGGGCGCACGAATTCGAAACAGTATATGCTCTTCCAGTCGCTTAGCGGCTACCCGCACGCGGAAGGCGCCATCAGCCGCACGCCCGACGCGGCTTTTGATTACATCCGCGCCAACCCCGTGATGAATCGCTGGAACGACCTGCGCCCGACGAATTGCGTCATTGACGACCGAGACGACTACCTCGCGGCGGCGGCGCAGCTATCAGCCGATGGCTTCAGCCATGTCGTTCATCATCGCGATGGCTACTTCTGGGAGCGCTACATCGAGAGCTTCCGCTACGTCGACCCGGCTTACAGCGACGACTACGTTGACATCTACCGCTTGGAGGACTTCCTTGACAGCTGCCCGGATTGACTCTAGCGGCTTCAGACCGAGAAGCGCGCGATTTCGACTTCACGCTCGACGCGTTCGCCTGTGCCACTTATCGCGCCGGCCAGGCTTTGGCCCGTCGCAAAGTCGTAGACGATCAGCTGCAGGCTGTAGTCGCCGGGCGGCAAAGCGGCGATATCAAGGCGGCGGGCATCCAGGGGCGCGCGCGAGATGACGGCGTCTTCGCCCAGAGCGCGGCTCGCAGCCTGGTCGTACACCTGGAGCGAGAACGAAAACTCGCCGGGCAGAATGGCGCGCCACCAGAAATACACATCCAGCGCGGCGGCCGAGGCTTCGACCAGGACGTTGTCCAATTCCATGCCGTTGTCATAGCGGAGGGCGAGCGGCTCTTCGGCGAAAACAAGTTCGCAGGGAATCCCCCGTCTCAGCGCGAATTCAATGACCTTGTCGGGCGCGTCCACGAAGCGCTTGCAGGGCCTGTAATGCGCCAGGAACCAGTCGCTGTAGACCGCCATCGCCGCCAAGTCGGTCTGCGCGGGATTGTGAATAGTCCAGAGGCCGTCGTTGCCCGCGGCGATATCCGCGAGAGTCGCTTCGGCCGGGTCGCCGCTCTCGATGCGCAGCTGCCCGGCGGCGTCGTAAGTGAAATGCGCGACCGATTTCCAGTCGTCCAGAATATGACGATAATACTCGATGGCTTTCCAGACCGCCGGCGCGCCTTGGTGGAAGCTGATGATCAGCTGATCGTAGCCCGGCACGCCCCGCAGGTCGTATTTGAAGGCTTGATATTGCACGAGTTGGTCTTCGTCCAGCGCCCGCCGGTTGGTGTAGACCTCAAAGGCGCTTGAGTGGGCGAAGGCGACGGCGGCGCCGATCCAGAGGCAGACGAAAACGATGCGCAACGGCTTCCTGGCGAGCAGAAACTCCAAGCCCCAGGCGAGCGCGGCTGCGGCAGGCGCGGCGATGAACGTGAGATAACGCAAGCGGCTCTCGACCAGCAGCGGAGTGAATTCGTTCAGCGCCAGCAGCGCCAGCAAGGCGAAGCCAAGAACCAGCAGAATATAGCGCTGGGCCCGTTTCAGGCGCTTGCGATAGCGCAGGATCAAGACAGAAGCGATGACCGGCAAGATGACGATGCCGTTGGCGAAGACCGCGAAGCCCGCCCCCAGCGCCCCATGCCACGACAGACGCGTTTCCGTCAGCACGCTGGAGGCCGTCATGCCCTCCAGCGCGACCGGCAGCCAGCCGACGAAGCTCAATCCAGCGCCGAGCATAACCGCGGCCACCCGCCACCAGCGCGCGCCTTTCTCGGCGAAGGCCAGATGATGGAGCCCCGCCGCCGCGAGCAGAATGACGCCGGCGTAATGAATGTAGGTGATGGCCGCGGACGACACGAAGAGCAGCAGCCAGAGCCCCGGTTTCGGCTTTGCGCGCGCCGCGCTCGCCCGCCAGTAACTCCAGACCATGCCGCCAGCCGTCAGCGCCAGCAGCGTATACATCCTGGCGGTATGCGCGTAATAGAGGAAAAAGGGCTGGAACGCCAGCAGCGCCACAGCGGTGAGGCTCGCCCAGCCGCCGCCGCCAAGACGCGCCACCCGCCAGGCGACCGCCAGCGACAGCATGCCGAAGAAGACCGAGGGCAGGCGCATGGCGAAAAGATCGCCGCCGGCCACGCGCTGCCACAGGTTCAGCAGCGCAAAATACAGCGGACCGTGATCGGGGCTTATCCCCGCCAGTTTGTCCAGCGTTTCCGCGAGGCTGAAGGGCTGATCCAAGCCGAGATGGCGGATGCGCGCGACCGTGTTCACTTCATCGTTGGCGATCGGCAGACGCTTGAGATGCGATACGCCGTGAAACCACAGCCAAAACAGACAGATCAGGAGCAGCGCGAACTGGCGCCCGAACTTGCCGTTGCGCGTCACCTGGAAGCCCCCGGCTACTCCGCGAGCGAAAAACGCGCGACTTCGAGCTCGCGCTGGAATTGCCGCTGGCCATCCACGATGAGCCCCTCCTGGCTCTTGCCGGTCTGATAGTCGTAAACGACAAGATTGACCGCATAGTCGCCGGGCGGCAGCGCGGAGATATCGAGGGCATAATTGCGCACGGGCGTACCCGAAATGACGTCGTCAATTTGCACGCCGGTGTGGCCGCCATCGGCGAAGATTTGAATCGAGAAGGCGTATTCCTGCTGCTCGATCTGCGCCCACAGGAACGACAGGCGCAGCTCGTCGCCGGCCAATTCGGTCGCCAGGTTCTCGAGCCGGTTGCCGCCGGCGTATTGTATCGTGAGCGGCTCTTCGGCCGTGAACAGCTCGCAGAGGATGCCCTTGGCCAAATACATGTCGATCACGGCGCTTTCCGTCTCGACGTAGCGTTTGCAGCGCTGGAAATGGGGCGCGGCGCTTTCGCGGTAGACCGCCATCGCCTCGAAGTCGGTCTGCGCGGGATTGTAGACCAGCCAGATCGGGAATTCCCAATCGACCAAGTCTTCCAGCCGGGTATAGCGCGTGTCGTTGTACTGCGTCTTTAAGTCGCCCGTCTCGTCTTCCCACATGTGGATCAAGGCGAAGAACTTGCCCAGCTTGCCGGCGTAGAAGTCAAACTGCTTGAATTGGAGCGGCGTATCGGCGTGCGCGCTGACCACGAAATCGCGTTCTCGCGCCTTTATCGCCGGCGTATAGAGCAGATGCTGGAAGGGCGGCACGTGGATCTGTCCATCCGCCAGCCGATTGGTGTAGAGCAGCATGTCGTCCGAGCGGCTGTAGAGCGCGCCTGCGATAATCCAGACCGCCAGCGCCGGCAGACGAAGTCGCTTCCACTTCGGGATCAGCTGCAAGCCGCAAGCCAGGGCGCAGTTCCAAAAGAGCATCAGCACAATCGTATAGCGCAGGCGCCGCGCGATGATCAGATCCGCGAATTCGTTCAGCAGCAGCAGCGCCGCCAGCAGCGCGAAGGCCAGCGCCGCGATGTACCGCTGCCCCGGGTTCAGGCGCGGGAACCGCAGGGCGAGCAAACCGCCAACCAGCAGCCAGGGCAGAAGCAGACCATTGGAGTAGACCGAGAGCATGGCCGGCAGCGCTTCCAGCAGCGACAAGACGTCGTGATCGGGGATGCTCCGCGCAGTCACGGACTGGATAGCGACCGGCAGCCAGGGCAAGAAACACAGGCTCGCCGCGAGCATCACCAGGGGGACCCGCAGCCAGGCGCGATCCCTGGGCGCGAAGAGCAGATGATACAGGCTGATGGAGGCGAGAACCAGGAAGCCAAAATAGTGGACGTTGATGATGGAAGCGGCGCCGATCAGAAGCGCCGCCCAATGATGCCAGCGGGTTTTGGCGGCGGAGACTGCGACGCGCCAATAGGCCCAGGCGACCCAGGCCGTCAGCATGGGCAGCAGCGAATACATGCGAACCTCGAGCGCGAAGTACAGGAAGTAGGCGAGGGAAAGCGTCAGGACGACCGCGTCCAGCGCGGCGCCTTTGCCCGCGGTCGCCAGCGCCAGGCGGAATGTGAATGCCAGCGCGATCATCGCGAAAAAGAGCGACAGCAGGCGCAGGGTCGCCAAATCCCTTCCCGTCAGCTGCCCCCAGATATTGAGCAGGATGAAGTAGAGGGGCGCGTGATCGCTGCTGCGCGTGGCGACGCTCTCGACCGTCTGCGGGATGCTGAAGATGGGATGGGCGCTGGAAATGCCGATATGCTTCCACGAATTGTAATCGGCGGTCTTGATCGGGTCGGCGGTTAGATTGGCGCTGCCAAAAGCGAAGAGAATCGCCAGACAGACAAAGGCGGCCGCCAGATGCGCATGATCGGCAAGGCGCTGCTTCACGGGTTTGTCGGCAGTCAAGACAGAAACTCGCTGATGACGACATCGCCGATGAGCCGGGCGCGAAGGCGATTGCCCGCGACGGTCATGTGGCGGCCATCGGTGAAGAGGGAAGGCTCGTCTGGGAAGACTGCCTCCAGATCCAGGAGCGGCGTATCGGTGGCGTTGGCCGCTTGCCGGGTCAGGTCGTTGTGCTGCACAAGGGCGAATTGGTATTCCTCGCTTGAGGCTTGCGGATGGTCGAAAGCGGAAGACATGACAAACGTCAGCAGCAATACCTCCACGCCCTGCGCTTTGGCGAGCGTCAGCATATTGGCGAGATTGCGTTCAAAATGAATCGGCGGATTGCCCCGCAGCATGTCCATCGCCGAGACTTGGGAAAAGACGCCGCTGGGATAATCGCCGCGAATGGATTGCCGCCAGAACTCGTCGCGATGATTGCTGGCCGCGGGACGATGACGATGCCGGTTTATCGCCGAATGCGGGCTGGTCAAGCCGGCGCGAATGCCGAAGATGCGCAAGGTCGTGCTGTATTCCCAGATCGCCGGCATGATGGTGTCATTGACAAAGGGCGCGATATAGCCGGAATTATCGCTGCGATAGGCTTCGAAGGGATGGACGAAGCGCGTGTCGATGTCGTTCAGCCCCTGATAGATGATGACCAGATCCGGCGTCAGAGGCAGCGCGCGGAAAGCCAGATTCATCAGATTGTGATAGCTGGAATAGCCGTTGACGCCGGCGTTGATCACCTCGACCTGCTCGTGGCCCCGCGCCCGCAGATAATCGCCGAGCAAGTAGGGATAGCTGTGGCGATAATCTTCGACGGCGGTCGAATAGGTCGTGGAGCCGCCGAGCGCGACAATGCGGTAGGCCTCGTTTTTTTCGTCAATGGGATCGCCGCGGAAGCCCAAGGCGTTGTGTCGGTTTTCGCCATTGTCCAGGTTGGGCGTCGGATAATGCCCAAGAAAATGGTGTGGCGAAAAACGCGGCGTCTGGCCTTCCGCAACGCGATAGTGGCTGAAGAAGCGATCGCCATAACGCGCCTTGATCTGGTCGACCGACGCCAGCAGATTAAATTCCTCGACAGTCGCGAGCTGCCAAAGATAGTAATTCGCGCAAGCTTCAATGGCGGCCGCAGCCAAGAGCGCGCTGCATATCACGAGGCACAGTCGCGCGATTATCGATTCCGCCCTCGCCATCAGAAATCGCCCTCCCCGCGCCCGGCGCTGCCCGAAGTATAGACCGAAAGCGCCCTGCCCGCCCCGCCACGATTCCAGTTATAGTATCATAGTCGCGTATAGCAGCAACGAGCGCTGCCGCTGCGACTGGGACGGGAGGCCTCATGCGAGGATTCGGCGCCGCGCTGCGCGGGCATCGTCACTTTTTCATCTTGACCGCGCTTCTCATCCTGATCATGACCTTCCCGACGATCGTCTACGTCTTCAACACTGAGGTCTTCTGGCTGCCGACGGGCAACCACCCGGACACCTGGATGAAGTTCTGGGATGCCTGGTATGGGAAGCGGATGCTGGCCGGGCAAGCCGATTATTACTACACTGACCTGCTCTTCTATCCCAAAGGCGTGTCGCTGGTCTTTCACAATTTCAGCTGGCCGCACATGCTGGTCTTCGGCGGGCTGCAAGCCTTCATGCCGCCATCGAACGCCTACAGCCTGACCTTTCTGCTGATCGTGGCGGCCGTCTGCTGCTCGGCGTACGTCTATATGCTCTACCTCTTCAAGGACAAGTGGCTCGCCCTGCTCGGCGCGGTCGTCATCGGCTTGAGCCCGCATGTCGTCGGCTACCCCGAACACCCCGAATATCGCTTCATCGCGACCGTGCCGCTGGCGCTCTATTACTTTCATCGGGGCATGGACGAGCGGCGCATGCGTTTCGTGTTCTATAGCGCGCTGCTGACCGGCGTGACCGCCTACGTCAGCATGCATGTCGCCGTCTGCCTGGTGATCACGCTGGGCATGTATATCTTGTACTTCGCGGCGCGGCGCTGGCGAAATCCGTCATTTTGGGCGGCGATGCTGCTCTTCGCGGCTGTGGCGGCGGCTGTCAGCTCGTTTCGCGTGCTTCCGATGCTGGCGAGCGCTCGCCACTTTGACGACGCGCTGGCCGACAAGGTCGAGGTCAACAATGATCTGCTCGAATACTTCGTCAACGCCAGACATCCGCTGACGAAAGCCCTCTTTCCGTCGCAGTCATTCTTGTGGGGATACAGCGAAAAATCAGCGCGTTATTCGTCGTATCTGGGCTACTTCGTGCTGTTTCTCATTGGCCTTGGGCTGCTGTCCAAACGATATCGGCGCAGGATGCTGCCTTGGCTGGCTGTCGCCTTTCCCTTCCTGCTGCTGCGCTTGGGCTCGGTTCTCACGATAGGCGGGGTCGAATATCCTGAATTCCCGCTGCCAAAGCGCTATCTCGACGAACTCATCCCGGGCGTGACTGAAGGCTTCCGACTGATCTCGGCTTTTCATCTGGGCGCGCTGATTCCACTGGGCGCCCTGGCCTGCTATGGCGCTTCCGCCCTGCTGCGCGGCTTGGGCAAAGACCGCCGCCCGCTCGCAATCCTGATTGTCATTGGAATCGTCTGCTTTGAGTATTATCAGCCGATGCGCCAGGCCACGCTCGGCGAGGAGGAATTCGCTTTTGCGGACTGGCTGAAGCGGGCGCCGGGCGATGTTCGCTTGATTGATCTGCCTTTTGACGGCAGCGCCAAGGTAAAGAATCTGCTTTTTCAGACTCAACACGGTTATCCGACCGCGGGCGGACACGTGGCGCGCGTCCCGCCTTACGCTCGCGATTACATCGACGGCAATTTTGCGCTCGATTCCTGGCGAAACCAGCGCACGGCCAGCTGCTCGTGGCAGACGCGGGACGACTACCTGCCCGCGCTCGAGCGGCTGCTAACCGATGGCTTCACGCATGTCGTCGTGCACGGGCATGACATTTTCGATCTCAAAGTCGCCGTCAGCTTTATTGGCGTTGAACCCGCCTGGCAAGACGATTACACGACCATTTACAGCCTGGAAGATCTGCTCGCGCCCTGCGAGAGCGGCTACCTTGAGGAGTTCTTCGCCAGCTTTCCCTACGCCGACCTGTATCTCATGCCGTCGATCATCCACGAGCGCAACGGGCTGGTCATGAGTTTTCACGAATCGCGGGGCGCGGACGACGCCTTCATGTCCTACTTTTCGCGAGTTGCCTTCGACCGGAAAGACATGGTTCACTTTTCTGCCGACGAGGCGGGCGCGCTCGTCGCGCAAAGCTCGAATTACCTGCTCGCCAATCCCGAAAATATCGCTGGCGCCTACGGTGGCATCTGGCTGATCAACGATCCGCAGGCGACCGATCTGCCGCGGCTGCCGGTCTTTAGCGACTGGTTCACGGCGAATTACCGCTTCTGCAAGCGCTTTCTGGAGCGGGAGGACGCGACGATTGATCTGTACCTGAAGCCGGATATTCCCTGCGTGGCGCTGGACGATGCGCGCGAATTGGGAGCGCAATACGACAATGGCGCGCGGCTCCACAGCCTGACGACCGAGCTCGAGGCGGACCGGCTCCTTGTCGCCAGCGCGTGGACGCTCATGGGCGAAGGCGACGCTTCCATGTCGCTGCAGTTCTTTGACGAGGCGGGCGAGAAAGCGCTGCAATACGACGACTTCATTCATCGCGACGTGGTGAATGCGAATTATGTCGATGTCGCGAGGTTGCCGGCCGGCGTCTACGAGCTCCGGCTCATCGTCTATGACAGCGAGACGGGCGCCAGCGAAGGCGGCGTCGCCCTCGAGAGCGGCGAGCGATTTGAGAGAATGCTGCATATCGGCTCGATTGAGATCGGGCGCGGCGGCTAACGTCGCGTTGGCGGCGGGCGATTCAGTCGAATGCGCCGGGGAAATCCTGGCTGTGGGTGATCTTGAAGGGATAGCGTTCGTCGCCCACATGCAGCGTGTAATCGCCGTTGAAGTAGAAGGCATAAATATCGAATTGATGCAGCATCCAGGTGTCGGCGATCTTCGAATCGATGATTTGCCCGCTATGGACCAGGTCGACCCTTTGGCCGGCGGGTACGCCAATCCGCGCCTGGTCGCCGGGCCGGGCTTCGCGGATCGCTGGCGGAATGATGGCGGCGATATCAGGGATCGCATCGCCTTCGTCCAGGCTGTAGAGACTCAGGCCGTTCCAGCCCACGGGAATATGCAGGAGGCGGTGGTAGCGCTTATTGAGCCAGTCGACGCGCGCGTTGAGCGGCTGGTCGTGGTGCGCCTCGATCTCGATCAGCCAGAAGCGCGTCGCGCCGGAGAAGACGCGTTCCATCATCGCTGGCAGGCCGGCGGCCGCCGTCGGGATGCCTCTGACGTTGAGTGGCTCGGCTCGGCTGTCTTTTCGCCCACTGTAGCCGGCGCGGTCCAGATTGTAATAGACCACTGGTTTTCGGCTGCCAGAGGTGAAGAACACCAGATCGTCTTCGGCGGCGAGCGCGGCGACGGCGGCCATCATGCTGCGGTAATGATCTTTGAAGTATCTTGCGTCGCGCTCGGCGGCGAGCAGACTGGCGTTCAAGACGATGAGCGCGGCGCCGGCGATCAAAGCCAGCCAACGCAGCCGGCGATAGCGCGCCAGCGAGGCAAAGCACAGGCCGAACCCGGCGAATACAAAGGGCGAGAAGATGACGAAGTGTCGTTCTTGAAGCGCGTTTACGTGGACCGGGATGAAGGGCAAACCAAGCGACGCGATGATGGCGGGGGGCGCGAGGGCGCCGAGAATTATCAACGATGTCGCGCGCCGGCTGTATCGCCAGCACAGCGCCAATCCGGCGAAGTAGAGGGCGGCAATGGCGAGCGCCAACGGGAAATGCGTATACATATTGGCTGGCTCGCCCAAGCTGAAGAGGGTCGCCTTGAGCTTGAAGACGGTCAGCGGATCGAAGGTGGCGAAGCTGGAATCCGTCCTGATTTTGTCGGCGGCGTAGAGGGCCCATAGCGCGCAGACGGCGAGAATGCAGACGATTGCGCCGATCCAGGGTCTGCGCTGGCGCGGCATCCTGTTCCAATGCATGAGCCGATGAATGACGATGACTCCAAGCGCGATCGCGCCAAAATAGTGGCTCAGAATCGCGCCGACCCCGCCGATGACGAGCAGCCGCATCCAGCCGCGCCAATAGGCGTAGGCCATCAGGCTGGCGCAAACTGTCGCCAGGGCGTACATGCGCGCGTCTTGCGACCATTGCAGGTGGAATGGCGACAGACTGACGAGGAGCAGGGCAAAGGCGGCGGCCAGTCTCCGCCTTGTCAATTGCCGGGTGAGCGAATAGATGGCCGGCGCGGACAGCAGACCAAAGAAAACCGACAGCGCGCGAATGGCGAACTCGCTGATGCCTGCCAGTCGCGTCCATGCATGCAGCAGCCAGAAGTAGAGCGGCGGATGTACGTCGCTCGCGGTGAATTCCGTGAGGACGTGAAAGTCCATTTGCGCTTCCCAGACCGAGAAGGCCTCGTCCCAGCGCAGGGGCAATTCGCCCAGGTCGTCCAGCCGCAGGTAAAAGGCCAGCAGCAGGAGGGGAAGCACGAGCATGAAGTGATTGTTGGTGGATCTTAAGAGCAGAAGCTTCACGCGCCGCCAGGATTCTCAGATCGCTTCTTCATAGCAGATTATAGGCGAAACGGGAGGGTCGGCGGCGAATAAAAGGGGCGCTGCCGCGCTCCGGCGGCTTTTCGCGGGGAGTGTTGGCGGCGGGCGGTGGTCGATGTGGCGCGCCCGCAAAAAAGGGAATGGCGCGTTGGCGGCGGCATACTCTCCCACATCGTCTCCAATGCAGTACCATCTGCGCTCGCGGGCTTAACTTCCGGGTTCGGGATGATGCCGGGTGTACCCCCGCGGCTCTAGCCACCAACACGCCACTCCCCGCTTTACGCGTTCCGTCTCGTGTCAGTTGTCAATCAACGCTGCGGCAATCCTGCGCCTGCCAAAAACACCGGACACCCCGCACGATATGCACGGAAAGCCCTCGACCATTAGTACGGGTCAGCTGCACGCATTGCTGCGCTTACACCCCCCGCCTATCTAACTGGTAGTCTCCCAGCGGTCTTACTTGGTTATACCAATGGGGAATCTCTTCTTGAGGACGGCTTCCCACTTAGATGCTTTCAGCGGTTATCCATGCCGAAGGTCGCTACTCAGCCATGCCGCCGGCGCGACAACTGAAGCACGAGCGCTTCGTCCACCCCGGTCCTCTCGTACTAGGGGCAACTCCTCGCAAATTCCCAACGCCCACAGCGGATAGAGACCGACCTGTCTCACGACGGTCTGAACCCAGCTCACGTACCGCTTTAATGGGCGAACAGCCCAACCCTTGGGACATGATGCTGCCCCAGGATGCGATGAGCCGACATCGAGGTGCCGAGCCTTGCCGTCGATGCGAACTCTTGGGCAAGACTAGCCTGTTATCCCCGGGGTAGCTTTTATCCGGTAAGCTACGGCCATTCCACTCTGTACCGTAGGATCACTAAGCCCGACTTTCGTCTCTGCTCGACTTGTAGGTCTCGCAGTCAAGCTGGCTTCTGCCTTTACACTCTGCGATGGGTTTCCATTCCATCTGAGCCAACCTTTGGGCGCCTCCGTTACCCTTTCGGAGGCGACCGCCCCAGTCAAACTGCCCACCTGCCACTGTCCCTAACGATCCTCTCGCTCAGGTTAGAGCCAAAACACTAACAGGCTGGTATCTCAACATTGACTCCACCCAGTCTGACGACCAGGCTTCACAGCCTCCCAGCTATCCTGCACAACTAACGCCCTAACGCAATGGCAAGTTACAGTAAAGCTCCACGGGGTCTTTTTGTCCTGCTGCGGGTAATACGCATTTTTACGCATACTTCAATTTCGCCGGGCCCCCTGCTGAGACAGCGCTCCACTCGTTACGCCTTTCGTGCGGGTCGGAACTTACCCGACAAGGAATTTCGCTACCTTAGGACCGTTATAGTTACGGCCGCCGTTCACCGGGGCTTCATCTCGTTGCTCGCACAACTCCACTTAACCTTCCGGCACTGGGCAGGCGTCAGCCCCTATACTTCAGCTTGCGCTTTCGCAGAGACCTGTGTTTTTGATAAACAGTCGGCAGAGCCTTTTCACTGCAACCGCATGCCCTCGCACGCGGCGATCCTTCTCCCGAAGTTACGGATCCATTTTGCCTAGTTCCTTAGCAGAGGTTCTCCCGTTCGCCTTCGTATTCTCTACTCGTCTACCTGTGTCGGTTTGCGGTACGGTCGGCACGCTTCAGCATTAACGCAGCTTTTCTCGTCCCATGGCTACTGCCACTTCCTGCCCGAAGGCACGGCCTAACGGGATCGCCCCGCTTGCCACCTCAATCCACTCAGAGGCTGGCACTCCCATAAGCTACTGCATCAACTCCACATACCGGTACGGGAATCTTAACCCGTTGTCCATCGCCTGCGCTTCTCAGCCTCAGCTTAGGACCGACTAACCCGACGCGGACTGACCTTCCGTCGGAAACCTTAGACGTCCGGCGAATAGGGTTCTCACCTATTTCTCGCTACTCATGCCAGCATTCGCACTCCCATAAACTCCAACAAGCCTCTCAGCTTGACTTCGCCGCTTATGGAACGCTCCCCTACCATAACTCCCGATTTCTCGGAAACTATCCCTGTCTTCGGTGGTATGCTTTAGACCCGTTACATTATCCGCGCAAATGCGTTTGACTAGGGAGCTGTTACGCACTCTTTAAAGGATGGCTGCTTCTAAGCCAACCTGCTAGCTGTCTCAACACACTCACCTCGTTTTACACTTAGCATACACTCCGGGACCTTAGACGAAGGTCCGGGCTCTTTCCCTCTCGACTGATTAACTCATCTCAACCAGTCCAACTGCTGTGATCGGCATGCCGGCATTCGGAGTTTGTTTGGGTTCAGTAAGCTTGACGCCCCCTAGCCCATACAGTGCTCTACCTCCAACACCCAACTCACAACGCTAGCCCTAAAGCTATTTCGGGGAGAACAAGCTATCTCCAGGCTCGTTTGGCATTTCACCTCTAACCACACCTCATCCCCCGATTTTGTAACATCGGTGGGTCCGGACATCCATTACGCGTTACCGTAACTTCTTCCTGGACATGGTTAGCTCGCCTGGTTTCGTGTCTAATATGCGCCACTCTTTCGCCCTCTTCAGACTCGGTTTCCCTGCGCCTACAGCTATCACCGCCTTAAGCTCGCCACGCACATTAACTCGCTGGCTCATTCTCCTAAAGGCACGCCGTCAGGATGATCACTCACCCCTCCGACCGGTTGTAAGTACACAGTTTCAGATTCTCTTTCACTCCCCTCGCCGGGGTTCTTTTCACCTTTCCCTCACGGTACTAATGCGCTATCGGTCATCTCGCGTATTTAGCCTTGGAGGGTGGACCCCCCAGTTTCACACAATGTTAGCGTGTATCGTGCTACTCAGGATACTCGCCACCACGCTCAACTGCGCCTACGGGACTCTCACCCTCTATGGCCGACCTTCCCAGATCGTTCGGCTTCATATACACGCAGCTTATGCAAGTCCTGCAACCCCAGCATCCGTAAACGCTGGTTTGGGCTACTCCGCTTTCGCTCGCCACTACTCGCGGAATCCTCTCCTCTCCTCGTCCTACTTAGATGTTTCAGTTCGGACGGTTCCCCTCCTACTTCCGTAGGATGACGACGTTTGAACACCGCCAGGTTTCCCCATTCGGACACCTTCGACTATCACGGTCTTATACACCTCATCGAAGATTTTCGCAGTATAACACGTCCTTCATCGGCACGAGACGCCTAGGCATCCACTGTGCACCCTTACTCGCTTTCCGTACTATCGTACGGAGAATCCGGCTCTCTTGGCACGCGCTTTTAGGTATTACCTTCGCGTTGATTATTCAACTGTTAAGACGCACAGCCGCCACTACGCGCGGCTTGCCTTCATGCCCGCAACTTTAGCAACTCGGTTATTCGCTGTCAAGACCAGAATTCCAAATTGCTCGTGGATTCCGTTCGCCGCGCCAAGCCCGCATGCTAGTCCAGACAGTCCGCCACCAGCCCGAGGCCCCCATCCAGCCGGCTCTTCCAATCCGCCCTGGGATGGCGAATGACATTGGTGCAGATCCTGAACAGGCATACCGCTTCTCGCAAGGCGAGCTCACGCGCGGCCCAGCCGAATCGCTCCTGCGCGGCCCCGCGCAAGCCATCGTGAAAATTCAAGCTGTTCGCGGCTCGCTTCGCATTGCGCGACTGCCCGGACCAGCGAAGATGCGCCAGAAAATTGCCGACATCCAGCAAAGGATCGCCCGGTCCAATGTCCTCCAGATCGACCAATGCCAGCCTGCCATCGGCCTGAACCAACAACTGATCGTCATAAAAGTCGTTGTGCGCCATGCCCGCAGGACGCCAGGACCGGACGAAACCATCCAGAGCGGCGGCGAGCGCGTTCACCCGCCACAACGACTCCGAATGGTCGCGCAGGTTATGCCGAAAGCTGCGCAGCGCCCGTCGGTAGGCGCGGCTGAGACTGAATGGACGGATGCCGCTGCCTTCCGACTGAACGCTCCAGAGCGACTCCAGCCCATCCAGCAGCAGATTGGGCTCAGGAAACCTGCCCTGGCGGATGCGCTGGCGCATGTCGCGCCCGCGAACCTCCGTCAGCCAGACGACGCCGCCCTCATGCCAGGCGCCAGCCAGGCCGGGCACCGCAAAAGCCGACCGCGCCGCTATCTCATGCGTCGCCAGGAAGGCGCTTGTATCCGCCGGCCGCATCACCCGCGCGTATAGCTTGACCCGGCCGAGACGATGCCGCAAGACTGCGCGAAATTGCGGCCGATAGCGGACGAGCTGCACCCGCGCGCGGCGGGCCGGCATCGTCAGCACATGCTCGTTGGCGAGGTCAAGCGCGCCCACCGGCTCCGCAACCTGGACGAGCCCGGGCAACCTGGGATCGTCAGGATAGCGCGACAAGATGATCGCATCGTCGCCCTCAGTTTCGGCGACGAAGTATTCGGGCGGCAGGTAGCGCTCGTCAGGCCACGAGACCTCGTAGCTGACCAGCGCGCGCCGCCCAATGCTGTGAATGAAATGATGGATGCGGATGCGTTCGGGCTCGCCATAATCCGCCGGCAACAACTCTTGAATCGCGCCGCAGACCCGCTCCGAATCAAATAGCTGCGGGAGCCGGGGCAACGCTGGATCATCCGGCAGGTCAACTGGCTCAAAATAGCGCCTCGCTGTTGGCGCTGGCGCGGAGATCATGAAGAGACGCCGCTGTTGGAATCCGCGCTGTCGGCGGTATCGGGGGTGTCGTTCTGCTGCCCGGTGGTGTCGATGCCGTCGCTGTCCGTGCCATCGTTGCTGGTCAGCTGCGAGGTGGCCACGCCGTCGCTGTCGGTGCCGTCGTTGCTCGTCAGCTGCGAAGTAGCCACGCCGTCGCTATCGGTGCCGTCGTTGTCGGTGGTAAGCGGCGTGGTGGCGACGCCATCGTTATCCGTGTAAGACTGATTCCGCGGCTGATTTGCCTGCGCCGCGCGGGCAGCTCCCGCCGGTCCGGCATACTGCGTGTCGTAGCCGTCATTGTCTGTCTCATCGTTGTCAGTGGTCAGCGGCAGTGTCGAAACCCCGTCAAAGTCGGTCGAGGGTGGTGGCGTATTGTAGCCATCGCTGTCCGTGCCATCGTCATCCGTCAGCGGAATCGATGAATCGACGCGATCCGACGGGCGATAGACAAATTTCTGTCCCGGATGAATCAGCGAGGGCGTATCGTCCTGCGCCTTCAAGACGGAATACGGAATGCCCAATCGGCGGGCGATCTTGAACAGCGTATCGCCTGCTCGGATCGTATAGGTGACAACCGTGTCCTCTTCACCCGGCGGCGTGTCGTAGCCATCACTGTCCGTGCCATCGTTGTCGGTCGGGGGATCGCCATCGCCGTCCGCATCATCATCATCGTCATCCGCGCCTGCCACTTCTACATGGCGCGGGACGAGCGCGGAATCGCCAAATTTCGCTGAATCGCTTTGGGCGACGATGCCGTCCGTTCGGTAGAGCACGATGCCAAGAATCAGCGCCAGGGACATGAGATTGAACAAGAAAGCCGTCAGAATTGAAAGCAGATGTCTCCGCATGATGAGCCTCCGTACAATTTCTTTGCAGGGAGAATAACTCAAGTTAACGCGCCTGTCAAGAAACTTTCCGCCTGGTTTCAAGGGATTTTCTCTTGGTTTCAAGTTATTTTCCCTTGTAGTCAATCATAGTGCGCTTCTATGAATTAAGTTTTTAACCATAGTTAAAAGACGAGTTGCGGTTATTGACATGCCAAAGCTGCCCGGCGCGCAAAGCGTATCGGACGGACTCGACATATTTTGATGCGATCTAAAGTGAACTGCGCGGGAAGCATTGGAGTGGAGATAAGGGGACTCGAACCCCTGACCTCGTCAGTGCGATTGACGCGCTCTCCCAACTGAGCTATATCCCCAACTTGGAGACAAGGGGACTCGAACCCCTGACCTCCTCGGTGCAAACGAGGCGCTCTCCCAACTGAGCTACGTCCCCATTACTCCATGTGGGGCAAGCAAGACTTGAACTTGCGACCTCACGCTTATCAGGCGTGCGCTCTAACCAACTGAGCTACTGCCCCAAATCCAAACCCCATTTAATTACGATTAACAGCACAATAGCAGGCTAAGCGCAAGACAATCCAAACCCTCTTCGTTTCAATGCCTTTACCACGGGCGAACCGCCGGCTCGCCACTACTACACACTCTTTGGCGGGCAATTCACAGAATCGCCCATGCAGATCCCGCGCGCATCTCTGCGCGCTCCCTTAGAAAGGAGGTGATCCAGCCGCAGCTTCCGCTACAGCTACCTTGTTACGACTTCGTCCCAGTCATCGATCCTGCCCTAGGCAGTAGCGCCCACGAATGGTTCGCTTCCCGACTTCAGGCTCGACCAACTCCCATGACGTGACGGGCGGTGTGTACAAGGCCCGGGAACGTATTCACCGCAACGTGCTGATTCGCGGTTACTAGCAACTCCGACTTCATGCAGGCGAGTTGCAGCCTGCAATCCGAACTGAGAACGGCTTTGAAGGATTGGCTCCACATCGCTGCTTCGCTACCCATTGTACCGCCCATTGTAGCGTGTGTGTCGCCCTGGATATGAAGGCCATGCTGATTTGACGTCATCCCCACCTTCCTCCCATTTGTCATGGGCAGTCATGCTAGACACTTGTAACTAGCACCGAGGGTTGCGCTCGTTTGCGGACTTAACCGAACACCTCACGGCACGAGCTGACGACAACCATGCAGCACCTGTAACGGCTCCCCGAAAGGTCCTTCCGCTTTCGCTTCCGTACTACCGCCATGTCAATCCCAGGTAAGGTTCTTCGCGTAGCCTCGAATTAAACCACACGCTCCGCTGCTTGTGCGGGCCCCCGTCAATTCCTTTGAGTTTTAGCCTTGCGACCGTACTCCCCAGGCGGTACATTTATCGCGTTCGCTGCGACACTCAACAACCAACGTTGCCGAACACCTAATGTACATCGTTTACGGCGTGGACTACCGGGGTTTCTAATCCCGTTCGCTACCCACGCTTTCGCGCATCAGCGTCAGTGGAAATCCAGGAAGCCGCCTTCGCCACCGGTATTCCTCCGGATATCTACGCATTTCACCACTACACCCGGAATTCTACTTCCCTCTATTTCTCTCTAGTCAACCAGTTTCACCTAACTTTTACCAGTTTAGCCAGTAACTTTCATAGGTGACTTGACCAACCGCCCGCGCGCGCTTTACGCCCAGTAACTCCGGATAACGTTCGTGTCCTACGTTTTACCGCGGCTGCTGGCACGTAGTTAGCCGACACTTATTCCTATGCTACCGTCCTTCCTCGTCACATAGAAAAGGGCTTTACGATCCGAAAACCTTCTTCACCCACGCGGCGTCGCTGCGTCAGACTTCCGTCCATTGCGCAATATCCCTTACTGCTGCCTCCCGTAGGAGTCTGGGCCGTGTCTCAGTCCCAGTGTGGGGGGCCACCCTCTCAGATCCCCTAGCCGTCATCGCCTCGGTGAGCCTTTACCCCACCGACCAGCTGATGGCTCGCAACCTCATCCCGTAGCGCTTTACACTTCCCCCGCGGCTCTCTAACTACCGCGAACTCATCCGGTATTAGCCTCTGTTTCCAAAGGTTATCCCAGTCTACAGGGCAGATCAGTTACGCGTTACTCACCCGTGCGCCACTCTCCACCCGCCGAAGCGAGCTTCCCGTTCGACTTGCATGTATTAGGCACGCCGCCAACGTTCATCCTGAGCCAGGATCAAACTCTCCGTATTCACAGGGTTTGATTCCCTTGTCTTAACCTGCTATTCTGCTGTTAATCAGCACTCCGCCCCACTCGCGCGGGACAAAAAAACGAGAAGCCCTAAACCCCCTCGCCTCTGATAATCACACTCTAACAGACGCGATATTCGCTGTCAAGGATGACTTCCCGCCTCAGGCACAAATTGATCACCCGTCGTCGCGCGTTCACAGCTTATGGCAACGCATCAACTCCCGCGCCAATGCATCAACAATGCCACTTTCTTGCCAACCAATAGCAGCGCAGCAATGATCACCAGCCCCAGCTGAAGCTCCGCAAGACCCCGATGCTCCGCTTCTCGCTCGGCAATGACCGCCGCTATCCGCCGTTCGGAGGCTTCCTCAAGCTCGGATAATGGATCAAAGATTCCTATCTTGGCAGTCATATACGCCGCATCATAGAGACGACCAAGCGCCTCGATTGTCTCCTCCGTATGTACAAAATCGCCGCCGCTAGACGCGACCTGACCATCAATAACTTCCATGACCGCTTCTTCGATGATCGCCAGGTCGTTAGACAACTTTTCCGATTCTCTTACTAGAGCCAACTCCGACTCCGGCAATTGTGATTCTTGCAACACCGTCTCGAATGAAACAGCCGGACCCAACTCGCCGAGTCTTTCGCCCGTAGCAAGCAGATTGACCCAATAATTGTCGTCCTCTTCATATTCTTCGGGTCGTGGGGAGAGACCATTTCGAATATCCAGTATCTCCTGGAAGTATTCACGGTATCGAATATCTCCGGTAAGCGCGTAGAGACGGACCATCCTGGTGAGATCATTGGAGCTCTGCCGCATCAAATCAGAAATGCGGTGGATTTCCCGGCTTGCTAGCGCAGCATCCACAACCAGATTGTGCGCCTGCCGCAGCCGCGTCGACACCACGACCGATGCCAGCACAATGACAAATATACTGAATACCAGCCCAATGAGCACAAGCCGCTCTCGGTTCATTTGGGAACGCCTTTCTGCTTTCGTATACGCGCTTCAACAAATGTCGCGCGACTGATTTGCCTTCAAGCTTGCATGAAAGAGCCCGCTCAGATCAGGCAGGCTCGTCAAGCCAGCTCGCTGCGGCCCTCCAGCGCCTGCATCAAGGTCACCGAATCCACGTATTCCAGGTCGCCGCCGGTGGGCAAGCCCCGCGCCAGCCGCGTCAGCCTTAGGCCCCCGCCCGCCAGCTCCCGCTGCAAATACATGGCGGTGGCATCGCCCTCCATGCCCGGGTTCGTCGCGATGATCACTTCGCGCGCCTCGCCACGCGCCACCCGCGCCACCAACTCGCCGATTTTCAGATCGTCGGGCCCGATGCCACTGACGGGCGAGATCGCGCCGTGCAGCACATGATACTTTCCGCGATAGACGCCCGTCCGCTCGATCGCCATCAGGTCCAGCGGCTCTTCAACGACGGCGATGGTATCGGCCGCGCGCTCGCTTGCGCTGCATATAAGGCAGGGATCGTCCACCGTGATATTGAAACAGACGCTGCAAAGGCGCGTCTTGGCTTTAAGGTCCGTCAAGGCCTGGGCCAGGCTCAGCGAATAATCCCCCGGCGCGCGCAAGAGAAAATAGGTCAAGCGCGACGCCGTCTTGGGGCCGACGCCGGGCAAGCGCGCGAAAGCCTCCGTCAGCCTGGTCACTGGTTCTGGAATCGCGCCGCTCATGCTCCCCACCCCTTTGGCGCCGCGCCTGGCGGACTGCCTGGCTCAGCCAAGCAAACCACCCAAGCCCGGGACATCGCCCAAGCCGCCCGTGATCGCTTCCATGCGCTCAGCCGCCATCGCCTGGCTCTGCTCAATCGCCTGATTGACCGCGGCCACGAGCAAATCCTGCAGATCCGTCAGCCATTCTTCATCATCCATGTCGATGACATCAGGGTTGATCTCGACCGACAGAATGCGCTGATGCCCCGTGATCAACACTTTGAGCGCCCCGCCGCCGACCGTCACCTCGGTCGTTTCATGCTCGAGGCTCTCCTGCGCCTCCGCCATGTCCTGCTGCATCTTCTGCAGCATGGCCATCGGGTTGGCGCCGCCGGGCAAGCCCGAAGAGCCGCGTCTGCCGCCGCGTCGTTTTGCCATCGAAAGCCTCCTGCCTCTACTCCGTCTGTTGGCACGGTACAAATATATTCAATTTCGCCCAGCGCCACAACATCGCGTTCAAGGCGCCGGGTCAGGGTTCAGCCAATATACCTTTGCGCCGCCCGCGGGATCGCCAAACGCCAATGCCGCGCCACGCTCGCGCATGGTTTCAGGGCTCAGTTCGTCGGCGTGGGCGACGGCGTAAAAGGCGCGACCAGGCAGTTCCGACTCCATTTCGTCCAGAAGCGCCCAATACTCCGCCGCGCCAGTTTGATCGGAAAACACGCTAGAGACCAGCAGCGCGCGCCGTTCATACGCCGTCTCAAGGCCGTCGACATGAAAGGATTGCCGTTTCCTCACATAAACCTGGCGCTCATGCATCAAGTGAGCGAATTTCTCTACCTCTAGCGGCAGCAGCACAATGGCGTCGCCCGCCGCGTGGCCGCGGATCCATTTCAGCGCCCCGCCCAAGCCAGCTCCCGCCTCCCCTTCCCCATAATTGACGTGAAAGCCGTCGTACGAAAAAGCTCGCCTCTCGGCGTGATACTGATAATAGCGGGTGACGACGACAACCTTGACCAGCATCAGCGCCAGCAAAGCGGCCAGCGCCGCGCGACCGATCATGCGGATGCTTTCGCGGCGAGAACGCCGCAGCGCCCGCAGAGCGAAAAGCGCGGACAAGGCGAAAAGCATCGCCACGAAGAAGACGCCTTTGTATTGGTTTGTATCCGGCAGGCCAAGCCCGGCCGTCAAGACCAATCCGAGGGCCGCGCTGACCTGAATGAAAACCTCAGCGCGTTTTGGCCGCCGCAGCAGGAAAGCGCTCTGCAGCAGGAAGAGCGGCAGCAGCAGCGTTAATGCCGCGAAGATCATCCGCACATTATCGGGGGCGGACCCCAGAGCAAACTGCATGGCGATGTCGCCGGCCGCCGCGGACGCAAGCGCAAAATGGGCGACCGGCAGCGCAAACCCGGTCGACAGCGCGAGCCAAGCCAATAGATAACTGCCGCCTATTTCCGCGACGACGCGGCGACAGGATGAGCGGAAACCGGTCAATCGATCCACGCCGCCAAGCCAGAAGGCGCAGACCGTAAGCGCCAGCCCGCCAATCAGCGAAACCAGAATGTACATCACGACTATCGGCTGCGCGCCAAGCCCTACAATGACGCAGGCGACAAAGAGCGCCATTCCGAAGCGCTCAGGTCCAGCCTGAACGGCGCGGATGCAAACGCATAAAGCCGCCGCAAATGACAGGATCGCCAGCGGCATGCTCGAGAAATTCATGACTTTGCCCAATACGCTGTGCAGCCGCGCGAAGCCGCCCGCCTGCACCATGTCGCGCACTTCGAGGTAAGCGTCGGGCGCTTCCAGAAGCTGGTCGGCCACGATCAATGGACCGGCGAGGTTCACTGCGCAATACACGAGCAGCGCCAGGAAACCGAGATAAATCGTGCCGCGCGTCGCGAGCCGCAAGCGAAGCAGCGAAAGCGCGATCCACAAGAGGCCGCACAGGATCGCGACCATATTGAGCAGGGAAGCCGCAAGTGGCGGGGCGAAGGCAGTCGTCTGCGATATCGCGGCAAAATAAGCGTGGTAGAGCCAGTAGAAGCTCGCCGGATAGCCCGGCAGAAAAACGTTTTCGATCGGCGTCGCGGCGTACATGATTTGATGCGCGTACGCGACATGAATGTTGCCATGCCACTGGATTTGCAGCCAAGGCGACTCCAGCTCGGCGCAAAAGACCGGCGCCAGCGCCAGAAGCGGCAGCAGCGGCAGCGGCGCCCGCCACGAGAAGCGCAGGCATGAATACTTTCCAGCGCGCCAACGCCAATATGAGCGCGCGCCGAGGCCCGCGGCGGGAATGAGCAGCGACAGCCACAGAAGCGCCCGCCATTGATGCAGCGCGACCGGACCCAGCAAGGTCAGGCTATATCCCAAGCTGAAGAAAAGCGCCAAGGAAAAGAGCGGAAGCGGACTCAGCACGTCGACCGCGGCCAAGATAAGAAACCGCCAGGTCCGGTCGACTATGCGCCTCATCATCTCCCGTCGCGTCTCAAGCGACATCCAGGCGACCGCTAGTCATCGACGACGCCGCCCAGAGCCCGACCGGCCGCGATCAAGGGGTCCTCGAGCGCGGGCGCCGCTTCGTCAGCCGCCTCGGCCGGCGCGATGACGGAATCGACCACGCGCACGTCGATCCGCAGCTTGACCTGATGCAGATCGTGTATCGCCTGTTCGATGAATTTCGCCCGATCGGCCGCGGTAATCTTCTCGCGGAAGAATTCGGTCGGCACGCCGAGGACCAATTTGTTGCCTTCGATCAGCCGGACGTGCGCGTGCTCCAGCAGCGCCGGCAAATTGCGATTGTAGCGGTGGACCTGCGTCAGGATCTGCATCCAGTTCTGCGCGATCTTGGCGGCGGAATAGAGCGGCGCCTCGCCAGGAGCGCTGGCGGGGGCGCGTTCATAAGCCTCGTCCGCGATTGGCGCGGTCTGGGCGGGCGCGGCCGGGCTTTGCGGTCTTTGCCGCGGCGCGCTTGCGAGGGCGGCCGGCGCCGGCGCTATGGCAGCTGGGGGCTCGTCCTCGCGCAAGATGTCGATCAAAGCCAGCTCCAGCGAGAGCTGCGGCTGCCAGCCCCCGGTATAATTGTTGACCGCCGAGTTGAAGGCGCGGATGGCTTTCAAGAGGCGCGCGCGGCTCAGCTTTTCCGCCAGTTCGCCATAGGCCGCTCGTTCTTCCGCCGACGCCTCCACCAGGTCGACGCTGGCCGTCTGCGCCAGCATCACATTGCGCAGGTAGCTGACGATCTGCTGCCCAAACTGGCGCGGATCGCTGCCGCCGTCTATCGCCGAATTGATCAGGTGAATCCCGCGCGCGAGGTCCTTGTCGGCAAGCGCTTCCGCCAGCTCGCCAATCTGGAGCGCATGCGCCGCGCCCAGCAATCTCCGCGTCAGCTCGAGGCTGATGGTTTCTTCGGGATCGCTGACGATTTGATCGAGCAGGCTGATGCTGTCGCGCACGCTGCCGGTCGCCTGCCGCGCGATCAATTCCAGCGCTGCCGGCTCGATGGACAAGCCTTCCGCCTCGACGATCGTTGACAGGCGCGCCAGCAGTTCTTTCAGGGAAACGCGGCGGAATTCGAATTGCAGGCAGCGGCTCTTGATGGTCGCTGGCACGCGGTCGATTTCGGTGGTCGCCAAGATGAAGATGGCGTGATCGGGCGGCTCTTCCAAGGTCTTCAAGAGCGCGTCGAAGGCGTTGCCGCTGAAGCGATGGACTTCGTCGATGATGTACACCTTGTAGCTGCCCTCGCCGGGCGCGAAGGCGATCTTGTCCCGCAGCTCGCGCACGTCGTCGACGCCAGTGTGCGAGGCGGCGTCAATCTCGATGAGATCCAGGAAGCGCGCTTCGTTGATCGCCAGGCAGTTGGCGCAGGCGTTGCAGGGGCGCGCCGCAGCCGCTTCATGCTCGCAGTTGACCGCCTTCGCCAGCAAGCGCGCAGTCGTCGTCTTGCCCGTGCCGCGGGGCCCGCTGAAGAGATAAGCGTGGCGGATGCGCCCGCGCGCCAGCGAATTACGCAGCGTACGCGTGATATGCTCTTGACCGACGACATCATCGTAGGAGAGCGGTCGCCACTTGAGATAGAGCGCTTGTTCGGGCAAGCGGAAGTCTCCCCCTATTGAGTGGGGGAGTCTAGCAAATCCGCTGGCGACGGACAAGCGGACGCCTTAGCCCGCGCCAGCCGCCACCAAAACACATATGTAGACACACGCCCCGCCCTGCGACCGCCCACGCAAAACACATTGCGGTCCGCTGGGTTTCGCTCCCCTTCCCTAGCTCGCCGGGGCAAGGGGCCGGTGGATGGGGTAAAATCTTCCCGCAATGTAAACAGGGGCGTGGCGCCGGCTCGCCCGTTTCGTGAGCCGCCGCTCATGCAAGACCAAGGCCGCCGAGACTCTTATGCGTAATATGCGTCCCTCTTCGCGAAATTCGCCACAACATAGCCGTAGGGGCGTGGCGGCGACTCGCCCGCCGCCGATGATGTAAGACCAGCGCCGCCCAAATCATCGTAAGCATAGAATGACAAGCAGAGTTTGCGGGATAAGCGGAGGCTCATCATGATTACGACAAAGGACGCTTTTGTATCCGTCGCGCGCATCGAGGACTTAAAAGGCAAGGGCTGCATCACCGTGCATCCCAAGGGCAAGACGCTCGCGCTCTTCCTCTATGGCGACCGCGTCTATGCCCTCGACAACCGCTGCCCGCACATGGGCTTCCCGCTGGACAAAGGCTCGGTCGAAGACGGCATTTTGAGCTGCCACTGGCATCACGCGCGTTTTGACCTGGCCAGCGGCGGCGCCTTTGACCTCTGGGCGGATGATATCGACAGCTTCCCGGTCGAGCTGCGCGATGGCGAAATCTATGTCGATTTGAGCGCGAACGGCGGCGCCATCAATCATCAGCGCGATCGCCTGCGCGACGGCTTGCAGCACAACCTCAGCCTGGTGGTGGCCAAAGCGGTGATCAACTTGCTGGGGCAGGGCGCGGCGCCCGTTGAGCCCTTCCAAATCGGTCTTGGGTTCGGCACGCTCTATCGCGGCATGGACTGGGGGCGCGGCTTGACCACCCTGGGCTGCGCGATCAATCTGGTCCCCCGCCTGGACGCAAACGACCGCCCCTTGGCCCTATTCCATGGCTTGGCGGATGTCGCGAGCGATACCGCCGGCATGTCGCCCCGTTTTAATCCGCGTCCGCTGCCCAACGACGAAACCGACATCCCGACCCTGAAGGCCTGGTTCCGCCAATTCGTCGAAGTGCGCGACGCCCAAGCCGGCGAACGCGCCATCGTCTCGGCGCTGCGGGCCGGCGCGGACGACAAAGACATCGCCGATATGCTCTTCAGCGCGGCCACCGACCACCGCTATCTCGACGCCGGGCATACGCTGGATTTCATCAATAAAGCGCTGACGTCGGTGGATTTGGCGGGCTGGGAGCACGCCGAGCTGGCGTTCACCAGCGTCGTGCCCAACTTGACCGACGCCCGCCGCATGGAAGAATCCAACGCCTGGCGCAAGCCAATCGACCTCATTCCGCTGCTGGAAGACGCCTTCGCCCAGCAGCCCGCGGCGCTGCAACAGGGATCGAGCCGCGGCGCGAGTTATGATGTCGAGGCGCTGCTGCCCGTCTTGCACGGCGACGAGCCGGGCGCGATCATCGACCTGCTGCTGGACTGCCTGCGCCAGGGGATTGCGCCCGTTGACCTGGCGGGCATCGTCGCCTATGCCGCCGCCCGCCGCATCGCCCACTTCCATACCAGCAATGAATTCGGCGATTGGGATACCGCCCTGCACACTTTCACCTTCGCCAACGCCGTGCATCAGGGCTTGGGGCGCATCGATTCCATCGGCTTGACCCGCGGCATTTTCGACGCGGCGATGAGCATTTATCTCGATCGCTTCTTGAATCTGCCCTCGGTGCGGCTGCCCGATCCCGAGCCGATTGACAACCCCGAGGCCCTGCTAGACGACTTTGAGGCGCTGCTCAATTTGCAGCAGCAGGTCAATCAGGCGGGCGCGCTGGCGGCGCAATATCTCGTCAGCGGCGGCTGCCCGGGCAAGCTGATGGCGAAGATGGGGCATCTGCTGCTGCGCGAAGACCGCGATTTCCACACGATTCAGTGCATCGAAGCGGCTTTCAATCAGTACAGCGTCATCCGCCCGGAATCGGAAGCGCGGGCGAACCACGTGCTGGTGGCGGCGGCGCGTTATCTGGCGGCGCACGCCCCAACGATGCGCTCGCAGCTGCAGACCTATACGATCGCGCGGCGGCTTTCGCATGGGGAGAATCTCTTCGAGGAATGATCTTGGCGATTCCGCGGCGCGCCCGGGGAATCGTGGCGCAATCCGGCGGGTGGAACTGCGCTCTCGGCCACAGAGGACGCGGAGGATGCGCAGAGAGCACAGAGATTTTGGTTTGCCTGGCATTGGCGCTTTAGTAACGGAAGCGTCGAGATTCCGCGGGACCGGAAGCGTCTTGATTCGGCTCGCAGCGCAAGGATCGTTTGCCGATGGCTCTGCTCGCTCTGTGTCGCCTCCTTTCCTCTGTGGTGAAATTGTGTCATTCTCGAAATTGGATGCTATACAGCAGCCTCCAGCACGGCGCCCCTAGCGGTTGTAGATAATATAGGTGTCGCGCAGCTCTTCTCGCAGCGCCAGATAACTGCGATAGCGGCGTGCGGAGACCGCGCCACGCTGGACCGCCGCTTGAACGGCGCAGTCCGGCTCGTCCACGTGCGCGCAATTGCTGAACTTGCAATCCAAAACGTGGGGGGCGATATCAAGGTAGTAGGCGTCCAGTTCGTCCGGCTCGATATCCCAGACCGCCAGCGAGCGGATGCCGGGCGTATCGGCGATGTAGCCGCCGCCGTCCAGCCGCACCAGCGCGCTGTCGCGGGTGGTGTGCACGCCTTCTTCGGACTGCCGCCCGACCGCCTTGACGCGCCGCCCCAAGCCCGGCTGGATGCAATTCAGCAGGCTGGTCTTGCCGACGCCCGATGGCCCGGTGAACACCGAGATCCCGCCCGCGAGGTCGCTCTTCAGCTGCTCAACTCCATCGCCACGCAGGGCGCTCGCGCGCAAGACGCGATAGCCGATGCGCTCGTAGACGGCGAAAGCCTCATCGACCGCGGCCGGATACGCTAGATCAATCTTGTTCAGCAGGATCAGCAGCTGCGCGATGCCGGAAGCCTCGCCGGCGACCAGCAGGCGATCCAGGATATCCAGGTCGGGTCGCGGCTGGCTGGCGGAGAAGACGAAGAAAGCGCGGTCGGCATTGGCGATGACCACCTGCTCGCGCTCGGCTTGGCCCAAGCCGCGTTTGCCAGTGGTGCGTTGCGCGCGCGATAAAACGCTGCTGCGTGGCGCCAGCGCTTCAATCACCCCCATCAAGACATCGGTACCCTCGTCGCGCCGGGTCGTGATCGTGGCGCGGTCGCCAATGGCGGCGATATCCGAGGTCTTCGCCTCTTCCTTGAGCCGTCCGCGCAGCTCGCACATATAGGTCTTGGCGTCGTCGGCTTCGACCCAATAGAAGCCGCTCTGCTCCTTGACGATCAAGCCGCTCTGGAATGCCCTCAACTGCCCGTCTCCATCGGTGGCGCCGCATAAGCGCGCCTAGCTTGCGCCGTGATTATAGCTTGACATCGCCACAGGGCGAGAAAGTCGCTCTTCATGCCGGGCGGAAACCACAGGGAAACTTGCGTGGAAGCCGCGGGCGTCCTGGTATGAATCCGCGGGCGGAAGGTCTGAATAGGCAATCGCCGCGAATTCCAGTAGAATGAGCGCGAAGCCACCGACTGGAAGACCGAGGATCATCGTGGACGACAGCAACGCGGCAAGCCAAAGTGAATCGCGAGCCCCTGATGCAGCCCCCGCGCGGCATCGGCGAGACATGCTGGTCATCGCCGTCTTCTGCTTCCTGGTCGGGCTGGCGGGGGGGCGCGCGACCCTGAGCCCGGCGGACGGTCAGGAAGTTCGGGTGAACGAAGCCCAGGTCCGCGCCATCATTGAAAGCGCCCTGGACGCGCGCGAGGCTGGCGCCGCCAATTCCGACGAAGGCGACCGCTTCGCCCTGGTCGACGACGACCCCTATCTCGGCGATACAGACGCGCCAATCGTCATCGTCGAATTCAGCGACTTCTTCTGCACCTACTGCAAGCGCCACTTCGACCAGACCTTCAAGCCGCTGCTGGAGAATTTTGGCCAGCACATCCGCTACGTCTACCGCGATTTCGCGCGCCTCACGCCGGAGTCGACGCCGGCCGCCGCCGCCGCCCAGTGCGCCTTCGCCCAAGGCAAGTTCTGGGAGTTTCACGCCGCCTTCTTCGATAATCAGAGCGAGCTGGGGCGCGACTTTTACCTCAAGACCGCCGAAGACCATGCGCTCGACATCGACGAATACACCGCCTGCCTCGATGAGGGGCGCTACGTGGACGAGGTCGAAATCGACGGCTTCGATGGCCAAGTCGCCGGCGTCCGTGGCACGCCCGGCTTCTTCATCAACGGGCAGATTCTGAGCGGCGCGCAGCCCTACAGCATCTTCGAGCGCTCGATCCGGCGCGAGCTGATGAAAGCCGGCCTCGACGACCTGCCCGCCGAAGGCTGATCGGCGCCATCCTTGAGATCGCTGCCGGGGCGGCTCGCCAAGTCGCCCCTCATTCCAAGACATCAATCTCGGGCGGCATGACATGTCGCCCCAACAACAATCCGTCATCAGATGACAAAACGACAGCAGCGCCCAAAACGCCGCCGGCCAGCGCCTTCGCTGCGAGGCAAAACGATCAGCCTTGACATCCAGGACATGGCGCATGGCGGTTATGGGCTGGGCCGGCATCAGAGCCGCTCCGTGTTCGTGCCCTACACGCTGCCGGGCGAGACGGTCACCGCCGAGATCATTGGCGAGCGTGGCAAAGCCCTCTTCGGCCGGGGGCTGCGCTTGGAAGGCGCGTCGGCCGACCGAGTCTCGCCGCGCTGCCCGCATTTCGGGCCGGGGCGCTGCTGGGGCTGTCAGTGGCAGCACATCGATTACGCGGCGCAGCTGCTGCTGAAACAGGACGTCGTCGCCGATCAGCTATCGCGGGTGGGCAAACTGCCGGACGACCTGATCGAGTCCGCGCTGCGCCCGATCGCGCCGGCGCCGCAGCGCTGGAATTACAATCACAGCCTCAGCCTGTCGCGCGCCAAGTCGGGCGCCTGGGGGCTGAAGCGGCAGCGGCATGGCATTGAGGCGATACGCGACTGTCACATCGCCCACCCCGACCTGCTTGAGCTGCTGGCGGAATTGGACCTGGATTACGCCCAAGCCCGCCGCCTGACCCTGCGCCGCGGCTCCAACGGGCGGCTGATGCTGATCTTCGACGTGGAGACGGAGGAAGCGCCGCAGCTGCAGACCGACCTGCCGCTGAGCGTCAACCTGATCCTGCCCGAGCGCGAGCCGATCAACCTCATCGGCGACGCCCACAGCCATTTCCAGATCGCCGATCGCGGTTTCCGCGTCACCGCTGGCGGCTTCATACGCGCCAATATCGGCGCGCTTGAGGGGCTGATGGACGCGGCCATGAAGGCGGCGCGCTTGACCGGGGGCGAATCGGCGCTCGATCTCTACGCCGGCGCGGGCCTCTTCAGCGCCTTCCTGGCGAAGAAAGCCGAGCTGGTGACCTTGGTCGAAAGTTATCCGCCAGCGGCCAGCGACGCCCTTGTAAACCTGGCGGATTGCGCGCATGTCGACGTCATTGAAGGCGCGGTCGAGAACGTGCTCGCCGACATGATCGCCGAAGACGCGCGTTATGATGTCGCGCTGGTCGATCCGCCCGGGCGCGGCTTGAGCGACGAGGTCGCCCGGCAGCTCGGCAAGCTTGGCATCGGGCGCGTCGTCTACGTCAGCGGCAACCTGGCGAGCCTGGCGCGCGACAGCCGGCGGCTCCTCAATTCGGGGTATCGCCTGCGTGAGATCCAGCCGGTCGACCTGGCGCCGCAGACTTATTTCATCGATGCCGTCGCCCGTTTTGAGCTTTAGCCGATCAAGACCCGCAGCGCGTCGACGAGCCGCTCCACTTCGTCCATCGTGTTGTAAGCCTGCGCCGAGACGCGAATCCCGCATTGACCGGCGCGCTCGCCGACGGGCGCTTCAATCCGAAAATCGTCATAGAGCCGGCGCTGAACCTGATCGACATCGCAATCCGGCAGCGGGATCGTAACCATCTGCGCGAACTGATCCCGCGAGAGCGGCATCAGACCATAACGCTCGCATAACCGGGTCTGCGCCAGGCGCGCCAGCTGGTGGCACTCGTCTCTGACCGCGCCCCAGTCATGCGCGCGCTGATAATCGATGGCGGCGGGCACGGTCAGGAATGCGGCGATATCGCGGGTGCCGCTCCATTCGTTGCGCGTGATGAAGTCGCCCCCCTCGTGGACGCCGTGCGAGATCACCAGCGGATCGATTGCGGCATGACGCTCGGGGCGCGCGTGCAGGAAGCCCGCTCCCTTTGGCGCGCAGAGCCACTTGTGAAAGTTGCCGGCGTACATGTCCGCGCCGATAGACGACAGATCAACGGGCAGCTGGCCCGGCGCGTGGGCGCCATCGATGATCGTCAGGATGCCACGCTCGCGGGCGCGCTGACAGATCCGCGCCACCGGGAAGATCAGCGCGGTCGGCGACGTGACGTGACTGATGACGATGGCTCGCGTCTTGGCGCTGGCGTCGGCGAAGAGATCATCGACGAAGGCGGCGTCCGAGCGATAGGGAAGCCGCGCCTGGCTGCGAACGATTCGGGCGCCGCTCCGCCCGGCGACGAAATCCAGCAAGCGATTCACCGCGCCATATTCATGATCGCTGGTCAAAATCTCGTCGCCGGGCCGCAGGGAGAGCGAGCGTACGGCTTTGCTAAGCCCTTCCGTGACGTTGGTGACGAAGACGATTTCACTGGCCGAGACGTTGAAGTATTCGGCGATTCGCGCGCGCGCCCCCGCCATCAAACTCGCGCGCCGCCGCAGCAGAAAGTCGACCGGCTGGCGCTCAAGCTCCAGCTGCCAGGCTTGATAGCGGGCGAAGACCGGCTTTGGGCAAGCGCCGAAAGAGCCGTGATTGAGGAAAATGATGTCGTCGCGCAGCAGGAAGTCGTCGCGGGTCGGCATGGGGCGGCTCATAATTGAATGCGCGCGATGCGATCCAAACCGGCGTAATCGGGCCGGATATCGCAATCCGCGCCCAGAATCTCGCGCGCCATCTCGCTGACGGCCGCGCCTTGGTCGGCGCCGATCTCGAGAAGAATGACCGCGCGGGGCCCGCAGACGTCGGGGGCTTGCGCCATGAGACGGCGGATCAGCGCCAAGCCATCGGGGCCGCCATCCAGCGCCAATCGCGGTTCAAAGCGGCTCACCGCGAGCTCGGCCAGCTCGTCCGAAGCGATATAGGGCAGATTCGCCAGCAGCAAATCCACCTGGATGCCGCGCTTGATCAGCGGCTGCGCCAGGTCGCCTTGCAGCAAGGTCAGATCGACATGGTGTCGCGCCGCGTTCTCCCGGGCGATCGCCAGCGCCGCGCCGCAAATGTCCGTGGCGTAGACCGTCGCCGCCGGGCGCCGCCGGGCGAAAGCCACTGCCAGGGCGCCGCTGCCCGTCCCGATGTCGGCGACTGTATACACCCGCCACGCAGCGCAACCGCCGACGCCAACGACTCGACTCGCAGCAGATGACTCCCCTTCCCTCCTTGCGGGGGCACGGGGCCGGGCGATGGGGGGTGGGCTGCGCGACATGTTAGCATAACCAGGCTGATTATCGCTAAGGTCCAGCGCTTCTTCCAGCAGCAGCTCGGTCTCTGGCCGCGGGATCAATACTGCCGGCCTCACCAGCAGGTCAATATCGTAGAAACCGCGCCGGCCAGTGATATAAGCGATCGGCTCGCCCGCCGCCCGCCGCCTGACCAGGGCTCTAAAGCGCGCCGTCTGGTCACTGGTCAGCGCGTGTTCCGGGCGCGTGAATAGATAGGACCGGTCGACGCCGAGGACATAGGCGAGCAGGGTCTGCGCGTCAAGGTCGGCGGTTTCGGAAGAAGTCAAAGCCGCGCGAGCCGCCACCAATGCCGCGCGAAGGCTGGTGACGGCTTCCTGGCTGGGAATTGCATCCGCCAGCATCAGTTGAGGGCGCCAGCCGCCAACTGCTCGGCTTGCTCCTGCGTCGCCAGCTGATCGATGAAATTGTCAAGCGCGCCGTCCATGACCGCCGGCAGGTTGAAGCTGCTGAAGTTGATGCGATGGTCGGTCACGCGCCCCTGCGGATAGTTGTAGGTGCGGATTTTCTCGCTGCGGTCGCCACTGCCGACTTGGCCGCGGCGTTCGGCTTCGCGCTCGGAGCGCTGGCGCTCGACTTCGGCTTCATAGAGGCGGGCGATCAAGACCTGTTTGGCGCGCAGCTTGTTCTGCAGCTGGCTGCGCTCGTCCTGCATTTCGACGACTACGCCCGTCGGTTTGTGGATGAGGCGGACGGCGGAGTCGGTTGTGTTGACGGATTGGCCGCCAGCCCCGCGCGCCCGAAAGACCTGCGTCTCGACCTCGCTCATATCCAGCTGAACATCGACTTCGTCCATCTCGGCGAGCACGGCGACGGTGGCGGTGCTGGTGTGGATGCGCCCCTGGCTTTCGGTCGCTGGCACGCGCTGGACGCGATGCACGCCGCTTTCGTACTTCAGCCGGCTGAAAGCGCCCGCGCCCTTGATCTCGAAGGTGATATTCTTGAAGACGCCATTGCCCTGCTCGTTGACGTCCAGCGGCTCGACCTTCCATTTGTTCGATTCGGCGTAGCGGGTGTAGAGGCGCATCAGGTCGCCCGCGAAGATGCCGGCTTCGTCGCCGCCGGCGCCCGCGCGTATCTCGACGATGACGTTTTTGCCATCGCGCGGGTCTTTGGGCAGCAGCATCAAACGCAGCCGCTCCAACAAGTCGGCAGTTTCGGCTTCAAGCGCGGCGATTTCTTCGCCCGCCAGCTCGCGCATGTCGGGATCGTCGCTGGCCAGCAGCAGCTCGCGCGCGTCTTCGAGCTCAGCCGCCCCCCGCCGATACTGGCGAAACGCGGCGACGATATCGCCCAGGCCCGCGCGTTCTTTGGCGAGCTCGGCGACTTGTTCGTAATCGGCCGCGACCGCCGGATCGCCCATCAAGGCTTCGAGTTCGAGGTATCGGCTTTCGACTTCCGCCAGTTTTTCCAGCATGGTTCGGGCTCGGCAATTGGATCATCTATGGGCGACGCCGAAAGCATTATAACGCGAAGGGCGGGGTTGTAATAAGGGCGACTGTGGACACGCGCGCGGCAAAGCCACCGCCCCCGAAAAAGGACTTGAGTCTCGTTGTGCCGGTTGCAAGTCTGTGGGCGATTCACAGAATCGCCCCTACAAGTCGTCATCAAATGACAAAGCCGTAGTGGCGTTACGCTGTAACGCCCGTCGATATCATTCGCGAATAAAACTGGGGCGAGGCGATGACTCGCCCATTGGCGATACACGCAATGTAAACAGGGGCTGCATGCCATGTCGCCCGAAACTGTTTGCGGGCGTCCGCGGGCGGTTTACAAAATCGCCCCTACAAACTCGTTTCGGCGGGCGATTTACAAAATCGCCCCTACGGTTCCTCAACAGCGAACAAGCGTTGCAGGGGCGACTCTGTGAGTCGCCCGACAATGATGGCGCGGCCAAGGCTGTGGTATACTCCCCCCGTCGAAAGCAAGCCAGGAGCGAGCGATGACCATTCTGCGAACGCCGGACGAGCGCTTCCGCGATCTGCCCGAATTCGACTTCGCGCCACATTATGTTGAAATCGGCGACACGCGCATGCACTATGTCGATGAAGGCGGCGGCGACGAGACGATTCTGTGCTTGCATGGCGAGCCGACCTGGTCCTTTTTGTATCGGCGCATGATCCCGCCGATCGCGCGGCGATTCCGCGTCGTCGCGCCCGACATGGTGGGCTTCGGCCGATCCGACAAATACGCGGCGCAAGCGGACTACAGCTATCAGATGCACTATGAGAAGCTGGTCGGGCTGATCGAGGCGCTGGACCTGCGCGATATCACGCTGGTCTGCCAGGATTGGGGCGGGCTGCTGGGGCTGGCGATCGCGGCGAATCACGGCGATCGCTTCGCGCGCCTGGTCGTGCTCAACACCTTCCTGCCGACGGGCGAAGAAAAGATGAGCCCGGCTTTCATGCAGTGGCGCGCCTTCAGCCAAAAGGTGGGGACGCGCATGCAGGTCGGTCGGCTGATCGCGCAGACGATCGCCAGCTACGACCTGCCGCCGGAGGTCATCGCCGCCTACGACGCGCCCTTCCCCGATGACAGTTACAAAGCCGGCGCGGCGGTTTTTCCGTCGCTCGTGCCGATATCGCCGGAGATGCCCGGCGCGCGAGAAATGAAGGCGGCGCGGGAGAGCCTGGCGCGCTGGCGGAAGCCGGCCCTGGTCCTGTTCAGCGATGGCGACCCGATTTTGGGCGGCGCGGACCGCTTCTTCCGCCGTCTGCTGCCGACCGCGGCCGATCAGCCGGAGCTCGCCATTCGCGGGGCTGGGCACTTCCTCCAAGAGGAGAAAGGCGCCGAGATCGCGGCTGAGGTCATCGCCTTTATTGAACGCACGCCGAACTAATATCGCCTTCTCTTGTTCACGGGAGAGGGGGCCGCGCCACGCAGACACTGGCAGTTGGGGTTGGGGCATGGTCACCGAAGCGAATGCGAAACGCAATCCCGGCATCCCGCTGGACATGGGCTGGCTGAGCGCCACCCGCGTCAACCTGAGCGCGACGCAGCGACGCGCCGCCACGCTCTCGACGCGCCGCAGCGTCAAAAACGACTGGCAAGCGGCTTGGCTGCTGCGGGCGATCACCATGATCGATCTGACCACCCTGGCCGGCGACGACACGCCCGGCAAGGTGACGCGCCTCTGCGCCAAAGCCAGGCAGCCCCTGCGCCAGGACCTGATTGACCAACTTGATATCGACTCCCTCGGCTTGACCGTCGGCGCGGTCTGCGTGTATCACCAGCGCGTCAAGGACGCCAAGGCGGCCCTGCGCGGCAGCGGCATCCCGGTCGCGGCCGTCTCCACCGGCTTCCCGGCCGGCTTGAGCCCTTTCGCCCAGCGCGTCGAAGAAATCCATCAGTCGGTCGAGGCCGGCGCCGACGAGATCGACATCGTCATCTCGCGCGAGCGCGTTTTGCGGGGCGACTGGCAAGCGCTTTACGACGAAGTCCGCGCGATGCGCCGCGCCTGTGGCGACGCCCACATGAAGGCGATTTTGGCGACTGGCGAGCTCGGTCCGCTCTGGCAGGTGGCGCAGGCGAGCAAGGTCTGCATGATGGCGGGGGCCGATTTCATCAAGACCAGCACGGGCAAAGAAGCGGTGAACGCCACGCTGGAAGTGGGCTTGACGATGGTTCGCGAGATCCGCGCCTATCACGAGATGACCGGCTTTGAGATCGGCTTCAAGCCGGCCGGCGGCATCCGCAGCGCCAAAGACGCGCTCAATTGGCTGATCCTGATGAAAGAGGAGCTGGGCGGCGACTGGCTGGACAAGCGGCTCTTCCGCTTCGGCGCTTCGGGCTTGCTCACGGATATCGAACGCCAGCTCTCGCATCACGCCAGCGGCCGATACGCCGCGCGCCATCACATGCCCATGGCTTGAGCCATCTGCCGTCTTGCTGCCCATGCCCAGCTTACGAGAAGCGCTGAATCTGCCGATATTGAAGAATGCCAAGGTCGTCGCCGGCCGCGGCGGCTTGGAGCGCCCGATTCGCTGGGTGCACAACGCCAGCGCCCCCGACGCGGCCGATTGGCTGCACGGCGGCGAGCTGGTGCTGACGACCGTTTACAACATGCCGGAATCCGCCGGCGAGCAAGCCGAGTATCTGCGTCAGTTGGCGGAAAAGGGCATCGTCGCCCTCGTCATCACCATCGGCATGCTGGCGGACGAGATACCCGACTACCTGCGCGTCATCGGCGACGAGCTGGGCTTGCCGCTGATCGAACTGCCCTATCAGACGCGCTTCGTCGATATCGCCAAGGTCATCAACGAGCGGATTGCCGAAGAGAGCCTGGATACGGTCAGCCGCGCGCTTTCCATTCAGCAGCGGCTCTCTCGCCTGGTGCTGGAGGGCGGCGGCTTCCTCGAGCTGGCGCGAATGCTGGCCGATCAGGTCGGGCATTCCATCAGCATCGAGAACGATCGCTTCGAGGCGATCGCCAATCACAATATCGCCGCGGTCGATTCCGCCCGGCGTTATACAATTCAGCATGGCCGCACCAATCCGCAGCTGATCGAAGCGCTGGAGGTGGAATACCTGCCGAAGATCCGCGAGAGCCTGCGCCCCGTGCAGCTGCCGGTCATGCCCGCGCTGGGCCTGGAGATGGACCGGCTGCTGGCGCCAATCGTCGTGCATGGCGAGATTTATGGCTACATCTGGATCATCGCCGACGTGCAGGCGCTCTCGCCAATCGACATGATGGCGATCGAAATCGGCGCGACCGTCGCCGCCCTGCTGATGCTCTATCAGGAATCGCTGCAAACGGCGGAAGCCTCTTTGAAGGGCAGCCTGATGGCGCAGCTGATCGAAGGCGATGGCGGGCGGCAAACCATCCTGAGCGACCAGTCGCTGCGCTATGGCGTCGACCTGCGCCTGCCCTATCGCATGCTGCTGGTCAGCCTGCGGCATGGTCAAACGCCGACAGCGCCGGCCGCCTACCGCGCTATCAACCAGGTTTTGACCGAATGCGAGGCGCGGGCGGTAGCGGCCCAATTCGCGGGCCAGGTGGCGATACTGGCGCAGGACCAGCAGGACATTCAGGCCCTGGCGAGCGCGCTGATCGAGCGGCTGGAGGCGGACCGAGGCGCGCCGGCGATCGGCATCAGCAGCGCCATGACCGGCGCGGACAGAGTCGGCGAAGCGCATCAGCAGTGCAACGAAGCCTTGGATATCGCCGGGCGGGTCGAAAGCGGGCGGCAGGCGCATTCATTCGACGAGCTTGGGTATATTCACACCCTCTACCACGCGGGGCCCGCCAGCCTGTCGCAGAACCCGCAAGTGCCCGTCCTTCGCCGGCTGCTGGATGGGCGAGGCGCGGAGCTCTTCAAAACGCTGGAGACTTACCTGGACGCCGGCGGCAACGGCGTGCACGCGGCGGAAGCGCTGCTCATTCACCGCAGCACATTAAACTACCGCCTGGCGCGCATCAAAGAAATCTGTGATGTCGATCTGTCATCGGCGTCGACGCGCCTGAACTTGCAGATTGCGCTGAAGCTGATGCGCCTCTTTGATGATATCGAGGAGGGCTAGCCCGCGGATTTGGCGACGGCAATCGCAATCGCCAGCGCGTCGCTGTGGCTGAGGCTGATATCCCAATCGGTCAAACCCATTTCCTCCGCCAGCGCCTTGGCTTCGCCGTGCAGGATCAGCCTCGGTTTCCCTTTCTCGCCCGCGCGCGCCTCGATATCCACCCAGCGGATATCGCCGATGCCGACGCCGAGCGCTTTGGCGACCGCCTCTTTCGCGGCGAAACGGGCGGCCAAGCGGTAGGGCTTGTCGGCGCAGTCCTGCCGCTCGCCCGGCGTGAAAAAGCGCTTGAGGAAGCGCTCGCCACTGCGCTCGATGCCGGCGGCGATGCGCTCGCATTCGATCATGTCAACGCCGCAGCGGATCATCGCTTCACCCGGCCCTGCGCTTGCGGGCGGTTCTGCTAGCGCGATTCGCGCAAGTCTGCGAAAATGATTTTGTCATTCGAGCAAAGTCCGCGGTCCATAAGAGGCGCCCCCGCATGAGATTCGTATTGGCCTTGCTACTCGTGTCCATTGCGTTAGCCGCCTGCCAGAGCACAGATAGTACATCGACGCCGACGCCCGTGCAATGGCAGCGCGTGGTGACCCAAAGCCTGGCGCCCGAGCCCGGCTTCGCGCTGAATATTCCGGGCGACTGGACTTACGAAGCCTCCGAGAAGGGCATCATCATTTACAATCGGCCCGGCTTGCTGGAGCGCCAGGAACATTATGCCGACATGCCGGCAGGCGCGATGGTCCTCAGCCTGACGCTCTTATCGGCGGCCGACGCGCGCCGGATCGCCACCGACGCCGCTGGCATCCTCGACGCCTTTGTCGGGCGGTCTTCGGGCGATAGACGACAACCGGCCTATGCCAGCGTCGAGCTGGTCGAGGTGCGCGGGCGCGATTTGGCACAGCTCTCCGTCAGCATCGGCGAGAGCGAAAGCCTGCTGCTGGCCATGGCTTTGCAGCGGAATTTCTTGCTGGCGATCGCCGTCGCGCCAAAGGGCGAGCTGGAGCGCCAGCGCGGCCTGCTGAGCCAGATATTCGATTCGATTGAGTTGCGCGCCGCGGGATGAGCCGCCCGGGCGAAATTGACACTATAGGTTTCGCTGTCTGAACCGCTTGGGTGGCGCACCCGTCCCCGGCATTCGCGCGCGAGGTCCCCCACATGGCAAGTCTGCGTTTCCGCTTGCGACAGTTGCATTGGCGCTGGACGGCGCCGGGCAAGATCAGCGCCTACCTGCGGCGCGCGCCATCGCCAAAGCTGCAGATCGGCTCGGGCTACAATCTCCTGGACGGCTGGCTGAATACGACGCTTTATCCTTTTGCGCCGGGCGCGGTCTTCCTCGACGCCAGCCAGCCCTTCCCGATTCCGACCGCCACCTTCGCTTATGTTTTCAGCGAACACGTCATCGAGCATCTCGAATTTGACGAGGCGGCGGCGATGCTGGGCGAATGCCAGCGCATCCTCAAGAGCGGCGGTCGGCTTCGCCTGGCGACGCCGGATCTGGCGCGGATCATCGCCCTTTACACGCAGCCCGACGCGCCCGCGCAGCAGCAGTACATCCGCTGGATCATGGACAATTTTCGCCCGCGGGTCGGCGCGTACAATCCAGCCCAGGTCATCAACCAATCCTTTCATGGCTGGCGGCACAAATTCATTTACGACGAAGCGACCCTGGTCAATGCGCTGGAGGCGGCTGGTTTCACGGCGGCGACGCGGCTCGAGCCCGGGCAGAGCGGCGACGAGCATCTGCGAGGCATCGAGCGGCACGGCGAATACGTGGGCAGCGACGCCGCGATGCGCTACGAAACGATGGTCTTCGAAGCGATGAAGCCCTAGCGCGCGTGGCCATCGGCCCCGGCGTCGCGCTCCACGCGAATTCGGCGCGAAATTAGCTGTGCAATTCCTGGCGCTTTTCGGCTAAGATAGCGGCTTTGACGCAGGCGACCGAGTTGAGGGTGGTGGTTGACGCTTATGCCAGTTTATACCTATCGCCGTGAGGACGGCTCGACCTTCGATATCCGACAGCGATTTCTGGACAGCCCGCTGGAGGCTTGCCCCTCCACGGGCCAGGCGGTCAGCCGCGTCATACAGCCGGCCGGCATCATCTTCAAAGGCAGCGGCTTCTACGTCAACGACAACAACAAGGCGACGAACCCGGCCAAGCCCGCCGCCGAAAACGGCACTGGCAAAGACGGAAAAGACGGCGAGAAAAAGGCGCCAAAAGCCGAAGGCGAGAGCGACAAGAAAGCGACTGTCAAGAAAGAAAAGACGCCCGTCCCCAAATAACCGCCAACGCGCGGCGACCGCTGCCAAGCGCCAAACTGGATCACATCAATGAGACTCTACTTCGTACGACACGGCATCGCCGAAGACCTGGCTGCAAGCGACTTCGACCGCGCGCTGACTAAGCGGGGCAGACGGCGCGTAGAGACTTCCGCGAAGGTGATGAAGCGCCTGGGCATCATGCCGGAGCGGATCTTCAGCAGTCCCAGGCTGCGCGCGCGCCAGACGGCGGAGTTCATCGCCGCGGCCCTGGGCGCGCCCGTGACGCTCTCGGAGGCGGTCAATTTCGGCTTCGACCTCGCCGATGTCCGCCGGCTGACCACGGACCTGGAGGCCGAGACCGAGGTCATGTTCGTGGGCCACAATCCGGATATGAGCCTGCTGGTCAGCGAAATCACGGGCGTTGACGCGCCGATGAAGAAGGGCGGTCTGGCGCGGATTGACGTCTTCGGCCGCGGCGTGGACGAAGGCGAGCTGGTCTGGCTGATCGCGCCAAAGGTCTTCGACGCCTTGCAGGCCGAAGCGGCAGCGCCCGACAAGATCGCGCGCCCGTCAATTGCCGCGCCGCCGCAGAAGCTGCCGACGACATCGCAGCCGCTGCATGATCTGATTCGCAATCGCTGGAGCCCGCTGGGTTTTGATCGCGAACGCGATATCGAGCGCGAGACGCTCTTGAGCATCCTGGAAGCGGCGCGCTGGGCGGCGTCGTCCTTCAATTTGCAGCCTTGGCGATTCATCGTCGCGCCACGACAGAACGCCGCCGAGTTCCAAAAGATCCTCTCCGTCCTGCGCGAGGGCAATCAGGTTTGGGCGCGGGAGGCGGCGGTCTTGATGATCGCCGTCACGCAGCGCTATCGGACGCCCGACGCGCCAAATCGGCACGCCGCCCATGATCTGGGTTTGGCGATTAGCCAGATGGTCTTGCAGGCGCTCGAGCTTGGGGTGTACACGCATCAAATGGGCGGGTTCTACCCGGATAAGGCGCGCGAGCTCTATGGCATTCCCGCCGAATTTGAAGCCTTCACCGCCATCGCGCTCGGTTATCGCTCGGCAACGCTGGATCATCTGAGCGAGAGCCACCGCGAGCGGGAAGCGGCGGGGCGGCAGCGTCAGCCACTGAGCGAGATGGTCTTCAACGGCGCTTGGGCGCGGGCGGCCGATTTCCTCGATGAAGGCAAAGCCTAGATGGCGCGCTTCCTGGTTAGCGGCGGCGCCGGCTTCCTCGGCATCAACCTGTGCCGCCATCTGCTCGCCCTGGGGCATGAGATCGTCTCGCTGGATGTCGCCGATTTCGATTATCCCGAGCGCGACAAAATACAGGAGATCCGCGGCGACATTCGCGAGCGCGCGACCGTCGACGGCGCGATGGCGGGCGTCGATGTCGTTGTGCATTGCGCCGCCGCCCTGCCCCTGTATCCGCCGGAAGCGATCCGAACGACCGATATCGATGGCACGCGCAATATGATCGACGCCGCCCGGCAGCTGGACGTAAAGCGCTTCATCCATATTTCTTCGACAGCCGTCTATGGCATTCCCGATCACCATCCGCTACATGAAGACGACCCGCGAATCGGCATCGGTCCTTACGGCGAAGCCAAGATCGCGGCGGAAGACATCTGCTTCGCTTATCGCGATGAGGGCATGATCGTTTCGGTGATCCGACCGAAGTCCTTTGTGGGCCCGGAGCGCCTGGGCGCCTTCGCGCTTCTTTATGACTGGGCGCATGACGGGCGCGGCTTCCCGCTGCTTGGCGATGGCGGCAACCGCTATCAGCTGCTGGATGTCGAGGACCTCTGCGACGCGATTGTGCTCTGCGCCACGCTCGCCGACGAAGCCGTGAACGACACCTTCAACATCGGCGCCAAGCGATTCGGCACGATGGGCGAGGATTATCAGGCCGTGCTGGATTACGCCGGCTACGGCAAACGGGTCACGCCCTTGCCGGCGGAACCGGCGATTTGGCTCTTGCGGGCGCTGGAGGCGCTGAATCTCTCGCCGCTATACAAATGGATCTACGAGACCGCGGCGAAGGATTCATATGTCTCGATCGAGCGGGCGGAAGCCAAGCTCGGCTTCCAACCGAAATACGCCAACACAGACGCCCTGCTGCGCAATTTTCAATGGTATCTGGACAATCGGCGCGCCATCGGCACGGGTTCGGGTTTGTCGCATCGCGCGCCCTGGCGCCAGGGGATATTGCGCCTGGCGAAGCTCTTCTTCTAAAGGCGCCGCCGCCAACCGGTCATGGACGACTTGAAAACGGGCGGCATCGCCGTCATTGATTTTGGCTCGCAGTATACGCAGCTGATCGCCCGCCGCATCCGCGAGCTCGGCGTTTATTCCGAGGTCTTCGCCCACGATAGCGCCGCCCGACGCGTCAACCGACATCAGCCAGCCGGCTATGTGCTTTCGGGGGGCCCGAGCAGCGTCTACGAGCCGGACGCGCCGCGGCTGCCGCCTTTCCTGCTGGAGCGCGGTCTTCCTGTCCTGGGCATTTGCTATGGCATGCAGCTCTTGACGGCTGCGCTCGGCGGAAAAGTCGCGGCCGCGCGCGAACGCGAATATGGACCGGCGACCCTTTCGCATCAGCCAGACAGCCCGCTGTTTGCTGGCTTGGAAGACCAGCTGCAAGTCTGGATGTCGCATGGCGACCGCATCGAATCGCTGCCGCCCGGCTTCCGCGGGCTGGCGGGTTCGGCGAATTCGCCCTTTGCCGCCATCGGCGATCTGGGGCGGCAATGCTATGGTTTGCAATTCCATCCGGAAGTGCGGCACAGCCCGGCCGGCGGCGCGATTCTGGGCAATTTCCTCTTCAAGATCTGCCGCTGCCGGCCCAAATGGAGCGCGGAGGCTTTCATCAATGACGCGGTCGCGCGGATTCGTGATGCCGTCGGCGGCGAACGCGCCCTGCTGGCATTGAGCGGCGGCGTCGATTCAGCCGTGGCCGGCGCCTTGATTCACCGCGCGATCGGCGACCGCCTGACCTGCGTCTTCGTCGATCACGGGATGCTGCGCCAGGGCGAGGCCGATCAAGTCGTCGAGGTATTTCGCCGCCAGCGAAACATGAACCTCATCGCCGTGAACGCGGTCGAAGACTTCATGACGGCGCTGGCGGGCGTCACAGAGCCGGAAGCCAAGCGCAAAACCATCGGCGCGCTCTTCATCCAGCAATTCAGCCGCGAGGCGCGAAAGCTGCGGGGGGTCCGCTTCCTGGCGCAGGGCACAATCTACCCCGACGTCATCGAGAGCGCGGCCGACAGCGCGGCGGCAAAGACGATCAAATCGCATCACAATGTGGGCGGCTTGCCGGCTGACTTGCGCTTCGAACTGGTCGAGCCCTTGCGCGATCTGTTCAAGGACGAGGTTCGCGCCATCGGCGAAACGCTCGGCTTGCCAGAGTCGATCGTCTGGCGGCAGCCCTTCCCGGGTCCCGGTCTGGCGATTCGCTGCCTGGGCGCGCTGACCTGGGAGCGGCTGGAGAAGCTGCGCGCCGCCGACGCCATCTTCACCGGCGAATTGGCGGCCGCCGACTTGCTGCGGCGTGGCACCGCGCAGAGCTTCGCCGTGCTGCTGCCGGTCAAAAGCGTCGGCGTGATGGGCGACAAGCGCAGTTACGAAGAAGTCCTCGTGCTGCGTTCGGTCACGACCGATGATTTCATGACCGCCGATTGGGCGCGCCTGCCCTACGATTTGCTGGCGCGGGTCAGCGCGCGGATCGTCAACGAAGTGCCCGGCATCAACCGCGTCGCCTACGACATCACCAGCAAGCCGCCCGGCACCATCGAGTGGGAGTGAGGCCCGCGGCATTGCCCTCTGGCGCGTTTCGGCTTATAACTCAACTGTACTCAATAGCCTGGAGGGATGCGTATGCCAGCCGCTTACGTCTTGATCCATCTCAACATGTCAGTCGATTTTGCCGATTCGCTGCGCGATATCCGCGACATTGATGGCGTGCGGCGCGCCGACCTGGTGGTGGGGCCCGATGATTGCATCGCCTATGTGGAATCGGAAGACATCACGCAGATGATGAACACCATCCGGTCGATCCGCGGCGTCAACGGCGTCGGCAAGACCGATACCCGTTCCATTGCGGAAATGTAGGCGCTTGGTTCGTTCCCGGCGCCAAGCCCTCGCGCGCATGCTCTGGCTGTCGGTTTTGAGCGCCACCGCGGCTTGCGGCTCGCTCGCGCCAATTGAAGCGCCGCCACACATCGGCAGCGCGCCCGGCGCCGCCGTTGTCGTAACCGACAAAGCCTTCGACGCGGGCCTCTTCCGCCTGGAATATCCGCGGGACTGGACGGTCGTAAAAGCCAGCCCGGCGAACGAGCGCGGCATGCGGGTGGTCTTCGTCGCGCCCGATGGCGGGGCGGTCTGGCTGACGCAGGTTGATTCGATCGGCTCGCCAGACGAGGATCATCTGATCCTGCCCAATGGCGTCGCGCTCCTGGCGTCGATCGAAGCGGCGGAAGCGCCATCCGCCAGTTTCGCGGCACAAGCGCGGCAGCTGCTGGCATCCATCCGCGGCGGTTGAGGCGCTGGGCATCGCGGTATCCGCAGCGTATTCCGAAGGAGCGACAGCCAGCCACGACAGCGCTCTATTCTCCCGCGCGAACGGGCAGCCGAGACCACAATGCCGCCCTGGCCGCGTCTTGTAATGCAGTACCATCATCGAGTAAGTCATTCAAAAAACCGCCACCGAGGACACCGAGCTTCACAGAGCTCACCGAGAGAAAAGCAAGGGGGCGCCCTCTGTGGCACTGTGGCAAATCTTTGTTTCACGACTTACTTGGACTTGGTGTGATCGCAAAGGCGGTCGGACGCAATGGAAGCCCGCCAAGCCCGAGCCAGCCGCCACGCGAAATCTGGAGCGAAAGCTAATGGCGGAAACGATTCTCATCATAGACGCTGATCAGCCGACGGCGCAGCAGCTGGCCGCCTCTTTGGAGCGGCGCGGTTATGACGTTCATGCCGCCGCGAGCGCCAAAGCCGGGCTGCGGATGGCTTATCAGCATCAGCCGGACCTGATTCTGCTCGACGCGGTCTTGCCGGATAGAGACGGCTGGGAGCTAGGCCGCCAGCTGCGCGACCTATCCGATATGCCGATCATTTTTGTCAGCGAGCGCGCGGAGACAGCCGACATCGTCAAGGGGCTGGAGCTCGGCGCGGATGATTACTTGGCGAAGCCCTACGACGATGACGAGTTGCTGGCGCGCGTCCAGGCGCGACTGCGGCGCTCGCCCCAGCGGCAGCTCCACGAAGAGCTCGTCTTCAACAAGGGCGAATTGCGGATCGATTTCATGAATCGTGAAGTCTGGGCGCGGGGCGCGCAAAAGCGCCTGACGCCAAAGGAATTCAACCTGCTGGCGATGCTGGCGCGGAACGCCGGGCGCGTCCTCAGCCGCAGCGAACTGGTCACCGAGGCCTGGGGCGATGAATACAGCGACGCCACCGACAGCCTCAAGCTCTACATCCACTATTTGCGGCGCAAGCTGGAGGTCAATCCGCAGCAGCCGGAATACATTTTGACCGCGCGCGGCGTCGGCTATCGTTTCATGAAGCGATAAATCGGCTGGTCAAAGAAGCGAGCGCAGAAGCGCGTCGGTTTGCGCCACCATCGCATCCAACTGAAATCGCTCGAGGCCCGCCCGCGCGTTGGCGGAAAATTCGTCTCGCCGCTCGAGCAATTCCCGTATGCCCCGCCGCAGCGCCGCAGCGTCCGGATACGGCGACAGCAGCCCGTTGACGCCATGCCGGATGACTTCCGGATTGCCACCGATGTCGCTGGCCAGGGCCGGCGTCCCCAGCTGCAGGCTCTCGAGCAGCGTGTGCGAAAGCCCCTCATAGCCGCTGTAGAGCGCCAGCCCGTCAGCCGCGTAAATCAGCCGCTGCGTTTCGCGCCGTTCCAGCGCGCCGGTGAAGACGACGCGATCGCCAAGCGGCGCCGCCAAAACCTCCAGCCGCGCGCGATCCGGTCCAGCGCCGACCACGACCAGCCGCAGATCCGGCAACTCCCGCAGCGCCTCAATCAGGCAATCGACGCCCTTCCAGCGCTGCAGGCGCGCGACCGTGATCAGGGTCGGGCGATCGCCCCAAGCGAGCCGGGCGCGGATCTCGGCGCGAGACTCGTTCAGCGGCGGCACAGGCGGCGGCGCGTTGTAAATGACGCGCACTTTGGCGGGCGCGATGCCCCAGGCGATGACCAGGCGCTTGAGATACATGCTGGGCACGATCACGGCGTCCATCGCCGCGATCTGTCGCGAGCGCGAGCGTTTTTGCCAGCCGACGCGCCAATCGCCGGCGTACGCTTGAAATTCGTCGATCAGCAGACCGTCGGGAATCCAGCGGCGGCGCACACAGCGCTCCCAGGCTTGGTCGCCAACGACCTTGATGACCCGCGGCTTATCGGGGCCGCCCCAAAGCGGCAGGTCGATGCTGTGCGCATAGACCAAGTCGGCCCAAGCCAGATGCTTTCTGGAGGCGAGGGCGTAGCGCGCCTGTCTCAGCGGGTAGCTGGCGCGGGCGATGCGCGTCACCGGGCAGGGATCGTCCGCCGCATTTGCAGCGCCGAAGGTCAAGACGCGCGGCCGCCAGCCCGAGGCGATCAGCGGCGGCAGAATCGTCGACAGGTAGGTGGCCGGTCCGCCGGGCTCGGGCGGGAAGATGCCGCTGGCGACAAAGAGCTTTGGCAATGGCGGCCCCCGCTAGCGGAGTCGCCCGCGGATCAGGACATGCCGATTGAGGAAGGTCGCTTTTTCGCTGCCCCAATGCCGGGGGTCCATCCAGGCGCGGGCGATCGGCGGCGCTCGATCCAGCATTTCGACAAGTCGGGCGATTGCCCCGTCGTCGGCGCCTTGACGCTGCGCCCAGGGGATGAAGTCGTGCCGCTTGCGGTAGATTTCGCTGTGCTCCACCGCGATGCCAGCGCGCTCGACTATCGCCAGCCACTCGTTTTCCGTGTAAGCGCGGTTGTGGCTGGGGTCTCGCCCGCGTTCGAAATCCTCGACCAGTCGGGCGGCTTCGCGGTCGGCTGGCAGCGTCTGATCTTGCAGCATGAAGATGCCGTCTCGCTTTAAGACGCGCGCGCATTCCCGCACAAAGCGCTCGACATCCGGGAAATGATGGGGCGCGATGCGGCAGGTCGCCAGGTCGAAGCGGTCGTCTTCGAAGGGCAGGTCTTCGGCGTCGGCCTGCTCAAAGCTGACGTTGCCGATGCCCCGCTGTTCGATGATGAAGCGCCGGGCTTCTTCCAACATGCGCGGCGTGAGATCGCTGGCGATGACATGGGCGACATGAGGCGCGAATTTCAAGGCGGTATGCCCGCCGCCGGTGGCCACGTCAAGCGCCTGCCAATGCGGCTGCGGCTGGGCGATCGCCAGCAGACGATCCAGATCCGAGCCGCGGGCGTGGGTCTCGCTCTTGACGTAGCCCTCCGCAAAACGGGTATAGCGCTCTTTGGACATGGCTTTTGCGTCTTGCGAATCGGTCATGCAAATCCGTCCTTGACCAACAGTTCCCGCCCGCTCTCCCGCTATCTTACAAGACATTGCGCAATTCGTCAGGCTTGGCTGGCTTTTGCGCCAGGAGTCGCCCCCGCGCCTAACACGCCCGATTCCAGCTTCCGCGCGATAAGCTGGTACAATATCCGCCAGCGTTGGCAGACGACTTAGCATACACAGCGAGGCAAAAATGACTGATTCGCGAACGATTCAAAAGGAAGACTTGTTCAATCTGCGCTTCCTCAATGGCGGCGCCCTGTCGCCCGATGGAAGCCGAGTCGCCTATTGCGTGAACAAAGTCGACGCCGAAGCCGATAAGGAGTTCAGCGCGATCCATCTGCTCGAGATCGCCACGGGCGAGACGCGGCAAATGACCAGCGGCAAGACGCTTGACCGGGGGATGCGCTGGTCGCCGGACGGGCGCTCGCTCGCCTTCGTCTCCGACCGCGGCGGGCAGGCGCAGCTTTACCTGCTGCCGGTGGATGGTGGCGAAGCGCGCCAGCTGACGGATTTCAAGCGCGGCATCGGCGAGAGCGTCGCCTTTTCGCCCGATGGCGACAGAATCGCCTTCAGCGCCGTCGATGACGCCGACGCGCCCGACCTCAGCGCCGAGCCCTATCGCCTCGACCGCACGGTGTACCGCTTCGATGGCATCGGTTATCTCGATGACGCGGTGCAGGATATCTATGCGCTGGAGCTGGCGAGCGGCGAGATCACGCGCTTGACTGACGACCGCGGCAACAACAGCAATCCGCGCTGGAGGCACGATGGAAGCGCCATCCTGTTTGACGCCAACATGCGCGTCGATGCCTCGCGCGCGATGACGCCCGATTTGAAGCTGGTCGATCTGGCGGGGCGGCAGTCTACGCTGCTGGAGGATTGGGCGAGCGTCGAAAAAGCCAGTTTCACGCCGGACGGGGGCCGCGTCGTCTTCATGGGCCGCCCGGATGATGGCAAGCCGATCGGCACGAAATCCGATCTCTATGCGCTGGACATCGCGACGGGCGCCATCGACTGCCGCACGGAAGGGCTAGATGTCGGCGTCGGCGGCTACCTGATCATGGATATGCCGATCTTGGGTCTCAAAGCCTGCCCGGCGCTCGTGTCTGATGATGGCGAATCGGCTTTCGCCATGGTCCAGCGCGGCGGTAGCGATCACATCTATCGCATCGCCTTGAGCGGACCGGAAGACTGCCGGCAAGTCACCGAAGGCGATTGCGCCGTCTTTCCGCTGGATCGGCGCGGCTCGAAGCTGCTCTACGCGCGCACCGACCTGAACAGCCCGCCGGATCTCTTTCTGGTCGAGCTCGGCGACGGCTCGTCCCGTCAATTGACGCAGCTCAACGCCGAAGCCCTGGATGGGGTCGCCCTGCCGGAAAACGAGCGCCTGCTCTGGCAGAGCGTCGATGGCGTAGAAGTCGAGGGCTGGTATATGAAGCCGCCAAACGGCGAAGCGCCCTACCCGACCATTCTCTATATTCATGGCGGTCCAAATGCCGCGTATGGCTATGGCTTCCAATTCGACTTTCAGATGCTGGCGGGCGCTGGCTACGGAGTGCTCTTCCTCAATCATCGCGCCTCCACCGGCTACGGCGACAGCTTCTCGACCGCCATCGTAGGCGATTGGGGCAACCTGGATTACCAGGATCTGATGAGCGGCGTCGACTGCGCCATCGCGCGCGGCTTGGCCGATGGCGAGCGCCTGGGCGTCTGCGGCACGTCGGGCGGCGGCAATCTGTCCTGCTGGATCATCGGGCAGACGGACCGCTTCAAGGCGGCGATCCCGCATAATCCGGTCGCCAACTGGCGCAGCTTCTATGGCACGAGCGATATCGGCATCTGGTTCAGCGTCGAGCAGCTGGGCGGCCACCCGCACGAAATCCCGGAGGTTTACGACCGCTGCTCGCCAATCACCTACGCTCATCGCTGCGTTACGCCGACCCTGCTGGTGCAATGCGAGATCGACTGGCGCTGCCCGGCCGAGCAATCCGAGCAATTTTACACCGTGCTGAAAGCCAATGGCTGCGTGGTCGAGATGCTGCGGCAGCCGGGCGGTTTTCACGGCGGCTCGACCACCGGCGCGGTGACCCTGCGGCGGGCGCATAACGACGCCATGCTCGACTGGTTCGGCCGCTACGTGCTGGCCGATTGAGTGGGTTTCCACTCCACAGTCGTCAGCAGCCGGCGATCGAGTTCGTGCAGGCGCTCTGGACCGAGACGCTGCAATTCGGCGCGAACGGCGAAAGAATCCCGCCGCAGCCGCTCGACATCCACTCCTTGGCAGCGATCGGGCAGGATTCGGAGCCATTGCGCGCTGCGCTGCAGCATCTTGAGCGCGCCGCGATAATTGCCGCGTTCGATCTGGTAATAGGCGACGCCCACCTGCAAGATCGCGCGATACAAGTCGCGGACAGGACCCGTCGTCGCTACCCACTGCGCCTCGAAGAGATCGTGCTGACGATAGAATTCGCCGCGGTTGAAGGCGTTTACGCCGCGCAGCGCCAGCTCTGGCAGCGGCTCTTGACATTCGCAGGCCAGCCGCGCCAGCGCCTCGGTGTCGGGGATCCGCGCCAGATCGCCGATGACGTTGCCGAATCGCCGGTTCAGCTCGCCCCAGCCAAGCGCGAGATCGGCGCCGCAGGTCACGGCTTCGGCCCGGGCTTCGCTCCCGTCGCCGACGAAGCAAATGGGGACGCGGCGGGTGGCGGCATTGGTCTTCGCCGCCAGGATCGCTCGCCGCCAGCCATCATCCGCGCCGTCGACAAACGCCAGCGCCACCGATTCGTCGATTAAGACGTCGGTAAACCTTTGCGCAGGGCTTAACTCTATGTTATTGTAGGCGTCGCTTTTCGTGACGTACGCGGAGAAAGCGCGCCTGTGGCTGAGAAAAACGAGTGTCGCGGGTTTCAAGCGGCGGCTGATCGACATCTTGGCAAGCAGCGTGAGTTGTGATAGCGTCGTTGGCTTAACTATAGCACAACAATCATCGCGGTTCGCGGGCTCGCTTCGCCACCGGACGCGCCATGGTCAAGGGTTCGCGCCTGCGCCGAAGCGCTTGACATCCGCGCCAGTGGACGCCTATAATGGCGCTTGCGCAAGTTCTCGTCATATCAAACATCAAGACCAGTTCGCGGCTCTACGGGAGATTTCAGCGTGGTTGAAGCGCGCGGCGGCTACTTGAAAAGCCGGCTGCTCAGGCTGCAAGTCGGCTATTTGCTCGCGGAGGGACCGGGCAATTTCAAAGAGGCGCCGATATGCTTGCCGCAGCGCCTGCAAGTGGCCAGCGACCTGCTGGTGGACGCGCTTACGGGCCGCCTGGTCTTGACCCGGACGAAAGAGGGCATCCTTATGCAAGGCAGCTTGCGCGTACGGCACGCGCGGGAATGCGACCGCTGCCTGGAAACCTTCGATCATGAGTTGGAGCTGAGCGTCGCCGAGCTTTTCGCTTCGCCGCCCGACCCCAAGGTCAGCGTCTTCAGCGTCGACAGCAACGGCGAAATCGACCTCGCGCCCCTGCTGCGCGAAGAGGTGCTGATAGAGGACAGCTACCGCTCGGTCTGCCGCGACGACTGCCGCGGCTTGAGCGCCGAGAGCGGCATCAACCTGAATTATGAAACAGAACCGCAGGAGAGCGAAGAACTGCAAATGGAGGGCGGCGCGGCGATTGATCCCAGATTGGCTGTTCTGAAACAACTGTTGAAGTAAGCCAGGCTGAACCAAGGGGCGCGCGGCGCATGTGGGGTGAACGCGCGTTCCGCATATTAGGGGTGAAACTGTGGACGAGTTTGATGACAGGTACGAGTCGGATATTGACTTGATGACCTACCTGGAAGACGACAAGGGCGAGAAAAACCCGATGGAGCTCTTCTTTGACGAAGGCGACATCGACCTCTTTGATGAAGCCTTTGAAGAAGACCTGGAGCTCGACGAAGAAGACGACCACGACCTCGGCGAGATAGCGTCCAGCGATACCGTTGGCTTATACCTCAAAGAAATGGCGCGCGTGCCTCTGTTGACCACAGAGGAAGAAGTACAGTTGGCGATGCGCCAGGAGACGGGGCAAAAAGCCGAAGAGCGGCTGGCCCATGCGCCCGAGCACGAACGCCGCGCCGAGTGGCAGTTTCTGGTTCAAGATGGCTTGAACGCGCGCGACCATCTCATCAAGGCGAATACGCGCCTGGTGGTCTCCATCGCCAAGAAATACATGTCGCGGGGCGTGCCCTTCCTCGATTTGATTCAAGAAGGCAACCTCGGCTTGATGAAAGCCGTGGAAAAATTCGATTACCACCGCGGCTATCGGTTCAGCACCTACGCCACCTGGTGGATCCGCCAGACAATCACGCGGGCAATCGCCGATCAGGGCAGGACCATCCGCGTGCCGGTCCACATGACCGACCGCATCCGCCAGCTCTATCGCGTCGCCCGCGACCTCGAGCAAGAGACCGGCTGCAAGCCCTCCATCGAAGAGATCGCCGAAGTGATGGAGTGCGAGCCGCGCAAGGTGCAATGGATGCTCAAAGTCTCGTGGCGGCCCCTTAGCCTCGAGCATCCCGTTGGCAAAGACGACGACAGCGAGCTCGGCAGCTTCATCGAAAACGACCGCGAGCCCAACCCCTCCGACAGCGCCTACAGCAAGCTGCTCAAAGAAAAAATCGAAGAACTGCTGAACACGCTGACGCCGCGCGAAGCCAGGATTCTGCGCCTGCGCTTCGGCTTGCAGAACGGCCGCTGTTACACGCTGGAAGAAGTCGGGCAGAAATTCGGCTTGACGCGCGAGCGCATACGCCAGATTGAAGGCAGAGCGCTGCGCCGCTTGCGCCACCCCCGCCGCAGCCGCAAACTGCGCGATTATCTGGATTGAGCCCCCCGCCCTAACCGCCGCCCGTCTCGGCGCTATTCCATGTAAAATGCGCAAGCAGGCGGACTTGCCAAGGCAAGCCCCTACAGCGCGTTTGCGTGGCCGGAACCACTAAAATCAATCAACCCCCGGCGCCCTCATTTTTCTCGGTGTCCTCGCTGGCAAAGCTTGCTGAGTTTCACCCGAGAGAGATTCGCTTCTCCTTTTGCCAAGCCGCAAGCAATTCCCTTTCACGCGCTGGCGACAAGTCGGCCGGTTTTGGCGCGTCGGCCGGCAGGGCGCGCGCCCATTCCCAGGTGTCGCGGACCGTCTGCGCCAGCGGGCGAAAGCGCAGCCCGGCCGCCAGCGCCCTTTCGATGTTGAAAGTCATGAAACTTTCGGCCGATTCTCGCTGCAGCCAGAGCGGCAAGCCCATGAACTCCTCGACTTCGTGGCGGCGCAAAAAGTCGTCGCTGAAGTGCTGGAAGCGGACGCCGCCGCCCAAAGCCGCGTTGGCTATCGGCAGCAGATCGCCAAAGGTCAAGCGCTCGGCGGGGCCAGTGACATTGTAGATGCCGCCGATTCCAGCCTCCACGCCGTCCAGCATGAAGCCCGCCAGATCGCGCGCGTCGATGAATTGCAGCGGCTGCTCCCCTGGCGGCGCGATCGCCTCCCCGCCCCGGGCCGCCCGCCGCGCCCAATAGGTGAAGCGATTGGTCGGGTCGTGCGGACCGACGATCAAGCCGGCGCGGATGATCAAGCTGGCATCGGGAAAGGCATCAACAAGCGCCTTCTCGCAGCCCACTTTCAGCGGCCCGTAAGTCTCGCCGGTCACTTCTGCCGGCACGTCATCGCTTGGAACCAATACAGGCGCGTTCTCATCGCGATCAGGCGCGCCCGTTACCGGATAGACCGAGAGCGTCGAGACGAAACAGTAATGTTCAACCGCAGGCCGCAGCGCCGCCGTCGACTGCCGAAGCTGCCGCGGGATATAACCACAGGTATCAATGACCGCGTCCCAGCGTCGGCCACGCAGCCGAACGAGATCGTTGTCGCGGTCGCCGATGATCGTTTCGATGTCGGGAAAGGCCCCGGGCTGGCTGCGCCCGCGATTGAATAGCGTGAGCTCATGCCCGCGATTTCGCGCCGCCGCCACGAGCGCGCGCCCCAGAAAAACCGTCCCGCCAATGATCAATATCCGCATAGCGCCCCCCCTGGAATTCGCCCCCTGTCAAGCCTGTCACGCGGCTTATAAAGGACAGGCCCAAGAGGCGTCGACGACATTCAATCTATGCTAGAATCGCGTTTATGAACAGGATGGCCATCCATCGCCGCAGCGCCCTGATTTTGAGCGGGTTCATGCTTTTGCTGATCGCCTGCAACCTGGGAAGCAGCGACACAAGCCCGCCAACGCTGGCGCCCTTGCCCACGGCGACGCCGCGCGCCACCATCGGTTATGCCGAAGCCAAGCCCGCCGTTCTGCCCGAGATCGGCGTAACGCCCCGCCCGCCAAGCGAGGACGCCATGCGGCAGCTGCTCGATCAAGTCGAATCCGATCGGCTGATGTCGCATATTCGCAGCCTGCAGGATCTGCGGACGCGGCACGTCAATTCATCGCAAACCTCCGCCAGCGAAGGGATTGGCGCCGCCCGGCGCTATCTCAATGACCAGTTCGAGATCTTTCGCTCGGCTTCCGGCGGCAAGTTCTACACCTTTGAAGTTGGCTTCGACGCCTATACGGCGGCGGACGAACGCAGCGCGCAATACAATATCGTCGGCGCCATCAGCGGGGCGTCGCCGAACGCGGGCGCCATCATCGTCGGCGCGCATTACGACAGCATCGGCACGCCGCGCGATTCCGGCACGGCCTACGCGCCCGGCGCCAACGATAACGGCTCCGGGGTGGCGGCCCTGCTCGAGCTGGCGCGCATCATGAGCGCCTCGCAGTACAAGGCGACCGTCATGTTCGCGCTCTTCGCGGCCGAAGAAGTCCAGCGGCAGGGCAGCATCGCCTTCGCCAAGTGGATCGCCGATGACAACCTTGACGTGATCGGCATGATCAACCTCGATGCCATCGGCAATATCCACGATTTCGCCGGCAACCGCGAAGACCGCTACCTGCGCGTCTACTCGGCGGGGCCCAACGACGCTTCGGTCTCGCGGCGGCTGGCGCGCGAAGCCAACTTCCTCAGCCACAATTACAGCCTGCCAATCGACTTGCGGGTGATGGACGCGGTCGATCGCGAGAACCGCTATGGCGATCATCAGTCGTTCAGCGATTTGGGTTATCCCGCCATAAGATTCATCAGCGCTTTTGAAGAGAAACGCAATGGCGACCCAACCGATACCATCGAATTCATCGAGCCGGATTACCTGCGCCGGTCCACGCAGGCGGCATTGGCGCTGGTCGCCGCCCTGGCCGAAGGCCCGCGCCCGCCAGCCAATATCGCCCTGCGCGAGCGCGATGGCGGGAAGAAAGAACTGGTATGGGAGCCGGTGGCAGAGGCCGCCAGTTATATAATCGCGATGCGCCCGGCCGGCTCGCTGATTTACGCCGATCAATTGCCCATCGACGAGACCAAAGTCATCTGGTCGGGATTTTCCGATTATGCCGCCATCGCCATCGCCGCCCGCGACGCCCGCGGCTTGATTGGTCCGCTCTCCCGCGAGATCGTGCCTTGACAGGCGAAGTGGCAGCCCGCCAGCGCGCATGGCGTCAATGTTCGGGCGAGCCGCCGGCCCGTCCCTGCGAATAAGAAGTGTATTGAGACTCCGCCGCTGATTGAGGAAACATGCGCGTCGCTCATATCATCAAAGTAACCCGCATCAGCGGCGCCGAGCGGCACCTGCTTTTCCTGCTGGCGGGCTTGCGCGCGCGCGGCATCGACGCCCGGCTGATCATCCTCGTCGAAAGCAACCGCCCGATGGACGAGATGATGGTGGCCGCGGCCCAGCGCGACATCCCCGCCCTCCGGCTGCCCATCGGCCGCGACGCCGATCTGGTTCTGCTCTGGCGGCTGCGGCGGACGCTGCGCGAGATCAAGCCCGATATCGTCCATACGCACCTGGTTCACGCCGATCTCCACGGATTCGCCGCGGCCAGGCTGGCGCGCGTCCCCGCCGTCGTCAGCAGCCGCCATCTCGATGACGCCTTTCGCTATCGCTCGCGCTGGCGCCGCGTCAACAAGCGGATCTGGCGCCTGCTCGATGCCGGCATCGCCATCTCGGCGGCGATGAAACGCTTCGCCATCGAGATTGAAGGCGCGCCCATCGAAAAAATCCAGGTCGTGCGCTACGGCATGACATACGGCTGGCTGAGCGACGAGGCGATCGCCGCCGCCCGCCGCGAGCTGCGCGCGGAGTTGAAGCTGCCGGCTGAAGCGCAGCTGCTGGGCATGGCTTGCCGCCTGGTCGAGCAGAAAGGCATCCCCTACGCCTTGGAAGCCCTGCGCCGCATCCGTGCGGAGTACCCGCGCGCCCATCTCGTGATCGCGGGCGACGGCGAAAAAGCCGGCGAACTGCGGCGCCTGACGAGCATGCTCGGCATCGCCGATCGCGTCCACTGGCTGGGCTGGCGCGCCGACGCGGCTGACCTAATGGCCGCTTACGATGTCTTTCTGCTGCCCAGCCTGCGCGAGGGCTTCGGTTTGGTGCTGCTGGAGGCGATGTCGCGCCGCGTGCCCATCATCGCCAGCCGCGTCGGCGCGATACCGGAAGTCGTGGTCGACGGCGAAACGGGCCTCCTGGCGCCGCCGCGAAGCGTCGACCAGCTGGCGGAAGCGATGGCGCGCCTGCTCGAAGATCGCGCGCTGCGCAAGTATATGGGGCTGCTCGGCGCCGCCCGCCTGGAAGATCAGTTCAGCATCGAGCGCATGGTCGATGGCACGCTGGCGGTCTACGACAAGGTTCTCGGCTAGGCGGAAGGGCTGATGAAAAACGTCTATCTGTGTTATGCGCCCGAAGACGCCGAGCGCGCCGATGAACTGCGGCGGATCTTGATGGCGCGGGGACATCGCCCCTGGCGCGACCCCCAGCCGATCGACGGGGCGAGCTGGCATCACGAGATGGACGCCGCCATTCGCCAGTCGCATGCGCTGATCCTGCTCTTGACGCGCGCCGCCGCCGGCTCGGCCGCCGTCACCTATGAGTGGGCGCTGGCATTGGGCGCGGATGTGCCGGTCTTCGCCATCATCTACGAAGAAGCGCCCGAACACCCCCGCTTGAGCGCCGTAGATCGTTATGACCCGCGGGCGTTCAGCGATGAAAACCATTTCTGGGATCACTTCCTCGGCGATTTCAGCCAGAAGCTGGCGCGCGGATTCGCCGAAGGGCAGCCACTCGCCCGCCCGCCCGCGAAAGCGCATGAGATCGACAAAACCGTCATGCCGACCGAGCCGGGCTACTGGATCGTCATGCGCCGCGGACCGCTGCCAAACCAGCTGTATCAATTGGAGCGGGCAACGGTGAATATCGGGCGCGACCAAGCCAACGACATCGCCATCCGCGACGGGCAGGTCAGCCGCTATCATTTGCGCTTGCGGCTGCAGGGTCAAGATTTCACGATTGAAGACCTGGGCAGCGCCAATGGCACGCGCGTGAATGGCCGGCAAATCGCCGGGCGCGTCGCATTAAACGATGGCGACCTCATCGCTTTGGGCGACTCCGTGCTGCTGAGCTACGATCTGGTTTATCTGGAATGAGCGGCAATTCGCCGATGACCCGCGCCGGATTGCCAGCGACGATCGCGCCCGGCGGCACGTCGCGCCGGACCACGCTGCCCGCGCCAATCACCGCCCCTTCGCCGATTCTTACGCCCTTCAGAATCATGGCGTTCATGCCGATAAAGACATCGTCGGCGACTTCCACCGGCGCGGTCTTGGCAGCCAGGGGCCGGCGGCGGCGCGTATCGGGGTCGAGCGGATGAAAATCAGTATCGCTGATGACGGCGTTGGCGCCCACCCAGACGCGATCGCCAATGGTAACGCGCTGATCGCAGACCAGCGAGCCGCCAGTCATGCCAAAGTCATCGCCAATCGTCAGCCGCGCGCGGGACTGCCGCGTGCTGATGATCACCGGATGGTTCACTCCCAGCGGGTTGCTGGCGCCGGTCGAGCGCAGATTCAAGCCGCGCCCGATGCGGATCTGGCTTTGGCGGTGGCGCTGGATGATGGGCAGCCCGTACAAGCGCCAGCCCGATCCCGCCTCAATCCCGCGCAGGCGCCACCAGGCCAGCGGCATTATCAGCAAGCGAAGCAGCTCGTTGCGCGCCTTCCAGGGGGTGAGGCTCGCTTGCCGCAGGCTCTCCGCGGAGAGCAGCGCCGGCGGGATTTCAACTGGGCTCTGCGCCCGTTCCTTCATGGTTGTCGGCCTGTGAGATTGGTGATCAAATGATACCCGTTGTCCAAATCGTGCGACTCACAGAGTCGCCCCTGCAAATTCGTTTCCGCGAGGGACGACGCGCGTCAAAGTCATGGCACGGAGAAAACGACATCCGTGGCTTGCACGATGCTCCCGCCCTGGACGAGCGCCAGCCGCAAAACGTAATTGCCCGGGCGCAGGGCGTCGGCATGAAGCGTCTCCAGCTGATTCCGCACGACTGAATTATGATGCGGGTTGCCGAGCGGCGTCCAATCGGCGAACTGCCCGCCGCGGATATAGAAATGGTAATTCTCCGCTTGCCCCCGATCAAAATGGGCGGTGCCGATGATCGGCATGGGGCGGCTGACGCTCTGCCCGGGCGCCGGCTGCTGAATCTGCAAGGTCGCGCCGACGCTGCCGATGGCTTGCTGGCTGTAGACGCCGCTCCAGCACTCCACCGTCGGCAGGAAAGCCAAGCCATTTTCGCGCGCGTAACGCTCGGCTTCGACCGCGTCGTCATGCGATGTGGTCGGCCCGCCAATGAATAAGAGATTCTGGGCGCCGGCCGCCACCGCTTCGGGCGCGTCTTGCGCGGGCACGCGGCAGTAGTTTGGCGGCACGGGCGGCTTCTCGCCCGGGCGCACCTGGAATTGAATGCCGGCCGCGACCTCCGGCGGCAGCGGATAGGCAAGCGTCTGATACACGCCGGGCGAGACCTCATGCAAGACGGCGCCCTGCGCGGGGACGGGGGTCGGATAGCGCTGCGCCAGGGGCGGATAGCGCAGATTGCCCTGGCCATCGGGCAGGCCCGCCGGTCCGTCCAGCGTCCATTCGTTGATTGTGGCCGGGCATCGCGTCGAGAGCGCGGTCAAGCGGCGGACGTCGCAGACCTGCCGCAAGGTCATGCCCGGCGGCGGAATCGGCTGATCGTTCCGCAGCCGCCCATCGCTGGCAAAGGCGGCCAGCAGCTGGCTGTCGGCGTATATCCCGCTGAGCACGGTGTTCCAGATCGGCGCGGCGCCCGTCAAGCCGGATGAGTTTATCATCGGGTCGCCATCGTTATTGCCCATCCAGACGCCGACGGCGACATTGCGCGTATAACCGATCGTCCAGTTGTCCTTGACGTCATCGGTCGTGCCCGTCTTGACCGAGGCGCGTATATTCTCCGTCCGCAGCGGGCTGAAAGCGCCCATGGCCGGCGAGCGCGCCTGGTTGTCGCCCAGCATATCGCTGATGACAAAAGCGACCCGCGGATCAAGCGCGCGAACCGAACTGGCGCCGCGCTGGACCGTGCGCTCGGTCGTCCGCCCCGCAGGGCAGCCATCATCGTATTGATAGATGATCTGGTCGTCGCTATCAAGGACGCAGAGGATGGACGTCACCGGGACGTAATCGCCCTGATTGGCGAAGACGGCGAAGGCGTTCGTCAGCTCAATCAGCGTCACTTCGCCGCCGCCCAGCGTCAGGGACAAGCCATAATTCGAGGCGTCTTCGTCCAGCGTGGAGACCCCGAGCCGCCGCAGCAGGCTCAGCAGATAATCGACGCCGACCAGCCGCAGCGTCTGCACGGCCGGGATGTTGTAGCTGTTGGCGAGCGCCGCCCGCATCGTCATCGGACCATGAAAGGCATTGTCGTAATTGCGCGGGCTGTAGACGGGCAAACCGGGCAGCGCGATCCGCGTGCGCGTGTCCCAGAGCAGGTCGATGCTGGACATGCCCCGCTCCATCGCGGCCGCATAGGTGAAGGGCTTCATGGTGCTGCCGGGCTGGCGGAAGGCGGTGGTGACGTTGACGCTGCCATCGATCGCTTCGTTGTTGTAATCAACGCTGCCGACCATGGCGATGATCTCGCCGCTGGAAGGCTTGGCGACCACGACCGCCGCGTTGCTGACGTTCTTGGCTCGCAGCTGCGCCACTTGATCGGCGGCCGCGCGCCGCGCCAGGCGGTTCACGTCTTGATCGAGCGTGGTGTAAACGCGCAGTCCGCCGCCGGCGATGTCTTCCGGGCTGTAACCCAAGCCCCGCAGCAGCCGCTCCAGCTCGCCCTGGGCATAAACCGTGAAATGCGGCGCCGTCAGCGAGGTGTTGGCTGGCGCGAAAGTCAAGCCTTCCTGCAGCGACAGGCGCGCCTGCTCGCCCGAGATAAAGCCCTCTTCGACCATCTCGCCCAGCACCTGCCGCCAGCGCTCGTCAACCGCGGCCTGCACAGCCGGGTCGGGGTTCAGCGGATCGAGCCAGGCGGGCGCCTGCGGCAAACCAGCCAACATCGCCGCTTCGCCCACGTTGAGCGCTTCGACATCTTTGCCGAAGAAGGTCTGCGAGGCCGTCTGCACGCCATAGGCGAGATTGCCGTAATAGATCTCGTTAAAATACATCTCGAGGATGTCTCTTTTGCTTTTGGATTGCGTTAGCACGATCGCCAGCAGAATCTCTTCGGCTTTGCGGGCGATGCTGCGTTCGGCGCGTTTCTCGAAGTCGAAGAAGATATTGCGCACCAATTGCTGCGTGATGGTGCTGCCGCCGGGCGTGCTGTCGCGGTCGGCCGCGCCAATATAATTCAAAGCCGCCAGCACGGTATGACCGACATCAATGCCGATGTTTCGGAAGAAGGAGTCGTCTTCGATGGCGATCGTCGCCAGCGCCAGCGCGCCGGGGATGCGGTCGTAACTGACGCGCGTCCGCCGTCCCTCGCCGAAAGCCTCGTAGAGTTCGTTGCCATAGCGATCGTAGATGAAGGTGCTCTCGAAGCCGCGATAATTGTCGACTTCGGCCACGCGCGCCGTCCACTCGGCTTCGACCTGTGGCAGGAATATCATGGCGGCGCCGGCCGTCAGCAGGGTCACGCCGCCGCAGAAGGTCAGCGTCAAGCCAAGAAAAGCCCAGAGACAACCGAGGGGCAAGCCGAAGAAACGCCGTTTTCGCGGTCTTTTACGCGCCAGCTTCAGCGGTTTGCGGCCGGCCGGTCCTGGCTGGCCCGCGGGCGTGAGAACGACGGGGCGCTGCGGCAGCGCGGGTTCATCAATGGTGCGCTTTTGGCCGGCGCCGGGCATCTTATCGACTCGTTCGGGCGGCGGGCGCAAACGGGCGCGGCGAGGCGGCGACGCCACTTGCCCATAAGCGGGCAGCGTGACCAGATCGCGGCGGGCGTCGCGCGGCGTCGCCTCGTCCAGCTGCGAGACATGCGGCAGCGCGAATGGCGGATCCGCGCCAGAAACCGCCGAAACCAGCTCGGTGGTCATGGTGTCGTCGTCGGCTGGCTTCAGCGTCGGCGCTTCGTCACGCTCGTCCTTGCGCTCGCGCCCGACGCCGCGGGGATTGTCGTCCGTCGCCATCGCCATCCCTGTGCTGCCCTCGCGCCTATTCTATCAGAATAATGCGGCGCAGGCAGACGCGCTCGACGCCCCGCCACCGGCTGACCTACGCTCCCTTGCCAATACCGTTGCAGGGGCTGCCTATCAGGTCGCCCGCATGGGCGCAATCTGGTTAAGCCGAAGCTGCAATGCTAGAATGAAACTACGCAGCCCGCGGAGAGCCACCATGAGCATCGCGCCGGACGAGATCAAGGCGCCCGAATTGCCGCTGTCGGTCGTCATCCCCGTCTACAACGAAGAAGGCAATATCGAGCGGCTCCACGCCGAGCTTAGCGAAGCGCTTGCCGAGATTGGGCGCGGCTACGAAGTCATCGCCATCAACGACGGCAGCCAGGATCGCAGCTATGAGCGGCTGAACGCGATTCAAGCGCGCGACGAGCGCTGGCATATCATTCACTTTCGGCGCAACTTCGGGCAGACGGCGGCGCTGGCGGCCGGCTTCGATGCGGCGCGTGGCGAAATCGTGGTGACCATCGACGCCGACCTGCAGAATGACCCGCGCGATATCGAGCGCTTACTCGAGAAATTCGCCGAGGGCTACGACATCGTCAGCGGCTGGCGACAGAATCGCAAAGAATCGCTGTTCTTGCGCCGCATCCCCTCCATGCTGGCCAATCGCCTTATCTCGCGCAGCACCGGCATCAAACTGCACGATTACGGCTGCACACTGAAAGCCTACCACTTCGACGTGGTCAAGGGCGTTCGCCTTTATGGCGAACTGCACCGCTTCATCCCGGCGCTCGCCAGCCAGATGGGCGTTCGCGTGGCCGAGACGCCGGTCAAGGATCGGGCGCGGCGCTGGGGGAGCAGCAAATACGGCGTCGGGCGCACCTTCAAGGTCATCCTCGATCTGATCGTGGTCGTCTTCGTGCTCAGCTATTTCAATCGCCCGCTCTACGTCTTCGGCGCGGCCGGTTTCCTGGTCGGCGGGGTCGGGGCGCTGCTGGGCGCCTATCTGACCGTGTTCAAGCTGCTGACCGAGAACAAAATCGGCGACCGACCGCTGCTGCAGCTGGCGGCGCTGCTGATGGTGCTGGGCGTGCAGTTGATCAGCACGGGCATCGTCGCCGACATGATCATGCGCACCTATCACGAATCGCAGCACAAGCCGATCTATTACATCCGCGAGCGCCGCCACACGCCCCGCCAAGCCCCTTCCGTCCCCCCGCACAAACGCGATTCGTAGGGGCGAGTCGCCGCCTCGCCCTACGCCGGCGCGGAATCGGGCGTTACGGCCAAAGGCCTCTACATTTGTCAGCGCAGGCATAAGGGGCGCGCTTGCAGAGGCTGCCCACCGGTCGGCGCCCAATTTCAGGCCGGCCCGGCGGCCTCAAGCAGGCGCCTCGAAATCGCGCGGGGCGTCGTAATCGTGAAAACGGATATGCCAGACTGAAGGCGCTTTGTCGGGTTCGCCGACCGTTTCCAGCATCAGGATTTCGATCAACGCCAGACGTCCATCCTCGACCGCGACAAAAGCCTCGATCTCAACATCGTCTTCGGGATCGATAAAGCCGAAGAGCAGCCCCTCGACGGCGTCGCCAGCCGCGGTCGCCCGAATATGCCAGGCGAGCCGCTCATCAATCAAAGCCTCGTCATCGACGATCCGCGGCGCCCGCAGCGCCGACATCACTTTTTCGATGCCATCATTCGGCGCCAGCAAGCGGCTGATATCGAAGCCTTCAAAAGCCGGCAGCAGAATCCAGGGCGCGCCGGCCGGGAAGCTAAGCCACTGGCGGTCGGCGCGCGAATAGATATTCATCCACAGCGTGATGAGCAAGCGCAGCTGGGCGCTGATATGCAGCTCATCGGGGCTGATAATCTGCGCTTCGGCGCTCGCGAGCGTGGCCGGCAGCATGTTGACGCCGTCAAAACTCAAGGCCAGCTGATAGGGTTCGCCCGTCTGTTCGATGGTCAGGCGGAAGCTCTCGGCGGCTTGCAGCTGCGCAACGGCCGCGTCCAGCAGCGCCTGCGGTTGCGGGTCGGGCGCGTCCTGCGCTCTCGCCAGCCCGGCGCAAATCATCATCGCGGCAAAGACGATGACAGAAATTGGCTTCATCATCTCACGAGCCTCGTTTCTTCCTGCGCGGCGAGTCCTCCTGGCATTACGCGCGCGCCGGTCTTTCGTTGTCATCCGCCGCCGCCAGCCAAAACGCGAAGGGGCGCGTGACCAGCCGCCCGCATGCCCCGGCTAGAACTCGCGCTCGACCAGATATCGCGCCCAAAGCGAAAGCAGACGGCGATATTCGTTGTCTGGCAGCGCCTCCAGACAGGTCAGCGCCTCTTGCACGTATCGCCGCGAAAGCGCCTGCGCCTGGCGAATGACGCCCAAATCGCGGAAGAGCGCGGCCAGGCCGGCGATGTCAGCGGCCGGCAGCGACGCCTCGCCCAGCGCGCGCTGGATGCGCCGACGCTCGCCATCGTCCGCCAGTTCAAGCGCCTTCAGCGTCAGCAGCGTGGTCTTGCCCTCGCGGATATCCGAGCCGACCGGCTTGCCCAATTGGCTGGCGTCGCCAACGACGCCCAAGATGTCGTCCTGGATCTGAAAGGCGATGCCACAGCGGCTGCCGAAACGCGCGATCGCCTGCGCTTCCGGGATATCCGGCGACGCATCGTTCAGCGCGACAGCGGCGCCGGCCCTCCCGGCAAATTCATAGAGCGCGCCGGTCTTCTTCCAGAGCATATCGAGGATCTGCGACTCGCTGAGCTGAGGCGCCCGCCCGGCATACTGGACGTCGAGCGCCTCGCCCTCCACCAGCAGCGGCGTCACCTTGCTGGCCAGCTCCCGCGCCAGGCGCAGCACGAGCTCTGCCGAGACGCCGCGCTCGAGATGCGCGTCAAAGAGCAGCGACCAAGCCCAGGATTGCTGGGCGTCGCCGGCCAGCATGGCGATCGTCATGCCATAATGCTCGGCGTCGGCGGCGCGCCAGCCAAATTCACGCGCCGCCCGCGTGGCGAATTCGCGGTGCACGGTGGCGCGCCCTCGCCGCTGGTCGTCGCGGTCGATTACGTCATCGTGCACCAGGGTCCAAGTATGATAGACCTCGATGGCGGCCGCGACCGGCAGCGCGCGCGATTCGTCGCCGCCGAGCGCCCCGCAAGCCAGCAGCGCCATCGCGGGCCGCAGCGATTTGCCGCCGCTCTTGATGTAACTGTAGACCGCCTCGCGGATATGCGCCGGGCGGAAGCGCCGCTCGAAGCGCGCCTGCGTCAGATAATCCAGCAGCCGCCTTTTGCGGCTCTCCAGCGCCTCCAGCAGCGCCGCGAAGTCGCGCTCGCCTGTCGATTTCGCCATCCAGCGACTCGATCTCGTCATCTCCGGTCTTCGACAATTGTATCATCTCGACGCGGATGCGCATGGGTTACGCGCCGGCGAGCCGAATTCGCAATGTCGGGCGCCTATGCATATCAGAGCCGGCTGATAGAAACATCGCGCAGTTCAAGCGACTGCTCGTTTTCGACCTCGAGCAGCCCGCGCCCGAAGCGTCCCTGCGGCCTGACGATCGCGTACTGATTGTCGATCCAGGCGATGAAGCCGAGGCGATTGGCCGCAGCGAAGGGCGCCCGCAGGACGACATCGCCATCCACCGCGAAAACCGCCTCCTCGCGATGCCAGTCGATGCGGTAGCGATGGAACTTGGCGAGCAGGGATGGGTCCAGCGCCGCTTCACTGACGCCGATGGCGGCTTGACCGAGGGGCCAAAGCGCGTCATAAAGCCGCCGGCTGCGCATGAGCGCAAAGCCGATTGGCGCGAGCGGCAGCAGCGCGCGGAAACGCCAATTCCTCGCGTCAAAGGTCGCCGCCTTCCAGCCATTGCCAGCCACGCCCTTGGCCAAGGCGATGTCGTTCGCCGCTCCCGCGAAGAAAAACCAGAGCGCTTGTGGCAGGCGGAAACCGCGCTCGCCCGGCATGAAGGCATGATTCCAGAAACCGAAGCCGGCCGTGCCGCTGATCCGGCCATTGGCGCGGGCGCGAAGCTCCAGACGCAGGGGCGGCGCATTGCCGAAGTCGCGCGCGGCGCCGCTGTAATCGCTGATCTGGGCATCGTGATAGACCGAAGCAGGGCCGGGCCTCAGACTCAGGCGGATCTCATCGGGAGAGCGCTGGACGACGCCGGCGCCAAGCTCGGTGGCGCGCCAGGGGTTCGGCGGGAGCATTGGCGCTCAGCTCACGACGAAGTTGCAGCTTTCCTCTTCAAATTCGATGCCCGTGCCCGGTCCATAGGCGGCGTAGCCATCGCTGATGGGATTGCGCCAGGTGACGCGATAAGTGATGACCTGCGGACCCGCCTCAAGCGGACCAAAAGGCACATGCCAATAGACGACATGCTGCGCGCCGCTGCGGGCGGGCTCGAGGCGATACTGATTGACGTTGGCGATGCTCGCGCCGTTGACGCTCAGCTCGTGCGTCGCGTTTGTCATGTGCTGGCGCAGGTAGGCGTCGCTGCTGGCGAACCAGGCCCAGAAGATTTTGATGGTCGAGCCGGCGGTCAAATCGGCGGGCGCGGCAATGCCAAAAGCCGGATCGTTGCAGAATGCGAAGACTTTGACATCGTAACGCGGCGGCGCCGTTGACTGGGCGGGGGTGGGCGTCGGCGAACGGGCGGGCGCCGGCGCGTCGCTGGGCAATGCCTCAGCCGTTGCCGTCATGACAGCGCCAACCAGCGCCGTCGCCGTCAATTGCATGCCATCGACATCGGCGATTGGCACGTTAATGATCAAGAGGCTTGCATCGCCGTCGCTCTCGCCCTCGCTCGCCAGCTCGACGATGATGCGCGTCTCTTCGCTCAAACGCGGCGCCTCGTCCTCGGCTGGCGTGGCGGCGGTCGGCGTTTCGATTCGCAGCAGAGCCGCGCTTACCCAGCCGTCCGCGCCATCATCCAGGCGCACCTGAAGCCAGTCGCCGGCGTCGTTCCGCCCGATGACCTGCACGCCGCTGGCCGAGGCGAGCGAGCCGATGGCGGCGAATCGTGTGCCGGGGCCGCCGCGAACGTTGACGCGCTGCCGCGAAAGGACGACGGCGAAGACCGTCGGCGTCGCGCTGGGGGTGGCGCTGGCGGTGGCGGTGGCGCTCGCTGTCGCGCTGGCGGTGGCGGTGAAGGTGCCGGTCGCGCTCGGCGTAAGCGTGGGCGGCGGCGTATCGGAAGGCGTGGCGCTCGGCGTTATGGTCGGCGTCGGCGTGGCAGTCGCCGGCAACAGCGCGTCCAGGCTGCAACCCGCGAGCGCGAGGCAAAGCGCGACTGCGAGCAAATATCGCCGCGCGCTTCGGGCGACGCTTGGCTTTCGAGCGTGGGCGCGCAAAAGCGATGCGCCCCGGCAAGCTGACAGCCGCGCTCCCGCTCGTTTTCCGCTCCGCCCAGTGGCCTGCTTCATAATAGTCAATTATAGGGAAGCGGTCGCGAGCGCGCAAAGCGCCAGGGCGGCAGCCTGAACGAGGGCGGCGCCTTTCTCTTGACATTTCGCGCAAAGCCGTTTATGCTTGGCGGTGAATCAGTGCCTGTAGCTCAGTGGATAGAGCACTGGTCTACGGAACCAGGTGTCGGGAGTTCGAATCTCTCCAGGCACGCCAGCAAAGCCAGCCGCCGGGCTGGTTTTTCTTTTGCGATTCGCGTAAAGTCTGCCCGGGCCTGCGCACAAGACAATGCCGCCACCCTGGCAAAAGTGTCTGGGACTCGCCAAGTATGCCTCCCCTTCCCTGGCTCGCTGGGCGCGCCTAGCCACAGCGCTTCGGCAAGAGGATCCGCCGCGTAGACACTGACGGTCGGGGATGGAGTTTGGCCTTTGCTGCCTGTATGGGCGAATTGCTTAGCCGCCAGCGTCAATAAATCGTCTGAACTTGGGCGTTTCGCCCGGGGCCGGCGAATTAGTGAAAACGCCGCGCGCAATCACCGCCGGGCGCCCGCCCAGCGCTTCTATCCGCCGCGCTTGATCGGCCTTCGCCCGCCGGTCCACCGCCTCTGGATCGACAATCCGCCGCAGACGCGCCTCTAAATCCGCCAACAGGGCTACCGTGGGCCGATCAGGCGACGGCGCCAGATCATTCAACTCTTGCGGGTCAGCGCTCAAATCGAAGAGCTGCGGCGGCGCATCGACATGATAGATGTATTTGTAGCGGCGGTCGCGCAGCATGTAATAGGCGTTGCGCGAGCCGATGGCGTGATACTCCGAGAAGACCGTCCGCTCCTGATCGCCGGCCGCGGCGATCTCCCACAGCGAACTTCCCGGTCGGTCGATGCCATCATCCGGCGCGGGGCAGCCGACCGCGTCGAGCGCAGTCGGATAGCAATCGATCAGCGAAATCGGCGTATCTACAGTTTCACCGGCCGGCACGTCGGGTCCCGCCATGATGAAGGGGATGTTCGCGGCTTCTTCGTACATGGTGAATTTGCCATAGATGCCGCGCGCGCCCAGATGCTCGCCGTGATCGGAGGTGTAAATGACGCGGGTCGAATCGCTTAAGTTCAGTTCGTCCAATGCCGCCAGCGTCCGACCGATCTGCTGGTCGAGGAAGGTGCAGATGCCATAGTAGACCGCGTTGAGGCGGCGGATGGACGCTTCTGAAAAGGGTTGCTCGCTGCTGAAAAAGCGGCGCATATAGTCGTAGGCGGGGTGTCGCGGCCAGTCCGACTCCTGCCATTGCGGCGGCATGGGGAGGTCGGCGTGCGGGTAAAGCGCATAGGTTTCCGGCGGCGCGAACCAGGGCGGGTGCGGCGTGACGAATGACAGAAAGAGCGCCCAGGGCTTGTCATCGTCGGCGCGCGCGCGCAGCCAGCGGATGGCGTTGTCGCGGTTGCGAATATCGTATTGCTGATATGTCGAATCAGCAGGACCGGCTTCGTCAATGGCGGGCCGCCAGTCGCGCCGAATCGAACCATCGCGGATGCCGCTGGCTGGGTCGCCGATGCCATCAACGACATGCAGCGGCTCGATTTCGTTGGTGAAGCCGTTGTCGTCCTCGGCGCTGCGGAAGTGCAGCTTGCCGATGGAATCGACGATATAGCCCTGCGCCTTCAGCTGATGCCCCCAGCTGGGAACGCTGCCGTCGTAGGGAAAGCCGTTGTCCCAATTGCCAATTTGGTGGACGTACTGCCCGGTGGCGAGCGCGGCGCGTACCGGCACGCATATCGCGCAATTGGTATAGGCCTTCGTAAAGCGCGTCCCGCGGGCCGCCAGGCGGTCCAGGTTGGGCGTCCGCACGATCGGATGCCCGGCACAGCCCATGGCGGCCGCCTGATGCTGATCGGATATGATGAAGAGCAGATTTGCAGGTTTCATTGGTCGCCTCTCAAACGCGGCAAAGGCCCGACTGGAATGATAGCCCGTGAGGCGCCTTCGGGTCAAACGCGATCAGGTCTGGCAGTGGCGAATAAAGTGGCTTCAGTAACTCAACCCCCATCCCCCGGCCCCTTGCCCCCAGAACGAGGGAAGGGGAGTTTTTCCTGCATTTTCGCGTATTGCAAGCCCCTCCCCATCTATGGGATGGCGGGAATGGGTTTGGCGTGGGGGGGCAGAGTCCTCAACTTCTCACGATTAGAGACTACCCAGCGCTGGCAGTGGCGCATGTCGTGGACGAGCGCGGCCGAGCATTTTGTCAAAAGATCAGTCAAATGTAGGGGCGACATACCATGTCGCCCGCAGAAGACGTAAAATAGAAGGCGGGCGACCCATGGCTCGGCCCTACAAATCCGCAGGAAACTGCAAACTTTACAGCCGTGCGACAAGGAGCGAAAGACGATGCACTTTCCAAAACCGACCAAAGGCGACACCGACTGGTTCCGGCATGACCGCTTCGGCATGTTCATTCACTGGGGGCTCTATGCCCTGCCGGCGCGGCACGAGTGGGTGAAGAACCGCGAAGAACTGACCGACGAAGACTACGCGCCCTACTTCAAGTATTTTAATCCGACGCGCTTCAATCCCGATCATTGGGCTGATTTGGCGCAGGCGGCCGGCATGAAATACATGATCATCACCTCCAAGCATCACGAGGGCTTCTGCCTCTGGGATTCGCAATACACGGATTACAAAGCGACCAACACGCCCTGGGGCAAAGACCTGCTGGGCGAGGTCGTGCGCGCCTTTCGCAGCCGCGGCTTGAAAGTCGGCTTCTACTATTCGCTGATCGACTGGCATCATCCCGATTTCACCGTCGACATGCGGCATTCGCAGCGCAATCACCCCGACCGCGCCGCCCTGAACGCGGGCCGCGACATGAGCAAGTATCGCGCTTACATGAAAAACCAGGTGCGCGAACTGCTGACCGACTTCGGCAAGATCGATGTGATCTGGTACGACTTTTCGTATCCCGGTCCCGATGGCAAGGGGCGCGACGACTGGGACAGCGAGGGGCTCGAGGCGCTGAGCCGCAGCTTGCAGCCGGAGATCATCATCAACAATCGACTCGATCTGCCTTCGTCAGCCGACATCTACACGCCCGAGCAGTTTCAGCCGCGCGAATGGGTGCATGTCGATGGCGAGCCGGTCGTCTGGGAGACCTGCCAGACTTTCAGCGGCTCTTGGGGTTATCATCGCGATGAAGCCACCTGGAAGAGCCCGGGGCAGCTGATTCGCATGCTGGTCAACACCGTCTCGACCGGCGGCAACCTGTTGATGAACGTGGGGCCGACGGCGCTGGGCGAGCTGGACAGCCGGGCGGAGGATGCCCTCGGCGTCTATCGCGACTGGATGGCGCGGCACAGCGAGTCGATCTATGGCTGCACTGCCAGCGCCTTCACGCCGCCACAAGACTGCCGACTGACGCAGAATGGCGACCGCCTCTACGTCCATATCTTCGCCTACCCCTTCCGTCATCTGCATATCGACGAGATCGGCGATCGCATCGACTACGCCGAATTCCTGCACGATGGCAGCGAAATCCGGTTCGCGGTCGATGACGCGGGGACAGCCAGCCTGGATCTGCCCGTCGTGCAGCCCCGCAGCGAGGCGCCGGTGATCAAGCTGTATTTGAAGTCATAAATCAGCATGAACGCAAAACTGGAACGGGCGATTTCGGGACGCCTACGAGCAAATAAGAATCGGTAGGGGCGAGCCGGCGGCTCGTCCCGACACACAGCCGCGTTTGCATTGCAGGCAACATACACCCCATCCCACGACCCCTTGCCCCAGCGAGCTAAGGAAGGGGAGTGAAAGGCCCCGAGACGCAAATTCTTTTGCTCGGGCCGTGGCAGTGACTCGGGCGTATTCAATTTGCCAAAGCGCCTACGCGTCGTAGGCGACTTCCAAAAACTGATTGACGCCGACATCGCGCACAGTCTCTTCGACGCCGTTCGGCCAGCGGATCAGGATCTCGCTGATGCCCGCCGCGCCCAAGCCGAAATGCAGGGCGGTGTCGTTGCCGGCGCCCAGGCTGGAGCCGCACTTGACCTCTTGCAGCAGCCTCCGGCCGTCGTCCGTCGTGAGGTATACGCGCGCGCCAATGGCATCGTGGTTGACATCGCCGCCGCCAAAAAGACGGATATTGATCCAGTTGTTGCCGCGCCCTTCCGCGCCGGTATTGCGAAAAAGACGGTAGCCCTCGTTCCAGTTGCCCAGCGCGAAATCGACAAAACCATCGCGGTCATAATCGGCGTAGGCCAAGCCCATGCTCGGATTGAGATTCTCCAGCAGGTCGCGTGGCGTCACGTCGGCGAAGCTGCCATCGCCGCGATTCCTGAACAGAAAGTCGCGATAGGCGAACATCATGCCTTCCGGTCCACTATGGATGTCAAACTGGATGAACTCGGTGGCGGTGAGAAAAAGATCGAGCCAGCTGTCGTTGTTGTAATCAAAAAAGACCGTGCCCCAGCCGACGGCGCTGCTGGGCCCGACGACGACGCCCGCCTCCTCGGCCACATCGTCAAAACTGCCATCGCCCTGGTTCTGCAGCAGCACCATGCCATTAACCATGTCGGAGAAATAAAAGTCCAGGTCGAGGTCGTTGTCATAATCGCCGACCGCCAGCCCCATGCCGTGAATGAAGGTGCGCGCGCCCGCTTCTATCGAGACTTCGCGAAAGCACCACAAGCCGCAGCCAGGTCCTTCGTTGCGCCAGAGGATATTGCCCAGCATATTCTTGAACTGGTCGTTGACCACATAGATATCGGGGTCGCCATCGTTGTCATAATCGGTGAAGCTGGCGCTGAATCCGGCCCCCAGCAGCAAGTCGTACTCCAGCAGATGGGTGACGTCTTCAAAGCTGCCATCGCCCCGATTGCGATAGAGCGTATCGCGGGCTTCATCGTGTTCGCGCGTGATGTTGGGGTCGCCGCATTCGGGGAAGCAAGACCAGTTGACGACGTAGAGATCGAGGAAGCTGTCGCCGTCAAAATCGCCCCAGGTCGCCGTCGTGCCTTTGCCGGCGTCGCCGACGCCCGCGCGCGCGGTCACGTCGGTGAATCCACGCCCGCCATCATTGTGGAAAAGCGTATTGGCGCCGTGATTCAGCACATAAAGATCGAGCCAGCCGTCATTGTCGTAATCCGCCCAGACCGCGCCGCCCGTCTCCACGCCATCCAGCGCGACCTGCGGCGTCAAGCCCGATACGGAAAATGTGCCGTCGCCTTTGTTGCGGTAGAGGACGCTGGGGTCGCGATTGCCGGTGACATAGAGATCGAGCCAGCCATCGCGGTCGTAATCGCCCCAGGCTTGCCCGATGCCGAGGTAGCCGGTCGCGAAGTCGTCGTCAAAGAGCTGCCAGTCGCCGCGGTGCGTCGCCCTTATGCCAGCCGCTTCGCTGAGGTCGACGAAGGGCTCGAGCTTGCCGATAGCCGTTAAGAACGTGATGCAGAGAATGAGCAGCGTCAGGCGGGCAGCTGAGTTCATTTGCCAAAATGAGAATCTCTGTGACGGCGGTCAGTGTCTGCGCGACCCTCTGTGCCTCTGTGGCAAGATCAACCCTTGACGCCGGAGGTGGCGATGCCTTCGACGAAGTAGCGCTGGCCAAAGATGAAAATGAGCAGCACCGGGATGACCGCGATCGTCGCCACCGCCATCATCAGGTGCCAGTCGGTATTGCCATAGGCGCCTTGATATTGCACCAGACAAACAGGCAGCGTCTGCATGACCGGCTTGCGCAGGTAAAGCAGCGGACCAAAAAAGCTGTTCCAGTTGCCGATGAAGGCGAAGATGGCGAGCGTCGCCAATGCCGGTTTGGACAGCGGGATGAAGATTTGCATCAGGATGCGCGCGTGCCCGGCGCCATCGATCTTGGCGGCGTCAACCAATTCTTCGGGTATCGTCAGGAAGAATTGCCGCAGCAGGAAGATGAAGAAGGGCCAGCCAAACCAGGGCGGGACCATCAGCGGCAGGTGCGTATCCAGCCAGCCGAGCCGCGTGAAAAGCACGAACTGCGGGATCACCAGCGCTTCGTTGGGCAGCAGCATGGTCGCCAGGACAAGCGCGAAACAGATATTTTTGCCGCGGGCTTTCAAGCGGGCGAAGGCATAAGCCGCCAAGGTGCAGGACACCAGATTGCCAACGATGTTGTTTATCGTGATCTTCAGCGAGTTCCAGGTGCAAGTCGTGAAATCGACATAGCCATAGCCGTACCAGCCATCGGGGAAGTTCTGCCACACGACCGTTTCAGGGATTAAGCGCGGCGGGAACTTGAAGACTTCGTTCAGCGGCTTCAACGCCGTCGACACCATGACCAGGAAGGGCATGACAAAGGCGACGGCCAGCGGCGCCAAGAGCAGGAAGGTGAGCATCAGATACAAGGCGCGACGCCCCTTGATGGACTTGCGCCAGGCAACCGTCTCCTTGCGTTTCCTCGCCGTCATCGCCCTTCACCCTCGTAATAGACCCAGCGCCTGCCCACACGGAACTGCAAGCCAGTCAGCGCCATGAGAATCACAAACATGATCCAGGCGACGGCGGCGGCAACGCCCAATTGCAGGTAAATGAAGGCATTCTCCCACAAATACCATATCAGCACATTGGACGACTCGCCCGGGCCGCCCTCCGTCATCACGCGGATCTCGGTAAAGGTCTGGAAGGAGCCGACGACCGAGATAACGATAACGAAGAAGAGAACTGGCGAGAGCATCGGCAAGGTGACGTTGCGGAACTTGCCCCATAAGCCGGCGCCATCAATCTCCGCCGCTTCATACAATTCTTTGGGGATGCCCTGCAAACCGGCCAGCAAGATAATCATGTTGGGACCGACAGAGAACATGCTCATCAAGATCAACGATGGTTTGACCCAATCCGAACTGAATATCCAAGGGGGACCCTTGATGCCAATCAGCTTCAAGCCGTAATTGAGAATGCCCAGACGCGGATTGAAGATCCAGATCCAAACCAGGGCCACGGCCACGCCAGCCGTCACCGTTGGCAGGTAATAGACGGCGCGGAAGAAGGGGATGCCTGGCACCTTTTGATTGAGCAGGATCGCCAGCAGCAGCGCGAATGCGGTGCCAAACACCACCCGGCCGACCGCGATATACAGCGTGTTGCCCACTGAAGTCCAGAAGATGTCGTCATTTACCAGTTTCGAATAATTGTCGAGACCGACAAAATTGAGGTCGTCCAGCGAAATTCGCCAGTCGGTGAAGCTCAAACCCAGCGTGCCCAGAATGGGACCGGCGTTGAATACGACCAAGCCGATCAGCCAAGGCAGTATGAAGAGATAAAAGATGCGTTCTTCACGCCGGGCGCTTGGTGAAATGGGACGAATGAAGCGTCTTAGCATCAGTCATGCGCTCGTCTGTCGGGCAAACAAAACTGGGGGAAACCGCCGGGCGATCTCCCCCCGTCGCAAGCAGTTTACGACACGGATTTACATATCGGCGGCGGCCTCGTCGAGGGCGGCCTGCGCCTCATCCTGAATGGCGGCGATGGCTTCGTCGACCGACTTCTCACCCAGTTTCAGCAGATCGCGTTCGCGGCCCAGGATGCTCAGCACCTGGGGCGACGCCAGCGACTTGAAGGGCGGGCCAGTCACCGCGTAATCAAACATGGCTTCCAGGAAGTAGCGCCCGGACGGCGGCGCCGGGTCGGAGTTCAGCCACTCTTCCAAGCCCTCCGGACGCGCCGGCGAGCCACGACCCGAGAGGCTCCACATGAAGATCATGCCCTCGGTGGACAGATACTCGCGCAGGTAACGCCAGGCGATATCTGGCTTGTCGCTGGTCGGGGTGATGCCATAACCGCTGCCGAAGGCGCCGGTATAGCGGCTGCCGTCAGCGCCCATCGGCGTCGGCGCGACATCCCAATGGAAGGACGCCTGCGCCCGCATGCTCGGCGTGCTCCAGGTGGCGATATGACCCATAGCGGCGACGCCGGCGCGGAAGGGCTGCGAATTCGGGAAGGCTTCCGCCTCAGTCCCGGTCGGCGCGGCTTTATCCTCGTGGATCAGCTTATACCAGAACTCAAGCGCTTCCTTGGCTTCCGGCGTATCCATCGTCATCATGGTCTCGTCAATGTCCAGGGTGGTCGCGCCCCAGGCGCCGAGGAAGAAGCCACCGCCGCCGTTGCCGAGGTCCAGACGCCCGTCCCAGCCATAGACGCCGGCGTCGGGATCCGTCAGTTCGTTTGCGGCCGCCGCGAAGTCTTCCATCGTCCAGTCTTCGCCCGGGTAATCCATGCCAGCGGCATCGAACATGTCGGCGTTGTAGCCGAGGATGATCGGACCATGATCGTATGGCAGCGCGTGGATGCGCCCGTCGACGCGGTAGAGGCGCACCGACTCTTCCCACATGCCATCAACATTGAATTCGTCATCGGCGGTGACGATGTCGTGGATGTCGATGATGATGCCCTCGTGCGCCCAAGGCGTCGCGCGGCTGCCATGCACGTAAATGATATCGGGCAAAGTGCCCGCCGCCGCCCAGGCCGGCACGACGTTGTTGTGATCAGCCCAGGTGTTGTAGGTGATGTTGATCTTGATATCCGGATGCCGCTCCATGAAGCCTTCATCGTATTCAGCCTGGCGCGGGCGGAAAGCCGCTTCCCAGTGCCGGCCGAAGGTCAGCTCGACCTGGTCCTGCGCGGCGGCGATGCTGCTCAAGGGACCCAACCCCGCGAGCGCGGCGCCAGTGCTGGTGGCGGCGGTCAGCTTTAGGAAATCACGGCGTGAAAGCTTTTCAGTGCTCATGCTTTTTCCTTTCCTAATTCCATTCTCGGGCGAAAATACTGCTGTCTCTGCGTGGCGACACTTGCCATGGCGCCTCCTTCGCTAAGAAATTGACGCGCGCGCGCAGGCGCAGGGGCGCTCTCGCCAGTCGCCGGCGGCGTAATGGTTCGTATACTAGACGAGGATTGTAAATTTGTCAAAGACCGAGTTGAGAGACGCGCAATCGGTTTCGCATGGCCGACAATCCCGCGATACCCTGCCTTGCTCGCGCGAGCTGGGGCGTTTATCATCTGCGGTACGCGATTCATATCAGTTCAGGCTGGCGGCGCACCCATGCCACGACCGCAAGTCATCCATCAGCCGCAAACGCAGCGAGCGCTGAAGCGCGGCATCACCACCCTGGTCAAAGCCATCGCGCCCACCTTGGGGCCCACCCCCCGCCGCTCCATCGCCCAAAACCAAAGTAAATTCGAGCTGCTGGACGATGGCGGCACAATCGCCCGGCGCATCGTCGCGCTGCCCGAGCCAGATGAAGACGTCGGCGCCATGCTGCTGCGGCAGACGCTCTGGCAAGTTCATCAGCATGTCGGCGATGGCGCGGCCACGACCGCCCTGCTCTATGCGCGCGTCTACGGCGAAGGCTTGCGCTGCATCGCGGCCGGCGCCGACCCCATGCGGCTGCGCGCGGCTTTGATGGCCCTGCTGCCGAGCGTAATCGAGCGCCTGCTAAGCGACGCCCGCCCGCTTCGTGGCGAAGACGAATTGAAGGCGCTGGCATTCTCCCTCTGCTATGACGAGACGATGGCGGCGGTTCTGGGCGAGGTCATCCACACGATCGGGCGCTATGGCCAGGTCGACGTCCGCGCCGGGCATGGACGCGGCATGGAATACAACTACGTCGAGGGCGGTTACTGGCGTGGCGGCGCCCAGTCCAAAACAATGCTGCGCGGCGCGCATCGCCCGGTCGCCGAGATGCATGACGCCGCGATCCTGGTCACCGATATGGACATCGAAGAACCGCGCGACCTGGTCCCACTGATGAGCCTGGCGCTGCGCGGCGGTATTGAGAAGCTGCTGCTTGTCGTCGCGTCAATCTCGGACAAGGGCTTGTCAGTCGTGCTGGACGAGCGCCTCAAGGACAAGATTCAGACCGTCGTCGTCAAGATCGACGCCTTTCACCCGGGCGACTTGAGCGGCGCGCAGGAAGACATTGCGCTTTTGACCGGCGCGAAGCCCCAGCTGCAGAAAGCGGGCCACTCGCTGGAGCGCGTGAAAGCCGACGACTTTGGCGGGGCGCGCTGGGTCTGGGCGGACGACTCGAACTTCGGCGTCGCCAGTGGCAAAGGCGATCCACGCCAACTCCGCGATGCCGTTCGCAGCTTGCGCGCCGCCTATGCCAGCGCCGAATCCGATGACGACAAAAGCCGCCTTCTCGAGCGCCTGGGACGCTTGAACGGCGGGCTGGCGACCGTTTACGTGGGCGGCGTCGCCGAAGACGAAATCCGGCAGCGAAAGGAAACAGCCGAGCGTACGCTGCGGGCATTGCGGCGCGCGGCCGATCATGGCGTCATCCCCGGCGGCGGGGTCGCCCTGCTGCGCTGCCGCGAGTCCCTACAGGAAGAAGCGGCGCGGCACGACAATTTGGAAGCGCGCTTCGCCCGGCTGATCATGGCGGCCGCCTGCGAAGCGCCGATTCGTCAATTGCTAAAAAACGCCGGCTACGACCCCAGCGAAATCCTGGCGCGGATGCGGCACAGCGGCGACGGCGCCGGTTTCGACGCCCTGCGCGGCGAGATCGTCGATGTCGCCGAAGCCGGCATCCTTGATGTCGCCCAAGTGCAGGCCGAGGCCTTGCGGCGGGCCGTATCCAGCGCGGCTCTGGCTTTGACCATCGACGCGCTCGTCCTCCACCGCGAGCCGGAAACGATGACGGACCCCTAAAATGACGGCTGCCACCACGATAGAGCGAACCAACAGCCTGCTGCTGGCGGGCGACGCCATCTACGCCGCCCGGCAATCGGGCCTGTATCAGATTGACGCGGCTGGCGGCGCGCGGAATCTCTTTCAGTCCTGGCTGCCCGATCAGGAATTGCCGACCCTGGCCCTGGCCGCCGCTGGCGACGTTCTGCTGGCTGGCATCAATGGCGGCGTCGCCCGTTCCGACGACGGCGGCACGACCTGGAGCGCGCAACTGTTTCGGGCGCCGGCGCCGCTGGCGACCTGCCTGGCGCTCTCGCCCGCATTTGAAGCCGACGGCTGCGCGCTGGCGGGCACATTCGAAGACGGCGTCTTCCGCTCGAGCGATGGCGGACGGACCTGGCGCGCGGTCAATCACGGCTTCTTCGATCACAGCGTCTACGCGCTGGCGCTTTCGCCCGGTTTCGCCACCGACGGCATCGCATTCGCCGGCGTGGGCAGCGGCCTGTATCGCAGCGAAAATGGGGGCAGACTGTGGCACGATCTCAGGATGCCGGCCGGCGACGAAACCGTGCTGAGCCTGGCGCTGGCGGCGGACGGCGCCCTCTACGCCGGCTGCGAGGCGCGCGGACTGCTGCGCTCGAAGGACGCTGGCAACAGCTGGGAGGCGATGCTCGAATCCGATGGCGCGGTCAACGCGGTCGCGGTCGCGAAGAGTGGCGAGATCATCGCGCAAGTGGAGGACGGCCTGCTGAAATCGGAGGATGAGGGCGCGAGCTGGAGCGAATTTGCGGCGGAAGACGTGGACTGCATGACGCTGGGCGCGGACGGTGAGACGCTCTTGCTAGCAATGGCGGATGGGCGAATCGTGCCGAAAGCGCTCTGAGCCGGAGCCGACCCCACGCCCCCAGCCCCCTCCCGAAGGTCAGTGTCTACGCTACCCGCAGCGTCAGAGAGGGGGGAGCGCCTGAACACAGCGCTTGTAAATGATTGATAATGAAACGAGTCAGAGCGATAAGGCCAACGATTGAGAATCTCATAACTGTAGAACACTGGAGGATATTGGAATGACATTTGAACCCACAATCGATTCGGTGCGGACGCATGAAGTTCCCGACTGGTATCACAATGCCAAGCTGGGCATCTTCATCCACTGGGGGCTTTACTCCGTGCCGGCCTGGGCGCCCGCTGGCGGCGACATCGGCGAAGTCTTCGAGAGCGGCGACATGAGCGCCTGGTTCAGCAATAATTCTTACGCCGAGTGGTATTTGAACACGCTCAAGTTCGAAGACGGACCCACGCGCGCCTGGCACGACAAGCATTATGGCGGCGATTTCCGTTACGATGACTTCGCGGCCGGCTTCAACTCGGCGCTGCGACGCTGGGATCCCGCAGAGATGGCTTCACTCTTCAGCGAGGTCAACGCGCGTTATGTCGTCTTGACCACGAAGCACCATGACGGCTTTCTGCTTTGGGACAGCGATATCCCCTGCCCGCAGAAGGCGAGTTACCAGACCATGCGCGATATCGTCGGCGACCTCACCGACGCCGTCCGCGAGCAAGGCATGCGCATGGCGCTCTATTATTCCGGCGGGCTGGACTGGGCTTTCAACGTGGCGCGCATCGAGCAAGTCCAAGACGTCTGGGGCACGATTGTGCAGACCCCCGAATTCGTCGACTATTCGGTTGCGCACTGGAAGGAGCTGATCGACCGCTATCAGCCATCGATCATGTGGAACGACATCGGCTACCCGGCCGCCGCCGATTTGGGCGAGCTCTTTGCCTACTATTACAACAGCGTGCCCGATGGCGTCATCAACGACCGCTTCACCCAATCGCGCGAAGCCTCGCCGACGCCGGGCGAACCGCTCTCCGTCCCGCGCGGGCCGCACTACGATTACATCACGCCGGAATACGCGACCTTCGATGAGATTCAGGCGGTGAAATGGGAATGCTGCCGCGGGATCGGGCACAGCTTCGGCTACAACCGCGCCGAGGGCGATGACGAGCTGCTGGCTGAAGACGAGCTGATTCACATGTTCGTCGATATCGTCAGCAAGAATGGCAACCTGCTGCTGAACGTCGGTCCAATGGCGGATGGGACGATCCCGGAGAATCAGGCGGGGCGGTTGCGGGCGCTTGGTCGCTGGCTCGATCAGAACGGTGAAGCCATCTTCGACACCCGCCCCTGGTCGCGCGCCGAGGGGAAGACGAGTCAAGGGCTGGATCTCCGCTTTACGGCTGGCGACGGCGCCCTGTACGCCACCCTGCTGGGGACGCCAACCGAGAGCGAGATCACGATCGAGAGCCTGGAAGCGCCGGCGGGAGCGCGCATTCAGCTGCTGGGGCGGGACGATGACCTGGACTGGGATCAAGCCGGCGCGGATCTGCTGATTCGCTTGCCCGAGCTGCCCGAGGCGCATGCCCATTCGCTCGCCATTCGCGGCGCAGGTGGCTAAATTGGCGCAACAAGTCGATCCCGCCGTCCAAAAGAATCTGCCCTGGAACTTCTCGGTCAACCTGATCGACATCACCTTTATCACGCTCGCCTTCAGCATCATCTCGCGCGAGACGATTACGCCGCTGCTGATCAGCAACCTGACCGATTCCAGGATCGCCATCGGCTTGGCGCCAGCCATCTTCAGCATCGCCTACTACCTGCCACAGCTCTTCGCCGCCAACCACGCCGAGCGCCTGAAGCGGAAGCTGCCCTTCGTGATGGTCGTCGGCGGCTTGCTGGAGCGCGTTCCCTACCTCTTCGCCGGGCTGGCGATCCTGCTCTTCGCCGAGAGCGCGCCGATTGCCGCCCTGCTCTGCCTCTATCTGGTGATCGGCTTGGGCGCCTTCGGCAACGGCGTGGCGACGCCCGCCTGGTTCAGCATGATCGGCAAGGTGCTGCCGGTCAATCGGCGCGGCATTTTCTTCGGCTTCAGCGAAGGCCTCGGCACCTTGATGGGCATCATCGGCGCCTTCTTCGTCGGCATCGTGCTGGATGAAGTCGGCTATCCGCTGAATTTTGCGGCGCTCTTCCTGGTCGCCGCCGTTTTCATGGGCGTCTCCTGGATCGGCCTGGCGCTGAACCGCGAGCCGGAAAGCCCGATCGTGAAACAGCATATTCCTTTCAGCCACTACTTCCGCAGCCTGCCAAGCCTGCTGAAAAGCAATCACAATTTCCGCCGCTTTCTGCTCAGCTATTCGATCAGCCGCCTCAGCACCATGGGCGTCGGCTTCTTCATCGTCTTCGGCGACGAGAATATCGGGCTAAGCGGCGCTGATATCGGCCTGCTCACCGCCATCCTGATCGGCAGCCAGGCCGCTATGCAGCTGCTGCTGGGCTGGCTGGCGGACCGGCGGGGCCACAAGGCGAACTTGACGATATCGGGTTTCGCCCTGGCTTTGGCGGCGCTGTTGGCGATGGGCGCGAGCGATCTCACGGGCTTGGCGCCGGCTTTTGTGCTGCTGGGCGTCGGCTTGGCCAGCGATCACGTCTCGCGCTTGAACATCATCCTGGAGTTCGCCGTGCCCGAAGACCAGCCCACCTTCATCGGACTGACGAACACGCTGCTGGCGCCGGTCGTCTTTCTGGCGCCGATCCTTGGCGGCTGGCTGGCCGACTTCGGCTTCGAGACGCTCTTCGCCATCATGCTCATTTGCGGGCTGGCGGGCGGGGCGCTGCTCTTCGCCTGGGTGAAGGAGCCGCGTCATCTGCCGCCCGCGCCAATCGGCGAATCGCCCAGACGCGAGTGACTTGGTGCGGCCGGGAGATGGGGGGTCGGCCGAGGTCAACCCAGAATGCCGATGCGCAGGGGCGAGGCGGCGACTCGCCCATCGTCGATGCAAAAGCGAGCGCGGCCCGAGCCCTGGGGCGTCAATACAAATGGGTCGTCGCCGCGCCCTCAGAAAGTCAATGCAAGTTATGCGAAAGTTTTCCAGATTTTCGGCATACGCGGGACGAGCCGCCGGCTCGCCCCTACACGCACTGTGTAATGCTTCTACTATTATTTTCCCGAGCAGTTATCAATTGCTGGCTTTCAGTTCCTCCGGCGTCTCTGTGGCTAATTGATGGATGCTGACGTGAAACCTTCAGCCGAGCGCCTGGTCGAGAAGAACCTCAACTGGAATTTCAGCGTCAACACGCTGGACAATATGTTTTACGCGCTGGCGATCAGCCTGGTGTCGCAAGAGACCATCATGCCCCTGCTCGTCAGCGAATTGACAGATTCGACCATCGCCGTCGGCTTGATCCCCGCCATCTTCAGCCTGTGTTTCCTGCTGCCACAGCTTTTCGTTGCCAACCACGCCGAGCGCCTGCCGCGGAAGCTGCCTTTCGTGCTGCTGGGCAGCGGCTTGCTGCAGCGCCTGCCCTACCCCTTGATCGGCGTCGCCCTGCTGCTCTTCGCGGTCGAGGCGCCCGGTCTCGCGCTTTTGCTCTTCTTCATCGGCATCGCCACGGCCGCTTTTGGCGGCGGCATCGTCACGCCCGCCTGGTTCAGCATGATTGGCAAGGTGATACCGACGCGGCGGCGCGGCATTTTCTTCGGCCTGGCGGATGGCGGCGGGCTGCTGATGGGCGTCGTCGGCGCCTATTTCGTCGGGCGCGCGCTGGATCTCGTCGCGTATCCCGGCAGCTTCGCCCTGCTCTTCCTGGTCGCGGGCTTGATTCACGCCATTTCCTGGTTCTCGCTTTCGCTAACGCGCGAGCCGCCAAGCGCGGTCGTCAAGGAGGCGACGCCATTGCGGCAGTATTTTCGGAGGCTGCCGGGCGTACTGCGCGCTCACGCCAATTATCGCCGCTTCCTGGTCGCCTACGCCCTGCTGCGCCTGAGCATGATGGCGGTCAGCTTCTTCATCGTTTTCGGCAACCGCAATTACGACTTGAGCGGCGCGGACGTCGGCCTGCTGAACGCGATTTTCATTGGCTCGCAGGCGGTCTTGCGGCTGCTCTTCGGCTGGCTGGGCGATCGCTGGGGGCATAAGCGCAATCTCGTGATTTCGGCGGCTGGCATGGCGCTGGCGTCGCTGTTCGCGCTGGCTTCAAGCGATGTCGCCGGGCTCGTTCCCGCCTTCATCTGCCTCGCCTGCGCCATCTCGGCCGACATGGTGTCGCATTTTAACATCGTGCTGGAATTCGCCGACCCGGCCGACCAGCCGACTTACATCGGGCTGACCAATACCTTGATGGCGCCATTCACCTTCGTCGGTCCCATCGTCGCCGGCGCGCTTGCGGCCGCCTTCAATATCCACCTGCTTTTCAGCGTCTCGCTGGGATTTGGCATCCTCGGCGGGGCGCTGTTATGGTGGTGGGTGCGCGAGCCGCGGCAAAAGGCGGAATAATAGTTCGCGATTACAATGCGACAGCGTCCGCCTACACGCTGTTTCTGTAGAGGCGAGCCAATGGGTCGCCCAACCGCCGTAACGCAAACTCTTTGGGACGAGCCACCGGCTCGCCCCTACGAAGATTGAGATTTTTATCGCCCACCAAATAGGAGACGCCATGACCTACCAACCCACATGGGATTCACTAACCCAGCACGAAGTCCCCGCCTGGTTCCGCGACAGCAAATTCGGCCTCTACGCCCACTGGGGCATCTACAGCGTACCCGGCTTCGGCAACGAATGGTACGGCAAGTGGATGCACGATCCGGCGCATGAGATTCATCGCCAGCACATCGAGAATTTCGGCTCGCCGGCCGATTATGGCTATACCCGCTTCATCGACGCCTTCACCGCCGAGCATTACGACCCGGATGAATGGGCGGCGCTCTTCGCGGCCAGCGGCGCCCGTTACGCCGGTTTCTCGCTGGCGCACCACGATGGCTTCGGCTTGTGGGATAGCGACGTCTACCGCTGGAACGCCGGCAAGATGGGACCAAAGCGCGATCTGTACGGTGAACTGGCGACCGCCTTGCGGAGTCGCGGCCTCCGGCTCGTCGCCCCGTTCCACATCATCCGCGGCTTCAACTGGTTCCTGCCCGGCTGGAATCAATGGGAGCAGACCTATGACGCAGAGGCGGTCGAACGCGGGCTGGCGGAAGGCTGGGAGCTCTTCGACCCCGATTTCGCCGATTTCTACTGGGTGCAGCAGACGAGCAAGTTCGAGGATTTCTTCGTCCAGTGGCAGCTGAAAGTGCGCGAGGTCATCGACAAATACCAGCCGGACATGATGTGGTTCGATGGCGGCAAATTCCGCGAAGACGATTACGAAGACACCGCGCTGGAGATCCTCGCCTATTACCTTAATCAGGCGGAGCGGCGGGGGGACGATGTCCTGGTGCTGAACAAGCTGCCGGTCAGCATGCAGTACAACTTCCACCCCGATTTCGGCGTCATCAACTTCGAGAAAGGGCGCGATCGTCCGCTGCGTTACGAGCGCCCCTGGAACGACGACATGCGCATCGGCGACCAATCCTGGGGCTGGGTGCGGGATCAGCAATACGCCGGCGGGCACACCCTGCTTTGCAAGCTGATCGATTGCGTGGCTCGCGGCGGCACGATGATGCTCTCGCTCTCGCCGACGCCCGATGGCCGGATCCCGGCCGGTCAGCGCGAATCGCTGCTGGCGATGGGCGCCTGGCTGCGCTGGAATGGCGAAGCAATCTATGAAACCGCGCCCTGGACGACCCACTCCGAAGGCGACCTGGAAAAGCTCTGGCATCGCGAGCGCGGGCACAAGTTCTGGGTGTACGACAGCTGCAACGCCGACGACCGCCGTTATACCCAATCCAAAGACGGCAAAACCGTCTACGTGATGACCTTGGGCATTCCGGAATCTTCGGTGACTTTTGAAGCGCTCAATGACGAGGTCGGCATTGACCGGGTGTCGCTGCTGGAATCGGATCAGCCGGTACAGTGGCGGCAATCGGCCGCTGGCTTGACGATTGACACCAGCGGCATCGACTTCAAGACTGACCTGGCGGCCGCCTGGAAAGTAATGCTGAAGTGAGTCCGCGCAGATCGAATGTGCCGTCCCCGGCTATCGTGAGCGCCGTCCTGGATGCGCTTGGGCTGGACGATGCCGAGTTCAGCATTCACGCGCTGCCGTCAGCCTCTTCCAACTTCACGCATAAGGTCAGCGCCGAGCTGGCAGATGGCGCGAGCAAGCGAATCGTCCTGCGCCGCTACAACCCGGACAACTACGACGCCGGGCACGACAAGCATAGCTGCGAATATCACGCGCTAAATCTGCTGCATGATCAGGGCGTTCCGGTTCCGCAACCGCTGCTGCTGGACGAGACTGGCGCGCTGCTGGGCTTGCCCGGCATCGTCACCGCCTTCGTGGAGGGCACGCCGATTGAATTGCCTCGTCAAGCGCATCGCTGGGCGGGGCTGGCGCCGGCGGCGGCTCGCATGCTGGCGCGGATTCATCAGACGCCTTTCAGCGAAGCCGAAAAGCAATACCTGATGGACGATGATATTGAAGTCGCCTGGTTCATCAAAGACGGCGCAATCCCCGATTTCATGCGCGCCGACCGTGATGGCGAGCGGGTCTGGCATTTGGTGAAGGAGCGTTGGGGGCGCTGGACGCCGACCGAGCCGCGCTTCGCCCATACCGATTATTGGGCGGGCAATATCTTGTGGCGGGGCGATGAGATCAGCGCGGTCGTCGATTGGGAGGAAGCCGGTTACGGCCACCCCGCGGCCGACGTGGCCTATGCGCGGATGTTTTACTTCATTGAGGGCCTGCCGGAAGCGGCTCAGGTTTTCCTTGACGCCTACGAGGCCGAGGCGGGCTGGAAACTGACTGATCTGCCGCTATTTGAATTGGCCGCCAGCGCGCGCCCGATGAAGGACCCGGAGGATTGGTTCGCGCGACCGCATATGGAAGCGGGCTTCCGCCGATTCATCGCTCAAGCCAGGCAAAACCTGTAGGGGCTTGCCTTGGCAAGCCCGACCAGCCGGCGACATACGGGCGACCCGACGGCTCGCCCCTACAGTACATTGTCTTTTGGCGAAACTGTAGACACACGCGCCGCGATGCGCCTGCCCACGCAAAACACTTTGCGGCTCGCGGTGTCGTTACTCCCCTTCCCTCCTTGTGGGGGCAAGGGGCCGGGGGATGGGGGGTTGCAGCTATGGAGGGCGACCCAATGGCTCGCGCCTAGACGCAACCGGGTTGGCAACTTGCGCCGCTAATCCACATCCAGATGATAGCGCTCGTCGCCGACTTCCGCTTGCAGGCGATGCAGCTCGTCTTTGAGTTCTGTCACCAGTTCCGCGTAGGCCGGGTCATCCACTACGTTGTTCAGCTCGTAGGGATCGACATCCAGATCAAAGAGCTCCCACTCCGGCTCGCAGCTCTCGTCGATGCTGCCCTCCGTGCCCAGCGCGTCGGCGTAATAATAGATCAGTTTGTAGCGATGCGTGCGGATGCCGTAATGGGCGTAGACGTTGTGGTGCGTCTTGTGCATCCAGTAGCGGTAATACATGCTCTGGCGCCAGTCCGATGGCGTCTCGCCAGCCAGCTGCGGCGCGAAGCTGCGTCCCTGCATCGCCTCCTGCGCCGGCAGGCCGGCCAGCTCCAGATACGTCGGCGCAAAATCGACATTGAGGATCATGTCGTCACAGGCGCTTCCCGCTTCAATGCCCTTGGGATAACGCATGATATAAGGCATGCGCAGCGATTCTTCGTACATGAAGCGCTTGTCGTACCAGCCGTGATCGCCGAGGAAAAAGCCCTGATCCGAGGTATAGACGACAACCGTGTTTTCGCTCAGACCTTCGGCGTCGAGATAATCGAGCAGCCTGCCCACGTTGTCGTCAATGCTGGCGACCACGCGCAGATAATCCTTGATGTAGCGCTGATAGGCCCATTTGCGCAGCTCCATCTCCGGCAGATCATACTGGATTTCCGCCTTGATGTCGGCGCGGTTCATGTGCGGCCCCACGCGCATTTCGGCGGCGGCGGCGGCGCTGGCGCGATTGGCGTAATCGTCGTAGAGCGTCTCGGGCTCGGGGATGTCTTCGTTCAGATACATGCCGGCGTGTTTCTCGTCCGGCTCCCATTCGCGGTGCGGCGCCTTGTGATGGCACATGAGGAAGAAGGGCCGTTCGCGGTCGCGCGCCCGCAGGAAGTCCAGGCTCATGTCGGTGATGAGATCGGTGACGTAGCCCTTGACCGGACGCCGCGACGAGCCCTCGCCATCTTTGAAAATGAAGGTCGGATTGTGATAGAGCCCCTGCCCGGGCAGCACCGCCCAGTCGTCAAAGCCGGTCGGCTCGTGCGCGGCGCCCTGCCCCAGATGCCACTTGCCGAACATGCCGGTCTGGTAGCCGCTGGCCCGCATGTCCTTGACGAAGGTGGGCAGCGAATTGTCCATGCGCGTGCTTAGCGTGGTGACGCCGTTGACATGGTTGTAGGTTCCAGTGAGGATGGCGGCGCGGCTGGGCGTGCAGATGGAATTGGTGCAGAAAACATTGTCGAAGCGCATGCCTTCGTTTGCGATGCGGTCAAGGTTGGGCGTCTTGTTGATGCGGCTGCCGTAACAGCTTAGCGCGTGGGCGGCGTGGTCGTCCGACATGATGAAGAGGATGTTGGGGCGCTGGTCTGGCATGGGGGGTTCCTTGCTTCTGGCCGTGTTTTGGCGTTCTAATTGGCATTCAATCCGAGCAAAAACCGGCGAATCCCACGCACAGGTATCGCAGGACAATCTCTTCTGACACAGATGTCCAAGAGGTAGGTGGAATGCTCAGTCTCATAATAGATGATTCTGAATCCACCGCTCTTGCCCGCGTTGTCTGATGAGTTCCTTCGCCTGACGCGAAATACTGGCTCGCCACCCACGCCTTGAAGTCGATTAGCATTATGCAAGGGGCCAGACTCCAGGTCAGTAGCCAGGCTCTCAATGTCGTCGAGAATCTTGCGGTATTTGCGTGAAAGGCGACGGATCTGCGCCTTAAATTCGTCAGTCCAAACAATTCTCGGCTTCATCCGCTGCAAGTTCTCTACGCAACTCGTCCAAGCCTTCTCGCACTGGCTGCACGTCGCCCGTTCTCATTTGCTGGATGCTTCTGCCAAGCCTGGCTAAGTATGCCGCCTCCGATATCACCTCGTCGGAAGCTTGCAGGGATTGCGACCCCCCGGCGCCAGCAATCACGGCGTCATGAGCAGGCGCGACTTGGGCGGCGCCAACTGGACTCCGCTTCTTCACTTCCATTTCATGCTCCTTTGCCGCGTTTGCTTTGCGCGAACGAATAACACCAGAACGATGTATGCTTGCCTCGCGATCACCATAACGCTACCATGAATCGCAGTGGATCGCAATTTTTGGCGTCATCGCGGAGTTTGGCAGCGTCCAAACAACCCGCGCCCATCACTCCGCTAACCTATATGAGGATGCTGTTCCGCGAGCAAGCCTTCTTCTTTCAGCACATCCCAGAACGCCGCCGGGGCCCGCGCCGACATCGCCTCGACATTGGTCTTCACGCGCTGGGGCCGGCTCGTGCTTAGGGCGAGCGCGGCGATGCCCGGATGCGACTTGCCAAACTCGATGCAGACCTCGGCCGGGACTTGACCATGCCGCTGGCAGAGGGCGAAGAACTTCTCGCGCCAGGCGAACTTCTCGGCGTGATCGGGATTCGCCGGATCCAGCTTGACGTAATTGAAGAACTCGCCGCCGGTGAGGAAGCCGGCGTTGAAGACCGCCGAATTGATGATGGCGACGCCCTTCTCATGCAGCGAATCCATGAAAGCCAGCAGATCGGCCGGATGCGAATAGAGCGTGTAACTATTGGCGAACATCACCCAATCGAGCTGGACCCGCGCGTCAATCTCGGCGATGGATTTCCAGTTCTTGGCGCCGACGCCGATGCCCTTGGCCTGCCCGGCCGCCTTGATTTCCGCCAGCGCGGCATAAGCGCCGAGGATGTCATCGAAGCGGCGCTCGCGATCGGCGGGCGTCTCGGCCGCGTCCAGGTATTCATCCGGGTCGTGCACCGAGACCAGCTGCGTGCTGTAATCGCCGCCCAGCAGCTCCAGCCCCTGCTCGAAGCAGCGGCGGATGCCCTCGTAGCTGATGTCTTGCCGGGCGTCATGCTCCAGCCCGAACCAGGCGCCCGGCTCGAAAGTCGGTTCCGGCGTCGTCAAAGGCGCGCGCAGCCAAGCCAGTTTGTTGCTGATGACGACCTCGTCATCGCGAACGCCCAGCTCGCGCAGGCAGTCGCCCATCACCTCCAGCGCCAGACCCGCGCCGTATTTGCCGGCCGAATCTATGACGACTGGTCTGGGCAGATGCTCGAGGATGGCGCGCATCGTCTCCAGCTTGGAGTCGTAGGAGAACTCGCGGAACAAGTTGCCCAGCGCGGTCGAGCCGAAGACCAGCGGCGGCGTCATCAAGCCGGTGCGGCCGAAGGGGACTGGCTGCATGTCAACTCTCCTGATAATTCACTTCGATCATCTGATGTCCCTTAATCACGGGCACGCTGAATTCGATCCTGCCAGCCTTGCGCGCGAAATCCAGCGAATCGCCCGCCGGCGCCAGCTTCACCGACGCGATCTCGCGGTCGGCGCGCAGGGAGAGCGCTACGTCATACAGCGGGATGATGTCTTCAATGATGTCGATCTGCTGGCTGCGGCGAATGGGGATGTAATGCAGCAGATGCAGCGTCAGCCGATTTTGCGCCGCCTGCTCGTTGATCATGATCTCCAGCGTGCTGGGGCCGCCATGCCGGACGATCGGCGCTGGCAGCAGCATCTCGAGCGCGTTCAGAAAGAGCGTCCGGCACCATTGTGGCGCGTTGTGAGCGTACTGCGTGAAGAGCGGGCTCGAGAAGTAAATCACCCGTCCGCGGCGGACGATGGCGGCGCCGGCCCTTTCCCCCGATGAAGGCGATTGCCGATGCGAGCAGAAATGCGCCCAGGTCCGGTCAAAGACGGCGGGCGTAATCTCTGCCAGGACCTCGGCGTCGTCATCAGCCGCGACATCCAGGCCGCGGATGTACATCACATGCTCGGTGGGCGGCAGTCCCGCGCCGATGTCGCCAGTCGGGATGATGTATTCGGCATAGTCGCCACGCATGAACTCGCGGCCCCGCGCCAGCTCGCCCTGCCGATCGCGCGGTCCTTCGCTCGCCAGGGTCACTGGCAGCGCCTCGAGGGCGAAGCCGCTCTTTTCCGCGTCCAGGCCCGACTCGAAGGAGGCGATCAGCGCGCCGCCGGCCGCCAGATACGCGTTGATCTTGGCGTTGAGCGCGGCATCGACCGGGATGTCGTCGGGCAGGATGACGACCTTGTAGGCGCCGAAGTCGGCTTGCGAGTCGATGATGTCGAACTGGTGGCTGGCTTCCGCCAACATGCTGTGCGCGCCGCAGATCGATGGCTGCATGCCGCGACTGTCGACGGGTGCGAATTCCTCCGGCGTCATCACGGCGATATCGCTGATCGCTTCCGCGCCGGCGCACCAGGCTTCTTTGGCTTCTATCTGGCGATAGACCTTGCCGATCAGCTCGTAGACGTGATTTTCAAGCTGGCCATCGGGCGGCAGCTGATCACCGACGAAGGGACCCGCCCCCATCGCCAGCATGCGGAAGCACTCGTATTCCAGCGCTTCCTGATTCTTGAACGAATGAAAGTCGCCCCAGGCGGTGTGAAACTTGCCGGTATGCCCCAGCGAGGGGATGCCCAAGGTGCGCGCGTAACGCATCGTCAGCGGGAAGTGGATATACCCCCAATGCCCGCTCGGCAGCGACTCCAGCTCCCAATGCGTGAAAGTCTCTTTATTGCGGCGGTTATGCGGCCCCACATGCCCGCGATTGTAGAAAATCGTGCAGTCGGCGCAGAACTGACGAACCCAGGCGCTCATCTCGCTGCGGAAGGCATCGAGCACGACGCCGCCATAACGCAGGCGCTCGTCGGGGTCGGTCGCGTCGAGCCCCGCTTCCAGCATCGCCCGCGTCGTCCAGATCGAGCTGTCGTCGCTGGCGTGCACGATATCGAAGAAGAGACCATCGACGGCGGGCAGGCAGGCGAAGATATCGGCCACGTGCGCCTTGAGAAAGTCCATGTAGGGCGAGTTCAAGGCGAGCTTGCGATAGAAGCCGGCCTCGTACATGCCGTTGCCCTGATAGCTGCCGTCTTCGTTCAGGCAGAGCCAATCGGGATGCTGCCGCGCCGTCAGGTGATCCCACTGCACGGTCGTATACACCGGGACGCGGATGCCGCGCGCGTGGCAGGCCTCAATCTGCTCGACCAGCAGGTTGCGCCGCTCAAGCTGCGGATGAATCCGCTCAGGGTGGGCGGCGCTGTCGTAATAGAGCCAGCCATGATGCCCGCGGGCGAAGCAGGTGATCGAATTGACGCGCGCCTCCAGCAGCCGGTCGCCAAATTCATCCGCGTCGAATTTCGAGCCGATGCCGGCGATCGCCTCCGAGGTATGGAAATCGAGATGGATCTGCCGCATGCGCATGGGGAATTTCGCCATCGAAGAGCCTCCCGCCTGACGTGCTTGACAGGCATGAATCGCTAAACTAGACTTTGCGAAATCGGTTTACCGGGCAAGCTAGCGCAAGTATATGGCAAGCGCTGTTTTGTGGCAACGAAAACCTCCGGACGAAAATTGGGAGCGCAAAAGCATGACGATTGCAAGCGGCAAATACGAACCCACCTGGGCATCGCTGCGCCAGTACGAGATCCCCGAATGGTACATGGACGCCAAGTTCGGCATCTTCATCCATTGGGGTCCCTACTGCGTGCCCGCCTTCGGCAACGAATGGTATCCGCGGCGGATGTACCTGCAGGACGACCCCGCCTTCGAGCATCACCGCAAGACCTGGGGCGAGCATACCGACTTCGGCTACAAGGATTTCATCCCCATGCTGACCGCCGAGAAGTTCGACGCGGGGGAATGGGCGCGGCTCTTCAAGGAGGCCGGCGCCCGTTTCGTCATGCCGGTCGCCGAGCATCACGACGGCTTCGCCATGTACGACAGCGAGCTGACCGAGTGGTGCGCATCCAAGATGGGACCGAAGCGCGATATCTGCGGCGAGCTGGCCGATGCCGTGCGCGAGCTGGACATGGTCTTCGCCGTCTCCTCGCACCGGGCCGAGCATTGGTGGTACTTCGATGGCGGGCGGAGCTTCCCGTCGGATGTGCCGGACGCGGCCAACGACGGCTTGTATGGACCGGCGGTCGAAGCCTCCAAAGACAAGTTCAACCGCGAAGAGTGGAAGAAAAAAGACTGGACGCCGCGCCCCGACGCCAAGTTCCTGGAAGACTGGCTGGCGCGCTGCTGCGAGCTGGTGGACAAATATCAGCCGCAAGTCGTCTGGTTCGACTGGTGGATCGAGCAAATCATCTTCGAGCCCTATTTGCAGCGTTTCGCCGCCCACTATTACAATCGTGGCGAGGAATGGGGGGTAGGCGTCGCCATCAACCACAAATACGACTCCTACCCCGAAGGCGTGGCCGTCTTCGATATCGAGCGCGGGCAGCTAAGCGACATCCGCAAGTTCTTCTGGCAGAACGACACCTCCGTCTCCAAGAACAGCTGGGGCTACATCGACAATCACGATTACAAAACGGCTGGCGACATCATCGCCGACCTGGTCGATATAGCCAGCAAGAATGGCGCGCTGCTGCTGAATATCGGTCCGCGCGCGGACGGCACGATCCCGGAAATCGAGCAGGAGATGCTGCGCGAGATTGGACGCTGGCTGGCGGTTAATGGCGAAGGCGTCTATGACACGCGGCCCTGGACCGTCTTCGGCGAGGGACCAACGCCGGTGCCCGAAGGCGCCTTCACCGACACCGCGCGCGACGCCTTCACGCCGGCCGATATCCGATTCACGCAAAAGGGCAATACGCTCTACGCCTTCCTGCTGGCGCAGCCAAAGGGCGAAGCGCTGATCCAGTCTTTGCGCGATGTAGATGTCGCCTCCGCGCGCATGTTGGGCTCGGATCAAGCGATCAGCTGGTCGCAGGACGATGCGGGCTTGCGATTGTCCGCGCCTGATACGCCGCCCTGCGATCACGTCTGCTGCTATGCGATCGAGTTGGGTTAACCCTCCTTGACCAGTGAAGATCAAAGGAGCGAATATCTGTCAAAAGACACAACATAAGCGCAGAGGGTCAGCCACCGGCTGACCCGTACAACCAGCGTATTTTACTCGTCTGTACGGGCGAGCCGGTGGCTCGTCCCCCACAACTTACGATTCGAATCAGGGTACGAAAATGACCAAAATCGAATACTTCAAACCGGAGCGGGGCCAGCGGCCCGGCGCCAACGAAGACCCGCGGCTGGATTGGTGGCGCGAAGCCAAATTCGGCATGTTCATCCACTGGGGCGTCTACAGCCTCCCGGCCGGCGTCTGGAATGGCGAGCATATCCCCGGCATCGGCGAGTGGATCATGCTGCGCGCCGAAATCCCCATACCCGAGTATGAGCAGCTCGCGCCGCAGTTTAACCCGGTCCAATACGACGCCGACCAAATCGTCAAGCTGGCGAAAGCGGCCGGGCAGAAATACATCGTCCTGACCTCCAAGCATCACGATGGCTTCTGTCTGTACGGCTCGAATGAGACCGATTACAACATCGTCGACGGCACGCCCTTCGGCCGCGATGTCCTGGGCGAGCTGGCGGAGGCCTGCGCGCGGCATGGCCTCAAGCTCGGGCTCTATTATTCGCAGACGCAGGACTGGCATCACCCGGACGGCTTCGGCAACACCTGGGATTTCAACGAAGACGAGCAGGATTTCGCCGATTACATCGACAATTACGTCAAGCCGCAGGTGCGCGAGATCCTGACGAACTATGGGCCCATCTGCATCATCTGGTTTGATACGCCGCGGATCATCGAACGCCACCAAAGCCAGGAGCTGCTCGAGCTCGTGCATTCGATACAGCCGGATTGCCTGGTCTGCGGGCGGCTGGGCAATAAGCTGGGCGATTACGCCACCGCGCAGGACAACGCCATCCCGCCCGAGCTGCAAGCCGAGATCGATTGGGAGACGCCGGCCACGATCAACGACACCTGGGGCTTCAAGACGCACGATCACAACTGGAAATCGACCACGAGGCTGATCCAGAATCTGGTCGATATCGTCAGCAAGGGCGGCAATTACCTGCTGAACATCGGTCCGGACGCCTTGGGCGCGATTCCGCAGCCGAGCATCGAGCGGCTGGAAGGCATGGGCGCCTGGCTGGCCGTCAACGGCGAGTCGATTTATGGCACGCGGCCCGGCCCGATCCAGGGCGACGAGCGCTATCGCACGACGCAAAAGGACGACAGCGTCTACGTTCATGTCTTTGACTATCCCGCGGATGGCAGAATCGCCTTAGGCGACTTGGCCGCCTCATCGGTCAGCTGGCTGGATGGCAGTTGCGACGCCGCCATTAGCCTCAGCCGCGTAAACGGTCAACTGGCCATTCAAGGTCCCGCCGAAGCGCCGGACGAGCATGTGACGGTCATCAAGGTGACCGTGTAGGGGCGATCCATTGGGTCGCCCGTCGCATTCACCAACTGCTGTAGGGGCGAGACTTGTTTCGCCCTCCCGCGCGCAATTAGCTGTAGGGGCGACCTACCAGGTCGCCCGTTGTACAACATCACGACTGTCATGCGGGCGACATGATATGTCGCCCCTACACCTGTTCAAGCTGTCGTTCTGCACAGACCCGCCAGGATTTTCTCCGGCGTGAAGGGGATATCGCGCAGGCGCAAGCCCGTCGCATCAAAAATCGCGTTGGCGATGGCGGCCGGCGTCGGATTCTGCGCCGCCTCGCCCGCGCCCAGCATCGGCAACTCCGGGCGATTCAATATCACGGTTTCGATCTTCGGCGCGACATCGAAGCTCAGGATCGGGTAGCTCTCCCAGTCGACGCTGGTGACGCCGCGCTGGTCGAATTTGACTTCTTCAAAGAGCGTCCAGCTGGCCGCCTGGACGAAGCCGCCCTCGAGCTGATTGCTGAGCCCGTCAGGGTTCACGACCTGCCCGGCGTCGGCGGCGATGAGGACGCGCTTGAACTCGATCTCGCCGCTTTGGCGATCGACGCGCAGCTGGACGATGACCGCGCAATAACACTGGGCGTTTTTGTAGCGCGCCAGCGCCAAGCCCCAGCCTTCGTCCGACGCCACCCGCTCGCGCCGAGCCCACCAATCCACTCTCGCGGCGGCGGCCAGCGGAACCGCGCGCGCCCGTTCGTCATCCAGATGTCGCAGTCGAAAGTCCAGCGGGTCGATTTCAGCGGCATGCGCCAATTCATCCATGAAGGACTCGATGGCGAAGACGTTGGCGTAGGCGCCGAGGCTGCGCAGCGCCGAGACTCGCAGCGGACTCCGGGCGGTTCCGTGGCGGACGATTCGCTTATGGAGAAAAGCGTAAATCGGATTGGCGTTGCGGTGCGCGCCGGATTCGTGGCCGCCCATCGCCGTCGGCTGCTGCGGCGCGAAAGCCCGCTCCAGATGCCAGGACGCCAGCAAGCCCGAGCTCTGCAGACCGAGCGCCGGGCGGGTCGAATGCGCGTAGCTCCAGACGTCGTGATTCCAGGCGATGACCTGCCCGGCGTCCGACAAGCTCGATTCCAGCCGCATCAGCATCGCCGAGCCGTAGGGCTCCCAGGCGTGCTCGTCCCGGCGCGTCCACTTGAGCAGGATGGGCGTCTCGGGCAGCGCGCGCGCCACCAGAGCCGCGTCCAGCGCGACATCATCAGCGCCGTTATGCCCGTAACAGCCCGCGCCTTCGACATGGATGACGCGAATCCGCGCTTCGTCAAGCTCGAGGACCTGGGCCAGCGCCCCCCGCAGCGTGAAAACAGCCTGAGAATGCGACCAGACCGTCAGCTCGCCAGCCTGCCAATGCGCGACCGCGGCTGAGGGACCCAGCGAGGCATGCATCTGAAAAGGCCGGCGATATTGCGCGCTCAGGCTTTGCGCGGCGTCAGCGGGCCCTTCAACGGGCGGGATCGGCTCATCAACAGCCGCGCCATCGACGATGAGATTAGACTGGGCGACATTCTTGCGCAGATCGCGGAAGGTGTTTTCAGCGGCGGGCAGGTCGGCGTCAAAGGCCCAGGTCGCCGCGTCGCGCGCAATTTCCAAGGCGGCCGCCGCCTGGTCTTCGCGCTCGGCGGCGATGGCGATGAATTGCCCGTCTCGTATCACATCAACCACGCCGGGCGTGGCGCGAACCGCGTCCATATCGAAATCCACCAAGCGGGTATGGTAACCCGGCGGGCGCAATACCCGGGCGTGCAGCATGCCCGGCAATTCCATATCGTGTACGTAGCTGGGCGCGCCAGTGAGCTTGCCCAAGAGGTCGCGTCGGCGCGCGGGCTGGCCGATGACGGCATATTCACCCGGCTGCTTCCGCGGGGCATGACCGCTGATGAGCCGGTTGAAGCGTCCCCCTGCCAACAATTCCCAATAGCTCGCGCTTCGCCCCGTTTGCGGATCTGTGACCACGCCATCGTCCACCGTCAATTCGTCCACCGGCGCGCGCGAATCGAGCTGCTCGAATGCCAGCGACAGCAGATGCTGACGGGCTTCGGCGGCGGCGATGCGGATGGCGACCCCGCTGCTCTCGAGCGAGCGGCTGCCGGTCGTGCCGCCTTCATCGGGCGTGCGCGCGGTATCGGCCGTCACAAGGCGAATCCGATCCAGCGCCACATCCAGCTCCTCGGCAGCGATCTGCGCCAGCGCCGTCGATATGCCCTGCCCGAGCTCGGCTTTGCCGCTGAAAATTGTGACAGCGCCATCAGCATCGAAGCGTATCCAATCGTCCAGCTGCGGATGCGCATCCAAGGAGGGCGAGGTCAAGGCTGTGGTCGCGGCTTCGTCTATGGGCGCGGGATGGGCGAGTTCATAAATTGGAGTCCACGCAGGTCGGCCGACGCGCAGCGTGATCGCCCGGCGAACGCGGTCATAAACTCCGCAGCGACAGAGGTTCTTGGAAAGCGCCGCGCCAATATCCTCGTCCGTCGGATAGCGGACGCGATTGAGCAAGCCTTGCGCCGCGATGAGCATGCCCGCCGTGCAGAAGCCGCATTGCGCCGCCCGCTCTTCAAGGAAGGCTTCCTGCAGGGGATGCAGGCTGTCCGCGCCGCCGAGGCCCTCCAGGGTCGTGATGTCCAGGTCGGCCGCGTGGCTGACCGGCAGCTGGCACGACGGCACGTCGACGCCGTCAATCAAGACCTTGCACGCGCCGCAAAGCTCCGTGCCGCAGCCATGTTTGGGGCTCTTCAAGCCCAGGTCGCCGCGCAAGACGTAAAGCAGCGGCGTCTGCGGGTCGACATCAAGCTTGCGCCGTTCGCCGTTGACGCGCAGGCTAATCGATTCTTTCGCGCCCATGTCCGCCATCCTCGCCATCAATCCCTGCCGCAAAGAAAAGAGCCCGACGCGCGGGCTCCTCGAGGCGGAGAAGGTGGGATTCGAACCCACGTACGGTTTCCCGTATCCGCTTTCCAAGCGGACGCACTAGGCCTCTATGCGACTTCTCCGTGAATTCGTTCTTCAACTGCCCTGAGTATAACAGACGGGGCGGATAATGCCAAGTCACTGCGGAAAGCCGGCGCCGGTCGAATGGCGACGCTACTTCCGCGCCCGGAAACCTGTCTCGGCGTACTCGGTGGCAAATGCCGTTTAGCGCCCATAAATCGGCGTCGGCGTCGCCAGCAGCGGCACCAGATATTCAGCGCGCAGGCTCGAGCCTTGCGTTAAGGCGGCGTAGGGACCGGCGTTTTCGATGAAGCAGAGGATCCCCATCGTGATGGCGTGGGCGAGCAGATCGTGCTGCGTGGTGAGGATTTCCTGATCAGCGAGCATGAAGCCCATCTCGAGGATGACGCCGGGCGTCAGCGGGTGAATCTTCTGCCAGGCGTGATTATTGATCATGTCCTCGGTTTCGTTGTAGCTGCGCTCCAGCGGGATGTTCGCCGCGTAATTGAGCGCGATGCACTCGCGCAGGAAGGCGTCGGCGCCGGTCTCGGGGCGCGCGTCCGACTTGGAGACGATGAAGCCGCTGACGACCTCGCCATAATCGATGCAGGAATTGGCGTGGATCGACACCAAGGCGTCGGCGCGATAATCGTCCAGGCGCGGGTCGAATTCGTCCAGCATGTCTACGGCGAAATTCAAGGCTTCCAGATTGGCGATCACGCGCGTGGACACGGCGAAATTGATCGTTTCCTCTTCGAGATAAACCCGTTTGTATTCGTCGTAACAGACGGCGCCGGGGTCGCGATTCAAGGTCTGGCCCAGCCCGCGATGCCCGGAAATGATGCCGATGCGGCGCAGCCATTGCGGCGTCTGCGCGGGGGTCGCGCGCTCCGCGGCCAAGCCCGCCAAGGTCTCGTCGCGCTCCAGCTGCAAACCCTGCACGACCGCCGGATTCAGAAATTCCGGATTGACGAAAAACATGAGCAACGTGGCGACCAGCGCCGTGCTCACGATGACGACGAACAGCGTGCCCAGGAAGCCGCCAGCCACGCTCGAGGGATGCGGGCGCCGCAGGAAGAGCCGGGGCCGCACGCGCCGGATCTGATGCCCTTCGCGCGGCGGGGCCAGGCTGGGCTCGGGCGGGTCGGCAGCCTCCGCCTCTCGCGGCCCGGCCGCGGCCGGGTCGCCTCTGGCGGTGGCATGTGGCGGCCTGGGAAGGGCTTTTGAAGCCGCCTGCCGCATCAATTCAGCGAATATCGCCGACGCCGACGGCTCGTCTTCGTCTCTGTTTTGCGCGTCCTTGACCGGCTCGTCGGTCATGGTGGCGGCTCCGGCTGCTTGTGGGGCTTGGAAGAGCGCGCCTCTATTATAGGGGAGTTTCCGATCAGGGCGCGCAAGCCAGACGGTAAGATTGTCGCTCGGCGCAAGTGAGCGCGCGGATATAGCGGTTATCGCCCGCCCAGGCGATCAAGTCGTCCGCGCTGCGGAGGATTCGCCAGCGGCGCAGCGCGTAATCCTGCCCGGCCGAGACGCCAAAGCTCTCATCCGGACCCAGCACGATTTCCTGAATCCAGTCGCTGTGCTGCTCGAAGCGGTTGATTTCCTCGCCCGAGGCGATATCCCACATCCGCACCGTCGTATCCGACGAGGTCGTCAGCAGGGTGGCGCTGTCGTCGGTGATGTCGATGCCAAAGGTGTTGCCGGTATGGCCGACGAATTGGCGTATCTCCTCGCCAGTGGCGACATCCCACATCCGCACCGTCTTGTCCCAGGAGGTGCTGATGATGAATTCGTTGTTGGGCGCGATGCGGGCGTAATTGACGATATGACCATGCCCCTCGAAGGTCTTCAGCAGCTCGCCGCTCTCAACATCCCAGAGGCGGACCGTGAGATCATTGCGCCCCCAGCCGCCGCTCGCGCTGACCATCAGCTTGCCATCGGCGCTGACGTGAACGCCGTTGATCGGGTCTTCATGCCCGACGTATTCGCGGATCACTTCGCCGCTTTCGATATCCCAGAGCCGTATCAGCGCGTCATCCGAGCCCGATACGAACTGCTCGCGGTTTGGCAGCAGATCGATCATATAGACCCGCGGCGGCGAGCTTCCCGATTCGTAGGGCAGATTGTAGCGCTGGACTTCGCGGCCGTCGTTCAGGTCCCAGCGGCGGATCGTGCCATCCCAGCTTGCGGAAAGCAGAAAATCGCCGTCCAGCGTAAAGCGGACAGAATCGACCGTGTTCGTATGACCATGCAAGGCGATGGCTTGCCTTCCCGTACGCGCGCCCCAAATGCGCACGGTCGCGTCCAGGTCCTCCGGCGAGACGGGGAAGAGTGGACCGGAACCCGAGGCGACCAAAGAACCGCCGGGGCTGATATCGGCCGCCCAGACCCAATTGCTGTGCCCGGAATAAACCTGCGCCTGGGCGCGATTGCGCAAATCCCATAGATAGGCGGAGCTGTCGGCCGGGCTGTCGCTGCCATCGGGGAAGTCGCCCGCTTCGCCCAAGCCGATCAGCAGATAATCGCCATCGGGCGAGAACTCGATGTCCTGGACGCGATCGCCCAAGTCCACGTAGCTCTCGACCAGGACGCCCTTCTCGATATCCCAGATCTTGACGCTTTGATCGCGCGAGGCCGTCGCCAGCAGCGCGCCATCGGGTGAATATTCCAGGTTGGCGATGGTATCGCGGTGGGCGTAAATGCGCTGGATTTCTTCGCCAGTTTCCGCATCGTAGAAGCGCGCCGTCCCGCCCAGCGCCCCGCTCCAGGTGGTCGCCGCGATCGTCGCGCCATCCGGGCTGAACTCGACATCGCGGATGTAGCCGATGCCCTGCGGCGGAATGGTCAAGATATTGTCGCCGCTGCCCACATCCCAGACCTGGATCGTGTTGTGCCGCGGCGTGCGTTCGCCCTCGGGGACGCCAATGGCCGCCGACGAGCTGGCCAGCCGCGCGCCATCCGGGCTGAAGCTGAGCTTGAAGACATAATCAATATGCGCCCGCAGCGTATGCCGCAATTGACCGCTGGCCGCGTCCCAAAGACGAACGGTCGAATCGGCGCTGGCGGAAGCGAGCGTCGCGCCATCCGCGCTGTATTCGACATCGGTGACGACCTCGCCGTGCCCGCTCAGGCGATAAACCTCGGCGCCGTCAGCCGCTGCCCAGACGCCGACAGTGCCATCCGACATGGCAGCCGCGATTTGCGCGCCATCGGGGCTGAAGCCGATCGCATTGACCGGGCTGCCGGTTTGGATCGACCGCAGGCGCTCGCCCGTGCTCGTATCGATCAGATAAATCACGCCCTCCGAGCCGGCCAAGGCGCCAACCGAGCCATCGCTGTTGAAGTCCACCGCCAGGATGCTGCGCGGCGAATCGGTGAAGCGGAAGCGCGGACCGGGCGAGAAGGTGGCGGCGCCCAGGATGCGCAGCACTTCGGCTTCCGGCGGCTCGAATACGTGGCGCGCCTCGATCGCCACCGGCAGCGCCAGCGCCGGGTCGTTCTCGCTAAGCGCGGTGCGGGCGTTCGCCGCCAAAGCCAAACTCAGGTTCTTGCGCTCGTTCACTTCGGCGACGTGCATCGCTTCCACGGCGATCTCGCGCTGTTCATCGGCGCGGTCGCGTTCTGATTCGGCGATGACGCGCTGGTCGTCGGCGATGGCGCGCTGCTCTTCGGCTTGATTGCGCTGATCGAATGCGAAGAGACTCAAGATGACGGCGACGACGGCGGCCACGCCAAATATCACGGCGGCGATGCGCATATTGCGCGCCTTCTGCCGCTCGAGCTCCCGTTCGCGCTCTTGACGCCGGCGTTCTTCCGCCTCTTCCGCATCGCGGGCGACGAGACTGGCGGAAAGATATTCCAGCTCCAGCTCGTTCAGGCGCATGCTGGTCGATTCCGACCATTCTTCAAAGGTCAGCAGGCGATTGCCCGCCATCAGATAACTCAGATCTTTATTCGCCAGCTCCCATTCGTGCGCGGCGTTCAGCAGTTCCCGCTCCAGGCGGACGTCGTTGCGGCTCTCCATCAGCCATTCGCGCAGGCGTTCCCAGCGCCGGATGAGCGCCTCATGCGCGACTTCGACTGTCGGGCTGCGCGTGGCGTCATCGCGATCGAAGGTGAGCAGACGATAACGCCCGAAGCGGTCGATGACGTCTTCGACCACATCGCGGTCGCCCAGGGTCAGCAGCTCGGTCAGCTGGATGCGGCGTCGGGTGTCTTCCTGCCCCTCGCCAAGGGTGACCAGGCGCAGGAACATCTGCCGCGCCATATTCTGGCCCGCCTCCTTGAAGCGCCGGTAGACCTCTTCGGCGCGCTTCGCCAAGGCGCCCAGGGTGCCGCCAATATCCTGATAAGCCGCGATCGTCAGCAGCGCGCCCTCGCGGCGTTCAAAGAGCTCCGTCAAGGCATATTGCAGCAGCGGCAAGGCGCCCGGCTGCTCGCGGACGTCGTCGATAATCGTCTCGATCAGACCTTCTTCCAGGATGGCGCCGACGTTATCGGCGGGCCCGCTGATCGTCTCCGCCAGCTCTTCATCGTTCAGCGGCAGGACCAGCTCGGTGCGCGCGCGGATGAGCTCGCCAAAGCCCTGATACATCAGCGGGCGATCGTAGAAATCGGCGCGCAAGGTGGCGATGATGATGATTGGGCTGTCGGCGGCGTTGACCGCGTTCAGAATCAGGTCGAGAAACTGCTGGCGGTCACTCTCCCGCTCCACTTGCGTGAACAATTCTTCAAACTGGTCGATCATCAGCAGCAGCTTGCTGTCGCGCGAAGGCAGCGCCTCATAGACGCCGCGCGCCAAGCCATCGACATGCTCGCGCAGGGTCTCGACCACGCCGGGCAGGGGCGACGTCGAGACGCTGAGCAGAGCCGCCGCCAGTTCTTCCAGCGGTATCTCGCCCGGCACCATCTCGGCGTAAAACCAGTTTTCCGAGCCCGGCAGCCCGCCATGACGCAAAGCCGGCAGGACGCCCGCTTTCACCAGGCTCGATTTGCCGCTGCCGCTGGGCCCGATGACCGCCAGGAAATTGTTCTCGACCACCTCTTCCTGCAATCGATTCAAGACGCGCTGAATCATGGCGGTTCGGCCGAAGAAATCGGCGGCGTCCGCCTGTTGGAAGGCGCGCAGACCCTTGTAAGGATTCTTGGTCTCGATGAGTTCAAACTCGGACAGATCCAGCTCTTCCAGCTCGATGTCGATGGCGGCGGCGCCCTCCTGGCGCAGCGCCTGCTGGAATTCCCGCACGAGCGCGCGCGCGTCTTCATAGCGCTCCGACGGTTCTTTGGCGGTGGCGCGCTGGATGATCGAATTAAAAGCCGGCGGCAAGTTCAGCGCGGTATGATCGATCATGGGCAGGGGCTCGTTGAGGTGCTTATAGACCAGGGTGGCCAGGGTCTCGTCGGCGAAGGGCCGGCTGCCCGAGAGCATCTCATAAAGCATGATGCCAAAGGCGTAGACGTCGCTGTAGGGGCCCGCGCCCTCGCCGCGGATTTGTTCCGGCGCCATGTAGGCCGGCGTGCCGACCAGCGTGCCCGAGCCATCGCCGCCGTCCGTCCCCAATTCCTTCGCGATGCCGAAGTCGCTGAGGTAGGCGTTGCCTTCGTCATCCAGGAAGATGTTATCGGCTTTGACATCGCGGTGGACGACGCCGTTGCGATGGGCGAAGCTCAGCGCGTTGCCCACCTGCTCCAGGATGCTGGCGGTCAGGTCGGTATCCAGGATGCCTTGTTTGTCAATCAAGTCGCGCAGGCTGCCGCCGCTTAGGTAGCGCATGACGAGGCAGGTGCTGTCCGGCTCGCGCCAATAATCGTAGAGCGGCACGATATGCGGATGCTCGAGCCGGGCGACAACCTGCGCCTCGCTTTCAAATCGGCGAATGAAGTCCGGCTGGTTCGCATATTTGGGCAGCACGAACTTGATCGCCACCTCGCGCAAGACGGCGCTCTGGCGCGCGCGATAGACGACGCCGAAGCCGCCTTGACCCAGCAGGTCCTCAAATTCGTAGCCCTTTATCGATCTGCCCGCTAATTCTAATATTTCCATGAACTTCCCCCGCAGCGCGAATAGACCGACCCGCCCGTGTTTTCGCCCCAGTATAGCACATTCGTAACGGAATGACAGCAAGCGCGGGCGGTCGCAGGGCGGCGCGGTTGTCTGCAGACGCGCTTCTGGCGGCTCGTGGGATGGTATGGGGCGCCAGCGCTCAGCCCGACCCCAGCGGCGCGCCAAATAAATGCAGCGAAAATCGGTCGGTCGAGACGGCGATCAGCGTGCCATCGGGGCTGAAGCTAATGTCTTGGACCGCGCCAGCGACCGCGCGCGTCGCCAGCAGCTCGTGCGACCGCGCGTCCCAAACGGAAAAGAGGCTCTCAGCCGCGCCAACCGCCAGCAGGCCGCCATCGGGGCTGAATGCCAGCGACGTCACGGCGCTGGCCGGCGACTGATAGCTGGCGATCGGCTCCACGCCGCGGTAGGGGTAAACCGATACGTTGTCCGATGCTCGCGCGAGCGCCACCGCCGCCAGCTGCCCGTCGCGGCTGTACTCCAGGGCGGTGAAGGCGACCGGCTCGCCCAGGCGCAAATCAACTGTAAAGACGCCCTCGCCGCTGCCCGTCACCCAATTCCGCAGCGTGACCCCATCGACAATCGTCAGGACATCCGGGCGCAGCGGGTGAAACGCCATCGACCGGATCAGGCCCGAATTGCCGCCCAGCGCCGCCACCTGCGCGACAGTCGGCAGATCCCATACGAGCGCCGCAAAAGCGCGATCCACATCAAAATGCGTATAGGCGTCGTGGCCCGCGCTGGCCAGCCGGTCGCCACCGGGGCTGAACGCCAGCGCCGACACCGCGCCCGCGTGCGCGTTCAAATAAAGCCGCTCGCTGAACGCCAGCGGATAGACGCCGTCCATCTGCCAAAGCTGCAGCGCGCCGCTTTCGCCGCCGATGACGAATTGATCGTGGTTCGGGCGGAACGCCAGCGCCGCGATGCCCTCGTCAAGCGCCAGGATCTGCGGCCGCAGCGCGGGCTGACGCAAGTCGTAGACCCATGCGCCATCCGAGCCGACAGCGCCCGGCGCGATGAGAAAGCGCGAATCCGAGGACCAGTCGTGGGCGGGCTGGAAGTTGCCGCCGAGGCGCCCGAATTCTACCAAACGGGGCGCCAGGCTGGCCTGCAGCGCTTCACGGCTGGGCAGCTCGGGCGGCGTTTTCGGCGCGACCAGGTAGACCTCATCGCCCGCTTCGGCGATATATCCGGTCTGCCCGTTCACCAGCGCCAGCCACCAGACATAGCCGTCGACGCAATCGGGCCCGGCCGTTATTTCAAACGTCCAGCCGGATGGTATCTGCAGCAGGATATCGGCTGTGATCGACGGCTGCCCGCGCAGGTTCACATAGGCGCCCAAGACCTCGACCTCCATGCCGGCGTTGATCCGCGAGCGCATATAGGGGCCGTCGGCGGCGCCCTCATCACATAGACGATTCGAGTACTGTGGCGCGCTGGCCGCGGCCGCCGCCACGCTTGCCACGTCAATTTCGCCGCAATAAACAAGCAGCGCGCTGTCGTTGGAGACGCGGTAATCGTAAGTGACCCCGTCATGCGTCAGTTGAAATTTGTAGCCGACGATGGCGGCGCTCCCCCGCGCGGCCACAGCCGGGCAGCCGAGGGCGTCGTCCGCGAATGTCGTCTGTTCCCAGCGCCAGTTGGATAAGCCGCCGATGCCGAGCGAGTAACCCAGTCGCGCGCCTAGATCGAGAATGGCGGCGTCCATTTGGGCCGGCGCCCCCTGCCCCAGCGAGGTCGCCGACATGGAAGCCAGCGCCAGGACGATGACGATCTTTGCCAGAGCCGCTTTCATCTGCGATTCTCCATCCCGCGCCAATACCTTGCGCCGATTATAGCACTCGCGGCGAGGACCGACGGTGGCTCGGGCGGTAAGGTTCCTCTTTGCGCCGGGGGGCGAAGCCAAACCCGACCTCGCCAGAACCGCATCGGCAGTCACAGAGCGAATCTAAAGGGGCGAGGCGGCGACCTGCCCATTGCCAGCGCCCGCAATGTAAACAGGCGGCGGCGGCGAGAGCAGACCCCGCTTGCAACTCGCGGCGCAATAAGACAAAATGATGAGGAATCGCATCAGTCGTCAAGGTAGAAAGCTGCCGCTGTGGCATCGGCGTTGGATTACATCGTTCTCGGCCGCGAATCAGTCGACGGCGGGAAGAATCGGCGCAAACTGCGCATGTTCAATGGCGCGCTGCCATCGCGCGATCCCAAGTTTTACGCCCAATTGGCGGACTTGAAGCCGATGCCGGCCGCTGAAGGGGGCGCTGGCGCCGCGCTGGTCGTCACGGATGTCGACGCCGCGCGCATGCTGCTGGCCTGCATACAGCCGACCGCGGACAATCCAAAAGCCTATACCGAGCATTACGTCTTCGTGCCCGCCATGTTCATGGCGGAATCGGCGCTGCAGCTGGCGGGCTGGCTGGAGTTCCTGCCAGAAGTCTCGGACGACCTCAACCGAACGCTGCCGCTGCTGCCGCCGCCCGATTTCGCGCCAACAGACGCGACCGCGCGCTCGACGAACCTTCAGCGCCTGCTCGACAAGCTGCCGGACGACGGCTTCGACCATGCCCTGGCCTTGCTGGGCGCGCTTTTGCACGATCGCCGCCTGATCATTCATCAGCACCCGCCCGACCTCCAAGAGCGACTGGCGCTGATCGCCGGGCTGCAGGCGCTGTTGCCGGGTCCGCTGGCCGCGCGCCTCACCTTCGCCAGCCATGCGCCGGCCCGCTGCCAGCAGCCGCCTCGCTTGACCTTCGCCGCCGAAGCCGAAGACGCCCAGGCCTGGATCTGCGACTGGACGGCGCCTGAGGTCGAGGCCGAGGTCTTGAAGCACCCCTATATCGACGCCCTGCGCGCGATCTGGCAGGAAGACGCCACCGCCTTCGCGGCCGAGGTCCAGCGCCTGGGGTGGCTGGCCGCGGCCGACCCGGGCGCCGACGGTCTTGGGCGGGCGCTTCAGCGGATCGCCGAGCGCTTTTGGATCGACCGGCGGGCGCGGGCGCCGGATGCCGCTGTCGCGACCGAGGCGATCATCACCATCCTGGACAGCGCCACGCCCCCGAACAAGGAAGCGCGTCAGCGCTATATCAGCAAGCTGCTGTACAACGCGCTGCGCGAACGCGATCGCCAGGCCGGCACGCGCGTGGCGGAAGAACTGGATAAAGACCCGAGCCTGGAAAGCGCCTTGTCGCCGATCTTCGACGAGATGCTCGAAGACCAGCCGGACGCCGTTTACGTCTTCATTCGCAATCGACTGACGCATCTGGGCGTGGATAGCGCTTGGATCCCGCGCTTGCAGGCCGCCGCCCGGCTCTCGCTGGAAGTCGCGATCGACCAGGGCGATATCGGCGCCTTGGCCGGCTGGCTGGAGCTGATCGCGCATGAGCCGCATGCCTATCAGCTTCAAGACATCCTGCAAGACGCTATCCTGCGGGCGAAGCAGCGCGCCTATGACGATGGCGAGCTGGGCATCCACCTGATTCTCATCGCCGTGCGCCGCGCGCCAGAAATCGTCGACGCCCTCTACCAGGACGAGCGGCTGATCAACGCGCTCGAAACCAAAGTGCAAGTCGCCCTGCAAGCGCCGTCGGCGGAATCGCTCGAACAGCTCGTAACGGAGAAAAGGGAGTACTTCCTGCTCGCGCTGGTTCACGGCGTCGAGGTCACCGACGAGACCCTGGTTAGCCTGCCGACGGCGGCCGCGCTCTGGTCGCTGTATGAATCGGACGAGCGGATCAATCTGCCGGCCGTGTATCGCCCGCCCGCGGTGACGCGCCTGCTGACGACCGAAGCCAGCCACCAGCTCAGCGAGGCGGCGCGCGATTTCCTCTTCAAGCGCGTGATCGCCTGCGACGACCGCAAGCTGATCGTGGATGCCGCCCGCCACTTTGCCGAGCGCGACCTGCTCTTCCCGCGCTTGAGCGACGCGTTGGAGAGCGACGCCCTGCCGCTGGACAAGGTCATATCCGTCATGAACGCCGTCAGCGCCATCAAGAGCGCGCCGCCGCATGCCCTTATCGACGCCTACTTCGCCCTGCTTGATTACTATCAATGGGAAGGGCAGACGCAGCGGCTGATGGAAGCCCTGACCCGGCTGATGGCGAAGCATCACGAGGCGCCCGTCTCGTATCGCCATCTCTGGCGCCTTTTTGAGGCTTGCCAGGCTCTGGAGCTCGAAGGCGCGACCCGCGTGTCGATGACGCATCTGCTGCGGCAATACGGCGAAGAAGAAGACCTGGCCGTCGTCGTCGAGGGGCTCGCGCGGATTTGGCGGCGAATCGGCTTGAACCGGGCGCTGCAGGCCGCCGTGAACGCCTGGTGGCGAGAGTACGCCCACGGCTCAAGCCTGACGCAGCTGGCGCGGCTGGAGCGCGAGCTCGAGGCGCAGCGGCAGCTGGAAGCGCAGCGGCATATCCTGTATTCGGTGCTGGCGATGCGGCGCTGGCTGCACAATCAAGACCCGGTCGAGCTCGCCGATTCCATCAACACGACCTACACCATCCTTGAGCATATCGCCGACGCCTTCGACGCCGAGCACATCCACGAGATCGACTCGCATACGATCCGGCGCGAGCTGGATGAAGTGGGCGGCGGGCTTTCATCGGAAGAGCGGCATATCCTGGCGAACAATTTGCGCAACCTGGCGCATCGGATCACGCAGATGGCGGGCAAGCGCAGCAAGCCCTCGCTCATCCGCAGCGAAGAGGGCATCGAACGCCAGCTGCAGCAGGGCGAAGCCAATCCGCAGGGGTCCATTGACATGATGAAATGGATCGCCGGGTATCTGGATGGCGCGCACCAGGCAACGGAGGACTAGCGCCCGCCAATGCGCAAGCTGCAGGGGCTACCCATCGGGTCGCCCGCCAATGCGCAAGCTGTAGGGGCTACCCAACGGGTCGCCCGCCAATGCGCAAGCTGTAGTGGCTACCCAACGGGTCGCCCGCCAATGCGCAAGCTGTAGGGGCTACCCATCGGGTCGCCCGCCAATGCGCAAGCTGCAGGGGCGTTTGAACCGCAGTGTCTACGCGCGGCGCCAAAACGCCCGTTGACAAATGGGCAGATGATTGAGGAACGCGCATGCCGACGCTGGACTTCAAGGGCAAGAATCACATATACGCCCATCACCTGACCGTGCCATATCGTCCGCTGCAACTGGACGAGTCGCGCTCGGTATTGCCCGCCCCCACGCCAAACCCCTCCCCCATAAAGAGGGAGGGGCTTACTGACAGTACAGACATCCCACTGACCGACCAGAACCTCATCATCCACGGCGACAACCTTCATGCCCTGAAAGCGCTGCTGCCACATTACGCCGGGCGCGTGAAGTGCATTTACATCGACCCGCCTTACAACACCGGCAACGAAGGCTGGGTCTACAACGACAAGGTCAACAGCCCGCTGATGCGCGAATGGTTCGAGAAGAATAGCCCGGTCGATGGCGAAGACCTTGAGCGACACGACAAATGGCTCTGCATGATGTGGCCGCGCCTGCATCTGCTGCGGGAGCTGTTAAGGGACGACGGCGTGATTTTCATTTCTATAGATGATAATGAGCACCATCACTTACGTATGCTGATGGATGAGATCTTTGGCGAGGAGAATTTTCTTGCCTCCTTTCTTTGGCGCAAAAAAGGGACCTCCACAAATGTTAGCGGGGCCAGCGTTAGTGCGAATGCTGATTATCAACTGTGTTATCGAAAGTCAGTCCTCGGCACGATAAAACAAAGAATCACATCAAGAGATACGCGACAATACCAATTTAATGATCATATAGGAGACTACAGAACTCAGGTAATCGAAAAAAGAAACGACGCTGGCTATGCGCGAAGTACGATGCGATTCAAGATCTTGGGACAATACCCACGCGAGGGGAGAAGATGGCAAATCGGAGAAGACACAGCGCGTGAACTAGAGAAGCGCAATAGATTCACCATAAGTGAAAGAGGAATTGTCCAAAGGAAAATATACGACTTTGAGGACAGAGATACCAGGTCAGCAAATCCCACGTACTTACCAGATGAATGTGGTAGTAGCAACAGTGCCAACAAAACTCTAACTGGAATATTGGGCAACAGTAACTTTGAAAACCCTAAACCCCCTGAACTGATTAGTCATTTAATTGGAGTTGCGAGTGACAATAATGACATCATCCTCGATTCCTTCGCCGGCAGCGGCACAACCGCCCACGCCGTCCTCGCGCTCAACAAGGAAGACGGCGGCAACCGACGCTTCATCCTGGTCGAATGCGAAGACTACGCCGACAGCATCACCGCCGAGCGCGTTCGCCGGGTCATTCGCGGCATCCCGGCCTCCAAGAACAAATCAGTGCAGCTTGGCACGGGCGGCTCTTTCGCCTACTGCACCCTCGGCGATCCAATTGAAGTCGACAGCCTGCTCATTGGCGAGCGCCTGCCCGCTTTTGGCCAGCTCGCCAGTTACCTGCTGCATACCGCCAGCGGCATTTCGGTCCAGCCCGACAGCCTGCCCGTGGACAACCGCGATGGCTTCTTCTATTTCACCGACGAGCGCGATTATTACCTGATATATCAGCCTTGCGTCGAGTTTCTGCGGGGTGGCGAGGCGGCGCTGAATCTTGAACGAGCCGAGCGAATCCGTGAGAAGGGCCGCCCGGCGCTGGTCTTCGCGGCGGCGAAGTACATTAGCCAAAAGGTACTCACGGGCTGGAATATCACCTTCTGCCAGCTGCCGTACGAGCTCGACTCCGGCGGCTGATTGACTCCCCTTCCCTCCTCGTGGGGGCAAGGGGCCGGGGGATGGGGGCTAACTGAATCGTGGAACTCAAAGACTATCAGGCAAAAGCGCTGGAAAAATTCGAAGACTATTTCGAGGCTTTGACCCGCAACGAACGAGAAGGTCAAGAGCAGGCCAAGCGATATCAGGACGCCGGCTTGCCCATGCCCGAAGACACGCTCGACTTTCCCATGCGGACCTGGCAGGAATTGGCTGAGATCGGCAAAGTCGCTGACCGACGATATACGGCGCGGGCGGACGGCATGGCGCGACCGATTCCGCATGTCTGCTTTAAAGTGCCGACGGGCGGCGGCAAGACCTTGCTCGCGGCCGAGGCCTTAGGCCGGATTCAATACCCGAGAGGCCTGGTCTTGTGGATCGTGCCGACGCTCGCCATCTATCGGCAGACAAAAGCCGCGCTTTGGAATCGCGAACATCCGTATCGCCAGCGCCTGGAGCGCGCCAGTGGCGGTCGCGTGAAAATGCTGGAAAAGAACGACCGATTCCAGCCGGCCGACCTCGCCAATTATCTCTGCGTGATGCTCTTGAGTTTTCACGCCGCCAATCGAAAGAATAACAAAGAATTTCTGAAGATTTTTCAATCCGGATCTTATGAGGCCTTTTTCCCTGATAGCGACCATGCCCTGTATGATTCTCACTTGCTGCGGAAGTATCCAGACCTTGACCGCGGTGGCGGGCCCGTAAAGCAAAGCCTCTTCAATGTCATCAAAATGCAGCGTCCCGTCGTCATTTTGGACGAGGCGCACAAAGCCTATGGCCGCGCGAATATGGAACGGGCGCGGCAGTTCGCCGAGTCGATCAACCGCTTGAACCCACGTCTGGTCCTGGAATTTTCGGCCACGCCCAACCCGAAAATCAGCAACCTGCTGGTGGATATTACCGGCCTTGAACTCAAAGCCGAAGAAATGATCAAGATGCCGGTCCAAGTAGTCAGCCAAATGAAATCCGACTGGAAGGATACCTTGTCGGCTGCCGAGGGCGAGTTGACGAAGACCGACCTTGCCGCGCAGCGTTTCCACCAACAAGAAGACCGCTATATCCGTCCTATCGCAGTTGTTCGGGTGGAACGAACGGGGCGCGACCAACGAGTCGGTGGTCGCGTGCACGCCGAGGATGTTCGTGATTACCTGATGCAAAACTTAGGCGTTCCGCGCGAGGCGATCCGCGTCAAATCGTCTTATGAAGATGAATTGAAAAACGAGGACTTGTTATCAGAAACCAGCGCGGTTCGATGGATCATCACGAAAGCGGCGCTGATGGAAGGATGGGATTGTCCCTTCGCTTACTTGCTGGTGCTGCTGGATAACACGCGCTCGAAAATCGCCCTTACGCAACTGGTAGGTCGTATCCTGCGTCAGCCTCACGCTCAGCTCACAGGCGTTGCGGAACTGGATCGCTGCTATGTTTATTGCTGGAACCTTGATGTGCTAAAAGCGGTAGACCAAGTGAGACAGGGCCTAAAAGACGAAGGGCTTACCGGCCTGATGGATCAAGTCGAAAGCATGGAAGGCGACGACCCGACTCGGCGCGTGATAAGCATTCCGAGGCGCGAGGCATTTCGAGGATTCGATATCAAGATCCCAAAAGTGCTGCATCGAGGCCGAACCGGCTGGCGGAAGCTGGATCATCTGCAGGATATTCTGGCGGAAGTCGATTGGGATAAGGTTAAGCTGCCCCCAGTCCAAACATTCAGCCATGAGCCGCCCTACATGCATCGAGCGGAGGTTGATGTCGAGGCAGAAAGCCCTTGGTACTCCCCAATGGAAGCGCTGGAAATTGACAAGACACTGCGCGTCTCCTGGTTCGCGCGCCGCCTTTCTGATGTTGTGCCGAACCCGTGGATGGCTGCCCATTTCGTGCAGGAATTATTCACGGAGCTAAAGGAAAGCGGCCGATCGGATGAGGACATATTCGATAACCGCGCAGGCTACGCCGAACAGTTGAAGGAGCGCCTTCGCGACGAGTGCCATCGGCTGTGCAAAGCGATTTTTGAACAGAAACTACAAGACGGTCGGATTAGATTCGATCTCTACACCGAGCCAACTCATCGTTTACCCGACGAGATGCCTCTGCTGATTGGAGATCGAGATCATACTTTGGAACGCGGCGGCGAGCCGGTGCAATTGAGTCTTTTCGATAAGGTTTTTGAGAAGGAATTTGATTCGGATTTGGAAAGGGACTTCGCCTTTCATTTGGAGAAGCAGCCGCTTAATTGGTGGCACAGGGTGCGTCGCGAGTATTACGTGCTCGGGTGGCGGCGCGAAAGAATCTATCCTGATTTTGTTACCTTTGCCGACAGGCATTTTGGCATGTTTGAGACCAAAGGAAATCATCTCAAGAACGAAGACACGCAATACAAATGCGAAGTGTTTGAGCTTCTGGAGGAGCGCTTCAACGACCGAAGCAGCGAAGTTCGCATAGAAGCGCATAAGCAGCGAAAAGGGAAGTTCGCTATAGTTTACGAATCGGAGTTTCCTGCTATTAACGGCTAAGCCGCCCACCCGCGAAGCGACGACTGAGACCGCCCAACTCGGCATTATCGCGGATTATGTTTTCAGAGTAAAATCACCCCCAGTCCAGGAACCAGCGCTCGGGAGAAGCGAAGGCGCATGGAAAAACTGTTCACCTATGGCACGCTGCGCGACCCGGCCACGCAGCAGCGACTCCTGGGGCGGACGCTCGGCCAGGGCGCGCCCGACGCCGTGCGCGGTTATCGCCTGGCGAAGCTCACCGGCATACATGAGGTCTATTCCATCTTGCAGCCGCATCCCGCTTCGCTCGTCGAGGGCATGCTCTTTGAGGTCAGCGCAGACGAGCTCGAGCGGCTGGACGCCTATGAAGGCGACGCCTACCAGCGCGTCAGCGTGCGCCTGGTGAGCAAAACGCGCGCCTGGGCCTACATGGAAAACCCCAAATCCAGCTTCCGCATCCATATCGAGCCGCCGGACAATCCATAACGCGGGAACGGAAGCAAATAGAGGTAAGCCGTGAAACAAAGATTTGCCACAGAGGGCGCGTAAACACTGCCCGCCGACACAGAGGACACAGAGAAAAACCCCTTGCTTTTCTCTCTAAGTGTACTCTCTCAAACTCGGTGTACTCGGCGGTAGGTTTTTGAATTGCTTTCTTGCTTTCACTGGGCGCCAATTGATCACACAGCTGCAGGGGCGAGCCGGCGGCTCGTCCCGAAAGGCGCATGGAGCGGAAATGACAGAACTCGGCATCGGCGTGATCGGCATGGGCTGGATGGGGCAGGCGCACGCCCGCTCTTACCAGATGGCGCGGCAGCGTTTCCCCGATGGCGGCGTTTCGGCAAGGCTGGTCATCTGCTCCGACAGCGTCGCCCAACGCGCCGAGGCCGCGCGCGACCTGCTCGGCTTCCAGCGGGCGACCACGCGCTGGCAGGACGTGATCGAGCATCCCGCCGTTCAGATCGTGAATATCGCCACGCCCAACAATCTGCACTTGGAGATTGTCGAAGCGGCGGCAGCGGCCGGCAAGCATATCTTCAGCGAAAAGCCGGTCGGCCGCTCGCCGGCGGAGACGGCGCATATCGAAGCCATCGCCCGAGAGGCCGGCGTCTTGAGCTTCGTCGGCTTCAATTATCGCTGGGCGCCTCTGGTCATGCATGCCAAGAAACTGATTGTCGATGGCGCGCTGGGCGATCTGACGCAGTATCGCGGGCGCTTTTTCAGCATGTATGGCAGCGACCCGATGGGCTTGCTCTCCTGGCGCTTCGATCGCGCGGTCGCCGGTTATGGCGTGCTGGGCGACATCATGGCGCATGTTACCGACATGGCGCTCTATCTCGGCGGCGGCGTCAAGCGGCTGGTCAGCAATTCGCATACCTTCATCGCCGAACGGCCGCGACCCATCCCCGGCAAAGGCACGCATTATTCGCGCGGAGCGGCCGACGACCCCAAAGGCCCGGTGACCAACGAGGCCTACGTCGGCGCGCTGCTGGAATTCGAGAATGGCGCGCGCGGCACGGTCGAGGCGTCGCGCTCCATCGTGGGGCCGAAGAACCAAATGGCTTTCGAGCTCAACGGCGCGAAAGGCGCGCTCCACTGGGACTTCGAGCGAATGAACGAATTGCAGCTTTATCTGCCAGACCAAGACGGCGGGCGCGATGGTTACACCCGGCTGGTCGGTGGCGATCAATATCCCTGGCACGGCAGCTTCAATCCGGGCGAAGGCAGCGGCTTGGGCTATGAAGACATGAAAGTCATCGAAGCCTTTCAATTCCTCCAGTCCGTGGCCGAAGGCGAACAGCGCGCGCCGGGCTTGGCGGAGGCGCTGGCCGTGGCGGAAGTCCACGCCGCCATGATTCGCTCTTGGCAAAGCGGCGCCTGGGAAAATGTCCGCCCCCTGCGGCTGGATTGACGCGCTGATGAAAACGCTCGCCCTGCGTGGGCCCACCTATACGCTGATCGCCGATCCCTTCCTGCACGCGCCGGCCGGCTGCGTCGTCCATGAAGCAGACGGCTGCATCCTCGTCCGCGATGGCAAGATCAGCGCTGTCGGCGCCTATGCCAGCCTGCGCGACAAGCTGCCGGCCAGCGTCGAATCGCGCCATTACCCCGACGCCATTCTGATGCCCGGCTTCGTCGACGCTCACATCCATTACCCGCAAATCGAGATCATCGGCTCCTATGGCGCGCAGCTGCTGGAATGGCTGAACAAGTACACCTTCCCGGCCGAAGCGCGCTTCGCCGATAGGCGCCACGCCCGGCGCATCGCCGACTTCTTCATCGCCGAGCTGCTTCGCAATGGCACGACGGCGGCGTCGGTCTTCTGCACCTCGGCGCCCGGCTCGGTCGACGCCATCTTCGAAGCCGCGCAGCGCAAAAGCATGCAGCTACTCGCCGGGAAAATGATGATGGACAGGGGCGCGCCCGCCAATCTGGTCGATACCGCCCAATCCAGTTATGACGATTCCAAAACGCTTATCGAGCGCTGGCACAAGCGCGACCGCTGCCTCTATTCGGCGGCGCCGCGCTTCGCCCTGACCAGCAGCCCGGCGCAGCTGGAGCTCGCCGGCGCCTTGATGCGCGAATATCCGGACGTCCGCCTGCAATCGCATATCTCGGAGAATCGAGCCGAGGTCGCGCGCGCCGCCGAGCTCTACCCAGAGCGCGGAGATTACACCGATATCTACGCGCATTATGGCTTGCTGGACGAGCGCGCCATCTATGGGCACGGCATCCACTTGTCGGAAAGCGAGCTGCGGCGCTTCCATGAGAGCGGCGCCAACATCGCCCACTGCCCCACCTCCAATTTCTTCATCGGCAGCGGTTTATTCGATATCGCCAGGACGAAAGACCCCTCGCGTCCCGTCACTGTCGGCCTGGGCACGGACGTCGGCGGCGGCGCCAGCTTCTCCATGCTGGCGACGATGAGCGCAGCCTACAAAATGGCGCAGCTGAAAGGCGTCTCGCTGACGGCGGCGCAGTGTTTTTATCTGGCGACCCTGGGCAGCGCGGAATCGCTGGGTTTGGCGGACCAGATCGGCAGCCTGCAAGCCGGTCGCGCCGCCGATATCATCGTCTTGGATCCGCGCGCCACGCCCCTGCTGAAATTGCGCAGCGAGGCTGCGGAATCGATCGATGAATTGCTGTTCGCCATGATGATCTGCGCCGACGACCGCGCAATCGCCGCGACATACCTGGCCGGCCAGCTGGTCCACGAACGCGACGCCGCGCCTTAGCCGGCCACGCTCACTTCAATCACGCCCAGTTCCACATAGCTGCTTTCACCGACCGGCAGCCGCGCCATCGGGTCATTGATGTCGTAAAGCCCGGCGATCAGCCGGTATTCGCCCGCGGGCAGGTCCGCTGGAATCAGCAGGGCGTGCCGGTCGCTATAGGCTGCGCCGGCTTGCCAGCTCGTGGTGGGCAAGGCGCCGCCGCCGGGCTCGCTGTCCCGCTGCGCGACCAGCCGGCCCGCCGCGTCCAGCAGCTGCAGGAAGATTTTGTAGCGCGTTTCCGGCGTGTCCGTCGCCAGCCATGAGAAGCCCACGAGCAGAAATTCGCCAGGCCGGACCGTCCGCCCGCTGGTCCAGTATTCGCTAAAGCGGATGATGTCGCCGACGGGCAGATCAAGGCGGTGAACCTCTTCAATCGCGTTTTTCGGCGCGATATAGCGGGCGAAGCGCATATCGCCGACCCATTCCTGGCTCGCCTGATAACTGCGCGCATTCAGGCTGCGTTCGACCACGCGCTCCGGGTCCTGCTCTTCGCTGCCATAAAATATGGCGAAGACCCGCCCGTGCGTCCCCGCAATCCGGCCTGCGTCCGAGGCGGTCTCGCGCGCGTCGGCGCTTATCGGCAAGCCATACACCGGCGCCGCGCCCCGATAGTAATAGCCGAAGACCTCGCCGAAGCCAGCCGCGCTGACCAGGACGGCATCGCCCGCGCGCAATTCCGATTCGATGCGCGCCGTCAAGCCGCGTACGTTATCGCGCTGAAAATCCAGGTGATGATAAAGCGCGTCCAAGCTTAGCGCCTGCGTCAGCAGACAGCCGGCGAAAGCCAGCAGCGCCGCCAGCCTGGGCATCGCCCGCAGGATGCGCCCGCCTCGTCGCATGGGCAGCGCCCACAACGCCCATAGACCGCCCCCCAGCCAGAGGGACATGGCAAACTGGGCCGGCAGCAAGAAGCGCAGGTAGCGGTCGGTCAAGCCCAGGTGGAGGTAGATGGCGGCTGAGACGAGCGCCCAGACGGCCGGCAGCAGGGCATTGCGGCGCGTTTGCCGGCTCGTCAAGGGCATCAGCGCGAAGAGCAAGACAAAGCCGAAAAGAAGGCGCGAATCCCCGATGCTGGCTTCGTAGGCGCTGCCGACTGCGAAGTGTCCCACGAGCCGGCGCAGCATGTCCGCAAGCGGCAGCGGCCGGGAGAGATTCGGCTGGGCGCTCAGCTGCGCCAGGGCGACCGGCAGCCAAGGCAGGAAGCACAGCAGCGTCAGACCGTAAGCGAGAGCCAGCTTCAGCCAAATCCGCGGCCACGATCCTCTTGTGACGACTCCGCCCGCCAGAGACGCGCCAAAGCGAACTCCCGCCAGCGTCAGCTGCGCCATGATCACCAGCGCAAAGGCGACATGCGTGTACATGCCCAGCGCGTTGATCAACCCCAGCCCGGCGACTTGCGGCCAGCCAATTCGCCCGCCAGCGCTCGGCTTGAAGCGGCGATGCAGCCCGGCGAAGAGCCACATGCTCGCGGCCGCGACCGCCGTCAGCATGGCGTACATGCGCGCTTCCTGCGCATAATAGACGCTGAAGCCGTTGAGCGCGACGAATGCCGCCGCCATCAAAGCGGCGATGGGAGGAAAGAGCCGCTTCCCCAGCGCATAAGCCAGGGCGACGCTGGCGATGCTGAAGAGCGCCGACAGCATGCGCAGCGAGAACTCGGACGAGCCGGTCAGGTCTTGCCACCAGCCCAGCAGCGCGAAATAAGCCGGCACATGCACGTTTCGCTGCAGGAGCGGCAGTAATTCGGGCAGCGCGCGCAGCGAATGAGCATAGGCGACGCCCTCGTCGTACCAGAGCGACTGCGCGCCCAAGCGGTGAAAACGAAGCGCCGCCGCCAGCAAAATGATTGCCACGACCACAGCCAGCAACAGCGCCCGCCCGCCTGCATTATTGGCGCTTGCCAAGACGCCAGTCATCGCGCGCGCGCTCGAAATGCCAGGATCGCCCCCGCCAGCGCGACCGCCGAAAGCGCCGCCGCCACAGCCAGCCACGACAGCAATCGGCTCAGGCTCCGGTCAAAGACGGCGATCTCGTCAACGATGATTGGACCCGCGCCGAAGTCAATTTGCCGCCTCTGCGCCAGCCCGGAGGAAAGCGCGATGCGCGTTGCCCGCCAGTCGCCGTCATCGCTTTCGGCAGGCCGCCAGCGAATCTCCAGCGACGTGCCTTCCGCCGTGAAATTCAAGCCCGCGTCGAAGCGCTTGGCGCGGCCGAAGCGCGCGCTCGCATCCGCAACAGTCGCGCCCTCCCCGGCTATTTGCCAGGTCTCCGCCTGATGCCGCCCGCGATGCAGAATCGGCGCTTGCGAGGTGATGTATGCCTTGACGCTCTCGTAGACTGGCAGCGGCGTGAAGGTCGGCTTTTCCGGCTGATAATCCGGCTCGACCATGCGGAAGTAATAGAAGGCTTGGTCGGCTTCAAAAGGGTCTTTCCGCGTGAAGAACCAGTACATCGCGCCGCCGACCCAGGGCCACTCCCGCTGGATGCGCTCGTAGAGTATCGGCATGTAACGCGCCGCCTGCGCCTGCGTCACGCTGCCATAAGCGCCATAAAGGCTGATCTGCTCGGGCGGGAGCTCGGCATCGAGCGTGGCGTTCCAGGCCGCTTCGCTGAGCCAGATGCTCTTATGGGCGTCGCCATTGCGCACCATGATATCGCGATAATAGACGTGGCGGGCGACATTGACCGAGGTGGCGCGCAGACGCCGATCGGTCGGCCCGCTGCGCAAGCCGTAGCCCTGCGCCGATAGCACGTCAAAACACGCGCCGCCGCCCGCATCGTAGAGCGCCTGCAAAAATACGAGATCGCTCAAATCGCGCGTCCCGTCCAGCGCGATGGTCGGGGCGATCGCGCCGCTTATCACCACGATCTCCGGGTCGACCTGTTTCAGCGCATGGTAGGCGCGGCAGAGCAAATCGGCATAACCAACAGGATCTATCGGCTGCTCGCCCCATTCGGGATAGATATTTGGCTCGTTCCAAATCTGATAATGGGTGATTCGCCCCCGATAGCGCGAGGCGACGGCGACGGCGTAGTTGACGTAATCCTGAAAATCATCCGGCGGCGCGAAATGACCGGCGTCGGGATCCGCGCGCGACCAGGCGGGCGGATTGCTGAGGCGCGCCATCAGACGCAAGCCATGCGCTTCGGTCAAGTCGACGATCTGGTCGTATTTCGGCCAGGCGTCGATGGCGTCGCGCTGTCCATCGCCATCGCGATCCAGCCGGCTGTCGGTGAATTGCCCGGCGCCATCGACCTCGATGTCTTCCCAGGGGAACTCCTGCCGCAGCCAGACGAAGCCCGCCTCGCGAATCATGCGCAGCATCGCCTCGATCTTCGGGCGCTCCACCTCCTGCTCGAGGAAGGCATTGATTCCGAAGGGGAATGCGGCTTTGTGGTCGATTGGCGCCAGCGGCTCGGTTTGCAGCGGCTGTCGGATGAGATTGCCCGCCACTTCGACCAAGCCCCGCAGCTGCCCGGCCGGCGCCTCTTCGCCCGTCTGCGCCCAGATGAAACGCCAGGCGAGACCGCGAAAACGCAAATCCAGCGCGAGGGCGAGCGAAACGAGCAGGCTGAATAGGGCGAGGAATGCGGCGCGCTTTCGCCAGGCCGGGGCGGCATTCGCGGCTGAGTCGGGCATGCGGCGGATTATAGCCAAACCATCGACAAATGACATAGGGGCGGCGGATCGAGCGTTCCCTGTCCACTGATTCACACGCGCCCGTCGCCAGCAAACTTTGATTTAGGCGTCGATTTATGTTTAACTTGGCGCAAAGACCGCAGGTGATCTAATGCGCTTCCGCTGCTGCGTCCTTGTCATTTTGCTTCCCTTGCTGACCATCGCCGTTACAGCACAGGCGACCATCAGACGCGCCGACTGCCAGGAAACGCCCGCTGGCTATCGAACGCGCTGCGGTTACGTGCCGCTGCCAGAAGATTATGCCGAGCCCGATGGCAGCCAGATCGCCATTTTCTTCTCGCAGATCGCCAGCGGAGGCCAGCCAAGGCAGCCCGACCCGCTCGTCTATCTCGTCGGGGGGCCGGGCAGCAGCGGCACGCGGCTCTTGGATATTTCATTCCGCAAATACTTGAGCGCCTTCGCCGATCAGCGCGATATCATCGTCATCGATCAGCGCGGCACGGGCCTCTCCGATCCGCCGCTGTACTGCCGCGAAGTCCTGTTCCGCCTGGACGAGATCTTGCAGAGCCACTACGCCGAGCATGCCGAGCTGGCGCTGGGAATCCTCAGCGACTGTCATGCCCGCCTGGCGCGCGCCGGCGTCCGCTTCGAAACTTATCACAGCGAAAACAACGCCCGCGATATCGTCAACGTCCTGCTGGCGTTGGGTTATGAGGAATGGAATCTGGTCGGCGTGTCCTACGGGTCGCGGCTGGCGCTGGCGATGATGCGCGACTATCCGCAATACCTGCGCAGCGTCATGCTCGATTCCGTCTATCCGCCGCAAGCCGACATTTACCTCGATGCCTTCTATCACGGCGAACGGGCGCTGCGAGCGCTCTACGAGGCCTGCGCCGCGTCCGAGACCTGCGAGGCGCGCTATCCCGACCTGGAAGCGACATTTCTCCAGCTTTACGCGCGCTTGAATCGGACTCCGCTGATGGCGAAGTTCAAACCGCGGAACGCCGATACGCTCAATATCGAGATCAGCGGTTACCGGCTCTACGACTGGGTTTTCAGCTGGCTCTACGACGTCGGCATGATCAAGCGGATACCGAAGCTGATTTATGAGTTGGATCGCGGTTACACGCGCAACGCCGTTCACTTCGGCGTCGCCCACGAAGCCAACATCAGCGCGCTGAGCCTGGGCATGCACTACAGCGTCCAATGTCAAGAGGAGTACATTTCGTCGCTCAACCGCGATTATTGGGGGATCCTGGAAGCGCACCCGCATCTCGCCGGCTTCCTGCATTACCCGGTCGAGGGCGTCGCCACCTTGCCGCGCCTTTGCGATTTATGGGGGGCGGAAGCGCGCCCGCAAAGCGTCAACGATCCGGTGCTTAGCGATGTGCCCGCCCTGCTGCTCTCGGGCCAGTTAGACCCGATTACGCCGCCGGCTTATGCCGATATGGCGCATGAGAGCCTGACGACCGCCTACAGTTTTGTCTTTCCGCATGTCGGCCACGCCGTGCTGCGCTCGGAGCGCTGCGCCGTTGACATCGCGGTGGCCTTCATCAATGCGCCCCGTAGCGAACCGGATAGCAGCTGCATCGCCCGTACGCGCGCCATCGAATTCGACTAATCGGCCCCAGCCGCTAGTGGGCAGAATTTGACTTGTGCCAAGCGGGTCGTCATAATCCGCTTGCGTTCGGAAAGTGTGACTGCGCGTCCACGCCACATTGCGGCAAGAGACTTCGCGTGGGCGGCCTTCGCCCAGCCAGGGGTGATTGGGAAAAGTGAAAATGAACGACATCGAACAATACGAATTTGATCGGCTGGGGTACATCGTCATCCCCAACTTCCTCACCGACGCCGAAGTGAGCAGCCTCTCCGCCGCCATCGACGCCGCCGAAGAACACGCGCTGGCGCAGCTGGATCGTCCGCCGGATAAGATTAGCGCTCACGGGATCGAATATCGTCACAATCCCGAAAAGGGCTACTTCGTCAGCGGCGCGCGCGAAGAAGGCAACACCCTGATCATCGAAGATTTCTATAACGCCGATCCCGCCTTCGATATCTTGATTGATCATCCACCGACGATGAAATACATTGGCGCCATCGTCAAGGAGCGCCCGACGATCAACAACAGCGAGATTCGCATCCGCTACCCCGGCAACCAGACCGGCTCGCACATGGGCGGGCCAGTCAGCCGGAAACATCGCTACTATTATTCGCATCAAGGCATCAACTGCATGATGGTGCGCATGGTCTATTTCGTACACGATGTGCACCCGGGCCAAGGCGAGTTCTGCGTCGTGCCCGCCACCCACAAGAGCAATATGCCATCGCCATACGAAGGCAGAAATCCCGACAAGGAGCCGGGCATGATCGGGCTGCCGGTCAAAGCCGGCGACGCCATCCTCTTCACCGAGAACCTGCGCCACGGCGGATTTACCAATCGCTCGCGGCAGACCAGGAAAACGCTGCATGTCGGTTATGGGCCCTTCTGGATGAAATCGCAGAACCACAGCACGATGGACGAAGAGCCTAATGTCTTGCCCAGCGCCTTCGCGCGCTGGAACGATGCGCAGCGTTTGCTTTTCCGCGCCCACCGCACCATGTTGGACTAGGGCAATATGCTTCAAATTGAAAGACAGGAACTTGCCGGGATCCCTTGCATCACCCTGCGCGACAGGCGGGTAGATAACGCGCCGGTCATTATCCATTATCATGGCTGGACCGGGGGCAAAGGCGCGGTCGAGACACCGGATCAGAGCCAAGCGCAATTGGCGTCGGCCGGCTTCCTGGTGGTCGCGCCCGATTGTCACGAACATGGCGAGCGCGCGACCGACGCCTGGTTCCGCGCCCAATTCAACGGCTGGGCATTCATCTGCGGGGCGATGGATCAAACCAGAAAGGAAGCGGCCGCGCTCTACGAAGCGGTCATGGCGCTGCCTTACAGTTCGCGGCGGAATCCGCAAGTGACCGGCGGCTCCATGGGCGGCTTGATCGCCCAAATGGTCTTCGCCGAGAACAGCGACTTCGCCTCGATGGTATCGGTCGTGGGCCGCTCCAGCTTTTACCAAGCGGACGAATGGTGCCGGCAGGCGCAGGCCGGCAGCTGGCCCGATGACTGGTGCGCCGAATACGCCACCCAATCGCGCCCCGAGCGCTTCACTGATCGGCCACTGCTCTTCATCGATGGCGCGCTGGATACCGACTGCCCGGCCGAAACAAACGCCGAAACTGTGCGCCTAATCAATGCCGCTGGCGGGCAGGCGGAACACTTCATCGATCCCGACTTCGGCCACGGCTTCTCGCAGCCCATGCGCGACAAGTACGTCAACTGGCTAATCGAGCGCGGGCAGCCGCCGCTCCACAATTATGGAAAAGCCTTGTAGGGGCGAGACTTGTCTCGCCCGCTTACACGAAATCCGTAGGGGCGATTCTGTGAATCTCTCGCCGACACGCAAACTGTAGGGGCGATTCTGTGAATCGCCCGCTTACACGAAATCCGTAGGGGCGATTCTGTGAATCGCCCGCCGACACGCAAACTGCAGGGGCGAGACTTGTCTCGCCCGCTAACACGAAATCCATAGGGGCGAGCCATTGTCTCGCCCGCTTACACAAAATCTGTAGGGGCGACCTATCAGGTCGCCCGCAAGCATCAGCAGGAGACCATCCGCATGCAACACGATATAGACAAAATCATCGCCGAAATCGAAGCGCGCAGCTATTGCATCATCCCCTCGGTCATCTCGCCGGAAGCGGCAGACGAGGCGCGCGGCATCCTGGAAAGCCTGCTCGAGGCGGAAGCGACCGACGCCTCGCGCGCCGCCAAGACCCAGCGCGTCGGCGGCATCGCGGTAAAGCATCCGATCTTCCTCGAGCTGATGGCGCATCCCTTGATCGTCGCGATCTGGAAAAAGTACCTGGACGAAGACGTCATCTGCTCAACCTGGACCGCCAACACCAGCTACCCGGGCTTCGAAACCTACAAGTGGCATCCGGATTTTCCCTTCCAGTGGCTGAATTACCCTTGGCCCGACACGCCGGTCAGCGGCCAGACGATTTGGCTGCTGGATGACTTTTCGGAACAGAATGGCGGCACCGGCATCATGCCCTGCAGCCACCTTAAGGGGCATCGTCCGCCGGCCGACATGATCGACAAATGGCATCCAGACGGCGAGATCCTCACCGGCGTTCGCGGCAGCGTCATGGTCTATCACGGCGCCACCTGGCACACCGCCCGGCCCAACAACAGCGACAGACCGCGCAGCGCCTTATTGGGCATGTATACCCGTCCCTGTTATATTACGCAGGAAGACATGCTGGCGCAGCTGCGGTTCATCGCCAACCCGTCCGAGACCGTGTTACAATTGATGGGCGCCAAGCGGCGTCAGCCGGTCATCATCGCCAATCGCTAACGGGGGCAAGCTTTAGTCCGCCAAAACGAAAACTGTAGACACACGCGCCGCAAAGCGACCGCCCACGCAAAATACATTGCGGCTCGCAGCGTCAACTCCCCTTCCCTAGCTTGCTAAGGCAAGGGGCCGGGGGATGGGGTGTTGCACCCGCAATCTGTAGGGGCTACTCTGTGAGTCGCCCGCCAACATGAAAGGAGGCGTCATTACCGCCAAGCAATAGCGTATTCGACCACAAAATGACGCATGCAAAAGGAGAACCAAATGCTTAATGCGAAACGTGGAATCGCAGTCTTTGTTCTGGCGGCGCTGCTGCTGTCCGCTTTCAGCCTCGCCGTCGCCCAAGATGAGGAAATGGTCTTCGGCGATCTGCCGCGCAGCGAAACCTTCGTCGTGGCTTCGCAGGCGCCGCACAACGACGTCTGGGACAGCTTCAATTACTATCAAGCCGGCACCTACAATAACGCCACCGGCTACGCCAATGTCGTCCATGAGCCGGCTTTTATCACCAGTCACGGCGTCCAAGCCTGGCTGGCGCAGTCCTGGGAATACAACGAAGACGGCACGGAGATGACGCTGGTCATTACCGAAGGCGCCAATTGGAACGATGGCACGCCCTTGACGATGGATGACTGGCTCTTCACCTTGCAATACAACAAAGACCACGCAGACAAGGGCATTTCCTGGTCGGGGTTCTTGGCGGACGTCGAGTGGCGCGCCGAGGGCAGCAGCATCATCTTCACGCTGCCGGACACCAACTGGCGTTTCCACTACAACTTCGGCGGCCTCGGCACATTCAGTCCCATTCCCAAGCACGTATGGGAAGGTCAAGACCCGACTACCTTCAAGAATCCGAATGCGGTTCATTCCGGTCCCTACCGCCTTGTCAGCAGCAACCCCGACACCCGCACGACGATATGGGAGCGGCGCGATGACTATTGGGATCCGGACCGTCTGCCAGCGCCGAAATATCAAGTCTGGCTGAAGCGGCCCGAAGCCGATGTCGCCGTCTTCGAATGGGAAGAGGGCAACTTCGATCTGGGGCGCATGCCCTTCAGCGTAATGACCCGGATCATGAGTTCGAACCCGCATATCAAGCCGCTGGTGCACCAGGATCCTTGCCCGCGCGCTCTCATCTTCAACACGCTAAATCCGCCGCTGGATGACAAGCTGTTCCGGCGCGCTTTGGGCCTGCTGCTGAATCGCCAAGCGGTCGCCAACCTGGCGAATGTGCCTGGCTACGTGACGCCTGTGCTTTGGCCGAACCTGGGCGAGCCTGACGAGCGCTACTACGACGCGGCGGCGGCTGAGGAATTCCAGGTGACCACCTTCGATCCGGAGGCGGCGGTAGCGCTGCTGGATGAAGCCGGTTATCCGCTGGTGGACGGTAAACGCGTAAACAAGGATGGGGAGCCAATTTCGCTCGACGCGCTTTACATTGATATCGGCAACCCAGCCTGGACGGTCTGGTCTTGGCTGCTGGCGGAGCAAGCGCAACTGGTCGGCATCGAGATCAATCCGCGCCTGCTCGATATTCCGACATTCTTCACGCAGCTGCCCAACGGGGAGTTTGACATCGTTTTCCGCTGGTTCTGCGGCAATTTGCCCGGCGACCCCGTGCAAATGTTTGATGGCTTGCATTCCGACAATGCCGTGCCCATCGGCGAGCGCGCGGGCGGCGTCCCCGGTCGCTACAGCAATCCCGACATGGACGCGCTGATTGAGCAGATCAGAACCGCTGACCCAGCCTCCGAGCAAGCGCAATCGCTCTTCCGGCAGGCTTATCGAATCTGGGCGGAGGATGCGCCTTACGTGACGCTCTTCGGCGAGAACGAAGGCGTTGTCTTCAACAGTCAATACTGGACGGGCTTGGCAGTGGGCCAGCCCTGGGTGCACTGGACGCCCGCCGCGCGCCAAATCATCGACTTCCTGGAACCGGCCGGTGATATGTAACGCATTCTCGCTTGCCAATCACCTTCTGTAGGGGCGACCTACCAGGTCGCCCGCCAAGACACAAAGCGTAGGGGCGACTCTGTGAGTCGCCCGCCAAGACACAAAGCGCAGGGGCGACTCGGTTAGTCGCCCGCCAGGACACAAAGCGTAGGGGCGACTGTGTGAGTCGCCCGCCTCCGCCAGTCGCCAATAGTCAAGTTTTCGCATGACCGGCCTGGATTTACTGTGACGTCAAAATGACTGCGGATTCATCCTCAGCCGAACGAACCAACGAACAGCAGACCGCCGGACGACACGAGGTCTTGCTTTATGTCTTGCGCCGCGTCGGCATCTATCTCTTCACGCTTTGGGCCGCGATCACCGTCGCCTTTTTCATCTTTCGCCTGGTGCCGGGCGACCCCATGAATATCCTGCTGGGCAATTTGACGCGCGCCGAAGGGCGACAGCGGGACGCGGCCGAAGAAGAAGCGCTCATCGCCCATTTCCGTCAGGTCTTCGGGATGGATGAGCCGCTGCCGCTGCAATACCTCAATTACTTGCGCAAGGCGGTCCTGGGCGGGCTCGACCTGGGTCCGTCCTTCGTCGAATATCCGGCGCCGACGAGGGACCTGGTCTTTCGGCGCATGCCCTGGACCATCGGCATTTTCACGACATCGGTGCTGCTCGCCTGGTTTATCGGTACGGGTTTGGGCGCGCTGATCGGCTGGCTGCAGCGCAGTCGAATGTCGCAGCTGGCCGTGGTGATTTCGACGCTGCTGCAAATCACGCCGGTTTATCTGGTCGCCCTGGGTCTGATCATCTACGTCGGCTACATCTGGCGCATACTGCCGGCCGGCGGTCCTTATGCCCGCCATTTGCAGCCGGAGTGGACCTGGGAATTCATCAGCAGTCTCTTGACCCACGCCATCTTGCCCATGCTCTCCAACATCATCGTCATCGGCGCCGGCTTCACCCTGGGCATGCGCGCCCTCATGATCAGCATCCTGGGCGAGGATTACCTGACCTTTGCCCGCGCCAAAGGGCTGTCTCCCTACACCATCCTCAAAGATTACGCCTTCCGCAACGCCTTGATACCGCAAGTGACGGCGCTCGCCATCATCGTCGGCGCGACCCTGAACGGCACCTTCATCATTGAAGTGCTCTTCCAGCTGCCGGGCCTCGGCACCCTCTTCGTCCAGGCGATGGGCTTGCGCGATTTCAACACGATGCAAGCCGTCGTGATCTTCTCCATCTTCGCCGTGCTGACGCTCACCCTGATCGTGGACATGGCGCTGCCCCTGCTCGATCCGCGCATTCGGAGGTCCGCGTGAGAAACCCCAGCATTCTGGTCGGGCTTTTCATGCTTGCGCTGATCCTTGCGCTGGCGCTGGCGGGCCCCGCAGTGGTCAATGAGCTGCTCTTCCCCGGCGAACGCCCCGGTATGCGCGGCAGCTATCGCCCCTACCAGCTGGACTCGGACGAACACCTGATCGGCACCGATGGCGATGGCCGCGACGGGCTGATGGTCTTCGTCTCCAGCATAGGACCTTCCCTGCAAATCGGCGTCATCGCCGGCGCCACCTCCACCATCCTCGGCGTGGTCATCGGCTTCCTGGCCGGGTATGCCCGCGGGCGGCTGGATGCCCTGTCGCGCATATTGATCGACATGGTGCTGGTCATCCCCACCCTGCCCCTGCTGCTGATGCTGGCGGCTTATATCGACCGCTGGGATTTATACAAGCTCTCGCTGATCCTGGGTTTGTTTGGCTGGTCCTTCGTGGCGCGCGTCATCCGCCCGCAGGTGCAGAGCCTGCGCGAACGCAGTTATGTAGATCTGGCGGTGCTTTCGAACGAGAACACGCTGGAAATCATCTTCCTGGAGCTGCTGCCGCCGCTGCTGCCCTATATCGGCTACGTCTTCTCGTTGAGCATCGTCGGCTCCATGCTGGCGGAAGCGGGTTTGCAGATCATCGGCTTGGGCGCCGGCGGGCTGCCGACCCTCGGTTTCATGATCGCCAAGGGCTTCCGCGAGAGCGTCATCGCCATCGGGCTGGTCGGGCAGATGATGCTGCCGGCCGGCGCGCTGATCTACGTCTTCGTCGCCCTCAATCTCATCAACACCGGCTTGGACGAGGTCTTCAATCCGCGCCTGAAAACCACGGTTGAGGGGGCGTGAGCGATGCCGGCGCTGCTGGAAATTCGCGGACTATCCGCCGGCTTGCAGGGTCGGCGCTCGATTACGCAAGTGATCAGCCATGTCGATCTTGACGTGCAAGCGGGCGAGATCCTGGGCATCGTCGGCGAATCCGGCTGCGGCAAGAGCACGCTCGCGGCCGCCATTATGCGCCTGCTCGTCCTGCCGCAAGTGCTGCAATCGGGCGCGATGACCCTGCGGCTGGATGGCAAGTCGGTTGATATTTTGCAGCTTGCCGATAAAGAATTACGCGAGCTTCGCTGGCGGCATCTGTCGTACATCCCCCAGGGCTCGATGAATTCGCTGAACCCGGTTTTGCGCGTCGGGCGGCAGATGACGGACGCGCTGCTGCAGCACGGCCTCTCCACCAGCGAGGCTTTGAGTCGCTCGATTGAAGCGCTGGAGCTGGTCAACCTGGAGCGGAAACTGCTCGATAGCTATCCGCATGAACTCAGCGGCGGCATGCGCCAGCGCGTCATCATCGCGGCCGCCGTCAGCATGAAGCCGGCGCTGATCGTGGCCGACGAGCTGACGACGGCGCTGGATGTGGTGACCCAGCGTCAGATCTTGCAGGAGCTGGCGGCCATCCGCGATGAGCTGGGCGCGACGATTGTGCTCATCACCCACGACATGGGCGTCGTCGCGCAGATCGCCGATCGCGTCGCCGTGATGTACGCCGGCAAAATCGCCGAGATCGGCACGGTCAACGACATTTTCGAGGCGCCGCTGCACCCCTATTCGCAAGGCTTGATCGGCTCCATCCCGCGCGAGAGCGGTCAACGGGTGGAGGGACTGCCGGGCGAAGCGCCAAGCCCCTGGAATTACCCGGCTGGCTGTCGCTTTCACCCGCGCTGCCCGAGCGTTTTCGCGCCTTGCGCCGAGCATGTTCCGGCCTTAAGCGCGCGCGAGAACGACCGCTGGGCCGCCTGCCATTTGTACGATGCCGAGGCGCTCGCCAATGCCTGATCTGCTGGCGGTGGAGAACCTGCGGCAAGTCTTCGGGGGCCGCCACCCGACCGTCGCCGTTGACGACGTATCGTTTCGCATTCCAGCCGAGCCGACCATCGTCAGCCTGGTCGGCGAGAGCGGCAGCGGCAAGTCCACCATCGCGCGCATCATCCTCGGGCTGCTGCGGCCCACTGGCGGGCGCGTTCTGTATCAAGGCACGGATATCCTCAACCGCGACCGGGCTTGGAAGCGCAAGTTCCGCGGCGAAGTCCAGGCCGTCTTCCAGGACCCCTACAGCGTCTACAACCCCGTTTACAAGGCGGAGCGCGTGCTGCGGCTGGTCATCCGCAAGTTCGGGCTGGCGAAGAGCAAGGCGGAAGCGCGCGCGCGCATGGAGGAGGCGCTGCGGGCGGTTGACCTGCGGCCCGAAGAAGTGCTCGACCGCCATCCCCATCAGCTGAGCGGCGGCCAGCGGCAGCGTCTGATGCTGGCGCGCGTTTACTTGATGCGCCCGCGCCTGATCGTCGCCGACGAGCCAGTCTCCATGATTGACGCCGGCATGCGCGCCTCCTTCTTGAATATCTTGAAAGATTTCCGAGAAAATCACGGCATTTCAACGCTATTCATCACCCACGATCTGTCGACAGCCATGTACCTCGGCGGCGAGATCATCGTGCTTTATCAGGGAAGGATCATGGAACAGGGCGAGACCAGGCGCGTCATGCGAGCGCCGCTGCACCCCTACGCCCAACTGCTGATCAGCTCGATTCCGACGCCCGACCCGCGCCAGCGCTGGCAGGAGGACTTGTCCAAGGCGCCCGAAAATGCGAACGGGGATTTCGGGCTTGGCAGCGCCGAGAGCCGCGAACGCTGCCTCTTCGCCGACCGCTGCCCGCAGGTGATGCAGCGATGCTGGTCGGCGCGCCCACGATTGCAGCGAGCGTCCAAGGAGAGCGCTTCGGCGGCCGAACGCGATGTCGCCTGTTATCTCTATGATTGAGTCGAGCCTATTGCGCCAGGAACTGACTTGCAGACACCCGCGCGACAGCGCCGCCGCAGACGCAAGACGCTTTGCGCGCGCGGTATGCCGATAGAATACTGTGGGCGATTGACAGAATCGTCCCTACGGTTGGTATCTGAAGCGCAAACGTGTAGGGGCGTTGCGCTGTAACGCCCGACGACAAGGCAATGAAAACAGGGGCGACTTGGCGCGTCGACCGCCCGGCCGGCCGACTCAATCGCCACTTATTCATCACAAACGCAAAATATCTTTGAAATAAGGAACTTTCAATATGGCCAGCAAAAATGCAGCAGACACGATTTCATTAAGCGACTCGGACTGGTTCATCCACGAAGACGCCGCCGGGGATGGCGAGGCGAAAGACTTTCACTCAGCCGACCCGCGCGCCGATGGCTGGATCCCCGCGACCGTGCCCGGCAATATCCAAGCCGACCTGGAAGCGGCGCAGCTGCTGAAGCCGCTCTGGTACGGCGCGGGCGATCCGCGGCTGGCCAATGTCGCGCGGAAAGACTGGTGGTATCGCCGCGACTTTGACTTGCCGGCCCATCTGGCGAATCGGCGACTCAAACTGGTCTTCGATGGCGTTGATTACGCTTGCGACATCTGGCTGAATGGAACGCATCTGGGCGCGAACGCTGGCATGTTCAAGCGCTTTGCTTTCGATGTCGCCGGCATCGCAAAACCCGGCGAGCGCAATCGCCTGGCGGTCAGGATCGAACGCATGCCAGCCGAATTGGCGCGGATTCTGCAAGCCTCCGATGGCGCCATGAGCGGCGGCGGCGAGAACTACCCGAAAGAATGGGGGCCGGACTTTTTTGTCGTCGGCATCAACGAGACGCGCCAACTGCTGAAAGACCTCAAAAGCCCAACCAACTACGGCTGGGACTGGGGCGTGAACGTTTACACGCTCGGCATCTGGCAGGACCTGCGCCTGGAAGCCAGCGGCGATGCCCGCATTGATTGGCTGCAAGCGCGGACCGAGCTGCGCGCCGACCAGAAGCGGGCGATCGTGACTGTCGCGCTCGAAATCGACAGCCAGCGAGCGCTCAACGCTCATGCCGAAATCCGCATCGACGGGCAGGGGCAGTCGCTGACGAAAAGCGTTCGGGCTTCGCTCGCCCAAGGCGAAAACCGCGTCGAATCCGCGCTGGAAATCGACGACCCGGCGCTGTGGTGGCCCCTGGGCCACGGCGGTCAGCCGCTTTACCGGCTGGAAGCGCGTCTGCTGGATGGCGAGACGGGAGAGCGCTTGCACGAGAAAAGCGCGCGCATCGGCCTGCGCGACATCCGCTGGCGGCAAGTGGAAGGCGCGCCCGAAGACTTCATCAACCCCTACCAACTAGTCGTGAACGGGCGTCCCGTGCGCATGATCGGCTCGAATTTACTGCCGCCGGATCTGCTTTTCGGCCGGATGGACGAGCGCGGGCCGCGGCTAATCCGACAGGCGGCCGCGGCCGGCATGAACACCCTGCGCGTCTGGGGCGGCGGCGTCTTCCCGAGCGAGAAGATGCTCGACCTGGCGGACGAACTGGGCATCATGCTCTCGCAGGAATTCCCCATGTCCAGCTGCCGCCCGGAAACGGACGCGGTCTTCCTGGCGAACCTCGAGACGACGATTAGCCAGCTGGTCAAACGTTACCGCAATCACGCCTGCATCATCGAGTGGACCGGCGGCAACGAGATGTGGTGGTATCAAGGCGATGATCACGCGGCGCTGCAGCTGCTCGAGCGCATCGTCGCCGAAGAAGACGACCGCCTGTTCCGCGCCACCTGCCCCATCCAAGGCGCCCGCCACAGCCCCTGGCATTACGACCCCGAGACGCATTACGCCCACTACGATGACGACAACCTGCTCGATACCGGTTGGCGGCGCGGCGAGCAGAAAGTGATGCGCTATGGCGAATTCGGCTGTCACTCGCTGGCGCACCTGGAAGTGTGGCAGCGCGAGATTCCGCCGGCGCATCAGTGGCCCGCTTATGACGAAGACGACCCGATTCTGATCCGCAAGAATGTCGTGCAGGCGGTATTCACCAAAGAACATTGGCTGATGAAGACGATACTCGAAAGCCTTTTCGGGCGCGTCGATTCGCTGGAGTCTTTGGTGAAAGCCGGTCAATACCTGGGCGCGCACGGGCTGCGATACGCGGTGGATGCCTTGCGAAGGCGCGGCGGCGGCATCGGCGGCATCACCACCTGGGTCTTCAACGAGCCCTGGCCCAACGGCGGCGGACCCTATCTCGTCGATTACGATGGCCGACCGCTGATGATCTACGACTTCCAGAAGCAGGCGCTGGCGTCAATCAGCCTGTCGCTGAAGCACGACTCCAATCTATACGACCCGGCCGCCGGGCTGGATGTCGAATTGTGGCTGGTCTGCGACGCGCCGGCCCCGGCGAGAGATCTGCGCTGGCAATGGCTCGCGCGCGATTGCGCCGGGCGCGTTCTGGCGCGAAATGCGGGCCTGGCGTCGATCAAGCCGCTCGAGGCGCTGCGCCTGGACGAGATTCGTTGCCTGCCGCAGGCCGACGATGACGCGCGCCCCCTCTTCGTGGAATTGCAGCTTTACGACAGCGGCGGCGGTTTGCTTGGCGAGCGCCTGCATATCTTCGGCTCTGCCGCGTCGCCGGCGCCTCTCGCGCCCTTGCTCTCCGACAATCCCGGCCGACCCGCGCGGACAAGCCTCCAGGCGCGCGTTCGCTCGAATCACCGAGATGCCGAAAATGAAAGCCTGCAAATCGACCTGACCAACCTGGGCGAGATGACGGCGATTTTCTGCCAGCCGCATCCCCTGCTCGCCTATCGCACCGATCTGGACATCGACAATAATCACGCCTCCGTCCCGCCCGGCGAGACGCGGCGCATCAAAATCAGCGCGCCCGCCGATGCCGAAGAGAGCCTGAGCCTGGCGCAGACGGGCTGGCGGATTTCGTGCTGGAACGCCGACGATGTCGTGATCGCGCCAATCGAAGATGTGATCTTCTCCATCGGCCGGCGCGATGCGATGACCCGCGAATTCTTGGGCTACGACGATCTCTCGCGCCTTGAGCAAATTGCCGAAGTGGAGTTGGCGGGACTTCGACCCGATCCAGCCGGCCTGCCCTTGCTGATGACCGCAGCGCTGCGGCTCCGATTCGCCTTTGAAATCGCGCAGGCTATTGACGCGCCCGCTCGCCTTCGTCTGCACAGCGCCGACCAGTCGGATGTCGCCGCGCCCCAGCTGGAAGTCACGCTGAATGGCCGACGCTACGAGGCGTCGCTGCCGACGGGACTGGGCATCCAGAACCGCGACCCCGCCCATCTCGCCTTCCCGCAGACAGCGACAATTGACCTGCCGCGCGGGTCCCTCGTGCAGGGCGCGAACACGCTCGATTTGCGCCTAAGCAACGAAAGCTGGTTCAGCTGGGATGCGATTGACTTGGTCGTTTCGGGCGAATGACCCGGTCGGCTATGCCCGATGCTTCTTGACGACCGCCTCGTCCAGCTCGATGCCCAGCCCCGGCCCCGTCGGCGGATTGATGAAACCCCGCTCAAATACTATCGGCTCTTTGAGGATGTCTTGGTGCAGTCCCGCGCCGTTGTATTCTTGAATGAGGAAGTTCGGCGAGCAGGTATCGAGCTGTACAGCCGCCGCCGCCGCGACGGGCCCGCAATACATGTGGGGCGCGATCATGGCGTAATGCGCTTCCGCCATGCCGGCGATCTTCTTCGCCTCCAGGATGCCGCCGCACTGCCCGACGTCGACCTGGATGATCTGCGCGGCCTGCTTTTTCAGCAATTGGGCGAATTCAAACTTGGTCGCCAGCCGTTCGCCCGTGGCGATCGGGATGCTCGTATGCGCCGCCACCCGCGCCATCTCGTCGATGTTCTCCGGCGGCACCGGCTCCTCGAACCAGAAGGGGCTGAATTCCTCCAGCTCCTTGGCCACGCGGATGGCGACGGCGGTGCTGAACTGCCCGTGCGTGCCAATGCCGACTTCGAGCTCGTCGCCGACGGCGTCGCGAATGGCGCGGAAGATCTTCGCCACGTGCCGAATCGTCTTCAGCGAGAAATCGCGCGGCTGCGGGAATAGCGGCGTGAAGGGATCGAGCTTGCAGGCGATATTGCCTTCCTCGACCAGCTTGATGGCGATCTCGCCGGCTTTCAGCGGGTTCTCCCAGATGCCTTCGGTTGGCATATAGGCGTAGGCGCGCAGCCGGTCATGCACTTGCCCGCCCAGGAGATTGTATATCGGCAGATTCGCCGCCTTGCCGACGATATCCCAGAGCGCCATTTCAATCGCGCTGAGCGCCGGCGTCATATACAGGCTGGGGTGCCGCCAGTCGTGCCGCGAGGCGTAGATCGTCTGCCAGATTTTTTCGATGTGAAAGGGGTTGCGGCCGATGACGAACTGCTCGCAGAAATCCTCAATCATGCTGATCAGCGGCTGCAGGTTGACGGCGTGCATCGTGGGCCGCTCGCCCAAGCCAAGGAGGCCTTCATCGGTTTGAAGCCTCACGAAGAGCCAATGCTTCCCGCCGACATAAGGCTCGATATTGCGGACGACTATGGTTTCTACCCCGGTCACTTTCATCGTTGATTCTCCTGCAAATGACTGATCTAGGTCTCGTTTTCGCGTGGCTATATTGCCGAACCACTACACCCCATCCCCCGGCCACTTGCCCCAGCGAGCTAGGGAAGGGGAGCAAACGAGAGCAAATGGGAGCATTCTCCATCGTATTTTAACATTCAGGCAGGACTTGGCTTAACCTTCCCACCATTTCAAAGGGCGGGCCGAGGATGGTTTGACTTTATGCGCGTTTCAAGCACAATCCGACAAGCCTTGCTTCTTGTGCGCGACTCGCCAGCGCTCAAAAGCCCTCATTCAATCGACAATCGCCTGATTCGCCAGGGCGCGCAGCTCGCGGCGGATTGGATACGACGACGAGGGCATCAGCTGCGTGAGGAAGATGGCGGTCATTTGCTCGCGCGGGTCGATCCAGAAGGTGGTGCTGGCCGCCCCGCCCCAGCCGAATTCGCCGGGCGAGCCCAGAATCTGCGCCGCCGCCGGATCGAGCAGGACGTAGCCGCCCATGCCGAAGCCGACGCCATCGTGCCGCGTTTCGGTCTTCACGCCGCCCGCCCGCAGATTGTGCCGCGCGCCCAGCCCCATGCCGACGCCGCTCGACCGCGCCTCGCTATGCAGGATATAGCCCATGCCCGTCAAATCGCAGCCGCCCGGCAGATGATTGCTGGTCATGAATTCGACCGTTTTGCGCCCCAAAATCCGCTGCCCTTCGAGCTCGCCCTTGTTGAGCAGCATCTGGCTGAAGCGCAGGTAATCGCCCGCGGTCGAGACCAGCCCGCCCCCGCCGGAGCACAATCTCGGCCGCCGCAAATACACGCTCTGGCCGGGACTATCGATGAGGCGGAAGCCCGCGCCATCGCGTTCGTAGTTGGCGGCGAAACGACCAACTTGATCGGGCGAAACGAAAAAGCCGGTATCCGCCATGCCCAGCGGACTCAGAATCTCATCGGCGAGGTAGCGATCGAGCGATTTGCCCGAGACGACCTCAATGACGTGCCCCAGAACGTCGGTCGCCACGCTGTAATTCCAGCGCGTCCCTGGCGAGAAAAGCAGCGGCAGCTCGCTCAGCTGGCGAACGAAATCCGCCAGCGACTTGTCTGCATCCTCGAGCAGCTTTCGCGCCCGATACATGGCGTCGACCGGATGGGCATGCAGGTGACCGTATGTCAAACCCGAGGTATGCGTCAGCAAATCACGAAGGGTCATCTCGCGCGCGGCCGGCACGGTCCGGTACTTCTCGGCATCGCCCGATTCAAATACCGCCAACTGACTGAACGCCGGGACAAATTCCGAAACCGGGTCGTCCAGCTGCAACAGACCACGCTCGTACAACATCATCGCACCGACCGACGCAATCGGCTTGGTCATTGAGTAGATGCGAAAGATCGTGTCCGCTTCGACGGGCTTGCCCGCCTCGACATCGCGCGCGCCATAATGATGCAGGCAGGCGGCCTTCCCGCGGCGGGCGACCAGCGCCAGATAACCGGGGATCTTGCCCGAATCGACATAGCGATCGAAATGCGCGGCGATCCGGCTCAGCCGCTGGGCGGAAAGTCCAACTTTTTCCGGGGCTGTTAAGGCAATCAATGTCCTGCAACTCCCACGTGGCTCTGCACTATGCTTGACGTAAGATTATTCGATTCTGTGCGTGCGGCGGGCCTTTCAGCGAATTGCCCCTAATGCGTCGTTATCGGAGCGTCTGTAAATCCCTCTGCGCCCTCGGCGTTTCCTCTCTTCCTATGTGGTGAAGTTTGAGAATTCTCATGCCCCTCATGAGGAAATATGGGCGCCAAGCAGTAGCCAACAACTCTTGGAGTCACGCCAACACAAAACCCTCATAGCCATTGGCCACCACCTCCTCGCATTTTTCAACATAAGGCGGGAAGCCGGGCAAAGGCATGAAAACGCGCGGCTTGCCCGGTATGTTGTAGCCCTGATACCAATTGTGGCAAGAGACCCAGAGCGTCTGGTCCGCCACCTCGTTAACATGCGCGACCCAGGCAGCCTGCGCCGCTTCCGTCGCCTCGATGCTTTCGCGGTCGCTGCAGACTATGTGGGCGATGCAGTCGCTCACCCATTCGACATGCTGCTCGATCGCCACCATCATATTCGTCAGCACCGACGGACTGCCCGGCCCTGTAATCGTGAAAAGGTTGGGGAAGCCCGATACTTGCAAGCCGAGGTAATTGACCGGACCCTCGGCCCAGGTCTCGCGCAGGCGAAGCCCGCCGCGCCCCCGAATGTCGATCCGCAGCAAGGCGCCGGTCATGGCGTCGAATCCCGTCGCCAGCACGATGAGGTCCAGGTCGTAGTCGGCTTCGGTGGTGCGGATGCCAGCGGGCGTGATCGCCTCGATCGGCGTCGCGCCGAGATCGACCAGATGCACGTCCTCGCGATTATACGTTTCGAAATAACCGCTATCGAGCACAGGGCGTTTGCAATGAATCGTATAATCGGGCGTCAGCATGGCGGCGATTGCTGGATCCTCCACGATGTCATGGATTTTGGCGCGCACGAAGTCGGCCGTCGCCTTGTTGCTTTCGTGGCTGGACGTTATGTCGTTGAAGGCCCCAAAGAAGGGGAAGCCCCCAAGCTGCCAACGCTCTTCCAGGATCCGCTGACGCTCTTCCTCGCTTAGTTCCATAGCCGAAAAGTCGTTGGCGGGGATGTGCGAAAGCTGCGCGCCCGATTCCAGCCGATTGCGCGCGCGGAAGCCGGGGTAGTCGGCCTTGATCGCCGCCACCATTTCCGGGTCGGCGGGGCGATTATGCGCCGGCACGGACCATTGCGGCGAGCGCTGAAAAACCGTGAGCTGCGCCGCCTGCTCTGCGATGACCGGAATGGCCTGCACGCCCGACGAGCCGGTGCCGATGACGCCGACCCGCTTCCCGCCCAGATCGACGCCCTCATGCGGCCAGCGCGCGGTGTGGTGGATGGGCCCGCGGAAGCTCTCCATCCCGTCGATCGCCGGTATATTTGGCGCGGAAATGCTGCCCGTGGCCATCACCAGAAACTGCGCCGACAGTTCCCCGCCATCATCAGTTCGCGCGTGCCAGCGGCTGCTCTCGTCATCGTAAATCGCCGCTTCGACTCGGGTGTTGAAAGCGATGTCGCGGCGCAGATCAAAGCGGTCGGCGACGTGGTTCAGATATTTGAGAATCTCGGCCTGGGTGGGGTATCGTTCGGGCCATTCCCACTCCTGCTGCAAGTCTTCGTCAAAGCTGTAGGAATACTCAAGCGTGTCGGTATCGCAGCGCGCGCCGGGGTAACGATTCCAGTACCAGGTGCCGCCCAGCCCGCCGCCCGCCTCGATGACCCGCGTCGACATGCCCAGCTTCCGCATGCGATACAGCATATACAAGCCCGAGATGCCGGCGCCGACTATGATGACATCGAATCTCTCTGCTGAGTTCATCACAAATTCCCGTTTTCCCGCTTCCGATTCAGATTCTAATTCATAACGAAGCCGCCCGCTACAACCAGCGAGACGCCTGTCACGTTCTCGGCGCGCGCCAGGTAGAGCGCCGCTTCCGCCATGTCGTGTGGCTTCTGCTCGCGCCCCAGGGGGATGTTCGCCTCGACCACGGCGTCAAAGGTCGCGTCGACAGTGTCCGTGCCAAAGCGCCGCCGGTGCCGCCGCGACTTGGACAGATGATCGAACCACATGGAGGTGTCGACATTGCCGGGGCAGATGGCGTTCACGCGGATGCCGTCCGCCGCCAGCTCGGCCGCCATTGACTGGGTCAAGCCGATCGCCGCGAACTTGGACGCGCAGTAAGCGCCCATATCGGGGAAGCCGCGCTTGCCGGCGACCGAGGCGATGTTGATGATCGCGCCGCCACTCGCGCGCATGGTTGGCAGCGCCGCCCGCGACAGCAAGAAGATGCCCTTAACATTGACGGCGAAGATGCGGTCCCAATCGCGCTCGGCAAAGTCAACCAGCGGACCCGTCTGGATGAGGCCCGCATTGTTCACAATCACGTCCAGGCGGCCAAAGGCTTCGAGCGCTTTGTCAACCAGATTTTGACAGGACGCGCCGTCGGCGACGTCAACGGCCACAGCGACGCAATCCCCGCCCAGCTCGCCGATTTCTTCCGCCGCCGTCGCCAATGCGGCTTCCGCCGAAAGCGCGTAATTCCAGTCGCCCGCCGCTTCATCCGCCAGCGCCCCCAGATCAGCCACGACGACATTCGCGCCTTCCCGCGCAAACGCCTCGGCGATGCCGCGCCCGATGCCGCGCGCCGCCCCCGTGACGAGGACGGTCTTGCCTTCAAGCTCCACAATCGTCATCCCCCCGCTCACGAGAGGCCGATGCCATTGCCGCCATCCACCGAGAGCGCCACGCCAGTCACGCTTTCGGCGCGCGCCAGATAAAGCGCCGCTTCGGCGATTTCTTCGGGCGACTGCTTCCGGCCCAAAGGCGCCGAGTCTTTGACGAATGCGTCAAAAGCGGCTTCGTACGACTGCCCCGGATATTGCCGCAGCCGATGCTTGACCAGGTAATCAAATTGCATGGCGGTGAAGACATTCGCCGGGCAAATGGCATTCACGCGAATGGCGCTGGCAGCAAACTCGGCCGCCATGGACTGCGTCAAGCCGATGACCGCCGCCTTTGAGGCGCAATAAGCGCTGTTGAAAGCCGAGCCGCGTTTGCCGGCGTTCGAGGCGATGTTGATCATGACAGCCCCCGCCGCCAGATGGGGCATCGCCGCCTGCGCCATCAAGAAGACGCCTTTGGCATTCACCGCGAAGATGCGATCCCAGGTCGCTTCGTCCATCTCGCCGATGCCGCCCAGCCTGATGATGCCGGCGTTATTCACCAGGATATCGAGCCCGCCGAAAGCCGCGACCGTCTCATCTACGAGACGCTGGCAGGAGGCGCGGTCGGCGACGTCAACTTCAATCGCCAGGCAGCTGCCTCCGCTCGACCGGAGGTCGTCAGCCGCGCTAGCCAAATCGGTCTGCGCTGAAAGCCCGTAATGCCAAGCGGCCGCCGATTCGAGCGAAAGCGCGCCCAGGTCCGCCAAGACGACATTCGCGCCTTCTCGCGCAAATGCCTCGGCGATGGCGCGCCCGATGCCTCGTGCCGCCCCGGTGACAATGACGGACTTGCCAGTGATCATCAGGACAAATCCAGCACGCTGCGGGCGACCTCGCCTCTGCCCAATGCCTCAAAAGCCTCGTTGACCGCTTCCAGCGGATAAACCCGCGTCACCAACTCGTCCAGTTTCAGCTTGCCGGCTTTGTACAGGCGAAACATGCGCGGGAAATCGATCCGCGGATTGCAGCTGCCATAGAGCGAGCCGATGACCATCTTCTCGGGGCCGAGGATCTTGGCATCCAAATCGAGCGGGGTGTTATCGGGCGCGTGCCCCACGAAGACCGTCACGCCGCGCCGCCGCGTGCAGAGGATCGCCTGCTTGAAGGGCGCGGGGGCGAGCCCGATCGCCTCGAAGGCGTAGTGGACGCCCTTGCCATCGGTCAGCTCGCGAATCTCCTCGACCGGGTCAGCCTCGGCCGAATTGACCGCATGCGTCGCGCCGAACTGCCGCCCCAAATCCAGCTTATTGTCCAGAATATCGACGGCGATGATTGGCTCCGCGCCAGCGATGGCCGCGCCCTGGATCACATTGAGCCCCACCCCGCCGCAGCCGAAAACCGCGACCGACTTGCCCGCCTCGACCTTGGCGGTGTTCAAAGCCGCCCCCACGCCGGTCATCACGCCACAGCCGACCAGCGAGGCTTGCGCGAAGGGAATCTCGCGATCAATGGGGATGGCGATATCTTCCGGCACGATGGTCTCCGTGCCGAATGTGCCGATGGCGTTCATGCGTTTCATGCGCCCGCCACTATCAGGAAAGCGCGGCTGCCCGCTGCGATCCCAGGGTTCTTCGCAGAGGTTGGAATAACCGACCTGACACATCTCGCACAAGCCGCAGTTGCGCATCCACGACAGCACGACATGATCGCCGACCTTGACGCTGCGCACCGCCGGGCCGACTTCCTCAACGACGCCCGCGCCTTCGTGCCCCAGGATCACGGGCGGGCGGTTGTCATCGACCCACTCGCCTTTGACGATATGCCAATCCGAGTGGCAGACGCCGCTGGCCATCAGCCGCACGCGCACCTGGTCATCGGCGACATCGGGCAGGTCAAAACGCTCAATCTGCAGCGGGCTATTCGCTTCGTACAAGACTGCCGCTTTCATATCCGCGCTCCTCAGTCTGCGAACCCGCCCGGCTCAAATCCGCGATCCATATTTGGCGACCGCGTCCGCATTCAATTCCAAACCCAAGCCGGGCTTATCGGGAAACGGCGACCACATGCCATCGACAGGTTCAGGAAATTCAGTGTAGACGATCTTGTCAAACTCCTCGCTCACGCCCAGGTACTCGACAATGCGCAGATTGGGCGTGGCGCAGCAGACATGCAGATGCGCAAGCTGGAAGGCATGCGGCGCGACCGGCAAATTAAAGGCATGCGCCAGATGCGCGACTTTCAGCCACTCGCTCACGCCGCCGACGCGCCCGATATCCGGCTGGACAATATCCGCCCCGCCCCGCGCGATCAGCTCGCGAAAGCCAAACTTGGTGAATTCATGCTCGCCCGTCGCCACCGGGATCTCGATTGCCGCGGCGATGGACGCCAGCCCTTCGATATCATCGGCCAGCACCGGCTCTTCGAACCAGCCGACGCGGTAGGGCGCGAATTCGCGCGCCATGCGGATCGCCTGCTTGGCATAATAGCCGTTGTTGGCATCGATCAGGATTTCGACTTCATCGCCGACCGCCGCGCGAACCGCCGCCAGCCTCTCGATGTCTTCCCTTTCGCTCTTGCCGAAGTCCTTGCCCACCTTCATCTTGACCGACTTCATGCCGCGCGCGGTGTAGCCGAGCTGCTCGGCGACCAGCTCGTCGACGCTGAAGTGCGTCCAGCCGCCGCTGCCATAAACGGGCACAGTATCGGTATAAGGACCCAAGAGCTTGTACAAGGGCGTCTCGAAGTATTTGGCTTTCAAATCCCAGAGCGCCGTATCCACCGCCGAGATCGCCGCGAAAGCCAAGCCCTTCCGCCCGACGCCGCGCAAGCGCCAAAACATGTCGTCCCAGAGCTTCTCGATGTAGAGCGGGTCTTGCCCGACCAGGATCGGTTTCAGCGAGTCGACGAGAAGCAGCTGCGCCGCGCGCCCGCCATCGCCGATGCCCAAGCCTTCCAAGCCCTCGTCGGTGAGAATATGCACGAAGCACTGACCCCGCCCCGGCGTCGGATGACGGATGGTCGCGTCCTGGATGCCGCCCAGATGTGGAATATGAATGTATGTCGCTTTGACGTCAGTGATTTTCATTGGCGTCTGACGCTGGCTTTTGGAGTTGATGGCTCAACTTTAGCGCATACGCCTAGTCTGACGCAATCACATCGAGGATTTGCAGGAGTTTTCGGTCGCGCCAGGCTTTCAGCGCGTCCATATCGGCATCAGCCAGCGCCGCTTCCATCTGCGTCGCGCAAAGCTTCGCCCATTCGCGCGCCAGTTCGGGCGTCCGCGCCGGCGCCTCTCGCTCGACGCGGGAGGGGATGTCGTCTTCCACGCTATGATCCAGCTTCCGATCGACAAAGGTGTCCTGCAAGCCACCGGGGCTGGTCAGCATCCCGACCAGAAAGGGACCCATCAGCGCCAGCCGCAAGCCGGGCCCCGCCCGAAAAGCCAGGTCGATCTCCTCGACGGTGGCCACGCCGTTGCCGACCAGCCAGAGCGCCTCGCGGTAAATCACGGCTTGCATGTGGTTGACGATATGCCCGCGGCATTCCTTCCGCGCCACCACGGGCCTCCGCCCCAGCCGCGCCATGAAGTCGCGCGTGATTGCCACCGTCTCGTCCGAAGTCGCTTCGCCGGGCACGATCTCCACCGACGGCACGATATGCGGCGGATTGTAGGGGTGGGCGACCACGCAGCGCTCGGGGCGCGCAGCCGCCGATTGGATCTCGGTCATCAGCATGGCGCTGGTGCTGGAGGCCAGGACGACATCCGGGCGCGTCAGCTTGTCCATCTCGGCATAGATCTCGCGCTTGATCCGATAACGCTCGGGGCCCGATTCCTGCACAAAATCGGCATCGGCGACCGCAGCCGCCAAATCGGTGGTGGTCGAAACGCGACTGAGGGCGGCGTCGACGTCTTCCCGCGTCAGCCGGCCCGCCTGCGCGAGCGTATCGAAGCCGCTGCGGATCTCGCGCATCGTCCACGCCAGCGCCTGTTCGGAGATGTCGTAGATCTTGACGCGCAAGCCGTGCTGGGCGAAGAGGAGCGCCCAGGAGAAGCCGATCGTGCCGCCGCCGACGCAGGCTACGCGTTGGATGCCATCCGCCTTCATGTTTTGCCTTTCCGTTTATGCGCAGATCTGTTGGGCAATCGCGGGCGACATGATATGTAGCCCCTACAGCCTCGTGTGCGGCGGCGGGCCCGATAGGTAGCCCCTACAAGGCATGCTACCGGCTGTCATTTGGGCTTGAAGCGGTAATCGGGATCGAGTTTTGCCTTGGGACCCAGGGTATTGCGCAGCGTTCCGATCCCCTCCACCGTCAGCTCGACCACATCGCCGGGCCGCAGGTAGCGCGCGCCGGCGATTCCCCGCGCGATCGCCTCGGGGATGGAGCCGCCGGAGACCGTGCCGCTGCCCAGAATGTCGCCGGGAACAATGCGGCTGTCCTTCGAGGCGCGCTCGACAAAATCGCCCCAACTGAAATGCGCCGCCCCGCCATCGCCCGCGTCCAGCCAGACTTCGCCGTTGACCCGCACGCTGCACTTGACCCCCAGCTTGCCATCGCGCAGATACGGCGCCATCTCGTCGGTCGTCACCAACCAAGGACCAAGCGAACTGGCGGCGTCTTTGCCTTTGGCTGGCCCCAGCCCGACCGCCATTTCGTCGAACTGCAAATCGCGGGCGCTCCAGTCGTTCAAGATGCAAAAGCCGGCGATATAATCCAGCCCGTCAGCCGCGGCGATGTCGTTGCCCGCCCGCCCAATCACGCATGCCAGCTCCAACTCGTAATCCAGGCGATCGCTGGCTGATGGGAAAGGCACTTCGTCCTCTGGCCCAAAGACGCGCAAGGTGTTGGAAAAGTAAAAGACGGGCAGGCGATACCAAGCCTCGTGCAGCGCGCGCGCGCCTTGACCGCTGGCGTGGCCTTCAAAACTGAAAAAGTCGCGCAGGGTCGGCGGCTGGAGCACAGGCGAGCGCAGACGGACCTTGGACAGCGGCACCGCCGGCGCGGCGATGTCGCTCTCCAATGCCCCACGGACGCGCTCAATCGGCGAATCGCCGAGCTCGAGCAAGGCGCGGACGTCCGCCACGGTCTGATCGCAGCCGAGCAAAGCCGTCACATCGATTACGAGCTCGTCCCGCAAGACGCCGCAGCGCGGTCCGCTCCCGGAATCGTAGGTCAGCAGTTTCATAAGTCCGAAACCTCTAATTGAATGAACAAAGGCGCGTCAATCCAGCGGCTCAAGCGGCGGCTGATCGCCAAAGATCAATTCGGGCCCGCCCGAAGGCGCCGCCCAGCGAACCGCATTGGCGATGACCTGCCGGACCTCTGGCTGATAATAGATCGGCAGCGTTTCGTGCCCGGGCCGAAAATAGAAGACTTTCCCGCGCCCGCGCTGATAACAGCAGCCGCTGCGGAAAACCTCGCCGCCCTGGAACCAACTGACGAAGACCAGCGCATCCGGCGCCGGCACGTCGAAGGGCTCGCCATACATCTCCGTCTGCGGAATCTCGAAGTATTCCGGCAAGCCGCGCGCGATGGGATGGCTCTGGTCAATCACCCAGATGCGTTCCTTCTCGTCCGCCTCGCGCGTCTTCAACATGCAGGTCGTGCCCATCAGCTTCTTGAAGATCTTCGAATAATGCGCCGAATGCAGCGCGACCAGCCCCATGCCGCCCAGGTTGACGCGCTCATGCACGCGCTCCACGATCTCGTCGCTGACCTGCTCGTGAGCGGCATGCCCCCACCAGGTCAGCACGTCAGTCTCGGCCAAAACCGCTTCCGTCAAGCCGTGCTCCGCTTCGTCAAGCGTGGCGACGCGCACGGCGAAACCCTGCTCGCGCAGATGATCGGCGATGACCGCGTGCATGCCATCGGGGTAGACCTTTTGCACGCCTTCGGTCGCGTTCACCAGCCGGGCGCCGCTGAAGCCGTAATTCGCCAGACGCGATCTGACATCGGCATGGCGCTGGGGATTCTCGTGCCAATATTCATTCCACACGGTCACGCGGATGCGGCTCGACATGGGTTAAGCTCCTTCCTGAAGGGCGTCTCCGAATACAAAGCGCAGCTCGTCGCGCATTTCGTCAACTCGCGTCCAGACCTCCCGCGTTCGCTGGAAGACATCGACCGGGTATCCGCTCTGCAGCATGATTGGACCGTCGAAGCCGTTGTCGCGGGCGATGGTCAAACAGCGCCGAAAGTCTTCGCGTATGAGATCGCCCTCGGCGTCGACCTCGGCCCAGGCGTGAATCGAGGTGGCGCGCGGCATGATCGCCTCTAGAGTCTCATATTTGTCAGGACCTCTGGCGTTGCCGAAATCGGCGACCAAGCCATAATCGCGTTCGCAATGATCGAGAACGCCGAGCAAGCTCTCCGCCTTCAGGTTGAATTTCCGGTAATTTTCGGTGGCTGGCTTCAACCCTAGATCCACGGCGAAATCAAAGAGTTCGCGAAAAGCTTCGCCGCTCGATTGAACCGTCGCGGGAGTGGCGTCGCTATCGCCGGGCACATAGCGCACGCCGCTCGCGCCCAGTTCGACCGCGATCTCCATCCAGCGCTTGATATGGGCGATGCCGGCCTCCTGCTCGTCGGGGTCGGCGCTGTCCACCTCCCCGGTATCAATCAGCAGCTGAAACAATTCCACCCCCGCGTATTCAAAAGCGGAACGGAGATCGGCCAGATAATTCCGATCGATGCTCGGCAGGTGATAAACGCTGAGATCAAAGCTGTGGAATCCATGCGCGGCCGCTTTCGCTGGCACATCCCGCAAATCGATCGATGGCGCCTCGCCGGGAACACCAGTCTGCTCCCCGGTGTCAGGGTCAAGCTCATACATTGGGCTGCCCAGCGCCTTCGTCAAAGTTACTGTGGATACGGCTGCGCTAACCATTTGGAAACCTCCTGCCTGCATTTACCTGTGTATGGGCCGACCTTACGAAATTCAACATATTGTTATGGAATCCGCCACGTTTAGCTCCCCTTCCCTGATGCTTCGGGGAAGGGGCCGGGGGATGGGGTAGAAAAAGCGCTACGCGAAAGCGTCGCCAAAAACCGAGCGCACTTCGCCGCGCAGCTCGTCGACGGCTTCCCACATTTCTCGGCTTTCGCGGTACTGCTGATAAGGATGCCCGCCCAGGAGCATGACCGGACCGTCAAAGCCGTTTTCCAGCGCCATAGTCAAACAGCGCTTGGAATCATCGTCATCAATGACCCCGTCCTCGCCGATCGCCACCCATTGATGAATCGCGGTTGCCCGCGGCATCAGCATGGACAAGGTCTCGTATTTGCCGGGTCCCTGGGCGTTGCCAAAGTCCGCCACGACGCCATAATCGCGCTCCGACAGATCGAGCACTTGCAGCAGGTCGGCGGCTTCATTGTTGAAGATCTTGTAGTTTTCCGTGGCCGCTTCCAGCCCGCAGGCGACGCTGTAATCGTACAGTTCGCGGAAGAGTTCGCCAGCGCGGCTGACTGTCTCCGCCGTCGGCTTGCTGTCGCCCGGCACATAGCGCACGCCGCTGGAACCGAGCTCGGCGGCGATCTCCATCCAGCGCTTGGTCAGGGCGACGCCGGCGGCGCTCACTTCGGGATCGGGGCTGCCCACCTCGCCGATGTCGATCAAGAGTTGATACAGCTCCACCTGCGCCGATTCAAAAGCCGCTCGCAATTCCGCCAGGTACGCCGGCTCGATATTGGGAATATGCTGAATGCAGAGATCGACGCAGTTGATCCCATGCGCGGCCACCTCGCCCGGGAAATCCATCAGATCCAGCGTCGGCGTCTGACGAAACTCGCCCGAGACGCTCTTGCCGCCGGCCTCCAACTCAAACCAGGGATCGCCCAAAGCATCCGGCAAATGTAAAGAAAAACTGGATAAACCTGCCCGCGCCATAAGATTTCTCCTCCTTAGTTTCCATATCAACTCAAAAGCGCAGGCCAGACTTTACCACTTTCCCTTGCGCGTTCACCACCATTTGGCCAACTTCCCGCTCTTCGTCTCAGCGCGCCGCCGCCCATTCCACCGCGTTGGCGATGACCTGCTGGACCTCGCTCTGATAATATATCGGGTAGGTCTCGTGCCCGGGCCGGAAGAAGAAGACTTTGCCCCGCCCCCGCCGGAAGCAGCAGCCGCTGCGGCAGACCTCGCCGCTTGCCCAGGAACTGATGAAGACGATTTCGTCCGGCGCGGGAATGTCAAAGGGCTCGCCATAGATTTCCGTCTGCGGCACGACAAAGGAGGCCTCCAGGCCGCGGGCGATGGGATGCGCCGGCTCAATCACCCAAAGCCGCTCCGGCTCGCCACTCACTATTGGCGTCAATGAGCAGGTCGTTCCCATTAGTTTCTTGAACACCTTGGAACCGGCGCCCCAATGCAGCGCGATGAAACCCATGCCCTCGTCGACGATGCGTCGGCAGACCCGCTCGGCAATCGCATCGTCGACAACCTCATGGACCATGTGCCCCCACCAGATCAGGACATCCGTCTCGTCCAATACCGCATCCGTCAAGCCGTGCTCCGGCTCATCAAGCGTCGCCGTCCGTACGGAGAATCCCTGCTCGCGCAAGGGGGCGGCAATCGCCTCGTGGATGCCGTTGGGGTAGATCGCGCGGACGCCTTCGGTTTCTTCCAGCGCGCTTTCTTCGCTATAGCCGTGGCTCATCCAGGACTTCCGCACATAATCCCAATGGATGGGATTCTCGTGCCAAAACTCATTCCAGACGGTGACGCGTATCGGCGCTGTCATGCGCTGTCTTCGCCGAATACAGCCTGGACTTCCGCCCGAAATTCCGCGACGCCGCTCCAGAGATCTGGCGCCCAGGCGAAGTTGTCCATCGCGTAAGCGCCATGCAGCATGATGGGCCCGTCGAAGCCCGCATCGCGCGCCATAGTCATACAGCGCCGAAACTCCACCATGTCAGCCCTCCCGTCTTCAGTCGGTGGCGCCCAGGCGTGCATCGAGGTCGCGCCCGGCAGCAGCTTGGCAAAGGTTTTTTGATCGCCCCATTCTTTGGGATTGCCACTATCGGCGATCCAGCCATAGTCGCGTTCTGACAGCTCGACCAGCTGCAGCAGATTGTCGGCTTCATTGGTGAAGACTCGGTAGTTTTCCGTGGCCGGCTTCAACCCGCGTTCGGCGGCAAAGTCGAAGAGCTCGCGGAAGGCCGCAGCGGTGGATTGCATGGTCTCCGGCGTGGGATTGCTGTCGCCGGGCACATAGCGAACGCCGCTAGCGCCCAGTTCGGCCGCCACTTCGATAAAGAACCTGGTATGCTCGATGCCAGCGCTGCGTTCTTGCGCGTCCGGGCTGCCGACTTCACCGGTATCGATGAGCAGCTGGAAGATCTCCACCTGCGCATCTTCAAAGGCGGCGCGCGCTTCGGCCAGATAAGCGCGATCAATGCTGGGCAAGTGCAGCATGGAGAGATCGTAACAGTCGTAGCCCTGCGCGGCGATCTCGGCTGGCAGCTCCAGCAAAGTATGGCTGGGCGCCTTGGTTGCCCAGCCATCCGGTCGCGTGGAATCAATGGCTGGCGCCTTCACCATATTTGAGCTTTCGTCATCAAACAAATAGGTCTCAAAACCCAGAAGCCGATTGATCGTTACACTTGATACTGCCGCGCGCGCTGCCATCACACTTCTCCTGTTCCAAAGCCGAATACTTCAAAAACGAACGCCGTATTTGACCACGTCGCTCGGGTTATGCTTGATCAGCTCGAATGTCTCCGGGAAATCCTCGATGGAGACGAGCGGGTCGATCAAACCGGGGACGGTCAATTTATCCTGCTTCATCATGCTGACAATGGTGTCGAAAACCCGATACTGATCCCACAGGGGGTAGTCGGAGGGCGCGAATTCCATAGCGCCATTGCCGCGCGGGACAACCATCCTGAGGCTGTTTATCAGAAATTCGCGCCCCAGCCACAATTCCGCCGCATTGCCCGCAATAGCGCCTGCCTGGCAGACCGTGCCGCCGAAGCGCGCCGCCCGTATCGCCGTATCCAGCGCCGCGTAATGCCCGCTGATCTCAATCGCCACATCGACCCCGCCGGCGGTCATCTCTTTGATCTCCAGCGCGGCATCGACAGCGAAGGGATCGATGACCTGATGCGCCCCGTAATCCAACGCCAGCTTCCGGCGCTTGGCGATCGGATCGACAGCGAAGATCACATCCGCGCCAGCCAGCGCGGCAACTTTGACCGTCAGCAGGCCGATCGCGCCCAGCCCAACGACAGCGACCGCGTCGCCAAAGCGGACATTCGACTCGCGCACGCTATTCACCGCCACATAAGCCGGCTCGAAGCACAAAGCGTCAAGAGGATCGAGATCGCCCAGCTGCCAGATCAGCCAGGGCGACGGCTCGGCAAAGCCGGGCCAAATGAAATCGGCCGGACGATCAACCGTGATGATATTGGTCTCGCTGACGTCCATGAAGCCGAAGACGCGATCGCCGACCTGCCAGTCGCGTACATCCGCGCCAACCTCAATGATGACGCCGACGCCGCTCGTGCCGACCTGCGAATCGGGCACTGGATCCGGGTCCGACTCGTCACTCGGGAGGTAGAGGCGATTCTCTTCATCCCAACGCTGACCCTGCCGGTTGCGGCCGTCCATCATGTGCATGGTCGTCCCGTGCTTGCCCGAAGCGTATTCGGTCTGGATGCGCACTTCGTTGGGCAGCAGCGGACGCTCTTCGTATTCCACCAAAGTCGCGTCGTGGTCTTCGTTGAAAACGGCTTTTATTGGCATATTGTCTTCCTTTTAGGCGAGAGTGGACGACCCAAGGGTCGCCCCTACAAATACTTTCTTTTCGCCCTCTGCGCCTCTGTGGCGATGTCCTACCCCCGCACCGCGCCAGCCGTCAGACCCTGGATGAACTGGCGCTGGAAGACCAGATAGACCGCCATGATCGGCGCCATGACGATGAGCGTGCCGGCCATGGACATGCTGTAATCGGGTCCCCAGCGAGTGGTGAAGAACATCATGCCGGTCATGATCGGTCGCAGCTTGTCCGACTGCAAATAAATCAAGGGCAGCAGGAAGGCGTTCCAGGAGCCCATGAAATTGAAGACCACCAGAGCGGCCACGGCCGGTCCGGCCAGCGGCAGCATCACCCGGCGGAAGACGCCGAAATCGTTGCAGCCGTCGATCTTGGCGGCGTCGGTCAAATCGTAGGGCAGGCCCGAGAAAAAGGCGCGCATGAAGAAAATGCCGAAAGGCAGCGATATCGCCGTCTGCGGCAGGATCATCGCCCAATAGGTGCCCAGCACGCCGATATCGCGCAGGATATAAAAGAGCGGGATCATGATCGCCGTGAAGGGCGCCATCAGCCCGACCAAAAAGAAATAAAAGATGAGCATCCTACCCGGCATCTTAAGGCGCGCCAAGCCGTAGCCAGCCAGGCAGGACAGACTAACCACCAGCAGGACAATGGGAACGGTCACGATCACGCTGTTGACGAAATAGCGGCTGAACTTTCCTTGGTTCCAAGCTTGCGCAAGGTTCTCAAAGCGCCAGTTCGGCGGGAGCCCTAGCGGGTCTTGGGCGATTTCGTAGTTCGATTTGAGCGCGGTGAAGATCACCCACATGAAGGGCACCAGCACGTAGAGGGCGAAGAGGATCAGAATGCCGTATTGTGCGCCGCGGGCGATCCAGTAGCGCGCGGGACGGCTTGGGCGGCGGGCGACCTGATAGCTCGCCCCTACATGGCTTTCCATGTCGCTAATCGCCTCCCCGCTCGCGAATAGAAATGAAGACGAACGACAGGACCAGCGACACTACCCCCATCACGATCGCCAGCGCCGAGCCATAACCGACGTAACTCTCGCGGAAGGCGGTGTTATAGGTGTAGGTGGCGATGACGTGAGTCGCGCGGCCAGGGCCGCCGCGGGTGGTGATCCAGATTATATCGAAGACGTTGACGCCCAGGATGAGTGTAAAGGCGGTGATCATCGTGAGCACATGCCGCAAACCGGGAATGACGATATACCACAGGCGCTGGGGACCATTGGCGCCATCGACCAGCGCAGCGTCGATCTGCTCCATGTCGATGTTCTGCAGGCCGGCCATGATGACGACGAAGCAGAAGCCGAAATAACCCCAAACGCCGGCCAGGATTATTGCGGGCAGCGCCAAGTAGGGGTCGCCCAGCCAGCCCTTCGCCAGAACGTCCAAGCCGACCGCCCTCAGCGTCGAATTGATAGGGCCAAATTGCGGGTTGTACATCCACTTCCAGATGATGCCGACGGCGACCGGCGCCAACACCACCGGCAAAAAATAAACGGTGCGGAAGAAGACCATGCCGCGCGCGCCGCGCCAGAGCAGCACGCCCAGGAACAAGCCGATGGCGACTGGCGTCACCGTTCCCAGGATGATCCAAATGAAGTTGTGGCTGAGCGCGCTCCACAAACGCCAATCGGCGAAGAGCTGCTCATAATTGAGCAAGCCAACGAACTGCTTGACCGGCTTGGCGCCATCCCATTTGGTGAGGCTGAGGTAAATGGTGTAGAAGAAGGGATAGACGACAAAAATGACATACATCAGCAGCGCTGGGACGACAAAGGCGTAACCCGTCGCGTAATCGCGCAGCTTCCGATTGGCGAAGAATTGGCGGATGGCGTTGATAACTCAGCGTCCCTTATCGTCTAACCCCGCCCCCGGCCCCTCCCCAAAGCATTGGAGAGGGGAGTTATAGTTATTCTGCCGAGGGCGCGTCTTCCCCCCAATGCTTTGGGGGGACTGAGGGGGGTATCAACTACCCCGTGATATCGGCGTGTCTGCCGTCCGCGACTGCTCTTTCCATTTCGGCGTTGATGCGCTCGGCCACCTCTTGAGGCGTCAGCCGGCCCGCAGCCATCTCGACAGTGCTTTCAAACAGCGTGGTATTGAAGTTCGCCGGCGTCAGCACATCGAGATGATAGCCCACTGGCCCGTCCCAACCTGAGACAAGATTGAGGAAATCGCGGTAGACGGGTCTTACATCGTAGTCGCTGAAGTCAACTCCGGTGACGCCGGGCAGCAGCTTGGCGCCCTCAACCCAAAGCCGATGCGCTTCCTCAGACACCAGATAGTTCAGGAATGTCAAAGTCTCTTCCGGGTGTTCGGTGTCGCCAATGATGTACCAGACGGCGCCCATCAATTGGATCATTGTCTGTTCGCCACCTTCAATCGGCGGCAAGATCATGAAGCCGAAATCGTCCGTGATCTCCTCGGTGAAGAACTGCATCGCCCAGGTGCTCATCAGCATCATGGGCGCTTGCCCGGTGTAAAACTTCGCATTGCCATCGAGGAAACTGGTTGCCGCGCCCTGCTCGTCGTAGCAGTCGGCCTCGACTAATTCAACGACCAGGTCCAGGGAAGCGACAATATCGGGCGAGGTAAAGGGATATTCGCCGGAGATCGCAGCCGCAACCTTGTAGCTCGGAACAGAGTTGGCGAGGACGTTGTACCAATTGTGGGAAATGGGGAAACCGCCCCAATCGGCCCAGCCCGCCGCCATCGGCGGATCGTAGCCGAGCTCGCGGAAAGTCCCGCACAATGCGACCATCTCTTCAAATGTCGACGGTACTTCGAGGCCTTCGTCGGCGAAGATCCGCTTGTTCCAATAGAAGCCTTGCGCTTCAAATTCATGGCCAACGCCATATACCGTCCCGCCGTAGGTCGTCCAATCTCTGGACACGGACACGAGCCGCTCGTCCCAGTTATAGGTAGCATAAGCCTCTTCAAGCGACAGGAGCAGGCCGGCATTACCAAGGATGCCGCCATAAGCCGGGCCGGAGTCGTAATACAGGATGTCGGGACCTTCGCCCGCCTCAATGGCCGTCCTGGCGATGTCTGTCAGCTGTTCCAGGGTAAAAACTTCGCGCGTGATCTTGATGTTCGGGTGCGCCTCCTCAAAGTTCGCGATTATCGTGTCAATAACCGCTTGGGCATCATCGCTACTTACCTGATCCCAATACAGGATTTGCACCGGGTCTTGGGCGGCAGCGCTGCCCAATATGGCGAACAGCAACACCAGGACAAAGAACCGCAAAACTGTTTTGTGATTCATCTTCCTTCTCCTTCAATAGACTATGCCAAGCTTGACAAGATGCGCTCTGCTTCACTTTTGGATACTATCGTAATGGACGCGCCTTCGGACTGAGATTTGGACTTATGGCGGACATCTAGCGGACATCAACAGGACATGCTCACGGAGATTGACCGCGCCTCATTTGAAAGCGAGCTGCGCGCGGCGCTGACGCATTTGTACGATCCGGCCGCCCTGCGCGACAGCCGGCTGATGGCACGCCTCGGCCTGGAGACGCGCGCCGACGCCATCGTCGCCCTGCGGCGCCTATTGCTGGACGCCATCGAATCGCTCAAACCGGCAGACGACGTGCCGGCTCAATCACGCTCTTGGCGCTATTATCATATCCTGCACGGTCGCTTTACCGAACAGCTCACGCAATTCGAAGTTGGCAACGATCTGGGTTTGAGCGTGCGCCAGTTGCGCCGACAGGAAAAACGGGCCCTGGCTGTGCTGGCGGATAAGATCTGGATGCGTTTCAAGCTGGAAAACAGCGAAAGAGCCAGCCCGCCGGGACCGCCCGCGCTCGGTGACGAGTTGGCTTGGTCGCAAGCCGCTTTTTCCCGCGAATCCGTCGAGGTCGACGCCTTGATTCGATCGGCTCTGGATACGGCCGAACCGATGCTGCAGTCATCAGCGGTTGCGCTCGACTATGTGCCGAGCGAAGTGCTGCCACAGCTGGCGCTGCAGTTGGTGCCAACGCGGCAGGCGCTCTTGAACATCCTCACGGTTGCGCTGGACTGGCTAGAGGAGGGACAGTTGGTCATCCGCGCCGAGCACCAACGGGGCGACCGGCATGTGTCCCTGTCAGTCACCGGCAATGGCTTGCTCGCGGCGGCGGCGGGGGAGATGGGGGCGGAGCGCCTAAGAGTTGCACGCGAGCTGCTCAGTTTTTCTGGCGGATCGCTTCATCACAATTCGGATTCAGTCGGCGATCAAGTCTGCGTATTTCGCCTCACCCTGCCGACTGACGCGCAGATTACGGTGCTGGCGATCGATGACAATCCCGATACCTTGCAGCTGCTTCAGCGTTACACCGCCGATACGCGCTACGGTCTTCTGGGCGAAAGCGATCCCGCGACTTCGCTGGCGCTGGCGGAAGAGACCCTGCCCGATATCATCTTGCTGGACGTGCTGCTGCAGGATTTGGACGGATGGGAACTTCTGGGCCGATTCCGCGCCCATCCCCAACTCGGCGATAAGCCCGTCATCGTCTGCACCATCTTGCCGCAGCGCGATCTGGCGCTAAGCCTGGGCGCCGCCGGTTTCCTCAGCAAGCCCTTCAGCCAGCGGCAACTCCTCGCCGCCCTCGATGCGCAGATTGACCGCTCCCGGGGATAAAACGCCGACGAGCGCCGATACCGCCGTCAGCAACTGGGGAATCGCGATGCCGCCGCCGCGCACGACCGCAAGCGAATGGCTCACAGTCGGCTGGCTTGAGGGATCGCGCGCCGATGTGACCACGATGGGGATATCCCGCAGCGCCGGATCGGCCTTCATCTCTTCAATAAACTGATAGCCGTCTTGCTCCGGCATGACCAGGTCGGACAAGACAACATCCGGCGTCGTATCAGCCATGATCTGCCGCGCCTGTCTCGCGCTGGACGCCCGCAGTACACGGTAATTCCGCCCGGTCGATGCCAGCATGCGCCGGAACAAGCGCAAGACATCCGGCTCGTCGTCCACAATCAAAATCGTTTTGACCATATTTTCGAGGCGATCCAGCGCCCCCAGCAAATCGTCCCGCGAAATCGGCTTGATCAAGTAATCATGTACGCCAAGGGAATCAGCGGCATCGCCAGGTCCCGGCAACGAGCAGACGATCACCGGCAGTCCAAAGGGCAAGGCGATCTCATTTTCGATCCGCTCCAGGCTTTCTCCCACCGACGCCGCGTTCACCAGCAGCGCCTGCGCCGGAAAAGCCGCGACCGCTTCTAGCGCCGCTTCCGCGCTGGCGACTGGCACGAGCTCCGCAGTGTCCAGATAGCGAGCGAGCAGCCGGCTCAAAGCGTTTCCGTGTTCAACCACGATCAGACGCGGACGACTCGCGCTCACGGGTAGCGATGGAATGCGCATGCGCTCGACATAGGTCGAGTAGGGCGAGAAAAAGCGCATCATATCGTCAGCGGCTGGCAACAGTTCAGTTTCCACTGGCAAGCGAAAATAGAAGGTCGCGCCCTTTCCCGGCTCGCTTTCGAGCCACATCCGGCCCTTGTGCAATTCCACGAAATGCTTGCTGACGCTCAAGCCCAAGCCGCTGCCCGCCCAGTGACTCCTGACGGAACCATCTATCTGTTGAAAGGGTTTGAAGATCTCGTCCATTTCATCAGCGCTGATGCCGGGACCGGTATCCGCCACGCTGACGACGATCGACCGCTCTTCCGCCCGCGCGCAGACCCGCACGCCGCCCCGGTCGGTAAAGCGGCCCGCGTTGCTCAACAAATTGAGCAAGACCTGCCTGATGCGAACGCGATCACAATACAAGGGTGGCAAATCGAGCGGAATATCGGCGCGCAGGCGCAAGCCCTTGGAGTTGAACAAAGGCTTCACCGCCAAAAGCGCCTCGTCGACAATCTCGCCAAGCGCGGCGCGCTCCTTCATCAAAGCCATCTGTCCCGCTTCAATCTGGCTCAAGTCCAGCACGTCGTCGATCAGGCTCGAGAGGTGCTGGCTGTTGCGCAGCACGATTTCCAGGTCCGCCAGCAGAGATTGGGGGATGCCGCGCCCGTACGTTTCCGGCGAGTTCAGCGCCATCTCGCTGAAGCCGATGATCATATTGAGCGGCGTGCGCAATTCGTGGCTGACGTTGGCGACGAACTGCTCTTTGGAGCGGCGCGCCTCGTCCGCTTGATGCCGCAGATCGTGCGCCAGCCGATTCAATTGCCGCAGTTGATGATGAGCCTCCGTCAGGTCGTCCAGCGCCTGCCGCAGCCGAAACTGATAATCGCGGCTCTTTTCCAACGCCGCCCGACTCTGCCGGTAGCTGTCTTCGAACCATTGCCGCGCCAAGAGGAGCGGACGCGCCGACAGCCAGATCATCCAGAGCGCCGCCCATAGATTGAAGACCGCGACCATGCGCAGAAACGCGTCAATCTGCGAGAGGCCGAAAACCAGATAAAGCGAGCAGGCGAGGGCCGCGGCCGCGCCAGCCGGGGCGCCGATCAAGATCGCCGTAAAGCCCACGGGCAAAGCCAGACAAATCACCGCCGCTTCCAGCGCGATCCAGTTTATCAGCAGAATATTCGCGCAGAACAAGCCAGATACGAGCGCGACGGCGGACGCCCGATAATACGACTTGTGTACCAGCCACCAAACCGCCGGCGCCAGCAGTAGCAATACCACGCCCGACAGGCTGCCATGCGCGGGATCGGGCAAGCCGGCCGCGATCAAGTAGAGGGCGAAGGCGGCTGGAAGCAAAGGCAGGGCCGCCAGCCACAGCGTGCCGCTTTTCAATTCTTCGATTTCAGCCTGTAGACCATCGACATTCGTAGTCATATCGGCGATGTCCCCTGTCTTCGGTCGGCAGCGTCAAAGGCGCGAAGCGATAGGATTGGGCGCGCGGCCAATCGGCGAGGCTGTCCGCGAACTCTGGCGCTCACATCACGGCGACCGTCGCCCGGTCGATGAAATCCCAATCCCATTCGATGCCCGTGCCGGGGCCCCGCGGCGGATGCGCGTAACCCTCGGCGTCGATCTGAATCGGATTCTTAATGCCCAGCTGCATCAGCGAGCTCGGTATCAGCGCTTCGAAGAATTCGCAGTTGGAAATCGCGCAGCAGCAATGCAGGTTGATGATCTCCAGCGCCGGGTAGATGGCGGTATGCACCTCGCAGCGCATGCCAAAAGCCTCGGCCAGATGCGCCGTCTTCATCACCGCCGTCACCCCGCCCTTCCACGAGACGTCGCTGCGCACGATATCGACCACCCCGCTGGCGATGCACTCGGCGGTCGAATAATGCGCGCCGACCAGCACCTCCGTGCCGCATATCGGGATGTCCAGGTCGCGCGTCAGCTTCCGCAAGCCATTGAAGTCCGTGTCGTAGAGCGGCTCCTCGAACCAATAATAATCCAGTTTCTCCAGCTCCCGCCCCATCCGCAGCGCGTCTTCGTAATAGGTATGCGTCGTCACCGGATCGGCCATCAGCTTGAAATGCGGGTCATCGCCAATCTCCTGGCGGCAGAGGCGATAGGCCTCCAGAGACTCGTGATAATCGCTCGGCGGGTGCAGCTTATAACCATGGAAGCCGCGCCCCTTGAATTCAGCCGCTTGATCGGCGTAATCCTGCGGGTTATCCAGGAACATCGAGCTGACATAGGTCGGGACCTTCTCGCGGCAGTGCCCGAGCAGCTTGTAGAGCGGCAAATCGGCGACTTTGCCCGCGATATCGTAAAGCGCGATGTCGAAGGGTCCATACGAATAGACCGGCGTCAAATGCCAGTGGCGGTCGTAACGCCGAAAGTCGTGCCAATGCTTCTCGCGCGCGAAGGGGTCCTTGCCCAGGAAGAAGGGCTTCAGCGACTGCGCCGCGATCGAGCCCGCCATCTCCGCGCCCATGCCGGCGAAACCCATGCTGACGCCTTCCACGCCTTCATCGGTCTTCATCGTGATCATGAGAAAATGCAGATCCGAGCGATGCGAATCGCGCAGCTCCGTCGCGCTCATCACCTCTTCGCTGTGCTTGCAGAGCCGAATTTCGATATCCGTGATCTTCATGGTCATGCTCCCCTGCTATCGCCTAGGCGCGGATTTTAGCGAATCGCCTCGAATCTGACAGCCCGTCCGCCGCGCTTCTCTCCCCTTCCCTCCTTGTGGGGGCAAGGGGCCGGGGGATGGGGGGGCGCCGCCGGCCGATGCTAGCCACCGTGATAATAGACGCGCTTGGCCGAACTGCGGAAGATGATGAAGGTCAGAATCAGGATGACAAGGAAGAGCAGCCAAGCCATCGCCGAGGCGTATCCCATCTTGAAGTAGGCGAAGGCGTTTTGGAAGAGGTAGAGCGAATAGAAGAGCGTCGAATCGCCCGGCCCGCCCGAGGTAATGACATAAGCCTCGGTGAAATACTGGAAGGCGCCGATCAAACCGACGATGGTGTTGAAGAGGATGATCGGGCTGATCATCGGCACAGTCACATGGCGGAACTTGCGCCACAAACTCGCCCCGTCCAGCGAGGCCACATCATAGAGCTCCTGCGGCACGTCTTGCAGCGCCGCCAGATAAATCAGCATCATCCAGCCCGTGCCCCACAGGCTCATCATGATCAGGGCCGGCTTCGCCCATTGCGGGTCGGAGAACCAGCTGATCGCGGGCAAACCCAACTCCGCCATGATGACGCTGACCGCGCCATACTGCGGATGCAGCAGCCAGGTCCAGACGATGCTGGTGGCGACCAGGGGCAAGATGCTCGGCAGGTAGAAGATCGTGCGGAAGAAGGACAAACCCTTGACCTTCTGATTCAGCAATACCGCCAGCGCCAGCGCCAGCATATTGCCCAGGGGCACGGCGAAGACGACAAAATACAAGGTATTCGTCAGCGCCTTGATGAAGAGCGGATCAAAATAGAGCAGCTTCTCGTAGTTGAAGAGCCCGATGAAGCGCGGCGCCGAAATCGGCGAGTAGCGCGTCAGGCTGTAATAGAAGGAGGCGATGATGGGATAGAGGTTGAGCGCCAGGAAGCCGACGACCCAAGGCGAGATGAAGACCAGCCCGATGCCGATTTTACGCAGTTCGCGGCGGTTGCGCGGCGTCAGCATGGGGATTTTCCGCCACAGTCCTCTGCTAGTTACGACTTGGCTCATATCAGATCACGAATCCGCCAGACTGGCGTCTGTAGACACACGCGCCGCAATGCGACCGCCCACGCAAAACACATTGCGGACCGCTGGGTTTCGCTCCCCTTCCCTAGCTCGCTGAGCGCGCGCAGACACTGCGCTAGGGCAGGGGGCCGCGCCGCGTAGACACTGGCGGTCGGGGATGGGGTGAAAACTGCCCGCAATGTAAACAGGGGCGAGACGGTGGCTCGCCCGTCAAATTCCAGGTGTATTGGGCGCGGGCGAGTCGGCGCCTCGCCCCTACAGAGCGGTTGCGGGATGGCGCAGCGACGGACGGAGCTTGCCATGCCCTAACCTTTCAAGCCCGTCAGCGAGATGCCCTGAATGAAGACGCGCTGCATGAAGAAGAAAATGAGGATGATGGGCGCGACCGCCATGGTCGAAGCCGCCATCAGGATGCTGAAATCGGTGATGCCCTGCGAATTATGATAGAGCGCCAGCCCCAGCGACATCGGGTAGAGAGCGCGGTCGTTGAGATAGATCAAGGGGCCGATGAAGTCGTTCCAGGACCAAATGAACTGGAAGAGCGCCACCGTCGCCAGCGCCGGCTTGCAGAGCGGCAGGATGACCCGCGTCAGCAAGACCCATTCGCTGCCGCCATCGATGCGCGTCGCCTCCGACAGTTCTTTGGGAATGCCCAGCATGAACTGCCGCAGCATGAAAATGAAGAAGGGATGACCGAGCCAGGCGGGCACAATCAGCGGCAGCCAGGTATTGACCCAGCCAATCTTGCTGAAGCTGACGAAGAGCGGAATCATCACCACGTGATAGGGCAGCATCAGCGTCGAGAGCACCAGCACGAAGACGAAATCGCGCCCCTTCCACTCCACGCGCGCGAAGCCATAAGCGACCAGGCTGTTGGAGATGATGGCGCCGATGACCGCCGCCGCGGCGATCTGCAGCGAGTTTGCCAGATATTGCAGGAAAGGCTGCGCTTCCAGGGCCTTGGGATAATTCTCGAATTCGAGCGGCTCGGGGATCCAGACCGGCGGATCGAGCAGGAGCTGGTCGATGGGTTTCAGCGAGGTGGTGATCATCCAGAAGAGCGGCAGGATGAACGCGGCCGACAAGACGACCAGCAAGGCGAGCGATACGCTGTTATTGATCGTTGCGCGCTTGACGTCGATGTTAGGGAGCATGCAGCCGCTCATTGAATTCGATGACGGTTTCAAACCCCCACCCCAAACCCCTCCCCCAAGATGAGGGAGGGGCTTACGTCGCATCCAACCGGGTCTTGCGTCTCAAACTCCCCTTCCCTCCTTGTGGGGCGCGCGTAGACACAGCACTACGGCAAGGGGCCGGGGGATGGGGGCGTCCTAGAACTGGCGGTACTCGTTTTCGACGGCGGTTTGCACGGCGTCGAGCGCGTCCTGCGCCGATTTCTCCAGCCGCAAAGCCTGATCGACTTCCGAGCTGAGGCGGTCCATATAAAAGTTCGCCACCGGGATCATCGGCGTGGTCAAGCCGCGCGGGCTGCCCATGGTTTCAAAGAAGCTGCGATAATCGGGATGGTCGTCGAAGAGGGCGGTGATGCGGTCCACTTCCAAGGCCGCCAGCGAGCCAGTGGTCGTGGTCGGCGTGTCCTTCCAGGCGGCGACGATCGCCATGACATCCGGATCGGTGAAGCCGGACCACCACTTGGCGAACTCGTAGGCGGCCGCCGGGTTGGCCGCGCCCGTGGGGATGCACTGGTAGTTGCCCCAGATCCAAGAACCCCAGCCGGTGCTGTCTTCCTCGCCCGCGACCGGCGGCAAATGCGTCAAGCCCCAGCGGAAGCCGTCAGCGGCAAAGCGGTGGAAGTCGCCCAGCTTCCAGGGTCCGATGAGATGCATGGCCAGGCGGCCCGCGATGAAGGGGTCTTGCGTGCCGCCACGCTCGCCGGACAAGCCCGATGAAAAGCGCTGCAATCGTTCGACGCCGTACTTTTCGCTGTAGCTCATCATCCATTCGAGCGCGCGCACATTGCCGGGGTGGTTGGCGGTGATGACGTCGTTCTCGGCATCGTAAATCTGGCCGCCAAAGTTGCCGAACCAGGCGCGGTGGAAAGAAGCGTGCGAGCCGAGATGCAGCAAGCCAACGCGATCGAGATTGCCATCGCCGTCCTCGACCGTGAGCTGCTCGGCCATGGCGTCCAGTTCTTCAATCGTGCTGGGGCCGACTTCGGGGTCCAAGCCCGCTTCTTCAAATTGGTTCTTGTTCCAGGCCAGGTCGTAGACGCCGAAGCCGCTGGGCGTGCCGTAGACTGCGCCGTCGACGACGCCGCCGGCCAAAGCCGCTGGCGTGAGAAACTCTTCAATGGCGGCGACCTCTTCGGGCGGACCAAGGTCGGCGTAGGGCGTGATGCCGCCAAGCGCAGCAAGACCCGGAATCTCGTTCGAGCCGAAGAAGGTGACGATGTCCGGCGGGCTGCCGGCGGAAATGGCGGCGGTCAAGCGCACCAGAAAGTCGCCATAAGGGACGACCAGCGGCTCGACGCGAATGGCGTCCTGGTGTTCGTGGAAAGCGTCGACGATGTCCTGGACGTAATTTTCCCACTGTTCGGTCCAGCCGTGCCAGTAGGTGATGGTGACTGGATCTTGCGCCGACACCATCGAGGCGGGCAGCGCGCCCAATGCCACGGCGCCCGTGCCGCCGGCCATCGCCTTGAGCAGGTCGCGGCGCGATAGTCTGTTCCTGTTGTTATCAGGCATGATAATCTCCATTGTGGTCATAGAATGGCCGACGAATTAAACCTGCTTGGTTGCCTCGCGCCAACTATCGATGGTCGCCTCCTTCTGTTCTCGACCTGCAATTCAATCGTCTTGGGCGCCCCATCGAACCGCCCCCAAAAGCCCGTCAACGATGCGCGCGATTGTAGGGGCGAACCTTAAACTCGCCCGCCAGATTCCCCAAACGCTGTAGGGGCGAGCTACCAGCTCGCCCGCCGGGGCATTTGCCTGGTCGCGAGACAATAAAAGGCTACAGGAAGTCATCAAAAGACCAGTGGTTGCTCCAGCGGACGTCGATCTCTTCTTTCACGCGTTGATAGCGGATGTCGGTGGATAGCCGGATTCGTCCCTCGGGCGAGGCGTTGGCGGTGGCGGCGTGGGTAGTGTAGGCGCCGTGCACGACCATGTCGCCGGCTTCGTAATCGGCCATCAGCCAGCGCGTATCGAGGCGGTCGGCGAGCGCGGGCAGGTCCTTGGTCAGCCAGCCGCCCAGCTTCATATTCTTGTTGTGCGCTTTGATGCGTTCTTCCGGCGGCAATTCGGCATTGAGCGCGGTGAACTCGGCTTCTTTGCGCCGGCCAAAATGGTGCGAGTTCTCCAGATAAATCAGCCCGCCCATTTCCGGCGGCGTATCGCCGATGGGGATCCAACTGGTGCAGACGGCATCGCTGCCGGCCCGCAGATAAACCAGGTCGTAATGCGCGCCCGTCGTGCTGACATCGCCCGGCGGCACGTGACGGATGAGCTTTCGCTTGTGCAGGTAGACCGCGCCCTCGAAAAAGGCTTCGTAGAATTGATAGATGGGTTTGGCCAGGCAGAAGGCTTCATAAGCGGCCCAGCGATGCGTTTCCAGCATCAGCTTGCGCACGAGGTTCTTGTCTTCCTTCGCGCCATCATAGACGCCCTCGCCGGGATCGATGTCGCGGCGGACCAGACCGGTGTCGGCGAAGGCGGCGAAGTAGCGGCGGCGGAAATCGAGGACCTCATCGCGGTCGAGGATGCCCCTGAGCCAGAGATAACCCTGCTCGTCGAATTGCTCGCACAGAGATTTCATGGACGCGGCGGGGTCGGACGGGGTCAGCCAGCCCAGGCGGTTCGGCGCGCTGGAAAGCTCATAACCATTGCTCGTCAGCGCGTGATCAAGAATGGCGTTTTCCATCATCAGCGCAATCCTCCGCCATCATAAAAGGACACTATAACATAGTGCGGCAATTTCTTTGGCCGCTAGTCGAATCCAAACGCGCGAATCAGCTCGATCTCCGCTTGGTCGTATGGCGTCCCGTCGGCGTGAAAAATGTCATGCTGCCAAGTCTTGTTATCGGGCGAATTCAATTCGCGCCGCCAATCGAGATAGGTCTGCGTCTTGCCAGCCACCAGACCCCAATTGTACCAGCCGATGCGCTCGCGGGCGAAAATCGGCAGAATCAGCGCGACCGTCTGCCCGACCACCCGCCGCAGCCATTCGGTGCAAAGCACCGGTCGGCCGAATTCCTGACAGCGCTGGATGACCGCCTCGACGCCGGTATCGCCGTAATGATGAAAGGAGGCGACGTCTGACAACTCCAGTATCCGCTGCTCCATCGCATAGCCCTCGTGCCCGCGGAAGATGGACGTGGTCAAGGGCTGTTGCGCGCCCGCCTCCCGCGCCCAGGCGAAAGCCGCTTCCACCAGGGGCAGGCTTGCCACGCCCAAATCGCTGTTGCCCGGCTCGTTGTACAGATCCCAGATCTGCAGGCGCTCGTCATCGCCAAAGCCGCCCACGATATCGTGCACGTAATCGCGCAGTTGGGGCCAGATGCTGCGGTCCGCCACCCGCTTCAAGCCCGGGCTCGGCGTCCAGCCGCTGTTATGCGTATGGGGAACGGGCTCGTCCTGCTTTCCCAAGTAAGGTTCCTTGCCGGCGAAGGCGCAGTCGTCAAAGAGGATGAACATCGCCTTGATGCCCTGGCCAGCCGCGATATCGAGGAATTGGTCGATGCGACTCTTCAAGCCGGCCGCGTCCGCCTGCCAGACGAGGAACTGATGAAAGACGCGCACGGCGTTAAATCCAGCGGCCGCCGCCCAAGCCAGTTCCTCGGCGATGGTCTCGGGGTCAAATGACTCCGCCTGCCACATCTCAGTCGAATTGACCGCCGTGCGCGGCAGATAATTGCAGCCGCGGATGGGCTCGATGGCCGCGTACCATTCGTTTGCTTTTTCCGGCGTCCACATTTCAGTCATTCGACCGTCTCCATTTATTGACCAATGTCATTGCGAGCGAGCCGGCGGCTCTCCCCTGCGATTCAATTCAATTCGGCAGAACATGGCTGGCCAGCGCGCCGATATAGCTTCCGTCTTCAGCAAACAGGCTAAGCCGTATCAAGCGCGTACCCGCGTCCAGCCGCGCCAGCCCGTCGACAGCCAGCGCGCGCAAAGGCGAGACCGCGCCCAAATCGACCCGGCTCAGCCTGTCCCCCGCTTCATCCAAACATTCTATTTCCGCGCGTCCCTCCTGGAAGCAGCCAAACAAGCCCTGAATTCGCGCCCAGCCCGCGTTCACATCGACCGACAGCGGCTGATGAACGCAGCCCAACTCGGTCGCGTCCACAATCGGGGCCGGGCAATAAGCCGCTGCCCAGGTCAGGCGCTGGCTGGCCACCCGTCCCGGCGCCAGCATGAAGAGCGAACTGAGGACTTCCGCTTCCAGGATATAGCCCGGCGAGCGAATCGGTATTGGCGAAGGCGCGCCGGGCGATTCCGTCCAGCATTCCACCGTCGCGCCATTATCGGGGTATTCCGCGCCTTTCTCGTAAGGAAACCGCATGCAGAGCGCGAAGCCCGCCCGCCGGTCAGCGAAGGCGATCCAGCCGGCCGGGCTGTGCACGCCGATCTTGCCGACCACGCCTTGATACTGAACCGCCAGCAAACCGCTCTCCGCATCGAGCTGGTATTGTGGATTGTCGTCGCCGAACATGATCTCGTAAGGTCGCTCGCGCGCGGGGTCGGTCGGCACATAAAGCCAGCAGTCGGCGTTCATTTCCCCGTCGGCAGTGACGCAAGCCATCTGCGCCACATCCCAAATCGACCAGCGAATAACCCGGTCGGAGATATTCTCGAAGGACAAATCCAAGCGCAGGCGCGAACCGTCGGCTTCCAGGCTTATCAAGCGGCGAATCCGCAACCCGGAGCGCGCGTCCGGCGGGCTCGTCATCAAGATCGACGCGCTCGATTCGTCGCGACTGGTTTCAAATTCGTAGCGCCCGGAATCAAGCACGGGATCGGGCGGGCCGGGCCACTGCCCCTCGCCCTCCCAGCCTTGAGGCGCGGGCCAGGTTTTGCCGCCGCCGTAATTCTTCCAGTGCAGTATCGTGCCGTCGCCGGCGTGTTCTTCATAGCTGAAGCGCTTGCCCAGCAGCGCCGGATTCATGTAGAGATAGTCGTGCGGACCGAGGCTGAATTGCATCAAGCGCCCGCCGATTTCGGGCGCGCAAATCGCCTCGATCAAGCCGTTGCTCAGGCGAATGCCATGCCAGCCATGGAAATCGAATTCTTCAACCGTCGCCGCCATGGGCCTCAGCCCCGTCCTCTCTGCCCCCTCAGTAATGCCAAGTAAGTAATGCGAAAAATTGAATCATGTAGGGGCGACTTATCAAGTCGCCCGCGTGAACCCGATCTCAATTCGACGGGCGACCTGGTAGGTCGCCCCTACATTCCGACTTTAGGCCTAGATTCTCACGACTTACTTGGAATCACTTCTGCGCCTCTGTGGTGAAAAAAGAAATCAACCTTGCAAGCCGGTCGTGGAAATGCCGCGCACAAAATACCGCTGCAGCAGCAGGAAGAAGATCACGGCTGGTATAGTGGCTGCCGCCGCCGACGCCATGATGACGCCGAAGCGCATGGAAAGTCCACGCCCGACGAAGACCGCCAAACCGACCGGCACTGTGCGGGTCGCGTCGGTGTTGCTGATGATGAGTGGCCAGAAGAAATCGTTCCAACTGCGGACGAAAGTGAAGATCGCGACCGTCGCGATGACCGGCTTGCTGAGCGGGATGAAGATGCGCCAAAGCAAACCGAAGCGGCTGCAGCCGTCCAATCGCCCCGCTTCCTCCAGCTCGACCGGGATAGTCAGGAAGAACTGGGTCATCAAGAATACGCCGAATGCGTTTGCCGCGGCCGGCACGGCGATGCTGAAATAGGTGTTGGCCAGCTTGAATTTGATCATGCCCAGGAAGAGCGGCACCAGCAGAATCTCGCCCGGCAGCAAAAAGGTCGACAAAATGATGAGCAGGACGATCTTGCGGCCGCGGAAACGCATGCGCGCCAAGGGGTAGGCCGCCAGGATATTGGTGGCCAGCGTCAGCACGGTGGTGATGGTCGCCACGATGAGGCTGTTGCGGAACCACTGCAACATCGGGAAGGATTCGAAGAGCCGCGTGTAAAATTCAAGCGTCGGCTCTTGGGGCCACCAGGTCGGCGGATAGCTGAAGACTTCGGTATCCGGCTTGATCGAAGTGACGAACATCCAGATGAAGGGCGCGCCCCAGATGATCGCCACGAAGATCATGATGGCATAGAGCGCCAGCCGCCCATAATTGAGCGAGCCATCGCGATAGACGCCGTCCTCGCGCCAGGATTCGCTCATGTCAAATCACCTTCATGGCGCGCAATTGCACGACGGTGAAGCTAAGGGTAATCAGCATCAGGATGACGCCAGCAGCTGATGCCACGCCCATGTCAAACTTCACGAAGGCGGTTTCATAGATGTATTGGGCGACGGTGAAAGTGCTGCCTTGCGGTCCGCCGCGGGTCATGACAAAGACCTGCCCGAAGACGCGCCAGCAAGCGATGACCGTCAGCGGGATGACGAAGGCGTTGACCGGCATCAGCATCGGAATGGTGACATAGCGCAGCTCTTGCCAGCGGCCCGCGCCGTCGATTTTGGCGGCTTCGTACAAGTCCTCCGGTATATCCTGCAAACCCGCCAGGTAGATGATCATATTGCCGTTGACCGTCCACCATATCGTGGTGATGGCGATGGCTGGCATGGCTGAATCCGGGTCGCCCAGCCAGTTGATCGGCGGATTGACGCCCAATAAGCCCAGATAGTAATTCAACAATCCCGAGCTGCGCTCCAGGATCCATTGAAAGATGATGCCCACGGCCGCCACGCTGACGACATGCGGCAGAAAGACGATGGCGCGCGCGATATTCCTTCCGCGCAGCTTCTGATTCACCAAAAGCGCCAGGAGAAAGCCCAGGACGATCAATGGGATTGCCGCCAAGACGACGAAATAAAGCGTGTTCTGCAGCGATTCGATGAAGAGTTCGCTGTTGAGCAGCTTGTCGTAATTCTTCAACCCGCGCCATTTGGGTTCACCGATGATGCCCCATTTGGTAAAGCTGGCGTAGACGCCGACGAAAGCCGGCAGCAGCAGGAAGACGATGAAGAGCAGCAAGTAAGGCGCCATGAACGCGTAGGCGATCAGGTCGTTCTTGACGTCGTTCCAGCGCGATGTGGCGCGTTTATCTTTCTGCGGCGCTGGGCGGCTCATAATGCAAATTCCGTATCTTGGGAATTCTGTAGGGGCGACTTATCAAGTCGCCCGAACACTCATTGCGATTACGGCGGTCGACCTACTAGGTCGCCCCTACAACGCTGCCCGCAATCTAACCCCACCCCCGGCCCCTCCCCGAAGCGTCAGGGAGGGGAGTTTGGTCGCTTTGCGTGAGGGTTCAACAATTCAATCCAGCCTCCCCCCATTGCGATGGGGGGATTGAGGGGGGTTCAGCAAGCCTACTCGTCCAGCAGCAGCTCGTCGATGCCCGCCTTCATGTCGGCCAAGGCTTCTTCGACGCTCTTGTCGCCCGCCTGAGCCGCCTCAATATTGCGCAGGATCGGCGACTGACCGCCAAAGGTGAAGACGGAGGTGTACTTCTCAATCGCCGGCTCCATAACCGAGATCGACAGCGAATCGACGAAGGGCGCGTAGTATTGGGCGAATTCATGATCGGTCCAGTAGGGGTCCGCCAGCGCCACCGGCAATACCGGCACGATGCCGACTTTGATGCCCGGCTCGGCGTAGTTCTCCAGGAACCACTTGATGACCTTCATGCCATTGAGGTAATTCGCGTCGCTGTCTTGCACCGTCAGCGCCAGGCAGTGGGTATTGGTCCAGGTGGCCGGAATATCGCCAAAGGTTGGCATCACGGCTGTGCCGAGGTTCTTGCCTTCGCGGATATATGAATTGACCATCCAAGGTCCAACCAGAACCATGCCCGCGCGCTCGTTCTGGAAAGCGCTGATGTCGCCGACACCCGAGCCCACGCTCGAAACGCCGCTATTCTGCAAATCCACCATATATTGCAGCGCTTCATGGGCCGCTTCGCTATCGACCGCCGAAAGGCCGTCGTCACCCAGCCAACTGCCGCCAAATTGGTAAAGCAAAGTGTGGAAGAACCAGCGACCGAGCGCGCCGCCCATGGGCTGATCCAAGCCGTACTGCTCCACCGCGCCGTCAGCATCCGTGATCGTCATCGCCTCGGCCCAAGCCATGAACTCTTCGCCCGTGGTTGGCGGGCTGTCCGGATCCAAGCCGGCCGCTTCAACCAGGTCTCTGTTGTAATACAGGTTCATCGGATGCAGGTCGCCTGGCAGGCAGTAGAACTCGCCATCGATCTTACTCAGCTCGATGATGTTCTGCGGCACGCCGGTGAGATCAATGTCCGCGGCCGCCATCAAATCATCAACCGGCAGCAGGACGCCTTTTCTGACGTACTCGGTGACTTCTGTGTTATGGAACATCACCACATCGGGCGGGTTGCCTGCGGCGGCGGTGAGCGTCAGCTGCGTGAACAGGTCGTCCCAGCCCAACGCGGTCGGCTCAATGACCAAGCCGTCAGCGTTTTCTTCATTGAAACGGGCGAAAACCGTATTGAGCATCTCGGTATTGTCGGCGCCGGTCCAGCCATGCATCAGGGTAACCGCCGTGCTGTCCTGCGCCAGCGCCGCGCCCGGCAGCAAAAGCATTGCCACCAGCGCGACAACGACAATCTTCAGAAGCGAATGCTGAGTCATTTTGATTCTCCTCAATTGAACGGTACTCGTCTGACAAAAGTCTGGATTTCTTTATAATACCTCCTCCCGCTTCACTTGCCCACTCTTGCCGCTGCGCGCAGCGTCAATCGAGCAATACTTGAACTGTCGATCTTTACAATGGAATATTTGACCAGGACCTCGTCCCCGACACGCGCGCGTAAATCATCGTTGCCTGAAAACGAATTCAGGCTCAACTTAAACAATCTCGAAGTTTCGCCCAAAGCCTAACACGATGCCGAGACCATTCACAATAGAAAATAGACGCGGATAATGGACTATATTCTCAAACTATGGCATAGTTACAAGACCTGTCGCGCCCGTCAAAATGCCCTTGGAAGCGGCCTGTGGCAACCTTGCGCTTGAAAGACGGCTTTGCGGGTGAAATTATGTATGTCGTGCCGCGCCCCATTTTGGAAAAGGCGCGCGCGCACCCGCTAGTCAACGCATTGACGCCCACAGATATCGGCTGGTTTCCCGCCGCGCGTTATCACTATCGCGAGCGCCCGGCCGGCGCCCCAGAACATATTCTGATATATTGCGCCAAAGGCCGCGGCTTTTGCGAGATTGATGGCGACAGACACAGCGTCAGTGACAACCAAGCCATCATCATTCCGAAACAGCGGCCCCATGTATATGGAGCGGCGAATGATGATCCCTGGTCCATACACTGGGTTCACTTCGTCGGCACATCGGGCGATTACTACGTCGGCCAATTGCAAAAAGGGGCCTACGCCTTATCCATTGACGTTGCTGTCAAAGCGTCTTTGGAAGCGCTCTTCTGCGCCTGCCGAGATGCATTCGTCGCCAGTTTTCTATTGCCGCGCATGATCTACGCCTCGCAAACGCTTCATCATCTGCTCGGGCATCTCTTCTTCAATAACCGCGCTTTCTCGCCATTGCTCGGCAGCAGTCGCTTTCGCAGCATCGACAACACGCTGTCATTTCTGCACCAGAATATGAGCGAGCAACTCAGGCTGGCGGATATGGTCCAGCATTCCGGTCTGTCGAAATCGCATTTTATTCGGCTGTTCAAGGAGCAAACCGGTCATTCGCCAATGGATTATTTTATCCAGCTAAAGATGCAGCACGCCTGCATGCTGCTCGCCTTTCGCGAAGACAGTATCGCTCAAATTGCCACGGAACTGGGTTATCGCGACCCGTTTTACTTCTCTCGCGCCTTTCGCAAGGTGATCGGCATAGCGCCCACCGATTACCGGCGCACAACCTATAACTGACTCCCGGAACGGCGAGCGTGATCGTACAAATCTTCGCCCGCTGCTCTCTTCGGCCGTTTCGCGCTTGTCAACGCCGCTCTTTTGGGCGACCTTTCGTGATATAGTTAGTCGCGTTGCAAGAGACGGAGACGCAATCGGTCAATGGTCACATTGTCGGACATCCACACGGCGGCCGCGAATGTCGCGCAGCACACCCTCCGCACGCCACAACGCCATTCGCCAAAGCTCAGCGCGCGGCTGGGGGCGCATGTCGAGCTCAAGCTGGAGATGCGGCAGCACAGCGGCTCCTTCAAGACCCGCGGCGCCTTCCATCAGATGCTGGCGCTGGGCGGCGAAGCGCTTGGCAAAGGCGTGGTCGCCGTCAGCGGCGGCAATTTCGCCCGCGCCGTCGCCTATTGCAGCGGCGCGCTCGGCGTCGACGCCATCATCTGCATGCCGGAAAACGCCCCGCAAAGCTCAATTCAAGCCACGCAAGAGTATGGCGCCGAGGTCGAGCTGCTGCCGGACGCGGTCGCCGCCTTCGCGCGCGCCGACGACTGGGTGGCGCGGGGACGCGCGTCGCTGCACCCCTTCGACAATGCCGAGCAGGTGGCCGGCAACGCCATCGTCGGCCTGGAGATGATGGAAGACTGCCCGGGCATGACCGACATCATCGTCAGCATCGGCGGCGGCGGTCTCATCGCCGGCGTCATTTCCGCGATCAAAAACGTGAAGCCCGCGATCCGCGTCTGGGGCGTCGAGCCGGAACTGGCGCCAACGATGCAAAAGTCGCTGGCGGCGGGCGAGCTGGTGAATATCAAGCCCGCGTCCCTCACGGCGACCCTGGGCGCGCCCTTCGTCAGCCAAACCGCCTTTGAACTTTGCCGCGAGCATCTGGAAGACCTGATCCTGGTCAGCGATCTCGAGCTGATCCGCGCGCAGCAGTATTTCGTCGCGCATGAGGGGCTTATGCCCGAGCTGGCGGCGGCCAGCACCCTGGCGGCGGCGGACAAAATCAAAGCCCGGTTAAGGCCAGACGCATGCCTCGCGCTGTTGATCTGCGGCTGCAACGATTCGCCCCAGGAGGTGGCGCGCTTCGCCGAAATGCTGCGCCGCGAGGATGGTTAGCTTCCAGGCCCGGCGTGTTGTAGGGGCGACACTTGTCTCGCCCCTCCACACGCTTGGATTATTCCTGCAGTCCTCGGGCTTCATTCGTAGAGCCGTCGATACAGTTCTAGCTGGCGTTCTCTCGCTCGCCGCATCAAGGCAACGCGCGCGGGCTCTGGCTCAATCACTTCCGCGATCGCCGGCGGCTCGGCATCCAGCGGAACGCCATCCAGGCTGCGCCGCATCATCAAGGCGACGCCGCGCGCGGTGACCTCGGCTTCCCCCAGCAGGTGAATCGGCCGGTCGAAGGCGTCAGCCAGCATGCGCGCCCAGGCCGGCGACGACTGCAAAGCGCCCCCGCCCGCCATGACCGCGGCGCCGTCGGTTTCGAGCTGGTCGTAAATCAACGAAAGCCGCAGCGCCACCGCTTCCAAATGCGCCTGCAAGATATCGAGGCGGCTTGTGTGTCGCCCGAGGCCGTGGATCGTGCCGCTCGCGTCGGCGCGCCAGCCGGGCGCGCGTTCGCCCGCCAGCAAGGGCAGCGCCGTCAGTCCGTGCCCGTCGGGCGCGCGATTCGCCAACTGCGCTTCCAAGCCTGATTCGCCCTTGAGCAGCGTTTCCGTCACCCACTGATAGACGTTGCCGCCTTCGCTGGTGGCGCCGCCGACCAAGGGCATATCGGCGCAAACGAGGTAGCGCCACAAGCCGGCCGGCACGCGCTCGATTTGCATGACCGCCCGCAGCGCCGATGTCGTGCCGATGGTCAAGGCGATGCGGCGGCCATCAACCGCGCCCGAGCCGACATTGGCGGCCGCGCCATCGCCCAGCGCCAGGAAGAAGGGACAGTCGCGCAGCTGTGGCCAGCGCGACGCGTAAGGCGCCGCCAGCCCGCTTTCCGCGGCGTCGAAATCCGCCAGCGCCGGCAGCTTCTCGGCCAGATGCTCGCCAGCCAAGAGCCGCGCGTACTCCCAATGCCAGTCGCGGCGCGCGCCATCCAGCAAACCCGACCAGCTCGCGACAGACAGGCTCATGGGCATGTCGCGCCCGAAAAAGCTGCGATAGCAATAACCGCCGATATCGCTCAGCCGCTGAATATTGGCCGCGGTTTCCTTGTCCGCGCGGCTCATATAAGCGAATTGCGCCGGCAGATAAGCGGGGTGCAGAAGGCAGCCGGTCGCCTGATGGTAAGGCTCGGCATCGCCCGACAGCTTTCGCAACAGCGCCGGAATCTCGCGCCGGCTGCGTGTGTCGGCGTAGGTGTGCAGCGGCGCGCAGGCTTCGCCGTTTTCATCCAGGCCCAGCCAGTTGCCAGCGAAGCTCGCCATGCCCACGGCGCGAATCGACTTCGCGGCTCGCTGTGTCAGCGCGTCGTCGACGCAGCGCTCGACCAGCGTCCGCAGCTGGGGCGCGTCGGCGACCGCCAAGCCATCGCTGTTGGTGGCGAAATCGTGCCGGCGGCTGCGAATCGAGCCGTCGATCAGGCGCGCGTCATCATCGAAGAGCAGGGTCCGCGCCGATGAGCTGCCGAGGTCAATGACGAGCAGAGTCATCGGCCAGTCTGTTGTTCAGATTCTGTAGGGGCGATTCTGTGAATCGCCCGCCGCCAAACGACATATTTCCCTGGGCGCGCCGGTATATCGCCCCTGCTAAATCCGCGATCGATTCCAACGGGCGTTACAGCGATGTCATATGATTGCGATCCCTAGGGGCGAGACGGCGGCTCGCCCACAAAGCGGCATCGCCAAGACTCAAGCGCCGACGATTTCGTCGATGCGCGCCAGCTCGTCGTCGCTGAAATCGAGATTATCCAGGGCGGCGACGGCGTCATCGATCTGCTCCGGCTTGCTCGCGCCGATCAGCGCCGAGGTCATTTCCGGGTGGCGCAGGTTCCAGGCGATCGCCATCTGCGCCATATTCTGCCCCCGTTCGCGCGCGATGACGTTGAGCTGGCTCACCTTGCGCAATTTGTCGTGGCTCAGGCGGTCGCCCCATTCGTGCTTTGCCGCCCGCGAATCGCCCGGCAGCGCGCCGATATACTTGTTCGTCAGGATGCCCTGGTCGAGCGGCGAAAAGCTGATGCAGCCGATGCCCTCGTCACCCAGCGCGTCCAGCAAGCCCCAGTCTTCGATGCGGCGGTCGAACATATTGTAGCGCGGCTGATGAATCAGGCAGGGCGTGCCCAAGCCCTTGAGGATGCGCGAGGCTTGGCGCGTCTGCTCGGCGTCGTAGCTGGAGATGCCGATGTAGAGGGCGCGCCCGCTGCGCACGATCGCGTCGAGGGCGCCCATCGTCTCTTCCAGCGGCGTTGCGGGGTCGGGACGGTGGCTGTAAAAGATATCGAAATAATCGAGTCCGCAGCGCTTCAGGCTTTGGTCGCAGCTGGCGATCAGATACTTGCGCGATCCCCATTCGCCATAGGGACCGGGCCACATGCGGTAACCGGCTTTATTCGAGATGACGAGCTCATCGCGGTAGGGCGCCAGGTCGCTGCGAAAGACTTGCCCGAAGGTCTCTTCGGCCGAGCCGGGCGGCGGACCATAGTTGTTGGCGATGTCAATGTGCGTCACGCCCAGGTCGAAGGCGCGGCGAAGCATGGCGCGGGCGTTATCAAGCCGGTCGACGCCGCCAAAATTCCACCAGATGCCCAGCGAAATCGCCGGCAGCAGCAGTCCGCTGCGCCCCGAACGGCGATATTTCATCCTGTCATACCGCGCTTCCGCCGCCTGATACACCATGACTCGCCCCTCCGCGCCCGCCTTGTCCAGCCCGCAGCGATTACTATAGCACGATATTGCGAAAATGTAGACACACGCGCCGCAAAGCCGCCGCCCACGCGAAATTCCTTGCATTTCGCAGCGTCGAAACTCCCCTTCCCTAGCTCGCTGGGGCAAGGGGCCGGGGGGATGGGGCGCGCCCTTCGCAATGCAGCGGCGACATAGCATCTCGCCCGCCCGCCCAACCCCACACATGACAAGGCGGCGCGGCATGATACAATTGGCGGCGAGTTCTGTCCTGAATTCGGGAATGCGCATGGCTCGGCTCTTAGCGCGGTTCATCCTAATCTTGACCAGCCTGCTCGTGCTGGCGCTAATGCCGCCGGCCCTGGCGCAAGACAATTTCCGCGACGTCATCGAGATGTCGGTCGAGGTCGGCTTCGATTCCTTCTTCCGCCCGCAGGAGTGGACGCCGCTGCGGATTGAACTGCAGAACAACGGCGAGTCGCTGACGGGCCGGCTGGTCGTCCGCCCAGAGACCTCGGGCACGGTGGTCGGCAACGCCTTCAGCGCGCCAATTGACCTGCCGACCGGCGCCGCCAAATCGACCACGCTGAACATCCAGGCGCGCACCTTCCCCGACCAGATTCGCGTCGAGCTGATTGATGACGACGGCGTCGTGCGGGCGGCGCGCGAAGCCGACTTGATCGACCTGGCGCGCGGCAATCAACTCTACGCCGTGGTCAGCGGGCCGAACACCGCGGCGCCAAATTTGACGCGCCTGCACATCGGCGGCTTCAAAGCGGAGCAGGCGCTCTGGCGCGCGCATGACATCCCCGAGCGGAGCCTGTCGCTGGGCGCGCTCGATATGATGATGCTGATCAATATCGATGGCGAAAGCCTCTCCAGCGGGCAGCGGCGCGCCATTGAACACTGGGTGGAAGCCGGCGGGCACCTGATCGTGACCGGCGGTCCTTCGGCGCTGGGCCTGGCGGCGCTGACCGAGATTCTGCCGCTCTCGCCAAGAGGCAGCCAGGCGCTGGACGACCTGAGCGCGCTCGCCCACTTCGCCGGCGACAAGGACGCGCTTTCACAGCGTTCGGTTGTGGCCATCGGTGAGCCGCGCGAGGATGCCAAGACGCTGGTCGCGCAGGCCGGCGTCCCGCTCTTGCTCCGCCGCGAGATTGGCGCGGGCTTGGTCGATTTTCTCGCGGCCGACCCCACGCTGGAGCCGCTGGCCAGCTGGGCGCGCCTGGATGACCTGTGGCGAAAGCTGCTGGCGACGCGGGCGCCACACCCCGCCTGGCGCGAGGGCTTCACCCGGCCCGCCTGGGGCGCCGACGCCATCGCCACGCTGCCAGGCGTCGACCTGCTGCCGCCGATGCAAACGCTCTGCCTCTTTCTCTTCTCATATATCGCGCTTATCGGTCCGCTGAATTATTTCGCGCTCTCGCGGCTGCGGCGCAACGGCTATGCCTGGCTGACCATCCCCGCCGTCATCATCTGCTTCACCGGCATCGCCTGGACGGTCGGCTTCAGCCTGCGCGGGGCGGAGATCATCGTCAGCCGCGCGACCCTCGTGCAATCCTTCGCCGATCGCGACGAAGCGCAGGTCGAACAATTCATTGGTTTGCTCTCGCCGCGGCGCGCCACCTATTCCCTGGCGCTCCCTGAAGGGCATTATCTGTCCGTCGCCGGCGCCACCGCCCCCAGCAGCATCTTCGCCAGCAACACCATCCAGACCTCGACCGAGATTTCGCAAGCGGCTCGCTTCAGCGCGCGCGATTTCACCATAGACGGCGGCATATTCGCCAATTTCACGGCGGGCGGGCGCATCCCCAAACCCGCCATCGACGGCGCATTCACGCTCAGCTTCGACATCCTCGAGAGCGGGCGCATGATCGGCGCTTACGGCGGGCTCATCAGCAACGATAGCGAGATCACCCTGCGCGACGCGGTCATCGTCGGCCCCGGGCTGGCGCATCGGCTGGATGGCGATTTCGCGCCCGGCGCCATCCTGACGCTGGACCGCGAGACCCTGCGCAGCGACATCGCCAACCCGCCGCCCCAGCCCAACCCGCTCGAGCTGAGCGCGTCCGCCAGCATCCCGACCCTGTCGCCCTTCTCCGGCTCGGGGCGCAATATCACCATCAAAGACCTGCAGGGCGGGCGTTATCTGAGGTCGCGCGCTTTCTTGCGGGCAGAATCGGCGGAAGAGCGGCAGGCGGCGCGCGAGCAGTCTTTCCTCGCCAGCTTCATGGTCGATCACTTCGCCTCCGACGCCCGCGGCGCCGGGCTCTATCTGCTCGGCTGGAGCGACGACTGGGCGCGCGATCTCGAAATCAGCGGCGCCGGCTGGAGCGCCATCGACACGACGCTCTACATCATCGAGCTGGCGGTCGATATCAAGCTGCCGACGCGCAGGGCGACCATGACCTCGGAATACTTCACCTGGCTGACGCTCGAGCGCGCGGGGCTGACCGACAACGGCACGGACAACTTCAGTCTGTATGACGAGCAGAGCGTCGAGTACCTCTTTCATCCGCTGACGGCGCTGGCGATGGACGAGGTGACGCGCCTGCATGTGGAAGTGGACCGCGGCGGCGGTTATGCTCAGTCGCTGGCGGTCGAGCTCTACAACTGGCGGGACGCGGACTACGACGTCTTCGATCACCGCGCTGGCGAGGAGCTGGAATTCACGGCGCCGGCCGCCTATTTGGGCCCCGGCAATGCCGTGCGGCTGCGCCTGCGTTATGGCGACAATATCGGCACGGCGCGCATCCGCAGAATCCGCCTCGCGCAGACCGGGCGCTATCACTAGCCGCTCGGGGGCGGCAAAAGGGACAACAATGGCATTGCAGACTTGTCGGAAAGAGTCTTACTTGATGAACGCGCTTTCGATATTCTTCCACCCCAAACCCCTCCCCGGCGGGTCAGTGTCTGCGCGACCCCATACAGAGGGAGGGGCTGGATGCAGGCGAACCTGCTTGAACAACTCCCCTTCCCTCCTCGTGGGCGCAAGGGGCTGGGGGATGGGGGTAGGATAGCGATGGACCTGATCATCCAGACGCATGACCTGCATAAATCTTTCGGCGGCTTCGAGGCGCTGCGCGGCATCTCGCTGGAAGTGCCGACCGGCTCGATTTATGGCTTCGTGGGGCCGAACGGCGCCGGCAAGACAACCACGATGCGCATCCTGACCACGCTGACGCGGCCCTCCCAAGGACGGGCTTGGGTGGCCGGTCATTCAGTCCTGGACGACCGGCGGGCGGTCCGGCGCGCCATCGGCTATATGCCAGATGAATTCGGCGTCTATGAAGACCTGCGCGTCTGGGAATATCTCGACTTTTTCGCCGCCTGTTACGACATCCCCGAAAATCAGCGCAAACCGCTGGTGGCGGACTTGCTCGAGCTGGTCGATCTGCAGCATCGGCGCGAAGAACTCGTCGACAAGCTGAGCCGCGGCATGAAGCAGCGCCTGTCCCTCGCGCGGACGCTGGCGCACGACCCGCAGGTGCTCATCCTGGATGAACCGGCCTCGGGCCTCGACCCGCGGGCGCGCGTCGAAATCCGCGAACTGCTGGGCGAGCTGGCGACTATGGGCAAGACGATCTTCTTCTCCTCGCATATCCTGGCGGACGTGGAAGACGTCTGCTCGCATATCGGCATCCTCGAAGCCGGCGAGATCATCATGCAAGGCAGCATCGACGAACTAAAGCTGGAATTAATGGCGCATCGCGAAATCATCATCACGGTGATGGATCAGGGAGCGGCAGAAGCCGTAACCGCGCTGGTCGCCGACCGCCAGAAAGTCGTCGCCGCCGAGATCATCACGCCGAAAAACGGCCGGGCCCGCGTTCGCATCGATTTCGCCGGCAACGATGAAGAACTCGGCGCCTTGAGCCGCCAGCTGATCGAGGGCGACATCCTGCTGCTGGGCTTCAACGAAGAAGAAAAAGACCTGGAGCACATGTTCATGCGCGTCACGCGGGGCTTGGTCACCTGATCAGGGACGTCTCGGCGATTCGCCGACCTACGCAAAACAGTTCGCCCATCGGCGGCGCCGCGATTACAACGATAGCTGTAGACACACGCGCCGCCCTGCGACCGCCCACGCAAAATCCATTGCGGCTCGCAGCGTCAACTCCCCTTCCCTAGCTTGCTGGGGCAAGGGGCCGGGGGACGGGGTGTTGCACTCGCAGTGTGAACAGGGGCGAGGCGGCGACTCGCCCATTTGGATCCTTCGCAAACAGAACTGGGGCGGCTCGGCGATTCGCCCGCACACGCAAAACAGTTCGCCCATCGGCGGCGCCGCGATTACAACGATAGCTGTAGGGGCGATTCTGTGAATCGCCCGCTGACAAGACTTGCGAACAAAACAGGGGCGGCTTGTTGGCGCCTGCGCCAAGGGACAATCGCAGAGGAGACATCATGGCGAGATTCACCGCCGAAAGCTTGCACATCCCTTCCGCCGACAGCGGACGAGCCGGCGCGTTCGCCGCCCTGGACGCCAAGCGAGCCGGCTGGGACACGCTGAATTTCGCCGCCGTCCGCCTGGGCAAGGCCCGCACCTTCGAGATCGCCATCGACGCCTTCGAATATGTCGCCGTGGTCTTGAGCGGACGCTGCAACATCCGCACGAATCGCGGCGACTTCGAAAACGTGGGGCGGCGCGACAACGTCTTCTGCGGCATGCCCCACGCGCTTTACCTGCCGCCAAATACCGAGTTCGAGATCGAAGCCGTCACCGACGACTTCGAGTTCGCGTCCTGCTGGGCGCCCACCGAAAAAGAACACCCGCCGCGGCTCATCGCGCCCAATGACGTCGAGCTGCTGCTGCTGGGGGGCGGCAACTGCTCGCGCCAGATGAATCGGCTGATCGGGGGCGACTTCCCCGCCGACCGCCTGCTGGTCTACGAGCTTTATACGCCCGGCGGCAATTGGTCGAGTTATCCGCCGCATAAACACGACGCGCACAAGACCGACGCCAAAGGAGTGGTGCTGGAAGCCCAGCTCAACCGCTTCAGCTTTTACAAATTTGATCGGCCGACCGGTTACGCCTACCAGCGCGTTTACAGCGCCGACAAACGCTCCGACGTCACGATGATGGCGCGGCAGCACGATGTCATTTTGATGCCCGAAGGCTATTACACGATGGTGAGCGCGCCGGGCACGACCACCTATACGCTCAATTTCCTGGCGGGCTCCACCCGGGAATTCGCCTATAGCGACGACCCGGATTACGCCTGGGCGCGCCATACGCAACCGGGCCTGGACCCGCGCCTGCCCCTGGTCGACCCCGGCATGGATGTCGGCTACTAGCGCCCGAGTCGCGTTTCTCGTGGCAGAAATCGGCGCGGCTTGGCCCCCAAGAATGCGCGCATGAGACAAAGCGTGTATCCGCGTCTCATGCTAGACTGAATTTTCGCAACGCCAATTCAATAGCGAAGCCGTGCCAGTGAGGAGCGAAAATGCGCCGACTAACCATGTTTCTATTGACAGCCATCCTTTTGATATCCTTCGCGTCAGTCGCCCTGGCGCAGCAGGTTCATGTCGTACAGCGAGGCGAGAATCTATTTACCATCGCGCTGCGATATGGTCGGACGCTTGAGGAAGTCGCGCAGGCAAACGGCATCGCGCCGCCCTACGTCATTCACGCAGGCAACCAACTTACCATTCCGGCGGCCGGTGGCGGCAGCGCGCAGGCGCCAGCCCCCGCGGCCCCCACGGCCCAGCAGCCCGCTGGCGAAAGCGCCTATACCGTGCAGCGGGGCGATTCGCTGGCGATCATCGCCGCCAAATTCGGCACGACCTATATCGTCCTGGCGGAGATGAACGGCATCGCCAATCCGAATATTCTGCACGTCGGGCAGGTGCTGCGTGTGCCGGTCGCGGCTAGCCAGCCGGCGACAAGTGGCGGCGCGGCGCCCGCGCAGCAGCCGGCCGCCGGCACGTATACCGTCCAACGCGGCGACTCGCTGTCGATTATCGCGGCCAAGTTCAACATCAACTACTTTGAATTGGCGCGGATGAACGGCATCACCGACCTGGACGCCCTGAAAGTGGGCCAGGTGCTGAAGGTGCCGGGCGCGCCACCGCCGCCAGAACCCGCGCCCACGGACACGGGGTCCGCGCCCGCTGGACCGCCCCCGCCCAGCACCGCCAACGTCAGCGGCTTCGAGCTGGGGGGCCAGGCCTTGAGCTTCTCGCACCCGAACCACATGAAAAACGCGCGCATGACCTGGGTCAAGCGGCAGGTCAAATGGCATGGCGAGCCGGCCAGCAACTTCCAGCACATGATTGACAGCGCCCACGGCAACGGCTTCCGCGTGCTGCTGAGCGTGATCGGCGACAAGAATCAAATATCCAGCAACCCCGGCGGCTTCTATCAGAACTTCGCCAACTTCCTGGCCGGGCTGGCGCGCGGCGGCGCGGACGCCATCGAAGTCTGGAACGAGATGAACATCGACCGCGAGTGGCCATCGGGGCAGATCTCGGGCCACAATTACACGCAGATGCTCTCGGCCGCTTATCACGCGATCAAGGGCGCCAATGCGGGCACCATGGTCATCAGTGGCGCGCCCGCCCCGACCGGTTACTTCCAAGGCTGCGGACCGGGCGGCGGCGATGACGACTGCTTCCTCCAGCAGATGGCGGCGGCCGGGGCGGCCAACGTCATGGACTGCGTCGGCGTCCATTACAACGCGGGCATCACCTCGCCCGATTCGACCAGTGGCGCGCCGGTCGGCAGCTCCGGGCATTACTCCTGGTATCTGCCGCGCATGATGCAGCTCTATCGCAGCTTCTTCCCGGGCAAGCCGCTCTGCTTCACCGAGCTCGGCTACCTGACGGGCGAGGGCATTGGTCCGCTGCCGAGCACCTTCGCCTGGGCGGGCGGCACATCGCTGGCGGAGCAAGCGGCTTGGCTGGCGGGCGCGGTGCATCGACTGCGCGGCTCCGGCTACGTGCGCCTGTTCATCGTCTGGAATGTCGACGCGACTTACTGGGGCGATGACCCGCAGTCTGGCTACGCGATCGTGCGGCCCGGCGGCGGCTGCCCGGCTTGTGATTCGCTGCGCGTGGCGATGGGCGGTTAGGGATTGCCAGATCCGGTTTGTAGGGGCGATTCTGTGAATCGCCCGACATGTCTATTCTCGCGGTGCGGACGACAAACCCCGCCCGTAACGAAGCTGTGGGGGCGATTCTGTGAATCGCCCGACAAATAACGGTTACGGATGCGGGCGGCTGCCAGTCAGAGTTGATAATCGCCGGTGACGCGCACGATTTTCTGGCTGTAATTCTCGACGTATTCCATCAGCTTGGCTTGAAGATCGGCCCAGTCGGCGCTGGTGATGATCTGGCGCATGGAATCGGCGTCTTCGGCGATGGCGCCGGCCATGATGCGGGGGATGTCGGCATCGGCGTAAACGTTGTACCAGGCTTCGATCGGCGTCAATCCCAGCTTCGTGGTATTCGGCACCCACTCGCGCATCACAAATTCAAAATATTCCTGATCCAAACCGGGCTTGATATCCCAATTCATGAGGATCTTGACGCTTCCGTTCGGCATGTGCCCACCCGCGTGGCTGACGGCTCGCGTATCGCTAGTCCTGCGGCTTCTATCTTACCAAGTGGATTCAATCTTGTCAGCTTGAATTGTCGACGGGGCGCAGGAGGACGACCTGCGTCTGCTCGGGCAGGTTGGATGGCGTCAGGCGCAGCCCGTCCTGCGCCGCCGCGTCCTTGACGCCCATTAACTTCAGGAAGCCATCAACCGCCGCCGCGAAGGCTTCGCCGCCCAGAGTAATGGGCCGCATGGGCGCCACGTAATTCGGCTCGATCACGCTGATCAGATCGGCCAGCGGATCGCCGGTCAGGCGCGTGGCGTCGAGCGGCAGCAGCAGCGCGTTCACTTGATCGAAGCGCTCGAAGGTCGACGGCTCCGGCAGCTCTCGCAGGGCGCCCAAATGCAGGACGCTGAGCCCGTTGGGATATTCGAAATGATAAGCGACGTTCTCGGAAAGCGCGTCCCGCTCGGCGTCGTGATGATGAAGAGCCACGCCGGTGACGAATAGCTCGCCCACCTCGTATTCGCCCGGTCCCGCGATGACGTACTTCCGATCGCGGACGTCTTCGACCCGATGCCGCGCCCGCTTGTGGCTGACGGTGACGAGATCGGCGCTTAGCCGCAGCTTGCCCGAGTCGTGATTCTTGGCGAAGGGATCGGTCACCACCGACGTGTGACCGCGTTCAGTGATGCGAAAGCAGCTGTAACCGTGCCAGGCGATATCCAAGATGAGGCTCCCTCGTTTTCTCAAGCGGCTCGTTCGGTACGCGTTCAATCATCCGCCAGCATCCGCGGCGCGCAGCCGGGCGCTAGCCGGCGAACTTGCCCCACTCTTCCAGCGCCGATTCCAGCTCGGCTTCGGTCCGGGCATAAGCGATGCCCAGCTCCCGCGCCTCCGCCGCGTCGCGAGCCAGGCTGGCGTCGGCCAGCTTTTGGCTGATCTCGCTCAAGCAGGCTTCCAGGCGCTCGATCCTGTCTTCAAGCTCGGCGGCGCGTTTTGCCGCTTCAAAGGGATTCAGTCCGTGCTTCTTCTCACCGCGGGCGGGCCGCCGTCGCGCTTTTGGGCCCGCTGATGCCGCCGTTTCCCTTTGCCGCGCGTGGTTGCGCCAGCGCAGATACGCTTGATAATCGCCGTCGACGATCCGCAGCTCGCCCGGCGTCATCTCCCAGATCTGCGTGGCCAGCGCGTCGACCAGATAACGGTCGTGGCTGACGAGCAGAATCGTCCCCGCAAAAGCCCGCAGCGCCGCCTGCAAGACTTCCTGGCTGTCGATATCGAGGTGGTTGGTCGGCTCGTCCAGCAAGAGCAGACTGGCGCCCTGCAGAGCCAGCTTGGCCAGCGCCAGCCGTCCGCGTTCGCCGCCGGAAAGCGACGCCACCTTGCGGAAAACGTCCTCGCCGCTGAATAGAAATCGCCCGAGCCAGTCGCGCGCCTGCGAGATCGGCAGCGGCTTGACGGCGCGGATCTCGTCAATCAGCGCATACTCCGGGTTCAACGTCTCGTGCGCCTGGGCGAAATAGCCGACCTTCACCTTTGCGCCCAGCCGAAGCTCGCCCGCCAGCGCCGGCATTTCGCCGCCCAGGGTCTTGAGCAGCGTCGATTTGCCGACGCCGTTGCCGCCGATGATGGCCACCGTCTCGCCGCGCAGCACGAGCAGATCCGGCGCGTTCAGCAGGGGCGAAACCGCATCATAGCCGATTTGCAAATCGCGCGCGACGATCACCTGGTCGCCGCTGCGCCGGTGGTCGCTCATCTCGAGGAACATCGTCTTGCGCTGGCGCGGACCGCTTTCCAGGATCGCGCCGCGCTTCTTGAGCGTCTCCAGCTTCTTCAGGCGACCCTTGGCTTGCGCCGTGCCGCGGCTGCCCATGTGGCGGCGGATGAATTCCTCTTCCTTGCGGATGAATTGCCGCTGCCCGGCATAGTCGCGTCGCAGGCTTTCGCGCTGGCTGGCGCGCTCTTTGCTGTAGGCGCTGTAATTGCCTCGATAGCTGCGCAGCCTGCCAAACTCGATCTCCCATACGGAGGTGGCGAATCTGTCGATGAAGTAGCGATCGTGGCTGACGGCGAGCGCGGCGCCAGGAAACGACGCCAGGAATCTCTCCAGCCATTCGACCGCGTGTATATCCAGGTGGTTGGTCGGCTCGTCCAGGATGAGCAGGTCGGGCGCTTCCAGCAGCAGCCGGCAGAGCGCGGCGCGCGTCTTGCCGCCGCCCGATAACTGTGGCAGCGGCGTATCGTAGTCGTCGGCGGAGAAACCCAGCCCGCTGAGCGCCATCTTGACGCGCGTTTCGTATTCGTAGCCGCCGAGCCGCTCGAACTCCGCCTGCAAGCCGCCGTAAGCCTCCAGGTCGATCTCGGCGCCGGCGGCATCAGCCAATCGCCCTTCCAGTTCAGCGAGCCGCCGCTCCATCGCGCGCAGCCCGGCGAAGGCTTTCAGCTGCTCTTGCCAGAGGCTGTGTTCGCCCGCCAGCTCCGGGCGCTGCGGCAAGAAAGCCAGGCGTCGCCCGCGTGCCAGGCGCAGCTGACCGCTCGTTGGGCGGTCCACGCCGGCGAGCAGGTTGAGCAGGGTCGTCTTGCCGGCCCCGTTCGGACCGACGAGGGCGATGCGCGCGCCGGCGGGAATGGCGACGCTGATATCGCTGAACACCTCGTCGGGTCCATAGAATTTGCCCAGCTTGCTGGCGCTGAGAATGGACATGATTCGCGCTGCCGCTTGATTCGGTCGAACCGCCGCATTATAGCACCGCATCGCCCGGCAATTAATGCTGGCTTGCGCCGGCGCGTCGCGCAATGTATACCTTCAGGCCATCCGCAAGGCAGGCTTACAGGCGCCGCATTTGACTAGGCAGCCGAGAAACGGGCGCGCGCTGTGGCACGGGCTGAAAACGCTCGTCGCCGGCTTCGTGCCGCTCATCGCGATGCTCGCCTTCAGCTTCCAGGCGGCGAATGATGAACCCAGGGCGCGGCCGCCAGCCAGACCCGAAAGCGCGGCGACGGCGACTCCGCCCCGCTATCGCGAAGTCAGTTTCGATTTCGGGCGCGGCTACATTGGCGACGGCTGGCAGCTCTACTTCAACCAGCCGGACGCCAGCGCGGGAAAAGCGCGCTACAGCGGCGGCATCGAAATCGCCTTGGCCGCGGCGATTCAACAAACGCGAGAGACCCTCGATATCGCCGCCTTTGAACTGAACAGCGAGCCGATATTTCACGCCATCCTCGCGGCGCATGAACGAGGCGTGCGTACGCGCGTCGTCGCCGATGACGAGCACGGCGTTTACGACGCCGCCAATGACGCCCTGCGCCGATTGCAGGCCGCTGGCATCGCTGTCGTCGATGACGGGCGCAGCGGCTTGATGCACAACAAATTCATGATTCTGGACGGGCGCGCGGTTTGGACCGGCTCCTGGAATTTCACCGTCAACGGCACGTATCGCAACAACAACAACGCCATCGTCCTGGAAAGCGCGGTCGCCGCGAGCGCATTCCAGGCGGAATTCGACGAAATGTTCGAGCGCGGGGAATTCGGCGCCGCCTCACGCGACGACGGCGAGGTCAGTTTCGCGCTCGGCGATGGCGAGGTCCGCCTCACTTTTGGCGCGGAGGCGGACGAGCTCGCCTTGCTGAAAGCGGAGATTGAAGGGGCGGCGCATTCGATTCACAGCATGACCTTCGTCTTCTCGCTGGAGGAGCTGGCGGAGGCGATGCTGCTGCGCGCGGCGCGGGGCGGTCTTCGCTTGCAAGGCGTCTTCGAGCGGCGCAACAGCCGGGCAAGCTGGAGTCAACTGCCGACGCTGCGCTGCGCCGGCGCCGATATGCGCGTGGACGGCAACCCAAACGCGATGCATCACAAGGTCATCATCATTGACGCGCGCACGGTCATCACCGGCTCGTTCAACTTCTCCAAGAGCGCGGCGCGCGGCAATGACGAGAACATCGTGATCATCGACGACGCGGCCATCGCCGGGCTCTATCTCGATGAGTGGCGGCGCATCTGGCACAGCGCAGAGGCTCTGCCGGCCAGCGCAGTCGACTGCGATTAGTTCGCGTCAGCCTGGCGTTTGCGCAGATGCAGCGGCGACTTTTTTGGCTGGCGCTCGATCTCGCCGCGCGCCTCCAAATCCAGCTGCACCGCCTTGCAATACCAACGGACGGAGCCGGGCTTGGGGAAGAGCGCTTTTGGGGCGTCCTTGTCGTCCAGCCAGGCGCGGACTTTGTCTTCCAGCTCGCTGAACGACATCCAGGCCCCCGCCGACAGGGATGCCAGCATCGCCTCGCGAATGAGCTTATACTTCTCCGCCTTGAGGTTTTCGCGGTGGTTCGGGTGGTTGACGTTGCGCGCTTTGATGCTGGTCATTGGCATACCTCCACGGCATTGGCGCGGTCGATTCTTGGTGGCGATACAATGTCTGAGTTCTGTCATGCAACTTGCGCAAGAAAGCGAGCTCGCCGAGGCGCGACCCTGTCTACGTAGCGAGCGCAACACCCTATCCCCGACCGCCAGTGTCTACGCGGCGCGGCCCCTTGCCGTAGTGCTGTGTCTACGCGCACCCAGCGAGCTAGGGAAGGGGAGGCACGACGCTGCGAAATGCCAGGTATTTTGCGTGGGCGGTCGCGTTGCGACGCGGACGTCTATAAGGCTTGTCCGATACTCCGAATTTGACACTAATTGGCCCCTTGCCCCCGAAATGAGGGCTGAAGGGGCGAGCCGGCGGCTAGCCCGTACAAACGGCGCGGGGCGGAAGCGATTTCCCGCGAGCGGAGGGCGAGTCGCCGCCTCGCCCCTACATGGCGCGTATCTCATCAAAAAGCCGCCGGGCGTCCTCCCCGCGGCAGAGCTCCGTGCCGGGCGTCATCACCGCCGCGCTGCCGGCCGCCACCCCCAAGCGAAGCGCATCGACCAGGCCGAGCCCCCGCGCCAAGCCCAGGACGATGCCAGCCACCATGCTGTCGCCCGCGCCCACCTTGCTCTGTATCGGCACGATCGGCGCGCGCAGAAAAATGCAATCCGCGCCGGTGACGAGGGCGGCGCCGGCCGCGCCCAGCGAGACGGCGATCGCTTCCGCCATGCCCTCGGCGATCAGGCTCTGACAGGCCGCGCGGATCTGCGCTTCGCCCCGGACCTCGGCGCCGGCGATCAGCCCCAGCTCGCGCAGATTGGGCTTCAGCAAGTAGACGCTTTTGCCGCTCAGCTGTCGCAGGGCGTCGCCGGCCGTATCCAGGATGACGCGGCTGCCGCGCTCGCTGGCGTTTCGCGTGATTTCGCCGTAGAACTCGGGCGGGACGCCGCGGGGCAAACTCCCGCTGACGACGATATAGGCCGGGTTCAAATCGAAAAGCGCCTCAAGACAAGCGCCCCACTCCGCCGCGCCGAGCGCCGGGCCCGGCATGGTGAAGCGGTACTGCAAACCCGTGCTCTCTTCATAGACGACCAGGTTCTCGCGCGTGATGCCGCTGATCGCGACCGGGCGACCGTCGATGCCCTCGTCAATCAGCAGCCGCGCGAGCATATCGCCGGTGTGCCCGCCGGCCGCGTAGATCGCGCTGGACTCGCCGCCGAGGAAGCGAATCGCCCGCGACACGTTGATGCCGCCGCCACCGGGATGAAAGCCAGGCGCCGCGCAGCGCAGCTTGATCTCCGGCGCGACCGAGCCGACGCGCGTGGCCACATCCAGGGCCGGGTTCAACGTCAGCGTTACGACCTTTTCCATACTCGCGCGCTATCAACCTCAAAACTGCCGCGGCCACAGTGTAGCGAGGGTCGGCCGCCAGGCAAAGTCCAAAACATGCCCCGCTGTCAATCGCCGCCACTTGGCTTATAATCGCCCGTTGAAAAGATATGCCCTAAGGCAAAAAGGCTGGTTATGCGCCTCTATCTCATCCGTCACGCGGAGTCGGAAAACAATGCGCTCGCGCGAGAATCGGTTCACCGCCGCAAGGTCGATCCCGGTTTGACGCCGCTTGGGTATCAACAGCGCGATTTGCTGGCGCGTCACATCGTCGGCGCGGTCGGCGATAGCTGCCCTATGACGCATCTCTACACGAGCGCGATGCTTCGCTCGCTGCTGACGGCGAAACCCGTGAGCGAGGCGCTGGGCTTGGCGCCGGCGGTTTGGCTCGATCTGCACGAATTGGGCGGCATGTACCAGTCGCAAAACGGAGAAGCTATTGGCTTCGGCGGCATGACGCGCGCCGAGATTTCGCGGGATTTTCCCGGCTATCAGCTGCCGGAAGCGCTGACCGAGCGGGGCTGGTACGATGCCAGCCAAGGTTTCGAAGCGACTGAAAGAAGCGTCGAGCGCGCTCACGCCGTCGCCGCCAAACTCCGCGAGTGGCAGGAAAGCGAGCGCGTGATCGCCCTCGTCTCGCACGCCGGCTTCCTCAACTTGCTGCTGCAGGCGATCCACGGCGACGAGCCCTTTCGCGCGGGCTGGCGCTATTATCATAACAACACCGCCATCACGCGGATCGATTACGCCGACGGGCTCCCCATCCTGCATTATATGAACCGCGTCGATCACCTGCGCGCCGATCTGCGCTCATTCTAGCGGGGCGCGGCGCACATAGCGGAGGCGATGACATGACAGCTCTGGGTGGCAAGGTGGCGCTGGTCACGGGCGGGGGCGGCGGCATCGGCAGCGCGATTTGCCGGCGGCTGGCGATGGCCGGGGCGCGAATCGTCGTCAGCTACAACAGCGATCAGAGCAAGGCGCGGGCAGCCGCGAACACGCTGCCGGGCGGCGATCACCTGATTATCCGCGCGCCTGTCGACCAAGCCGACGCCCAAGCCAGTCTGCAGCGCGCCATCAGCGACAAATACGGGCGGCTCGATATTCTGGTCAACAACGCCGGCGTCACCAAAGCCGTGCCGCACGCCGACCTGGAGAGCCTGGATGACGAGACCATCGATCGCATCTTTCGCGTCAACTGGCGCGGCGCCTTCGCCTCGATCCGCGCGCTGCATCCGCTGCTTTCCGCTGGCGACGGCGGCGTCATCATCAATATCTCGTCGATCGCCGGGCGCACGGGCGTCGGCAGCAATGTCGCCTATTGCGCGAGCAAAGCGGCGATGGATAGCATGACGCGCTCTTTGGCGCGGGCCCTGGCGCCACAGATTCGCGTGTTTTCGGTATCGCCCGGCTGGGTCCATGGCGAATACGCGCAGCGCATGCCCCGCTGGCTGATCGCCGAGCAGGAAGACAAAACGCCGCTGGGGCGCATCGCCGAGGCTGAGGATGTGGCGGAAGCCGTCTACGCCGCTGTCGTTCATCTGCGCTTCAGCACCGGCGACATCCTCCCGGTCGATGGCGGGCGGCCCCTGGGCTAAGCGCCGATCTGAATCTCCTCAATCAAGGCGAACTCCGCGCCGGCCGCGGTCAGCACGTTGGCGAAGGCATCGCCCTCGCGCGTGTAAACCTGAACGATCACCCGATAGATCCCCGCAGAAAGCGGGCGATCCGCCATAAGCTCCTGCGGCGAATAGATGATCTCGCCGGGCTGCCAGCCGCTGGTGGGCCGCTTGTTGGCTTGCGGCTGGCTGTCGCGCTGGGCGACGACAACGCCGTTTTCATCCAGCAGCTTCGCCGAGAGCGTGAAATCGCGTTCCAGCGTCCTGGTCGCCTCCCACAGACTATCCAGGCGCAGGTCGGCCAGATCCAGGCGGGCCGAGCGCAGAATCATGCCATTGGCGAAGCGCGCGTCCGGCTCGTCATCGGTCCGGCGATCGTAGCGGAAAACACGCATGAGGGTTTCGCCGTGAGCGCCACCATCGTGCCGATGAAGGTAGGCCGCCGATCGCTGGAACTCGAGCGCGTCCAGCCAATTGAAGGCGCTTTCGTCGCTCGACCAAATCATCAGCCAGACGGTCTCCTGCGCGTCCAGCAGGCGCGGCAGCCAGGCTTCGTAACTGTCGGCATGGAACTGGCGCCGCAGCTGCAGCGACTCGAAGCGTATGCCCTCATCCAGCGCGCGGGCGCCGCCTTCTTCGCGCAGCAGGTAGTAGCGCAGGGGGTAATCGCCGCTCGAGACGTCGCTCAAGACCAGGTCGCCCGGCACGGCGTAACGCGTGGTCATAGTGGCGATGCGCCGCCAATCGGGCTGGACGCGGCCGAATTCGACCTGGGCCAGGCCATACACGACGATGACGGCGATCAAAAGCGCGCGAACCGGCTGGCGGATATTGCCGAGCCCGCAGGCGACCAGCAGCGCGATAGCCGGCGTCCACTGGATCAGTCGGTGCGGCAGCAAAAAGGGCAGGAATTCGTTCACCAGCACCGTCAAGCCGAAGGGCAGCGCAAGCCACAGCAGCAAAAGCGGCGTGACGCGGTCGAAGCGCCGGGCGACGCTGGCATCGCGCCGATAGACCAGCGTGACGCAGCCCAGCGCCAGCAAGCCAAGCATCAGCGCCCATTGCCCGCTGAAGTATTTCACGCCGATCTCGAGCAGCAGCTCGCCCGTGAGCTCGAGCGACCATTCCCGGTGCGCCTCGCGGTTTTCCAGCTGGCGCAAACCGACGCTCAGCAGCCAAGGCGTCATCGCCAATACGCAGATGAGCAGCGTGGTCAGCGCCCGCAGCCGCGTCCTGCCGCGCGCCCAAAACAGGAGATACATCCCCTGCGCGACCAACGCGAAAGCAGCGATATAATGCGTATACAGCATCAGGATCGAGGCGAACAGCCAGGCGAGATGGTCGCCCGCCCGATGAGACCGCAGCCAGCGGATCAAGAAGAGCATGCCGCAGAGAACGAGCAGTGAGAGCCAGGTGTAATGGCGGATTTCCTGCGACAGATAACTCTCGACATCAGCCAAAGCCAGCATCAGCAGCGCTAGCGTCGGCAGCGCCGCCCCGCCCCATCCCGCCGCTCGCGCCCGCCGAATCTCCTTGGCCAGCTGGAAGATGAAAGCCAGGCTGCACATCGATGGCAGCAGCGAGAACCAGCGCAGCGCCAGCTCGCTGTGGCCCGCGAGCTCGCCCCAGATTCGCAGGGCGGCGAAATACAGCGGGGGATGCACGTCGCTCGAGAGCGCCTCCGCCAGGTTTGGGGATTGGGCGAAATAGAAGGAGTAGCCTTCGTCGATCCATACGCTGCGCTCGGTGATATTCAAGCCCCGCAAGAGCGCGCCGAGCAGCAGAATGAGAACAATTATGGACCAGCGCGAAAGAGACAAGGGCGCTTTTGACTCGCCGAAACGCCGGGCGGGCGATCGGCGACCTTTATGCGACGGGAAATTCTGACTATACTGATTCTACTGGCAGTTCCACGATTTCACACCGGAACGCCAAGTGCGACTCGCGGAGATGGGAGACTGACCATGCGGCTGCTACTGCTGCTACTGATTATCGGCTTCGGCGCGCTGCCAGCTTTGGCGCACGGCGATAAAGACCACGACGATGACGAGGCGGAAGCCCTTGACGTCTCGAGCGTCAGCCTGCCAGACGAAGTCACCTATCACCAGCACGTTCGCCCGATAATCGAAGCCGACTGCGTCGCCTGCCACGCCGATGGGCAGATCGCCGGTTACGCGCCATTCACCAGCGCCGAAGCCGTCGTAAATGCGGCGGAAGACGTCAAGTGGCATGTCGTCAACCGCATCATGCCGCCCTGGATGCCCTCCAGGCAAAATTTGCCGCTGAAGAAGGACCGCAGCCTCTCCGACGAAGACATCGCGCTCATCGCCGCCTGGGTCGATGACGGGGCGCCGCTTGGCGACAGCCATGATTACGCGCCCGCCGCCACCGACGGCTTCGACCGGGTCATGGTCCGCGCCGACCTGGTACTGCAGCTGGACGAAGCTTATACGCCGCCGGAGGCCGTCCAGGACGATTATCGCTGTTTCGCTTTCGAGCTGGCCATTGACGCGCCGCAATTCGTCACTGGCTACGAATTCATCCCCGACGTGACCGAAATGGCGCATCACAATCTCGTATATCTCTTTGACGCCAGCGCGAGCCGGGCGATCGAACGGCGCGACTATGCCGACGGCAAGCCGGGCTGGACCTGTTATGGCGGAGCCGGCTTGAGCCGCGAGGGCGAGGGCATAGGCGGATGGGCGCCAGGCACGTCGCCACTGCTGTACCCAGCTGGCACAGGTTTCCTGATCAAACCCGGTCAGCGCATTGTCGTGCAGATGCACTACAACCTCGGTATCACGCGCGAGCCCGACCGAAGCCAGATCGTCCTGCAGCTGGATTCGGCTGAGAACGCGCTGCAAGAGCTTGTTGAGATACCGCTGGCGGCGCCCGTGGAAATCCCTTGCCCGGCCGGCGTGGATGGACCGCAATGCGAGCGCGACTCCGCCATCAAGCGCATCCGCGAGCTCTTCGGGCGGGGGCAAAGCCGATTCCCGAACTGGCTCTTGCGCGAGTGCGAGCAGACGCTGGCGGACTACGCTGGAAACACGGGCGAAGGGGCGGTCGGCTTCTGCGATTTCCCGATCACCTGGCCCCTCACGCTCTTCGGCGTTTCCGGGCACATGCACGAACTGGGGCGCAGCTTCCGCCTGGAGCTGAACCCGGGCCAGGCGGAGGCCAAGCTGCTGCTGGATATTCCGCGCTGGGATTTCCACTGGCAAGACAGCTACGAGTTCGTCGCGCCGCTGGAGGTCTCGCCTGGCGACGTCGTGCGCATGACCTGCGTCTGGGATAACCGGCTGTCTGATGAGCCGCGCTATGTGGTCTGGGGCGAGGGGACGGCGGACGAGATGTGCTTCGGCACGCTGCTGGCGCTGGCGCCCTAGCGCCTCAATTGCCGAAGAGGTTCATCATGTAATCCGTCGAGATGCCCTGCCCTTCCAGGTGGGTCTTCAGCTTGCGGCGGGCGTCGTGAATCAGCTTGTAGAGGGCGTTGCGGTTGGTGCCCATGCGCTGCGCCAGCACGTCCATCGGCACGCCCTTTAGCGCGACCGCCACCAGCGCCTGATATTGCCGCTCCGTCAATGCCTCTTTCAAAGCCGTTTCGATTTTCTCCAGCACGTCATCGCGCTCGGCGACTTTCTCCGGCGTCGGCGAGGCGGATGCGCCCAGCCGCGTCGAGATCGGCAGCAGGTCGCCATCGGCGGTCAGCTCATCCAAGCTGAAATCTTTGTAACGCGAGCGCCGCAGATCGCTGATGGCGAGGCGGATGGCGATCTTGGTCGCCCAGGTGGTGAATCGGCTCTCGCCGCGGAACTTCGCCAGGTTGTCCATAACGCGCATGGTGGCGTCTTGCGCCAGGTCTTCCGCCATCTGCGCCAGTTCATGCCCCGCCAATCCACTTAAGTCGCTGCGGTCCTGGCTGAGGTAGAAGTAGATGCTGCGCTGCAGACGAGCCCGCAGCTCGGCCAAAGCCTCATCCTGCGCGCCGTCGCCATTCCGGGTTAACGCGGCGATCCATTCCTGGTTGCTGCGTCCGCTCGTGCTTGCTGTCGTCATGCTCGGCTCGTGCTGATTCGCGCTTCAGCTTCAATGATAAAGGAAAGGCGCGCAAGTTTCACCCGTCTACATTGCCAGCCACTGCCCCCGTCCGCGGGCCCCTCCCGCCATCTCTAAGGCGGCCATCCCCAAAATGAGGGAAGGGGAGAATCGCTTGGACACATTCCGCGCCATTTCCGCGCCGATTCGCTCAAATTCGTCAGCTGTAGGGGCGAGCCGGTGGCTCGTCCCGCTCTCCACACAACCATCACCTGGCGGAAAATCGTCAGTATCGGACAAGCCTTGTAGACACACGCGCCGCAAAGCGACCGCCCACGCAAAATACATTGCGGCTCGCAGCGTCAACTCCCCTTCCCTAGCTCGCTGGGGCAAGGGGCCGGGGGATGGGGTGAAATCTTCCCGCAATGTAAACAGGGGCGAGACTTGTCTCCCCCTCCGGGGCCTGGAAACCGCTCGAGTCACGGATGCCAAAGCGCGTCCTCGCCGGCGGGAGCGGGCAATTTATCACCTATTCGCCAGTCGCTGGGTCATTGATATCAGGGGCGCAACGGCAAATCGCGACCGCCCTGCTGCATTCAATAACGGAGCTACCACCATGAACAACCGCGCGGAGCCGCCCAACCACGTCACCGAAGGCGGCAAAGATGGCAAGAAAAACAGCGACGGCGGCAAATCGCCCTTCAACAGCCCCAACGCCCAGCGCATGTGGATCGTGCTCGGCATCATCCTGCTGGCGATGGCGCTGCTCATATACAACGGGCGGGCGGCTTTTCAGGCGGGCAGCGGCTTGCCCATCAACGAGCTGGCGGCCGATATCAGCCGCGGGCGGGTGGACCGCGTCGAAGAGATCGGCGGCGCCGAGCTCAAGGTCACCTATACCGACCAGACAACGCAGACCGCCTACAAAAGCCAATTCTCGGACTTTTACCAGTTGATGGGCGCGCTGGACGTCTCGCGCTCGGCCCTGGCGAATGTGAACTTCGTGCCGCACCCCACCGATGACACGCCGAGCATCATATTCCAGATTCTGCTGGGCGTCGTGCCCATTCTGATCATCGTTTGGTTCTTGTGGCGGATGATGCGCTCGATGCGCGCCGGGCAAGACCAGGCGATGAGCTTCGGCCGCAGCAAACCGCGCGTCTCCCGCGATATGGAGCGGCCCCAGGTGACCTTCAAGGATGTCGCCGGCGCGGAAGAAGCCAAAGAAGACCTCAAGGAGATCGTCGAATTCCTCAAAGAGCCGGAGAAATTCATCCGCCTGGGCGCGCGCGTGCCCAAGGGCGTGCTGATGGTTGGCCCCCCCGGCACAGGCAAGACCTTGATGGCGCGGGCGGTGGCGGGCGAGGCCGGCGTCCCTTTCTTCAGCATCTCCGGCTCGGAGTTCGTTGAGATGTTCGTCGGCGTTGGCGCCAGCCGCGTTCGCGACCTCTTCGAGCGGGCCAAGGCGGAAGCGCCGGCCATCGTCTTCGTGGACGAGATCGACGCCGTCGGGCGGCATCGCGGGGCCGGCTTGGGCGGGGGCCACGACGAGCGCGAGCAGACCCTGAATCAGATTCTGGTGGAGATGGACGGCTTCGACAACGACACCAATATCATCATCGTCGCCGCCACAAACCGCCCCGACATCCTCGATCCGGCGCTGCTGCGTCCGGGCCGCTTCGACCGCAAAGTCGTCATGGACAACCCGGACGTCAAGGGAAGGCAAGAGATACTCAAGGTGCATTCGCGCGGCAAGCCCCTGGCCGGCGATGTCGATGTCGAGGCGCTGGCGAAGATCACGGCGGGCTTCAGCGGCGCCGACCTGGAGAACCTGGTGAACGAAGCGGCCATCCTGGCGGCGCGCCGCAACAAAAAATCCATCGGCATGACCGAGATGCAGGAAGCGATGGAGCGCGTGGTCATGGGGCCGGAACGCCGCAGCCGCGTCATCACGCCGGAAGAGAAAGAAAAGGTCGCCTATCACGAAGCCGGGCACGCCCTGCTCTTCCATCTGCTGGAGAACACCAGCCCGGTGCACAAGATCACGATTGTCTCGCGCGGGCGGGCGGGCGGTTACGTCATGCCCCTGCCCGATGGCGACGACATGCTGATCACGCGCGAGAAATTCGAAGACGACATCGTGGCGGCCATGGGCGGGCGGGCGGCTGAGGAGATCATCTACAACCAGTTCACCACCGGCGCCAGCAACGACTTGCAGCAGGCGACGCGAATGGCGCGGGCGATGGTGACGCAATTTGGCATGAGCGACCTGCTGGGCCCGCGGTCATACGGCAATGGCGGCGGCGCGGTCTTCCTCGGGCGAGAGCTCGCCGAGCAGCGCGATTACAGCGAGCATTACGCGCAGCAGATCGATGACGAGGTCAAGCGCATCTTGCAGGCGGCTTATGAGCGGGCGAAAGGGCTGCTGCTGGAGCGGAAGCACAAAATGGACGAGCTGGTGGGGATTCTGATCGAGCGCGAGACGCTCAACGCCGAGGAGTTCGTCGCGATCGTGGATGGGCCCGCGGCGGCGTAGGAGAGGCAGAAAATGCCAATACAGTTATCAGGAGCGTCGAATCCGCGCTATGATCTGTACATCTCGCACGAGTCTGAGAACAACGAGGCTGTAGCGCGTCCATTAGCGGAGGCCTTGGTGGCGCAAGGCTTGAAGGTATGGTGCGACGAGAAAGAACTGCTCATTGGCGAGTGCATGGCAGGCAATATTGACGAGAGGATCCGTGCTAGTCGCGCGGCCGTGACTGTCTTGTCAAGAGCCTACATTGAAAACAAGTGGAAACTGCACGAGTTAAACACGCTCGTCTACTTGGCAATGTCAACCGGGCGGAAGATTTATCCGGTCTGGCACAACATCACTGCCGGCGAGCTTGAACCGTACGCGCTCTTCTTTTCCGTCGTGGCTGGTTTGAGCACAGACGAGCATTGCATCGAGTCTATCGCTAACGAAATCTCTCGCGCAGTCTCACACGATGTGGCATAGCCTGTGCCGCCGCTAAGTCACCCGATGGCAGCTCACATAATGCTTCGGGCGAACCTCAATCAGCGGCGGATCCGGCTCCTCGAAGCAGAGATCAAAGCCCACGGGACAGCGCGTGTTGAAATTGCAGCCCGTCGGCGGGTTGGCGGGGCTGGGCAGATCGCCCGTGATGATGATGCGCTGGCGATTCTCTTCCACCTGCGGGTCGGGCACGGGCACCGCCGATAGCAGCGCCTGCGTGTAAGGATGCTGAGGATTGTCGTAGACTTCATCGACGGGACCCAGCTCGACGATCTTGCCCAGGTACATGACCGCCACGCGATCGCAGATATGCCGCACCATGCTGAGGTCGTGAGCGATGAAGAGGTAGGTCAAGTTGAGCTCGTCTTGCAGCTCTTCCATCAAGTTGACCACCTGCGCCTGAATCGAGACGTCGAGGGCGGAAATCGGCTCATCGGCGACGATAAAGCTCGGCTCCAAAGCCAGGGCGCGCGCGATGCCGATGCGCTGCCGCTGACCGCCAGAGAACTCGTGCGGGTAGCGGTTGATGAAATAGGGGTTCAAGCCCACCTTCTCCATCAAGGCTTCCACATACTGCTGCCGTTCCTTCTTGTTGGAATAGATCTTGTGGATTTGCAGCGGCTCGCTGACGATGCTGCCGACCGTCATGCGCGGGTTCAGCGAGGCGAAGGGGTCTTGAAAGATGATCTGCATCCGCCGCCGCATCTGCCGCAGTTCATTGCCGCTCATCGTCGAGAGCTCTTGCCCCTCGAACTTGACGCTGCCTTCGGTCGGGCGATAGAGCTGCAGGATCGTGCGGCCCGTCGTGCTCTTGCCGCAGCCCGATTCGCCAACCAAGCCCAGGGTCTCGCCGCGGATCACATGAAAGCTGATGCCATCGACGGCGCGCACCGCCCCAACCTGCCGCTGGAAAACGATGCCAGCCGAGATGGGAAAGTGCTTTTTCAGGTCGGTGACCTCGAGGATAACGTCGTTCTGGTCCAGGCTCTTGCGCGCTTCGACAGCCATGGCTTGACTAGACATTTTAAGCTACCCCCTCGCGGATATCGGCCCAACAAGACATGACATGCGTTTCGTCGCCACCGGCGCTTGGCACGGTCTCCAGCGGCGGGCGTTCCTCCCAACACCGTTCCAGGCTGAGGCGCTCGCGCACATCGCAGCGCGGGGCGAATGGACAGCCGCTCGGCTCGTTGCGCATATCCGGCGGCGAGCCCTCGATCTGCGTCAGTTTCTCTTCGCCGCTGGAATCCAGGCGCGGCAAGGAGCCCAGCAGCCCTTCGGTATAAGGATGGCGGCTATCGCCAAAGACCTCGTGCGACGAGCCCGACTCCATGATGCGACCGCCATACATCACCTGGATGCGATCGGCGATGCCCGCGACCACGCCAAGATCATGCGTGATCCAAATCATCGCCATATTGAACTCGTCTTTCAGCTGCTTCACGAGCTCGATGATCTGCGCCTGAATCGTGACGTCGAGCGCGGTAGTCGGCTCATCGGCGATGAGCAGCTTGGGATTGCAGGACAAGCCCATGGCAATCATCACGCGCTGGCGCATGCCGCCCGAGAATTGATGCGGGTAGTCGTCCAGCCGGCGATAGGCGTCGGGGATGCCGACCATATCCAGCAAGTCAGCCGCCCGTTTGCGCGATTGCGAGGTATTCATGCCTTCGTGCAGCTTCAGCGATTCGGTGATCTGCGTGCCGATGGTCAGCACCGGGTTCAGCGAGGTCATCGGATCCTGGAAGATCATGGCGATTTCCTTGCCGCGAATCAGCCGCATCTGGTCGGGTTTGAGCGTCAGCAAGTCGCGCCCTTCAAACATGACCGTGCCCGATTCGACCTTGCCCGGCGGGCTGGGGATCAAGCCCATCAGCGCGAGCGAGCTTACGCTCTTGCCGCTGCCGCTCTCGCCCACGATGCCCAGCGTTTCCCCCTCTTCCAGCTCGAAGGATACGCCATTGACCGCGTAGACGGTGCCTTCCTGCGTATAAAACCTGACGACCAGGTCTTTGACATCCAGTAATGCGCTCAACGTCCTGTCCTCCTCATGCAACAAAGTCTCTATTCATTTAGCGCAAAGCCACCTGCAATCGCTCAACGCTGCCAAAACGCCAGTTCAGGCCAGTCCGCGACCGCGCCAGACTCGGACTGGAACAATGTTACCAGACAAGGCGCAAGTTTACCAACATTTCAAGAAGTCTACCACCTGGTTAATTCTCAAGACGAGACGAGCGCGATAAAACCGGCGCCTCACTCGATCCGGAAGCGCGCCAGTTCCAGCTGCCGCTCGATGGCTTTCCCGCTGCCGGCGACGATGCCGGAAACGCTGGCGCCCGTGTCGAAGTCGTAAACGATCAGCTGCGCCGCGTAGTCGCCCGGGGACAGGCCCGACAGATCGAGGCGATGATGCGCGAGCGGCTGGTGGCCGATGACGTAGTCGGCTTGCCGCGCCTTGCCGCCCGCCGCGTCAAATACCTGCACGGAATAGGCGTGGCTGCCCGCCCGCTGACGGCGATTCTTCCAGTAGAGGAAAAGGTCCAGGTCGCGGTCCCCAAGCTCAAGCGCGGCGTTTTCCAACGTCGGCGCATCCGCATAGACGACGCGTCTCCCGTCTTCGGCGAGCATGATGGCGCAGGGATAGGCGGCCGCGATGAAAAATTCGCCCGTTGCGTCATCGGTCTCAATGGCGCGCCCGCAAGTCTGATAATCCGCGTCCAGCCGCGCGCGCAGAGCCTCGACGGCGGCCGAGTCGTCTTGATCCGGCGCGGTCAAGAGCAGGATCATCTGGCTATGCGTCAGAACCGCGTCCAGGCTGTCGTAGATGCTCTTGTGCGATTGCACGGCGGCGCGCCCGTCTTCAGCGTAGACATGGACGTAATCGTCCCAGTCGTCGAATACCGATTCGAGATAAGCGAAAAGCGTCTCGTCAAGACGTCGCGCCGGCTGCAGGCTCAGCACGGTGACATCGAGATCGGGCTTGAGATCGACGGAGAAAGCCAAGGCGCGCAGATGCGCCGGCGTATCCGGGCTTTTGATAAGCGCGTTGGCGCAGCTTTGGCGCAGGTCGCCCACGCGGAATACCGAGGCGAAGTCGTCCGCGTATGCGGCGGGCACGCTGGCGAAGCTGTGGCCTTCAAGCCGATTCGCGCCCGGGTGATAGACGACATGCGTGAAGCCGTCGGCGGCCAGCTGATCGACGGCGGCTTCAAAATCGCGCTGATTCGAGGGCAGGCAATGGATCGCCCTTCCCGCTTTCCAGGCGCTCAGCACGTAATTGTCATGGATATAGGCGTAGGCTTCCGGCAAGAGGCGGTTGACGCTGCCTTCCACTTGCGGATAGCCGCTCAAGGCTTGCAGAAAGTTGTAGTAACGGCGCATGAATGTCGTGCTCATCGGCACGTGAATCACGCGAATGTCGTCATCGTCTTCCGTTTCGAGCCAATCCAGGAAGGCGACGCTTTCTTTGGTCACGATCCGGTGGAACATGGGGCGGTGATAATGCTCGAGCGCCACGAAGCCGATCAATATAAGCACGACAAATGCCTTGCGCCGGTCCGAAGCCGACCGCAGCGCGATCCGCAAGCCATAACATGCCAGGATCGCCAGCGGCAGCAGCGCGCCCAAAACCCAGTGGTGGCCGCCGGCGAACCCGCGAAAGAGCTCGGGAAACCAGTGATTCAAATAATGCTTCGGCAACAGAATGTCGCGATATTCCGTGCCATTTATCGTAAGAAAGGTGCCCAGCCGCAAAACGACGAAGACGACCAGAATCAGCAGCCAATGGAAGAGCTTTCGCCGGTGATGCCAGCGCGCCAGAGCCAGGCAGGCCAGCGCCAAGGGAATATAGCCGAGGTAGGCTTGCTGCGGGTTTTCGTCCGCGAAGACGGGATGAGCCACAAAATCCAGCAGGTCATTGGAAGCGCGATCCCAATACGAGCGAAATTCGAGAACCGTGGCGACCTGGTCGCTGTCGGCCAGCATGGGCGCCAGGCGCGGCAGGCTTATCGCGGCGCAGACAGCCGCCGCCAGCAGCGCCAGCGTCCAGAATTCAGGCTGCCGCCAGCGCGTCCAGGCCAGATACAAGCCATAGATGCCGACCGTCAGCGCAAGGCAAATAAGCACGTAAAAGCCGATATAGACCGTCAGCCCGACCAGCGCGCCGCAGAGTATCGCGTAGAGCCGCCTCTTTTCCGTGATCGCGCGATGCAGGCAGTAGACGGAAAGCGGAATCGTGTAATAGGTCCAGAACTGCGCGTCGGTCTTGAATCGCAGCGTGACGCAGATGCCGATAAAGGCGGCGGCGAAGAGGCTGATCCATCTGTCCTTCGTGAAGAGGCTCGCGCAAACGTAGGTGGCGAGCGCGTTCGCCAGCAGCGTCAGCAGGAATGCGAGATTGTAGGCGGCGGACATCGGAAGCAGCCCGCGCAGCCCTTGATAAAGCAGCATGTGCGGCACGGTGTGCTGATGATATATCAGCGACACGCCCTGGGGATAAAAGAGCAGATTCGTATAAAAGAGCTCGGCGCGCCCACGCAGAATCTGGCCGCCGTACCAGCCCTCCCATAGTTCATACCACACGTCATGACCGCGGCTCGGTATCCAGAAGGTGTCGCCGTCTAACACGTAGTAGAACGTGGGCCAGGTCATCAGGACAATCAAGACTGGAATGAGGATCCAGAAGTGAAGGCGCCTGCGTGTCGCGCTCATCCTGGGCTTCGCGTCTCGAGTCGGCTGCCAGCGCCGCATCCTAAGACTGGAGCGCCGCGCGCGCCCGGGCGGCCGGCTCGGCAAGCCCGCGCCCTTCGGCTCGATACCATTCGATCGTCTCTCTTAAGCCCGCGCGGAAGTCGGTGCGCGATGCGAAGCCGAATTCGCGTTCGGCGCGCGAGACGTCGAGTTTGCGCCGCGGCTGGCCGTTGGGCTTGCTCGCGTCCCAGCGCAGCTCGCCGCGGTAGCCCACTTCGTCGGCGATGATCTCCACCAGGTCGCGGATGCTGATTTCGAAGGCGCTGCCCAGGTTGACCGGCTCGGCGCCATTGTAGCGTTCGGCCGCGAGCACGATGCCCTCGGCCGCATCTCGCACGAAGAGGAACTCGCGGGTCGGCGAGCCATCGCCAAAGAGCGTGACCTGCGCGGCGCCATATTCCTGCGCGTCCACCATTTTGCGTATCACAGCCGGTATCACGTGCGAGGCTTTCAGATCAAATTTGTCGTGCGGTCCATAAAGGTTGACCGGCAGCAGATGAATGGCGTTAAACCCGTATTCCTGGCGGTAGGCTTGGCTCTGCACGAGCAGCATTTTCTTCGCCAAGCCGTAGGGCGCGTTCGTCTCTTCGGGGTAGCCATTCCACAAATCGGCTTCTTTGAAGGGCAGGGGCGCGAATTTGGGATAGCTGCAGACGGTGCCGATGCCGATGTATTTGGCGACGCCGGCCCGGCGCGCGTATTCCAGCGTCAAAGCGCCCATCATGAGATTCTCATAACAGAACAAGCCAGGATGCTCGCGGTTGATGCCGATGCCGCCGACGTTCGCCGCCAGATGGATCACCATGGTCGCGTCAGGATTATCCGAGAACAAGCGCGCGACCGCCGCCTGCTCGCGCAGGTCGTAAACACGGCTGCGGGGGACGATGACCCGCCGCGCCGACCGCGCCCGCAGCAAGTCGACGACATGCCGCCCGAGGAAGCCCGCGCCGCCCGTCACGATCACCGCCTGATCCTGCCAGAAAGATCCGCTCATTCGCCCCTCGCTCCTTAAACTGTCCGTATCATAGCAGATATTCCGCCGCTCCAACCCTGATTTACACCGCTGTCGCATTGGCGTCTCACGAACGGGAGACTGCCCGCGGCGGCGGATCATCATACACATTTGCTCGGCGCGCCGTTATCATTGGCCTCATGCGATTCGAATAGGCAAGGGCAGAAAGGCAATCTCTTGGAACGCACACTCATCATCGTGAAACCGGACGCGGTGCAGCGCGGCTTGACCGGCGAAATCATCAAGCGCTTCGAAGGCCGCGGACTGAAAATTATCGGCATGAAGCTCATGCAAGTCAATCGCGCGCTGGCGGAGAAGCATTACGCCGTGCACCGCGAGCGGCCATTCTTTGCGAGCCTGGTGGCCTACATCGTATCGGCGCCGGTGGTGGTGATGGCGCTGGAAGGCAGCGAGGCGATCGCGGCGGCGCGCGCGACCATCGGGGCGACGAACCCGGCCGAGGCCGCGCCCGGCAGCATCCGCGGCGACTTTGCTCTGGAGATCGGGCGGAACCTCGTTCACGGGTCGGACAGCGTCGAGAACGGCGAGATCGAGGTGGCGAATTTCTTCGCGGAGGCGGAGCTCTGCGGCGGCTGGGCGCGGGACGTGGACCGCTGGGTGTTTGAGTAGACGCCGCGTTTGACAGGCGCGCGTGATCGCACTACAGTCGAAGTTGAAGCGGAGCGCAGGCAAGAGCTATGGCTGTTGAACGAATGCCGATTACGCCGGAAGTGTTGACTTGGGCGCGGGAGCGGTTAGGTTACACGCTTGACGCGCTGGCGGTGAAGCGCAAGGACTTCAAGAAAATCGCAGACTGGGAAAATGGCGAGTCCCGGCCGACCTATCGACAGTTGGAGAGACTCGCGAAAGAATTATGGTTGCCTGTCGCGGTTTTCTTTTTCCCCGAGCCGCCGGAGACGCCCAAGATTGAAGAGACCTTCCGCACCTTGGGCTCTGAGCAATTTGACGAGATTCCACCGTCAATCCGTAAGCTGCTGTACAAAGCGCGCGCGTTTCAGGTGGGCTTGTCGGAATTGAGCGAAGGGCGCAATGCCGCGCGCACACAGATCATTCGCGATATCAAGCTCGATATCCATGAAGAATTGAGCGTCGCGTCCGGCAGAGTGCGCAACTACCTTGGTATATCACTCGAGCGTCAGTTCACATGGAATACTGCTGAAGAGGCGCTAAAGAATTGGCGATCAGCGCTCTTCAGAGTCGGAGTAACCGTGTTCAAAGACGCCTTCAGGACCGATGATTACTCCGGTTTCAGCCTATATGATGACGATTTCCCGATCATCTATGTCAATAACTCAAATGCGAAGGCGCGGCAGATCTTTACGCTGTTCCATGAACTAGCGCATCTGCTCTTTCATACCAGCGGAGTTGACAGTGATTCCACATTTCATTACCCGTTGCCAGCAGAATACGCGCAAATTGAAAGGCGCTGCAATGCGTTTGCAGGCGCTTTTCTTGTCCCGGACGACGCGTTTGATCGCGTTTTGCGCCCGAAAGCGCGTCCTGTTTTGGAGGCGCAAAGACTGTCGTCGATGTTTTGCGTAAGCCGCGAAGTCATATTGCGGAAGATTCGAGATCGTCAGTTTATCTCACCCATGAAATACCGAGAAACTGTCGACGCTTGGAGAGACGAGGCGAGACCGACGGCGACAGGCGGGGGCAACTATTATCGCACCCAGATCGCTTATCTTGGAGAGGAGTATATAGAACTCGCTTTCAGACAACTGGAAGAGAACCGTATTGATGAGGAGGAACTCGCGGATTATCTCGCGGTCGCGCCGAAGAATCTGGACAAGTTGGAAGACCTAGTTGTTGGCGCCAGATCGTGACTTATGTCGTAGACACATCAAGCTTGATCGAGCTCTTTCAAAAATATCCTCGTGGCGTATTTCCAAATCTGTGGCAGGAATTTGAGAATCTGGTCGAAAGACGTATGCTAGTCTCGGTGATCCAGGTGAAGGAAGAGTTGCGACGCGAGAGAGATGGAGACCAGGCCGCTAAATGGGCATTGCAACCTAGTGTTCGGGAACTGTTTGCAGGTCCAACCGCAGAAGAGATGGAATTCCTCAGTTCAGAATTAGCCTCTTCCAAATTCCGAGACGCGGTTCCAGATCACCTCAGGAGCGCTAACGAGAAAGCAGATACTTACTTGATTGCACGTGCAAGAGTTTACTGTGGAACTGTCGTAACCGAAGAAAGGTTCAAGCCCCATGGTACGAAGATTCCGACCATTTGTAAGGACTACGATATAGACTGCGTGAATCTGATTGGCATGATGCAGCGTGAGAACTGGCGGTTCTAAACACCGAATGAAGTCGTATATGGCGAAGCAAAGCCCTTCCCCCGCCCGCCTCATCCTCCTCATCCTGCCGCTCTTCGGCATCTTCATCGCCCTGCTGACGCTCGCCCTGGAAACCCGCCAGCAGCCCGCCCCCGCGCCCGATTTCGCCCCCGCCCCGCCACGTACCATCGTCAACTTCCCCGCGCCTGATTTCGAGCTGCCCATGCTCGACGGCATCACCCTCGTCTCGCCATCGGATTACGCCGGGCGACCGCTCTTTCTCAACTTTTGGGCGACCTGGTGCGCTCCCTGCGTGCGCGAGCTACCGGCGTTTGAAGAATTCATCGCCGAACACAGCGCCAACGAGAATGGTCCCGCGCTGCTCACGATCAACCTGGGCGAGACCGCGGCTCAGATCAGCGGCTTCCTGGCGGAAATCGGCCTGCGAAACCTGCCGGTGGCGATGGACCGCAACCAGGCGGTCAAGCTGGATTATGGCGTGCAAAACCTGCCAACCACCTTCATACTCGATGGCGAAGGGCGGGTGCGCCATCTCAAGCTGGGTGAGATGAAGCTCGAAGAGATGAATGCGTATCTCAAATCGCTGGAAGAAGCGACATAAGCTGGAGGAGGCGGCGTGGCGCAGGTTGAATTGAGTGGCAAGGTCGCGCTGGTCACCGGGTCGGCGCGGCGCGTCGGGCGCGTCATCGCCCTTGAGCTGGCCAAACAAGGCGTCCATTTGCTGGCGCATTACCACCGCGCGGCCCCCGACGAAGCGCGCCACACCCTGCGGGAGCTCAAATCCTACGGAGTCGACGCCCATGCGATTCAAGCGGACCTCAGCGGCGCCCACGGCGTGGATGACTTGATGCAAGCCGCGGCCGAGCGCTTCGACCGCCTGGACATCATCGTCAACAACGCCTCCGTCTTTCAAAAGCGCGATCTGCTGGCGGTGTCGCTGGAAGAATGGGAGCTGACGATGGCGGTCAACCTGCGCGCGCCCTTTCTCATCACGCAGCGAGCGGCGCGGATCATGGCGGGCAATCCCGGCCCCGGCGGCGTCATCGTCAATATCTGCGACGCCGGTGTTGATGGACCCTGGAAAGCCTACCCCCATCACGGCATCAGCAAGTCGGCTTTGTGGATGCTGACGCAGGTCAGCGCGCTGTCGCTGGGTCCGTATATCCGCGTGAACGCCATCGCGCCAGGACCCGTCATGAAATCGGCCGGGCGCGGCACAAGCGACGCAGACTGGGCGCGGACGGGCGAGCGCAGCGTCTTGCGCAAAACGGGCCAACCCGAAGACGTGGCGCGGGCGGTCGTCTATCTCTGCCGCGAGGAGCACATCACCGGCGCCCTGCTGCACGTGAACGCCGGCGAGCACTTGCGCTAGCTCGGAGAATGGTGAATTTGCTGTGATCGCTCCACGGCGAGAACCAGCTGAATTTCACCACAGAGGACTGGAGGCGGCAAAGAGAACACAGAGGACTCAACGCTAATCTGATGCGCCTTGCGGCGGTTCTAAAGCGCTTGCTCCGGGCGATGCGCCGGCTTGTGACCACTTCAGAACATCGCCAAGCCAATAGAAATCTCCGTGCCCTCTACGTATCCTCTGTGTCCTCGGAGGTAAATTTCTTCTAGCTCACAAACGCGCGCCCCGCACCCGGCGGAAACCGGCGCCATAAGCCGCGTGCCCCATGCCAATCACGACGAAGGCGTTTGGATCGACATGAGCGACCTCGTCTTTCAAGTCGCGCACTTGCGAACGCGCGATGGTGACGTAGAGCATCGTGCGATCCGTCCCCGTATACTCGCCTTTGATCGTCCAGCTGGTGGCGCCGCGCTGCAAGTTGGCGAAGACGCGCTGCGAGATTTCCTCAGGCTTGTCGGTGATGATCATGGCCGTGCGGATGACGCTGGGTCCTTCCAGCACGTAGTCGGTGGCCAAGCCCGCGGTGAATAGCGCCACGGCGGCGTAGAGCGCGCCCTCCCAGCCATAGACCAAGCCAGCCGCCACGATCACAAGCGTGTCGGTGCAGAGAAATGTCGTGCTCATCGGGAAGCCGAAGCGCCGCTGCAAGATCAGCGCCAGCGTCGAGGTGCCGCCCAGGGTCGCGCCCGCGCGATAGACGAAGCCGACGCCGATGCCGCCGGTGACGCCGCCAAAGAGCGCGTTGAGCATGCGGTCGCCGCTTATGCCCGTCTCCGGCAGCAGCAGGCCCAAATTGTCGAGCACGATCGAAAAAATCAGGATGATGACGACGCTGCGCAAGATGACCCTGGCGCCATTGGGCAGCATGACGTAACCCAGCGCTTGAATCGGGATATTCAGCAGGAAGATCATCAAGCCGATCGGCGTGCCAAAGAGCTCGTTGAGCAGGGTCGAGGCGCCGGCAAGGCCCGCCGGGGCGATATCCAGCGGCTGCAGGAAAACCGTCAGCGAGACGGCGGCGATGAGGATGCCAAGAGCGATGAGCGCGTAACGCACAACAAAATCGCGAGCCTGTGTCAGCATGTTGATTTCTCCCTTTTCCCGTCGGCGCTCAATGGCGGCGGCGGGGCGTCTATAGCGCCATTATAGTGCCAGTCGGCGAAGTCGCCGCCAGCTGAGGCATTGCCCGGCGGCGCGGGAGTGCTATACTGAAGCGCCAGATTCGCGGCTGCGAAACCCCCAAACCGGGAGCGGAAACACGATGCCATTGGTCGCCCATACCGACTTGCCCAGCTTCGAGCGCCTGCGCCAGCGCGGCCAGGAAGTGCTGACGCTGACCCGCGCCACCACCCAGGACATCCGCGAGCTGCATATCGGCTTGCTGAACATGATGCCGGACGCGGCGCTGGAGATCACGGAACGCCAATTCATGCGCTTGGTCGGCAACAGCAACCAGATCGCCCAGTTTTACGTGCATGTCTTTTCCGTGCCGGGCCTGGAGCGCAGCGCCAAAACGCAGGCTTACATCGACCAGTATTACACGACCTTCGAGCGCGTCAAAGAAGAAGGGCTGGACGCCTTGATCATCAGCGGGGCGAACGTCGCCAACCCCAGCCTCGATCAGGAAGACTTCTGGCATCCGCTAACCGAAGTAATCGAATGGGCGCGCGACAAGGTCACCTCGACCCTCTGCTCCTGCCTGTCGACCCATGCGCTGATGAAGTACTTCCACGCGATCGAGCGGGTCAAGCGCGAGCGCAAGATATGGGGCGTCTTCGAGCATCGCGTCACCCAGCCACAGCATCCCCTGCTGCGCGAAATCAACACGCGCTTCGACGTGCCCCATTCCCGCTGGAATTCCATCACCCGCGAGCATTTCGAGGGGGCGGGCTTGACCGTGCTCATCCAAAGCGTCGAGGGCGAAGTCCACATGGCCGTCAGCCCCGATCAGCTGCGGATGGTCTATTTTCAGGGGCATCCCGAATACGACATCAACAGCCTGCTGAAGGAATACAGACGCGACCTGCTCGGTTACTTCAACGGCAAAAACGCCCAGCCGCCCTACCCCGAGAATTACTTCCCGATCGAAGCGCGCGAGCTGGCGGAACGTTACGCGCGGGTGGCGCAGATGGCGCTCGAAACAGGTGGCGACCTGCCCGCCTTCCCCGAAGAGCGCTTCCTGCCGCATCTGGATAACACCTGGGGCGATACCGCCCGGGCGATCTTCAACAACTGGCTCGGTTCCGTCTATCAGGTGACCAATCTCGACCGGCACATACCCTTCGACGACGGCATCGACCCCGAGGACCCGCTGAGCGTCCTGAAACGAGCCTGACGGAATCAGTCGGCCAATTGCAGCCGGGGTCCAGAGAGGAGCGCGCCGCCATGACGCTTTTGACAGCCGAAGATTATCAGCGATTCCCGTCCCGCGAGCCGCATCACCGTTTTGCCTACGGCGCCCATTCGCAGCAGTTTGGCGAGCTGACGCTGCCCGCTTCGGCGCCGCCCCATCCGGTCATCGTCTTGATCCACGGCGGCGGCTACCGCGAAATGTACAATTTGCGCCCCCTGGGCTCGCTCGTGGCGTCGCTGGCGCGCTCGGGCTTCGCCGTCTGGAATATCGAATACCGCCGTTTTGGCAATGGCGGCGACTATCCGCGGATGTTCCTCGATGTGGCGCGCGCGGCCGATTTCCTCCCGACTATCGCCGACGCGCATGAGCTTGATCTCGGCCGCGTCATCAGCATGGGGCATTCAGCGGGCGGGCATCTGGCGCTGTGGCTGGCGGGGCGGCGCAATATCGAAGACGCTAGCCCGCTACACGCGCGCGAGCCGCTGCCGATTCACGGGGTCGTCGCGCTGGCGCCCCTGGCTGAGGTCTCGCATGGCAGCGAAAGCGAACTGAGCAGCGACGCCCTGCTGGCGGTCATGGGCGGCACGGCGACATCCGCGCCCCAGGCTTATCGCAATGGCTGCCCGGCGCAATTGCTGCCCCTGACGAGCCCGCAGGTCATTCTCGTCGGCTCGGAAGATCGCGCCATGCTGGCCAATGCCCGGCGCTACGTCGTGAAGGCGCAAGAAACTGGCGTTGAGGCGCGGCTGGACGCGCTGCCCGGCGCGGGCCACTTTGAAATCGTCGCCGTCGCCGCCAAAGAATGGCAAGTCGTCTTGCGTTCCGTCATTGAACTGAGCGAGCGCCTCCGTCCAAATTGCGACTGAAATTGCCGACCCCGGCGGCGTCCGCAATGAACTGACAAAAAACGGCGGCGGCAGCTAATCCGGCGGCAGAACCGTCGAGCGGGCATAAAGCGGCGCTGCGGATCGAGTGATTGTCGCTGGAAAGCATGTTAGTATATTCGCTATGCAGGGCGGAATACAGGGCATTAGCATTATAAAATATGAAATTCCACATTACGCAGACTGTCAGCGAAGTAAGCGCCACGCCCCAGGACGAGTATTACGCCAAGACGGTGGTCGTGCCGATGGGCCGGCCCGATACGGCTGCGGAAATGCTGCGCATCGCCGGCGAAATGGTGCATCCGGCGCAGGGCCTGGTGATCGCCCTGGTCATTTCGCTGGGCGATGCCGAAAAGACGACCCGCCTCAGCAACCAAATCCATGACGTGATCGAAGCCTTCCGCAACACCGACGCCGGGCACAAGGTCGACGTGGTGACGGAAATCGCCGCCAGCGTCTCGCGCGGCATCCTGGACGTGGCGCGCGAACGAAACGCCGACGTCATCCTGCTCGGCGTGCAGCGTTCCACGCAGGGCCGCGTCCGGCTGGGCAATATCGTCGAGAACGTCATCGCGACCGCGCCCTGCGGCGTGCTGGTGTATCGCAGCGCGCCGTCGTCGCGTTTTGATCGCGTGGTCGTGCCCATCGATGGCAGCCTGCCATCCGCGATCGCCCTGAAGCTCGGCGTCAGCTTCGCCCTCCAGCACGACATCCCGCTGCAGCAGTTGAACATTCAAGCCGATTATCATTACGACCCCGAACACGAAGACGCGATCAAGCGCTACGAAGATCATCTGCCAAGCCATAACGATCTGAAGAAAAAGGTCATCGTCAGCCGCCAGCCGGCGCGCGAAATCGCGGGCGACATGACTGAAGACGATCTGCTGGTGATGGGCTTCTCGCAGAAAACCGACTTCGAGCGCCACATCATCAACGACCTGAGCAATCAACTGCTCAACCAGGCGCCGGGACCAGTGATTCTGATTTCGCAGCACGAATGGCATCGCGGCATCCGCGGCGCCATCGAGCACGGCATCGCGCGGCTCAACCCGCAGCTGACGCTGATCGAGCAGAACGAACTGATTTGGAGCGCCGAGAAAAGCGCCAGCAGCGGCATCGATTACATCGTCATGATCGTGCTTTCCGCGGCTTTGGCGACGCTCGGTCTGCTGACGAACAGCGTCGCCGTCATCATCGGCGCCATGCTCGTCGCGCCCTTGATGTCGCCGATCTCCAGCTTCTCCACCGGCATGGCGACCGGCATCCTGCACCTGACGCGGCGCGCCAGCGTGACGCTCTTCACCGGCGTGACCTTGGCCGTCTTGATTTCGATCGCGATGGGCGTCGCGCTGCCGATCGACACGCCGACCGACGAGATGCTGGCGCGCGGCAGTCCCAATCTGCTCGATGCCGCCATCGCCCTGGTTTCCGGCTGGGTGGCCGCCTATGCCACCGCCCGCAAAGGCATCCCGGCCGCGCTGGCTGGCGTGGCGATCGCCGCCGCCCTCATGCCGCCAATCTGCACCATCGGCCTGGGCATCGCCCTGGGCGACATCGACCTGGCTTTTGGCGCGAACCTGCTCTTCCTGGCGAATATCGCCTTCATCATCGCGGCGCAATACATCACCTTCCTGTGGATGGGCATGCACCCGACAGAAGACCGCGAGGGGGCGACGCTCAACCGCTCGCGCGCCTGGTGGATCGTGCTCTTTCTCATCACCCTGATCGTCCTGCTGATATTCGCCCGCCTCGGGTCGCAGGCGATCGACGAAGCGCAGATACGCGAACGCCTGCAAGCCGAGGCTTTTCATGGCGCGACAGTCGTCGAATATCACGTCATCTCGTCGCTGCCGCTGAGCGTGCAGCTGATCGTGCAGTCGGACCATCAGATCACGCCGGAAGAGGTCGAGGTCGCGCAGCTGCTGATCAACGACCTGTACCGGCAGGAAGTGCACCTGACAGTCGCCGCCCGGCAGGTCGTGCGCCCGCTCGAGCCGCTGATGGCAGCGATATGGCAAGACCTGCGCGAGTCCTTCCCAAGCGCCCAAATCGCCGACGTCTGGGTCGGTCAAGCCGATGGCTTTGTCGTCCACGCCATCCTGCAAGATTACGACGAGCCCAGGCCCGAAGAACTCGAAGAGGCGCGCGGCCGCATCAGCCGATCCGCCAACGATGCCGCCCGCCTCGAAATCGTCTATCAGCAGAAGCTCGTGGCGGCGCCGCCCGCGCCAACCGCGACAACCCCCGCGGAAGCCTGATTTGGGGCAAAGGCCGCGGATTCGACAGTCCGCTTCGCCATCATTCTTCGCCGGCCACGCCGCTGATTCCAGCCCGCAGCGCCGCGTCGACCGCCTCATCGCCCGTCGCCCGCCACTCGGGCTTCACCTCCGAGCCGGCCGCCACCAGAAGCCCGACGCTCGCCGGAAAGTCGCCATCATCACGCCAGCTGTGCCGCCTTCCGTAGAGGCAAGTCCCTAGCGGCGCCCCGCCATAACCATTGAGCGCCTCCAGCGGCGGACTGTCATCAGCGGCCAGCAGAACGCGAATCACATCGGCGAAGCCATGGAAGGCGGCCGCGTGCAGGGGCGTCATGAGGTCGTCATCGGCGATATGCAGGTCGAAGCCGAGCGCTGCCATCAAGGCGACGACTTCGGCTTTTCCCGTCCAGGCGGCGTGGATCAGCTGGCGGCGGTCGCCCTCGGCCATTTGCGCCACCATGTCTGGATGGACGGCGGCGATGCGCTCAGCTTCCGCGCGATTGCCTTGCGCGCAATACGCCAGCAGCCGCGCCTCGGGCGGACTCTTCGCCACCAGACGCTCAAAGATGTCGTCGCGCCCCATCTCCAGCGCGACCTGATGCGGCGAGAGCCCGGCGGCGTTGAAGGCGTAGACGTATTGATGCGAGCCGTCAGCTTGCGGCGTCAACTCGTAGCCGGCCTGGTTGACGCGGGCGCGAATGGCATGCGGGTGGGCGGCCAGGGCCCGATCGACCCGCTCGAGCTCGCCCAGCATGACCGCGGCAAAGATATCGACTTGCGCGCCCCGTTCCGCCAATGCGCGAGCGGCATCGTGGTTATGCGCGCCCAAATGCCATTGCAGCGGCGTCGAGGCGTGGTCGAGGTCGCGCGCTTCCAGTTCGGCGCCCCGCGCCAGCAGCCAGTCCATCACCGCGGGGTCGGTCGCGTAATGCAGTGGCGTCTTGCCGTCGCCGCCGCGCCGGTTGATGATCGACTGGTCGCGCTGATACGCTTTCTCCAGCCAATCGAGCCAGCCCTGCTCGGCAGCCGCGTGCACCGTGATTTCCGCGCCGCGCTCGACGAGTTTTTCGGCCGCTTGGGGCGATGTCCCTTCCAGAATGTGAAAGTCGCCCGCCCACCACTGCGACATGGCGTTGACATCCGCGCCGTGTTTCAGCAGCACGTCCACGACATTAACATGTTCCTTGACGATGATGAGGGCGGTGGAGCCGAAATAGAAATGCGGATCGTCAAGCGTCGCCTTCAAGTCGGGTTGCGCCTTCAGGAGTTCATCCAGCTTCTCGGCGTCGTGGGCGTAGACCAGTTGCCTGAACTGCTCGAGCGCGTCGCCGAAGTCGTGTTCGCCCAGCTTGAGTCGCAGGCGCAGCTCGCCCCAGCTCTGGGCGCTGTTTTCGCGGGCGATGACCGTTCGCGCTTCGCCCAGGGTCAGCGGGAAAGTCGCCGCCTCGTCGCGCGATCCATACTTGACCTGCGGCAAATGCCGATGGACGCGGTCGATGGCTTCGGCATCGCGGGCCTGGAAAGCGCTTTCAAGACCTCGCGCGGCCCCGATGATTTCTTCAAGCTCGCCAAGTGAAGGCATGGGCGTTCCTCTCGCATTCCAGGCAGTTGAGACCGAGAATCACAATACAGTCTTTAGAACAGAAATATCCACATTCCCGCCGCTGACGACGACCGCCGTCGCCGCCCCGTCACGAGGCAGAACGTCATGCATCGCCGCCGCCAGCGCGACCGCCCCGCCGCCTTCGACCACCCAGCCCTGCGTCTCCAGCATATAGCGCATCGCGTCGCTTATCTGCGCTTCCGTAACCAAAACCATTTCATCAAGATAGCGCCTGCAAATCGGCAGCGTGATCGAGCCCGCTTCGATATCGCCGGAGAGCGCGTCCGCCAGCGTGTCCCAGACTTGCGGCAAGCCCGCGCCGTGGAAATCGTTGTACATGGCCGGCGCCGACCTCGCGTTGACGCCAATGACCTCGATTTCGGGATTGAGCTGCTTAACCGCGATGGCGACGCCGGCGATCAATCCGCCGCCACTGACCGGCACGACGACCCGCTGGACATCGGGCTGCTGCTGGACGATCTCGACGCCGATCGTGCCGGCGCCAGCGATGACGCGCGCGTCGTTGTAAGGCGATATCCAGGTCCCGCCTGGTTTGGCGCGGCGCAACGCCTCGGCTTCGGCTTCGTCATAATTGTCGCCAAAGAGAACCGCTTCCGCGCCAAAACGTTTGACGTTGTCGACCTTCTTTTTCGGCGTCGTCTTTGGCATGAGGATCTGCGCCCGGGCGCCGGTCAGCTGGGCGGCATAAGCGACGGCGCCGGCGTGATTGCCCGACGAGGCGGCGATGATGCCACGGGCTCGCTCTTCCGAACTGAGCGACAGGATGGCGTTCAGCGCGCCGCGGATTTTGAAGGAATGCGTTTTGTTGGCGTTCTCCAGCTTCAGCCAGACCTTGTCGCCGAGCTCGGGCGCGGCTTCCAGCGGGGTCGGCGGCAGATGCGGCGCCAAGCGATGCCCCGCGCGGATGATGTCGCCAAGCGCCACCATCGGCTAGAGACCGATGCCACGCAGGTATTCGCGATTGCGCGTCGCCGATGCCAAGGGCGCGCCCATGCCGGGCAAGACATCCTGCTCGACCACGATCCAGCTGTCGTAGCCGATCTTTTCCAACTCGCGCAGCACACCGGGGAAATCGACATCGCCCCGCCCCAACTCCGGGAAGATGCCTTTGCCCACCGATTGCGGACCATCCCATTGGTGAATCCGCGACTTCCGATGCACGGCCGGGTCGCGATCTTTGAAATGCACGTACCAGATGCGCTCGGCGAACTGGCGGATGCCGGCCAGGGGATCGCCCCCGCCAAAAGCCCAGTGACCGGTGTCGAATACCAAGCCGACGATCTCCGCATCGGTCATCTCCAGCAGGCGCTCGGTCTCGGCTGGGGTCTCGATCCAGGTGCCGGTGTGATGATGCAGCACCGAACGCAAGCCGGTTTCGTCCATGACGCGGCGGGCGGCATGATCCGCGCCCTCGGCGAAGACGCGCCAGCCTTCCTCGTCCAGGCTCATCGCCGGCGTGATGCGCCCCGAATTGCGGCTGCGCAGGGGATTGGTGTAGGGGTCGGGCCCCAGCACGACGAGCGCCTCCGCCCCGCCGACCGCCGCCAGCAGCTTGGCCGTGCGCACAGAGGCTTCCGTGCTCTCTTCATGCCGGTCCGGGTCTTGAAAATTCACGTTGACCCAGGAGCCGAGCATTTTCAGGTCGCGCTCCTCCAGCTCGGCGCGCAGCTCGGCCGGGTCGGTGGGCATGAAGCCCCAATCGCCCAGTTCCGTGCCGGCGTACCCGCTGGCGGCGATCTCGTCCAGGACGCGCGCGTAATCGTAGCGCTCGCCTTCGATGTTTTCGATGACGCCCCAGGAACAAGGCGCGTTCGCCACTTGCATCGTCGTCGCCTCCGCCACTGTCGCCAGCTTGCCCGTCAAGCCAAAATTCCCATCTTCTGGCGCGCCCGAGTATAGCAGTTTTCGCGCGTCTGACAAGCTGCCTGGCTCGCGCCGCCTTCGCCCTGTAAATCGATAGCTCCCGCGACTACAATCGGCTTGTCAAATCGATAAAGGCCGAAACCAAAGGAGATCGTCGCCTCGATGAGTCAATCTGACCACATACGGCTTTTCCTGCCTGGTCCCGTCGAAGTGCGCAAGGAGATCCTGGAAGCGCAGACCGCCTGGATGATCGGTCACCGCACCGCCGACTTCGCCGAGCTCTTCGCGCGTTTGCAAGGCAAGCTGCGGCGCGCGTTCTTCACCGACAGCCGCGTCTACCTCAGTGGCTCATCGGGCAGCGGCTTGTGGGAAGGGGCGATTCGCTGCGGCGTACGCGACGGGCGCAAGGTCCTGCATTTGACCGGCGGCGCCTTCAGCGAGCGCTGGGCTGATATCAGCCGCGCCAACGGCAAAGCGGTCGATTGCCTTGAGGTCCATTGGGGGCGCGCGCACAGGGCCGAGATGGTCGCCGAGGCGCTTTCCAAGGCGCGTTACGATGCCGTCTGCGCCGTGCACAACGAAACCAGCACCGGCGTGACCAATCCGATTCGGGACATCGGCGAAGTCGTCAACGCGCATGACGACACGCTCTTCTTCGTCGATTCGGTCAGCGGCTTCCTGGGGGCGGAGCTGCGCGCCGACGACTGGGGCATTGATATCGCGCTGACATCGAGCCAGAAGGCTTTCGCCCTGCCGCCCGGGATCGCCTTCGCCGCCGTCAGCGACCGTCTGCTGGAGCGGGCTAAAACCATAGAAAATCGCGGCTATTATTTCGATTTCTTGACGCTCGAGCAGTCCCTGCTGAAAAACAACACGCCAGCCACGCCGCCTATCGCGCTGATGTTCGCCGCTGACGCGCAAATGGACGCGATCCTGAGCGAGGGCATCGAAGCGCGCTGGGCGCGGCACCGGGCGATGCGCGACGCCACCCACGAATGGGCGCTGGACAGAGGCTTCGGCTTGTACGCGCAGGCCGGTTATCGCAGCGCTACCGTGACCGCGGTGGCGAATTCCCGCGGCATCGACGTAAACGCGATGGGCGACTTCATGGAGAATGAAGTCGGCTTCGCCATGGACAAGGGCTACGGAAAAATCAAAGGCGCGACCTTCCGCCTGCCCCACATGGGCGACGTGACGATGGACATGCTGCGCGAAGTGCTGGCTGGCTTGGACGCCTTCCTGGCCTCGACGGACTAATTGTATACCCACGCGCCGCCCTCTGACCGCCCACGCAAAAGACCTTGCGGCTCGCAACGTCAACTCCCCTTCCCTAGCTTGCTGGGGCAAGGGGCCGGGGGATGGGGTGTTGCACTCGCAATGTAAACAGAATCGAGACTTTTCCCGCCCTCGAAGACGGAGCATTCCATGTTTCATGTACTCGTGCCGGACAACGTTCATCAGCGCGCGATTGACCTCCTCGAAGCGAGCGCGGGCATTAACGTATCCGCGCCGGGCAGGCTGGAACGAGGGGCGCTGTTGAATGCGGTCGCCGATACGCATGCCATCATCATCCGCAGCGGCGTGACTGCCGATCGCGAAGTGATCGACCGGGCGCCAAAACTCAAGGCGATCGCGCGGGCGGGCGTCGGCGTCGACAACGTGGACCTGGCGGCGGCGACGGCGCGCGGCGTCATCGTGATGAACACGCCAGGCGGCAACACGATATCCACCGCCGAGCACGCCTTTGGCTTGACGCTGGCGCTCTCGCGGCATATTCCGCAGGGGCATCAGTCGCTGGCGCAGGGGCGCTGGGAACGCAAGGCTTTCAACGGCGTCGAGCTACGCGGCAAGACCCTTGGCATCGTCGGCTTGGGGCGCATCGGGCAGGCGATCGCGGCGCGCGCCCAGGCCTTCGAAATGTCCGTTATCGCGCACGATCCCTATTTGCCGCCCGCCGTCGCCGATGCCATCCAAGTCCCGCTGCTCGCGCTCGACGACCTGTATGCCCAATCCGACTACTTGACGCTGCACGCGCTGGTCACTGACGAGACGCGCGGCATGATCAATGCCGAGACCATCGCGAAGATGAAAGACGGCATACGCATTATCAACGCGGCTCGCGGCGCGCTCATCAATTCAGCGGATCTGGCGGCGGCGCTTTCGAGCGGGAAAGTGGCGGGCGCGGCGCTGGACGTCTACGAGACCGAGCCCCCGCCGGCCGACCACCCGCTGATCGGGCTGCCCAATGTCGTGCATACGCCGCATCTGGCAGCGAGCACGGCGGACGCGCAAATCACAGTCGCGATCGAGGCGGCCGAGTTAATTCGCGATTTTCTGCTTCAGGGCGTGGCCGCCAATGTCTGTAATCCGCCCGGCGCAATCGGCTAGATTGTCTCAAATTCGATGCCGCGATAGATCTCAGCCAGCGGCAATTCACAATTCAGCATGTCTAGCGAGATTACGTCATCCAGCTCGGTAAAAGCCTGCCGCCGCCAGCCGGAATCGCCTCGCGTGTACAACTCCGCGCCAATGCGATCCTGGTCCACAATGAGGTAGCCTTCAATCGACGGCACTTCGTAGTTATAGTCGAGTTTGTAATGGCGGTCGCGATCTTCGCTGGACGGCGATGTTACTTCCAGCACGAAGCAAGGGTTCATCAAGTTATATTCGCTCGAGTCTCTAAAGACGGACTGGCCGCAGACTATGGAGAAATCAGGATAGACATAGCGAGTAGGGCTGACTTGCACACGCATTTCGGAGGCGTGCAAGATGAAACGGGATCGGTCGATCGCGTGCCCAATGGCAAGCATAACGTTAACAGAAATTAGGCTGTGCTTATTGCTTACTCCCGGCATCTCGTAGACTGCTCCATCAATGTATTCGTGCTTGCGCTCCTGCCTCAACTCCCATTCGAAATAGTCTTCGACTGTCATGACGGGAGACCGATTGATCACCATGTCCCAACTCCTCCCTTTCTCATCGCCATAGTCGTCCGCGCTATGCGAAGTGCTATCATGCGGAAGTTTACGAGCCGCCCGCTCTGGCGAGCTAGAGCGCTTCGACTTCGATGCCGCGATAGATTTCAGCCAGCGGCAATTCACAATTCAGCATCGCCAGCGATATCACGTCATCCAGCTCGTCAAAAGCCTGTCGCTGCCAGCCGGAATCGTCTCGCGTGTGCAGCTCCGCGCCTATTCGATCCTGGTCAACGATGAGATAGCCTTCAATCGACGGCACTTCGTAGTAATAGTCGAGTTTGTAATGGCGGTCGCGATCTTCGCTGGAAGGCGATGTCACCTCGAGGACCACATAGGGATTGATCAGGTTGTATCTATTCGCGTCAGAGGTGACGGAGCGACCTCGCACAATAGTAAGGTCAGGGTAGACGTAGCGGCTCGGGCTGACCTGGACTCGCATTTCGGCGGTATGCAGAGCAAAGCGCAGCCGGTCGAGACAACTGATGAAGAGATAAATGATGTTCACCGTAATGGCATCGTGATTGATATGGACTCCGGGCATCTCGTAGACTGCTCCATCAATGTATTCGTGTTTGCGCTCCTGCCTCAACTCCCATTCGAAATAGTCTTCGACAGTCATGACGGGAGACCGATTGATCACCATTTCCCAACTCCTCCCTTTCTCATCGCCATAGTCGTCCGCGCTATGCGAAGTGCTATCATGCGGAAGTTTACGAGCCGCCCGCTCTGGCGAGCTAGAGCGCTTCGACTTCGATGCCGCGATAGATCTCAGCCAGCGGCAATTCACAATTCAGCATGTCTAGCGAGATTACGTCATCCAGCTCGGTAAAGGCCTGCCTCTGCCAGCCGGAATCGCCTCGCGTGTACAATTCTGAATGAACTCGGTGCTGGTCCACAATGAGGCAAGCTTCAATGGACGGCAGAGATAAGTAATACTCCAACTTTTCTGCGCGATCTCTCGTAGCGCTGGACGGCGACGTAACTTCGACGGCAAAGAAGGGATTCATCAAGTTGTATTCGGCGGGATCGGCAAAACGGGATGCGCCGCGCACCAGTGTCAGGTCGGGATACACATAACGCGTCGGGCTAATCTGAATGCGTAACTCAGACATGTGCATCGTAAATCGCGAGCGGTCCAGCGCCGCGACAAAGACATAAATCAGGTTCGTCGTGATCAGGCTGTGCCTGTTGCTTACTCCCGGCATCTCGTAGACTGCTCCGTCAATGTATTCGTGTTTGCGCTCCTGCCTCAACTCCCATTCGAAATAGTCTTCGACTGTCATGACGGGAGACCGATTGATCACCATGTCCCAACTCCTCCCTTTCTCATCGCCATTGTAGCCTGCGACACGCGACATGTCATCAAGTCGGCTTAGGGCCGCGCCGGGCTGCCATCCGGCAAGCGCGTCTGCGTCCATTCCTCGACGATGTCTTGGCAGGGATAGCGCGCCGCCAGCCCCTCGTCGATATCAATGCCCAGCCCGGGCGCCTCGTTGGGATAGAGATAACCATCCTCCACGACCGGCAAGCCGGGAAAGAGCTCATAATCCAGTTCGCTGGGCTGATACCATTCTTGCACCCCGAAATTGGGATGCCAGAGATCCAGCTGCAAGTTGGCGGCGTGCCCGACTGGCGATGTGTCGCTCGGCCCGTGCCAGGCGGTGCGGATCCCGTACATATCGGCGAAGATCGCAACGTTGCGCGCCGGCGTTATCCCGCCCATCTGGCTGAGGTGCATGCGAATGAAATCGATCAGGCGCTCTTGAATCAGCAGCTGCCATTCGTGCGGGTTGTTGAAGAGCTCGCCCATGGCCAGCGGCGTCGCGCATTGCCCGCGTATATGGCGAAACCAGTGGATATCCTCCGGCGCCAGCGCGTCTTCCAGGAAGAAGAGCTTGAAACGCTCGACATCTTTGGCGAATTCGACCGCGTGAATCGGGACCAGCCGCTCGTGAACGTCGTGCAGCAGCTCGACTTCTTCGCCGACCCGCTCGCGGACATGGGCGATCATATCGAGCATCCGCCGGCAATAATCGCGCGGGTCGAAATAGGCGCCGACCGGAGCGTTTCGGGGCTTGACCAGCGGGCTGCCACTGCCGCCATAACCGCCCATCTGCACGCGAACGAAACGATAGCCTTGCGCCGCATAAGCCCGGACCTTGTCCGCGACTTCCTGCTTGTCCGCCCCGTCGGCATGGACGTAGACATTGGCGGCTTCGCGCGATTTTCCGCCAAGAAGGTCGCAGACCGACATGCCCGCCCGCTTGCCCTTGATATCCCAAAGCGCCTGGTCGACGCCGGAGATGGCGTTGTTGAGCACGGGACCGTTGCGCCAGTAGCCGTGAACCATCGACATGTTCCAGATCTCTTCGATGCGGTCGACATCTCTTCCCAGCAAGAAAGGCTTCAAGTGACGCTCAATTGCCGCGGCGACGGCGAAGATTCGCTGTGTGAAGGTGGCGCAGCCCAAGCCGTAAAGCCCGGGCTCGGAAGTGACGACTTTGACGATGCACAGGCGCGATTTGTCCGGCTGCGTGAGGATGACGCGGATGTCTTTGATGGTGACTGGCTTTGGCATGAGTCGTCCTTTACTTTGCGCCACGGCGAAACTTTACCGCAGAGGACATTTAGGCAACACAGAGGGCACAGCGGAAGGGGCAATGCACGGGCGCTCGGCTGCTGCCCCTACAAATCGCGAACGTTATGCGGGCGAATCACAGAATCGCCCCTGTTTACAATGCGAGCAGGCGACCACATCCCTCCGCCCCTCCAAAATGGCGCCTGTAGGGGCTTGCCTTGGCAAGCCCGTTTCGGCCGCCAACCACACCCCCGGCCCCTCCCCAAAGCATCATGGAGAGGAGTCAAACGCTAAGGACAGCAATGCGTTTTGCGAGGGCGGTCGCGTTGCGACGCGGACGTCTATAAGTCTCGAATTGCTGCGGGAAGAGCCGTCAGCCCAGCAACGCCCCGCGCCGGCGGACGAGGTGAATGCGCATTATGAAGAGCTCGGGAAGGGCGGCGGGGTCGTTGAGGAGGTCGAGGCAGTCGGCGGCGAAGAGGATGCGGTTCATCGAGCGATTGAACATGCTTTACACGGCTGATCTAGCGCGCGTAATTTAAGAATATGGCAACGGCGATGCCGAAGAGCGTTACCATCATGCCCATTACCGCAATCTGGGTCGCGATGACCCACATGACGATCAGACGAGTTGCGCGCTCTAAATCCGACTTTGTAGCGAAGTGCGGTAGCACCTTGTCTACGATAGTTTCCACCTCGGTCACACGCTCCGGAATCGACTGTTCCTGTCGCAATGCGGTCCCAACGCATGCCATTGACTGTCTCCCGTCTAGCGGATTGCGTCAATTATATCACAGAACAGCGATTCGTCAATTTGCCGATCCCCTCGATCTCCACGCTGACGACGCTGCCCTCCCCCAGGAACTGCGGCGGATCCTGCGCTTTGCCCACGCCGGCCGGCGTGCCGGTCAAGATCACATCGCCCGGATTCAGCGTGAACGCCCGCGAGAGATGCGCGATCAAATGCGCCACGCTGAAAATCATATCGGCGGTCGAGCCATTCTGCTTCACGACTCCATCAACCGACGTCACGATGCGCAGATTCTGCGGGTCGGGGATGTCATCGACAGTGACCACCACCGGGCCTAGCGGACAAAATGTATCCAGCCCTTTCGCCCGCGTCCACTGCTTGTCGCGGGTCTGCAAGTCGCGCGCCGAGACGTCGTTGGCGATGGAGTAGCCGAAGACGCAATCGAGGGCGTCGGCTCGCGAGACCTTGCGCGCCCGCCGGCCGATCACGACCGCCAGCTCGCCTTCCCAATCCACTTGGCTGCTCATGCTTTCTTCCCATTCGATGAGCTCGCCGTCGCCAATGACCGCGCTCGGCATGACAGCGAAAACCAGCGGCTCGGGCGGCGCCTCGTTGCCCAGCTCGCGCGCGTGTTCGGCGTAATTGCGGCCGATGGCGAGGATCTTTCCTGGCAAAAGCGGCGGCAGGATCCGTACATCCGCCAGCTTGTCGAGCAGGCCCGTCTCGACGAAGGCGGCCTCGGCGCCCATCAGCTCGGTCAGGTCGCCGATGCCGAGCCGCATGATTTCATCGCCGTTCAAGATGCCGACGCAGATCTGGTCGTCTATTTCATATCGCAGCAGTTTCATTCGCGCCCCTTCCATCCCATATCGGGGAATGTCTAGTTCGATGAATATGGCTCGCCTCACCAACAAATTGTAGGGGCGACTCTGTGAGTCGCCCACCACAGCCGTCTCTAAACTCGGGCGACTTGCAATGTCGCCCCTGCAACCAATCCTCTGCGAACCGTGTACGCAATATCAGATACTCCCCCCTTGTCGCGCCGCCATCATGCTCGATTTTACCACCGAGTTCAGTGAGTTCACGGAGAACGCAGATTTTCTCTGTGTCGTCAATGCCGCTGTCTTGAATGCCTGCTAAAATGGCGGACAAAGCAAAAGAACGTTCGAGGCACTGCCACTTGAAATCGCTGCGACCCCTCGCCATCATGCTTTTGCTGCTATCCGCGCTTTCGGCTTGCAGCGATACCGGCAATGTGAGGAACGACGCCAAGTCGGCGCAGCGCCTCTTGCCCAACCTGGCGCATTATACAGCGACCGATATCGACGCCACGGTCGATGGCGCCTTTGCCGCGGTCGGCGGGGCGGCTTTGATGGGCGGGCAATTCGGCCTCACCGCCGTGATCGCCAAAGCCGAGCAGATCCTGCAATGCTTCCAGGACCGCGGCGCCCTGGCCGCGCGCTGGTATCAGCAGAGCGATTCCACCTTGATCGCGCCCAAGGTCGGCGCCTCGCTGGTCATCAATCAGTCGCGCATCAATCAGGAGCTGATCAACTGCGCCCTGGGCGGGCAGGAAGAGGGGGCAAGCGCCCAGTCCTTCGCCATCGAGCCCTGCGCCAGCGCGGGCACGCTTGTCTACCAAGGCGATACCATCAGTTATCTCTACGCCGGCTCGCACGCCGACGTCTGCGCGGTGTTCCAGCTGCATTTCGACAATCTGGCGGGGGCAAGCAATGACAAATAAGCTCTGTAGGGGCGAGCCACTGGGTCGCCCTCCAGCGCACAAAGCGTCCGTAGGGGCGAGCCATTGGGCCGCCCTCCAGCGCACAAAGCGTCCGTAGGGGCGAGCCATTGGGTCGCCCGCCAACCCAAATCGTAGGGGCTACCCATCGGCTCGCCCGCCAACCCAAATCGTAGGGGCTACCCATCGGGTCGCCCGCAAACAAAGAGGGAAAAACACATGACTGGCTTCAACGGACTCGGCATGCACTTGGGCAATCTATCACGCTTGTCCGCCGCCAAATCGCGGTCGATCAGCGCCGAGAACTTCAATGGCGAAAAAGGCGCCGGCGGCATGGCGACCGAAGGCACGGGCAGCGTCCCCGCGCGCGACCTCGGTAAAGGCTGGAAGGTGTCGCCATCGGTTCGCATCGGCGCGAACGAAACCTTCACCGTCGCCGACATCGAAGGACCAGGCGCGATCCAGCAGATCTGGCTGACGCCGACCGGCAATTGGCGCTTCGCCATTCTGCGCATTTACTGGGATGGCAGCGAACAGCCGGCGGTTGAATGCCCGGTGGGCGACTTTTTCGGCGTCGGCTGGGGCGAATACGCGCAACTGACCTCTCTGCCGATCTGCGTCAACCCGGGCAGCGCCTTCAACTCGTACTGGGAGATGCCCTTCCGCCAGCATTGCCGCATCACCATGAGCAATATCGCCGAAGAAGAGATGACGCTCTATTACCAGGTCAATTACACGCTGACCGACGTGCCGGCGGACGCCGCCTATTTTCACGCCCAGTTCCGACGGACGAATCCCCTGCCCTATAAAGACGTTTACACCATCGTCGACGGCATCGAAGGGCGCGGGCATTATGTCGGCGCTTACATGGCTTGGGCGTCGAACAACAATGGCTGGTGGGGCGAGGGCGAGATCAAGTTCTATATGGATGGCGACGACTACCCCACCATCTGCGGCACAGGCACGGAAGATTACTTCTGCGGCTCTTATAATTTCGACCCCAGCCCGCGCCACGACCAGGGCTACGTCACGTTCACCACGCCCTACGCCGGCTTCCACCAGGTCATCCGCCCCGACACCGATTACAGGACGCAGTTCCGCATGGGCATGTACCGCTGGCACATTATGGATCCGGTGCGCTTCGAGGAAGATTTGCGCGTCACGATGCAGGCGCTGGGCTGGGGGTATAAGCACCGCTACCTGCCGCTGCAAGACGATATCGCTTCGGTCGCCTACTGGTATCAGACGCTGCCGGCCGCGCCCTTCCCGCCTTTGCCCGCGCGCGATCAGCTGCTGATCATTTGAGCCGGCGACAGGACCCAAATTTGGGGCGAGACAAGCCTTGCTCCTACAGTTCGCAATCAGATTACACAGCTGGATGCGTCCGCGTCGCAACACGACCGCCCACGCAAAATGCCTTGCATTTCATATATTCGTAACTCCCCTTCCCTAGCTCGCCCGGGCAAGGGGCCGGGGGATGGGGTGGGCATTTGCGGGCTTGCCAAGGCAAGCCCCTACAGACGCAGTTCTGGCGGAGTCGAAGAACGAAGTCTGTCGCTCGCAAATGAAACAGACCCGTTTGACCCGCAGTGTCGGCGGTCAGTGTCTACGCGACCTACGCGCGGCGCTGTAGGTCCCGCATTTGCGTCGGCTGAGGGCGAGACAAGTCTCTCCCCTACAGATGTCTTGCGGGCGGGGGCTTCGCATCGCAGATCTCGGCGTAGAGCCGCTCGTAGCGGTCCGCGGTCCGCGCCCAGCTGTATTCGGCTTCGACCAGCGCTCTTCCCGCCGCCGACAGTTTCTGGCGCAGCGCCCCATCCACCAGCAGTCGCGCGGTTTCTTCGGCGATTCGCTCGACCGGCGCGATAATGGCCGATTCGCCGTGCCGAACGTTAATGCCGTCGACGCTGAGCGGCGTCGCCACCAGCGGGATGCCCGTCGCCAGCGCTTCGAGCGCCTTGTTCTTGAGCCCGGCGCCAATCCGCAGCGGACAGACGAAGACCGTCGCCCGCGCCAGGTATGGCCGCACGTCTGGCACAGAACCGATGACTTCAACATGGTCATTCGCCAGCGCGCGCATCCAGGCCGGCGGGTTGAAACCGATCAACTGAAGTTTCGTCCCCGGCGCGCGCTCGCGAATCTGTGGCAGCAATCGCTCGACCAGCAGGCGGGCGGCATCCTGATTGGGCGGGTATTCGAAATTGCCGACGAAGAGCAGGGTATGCGCCTCGCGGTCGCGGAAGTTTGGCTCGTAGCGCTCCAATTCGATGCCATTGGGGATGACCTCGATTTTCAGCCGCGGCTGCAGGGATTCCAGCATCGCGCGGTCAGCCGCGGAAATGACCACCGCGCGATCGTAGGGCGTGAACATGAAGCGCTCGAATCGGCGGACGACTGGCAGGCGCAGCCACGCCCCAAGCCGGCCCTGTCGCCTTGCCGATTCCAGGTAAAGCGTGTGGGATTCGTACGGCGTGATCAGATTCGGCAGCCGCGCCAAAAGCGGATGAAGATCGTAGACGCTGAACGCGCCGAAACAATGCGCCAGGTCATAATCGTGATCTTGCAGACGGGCCTCCGCCATCCGCCAAAGCGCCGGGCAGAAGCTGGCCTCCGCGCTCGTGGCGAAGCGCGTTGCGGGCAAGAGCAGACGGCGCAAATGAGCCGCCGGGCCGCGCCGGGCTTCCGGAATCAATTCGATATGGCGGAAGAAAGCGGCGTATTCCGCCCGCAGAGACGGCGCCTCAGCCCGATCATGCAGCGCCAGCAAATCGATCGCGCAGCCGCGGCGGGCGAGCTCGCGCGCCAGATGCCAGAGGATCAGGCGGTCGCCGAAGTGGATGGGATAAGGCGGGCAGCGCGAAATGAGCAGAATCGTCTTCATGCGCGGCAGCGGATTTGCGGGCGGGGTTTTCGCCGGCCGGCGCTCAGGGGCGCGCTGCGAGAGTTGGCGGCGTGAACTGAAAAAGACCCGCGGGATGCGCGAGTCTTTGCAGTGCCAAGGCCCAGACTTGAACTGGGGACACCCGCATTTTCAGTGCGACGCTCTACCAACTGAGCTACCTTGGCATGGGCAGTACTTTGGATTGCGCAGTGTAAAGCCGCGCTGGCGAAATGTCAAGGCTCATCTGGCGAGCTGGCTGTAGGGATCGCAAGCCGCCAAAACCAATCCCGGTAGGGGCGAGCCAGCGGGTCGCCCGCCGCCAAATCCAATCCCTGTAGACACACGCGCCGCCCTGCGACCGCCCACGCAAAATCCATTGCGGACCGCTGCGTTTCGCTCCCCTTCCCTAGCTCGCTGGGGCATGGGGCCGGGGGATGGGGTGAAATCTGCCCGCAACGTAAACAGGGGCGACGTACCGTTTAGCCGGCCGCCTAGAGCCCCTTGGACGCCAGCCACTCCTGTATCAAACCCGCCGTCTCGGATGGCGTCGCCAGCGGGAAGAGATGCCCTTTCCCCTTCATCAGCCGGAAATCGGCCTCGGGCAAGACGGAGCGAACGCAGTGATAAGCCTCGCGGCTAAAGGTGTCGCTGTCGTCGCCGCGGATGAACAGGATCGGCGCCAGGCCGCGCAGCCGGGGCAGCTCGTCCCAGATATCGAGATAGACGGTGGCGAAGTAATGCGCCTCCCAGGCGACGCTCCAAGCCAAGCCAAAGCCGCCAGACGGCCGCGGCGCGATCGCCTGCTGGACATAGAGCCAAAGCGCCTCGTCCGTCCAATCGGCGAAGACCCGCTTGCCACGAAAACGAGAGAAGGCATCCTCGCGGCTGTCAAAGGCTTGACGCCGCCGGTTCGCGCTGATCACCATCGGGATCTGATCCACGAAGCCGCCGTCCCAAGCCTGCTTGATCAGCCCGAGCAAGTCCGGCGTCAAGATCGGCGGGTCAAGCACGACCAGCGCTTTGAAACGTTCGGGCGACCTCAGCAGCGCCAGCAGGGAAATGACCCCGCCAAGCGAATGCCCGATGGCGATGGCGTCGCCGAGGTCATGCGCGGCGAAACCGGCGAGCAGATCATCGGCGTCAGCAGTCCAGTCGCGATACGCTGACGGCGGATGCTGATCGCCCCAGAGCGCGCGCGGCGGCAGGCTAAACGAGCGATAAGGGCCCAGCGCCTGCATCAGCGGCAGATAGGTCTTGGGCGGGAAGCCGTTGGCCGGCGCCAGATGCAAAAGCGGCGCGCCCGCCTCGCCGGCCAGTTCAATCAATGGCGGCGTCATGCTCAATCCGATTCCATGCTATTTTAGGAGAGACCCCCGCCGCGCCCGGCTGTATCACAAGAGGCTGATCCAGGAGAAGCGACATGGTTGACCGCTCGACGCTATTCATGATAGGCGCCTCCATCGTTGCCCTGCTGGTCGTGCTGGAGCTGGTGCGGCGGCGGCGGCTCAGCGAACAGTATTCGCTGCTCTGGCTGGGAACGGCGATCGTCATGCTGGTGGTGGGCGCCTGGCGCGATCTGCTGCACAGCCTGGCGGCGCTGGTCAACATCCATCACCCGCCCAATCTGCTCTTCCTGCTGGCGGCGCTTTTCCTGCTCTTCATCCAGCTCTATTTTTCCACCGTCATCACGCGGCTGGCGCGCGAAAGCAAAGAAGCCGCTCAACAGATCGCCCTCCTGCGCCACGAGCTGTCACAATTGCGCGGCGAGCAGACGGATGACGAGGACGACGATGGCGATTAAGGCGCCGACATAAATCACAAGCGCCGGCAGATGCAGCGACAGCGGGTTGCTGTCCGTCCGCGCGAAGTCGCGCCAGCTGCGCACCGGCGCCGTCGGCCGGGCGAAGCGCGGTCCAATCCGCCAGGCGAGAACGAGACCGCCGAGCATGCCGCCGATATGCCCCCAATTGTCGATCCGCGAACCGGGCGCGAAGCCGATGACCAGGTTGATAACGATGAGAAAGAGCATGTGCTGCAAGCGCGCCCGCACCCGCGGATAAAGGCGGCGATGCTGATACAGATGCACGCCCTCGGCCGCGAAGATGGCGAATACCGCGCCCGACGCCCCCACCGACCAGCCCCCCAAGTCCCCCAGCGCCAGGCTGGCTGCGGACCCGGTCAAGCCACCGAGAAAATAGATCAAGAGAAAGCGAACCCGCCCGAAGAATAGCTCGACATTGCGGCCGATGACAAAGAGCGCGTAGACGTTGAAGAAGATGTGGCCGAGGCTGGCATGCAGGAACATCGCCGTCAGCAGGCGATGGACTTGGCTCTGCGAGACGACCAGCTCCGGTATCAGCGCGCCCCGCAGCAGCAGCTCCAGTTCCAGCTCGCGCGACAGGAAGCCCGCCAGAAAGATCAGGGCGTTGGCCGCCATCAAGGCGTAGGTCAGCCAGGGTTGGTCTCGCAGGGGGCGCGGCGGCGGCTTGCGCTTTTCGACGATGACGGTCTGCGCTTCGGCATCGCGCTTGCGATACAGCGGGTGGTCCTTTTCTTCGTGGCGGCTCATCGCGGCTTTCTCGGCTAGATTGCGCTAAAGATATAATACGGCAAAATCGCCAGAAATTCAGCGCGTGATTTGGGTGGCGCGTCATTAGTCTTGTGATCCGCCTCGCCCAATCAAGTCAATTCACGATAAGCATATTTTAATCGCATGAATCTTTGCCTATAATTGAGCTATTGCATAGTAGATTGCCAGGAAACGTCAGCCAATGTCCGCCCTTTCAATTGCCGAACTCTTGATTGTCCCCGATGAAATCCTCTGCGAGATGCACGAAGAAGGCGACGCCTGCGACGTCATCGTGCGCATGGACGACGGCGCCGTCTATACCGCGCTCTTCGCCACGCTGACCTATATTCACCGCCAGCTCTCGCTGACCTGGATGGTCACCGAGTCCATCCCGCAGACGCCGCCCGTGCGCTACGCCGTCCTCGATACGCCGCATATCATCGTGGAAGAGCTGCAGTTAAAGACCATCGAAGACGCCATCGACAATATGGTCGCGCAGGACGTCTTTGAGAGCCTGTTCACGCGCGTCACCGAAGACGAAGGCGCAGACGCCCATGGCGCCGCCACAGCCAGCCAGCTCGCCACCCAAGAGATCGCGCAAGCCGTCATCGAAGAAGTGCTGGTGCTCATCGACGACTGAGCGCTATCCATAATGAGGGACGCGCTTTTCTTCGACCGCCACCCCAGACCCCTCCCCGGCGGGTCAGTGTCTACGCGACCCCATAGAGAGGGAGGGGCTTGAAACGCGCTAGTCTGCAAGCGGTCTCCCCTTCCCTCCTCGTGGGGGCAAGGGGCCGGGGGATGGGGGGAAGTTGCGCGCAAATGAAGCAGAAGCGCTGTGGAGAAGCCAATGCCTGAACCAAGCTACGAAGCCAGTCAACTCTACAAAATACGCCATTCGACCGCCCACGTCATGGCCGAGGCGATGCTGGAGCGCTTCCCCGATGCCAAGATCGCCATCGGTCCCCCGATCGAGGACGGCTTCTATTACGATTTCGATCTGCCCGCGACCATCGGCGACGACGACATCAAATGGGTCGAGCGGCGGATGAAGAAGCTGCTGTCGCAGCGGCACGACTTCAGCATGCGCGAGGTGTCGGCGGCGGAAGCGCGCGCGCTCTTCCACGACCAGCCGTACAAGCTGGAGCTCATCGACGACCTGGTCAAGGGGCGGGTAGACGAGAATGGCGAATCAATTGCCGAGCCCGCCGAAACGCTGACCATCTACACGCAGAGCAATTTCAGCGATCTCTGCCGCGGCCCGCACGTCGACAGCACCAAAGACATCAATCCCAAAGCCGTGAGCATTTCGCTGCGGCCGCCGGCCGGCGCTTATTGGCGGGGAGATGAAAAACGGGCGCAGCTGACGCGCGTTTATGGCACGGCATGGGAGACGCCACAAGAACTCCGCGATTACCGCGCCCGCCTGGAAGAAGCGATCAAGCGCGACCACCGCGTCCTCGGCGAAAAGCTCGATCTCTTCATCAATGATTCCATGGTGGGCAAGGGTTTGCCGCTCTGGCTGCCCGATGGCGCGACCCTGCGCGACACGCTGGAACGCTGGCTGCGCGATATTCAGATCGAGCGCGGCTACCTGCCGGTCGTCACGCCGCATCTGGGCAATATCGAACTCTACAAGACCTCGGGGCATTATCCCTATTACGCCGACAGCCAGTACACGCCAATCGATGTCGATGGCGACCAATTCCTGCTGCGGCCGATGAATTGCCCGCATCACTGCCGCGTCTACACCAGCCAGCAGCGGTCGTATCGCGATCTGCCGCTGCGTTACGCCGAATTCGGCACGGTTTATCGCTACGAGCAGTCGGGCGAGCTGCGCGGGCTGACGCGCGTCCGCGGCTTCACGGTCGATGACGCCCATCTATTCGTCCGCCCCGACCAGCTGCTGGACGAGTTCAAGGGCGTCGTCCAGCTGATTCAGCATGTCTTCGGCGCGCTTGGCATGAGCGATTTCCGCGCCCGGCTGGGCACGCGCGACCCCGATAGCGACAAATACGTCGGCGATAACGCCCTCTGGGAAGAAGCCACGGTCGCCATCATCGACGCCTGCGACGCGCTTGGGCTGGCCTACGTCATCGAGCCGGGCGAAGCCGCCTTCTATGGACCAAAGCTGGATTTCATCGTGCGCGACGTGCTGAAGCGCGAATGGCAGCTGGGCACGGTGCAGGTCGATTACAATCTGCCGCAGCGCTTCGATCTCGAATATGTCGACCGCGACAACCGGCGCGCGCGCCCGGTCATGATCCACCGCGCGCCCTTCGGCAGCCTGGAGCGCTTCATCGGCATCCTGATCGAGCATTTCGCCGGCGCCTTCCCGCCCTGGCTGGCGCCGACGCAGGCGATCATCATCCCCATCCGCGAGAGCCACAACGACTACGCCACGGAAGTCGCGGCGCTTTTGAAGGCGCGGGGCCTGCGCGTCAAAGCCGACCTGCAGGACCGCAATATGCGCTCGAAGATCAAGCAGCACCGGCGCATGAACATCCCCTGGCTGCTAATCGTCGGCGACCGCGATGTGGCGAATCGCACGGTTAGCCTTCGGCTGCGGACGGACGAGGACCTGGGGGCGCTGCCGCTGGAGGCTTTCGCCGATGCCGCCGCCGCCAATATCAAGGCCCAGTCGCAAGACATCGGGCTGTAGAGCCGACTCACCCCCTCGATTCCCCCCGACAAGTCAAGGAGAGGCTTGCCCCACCCGAAGTCTGTAGACACACGCGCCGCAACGCGACCGCCCACGCAAATTACCTTGCGTCCCACGTCGTTTGTAGACACCCGGCCGCTCGTCCCTCCTACTCCCCTTCCCTAGCTCGCCGGGGCAATCCATCGCGTCGCCAGCATTCAAAAGACGGACTGCTCCAAAGCAGTCCTGTATTTCTCTTCCAGCCGCTTCAGTTGTCGCTTGTGTCGTTGAAGCGCTCCAGGCAGGATTCGAACCTGCGACACTTGGTTTAGGAAACCAATGCTCTATCCCCTGAGCTACTGGAGCGGATTCGCGCGCCGCTCCACCGATTCTAACACAGATAAGCGCTGCCTCAAGCGGGCGCGAGACGGGTCCTCCCGTCAGACGCGGGGGTGGCGACAGCCCGGAATGTCCCAAAACATTTGGGGTAGTGAAAATTGGCGCAATTGGGGTTAAACTAAATGATAATCGCGTTTAAGATCAGGACTGTCCATAGCAAATCGCGGCAGATTGCGCTACCATCGCGTAAACTGGACGTGCGCGCCTCAATTCTCGGTTGCGAGATCGTACGGTCTTACGGTCGAAACGACTAAGGAGATGTCAAATGACCCACATCATCACCAGCCTGTGCCTGCGCGATGGCGCCTGCGTTGAAGTTTGCCCGGTCGAGTGCATCATCGCCGGCAAGCCAGAAAACGAGTGGCCCTGGTATTACATCGATCCCGATACCTGCATCGATTGCGGCGCTTGCATCCCCGAGTGCCCCTACGAAGCCATCTTCATCGAAGAAGAGGTCTCATCCGAATATGAGATGATGGAAGGTCAAGAGCGCGTTCCCTTCGATACCAAGGTGATCATCGAGCATGAAGAAGGCGATATCGTCGACCTGACGCCCGATATCGCGCCGAATTACGATTTCTTCACCCAAGGTCCAGGCTACGACGCCTTGAACATGTAAGCGGCCGCGTCCGCCTCGCCCGGTCGGCTCCGCGCCGGATCGCTTGACCGACGCGCCATCGTCAGCCCCGCGTCAACCGAATGAGCGGCAGCTTCAAGCGTGCGGCGGTCAACGCGGCGATCGCGGGACTGGCGGTTTTGGCGACCCTGACCCTGCTTGAGCTTGGCTTGCGGCTGCTGGCGACGCGCGAAGCCGACGGCAGCGCCACCGCCCTGGGCCTCCGCCTGCAGCCCCAGGCCCTGCCCATCGACCAGTTGCGCCTGCGCATCGACGACTACCTCGAACGCGCGGAATGGGCGACCATCGCCTATGACCCTTGGCTCGGCTGGGCGCCCAGCCCGAATCGCGTCTGGCCGCAGGGCAGCGGCAGCCACAGCGTGAACAGCGACGGGCTGCGCTCGACGCGCGAGGTCAGCCGCCAGCCCGCGCCCGACACCCTGCGCATCGCCGTCTTTGGCGATTCCTTCGCCGAGGGCAACGAAGTCGCCGACGTACACGCGTGGACGCGGCATCTCGAAAACCAATTGAACGACGCCGGCCTGCGCGCGGAGGTCTTGAATTTCGGCGTCAGCGCCTATGGCATGGGGCAAGCCTATCTGCGCTGGCGGCATCTGGGCAAAGCCTTCGCCCCCGATTTCGTCGTCTTTGGCTTGCAGCCCGAAAACCTCAAGCGCAACGTCAACGTCTTCCGGCAGCTGTTGAACCCGACCGGCATGCCATTTTCCAAGCCGCGCTTTGCCCTGATCGACGGCGAGCTCGCGCTGCTGAACTCCCCCGCCCTGCCGCCCGACCAGCTTATCGCCGCTTTCGAGGCCTTCGCCGATCATCCGCTGGCGCGCTGGGAATACCATTATCAGAGCCGCGACGCCGCCGCCCACTGGTGGACCTTCAGCTGGCTGGCCAACTTCATTTATGCCGGGCTGGCCACAGACGACGACCCGAGCCTTTACGCGCCGGGCAGCGAAGGCGGCGAGCTGGGCTTGGCGATCCTTGACGCCTTCGCCGATGAGGTCCAAGCCGCTGGCAGCGTCTTCGTCGTCGCGCATCTGCCGCTGCGCAGCCACTTGATACGCCGCTTCGAAGGGCGCGACCCGCCCTACAAATTCCTTCTGGATCACGCCCGCGCCAGCTATCACTATATCGCCACGGAAGAGCGGCTTCATCCGCCCCATGTCGACGCGCGCTACTGGGCGCCAAACGCGCACTACGGCGAGGAACTCACGCCCATTATCGGGCAGATCCTGGCGGACTGGCTGCTTGATTGCCTGCGAACGCGCGCCTGCCAGACCCCGCGCTTGCCGGATGTGGCGGCGGCGCTCGACGCCTAGCGATTGCGCCCAGCTAATCGCCCCTTCCTAGCGCTCGCGGACGCGACATTCGCGGCGATATCATCCCCGTCACCAAGCCCACGCTGAGCAGCACAACCGCCAGGCCGACGATCATGCCCGGGCTGATGCTTTCATCCAGCAGCAGCGCGCCCCAGACGAGGCCAAAAACCGGAATCAGCAGGGTCACCGTCAGCGCTTGCAGCGGTCCGGCGCTGATGATCAGGTAGTAATAGAGCTGGTAGGCCAAGGCCGTGCAGAGCAAAACCAGCGCGAGCGTCGCCACTATCACGACCGCCGACAGCTCATGCACGGGCAGGTCCAGCGCGGAAAACGGCGCCAGGAGCAGCGTCGCCGCCAGCAGCTGCCCGGTCGACATGGACAGATTGTCCAGGCCGCGGAAGAAGCGTTTGGCGAAGACGCCGCCGGTCGCGTAGCTCAATGTCGCCGCGAGCAGCGCAACTGTCGCCGCGATCACCTCCGCGTCCAGCGCCAGCGGACTGCCGCCAACGGTGATCGTCACGCCGATGATGCCGAGCAGAGCGCCAAGCAGCTTGGCGGGCGTCAGCGGCTCGCCCAGCCCGACCGCCGCCACAAATGTCGTGAAGAGCGGCGTGCTCGACATCAAAATCGCGGCCATGGAGCCGGTGACCGTCAATTCGGCCCAGGCGATCAGCGTGAATGGCAGCGCCGACCCAAAGAAGCCCAGCACCATGAACTTGCGCCAGTGCGCGCGGATATTCAGCCGAATCCGCCGCAGACGCGCGTACGCCAGCAGGATCGCGGCCGTCAGCGCGGCACGCAGGAACATCAGCATGACCGGCCCCACAGGCTCGACAGCCACGCGGATGAAGATATAAGACGCGCCCCACAATGCGCCGAGCGCCAAAAGCGCCGCCAGCTGCTTAAGCGACAATATGCCATCTCCTGACTTTGGAAGCGCCGCCATTTTAGCATAGGCAATTTTGCTGAAACGCTCCGCTTCTTGCTCAATCCTGCCCATTCGGCCAGGGGCAAGCCACCCAAAAGCGGGATGCGCGACGCCGAGCGAAAGCGGCAGAATGCGAGCATGGCAAATCAACGAAAGGAGCCCAAACGTGGCAAACATGCTGCAAGACTTATCGAATGACATGGCCCGCATCGTAGACGCGGCGGCGGAAAGCGTCGTGCAAGTGGACGCGCGGCGGCGGCTGCCGGCCAGCGGGATCGCCTGGTCGGAAGACCTGATCGTCTGCGCGAACCACGCGGTGGAGCTGGAAGACGACATCAGCGTCGGCCTGGCTGAGGGAGGGCGACTGCGCGCGGACCTGGTCGGGCGCGACCCGCGGATTGATCTGGCCCTGCTGCGCGTCGACGCGTCGCTGAGGCCGGCAAGCCGGGCGGCGGAGTCTGACCTGCGGGCCGGCAATCTGGCAATCGCGCTCGGGCGGCCCCGGCGGAACATCCGCGCGACGCTCGGCATCGTCACCGGCGTGGCCGGCGCGGGCGACGCCAAGCGCCAGATCAAGCGGATGAAGGCGCAGTTCTGGGCGCAGATGAAAGGCGACAAAAGGCAACGGAAAGCCCGCAAATGGCGGAAGCGCTTCGGCTGGGATGGCGGCGGCTGGGGTTTCGCCCTGGCGGGGGGCCTCATCCTCACCGACCTCACCATGTATCCCGGCTTCTCCGGCGGTCCCCTGCTCGGCGTCGATGGCTTGATCTACGGCATGAATACATCGGGCTTGCCGGGCGGCGTCAGCGCGGCGATTCCGCTGGCTTCCCTGCGCGCATCCGTCGGCGCTTTGCTGTCCAGTGGCAAGATTCAGAGCGGCTATCTCGGCATTGGCGCGCAGACGGCGCAGCTGCCCGACGCCGTCGCCGAATCGCTGCGCCAGGAAGCGGGCCTGCTCATCGTCTCGGTCGAGGCGCAGAGCCCGGCCGCAAAAGCGGGCTGGCTGGTCGGCGATATCCTGACGGCGCTGGCTGGCGACGCGGTCGAGCATATTGATGAATTGCAGATGACGCTGGCGCGCCTGGAAACGGGCGCCGAAGTCAGCGCGCAGATCGTTCGCGGCGGCGCGGTTCAGGAAGGCGCCGCCGTCATCGGGGAGCGATAAGCGCCCCGCCGCACCGGTCGAGACCTGTAGGGGCGTTACGGCGTAAGGCCCGCCGCAAAATCGAAACTGTAGGCGCGACTTTGTAAGTCGCCCGCTCGACGGCGATCCGTTACAGATCCGGCGGAGCAACTTCGCGATACAGCGTCACTTCCGCACGGTCGCTGGCGTCCCCTGCTTCGTACGGTATAACCCAGCGGAGGTCTTCGATGAAGCAGAGCGCCTCTTCACCTTGGCGGCAATAGTAGAGGGTCAAGTCGGCATAGAGCTTGCCCTCGCCCTCCTCAATATAAACCGGCAGGCTGGAGCGGGCGTCGGCGACGACGCCGCTCGCAATCACCCCTCTGTCCGAACGCAGCTCGAGCCGGCTTTCGATCATCGGATTGATCTTGAGCTCGTCACGGAATTCCAGCCAAAGACTGACGACGCCATCGCCAGCCGCCAGCAATTGCGGATCAAGCTCAATGACGGCGTCATCAGCCAGGTTGCCGCCCAGCAGGGTCAGCGGCGCCGCCTCAATCACCAGCGCTTCGGGATTGCTGAAGGCGAAGGTGTCGACAATGCCCGCTTCCAGGTCGATCGCGCGGATGGCGTGGTTGTTGGTATCGGCGACGTAGAGGATGCCATCGGCGTAGCTTAAGCCGCCCGGCTCGTCAAATTCGGCGGCAGCGGCGGCCCCATCGGCAAAACCGCCAAGCCCGCCCAGCCCGAATACAGTGGTGGTGGCGGTCTCGCCCGCGCGTATCACCTTGATGCGGCTGTTGTAGGTGTCGGCGATGTAAATGTCGCCAGCGGGCCCGCCCTCGACGCCCAAGGCGTGCTGCAAGCGATTCACCCCCAGCGCGCCATCAATATCGCCGAAATCGAAGAGGCTGTTGTCGGTCGTGCCAGCGACCACCGTGACCAGATCATTCTCGAAATCGGCCAGGCGGATGGTGCTGGACTCGCTGTCGGCGAAGTAGAGCTTGCCAGCGCCCGCGTAGTAGAGGCCGCTCGGCTGCGCCAGTTCGGAATCCGCCAGGGTCACGTCATTGAGGTTCGCTTCCCGCCCGTTGCCGACCGAGGGGTAGAGGACGCCGCGCTCCGGCTCATAGATATAGAGCTGATGCGTGCCAGCCATCGCGATATGCAGCCGGCCCGCGTCGTCAAATTCGACGTCCCAGGGGCTGCGCAGAGCGACCGCTGTCGGCGCTTCGATCATCGCGCCGAAGGGCAAACGCTGCCGACCCATGAGGCCATTGCCGGCGACAGTCGTCACCACGCGCTCCGCCAGATCGGCCACGCGAATGGCGTGGCTGTTGACATCGGCGATATAGAGCAGCTCGCCCGCCAGCGCCAGGCCCTGCGGCTTGTCGAAGGTCGCGCTTTCAAAGCCGCCGTCCTCCCTGCCGCGCGCCGACGAGCCGATGATATCGACCACCTCGCGTGTCGCCAGGTCGGCGATGACGATGCGGTTGTGGCTGCTGTCGGCGATGAAAAGCCGCTGGCTCGCGCTATCGGCCAGGACCTTGCCGGGGTAGAGCAGGGGCGTGCCGGGGTCGCCCGCGCCCTCCAGCGCCAGCTCGAGCGGCGTGCGGTCGATGAGGCTCGCGTCCTGCGCGTCGTAATATTCGATCATGCCCGTCAGATAGCGGTCGAATGTCTCGAAAGGGATCTCGCCCGACTGCCGGATGACCCAGTAACCGCGGGGATCCACGATGGCGATGGTCGGCCAGGCACGCGCGCCATACCGCTGCCAGACCGCGAAATCCTTGTCATTGACGACCGGATGGTGGATGCCGTAACGCTGAACGATCTGCCGCAGGTTCTCGGTCTGCCCCTCAGTCTCGAACTTGGCGGAATGCACGCCGATCACCACCACTTCGCCGGCGAATTTCCGCTCCACCTGCTCCAGCACGGGAATGACATGCAGGCAGTTGACGCAGCCATAGGTCCAGAAGTCGAAGATGACGATCTTGCCCACGAGGCCGCTCATCGTCAGCGGGTTCTCGACATTGATCCAATCCAGCCCGGTCGGGAATTCGGGCGCGAGGACCTGGCCTTCATAGAGTTCTTTTGGCGTCCGCTGCGCCTGCGCCAGCCCGGTAATCGCCAGCAGCGCCAGCCACGTGATAACTAGCGAGAGTCTTTTCATGGTTTACCCCCACGCCCGCAGGCATGTAGGGGCGAGACTTGTCTCGCCCTAAACCGCATCGCTCAAATTAACCTCAGCCATCGCGGAGCCGCTGCAAGAGCGCATAGCGATTGGAGCGCGCGCAGGAATCCATGTCGTCGGCGAAGAGCGCCAGGTCAAATTCGCGCAGGGCGGCCAGGTCATCGCCGAGCTGGGCGTAGAGCGCGCCCAATTCGCAGCGTACGTCCATGCGCGTCGGGTCGATCGCCAGCCCCTCAAGGAAGGCGTCGCGCGCCAGCTCCCACTCCGCCATGCCGATGTAAATCCGCGCGTAATGGAAATAATCATCGACCACGAGCGGCGTGAAAATCGCCAGCATGTCCCGCGCCGCGATCGTGCGGTTCTGTTGCGCGCAGCGGTTATCGGGCTCATGCCCCAGGACGATGTCGAACTGCTCGAGCGCGCCGCGATAATGCGCCCATTCGGCGTAAATCATGCCCAGGCGGCAGCGCGCGTCAAGATGCAGCGGATCCAGCTCCAGCGCGGCCAAGAAGATGTTGGCGGCCAGGTAGCGCTTGCCGTCATTCATAGCGCTTAAGCCTTCGGTGAATTGCGCTTCGGCGGGCGAGACCGGGGCGGGCGCGGCAGTGATCGCATCTGTCGCCGCCGGGGCCGCATCGCCAGTCGCTTTTGGCTGTTCCAGGCCATCGCAATGGTCGCCCAGCCGCTCCACAATCAAGGGCGTGAATTGGCCATAAGCGGCGGCATAATCGCCCCGGGTCATGTACAGCCGCCCCAGCTCGCAGCGCAGGTCGACGCGCGCCGGCTCTCGCTCCTGCGCCCGCTCCAAGCTGTAGAGCGTGCCTTCGTCTCCGCTGGTCTCGGTCACGCGCCGGAAGTCGACCCGTGGGCTGTCGCCGCGTCGATACTCGCCGGTATCGCCGGGATCGGGCGAAGTGAGGTTCAGACTCTTCAGATCATCGGCCTTGAGCAGGTTGCGCGCGTCTTCGCCGAGCAAGGCCCTCAGCAGATCTTCGGCCGGGCGCGCCCAGGCGGAAGCGGCATTGGCGATATCGTCGTGAACGAGATCGATCAGGATCGGGATGATCGCGTCGTCAGGCGACTCCAGCCGAGCGCAGTGGTAATGCCGCAGCGCGCGATCGTAATCGCCCATGTCATGCAGCTGCACGGCGCGGGCATAGTTCGAATCGCTGAAATCGCAATCCGCCTGCGCCAGCGAGAATGGCAGGAGCGCGACGACAAGAAAGAGCATCAGACTGAAAAGCAAAAACCGTCGTAACATGATCGTTTGTCTTTCGCTAGGTTTCGCTGTTCCAATGATACTGCGTTGACGCGGCCTGGCGCAAATTCTCCCGCAAGCTGGACCGGGGGGAACGGCATCCCCTTGCTTTGCTCTGTGCCCTCAGCAGCTCCCAAAAAGTGACGAGAATGATTGCTATACGCAAGAAACAGCCAAAAGCAATCGAAACGCTGTAGGGGCGAGCCGGTGGCTCGTCCCGCGTATGCCAAGATTCCAGTTCGTTTTCGCACGACTAACTTGCGCTTGCTTCTGTGGCTCTGTGGCAGATCTTTGATTCACGACTTGCCTGGACTTGGCGAGACCCTTGGCGATGCGCGCCATCAAGCCGAGAGAAAGCGCTCGGTCAAAGGCGGGCGTGGCTTCCCCGCGTGATCGACCAAGCCAAAGCCATTGTGCATGCCCTGCGCCCAGGCGTACCAGATCAACGCCGCGATCCGCCCCGGATACTGGCGTTTCAGATAGCGGATCATGTCCGTCGCGTAGCGGGCGATCTGCGCCGGGCTGTCATTCGGCCGGTCGAGCACGCCCCACTCCGTGATCCAGAGCGGCTTGTCTGGCAAGACCGCGCTGTACGCCCAGACGGACTCGTCGATATGCCCGAACATGGCGTAATGGGGGTGCCCGTTGACGCCGCGCCCATAGGGATGAAAAGCCAGGCCATCCGGCGCCGTTTCAGCGGGCATCACCCGCAGCATCTCGCGGGCATACGCGCTGCCGCCCTGCGGACCGCTGTTGAAGCCGGCCGTGATGACCTGGACCTCGCTGTCGGCGCTGCGGATGGCGCGGTGGATCTGCGCGAACATGCGCCCGTAATTGCTGGCGGACATCGGCACCGAGGCGATGCCGCTCAAGCTGTCCGGCTCGTTCCAGATCTGCCAGGCGGAAACCAGATCGCGCCCCGCCCATTGCGCCGCGATCTTCGCCATCATGTCGGCGAAGCGCGCGTTCAGCTGCCGCCATTTGGCGTCGGTCATCTGCGACCAGGGCCAGTACTCGGCTTTGCCTTCGCCATAGGTCTGGTGGCTGGTGGTGAAGACGACGCGATAACCGGCCTCGCGGTAGGCTTCGACATGGGGCAAGTAGCGCTGCAAAGCCGCGTCGATATCCTCCGAGCCGCGCAGGTTCGAGACGTTGTAACCAAAGCGCACCCAGCCCATGGCGCCGAGTTGGCTGGCGGCCGGCTTGCCCAACGGATGAAAAACGTCCAGATTGACGCCGATGGGGTTGAAGCCCGGGAAGGCGTCTTTGCCTTCCGTTCGCGTGGTCGCCCGCAAGAGCCAGGCGGCGGCGTACCCGTTGACGCCAGCGGCTGAGCGAATCTTGAGCCAGCTATCGCGGACGCCGATCTTTTCGATCGCCCGCCCATGATGTTCCAGCGGCTCAAGCAATTGCCAGCTGAAGGCGCTGCCGATGACGCTGGCATAGGCGCTGGGCAGCTTCCTCACGCGCAGATTGTCGGCCAGCGGGCGCGCGCGAAACTCCGGAATATAAATATAGTCGCGCGGGTTCATCACATTGTCCAAGCCCAGCAGCCTGATGCCCCGCTTCGGCGGCTGCTGCACGGTCACGCGCAAGTCGTCGCCGGCCGCCTTGGCCATGACCTGCCCCCGCTCGACAACGTCGCCCAGGGCGACGTGGCGGTTCTTGACGCCGCCGTAAGTGGTGATCCAGCGCTCGCCCTCGACAGTCGATTCCACCACGAGGCGCTCGCCGACGCCAGTCACCTTGCCCGCCGCGCCGCAGAGGATTTCGGCGTCTTCGTGCGTCGCTATATCGAGGCTGTTGCGCAGCTCGCCCCGTTCTTCGTCGGCGTTGAAGCGGGCGATCGCCGCCATCGGGCGCGCGCTGGTGGGCCATTCGAGCACAAAACGCGTGAAGATATGCTGCGGGTCGCCCTCAAGTTCGCCATAGCGGTCGCCCTTGCGGACGCGCCTTTGCACGATCGGCGACAGCGCTTCCGGCGTCGCGGCGTCGATGACGTCTACCATGACGACCATGGGGTATACGCGGCGGATATGGGTCAGGGCGGAATCGCGCCACCAGGTGAGCGGCGCGTCCACGGCGGTGACGTTGCGAAAGCGATTAAGATTATTGCCGGCCGGCGAACGCACCACCGCCACCCGCGCGAACTTCTTGAGATAGGGGCGCAGCGCCGCCAGCCACTCGTGAAAGTTGCGGTCGGGCAGCACAAAGGCGTGCGAGATGATCGGTTTCGCCGGCATGGTCTCCTGCTTCAATTGCGGGCGGATTTCACCCCATCCCCCAGCCCCTTGCCCCAGCGAGCTAAGGAAGGGGAGTCGGATACAGCGGAGCGCAAGGTATTTTGCTTTGGCGGCGGCATCGTCGGCCGGCTGTCTACACAAACTCCTTTGCGAGCCGCATCCACAATAGTGGACACTGCCGACAATTTACGCGGCATTCAATCGCGGGCAAATCGCGTATAATGCATTATATGCCGCTTACGCCATCCCTACGCGCGGGCGCGCCTGGCATCTGGCGGCGGTCTGGAGCGCGGTTTATGCAGCTCGACAAGGAAAAAGTCGTAAAGCTCGTCATCGTTTTGCTGCTGACGATCGCGGCGCTGGCGGTCATGAGCGTCTTGGTGCAGGTGATTCAGACGATCTTGCCTTTCCTGATCGTCGGCGCGGGCATCTACGCCGGGTATCGCTGGGCGCTTAGCGAGGCGCCAGCCCCAAGCGCCGACGAGGTCGAGGAGCAGGCGCGGGGCCTCTTCAGCCGCTTCCGCCGCACGAAAAAAGCGGTTGAAGCGACGGTCAAAGCGGGCGAAGCCTTGAGCGATTTCGCTGGCGATGCCGAGCCGGCGGAAACCGCGCGACCGGAAAAGAAACATCGCCGGCGCCGGCCCCTCGGCACAGCCCGGGCGGACAACACGGCAAAACCCCAAGCCGCAAAAGCCGAGCCCGAAGTCGCCGCGCTGAGCGATGACGACCTTCAAGCCGCCCAGCAGGAGCAAGTCACCCGGATGAAGCGCGGGCTGAAAAGCGGCTCGACCGGCAAAGTCGAATTCAAAGACAGCGATGTCCTCATCAACGACAGCGACCTGGAGCAGCCCGATATTTCGCGCCTCGAAGAGAAAGAAAAAGAAACGCCCCAGGTCACCACTGACGTGCTCTCGCAGATCGAACAGCGCCGCCGCCGGCTCCAGGGCGGGGAGTAGCGCCGCGCTGCCGACATCCCGGATTCGTCTTGCCGCAAATCGCCGCTCGCGCTAACCTTGTCCCTGCCCAACCTGGCTGCAAATCGAATGCAGCGAATCGAGGACCCGGAAGGTTTCGGTCGAGATGACCCGACACGCGGACGAAATGGTAGAGAAGCCGGCAGCCTCAGTCGAAACAGCGCGACGGGGGCGTTCTTTCCGGCCTGCTTACGCCATAGAATCCATATTCGCCCGGATGTTTCTCGTTCTGGCGGGCTTCCTGCTATGCGCAATCGCCATCGAATTGATCGCCAGATTCTATCTTTGGAACCTGGCGTCCGAAGGCGACTTCCGCAAACTCGCCTCCATCAATCAGATCAATGACAGATACGGCGATGATATCTACGTGCAGGACGTCGACAAACGTAAACTGTCGTGGTCGCCACATCAATTTCTTGGATACTTTCCGACGCCGAATTACCGACATGGCGATAACGTCCATAACAGCTACGGATTCAGGGGCGAGGAATTCGATAAGGCCAAACCGCCAAATACTTTCCGCATTGTCGCAATCGGCGCTTCAACAACGTATTCGATTGACGTGCCGGATTATCGGAGCAGTTAGCCGAACCAGCTTGAAAAGCGCCTGCGCGGCAGCGGCTTCGAGCAAGTCGAGGTCCTCAACGCCGGCGTCACCGGCTACACCAGTCATCAGAACCTCATCAACTTGCAGTTTCGCGTTTTGCCCCTGCAACCGGATTTGGTCATCGTCTATCAAGGGTTCAACGATATTAAAGAACGGCTCGTCCACCCCTATTCGCGTTATTTGGGCGATGGCTCTGGCGCCGTGCGACCCTTCGCGCGCGGTCTGATCATGCCAGACCCTTCCGAGTACAGCACCGCCTTGCGCATTCTTGGAATCCATGCGGGCATTACCGCTCCGCATACGGCATTGGATTGGCATTTTCACGTCCGGCCCGCCAGCTTTCACGGCGGAACATTCGAGCGTCAGTTCGCGACTGGCGCGTACCCTGAAGGCATTTTCCAGCAGGCGTCGGCGGCGGAAATGCTGGCGAACAATCCGCCGATTCACTTTGAGCGCAACCTCAAAACCATGCTGGCGGCAGCGGCCGAAAACCAAGTCAATATGCTATTGATTACGATGGTCGTGGACGATGACTTTCACGAGACCAGTGGCAGCTCAAGGAACAGATTCTATACCAGCGACGAATATGTGTCTGCCTTGGCGCGGCACAATGATATCACCCGCAGGCTCGCCGCAGCGACAGGCACGCCATTGTTTGACCTGGCGGCGGCGTTTCCCGACGATCCGGCGCTGTTTGTCGATGGTTTGCACATGAATGAGGACGGCAGCCAAATGCGAGCGCAGCTAATCGCTGACTTCGTAATCAGCCTTTTTGCAGATGACATAAGGGCGGCTGCCCACTGACTCTGGTTCCACGCGCGCTTATGCGGGCGGCGAAGCATCGAGCTTGGCGGCTAATCTCCCGACATCGCCTCGTAGATCGGGAGCAGCGCCCGGTACAAATCGGCGAAGATCGTCAGCTGCCGCTGATAATGCGCGGCGCGGTCGGGGCGGGGCCTGAAGGTTTTTCGTACTTTGATCAATTGGCTGGCCGCTTCCTCCAGGCTGCTGTAGACGCCGGTCGCGCAGCCGGCCAGCATCGCCACGCCCAAACTGGCCGCCTCCGACGTGTGGATGGCGGAGACGGGCAGACCGGTGATGTCGGCTTTGATCTGCAGCCAGCGATCCGAGCGCGAGCCGCCCCCGATCGCCGTGATGCGATTGACCTCCACGCCAATCTCGTTCAAGAGGCGGATGCAGAGCGCCTGCTCGTACGTCAAGCCTTCGAGGATGGCGCGGACGATATCGGCGCGCCGACTGTCGAAATCCAGCCCGATGATGACGCCAGTCGCCTTCGGGTCGTTGTGCAGGCCGCCGCTGCCGACGAAATACGGCAGCAGGATCATGTCGCCGGGCGCGTCGGGGATCTGCTCGACGATGACATCGTAGACGTCGCGGCCCGTCTCGTCGGCGATGGCGCGTTCCGCCGCCGCCAGCTCATCGCGATACCAGCGCAGCAGACGCCCGCCGGTCTGGTTGCCGCTGAGCGCGATGAAATTGCCCGGCGCCGCGTGATGATAGCAAGAGACGTTGTATTCCAGCATCCGCATGCGTGGCTTCTCGGTGACCGCCACCAGCGCCTGGGTCGTGCCGGTGGAGTACATCGCCGTGCCCGGCTGCAAGACGCCCGCGCCCAATGCCCCCGCGGGTTGATCGTGCCCGCCCGTCACCACTTTGACCGCGCCGCTGAAACCGAGATCGTCGGCCAGCTCGCGCGGGATCTCGCCGATGATCTCGCCGCTGGGCAGGGGACGCGCCAGCTGATCGCGGCGGACATGCCCGGCCGCCAGCAGCTCGTCCGACCAATCCTCCGTCCGATAATCGAAAGCCAGGGTGCGCCCCGCCATGCTGTAATCGATGACCGGCTCCACGCCCAGCTTGAAGGCGATGAAGTCGACGTAACAGAGGAATTTCCAGGCCGCGTCGAGGACTTCGGGCGCGTGATCTCGCCACCAGAGCAGCTTGGGCAGGGTGTAAATCGTGCTCATCGGCTGCCCGGTGAGCTCAAATATGCGCTCCGACCCCAGCGCCGCTTCCATCTCCGCCGTTTGCTTCACGTTGCGCCGATCGGAGCTGACCGGGCTGTTCGCCAGGACCGTCCCGTCCTTCGCCACCGGAATCATCGCCTCGCCCTGCGATGACAGCGAGAGCGCCGTCACCGGATCATGCGCCAGCCGCGCGTTGACCTCGCGCAAGCACTGGCGGACGAACGCCCAGACCTGCTCGGGATCGAGCTCATACCAGCCGGGGTTGGGGCTTAACAGCGGGTATTCGCGCCCTTCCTGCGCGAGCACGACGCCGCTTTCGTCGAAGGCGACGACCTTGCAGCCGGTCGTGCCGACATCGATTCCCATCAAGCTCATACCTGATCCCCGTGCTCGACTATGCCTGTAGAAGCTATTTTCGCGCAAGCCGGCCCGAGCGTCAAACTAAGGCGCGTTCGCTGTCGATTCACCACAGAGGAAATGAGGAAACACAGAGGGCACAGAGAAAACCTCTACTTTTTTCTCGGTGAACTCTTTCAAACTCGGTGTCCTCGGTGGTGAGTCTTTTGAATGAATTGCTTGGTTTTACTTCTGTGTACCCTCGCTTGCCTCTGTGGTGAAAATGTCCATGTAACGCGGCTTACCCCCGCACCGCGCCAGCCGTCAAGCCGCTGACCATGAAGCGCTGCATCAGATAATACACCACAATCACCGGCAGCGTGATCAGCGTCAATATGGCGAACATCGGTCCCGGGCGCATCATGAATTGCCCGCTGTAGACCAGCGGCACCAGCGTCAGCGGTTTCACGTCGACCGAGTTCATCGTCACCAGCGCCAGGATGAATTCGTTCCAGGAGGTCATGAATTGCCAGATGATGACGACGGCGACGGCGGGCCAGCTGACGGGCATCATGATACGCCAATAAATCCCGAAGCGCGTGCAGCCATCGAGGCGGGCCGCTTCTTCGATCTCTATGGGGAAGCCGGCGAAAAAGCTGCGCAGAATGACGATGGCGAAGGGAACGCCCAGCGCGGTATAAGGCAGGATCAAGCCGAGATAGGTGTCGTTGAGCCCCAGCGCTTTGTTGATCTGAAAGATGGGCACCACCAGCGTCGGGATGGGCAGCATCAAGGTCATGATCAAGAGATAAAACCAGATATCGCGCGCGAAGAATTTCAGCCGCGCCAAGGCGAAAGCGGCCAGCGAGCTGATGAGGACGACGAGAACCACCGACGGAATCGTCACGGCCGCGCTGTTGATGAAATGCTTCATAATCTCGGCATCGGCGAAAACGGTGAAATAATTTTGGATGCTGACGCCGCTGATGAGCAGACCGCCGAAGCGGGGCGCGCGCTGGTCGGGCGGCATGAACGAGACAACCAGCATCATGATGATGGGCACGAGCCAGATCAGCGCCAGCACGCTGACGCAGACGAAGGCGATCAATTTGCCCGGTTTTATGCCGCGCCGCACTTCTTACCACTCCCAACTAACCAGTTGTAGGGGCGAGACTTGTCTCGCCCTTCCTCCGTCGCCTCAGTAATTCCAAGTTAGTCGTGCGAAAACCAATCTGATGTTTGGCATACGCGGGACGAGCCGCCGGCTCGCCCCTACAATCTATCAATTATTTTGTCAATTTCTTCTGTACGTCGATCATTCTCATTACTTTCTTGGAACTGCTTCTTCTCCTCTGTGGTGAAGAAAACCGCAAATACATTAGGCGCCTATCGTGAAGCGCGAGCCGAGCACGCGCACCTGGAAGACGCTGGCGCTCAGCGCGATCAAGAGCAGGACGACCGCCACGGCCGAGGCGTAGCCCATGCTCTGCAGCGTGAAGGCTTTCTGGAAGATATAGGTCGGCAGCATTTCGGTTGCGTGGTTGGGTCCGCCTTTCGTCAGCATGAAGACGAGGGCGAAGGTTTGCAGCGTGCCGATAACGCCCAGCAGAATCAGCGTCAGATGCACATGGCGCAGCATGGGCAGGATGATGAATTGAATGCGCTGCCGCGTCCCCGCGCCATCCACATGCGCCGCGTCCAGCGCTTCCTGCGACAAGCCTTTTAAGCCGGCGACATACATCAGCATCGAGAAGCCGGTCCATTGCCAGACGTTGACGAAGATGGTGGAGAAGATGGCGATTTTGGGATCGGCCAGATAAGGCTGGATTAGAAACAGCGCGCCGATTTCTCGCCCCAGGTCGGCCAGCAGACCGCCGAAGGGCGCGTATATCCGCTGCCAGACGATGCCCAGCACCACCGGCGACACGATGGCGGGCATGAAGAATATGATGCGGAAGAGGTTCTGCAGCGGCAGGCCCGATGTCAGGATGTAGGCCAGGATGAAGCCGAGGAACATCTGCGGGAAGATGGTCAGGAAGGCCCAGTAGACCGAATTGCGAATGGAGACGGCGAAGGCGCGGTCATCGGTGAACATCTCGACGTAATTCTGAATGCCCACGTAGAGCGCCTGGTTGATGCCATCCCAGTCGTAGAGGCTGGCGTTGAAGATGTAGAAGATAGGATAGAGCACGAAGACGGCGAAGAGGATCATGGCCGGCGCCATGAAGAAAAGCCCCTGATTGTTGATGAGCCAGTTGCGGGTCATACCCCAACCCTATGAATTGCCATGTAGGGGCGACATATCATGTCGCCCGAAACGGTCACCTAGCAGTGAAATAGGGCGACACAAGTGTCGCCCCTACAGATTTCGATATGGGTGGGGGGACTCGCCCTACATATTCGCGTCTTGCACCATCTGCATGCCTTCGGCCGGCGTCATCTCGCCCGCGGCGACGGCCGCCAGCGCGTCTTCCAGCGCCTGCTTGACGTCCGGGCTCTTCAGCTGGCGGGCGTACTGCACGCTGGCCAGCCAGTCTTCGGTGAAGAGATCCCAAACCGCTTCCTGGTTCTCCGAGCCGAAAGACGCGGGCCGCAAGCCGATATAAGCCGGCAGGTCGTTGTAGGTGTTGATCAAAGCCTGGGCGCCGGCCCCGCTGATCCAGTCGGTGATGACCTTGCAGGCCGCGTCCGGATTGGCCGAGCCGCGCGTCACGCCCATCATGACGTCAATGCCGCCCAGCAAGTCGTCCGGCGCGCCCATGCCGGTCACATCGGGGAATTTAAAGGGCGCGTACCCTTGCAGATTCATATCGAGCGGCGGCGGATCGGGATTGCCCGCCTGCTGCTGCCACCAGGCGCCCATCGGGAACATGGCGGCGCGGCCCGCCTGAATCTGCTCGACCGCGGCCGGGTAATGCGTCATGCCCAGCGCGCCAATCTGGAAGATGCCGTCGTCAAAGAGGCGCTTCCACCAGGTCATCGCTTCGACGAAAGGCTCGTCGGCGAAACTGGCCATGCCGTCTTCGGCGTCGTAGATCAAGCCGGGCGCGACATTGTGAATCAGCTGCATGTAGACGTCGCGGCGGATCCAGCCATCGCCGGCGCCAATCATGACCGGGGCGATGCCCTGGGCGTTGAACATGTCGGCCAGTTCTTTCAGCTCGTCGTAGGTGGTCGGCGGCTCGAGGCCCGCCTCTTCAAAGATCGGCACCGTGTACCACATGTTGATCGTCTGCACGAGCACGGGCAAGCCATAGATATTGTCGTCGCCCTCGGGGTTGCCCAGGCGCGCCTGCTCGATGCCGACGGGGAAGAATTGATCTTCCCAATCCTCGCCCCAGGTGGCGACGGCGCAATCCTGCAGCGGCATCAGGTGATCGCGATACTGCTGCGTCAAGGCGCCGGGCTCGAGGCCGATGAGATCCGGCAGCGATCCGCCAGCCGCCATCGTCTGCAAGTCGACCAGGTATTCGGGATAATTGGTGATATCGGGCTCGATGGTGATATCCGGGTTGGCTTCGTTGAAGGCTTCGATCATCGCGTTGGTGGTGGCGATGACCGGGCTCCAGCTGCGGAAGCGCACGACCACGTCGTCTTGGGCGAAGATCGGCGCGCTGGCCGCCAGGATGAGCAAGAGACAAATTGCCAAGGTGGTTTTTCTGTACATCATCATTCTCCTAATCAAGACATATCAATGGGATGCGGTGTTCTCAGCTATATGTTCCTCCTTTCGCTTGCGGGCGACCCAATGGCTCGCCCCTGTTTACATTGCGGGCAGATTTCACCCCATCCCCAACCGCCAGTGTCTACGCGGCGCGGCCCCTTGCCCCAGCAAGCTAGGGAAGGGGAGCGAAACCCAGCGGTCCGCAATGTGTTTTGCGTGGGCGGTCGCATTGCGGCGCGTGTGTCTACAACCATTCTGGCGAATGGCGCGATGGCATCAGCCAACCAGCCGGTCGTAATATTCTTCGGGGATCCGATGCGGCTCGCCATGCTGCAGCGCCATGTGATAGAGCTGCGCCGAAATCTCGACCATGACCGTGCAATGAATCGCCTTGCGCAGGCTGTCGCCGACCGCCAGCATGCCGTGATTCGCCCAGACCACCGCGCGCCTGTCGCCCATCACCTCCAGCATGTCGTAGCCGAACTGCCGCGAGCCGCTGGGCGCGAAGGGCATCACCGGCGTCTCGCCGCCCACATCGATCAGCGTATTGACGTGCAGGGGCGCGATCGGCTTGTGCAGCACACCGAAGAGATTGGTGTAGATCGGCTCCGCATGCACGATGCCGAAGACTTCCGGCCGGCGCTCATACACCGCCAGATGCACCGGCGACTCGTGCGAGGGCTCGCGGACGCCTTCAATGACCATGCCCGCCAGGTCTTGCACCACGACATCATTGGGACTCATCTGGTCGTAGGCGAAATCGTGCGGCGTCATCAGGATGAGCCCGCTCTCGGGGTCGCGCAGGCTGAGGTTGCCCTGCGTCAGCGGCACCAGCCCGATGCTGGCCACCAGCGCCGCGCCCTCGACCAATTCCTGCTTAAGCGTGACCAGATCAACCCGCTCTTCTTGAGGGCGCTTTGCCATGGACGCTCCCCTATCCGCCTCTATTCATTCGTCTGCGCCGCGGACAATCCCGCCGATTGTACTGTCGCCAACAGCCGATGTCAAAAAAACAGCGGTTGAGGCATGACACGCCAAGGGGCGATCTGAGGCCGGTATTCGCGGGCGCCGCCGGCAGGCTGGCGGGTCGCCAGCGCCTGTGCTAGCATGGCGCGATTGTTTGCGGGGCGGGCACAACGAGCCCATGGTCGAGCGCCGGCGACTGCTCATCATCCTGACGATCGTGTTTTCGGCTGGTCTGACGCCGATCGCGATTCGCGTCACGCAGGGGGAAGGCATGCCCTCGCTGGTCATCGTCTTCATCCGCCTGTGGCTGATGTCGCTGGCGCTGGCGCCGCTGCTTTGGACGCGTTATCGCCGCGAGCTGATGCGCGTCACGCTCCGCCAGTGGCTGCTCTCGGCCATCGCCGGTTTCTGGCTTTCGATCAATCTGCTGATGCTCTTCATGGCGCTGGAATACACCAGCGTCTTGATGACCAGCGTGATCCGGCGCACCAGCCCGATCTGGATCGTGCTGCCAGAGATCCTCATATTCGGCGTGATCTTCTCGCGGCGCTTCTGGCTCAGCCTGGCGGCCACCATGATTGGCGTCGCCCTGGTCGCGGCTGGCGGCCTCTCCGCCATCGAGGCTGGCAGCGATCCCCTGCTTGGCGCCGCCATCGCCCTTTTTGGCTCGCTCTGCTTTGGCATCTATCTGCTTATCGGCCGGCGGCTCAACAACGTCTTGCCGCCGCTGCTCTACAGCTTCGCCGTCTTCTTCAGCGCGGCGCTGGTGACGAGCGTATTCGTCGGGCTCACTGGCACGCCGGTGACCGGCTACCCGCTCAACAGTTATCTTTGGTCGATTGTGGTGGCGATTCTGGCGCAGGCGATGGGGCATATCTCGATGAACCTGGGGCTGCAGCATTATACGGCCACGGCGATAGCGATCGTCTTGCAGGTCGGCGTGGTCGTCAGCGCTGTCTTCGCGCTCTTCTTCTTCGGCGAGATTCCGTCGCCGCTTCAGATTGCGGGCAGCGCCCTGGTGGTTTATGGCGTGGTCATCGCCACCATGGAGCAGACGCGGGCGCGCTGGAAGCAAGGCAAGTCGCTGTAGCGCTCGTCCGCAGCTCACGAATTGGCGCGCATTCTTGCCCCCATCCCCCGGCCCCTCCCGCCATCTCTATGGCGGCCATCCCCAAAATGAGGGAAGGGGAGAATACACGCGGAGCGGCGCCTTCTAAGTCCCTCCCTCTTAATGCGCCGCGCAGACACAGGCGGTCGGGGAGGGGTTTGGGGTGGCGGTTGTCAGCCCGCCGAGCCGCCCCTACAGATTGTCCGCTGAATGCGGTAAAGTATGCCGCGAAAACAATCGAAACGCAGATAACGAGGAGACAGCTGCATGAAACTCGAAACCCAAGCCATACACGCCGGCTACGAGAGCGAAGCGACCACCAAAGCGGTGGCCGTGCCGATTTACCAGACCGTCGCCTACGAATTCGACGACGCCCAGCACGGCGCCGATCTCTTCAATCTGGCGGTGCCCGGCAATATCTACACGCGCATCATGAACCCGACCAACGATGTGCTGGAGCAGCGCGTGGCGGCGATGGAAGGTGGCGTGGCTTCGCTGGCATTGGCTTCCGGTCAAGCGGCGATCACCTATTCCATCCTGAACCTGGCCGAAGCCGGCAACAATATCATCACCGTGCCCCAGCTCTATGGCGGCACCTGGACGCTCTTCCGCCACATGCTGCCCAAGCTCGGCATCGACGTGCGCTTCGCCGAGGGCGACAGCCCTGACGACCTGGCGAAACACATCGACGACAAGACCGCGGGCGTCTTCCTGGAGTCTATCGGCAACCCGGCCGGCAACATCCCGGACATGGCCGCCATCGCCGATATGGCGCATGCCCATGGCGTGCCCGTCATCGTGGACAACACCGTGCCGACGCCCGCGCTCTGCCGCCCGGTCGAGCATGGCTGCGATATCGTGCTGCATTCGATGACAAAATACATGGGCGGGCATGGCAACAGCATCGCCGGCATCCTGGTCGATGGCGGCATCTTCGATTGGGCGAAGCACAACGAGCGCTTCTACATGTTCAGCACGCCCGAGCCGAGTTATCACGGCGTCGTCTTCACGGACGCGATGGGCCCCGCCGCCTATATCGCCCGCGCCCGCGTGGTCGCCCTGCGCAACACCGGTTCCGCGCTGAGCCCCTTCAACGCCTTCCTGGTGATTCAAGGCTTGCAGACGCTCTCGCTGCGCATGGAGCGGCATGTCGATAACGCCATGGCGGTCGCCCGGCACCTCGAAGGCCATGATCAGGTCGAGTGGGTCACCTACGCGGGCCTGGAAAGCTCGCCCTATTATGAGCTGGCGCGGAAATACACCGGCGGCAAACCCGCGGCGCTGCTGACCTTCGGCATCAAAGGCGGCTTCGACGCTGGCGTGAAATTCTACGACGCCCTGAAGATCTTCAAGCGGCTGGTGAATATCGGCGATACCAAGTCGCTGGCGGCGCACCCGGCCTCGACCACGCATCGGCAGCTGACGCCCGAAGAGCAAGTGGCGGCTGGCGTCACGCCCGAGACGATCCGCCTCTGCGTCGGCATCGAGCATATCGACGACATCCTCGAAGACATCGAGCAGGCGCTGGCGGCCGCGCGTTAATCGGTTCAGTCCCGCGCCCGCGGCATCCCTTAGATCGGACAGCTTGGGGTCGGCGACAAGCCGATCCCTTTTCTTTTCCCCGGTTTCTGGTCGAAGACGGCTTTATGGGCGCCCGATTCTCAAGTCGGGAATCAGCGCTTTTACGTTTGCGCGCAAATGACGCGGCTACTATCATGATATGGAGATTGCCTCGTTATTGTATTCAAGTGGCTTATGCTACATGCTTCGCAGATATGAGCTTTGACGCGGAATGGCGGCAGCGACAGCAAAAACGCGCCCGCGCCCGCCCGGGAGGCGAGAAATGAGTAGAGGCGCTCTTATCTGCAATACGCGCGCGCAGACCCAGGCGAGGTATTGGCTTCTCTACGCGATGTGCCTGCTGCTTGCGCTTCTGCTTGCCGGCGCGGGCCAGGCGCAGCAGAGCAAACTGCCCACGCCAGTATTCAACAACATCGCGAATCCCTTGACGCGCCCGAACGCCTCCAGCAACTTCACGCTCACCTGGAGCCAGGGCTCCGCCTACCTGGTCGCCAATTTCACCGTCCGCCACCGCAACAGCAGCGACGGCGCCTGGAGCGAAACCAACGCGGGGAAACAATCCACGGGCAACAACTATGCCTATACCATCCCGGATACCTCCGCCCTGGCTTATATCGAGACGCAGGTCCGCTCCAACCCGACACAGGCTGGGGGAAGCCTCTATGCCAGCAGCGACTGGAGCGAGACCCGCAGCTGGGGCACGGCGCAAACGGCGACCCCAACCGATACGCCGACCAATACGCATACGCCGACGAACACGCTCACGCCCAGCAACACGCCCACCGCGACCGATACGCCGACCCCCAGCAACACGCCAGTGGCGACCAGCACGCCCGATGGGGCGACCATCACGCTGGGCAGCAATTGCAGCTGGTCCAACGCCATCCGCTCCGCCAATACCAATGCGGCTGTGGGCGGCTGCGCGGCCGGCAGCGGACACGACATCATCTCGCTCAAGGCCAATTACTCGATGAGCGATGAACCGCCCGATATCACCTCGCCCATCACGGTCCAGGGCAACGGCAACACCTTGGCCGCTGGCGGATCATTCCGTCCTTTTGATCTTGCCGGCGCCGATGTGACGATCCTCAATCTGACGATGACCGGGGGCAATGCCGGCGGCGCGCATGGCGGCGCGATACGCTCGAGCAGCTCGGATCTGACGCTGAATGGGGTGACCATCAGCGGCAGCAGGAGCGGCAATTACGGTGGCGCATTGCGCTTTGAAGGGACGAACAAAAAGCTCACAATCACAAACAGCGTTTTTCATAACAACCAGACCACCGATACCAAAGGCGGCTTCGGCGGCGCCATCTACACCAATAGTGGCAACGCCGTCATCAAGTCCAGCGCCATCTCCAGCAATACCTCGATCACGATCGGCGGCGGCATCTACAACAATCGCACGCTGACCATCGAAAACAGCACGATCTACAGCAACAGCGCCAGCACGAAAGCCGGCGGCCTCTACACCGCCAGCGGCGCGACCAGCACGATGAAGCACGTCACGATCTACGGCAATACCGCCAACAGCAAGCGCAGCGGCATCGTCAACGACGGCACGGTCAAGCTCTACAACAGCATTATCGGCGGCAGCGGCGACGGGAAAGACTGCGATGGCAGCCTGAACGCCAACGCGGGCAACCTCATCCAGGACAATACCTGCTCGCCCGCCCTGAGCGGCGACCCCGGGCTCGGTTCGCTGGCCGGCGCGCCAAAGTATTATCCGCTGACGAGCGGCAGCAACGCCGTCAACCTCGCGGATTCGACGCACTGCCTCAGCGTCGATCAAGCCGGGACGAGCAGACCACAGGGCTCGGCCTGTGATATCGGCGCCTACGAACTGCCGGCCTCTCTGATAACGCCGACGCATACGTCTACGCCAACGAACACGGCCACGCCAACGAACACGGCGACGCCAACGAACACGGCCACGCCAACGGATACGGCGACGCCAACGAACACGGCGACGCCAACGGATACGGCGACGCCAACGGATACATCCACGCCAACGGATACGGCAACGCCAACGGATACAGCCACGCCAACGGATACATCCACGCCCACGAACACGCCAACGGCGACGAATACCGGCGCCCCCACCTCGACAGCCACGGCGACCAGCACGCCGAGTCCCACGGATACGCCAGCGGGCTTCGCTGGCGCTGCTGGCGGGGTTGCCGCCGCCGGAAGCCGCTTTCAGTCGACCTATGCCGCGCAAACGGCAACGGCGCAGCCCTCCGCCACCGCGACGGCGACTGAAGTTTCCAGCGGCGAGATACTGAACGAGCAGGGCTACTCGCTTTCCGCCACCTATGGGCTGGGCAGCGGCGTCGTCTTCCAGAAGGTGGACGCGGCCGGCATCGGCAACGCCCAGGTGGTGGCGGCCGGCTTCAGCGACGCCCTGGACGTCTGGGGTTATGTCGATCAAGGCGTAGAGGTCTGCTTCCCCGGCGGCGGGTCGCTGGTTTTCCTGGACGCCTCAACCTCGCCGCGCGCCGTGCGCCGCCTCGACGCCTATCAGAAAGACGGCATGACCTGCGCCAAGATTTCGTCGGCTGGCACCGTCGTGCAGCAGAACGCCTCCAGCGCGCCCCCCGCCCAAGAAGCGACCGCCGCGCCCGCCCACGCAAGCTCGATCAATTGCCAGGTCACGACCACCGATATTCTGAACTTGCGCGCCAGCCCCGGCGGACGCGTCATTGGCGCCGTCGCCTACAATGCCACCTTGCGCGCGACCGAGAAAAGCGGCGGCTGGTACAAAGTGAGCCTGGACGGGCTCGCCGGCTGGATCAGCGCCGATTACGTGACCGCGTCTGGCGATTGCGCCTGAGCGTTTATGTGGCTTTGTCGGGGGCGTAGACCAAATCACGCCCGCCTGCGATCGCCAGCAGCGCCCGCTTGACCCGCGCCACATCGTCGGCATCCGCAGCGTCATACGTGCGCGCGCACAGCAGCCGTTCATCCGGATCCGTTTGACCGCCGGCCGGGCGCGTCGAAATCTTCGACTTGTAGCCCAGCGCGCCGGCGCGGGTCAGCGCTTTGATTTGCGCCCAGATCTTGTCGGCTTCGTCCGCGCGCAGAGGGACGCGCCACTCGCCCGCGTTCGCCGTCGCTGGCGGGAAATCGCCAACTTTCCGTTTCGCTTCGATCCAATACACCGCGGGCAAAGCTGAGGGCAATGCCGTCTCGTCGTGCAGCAGGCGCGCCGTCTGCACCATCTGGATCAAGTCCAGATTCAGCTCGGGTCTGTCGTCATTTTCAGGCATGACGCGCTCGTCGGTATGGGCCGCGCGCTCAGGAGATGAAGCGCTGGCTGTCAACATCGCTGTTGAAACCATAACGCCCGATCAGCGGCACGAAACGGCAGCGGAGCAGGGTGCGCGAGGTGAAGCGTTCGCCGCGCCGCGCGACCAGCGTCAGCTCCTGCAACTCTTCATCGCCGATGGGCAGGATCATCTGCCCGCCCTGTTTATCCAGCTGCGAGCACAGGACCCTCGGCAGGCGCGGAACAGCCGCCGTCACCATGATGCGGTCGAAAGCGGCTTGATCGGGCAGGCCCTGGCTGCCATCGCCGACATAAATCTCGATGTTGTTGTAGCCCAGGTCGCCAATGCGCCCGCCCGCCTGGTCGGCCAGCCGGCTGACGCGCTCGACGCTGTAGACATAGTGGCAGAGATGGCACAAGATGGCGGTCTGGTAACCGGAGCCCGTGCCGATCTCGAGCACGGTATGATGGGGCTTCAGCCGCAGCCGCTCGGTCATGAAGGCGACGATATAAGGCTGGGAGATGGTCTGTCCGCCGCCAATGGGGACGGGGCGGTCTTCGTAGGCTTGCGATTTGAATTCTTCCGGCACGAAAGCATGCCGCGGCATCACGCGCATCGCGTCCAGCACGCGCCGATCATTGATGCCGCGCTGCGCCAACTGGTCGTCGACCATGCGCTTCCGCCAGCGCGCGTACTCCCGTGTACTTGGCATTGAGACATCCAGACGACTTCAAACAAGGCTGAATTAAAGCTAGCACAAAGTCGACATGCGGGCAAATCGCATCGGCTTTGCGGCGGGCAGGTTGAGCGACAACCTGGCTGCAGACACACGCGCCGCAATGCGACCGCCCACGCAAAATAATTCTCGTTGGTTAAGGGCGCGTCACCGCCTCGCCCCTACAGATCGCCATCAAATGACAAAGCTGTAGGGGCGTTACGCTGTAACGCCCGTTCACAACACCGGCGAATTAAACAGGGGCGGGACTCGAATTGCGCCGCGCGCTAAATTATAGTTGGCGCGTCCAACGCAACGACGGTTCATACGCGTGAACGATACCGCCCAGGGCGCGCCGACCCCGCTTGACATGCGCCGCGTCGTGCCGATATTCCTGCTCGTCTTCGTCGACATCCTCGGCTTGACGGTGATTCTGCCCCTGCTGCATCTCTACGCCGCCGCTTATGGCGCGGGCCCGCTGGAAATCGCGCTGGTCATCGCCGCTTTCCCGCTGGCGCAGCTCGTCGGTCTGCCCGTCATGGGCGCGCTCTCGGATCGCTACGGGCGCAAACCGCTGCTGCTCCTCAGCCAGGCGACCACCTGCCTCAGCTTTATCATGCTGGGGCTGGCGGGCTCGCTGGAGATGGTCATCCTCTCGCGCTTGATTGACGGCTTGTTTGGCGCCAACCTCTCGACGGCCCAAGCCGCGCTCAGCGACATCACCGACCCGAGCAATCGCACGCGCGGGCTGGGCGTCACCGGCGCCGCTTTCGGGCTCGGCTTCATCTTCGGCCCCGTGATCGCGCTGATCGCCCTGGAGCTGACCAATTCGCTGGCCGTGCCGGCGTTCACCGCCGCGATCTATTCATTCGTCTCGATCCTGGTCACGGCTTTTCTTTTCAAAGAGACGCGCCCGCAAGAGACGCGCGGAATTGGCGGGCTTCGCTGGCTGAACCCGCTGGCATCGCTTCGGCAGCTGCTGAACCCGGCGCTGACGAGCCTGTTCCTGCTGATCTTCGCCCAGCAAGTCATTTTCTTCGGTTACGAGAGCCTGCTTGGCTTGTTTACGCTGACGCGGCTGGGCTTCCTCGGGCGGGGCAACGCCGCGCTATTTCTGTTGATCGGCGTGATTCTGGTGACCGTGCAATTGCGCTTCATCGGGCGCTGGAGCGCGAAGCTGGGCGATTGGCGATTGGCGGCGCTGGCTTTGGGCTTGCTGGCTTCCGGCTTGCTGCTGACGGCGACCACGCCAGAACAGCCTCATCCCTTCTATCTGCGAGAGCGGGTCGAGCGCGATTTGCTCGGCGCCGGGCGATCACGGACCGAAGTGCTGATCGGCGATCTCGGCATTGAATTGCCCGCGAATGAGAATCGTGGATTATCGGGCCTGCTTTGGCTGACGGTCGCCATCGTGCCGGTCTCGATCGGCGCGGGTCTGATCCGCCCGGCGCTGAACAGCCTGATCACGCAGCGGGCGGGCGCGGGCGATTATGGGCGCGTATTGGGCTTGAGCGCGGCGCTGATCAGCGGCGCCAACGCCTGCGCGCCTTTGCTTGCGGGGTGGATTTTTCAGCAACTGGGGTCAAGCGCGCCCTTCGCCATCGGGGGCGTTTTGATGGCGGGGCTCTGCTTTGCCAGTTTTTGGATTCCAGCGAGCAAAGGTGATATGTTAAACTGAATGTTAAAGTCGCTACAAAGTGAGGAGCGGCCGTGGAACTTGAAGATACGCTCACCATCGGCGAAATCGAGAACGCGAGTTACAAGGACGCTTGGGCGATCAGCGCGCGGCCGCAGATTCAGCAACTGATGGCGGGCTCGCCGGACAACCATGTGGCCGCTTTGACGCTGCTGATACCCTGGATGGATCGGCTCTATACGCTGGAAACCGGCGAAAGCAGCAAGAACAAGACTCGGCAGGTCGTCGCCCACAGTTTCCCGCAGGCGGAAGGTTACAACCTGGGTCGCTTGACGGGCTTCATCATCGACCTCAAACACATCGGTTACGCGGGAAAGAAGACGGCATTGCTGGATTCAGTGGCGACCACGAACCTGATGGGCAGCGTGGAAGTGCGGCATGACCAGCGTTTCAGCCAGCCCTATACCATGGTGGACGATACGCTTGTAATACACCCGACGGCCTTCGTCGAGCATGTTCGGGGGCAAATCGACCGCGCATTCATCGAAAGCGCCGCAGAAAGCGGTTAAGCGTGCGGCCAAAATGACTCGCTCAGGACACGCGTATAAGCAAGCCTAGAATGGCGGTCGCTATCGTTGTGGCAATACTGATGGCAAAGACAATGCGCCATGTCAAAGTCGCCTGCAAATTCGCCAGGTCGGCTTTGGTTGCCAGATGCGTCTGGTTGGTCTCCAATGAAGCAATTCGCTCGCCGTGATTCTGCAGGGCCGCTATGGTTGAAGTCTCGGTCGCAGCCGCCATTTGCCATCCTTCCAAAATCGCAAAAGAATCTTGCGTCAAGTATGACAATGTAAATGGCCGCGGGCAAGTAAACTAAGCCGCGGGGGCCTAGGCGTGCGCCCAACCCTCCCAGCCGCGCGCGCTCCAGGCTCGATACAAGGCGATGGCGCCGGCCGTCGCCACATTCAGGCTGCCGACTTCGCCGCGCATCGGCAGCGTCAGCAGCAGGTCGCAGGTATCGCGCACCAGCCGCCGCAAGCCCTCGCCTTCGCTGCCCATCACCAGCCCGAGCGACATATTCAGGTCGGTCTTGTCCAAGGGCGGGATATTCGGCCCCACATCCAGCCCGACCAGCCAGAGATCCCGTTCTTTCAATTCGCGCATGGCGTTGACGAGGTTGGGGACCTGGGCGACATTGGTATGCTCGACCGCGCCCGATGACGCGTTGACCACCGCCGGCGTCACCGCCACGCTGCGCCGCTCCTGAATTACGATGCCATGAATCCCGACGGCGTCGCCGACGCGGATCAGCGAGCCGACGTTTTGCGGGTCTTTCAGCAGATCGAGCAGCAGGACAAATGGCTTCTCGCGGCGGCGCGCGGCATGGCTGAGGATGTCGTCCAGATCGCAATAGGGATAAGGACCGACCCGCAGCGCCAGCCCCTGGTGATTGCCGCCGTTCGCCAGGTCGTCTAGGATGCGCCGCTGCACCCGCTGCACCGGCACGCCCAGCTCTTCGGCCATGCTGATGGCATCGCCAGCCGAGCCCCGTTTTTCGGCCCGCTCATGGATCATCAGCGACTCGACCTGGCGCCGCCCCGCGCGCATCGCTTCGATGACGGCCCAGTGGCCATAGAGGAATTCAGGCATTTTGTTCTGCTTTCGAGTTTGGAGACGGGTTACTTTCCGTCTTCAAACAACTGCAACTGTATTTCAGCGTTTCTTGGATATAGGTTTTCAACTGGGCCATAATAATCGGTAACGCAGTTGGGCAATTGATCAATGTTCACTTGCTCATAAACTGCACTTAAGTTTATCCGCTCCAACACGCCCTTCGTTATGGGTCTCTTGGAATCCGAAAACGTAATGCTAGCTAGAAATTGACTAACTTTAGGGTGATTCAACAGAGCGCAAATCAAGTGAGCCTTCCACTCTTCATCAAACGACAGGGAATAGCAGGTGTCATCTGTAAGAATCGGTTTGTCATCATATCCAGAAACTACGACGAATCGTGCCGGCAAGTAGAAGCCTGACACTACAACCTTGTAGAGTTGAAAGGAGTACTTTCCTATGCCGAACATGGAGAACCTTGGAGCGTTCTTATAAATGCTCGATTTTCGAGAGTCCAGTTTGTCCGCGTGCAAGCTCAAGTAGCGCCAGAGTTTTGGAGCGCGATCACGCAAATGCGCAGTTTGCTGTCCAACTTTCGTTTGGGTCACTATCACGTATTTTCTGGGTACAAAGCCTGTTGAGATTGATTGTACATCGGAGCTCTTTATCAGTGGAAAAAGATAGTCCCATTCGATATGGACATGATCTCCGTATCCATTTCTCAAAACGCCATTGCGACGCGTTAATTCCATAACCCTTGCCGCGTCATGTTTAACGCCTTGCCGCCACATTAGCTGACTAGATCCTTCCACGTCCTCAACTTGGCGATAAGCGTCTAAGTCCGCTACAATTTTCTTGTTGCAGAAACCGAATGTTCTTGAAGGGTTCTCATCCAGCAGGCTGTCGTATTCGGTAACAGCATAAGAGATATCACCCTGGTTGAGTTCCAGCTTAAATAGTCCCGCATCAACTGCGACATTAAACCACCTCTGCGCGTCAATGCGAAACAAGGACATGCCATTTGCCGGTAACTGTGTCTCTAAAACGAATTGCGCGACTTTGCGCGCTACTGACGCTTTACACAACAGAGCGATAGTGACGGGGTCATTAGCGTATTCGTGAATGAGTTTTAGCCAGACTGCCTCAGCAATGTCGAAATTGGATTTGCCGGTTATCGCATCAAGACCAGACCGTCTTTGAAAGTTTGATTTTCTCGGAAGATTCTTGCCGCGTAATCGGCCTTGTTCCGCATTGGTTATCCAAGGCGGATTGCCTACAACAAGAAGCGGGGACATGGTATTCCATTGAAGCGAAACGGCTAGATTGATATCAAAAATATCCTGTTGGCATATCGAGACCGTGACGGTATCTGATTGGATTCTCTTGGATTCCTCTACATAGCGTTGCTGGATTTCCAGGCCAATTACCTCGCGAACACTAGCCTTCTCGACGCACACGCGAACGAAATTACCTTGCCCACAGGTCGGTTCAAGAATACGTTCCCATTGGCGTCCATCTGCCCACAGCCTTGAAATAACATTTCGGGCCAGTCGGACAGGGGTCTGGAAGTCGCCAAGAATCTTTTTTTCGCTCACAGCAGGCTGTCCACGCCTTCTACCTGTCCTGCGATAGAGATCGTCCGAGAGTATTGAAGCCTCCATTGAAGCGCATTGGAAATTGTAACGTAGCCTTGCTGTGGCGGATCCGCAACGATTCTCTCTGCCAGCATTCTTCGCCCAACATCGTCAAGCGGAAGGTTTCTCTCTTGAAGAAAGGCATCGATGTCATCCAAGTTCGCGCCGTTGTTAAGAATATTGACGACACCGCTTGTAGTCTGATAATCGGCCGTTCGCTTGTCCTCAACAAAAACTGCCTTGACAAAGTTCAAGTATGCAAGTTCACCCTCAGTATCGTCCCGTTTGTCATACACAAAGATCATGAGATGGTAGCCCAAACCATATACCTTTTGCTCTGCGGATCTATACGGACAAGAAGACTGGGGTTGGCGAGTTGACGTGACCTTTAGGTCCACGCCTAGTTCTGGAAAATCAATACCTTTTGCGGAACTGCCTATGACGTAGTGATAGCTTCGACCCAAATGCGCGTGAAATTCGCGCTCAACGTACGTTCCTACGGCTTTGCCATCAGTCACGCCAAACAGTGACGCGATGCCGCCGTGAACAAGGGAACGCAGAAAAACACGCGATTCAGCCTTTAGGTCGGAAACTGTGAGGTCCTTCATTGAACTATCTCTTGAGATTTGGGCTTTGAGTTTTCTTCGTCACACGCCCCTGCAGAATCGACTAGCCCAGCTTCCAAATCGTGCCATCGGCCCGATCCTCCAGCGCGACGCCCAGCGCCGCCAGCTGGTCGCGGATTTGGTCGCCGCGGGCATAATCGCGGTCGGCTCTGGCCTGCGCCCGCATCTCCACCAGCAGCTCGATCAGCGCCGCCTCCCGCGCGCCATCGCCGCCTTCCACCGCTTCCGCCTGCGGGATCAAGCCCAGCACATCGCCGCCCAGGCTCGTATAGGTCGCGTCGATGGCTTTCAGGGTCGAAGCGCCGACCTCCGCCTCGCTATTCAGCAGCGTGTTGACGTCGCGCGTCAAGTCCTGCAGGACGGCGATGCCCCGCGGCGAATTAAAATCATCGTCCATCACGCTCGTGAACGCGGCTTTGGCGTCGTCCAGGCGCGCCAGGAAGCCGTTGCCCGCCTCCGATTCCGGCGCGTTAATCGCCTGCCGCCGCACCAGCCGCAGGGCGTTCATCAGCCGCTCCCAGCCCGATTTCGCCGATGCCAGCGCCTCGCCGCTATAGACGACCGGGTTGCTGTAATGCGAGCTCAGGATGAAATAACGCAGCTCGCCCGGGCGATTCGCCGCCAGCGCGTCTTTGATGGTGATGTAATTGCCCAGCGATTTGCTCATCTTGACCGGGATGCCCTCGTCGGGGTCGAGCACGTTCAGGCTGCCGGTCAGCATCCAGTAATTGGCGAAAGCGGCATCGTTGGCGGATTCGCTCTGGGCGATCTCGTTTTCGTTATGCGGGTAGATATTGTCGATGCCGCCGCCGTGAATATCAAAATTGGCGCCGAGATATTTCTTCGCCATCGCCGAGCATTCGATATGCCAGCCGGGGAAGCCGACGCCCCAGGGGCTGTTCCAGCGCAGGATATGCTCGGGCTCCGCGCGCTTCCACAAGGCGAAATCGGCCGGATGCCGCTTGTCGCCGCCCACGAGCTCGCGCGATTCCGCCTGCTGCTCGTCAATCCGCCGGTTCGACAGCTTGCCATAATCGGCGTCGCTGCGCACATCGAAATAGACATTGCCATCGACATTGTAGGCATGCCCCTTGGCGATGAGCTCTTCGATCATCTCGATCTGCTCGGGCACATGACCGCTGGCGCGCGGGGAGATATCGGGCCGCCGCAGGCCGAGCGCGTCCATATCTTCAAAATAGCTGCGGGCGTAGGTCTCGACGATCTGCATCGGCTTGGCGTTGAGCTGTGCCGCCCGCCGCAAGATGCGGTCTTCTTCGTTCGCCAGCAGATGCCCGACATCGGTGATATTCTGCACATAGAGCAGGTCGTAGCCGCGCCAGCGCAGATAACGCGCGATCACGTCAAAGGAGACATAGGTCTTGGCATGCCCCAGATGCGAATGCTCGTAGACAGTGGGGCCGCAGACGTACATGCCGACGCGCCCCTCGTCTATCGGCTGGAAGTCTTGTTTCTCGCGCCCAAGCACATTGAAGATCCGCAAAGCCATCGCCTCCCTGTTTCGCGCCAAAATGCGACGGCTATTGTAGCAGATTGAGCGCGGCGTAACCCCCCCACGCCGCCTGTAGGGGCGATTCTGTAAATCGCCCGCAAACCACGCCGCCTGTAGACAAACGCGCCGCAATGCGACCGCCCGCGCAAAACACATTGCGGTCCGCTGGGTTTCGCTCCCCTTCCCTGGCTCGCTGGGGCAAGGGGCCGGGGGATGGGGTGAAATCTGCCCGCAATGTAAACAGGGGCGATTCTGTGAATCGCCCGCAAACCACGCCGCCTGTAGACAAACGCGCCGCAATGCGACCGCCCGCGCAAAACGATTCGCGTTGGTTAAGGGCGAGTCGCCGCCTCGCCCCTACAGAGTCGCATCTGGCGCGACCATGACCCGCGCGGCCCAGCCTCCCCCTTACCCGTCGGTGGCGCCGACGGGGCTGGCATTTGCCGCCAAGGGCTTGCTGCATTCGTGAATCTCGTGCAGCGGCGCAAAACCAACCGAGGCGTAAAGCGCGCCCGCGGCCGGGTTCTTGCTCGGCGGCTCGTGGCACACGTAGGCGTGTTCGATGCCGCGTTCGGCGCGCATCCGCGTCAGCGCATGAACCATCAGCGCCTTGCCAATCCCGCGCCGGCGGAAATCCGAATGCGTCCCGACCGGCTCGAAGAGCAGCGAGCGATTGACCTCGTCCACCCAGACGTTGGTGAAGGCGGCGAATCGCCCATCCGGCGCCGCGACCACGAGTTCGTATTCCATGTGGGGCGCGCGGAAAACTTTCAGGTATTTCTCGGCGTTCCACTTGGCGCTGAAGCTGTGATTATGCACGTCCGCCAGCCGCGCCGCGTCTTCGGCCCCGGCCTGCTGGAAGCGGAAACCCGCGGGCAGCGGCGCCCTGGGCAACTGGGCGAGATCGTGCCGCCTCAGCGTGATGCCGCCGGTCGCATGCGCATAACCGCGCGCTTCGATGAAGGCGATATAGGCGGGGTCGCAGTCAAAGGCTTCGACCACGATCGCCTTCATCGTGATGCCGAAGCGCCGCGCCAGCCGCAGGATTTCGCGCTCGCAGGCATCGAAAATCTCGCCATGCCGCTCGCCAAGCCAGAGCGCCGGCGCCACCTGCAAATCGAATGCCCCCCAGTGCGGGCCGAGGATGGCGAAGGCGCTAATCTCGCCCGCCTCATCCAGCCAATAGCGCATCATGTCGGCGGGGTCATAATCGACGCAGCCGTTGAAAAGGCGGTGGCCGATATCGCCTTTGTGCAGGTAATTGCAGTGCCCGCGCCGCCGCGTCCAGTCCATCAGCGCCGCCTGCGCCCGATAGAGGTCCTGCGCCCTCTGATAATGCCGCGCTGTCATCGTTTTCGCCCTTCCGCCATCTGGATTGCCCGCTCGTATAGTTCGATCATGCGCGCCGTCTGCCGCGCCAGCGAGAAACGCGCCGCGACGCGCTCGCGCCCCGCCCGCCCCATGCGCCGCCGCAGCGCGCCGTCGTCCAATACGCGGCTCAGTCTATCGGAGAATGCCGCGTCATCGAAGGGATTGACGATAAAACCGGTCTCGCCATCGATGACGGCTTCGCGCGCGCCCCCGAAACATGTCGCCACCACCGGCCTGCCCAGCGCCATCGCTTCCAGGACGACGGTGGGAAAGGGATCGAGGTAAATCGACGGCAGCGCCAGGACGTCGGCCAGCTGATAGGCGGCGCGCAGCTCGTCGCCCGCCAGCCAGCCGCCGAGATGGATCAGCGGACGCAGGCGCGCGAATTCGCCGGTCAGCCACGCGTCGATATCGCGCGAGCTCAAGACCAGCAGCCGCGCCTCGGGCAGCGTCTCCCGCAGGCGATCCAGAGCGCGCAGCATGGCATTCATGCCTTTTTCGCGCGTCAGCCGGCCCGCGATCAAGATGACGCGCTTGCCATCCAGACCGAGCCGGCCGCGCAGCTCGCCAACGACAGCGTCATCGACGGGGCCCCATTCTTGCGCGTCGATGCCGTTGTGAACCACCTCGACCGGCGGCATGTCATTGTCGGCGAAAGCATCCGCGAGCGCATGGCTGGGCGCGGTTCGGATATGCGCCTGCCGAGCCAGAACGCGCCGGATTATCCAATTGCGGGCGGGATTGTAGCGGAAGCGATTCTGGCGCAGGTTGTAGCCGCGCGGCAAGCGGTGCTTCCCGGGCGCCGGCGATGCAGGATCATGCCCCGAAAACGCCGCCGGCAGCTTGCCGTAAGCGAAGCTCATGGCGTCATGCGCGCTGAAGACGACGCCGCAGCCCGCCGCGCGCGCCTGCCGCAAGCAATGATACGAGAGCAGATAATGCATATTGTGGGCGTTGACGACATCAGGCTGGAGCCGGCGCAGCAGCTGATTGAAGGCGCGAGCCGTCTGCGGATTCCATAGCGAAAGCCAGGCGCGAAATCGCTCCGGATAGCGGGCTTGAATATGATATGTCGCTATGCCGTCGCGAGTTTCTTCAAAGGCGGCTTTAGGCGTCGCCGCGACCAGATGCGCCTCGTGGCCAGCGGAATGCAAGCCGCGCGCCAGCCGCCAAACCACCGACTCCGCCCCGCCCTGGCCCTCCGGCGGGATGCTGTCGCTGAGCAGCAGAATCTTCATCTCGGCTTCACTGGCGCGACCTTCCGCGTGAATATGCGTAGACATTTGTACACGCGAACTGCGCCTGGCGCAACGAAGAATGAGGAGCTGGCGATGTCGAAATCCCTGCAAGAGGCGGACCGCGAAGCCAGGAAGCTGGTGGCCAACTGGACGACCGGCGCCGCCTTGACGGGCTGGATCCCCGGCAGCGCTTTCTTCCTGACCGCGGCCGATACCGCCATGATCCACCAGGTGGCGGGCGCCTACGAGGTCAGCGCTTTTGACATGGATCATTTGACTGGAACGCTGACCGGCGTGGTCGGCAGCGCGATCGCGGGCGGCGTCATCGCCGAGGTCGTTGGCTTGATTCCGCTGGTGGGCTGGGCGGTCAAGAGCGCGGGCATGGCGGCAAAAGCCAAGGTCATCGGCGACGCCGTCATCAGCTACTTTCGCGAGCGCTCCGCCCTGCCAGATACGCGGGTCAGGATCCCCCTGGACGCGCCTGACGACGAAAAGCCCAAAACCGCGCTAAAACAGAAAACCGACATCGCAATCGAAGAAGACGACGATTGAGCGCCCGCCAGTGAGGCAGTTGTAGGGGCGTTACGCTGTAACGCCCGTCCTCAGCGCCTCGCAGACTTTTCCGGGCTTGCCAAGGCAAGCCCCTACGGACGCCGTTTTTCGGTGATTTCACCACTTCAACTCTCGACTTGCATTTGTCCCTGCGCTGGTTTTGCGCTATGATTCGCGGCAATCCGCATCATCCGTCGAAGGGGCGCGCATGGCTGGCGAAATCCGACAGAAAGTCCTCACCCTCTACCTTCACACCTCGGCGCTGGACAGCCGCGTGCTGGGCTGGGCGATGTATGACGGCACAGGCGCAAACGCCCACACCACCGGCGACAGCGTCGAGCCGCCTTATGAGACCGGCTTGGACGCGCTGAAGGACGGCTGGCGCCTCATCCAGCAGCCCGTCCTCATCCCGCCCTACCCCGGCGAAGAATACACCACCTCGTTCATGAAATACGGCTTTCTCTTCGAGAAACTGGAGGAAAAACAGCAATGACGGACAAAGACTGCCTGCTCTCCTCGAAGCAAATGGCGGAATTCGTCGCGCGTGGCTTCCTGCGCTTTGACGAGCTCGTGCCCGACGAGATCAACCGCGAAGTGATGCGCGGCATCGACCGACAAGAGATCAAGGGGCATCGCGCCGGCACGCCCCTGTCCGAGTGTTATCACGGTACGCCCATCCGCAAACTGCTCGATCTGCCGCAGATCCGGGGCCTGATTCAAAGCCTGGTCGGCGAAGATCCGCTCTTCGATCATGACGCCATTCACGTTCGCGAGCCAAATGAAGGCAGCGCCCAGGGCTTGCACGCCGATTCCATCATCGACTGCCGAACGCATTTCGACATCCAGCTGATGTACTTCCCGCATGACGTGCCGCTGGAGATGGGCGGGACGCTGCTGCTGCCCGGCAGCCACTTCCGCCGCGTCAACGAGATGGATGTCGCCGCCTATCAGAACATGCGAGGGCAGATCCCCATGGTCTGCAAAGCCGGCTCGGTGCTGGCGCTGCATCACGGCATCTGGCATTGCGGCCGCCAAAACCAGACCGACCGCCGCCGTTATATGTTCAAGCTGCGCCTGAACCCGGCCGTTCGCCAGCTGCGCCTGTGGAACACCGACGACCTGACCGACGACTACTACGCGCCCAAACCAATTCACAGTGGCTTTCCCAAGAGCGACGACGTGCCGGGCATCCTGTCGCGGCTGGAGCCCTGGTTCGAGGCGGCTTCAGGTAGGCTGGAGATCGTCAATCGCATCAAGCTCTGGCGCTTCCTGACCGGCGACGAGACCTTCGACGTGCATTACTGGCTGAGCCGCCTGGAGAATATGCCTGCATAGCCCCCACCCCAAACCCCTCCCCGACCGCCAGTGTCCGCGCGGCGCAAAATGCGGGAAGGGCTTAACGGTCTCTTCTGCGCGAGCATACTCCCCTTCCCTCCTTGTGGGGGCAAGGGGCCGGGGGATGGGGGGGCGATTCTTCCCTCCCAAACTCGCCCTACCAATCCCGCCCGATTCCGCTACACTGTAGCGCCGAAACCGGAGAGCGACCGTGGGCGAGCCGCCCGCGCCAATGAGGACTTGTCAAAACATGGCGTCTTATCACGGACCAAAAGCCAAACCCCAGCGCCGCTTCGGCGAATTGCTGGTGCCGCGCCCGAAGTATTCCAAGATCCTGGAAGACCGCGCCTACCCGCCTGGCGAGCACGGCCGCGAGAAATCTTTCCGCTCGGGCCGCCGCAGCAATTACGCGCTGCAGCTGGATGAGAAACAGAAGCTGGCGTTCATCTATAACATACGCGAGCGGCAGATGCGCAACTATTACAAGAAAGCGGCGCTGATGCCGGGCCCCACCGGCGTCAACCTGCTGAGCCTGCTGGAGCGGCGGCTGGATAATGTCGTCTATCGCTCGGGCCTGGGCGCGACCATCTGGGCGGCTCGTCAAATCGTTGGCCACGGCCACATCAACGTCAACGGTAGCCGCCTCAACCTGCCCTCCTATCAAGTGCGCGCCGGCGACATCATCGAAGTCAGCGACAAGATGAAGAAGAACGTCCACATCCAGGAATGGGTGCAGCAGTCAGCGTACTTCCCGCCCTATCTGACGGTTGACAAAGAAAACTTCAGCGTCACCCTCGATCGCGCGCCGGAAGAAGGCGAAGTGCAGACGCCGGTGCAGATTCAGATGGTGGTCGAGTTCTACAACCGCTTGACCTGATCGGCAGTCAATACCTCCAGAAAAAAACAAAATCGCCGCGCTTGACGGCGATTCGTGGCTCGCAGCGTGCGGGTTGGCGTCAGGAGTCGCTCCGCGTGGAAGGCGTCGCCTATTCTCATCCCTCATCATCGCCCGCCGCTTTGGTCGGCAGATAGTGGCGCGGCGAGACTTCGATCCGCTCGAAGGCGACAGGCAGTGAAGCGCTTCGAGGGGGCCTCCGTCTGGCTGCCTCTTCCTTCGTCAAGCATAGCCGGTGTTCCCCGATCCATTCCATGACTACGGGCAGGTCAGTTTCGCTGGATTTCATCTTTCGCGAATTCTCTGCCATCTTCTATTCTCCTTGCATCAGCCGCAATCGAAGCGAACCGTATCGCTGGTATGGCAATCCCTCAAAGAAATAGGCGAACGTGAACGCATAGAAGCCATCTTCAGTATACCACAGGTGGTTGAGGGCAATACTGGCGAGATGAATCCTGGGTATGTGGTCGCCATAGGTTATATCCTGTAACAGTCTCGCCAAGGTATTGCCGCGCGGATCGATACAGGTCACATACAGTTGATCGCAGGGTTCATCCATGTGCCACGCAGTGAACAGGTGCAGAGGCTGCGGGAGTCGCACCGTCCATTTTTCGCCGTCAAAGAAGCTTTCGTCGCTGGATTCCACGTTGCCGATGTTCCAGTCAGTGACTGGCGCGTCGATCCATTCAGGCTGTCCAGCGTCGTGCGTCACTTCAAGCTCCCAGGTCGCCACAGACCACAAATGCAACACGAAATCGCCTCCTACGGCAGTCTACGAATCCGATTGATCAGCCCGCTCGTGCTGTGCCCTTGCAGGAATTCGATCAGTTCCACCCGCCCGCCATAACCGTCGACCGTCGCGCGCTCGGGCAGGGGCTTGGCAGCGTAATCCCCGCCTTTCACATAGATTTCCGGCTTCAGCGCCAGCAGCACTTCATCGGCGGCATCGCCTTCGAAGACGACCACAGCCCTCACAATCGACAGGGCCGCCAGCAGACGCGCCCGCTCCACCGCCGGCACGAGCGGCCGCCCCTCGCCTTTCAGCCGCCGCGTCGAGGCGTCGTCGTTGACGCCGATGATGAGCGCGTCACCCAGGGCCCGCGCCTTCTCCAGGTAATCGAGATGCCCGATATGCAGCAGATCGAAGTGCCCGTTGGTGAAGACCAGGGTCTTGCCATCCGCGCGCAAATCCCGCCGCAGCGACAGCGCCTCGTCCAGGGTCAGCAGCTCGCACATGGATCCGCCTTCAGCGGTCTTCCCGCCGATACACCAGCTTCAAGCCCGACCACCGCGCGTCGATGGCGGCGACTTTGACATCGACCAGCCCGCCAGCCAGCGCCACATCGCGAACGACGTCTTCCGTGATATCGGTCGGCATCCTGGAAGCCTTCTTGTACCAGGAGATCCAGAGCATGCCGTCCTTTCGGATCGCCGACTTCAATGCCGCGAACTCCGCCTCGTAATCCGCGCGCCAGACGAAGAAACCCTGGACGAAGTCGTAGTTGGCGCCGGCCAGCGCCGTATCAATCCTGACATCGGCGGGTAACTCGCCCAGCAAATCGAGATAGCCTTCGGGCGCGCGCAGCAGGGCGATGCGAGCCCCGCGTTTAATGCCGAGCTTCTTGATCAGCGGCCTGCCGGAATAACCTGCGGTCATGCGCCGGCTCAGTCGAATTTCCGGGGATAGAGCGCGCGCGAAAGCGACTCGGCCTGCCCCACCCATTCTTCAATGACGTCAATGCCCTTCTGCCAGAAGCCAGGGTCGTTGATGTCGACGCCGACCCGCGCCAGCAAGCGATCGGGATAATCGGAATCCCCCGCCGCCAGCAGGTCGATATATTTTGGCACGAAGCTCTCGCCCTCTTCCTGATAGAGCTTGTAGAGCGCCAGCACCAGCAGCTCGCCGAAAGAGTAGGCGTAGACGTAACCGGGCGTATGCAGGAAATGCGGCACGTAACTCCACCAGCAGCCGTATTCTTCGGTGATGACGACGCTTTCGCCGAACATGTCGCGCTGCGTCTCCAGCCAGAGTTCGTTAAGCCGCGCAGCCGTCAGTTCGCCCTCGCCGCGGCGGGCAGTGTGCAGCTTGTCCTCGAAGCGGTTCATCGAGATCTGCCGGAAGACGGTGGCGAAGGTGTCCTCGATTTTTTCCGTCAGCATCGAGAGCTTGACCTCGTCATCGTCTTCCGCCGCCATCAAATCCTGAAAGACCAGCATCTCGGCGAAGGTCGAGGCCATCTCGGCCGTCGTCAGCGGCGTGTACAGCGCGAATAAGCCCTTCGCCTCGCCCGAAAGCGCCATGTGAACGCCATGCCCGAGCTCGTGCGCCAGCGTGGTCACGTCGCGCGCGTCGCCCAGGTAATTCAGGAAGACGAAGGGATTGGCACTTGCGACCGTCGATGCCGCGAATGCCCCGCCCCGCTTATTCGGCAAGACGGGCGCGTGAATCCAGCTTTCATCAAAGAAGCGCCGCGCCACCGCGTTCATCCGCGGGCTGAACTTGTCGAAAGCCTTCAGCACGATCTCGCGCGCCTGCTCCCAAGCATAGAATGCCTCGCTCTCCTTGAGGTTCAGCGGCGCGTAACGATCGTAATCGTATAGCTCCTCATAACCCAGCAGCGCGCGCTTCAGCCGATAATGCCGCGCGACCAGGTCGTAGCTGCCAGTCACGGTGTCGATCAGCGCCTCGACCACCTCGTCGCTGGCTTTGTTGCTGAGGTTGCGCGACGAGATCCAGCTGGCGTAGCCGCGGCGCCGGTCGCTGTTGGCTTTGTCCAGCGCGAGCGTGTTGAAGATGAAGGTCAGCTCCATCGACTTTTCCTGGAGCTTGTCGGTGAGTTTGCGCCAGGCCATCTCGCGCATGTCGCGGTCGGCATCGCGCAATTTGTTGAGCACGAAGGTCATGTTGACCTCGTCGCCCAGCCAGTCGAAGCGGAAGGCGCTGGTTAGCTGCGTGAAGAAGCGCGTCCAGGCGGCGCTGCCCGTCACCTGTTTCTCGATGATGACCTGCTCTTCCAGCTCGCTGAGGTTGTGCGGGCGGTAGCGGCGCTCGGCTTCCAGGTAATAACGATATTCCGCCACAGTCGGGTCGTCGAGGATGGCGCTCGCGCGAGCGTCGTCCAGCGCGTTCCACTCCAAATCGAAGAAAACCAGCTTCTGGCTCACCGCCGATTCCAGCTCTTCGACCCGCGCGACCGCCGCCTGAAATTCGCTGTCGCCAGTGTCAGTGGAGAAGTTGAGAAAGGCGAAGGACCCCAGCCGGCCGCGCAAATCGTAGATCGCTTCCAGCGCTTCGTAGGCGCAGACGAAATCGGCCGCGTTCATCCCGGCGACCTTTCCGCGCCAGCGCGCCTGAAAAGCGTCGACCAGCCCGTCCAGCCGGGCGATATCGGCTTCGTGCTGCGGATCGTCCAGACCTTGGTAGAAAACAGACAAATCCCAGATTACGTTCTCGGCGCCGCTGGGGCTTTCGTTAGCGGCTTGGCTCATCGCGACCTCTTTTCGGTTGGCGGACAGGAGTCTTCATCGCAATCGTAGCAAAAGCGACCGAGCGGGTGTAGGGGCGACGGGCGGGCGATTCCGGGCGCGCAAGAGGGAAGACGGGATATTCCCGGTCGCGCTCGTTGGCAATCAGCATAGCGGCGGGCTGCTCATGATGACACCCGGATATATTGCGATTTCGTCATTCGTGGTACACTCTTGAAACAGGCCTTGTGATAGAGATTTCAGACGACCAATAAAATCGAGTCAAATTAAGGCAAGAAACAATGGATGAGCCCAAGGGACTGACTCAAGAACAGAGAGAGACCAAATCAAGACGATTGTGCACGAAGTTCTGGAAGACAAACTGCGAAATCTAGCCACGAAACAAGAATTGACAGAATTGCCTCGTGAAGATGACATTGGAGAAATTGTCAAAGTGCTGGAGCACCATAATCTGATTATCAAAGCTGATTGATAGATTCTTGAAAGGCTCCACTTCTCCAATTGCTGAGACTACGTCCCGAAGCGGTGAAAGCGAACCAGCAGGTACGGAATCCATCGGAAACGCTCCTGGCGATATAGCGAAAGTGCAGGGGCAGAATTGGCTGCTCGTTCCGGCAAACGATGAAAGAGCAAATCAAACTTCGGCCGCGAACAAAGGCATTCAATTTTCAGTTATTTTCGCTCTGGTCGCGTCGGTCTTCGCGATAGGTGGCGCCGTCGCGCTCTTTATCAATCCAAGATTTGACGATCTTAATCAAAACATCAACCGATTGGAATCAAAGATCTCGGTCATAGAGGGGCGAATGACTGACCTTGAAGGAGAGTTGACAAAGCTGGATGCCAAACTCAGCGCAATCGGGGACATGATCATCCTTGCGTTTCAAGACGGCGAGTTGGACTCTGAAGCGATTAAATCCATTTGGCGACAGGCTAGCCAATGAGGGCTGCAGCTTTTGATGCTTTTGCGGGCGGGATGATCGAAACTCGCTCGCCGCGTTCCTGCTGATTTCACCGCCCAAGCGACCGGGGCACGGCGAAGATCATCCGCCCCGTAGGCCGGTTGATCAGCTTCGTCACCTCGACGCCGACAGCCCGATTCATGTATTTTTGCCCGTCTTCCACCACCACCATCGTGCCATCATCAAGATAGCCGACGCCTTGATTAGGGTCGCGCCCCGGCTGAATGATGCGTATGTCGAAGGTCTCGCCCGGGATATAGATCGAGCGCACCGCGTTCGCCAGCTCGTTGATATTCAGCACATCAACGCCTTGCGCGTCGGCGACCTGGTTCAAGTTGAAGTCGTTGGTCACCAGCGCGGCCTTGAGCTGTATGGACAGCGCCACCAGCTTGGCGTCGACCTCGGTGAAATCTTTGGGGTCGTCATCGATGATTTTGACCGGCAAGTCGCCGCTGCGCTGCAAGTCGTTGAGCTTCGCCAAACCGCGCCGTCCCCGATTCCGCCGCAGCGAATCCGAAGAATCGGCCACGCGGTGCAACTCGCTGAGCACGAAGCGGGGGATGGTCAAGGTCCCGCCGATGAATCCGGTCTCGGCGATCTCCACGATGCGCCCGTCTATCAACACGCTGGTATCCAGCAGAAGCTGCCTCGCAGCGAAAGCCGGCGCGCGCCGCCCCCGCCCGAACACGCGATCGTTGACGAGATCGAGCAGATCGCCCGCGCGCAGGCTGAAGGCGTTCGCCCCCAGACAGCCGAAAACGACGGTGATTATCAGCGGCGCGGCCGTGCCCAGCGGGGCCTCCAGCAGCGACATCGGCAGCGCCAGCATCAGCCCCAGGGTCGTGCCGATAAAGCCGCCGGCGATCGTCACCAGCAGCGGCGCCACGGCGAATTCGTTGATGGCGCGGCGCCAGCGACGCAGCGGCCTGATCGTGAGCCAGGGCGCGGCGATGAAACCGACCGCGGCGCCCAAGGCCAAGCCAATCCATGTGGTCTGTTCCGCTGTGAAATCCACGGGCGGGTCGAGCGACTCGCCAAGGCGCAGGCCAATCAGGGCAAATGCGATCAGCCCGACGATGCGGCATAGTATGAATGCGCTCATTTCCGCCTGGTCTTCCCTGCTCAACCCAATCTGAATCCCGTTCGCGGCGCCGGCTGGCGCGGGAGCCACCGCCTAAGCGACATTATAGTCGTTTCAGCGAACGCGCACAAAAGCGGCCGATGACCACCGCGCCACTGCCACCGACATTCCGGGCCGCTCGGCGATGAAGCGCATCGGGCGGTCCGCTCGCGGCGGTCAGACGGACTCGCGCCGCTGGGGCGGGGGCTGACCTTCGGGCGCGGCAAAATCCAGCGCGTTGACATCGGTGGCTTTGGCATAGGGATCGCCCAATCGGAAGCGCGCGGCGCGCAGCCGGCGGCCATACACGCCAGCCAAATAGCCCTGCGCGGGGATGAACAGGAAAGGCGCGAGCGGCGGAATCAACAGCAGGATGAGACTGGCGGCCAGCGACGAAATCAGCCATTGCAGCGTCAGCAAGCCGTGATTCCGCGCGTCGCGCAGCGACCAGTTCAGCTGGAAGAAGGCGGCCGCCTCCCAGGTCTCGGCATAATGCGCGAGCCCGATGGCCAGCAGCGCCCAGGCGAAGACCAGGTAAATCAGCAGCAGGGGCAGTATCGCCGACAAAATGCCCAGGAAGGTGATGCTGCCAAAAAGGCTTACCGCCAAAGCCTCGCGAAAGAGGTAGAGCAAGCCAATGACGATCAGCGGCGGCAGATGGCAGACGATGATCGCCAGCAGGACAGGCGCGCCCTTGCCGATGTCGTCGCCGACATGATCCCATTCCGGCAGCGGACGGGGATAATCGAAGCTGACGTTGTGGAGGATCTCGGCCAGATAACCCAGCAGCGCGCAGAGGCAGAATACGCCGATTATCGGCACAGGAATCAGCGCGGCCAGCAGCGCCATCTTCACCAGTTTGATCAGCCAATGCCGATCTTTGAAGGCGTAGGTGAACGCGCGCGGGATATCCATCACTGCCTTTCGTATTTTGCCTAAAGCCAGCGTATCATGCTTGATCAATCTGTCAAAAGGCTGGCTGCGGGAAGCCGAATCAGACGCAGGCGGGCGCGCCGCGCGAATCCCACTAGCCGCGCTCGCCGGTCTGCATTACATTTTGCCGAGCAGCCAAAGAGGAGCGCTTCGCCGGCCATGCCCTATTCGATGCTGAAACGCGCCTTTGCCGCGGGGGCCTCGGTCTCATGCCCGCGGCGCATCGTATTCGTCCGCCCCTGCTGCATCGGCGACGCGGTCATGGCGACAGCGGCGCTTTCCGCCTTGCGCGAGGCATTTCCCGAAGCCCATATTACCTGGGCGGTCGGTCCTTGGTCAGCGCGCGCCATCTCGCATCATCCCGCGGTCGACGCCATCTTGGATCCGGGCGCCGATATGCCGCTGCGGTCGCCAGCATCGCTCTTTCGCTTCGTCCGGCGTCTGCGCGCTGGCGATTTTGATCTGGCGATTTCGCTGGTTCGCTCGCCCCTGATGAGCCTGGCGCTTTACCTCTCGCGCGTTCCCGTCCGCGCCGGGCTGGATAGCGGCGGACGCGGCTTCGGCTATAATTTGCGCGTCCCGATTGACCCGGCCGCCCGCGAGCACGAGAGCGAAATCTATCTCAAAGTCGTCAGCGCGGTCGCCGGGCGCAGCGTCTATGCCTTCGCCAATCTGCCTGTGACCGCCGATGCCCAAAGGACTGTTCGCGTCAAGCTGGCGGCGGAGAGCATCGACGCGCCCTTCATCGTCGCCCACCCCGGCGGCGGCCTCAATCCGGGCGCGCGCCTCGAAGTCAAGCGCTTCCCGCCAGAGCGGCTGGCCGCGCTTCTCAATCGCGTCGCGGATGACCAGGGCGCCAGCGTCATTCTGCTCGGGGGACCCGGCGATGGCGAGCTGATCCAAGCCCTTTCCCGGCGGCTGAAGCGCCCGGCGCGCTGCTGGGTCGGGGCGCTCTCGTTTCAGGAGATCGGCGCGTTGGCGGCGGGGGCGCTGCTCTACATCGGCAACGACAGCGGCTTGACGCATCTGGCGGCGGCCAGCGGCGCGACTGCGTTCATGCTCATGGGCCCGACCGACCCGCGGCGATACGCCCCTTACGCGCGAGATTCATTCGCCATCCATGTACGTGGCGAGCGCGTCCGCGTCCATTCGGCGACGCAGACGGATCCCCCGGAGTTGCCCGAGATCGGCCAAGAGGTCGTGGATGCGGTGACGCGGATCGTCAGACCCCCCGACGAATAAGCGTCGCCTGGGGGCGAGACCTGCCACGCCCTGATATGCCGCAATCCGCCGGCGCCCCGCTCTGTGCTAGGATAGGGCAACTCGCTCATTTTACACGGAAAGGAACTCGCGAAATGAGTTACGAAACCATCCTCGTTGATCGGCCCGCGGAGGGCGTGGGACGCGTGCAGCTGAATCGGCCGAAAGCGCTGAACGCCTTGAGCTCGCCGCTGATGGACGAAGTCAACGACGCCATGCTCGCCTTCAACGCGGACAAGGCGATCGGCGCGATGATCTTGACCGGGGGCGACAAAGCCTTCGCCGCCGGCGCCGATATCAAAGAGATGGACGGCATGACGACAATTGACATGCTCACGACCGTCTCGCTGATCGAGCGCTTCGAGATCCACAAGCTGACCAAGCCGGTCATCGCCGCCGTCTCGGGCTACGCTTTGGGCGGCGGCTGCGAGATTGCCATGTCCTGCGATATGATCGTCGCGTCGGAGACGGCGATTTTCGGGCAGCCAGAGGTCAACCTGGGCATCCTGCCCGGCGCGGGCGGCACCCAGCGTCTGACGCGCGCGGTCGGCAAGGCCCTGGCGATGGAAATCATGCTGACCGACCGCAAGCTCAATGCCGAAGAAGCCCTGCGTTACGGCCTGGTCAACCGCGTTGCGCCCCTGGACGAATACATGGAGGTCGCCATCGGCATCGCCGGGAAAGCCGCGCGCCGCTCGCAGGTCGCCATCCGCCTGACCAAAGACGCCGTCAACAAAGCCTATGAGATGACGCTCGAAGAGGGCCTGGCTTACGAACGGCGCAATTTCCTGGTCGCTTTTGGCTCGGATGACAAAGCCGAGGGCATGCGCGCCTTCATCGAAAAGCGGCGGGCGGAATGGAAAAACCGCTAAGCCTGCTCTACACCGCGGGCATCGCCGGCGACCTGGCGCTGCTGCCACGCCTGTTCACCTTCATCCAGCAGCTGAAAGCGACGATGCCCCAGCCCGCCCTGCTGCTCGATTTGGGCGGCTCCTGCCGGGCCGAAAGCTGGCATTGCCGCGTTACCGGAAACCGCTCGACCCTGATCGCGCTGGATGGCATGGGCTACCACGCGGCGAACGTCGATGGACTGCTCGAGCGCGAGGCGCGCGACCAGCTGGCCGACATCGTGACCATGGGCTTGGTTGACGCGCGGCATGACTGGCGCTTTCAGCCCCCGCCCGATGGCATGCCGATCGTCCGCGCCGCCCTGGACGCGATGGACGAGGCTGACTGCCTCCAGATCGTGCTGGCGCCGGCGGCCGCCACGCGACTCGAAGGCAGGGCGCTCTTCCTGCGCGGCGTCGACAAGGGCGAAGTCGGCAAGGCGCGGCTTGACCTGCGCGGCGGGCCCCGGCTGGTTTCGGCGCGGATTCACGCTATGCCGCCCGATACGCCGCCCAACCCCGGCATCGCCGGCATGGTCGAGTTCATCGAGGCCGAGGCGCGGCTGCTGGCGAGGAAGCGGGCGCAATCGCGGATCTGTTGAATTGGGCGCGAAACTTGACAAGTTACGGCGGCGCAGTTACATTTGAGTTTGGCTAGCGGAGGAGCGAAGACCGTGGAGAACATAGCTGACATACGCATAGAACGCGCCGAGCAGGACATTCGAACCTTGCGGAAGACGGAGAACAAGATCCTCGACCGCCTTGAGCGCTTCCATGAGACCATCAAAGAAACCCGCGATATCGCCACCGATAATCGACGACGACTCGAGCGTATCGAAGACCGGCTCGAACTCGTCGAAGAGGTCGTGCTCGAGAATCGCAGTCTCATACAGGAGAATCGCAAACTCATTCTCGAAAACCGGCAGCGCCTCGAACGTGTTGAAGACCGGCTGGATCGCGTCGAAAAGGTTGTGCTCGAAAATCGCGATCTTATACAGGAGAATCGGAAGCTCATTCTCGAAAACCGGGACCGGCTGCAACTGCTTGAAAATGTTGTGCGCGAAAACCGCGCTATCCTGCTCTCGATTGCCGAACATTATGGTCTCACTTGGGAAAAGCCGGACTCGGCTAGCGATTAATCCGCGGCCTGGCTGGCGACTCGCTCCAAATTCAATGCCAGCAGACGCCGCAGCATCGCCTCTTCATCCTCCAGTATCGCCACTTCCCAGCCATAAGCCCCGCAGACGGCTTCGTCCAGCGCGCGGTGGAGCGCGTCCAGGCGCGGCGCGAAGTCGGCGGCGGCGGGCTTGGTCTTCATGCTGGAGCCTCCGCGAAAGACGGCCAAGGCGTTGTAGAGGTTGGTCAGGGTGCGGTCTTTCACCGCGCTCGGTCCCCCCGTAGCGACAGGGGGAGGCGCAACCGCAGCCGGCGGGCGACCTGGTAGGTCGCCCCTACAGGAGTCGTTTGGCGGGCGATTCACAGAATCGCCCCTACAGCCTTCAACCGGCGGACGGGGGTTCAGCCAGGCGTCGCGCTCCTCGTGCAGCTGTTTGGCGGCGGCGCTGATGGCGGCATGGGCGGGGTGGGCGAGGTCTTCGTGGCCCGGGGGCCAGGGGAAGGGGAAGGTCTCGAAGGTGGTGGAGTTGTTATAGCGCGGTCGGTCTTCTAGCGTCGCTCCCTTCCGCAATGCCCATACGACGTGGATCTGCGAATGAAGCATTCCGAACATATAGTCGTCGTCTCTGGCGATTGTGACGACGGTGTTGGCCGCGCGGGCCGCGCTCGGATACCAGACGAAAAATCGATGTTTCGCCGTAAGCGACGTCATCAACTGTCGCCGTACCGAGCCTAGCGCTCGTATCATGCCAGAACGGGTAGCCTCGAATTGCCACCAGACTTCTTGCAGTTTTCTGTTGCGGTGATTTTCACGGAACGGCTTCACGTGATCCAGCAGATGATGCATCGGCATTTCATACTGCTCCGCCAGACGCAAATCGAATTCAGTAAAGTCAATTATCCATTTTGTGCGATCTCGCTTCGTGATGTCTGTTCCGCTGATATAACGCTTTAGCACATCCGCATTTCGTTCGTCTGCTGCCAACATCACTTGCGCGAGGCTGTCGTCAACCGAGAAGTTTCCGGTGGGCGACAGGCCCATAAACGAGATATTTCTGTTTTCTGCCAAATTTAGCGCGGCCGAAATGTAGTCCGTTCCGGTCAGGTCTGGATTTATCTCATTAACAACTGCGCCATCCAAAGTCGTTGCGGTCTGGCTGCCGTCGTCAAATCCAATCATTGATACGCGAACCGCGGCGCCGTCAAGTATCCAGCCTCTATCTGACCAAGCCATGAAGATGTCGCCCGTGTCTTTAATGCGGTCGAGAACTGGACGACTCCGTATTCCGCGAATGCTGTTTGTGCTCAACAGACCAGCGCGCTTGGCCATTCCTCGTTCAATATGTTCGCGCGCTGTTTCGAACCAATAGGTCGACAGATCCGCCTCGCCGTGAATCTGCGGGAATGACCTGTGCAATCGCTCAACATAAGCATCGCCAAGTTCGCGCCGCTGTTTTTTGCCGCCCAAAAAAGGCGGGTTGCCGACGATGACGTCGACGGCGGGCCAGTCTACCCCTCCCCCGGCCCCTCCCCAATGCGTTGGGGAGGGGAGTTCGTTGTCACGTTGCTCGTGAGTATGCGCCAGCTTCCCCCCAATGCTTTGGGGGGATTGAGGGGGGTTAGACCCGGCGGGGGATTGAGGGGGGTTAGACCCGGCGGGGACCGGGGGGTGGGGGTCTGGCGGCAAAATCGCGTCCATGCAGACGATATTGCCCTCAAGCTCTTCCAGGATCGGCTCGGCGAATTCCTGCCCATAGCCATTGTTGATGCGCCACTGGATATAGCCGATCCAGACGACGATGCTGGCCAGCGCGTGGGCGATGGGGTCGATCTCGATGCCGTGCATCTGCCGCGGATGCACTTGCCGCGCCGCCATCTGCAAGCCCGCCCACAGCGGATGATGGATGACTTCCTTCTCCAGGTCCATCAGCATCTGCAGCGAGACGTACAGGAAGTTGCCGCTGCCGCAGGCGGGGTCGAGCACGGTCGTGCCGCGGATGCGCCCCAGGATCTCATCGCGCTTCGCCAGCAGCTGATTTCGCGCGTTCGTCCTCGCTCTTCCCGTCACGGCGCTGTCATAACGCTCGCGAATCGGCGCGGCTTCCAGCTGAACCGTATCCCAGGCGTAGCGCAGGGGCTGCATCAGCACCGGCTCGACGATGAGCAGAATGTCATCGCGCGAGGTGTAGTGGGCGCCGCGCTGGCTGCGTTTCTTCGGGTCGAGGCTGCGTTCGAAGAGCGTGCCGAAGATCGATGGCTCAATCGCTTCCCAATTCAGTTTCGCCGCTTTCGCCAGTTCTTCTATCGCGTTGACTTGCAGGGTTTCGACGGTGAGGACCTTGAAGAGCGTGCCGTTAAAGTAGGGGATATCGCGCATGAAGAGGCTGCCGCCTTCGTTCATGGCCAGGAAGAGATTGTGAATATTCTGCCTGAAGGCGCCGGGCTTGCCGCGCGAGTTCTCGACGATATAGCTGAAGATGCCTTGCGCCTCGCCGGGCATCTCGGGCAGCAACCCGACATCTTCGGCGAAGAGGCAGAACACCAGCTTCGTCAGGAAATAGGCGATGCGGGTGGGGGCCGCGTCCCACTCGCGCATGTTGTCGGCGATCAGCTGGAAAGCTTCAGCCGCTTCTTTGGTGACTTGCTCGGTGTTGCGGCCCGGGTGCAGGCGGTCGGGCGCGTGAAACATGGCGCGCAGCCAGGCCCATTTCTCGGAACTGCTGGCGATTTCACTGTGGCTGAAGCGGTAGACGCGCTTTTCGGTATTGGGAAAATTGGTGTGGATCTCCCAGCGGTTGATATCGGTGACCACCAGAAGCGGCGGATTCTTCAGGTTCTCGCGGTAGCGCTGCAGCTGTTGATAGGCGGCGTTCAGATCCCGGTATTTGTCGGGCGATTTGTATTCGATGGCGAAATGGTTTTCGTAATAGACGTCGGCGAATCCATGCCCGCCCGCCATCGCCAGCGACTGCTCGAAGACGAAGGTCTCGCCGCGCTCCGTCTTGCCAGCGCCGCCGGGCATCTCAAGGCCGACCAGCCGACAGACGTCAAGGAAATGCGCCTGGGCGACCTGCGTCTCGTTGAGCGCGGTGTTCGCCCATTTCTTGACGAACGCTTGCGGGGTCATGCGCTTCCTTGCGAATCGGGCGGCATTATGTTATGATTTTGCATAATCAGTGGAGGGACAAGCCTTGGCGGACCAAGACCAAATCACCCGGCATGAACGCGAAATCGGTGAGCTGCGCGGGAAGCTGGACTCGCTGGCGACAAAAGAATACGTGCGCGAAGTAGTGGCGGAACAGACCCGCGAGTTGAAGGCGGAGTTGAACGACAAATTTGATAAGGGATTCGCCCGGCTTGACACAAAGATTGATCTGCTGAGCGACGAAATCCGCAAGCTCAATGAAAAACAGCAGCGCATTACCGCCGCGGCCGACATCATCAAGACCATTTTGCCATTGCTCATTAGCATAGCCACCTTGATCGTGCTGATCATCAGCCTGCTGGCGAATGCCGGCGGATAGCCTCGCGACGCGCGAGCCGTAATAGCGAAAAACTAAGGCACAACCCGCGAATTCAGCATCTCATTCAGCGCCACCACCAGCCGCCGCAGCTCATCCTCCAGGTCGCGGCTGATGCCATCTTGAATCAGCGCCTCGCGGAACAGATCGCGCGCGTCGCGGACGTTCAGCTGGCCCTCGCGCAGCTTTTCCAAGCCGGTACGCATCTGGACGCGGGCGTCGCCGCTGGCGGAACTGGTGTAATAATCGGGGAATTGCCAGCCATGATCGGCCGCGGCCCGCTGCAAGCCGTTGATGAATTCGCGCGCCGATTCAATCCGCTCGCTGGCGCCGCGCTGCAACAGCTCGCCGATGCTCTCGCTCAAGGCAGGCTCCATGCTGAAATCGAGGCTGCCGATATCGGTGTATCGCCTTTCGACGGCGTCGCGGCTGCTGGGCTGGGGGCGCAGCGAGCCCTTCTGCGGCGACATGCCGGTGAAAATCGTGTAGAGCACGCCGACGCACATATTGTGAACGTCCTTTTGGTATTGCTGCGGCGCTCGACTGCGGTCGTCTTCGAGGATGCGCGAGCTGTTGAAGTCGATCACCTTGAGATGCCGGCCATCCCAATAGACGTGCTCCAGCTTATGATCGAGATAGACGATCTTGTTGCTGTGCGCCAGCGCCAGCAGCTCGCTGAATTGCAGCGCCAGCGCCAAGCCCTCTTCGCTCGGCAGTCGCCAGCGTTTGCTCGGCTTATTCGGCTTCATCAGATAGAAGAGGCTGTGATAGCGCGGCAGGTTTTCCAGCGCCAGGTAGGGTCGCCAGCCAGCGGCGGCGAAGCGCGCCAGGCTGTCGCAGAAGCCGCGGATATCGCCCTGGAAAGAATTGATCTCGCCGGCTCGTGGCGCTTCCTCGCGGTCGTTGATGAAGCCGCAGTCGATCAGCTTGACGATATTCGGGCTGTGCCAGAGGCGCGTCAGAATATCGGCTTCGTTGCCAAAAGCGCGATACTCCCATTGCATATCGCCGCTGGCGTCCAGATGTTCGGGGCGCATCACCTTGAAGGCGACGCTCTGGCCGCTGCGAAGGTCGACCGCGTCCAGCACCCGCGCGTAGTGACCGAGCGCGAAGGTATCAATGAAGTTGTTCAGTTGATACAGTTTAGAGAGTGGCGGCATGTCCCGTCCAAGTCGTTCTGCGCCGCTCGCGCTGGCGCAAGGGCATAGCGCCGTAATGTACCATAGAGGACGCGAATTGACACAGGGTCGCTTTAACCGACGCCTGCCCGCCGCCAATTGTGATCTGTAGGGGCGAGACTTGTCTCGCCCTCCTCCGCCAATGCACTACACCTGTAGACACACGCGCCGTAATGCGACCGCCCACGCAAAACACATTGCGGTCCGCTGGGTTTCGCTCCCCTTCCCTGGCTCGCTGGGGCAAGGGGCCAGGGGATGGGGTGAAATCTGCCCGCAATGTAAACAGGGGCGAGGCGGCGACTCGCCCGCAAGCGCCGGCGCGTCTGCTAGAATGTCAGTTATTTGCGATACAATCCGGAAGGTTCGCCTTGCGCGTCGGACTCATCTGCCTGCTCTGTCTGACGTCTTGGGGCGCGGCGCGCGGCCAGTCGCCCGACATCATCGAGCGCGCCCGGCGCAGCGTCGTCGCCGCTTTCCCGCCGTTGAGCGCGGCCGATCCAGCGATTGCGCCCCTCGGCGAACGCGCGACGACCGCCCTCGGCTGCCGGCTGGTCGCTGGCCTCCCGCTGGCGGCGCCGATCACGGTGTATCGTCTCGATTTTCCGCTGGATGGCGCGCCGCTCGCCCTGCACGTCTCCGCTGATGGCAGCATGACGCAGCCCTGCGACCAGCGTTATCCCAACCTGGGCGCCGGCGTGCAGCCCATTTTTCGCGCGCGCGCCGACAGCGATGGCGACGGCTTCAGCGACAGCGATGACGCCTGCCCTTGGGCGGCCGGCATTTTCGCGCCGGAACGCCCCGGCTGCCCGCTGCGCAGCGACCGCGACCGCGATGGCGACGGCACGCCGGACGAACGCGATCTTTGCCCCGGTCAAGCGGGGGCCGCTTCCGCCAACGGCTGTTCGCTGATGCGCGATGAGGACGGCGATGGCGCGCCCGATCATGTCGACGTCTGCCGCTCCGATTTCGGCCCCATTCGCGACGACCTCGCCCTGGGCTGCCCGGCCGATGGCAGCGGCAGTTCGGCGCGGCGCCGCGGAAGCGACGAGCGCTGCCTGGCGGAAGGCGACGCCCCCGTTTTCGCGAGCCGCTCCGCGGACGCTGAAATCATCGGGATGCTGAAAGACGCGCCCGACCGCGCGGTCAGCGGGCGAACGGCGGATAACAACTGGCTGCGGCTGGCGAACGGCTGGGTGGAGCGCGGCGACCTGCGGCTGGCCGGCGCCTGTTTCAATATCCCGCTGGTGAACCCCAGCCCCGGCGGCGCGACCGGCTGTTTCTTGCGCGCGCGAGGCGACTATGCCAAGGTCCGCCAGGCGCCAGCTGGCAGACAAGTGGCGCGCATCACAAGCGAAAAGAGCTACGCCGCGCTCGGCGCAAACGCGCAAGCCAACTGGCTATTTTTCCGCGAAGGCTGGGTGAATCGCGGTGTGCTTGAGTTCAGTGGCAATTGCGACCAGCTGCCGACGCTGGATCCGACGAAAGTCGCCAGCGGCGTCATCCACTTCTGCCCGCCCGATTACGCCGGCTTCCTAAGACCCCGCATCACAATCGGCGAGCGGAACGCGCGGGTCGCCTCGCCCGATATCGCCAACCGCCTGCGAGCGGCGCCCACGGTCAGCGCCGAGCAAATTGGCGAGATCCCGCCCCGCGCCCGCCTCGATGCCGTGCTCGATGGTCCCGCTTGTCATGACGCGCAGGTCTGGTGGCAGGTCGCGTACGCCGGGCAGGTCGGCTGGACGGTCGAAAGCGATCTCAACTTCAATTTCTACTATCTTGCGCCGGTCGCAGGCGCCGCCTCGTCCAGCGCTCCCTCCGCTCGGGCGCCGTCGATGCGCGAACAGCCCGCCTCCGCCCGCCTGATCCACAGCGGCAGCCTCGCCACCCTCGATACCGTCCGCAGCCTGAGCCTCGAGTCGGCGCGCGCCATCGCCTGGTCGCCGGCCGGCAAGAGTCTGGCGGCGATATATGGCGAAGGCGAACTCATGCTCTTTCAACCGAGCCTGTCATCCAAAGGGACGCGGCTGGAATTGCCGGGGGCGAGCCCACCTTCCGCCATCGCCTTTCGCGCGGATGGACGCCGTATCGCCATCGGGTCGAGCGACGGCGGGCTAAGCGTTTACGACATCGGGCCACAGGCTAAGGCCGCCCTCAGCTACAGTCTCGAGCCGCTGGCGGGGCCCATTCGCGCCATCGCCTTTTCGCGCGCCGGCGACCGGCTCGCGGCCATCAGCGGCGACCCTGGCCTCAAGCTCGCGCGCAAAGCCGGGTCGCTGAAACTCTGGGCGCTCAATCCGTCCGCGCCCGCCGAACATGAATTGGTCCTGCATTTCCGCTTCCCTTACCCCTTGACCGCCGCCGTCATCAGCGCTGACGACCGTCTGCTGGCCGTGACGGGCGAATCCCTGCCCGACAGACGAGGGGGTCTATGGGTCTACCGCCTGTCCGACGGCGAGCTGCTGCATTCAACGGCGCTGATTCCCATGGCTGGCGGCGCGCGCGTGATCGCCTCGCCGGGCAGGGCGCTTGGCGATTTCGTTTACAACAATGGCGACAGCCTATACCAGCTGGAGGTCGAAAGCGGCGAGGACCGGCGCGTCTATCATCAGGCCGGCGAGCGGCTGCCATATTTCGCCTTCCGCCGCCAGGTCCTGCCACAGGCGGAAGCGCTGCTGGCGGTCGTGACGGTCGCGCGGGATGGCGGGTCCCGGCTGCGCATTGTCAATGCGCTCAATCGCTACGGGCCGGCGGCGACGCTGGCGGCCGCGCCAGGGGCAATCGCCTTCAGCCCCGATGGCCGGGCGCTCGCCCTCGCCCAAGGGGAGCGTCTGCTCGTCCTCGGCGCCACCGCCGGCTAACCGCTGGCTGAAAGCGCCCCGCGACTATGTTAATATAAATGGCGGTCTGCATCTCCGTTCAGCAGGTATGCCAATGCCGCAGCCCTTGACCGTCATGCCCGTCCGCGCGCCCGTCCAGGCCGCGCCCTTCGATCTGAACGCCACCCTGCGCGCCAGCCTGCGAGAGGCGACGATCACACTGGAAGAGGGCGATGTCGTCGCCGTGTCCAGCAAGTACGCCGCGATCGCCGCGGGGCGCATCATCGATCTGGCGACCGTGCAGCCTGCCACCGAAGCAAAAAGGCTGGCGGCGCGCTACAAGATGGACCCAGCCATCGCCCAGCTTGTGGTTGACGAAGCCGACTATGTCTTTGGCGGCATCGAGCTCGGTTTCCTGCTGACGAGCAAAGGCGGCGTCATCTCGCCCAACGCCGGGCTGGATCGCTCGAACATCCCCAGCGGCAAAGCGGTCATGCTGCCAGAAGCGCCATTTGCGCTGGCGGAGTCGATCCGGCAGGCGCTGCAAGGGGCTTTTGGCTGCCGCGTCGGCGTCGTGCTGACGGACAGCTGGCTGATGCCGGGGCGTTATGGCACAACCGGCATCGCCATCGCGGCTGCGGGCTTCCAGCCGATCAAGGACGAACGCGGCAAGCAGGACCTCTTCGGCAAGGCCATGGCGGTGACGCAAATCGGCATGGCCGACGCGCTGGCGGCTTGCGCCCAGCTCGTCATGGGCGAGCGCGATGAAGCCACGCCCTTCGCCATCGCCCGCGGCGCCAATATCGAATTGACGGACGCGCCCCTCAAGGCCGAAGCCATATCCATTCCCTGGCGGCGCTGCATCTATATCGAATCGCTGACGCTCGGGCTGATCGCGGGCGACGCCCTGCCATGAGCCGCCAGACAATCATCGGCCGCGCCCGCCACAGCCGCCAGCCCGCCTTGTGCAGTTTCAACAGACTTGCGCCCGTAGCGCCTTTGTCCCTTTGACATTGGCCGAACGCTGACCTAAACTGAAGGTATAGAAAGCGGGAATCGCGCGCGATGCAAGACAGCCGGTTTTCACATCGTTGGACCCGAAAAAACGCGGAGTGACCGAGCCAGTCGCGCCGCGTTTTTGCATCATCGGCGAGCCTCGGCGCGAATAGAAAGGAAGCTTATGGACGCAAGCATGATCAACAAGATTCAGAAAGCCGGCGAATACGCCAGCCAGCCGGAACGCGCCACCTTCACCCGCTTGACCGTGCGCTTCCACGGCGCCAACAGCCGCCATATCGTCCGCCTGGGCGCCGACGGCTGGTCCTGCACCTGCGCCGGCTTCCAAAAATACGCCATCTGCCCGCATATCATGGCGCTCGAGAGCCTGTTCAAGCCGATGCTGAAGCGCCGCCCGCTGCCCTACGCGCCCGGGCAGAATATCGTCAGCGACGTGGAGAAGGCGAAACGTTACTCCCAGGAGATCGACCGCATCCACATCGTCAGCTTCGCCTGCCGCTTCGAGGGTTACAACAAGACGCACGACATCACCTACGACGAAGGCAAATGGACGAGCACCGCTGCCTTCTTCGCCCAGCGCGGCGTCTGCAGCCATACCATGGCGCTGGAGAAGCTGCTCAAGGGCTTCGTCGAGCCGGTTCGCGTCCAGCCCGCGGCTTGAGTGAAATCGCCCGCAAATCACAAAAATCAGGTCCCCTGTAGGGGCGACCTACCAGGTCGCCCACCGCCAAATCCCAATCCCGCCCCCGCGTGTAGGGGCGACCTACCAGGTCGCCCACCGCCAAATCCCAATCCCGCCCCCGCGTGTAGGGGCGACCTACCAGGTCGCCCGCCAAATCCCATTCGCCGCCCCCGCGACGCAAACCTCCCACGATTGCTATGGGGGGACCGAGGGGGGTGCTTTCATGGATGGTGGCGGACATTAGGGCGAGACAAGTCTCGCCCCTACGGAAAACGCGATGCGGTGATTTGCGGGCGACATGATATGTCGCCAATACAGGTTGCGATTGTGGCGGATGGCGGAAGCGCCGGCGGGGCGGGGGGCGCTATTCCAAGCCATTACCGGTGTCGCAGCCGAGAGGATGCGTGCAGGGGTCGGGGTCGCCGGGCTCTTTCCTGCCCTTGCCTGTGTCTTCGTCCGTCCCGCGCCGATCTCCGCCATCATCGTAGCTTCCCCCGCCGCCACTGCCATTCGCCCCGCCATTGCCGCCGCCACCGCCGCCACCGCCATTCGCGAAGTGGTGCGCCTGGAAATAGGCCGACCCGTCCGCCGCCACGACGCATTGATAATCGGTCACATTCGCCTTCTCATCCTTGACCGGCAAGCCATGCCCGGAGACATCGACGCTCGCGGGAATCCACTGCCCGTTGACGTAAGGTCCGCAGCCGGTCGCCGCTTCCGCCGCCGGCTCGGGCGTCGGCGACCAGTCTCTCAGCGCGCCGCCGGCATTGTTGTCGATGCTCTCGGTGATAGCGAGCAGGCTCTCGGAATCGGCATCAAAAATCGCCAGGAAAATCTGCCCCTGCGCCATGCCCTTCGTGCCAGGGACGCAGAAGAGGTCGGCTCGCGCGCCCGGCAGCTTGCTCGGGTCGCATTGGCCGTCAATCGCGTCTTCGTCCCAGGCGATTTCGTGCGTGTCGATCAGGTCGGCGATTGTCTCTGCATCGAGGTCGTCCAGGCGCAGGCGGGTCGCCCCGTTCTTGATTCGCTGGAAGGGGAATTTGATGTCGGCGTCGGCGCTGAGCTTGGGCTTGCCGTCGGCGTCGACATTCTTGAATCGGATCCAGCCGAGTTCGTAGGTGCGGAATTCCAGCGCGAGGATCGCGGGCGTGTCGGGCGTGTCGCCGGTTTCGCTGGTTTCGTTGGATTGGGCGTGGATGCTGGGCGCGAGGCAAAGAAAAAGGCAAATCAAAATCAAAGCGCGGGGCATGGCGGGTCTCCGGGTGGCTGGCTTATGGGACAGTATAGCGCAAAGTGGCGCGCATGCGAAACATCCCATCTGCAAGCGCCGATGCTCTTTGCGCGACCTGCCACGTCGCCCGCAAATCACAAACATCAGGACCCCTGTAGGGCCGATTCTGTGAATCGCCCGCAAATCACAAACATCAGGACCCCTGTAGGGGCGATTCTGTGAATCGCCCGCAAATCACAAACATCAGGACCCCTGTAGGGGCGATTCTGTGAATCGCCCAAAGAGCTTCATTAATCGCAGAGACCGCAGAAAAAACCTCTGTGTCTCTGTGCCTCTGTGGCAAAATCGGTTCGCGGCATTTGGGCGGGACGCGGGGGTTTGCAGGCGGGCGTTACAGCGTAACGCCCCTACAGCGATCCTGATTCCGTGACCGGCGGGCGATTTACAAAATCGCACCTACAGAGGCCTTGGTGGTTCGATGGCGGGCGATTTACAAAATTGCCCCTACAGAGGCCTTGGTGATGCGATGCCGTGAATTGCGGGCGAGTCAGGGCCGCTCCCCGACAGCTAAATCGTCGGTCACATCCGTCTCGTCCTCGCCCTCTTCTTCCTCGATTTTCAGCCGCGGATCGCCCGGCGCCACCTCGAAAACCGCCTGCCAAGGCGAGTAACGCGTGAAGAGCTGATCGCGCTTGACCAAGGCGCCGGCGCGATCGTAGATATTGCGATAGACCCAGACATCGGCCCCATCGACCGCGTAGTCGATCTGTCGCGTCTGCCCGAGCCGCAGGTCGCTCGCCTCGATGAAGCCGGCTTCGGGCGCCGGCCTGATGTCGCTGATGATCGCGCTTTCGATGGCGGTCGTCCAATGGCGCGTGCTGTAGATGCGGAATTGCAGCGCGTCCTGCGCCCCGAGGAAGCTGCTCTCGATCAACAGGTGATGCGGCGTATTGTTCTGGAAGCGCAGGTCGACTTCCGGCTGCCAGATGGCCGCGTCCAGGCCCGGTCCCGCGCCGGCGTATTCGTAATAGCCGACGCGATAGCCGTGGCTGTTGCGCTCGGTGATGGCGTAACCGCCGCTGAATGCCGCGCGGAACATCGTCGTGCTGACCTGGCAGATCCCGCCGCCGATGCCAGTCACCGTGGCGCCGCCGAGGATGACGCTGCCTTCGAGGTAACCGGCTTCCAGCGAGATATCGCCCAGATGCTCGTTGAAGGAGAATTCCTCGCCCGGCGCGATGATGACGCCATGCAGCTTGCCGGCGCCGAGGGCGATATTGCTGCGCCGATTCTGCCACGAGCCCCAATAATAGGTGGTGGCCTCGGCGACCAACTCGCTGATGCCCAGCTCCGCCGCGCTTATGCCGTCGTGGTAGCGGGGCTTCACCTGCTCGAAGATCATCGGGACGCGCCGGTTCCGCCGATCGAAAATCGCCGCCTCAATGCCGGCGATCGTCGCCTCGACGTTCAGCTTGCGCCCGTCGGCAGAGGGCATAAGCGCCGTCAGGCTACCCGTCTGCGGATCAAAGTCGAAGCGGCCATCGACAGCCGCTCTGGAAAGCGCCGGCGAGAGCGTGCCCAGATAGCCTTCGAGCGCCGCCAGGTCCAGGCCCACCTGATAGCGCCGCCTCTCGCCATCCGCATGCAGGCCTATTTCCAGCGCCGCCAGAATCAGGTCGCGGCTGATGACCCAGGGGGGCAGCAGCGCGCCATCGCGGTCCGTGCCGACGAGGTGAATCGGGGTCGAAAGCGCGATCTCGATGGCGGCGGCCGCTTCCGCGATATTCCATTGACGCGGCGCATATTCGGCGATGACGAGGGCGATCTCGCGCTGATCCGACTGCGCCAGCAAAGCGTCGGACAGCGCCGAATGCGTCGCCTCGATATCGAGCTCCCGCCCGCTCCGGCCGAGATCGACGCCGACTGCCGCGCCATCCAGCCACAGCGAGGCGTCTCGCCGCTCGCGATCAATCTCGGCCGCCAGCCCCGCCAGGAAGCGCCGCGCCACCGCCGGCTCGTAGCGCAGCGCGGCCTCCAGCGTTACGCCCTGAAACCAGGCATGCGCCTGTTCGCGCAGGCTTCGCCGCGGGTCGTCGCCATGACCGATCGCGTAGGCGCGCTCGACCAGGCTTTCGACCGGGACGCTAAGCCCGAGTTCGCGCGCGGTCGCCGTCCAGACCCGCTCGCCATCCCGAAAGCGATATTGCGCCGCTCCAAGCGCCTGATAGGCCTCTCTCAGCCTGGAAGCCGCTTCCGCCTTGGTCAGCCCGCCAAGGTCAATCTCGGCGATGCGCACGCCGGGAACGATTCGGTCTTGCACGGCGACCTGGAAAGCGGCGGCGCCAGCGGCCAGGAGCAAAGCCAGCAGCGACAGAAACATGAAAGCCAGGATGGCCAGCCGCAGCAGGCGCGTCAGCCAGGGCGTCCTCGGCGCTGGATAGGGCTTTGTCTTCATCAAATGGCTCGCGCGCTTGGGGGGCGCGGCCTCAGATCGGCTCGGCGATTCGCAGGTCGTGCCGGGGCATCGGTTTCGGCTCGTCCGCGCAGGAGGTCTGCCGCGGCGCCGACATGCGCGTCGCCACTTCCGCCACGAAGGCGCCGCCATTGCCATCGCCGAAGCGGACAAGCAGCGAGCCATCGACCAGACGCGACACCTCGTTCAGGCGCAAATCATCAATGCCGTACTTGCGCGTCTTTTCGCGGATGAAGGCTTCGGCCGCGCCCGCCGCCTGATGCGCATCGCCATCCAGCGCATGCCCGGCATAGCAGCCGCGCCCGCGATATTTGTGCGTCAGGATGTAACCAGCGCGATGATTCAGCAGCAGGCTCTCGACATCATGCGGGTCGACATGACCATAGACGATGCCTTGCGGGAAGGCGATCAAGGTCGCCGCCATGCGATGCCCGCCGATGTGGGTCGTCTGCCAGACGCGCTCCTCGCCGGCGAGCCGCGAAAACTCCTGATAAACCGGCGTCCCGTATGCGGCGCAGCAGGGGTCGTGCCGGCCATTGGCGCAGACCGTGTAAAGCTCGTCAACGGGCCTCATCGCGCGGTCGCCGAGACGTGGCGCGCCTTTGCCCGCCAGCCCGGCGATATCGAGCGTGAGCAAATCGGCGTAGTCATCCAGCGCGGCGTGATAAAGCTTCGGCGCCGGCTGATTAGTCAGCGCGATGTAGACGTTCTTTTCCCGCGACTGCGGCCGGCGGATGAAGAGGATTTTCGCGCGTGGCGTCTTGCCAAGATGCCGCAGTATCGGCGCGAACTCGCCCGAGGCGCTGGCGGTTTTCACGGCGCTCCCGCCCCAGCCGCCGTATTCCGGCAAGCCGCTTTCGATGAGGAAAAAGGTGTCAGCCGGCTTAAAGGTGCCAGCCAGCGTTTCATTTTGGGCGCGCGATTCTTCGGCGCAGGTCATGGTCGCTTCCATGTCGGGCTCTCTTTAGGTCTCGCGGTCGATTCATGCTCAAGTCTACCATGCGCGCGCCGAGCGTCAAATCGGGACGAGCCGCCGAAAGATTCACCACAGAAGGTTTCGAAAGTAAGCGATTGAAAATTGCTTGGCGAGACAATCGCCCTAGAATCATCGAATGCGTGTAGGGGAGAGCAGGCGGCTCGTCCCGCGTTTGCCGGAGATCTGGTGAACTTTGGCATCACTAAGTTGGACTTGCTCCTGCGCCCATGTGGTGAAAGGTAGTTTAGCCACATACTCGTTCTACTGAGGGAATCGAGGAAACACAAAGAACGGAGAAGTATGTCATGGTAAGTCGTGAAACAAAGATTTGCCACAGAGACACAGAAGGCACAGAGAAAACCCTTGCTTTTCTCTCGGCGCACTCTCTCAAACTCGGTGTCCTCGGTGGTGAGTCTTTTGAATCACTTGCTTGGCTTTGCTGAGATAGGGCGTCCCAAGGTCCGCCCCTGTTTTATTCGCGAATGATATCGACGGGAGTTACGGCGTAACGCCCCTGCGGCTTTGTCTTTTGATGACGACTTGTAGGGGCGAGGCGGCGACTCGCCCTTAACCAACGCGAATTCTATTGCGTGGGCGGTCGCTTTGCGGCGCGTGTGTCTACAAGGCTTGTCCGATACAGACGATTTTCCGCCAGGTTCTGGTTGCGCAGCGAGCGGGACGAGCCACCGGCTCGCCCCTACAGCTGACGAATTTGAGCGAAAAGGCGCGGAATGTGTCCAGGGTGTCTCCCCTTCCCTCATATTGGGGCGCGCGCTGGCACTGGCGGTCGGGGATGGGCGTGTCTAATTCGGCGTATCGGACAAGCCTTGCGGAGCCGCCATTCTCGGGGCCTGTCATCGCCGCGCCCCTGCGGACCGAGCGAACTGCGTTACAATTGGGGCATCTGTCGAGTCCCGCCACGGGTGCCGCCGATGCCCAAACTCTCGATCCGCAATCTCAATCTCAAACGCGGCGGCGCGACCGTCTTGCAGGATATCTCGCTGGATGTCGCCGCGGGCGAATTGCTGGTCGTCATCGGACCCAGCGGGAGCGGCAAAAGCTCGCTGCTGCGCTGCCTCAATCGGCTGAACGAGATCGACAGTGGCGGCATTCAGCTGGACGGGCGCTCGATCTTCGACATGCCCGTGACCGCGCTGCGCCGCCAGGTCGGGATGCTGTTCCAGAAAACCGCCGCCTTCGAAGGCACAGTCGCCGACAACATCGCCTATGGGGCGCGCCTGAAGGGGGAAAGTCTTTCGCGGCAGGCGATTCTCGCTTTGATGGCGCAGGTCTCGCTGGAAGCGGAATTGGCTGACAAACCCGCCGCCGAGCTCTCTGGCGGCCAAGAACAGCGCTTGTCCATCGCCCGCGCCCTGGCGCTGAAGCCATCGCTGCTGCTGCTGGACGAGCCGACTTCGTCGCTCGATCCCATCGCCACGGGCCGCGTCGAAGACTCGCTGCTGCGCCTGCGCGACGAGACGAACCTGACGATGATCTGGGTGTCGCACGCGATTGAGCAGGCGCGCCGGGTCGGCAGCCGCGTGCTGCTGCTCGCTGGCGGGCGCGTGATCCGCGAGGACACGGTCGCCGCCATGCTCGACCCGGAAACGGGCGACAGACGGGCGCTCGCCTTCGCCGAGGGCGACCAGGCGGGCTTGCAGAGCTAATCGTCGCCTTCGCCCTTCAGCCGCGCCAGATAAGCGCGATCTTCATCCGTCAGAGGCGCCTTTCCCAATAGCTCGGGCCGCCGCTCCAAGGTGCGTTTCAGCGATTGCCGCCGCCGCCAGCGCTCGACCTCGGCGTGATGCCCGCTGGTCAAGACGGCTGGCACAACCAAGCCGCGGAATTCCGGCGGACGGGTATAATGCGGGCCCTCGAGCAGGCCCTGCGCGTGGCTGTCGCGGTGCTGCGCCCCCTCCGCGCCGAGCACGCCGGGGATCAGCCGCACGACCGCGTCAATCAGCACCAGCGCCGCCAGCTCGCCGCCGGTCAGCACATAATCGCCGATGCTGATTTCAGCGCTGATCGCCAGCTCGCGGACGCGCTCGTCCACGCCTTCGTAATGCCCGCAGACCAGAATCAGGCGCGGCCGCAGGCTCAGCTCGGCGGCCAGCTCGTGCGTCAAAACGCGCCCCTGTGGCGAGAGCAGAATCACCGGCGCGCCGTCGGGCTCGAGGGCCTCAATCGCGCGCGCCAAGGCGTCGACTTTGAGGATCATGCCGCCGCCGCCGCCATAAGGGCTGTCATCGACTTTGCGATGTCTGTTGCCGGCGTGGTCGCGGATGTCGTGCGCGCGAAAGTCGAGCAGCCCATGCTCGCGCGCCTTCCACATCATGCTCGCGGACATGACGGCGCCGATCATATCGGGGAAGAGCGTCAAAACATCGATTTTCATCGGGCGAGGCTACATTTCGTCGCGCGTCTGCAGGAAGAAAGCCCGCTTCAGGTTCGGCAGCGTGAAATCGAAACCGCAGGCTCTGAAGAAGTCTTCCGCCGAGCTGATCGCCATAATCTCGTAGACGCCTTCGCGCGCCGCCAGATCGACGCAGGCCGCGACCAGGCGCTTGCCAATCCCCAGCCCCTGCGCGCCGGGATCGACCGCCAGGCTGCGGATCTCGCAGAGCTTTTGGCTGTAGATCTCCAGCGCGGCGCAGCCAACAATCCGCCCATCGAAGCGGGCGATGAAGAAGGTCTCCAGCAGGTACTCCAATTCGTCGTAGGTGCGCGGCAGGATCTCGCCGCTGTCGACGAAGGGCTTGATGAAGTCGGAGAGCGCGACCAAGTCGGCCGCCTCGGCTTTGCTGATCGCAATCGCTTTGGTTTGCTGGCTCAATCGCTGGCTCCCGCGCGCCGGGCTTTGACGCTAGTGTACCAGCCGCGCCAGCCTGAGGACAGTCTTTAAGAGCGCGTCAGCTTCTGCTAGATTAGCGCGAGCCAACGCGGAAACCTGCGCCATGCCCACGATCTCAGTCGCCTCGCGGAATCCAGTGAAGCTCAAAGCCGCGCTAGCCGCTTTCCGCGGGATGTTTCCCGATAGCTGCTTTGTCGTCGCCGGCGTCTCCGTTGCTTCTGGCGTGCCCGACCAGCCAATGAGCCTGCGCGAGACGATGATGGGCGCCCGCAACCGCGCCGAGAAAGCCCGCGCCATGCGGCCAACAGCTGACTTTTGGGTCGGCATTGAAGGCGGCGTCGAAGACACGCCCTTGGGCATGACCTGCTTCGCGCGCGTGCACGTGTTGGGGCGCGATGGCATCACGGGCTTGGGGCAGACTGCCATCTTCCACCTGCCGCGGGCGGTCGCCAAGCTGGTGCGCGGCGGCATGGAGCTGGGCCACGCTGACGACTGCGTCTTCGGGCGCGAGAACTCCAAGCAAGCGAATGGCGCCATCGGCTTGCTGACCGATGACCTGCTGGACCGCGAAGCCTATTATACGCACGCGCTGATTATGGCGCTGGTCCCGTTTAAGAACCCGGACCTGCGCTGGTGACGCCGGCGGGCGACCTGGCAGGTAGCCCCTGTTGTATTCGCGAATGATATCGGCGGGCGTTACAGCGCAACGCCCCTACAGCCTTGACATTTGATAACGATCTGTAGACACACGCGCCGCCCTGCGACCGCCCACGCAAAACCCATTGCGGACCGCTGCGTTTCGCTCCCCTTCCCTAGCTCGCTGGGGCAAGGGGCCGGGGGATGGGGTGAAATCTGCCCGCAATGTAAACAGGGGCGAGGCGGCGACTCGCCCCTACAACTGCTGGCGCAGCGGGCGACCTGGTTTGTAGCCCCTACAACTGGCGGGCGGCGGGCGACCTGGTAGGTAGCCCCTACAACTGGCGGGCGGCGGGCGACCTGGTTTGTAGCCCCTACAACTGGCGGGCAGCGGGCGACCTGGTAGGTAGCCCCTATTCGCGTTGCCAGCGGAATGCCCTCCAGCCCCCGTCCCCGCCAGAATTGCGCCTGTAGGGGCTTGCCTTGGCAAGCCCGAAACAGCAGCCAAACCCACCCCGACCGCCGGAGTCTTCGCACGGCGCTTGAAAGTCCGCTTCTGCGCCGGAGAATGGCGAGTCGCCGCCTCGCCCCTACAACTGATGGCGCGGCGGGCGGATGCGGTAAAATGGCGCGACCGAAAGCAGCGCATCTCGCAGATGAGGAGGCAGCGCCATGCCCGATGTATTCGCCGGACTGGCCGGCATTGAACGCGTCTTGATGTCCATCGCCTTTGTTTTCATCGCCGCCGCCGTCTCGCGCTGGCAGCAATCGGACCTGGAGAAAGACCTGGCGGTCGCCGCCCTGCGCAGCTTCATCCAGCTGATCGCCATCGGCTATCTGCTCGAGCTCGTCTTCGAGATGGACGTCCCAGTCTTCACTATCGCCATCCTGCTGGTCATGATCACGATCGGCGGCCGCACAAGCGGGGCGCGCGCCAAGCAAACGCCAAACGCGGTCATGGTCGCCTGGCTCGCCATCGGCATCGGTTCCGGGCTGACCATCGCGCTGCTGGTGGCGCTGGGGGTCTTCCAGTTCACGCCCAAAGACATCATCCCCATCGGCGGCATGATCGTCGGCACGTCGATGACGACGGCGACGCTGGTGATCACGCGCCTCAGCAGCGACTTTCACGACCAGCGCGACCTGATCGAGAGCAAGCTGGCGCTGGGCGCGACGAGCCGCCAAGCCTCGCGGACGCAGTTTCAGCGCACGATCGTGGGAGCGATGACGCCGATCGTCGACACGACCAAGACGGTCGGCTTAATCAAGCTGCCGGGCGCGATGACGGGCATGATCCTGGCCGGGGCGAGCCCGCTGGAGGCGGTGCAGCTGCAGATCATCGTGATGTATATGCTGGTCGGCGCGGCGACCTTCACGGGCTTGATCGCGGCTTGGCTGACGTATCGGCAATTCTTCAGCCCGGCGCATCAGCTGGCGCTGGAGTGAAGGGACATGTCAAAATCCTATGCCAGCTATTCTCGTTACGATGCGCGCTACAGGAATTCCAGTCGGTTGCTTACCTCTTCAGGCAAATAAACTGCATGCATTAGCGCCAAGAAATTAACCCAGTCGCCAATGGTTTGCGCATCCTGCTGGCCAAAGACAATACCATGATGTTCGATTCCTTCAGTCGCCAACTCTATGAAATGTGGATCGCTGGAACACATCACGCGCGCCATCTCGGTCGCTCTGGCCAGTTGCTGCCGATCGCTTTCGCCAAAGGCAGTCAAGTCGCGCACGGTTATCGCGTCGATCCCGCGCCTTTGAAGTTGTTCTGCGATGGCTATAGGTAGATTCTCATCCAGATAGAAGCGAAGCTTGCCTGCTCCCAACATGGTTATCCCTAAGCTCGCGCGACTTCTTTATTTGATTGCGGATGTCAGTATCGATTTCGTCTTTGTTGAGATGGTAGTATGCCAAGGCTGCGTACACCTGCGCCAAACTGACGCCGTAGCTAACTGCCATCTGATCCGGCGTCTGCTGGTGATAGAGCTCCGCCATCACAATATCCGATACTTTTAGTCCCGTGCCGATGATGCAGGGTCGGCCGCCGCGAACGTCGGGCTTGCGGGTGATGAGATTGATGCTTTCTACCGTCTCCATGAGGGATTGCCTTCTATGCCAGTTGCAATGAGATTATAGCGCTATATGAGGTCATTAGACAGGCTGCGCGGCTTGGCTGACGTATCGGCAGTTCTTCAGCCCGGCGCATCAGCTGGCGCTGGAGTGAAGGGGGCAAAGGAATTCAAGCGATATCCCAGAAAAGCTAAGAATCAACTCAAAGGCCATCCAACAGCGATCGCCAGCATTGGTAATCGGGGCATTTATGCCGGTCTCTCTCCTGAATTTCGCGGCCAAAGCCACCCACTTCTTGTCGTCTTCGTCGAAGGCCTGGCAACGAGGGTCGTCAGTCTGCCAGACGCCTTCCTTGTCGGGATAGTCAAGGTATTGGTCGGCAGTCGTCCTCCGCAAACGTACGATGCGCACTCGTTCGCGGTTGGCAATATTGTTGAAGACGTATATCAGATACGTTCCTGCAATGTTCTCAGACCGCACCCTCGAAGGCACATTCCGCTCCAGTTCGCCCAGCGCTTCGTTCATGCTGTCGATTACTACCTTTATCTCACCTGAGAAGACTCGTTCAAGAAAGTCAATACATTTTCTTCGACAGGCATCCGTAGCAACGTCATTGTAGCCAGCTGCCGTAAGCGGCACATTTGTGTCGACAATTCTATACTGCACGAGCTTGCCCGAGCTTACGGTCATATCCCGACTTTACAATTTTCAAGACATCCCCGGTCATGTCGCCAAAGAAGTCATGCGGCCAATTACTAATCTCGCCAAACATGTTTACATCAAGGCGCGTAAGCTTGGATTCGCCATGCTGCATTGCGCAAAAATACAGCGCGGTATCGCCGGGACTCGTTGTGTCTTCGGCAATTCGACGCTGCAAACGTCTCAAGAAGTGTTCGCTGTGGCTTTCAACAATGATCTGTATATTTCGCTTCTCTACAGCGTGAATAAACACATCTGCCAGACCAGCCTGCACGGAAGGGTGCAGATGAAGCTCGGGCTGCTCGAGAATGATGGTGGATCCCTCGGGAACATAGTAGCACAGTACAAGAACAGGCAGGACTTGAGAAACACCAATGCCCATGTCTGAGAGCAGCGTTTCCGGGCTGTCCTGCTGTCTCCGCAGCCAGGCGCGGTAGAGACTGTCACCTTCGCTGAGCGGTCGAATCTGAAGCGAAGTCGCCAAGTCTAGGTCAACTAGCCACTTCGCAACTCGGGGAAACAGCTTATTGTAGCGGCCCCCAGCGGATTTGTAGACCTTTTGGTCCTTTCCAGCTAGAAGCGCATGAATCGCCAACTCGCCTTTCTGTCCGACATCGCTGGGCTTTTCCCCGCTCCAACTGTAAGTCCGTTGAGGATATTCACGCAATGGACCCAAGTGATGAAGCGACTGAAACTGCTGTTCAAGCGCGAACTCGAGCGATCTCAAGAAACGCGCGTCCTGGTAATAGAGCAACGCTTCGTCAGAAAATCCATAACATTTCTCGGCTCTCATCAAAACTCTTGGGCGGCTGGCTGGTCGGGAAAGCTCAGTACCATTCACCGTTGCGCGCACGACATAGCGATTGTTGTCTCGTCGTGTCAGTGCCGCCGACAAGCTTCCATTTTGCTTGTAAGAAAGCGATTTGACATATAGCCGCGGCGCCTCGGCGTGGATAACCGATTCAAATTGCAAGCGCTCAATCGGAAGCGCTATATCGTCAGGGACTAATACACTAAACTTGGAGTCAGCCGCAAGATTCCAGCTTATGCTCAGCGTCATTTCGTCGGAGTCGCCAAAAGTAATCTCCTGCGGCGTGCCCAAATTAACGTACCCTGGCTGCATGCTCCCCGTCTTCAGCACCAGCCCACGATCATTCGACTCGGCGGTCTGTTTCAACAGCAGCAGCATCTGCAGCAAACTGCTTTTCCCAGAGCTGTTCGCGCCAAAGAAAGCCGTCAGCGGCGCCATGCGCACCGGCCCCGTCTCGCGCCAGGATTTGAAGTTCTTCATGCTGATTTCGGTGAACATCGCTACATCCCTTCGCTCGCATCCATTATAACGAGCGGCTGGCTAGCCTGTAAACGCCCCCCATGCTACACTCCCCGCCATGACCCACCCCATCCCCGTCACCCGCGAAACCGTCAAGCGCCTCGCCGTCGTCAAGCAGGGCCTGCACGAGCGCCCCGCCAAAAGCGACCCAGCCGCCCTCAAGCGCGTCATCGAGCGCATCGGCCTGCTCCAGCTCGATTCCATCAGCGTCGTCGCCCGCAGCCACTACCTCGTCATGCTCGCCCGCGCCGGCTTGTACGACCCCGCAGAGCTCGACGCCCTGCTCGATTGCGGCTTCCTCTTCGAGACCTGGGCCCACGCCATGTGCCAGCTGCCCAGCGCGCAATACCCTTGGTTTCACGCCTATATCCATCACAAGCGGCTCAACAAGAGCCAATGGCAAGTCGAGCGCTTTGACTTTGACATGGACCCCGTCATCGCGAAGGTTTTGGAGATGATTCACCGGCGCGGTCCAATGTCGTCGAAAGACTTCGAGAGCGAGCGCCAGGGCGAAGGCGGCTGGTGGAACTGGAAGCCAACCAAGGTGGCGCTGGAATACCTCTTCGACCGCGGCGACCTCATGGTCAGCCATCGCGTCAAGTTCCAGCGCTATTACGACCTGCCGGGGCGCGTCCTCGCCCGCCACGACTTCACGCTCGACAAGTCGATAGACGACTTCCGCCGCTGGACGATCGAACGCGGTCTGCGCCACATCGGCATCGGCACGAGCAATCATGTCGCCGATTATTACCGCCAGTACAAGCGCGATGCCGCCGCTATCCTGGAAGACATGCGCAAGGCGGGAAGGGCGCGGCCGGTCGCGGTCGACGGCTGGAAGGAAGCCGCCTTCATCCACCAAGACGACCTGGACCTGCTCGAGGCGATTCAAGCGGGCGACTGCGAGCCGCGAGCGACCCGTTTCCTCTCGCCATTCGATAACCTGTTCTGGGATCGCGACCGCGATGAAATGCTCTGGGATTTCCATTATCGGATCGAGGTCTACACGCCAAAAGCCAAACGCGTCTACGGCTATTACGTAATGCCGATCCTGCATGGCTGCGCGCTGATCGGGCGCATCGACCCCAAAGTCGACCGCAAGAAGAAGCGCCTGCTCTTCAACAACCTGCATCTCGAGCGCGGCGTCAAACTGGATGGCGCGCTCTATCGCGGCTTAATCGGGGCAATCGAGGAATTCATGGCTTTCCATGGCTGCGACAGCTTCGCGCTGCTGCAATGCAATCGGGCGCCCCTCGCGCGCCGGCTGCGCAAACACTTCGCTTGAAAGGAGTGTCTGGTTTAACTGATATGGCTCGCCTCATACACGATTTGTAGACACACGCGCCGCCCTGCGACCGCCCACCGTACCGATCTCTTCATTCGGGCGACATGCAAAGTCGCCCCTACAGCCAATCCTGCGCGAGCCGTATCCACCAGATTTGACACTCCCCGCTTGAGCAAACGATGCCCCCGCAAACGCTGTTATAATGAATATCGGCAGTTTTAGGCGCAGGCGCGGAAATGCAAGCCAGCATCGCCGATATTTTGGATCGCCCGGAAGGTTATGTCGACGAGATCGTCAACGTTGACGGCGTCTTGCTCATCACCGATTACGACCGCGGCGAGTCGACTTTTCAGCAGGTCTGGCTGGTGAAGCAGGACGCGCCAGCTAACCGCGCCCTCCGCGCCCAGCCGCTCCGCAGCGACTCCACCTTGTGGCATGGGCTCTCGCGCCTGAACCCGCGCCACCTGCCCGGCTTTCAAACCTATCGCGTGCACGATGCCGCGCGCGCCTGCCTGCGGGTGCTGCGCCGTCCACTCCGCGCTTCGGAGCCCAGCATCAAAATCTTGACCGCCGCCATCTATCGCAAGCAGTTCACGCTCTACGTCGGCGAGGGCGGCGTTCGGCTGGATCAGGCTTTGCCGGCCCGCGCCGCCATCCGCGGCCTGCCGCGAATACGGGCCAACATCGCGCGATTTCTCGGGCGGCGCTGCCACGTCTATGGCACGCTCGTGCTGCGCTCCTCGCCACGCGCCCAGTTTCTGCTGCCGGGCAATATCCCCTACTCCGAAGACTTCCGCCGCACGGTGACCCGCCTGGGCCGCGGCGACTTCGAGGCGTCTTGGCTGGCCGATATCGAATACCCGCAGAGCGAGCGCGAGCCAATTGATTTCGATGGGCTGCCGGTCTCGATCCGCCTCGACCCGGAATACGCCATTCGCGACCAGCTGGCCGTCTTGCCTGGCATCAACCAGACGATCGTCAAGCCCGCCATCGTCGCCGGCGTCTTGAGCGCGCGCGACCACGAGGAGCATTTCGCCACCCTAACGGAAATCGACAACGTCTACTTGCAGAATATCTGTTACGCCAGCGCCGGGAAATCGCTGGAATCGGTTTTGAAGCTCAAGAACTTCGAAGCCGTCCCCATGGAAATTTGAGACGGCGAGCGGGACGCCCCAGCAGGGTCGGCGTTTGCAGCCGCCGGTGATAGACCACCCACTCGATGACGAGCAGCAGCAGCGCCGCCAGCGCCAGCCAGGTCCAGAACTCTTGCGAGCCCAGCTGGTCGTCGGCCTCCGCGTCCGGCATCGCGCCGCCCAAGCGCAGTTCAGCTTCGGGCCGGGGCGCGATATCGCTCTCGCCCGCCCCGAAGAGGTTGACGGCGAAGCTCTGCGCGCTCGTCACTTCGCCGTTTTGCAGGACCTCGAGGCGATACAAGCCAAGCTGGCCCGTATCCGCGAAGGCGACGCGATCGCCCGTGGCCGGCAGCTCGTGGATGGCGCCCGCCGGCGTGGTAATGCGCAGGCGATCGGCCAGCAGCGGCGGCGAAACTGCCAGCACGTCGCCAACGCTCAAGCCATCGGGCAGCGAGACGATATCGGAAGGCGAGAACCAGTCCAGCAAGTTCGCCATCAGCACGGGAAAGGCGATCAAGAGCGGCAGGTTGGAATCGCGCAGGTCGAAGGGCAGGATCGCGATCTGCCGCGCGTTGACCTCGCCCGCCAGCAGGATAGCGCCGTCGGCGGTCTTGAAGAGCGTCCGCGCCCAGCCCGCCTTCACCTCGCGATAACCCAGCAGGCTCATCTCGTCCAGGTCGACGAAGGCCGTGATCGCCGACTCCTCATCCGTGATTTCGATCACGTCCGTCGCCGGCAGCTGCGCGCCAAGGGTGAAGAGCGGCGTTGAATTCGGCGGATTGACGATGAGCATGTCGCCAGGTGGCAGCGCGTTGGGCAGCCAGCTATCGAAGACGTAGAGATCGAAGGCTTCGCCGGGCAAACCCCGATTTTCGGCATTGCCGCGGAAAGTCTGGATGCCGGGCAGGCTGCGCAGAGCCTGTTCGAGGAAGAGGTTTTCGTCCGCCGATACATAATAGACGCGGCGCGTTTTCGCAACGTTGCGCGCGGACCAGGCGCGGTTGTCGAGCGCGAGGAAATCTTCGGCGTCGTTATCGAAGGTGAGCGTCGCCGAGAGCGTCTCGAAGGGTTCGCTGATTGGCTCGCCGAAGGGGATCGGCAGCTGGCTGCGCGGGGGGATCGTGCCGCTGCGAGAGAGGCGCAGGACATCATCGAGGCGGATCACAAGCGAGATGTCGGCGGCGGCATCGCCATAATTCGTCACTTGGGCGAAGAGCTGGGGCGGCTGCCCGGGCAAGGCGCGGGTGGCCAAGGCGGTGATGCCGATATTGCTCGCCGATTCGCCAATCGGCACATAAATCGGCTGCGGGATATTGGCCGGCAGGCTGACGGCGTCGCCCAAGCCGCCATCGGAGATCATGACAATGCTGAAGTTCTGCGCCCCCGAAGCGCCGGCGGCCGCCAAGGTCAAAGCCGTATCCCAGTCGGCGGCGCCATGGCTGACCAGCATGCCATCGAGGGCGCGCCGCAGCTCGTTCTTGTCCGCGGTGTAGCCTGTCAGCGGCTCGGCGATATCCGCCACGCGTATCAGCGAAATGATGTCTTGCGGGTTCATGCTGCCGACGATCTGACGCGCCTGTTCAATGGCGGCGGAGAAGCGCGAGGCGCCCGCTATATCGGTAGCGGTCATGCTGGCCGAGGCGTCGACCAGCAGGGCGATCTTGCCGGCGCTGACGGTCGGCACGGTGATGAAGGGACGGGCGAGCGCCAGCGCCAGCAGCAGCAGGATCAGCAATTGCAGGAAGAGCAGCAGGTTGCGCCGCAAACGCTGCCAGGGCGTGTTGGCTTCGGTGTCCTGCACCACCTGCCGCCACAGAAAGGTGCTCGAAATCAGCACTTCCCGCCGGCGCAGGCGCAGCATATAGAGCAGCAGAATCGGAATCGCGATCGCCAGCGCGGCGAAGGCGGCCGGCGCCAAGAATGACATGAATGCCCTTCAGTGTCTTTGGGATGTCAATCGCAGTATATCACGCGCGCCGCTGACGATACAGACTTTGCCCACAGGGGAGTGGCGCCTTCCGCGCGCAAGTGGCATCGCTTCCATAAGCCGCGGCTGCCGACTTGTAGGGGCGACGCACCTTGTCGCCCGCGCGCGTTTCAGGGTCAATTTTGGCGACTTGACAAGTCGCCCCTGTCTTATTCGCGAATGATATCGACGGGCGTTGCGGCGTAACGCCCCTACAGCTAGGCTTTTTGCTACGATCTGTAGGGGCGAGGCGGTGACTCGCCCTCTAACCAACGCGAATTCTTTTGCGTGGGCGGTCGCATTGCGGCCCGTGTGTCTACAGGTCGTGGTTGTGGCGGGGCGGGGGAGACAAGTCTCGCCCCTACGGATCGCTGGGTGACATTGCCGGCAGGTTCAGCAGATGCGCGTTCAGGTCCTCGAGCGCGCGCCGCAACGCCGCCGACGCGATCAGGTCGGATTCGGCGAATTGACTGAGGCGGTATTGGTCGTTCAGATTGCTCGATTGCACGACGGTCATCGAATGCGGATCGTCCAGGCGGATGAGGCGCGGGTAAACTTCCGTCAGGTTGTGCCGCGCCATCGCCAGGGCGCTTTCCAGGCTCGTCATGCGGCCATCGAGCTTGAGTTCAAGCGCCGCCAGAGCTACCGAATCCGAGGCCGCGGCGCGTTCCGCCCGATCGAGCAGGGTCAAGCCGTCCCCGATCCAGGCTTCCAGCGGCCAAAACCGCGCCGGAATTGGCGATTCGCCGCGCAGCGTCAGGCGCAGCGCCTGGAGGAAGGCGCGCGTGAAGCGCATCATCGCTTGCGAGCCGATCGCAAGTAGTCAAGCGCTTCATTCGCCGCTCGTTCTCCCGCCAGCAGGCGCGCTTCGAGGCGGGCGACGCCAGCGAGCTCCGGCGCCGCCTGGCAGTAGTCGCTGCCGATGAGGCTGAGGCCCCCCGGCAGCCGGTCGCAAATGGCGCGCAGGTTCTGCCGGTGGGCGGCGTCATAATCGGAAAGCAAGTCGGCTTCCGCCCAATAATCGACGCGCGCGGCCAGCGGCTCGCCCCAGCCGAAGCGGCGCGTCACTGCCTTGATGGCTTGCGCCCGGGTCAAATCTTCCGGGCTGCGCAGGCCGACCTGAAGCAGCCGGTGGTCGCGGTCGGGCGCGCGGGGCGGCTGGTTGGTGGCGATGACGAAGGCAACGGACTCATCGGCGTCGCCGTCGATGCTGGCGGGCAGGTCGCCTTTGTGATAGCCAAGCGAGACGCGCCGAACCGCTTCATAACGAAAGTCCGCCAGGCGGATGGCGGCTTCAGGCGCGAGACTCCGGAGCATTCGGGCGGCGTAGACGGCGGGCACGGCGAGAATCAGCGCGCCGGCATCGAGCATGAGTCCGTTTTCGAGGCAGAGAGTGAAGCGATTGCCCAAGCGCCCGATGGAGCTGACCGCCATGCGCATCAGACGCCCGCCCGTCAGTCTATCGGCGAGGGCGCGAATCAGGCTTTCGCTGCCATGCCGAAAGGCGCAGGTTTCGGCGTCGATTTCGCAGACCGCGTCGCGCAGATTGAGCGCTTCCAGCAGAGCCTCATCGGCGAAGGGCTGGAAAGCGAAGGCGCAGGCGTCCATGATGAAACCGCCTTCGGCGACGCTGCGGATCCCCCCGCCATAGCGCCCTTTGACCTCGATCACAGTATAGGCCGCCCCACGCCGTTCCAGCGCGCAGCAGGCGGAAAGTCCGCTGAGTCCGCCGCCGATTACTACCACATCGCGCATTAAAAGACCCTGTTCACCTGTCCGGACGCCGAATAATGCGAAAGGTCGTATGGCAGAATCCCGACAATATTTGATACATGCGGGTTCTGTAAGGGCTACACTGTGTGTCGCCCGAAAAGTCACGATTGCAGCACCGGGCGATTCACAGAATCGCCCCTACGACGTCCAATTGTTTGCCGCAGGAATCATAGCGCAAAATCGAGTATAATGGGCGCGCATGGAAGGCGAGGGACATGAGCGCGGAAAGCCCGCACATCCAGCGAGTCAAACAGGCCGGCTTTCGCTTGACCAAGGCGCGGCTGACTGTGCTTGCCGTGCTGGAAGCGGCGCATGGCCATATCACCTCTGCCGACGCGCTCGCGCGGGTCGAGGCGATTGACCCGGCGATCGGGCGCGCCAGCGTCTTTCGCGCGCTCGATCTTTTCACGCGCCTGGGCATCATCCGCCCGACCTATATCGACACCAGCTTGACGCCGACCTACGTCCTGCTGCATGGCGGGCATCATCATCATGTCATCTGCAGCGAGTGCAAGCGCTTCTTCGAGTTTGACGATTGCGGCTTGGAAGCGCTGGCGCGAAACCTGGAAGCGACCCTCGATATGCGCATCAGCGGGCATTTGCTCGAGTTTTACGGCGTTTGCGCCCCATGTCAAAGAGCGGCATTGTGACCGAAGTCGTCATCGTCAGCGCGGTTCGGACGCCGATCGGCAAGATACGCGGCGCCCTATCGGCTGTTCGCCCCGATGACTTGGCGGCGCTGGCGATCCGCGAAGCAGTCGCGCGGGCGCGTGTGGACCCGCAAGAGATCGAAGAGGTGTATTTCGGCTGCGCCAACCAGGCGGGCGAGGACAATCGCAATGTGGCGCGGATGGCGCTGCTGCTGGCGGGCTTGCCGGAAAAGGTCGCGGGCGTAACCGTGAATCGGCTCTGCGCCAGCGGCTTGAACGCGGTCAATCAGGCGGCGCGCGCCATCAAAGCGGGCGAGGGCGATGTCTTCGTCGCCGGCGGCGTCGAGAGCATGAGCCGCGCCCCCTATTCGCTGCCCAAGAACCCCATCGGCTTTGGACCTTCGGGCAACGTCACCGGCTGGGACACGACCCTCGGCTGGCGTTACCCCAACCCCCGGCTGGCGGCGCTCTATCCGCTCGAAGCTATGGGCGAGACGGCGGAAAACATCTGCGAGAAGAGCCGCGCCGGCGCGATAACGGGCGGCGAAATCACGCGCGAAGAACAGGACCGCTTCGCCCTGCAAAGCCAGACGCGGGCGATAAAAGCCATCAACGAAGGCTTCTTCCAGCGCGAGATCGCGCCGGTCAGCATCCCGCGGCGCAGAGGCGATGACATCATCGTCGACACGGACGAACATCCCTTCTATCGCCGCGTCAATGGCCGCTGCGAGGTGGCGACCAGCCTCGAGAAGCTGGCGGCGCTGCGCCCGGCCTTTCGCGCGGGCGGCACGGTGACGGCCGGCAATTCCAGCGGGATGAACGATGGCGCTGCCGCCCTGGTCCTGATGTCGGCGGAAAAGGCGCGGCAATTGAAGATCTCGACGATGGCGACCTGGCTCGGGAGCGCGGCGGCCGGCGTCGATCCGCGCGTGATGGGCTTGGGCCCCGTGTCGGCGGTTCGCAAGCTGCTTTCGCGGCACGCGCTCACGATAGAAGACATCGACCTGGCGGAGCTGAACGAAGCCTTCGCCGCGCAGGCGATCGCCGTCCTGCGCGAACTGGGCTTGAGCGAGCGCGTCACCAACGTCAACGGCGGGGCGATTGCCCTGGGGCACCCGCTGGGCTGCTCCGGCGCGCGCATTCTGACGACCCTGCTGCATGAGATGCGGCGGCGGCATGAGGCGGGCGCGCGCATGCGTTATGGCTTGGCGGCGCTCTGCGTCGGCGTCGGCCAGGGCGAGGCGACGCTTGTCGAATGTACACACAATGTAGGGGCGAGGCGGTGACTCGCCCGTTCGAATGCGATGATAGAGATACCCAAATTATCGGCGGCGGAAGCGGCATCCTTGGTCAAATCGGGCGCGGTGATGATGGTCGGCGGCTTTGGCATGACCGGGACGCCCGTTCATCTGCTGCACGCCCTGGCTGAAACGGAGACGCGCGACTTGACGTATATCGCCAACAATATCGGCGAGCCCGGGCTGGGCGGCGGGCGGCTGCTGCGCAATGGGCAGATCAAGAAAGCCATCGGCTCGTATTTCACCAGCAACCGCGAAGTCGTCGACGCGGCATTGGGCGGCGCGATCGAATACGAGCTGCTGCCGCAGGGCTCGATGGCGGAGGCGATACGGGCGGGCGGGGCTGGCATTGGCGGCTTCTATACGCCGACCGCGGCCGGCACCGTCCTGGCCGAAAACGCCGAGACCCGAATGCTCCATGGCCGAGCGCATGTCTTCGTCGCGAGTTTGCGCGCCGATGTCGCTTTGATCCGCGCCCGTCAAGCCGATGCCGCCGGCAACCTGGTCTATCGCCTGACCGAGCAGAACTTCAACAAAGCGATGGCGACCGCCGCCGACCTCGTGATCGCTGAAGCGGAGGAAATCCTGCCCGTCGGCGCGCTCGAGCCCAACCACATCCACACGACCGGCAACTATGTCGATTACCTGGTGCAGGCGAAGACGACGCCGGACGAACTAGGCACGTCGGCCGATGTGCGCGCCCTCCGCGGCAAAGGCGATGAGCGGCGCATGGCTATCGCGCGGCGCGCCCTTGCGGAATTGAAGACGGGCGATGTCGTCAACCTGGGCATCGGCATCCCGACCCTGGTGGCCGACCTGATCACGCCCGAACACGGCATCATCTTGCACACGGAAAACGGCATGTTGGGCGTGGGACCGGCGCCGGAAGCGGGCGGCGCCCTCGATTACCCGGTCAACGCCGGCAAAGCGCCGGTGACCGCCCTGCCCGGCAGCAGCTATTTCGACAGCGCCGATTCCTTCGCCATGATCCGCGGCGGGCATATTGACGTGGCGATCATGGGCGGGCTGCAAGTGGACGAGCGCGGCAATTTGGCGAATTGGACGATCCCCGGCAAGCCGCTCCTGGGCGTCGGCGGCGCGATGGATCTGGCGAGCGGGGCGCGCCGGCTGATCATCACAATGACGCATTGCAACCGCGATGGCAGCCCGAAATTGGTAAAGGAATGCAATTTGCCGCTAACGGCGATTGGCGCGGTCGACTTGGTTGTCACCGACTTGGCGGTCTTCGCATTTGATGGCGAGGGCATGCGCCTGGTCGAGCTGAGGCCGGGGGTGGCGCTGGATGAACTGCGGGCGAGGACTGCTGCCCGTTTCAGGACGTGAAACGCGACCTGCGCGGGAATCAAGCTCTGAGCAGCAAGCTGATGATAGGCACAATCAGCGTAACGACGCTGATCAGCATTGGCAGCGCCGCTCTCAGGAAATTAGCCGCGCCAGTCATCCTATCCTGTTTATTCTTCAGCGATTGCAGATCGCTGGCGATGGCGTCAAAGCGCCGGTTCATTTCCTCTGTCTGCTCGCGAACAACCTCGCGCACGAACTCTTTGGTCGCCAGTGAGTCCAGCTTGCCGCGCAACTCGCCGATTTCGCGTTCATGCCGCGTAATCTGGTCCTTGTCAGTCATGCCAGCTTCTCCGCCGCTGCTCCTTGGCCTTTCGAGCATAGTATGGCGCATGTCGCGCAAACGTCAAACGTCCACGAAAACGCTTTCTGTAGGGGCGTTGCGCTGTAACGCCCTTTTTTGTGTCCGCGAAGGGCGAGTCGCCGCCGGCGATCCGTGTCTACGCGACCTCGCCCCTACAAGACGAGGCCGGCGGCCGCGTAGGCGTCGGTCATTTCGCGCCATTGCCGCGTCAGTCGCTTTGTCATCTGGCCCGGCTCGCCAGCGCCAATCGCCGCGTCATCGACCCGGACGACCGGCACAATCTCTTTGGTGCTGGACGTGAGAATCGCTTCATCGGCGGCGAGGAATTCATCCAGCGAAACATCGCGGATTTCCAGCGCCCCGTCGGCTTCGAGCAGCTTGATGACTTCCGCCCGCGTGACGCCGAGCAGCAATCCCGTGGCCGGCGTGATCCAGCGGTCGCCCTTGAAGATGAAAACATTGCTGCGCGTGCCTTCGCTGACCATGCCATCGGCGACGTACAGGACTTCGATGGCTTGCGGATAACGCCTGTTGGCTTCCATCTGCGCCATGACGCCGGGGATGTAGTTGATGGTCTTGGCTTCTGGAAGGTGGCGATGCAGCTCCGCGGTGGCGACATGGGCGCCGGCGTCGTACCACCAGGCGGGCGAGGCCGGCAGCGCGGTCGCCATCACCAGCAGCCGCGAATCGCCGCGCGGCAAAAAGCTATGCTCGCCCTCGCCGCCGGTGACGATAATGCGAATGGCCGCCTCCTCAAAGTCGTTCCGCCGCAGCGTCTCCAAGATGATTTCGCCGAGTTCCTCGATATCCCAGGGCATGTTCAGGTCAATCAGCGCGGCAGAACGCAGCAGACGCCGCAGGTGCGCGCCAAGCTGGAAAGGGTGGCCGCCATAAGTGCGCAGCGCGTCGAAGACGCCGAAGCCGCGCAGGATCGCCAAATCCGTGACTGGAAGGCGGGCTTCAGCCGCATTCACATACTCGCCGTCGACATAGAAGACGCTCATGCCGCCGATTGTAGCAAGGGCAGGCGCGGGACGCGACTCCCCGGCGGGCGATCGTCGGATGAAATAGCGATTCTTCGGCGTTAGAATCGGAAGCGCGATGAGAAAGCTTCTGGCGCTAATTGGCTTGATACTCGGGTTGACCGCGGGCGCCGCCGCCCAGGATGCCGCGAGCGTCCTGCTGCCGCGCGTCAACAGTCTGCGCGCGTCCAAAGGCTTGCCCGCCTATGCGCAGCACGCGTCTCTGAACGCCGCCGCCGCCAATCATGCCCGCTGGATGGCGACCAGCGGCGCGATCTCGCACGTCCAGGATGATGGCAGCGGGCCGCGGACGCGCGCCGTCCGGGCCGGCTTCCCCAGCAACTGGGTCAGCGAAAACATCTATCGCGGCGCCAGCGCGCATTCGGCTTGGGAATGGTGGCTGGCTTCGCCACCGCATTACGCTGGCCTGGTCAGCCCGAATTACGACAAGATCGGCATCGGCAGCGCGAGTGGCGCGCATGGGAACGCCTATGTGCTGGTCTTTGGCAATTCGACGGGCAAGCTGTCAAACGCGGGCGCGGTCAGCAGCGCGGGAAGCGCGGGCGGAGGGCAGCCGAACTACGTGCTCGGGCTGGACGAAGTCGGCAACATCCGACACGAGGTCCAGCCCGGCCAGACGATCGGGCATATTTTGCTGATCTATGGCTACACCTGGGAGGAATACCCCTATCTGCTGGAGATCAACGGCATGAGCGAGGCTGATCGCCTGAACATGCAGCCCGGCAGCGTCATTCTGGTGCCGCCGAAAGCGGGCACCTATACGCCAGCGCCCGCCCGGACGGAAGCGGCGACCGAGGCGACGACCCAAGCCGCCCCGGCCAGCGCGACGCCAGCCGCAACGCCCGGCGCGACGTCCCGCCCGACTGTGGCGACGGCGCCCCCCGCCACGCCGACAGCCGCGCCGCTCATCCGCGTTGGCGCGCTTCCCGCCGCCGACGCGACTCCAACGCCTGCCGCGCGTCCGCCGATCAGGTCTGGCTCAATATCGCGTCTGGTGTTGCTGGGGGCGGCGATTGCGCTTCAGCTGGGCGTGCTCGCTGGCGCCGGCGCCGCGCTCTGGCAGCGCTCGCGTTGAACTTGGCTTGGCTCTTGCAAGGCTCAGTCGTCGGCGACGCGATCGAGCGCGCCCGAATCCAGGAATTTGAATATCAGCTCGGCTTGCATCGTCGCCATCTCTTCGGCGCTGTAATCGCCGCCGCAGGTCAGCCACCAGCGGATCAGCTCGACGACGGCGCTGACGACATGGTTGACCGAGACGGTAAAGGGCACCGGCGAGCCGACGCGGGCGGCGTGAAACTCGCGCACCGTCTTGAAGGCATGGTCCCAGACTGGTTTGATGGCGGGATGCTCGCGCGGCAAACCGATGCCAAAGAGTATCGCCATTCGGTTTTCGTCCATGATTCGGAAGATGATCAGCGAAACCTCGTAATGAGACATCGCCGGGTGCAGCTCTCCGCGCACTTGATCGATTATCGCGCTCACGTGTTCCGCCACGATTTCGTCTTTTTTGCGGTAATGGCGATAGAAGGTGGCGTAGCCAATATCCGCGCGATTGGTCAGCTTCCTGACGGTGACGCGGTCGTAGCCAATTTCCATCGACAGACTGACGAGCGCCTGGAACAGCGACCTTTTCGTACGCGCCACTCTGCGATCAAGCTTTTTCATTAGCTGCCCGCTCCCGCTCTTCCGTCGGGGCATGGTCGATCAACCAGCGCCCAGAGCGGAAATCCAGCGCCTAGCATAACGCCGAAAAGGTGAAAAATGCAAATTGTTTGTCTAAAGTGATACAGTTAAGGGAATAGTGCTACGTTTAGCAGCCAAGCGCCGGGGACGGTTCAACCGACGCGAGGCCTGTTGGCGCGCCCCCGCTGGAGCGGCCTGGAAAGCGACGCCGCGAATTGACAGAATCGGCGGGGCAAACGATAATGAGCGCTGTACAAGGATTGACTGGACCAGGACGGCTTAAGCGAGGGCGCGGGGGCGGATGTCGACGTACAAGGATTGGGTGCGGCTGGCGCAGTCCAGCGATCGCGGCGAAAGAGACGACGCCTTCGAGCATTTGGTGCGCGATTTCAATGGCATGGTTTACGGCGTCGCCTACAGCCGCCTTAGCGATGCGCAGCTGGCGGAAGACGCGGCGCAAGAGGCCTTCCTCACCGCCTACAAGCGCATCGCCCAGCTGAATGACGTCAGCGCCTTCCCCGCCTGGCTGAAGCGCATCGCCCAGACGCATAGCGATCGCCTGCTGCGCCGGCAAGGTCCGCCAATAGAAGCGGTCGATCAAGCCGAGCGGCTCGTCTCGCCGGCGCCGACGCCGGAAGCCCAGCTGGAAGCGCTGGAATCGCGCCAGCGCTTGCGGTTGGCGGTGGACGCCTTGCCACGGACCGCCCGCGACGTCACCCGCGATTATTACCTGCATGGCGAAAGCCAGCGAGAGATCGCCGAGCGCATGGATATCCCCTTGGCGACCGTGAAAAAACGTTTGCAATACGCGCGCGCGCAGCTGCGGAAGATTTTCAGCGGCTTCAGCGAGAGCTTCGACCGGCGGATCTATGGCGAGCCACAAGCGTCAAAGCGCCTGCAGCCGGTCTATGTCCGGCGGCGGCACGGCCCCCCACCCCAAACCCCTCCCCCAAAATGAGGGAGGGCTTTTGGACCGCTGTGCAGGGCGCGTTCTCCCCTTCCCTCCTAGTGGGGGCAAGGGGCCGGGGGATGGGGGTCAGCTGCCCGGCACGGTCTCGCAGGCGCCGTTGCGCATGCATGTCCAGGTCATGTCGCCGCCATCGAGATGCAGCCGCTGCCCCATGCCTTCGAGGACAGCCGCCATCGCCGCCACATAGGGCGCGGAGAAGCTGGTGCCGTTCAGCGCCTTGTAGCCGTTGTCGAGGTAGATCGTGTGCACGTCGCGGCCCGGCGCCCAGATGTCGCCGCCCTTGTTGCTGAAGCTGCTGCGCTCGCCATTGGGGTCGACGGCGCCGACGGCGACTACGTTTTCGTAGCGCGCCGGGAAGCCGGGCAGCGCGCCGCCGCTGTTGCCGGCCGAGGCGATGACGGTCACGCCCTTGCCCAGCGCGTGCTTCACCGCGTCTTCGGTAACTTGCGAGCCGACCATGCTGCCGAGCGACAGGTTGATGATATCGGCGCCATTATCCGCGGCGTAAACGATGCCCGCGGCGACATCGGCCATGGACCCGCTGCCGCTGGGCCCCAGGACGCGCACCGGCAGAATCAAGCTGTTGGGCGCGAAGCCGGCGATGCCGATGCCGTTATCGATGTTGGCGGCGATGATGCCCGCCACCGAACAGCCGTGGCCGAAGACGTCTTCCGGGTCGTCATCATCTTCGACGAAGTCGTAGCCATTATCCAGGACGCGACCGACCAAATCCTCGTGGCTCATGCAGACGCCGGTGTCGATGACCGCGACAGTAATATCGCGCAGTTCGCCCATCTGCTCCCAGGCGGTCTCGGCTTGAATATGCGGCAGCGCCCATTGCCGATCGTAATCGGGGTCGTTGGGCGGGTTGTCGAATGCGACGCTGACGATGAAGTCCTGCTCGACCAGCGCGACATCGCTATCGAAGGTGAAATCGCCGCCGCCGAAGGCATCCGGCACATCCACGACCCAGATTTCCAGCGCCGCGATCCGCTCGACCAGCGCGCCGCCGATGCGATTGACGTATTCCCATTTCTCGCTCAAGGGCGTGTTCGGGTCGTAATGGATGACCCAATGGCCGGTGGGCGCCGCGCCGTAGACTGGCGCCACGCGGGTGCTGTCCGGCTCGCCCTGGTTCGTGCCTCTCAGCACTAAGCCGTCGGACGGGAATTCGCTGGCGGCCGCGGGCAAGCTGAAGAGCATGGCTAGCAGCAGGCAGAGGACAAGGAGGGTCAAGCGCTTGAATTGCTTCATGTTGAATCCCTTCGTCTACGGAACGGGACGGCTTTTAAGACTTAGTAGGATGAGATCCGCGTTTCTTTCGCCGTGATGAACTCAAGCAGGGCGGGAATGCCTTCTTCGGTCTTTTGGATGCCGCGCTTGATCGCCGGGATGATGTCTTCCGGCGCCTCGACGCGCTCGCCATAGCCGCCGAAAGCCTTCGCCATGTCGGCATAATGCCCGGAGATATCGGTGCTGCGGTATTTCTCGGTGGAAACGGGCATGATCGGAATCTCAATCGCCATCGAGAAATTGTTGAGCAGCACGGACAGAATCGGGATGCGTTCGCGCGCGGCCGTCTCGAAATCCATGCCGGTGAAGCCGATGGCGGCATCGCCCCAGACGTTGACGCAGAGCGCCCGCGGGCGGGCAAGTTTGGCGCCCATCGCCAGCCCGAGCCCGTAGCCAAGCTGAGTCGTCTTGCCCCAGCCGATATACGTCAGCGGCGCGACCGACCGCCAGAAGGGCGACATCTGGTCGCGCGGGCTGCCAGCGTCGTGGGTGATGATCGTGTTCGAAACATCGACCGTATGCAGCAGATCCCAAATCACGCGATAAGGCGAGAGCGGCGCTTCGTTTGAGCTGAGTTTCGGCTGCCATTCGTCGAGCCATTCCGCTCTGACCGCGCTGATTTCCGCGGCGACGGCCGACCCGCGCGCTTCGTACGCGCCTCGGGAACGATCGCGCGCGGCCTCCACCAAGCCATCCAGGATCAAGCCGGCATCGCCGACCAGCGCCATATCAGCCGGGACGTCTTTGTTGATATCGGCAGGATCCAAAGTCGCGTGAATGATTTGTTTGCCGTCGGGAATCTTGACGCCAAAAGCGGTCCGCGTGAAGCTGCAGCCGATGCCGAAAATCAGGTCGGCTTTATTCAAGAAGTGATGAACCGGCTTCGGGATCGCCCGCCCGCCAGAACCCAAAGCCAGCGGATGATCTTCGGGGAAGGCGCTCTTGCCGCCAAGGCTGGTCGTGACTGGCGCGCCGAGCAGCTCGGCCAGGGTTTTGAGCGACTCCCAGGCTTTGGCGTAGTGCACGCCCTGCCCGGCATAGATGACTGGACGTTCTGCCGCGAGAAGGGCGGCGGCGGCGGCGTCAATCGAGGCGCTGTCGGGTCCGTAACGCAGGATCGGGGCTGGCGTCGGCGCATAGTCGTCGTCGATTTCCTCGCCGAAGATGTCGGAGGGGAATTCCACCAGGACTGGGCGCGGTCTGCCATTGCGGACTTGGGTGAAGGCGCGCCGCAGGGCTTCCGGCACAGCTTCGGGCACGGTGACCTGCTCGCAAGATTTCGTAACGTGTCGATAATTCAGGGCGGAACTGAAATTCGGCGGGATCTGGCCCAGCTGTCGCGTATATCCGGCGGGCAGCACGACGATTGGGGCGGAATCGCCAAAAGCCTGGGCGACGCCGCCAAAGGCATTCTCGGCGCCGGGGCCGCTCTGCATGCAGAAGACGCCAATCTTCTCGCCGGAGGTCACGCGGCTCATCGCGTCCGCCATGTGCAGCCCGATGCGTTCCTGCCGGACGATGATCGGGCGGATGTCCAGCTTCGCGGCCGCCTCAATGAGCGGGTTGACCGGGTAGGCGAAGAGGAAGTCCACGCCTTCCGCTTTGAGCGCCCGCGCGACTGCGTCGGCAACTTTCATCGCTTCGACCATCCATCACTATTCGACTGTCGTCAATGATAACCGCGTTAAATCCCATTACGCAAGTTTTGGCGATGGCGTCGCGGCGGCAGCGATTCTTCCTGTTTCGCCGCAGAGACACAGAAGCAAGTAAAGGCAAGTCGTGAAACAAAGATTTTCCACAGAGACACCGAGGGCACAGAGAAAAACCGCTTGCTTTTCTCTCGGTGTACTCTCTCAAACTCGGTGTACTCGGTGGTAAGTTTCTGAATTACTTTCTTGCTCTTACTGAAGAAATTTCAAGTTACTCGTTCGAGAACAAACCGGTTGTTTGGCACAGGCGGGACGAGCCGCCGGCTCGCCCCTACGGATCGCGCTTGATGGACATAGCTGTAGGGGCTTGCCTTGGCAAGCCCGCCATCTTGCGCCATGTAACTGGAATTACTGAAACAGGGAGGACGCGGAGAATCGCGTTGGCGCGCAACCTGATAGCTCGCCGCTGAACGCTTATTGGATGCGCTGGCGATTGACTTCGAACGCGAAGACATCGTCCCTTGCGTAGCCGCCAGTAACATCCAGCGTCATCTGCTCTTCGGCGATGCGCCCCAGGTCCAGGTCGGCGTAAATGATCGTCTCGGCGTCATAGACCGGCGCGACCAGGTAGTCGCCATCGGGCGCGATGACGGCGCTGCCGCCATTCAGCAGCAGAGCCTCTGGCTGCGCCCGCAGCGCATTCGGCAAGTCAAGTTCGTCGGGGAATTCGTCCGCGCGCATGATCCCGCCGACGGCGAGGACGAAGACGCGCCCCTCAAAGGCGTAATGGCGGCTGGCGATCTGATGGCTCTCCTTGACCGCGGGCCAGAGGGCGACATGGATGCTCTCGCTGCTGAGGCGCATGGCTTGACGCGCCAGCGGCATCCAGTGCTCCCAGCAGATCAGCGCGCCGACGCGCCCGGCGGCGGTATCAACCGCGCCCAGGCCGGCGCCATCGCCCTGCGCCCAAACGAGCTGCTCGGTGTAGGTGGGTCGCAGCTTGCGGTGATGATTGACGATCGCGCCATCGCTGTCGATGGTTACGGCGCTGTTGTAGAGGCTGCGATTGCCGCGGCCTGTGGCTACGCGTTCGTTGAGGCCGACCACGAGAACGATGTCATTCTCGCGCGCCCGCCGCTGAATCTGCCGCATCTCGGCGCTGTCAATCGCGAGGCTGTTGGCGGCCAGCCGGGCGTAAAGTCGTTTCGTCGGCTTGTGATCCCAGCGGGCGTAATCGACGGCGCAATCGAGCCAGGCCGGGTAGCCGGGGAAGAAGGTCTCGGGGAAGGCGGCCAGCTGGGCGCCTTGCCGCGCCGCCTCGTCGATCAGCGAACAGGCTTTGGCGATGGTCTTGTCCAGATCGTAATAGACGGAACTAGCCTGGATGAGGGCGACGCGGACGCTCTGGGGCATGGCGGGCGGAATCTCGCTAGCCATCGAGCACGGCGCGGACTCGGAACTGCTCGCCGTCGCTGTCCGGCGCGTTGGCGAGCGCCTCGTCAACCGTCAGCGCGGGACCGGCTTCGTCGGGGCGCATGACGTTGCTCAAGGGCAGCACGGAAGACGTGGGATCGATATGCGAGGTGTCCAATTCTTCCAGTTTCCGAAAATAATCCAGGATCGCCGAGAGTTGCCGCCGATAGCGAACGACATCGTCATCGCTCAATTCCAGGCGCGCCAGGTCGGCAATCGCGCGGACGTCTTCCGCCGACAGTTTCGTTTCCGCCATGTCGCATTCTCTCTCATGGTTCGCGTTCGCCACAAGTGTAGCCGCAGTCGCGCGCGATTCACAGGTGGGAATGGCTGCGGGAGTGGCGATATGGTCGGGCGTCGCGCTCTGGCGGGATGGTCGTGGGATTTTTCACCACAGAGAAGACCGAGGCAACGCAGACAACCCCGCCCCCTGGCCCCTTGCCGTCGTGCAGTGTCTACGCGCGCCCCAAAATGACGGAAGGGGAGAAACCCTGGACGCATTCCGCGCCACTTCCGCTACCATTCGCTCAAATTCGTCAGCTGTAGGGGCGAGCCGGTGGCTCGTCCCGCTCGCTGCGCAACCAGAATCTGGGGAGAATCGTAAGTATCGGACAAGCCTTACAGGCGTGGGCGGATTCCAGTACACTGAAGACGAAAGAGAAAGGGATTGGGAGCGACAGTATGCAAGCCACAGTCGAGCGGGCGGAGGCCCTGCGCCTGCTGCGGATCGAACATCGGTCAGTGGCGGCGCTGATTGACGAACTCACAGACGAAGAGATGACCCGCCGCGACACGATTCAATATGGCATATATTACGACCAGGAATGCTCATTCAAAGACTTGCTGGCCCATTTGATTTGCTACGAGGTCTACACGCTTGAAGCGATCCGGGCATGGCGGCGGGGCAGCCGGCACTGGGCGATCGACGCGGTGAATGACCCGCGGCGCGGGCGGGAGATCCATTATGGCGGCATCGCCGAGCGCGCGGGAAGCAGCCTGGCCGCGCAAGTGGACGAATATCAGCGCGTCAGCGCGGCGCTCGAGCGAGAGATCGATGACATGACCGATCAAGACTGGCGGAGCGCGCCTTCGTTCGCCCCCGACGCGGCGGCCGACCTGGGCGGCATGATCGAAGGCATCCTGGTCTTGCCCCCGCGCCCGCCGTATCGTCATCTGCCGGTTCACATTCCCGACGCGGGGCAATAGTTTCGCAGCCTGCGTTAGCCAGAACGTTGTCGAAACGTGGGGCTCAAACTTGCGCGCCCCCGCTACAATTCGCGCCTGCGCGCTAATTTGGCATAGCATCGAAACGGAGGCTTCGTGCGCCTGTCCGGCTGCTTGGCGGCATTGATCGCTTTCCTCGCGCTGATGGCGGCGACTGGTTTTTGCGCGCTGACCAGCTTCAGCCTGGCGCAGAATACCGTTGTCGATTTGAACGCGGCCGGCATGGCGGTGGATGATCCGCTGGCGACCTTGCGCTGCGCCATCACAAGCCGCTGCCCGAACGCGATCGCCGATTCGAACGCGCCCGTCCTCGTGCTGACGCCGCTGACTACGGCATTGCCGACCTCCGCGCCCCTCAGCCCGCCCACGGAAGCCCCGACGATCCAGGAAGGCCCCGTTACCTGGACGCCGCAGCCAAGGCCCCCGACAGCGGCGCCGACGGAAGCGCCTGGACCAACCCTGCCCCGCGTCACCGACCCGCGCCAGCTTCAGATTCTGCTGCTCGGCATCGATCAGCGCAGCGCCACCGATGATCCCGGCCCCTTCCGCACCGACACGATGATGCTGCTTAGCGTCAACCCCGCCGGCCGGACGGTCGGCGTCTTGTCCTTGCCGCGCGATCTCTGGGTGGATATTCCCGGCTTTGAACCGGGGCGCATCAACACGGCGAATTTCATCGGCGATGGCGCGGCCTACCCCGGCGGTGGCGGTCCGGCGCTGGCGATGGAGACGGTCGCGGCGAATTTCGGCGTGCCCGTGGACAAGTACCTGCTAGTCAATTTCGATGTTTTTACGACGATTGTCGACGCGCTGGCGCCAAACGGGGTGCCCGTAACAGTTACGGAGTGGATTGACGATCCGGATTATCCCGATGATTACTACGGCACGATTCACGTCAAGTTTGAGCCGGGCGTGCAGCGTATGGACGGCGAGACCTTGCTGCAATACGCCCGCACGCGCGATACCCAAGGCGGCGATTTTGATCGCGCGCGCCGTCAGCAGCAGGCGCTGGACGCGGTGCGCGCCGAAGTGCTGAACGCTGGCGGGGTCATCAATTTCATCTCGCAAGCTTTCACGCTTTGGGAGGCGCTGCAGGGCAATTACCGCACGAACCTGGAGCTGAACGAGATCGTGGCGCTGGGCAATTTGATGAGCGAGATCGAGCGCGAAGATATTCGTTATCGCGTGATTGACAAGTTTTACGCCTATCCTGGGCTGAGCCCCCAGGGCGATCAGGTCTTGTATCCCGATTTCAGCGCCATCCGCGATCTCGTGCAAGAGACCTTTTATGCGCAGGGGCAGCTGACGCTGGCCGAGATGAAGACGCGCGCCGATGCCGAAAACGCGCTGGTCTACGTCTTCAACGGGACGCGGGTGGCTGGCCTGGCGGGCGATACGCGCGATTGGCTGGTCGCGAAGGGCGTCCGCGTAGATGGCATCGGCAATGATCTGACCAACGGCCGGCGGATGACGAAGATCCTCGAATACGGGCGCTACAACTGGACGGCGAAGTATCTGGCGGCGCTGATGGGCTTGCCGCAGGATCGGATCGCGCGCAGTGGCGACGGGCGCATACCGCAAGGCGTGCTGGTGGCGCTGGGCAGCGACGCGGTCGAGATCATCAGCGGGTAGGCGGGCGCACGCTCCTTCTTTTCCCCTTGTTATAATGAACGCGGACTGGCGAGAGAGAGACCATCATGCTCCGCAGAATTGGGCTGTCGAATTTCAAATGCTGGAAGGAACTTGATATCGAGCTTGCGCCGATAACGCTGCTATTTGGCGTGAACAGCTCGGGCAAGTCTGCGATATTGCAGTCGCTGCTGATGTTGAAGCAGACGGCATGCGGATTCGACCGTGGCAAGCACCTAAACTTTGGCGGCGGCGAACGGGACTATGTCAGCATGGGCAGCTATTTTGATGTTGTTCATGAACATGACGCGCGCAGAAATCTGGCAATGCGACTTTCCTGGGATTCGCACGGCATGATCTTTCTTGTGCCGCCGGGCTTGGAACCCAGCGAGCGCAACCTGTTGTCCATGACTTACAAAGTGTCGTGGGGGCTCGAGGATTACGTCTCTATTTCAAGGCTCCGTTACGAGTTGGACTCACTTGAATCGGCCGATGAATGGGTGGAAGTCTGGCGAGGCGACACAAACCAATATTGCTTTTCGTCTTATTTCTCCGAGCCAGGCAATGAAGACGCCAGGGTCGCGGCGCCTGAAAGCTGTTATGCCTTACCTTTGATTGCTAGTTATGGACCGAACAAAAATGACATTCTCTTTCTGCAGAACATCAACGAGGAATTCGAACTAGTCATTCAGGCTATCCAACACATAGGACCGATAAGGCGTCGCCCCGAGCGGCACTATATCTGGACTGGTGGCAAGCCTTCGCTCGTTGAGCCCGATGGCGCTAATGCCGTCGAAATGCTTGTTGCGTCCGTGCGCGAAGATGACGGTTTGCTACATGAAGTTCGGGATCGCCTCCGGGCGCTTGACCTTGTTGAAAACTTTGATGTCAAATCGATTGATGAGAACCAGCGTCTTTTTGAAGCGACGGCGGAAATTGGCGGCGTCCAGAGTTCGCTGGCCGACGTCGGCTTCGGCGTGTCGCAAGTCTTGCCGGTAATCACGATGCTGCTTTCCGCGCCCCAAGGCTCAATCATCCTGCTCGAACAGCCCGAGCTTCACCTCCACCCCAACGCGCAGGCCGCCCTCGCCGACCTCATGCTCCACGTCGCCGAAAACCGCCAGCTCCAGCTCATCGTCGAGAGCCACAGCGAGCATATCGTCCGGCGGATGCAGCGGCGCATGGCAGAAGCGGAGGCAGCGTTCGCCAAGCCGGAAAACATCAAGATGTACTACTGCCAGCCGGGCGCGGGCGGCGCGACCATCGACGAGGTGGAGGTTGACCGGTTCGGGCAGATCTCGAATTGGCCCGAGAAGTTCATGGGCGACATCAGCGGGGACTTGCATACCATGTTAAGGGCGGCACTCGAACGGCGAAGTCAGGAGTTGGAAAGTGTCGGAATTGGTAGTTGATACAAATGTATGGGTGAAGGTGGATGAAGTCGTCACGGAGACCGAAACTGAAGAAGAAAAGCAGTGTATCGTCGCCTGTCAACAATGGCTCGAAGAGTTTATCAATGGCGAAGATCGCTTGGTCGTGGACTCATATATCACTCATTCAATTTTGAAGGAGTATCGAAACAATGTCAGACCCGGGGGCGTAGCGGAAAATCTTCTAAATGATCTAACAGGGCGGCTCTTACACCGACTCGCACTCAAAGCAATTCATTTTGACGCGAACGGTTTCGCTGTCTTGCCTCCGCCGTTTCATTTTGCTCACGGCAAGGACAGAAAGTTCGTCGCGGTTGCGATACAGTGCGATCCCTACGCCCCCATCTACAACGCGACCGACACCGACCGGGCGAAAGAGCGCGTTCACCTCGAATTTCACGGCTTGACCATCCACGAACTCTGCCTCGACTACGTCCAACGCAGATTGGACGAGGGCTAAACGCCCGCCAGCCCGCCCAACGCTTCCCCGCCAGCGAAAGCGCCGACGCCAGCTTATGCTAGAATAGAGCTTGGCTACGACTTTTTTCGGGACCGGGCGATGGACGAGGACAAGCGGCAGCCGCTCGCCAAGTTGGTTTGGCTGGACCCTTTCAGCGGCAGCACCGTTGAGCATCCGCTGCGCGAGGGCGACCGCGTTCGCATCGGGCGCTCCGCCAGCAACGACATTCAGATCGCCGAAGCCCACGTCTCGCGCGAGCACGCCGTCGTCGCCTGCGTGGATGGCGCCTTCACGGTCGATGATGTCGGCAGCGCCAACGGCACCTTCGTCAACGGCGTGCAGGTCTATGGCATGAATCCCCTGGCGATCGGCGACGAGCTGCACCTCTTCGTGTCCGTGCTGAAGCTGCGCGCCGCCCATGACGAGAGCACGCCCGACGCCGCCGAACGCGTCTCGCTGGTCGCGCGCGATCGGGCCAGCCTGCGCGTCACGCGAGGTCCGCAGCGCGGGCAAATCTTCGCCCTGCTGAAAGACGAGCTTTACATTGGCCGCTCGACGCCGAGCTCCAACTGGGAGGTCGCCCTGCAAGACCCGACGGTATCGCGCCCGCACGCCTTTCTCGTGAAAGAAGACGAAAGCTGGAAGCTCTTCGACTTGGGCAGCATCAACGGCACGTCGGTCAATGGCCAGCCGATCACGGGCGGGGCGGCGCATCGGCTGCGCGATGGCGACCGCGTCGTCTTCGGCGGTACGCTGACAGTGTTTCACACCGGCTTCCCCGCGCCCTCCAGCAATGGTCAAAAGGAGCCAACGTCAATCGCATGAGCCGTCCAAATATCATCCTCATCATCGCCGACGACATGGGTTACGGCGACTTCGGCGTATTCAACGACCAACTCTCCTGCACGCCGCATCTCGACGCCCTGGTGGACGAGGGCATCTGTCTGACGCAGCATTATTCCGCCTCGCCTGTCTGCACGCCAGCGCGGGCAGCCATGATGACCGGGCGCTATGCCCATCGCACCGGCAGCATCGACACCTTTGACGCGCGCGGGCTGGACCGGCTGCGGCTGGATGAGACGACCATGGGCGATGTCTTTGGCGGCGCCGGGTACGCGACCGGGCTGATCGGCAAATGGCATAATGGCGCGCTCGACCGCCGCTATCATCCCACCGCCCGCGGTTATCGCGAGTTCGTCGGGTTTCAGGGCGGATGGAGCCCCTTCTATCAATACCGGCTCGACCGCAACGGCAGCATCGAATATGGCGACCGCCAAAACTATCTGACCGACGTCTTCAGCGAGGCGGCCGCCGACTTCATCCAGCGCCACCGCGCCGAGCCCTTCTTCCTGCACCTGGCCTACAACGCGCCGCACTTCCCGCTGGAAGCGCCGGACGCCATCGCCCAAAAGTATGTCGAGAAGGGCTTCAGCCTGGGCGTCAGCCTGATTTACGCCATGATCGAGGTGATGGACGGAGGCATCGGGCGGATCGCCGACACGCTGGATGACTGCGGCATCGCCGACAATACCATCCTGATCTTCACCAGCGACAATGGACCGGCGCTCGGCGACTGGAACGGCTTCTCGCAGCGGCGCTTCAACTACGGCTTCAACGGCGGCAAGGGCAATACCTACGAGGGCGGCATCCGCGTGCCGCTGATCATACGCTGGGCCGACGGGCTGGAGGCGGGCATTCGCAGCGCGGAGATGGCGCATTATGCCGATTGGCTGCCGACCCTGCTGAATCTGGCGGGGGTCGATCTCCCGGCCGATCTCGAAATTGATGGCGTCGACATCACGCCGATGCTGCGCGGCGACCGAGGCGGGATTTATCCACAGCGCTTCTGGCAGTGGAATCGCTTCACGCCCGTCGGCGAATCCAACGCCGCCATGCGCGATGGCGACTGGAAACTGCTGCGCCCGCTTATCGCCGAGGCGATGGAAGTCACCCCGCTGGAGACGCCGATGGACAACGCCGTCAAGTGGTATCCCGAAGGCTTCGACGGCATTTACGACGAGCCCTTGCCGCGGCGCGCGATACCCGAGCCGCCACCCGCCCTGCTCTTCAATATCGCCGACGACCCTTTCGAGCGGAATGACCTGGCGGCAGACAATCCGCAGAAAGTCGCGGCGATGGAAGCGGAGCTCGAGCGCTGGTTTATCGACGTGACCGGGATTTAGACTTTAGCGAACCCCATCCCCCCTTTAACCCCTTTCCTCATCAAGCCAGGGAGGGGGCGCAATTGACCCGCGACTCCTCGTCGCATCCAGCCAGCAGCCCCGCAGTTTGAAGCGAAGTCTCTTGCGCGAGCGGTGACCTGGTCGAGCGCGTGAGCAGTGATTACGACATATCCGCCTATGCTCTAAATTTCCAAGCCGATCGGCTAAAGTTGGGCGATAGACGCCTCGCTCGCGTTGGGGCATGGCATGGCGGCGACAGGACAGTCAAGAATTGCGGAGGCACGTCGAGGAGTTTAAACAGCATGATTTCGAGCGCGGCCCGCGCGAACACTGAGCGGGCTTCAGCCGGCGATAGCGGCAAGATCAAGCCGAGCGCCGGCGACTTTCAGCCGACAGCGGCGCCATGAAAATGAAGCGCTCGCGACTGGCGCGCCTGCTGCTGCTGGCGTTTGCGACGGCGCCGGCCTGGCTCTTCGCCTATCTTGGCCAGACCAGCCGCCTGCTAGTGGACGACTATTACAATCTGGGCTTGACGCGGACCCTCGGCACCTGGGAAGCGATGCGTTTCGTGCGCCAAAACTGGAAGGGCGATTACAGCGACTTTCTGGTTTATGGACTGCTGACGCCTTTGGACACGGTGGCGCCCTCTGTTTTCCCGCTGGTCATCATCGCGAGCGGCATCGCGGGGTTCGGCTGGATTGCCTGGTCGGTTTTGGCTGGGCTTGGCGTAGGCGCGCGGCGCAGAACCATCGCTTTGGCGCTGGCGTCTCTCGCGCTGGCCGCGACGATCAATGGCTTCTATTCGGGGCAGGTCTTCTACTGGCTGTCGGCGGCGGTGGAGTATTCTTTTCCCACGATAGCGCTTATGCTGGGGATCGCCTTCGCCGCGGAGCTGGGGCAAAAGCTGCACAGCCTTCGGCAGATGTGTTTGGCGGGCGCGGGTCTCGCTTTTCTGGCGTTCATGGTCGCCGGCTTCTCGGAATTGCATCTGGTGGCGCAGCTGACATTTGCATCGCTGCTCGTCGTCTATTCGCGGGTCGCCGTGACGGGTTCCAAGCGCAGAGTCTATTCTGTGCTGGCGGTCGCGGCTTTGCTTGGTACACTGGCGAGCCTGCCAGTGCAGCTGACAGCGCCCGGGCTGGCCTATCGCAGCCAGCTGCCGATGAATTTCGGCCACGCGGTGCAACCGGTTCGCGACTTGCCCGTTCTCCTGAATCGCGCCCTCTCGCTGACGCTTCAGCGCGCGGGGCATCCGGCCGGTTTTGCTGGATTCATGCTCGTGGCGGCCGCGAGCTTCTTTGCGGTCTTGGCGGCGGACGCGCGAAGCGGCGCGATCGCCGGCCCGCGGAAGGGACCGGGGCGGCGGGCGCTGCTCGCAAGCCTGGCAGTCCAGCTCGTCTTCGCGCCGATCCTCTGGACGCACATCAGCGACGCGCCACAATTCCTGAGCCGTTTCAGCGCGACATATATGATTGTCATCTGCCTGAACGCGCTGTCTATCCTGGTCTTGCTTTCCCTGCTTTGGCGGCGCCCGCTGCGCGAAAGCCTATTCGATGCAGGTCGGCGTCAGAGGATTTTCGTAAGCTGCGGTCTGGCGGCGGCCTGCCTGCTCTTTGCGTTGACGCAAGCGCGGAGCATCCATTACAAGGCGGCGACTTATCTGATGGTTTCGGCGATTGCCGCGCTGCTGACGCTGGCGGCCCAGTTGAAATCGCGGGCGAGCGATCGGCGCTTGGATCAGGCGAGCTCGATGGCGCTCCTACTCGTGGCGGCCGCGCCATGCGCCTTCGCCGCGGTGGCCGGCGTGTCATTGTGGGGCGCGGGTTACACCGTCGCGCGCGCTTTCGCTTCCGTCATCTTTCTGCTGATGGCTTCGGGCCTTCTATGCGGCCTCACGCTTGGCGCGTAGGTCAGCCGCGGATTTTCGCCAGGCAAAGCGAATGAGGCCTGGCTTCGTTGGCTGCGGGCGCTGAGCCTGCTGCTCGCGGCGGCAATCGCATTGGGCATGCTGATTGGACAGGGACGGCGGATCGGACCCTTGACCGAGGATACGAGAATCTGGGAAGAGATTCACCTCGAGATAATCGCCCTGCGCGATGAAGAGAACCCGGAGCTTTATTCACGGTCATTCGCGCGCCGCCGGCCGACCGACCTGGACAAGACGCCGTCGGTTTATGTGAGCGCCCCGTTGAAGTGGCAGCATAAGCTGTATTACGGATTGGATTACACGCCAGACTTCAGATGACAGCCGCCTCTCGTCCGCGATGACGCGGCTCTTCTGGCAATTTCCAGCTTAAATCAGTTATCATCATCGTCGCCTTGGCTTCGCCTGCTCGCCGATTGCGGAATGCTGGCGAGCGCGTCTTTGGCGCGGAGCATTCCGGGTGATGCGTCGAGCCGTCGACAGCCATTAGCCGTCCAGTTGAAATCGGGAAGGAATATCAATGCCAACCATACAAGCGGCGCCTTTGAGCGGCTTCATCGCCCAGATCCTGGAAGGCGCCGGCGCGAGAGCCGACTACGCCAAAATCGTCGCCGACCATCTGGTCGACGCCAACCTGGCCGGCCACGATTCGCATGGCGTGATCCGAACGCCCTACTACGTCCGCTCCATCGAGAAAGGCGAGCTCCAGCCGGCCGCGGCGCCGGAGGTCGTGGAAGAGACGGCGTCGATGGCGCAGATCTGCGGCAACTGGACCTTCGGGCAGGTGATCGCCAAGCAGGCGACCGAACTGGCGATCGCCAAGGCGCGCGATCAAGGCGTGGGCTTGGTCTCGATGTATCACGAAGGGCATACCGGGCGGCTCGGCACTTACGCCGAGATGGGCGCGGAAGCCGGCTGCGCCTCGATGATCTGGGATGGCTGCCTGGGCGGGCCGCGCTCGATCGTCGTGCCGCTGAATGGCACGGGACGCAAGATCGGCGCCAACCCGATCGCCATGGGCTTCCCGAGCGAGACCTACGGCACGGTGCTGCTCGATTTCGCCACCTCGATTTCCGCCGCGGGCAAGGTGATGGTGGCGGTGGACAAAGGCGAGCAGCTGCCGGGCGAGTGGATCGTCGACGCCGATTGGCAGCCGACTTCCGACCCGACGCAGCTGGCGAAGGGCGGGGCGCTGCGGCCGATGGGCTTGCCCCACGTCGGCCACAAGGGTTACGCGCTGGCGATGATGGTCGGCTTCTTCACGCTGATGGCGTCCTTGCGCTCGGAAAAGCAGCCGCCGCTGGAAGACCGCTGGGGCACCGTGATTCTGATGCTCGACATATCCCGCTTTGGCGCGCTGGACGTCTTTCAGGCGCAAGTCGACGCGATCATCGATTTTGTCAAGACCGACCCGCTGGAGGGCGAGGTGCTCTATCCCGGCGAAGTGGAGGCGCGCAATCGGCGCGAGCGGCTGGCGCATGGCATCAATCTGCCGGCCGCGACCTGGCGCGAGATCGCGGCCTGCGCGGAGGGATTAGGGTTGGCTGGCCTGTAAATGCCCCTAGGCGCGACCAATCGGCTTGCCCGCCATTGCGACTGCGCCTGGTTTCGGGCGACTTGATAAGCCGCCTCTACGGTTTTCGCTATGACTGCGCTGACGACGGCCAATGCCGACGCAAGCTGAATTGTTCGCGGCGCTGAGGGAAACGCCCGGCGCGGAAAGGCGGCGAGACCTCGCGCTGGACTTGCTCGCCAGGACGAAGAGCCGCCGATACCTGGACGAGTGTCTGCGCGCGCTTCAGTCCGAGCGCGTTCGGTCGACCCTCGACGAAAGCCATCGTCCCAGCCTGCGCGAGACTTGCCTGCGCTTATTCGCCGATGAGAAGCGCGATAAAGCCGGTTTGCTGCGCGAGAGCCTGACGCGGCTGCTGGTCCGCATTGAGCATCCAGGCGACGCCGACATTTACCGGCTGGGAGTCGAAACCTATCATTTGCAGCCGGTCGATGATGTCGCGCAGAACCTGCGGGCGGCCGCGCTGGCGGGCTTGGCGCCGATTGACCCGCCCCTGGCTTGCCTTTATGCGGCGCGTTTCCTGGGCGAAGGGCATACCTCGGTTTTCAACTGCGAGCCGGCGATGACGGCGATTGAGGTGCTCGTCGCTTCCGATCGGCGGCTGCCCATCTATCAGTTTCTGCTGCGCGGCGGCGAAAATATGGCGCGGACGGCGCGCGGCGAACTGACCGGGCGGGCGCTGGAGTCGCTGGGCGACGATTTTCCGCTTCATCTGTACGCCGACCTGATCGAGAAGTACCAGGCGATTGACCAGCCGACGGCGACGATGGGCATCGTCAACTGGATCATCGAGGGTCGCATAGCGGCGCTCTACGACCGGCTCGAGGGCGCGATCCTCTCTTCGCGGGACGCGGACCTGCGGCGGTATGGCTTGGTGATGATGGCGGCCGCGCGCGATGACGAGCTTGGCGAGCGGCTGCTGCAGATGGCGAGAGTCGCGCGGGCGGATGACTTGCCGCTTTTCATCGAGGCGGTCGAGCTCTGTCACTTGCCGGCGCGCGAGGCGACCCTGCGTCTATTGCGGCGGCGCGTTGACGGGCGCTAACCGGCGTCTGACGCGAAAATCAGCGAAGCTCGCCCTGGAAAATGCTGGCCAGCGCGCCTTCTATCTGCAATGACAGGCTGTCCAGAATCGCGCTTGCCGATGCCTGCTGCAATAACGAGCGGGCTACCAGCACGTCCAGGGTCGCCAGGTAGCGCCCGCGGGCGGCAAGCGACAGGAGATGCGCGCCCTCGGCGCCGTCACAGGTCTGGGCGGCGCGCAGATACACGGCGGGCGACTGCGCGTCAGGCGCGTAATCATAACTTTCCAGCCAGCGGCGCATGAAGTCGGCATTGGCGGCGGCGCGGGGCGACGCGGCGTCCTCGAAAACGTCTACCCAGTAGCCGAGCGATGAAAAGAAAATCGAGTCATCGCAGGCGCCATTGAGGACCTGCATCCGCTGGCGATACCGGTGTCCATATTCCGCGGCGAAATCGGCGAAGCCCGCTTTTAGTTCCGGGGCGACGGTCGCGGCCAGCGCCTCTGTCGAAAAGAAGCCGGACAAGTCGTCGTCCAGGGGCAGCGATGGCGGCAAGCTCTGGGCGAAAGCCTCGAAAGCCGCGGCGACTTCTTCCTTTGTCGCGTCCGCTATCTCCGCCGGTTCCGTTTCGACTTGGGCGGGATCCGTGATGATCAGCGCCGTCCGCAGGGTCTCGCCCGCTTCTGTGGCTGTGCTGGGGTCGCGCTCGCGGATGGCTTCGACCACAGCCTGCCCGTGCAGTACGTCGCCGAAGATCGTATGCTTGGTGTTGAGATGGGGCGTCGGCGCGGTGGTGATGAAGAACTGCCCCCCATTCGTGCCGGGTCCGGCGTTCGCCATCGCCAGCATGCCGGGCCGATCGAACTTGAGGAAGCCGACGGGCTCGTCCTGGAAGCGGTAGCCGGGCCCGCCGGAGCCTGTGCCGGTGGGGTCGCCGCCCTGCGCCATGAAATCGGGAATGACGCGATGGAAGGTGGTGCTGTCGTAATAGCCTTGCCCCGCCAGGAAGACGAAGTTGTTGACCGTGATCGGCGTCAGCGCTTCGTACAGATCGACATAGATGGCGCCGGCGCTGGTGCAGAAGATGGCGCGATAATCCAGGGCGGGGTCGAGGACCTCTTCCGCCCCCTCGAAGCGCATCATCGTCAGCGGGGCCGGCGCGGCGGCGTCGCAGTGTTCTTGCGGCGTGCGTGAATCAGCGGCTGCCGTTGAAATCGCCGCCCCGACGAAGACGCAAAGCGCGATGATAAAGCGACCTAATGACATGACGGCTTCCTTTGGCGTCTGGTGAGCGAAACGCTGCCTGGTCGCCGCATTGTGCTTGAGTCCAGTGCGCCTGTATAGGCAGAATCCGCTGTCGGCGGACAGTCGCAGCTCTCCCGCGCTGTTGACAGCCCAAAAGCCTCTGATAAAATCGCAAGCCGACCATGAACGTCTGACAGGCGAATATATGAGCGACTTCCCCGGTTTCCCCGCCGAGACGCAGCAGTTTCTGCGCGAGCTGCGAGCGAATAATACCCGCGAGTTCTTCACCGCCAACAAGCCGCGCTACGACGAATTCGTCAAGGCGCCGGCGCTGCAATGGGTATCGGCGATGGGCGAGCGGCTGAAAACGCTCGACAGTGAAATCGTGGTGGATACGCGCGCGAATGGCAGCGGCTCTTTGATGCGGGCGGCGCGCGACACCCGCTTCAGCAAGGACAAATCGCCCTACAAGGTCAATGTCGCCATGATGTGGTGGCGCGGGCGCGGCAAAAAGATGCAGCACCCGGCTTTTGGCATGCAGATCACGCCCGATGAGGCTGGCTTGATGGTCGGCATGTTTCACTTCCCCAAGCCGATGCTGGCGGCTTATCGCCAGGCGGTGCTGGACGAGGGCCTGGGGGAGCGACTGGTCGCGCTAGGAAAAGAGATCAGCGCGGCCGGCTGCCAGCTAAGCGGCTCGCATTACAAGACAGCGCCACGCGGATTCGACAAGAACCACAAGCGGGTGGAATGGCTGCGCTACAATAATCTGCACGCGGGAACGCACGACATCCCCCCGAGCCTGATTACCAGGCCAGAGCTGATCGATCACTGCTTCGAGCGTTTTGCCAAGCTCGCGCCGATTCTGCATTGGCTGGTCCGCGTTCAGGCGCGCTTTGGCGGCGTATAGCGGCAAAGTCCGTCAGGGGCGCTGCGTCCCTGTTTCCGTTGCAAGCGGCAAACCCCATCCCCGACCGCCAGTGTAAACAGGGGCGATTCTGTAAATCGCTCACAGGTTTGTAACGACGCATAAGACACGTGAATGCTTTTGCGTGGGTGGACGAGACCAGGCTCGCCCCTACGAATCTTACGCGCTGTTTTCTATAATCGCCTTGTTGCCGGGTGACGGGTGACAAAGCCGAGAGAATGCGTTACATTCAGCGCTTGATTTTGTCGCCGCCAATGCCTTTGGAGAAGCCAGCTTGAAGCGACGCGCCCTGCGATTTCTGATCGCCTTATGCTTGCTGGCGCCAATTGCCGCCGCGCTCACCCAGCCCGAAGCCGGCGTCAGCCTCGATATCATCGGCATTGACTCCACCGACCTCGCGCAAGTCGCCATTCACACCAGCGTGCTGGATTCCAGCGGGCAGCTGATCTCTGGCTTGGAGGTGGCGAACTTCTCGATTGGCGGCGATCTGGCTGGGCGGGCGGAGGTGATGCGGGTCGAAAACATCACCGACGACGAATTGGCCTTCGCCACCGTCCTGGTGATTGACACCAGCAGCAGCATGGCGGATAAGCCGCTTACGGAGGCGCTGGCGGCCGCGCGCGTCTACATTGAGGCGCTGGGACCGCGAGACCCGGTCGCCCTGGTTACATTCAACGACCGCGTGCGCCTGGTGGTCAACTATTCGACGGACCGGGCGGCGCTTTTCACCCAATTCGACTATTTGGGTTATGGTGGGCAGACGGCGCTGTACGACGCCACCTTCCGCGCGATTGAAATTGCCAAAGAAGCGCCGTTGGAGCGGGTCGCGGTCGTGATCCTGAGCGATGGCGGCGAATACGGCAACGTCAGCGAGCGCGCGCGAGAGGAGAGCATCCGCGCGGCCACCATACATGGCGTGCCGGTGTATTCGATCGGCTTGGGCTGGAACATCGATCAGCGCTTCCTGGAAGCCATCGCCAGCGAATCAAACGCCGCCTTTTATAACGCGCCGCAGCCAGAAGAGCTCGGCGCGATCTTTCGCGAGCTCGCCTTTCTCTTTCGCAGCCAATACATCGTGACGATGCGCGTAGACGTGCCGGCCGATGGCGCGCGCTACGACTTCACGCTGAACGTGGCCACCGCCGATGGCCAGACCTCGACGGGCAGGGGCTCCTTGCGGGCGCCCATCCCCGTGCCCCTGCTCTTCCTGCCCGATGACGTCTTCGCCGAGGCGCTGCGCGAAGATACGCAGATCACGGTGGAGATCCGCGCCGACCAAGACATCGAAAGCATCGAAATCGCGCTGGATGGCGAGGTGGTTTCCACGGACGAGACCTTCACCATCGAGCCGGTCGAAGAAGCGCCGGGCGAGCATCAGCTGGATATCACCGTGGCCGATGTCGAGGGCGATGTCGGCCGGCTGAGTCGGGAGTTTGAGATTGCCGCGCTGCCGCCCACGGTCTCCGACGACTTTGAGACGGCGCCAGCGGCGGATATCGCCGAGGCGGAAGTCGTTTCGGTGGAGGCGGGCGGACAAACCGAAATCACCCAGGTCGAGTTCATCGTAGACGGCGAGGTCGTGCATACCGATAGCGAGGCGCCTTTCGAATTTGATCTTGACCCCTTCGAGCTGCGGCCCGAGGAACACACGCTTAGCATCCGCGCCACCAACGCGGGCGGGCAATCGACCACGGTGGAGAAGACATTTGAAGTGGAGACGCTGCCGCCGCGCCTCGATATCCAAGGGCTCTCGCCCGATACGGTGGTCAGCGACACGCTGGTCGGCGTCATCACGGTAGAGGGGCAATCACCGATCGTCAGTTTAAGCGCCGACCCGGCTTTGGGCGCGCTGGTCGAGGGCGACCGCCTCGAATTCCGACTGGACGCGGCTGATCTGGCGCCGGGCCGACATTCGATCGTCGCCAGCGCGGTTGATGAAGCCGGGGCGGTGGCGACGCGGACCTTCGAATTTGAAGTAGCCGCTTTGGCGCCGACGGTGGCGCTGAGCGGGGTCGCTATCGACGCCGTGATCAGCGAAGCGCGCGAGGTGAACGTTTCAGCCGGCGGACAGACGGACATCAGCCGCGTCGAAGTGTCTTTCGATGGCGGCCCCGCGCAGCTGGTCGAGGGCGAGGCTTTCACGATACCGGCGGACGCGCTGGGCGATGGCGCGCACGAGGCGCTGGTGACGGTCACGAACGAAGGTGGAGAGACGACCACCCGCCGCCTGCCTTTCACGGTGCAGCTGCCGCCGACGCCGACCTTCACGCCGCCCCCGACCAATACGGCGACGGCGACCGCTACACTCGAAGCCACCGCCACCGCCACGGATACGCCGATATTCACCAATACGCCCGCCGCGGACGATGCCACGGCGACTGGTCGGGCGCAGGCCGCGCAGACGGCGACCGCGCAACCGACGGCAACGGATACGGAACCGCCGACCGAAGCGCCGCTGCCGCCAACGGAAACGGCCATTCCGACGGAGACGATTGCGCCTCGGCCAACCGATACGGCCATTCCGACGGAGACAAGCACGCCGCCGCCAACCGATGCGCCCACGTCACCGCCCACGGAGACCAGCACCCCGCCGCCGACTTTGACGCCGCCGCCGACGGAGACAAGCACGCCGCCGCCAACCGATGCGCCCACGTCACCGCCCACGGAGACAAGCACACCGCCACCAACCGATGCGCCCACGTCACCGCCCACGGAGACCAGCACCCCGCCGCCGACTGATACGCCGATGCCCACGGATACTAGCACGCCGCCGCCGACTGATACGCCGATGCCCACGGATACTAGCACGCCGCCGCCGACTGATACGCCGATCCCATCGGACACGCCAACCGACACGCCTGTCCCATCAGACACGCCAACCGACACGCCTGTCCCATCAGACACGCCAACCGACACGCCTGTCCCATCAGACACGCCCACCGACACGCCTGTCCCATCTGACACGCCAACGGACACGCCTGTCCCATCTGACACGCCAACGGACACGCCTGTCCCATCCGACACGCCAACCGACACGCCTGAGCCATCAGACACGCCAACCGACACGCCTGAGCCATCAGACACGCCAACCGACACGCCTGTCCCATCGGACACGCCGATCCCATCAGACACGCCAACCGACACGCCAGTCCCATCCGACACGCCAGAGCCATCGGACACGCCAACCGATACGCCCGAGCCATCAGACACGCCAACGGACACGCCTGTCCCATCAGACACGCCCACCGACACGCCAGTCCCATCAGACACGCCAACGGATACGCCCGAGCCATCAGACACGCCAACGGACACGCCTGTCCCATCAGACACGCCAACGGACACGCCTGTCCCATCTGACACGCCAGAGCCATCGGACACGCCAACCGACACGCCAATCCCATCCGACACGCCGACCGACACGCCGATCCCATCCGACACGCCAACCGACACGCCTGTCCCATCAGACACGCCAACGGACACGCCTGTCCCATCTGACACGCCAACCGACACGCCTGAGCCATCAGACACGCCAACCGACACGCCTGTCCCATCGGACACGCCAACCGATACGCCTGAGCCATCAGACACGCCCACCGATACGCCAGTCCCATCGGACACGCCAACCGATACGCCTGAGCCATCAGACACGCCAACCGACACGCCTGTCCCATCAGACACGCCAACCGACACGCCTGTCCCATCCGACACGCCAACCGACACGCCTGAGCCATCAGACACGCCAACCGACACGCCTGAGCCATCTGACACGCCAACCGACACGCCTGTCCCATCAGACACGCCAACCGACACGCCGATCCCATCCGACACGCCAACCGACACGCCTGTCCCATCAGACACGCCAACCGACACGCCTGTCCCATCCGACACGCCAACCGACACGCCTGAGCCATCAGACACGCCAACCGACACGCCTGAGCCATCTGACACGCCAACCGACACGCCAGAGCCATCAGACACGCCAACCGACACGCCAGTCCCATCAGACACGCCGACTGACACGCCTGAGCCATCAGACACGCCGACTGACACGCCCGAGCCATCAGACACGCCAACGGATACGCCCGAGCCTTCCGACACGCCGACTGACACGCCGATCCCATCCGACACGCCAACCGACACGCCGATCCCATCCGACACGCCAACCGACACGCCGGTTCCAACGGACACGCCCACCGACACGCCTGTCCCATCTGACACGCCAACGGACACGCCAGTCCCATCAGACACGCCAACCGACACGCCTGTCCCATCAGACACGCCCACCGATACGCCCGAGCCATCAGACACGCCAACGGACACGCCTGAGCCATCAGACACGCCCACCGATACGCCTGAGCCATCAGACACGCCAACCGACACGCATGTCCCGTCAGACACGCCAACGGATACGCCGACGCCCGATGTGACGGCGACGGCGGAGGCAGAGTCGAGCGAAACCGCGATCGCCGAAAGCGCGCGGATTGCCGAAGCCACGGCCGAATCCGAAATCGATACAGCCACGCCAGAAGCGACCGCGACAGACCGGCCCACGGACGAGGCGACTGAACTGGCGGCCAGGTCTGCCGACGCCCCGACCGCGACCTCCGTAATTCAGCCGACCGCGCAGCCGAGCTTGACGCCGGTGACGATCACCGAGATAGACGCGCCCAGCGCCGATGACCCGGAATCGCGCGATTCGGCGCTGGCAGTCGCGGCTGTGGCGCTCGGTTTGGGGCTGCTGCTCATCCTGTTCCTGATCTCGCGCCGCCGCCGATGAGCCGCAACCGGGCGGTCATGCGGGACGTATAAGCGGTATGCGACAAAATGCCTCGAAGGCGGACGAATGCGCGAGTTTCTGATACGAATCTTGATCAACGCCGTGGCGATCGCGGTCACGGCTTTGTTGATCCCCAACATCCACATCGCGAACAACGACCTTGGCACGCTGCTGATAATCGGTCTGATCTTCGGCGTCGTGAATTCGCTGCTTAAGCCGCTGCTGCTGCTGCTGACTTGCCCGGCGGTGCTGCTCTCGCTCGGGCTATTCATCTTCGTCATCAACGGCGTCATGCTGCTAATCACCGATTCGCTGGCGGGCGACCGGCTGACGATTGACGGCGGCATCTTCACTGCCATTCTCGGTGGCATGGTCATGGCGGCTGTGTCCATCGTCCTGGAATCGGCGCTGAAGCTGGACGAGAGCCCGGAGCGCGCTAAAACGGACTTCATCGTCTATAGCGACAGGCGAAAGCAATAATCCGCGCCGGCGACTAGCCGCGAACAGACGCGAGCGCCGGGAGACTGGCGCAGACTTAATCACAGGACCGTGACGGAAGCGGGAAGCGCCTGTGCCTGAAGGCCATAAGACCGCGTGCTGGATCAGCAGCGCGCGTTACAGCCAGCCGCTGGATGCCACCTACTCTCGCAAGTGGCGCTTGATGGCGAGCCTGCCTGACTTCGAGATTCGCGTCATCGGCTTTGCCACGTCGCTGCGTCCGCGGCGGTTTTGCGAAGGCGCGCATTTCTATTTGCTGCCGCAGCCGCCGACCTCGCTGTTGCGCTATTTGGCCATATTCAGCCTGGGGCCGCCGCTGCTGCTCTATTTGATTTTGCGCTATCGCGGCGCGATCATCGTGGCGCAGAGCCCCTTTGAAGGCGCGATCGGCGCCCTGGTCAAGGCGATCCTGCGCCCGCTCGGTCGGGGCCCGAAGCTCATTGTCGAGAATCACAACAACTTCGAGGAAGATCTTTTCCTCCAGCGGTCGATACCGCTGAAGAGCCTGTACCGCGCCTTAATGCTGGGGGCGGCCCGCTTCGCTTTTCGCCGCGCCGACGCCATTCGCGTGATTTCATCGTCGACGGCGGAGCGCGCCCGCCATTTCGCGCCGCGCCTGCCACAAGTTCGCTTCATGGCCTTTACCGATAAAGAAGTCTTCCGGGCGACCGAAAGGCGCATTCCAGTTGCAGCGGCGGAGGACATCGTCTACGCCGGCGTGCTGATCCCGCGGAAGGGCGTGCATCATCTCTTGAAGGCATTCGCCGCCCTCGATCATCCGCGCGCGCGGCTGCATCTGGTCGGGGGCGCGGAAAACGCCGCGTACGCCCAGGCATTGGAGCGGCAAGCCAAGGACTTGGGCATCGACGGTCGCGTGCGATTTGCCGGCGCGGTCTCGCAGCAGGAGCTGGCGCGATATTTCGCCGCGGCCCGTGTCGTGGTCCTGCCGTCGCTGTCGGAAGGCTTGGGGCGCGTGGTGGTGGAGGCGATGCTGCTGGGCGTCCCGGTCATCGGCAGCCGGGTTGGCGGCATCCCCGATTTAATCCGGGACGGCGAGAACGGCTACCTGGTAGAAGCCGGCGACGACGCCAATTTGACGGTGGCGCTCCGACGGATTTACGAGGCGGACGTCGCCGTCATGGGCGAGAAGGCGCGCGCATTCGCCGAAGATTTCTTCTCGCCGCAAACGTACGTCGAGGGCTATCGTCAGCTCTTTGACGTGGCCCTGGGCGCGGCGGCCGACGACCGGGAAGACGAGCCAGGGGAGCGGCGATGAGCGCGCCCGGCGCCCAGATCATCCGCTGCCTCTCTTGCGATGGTTTCGGCTGGTTCGAGGACGATTTTGGCGGCGAGAGCGAGCACTGCGATTGGTGCGCGGGCGTCGGCTATGTCTATCGCGATGCCGATGGCCGCGACGCCCAGATCCCCCGCGCCGATTACGCCACGGTCGCGGACGAGCTCGAGCGGCTGGAGCTGGAGCGGCTGCGCGAGCTGGGTTATCAGGGCGCCGCCCGGAAACCCTGGCAGCAGGCGATCCGCCGTGATACGCGCCTGGGCCGCGACCCCTATCAGCGCGATGAAGACTGAAAGTCGGCGGGCGACCTGGAAAGCGGCGCATGCGGTCGTGCCAGAGTCAGGCTTCGGCCGATTCCTCCTCCGCTGGCTTTCGCAGCTCGCCGAGCAGACGGGCGATTTCCACCAGCAGATCGTCCAGTCGGCTTTCGCTGCATTGGCTGGCCTCGCCCAGGCGCTGGATGAGCGCGGCGGTTTCGCCGGGCGGGCAACTGCGATGCGACCAACAGGAGACCAGCCCAATGACCGCCAGAACCAGCGCTCGGAAACCTTGCGCGTTGTTCATCAAAACGCCTCCGCTCGCGCCGAATATGGCTGACGAGATCGGCTCAGGCCGGGTCGACGCGGAATTCCGCCGTGCCGCTGGCGAAGTTGCCGCGCAGACGATAGAAAAGGATCGTGTAATGCCCCGCTTTCGGCTTGGTCAAACGCAGCGAGCAGGCGCCATTGACGACTTTCAGCGTCCCGCGCTTGATCTCTTCGTCCCCTCGCAGCGCAAGCCAGGCGACCTGGGCGTCGGCGGCGATCGCATCATCGGCGCAGCTAATGACGGGATCGGGCGCGCCGGCGCTCATCGCGGTCGTCGAAGCGATCAGCGTCAGCGAGCCAAAATTGTTGAGCACGTCGCTGGCGCGCTGCTGCTCTGGCATGTTCATAGCCAGCAGATGAATCCGCGAGGTCGGGCCGGTGGAGACGCCGCTCGTCGCCTTGCCCAGCGCGGCCCGGGCGACGGCATCGAGCAGGCGCGCGTCGACTGGCTCGTGGCTGATGATGTCCATGCGCTAAATCTCCTTCGCCCAGAACTGCGGATGCAGCTTGACCACGTCCATTGTCGCGGTGTTGCCGCTCGAGGTCTTCCAGCGCAGTTTGAAGCTGTGGCTGCCGGCGCTTAAGCCCGTGATCATCATGACGAAGGACAGCGGCTTATTGCGCCCGGTGTCGCCGCCGGCGGAAATGCGGACGCTGACGATGCCATCGTCGGCGATGTAATTCACGCCGTCCACCGCGATGTTGAAGCGGGTTTCGGCGCTGTGCACGCTATGCCGCACCGTGCCCGTGAAGCCCAGCAGCACATCGCCGCCGTGGGTCGTCAAGCTCAGCGAAAGCGCGGCCGCATCGACATCCACGAATTCGGTAGCCGTGGTCGTAATTACGTTGGCGCCCGTGACGCTGCGGTTGGCGGCGCTATCCAGGCGGTCTTTCATGTGGTTCTGGTTGTCGCGCAAATAGGTGTTCAGGTCGAGCGACGTCAGCGGCTCGCTGGACCAGGTTTTGGGCGTCGTCCATGCCATGGCAAATCCCCTCGCGTAAACGAACAGTCGCCAAAGATTAGAACATATATGCTGATTGCAGGCGACCAAATTGTCGCGCGTGGATCTTGGCTTGGACGAGCGGCCGCGTCGCCCCTGATTTGTATGCGTGGCATGGCGATGGGCGAGCCGGCCGCTGGCCCGTGCAATCGCTGCGGGACAGAAGGTATTTTGCGCGGACGTTCCAATATGGGATTATCGCGCGTCGGCCTGGATCTGTCCATTTTTGACGTGAAAGAGGGCCGCCCGCTCTAGGAAGGTCGGGCTGAAGATCTCGAGCTCGGTGGTGGTCACCAGGGTCTGCGCGCCGCCATCGAGCCGCTCCAGCAGGTAGCCGCGCCGGCCGCTATCCAATTCGGCCACCACTTCATCGAGCAGGAAAAGCGGATACTCGCCCAGTTGATCGCGCATCCACTCCAGCTCGGCGAATTTCAGCGCCAGGACCGCGGTGCGCGCTTGCCCGCGGCTGCCATACAAGCCGCAATCGCGCTCGTTGATGAAGAGGCGCAGCTCATCGCGATGCGGTCCGGCCACGGTCGCGCCCCGCCCGATGGCTTCCCGTTGCCGCGCCCGCAAGCAATCCAGAAACTGCGGCTTGATTTCCGCGGCCCTCAGCTGCCGGTTGAGATCCAGCCCGATAAGCTCAAAAGAGAGCTGGCGCCCGTCGCCGGCCGATGCGGGCAGGATGCTGGGCAGATAGCGCAGACTCAGGCTTTCGCGGCCGCCGGTCAAGGCGAGGTGGGTGGCGCGCGCCTTGACCTCGAGCTCTCGCAGGAAGCGCTGGCGCCCGGCGATGATATGGGCGCCGCTCTCCGCCAGCTGCTCGTCCCAGAATTCCAGTTCCACGGCTTTGGCGCGCCGCTCGCCGATGCGTTTCAGCAGGGCGTTGCGCTGGGGCAGGAGCCGCTCGTATTCATTCAGCGCCAGCAGGTAATCGCGGTCGGCCTGGCGCAGGGTACCGTCCATGAAGCGGCGGCGATCGCTGGGCGAGCCTTCCACCAGCGACAGGTCGCGCGGCAGAAAGAGCACGACATTCAGCAAGCCGACGACATCCATGACGCGCTTGTCGACATTGTTGAGCTTGATCGCCTTCTTGAAGCGGGCGGCCCCGGTCGTCATATCCAGCATGAGCGTGATATCGAGCTTTTGATAGCCGCCGTCCGCCCCGTCGATCTCGGCGGACAGGCGCGCGAAGGGTATCGGGTCCTTTTCGGCGCGCCAGTGAATCAGCTGGCGGTCGCTGGTCGTATAGGGCGATGTCGATGTCGCCAGATAATAGATCGCCTCAAGCGCGCTGGTCTTGCCTTGGGCGTTATCGCCGACGAGCACAACCGGGCGGTCGGCAGGCGGGCTGAACTCCAGGCGCGCGAAATTGCGAAAGTTCGTCAGCGACAGGTGGTTGATTCTCATGGCTTGCCGGCCGGGGCCGCCGCTCAGCCTCCAGCCCACCGCGGCAAGAAGGCGTCTTCCGTGATCTTGCGGCTTTGCCCCTCCACGAGATCGTATACCCAGATCTCGGGCCGCGCGGGTCCCTCGCCGCTCGATTCGGCGCGCGCGAGCGGGAAGCGCTGCATCACGAGCTTGTCGCCGGCCCGGTTCCAGCGGAAATACGAGGTGGTGTAACGTGGCGCATAGTCGATGGGCATGGGCTCGTCATCCGGCGCGGACACGCGTTTCAAATAGAGTTGATGCCCGGGCGTCCAGCGCTCGTCGGTGTAGCGGCGGGCAAAGGCGACCGTCTCGCCATCGGGGCGCCACTGGGCGGCGACGTCATCGGTCGGTCCTTGCGGATCGGTGAAGGCGGAGAAGGTCTTCTCGGCCAGATCGGCGATGCGCAGGTGCGTGAAGAATTGATCGCCGCGGCGGCTGAGCTCGGGGAAGATCAGCGCTTGCCCGTTTGGCGACAGCGTGCCCATCGTGCCATGCGATGACGGAATGAAGCGCAGCTGCACGTCGTCATCGCCACGGGGGAAGAAGTCGTAAATCAGGATGCCCGGCTGCGTGACGTCGGCGCTGTAAAAGGCGACCCTATGGCTGTCCGCCGACCAGACGGGGCTATGACCAACCACCTGCCCGTCGGCGATCAGCGGGCTGGTGACGTAATCGGCGCTTCGCAGATTGACGAGCCAGACGCGCGGCAGCCCGTAACGCCCTCCGAGCGATTCTGCGCGCTGGTAGGCCAGCCATTGGCCATCGGGGCTGAAAGCCGGCGTGGCGCAATTGGCTTTGAGCGCGGCGCAATCGACCAGGTCGGTCTGGCGGCCACTGTCGAGATCCAGCAGGCGCAGGGTGACGGCGCCGCTCTGCATGCGCTCGGCGAATGCCAGCCAGCGGCCCTCGGCGCTGAAGTCGAAGTCGAAGACGCCGTATTCGCTGAAGGTGAGTTGACGTTGGTCGGCCGGCGCGTCGATATCCGCCACCCAGACGTTTTGCGCGCCGCCGGTCGCGGGATGCAGGTAGGCCACCAGCACGGGCTGCCGCGCTGGATCCAAGAGCCAGGCGGAGACGGCCACGCCGAGCAAACACAGGCCGACGATGACGAAGGCCGCGAGATCGAGTCGGTCCGGTTTCATGCCCTCACCATGGCTCAGGGATACAGATAGGGCTGCCGCGGCTCATCGACGCGCTCGATTGTCGCGGCCAAAGCCACGGGCAGAATCTCGGCGCCGAAGGCGGTTGCTTTCAGCTTGCCGCGCACGCGCAGCCACTCGCCAACCGCGATTTCACCCGACCCGGCGGCGATCACGGGCATGCCGATGGGGAAAGCGTCGGCGACGCAGCAGCTCATCGTGAAGCGCGCCAGCATGAAGCCGTCTTCGGGGTGCGATGGCTCGCGATAGACAAAGCCGAGCGCATCGACCGGCATCCCGTTGAATTGCGCCGGGGTGGCCGCGCGGTCAAATTCACGCAGCCAATCCAGAATATTGCGATCGAGCGGGCTGCGCGTCACGCTGGCCACGCCGACCGCATTCAAGCTGACGCCGCCGTTGACCGCTTCAATGCCGAGCGAGCGCGATGGAATCAGCATCGCCAGCAGCAGCGGAAAAGCGACCACCAGCAGGATATCCCAGCTGATATGGTAGTGGTGATGGGCGTTTTCGCCCGCTTCCGGCTTCAGCAGGCTGTGAAGAGTGTTCAGCCCCAGCAGAAAGAAAAGCAGCGCGCCGACGACTGCCAGCCAGGCGAAGCGCTGATTGATGTAGTTGTCCAGGTTGCCCGTCAGGATGAGCAGCGTCAGATAAATGCCCATGCCGAAGAGAACCAGCGACTTCGCCCAGGCGATGCTGTCCACGCGTTCGTGATGTTTGTGAGGCGCCGCGTTCATGTCATGCTTGCCCAAAGACAGCGCAGTAGACACAGGCGCGATTCATCCACCGCCCTAAAAATAGAATTTGCGAGAATCCGCGCTTGACTCCCCTTCCCTAGCTCGCTGGGGCAAGGGGCCGGGGGATGGGGTTGGCAGCCGTGGAGGACGAGACAAGTCTCGCCCCTGCGGCGACTGATAAAATAGAAGACGGAATGCGGACAATTCACTATATGATACTTTCCAGGATGACGTTGATTACAGTCCCCGCCAGCAGGTTTAGCACGAAGGGCAGCAGGATCAGATACAGGACGATGCGGCGGCGGAACACGCCCGTGAACATCAGCGTGCTTTTGATATCCACCATCGGCCCGAAGCTGAGGAAGCTGACGATGGCGCCGGTCGTGAAGGTATTGACGAATGCCAGCGCCAGGAAGCTGTCCACAGTCGAGCAGACGCTCAGCACATAGGCGAGGATCTGCATGAAGACCACCGAGAAAACCGGCCCCGTGCCCAAGGCGAGCAGGCTCTCTTGCGGCACGAGGGTTTGCATCAGCGCCGCCAGAATCGAACCGAAGATGAGGAAACGCCCCATCTCGAAGAATTCGTCCCCGGCGATGCCCAGCGCGGTTAAGAGCTTGACGCCGGTCGCTGGCTCGGCCTGGCCGCCATGGTCATGGTTGTCGCGCCCGCCGCCCAGCGCAATCGGCTTCAGCGCGGCTTCTCGCTTGGCGAAGCTGCCGATCACCGTGCCGACGAGGACGGCGACCAAGATGGTGACGACAATCCGACCGATGAAGACGGGACCAAAACCAAAGGCGATATAAGTGCTGGCGAAGACGATGGGATTCATGAAAGGCGCCGCCAGCAGGAATGCCACGCCCAGCGAGACCGGCGTGCCCTTGCTGAAGAGCCGGCGCGCGACCGGCACGACGCCGCACTCGCAGACGGGGAAGACCAGCCCAAGAAAAGCCCCGCCCAGCGCCGCCCCCAGTCGATTCCGCGGCAGCCAGCGCACGATATCGTCCGACTTGACGAAGGTCTCGATCAAGCCCGATGTGATCGAGCCCAGCAGCAGGAAGGGCACAGCCTCGACGAATATGCCGAGGAAGCGCGTGGCGAAAACGCTCAAAATCAGCATGTAGTCGACGCCAGCGTTCTGCGCTTGATAGCCGATGGCCGCCAGGAGCAGCGCAAGGAAGAGCGCCAAGCCAAGAAGCTTCAGCCGCTCTGATGATCCGCTGGCCTGGAGGCGCTGCCGGCTGACCAAATGCACGAGGTTTATCCTACCGATTATTCGGGTTGCCAACCCTGCAGGCGCACGCGCCGCAATGCGACCGCCCATGCAAAAGAATTCGCGTTGGTTAGAGGGCGAGTCACCGTCTCTCCCCTACAGATCGCAGCAAAAGACCTAGCTGCAGGAGCCTTGCGCTGTAACGCCCGTCGATGTCATTCGCGAATAAAACAGGGGCTGCCCATCGGGTCGCCCGAAAACGCGCCCGGATAAATGCGGGCGACATGGCATATCGCCCCTGCGACTTCGCGTCAAAGCCGCCCGCCATCCGCGCCATTGGCCGAGCAAGCGCGCGGCAACACGCGATAGATGGTGTCAATATGCTCGAAGCCGGCTTTCGACTTCCGCGCCGGCAGCGCTTCGGCGTCGATATGGTCTTTGACCAAGTCGTAAGTGGCGGCGCTGATGATGATCTCGCCCGGTTCGGCGTTCTCTTGCAGGAACTTGCCGACGTCAGGCGCCTCGCCCAAAGCCGCGAACTCAATGCGGTTGGCGCCGCCCACCATGCCGAGCACCGAATGCGCCGTGTGGATGCCGATGCAGAAACGCAAAGCCTCGTCCTCGTCGACCACCTCATGCAGCGACTCCACCGCTTTGAGGATGGCCTGCGCCGCCCGCACCGCCCGCAAGGCATGGTCGTCCTGCTGGTTCAGCTGCGAATTCCAGAGCGCGCGAATGGCATCGCCGAGGTATTGATCGACGACGCCGTCATAGTCGTTGATGGCGTCGCTGGCCGCGCCAAGATAGCGGTTGATGATGCGCATGAGGTCTTCCGGCTGCAAATATTCGCTGAAGGCGGTGAAGCCATCGACATCGGCGAACATGGCGGAGATCGTGCGTTCGGCCGGGCTGGTGTCGATTTCGCTGATTGAGCCGATATTCTCGAGCAGGGCTTCTGGCACGAAGGTGCCGAGCAGGCGCCGCTGCTCCTCTTGCTCTTTACGTTCGGTCAAGTCGTCGATGACCAGGGCGACGCCGAGGCGAACCTGATCGTCGCCGCGCAGGGGGCTGGCGACCACCTGCCAGTACCGCTGCCGGCCCTGGTGCTCGAAGCGCTCTGCCCAGATATGCTGCGTCTGATCGCGCCGCACTCGCTCCACCGATTCGAAGAATCCCTCCGTCACCTGGGGCAGGACGGCGTTTAAGGGCAAGCCTCGCGCGCCGGCGTCGGTCGTGCCGGTGATGGCTTCAGCCGCTTCGTTGCAGACGAGCACGCGGTTCTCGCCATTGACGGTGATGACGCCCGAGCCGATCGAGGCGAAGATATTGGAGAGGCGCACCTGCATCTCTTCGATCAGCGCCATCTGCGCGCGAATGTCTTCGAAGAGGCGCGCGTTTTCGATGGCGACGGCCGCCTGCTGCCCGAAGCTCGTCAGCAGGCCAAGTTCGTTTTCCTTGAACAAGCCCGCCATGATGCGGTTGTCGCAGTAGGCGACGCCGATGACTTCGTCGCGGGCGACCAGGGGCACAGCCAATATGCTGAGCAGGCTGAAGCCGGCGATGCTCTCGCTGTGGCTGAACTGCTCGTCGGCGCCGGCGTCCACGGTCAGCAGCGGTTCGCCGCTTTCCGCCACCATATTGATGACGGACCAGCTGACGATGCGCCCGCCCGCGGCTGTTTCTTCGGCGCTCAAGCCCCGCGCGACCTTGAACTCCAGCGCGCCGCTTTCACGGTTCTTCAAGACGATGTAACCGCGCTCGGCCTGCGTCAGCTGGATGACGGTGTCCATCACCTGGTTGAGGACTTCTTCGGTTTCTTGCGCCGAATTGACCAGGGCGGTGGTCTCTGCCAGGCGCCGCAGCTGCTGGAGCTGCATGTGGGTATCGACCAGGGCGACGGACAGTTTGTCGATGCGCGAGCGCATGGTCCAGAGGCTGTCGATGGCGCTGGCGGGCAGGCTGATGCCGCGGCGCCGCAGCAGAGCCTGCTGCTGCTCGAGCAAGGTTTTCACGTCGTCGGCGCGGGTCTTCAGCCCCTTTAGCTGGGTTTGGATCGCGCCAAAGCCGGTCGCGTCGCTCATGCGCTTCGATGCACCTCGTAAGCTTTCATGCCCGCCGAGAGTCCCTTGCCATAAATGGGAGCGCGCGGCCGAAAGTCGTAGCGGCGCCGGCCATCGTTGTTCTGCATGATGTGGTCGAGCGTCTCTTGCACGATGGTCACTGTGCCGCGCGCCGCGTTCTCCTGGATGCGCTTGGCGGTGTTGATGCTGTTGCCCAAGGCGGTGAACTCGCGCCGATGAAAGCTGCCCACATTGCCCAGAGTCGCCACGCCCGTGAACATGCCGATGATGTAAAAGTGCGGATCGGGCGCGATATTCATCTCGCGATAAAGATCCGCATAGCGATCGCGCATGAGCAAGCCGCACTCAAGCGCCAGCTGCGCGTGGTTCTTCACTGGGTTGAGCTGGGTGTTGAAGAGCGCCATCACCTCGTTGCCCATGTATTTGTCGATGATCCCGCCGCATTCGTGGATGCAGGCGGTGGCGATCGCCTGATACTGGTTCAGGATGCGCAGCTTCTCGCTGGCGGCTACGTCTGGCAGCGTTATCCAGGGGCGCGTATCGGCGAAGAGGCAGGTAACCTCGCGCCGCAAGCCGCCCATCTCGATACTAGCGATTTCGTTGATCTGGTCGACCATGCCCTCGGGCAGGATGCGCTTCATCGCGTTGATGGTGGTTTCGTGTTCGTGCAGGTGGGTGACGTCGTCCATCACGACCGTGACGCCCTGGGTGGCGTCGTTGCTGTCCTTCAGCGGCGAGAGCGAGAGCGCCAGCGCCACCTGCCCGCGGCCCGGCAGCTCTGCGCTGAGCTCCAGCGAGTGATCGCGATTGTCCTGTTTGACCAGCTCGAGGTGGTCTTCGAGCGTCAGCGCGGCGTTGCGCATCACCTGGGCGACGTCGTAGCCGAGCGCCCCATCCTGTGGCAGATCGAGGATCTCGGCGGCGGCGCGGTTGAAGGTATGCACCAGGTCGTTCGAATCGATGGCGATGATGCCGCTGCCGACGGACGAAAAGATGTTGTCCATCAGTTCCTTGACGCGGGTGATCTCCGCCAGGATCTGCTCGGCGCGCATATACATGCGGGCGTTGGCGATGGCGACCGCGGCCGTATTGGCGAATGCCATCAGCAGGTTAAGCTCGCGCTGGGTGAAAATGCCGGCGAAGAGCCGATTGTCGACGTAGACCACGCCGATGATCCGCTCTTTGTAACGCAGGGGCACGCAGAGCACCGAGCGCAGCGTGAAATTGATGATGCTCTGGTTTTCCGAGAGCCGTTCGTCTTTGAAGGCGTTATCGGCTAACAGGGGCTCGCCGGTGTTGATGACTTCGTTGACGACGGTCATGCTGATCTGCGGTCGGTCGCCGGCGGCCGCGCCAGGACCCATCAGTCCGCTTTCGCTGCTGATGCGGAATTCCAGCTCGCCGCTCTCTTCGTTGGACAGCACGATGTAACCGCGCTCGGCATTGGTCAGCACGATGACGAGCTCCATCGTTTCGCCCAGGACGGTATCGATATCGAGCGAGTTGGTGATGCGCGTGGACATCTCCGAAAGCGCGCGCAGCTGCCGCAGCTCGGTCTGTTCTTCGAGCACGTCGTTTTCCAGGCGCTTGAAATCCTGTTTCAGCGCATCGAGGTTCTTGGTGATGGCGGCGGGCATGGCCAAGCGGTGACGGCGCAGGGCTTCCCGCTGCGATTCCAAAGTCGTATACACCTGCTCCAGATGGTCCTCGAGCTGTCTTAATTCAGCGACGAGATTGGTCGATGTCTCTTGCGCTTCTGGCATGCGGTCCCTTGACCTCGCGCATACATGGCGCTTCGCTTTCCGCCGGTTTGATATCGCTTCGCGCAAGGGCGAATAACGGCGCGCTTTGCCGCTAGCTAGAGTATACAGTAAAACCGCATTGAAAACAGGATGGCGATTGCCGCGCGGGATTATCGGTCGAGCCTTGCGCCAAGAATCGCGTCTGCGCCAGGGGTCCGTCCGCGCGATGCCGGCGCCATCGCCAGGCGCGCCGCGCGCCGGCCGATCTCGACGGCGTAGTTGGTGCCGCGGTCCCAGGGATACACCTGAGACATGCTCGCCCAGTAGAGCCCGGGCAGCGGCGTCTGGATTTCGGGAATCTTGCGGCTGTGATTGAGCGTCGGCAGCGGCTGGGCGTATGGCGCGCGCCAGACCCAGGACTTGCGAATCCAGGCGCGCTCGAAGGCGGGGTTGACGCTCTTGAGGGCCGGCATAAAACGCTCGACCAAAGCCGCCTCGCTCAGCTTAAAGTACTCGTGCGCCGGCGGGACGTAATCGCCGCAATAGACGATATGGTCGCCGCCGTAGTGTTCGCGCGGGATGAAGTTGGTATGCTCGACCAGCGCCAGAAAGGGAAAAGCCGACTTCGACTTGTCCGCCGTTGACGCCGGCAGGTTGAGCCAATAGGTGTCGTCCGGCATGAGGGGATGCTTCAAGGCGAAAACGACGCAGAGCCCGCCGATGCTCCGCAGCGCCGCGACCTGGCGTCCATAATCCGTATCCGCCAGAGCGGGCGTCATGCGCAGCAGCAGACGCGGCGATGTCGTGCTGAGGACGCGGTCGAAGCTCAAGCGCTCGCCATCGACGATCAGCGCGGGCTTGGCGCCGGCCGGGCGGATGCCCTCGACGGGCTTGTTCAAGTGTATCGCGACGCCCTTCGCCCGCAGCTGCCGCGAGAGCTCATCGAGAAAAGCCTGGAAGCCGCCGACGAAGGTTCCTAGCTTTAGCGTGCGTTTGACGATGCGCGCCCACATGAACGACATCGGCACCTGGTCGTAGGCGTCGGCGAATTTGCCTATGAGCAGCGGTTTGAAGAATTTCTCGTATGCTTCGGCGCCCATCCAGCGGCGCATCCATTGGTCGGCGGTGACGCGCTCGAAGGGCTGCCAGCGCGGCGTCAGCTTGACGAAGACGCCAGCCAGTCCCATGCGGATTATCGAGACGAGCGAAAGCGGCAGGAAGAGCGCCGATGGCGAGATTTCGCTGCGGACCGGCGCGCCATCGATCCAGTAGCTGGTCTTCGGGCGCGGGAAGAGGACGCGGTCGCGCGCGCCCATTTCTTCGGCCAGGGCGAGGATGTCGTGGTCGTTGGCGAACCAGTGGTGATAGAACTTTTCGAGGGTCCAGTCCCAAGCCTCGTCTTGGAAGCCGGCCGCCAGCCCGCCGACGCGGTCGGCCGCTTCGTAGACGGCGACCTGGTGGCCCGCGCCGGCGAAGTCCCAGGCGGCGGCCAATCCAGCCGCGCCCGCGCCGATGATGGCGATCTTCAGTTGATCCATCAAGCATCCTGGATGCGAGAACAAGCAACTGCAAACTATTTTACAGTCGCGCCGTCGAGTTTGCGCGGCAGACGAAAAAGCGATGGTTTAGACTGCGCTCGGCCGCGGTCAGCTGGCATAAATAGCCTCGCTCAACAGCCAACTGGCGCGCGCCTCAAGATCGAGCGGACTGCGATGTCCGGCCTCGTGACGAAAATACGCGGCCGCGCCGATCATGGCAGCGTTGTCCGTGCAGAGATTCAGCGGCGGATAACAGACCGGCAAATCGACCCGCGCCCGCAGCTTCTCGCGCAGCATCGCGTTCGCGCTGACCCCGCCAGACAGATAAAGAGCGTTCACATTAAAATCGCGCGCCGCCCGAGAGGCGCTGGCGACCAAGGCGTCGGTGGCCGCGTCCTGGAAGGCGGCGGCGGCATCGTGGATATTCACGTCCTGGCGCAGTTTCGCCGTTCTTTCGGCGCGTCGCGGGCGGCCCCCGCCCGGTCGAGCGCTCGGCTGCAGGGTCACCGCGCGCATCACCGCCGTCTTCAAGCCGCTAAAGCTGAGGTCGTAGGCGCCGTCGGTCTTGGCGCGGGGGAAGCGGTAGGCGCTTTTGTCGCCCGTCTTCGCCGCGCGCTCAATGGCGGGTCCACCGGGGAAGGGCAAGCCGAGAAGACGGCCGACCTTGTCGAAAGCCTCGCCGGCCGCATCGTCAATCGTGCCGCCGACGCGCTGATAGGCGCCGTGCGCGCGCATGATCAGCAGCTCGCTGTGCCCGCCGGAGACGATCAGCGCCAGGATTGGAAAGGCAGGGTCGACGAAATCGGGCGCCAGCCACAGCGAATAGACATGCCCCTCCAGGTGGTTGATGCCGAGCAGGGGCAGGCCAGTCGCCAGCGCCAGCCCCTTGGCGAAGTTGAGGCCCACCAGCAGCGAGCCCACCAGCCCTGGGCCCTGGGTCACGGCGATGGCGTCCAGGTCGGCGTAGTCCATGTCGGCTTCCGCAAGCGCTTCCGCCACCACCGCGGAAATGACTTCGGCGTGGGCGCGCGAGGCGAGCTCGGGGAAGACGCCCCCATACTGCGTGTGCAGGTCGATCTGCGAGGCGATGATGCTGGAATTGATGGACCTGCCCTTCGTGACGATGGCGGCGGCGGTTTCGTCGCAGGAGGTCTCGATGGCGAGGATGCGGGTCATGGCGGTATTGTAGCACTGGAATCAGGCGGCGCGGATGTATAATGAAAGGCAGGCGAAGCGCTTTGGGCGAGGAGGCGCGCGATGTACAAGAGTTTTCGGGTGAAGAATTTCCGCTGCTTCAAGGATTTGCAGATAAACGATCTGGGGCGGGTGAATCTGATTGCGGGGAAGAATAACACGGGCAAGACGGCGCTGATGGAGGCGATGTATGTACTGACACGGCCGTCGACCACATCGGTGCTTTTCGACTTGCAAGCTACACGAGGCCTTAAAGTGCCACATTCTGGCACCTTAAGTTACTTTGAACAATTCTTCTTCGATTATGAATCTAGCGCGCACATCCAGCTTGGTGGAGAAACTGGGACCAACGGCAACCTGGAAATCAGTGTGCTGCAAAATGACTACGAGAATCGAGACATATTCGAAGTATACCGCAGGAGGCTCATTGGTGACGGAATTGATGCAACTGAAGCCGCTCGGCGACGCGATGAAACGGACTCATGTCTTCTTTTCAGCTACACTTCTGATGATCCTTCCTATCACTTGTATCATTTTCATGGACGGGCAGACTCAACGTCGCTACATGTTGACCAACTCGCTCAGTATATTCCAGTACAGGGACGTCCTGAGCGCGATTTAGTACGCCGGCAATTCAGCAAAGTCCAAGAGTCAGGTCTTGGAACGCTTCTAAATCCGTTACGATTCTTCGATGCGAGATTGTCAGATCTCCGATTATCGCAACCAGACGACGAATTGCTCCTCTGTGGCAGGGTAAACGGTAACCTAATTCCTTTGAAACTGATGGGGGAAGGAGTAAACAGGACCTGTCACCTACTCTTGTCCATGATTTCTAAGCCACATAGTATTCTGTTTGTCGACGAAATCGAAAACGGAATCCACCACAGCGTACAATGTAAAGTCTGGCAGGCAATAGGACAGCTGGCGCGCGAGCTGGACGTCCAGGTCTTCGCGACGACGCACAGCCTGGAGATGATTCGCGCGGCTTACGAGGCCTTCAGCGACGACGACAAGCTGGATGAATTCCGCTTTCATCGGTTGAGCAGGAGTCGTAAAACGGGTGAATTAAGGGCCACAACCTACAATGAGTTAGATATGGAAGCCGTGGCAGCCTTTGATTTTGATCACGAGGTTCGCTAATGGACGAGCTGATCCCAGATGGCAAAACGCGGCTACTGCTTGTAGAGGGAGACGATGACCAAGTGTTCTTCGATCGATTTGTCAATCATCTAGCGGATTCTACGGATGCGCAACTTCAAGTTGAGGATCTTGCCGTCATCCAGTACGAGGGTAGGGACAAGCTTACACAGCGGCTACGCGACTTGAAGAGGGCTGATAATTTGGAACACATAACCCATTTAGGAATTGTGCGCGATAGTGACTTCAACACTGATGCCCTTCGCAGTGTTCAAGACAGAATCAAGACAGTAAACAGAGAAGGGCCACCAAACATTGACATTCCTGACCGCCCAATTGTGCAAACATTCGGTGATCTCAAAGTGTCCGTGCTGATCGTTCCCTCAGTGGGTCGAGAAGGCTCGCTTGAGACCATTTTGCTCGAAGCGCTCGCGGAAGACTCGATGATGCGTTGTGTTGACAAGTACATAGACTGCGTTAAGGAAACGCACCCGACCTCGGAGGTTGCGCGCAACCGGGAAGACAAAAGCAGACTTAGCGTCCTTCTTGCTGGAAAACTCATCATGCGAGATTTGGCAAGAAGCAAAGACGCGACACGTGAACTGCCGCGCTATATGTACAGTATGAAGTGGTGGGACGACGACACGTTTGACCGCCCCGCCTTCGAAGACGCCAAAGCCTTCCTGCGCCAACTCCTCGCCGACTAGACCCGCCCCTTCAAAATATGGTAAGCTGATAGCAACTGGCGGCCTTCCCCACGGAGCCTGCGCATGACGATCCTACACAACCGCCTCGGCTGGACGCTGTCGGCAGGCGCCGGCGCGCTGGTCTTCATCGCCTTCTGCGTCTGGGGCGGCATCCCGGCGGGCGCAAACCTTGGCCTTTTCTGGCTGCAGGCGAGCCTGTTTTTCCTGGTCATCGCCGCCTTTGTTCTCCTCTTCTGGCATTTGCTCATCCGCCCGCTGCCGCCGAATGCGCGTCAACCGCGACAGACGGCGCTGCCCGCGCGGGCCCGCGAGACCTTGTCGCTGGCGCTGGCGAGCGGGGGCGCGGCCATCTATATCGGCGCCCTTTGGGATGAGATCTGGCACCGCCTCTATGGCATACCGTTCGGCGAAGACCTGTTCTGGCGGCCTCATCTATTGATGTATTTCGGCTTCGGGACCGCCGTCGCCTGCGGTTTCTGGGCGCTGCGCAACCTCAACCGCCACTTGCGCGGCAGCTTTCAACAGCGTTTCCGATCCAATCCCATCGTCGGCGTGCTGATCTTGAACGCCGCCTTTCTGCTCTACGCCTTGCCGGCCGATCCCTTGTGGCACTGGATTTTCGGCGAAGACATCACCGCCTGGAGCATCCCGCATTTGATCTTGCTGACGAGCTTCATCTTGACCCAGGCGCTGGCGCTCGTCCTGCAGGCCTCCGCGGGGCCGCGGCCTGCCTGGCGCGCCATAACCGGCTTGCGGCTGCGCGACAGTCTGTCGCTGCTGATCCTGGCGGGCATGCTGATGCTGTGGCTGCAGCTGATGCTGATCGATTGGGACGCGACCCTGGCCGGCATCCAATTGGAATCGCTGGGCTTGTATCGGCCGGAATGGCTGCTGGCGGCGAACCTGGTGGCTTGCGTCGTCTTCACCGGCGTCATCGCCACCCGCGTATTGCGCTGCGCCGGCGCCGCGACAGCCGCTGGACTTATCGCATTGCTCATACGCGTTGGTCTGATTGAGCTCTTCGAGACGGACCTGCTGCAATATGTCGCTTGGCTCTCGGCGCTTTTGCCCCTGCTGGCGATCGACATTTGGGCATATTACAGCGGAATCATCCGCAAAACAGAGCCGGGCTGGCGCGGCACGGCGGCCGCGGTCATGGTGGCGATGGCGGCCAACGCGCTCGTCATTCGCAGCCTCTATGATTTGTCGGATCAAGACAACGCCGCCTTCGCGGCCGCGGTGATCGTCGCCGGTTTGGGCATGAGCTGGCTGGCAAATCAAGTGGCTGAGGCCATGCTGCGCCAGCCCGCAGCCGCCGCGAGCGCGCCCGAACGCATCAAGCCCCGCTTGTCCTTTGGCATTCTGGCCGCCTGCGCCGCCTTTGCCCTGAGCTTTATCGTCACGGCGACGCCGCCAATCTGACATTGCCCGCCGCCGGCCGACTCAAGCGCGTGAACCCCGTCACAGAGTCAATTTCGTCTGCGCGACGCCTGTTCGCGCTAATGGCCCTGCTCGCCTTGACGCTGACCGGCTGCAGCGCGATTGAACTCTACCGCGCTGGCGCCACCGCCGAGTCCGCGACGGCGAATCCGACGGTCTCGGCTCTGGAAGCGCAATTGGCGGAGGTCCGCGCGAGCGAGCAGGCCCTTGCCGCCAGCGCGACCCTGGCGGCCGCCACCCTGCCCGCGCCGACCGCCGCGCCGACGCTGGACGCAGCCGAGTCCACCCTCCCCGCTTCCGCCAAAGCGCTCTTTTACGGCAGCGTGCCAATCGACAGCGACCGCCTGAATATCATCGCCGCTTTGGCATTTGACGCCGAAGGGCAGCTGCTGGCGGCCACGCGCGCCGGCCAGATCTACGCCTTGCCCGATTCCGATGGCGATGACCGCGCCGATGAAACCCGACTGATCTTCGCGGACGACGCCGAAGCGCTGGGGCAAGTGACCGGGCTGGTCGCGCAGGGGCAGACGCTCTTCCTGCTGCATGGCGACGGGCTCAGCCTCTTGCGGGATAGCGACGGCGATGGCAGCTACGAGACGGTCACGCGCTTGAGCGCACAACTGCCGCCGGAGCAAAGCCCGCGGCAAGCGAGCAACGGCATCGTTCAAGCGCCGGATGGCCGGCTGTTTACGGTCGATATCAACGCCGGCGAGATCCTGCGCATCGTGCTGGGCGAGTAGAATGACGCCGCTTGAATATGCGTACTGGAGCGCGCCATGAGTCTGACGAATAATGCCCGTTTCGAAATCGCGGTCAGCGTCGCAGTTTTCGCGTCAATTGCGATTATGGCGCTAGAGACATTTGACCTGTCCACAGACATGCGGGAAGCGCTCATCATCGCCGATATTACGCTGTCGCTGCTCTTCCTCGTTGAATACATCGGTCGCATTTTGATCGCGGACAACAGACGCGCGTACATCACCAGCTTTTACGGCATCATTGACCTTGTCGCTTTGCTGCCAATCTTGATTCACGCCGCCGCCAGCCTGAGGGTGCTGCGGCTGCTGCGGGTGCTGCGAATATTGCGCCTCTTGAAGGTCACACGCTACACAAATGCGCTGGACCGCTACCAGCAAGCGCTGAAGTCGATCGCGGCCGAGGCGGTACTGTTCGGCAGCGTGGCTTTTGTCTTCATCTTTAGTTTCGCCCTTCTGATTTATGAGGTCGAACATGAAGCGCAGCCAGACCTGTACCGAAACATCTTCGACTCCATCTATTGGGCAGTGATCTCGTTGACCTCCGTTGGCTATGGAGATGTCTATCCGGTTACCACCGCCGGGCGAATGCTGACCTTGGCGATGGTTTTGACGGGCATGGGGATTGTGGCTGTGCCGACGGCGCTGCTAGCTTCCGCGCTGAGCCGGGTGCAAACGGAAAAGGCGGACGAGACCTAAATTCTTTGCGTGGGCGGCGCTGTCGCGCAAATGTCTACAGAAGGCAGGTTACGAGGCGGCATTTGGCTTGGCGCGGGAGGCGTCGACTGGCTTGCGATTTGGCTACGGCCGGCCTACGCCTGCTTGCCAGCGCGCCTGCGATTGCGTTATCCTCAAAGCGATGGAAGCGCGTGTGAAAGAGGCGCAATCATGGCGGAAATAGTCGCGACCGCGAAGACGGCGGCAAACGGCAAGCCCCAACCGGAAGCGGCGCCGAAGCCCAGGCGCTACGATTATGACATCATCATCATCGGCAGCGGACCGGCCGGGCACCGGGCGGCGATCCAATCGGCGAAGCTGGGCAAGCGCGTGGCCGTTATCGAGAAGAAGACCCTGATCGGCGGCGTCTCGGTGAATACCGGCACGATCCCGTCCAAGACGCTGCGCGAGGCGGTGCTGCACCTCTCCGGCTTCCGCCAGCGCTCGATTTATGGCGCGTCGTACACGGTCAAAGAGCATATCACCATGAACGACCTGCTGATGCGCGCCGACCACGTCATCCGCCACGAGATCGAGATCAACAAGGCGCAGCTGCAGCGCAACGGCGTCGAGGTGATACCGGGCATCGCCACCATCATCAACGCGCACACGGTCCATCTGCATTTCGTCGGCAGGAAAGGCGAAGACGAGCTGACGACCCGCTGCATCATGATCGCGGTCGGCACGACGGTGGCGAAGCCGCCTGAAATCCCCTTCGACAGCGAGACGATCTTCACCAGCGATGGCTTGCTGAAGCTGGATCACCTGCCCAAGACCTTGACCGTGGTCGGCGGCGGCGTGATCGGCTGCGAATACGCCTGCATGTTCGCCACCCTGGGGACGCGCGTGACCCTGGTCGAGCTGAGCGAGCGGCTGCTGACCTTCGTCGATCACGAAATCGTGGACGCGCTGGTGTATCACATGCGGCAGCAGCGGGTGACCCTGCGCCTGGGCGAGAACGTGCGCAGCATCGAGAAGGCGAAAACGCGTTATGGGCGGGGCGTCAAGACGCGGCTGGCCAGCGGCAAGGAGATCGTCACCGAGATGGCGCTCTACGCCATCGGGCGGCAAGGCGCGACCTCGCAACTGGGCCTGGAGAATATCGGCATCGTGCCGGACAAGCGCGGGCGCATCGCCGTCAACGAGCATTATCAGACGGAAATCCCGAATATCTACGCGGTCGGCGATGTGGTCGGCTTCCCCAGCTTGGCCTCGACCTCCATGGAACAGGGGCGGATGGCGGCCTGCCACGCTTTTGGCATCGAGCATCAGAGCATCCCCGAGCTATTTCCCTATGGCATTTACGCGATCCCGGAGATTTCAACGGTCGGCGCCAACGAAGAGGAGCTGACGCATCAAAACATCCCCTACGAGGTTGGGAAAGCCTATTACAAGGAGATCGCGCGCGGGCAGATCATCGGCGACACGATTGGCATGCTGAAGCTGATTTTTCATCGCGAGAATCACAAGCTGCTGGGCGTGCATATCATCGGCGAGGGCGCGAGCGAGCTGATTCACATCGGGCAGACGGTCATGGCGTTCGGCGGCACGGTCGATTATTTCATCAACACGGTGTTCAACTATCCGACGCTGGCGGAGTGCTACAAGACGGCGGCGTTTGATGGCGTGAATCGGTTGATATAGTGATTCACCACAGAGAGCACAGGAGTAGCCGACAGCAAGTAATTGAAAAATGACCCGCGAAATAATAACGCCAGAATCAACGTATGCGTGCAGGGGCGAGCCGGTGGCTCGTCCCGCGTATGCCAAAATCTGGTTAGTTTTCGCAATACTTAGTTGAAACTACAGGGGGCGCGGGCGTGGAGATGCCGCCGCAGGTTGGGGGGCGGAAGCGGGCTGAGAGGTGGCGGCCCGGGGGTGGGCAGCGGGAGTTGATTTGACAACGGGGAGTGCACGGTAAGTTGCCTCAAGACGCCGCTTATGCTAACGGGTCATAAATTCATGCATATGATACCGCATAAAGTTCGCGACATATTTGACTCTTGGCTCGGCTCATGCTATCATGGCGGCGTGGTAGAATGAGTTCGAAAGGCAGCCATACATGCGGCGCAAAGAGTCCGAAAGTCCATTTCGTCCACCATTTGACGATCTATTGCACAGCTTCAAAGCAGGAGTGAATAGCTTCAATTTGGACTATCCCGAAATGATTCGTGAGAGGAAGCTCCTCGTTGCAAGGATGTCGCCGCAAAAGAGGGCGCAGTTTTTCCGTGCTATGTTCGGTGCGCAGTTAGCTGAAGCGGCGTCCTTTTACGAGACATTCAAGGCCGAGTGCATACGAAACATGGACTGCATTATCATTCCCAACCGACTGCTGGCGTATATGATCAAGATCGATAATTTACTTGATGTGGAGTCTCTTGAGGGCACGAAGCCGTTTGATGAGCCCGAAGAGATTCAATCGTATCGGAAAATGCGCCGACAACCATATCTTATGCCGCCGCCTGAGACGGAGGTGGATTTCCTCGAAGCTCTGCAAGTGCCGGACATATGTTGTATTGCATATCTCCCTGGCGAAGAGCACATAAGAGAAATGTACTTCAGTATTCAAAATGAGTATGAAGTGACGCATGCAACTGCGCTAGGGCTGACGACTCAAGAGACTTGGTCGCCAACATACTCCACTGAAGCCGATCCGAAGCTGCGCCTAGAGCCAAAGAAAGGAAAGGAGGACACATCATGAGAGAATCCGTCAATCCCGAGTGGCTCACATTGGCTCGTGAGCTCCGTGGAATGACGCAACAGGAGCTCTCCAAGCAGAGCCGCATCACACAGTCCAAGATATCTCGCTATGAAGGAGGAATAACAGATGTAGAAACTAACGATCTAGCGACGCTTTCGCAGGTTCTTGGGTTTCCAACCACGTTTTTTTTTCAGACTGGGCATGTGTATGGGGCGGACTCTACCGAGATATTCAACCGTCGGCGAAAACGTGTCCCCGCCCGCGATTTGAAGCGAATACACGCCTTCGCGAATTTGTATCGAGTCGGTGGGGCTCGGCTCTGCTACGCGTTCGAACAAGTTGACAAGGTGGAAATCCCAATTATGCGCCGTGGTGACTTCGAACACGTCAGTGAAATTGCCGACGCAGTGCGCTCTCTGTGGAATATGCCAAATGGCCCGGTCAAGAATCTGGTTGCTTGGCTAGAAAATGCATCATGTCTAGTGCATTCATTCGACTTCGAGATCGACAAGATTGATGAAGTAGTGCACTGGGTATCTCCCGATCCGGCCGTGATTCTGATCAACAGTTCAGCGCCGGCCGACAGAACGCGCTTTTCTCTGGCACACGCCCTCGGCCACTTGGTAATGCATCGTGACATCGCGCCCTATCCCGACATCGAAGAAGAAGCGGATGAGTTTGCAGCAGCATTTCTGATGCCTGAGAGAGATATTCTAGGGTCGCTCGCGCCCGTAACTATTCAGCACTTGATGGAACTCAAGCAGGTGTGGCGAGTTTCAATTGCAACTTTGATCCGCCGAGCACGCGACTTGGGTGTAGTTACGCAAAGGAAATACACTTCACTATTCCAGCAGTTGAGTCGACTTGGATATCGAAAGCGCGAGCCTCGCCCATTTCCTCACGAATCTCCGCGACTGGTTAAGATGCTAGTGGATCGTCATCGCACTCACTTTGGTTACACCAGTCAAGAATTGGCACACATGCTAATGATTCGACCTGAGGAATTCCACAAATGGTATACTCCACCAAAGGTAATTGCACTACAGTCCGACTTTGTCGGCGACTCTGACATTGATGTTGACTCAGTAGTTGGCTAATCGTGAAATGGGGCGAGCCACCGTCTCGCCCCTACAGCATTCCTCGGTGCACTCATGCCCCTCTGCGCCTCTGTGATGAAGAAAACGGGCGACTTGCAAAGTCGCCCCTACAGCCGCCCGTTACAGACTACGCCACCGCCCGCGCCCCGGCAAACACCCGCTTCACGCTCTCCCGATCCCTTGCAAACAGCAGCCCCGCGCTCACCTCGAAAGCCAGCTCGTCCGGCAGCGACTTCACCTCGAACGCCCGCTTCACATCCGCCCGCTCCAGCCGATTCAGCGCGAACCGCTCCCACTGCGCCAGCTCATTCTCAACCGCCGACTTCGCAGAAGAAGTCTCCCCCTGATGCGTCGGGGGGAGATTTAGAGGGGGGTTAAGCGAGGGGTGGGGGTTGCCCACCGCCACCTCCCCCCAAGCCACCGGCGGCAGCTGGAAGTAGCGCGCCCGCAGCTCGTTGACGCTCAGCAGCGGGTAGGCCGTGCGAATCTCGTCCAGGCGCGCCTGCGCGTCTGTCGGGCGAATGTCATCGTATTCGGCCACCAGGTCGGCGCCATAGAAGGGCAGCAGCTCCTGCGTGATCTTCTGGGCGACGCGCGCCAGCTTGGGCCAGAGCGTGCGCTCGATGAACTGGCGCTCGGCGACTGTGGCGTTGGCTTCGGTCGCGTTCTCGCTGACCAGGCCGACGGGGATGCCGAAGATATTGAGGATTTCGTCGCGCTGGGCTTGCCGCCCTTGCAGGAAATCGAGATCGCTGTGGCTGAGGCCGATATGCTGCCACTCGATGGCGCCGCCCCGCAGGAAAGCCGTCCGCCGCGCCGCCCCGCCATAATTGCTGCGCCATTCGCGCTTCAGCCGCTCGAAATCGCTGTCACTGATGAAGTCCTTGATGTTGACGATGCCGGCCGGCACGCCCTGATCCTGCCCGAAGGTCTTGCGATTCCAGTCCGCCATGTGCCGGTCGCTTTGCACCGCGCCGCGAGCCGCCGATATTGGCGACAAGCCATAGAAGTCGTTATCGGGATGCCAGCGGCGGAAGTGGATCACCTCTATCGCGTCCAGGGGGATGCGCTCGCCGTTGATCTCGTAGAGGTAGCCGGCCACGATGCGCCGCTTGTGCGGCACGATGCTCACGCGGTCGGGGCGCAGCAGCCAGATCTCGCGCGGCCGCCCCTGCCCGTCGCCAGCCAGGAACCAGTAGGCGTTGCCATGCAGCTCGAGCGAGCCGATCGTCTGCTCAAAAAGCTCGAAGCGGCTGGTCAGCGGATTGGGACTGCTCAGCAGGCGCTCCAGCGGGTGATTCTCGATGCCGACGCGTTTCTCGCCGTCGAGGCGATAGACCTTGAGCGGCACGAGGGCGCCGGCTTCGGCGATGCGGTTGATGGCGATGTAGACCCAGGGCGAGCCTTCATAGGCGCGGGCGCTGTGAATATCCAGCGGGGGACCGAGGGCGAAGCGGTTGTGCGCGGCGACGCGTTCGATGTGCGGCGCCCCGGGGCGGAGGCGGCTGCGGCGGGCGCGGAAAAAGTCAGTGAGCCAGTTGAACATGCTTCGCTCCTTTGTATGCGATTTGACGCCACGCTAGCGCATGTCCCGCGGCAATTGGCGACATTTTGTTCGCATTTCTGGGAATATGTCGTCTGTAGACATCCGCGCCGCAAAGCGACGGCCCACGCAAAAGACTTTGCGATCCGCAGCGTTTCGCTTCCCTTCCCTGGCTCGCTGAGGCAAGGGGCCGGGGGATGGCGCGTGCCGTTCGCAATCAAAACAGCGGCTGCCCAGCAGGCCGCTCGCATGGATGGCAATGCGCTGAAGGGCGACACAAATCTGGCCCCTGCGAGCAGTTGCCTACGCAATAATCTTGTGATAGTATTATGTGATACATTTCACAATGGAGGCTGTCATGTTCAGGAAAGTTTTCTATTTGACGCTGCTGGTCGCGCTGCTCGCGGCTGGAATGGCGGGAGGCGTTTTCTCCGCCCAGGATGACGAAGTCCCGACCGTCGCGCTGCTGCAATTTGGCGTGACGATCGCCACCCCTACCCGTACCGCCGTGTTTGACATGCTGAAGCTCTACGGCTATCTCAGCGAAGACGAGCACAGCGCGGTGGTCCAATCGCAGCGAGACTACGAAGGGGAGAAGATCAAGTTCATCATCGCCGACGCCGGCTATGACTTCGCCAATCTCATCCCAATGATCGAGACGGCGCTGGACAAAGGCGCGGATGTGCTCCTCACGCAATCGACGCCAGCGACCCAAGCCGCGGTCAACCTGACCAGCGAGATGAAGGACCCCACGCCGGTGATTTTCGCCTCGGTCTTCAATCCCTATGCCGCAGGCATCGCCGACGCGCCCTGCCTTAAGCCAGCCCATGTCACCGGCACACAGCGCCTCACGGACTATGAAGACCTCATCGCGCTTGCCATGCTGCAGAACCCGGACATGGGCGCCATTGGCACGATCTACGCATCGGCATCGGCAACTGGCGCTCACGGCGCGAAGATGATCGCCGCCGCCGGCGAAGCGCTCGGCATCACGGTCGAAGAAGCCGCCGTCGTCGGTTTGGCTGATGTCGGCGTCGCGGCCGACGGACTGGTCAGCAAGGGCGTGGACGCCTTTGTCTTGACAGTCGACACCTTAACATCTCAAGCCACGCCTCAGATCGTCGCAGTTGGCGCGGAGAACGACATCCCGGTCTACCATCCCAACGCGACCTACTTCTTGTCCGGCGCGACGGTCGCGGCCGGTTCAGTCGCCGTGTACGGTCCCGGGCTCAACGCCGGGCACATGCTGATCGGTCTGCTGGAAGGCACGATCGACCCAGCCACCACCAGCATCAATCTGGTCGACAGCATGGCGATCGCGATCAATGTGGATCTGTCGACGCAAGCGGGCGTGGCTGTGCCGGAAGAATTGCTGGCGCGCGCCGACTTTATCCTGGAAGACGGCAGCTTGCGCATCATGCCCAAAGGTATGACGAATACCCAATTCCTGGGCGAAATGGCGATGATGGCCGCGAGTTTCCCCCACCTGGCGGACGGCAACGAAGCGCTCCCGGCCGAGGCGCTGACGATGCTGACGCAAATGGCATTCCCCGATCCCGCGGCGGCGCATGACGATTTCCTCGCCAGCCTGGAATGCACGCCGGATATGATCGCCGAGCAGCAGGCGGCGTTGGAGAGTGGTGGCTGACCTCCGCCGCAACAAATCTCAAAATGATCGAATCCGTGTAGGGGCGACTTATCAAGTCGCCCGCTTTCATCCCGCGCCAAATCGGGCGATTCATGGAACCGCCCCAAGGCCCATGCACGCAGCGGATAGATGCCAGACGGCCATCGTCGGCAGATTCTCACTAAGGGCGAAAAATCGTCTACAATAGAATTGTCACAGGCATGCTTGAAAAAGGAGTTAAGAATGTTGGGAAGAAGTCTGCTCGCTATGTTCTTGTTAATGCTCCCCGCGCTCGCCACGGCGCAGGACGCGGAAAAACCAACAGTCGCCATCCTGCGATTTGGCGTCTTGCCCGCCGTTGAGGCTGTGGAACTTGGCGTCCTGGAAGTCTTGCGCGCGAACAATTTCATCGACGAGGCGGAACAGGCCACCCTCGCGGCGCATAATGATCTGGAAAATGACCGGCTCAAGCTGTTCTGGGGCGATGCCGGCTATGACTTGGCGACGGCGTCGCTGATGGTGGAAGACGCGATTGACCAAGAGGCCGACGTCATCATCGCCATCTCCGCGCCTGTCGCCCAGCTGGCGCTCAACGCCACCAGCGCGATGGAAGCGCCGCCGGCGATCATCTTTACCTCAGTTTACGATCCCGTCGCCTCTGGCCTTTCGCAAGCGCCCTGCCTCAAGCCGGACCACGTCACGGGCGTGGGCACCTCCGTCCCCTATGACGAAGTTGTCGGCTTGCTTATGCTTCAAGATCGCAGGATCAGAACAATCGGCGTCATTTACAATCCAGCCGAGAGCAGCAGCGTGGCCGGCGCGGAAGCCATCAGCCGGTTTGGCGGCGCCTATGGCATGACGGTGGAGACGGCCGCGGCGCCGTCGCTGCCCGATGTCTCGCTGGCGGCGGAAGCCTTGGTAGAAAAGGGCATTCACGCCTTCGTCGTCCCGCTCGATACCCTCACCCAATCAGCGCTGCCCGCCATCGTGAATGTCGCCAACGACAACGAACTGCTGGTGCTGGCATCCACCCCTGAGGGCGCCTTCTTTGGCGCGGCGATCGGCGCGGGACCCGCTCCCTTCTTCCGGCGGGGCGTTCAAGCGGGTTATATTCTCGCGGGGCAGCTCAACGGTGAGGTCGACATCGCTGCTTTGGGCATCCTCACCTACACCGGCCGCGGGCTCGGCGTCAATCTCGACGCGGCCGCAAAGCAAGCCGTGGACATCAATGAGCAAATCATTGATTTTGCCGGCTTCATCATCGAAAACGGCGAACTGCGCATGTCGCTGGAAGACCTGAATCGCATTGACTTCACCGAAGAACTCCGCGCGATGGCGGAAGTCGTCCTGGCGGAAGGCTCGCTGACGGTCGCCCAGGAGGTTCAGGACTTCGCCGCCGGGCTGGAACCCTTCGACTATGTTGCCGCCGGCGCCGAGTATCTCGAAAGCAACGCCTGCACGCCGGAAATGATCGCCGAGCAGCAGGCCGAGTTGGACGCGGGTTAGAGGAACTTTCGCTCGCGGACGCCTGCGCGGCAAATCCATCGCCCACGCATGATACTTTGCGGCACGCGGCGCAAACTCCCCTCTCTGACTCGTCGGGGAGGGAGCCGGGCGTGGGCTTGGCTGCTCGCTCGTAAGGGAGACTCTGTGAGTCGCCCAAGTTAAGCGCGCGCCAATTCGGGCTTGGCATCTTCCAGCCCAAACATCCCCGCTTCACGAAAGACCCTGCAGTGGCGATTCATAAAGTCTTATGCTTTCATTCCGCGCCAATTCCGGCGCTTTTTCGCCTCTTGCTGGCGAGGGATCTGACAGCCTGATTTGTTTTGTATTTGAGCGAAACGGATTATCATGTACAGTGCCTGCCTGTTACTGAAATTGGTTAAAGGAGGATTCACAAAAGGCGAAGCGCCTGTTCGTGATTATGCTGTTGCTGGCGCTGCTGGCGCCGCCTCTGTCGCAGGCGCTGGACGCGGGCGCTGATAACCTGATACCGGAAACCACGCCAGTCTCTCAAGCTGCGGTGAACCTGACGCTGCAAATGGACGATCCGCCGCCGGTCATTTTCATGTCCGTCTTCAACCCCTATGCGGCTGGCATCGCAGACGCGCCCTGCGTCAAGCCAGATCACGTGAGCGGAACGGAGCGCGTCACTGATTATGAAACCGTGCTTTCGCTGCTGCGACTGCAGGCGCCCGAGACCAGGACAATCGGCACGGTCTACGCGAGCGCATCGTCCAGCGGGGCGTATGGAGCGGCGCAGATAACGACATTTGGCGAGGCGATGGGCATGACCGTGGAAGTTGCCGCGGCGGCGGCCATCAGCGATGTGAAGCTGGCTACCGAATCGGTCGTGAGCAAAGGCGCAGAAGCCCTGGCGCTGACGACCGACTTGCTGACCTCCGAGGCGTTGCCCGTTATCGTTGGCATCGTCGAGGAAAATGGCTTGCCCGTTTATCATCCCAACGCCGTCTACTTTGCTTTGCAGGCGACGGTCGTTGCCGGCTCCATCGCCACCTACGGGCCCGGGCTGAACGCCGGGCACATCCTGGTCGGCCATCTCAATGGCAGCATTGACCTGGCGACCACCAGCGTGAACGCGGTATCTGGCATTACGTTGGCTGTCAATCTCGACCGCGCGCGGGAGCAGGGCATCTCGCTGCCGGAAGAAATGCTGGAATTGGCGGATTTCTATCAAGAGGATGGTAGCCTAACCATCACGCCCAAAGGCATGACGAACTTTCAATTCCTCGGCGAGATGGGAATGATGGCGCTGCTCTATCCGGAACTGGCAGCCGGGAGCGGAATGGCTGAGACCGAAACGCTGACGATGCTGACGCAAATGGCATTCCCCGATCCCGCGGCCGCGCACGACGCATTCCTCGCCAGCCTGCAATGCGCGCCGGAGATGATCGCCGAGCAGCAGGCGGCACTGGACGCGGGTAAAAAGCGAGTTCGGTAGTGGTTGAGGGCGAGACCAGTCTCGCCCCTGTTTACATTGCGGGAAGATTTCACCCCATCCCCCGGCCCCTTGCCCCAGCGAGCTAGGGAAGGGGAGCGAAACCCAGCGGACCGCAATGTATTTTGCGTGGGCGGCGGCATGGACACGCGTGTGTTTACAGTTTGCGCTTTGGCGGTAGATGAGGGCGAGACAATTCTCGCCCCTGCAAGGACGCTTGCTTTCAAGGAAACCGTCAGCAGCCGAAGCCCAGCGCCAGCACGACATCGCGGACGACCGGCAGCTCGCACCACAGGTTGAGCACGTCGATGACGGTCAGGGCGATGACGGCAAAACAGACGAACACCAGGACGAAGAAGACAAAGCAGCCGAGGATCAGCCAAGGCGATGTGCCGCTGCTCTCTTCGCGCGCGGCGTAGGGATCGTAATCGTAACCGGGATAGCCCTGCTGCGGCGGCGCGGGCGGCATCTGCTGGTAACCGGGCTGCTGCGGGTAATAGCCGGGCTGCGGAGCGGAGGCGCCTTCGGGATAGGCTTGATACGCTGGCTGCTGCCCCAATGGCTCGCCGGCGTTTGGCGCATAGGGATCGGACGCGGCGGGCGGTCCTCCCTGCAGACCGTAATCGCTTGGCGGCGGGCTGTAGCTTGGCTCGGCCGGGGGCGCGGGCGGCATCTGCGGCTCGGGCACGGGCGTATCTGACGGGGAGGGCATGGCCGGCGGCGGATCGCCCAGGCTGGCTTGCGCCTCTTCCGCGACTTCTTTCTCCAGCGCCAGGGTTACGGTCTCGCCCAAGCCGATCATATCGCCGTTTTGCAGTGGCGAGACGCCCGAGACGCGCTTGCCATTGACAAACGTGCCGTTGGTAGAGCCGAGGTCTTCTATCGTCAGCGTATCGCCGGCGAGCATCAGGCGCAGGTGATGGCGGCTGGTCTCGCGGTCGTTGATGACGATATCATTGCTGATATCGCGCCCGAGAGTAGTCACGTCCTTGCTGATTTCAAAAGCCTGATTGGGCTGCGGGCCGCGCCGCGTCACCAGACGGTAGCTGTCATTCTGCCGCACGATACCCTCCTCGGTCAGCGAGCCGCCTCCTTTAAGAGCAATGGCAAGCTCGCTTTGGACCGCCCTGCAAGCAATTTGGACAATAGCGTCACAATTATAACAAAACTCGCATCGCGCACTTTTGCATTATACAAGGAATTGCTTGGCAGCGAAAAGTATTACAGCGCCTTCGCGTCCGCTTCCGAGACGCCGGGCGCGGGCAGCCACAGCTCCAGGAAGGCGGCGCCATCGACCCATTCGCCGCGCAGCAGGATTTCCCAATGCAGATGAGGCGCGCTGCTGCGGCCCGTGTTGCCGCTCAAGCCGATGATCTGGCCCGCCGCGACCGCTTGACCGGCGCGCAGATGCAGCTCGGAGAAATGCGCATAGCCGGAGAAGACGCCAAGGCCGTGATCAATCAGAAGGTACTTGCCGCGGATATCAAGGGCGCCGGCGAAACGCGCGATGCCAGCGGCCATGGCGCGGACGGGCGTGCCGGTTGGCAGATTTTGATCCCAACCAGTATGGCGCGACTGGCGGCCGTCATTCAGCCTTCGGATGGCGCCAAAGGGCGACGTCAAGGGGCTCTCATGGGGCAGTTCAAAGCCGCTCGCGTCCCACAGCGGCGCGGCGGCCGATTCGGAGGCCAGGTCCTGCAGCCGCTCGAGCTCGGCCAATTCGATCTTGGCGTCTTCCAGGTAGGCGCGGCCAGGGGGCAGCTCGAGCGCTTGCGTGATGAAGCCGGCGGATTCAATTCGCAGCTCGCGCGCGAAGGAGACTTCATCCGATGCGCGCCGCGCGGCCACGATCAGTGGATAGGCGCCCGGGCCGCTGTCCATATTCGCGGCGATCAACGCGTACCAGGCGTCGCCGGCGATGTGGAAGAATGGGACGGCGGTGTCGCGGAAGTCCGCGCGCGCCTCGACGATGTCAGCGCCGCTCAAACGCAGCAGCCCGGCGGCGCCCTGCTCCAGGTCCGCAAAAAAGCATTCCAATTGAAGACCGTCCGCCATCTGCACGAATGCCGGCATGGGCCGCGGTTCTGGCTGGAAGACCGGCGCGTTCTCGCCCTGCGCGGAAGCGAACGCGACGAGGACGCCAATGAGCGGAAAAATCAGCAAACGCGGCGGGCTCATGACGCCAATGAGCGGAAAAATCAGCAAACGCGGCGGGTTCATGACGCCAATGATACGCCCGCCAGCGAGCAGTTTGTAGGGGCTACCCATCGGGTCGCCCGCGCGCGGCCCGCCCTGCGAATCCGCGCGGAAGTGGTATACTCTTGTGCTGCGCTCATCGGACGAGGAAAGGACAGCCATGACAGCAGCCGACAATCGACGCATCCTGGGGTATCTGCGCGAAAACAGCGACAAGATGGTCGCCGACCTGCGCCGGTTCATCGCGCTGGAATCGCCAACATCGCACAAGCCGGCGGTCGATGAACTGGGCGCGGCTTTGGCGGCGGAATTGCGCGGGCTGGGCGGCGCCGTCGAGGTCATCCCCAAAACCGAGGTCGGCGATGTCTTGCGGGCGCGCTGGAACCCGGGCGCGGGCGGCATCGTCATCATGAGCCACATGGACACGGTCTGGGATGTCGGCACGGTGGCGGGCCGGCCCACGCGCGTCGAGGGCGACCGTCTCTATGGCGTTGGCGCGATGGATATGAAAGGCGGCATCGTCATCGCGCTCTGGGCTTTGCGGGCGCTGCGCCAGCTCGAACTTTTCCCCGCTCAGCCGATCACCTGGCTGCTCAATTCCGATGAAGAAACCGGCAGCAAACACTCCAGCGGCGAAATCGAAAGCGAGGCGCTCTCGCATGATGTCGTCTTCGTCACCGAGCCACCCCAGGATGGCAAGTACAAGACGCAGCGCAAGGGCGTCAGCCAATACACGATCACGGCGACGGGTCGGGCGGCGCATTCGGGCGCCGATCACGCGCGCGGCGTCAACGCGATCAAGGAGATGGCGCATCAGGTGATCGCGGTGGAAGCAATGACCGATTACGAGATCGGCACGACCGCCAACGTGGGCGTCATCAGCGGCGGCACGCGCCCCAATGTGGTGCCCGCCGAAGCGCGGGTCGAGATTAATGTGCGCGCCTGGACGAAGGTCAATCAGCAGGCGATTCACGAGCGTATGCTGAGCCTGAAGGCGGTTCATCCGGAAGCGGAAATCACCGTTGAAGGCGGCGTTGGCGTCCCGCCGATGGAGCGCACGCCGGAGATCGCGGCGCTTTTCAAGCGGGCGCAATCGTTGGCGGCGGCGATGAGCATAAAGCTGGAAGAGGGCAAGACTGGCGGCGGCTCAGACGGCAACAAGACGGCGGCCCTGGGCGTCCCGACCCTGGATGGCATGGGCATGGTCGGAGATGGCGGGCACGCGATAAACGAATACGGCGAGATCTCGTCGCTGCCGGAGCGGGCGGCGATCATGGCGGCGATGCTGCGGGAGAAGCTGTAATTCACCGCAGCGAGCGAATAAATGGCGAGCGCGGCGATGTCTGACAGCATAGCGTTAACTCAGCGGAAGATCCAAGCGCGAACTGTTGGCGAGAGTTTCAGGCGTGGCGCGGCGCTCTGTGAAGACGGCGCTATTTCTTCGCCCATTCGCCGGGGTAATGAGCTTAGCGCGCGCTGCCGAGGCGGCGCTGCGGAGCCCTATCGTGTCTGGGCGCGTTTCAAAGACGGGGAAATCGCCGCCGCGGATTGCGACTGCATGTACGATTGGGGCGGGGATTGCAAGCATATCGTCGCCCTCTTGCTGACCTGTCTGCGCGAGCCGGAGCGTTTTCAGCAGCCCAAGACCCTGCGCGACGAACTCCGGTCGCGCCAGAAAACGGAGCTGCTTGACATCGGCAACGACATGATTGCGCGCTACCCTGGGTTGGAAAAACTTGCTGAGCGCGCGGCAAACGCCGGTTTTGCGGACCAGCGAATTGACCTGCCCGCGATTAAGCGCGAGTTGAAGGCGGCTCTCCGCGACCGAGGGCTGTGGATGGATCGGACCGCCGAATACAAGGTCTGCGAAATCGCCAGCCTGGGCGATCGCTACGCCGGGCGCGGCGACTATGTCCAAGCCATTGCCATCTACAGCGCCATCCTCGAAACGTGCAACGCCAGCGAGTATCCAACGGACGACGAAGGGCAATATGTAGATGCGGTCAACAGCGCCGTCGACAGCTTGCAGGTAGCCCTTTCGCATTTGGACCTTGAACAACATGAAGACTTGCGGCGGCGCCTTCTCGGTCTGCTGGTGGGCGCGGTGATATGGGATATCGACTATGGCGGGATCGGTTATGCGAATGTAGCCGATGAGATGATTATGGAAATCGCGCAGCCGGCCGATACCCCCCGCATCCGTGAACGCATTCGCTGGGCAGAGGAGAGCAATAAGACAAGAGAATTTCTCACTGATTGGGCGCCTGAGGATTGTGAGCGTTTCTTGATGCTCTTGGATCAGATCGATATGACCGACCCGGAAGCGACGCTCGCGCGACTTCAGGCAAAGGAGCAGCATTATTTGTACGCCAGCCTGTCGCTTGACCTAAAACGCTATGAACAGGCGGCGGCCGCCATAGCGAAATTGCAGCCCGCCAATGGATTGCGGCGCGGGCTTGATCTGCTCGTCGAGCATCAGCAAATTCAGACTGCGATAAAACTCGCGGAAGCGGCGCTGGAAAAGGAGTATAACAGCCGACTGGCCGGCTGGCTCGTCGACCTGTTGCGGAATCAAGGCGATAAAGACGCGGAATTTCGCTGGCAGCTAAATCGGATGCGACTGGAGCCGCAGATCAACAATTATATCGGTCTGCGCGAGGCGGCCGAAGCGGTCGGTTGCTGGGGGACAGCCCGCCCAAAGGTTATCGGCGAACTCAAGCGGAATGAAACTTATGTGCTGCTCGCCGAGGTGTATTCGCACGATGAAGAATGGGATCTGGCTTGGGACGCTTTGGGCAAAGTTTATCAGGGACAGACGCATCGTCGTTCGGTTTTGCACCGCGGCGTCGACTTTGCTGTGGCGGAAAAGTCGCGCCACGCACGACCGGCGCGCGCGATTCCGGTCTATGTCGCTTACGCTCGCGGCCAGATTGATCGCAGATCCAGGCAAGCCTATGCAAACGCGGCCGAGCTATTGCAGGAGGTCCGCAAGCTGCATCAGCAGATGAACGACAGCGCCGGCTGGCAAAAGCTGATTGCCGATTTGCGGCGGGAATTCGCGCGCCTGCCCGCCTTGCAGGATGAACTCGATAAAGCGGGATTGTGACATGAGTATGCGAATTCTGAATTGGAATACGGAATTCGCAAGCCCGCGCGCCAAATCGGACAAGTTTGAGCGTATCCGCGAAACGATTTCAGCTTACGGCGCTGATGTCATTTTGCCGAAGACGGAACGCGGCTCAGCGATCACAACGGCGTCTGCATTGATGTGGAGACAGTTTGAGCCGTAGACAGAGTGAGGGCGACTCACAGAGTCGCCCCTACAACGCGCTGGTATGGCGGGAATCGCAACGAAAAGCCGTGGTTCTCGGTGTCCTCTAATCTCTCGGTGTCCTCGGTGGTAAAATCATTCTCGCGTCTCGTACGTCGTTTCCAACCTCCGTCGGAGAAATCATGAAATTCGCCCCCTTCAAGATCGAAAACTTCTTCCGCCAGCACGAATTCAGCGCGCCCCATGGCATCAGCCAATCCGACACTGAGCCGCTGACGCTGGACGAGCTGCTGGCTTATGCCAGTCCACAGCGGCGCGAGCAATTCGAGAAGCTCTGGCTGGGTTATACCGAGACGCAAGGCCACCCGGAGCTGCGCGCCGCCATCGCCGATCTGCACGAGGGCATCAGCGCAGAAGACGTCGTCGAGGCCGTGCCGGAAGAAGGCGTCTTCTTGCCGATGAACAGCTTGCTGGAAGCGGGAGACCACGTGGTGGCGGTCTATCCCAGCTTTCAATCGCTTTGGGAGATCGCCCGCGCGACCGGCTGCGAGCTGGATTTCTGGCGGGCGCGGCGGACGGAGGCCGGCTGGCATTTCGATGTGGACGAGCTGGAGCGCCTGCTCCGCCCCGACACCCGGATGCTGATCATCAACTTTCCGCATAACCCGACCGGCTATCTGCCGAGCCAAGCCGATTTCGCGCGCGTCGTTGAGCTGGCGCGGCGGCACAATCTGATACTCTTCTCGGACGAGATCTACCGCTTCACCGAGCAGGACGAGGGACTGCGCCTGCCATCGGCTTGCGAGCTATACGAGCGGGCGATTGTACTGGGCGGCTTGTCGAAATGCTTCGGCTTGCCGGGTCTGCGCGTCGGCTGGCTGATCACGCGCGATGCCGAGCTCAGCCACCAGCTGCAAGAGATGAAGAGTTATACAACCATCTGCGGCAGCGCGCCCAGCGAGATCCTGGCGTTGATCGCGCTGGAGAATTGGCAGGCATTGACGGCGCGCAGCATGGAGATCGTGCGCGGAAACATTGGCTTTTGCCGCGGCTTTTTCGAGCGTCACGGCGAGCGCTTCTGGCTGGATTATCCCAAATGCGGCACGATCACGCTGGTTGAGCTGCTGGCTGATACGCCGGTGAGCGATTTCGCCGCGGCCGCGCTCGCTGAGGGCGGCGTCATGGTCTTGCCGGCCGAGATCATGCACATGGAGGGGAATTATTTTCGGCTGGGCTTGGGGCGGAAGAGCCTGCCACATGCGCTGGAACCATTCGAGCAGGTTATCGTCGACCACTTAACCCCCACCCCAAACCCCTCCCCCATGAAGAGGGAGGGGCTTAAATCGAGTATGAATGTCGAGATCACACCCCCTTCCCTCCTGGCGGGGGCAAGGGGCCGGGGGATGGGGGGCAAAAAACGCGCCAAACTTTCCGTATCGGAAAAGCATTTGTAGGGGCGAGGCGGCGACTCGCCCGCAAAACAGGAAAAACTGATGACTGTCGACTACCCGGAAAAACGTGCGCAGCTCGACCGCGATGGCTTCTGCTTGCTGGAGAACATCATCGATTCGGCGATGCTTTCGCGGCTGCGGGAGGTCACGGATGGCGTCATCGCGCGGCAAGAAGCGGCGCACTTCCAGCAGAACCGGGCGCAGGGCAGCTTGATTCGCGTCACCGAAGACCCCTTCATGGCGCGGCTCATCGCTTATCCGCCCATCCTCAAGGCGCTGGCCCGGCTCGGCTTCTCCGATCCAAAATATGGCAGCGGCTTCATCATCAGCAAACCGCCCAAGAGCCCGCCGCTCTTCTGGCATCAGGACGCGCGTTTCTGGAACGACCCGATCAGTTATACGCCGCGCACGATTCAGTGCTTTCTGATGATTTATCTGGTCGATACGACGCCGCATAATGGCTGCCTGCGCTTGATTCCCGGCTCGCACTTAAAGCGGCATCGGCTGCACGACGCCCTGCCTGACGCGCACGAAACCGATTTGAGCCGCGCCGAAGACATGGCGAACCTGGCTTTCCGGCGGGCTGAGGGCGAGGTGGACGTGCCCGTGAAAGCCGGCGATGTGGTGATGGGCAGCGCGCGGCTGCTGCATGCGGCGCACGGCAACCAAAGCGAGCGGCGGCGCACGAATATCACGCTCTGGTATTATCCCGATTTCGCCAATTTGCCCGCATCAATCCGCGCTTATCTGGCGGAAACGGACTGGCCGCCCGACTGGCACGCGCGAAATCGCGACTTGCTGGAACCGCTGCGACCCGTCTACGAAGGCGATGCCCCGCCAATCGCGCTCAATCGCAAGCCGGGTCCGCAGCTGCGTTGATGGCGTATAATTTCGCTTGCTGAAACTCAAATACAAGCCGAACCATCTGGCCAGCAAGTTCCGCCGCCGCCCTATCGCGCCAGCGCAGCTCGCAGTTCGCGCCGCCCTCCGTGATTGGCAGGCAGTCGTCGAAGCCGAAGCCATCCACCTGAAGACCCTGCTCGTCCAGGATCATCGCGCTGATTGAACCGCCCGGCGCGATTTCGGCATTCAGGCTCAAGCCGTCGCCCGAAATCTTTATGGCGCGCGTTTCCAGCCGCGCGGGTCGGCGCTCGTCATTTGGCGCGTATCCCGCCCAGCGGTCGATCTCCAGGGTCGCCAGATTGAGCGAGCCTTCGCGCCAGTTGTTGTGCAGCCCATTGCTGCCGCCGTAGTAGATGTGGATCTTGCCATCATGTGTGAAGGGCGCGGCCGCATAGACGCAGCCACAATCGTATTCGCCATCGGGATAATTGCCTGACCCGCGCGGAATCAGCGGCTCGCCAGGGCAGATTCGCCGCCAGTTGACCGTATCGGCGCTCACGGCGAGCTCAGTATCGACCGTGTCCCAGTCGGGGGCGCTCTCATCGCCTTTGTGGAAGACCGATGGCAAACCGATCGTGAGATCGCCATAGCGACAGATGGGCATGGAATAAATTTGATCGTGAGCGCCCGCGCCGCGCATGATCTCGACTGGCTTCGACCAGTGGACGAAGTCTTGGCTTTCGCTGCGCAGGACGGTGCGGATGCCAGCCGACCAGCCGCGCGTGATACAGACGTAGCGCTCGAGCTCGGGCGACCATATCGCGTTGTTGTGGCAGTCGCCGACGGCGTCGTGCTCGTCCCATAAAACAGGCGGCGACCAATGCAGCCCATCAGCGGAGAAGCAGGTCGCCATGCGGCCCGCGCTGGCGTTGCGGTGGATGAATTTGTAGCGCCGCGCGGGGTCGGGCTCGCGCAGATCTTTGAAGACGCCGCCAGCATGCAGGCCGTGGGTCGCCCGGCGCATGACCAGGTTGTTGGCGGCAGAGCCTTCGAAATCAATGAGGCCGAGGGCCGGCTTCTCCCAGTGGACGCCATCGTCAGAAATCGCGTAGAGCAAGCCCTCTTCGCGCTCGCTTTCGCAATATGGCTGATGCGGGCGCTGGCTCAGGGGCGTGCGATTGGACAAGCCGTCATAGATGAAGGATTTGTACCAGCACTTGAAGATCTCTGCTTCGTTGTCGTAGATGACGTTGGGATAGACGTTGTCCAGGCGGGCTTCCCAGGGCTTGGGCGGGTTGGCGAAGCCGTCTTCGCTGAAGAGCGGGTTGGCGGGATGCTTCGTTACGGGGCCGAGCTCGAGCTTGGCGTTGCGCGCCGAGGCGACGATTCGGGAGTCGAGGAATAAGCGCGAGCAGGCCGCGTCATCAAATTGCGTCCGCATTTGACCATCATCCCATCAGCAGAATTTGTAGACGAACTAACGATATCGCTTAATCGCTACGCATGAACCTTCTTCGCCAGCGCCGTGAAGCGATCGATCATGTCGTCGATGGCGAAGTCCGGCTGGCCGATGATGAAGGAATGCGCCTTGTTGTTGAAGTTGCGCGTCCATTGCTCGGGGATGGCGTCTTTTCCATAAGCGGCGCCGAAGACGCTGGCGGCCGTGGCGGCCGTGCAGTCGTTATCCAGGCCCATGGCCACCGTCTCGCCGATGACCTTGGTGAAGTCGTCGCCGCCGATGCTCAAGCCCCAGACGGTCAAGGCGGCGTTGTTGATCGTGTGCACCGGGTGCATGCCGGCGTAGCGCTCATCGGCAGCCGCGCGCGCCGCCCGATAATCCGTGATGCCCGCGGCCGCGTCCAATGCCCAGCGCATTTCGCGCGCCAATACGCAATCAGCCGGGATCTCGCTCAAGCCGGCTTCCAGCGCTTTCATGGGATCGCCCAAGGCGAAGGCGGCGGAAATGACAGCGGAAAAGTACATCGCGCCATAGATGCCGTTGCGGCGGCTGCAAATGGTGGCGTTGCGCCAGGAGAATTCCGCCGCTTTCTCTGGGTAGCCGGGCGCGGCGTAAGCCCAGGGGTCGGACTGGATGTCGCCGATGATCCAGAACTGGGTGGGGTTGTCGACGACCGCCGCTTCCTGCGCTCGCACGCCGGCTTGCAAATTGGGCAGCACGGGCGAAGCCGGCGAGACGGGCAAGTATTTGACCCAGGCGTCGCCGACATCGTCCGTCGTGAAATCGAGCCCGTAATCTTCCAGGACGAGCATGCCCAGCTGCGTATAGATGAGGTCGTCATCGGTGGGCACGCCGTCCATTTTCGCCGGCGTGAACGCCTCGCGCAGGCTGGTCTCGTATTTCAGCTCGTTGGGCCGTTCCGCCTCGCCCCAATAATCGACGGGCGGGAAAGCCTCGCCGAGATAAGCCGCCCAGTTCTCCATTTTCTCCGGCGACCAGAGCTCGACGATCGAGCCGAGCAGGTTGCCGGCGCAGCGCCCCAGCCAAGCGCCCTCGAGCCGGTCGCGGTAAGTCGCCTCGGGCAGCGCGGTCCAGTAGCGGCGCGTCCCCGCTGGCCGCAGCGCCTGAATCGACTCCAGATCATCGGGTTCGCGCTCGCGCAGAGCCAGGTCTTCGGGCAGGGCGCGCAGCTCCGCCAGCTTCTCGTCGAAGAGCGCTTTGATCTCGGCCATTTTGTCGTCCAGGCCCGCGGCGCCGGTTTCGGCTTTGTGCATCGCCCAGTGGTTGATCGCGCGTTCGATGTCTTGCAGGGGTTCGGGGTAGCTGTAGTTGGTCATGGGGGCCTCCTGATTGGATATGCGGGTGGGCGTCAACCGGTCCGCGTGTAGGGGCGAGCCGGCGGCTCGCCCGTACCAATTCTGTTGTTTGCCTCGCCCCTACGGATTCAACGCGGTGGACGACCCAATGGCTCGCCCCTACAGCGAATGAACGTGCTGCGCCAGCGCGGTGTAGCGGTCGTATATGTCATCCAGCGCGAATTGCGGCTGGTCGATGATGTACGAATACACCGTGTTGTTGAAGTCGCGCGTCCAGCGCTCCGGGATGGCGTCTTTTCCATAGGCGGCGCCAAATATGCTGCCGGCGGTGGCGGCGGTGCAGTCGTTATCCAAGCCCATCGCCACCGTCTCGCTGATGACCTTGGTGAAATCCTCGCCGCCGATGGTCAGCCCCCAGATGGTCAGGGCGGCGTTGTTGATGGTGTGAATGCGGTGCATCCCGGCGAAGCGGCTGTCGACGGCAGCGCGGGCTTCGCGATAATTTGTGATGTCGCCGGCCCTATCCAGCGCCCAGCGGATTTCGCGCGCCAGCAGGCAGTCAGCCGGGATCTCCGCCAAGCCGATTTCCAGCGCCTGCCGCGGATCGCCCGTGGCGAAGGCGGCTGCGATGACGGCGGAGAAGTACATAGCGCCATAGATGCCGTTGCGCCGATGGCTGATGGCGGCGTCGCGCCAGGCGAACTCAGCCGCTTTCTCGGGATAACCGGGCGCGGCGTAGCCCCAAGGGTCGGAGCGGATATCGGCGCCGATCCAGAACATGAAGGGATTATCCACTTCAGCCGCTTGCATGGGCGCGACGCCGGCATGCAGATTGCGCAGGGCGACGCCCTCAGCCGTGGCCGCGTGCGGCAGGTATTTCATCCAGGCGGCGCCGACATCCTCGACCGTGAAATCGGGTCCGTGATCTTCCAGGATGAGCAGGCCCAGCTGCGTGTAAATGATGTCGTCATCGGTTGGCACGCCGTCCATCCGCGAGCGGGTGAAGGCATCGCGCAGGCTGGTCTGATACTTGAGATCGTTGGGGCGCTCGGCTTCTTTCCAATAATCGACCGGCGGGAAAGCCTCGCCATTATGCGCCGCCCAGCGTTCCATCTTGTCGATCTCCCAGCATTCGACGATGGAGCCGAGGACGCAGCCGGCGAAGCGCCCCAGAATCGCGCCTTCGATGCGGTCGCGGTAGGCGGCTTTCGGCAGCTCGCTCCAGAGGCGGCGTTCGCCAGCGGGACGCAGGGCGCGGATGCCCGCCAGGTCATCGGGTTCGCGTTCTTGCAGGCCGGGGTCATCGGGCAAAGCGCGCAGTTCGGCAAGTTTTTCGCTGATTATGGCGTTGATTTCGGCGATTTTGTCGCTGACGCCAGGGGCGCCGGTTTCGGTCTTGAGCTGCGCCCAGAGGTTGATTTCGCGGTCGATGTTTTCCAGGGCGTCGGGGTAGTTGTAGTTGGACATGCGGGGTTCTCCTGCGAATATGAGGGCGAGTCTGCTTGGATGGCGGGCGACCCGTTGGGTAGCCCCTACAATTTACGTATGCGGGCGGGCGTCCCGATGGGCAGCCCCTACGAAACGTGCTGGGCGGCGGGCGGGCGACCCGTTGGGTAGCCCCTACGAAACGTGCTGGGCGGCGGGAGGGCGAGACAAGTCTCGCCCCTAGAGCGCATGCACTTTCTCGGCTTGGGCGATGAAGCGGTCGATCGTGTCGTCAATGGCGAAAGGCGTCTGATGATACAGGAAGGTATGCACTTTGTTGTTGAAGTTCTTGTACCAGTGCTTGGGAATGGCGCTCTTGCCGTAGACCGCGCCCCAGATGCTGCCGGCGGTGGCGGCGGTGCAGTCGTTGTCCTTGCCCATGGCAACCGTCTCGCCGATGACCTTGCTGTAGTCGTCGCCGCCGACGGTCAAGCCCCAGACGGTGAGCACGGTGTTGTTAATGGCGTGAGCGCCGCCCATATCGGGATAGCGCTCTTCGATGGCGGCGGCCGCGTCGCGATAGTTGGCGATCTGCGGCGCCATATCCAGCGCCCAGCGGGTCTCGCGCGCCAGGGTGCAGTCGGCCGGGATCTCTTGCAAGCCGATCTCCAAAGCCTCGACCGTGCTGTCGACAGCGAAGGCGGCCGAAATCGCGGCGGAAAAGAACATGGCGGCGTAGATGCCGTTGCGCCGATGGCTGACGTAAGCGTCGCGCCAGGCGAACTCGGCCGCTTTTTCGGGAAAACCGGGCGCGGCGTAACCCCAGGGGTCGGAGCGGATGTCGGCGCCAATCCAGTTCAGGAAGCAGTTGTCGACCTGGGCCGCCTGCATCGGCGCGACGCCCTTGCGCAGGTTATCCAGCGCGATGCCCTCGGCCGTGAAGGCGAATGGCAGGTATTTAATCCAGGCTTCGCCCAGCTGGTCTGTGGTGAAATCGAGGCCGTATTCTTCCAGGATCATCAGCCCCAGCAGCGTGTAGTTGAGGTCGTCATCGGTCGGCACGCCATCCATCTTCGACGAGGTGAAATCCTCGCGCAGGCTGGTCTGATATTTTTTCATGTGCGGCTGCTCGGCGGCGCTCCAATAATCGACCAGCGGGTATTCGTCGCCGAGGTAAGCCGCCCAGTCTTCCATGCGTTCGACCGTCCAGCCTTCAACGATGGAGCCGAGGGTGCAGCCGGCGCAGCGCCCCAGCCACGAGCCCTCGAGGCGCTCGCGGAAGTCGTCGGCGAGGCTCGTCCATTGACGGCGCGCCCCAGCCGGACGCAGGGCGAGGATGGATGGCAAATCGTCGGGCTCGCGCCGCGCCAGTTCGGCATCGTCGGGCAAGGCGTCCAGCTCGGCGATTTGCTGGCGGATGACGGCTTCGATCTCGGCGACTTTTTCCGCCACGCCCGGCGCGCCGAACTCGACCTTTTGCTGGGCGTAGGCTTTGAGCTTGCGATCCCATTTCTCAATATTCTCTGGATAGTCGAACAGTCGCATGATGGTCTCCTGTGTGAAATTCGCATGCAATGCGTATTATACTTGCGATACCATGGCAATGTGATGAGGCATCAGCAGATGATCGGGGATGGTTGACAATGGAAAACATTGTGGCTGAATCGCTGTCGCCTGTCGACTATGCCAGCACTGCGCAAGACAGTGTGCGCGAGCGGATGCGCGGGTCGATTGACGAAATTCGCGCGACTCTTGATGTGATTCAAAACAGCCTCGTGAATTGATCCCACGCGCAACCCTTTGCATTTGATTTGAATTCAGCGATGTCAGCTTCGCAAGCGGGCGACCCAATGGCTCGCCCCTACAATTCGCGTTTCTTGGCGGGAGGGCGAGACAAGTCTCGCCCCTAAGAAGCATGGACCTTCTCGGCTTGGGCGACGAAGCGGTCGATGGTGTCGTCGATGGCGAAGGGCGCCTGGTCGTTCAGGTAGGTGGCGACCTTGTTGTTGAAATTCTTCGTCCAGTGTTCGGGAATGGCGTCTTTGCCATAAACCGCGCCGAAGATACTGCCGGCGGTGGCGCCGGTGCAGTCGTTGTCCTGCCCCATCGAGACCGTCTCGCCGAGGACCTTGGTGCAGTCGTCGCCGCCGACAGCCAAGCCCCAGACGGTCAAGGCGTTGTTTTGTATCGAATGCGATTTCCACAAGCCGGGATAGCGCGCTTCGCACAAGTCGGCCGCGTCCTTGTACCCCGAAATCGACGGCGCCTTTTCCAGCGCCCAGCGGATTTCGCGCGCCGTGATCGACTCGGGCGGGATCTCCTCCAGCCCAATCCGCAGCGCCTCCATGGGGTCATCGACGGCGAAGGCGGCGGCGATCGCGGCCGACCAGTACATGGCGGAGAAGATGCCATTGCGCCTGTGGCTGATGGTGGCGTCGCGCCAGGCGAGCTCGGCCGCTTTCTCGGGCCAGCCGGGCGCGGCATAGCCCCAGGGGTCGCTGCGGATGTCCGCGCCGATGAAGTTGAGGCAGGGGTTATTGAGCGCGCCCGCTTGCATCGCCGGCACGCCATTCCGCAGGTTCTCCAGGGCGACGCCCTCGGCCGTGAAGCCGAATGGCAGGTATTTCACCCAGGCCGCGCCAACGTCTTCGACAGTGAAATCGGGGCCGTAGTCTTCCAGAATCAGCAAACCCAACTGGGTGTAATTGAGGTCGTCATCGCTGGGGACGCCATCCATCTTCGCGGGCGTGTAATCGTGGCGGACGCTGGCTTTCAGCCGGGGCAGATGCGGCTGTTCCGCCTGGCTCCAGTAATCCACCAGCGGGAAGGGATCGCCCAGGTAGGCCGCCCATGCTTCCATGCGGTCGACCTTCCAGCCTTCGACGATGGAGCCGAGGGTGCAGCCGGCGCAGCGAGCCAGCCAAGCGCCCTCCAGCCGATCGCGGAAATCGGCGGACAGCGCCTTCAGCATGCGGCGTTGGCCCGGCGGGCGCAGCGCGAGGATGGTCGGCAGGTCGTCGGGCTCGGCGCGTTCCAGATCGGGGTCGTTGGGCAGCGCGTCCAGCTCGGCGACTTTCCGCTTCAGCAGCGCTTCGATCTCGGCGACTTTTTCGGCAACGCCTTGGGCGCCGAATTCGACCTTCTGCTTGGCGTAGCGATTGACCAACAGCTCCCAGCCTTCGAGGTCGGGGGCGTAATCAAAGAGTTTCATCAGTTTCTCCTAGCCAAGTTCTCGCAAATACAGGGCGTGCAGGCGGACGTCTTCGGGGCGGATTCCCGTGAAATCGACGCGGAGGCGAATCCGACCGGCTGCGTGCGCTATGACGTCATTGCCGCCCCAAGTCACCAATTGATTGTAACCATTTTCTGCGAGGACGGCACAGTTTTCGCCAGAATAGGCGGGCAGCGGATTCAGGCGCTCGTCCAGAACCGCGACGCGTAAGCCGCTGTAGGCATGGAGGCGATCCAGGTTCAGGCACAGCCGCGCGCCCTCCCCCTCGAGGTCGATTGGCGCGCTGATGATATGCGGTTCGCGCTCGGACTCCCCCGCCAGCGGTCCGCCCAGGTAGGCCTGAAAATAACCGAGCCGGTCGCGCTCCCACGCGGCGACGCGCACGCCATCGCTCTTCTGCTCGGGCCAGGGCCCATACCAGAAAAGCGTCTCATCGCCGATATTCTCGAAGCCCTGGCCTTGTATCAGGGTCGGGAAGTTCAGCAGCTGATCGCCAGCGGGCGGCTTCGCCCAGCCATCTTCGGCCGCGGAGACGATGGGGAAACTCGGAATCGGCTCGCGATAGTGCAAGCCATCATTGCTGACCGCCAAGCCCAGGTCCATGGTGGTCATGCGGCGGTCGTTGGACGCGTGGCCATTCCACATGCCATAGAAGCCGATGATGAGATTGCCGCGATTCCAGAGCCCGGCGCCGAGGTGAACCTGTTCGCCGGCATCGCCGCCCACGACGCGCGGACGCGGCGCGACATCGCTCCGCTGCAGACCAAGGCAGGATGCCAGGCTCCAATGCTCGAAGTCGTAAGAGATATGCGTGGCGAATTGGCGAAAGAGGCTCGGAACGTGCGCCCCGCCCTGCCCGGCGATGACGTACATGTCATCGATCTTCCCGCCGCCGGCCATTTCAAACCAGGGACCAACCGGGTTCTTCGGCGATTCGGTCCAGCGCAAGCCATCGGGGCTGAAGGCGACGGCGAAGCGATTGCCATAACGCTGATCTTCGAAGACCATTTTGAAGCGGCGCGCGGCATCTTCGTCCTCGGGATCGTGAAAGACGACGCAGGCGGCGATATGCCCGACGGCGCCCATATCGACCAGGTTGTTGGCGCGGCTGCCCTGATAATCGACCAAGCCCAGAGTCGGCTTCTCCCAGTGGTAGCCATCGCGGCTGACCGCCAGATGAACGCGCTGAAACCAGGAGTCGTCCGAGCCCTGCCCCAGATACCACATCCACAGTTGGTCATCGACGCGGACGACCGTGCCGTAATACGCGACGTGCTCGCTATCGGGCGCGCCGACGGGTCCCGGCGCCAAGACGATGCGTGTCCGGCCGCAGGTGGCGCGATGGCTGTTGAGATGAAGCTGGACGCCGCGCTGCAAGGGAATGGCGTGGTCGTCGAAAGGGAAGAGGACGATTTCGCCGAGGCTTCGGCTGGAGGCGCTACTCTGGATTCTCACCGCCGCTCCCGATCACGGAAATGCAATTGGGAGAGGATAACAATTTGAAGCGCAGGCGTCAAAGCGCCCGCCGCCAAACCGGCGCCATGATTCGCTCGTCAACGGGTAAGGCTTTGCCACTGTGGCAAGAGCAAGCCTAGCTGATCCGGAATAGCGTCCGCGCGTTGCCGGCGAGGATCTTCGCCATGTCAGCGTCCGAGCAATCCAGCCGCTCTACGTATTGCATGATCGCCTCAATGCTGACCCAGGGGTGATCGCTGCCGAAGAGCAGGCGATCGGCGCCGGCGAAATCCAGCGCGAAATTGACCGCCAGCTGTGATGGCGAGACCAGGTCGAGATAAACGCGGCGGTAGGTCTCGCGTGGCGATTGCGAAATATGCTCGCGGCCCCGGCGCTTGACTTCGGTCTGCTCGACGACGCGCCCCATCAGATAGGGCAAGACGCCGCCGCAATGAGGATGAATCACCGTAAGGCGCGGATGCCGCTCCAGGACGCCGCCCAGGATCAGACGCAGCATGGCGAAGCTGGTATCGACCATGAAACCAGCCATGGGGATCATGCTGTGGTCCTGGATGGCGCCGCCCCAGGTTGGCACAGTCGGATGCAGCGCGAGGGGGATGCCAAGCTCGGCGGCGCGCGCGTAAAAGGGCTCGAAGCGGGCATCGTCGAGCGGGACGCCGTTCACATGCGAGGGCAGGAAAACGCCGCGCAAATCCAGCTCGGCGACGGCGCGGTCCAGCTCGTTTATGGCGCCCGGCAGGTCATTGAGCGGCAGCGAGGCGATGCCGATGAAACGATCGGGATGCCGCTGGCAGAGCTCGGCGATGGCGTCGTTGCAGATTCGCGCGCCCGCTTCCGCCAGCTCGGGCTCGAGCATGTCGGGCGTCGGGATGTTGACGCTGAGTACGGACATGTCGACGCCGGCCGCGTCCATAGCCGCCAGTTTTCGCGCCGGGCTGTATTGCTCGAGGTCAAGCCGGAAACGCTGGACGCCGCCGTAATCGATCAGGTAGAGGCCGTCGCCGCCGCTCGTCCGCAGCGAATTGCGGTTGCGCGTCAGCAGCTCGGCATAGGCTTCGGGGAAGATGTGGCTCTGGCAATCGATGATCATGACGCGCCCTTGGCGAATGCCGCTTGATAACGCGGATTGCCCGCCACCTCGACGAAGCCGCCGCGCGAAAGCGATGCGATTGCGGCGTCGATCGTCGCCAGCACCCTGAGATTCCGCCGCCCGCTGAAATGCGCCTCGTCGCCGCCCGCGAGCCAATTATGCCAGCGATCAAAAAAGAGCGCCCAGGGCTCCGTCGGCGGCCGCCCGCGATCCAGGTCGATCGGCCGGAAGCTGGCGCCGCGCTCGGCGAATTCGTATTCCATGAAGTCGTTGGACATGTGGATGCCGCGCCCGCGCAAGACGCCTCTCGACCCCTCCAGCCGCAATTCGTAGCAGCTGGACTGGGTGGAATAACCGGCGTGATAGAGCATGCGCGCGCCACCGGCAAAGCGAAACAGCCCGTTGATCATGCAGTCGCTGTCGTAGACCGTCCAGCTGGGGCGGAAGCCATCGCAGACGACCGCTTCGGGGATGAGATCGGGCAGGATAGAAAATAGCGAATCCAGATGATGGCAGGACATGTCCCAGAGCACCGGCTGCGCGAAATGTTCCAGGTTGCGCGGCTGATGACGCGGCTTGGCGCTGAGGAAGTAGATCTGCTCGATCTCGCCCAGCGCGCCCGAGGCCGCGAATTCGGCGACCGACAGGTAATGCCGGCGGTAGCGCATCTGCTGGGCGACGGCGAGTTTAACCCCCTTCTCGGCGGCGAGCGTCGTCACGGCGACGGCATCGTCGTAGTCGTTGCTCATTGGCTTGGCCACCAGCGGCGTCAAACCGGCGCGCAAGACCGTTTCGGCGCCGGCCGCGTGCAGCTCGGAGGGCGTGTTGATCATGACCACATCGGCGGAGACGGCGGCAAGCGCGGCATCCAAATCGTGAAAGAGCGCCGAGGCCGGCAAGTCGTTTTCGGCGGCGCTGCGTTCCAGGGCGGCCTGGCTGAGGTCGACGGCGGCGACCAGCTGATGCCAGGGCTTTTCGCGCAGCGTCTTGAGCATGCCGCGGCTGACACCACCGACGCCGAGCGCGATCAGGCGAATCTTTTCGGGCATAGTCGCCTCCTATTCGGCTTGCAGCAGCGATAGCAGCTGGGCGTGATTAAGGCGGGCGGCCGGTCGGCGGTCTTTCTGATGCGGCTCGAGGCAATAATAGCCGGCGTAGCCATCGGCTTTCAGCGCGTGCACCTGCCCGGCCAGGTCGGCAACGCCGTCCTTGATGGCCGCCCAGCCCGCGGGCGTCCAGTTCTTGAAATGCACGTGGGCGAGCATATCGCGGACCTGCGCATAGCCATCAGGGTAGGCGACTTCGCCGGAAGCGGCCGCGTTGGCCGGATCCCAGACGACCTTGACGCCGAGGGTCCGCGCGATGGTCGCCAGGTTGGCGCCGGTGTCGCTGTAGATGCTTGAGGCGTTTTCCAGCACGACTTCGACGCCTTCTTTCGCGCAAAGGTCGACGGCGCGCCCGAGATGGTCGTAGATTTCGGCCGGGATCGCTTCGTCGCGGCTGGCGCGGCGAAAGGTGAAAAGCGTCATGCGCGTGAGGCCCAGGCGCTGCGTCAGGCGGAAGGCGGCCGGCAGGCGCGTGTCGAAGGTGGCTTTGATATCGGCCTCGTCCAGCGGACCCTTGAAGAAGCCGGGGCTGACGCCGATCAGCTCAATATCGTTGGCGGCGACGGTATCAGCCACTTCCTGCGCGGCGGCTTCGCTCACATCGGGGAAGCGCCCGCCCGCGAGCTTGCGCAGCTCATAGGCGCGGATGCCAAGCGCCAGGCCAAAGTCGACGGCGGCGGCGAAGGAATCGTCAATCTCGTCGCTGATGATCGCCAGTCTGTCATTCCAGTCAGTCATCCAATCCCTCCAGTGGGCGTTGATTCAATGCGGCCAAAATGGTCGGCACGTAGCGCATTTGCTGCGACATCGCCTTGCCCACGCCCATGTGCGCGAGGCGCGCCGGATACATGCCGATGGTCGTCAGCCCGCGCTGCAAGTGGCGGCCGATTTCGGCATCGCCGGAGAGCTCCCAGGCGGCCGCCAGCGCTTCCATCACCCATTGCGTATATTGATAATTGCCGCCCAGCGAGCGGTTCGGACAAGAAGTATAGCGGAAGTGGCCGCTCGCGTCATCAAAGGTCTCGCGGATCAGCCAGCGCGCGCCGCCGATGATCGCCTCGGCGACTTCGTTCTCGCCAGTCAGATAGTGAAAGCGCTTCAAGCCCGAGATCAAGACGCAGACCATGAAGCCGGCTTCGCCCTGGCAGCGCGGGAAGCCGCAGCCGCAGTGGGGCTCGCCCAGGACGCGCTCCCAGCCGCCGCCGGGCGATTGCCGCTCGAGGACGCGCTCGACGATGACGCGCGCGGCGTTCAGGCAGTCGCGGTCGTCCAGCTGCGCCGCCAGCATGGCGAGGTGGATCAAGTGCCAGCCGCTGTCGCGGGCGCTCGTGTACTCATAATGATCGAGCCGCCGGTTCTGAATCAGCCAGGCTTTGGTCTTTTGCAGCGAGTCGTAGACGAATTCGTCGCCGGTCAGCAGATAATGCAGCAGCGGACCCTCGACCCACATGTGGGCCGGGCCGGCGCTGGTGCCGCGCATCTTGCTGCGGAAGAAGGGCGGCAGGTATCCGCCAAGGTGGCCGGCAATGTGCATGGCTTGGCCGCCGATCTCGGATGGCTCGCTGGAGACATTGATGGTGTCGACATCGGCCAGGTGGCGCGCCGCGTCCGCCGCCCAGCGCGCCCAGCTCGGATCGCCCCCGCGCAGGAACTCGGTATAACCGACAAAAGCGGCATCGTATTCGTTATTGCCCCAGGACCAGCCGCTCTCGCCGTACCAATCGCCGAAGTTGACCTGGCCGTAGGCGCGGTAATGCGCCTGATCGTCAAAGAAGGAGCGTATTGCCAGGTCGGCCAGCGCCTCGTATTTGGGCAGCGCGGAATCGCGGCGCGCGCCAATCGGATTCAGCGCGCCAGTGCGGTTGACGTAGTCGATATCGGGGCGGACAAGCACGGGATTCTCCAGCCAGTCGAAGACGGCGGAATCGCCCGCGCCGAAATCGAGCAGGATCTCGCTGCTTAGCGCCATGCCCGCTTTGAGCTTGTAACCGTCTTCATCAAGCCAGAAATAGAGCCGATGGGTGGCGTCTTCGTCGCCGGGCAAATCGAGGCCGCGGCGCTCGGGGAAGAGCTGGATCTCGATGCCGCCGCCCCCCACCGAGAGCGCCTTGGGGTAGGTCTGCCAGAAGTTGCGTATGCCCAAGCCAAGCGAAAGAGTGTCGCCCTCGACGCGGATGTGACCATTGGCGCGGCCTTCGCGTTCCTCGCCGTTTATGGTATGCGCCAGGTCGTGGTCGTGGCGCAGCTCCCAGGTCGCCCCGCCCCAGCCGCCCACGCGCCATGCTTCGCCCGCGTGACGGACCGACTTTATGCCTGCATAGGGGATATGCAGCGAGAACGAGCGCAGTTTGAGCAGGGTGCTCTCCTCGGCGCTATCGCCGACGATGTTCGCGCGCATGTCGGCCGGGCAGTCGACGGGCAGCTCTCCGCCTTGCGCGGGCGCCAGCGCCGGGCTGATGACCTCAAGGCGGTGATGCAGCTTGACGAAGGTTTGGTCGGGGTAAAATTGCAGCCGCAGATGGCTTCGCAGATGGGCGACGCCGTGCTTGTCTTGGTGGTCGATGGTGAAGGTGGCTGAGTCGCCGCCGTACGATTCGGGCCCTGCGTTCAGCTTGGAATTGAGCGCCATGCCGTTCGCAAACATCGCCTCGAAGCGCCAATCGGAGAGAGACATCAAGGTAGACGGAGTGTCATTTCTGTCACTGTCAATAAACTTCTCTTGAGCCGTCGGCGCTTCATCCGTGAATTGGTCATCACGCCTTGCCCAGAGATATCGCCGCTGTATTTCAATTTCCCTGTTCATCTGGCCTGTTGTCCGATTGCTGATCTCAATCGGCTCGCGGCCCAAAATTGAACCAGTCAGATAGAGGTGGCGGTTCTTTCCCTCGCGCTTGGCATCGTCCCTTCGCAGCGATAGACGTGACGTACTCGTGAGTTCGTTGCCTACCAGCCAGTTCACGTTCTCCCAAATAGCGGGCGCGATATCTTCGCCGTTGAAATGCACCGTCACGCTAAGTCTTTCGGTGTCAGCGAAGTCGGCGGGCGCCTGTGACCGGACCATGAGCCAGCGCACGGAGCGATCTGGCCAGCGCGCCAAAATTTGCGCAAAGACTGGGATGCGCTCGCCGCCCGCTTGAATGAAGCCATGCTCCGGCTTGTAGAGCGCGCCCTTGGCCAATGGCAGGCCGAATTGAATTGGCAGACCGGCGTAATCTACCGCGCCAAGCTTGATCAGTTCGGCGGAAACGACGACCACGTCCCTTGCCGGCGGCTCTGGCTCTGCTGCTGAGAACTCGACAGATTCGATTGCGGTCGCGCCCGATTCTTCTCGTGCAGTGACCGTCGCGACGAACCGGGCGTCCGAGACAAGATCGGTCCTAATATGATGCAGGCGAGCTGATTCGCTCGTCTCGACGATCTCGTAGATATCCTCACGATCGCTATTGAGCTCGCTAAAGTTGACCTCAATGTTACAGACACGCGAAGTCAGCACATGGAAATCAATGTAGCAGGTGTCCTTCCGATGCCACGTGCGTATCGTCACGTCTTGAATCTCCGGAGCGAAGCTGCTTGGCGCGGGGCGCTCATGCAACAGGATGAATTTCTCGATGCGATACGTGCCCGCCCCCGGCGCGGTCAGGCGGAAGATCTCCATCTCGCCCATGAACTCGACCGGCTGGTCGATCACGATTAGATGCAGGCGATTGTCGTGCCGCTGCGGCTCGACGCGGCCAATGACGTGGCTCGCGAGCTGCAGGTCCATCGGGCAGGTCTCGCCGGCTTTGCAGTAGATCAAGATGCCGATGTAACGCATTCCGGTGTGGTCGGCTTGCCCCTGCACCGTCTGCCAAAAGCGGTGGCGCAGGCTCGATGAAATGCCCGAAGTCGCGACTTCGCCGGCGCGATAGACGCTGGGGTTCTGGTAGCCGGTCAAGCCGAGATCGGGCGACCAGCTATCGAGGCGTTCGCTGTCGACGGCGCGCCAGCTGAAATTGCGCTCGTCGGCGAAGAGGGCGGCGATGCGCTCGCTTTCGATGATGTCGATATGCGGCAGGATGTTCATGTTTTAGCCTGTCTCTATGCGGGCGTCTTGGCAAGTCGCCCCTACATCGTTTTGAATATGCTCGCGCCAATAGGGCAGCATGAAGGGCTTGCGCCGACCCTTGAAATGCAGGGCGCGCGCACGCGGAAAATGCCCGTCCATGTCAGTCGCCATGTCAGTTGAGAAATTGTAGGTCGCGCAGGGGACGAAGCGGATGTCGATATCGCCCAGGCGATGCGTGAAGCAGTCGTCGCGCTCGAAATCGACATCCGCGAAGAGCGCGCGCAGGGCATCCTGATCGCCGCCCCAGACGCTGTGATCGCCGTGCCCCGACCGGTAGCGCCGCAGCCACAATTCGTGGAAGCGGACCGCCTCGTCCAGGCGCTTGCCATGCGCGAAGTTGAGGCCCGCGTTGATGGGCCACTTGGTGTCGCCCGCGCGATAGGTGAAGCAGACGGCGAAATCAGCGGCGAAGACATGCGAGAGATCGCCATTGATCAAGATGTCGCTATCGAGAAGGATCACGTGCCCGTCGGCGCGGCGAAGAAAATCCAGCCAGGCGAGCGAACGAGACAGCATCGGCGTCTTCGGGTCGAGCTCGCGGCGGATGATCTCGACGTCGGCGCCGGGCGGGAAGCGCGTCCGCATGTCGCTGAGGATGACGCGGCGGCAGGGCGGATGAAAGCGCGTCGCCGAGGCGAACATCGCCCGGATATAACGATGCGGCTCGGTAACGGTGATCGTCGAGGTCGTCTCGTGGATGGCCGCCATCGTGCGCTCGCTGAGGTCCATGTAGAAGGTGACGAAGTTCAGGGGCATGGCTGTATCAGAGGTGATGATTTTCATGCTATTCAAAGAGCTTGTCCAAATCCGCCATCAAATCGGCTTTCAGCTCGAAGCCGACGCCGGGGATCTGCGGTGGCTGAATCCTGCCGTCAATGACCGGGATGTCGTCGCCGAAGCCGCCAAAAGGCTGGAATACCCGCGGGTAGGATTCGTTGCCATACAAACCGAGCCCGGCCGCGATATGCAGCGCGAACTGATGCCCGCCATGAGGGATGCAGCGCCGCGGCGACCAGCCATGTTCCGCCAGCATCTCCAGCGCGCGCAGGTATTCGACCAGGCCGTAGCTCAAGGCGGGGTCGAATTGCAGGAAGTCTCTATCCGGGCGCAAGCCGCCGTAACGGATGAGATTGCGCGCGTCGATGGCCGAGAAGAGGTTTTCGCCGGTCGCCAGCGGGATGTCGGTCGCGCTCGCCAGGGCTGCGTTCAGCAGATAATCGAGGGGATCGCCCGGCTCCTCGTACCAGAAGAGATCGTAGGCGGAAAGCGCCTCGGCATAGCGCAGCGCGGTCACAAGGTCGAAGCGGCCATTGGCGTCCACCGCGAGCGCCTTTCCCTCGCCGACGATGTCGAGAACCGCTTCGATGCGCCGCCGGTCCTCCGCCAGCGATTCGCCGCCGATCTTGATCTTCACATTGACGTAGCCCATATCACGGTAGGCTTTGATCTCGTCTTGCAGCGCCCTCAGATCCTTGCCGGGGTAATAGTAGCCGCCGGCCGCGTATACGAAGACGTCCTCATCGTAATCGCCAGCGCGGTATCGCCGCCCCAGCAGCTGATAAAGGGGAAGCCCTTCGATCTTGGCGACCAGATCCCAGAGCGCCATATCAAGGACGCCGACCGCCACCGAGCGATCGCCATGACCGCCGGGCTTCTCGTTCGCCATCATGAGGTTCCAGGCTTTGGCCGGGTCGAAGTTGTCGCCCGTCTCGTCCAGCAGCGCTTCCGGCTCCGCCCCCAGCAGGCGCGGGATGAAACGGTCGCGCAGGAGGCCGCTCTGCGAGTAGCGGCCGTTGGAGTTGAAGCCGTAGCCGATCAGGGGCTCGCCATCGCGCCAGACATCGCTCTGAATGCCGACGATGGAAACGGTCATTTGCGAGAAATCGATAAAGGCGTTGCGGATCTCGGATTTGATGGGGACGACCAGGTCGCGGATGGCGGTGATTCTCATTTCGGCGCTTCTCTCCATTGGTCCGGGCTTCGCCAGGCTTCGCCGCGATTGTGAACAGGCAAGGCGTCGCCTAGCAAGCCGCTATGCTCGGCGACTTCGTAGCGGGCGAAAAAAGCGTGAAGACGGGCGCTCAACTCCTCGCGGATCTCGGCATGAGCGCGGTCGGCATAGAGATTGACCGTCTCGCGCGGGTCGGACTGCAAATCGATCAATAGATTTTCGCCGCCGTCGTGTCGCAGCGTCAGCTTATAGCGCTCGTCGCGGATCGTGCGGGCCGGTCCATATTCCCCGAAATAAGGCGTCGTCCAGTCGTCCGCGCCGTCTTCCGCGAGCAAGTGGCGGTAGCTTCGGCCGGGCGCGCGCGACTCGTCAGCGGGGGCGGCCCCGGCGAAATCGAGCAGGGTCGCATGCAGATCGCAATGCGTCACCAGCGCCAGTGGTTGCCGCCCGCCGGCGATCAAGCCGGGATGATTCAGTATCAAGGGCACGCGGATCGATTCCTCGAGCAGGTTCAGGGGCTGGCTGCCGTTGCCCTTGCCCCAGAGCCCGTGATGCCCCAGGTTCAAGCCGTGGTCGGACGTATAGACGATCAGCGTATTCTCCCGTTCGGATTGCGCCTCGAGCTCGTCCAGCACCTGCCCCTCGCCCTCGTCGATCATGGAGACGGAAGCGTAATACTGCGCCAGGGCTTCGCGCGGGTCGGCCGGCGCGATCGGATGCGTCCCCGGCTCGCCAAAAGGATAGGGCGCGTCGTCGGGAATATCATTGAAGCTGGCGCGCCGATACCCTGAAACCAGGCGCTCTGGGCGGTTGATCCAGGGGTTGTGCGTGGTGGCGTAACCGATGAAGAGGAAGAAGGGCTTGCTTCGATCGCGCGCGCGCAGGAAGTCGATGGCGGCGTCGCTGATGATCCGACTGTCGGTTCCGCGCCGCTCGACCACCCGGCCTTGATCGCTGTATTTGCTTTGCAGGCTGAAATATTTTGGCGTTTTGCGCCAGGCGCTGTACCAGAAGTCGAAGCCGGATTTGGGGACTTCGCCGCTGCCGCAATGCCATTTGCCGCAGAGCGCCGTTGTATAGCCGGAATCGCGCAAGCGGTCGGCGAGGGTCGGGATGCCCGCCAGCCAAGCGGTCGCCTGGACTTCCGGGTCGTCTTCGGCCAGGTGGTCGTGCAGGCCATGCTGCGATGGGTAGAGCCCGGTCCAGAAAGACGCGCGCGCCGGCGAGCAGACCGGGCAGGGCGTGTAAGCGTTGCGCATCAACGCGCCGGTCCGCGCCAGTTGGGTCAGGTTCGGGGCGATGATCTCGCGGTTGCCATAGCTCGGCAGCGCCCACTGCGCGTGATCATCGCTGAAGAAGACGATGATGTTGGGCGGCATCGGCGCCTAGGCCTCTTCCATCAACGGGAGGGCGGCGAAGGGCTCTTCGCGCTCGATGAAGGCATCCAGGGCGGCCGGCGCTCGCTCGAAGAATCGGCGGGCGGCGGCGGCGCGGCTGAAAGGCAGAATCGATAGCCCGCGGCCCGCGAGGATGTGCTTGGCGGAAGCCGGGAAGCCCTGCGCCACCATGACCTCGTTGAAGGCCACGAGCTTGTCGTGCGCGCGCTTCCGCAGATCGCCGGGCAGCCTCATATCGCAGACCTGGGCGCAGAGCTCCGGCGCGACGATGGGCATCCAGCCACAGAAGCCATGCCCGCCAGCTTCCAGCGTCCCCGGCAGCGCCATCAAGTTAGCTTGGTAAATCCTGAGGTTGGCGCCGGCCGCCGCCCGCAGCTTGGCGCTGAATATTGCGGGATCGCGGCTGGTCTCTTTCATGAAGAAGTAACGATCGCTTCGGGCGACCATCCCGACTTCGTCGGCGCGCAGCAGGCGGTGTTCGGGCTCGGGGATTTCGTACAAGCCCAGCCTGACATCCGGCGGGATCATCCGCGTCAATGCCAGCAGCTGTTCGCCGAGGGCATCGGGCGATGGCAGCAGCGCCAAGGCGACGACGACCACGTCCGCGCCCATATCGGCGATGCGCTCCAGGCTGCGCGCTTGATCGGCCAGGGTCGCGCCGAAGTTGCCGACCATCGCGATCGTCAGGCCGGGGGGCTTGCGCGCGGCCACGAATGCCGCCACGCGAAAACGTTCATCGTCGCTAAGCAGCAGCATCTCGCTCGCCTGCCCCAAAGCCAGGACGCCAGGGAGCCCGAGCCCGGCGTAAAAGTCCAGCATTTCGCCGACCGCGTCCAGGTCCAGCTGGTCCTTCTCGTCGAAGGCGGTCAGCAGGATAGGATAAGCGCCGGCCGGCGTCATGAAGTCGCTCATTGTCGGTCTCCCCATTTGGCTTGTCGTCAGCCTTTGGCGCATGACAGTATACCTGATTTGCGGCGATTACGAGCAGTAGCCGCAGGCCGCGCCCCGAATGGCCTTCTGCAACAGGGGACATTCGGCGCGCAATATCGCGTCTGGCGAAAATGGCGCGACCTGTGCAATAATAGCGCGGCGAGCTCCCGCGGGTGGAAGGCGCGCGATTCGGCGCTGTTCCGCCGGCGAGGACGGCAATTCCTGTATCCATGATTTGGAGGTAAGACAAGATGTCCAAGAAGTTACTCAGCTTGTTTGTTGTTGCGCTGGTCCTGCTCTTGAGCGCGACGGGCGTCATGGCGCAGGATCAGGTTCTGCGCATCGCCACCGGGTCCTCCGGCGTGGCGAATTTCAGTTTTCAGATTCTGTCGGCGGGCGGCGATCAGCAGAACTGGATCACCTTCCAGTCGGTGCCGCCGCTCTACTTCGACGTCGACTTCAACCTGAACACGGGCTACTTCAACGATTGGTCGCAGAATGAAGACAGCACGGTCTGGACTTTCTCGGTCGATCCCGATGCGCGCTGGTCCGATGGCACGTCCATCACGGCGCAGCAAGTTGTTGATTCCTGGCAGGTGCAGGCGGCGCCGCTGAACAGCGTCGGGCGCATCCGCACCTATCTGGGCAACGTGGCCGGCTTCGCCGACGCCCGCGAGATGGCGGCTGAAGACGCGATGACCGTGGACGTCCCCGGCTTGAGCGTGCTGGACGACTCCACCGTCCAGGTCGAGCTGAACCTGCCCGACCCGATCTTCTTCTGGCGCATCGCCACGGCGCACATGGCGATCGCCCGCGCCGAGGACGTGCTCGAGCATGGCTTCAACGAATTCTGGAAGCCGGAGAACAACCCGATCGTCAACGGTCCCTTCATCCTCACCAGCTTTGACGCCGATCTGCAGACGGCCGAGATGACGCCCAATCCGGAATGGTGGAAAGACGGTCCCATCCTGGAAAAGGTCACCTTCCAGTTCGTCACCGACCAGACGATCGTCGGCACGATGGCGCTGAACGACCAGATCGATGCCAGCCTGGCGGCCGCGCCGTCGGCGATGCGCGCGGCGATGCCGGATTACTTCCGCCAGTTCGACGCCATCGGCTTCAACACCTTCTGGCTGCAGCCCACGCGCGAGCCCACCAGCGACCCGAAGGTGCGCGAGGCCCTGGTCAAGTCGGTTGACTGGAGCGCCGTCTTCCAAGCCGCTTTCCCGATCGAAGGCAGCGGCGTCATGACCATGCAGACCCTGGATGATATCGTCACCTGCCAGAACGCCGACGCCACCGGCTACCCCTATGATGTCGAAGGCGCGCAGGCCGCTCTGGCCGAATCGAGCTATGGCAGCGCCGAGATGCTGCCCAAGCTGCGGGTTACGCCGCGCGGCAGCAACGAGTTCAACAACCGCGCGCTGCAGGCCGTCATCGAATTCTGGCGCCAGAACCTGGGCATCGAGAACGTCGAATTCCAGCAAGACCCGAACAGCTTCGGCGACGACTTCGACAAGATCAACCTGAGCCGCGACGATGTCGTGATTCGCTTCCCCGACGCCGCGACCTACATGTGGGCGGCTGGCCACTCGGCTGGTCCCGTGCCCAGCAGCTCGATGCTGAACGGCTACATGAACGAGGCGCTGGAAGCGGCCATCGATGAAGCGCTGACCTTGCCGCCGGACGACCCGCGGCGCTGTGAGCTGGCGCTCGAGGCGCAGGCGCAGTACGAAGGCGACTTTGTGATCATGCACTTCGGCAAGCCGCTGCGCAGCGCCAACGCGCGCGAGCACGTCAAGGAATACTACAGCGGCCCAGACGTCAGCGTGATCGAGCCCTGGAAGATCTACATCGAGAGGATGTAATTCAATTACATCCCAACCCCCTAACCCCCTCCCCCACACGGAAGGAGGGGGAAGGCGGACGGCATGACGTAGCGGGCGGGACGAGTCTCGCCCCCTACCGGCGTCAATATGGACAGACATTCAGCCGCCAGAATTCATGCCATATCAAAAAAAGGGTAGAAAACGCCACAGATGGCTGCCTTCCTGACGATACGACTGCTGCGCTGGTCGCTTGGGCTGCTGCTGATCCTCTTCGTCACCTACGCCATGATGTATTACGGCGCGGGCGACCCGATCCGCATGATGTTCATCCAGGAAGAAGACTTCGACATGACCGATGAAGCGGTGATGCGGGCCCTGCGCGCGAAGTACGGCCTCGACGAGCCCTTCATCGTTCAATTCGGCAACTACTTGAGCAAGCTGGCGCAAGGCGATTGGGGGCGCTCCATTCGCCTGCAGGTCGATCGGCCCGTGCTGGAGATCGTGCAGTTCCGCCTGCCGATATCCATGCAGCTGGGCTTCGCGGCGACGGGGATCTCGGCAGTGGTCGGCATCGCCCTGGGCGTCTTGGCCGCGCTCTATCACAACCGCTGGCTCGACCGTCTCATCATCACCACGGTGCTCTTCGTCACCTCAATTCCCGTTTTCGTCACCGTGCCGATGCTGCTCTTGCTTCTCGTGCTTATCCTGAAGCTGATTCCGGTGCCTTACGGCTGGAACGGCTTGCTGCATCGCGACGCCATTCTGCCGGTCGCCGTCATCGCCATCGGTCCCCTGCCCGGCATCGTGCGGCAGACGCGCTCGGCCATGCTGGAAGTGAAAAGCCAGCAATACGTCACTACGGCGCGGGCGAAGGGCGTGCCGGAATCGCGCATTATCCTGCGCCACATGCTGCGCCCGGTCTTGACGCCGGTCGTCACCACCATCGGTCTCATCATGATCGCGCTCATCAATGGTTCGCTATTTGTGGAGCTTATTCTGAATATTCCCGGCTTCGGGCTGCTGACGATTGAGGGCATCCGCAAGGTCGATTATCCCATCATCATGGCGGTGGCGGTCGTCGGCACGCTGATCATCTTCGTCAGTAATTTCGTCGTCGACATCATTTACCCGATCCTCGATCCGCGGGTGCGCATCCAATGAGCGCATCGGAGCGAGCGGCGAATGTGACGCGCGTCATTGACGATGGCAGCGTCTATATCGGCGAGCAGCGCAACCTGTGGCAAGACGCCGGCCGGCGCTTCAGCAGGAACTGGCTGGCGGCGGGGGGTCTGCTTCTTGTCTGCCTCTTTCTCGTCCTGGCGCTCGTGGGCCCCCATATCGCGCCTTACGACTTCCTCGAACAGAATATCGTCAAAGCCTATCAGGGACCTTCCGCCGCGCATTTCCTGGGCACGGACGACCTGGGGCGCGACGTTTTCAGCCGCATGCTGCATGGCGCGCGGACGGCGGCGCTGGTCGCCTTTTTCACCACGATCATCAGCCTGGCGATCGGCGTGCTGGTCGGTGGCTGGTCGGGCATTCAAGGCGGACGCACCGATCAGTTCCTGATGTGGATCAGCGATCTAATTCAGGCGATGCCGGGCTTGCTGCTGGTGATACTCATCAACACGACGCTGCGGCGCCCGATCGTCAACTGGTTCGACTCGCTCTATGAACAGACGCGAAACCCCTTCTACCTGAACACGCTTTGGCTCGATTACGTGCTGGTTTTCAGCGCGCTGGCGTTGATCGGCTGGCCCGGTCTGGCGCGGCTGATTCGCGGGCAGGTCTTGAGCATCAGCGAAGAAGACTACGTGCTGGCGGCGCGCGCGCTGGGGGCGTCCGAGCGGCATATCATGCTGCGGCACGTCATCCCGAACGCGCTGGGTCCGCTGGTCGTCGCCGTGACCGCGGGCATGGGCGGGGCGGTGCTGCTGGAAGCCAGCCTGAGCTTCCTCGGCATCGGCATCCAGCCGCCAAACGCCAGTTGGGGCTCCATGCTGGAAGATGGCAGGCGCTATTGGCAGATCTTTCCGCACCTGATGCTGATACCGGCGATCACGATCGGCATCGTGCAGGTCGCCTTCGTCTTTCTGGGCGATGGCTTGAACGACGCCCTGGACCCGCGGCGCATCAGCTAGGCGGGCGGCGATGAAAATCACGGATGTCGACTTGCGGCAGTACCGCTGGGAACGCGGCGAAGCCATTCGCAATGGCATGCACGTGTACACGCACAGCGGCTTGAATCTGCTGCGAATCGACACGGACGAGGGCCTCAGCGGCATCGGCTGGGCGCATAAGCCGCAGACCCTGGGCATGGCGAAAGTGTCGCAAGGCTTGCTGGAGCATTTCAAACCGCTTCTGCTCGGCGAAGACCCCTTCAATTATCGCCGGATCTGGGAGCGGCTTTGGGTCCCGAAGCTGGTCGGGCGGCGCGGCGTCACCACCCGTTTCATCAGCGCCATCGATATCGCGCTCTGGGACTTGATGGGAAAGGCGACCGGGAAATCGATCCATAAGCTGCTGGGCGCGGCTCGTGATCGCGTGCCGGCTTATGTCGCTGGCGGCTATTATGGCGAGGGCAAGGGGCTGGCCGGGCTGGCGGCCGAGATGGAGGAGAACCTCGCGCTGGGGGCCAAGGCGGTCAAGATGAAGATCGGCGGCGCGTCCATCGCCGAAGATATCGAGCGCGTCCGCGTCGCGCGCGAAACGGTCGGGCCCGATGTCAAGCTGATGGTCGACGCCAACTGCGCCTACAGCCTGCGCGAGGCGATCAACATCGCCGGCAAGCTGGAACGTTACGATATTTTCTGGTTCGAGGAGCCGCTGCCGCCGGATGATTATCGCGGGCATCGGCGTCTGGCGGGGGCGACATCCATCCCAATCGCCACCGGTGAAAACGAATATACGCGTTACGGCTTTCGCGATCTGATCGAGCATGAAGGCGCCGCGATTCTCAACGCCGACGCCCAGGTGCTTGGCGGCATCACCGAGTTCATGAACGTCGCCGCCTTGGCCGCCGCGCACGACCTGCATATCGCGCCCCATGGCGACCAGGAGGTTCACCTGCACCTCGTCGGGGCGATACCCAACGGGCTGATCGTCGAGTTTTATCGCGAGACGGTGGACGCCAATCGCGGGCGCGTCTTTGAAGAAAAACTAGAGCTGGATGATGACGGCTGGCTGACCGTGCCGCAGCGGCCCGGGCTTGGCTTCACGCCAAATTACGACTTTCTTGAGCGCTTTCGACTGAACTAGATCGGGCTACGACAAGGAAGGAAGGACTGCATGTTTGAGAGACCCTGGACTGGCATTTTGCCAGCCACGCTCTGCCCCTTCAACGACGATGATTCGATCGACGAGATTGGCCTGCGCGATTACGTGGCCTATCTGGCGTCGGTGGATGGCATCACCGGGCTCGTCTGCAACGGGCATACGGGCGAGGTCATGTCGCTGCGCAATCACGAGCGCGCGCGCGTCACCGAGATCATCGCCGATGAGGTCGGCCACAAGGTCAAGGTGGTGTCGGGCGTATGCGCCGAGGGCAGCGATGAAGCGATCGCCCAGGCGCTGGCGGCGAAAGACGTTGGCGCGGACGCCATTCTGCTGATGCCGCCGCATCACTGGCTGCGCTTCGGCCGCACCAGTGAAACCGCCGTCGGCTTCTTCCAGGACGTGGCCGCGGGCGCCGATATCGATATCATCGTTCATCAATACCCCGCCTGGACGAAAGCCGGTTACAGCCTGGCCGAGATGCTGGAGATGGTCAAGATCGACCGCGTCGTCAGCATCAAGATGGGCACGCGCGACATGTCCCGCTGGGCTTTCGATTATCGCAACCTCAAACGGGCGGCGCCCGAGGTCAGCATCATCAGCTGCCAGGACGAATACCTGCTGGTGACCCTGCTGGATGGCGCGGATGGCGCGCTGGTGGGCTTCGCCGGCTTCGTGCCCGAGTTGATCAGCGGCTTGGTCAAGGCGGCGCTCCAGGGCGACCTGGCGGAGGCGAACGCGCTGCAGAACAAGGTGCGGCCCCTGTCGCAAATCGTCTATCGCTTCGGCGAGCCCTCAAGCGACGCCCATCAGCGGATGAAATGCGCGATGACGCTGCTGGGCAAATTCCCGTCGATGCGCATGCGCAAACCCATCCGCCCCTTGCCGCCAGACGAGGTCGAGCGCATCGCCGAAGAATTGATCGCGGCCGGCTTCCCGGTCGTGGAACGGCAATTGGCTTAATCCGACCCTTGTAGGGGCTAGCCACTGGCTCGCCCGAGCGCGAGAATCCGGGGGATTGAAAATGGTGCGGGGCAGCGTAACCCCATCCGAGGCGCGCGAATTCAGCGACGAGGCGACCGGCACCCGCATCCGGCAGATAACGGATCAGCCGTCGATCCATCATCATCCCTTTTTCTTCGTGCCGGCTTATGACGACGCGATGGCGCGGCTGATCTTCGTCTCGCACCGCACTGGCCGGCCCGAGATTTTCGCCGAAGAGCGGGCTAGCGGGCGGCTCGTCCAGCTGACCGAGCGCGAGGGCATCGCCGAGTATTCGATTTATCCCTCGCACGACGGGCGTTACGTCTATTTCACAGCGGGCGCGGGCGGCTTCCGCGTCGATACCGAGACGCAGCGCGACGAGCAATTGGTCGATCTGGGCGCGATTCGAATGCGCGAGCGCGGCACGGTCGCCGACGCCATGGGCACGACCGCGCTCAGCTTTGACGACCGCTATTGGGCCTTGCGCTTCAGCGACGACAGCGGCGCCAATCTGGCGGTCATCGACACGGAGAGCGGCGACTGCGAGGTCATCCTGCAGCGCGATACGATTGCCCATTTGATGTTCTGCCCGGACGACAGCAGCCTGCTCTATTACGCCGGTCCGCTGAAGGATCGGGTCTGGGTGATCAATCGCGATGGCAGCGGCAATCGGCGCTTGTATCGGCGGAAAAAAGGCGAATGGATCACGCATGAGGTCTGGATTCCGGGGACGCGAGAACTGGCTTTCGTCGACTGGCCCCGCGGCATCCGCGCGATTCATGTCGACAGCGGGCAGGAGCGGCGCGTCGCCTCCTTCAACGCCTGGCACGCGATCGGCAATCGGGCGGGTACGCTGATGGTCTGCGACACCAACTGCCCCGATATCGGCATCCAGCTATTTAATCCGCGGGACGGCGTCGGCGCGCCACAGACGCTCTGTTATCCCGGCGCGAGCAACGCCGGCGCTCATTGGGCGGGTCCGTTTCCCTATGACGATGGCCCCATCGAAGTCTACGCGCCGCAGCATACCCATCCGCATCCGTCTTTCTCGCCGGATGGGCGGCGGGTCGTTTTCACCAGCGACCGGACGGGGCAAGCGCAGGTTTATGAAGTCGAGATACCGGAAGACATCCTGGAAAGGCTGAACAATGGCGCTCGCTGAACCGCTCTCCGTCGCCCTCATCGGCACGGGCAATCGCTCGACGACCACATATAAGCCGCTCTTCGATTATCTCAAGCCCTGGGCGCGGATTGTCGCCGTCTGCGACCCGCTGCGCGAATCGGCCGACGCCTTCGCTGAGGAGATCGGCGTCCCGGCCTTTTATGACTTGAACGCGTTGATTGACTCGCGCCCGATGGAGGCGGCCTTCGTCGTCAGCCCGATCCCGTCGCATCATTCCATCTGCTGTACGCTGCTTAATCATGGCATCCATGTAAATGTCGAGACCAGCATGTGCAGCCTGCTGAGCCAGGCGCGCGAGATGGTGGCCGCGGCGCGAGATGGCGGCGCGGTTCTGCGCATCGCCGAGAATTTCTTCCGCTTCCCCTTCGACCGCATGATGAAGTTGATCGCCCAAGACGGCTTCATCGGTCCGATCAAGCGTCTCACCTGCTGGCACGATCACACCGGTTATCACAACAATTCGCGCTGGATTCGTTTCTTCGGCACGCACCCGACGGCGGTTCAGGCGATCTCGCACGTCATGCCGACGGCCGGGCACTACCAACTGGCGCATCGCTATCACGAGTCGGAGAAATATCGCGCGCATTTCTTCTTTTTCCCCGAAGACGCCCTCGTCGTCGACCACGCCGGCAATATCAAGAGCATGCTGGGGCGTTATCCACGGCCCGGTTATACCGAGCTGGCGGGGGCGCGGGGCGCTATCGTGCAGCAGGCGGCGGCCGGCTGGACCGGCGTCGGCGAAGTCCGCGCTTGCACCGAAGAAGCGCTGGCGAGCGGCGGGCGGCACGACCTGACCTTCCCCATCGTGCATTTGGACGATGGGCGCGACTGGCTCTCGTCTCATGTCGATTTGCCGACCGGGCGCATTGAATACGCCAACCCCTTCCGACTGGGCGCGAAAGCCTATCACCGGCGACATTATTACAGCGCCGCCATCGTCAGCCACATCGTCGATTTCGCCGACACCGTGCGCGGCTTGCGCCACTCCGAATACACGGACGAAGACGCGCTGATGGCGATGATGATGGAGGTGGCGACGCGCGAATCGGCGCTGCAGGAGGGTCGGCGTCTGACCTTGCCGCTGGAAGGCGAGCTGGAATCGGAGACGGCGATCCGCGCCGACGAGACGAAGCGCTATGGCGTCGATCCCCTCGATATCGAAGGCATGCTGCAAATCAGCTATCCACGTCCCTGAGCGGCGCCGCGCGCAGACGACCCGATGCCTCCAACTGCAAATGCCGAGCGCCCGCGCGACCGAGGCTCACGCTTCCTCTGCGGTCGAACGTCCTTCATCGCTTATGGCGCCGATCCTCGCTTCTCGTACTGCTTATTCGTCCCGGCCGAGATTCAGCGGACCTGCGTTTATGTGCACGGGACTTACCGCGACGCCGCCTTCTATCGCGATCAGCTCACGGACTTCGCCAGCCGCAATCAGGCGCTGCTGGTCTGCCCGCTCTTCCCGGCCGGTCTCATCGATCCCTGGGATGTCGAAAACTACAAGACCTTGCGCTATCACGATATTCGCTTTGACGCGCTTCTGCTGGGCATGTTGGATGAGATAAGCCAGCGGTACGCCGTGCCTGTCGAGCGGTTCATGTTGGGCGGATTTTCCGGCGGCGCGCAATTCGCCCATCGATTCGCCTATTTCCACGGCGAGCGATTATCCGCGCTCTCGCTGGCGGCGCCGGGAAGAGTGACCCTGCTTGATGAATCGCTCGACTGGTGGAGCGGCGTGCGCGACCTTGCGCGACTCTTCGGCCGTGCCGTGGACCTCCCCGCCCTGCGCGCGCTGCCGATACAACTGTTGGTCGGCGCGGACGATGACGCCAATATCACCATCCCGGAGGGCGATCCCTGGTGGGTTCCCGGCGCCAATCAAGCCGGCGCCACTCGCCGCGAGCGACTCGATTCGCTCTATCAGCAATATCGGCGGATCGGCTGCGACGCAACAATGACCGTCATCGCGAACTGCGGACACGAATGGACCCCGCTGCGAGAAGCGACAGTTCGCTTCTTTGAGGAATCATCACTGTCGGAATAGCGGCGGACCGAAAAACCGAAAGTAAGTAACTGAAATAATTGACACGCGAAACAATAACGCTAGAATCAGCGAATGCGTGTAGACAAACGCGCCGCAATGCGACCGCCCACGCAAAACACGTTGCGGCTCGCAGAATCGCAGCTCCCCTTCCCTCCTTGTGGGGGCAAGGGGCCGGGGGATGGGGGGTAAGCTGCCCGCAATGTAAACAGGGGCGAACCGGTGGCTCGTCCCGCATATACCGAGATTCTGTCCCGTTTACGCATAACTTAGTTGGCACGACATGGAGCGATAGACCATGGCGCCAAATGGCGAAGCCAATGGCGATTCAGCGACTGCCGCTGGCAGACAACCCCCACGCAGCGACGCCGCCGAACCGCTCGCGATCGTCCATGGCGCAAGCATCATGCCGCGCGACTTTTCGATCTCGCTGGCAGCTTCGGGCGGGACAGACGCCCTGCTGCGCAAGCCCGGCGGCGAACGCAGGCAGCCCATGCGCGGCTTTGAAGCGCAATACGTCGACATCATTGATTACATCGCGCGCATCACCCATCGCATCTGGGAAGAGAAAGACATCGGCTACATCTACGATACCTACAGCCAATCAGCGCAGGTCTATGACGATTACGGCTTGCAGTATGGCAGCGAGAAGATCGTCGCCGACACCGCGCATACCATCAACGCCTTCCCTGATATCCGCCTCTTCGCCGATGAGATCATCTGGGCGGGAAACGACGAGATCGGCTTCCATACCTCGCATCGCACGGTGATCAAGGGGCATAACACCGGTTATTCGCGTTATGGTCCGCCGACGGGCAGAAGCGTCTTCCTGTGGTGCATCGCCAACTGCGTCTCGCTGGAGAACGAAATCTTCGCCGAGTGGGTGATTTATGACACCGCCAATCTGATACGGCAGCTGGGTTTCGATCTGCCGGCGATGGCGCGGAGGCTGGGCAACGAGCTGGGCGAGGACGCATTCGACGATCAGCGCTTTGGCGAAGCGGAACGGCGGCCGGGTCAGGGCGCGCCGGCCCTGATGCGGCCGAGCGGCGAAGGCGGCTTTGACGTCGAAGAATTCATCCGCCGGACCTGGCACAATATCTGGAATCGCCGCAGCCTGAAGCAGGTGAGGCGCTCCTATCATCCGTCGCTGGTCGTGCGCGGCGCGACCGGGCGCGTCTTCTATGGGCGGGGCGAGTATCAGGCATTCGTCCTGAGCCTGCTGGCGATGTTTCCCGACGCCATGCTGCGAGTCGACGACATTTACTGGATGGGCAACGATGACGGGGGCTATCTGGTTTCCGTGCGCTGGCGCCTGGCGGGCACGCATCGCGGCTTCGGCATCTATGGCGCGCCGAGTGGCCGCCGCGTCGATATGTGGGGCATCGCCCAACAGCAGATCGAAGGCGGGCTGATCACAAAAGAGTGGCTGCTCTTCAACGAATTCGCCGTCATGCAGCAGATCTATCGGGATTAAGGGGCGGGGTTGGTTTTCAAGCCCCCCGCAGCCGCTCCGCTTCCAACGCGACCAGACGCTCGCCATCGACGCCGACGCAGACATTCACTGGCGGACGCCCCTCCCAAGCCGGCAAAATGCGGCCGCCTGTCGCGGGCCAGGTCTTGCCCCGCCCCAAGCCCTGGGCGCCGACGCGGATGGGCCAGCGCCGAACCGTGAAGAGATCGGGATCAATCAGGTAGGCGATAGCGCTGGAATCGTGCACGAAGATGCCCTCGGCGTCGTAATTCGCCTCGAAATAATGGCGGTAATGCGGCAGGACGCGCGTGATATGGTCGGACATGGGGTTGCCGTGGCTGGCGTATTCGGCGATGTCCGCCGGCTTCATGTGCACGCGCAAGGTCACGTCCAGCCCAACCATGGTCACCGGCCAGTCCGCGCCGAAGACGAGATCGGCCGCCTCGGGGTCGTTCCGGATATTGGCTTCGCCGGCCGGGCTGGCGTTGCCGGGGACGAGCGCGTTGCCGCCCATCAAGACGACCTCGTCGACCCATTCGGTTATGCGTGGCTCCAGGCGCAGCGCCAGGGCGATATTCGTCAGCGGGCCTATCGGCGCCAGCGCAATCTCGCCGGGATTGGCTCGCAGCTGCTCGATGATGAATTGCGCGGCGCCGAGCGCGATTGGCGCGCCGGCCGGGTCGGGCAGGAAGATTTCGCCCTGGCCATCGGCGCCATGCACGAAGGGCACCGGTCCTTCAAACGGTCGCGTCAGCGCGTCGACGGCGCCTTGGGCGACGGGGATATCCGGGCGCCCGGCGATTTCCAGCAGGCGCAGCGCGTTCGTGGTCGCCAGCTCGGTATGCACGTTGCCGAAGATGGTCGTCAAGCCGACCAGGTCCAGCTCCGGCGAGCAGAGGGCGAAGAAGATCGCCATCGTGTCGTCGACGCCGGGGTCGGTGTCAATGATGATTTTTCGCGGCATAGCGGCTCCTTGCCAATAGCGTATCGCGAATCTAGGGCGACTCCAGCTGGGTGCGGTTGATCACAAAATGCGCCACGCCGAAGAGGTAACAGAAGCCGGCGAGGCCGCCGGTCAGCACAATCAGGAAGAGCCACATGACGACATGCCCAATCTGCTCGCCGAAGCCGACTTCGCAGCGCAGTCTGGCGCTGGCTTGGCCGCCATCGTCGAAGATGATGATCGATTCCAGGATCAGCTTGGCCGCGGCGTAGGGCCAGAACAAGGCGCCGATGCCCAGCGTGATCGTCGAAATGATCGCCCAGATGACGATATGCCCGATGACCTGGAATATCGACAGCTGCGTGCGGCAGCGCCCGAGCCGCGCGACCACTGGCGCGCCCTGGAACTGCATGTGCTCCACTTTCTGTTTCTGCATGATTTTCCCCTGCCTGAATGAATGAGAAATGGTCGAATCGCAAAAGACGGCGGCAAAGGCCGACGGCTGCATTGCTCGCCCCGAAGTCGTCTTCGCCTTTGTGGGCGACTCAATGGCTCGCCCGGTCCGGCTTCCTGCGTCCGCGCGCGGCTCAGCCGGCGATGATCTTCAGCTGGATTTCGCGGGTTCGCGGCCCGTCGAATTCGTAGAACAGGATGCTCTGCGACCAGCCCACCAGCAGCTCGCCGCCGTCTATCGCCAGGGTGACGCTGTTGCCGACCAGGCTGGCTTTGATATGCGCGGCGGCGTCGGCGGGCGTATCGTATTGGTGAAAGAAGTCGACGCGGGTCGGCGCCAGGCGCTTGACTTCGGCGATGATGTCTTTCAGCGTGTCCGGGTCCATGCCCGAGTTCAGGGTGATGGCGGCGGTGGTATGGGGCACGACCAGCGCGCAGATGCCGCTTTCCACGCCGCTTTGCGCCACCAGCGCTTTTGCTTCCGCGGTGATGTCGACCAGCGCGTCGCCGGCCGGCGTTTCGATTTTAAGGCTCTTCAGCATGTCAGTATGATTCCCGTATTGTTTTCAGCCAGGATGGCGGCGACGTCGGCGCGGGACGGCACGTTGCGTCCGCCGCCGCGTCTGCCGACGCTGGCCGCGCCCATCGCATTGGCGATTGTGCCACACTCGCGCGCGGAAAACCCGTTCAAATCCGCCCAGATCCAGGCGCCGGCGAAGGCGTCGCCCGCGCCCACCGCATCGACGACATCGACGGCGAAGCCCGGGCAGGCGACCTCGCCCTGTCGCGTCAGTATCCGGCAGCCCGCTTCCGCCCGCTTCAGCGCAATCGTCAGTTGTGGATAGCGCTGGCATAAACGGCGGCAGGCATCGAGCCCGCGCTCGCCCGCGGCCACGAAAGCGACCTCGTCTTCGGTCAGCAGCAGCGTCCGCGCGTGGCTGAGGACGAGCTCCACTTGGGCTTGCGTCAACTGCCGCGCGAAGGGACCGACGTCGAAATAGAGCGGCGTCGATTGGCTCGTCAGCCAGCAGAAGATGCCGGCGACCAGCCCCGCCAGTCGCCTTTCGACAAGCGAATAACCGGGGATGAAAACGGCGTCGGCTTCTGCCAGCTGCGTCCGCGCCGCCGCGCTAAAGCCGATATCCGCGCCCGCGCCATAATGCCCGACGAAGACATGATCGCCGGCCTCGCTGTCGGTCAGGGCCGCGACAGTGGTGGTTGTGCTGCCCGCGGGAAACTGCAGCGCCGTAGTATCGACCGCCGCCGCGTTGAGCATATCCAGCAGCATGCGCCCCGGCATGTCGTCGCCGAGCATGCCCAGCGCCGCCACGTCCAGCCCCATGTTCCGCGCCGCCAGGATGGTCGTGCAAGCGCCGCCCGCTTCGAATTGGAGCGTTTTCGCGGTCTGATGTTGGCTGGCTTGCAGCGGCAGCCTCGCCTCAAGCAGCATGTCCAGCACCAGATCGCCGACTGTGACAAGGCGTTTAGTCATCAGCCGCCCATACAGGTATCGGTAGTGGCTTCTCGGCGTGTCGCCCGCGCATTGCATCCCTGCCAATTAAAGAGCGAGCCCCTGGCGCGCGCCAAGAGACTCCTGTTGTTGTGGACTCCTTACACCATATGCGCGATGTCTTGACTGGCGGGCGGTTTTTGCGTATTTCCCAATGCATAATGCGAGCTAGGGCGCGTCGATTAATCGCTGCAAGCCCGCGGCGATCGCGCGCGCGTCATAAGACTGGAAGACCTCGTCCGCTTCCAGGACATCGACATCTTGCGCGGGGATGGCCTCAAAACCCGCGAAGGCGCCGGCCATGGCGCATGCGATCGCGCCGATGGTATCGGCATCGCCGGAGAGATTGGCCGCCAGGATAGCCGTCCGCTTCGGGTCGCCCTGTGCCATCGTCAAGATGCCGAAGGCGGCGCCGACCGTCTCCGGCACGTTGAGCGTCGCGCCAACTTCGTCGAAGAGCCGCCGCAGTTTCGCGCGATCATCGGCCGAGCACTTCGCGATTTCGCGCGCCTGTTGGATCTTGAAAGCGACCGAACAGCCGAAAAAGCGCCGTCCATGCGCCCGCCCGAGCTCCGCGCCGCGCAGCCCGGCCGCGATCACATCATCCAGCGAGACGCCCTCCGCCAGCGCCTGCGCGACGGCCGCCGCGACCGCCCCGGCGCCCGAGACGGCCGGCTGGGTGAAATGCGTGGGCATGCAGACGGTTGCGGCATCCTGTACGGCGCCTTCGACATCGCCCGGATGCAGCAAGCCAATCGGCGCGATGCGCATAGGCGCGCCATTGGTATCGCCCCACAAGCCGGTCGTGCGCGGGTCCTCGCCCCGTTTCAGCGCGTTCACGCCCCGCCGCGTGCTCGGCCCCACATAGGGCGAGTTGTCGCCATCGACGCGCTCGTACCAGGCGAGCAGCCCATTGACCGCCGCCTGGAGGGTGACGGCGCCGGCGTCGATCACCGCCCGCGCGATCGAGAAGGCTTGCTCGCTGTCGTCGGTGATGCGCCCGGCTGGCAAACCGGCGTGCACGATGTGGTCGTCCGGCGCGGCTTGCCAGCTATCGAGCCAGCCGAAAGCGCGCTCGGTGTCGTCGGGGTGGACCTGGGCGGGCATGGCGAAGGCGTCGCCGAGGGCTTGGCCGTATAGGCAGCCGAGGATATTGGATTGCAGCTTGGTCATGGGCTTAGCGCATACTCATTTCGAAGCGGACGACAAACGCAGGCTGCTATAGGATGGTCTTCCGCCGGTGAAGAGAATCCAGCGAAGCATACTGCCGTGCCGGCATACGGCGGCGCGCCAACTCAGAGTGGTTGACGCCGCTCCTCAAGTTCACGGCGTATGGCGTCGAGCAATTCGACGCTGCGCGCATGGTATTCATTGGCTTGACCGGAGCGATCTTCAATCCGCTGCAAGTCCGATTTTGTATCGCGGCGCAAATCGTCGATTTTGGAATCCTGCTTATCAAAGCGCGCGTCAAACTTTTTGTCTTGCTTTTCGAAGCGCGCGTCAAACTTTCTGTCCTGCTTTTCAAAGCGCGCGTCAAACTTTTCGTCTTGCTTATCAAAGCGCGCGTCAAACTTTTCGTCTTGCTTATCAAAGCGCGCGTCAAACTTTTCGTCTTGCTTATCAAAGCGATCATGAAGGCGATCAATGTCAGCCTTAGATGGCAGACGCCGCGTACCGCCAACGATAATGAGTCCGACAGTTAGCAACTGCAGAATTGCATTGACGTCTATCTGATCCATTGTCCCGAATCCTTATGCGCCATGACGCGCATTGTATCACAGATTGCGTCGGTCAAGCTCCCGTCCGGTCAGCCGTGAATGCGATATCCGTGCCTTACAGGGGTTCTCTACGCTGCGCAAGCTCCTGGCGGATGGCATCCAACAGGTCGACGCTTCTGGCGTGGAATTCGTTCGCGCTTGCCAGCCGGTCTTCCACGCGTTGGATATCGCGCTTTGATTCCAAACGATAGTTGTCCAGCTTGGCGTCCTGCTGTGTGAAGCGCTCGTCAACCCGCTGAAAGCGCTCGTCAACCCGCTGAAAATCCGCTTTCATCTCCAGACGCAGGTTTTCGATTTTCTCGTCTTGCTGCGCGAACCGCTCGTCAACCCGCTGAAAGCGCTCGTCAACCCGCTCAAAGTCCGCTTTCATCTCCAGACGCAGGTTTTCGATTTTCTCGTCTTGCTGCGCGAACCGCTCGTCAACCCGCTGAAAGCGCTGTTCAACCCGCTGAAAGTCCGCTTTCATCTCCAGACGCAGGTTTTCGATTTTTTCGTCTTGCTGCGCGAACCGCTCGTCAACCCGTTGAAAATCCGCCTTCATCTCCAGACGCAGGTTTTCGATTTTCTCGTCTTGCGTGTCCAAGCGGTCTTCAATCTGTTTGATATCCGCTTTTGTGGCGATCCGCCTAAATGCTCCAATCATGACCGCAGCAAAAGCGAGAAACTGCAGGATAAGCCCGCCGATCAAGACAACTTCCGTCGTTTGCATGGGTTCCGTCCCATTCCCATGATTCTGACGCTGATTGTAACACAAACCTGCCGCCGAATTGCCGCCCTCAGCCTGACCGCATCAACACGCGCCCGCCGATCGTGAACCAGACCAGCGCGCTCAAGACGACGCCGATAACCAGCGCCAGGGGCGGCTGGAAGAAGAGCGTCAGGAAGAGCGTCAGGTAGATGCCGAGCGAGACGATCGTCACCAGCGCGCTGGCCAGCCAGTTCCGCTGGATGCTGAAGATATCGCGCACGAATGGCAAGCCAATGACGAAAAGCAGGACCGAGGCGACGCCAATCAGCAAGCCCGCCGGGACCGCCGTCTCCGCGCCGCCGAAGCCGTTGGGCGCCGCCAGCATCGAGCCGCTGGTCACCACGCCGATGACGGCGATCATCATCAGCAGCATGTGGGTGATGCTGATGCGCTGGATCGAGCCCCAGAAAGCGGCGTCGAAGCCGGCGCCGGAAGCGGTGCGCATCTCGGTGACGCGCTGCGAAATCCGCCGTTGCAGGGCATAGATCACCAGCGCCAGCACAGTCGCGAAATAGGGAATCGACTGCGGCAGCTGCGCCGGGATCTCCAGCGAGCCGATGCGCAGCCCCAGGGCATCGAAGAAGCCGAAGATCGACGAGGCGATCATCGTGCCGACCGGCGTGCCGCCGCCGAGCGAGGGCGTGACCAGGGCGATGAAGCCGCGCCCGTTGGTCATATCGCGCTGGAAAAGCTGCAAGTAGCCCATGCCGATGTGGATGCCGCCCAAGCCGGCGAAAAAGCCGCTGATCATCAGGGCGTAATAGCGGATGCGCTTGACGTTGATGCCGACCGACGCGGCCGCTTCCGGGTTCTCGCCGACGGCGCGCAGGTGCATGCCGAAGGGCGTCCGATACAAGACGAAGGCGACGATGAAGACGGCGATGAAGGCGATCCAGGTCATCAGGTTCTGATTGCTGAAAGCTCCGCAGAGAAACTCAAAAATATTCGTGGTCGTCTCGGTCTTGACGCAGCCGGGTATCTGAATGAAGGGCATCTGCAGGCTGGCCAGGGTGCTGGTGTTGCCGCGGTCGCCGGTGAGTTCGTACATAATGGCGACAGTCGCCGACGAGCCGAGGATGTTTAGCGCGATGCCAGAGAGGAAGAGGTCGCCGCGCAGATCGAGATGGAAGAGCGCCAATACGAAGGAGAGCAGGACCGAGACGCTGACGCCGAGAACCAGCCCGAGCCAGGGACCGATGCTGACGCCGGCTTCAAAGCCGAACCAATCCTGGGCATAGGCGCTGACGACCACGCCGGTGAAAGCCGAGGAGAGCATCATGCCCTCGAGGCCGATGTTGAGCACGCCGGCTTTTTCCGAGATCAAGGCGCCGAGCGACGGCAGCAGGATGGGTGTGGTGACGCGCAGAATCGCGGCGACGAAAAGCGCGCTGAAAATCCCGTCAATGACATTCTCAAACATAATTATCGCACCCGCCTATTCCTGTAGGGGCGAGCCACTGGGGCGCCCGCCCAAGCGCATAACCTGTAGACACACGCGCCGCCAAGCGACCGCACAGGCAAAAGGCCTTGCGTCCCATGTCGTTTGTAGGGGCGAGCCGGCGGCTCGTCCCTCCTACACCGCTCCCTGATACTTCGGAAAGGGGCCAGGGGCGGGTTTGGCGGCCCAGGAGGGCGAGACAAGTCTCGCCCCTACAGACTCCGTGCTTGCGTAGCTGGGATAAACTGCCGGCAACGCAAACAGGAGCGAGCCATAGGGTCGCCCGCGCGCCGACGCGGCTGCGGTCAACCATCCGCCGCCTCCAAGGTCTCGACCGTATGCCCCTCTTCGTCGATATCCGCCCGCTTCTGCCGCGCCTGGAAGAAGGTCACCAGCGCTTCCGCCGTGATGAGCAGGATGATGATCGCCTGGATCATGCGCACGACTTCAAAGCTGACGTTGGCGTCGCGCTCCATGAATTGCGCGCCGGCCCGCAAGTAGGCGTAGAGCAAGCCGGTGAAAGGCACGACCAGCACGTTCAAGCGCGCCAGCAAAGCGACCACCACCCCTTCAAAAGCCAGCGCGAACGAGATATTGAGGATCAGCTGGCGGTGGATGCCGTTTGCCAGGTGCATGCCCGCCAAACCAGCAACGATGCCGCCGATCGCCATCACCAGCATAATCGTGCGCTTGGAGTTGACGCCGCCATAATCCGCGAAGCGCAAATTCGAGCCGATGATGCGGATCTCGTAACCCAGGGGCGTGCGGCGGATCAAGAGCCAGGAGACGAAAATGACGACGACCAGCAGGAAGACGGCGATGGTCACCTGGGTTTTGTCAACGATGACCGGCAAGACCGCGTTTTCCGTGAATTTCGCCGAGGCTACGTAACCGGCGTCGGGCGGCTTCAGCTGGAAGTTGAGCACCATCTCGAAGAAGCGCGTGGCGACCACGTTGAGCATCAGGGTCGAGACCAGTTCGTTAGCGCCCAGATAGGCTTTCAGCGCGCCCGGTATCAGCCCGTAGATGAAGCCGGCCGTGCCCGAAGCCAGGATGATGAAGGGGATGAGAATGATGCCCGGCACATGCGGCGAGTTGAGCGCGATGATGCCGCTGACCAGCGCCCCAAAATAGAGTTGCCCCTCCGCGCCGAGGCTGAACTGCTGGGCGCGGAAGACGATGGCGAAGGACATGCCCAGCAGAATCAGCGTGATCGCGTCTTGAATCCAGACGCCCCAGCGATTCACGCGCTCGATCGGACCGAGAAGCAGCGCCTCGAAAGCCAGCTGCGATTGGCTGAAAGCTTCCGACAGCACCGTGGAGGTGGGGATTTCTTCCGGGCGGGCATATAGCGCGTAGACCCCGTCCGCGGGCAGTACGAAGCCCTCGATGACGGCATCCTTGACGCTCACAAGATCATCGAATGTCTCGTCGACTTGCATTTCGGTCGCGGAGCTCGCCTCTGCCAGGACCGCGCCGGCCTCATCGCGCAGCTCGACCAGCAGGTCGACATCCGAGCGGCGATTCTTGGCGTAGGCCAGCAAAGAAACTGAATCACCCGCGCGCCCGGCGAAGGTCCAGGCGATCTCGCTGACCGGGGCGACGACATTGGGCTTGTTGAATTCGCCGCCGCGCCGCTTGTTGTATTGGAGATCGACCTCGTCGTTTTCGGTCGGCTCGGCAGCCGAGACCACCTGGGCGCGGAACTCGCCCCTGCCGAAGCGCTCGGCCGAATCGAGGTTGAAGATGAAGGTCACCAAGAAGCCAAGCAGCAGCGCCACGACCACGGTGAGCAAGACGCGGATGGCCTGCCGCTTCAGCTCGACGACGAAGAGGAAAATGCAAGCGCCGACCAGCGCGTTCACCAGCAGGATATTCCGCCAGTCGGTCGTGCCGACCATCTTCTCCAGCGAGCCGTCGAAGAGCGTGTTCATCACGAAGAGGGTGACGATGACGCCAGCCGCGCCGCCCACAATCAGCAGCAGGTGCTTCCGCATCGCGCTCAAGGCCGGGTTCGCCTCCCCCGACTCGCGCGTCTGCTTCGTTCGCTTGGTCTTGTCTGATTCCATGGACATAGCCTTACCTGTCCCAACATGCCGATTCGACTTTGCGCTCCCCGCCCGGCCTCGGTGGGGTGGGGTCAATCATGCGAAATGCTCCATTTCTTCCGCCGGCTGGCGTTCCGCGCCGAGCATATAATAGCCGATCCGCTCTTCAGTAAGGCGCTCGTCATTGGGGAAGATGCCGACGATCTCGCCCTCGTACATCACCATGATGCGGTCGGACAGCTTCATCACTTCCTGCAAGTCAGCCGAGATGAGCAGGATGGCCAGCCCCCGCGTGCGCTGATCGACGAGCTCCTGGTGAATGAACTCGATCGCGCCGATATCGACGCCGCGGGTCGGCTGGGCGGCGATGAGCAGCTTCGGCGACGACGAGAGCTCGCGCGCGACTACCACTTTCTGCATATTGCCGCCGGAGAGGGCGTTGACCGGGATGGCGCCGTCCGGGGCGATGATATTGAATTCGCGAATCAGACTGTCGCCATTATCCACGATGGCGCTGATATCGAGCAAGCCGCGGCGCGTGAAGGGCTCGCGATAATAACGGTCGATAATCAGGTTGTCTTCGATTGAGGAGGTCAAGGCGACGCCGTTGGTCAGGCGGTCTTCGGGGATATGCGCCACTTGATGCTCGCGCACGGAGCGTGGACCGCGCCCCAGAATCTGCTCCTCGTTGATATAGGCGTCGCCAGTGGTGGGGGGCCGCAAGCCGGTCAGCACTTCCGCCAGCTCGGTCTGTCCATTGCCTTCGACGCCGGCGATGCCCAGGATCTCGTTCTCATAGACATTGAAACTGACATGCTTCAATAGCTGATGCCCGCTGGAATCGGCATAGGTCAAGTCGGCCACTTGCAGCACCGACGCGCCGCGACTGACCTCCGGGCGATCGACCTGCATGAAGACTTCGCGCCCGACCATCATGCGCGCCAATTCGCGTTCGCTGGTCCGCGCCGTCTCGACGGTGCCGATCTTGCGGGCGTCGCGCATCACCGTGACGCGGTCGGAGATCTCGATAACTTCTTTCAGCTTATGCGTGATGAAGATGACGGTCTTGCCGCCCACGACCAGGTTGCGGATGGCAGCGAAGAGGTCTTGCGTTTCGCTGGGCGTCAGGACGGCGGTCGGCTCATCGAGGATCAGGATCTCCGCGCCGCGATAAAGCGCCTTGAGGATCTCGACCCGCTGGCGCATGCCGACCGGGATGTCTTCGATTTTGGCCTGGGGATTGACCGCCAGGCCATAGTCGCTGGAGAGCGCCTCGGTATCGCGGACGGCTTGCTGGAAGTCGATCTGCACGCCCTGCTTCGTCTCGCGGTTGAGGATGATGTTCTGGGCGACAGTGAAGGAATCGACCAGCATGAAGTTTTGATGCACCATGCCGATGCCCTGCTCGATGGCGTCTTGCGGGTTGCCGATGGCGACTTCGCGCTCGCGGATGAAGACTTGGCCCGAGGTCGCATGTTCGAGGCCATAGAGGATCTTCATCAAGGTGGATTTGCCGGCGCCGTTTTCGCCGACGAGGGCGTGGATCTCGCCCTGCTCGACTTCAAAGTTGATGTCGTCGTTGGCGTGGACGCCGTTGCCGTAGATTTTGTGGAGGCTGCGAGTTTCGATTATGGGCATAAATTATCTCACGATAGAGAGCACAGACCAATTGCATTCAAAATAAGACCAACTGCCCCAAAGAGAACAAAGAGGCTCGAAGATTACAGGCTGTCTGCCGCCGCGAAGTCGAAGTCTTCAACCGAAGGAATGCGGAAAGAAAACGCGGTCGCGCCGTTTCTGTTCGAAACCGCGAAGTCGCCCCGATTGATGATGTCCATGCCGATTAATACATCGGTGTCCGTGAGTTCGCCCAAAACAACCGCTACATCTGGAAAGTGGAAATCGCTGAAAACTGCCAGATTCACATAATAGAACGGGACCTCAAATGAAGTTCCCTGAACATGATGCACTTGCGTATATCCGCCAGCCTCCAGGCCAAGCACATCGACGGCTCGGCTGGTAATCATGCTGTTTGTAGCCCCCGTATCCCATAGGGCGTTGAACTGCTGGCGCGGAGGTTGGGCGGTCTCTCTTTCGGGCGCCCAGGCCTTATACGCCGCACAGGGCGAAACAAGCCTGTTGCGCGTCGCGCTCGACTTAACAGTGAAGCTGTATCGAGCTGGATTCATTTGCAAGATACCGGCACGATGCCGGGCGTACTTATAACAACGGTCAGCGCCTCGGGATCTTTACTCAGTGGCTGCATGAGCACCGTGCCGTATTCGTGATCCGCGTACAGAGCGTTTGCGGCTTGCCGGTAGTCGTCGAATATGCCAAGCACTTCTTTTCCCTTAATGGCAACGAGCTTGCCATCGTGCGACTGCGCCAGTTCCCGCTCGACACTGAGAAAGTACTTGTATTCCTTCAATAGCGGCTTCGGCATCGGATTATCCTCTGCGCTACTTGCATATCTCGCATTCTAGCACATCGCCTGCCGCGCCGTTATGAGCCTGCGCTACGAAGTCAATGCGCGCCTGGGCGAGCCAGCAGCTCGCCCTTTGCTGCGGGCATGTTTCCTGTCGGGCGATTCACGGGTTCGCGTGGACGCTGATCGTCAATCGACCCTGCTGACGCCAGAATGCGCCCCTCCCTGATGCTCCAGAGAGGGGAGCGGGCGCTTAGCCCTCGCTACATATCGCCCATCAAATCGCCGATGCTCATGCCAGCCGTCGGCATATCCGCGCAAGCCGTGCCCACCGACGCCATCATGTCCTCGCTGGTGAAGACGGTCTGCACCTCGACATCGCCAGCCACGACCGCCGCCTCAGCCGCTTCCACCATCGCCTTGATGTCATCGGAAGTCGCCGCGTCGTAGAATTCGTTCTTCGCCAAGCCCACGCCGCCCTCGGGGATGCCCAGGCTCTCGGACGAGCCGTAGGGCAGCATGCCGTCCAAGTGCAGGGTGATGGCGCGGAAGATCGAGTTGTCGACGTTCTTCATCATGGACGTCAGGATGCGCTCGGCTTGATCCGGGTCGGTCTCGGCGACGATGGTCGCTTGATCGGAGTCCACGCCGATGGCATAGCGCCCCTGTTCCTGCGCCGCTTCAAAGACGCCGACGCCCGTGCCGCCCGCGACCTGGAAGACGATATCCGCGCCCTGCTCGTACATCGCCAGGGTGATTTCCTTGCCGCGCGCCGGGTCGTTCCAGCTGCCGGCGTATTGGACGATGCTCTGCGATTCCGGATTGACCAGGCAGGCGCCTTGCTCGTAACCGACGATGAAGTCGTCAATCACGGGGATCTGCTGCCCGCCGACCGAGCCGATGATCGGGTCGTCATTCGTGCCTTCCATCATGCTGGTGGTGATGGCGGCCGCGTAAACGCCAGCCAGGAAGGACCCCTGATTCTGCGCATAGGTCATCGAATAGACGTTCGCGCAGCCCTCGACGCAGACGTCCATATTGTCGTAGGGCATCGGCGCGTCGTAGAACATGAAATGCTTGTCGGGGTAGTTGTGGACGTTGGCCGCCATGAAATCGATCATCTGGAAGGTGCCGGCGATCAGGATGTCGTAGGAATCGGTGTCCGCCATGACATCAAGCAAACCCGGCTCCCAGTTTGCGGGGTCGATGCCAAGCTCGACCGTGTCGATCTCGAGATCGTATTCATCGGCGATGGCGTCCATGCCGCGCTGGGCGCTATCGAAGAAAGACTTGTCGCCGAGCGTGCCATTGATGACCGAGACGACCCGCAGCGGCTCGTCCTGGGCGACGGCGCTGAACGCCATCAAGAACACAAGCATGACCGCGAGCGCCAAACTTAGCTTTTTCATGTGTTTCCTCCGTTGTCTTGTGTGAGCCATCAGATTCATTTCTGATGGCGCTATTATAGCCATGAATGCGCGGATTGGGCAAAACCCCATTCCGCCCCAAAATGCAACTGCACGGGCGAGCAACCTGGTCGTCCGCCGAAGCGCGGAATTGCAGACGCAGGCGCGACGATGCCGCCGGCCACGCAAGAGAATTCGCGCTGGTTAAGGGCGAGTCACCGCCTCGCCCCTACAGATCGTCATCCAATGACAAGGCTGTAGGGGCGTTACGCTGTGACGCCCGCCGATAGCATCCGCGAAAAAAACAGGGGCGAGCCTCCTTTTCGCCCGCCCATACGATTTTCCGATTGTCCAGTTTTCCGTCCCGCCCACCGCCATGCGGGCCCGCGACATCTTTGAATCCCCCGGGAAGCCCTTCGATTACACTGTGCCCTCTGCGTCCTTTGCGGTTAAAATATCGCAATCTTGTTTCACTGCCTCATTTAGAAGGCTCGCAAAATGAAACTCATCATCGACACCGACGCCGGCGTGGACGACGCCCAGGCCATCATGCTCGCCCTCGCCCAGCCCGGCGTCGACGCGCTCGCCATCACCACGCTGACCGGCAACGTCCACATCCGCCAGGTCAATCCCAACGTCTTGACCATCCTCGAGATCATGAACCGCGACGTGCCAGTGTACGCCGGCATCGACCGCCCGCTCATCCAGCCTTGGGAGGACGCGGCCGAATTCCATGGCGGCGACGGGCTGGGCAACTTCCGCGACCGGCCCGCCCTCTCCCGCTCGATAGAAGACGAACACGCGGTCCCCGCGCTGCTGCGGCTCTCGCGCGAATACGCCGGCGAGCTGACGCTGATCGCGCTTGGACCCCTGACCAATATCGCGGCCGCCATCCGCCTCGACCCCGATTTCCCGGCGCGGATCAAGCAATTCGTCTTCATGGGCGGCACGATTGCGGCCCAGGGCAACACGCCGATCGTCACCGCCGAATACAATATCTGGACCGACCCCGAAGCGGCCGCCATCACGCTGGACGCCTTCGACGAGGCGACCATGCTCAGCTGGGAGACGACCCTGGCGCACGGCTTCCCTTGGGCCAAGTTCAATGCCTTATGCGCGATCGACACCGTCAAGGGGCGCTTCTTCCGCGCGATCTCGCAGGAAACGGCGCAACGGCTGCAAACAACCTACGGGCGGCCCGCCTACCTGCTGCCCGATCCGCTGGCGATGGCGATCACGCTGCGCCCGGAACTGATTCGCCAAAGCGGCCGGTTCTACACGACGGTCGAGCTCGACGGGCGGCATACCCGCGGGCAGACGGTCATCGACTACGCGGGCGTCACGGGCGAGGCGCCAAACGTCAACGTGATTCAGGCCCTGGATGCCGATGGCGTCTACGCGCTCTTCGTCGAGGCTTTGTCTTCCTAGGCGCGCGGCGGCACGCCCGTGCTTGCAGTTCGTCAATTCGGCTGTATAGTAGGGATAAGGGCAGGTAGCCTCGCGATTAGCCGCCGGGGTTGGCGATGTCAGAAATAGACGCGATCGTCCGATACAAGGTGACCGAGCAAGCCTTGCGCATTCGCGAAGAGACGCAGGCGCGCTATTCGACGCCGCGGATCGATTTCGCGCGCTGGACCCTGGACGCCATCGATTGGCGCGGCGACGAAGCCCTGCTCGATATTGGCGCGGGCATCGGCAGCCATTACGCCCGCTTGACGGAAGCGCAGCCGGGCATCGACTATTACGCGCTCGATCTCTCGCCGAGCCTGCTGCAGTGCCACCCCTGCCCCGCCGACCGCCTAACCCTGGCCGACGCCGCGCGGCTGCCCTACAGCGATGACAGCTTCGATATCGTGATGGCGAATCACGTGCTCTATCACCTGGCCGATATCGAGGCGGGCCTGCTGGAAATCAAGCGCGTGCTAAAGCCCGACGGACGCTTGCTGGCGGCGACGGACAGCCTCCAGAGCCTGCCCGAATTGCAGGTGCTCATGCGCCGCGCGATAGTGCTGCTGAGCGAGAATGGCGCGCAGGTCAATCCGCCGGCGCTGCCAGGAGAGGCCTTCGCCCTCGAGAACGGCACGCGCATCCTCGCCCGGCATTTCTACGCCGTCGTCCGCCACGACCTGCCTTGCCAGCTGATCTTCGACGATGTCGACCCGGCTCTCGAATTCCTCGAGAGCATGCGCGAGCTGCGCCAAAGCAGCCTGCCCGACGACGTCAGCTGGGACGATATGATGCTGATTATGCGCCAGCAGATGTCGCAGCTGCTGCAGCTGCTGGGCAAGCTGGAGCTCAACCTGGCGGTGGGCGCGCTGGTCGCCAGCGACCGCGGCGGCTTCATCCATGAGTTTGTCGCGCGCAAGGACGGTGTGCCAGAGCGGGCGCGGCTCGGCGACTTGCTGAAACAGAAGCGCTGATGTCCGTCTTGTCCTTCGGCGAGCTGCTGATTGATTTCGTCGCGCTGGAAATGGGCGTGACCGTGGGCGAGGCCTCGGGCTTCGTCAAAGCGCCCGGTGGCGCGCCCGCCAACGTGGCCGCCGCCGTCGCCCGCCTGGGTTACGCCAGCGCCTTCATGGGTCAGGTCGGCGACGACCCCTTCGGAAGGCATCTGGCTGATGTGCTGGCGGCGGAATCGGTTGATATCCGCGGCTTGGCCTTTTCCAGCGAAGCGCGCACCGCCCTGGCCTTCGTCTCCAACACGGCTGATGGCGACCGCAGCTTCATGTTCTATCGTCATCCCTCGGCCGATATGCTGATGCGCCCCGCCGACGTCGATACTTCCCTGATCGACGCCTGCCAGGTCTTCCATCACGGCAGCATCACCTTCATCCGCGAGCCGGCGGCGTCGGCGCTGCGCATGGCGCTGGAGCATGCGAGCGCGCGCGGCAAATTCATCTCTTACGACCCCAACCTGCGCCTCCCGCTCTGGGATAGCGCGGAAGCGGCCCGCGCCGGCATGCTCTCGGGCCTGGAGACGGCCAATCTGCTGAAGATCAGCGATGAAGAGCTGGCTTTCTTGACGGGCGGCGATGATGTCGCTCCGCTCTGGCGCGATTCTCTGGAGCTGATTTGCGTGACCTATGGGCCGCAGGGCGCGATCGCGCATCTCAAGGACGGACGAGTGATTGAAAGCAGCGGCTACGCGGTCGAGGCGGTCGACACCACCGGCGCCGGCGACGCCTTCGTGGCCGCCATGCTGATCGGCATTCTGGAGAATCGAGCGGGCTGGCGGGAGTCGCTGCCCGAGATACTCGACTTCGCAAACGCGGTCGGCGCCTTGACCTGCCTGGAAAAGGGCGCGATTCCCTCCCTGCCGACGATGGCGCGGGCGCGGGCGTTTCAGCGGCAAAATGTCAACCGCGATTAGACTGTAGGGGCGACTTATCAAGTCGCCCGCCGATTTCAGCAGGTCCATTTTCGGGCGACCCAATGGCTTGCCCGAAAATTCATTATGTCGGCAACGGGAGGGCGACCCGATGGCTCGCCCCTACAGAGTCGCCTTTTTGCTGGAGGCAGCATGAAACAACCAAACATTATCCTCATTCTCGCCGACGACATGGGCTACAGCGATATCGGCTGCTATGGATCGGAGATCGCCACGCCCAGCCTCGATCGCCTGGCGGCGGGCGGCGCGCGCTTCTCGCAGATGTACAGCTTCGCGCGCTGCTGTCCCTCGCGGGCGGCGCTTTTGACCGGGCTGCATCCGCATCAAGCCGGGGTGGGCCACATGGTGGCGAACCGCGGCACGCGCGCCTATCAAGGCTACCTGCGCGATGACTCGGTGACCATCGCCGAGGTGCTCAAAGGGGCCGGCTATCGCGCGATGATGTCGGGCAAGTGGCATGTCGGCGGTCAAATGCGGGCGCGGCGGCCCGAAACCTGGACGCCCGGCGCCAAAGGCTTTCCCACGCCGACGCAGCGCGGTTTCGACCGCTTCTTTGGCACGCTCGTCGGCGCGGGCAGCTTCTTCTTCCCCCACGCGCTGATGGACGAAGGCGAGTTCGTAAAGGACTATCCCGACGATTTCTATTACACCGACGCCATCAGCGACAAAGCGGTCGCGATGATTGACGAAGCGCATCGCGATGAAACGCCTTTTTTCCTGCATGTCGCCTACACCGCGCCGCATTGGCCCCTGCACGCCCTGCCCGAAGACATCGCCAAGTACGAAGGCGAATATCGGGGCGGCTGGGACCGGCTGCGGCAGAACCGGCACGAAGAACTCAACAGCCGCGGCCTGCTAGACCCCGCCTGGCAGATCTCGCCCCGCGACGCCGATTCCCATCCCTGGGAGGCGACGGCCGACGCCGATTGGGAAGACCTGCGCATGGCCACCTACGCCGCGATGATCGACCGCATGGATCAGGGCATCGGGCGCATCCTGGCGAAGCTGGACGCGCTGTCCATCACTGACGACACGCTGATCATCTTCCTGTCGGATAATGGCGGGTGCGCCGAATACATGGCGGAAGACGGCTGGCGCGATCATCGCTCGTATACGCGCCGGCTGCCGGATGGCACGATCGTGCGGATCGGCAACCGCCGAGATCTCAAGCCAGGACCCGCCGACACCTACATGAGTTACGATCTGCCTTGGGCGAACGCCTCCAACTCGCCCTTCCGCCTCTATAAGCACTGGGTGCACGAAGGCGGCATTTCCTCGCCCTGCGTCATTCATTATCCCGCGCTGATCGACGAGCCGACCATCTGTCACAGCCCGATCCAATTCATCGACGTGCTGCCGACTTTCGCGGAACTGGCGGGCGCGGACTACCCCGGCGAGTTCAATGGCAAGGCGATTCAGCCAGCCGAAGGCGAGAGTTTCCTGCCGGCTTTGCAAGGGGCGGATTGGCGGCGGGAGAAACCGATGTATTGGGAGCATGAAGGCAATCGCGCGGTTCGCGTCGGCGATTGGAAGCTGGTCAGCAAGCATCCGGGCGATTGGGAGCTCTACAACATGATCGAAGACCGTACCGAGCTGAACGATCTCAGCGCGGGCGAGGCGGAGCGGGTCGGCAGGATGAGCGGGATGTACGACGCCTGGGCCGCGCGCTGCGAAGTGCGGGACTGGCCCCTGGCTTTGGATTTGCCGAGAAACGACCTCGGCCGCGATATGCCAAGTCGCCCGCCACGATAAGCCGGCTGTAGGGGCGAGACTTGTCTCGCCCTGATATCCGTTTCACTTTGCGCGCGGGACGAGCCACCGGCACGCCCCTACCGGTTTACGGCACGGGCTGCCGGGCGCGGGCGCCTCACAGAGTCGCCCCTACAGTGCGCTCGTGAACGCGGGCGACCCAATGGCTCGCCCCTACAGGCCGCCTGCAGTCTGCGCATCCCCCCGGAAGCGGCGGGGGACCGAGGGAGTTAGGCGAAGTCAAAGCCGAAGCCGTTCTCGACGCCGTACCAGGCCAGCGCCGTCGCGATCACGGTGTCGTCATGCCCGCCGGGCGGCGCGCCATAACGATACCCGCCGCCGGGCAGGCGCTCCAGCGAAAAGCTCGCCAGCTCGCCCAGCAGGGCGGGGTCATCCAGCAAGCCCAGCAAACCGCGCTCAATCGCCAGCGCCAGCGATTCGATCAGCGGCGATTTGCTCTTGGCGGTGGTCAGGAAGCTGCGCATGGGCAAGCCCTCGTCTTGCAGCGCCTCGATATTGGGCGCGCCGATGCTGTTGGCTTCCGCCCAGATCAGCTGCGGCTTCCAGTGTTCCGCCAGCGCCTTCAGCCGCCCGCGCTGCAAGCTCCAGCCGATATTGTTGAAACGATCCAGCGCCACCATGCGCCGCGTCGAGGCGTCGATGACGGCGATGACGGTGAAATCGTGATGCCGCCCCCAATCAACGCCGGCGACGTAGACATGCCCGGCCTCTGGCGCCGCGAGCCGCCCGGGGATCACCGCCGCGCGGATGCCGCGGAAGACCTGCCCGCTCTCATCGCTGAATTGCGCCAGGTATTCCCTGCGCCAGACCAGCTCGGTCGTCTGCCGGCGGATGCTCGCAAGCTCTTCCAGCGCGATCAGCGGGTTGCTGGCGCTGGCGAATTGAAACGACATCCAGTCGTCAGCTTCACTGTCGAGGCCTAGCTTGAACAGCTCCCAGAACCAGTTGCGGCCGAAGGGTGTGCTGAGGAAAAGCGCGCCGCCCCGCGTGGTCGTCAGCATGGGTCGCACGATCTCGGGCCAGACCCGCGGCGTCATGAAGGCGGCTTCGTCCAGCACGGCTAGATCCAGCCCTTCGCCACGCAGATTGTCGGGGTGATGGGCGCTGCGCACCGCGATCATGCCGCCGGCCGCGAGGTCAAGGCGCCGCTCGCTCTCGCTGATGGCGATGCCAGGCATGCGCTTCAGGCTCGCTTTCAGATCGCGCCAGACCTGGCTCGCCATCATCGCTGTCGGCGCCAGCCACCAGCCGCGTTTCCGGCGCCAGACCGTCATGTAAAGCAGCGCCGTTTTGCCCATCTCGGTCTTGCCCCAGCGCCGCCCGCAGGCCACCACTTTGAAGCGCGCCGGGTGATTCAGCACTTGCTTCTGCCCAGGGTGGAGCCGCCTGGACCGCATCGTCATAATAGAATTCCCACCGGATGACCTGCTCTCGTCCATCATCAATGTCGTCTATCGCCTCCTCTAATTTCAGGGCGTTGCTCACCAGGCTGCCGAGCGCCGTCGCCAGTTGATTCAGCGGCGCCTTCGCCAGCGTTTCGGCGTCCATGCGCGCCAGGATCGCCTCGCCGCGCCGCAGCATGTCAAACTGCAGATCGCGGGCGAGGCGGTCGCGCTGCCGCCCCCGCTTCTGGCGATAATCATGCCGCAGGTCCGCTTCCTTCCGCAGCCAGTCTCGCAGCGTGCGCGCTGGGATCTCGAGGAATTCGCTGACGCGCGCCAGGTCGCCGTCATGCTCGTCAATCTCGTTCAGCGCCTTGATCTTGGTTGATAGGGCATAGCGTCGGCTCATGGTTTATCGGTCCCTAGTCTGTTGCGCTGAAAACGACAGAAGAGACCCCCACAGCTCGCCCTCCGGCTGATAGCGGGAACGGCTGGCTAATCCGTCCGCGTGCGGGAATCTCTTCTTGTCCGTTGCCAAAGTAGCACGGATGTTCTGGTCGCGGGCGACAATTTGTTCGCGCATTTGACATGATAGCGCGTGGGCGGGCGACCCAATGGCAAGCCCCTACATTGCCGCGCATCGGCGGGCGACCTGATAGGTAGCCCCTACATTGCCGCGCGTGGGCGGGCGACCTGATATGTAGACCCTACATTTTGGGCATCGGCGAGCGACGCAATGGCAAGCCCCTACATTTTGGGCATCGGCGGGCGACCTGATAGGTAGCCCCTACACTGCCGCGCGTGGGCGGGCGACCTGATAGGTAGCCCCTACATTGCCGCGCGTGGGCGGGCGACCCAATGGCTCGCCCCTACAGCGCTCGATCGGGCCGCATGCGCTATAATTCACGCGCATTCTGTAATGGAGATTGGTTTTTTGAGCGCCCGCTATCCCGATAGATTCCTCATCGGATTGACCGGCAACATCGCGACTGGCAAGAGCCTGGTGCGCGGCATGCTGGCGGAGCTGGGCGCGGCCGCCATCGACGCCGACCAAGTCGCCCACCAGGTCATCCGCAAGGGCGAAGCCGCCTTCGACGCCGTCATCGCCGCTTTCGGCGACGGCATCCTCGATGGCGACGGCCAAATCGATCGGGCGGCTCTTGGCGCCATCGTTTTCGCCGATCGCGAGCGGCTGACGCAATTGGAAGGCATCACCCACCCCGCCATCCGCGGGCGCATCGATCAGTTGATTCGCGAGGCGGACGCGCGCGTCGTCGTCGTGGAAGCGATCAAACTGCTGGAGGGCGAGCTGCGGCCGGCGGTCGATGCCATCTGGGTGGTCGACGCCGCGCCGGCGACCCAACTGGCGCGCCTGAGGACGGCGCGCGGCTTGCCCGAGCCCGAGGCGCGGAAGCGGATCGCGCTGCAGAACAGCCAAGCCGAAAAGCTGCGCCAAGCCGATGTCATCATCCACAACGACGGCGATATTGCAGCGACGCGCGCGCAGGTGGAGCGGGCATGGAATCGTCTCTCCGCAGCGCACTTGTAGGGGCGATCTATCAGGTCGCCCGCCGCAGCGCAAAAGTGCAGGGGCGATCAGTCAGGGCGTCCGCCGCAGCGTAGGACCAGGCGGCGTCTGGTCATTCAAGCCATCATTGGGCATAATGTCGCGTTGATACGCCTTTCCCGCGCCGGCTGAATTCTGTGGAGCCAGACATGATGAAACGCCTTTGTATTCTGCCAATGCTTGCCTTTGCGCTCCTTATATGGGGCGCGCCGACGCTCGCCAGCGGCGACTGCGCCGACGCCTTGGGCTGCATCGAGATCCCCGCTGGCGACCAGATCGTTTTCGGTGGCATATTGCGGCTGTCTGGTCCGCGCCCCTGGACGGGCGAGATCGCGCGCGACGCCTTCAAGCTGGCGGCGCTGGAACGCGGCGGCCAGCTGCTGGGCCGCGAAATCGCGCTCATGCTTGAGGACGACGCCTGTACGGAAGAGGGCGCGCGCGAGGCGGCGATACGGATGACCGCCAAGCCCGCCGTCATCGGCGTCATCGGCACGAACTGCTCAATCGCGGCCAAAGGCGCCCTGCCGATACTCAGCGAGGCCGGCTGGCTGATGATCTCGCCCTCGAACTCCTCGCCCTTCCTGACCAATGCCGATTCCGACGCTGGCGGGCTCTATCAGCCCGGCTACTTCCGCACGTCGCATAACGATCTTTTCCAGGGGGCTTTGAGCGCCCAGTTCGCGGCGATGTCGCTGAATGTGAGCAAGGTCGCGACCGTTGACGATGGCGGACCCTATACTCGGGGGCTGGCGAGGGCGATGGCGGATACCTTCGCGGGCCTGGGTGGCGAGATCGTCTTTCGCGGCGAAACGAGCAAGGGCGCGACCGATATGAGCGAAATCCTCCGCGCAGTCGCCGATAGCGGCGCCGAGCTGATCTACTTCCCTTTGTTCTCGCCCGAAGCGATTTTGCTCGCCCAGCAAGCGGCCGCCCTGCCCGCGCTGGACGGCGTCATTCTGATGACCGCTGACGCCGCCTATTCCACCTATTTTGCGGAGACGGCGGGGGAGGCTGCGGTCGGCGTCTACGTGGCCGCGCCCTATGTTTCCGGCGCCAAACACGAAGCCTTGCTGGCCGCCTGGAAGCGCGAGATCGACGAGGCGGGACCGAAAAGCGGTTTCTACGCGCACGGCTACGATGCCGCCAATCTGCTCTTCGCGGCGGTCGAGGCCGTAGCCAGCGAGCGCGCCGATGGGACGCTGGTCATCGGGCGCGGGGCGCTGCGTCATGCCTTGAGCGCGATCGAAGACTTCCCCGGCGTCACGGGTTCGCTGACCTGCCAGGACGTCTCGCCCTACGCTGGCGACTGCGCGACCGGCGAGGCGCTGGCGATCCTGCAGCTAAGCGCGGCCGAGGTTTACGACGGCAATTGGCCGCCGGCGGTGGTCTGGACGCTGGCGATGGCGGAGCAGTAGAGGCGCGCCATGGAGTCGCCCGAAAAAGTCGTCAATCACGCAAACGGGCGACCCGGCTGGCCCTGTTTAATTCGCGAATGATATCGGCGGACGTTACAGCATACCGCCCCTACAGCCTCGTCATTTGATAACGGTCTGTAGGGGCGAGGCGGTGACTCGCCCTATCACTAACGCGAATTCATTTGCGTGGGCGGCGGCCTTGTCGCGCGTCTGTCCACAGTTGCCGCAACTTGTGATATATTCTAGCGCCGTATCCACCAGCGAAACGTGACCGGGAAACTGCATGACCGAACTCACGAGCTTGACGATCTCGTCCGCCCTGGAGCGGATGCGGGCAGGCGAGCTTTCCGCGCTGGACTTGACCGAGGCCCATCTCGCGCGGATCGAGCGGCTCGATCCCGACATCCGCGCCTATTTGACGGTGACCCCTGATTTGGCGCGGGCGCAAGCGCGGGCGGCGGATGAAGCGCGGGCGGCCGGCGACGAGCGTCCGCTGCTGGGCATCCCGATCGCGTTGAAAGACGTGCTTTCGACCAAAGGCATCGAAACCACCTGCGGCTCGAAGATACTCAAAGGCTATCATCCGATCTTCGACGCCACCGCGGTCGCCCGGCTCGCCGACGCGGGCGCGATCATGCTGGGCAAGCTTAACATGGACGAATTCGCCATGGGCTCGTCCACCGAGAACAGCGGTTACTTTCCGACCGCGAACCCCTGGAATCGCGCTTATGTGCCGGGCGGCAGCAGTGGCGGCAGCGCGGCCGCGGTGGCGGCGAACATGGCGATGGCGACCCTGGGCAGCGACACCGGCGGCAGCATCCGCCAGCCGGCTTCGTTCTGCGGCGTCAGCGCCATCAAACCAAGCTACGGGCGCGTCTCGCGTTACGGCTTGATCGCTTATGGCTCGTCATTTGATCAAGCCGGCCCCTTTGCCCGCAGCGTTGAAGATGTCGCGCGCGTCCTGGGCGTGATCGCCGGGCACGACCCCCTCGATTCGACCAGCATGCCGACGCCCGCGCCCGATTATCTCGCGGCCCTGGCGGGCGATATCCGCGGCTTGAAGATCGGTCTGCCGGTCGAGTATTTCGCCGAAGGTTTAGATCCGGCGGTGGAGCGGGCGGTGCGGGCCGCTGTGCGGCAGCTGGAAGCCCTGGGCGCCGAGGCGCGCGAGCTCCGCTTCCAGCACGCCGATTATTGCCTGCCCGCCTATTACATCATCGCCATGGCCGAAGCCAGCGCCAACCTGGCGCGTTACGATGGCGTCCGTTTTGGCGCGCGCGTCGATGGCGCCGACCTGATCGACAGCTACAAGAAGACCCGCGGGGCCGGCTTCGGCGAGGAGGTCAAGCGCCGCATCATGCTCGGGGCTTACACGCTCTCGGCCGGCTATTACGATGCCTATTACGGAAAGGCGCAGGCGGTACGCACCTTGATTCGAGGGGATTTTGACGCGCTTTTCGATGAAGTCGACGTCTTGATCGCGCCGGTCGCGCCCACAACCGCCTTCAAATTCGGCGAAGTGAGCGACGATCCGCTGCGCATGATCCTGGCGGACGCGCTGACGATCTCGGCCAATCTTGCGGGCATCTGCGGGCTGAGCCTGCCCTGCGGCTTCGACGGCGAGGGCCTCCCGATCGGCATGCAGATCCTGGGCGCGCCCTTCACCGAGGATCGCCTGCTGCAAGTCGGGCAGGCTTATCAGAGCGCGACGGATTGGCATTTGCGCTCGCCGGCTATCGATTGAATTCTTGCCACCAAGGCGCAGAACTAAGTCCAAGTACGTCGTGAAACAAAGATTTGCCACAGAGCCACAGAGGGCACAGAGAAAACCCTTGCTTTTCTCTCGGTGAGCTCTGTCAAACTCGGCGTCCTCGGTGGTGAGTCCTTTGAGTTACTTGCCTGGTTATACTGATAGTACAGAATCGCTCCTGCAAATGCGTCTTCCTGGCGGGCGACACAGGCCTTGCCCCTGCAGTTCTTGTCATGCGGGGATGTCTGCGCGGCGCGGTGTATGAGGGGCAGGACAATCCGAGTGCTGGAATAGCGCCATGTGCGGCATCTGCGGGGTCATCCACTTTGACGGGAAGCCGGTCACGCGCGCGCTCTTGGCGGGCATGAACGAAAAGCTGCGTCATCGCGGGCCTGATGGCGCCGGCTATTTGATTGATGGCGCCATCGGCTTGGCGATGCGCCGCCTCAAGATCATCGACATCGCCGGCAGCGATCAGCCCCTGACGAACGAAGATGGCTCGGTCGCGCTGATCTTCAACGGCGAAATCTACAATTACCGCGAGCTGCGGCGCGAGCTCGACGGGCGCGGCCATCGCTTCCAGACCGATGGCGATGGCGAGACGATCGCCCATCTATACGAAGACCAGGGCGATGCGGCGCTGGAGCGTCTGCGCGGGATGTTCGCCCTGGCGCTCTGGGATTCGCGGCGGGGCAGGCTGCTGCTGGCGCGCGACCGCTTCGGGCAGAAGCCGCTCTACGCGTATCAGGACGGCAAGGTCTTCGTTTTCGCCAGCGAAATCAAGGCGATCCTGGCGCACCCCGCCGTGCCGCGAGCGTCGCGCTTCTCGTTGGCGAATCCCGATGCCCTGGCCGAATACTTGAGCTTCGGCTGCCTGCCCGCCCCGGCGACCGCTTTTGAAGGCGTCAATATGCTGGAGCCGGCGTCCACGCTCACGGTCGATCTGTCTGGCGAGCGGGAAGAACGGCGATACTGGGCGCTGCCCCCGCTGGCGCCGCCTGACCCAGGGGCGAAAGCTGACGACTATATTGGCGGTCTGCGCGAGAAGCTGGAAGAAGCGGTCAAGCTGAGGCTGGTCAGCGATGTGCCCCTGGGCGCCTTCTTGAGCGGCGGCCTCGATAGCAGCGTCGTCGCCGCGCTGATGCGCAAACACAGCAACGCGTCGGTATCGACCTTCAGCATCGGCTTCGAAGGCGACGACAGCTTCGACGAGACGCCTTATGCCAAAAAAGTGGCGCGCCATCTCGATACCGACCATACTGCCTTCCGCGTGGCGCCAGACGCGATGCGCCTGCTAAGCGACCTGGTCTGGCATCACGACCAGCCCTTCGCCGATAGCAGCGCGATCCCGACCTACCTGGTGAGCCAGCTGACCCGCGAGCGGGTGACCGTGGCGCTGACCGGCGATGGCGGCGACGAACTCTTCGCCGGCTATGAGCGCTTCTACGCCGCCGACCTGATGCGCAAGCTCAACTTCTTGCCGGCGCCGATGCTGCGCGGGGCGGCTGCGCTCCTCCGGCGCCTGCCGGAAGGCACAGGCTATTACAGCCCGGTCACGCGGGCGAGGCGTTTCGCGCAGGCCGCCAGCCAAAACCTGGACGCCGCCTATTTTGACCTGGTTCGCGTCTTCGACCGCGCCATGCTCGCGCGGGTCTGTCCGCGGGCCACAGAAAGCGCGATCGATTTTGACCGCTATATCGACTCCGCGCAGCCCCATCCGATCGCCCGCCTGGTCGAAGCCAACATGCGCTCCTATTTGCCCGATGACCTGCTGATCAAAGCCGACCGCGCGTCCATGCAAGCCTCGCTGGAAGCGCGCGCGCCCTTCCTCGATCATGAGCTGGCGGAGTACGCGGCGACGATTCCTTTCAATCTCAAGCTCAGGGGCGCGAGAACGAAGCACATTCTAAAAGAGGCGGCTCGCGGTCTGTTGCCTGACGCCATCATCGAGCGCAAAAAACACGGCTTCGGGCTGCCCCTAGGCGCCTGGCTGCGGCGGGATATGGCGCCAGCGCGCGACATCCTGCTCAGCCGGCGGGCGCGGGAACGAGGCTTGCTGCAGATGTCGGTCGTCGAGCGGCTGATCGCCGAGCACGAATCCGGCGCGCGCGATCATAATCGGCAGCTGTGGGCGCTGCTGACGCTGGAAGAATGGCATCGTCAATTCGTGGATTCGCAGGGGGTTGGTCTGCCCGTCTTGAACTAACCGCCGAATTGATAGCGGATTCAACTTAAGCATTGCCTGACGCTTCACGCGACGAAATACTGCGAGATCGTTCTCGTGGCGAAGAATAGTCCAGATTTGCCGATGATTCGGCTGAATCCAAGGTGATGCGACTCTCCGATTCGCAATTGGATAGTTCGTCTGAGAATTGACTCCATTGCTTTCAATCGCTTGAATCTTCAAAGCGGGACGGAGCAAAGGCCCTCCCGCGCTTCATTCAAGCGCCGCGCCCATTTGGCATCGCGATCGGCCCCCAGCCGCGCGCAGCCGACGTGCTCCAGCGTGAACGAGGCGGCCGCCGCGCCATAGCAGCCCGCCATCGCGATGTCGCCCTCGCGGCAATAGCCGACCAGGAAGCCGCCGCAATAGGCGTTGCCCGCGCCCGTTTGATCGACCACATCGGCGACCCTGACGGCCGGGACAGAATGCGCCTCGGCATCGCCCTGCCGCGCCACCAGCGAACCCAGCTCGCCCATGCGCAGCGCCGCCACTTTCGCGCCATCAGCCAGCAGGCGCCGCATGATTTCCAGCTCGTCGTCAATGCCGTACATCGCCGCCGCTTCGTGCAGGTTGGGCGAGACGATATCGGCCTGGGCGATGCCAGCCAGGAAGGCCTCGCGGTCGGCGCTGAGCATGAAGACGCGCACCGGCTCCCAAAGCAGCGTGGCGGCGGGGAAACGTTCGCGCCAGCTGGCGACATGCCGCGGACCGCGCAGCAGCGTGAAACCGCGCGCGCTATCGAAAGGCAGGGCGGAATCATCAGCCGCAGGACCAAACATGAAGGGCTCGATGACCTCCACGCGGAAGATCTCGTTGCGGATGCCATTCCACTCGAAGATCTGCCAGCCGCGCACTTGCGGATGCGGCGTCCAGACGAGCCCGGCGCAGTCAAAGTCGGCTTCGAGGCGGGCGCGGATATCAGCCGGCAAGTCCTCGCCGACCAAGCCGACCAGCCCCGGCGTCTCGCCGGCGAAGGCGATGCCATAAGCCGCGTGCGTGCCGCCGCCACCGAGCACGCCCATGCTCGTTCGCCCATCGGGGTAGACGATGTCGTCGATGATGATGCTGCCAATGGCGAGAAAATCGGGCGCGGGCATGGATTGGTTTTACCGCAGAAGCAAGGTTGCGTTAGTCATGCGCAAAAGAAACCAACTACAGAGAGCGCAGAAGTAAAACCAAGTAAGTAATTCAGAAAACTCACCACCGAGGACGCCGAGTTTGAGAGACTCCACCGAGAGTAAAGCATGGCGTTTTCTCTGTGCTCTCTGCATCTCTGTGGCAAATCTTTGTTTCACGACTTACCATGACTTACTGAGCGCATGGGGAGATTCTACCACCAAGCGCGCCGATGTCGTCTGGTCACTCGCAGACTACGCCGTCATTGTTTCTGTCGTCCATGCGCGGGTAGGCGGGATGCCCCCTTCGCACCGGCGCGATGCCATGTTCGCGCGCTTCGGCGCAGGTGATGCGACCGTTTCGGTTGGTATCCCACTGCTGCCAATCGCCCGAGGCCGGCTGGGCGGGCTGCGCATTGGAGGCCGGTTGCGCGGGCTGGGGGCGGCTGGCTGCGGGCGGGCCGGCGCCGCTGGCGAAGATCATGCCCACCGAGCCGCAATTGCGCAGCGTCGCTTCCAGCGCGGCTTTTTCGCGGCTATCCACGGTCAGCCGATACCTGGTTTTCACTTTGATAATCGTATCGGCAAACCAGCACTGGTTCAGCGCGGGCCGCCATTCGCCAAAGTCTTTGCCGCTCTTCTGCCTGCGATTCACGTTCGGCGAGGCCAGCGTCAGATTGAGCAGGTCGCGGGCGAAGGTCTTGCGCGTCTGCGCGCCGGCCGCGCATAAGCCGCTGTCGTGCGCCTCCGATGTCGCCACAATATGCTCAATGTCGGTTTGCCCCCTGTCGCTGAATGTCGCGCCGCTATAAGGACCGTAAATGCGCCCGCCCATCCTTTGTATGATCTCCAGCTCCACCGACTGCGGATAGGGATAATCGTCTCGATCGTAGGCCGAGCAGCGATTTTCGGGGGCGACGACCAGCGCGTTTAACGCGGATATCGCGGATGCCGCGCCACCCCTCGCCACGTTGGCCGCGGGCTGCCGGGGCTGGACCTCGCTGACCAGATAGGTCTTCGCCATCCAGCCCCGGCTGATACGCAGCCAGCAGAAGGAGTCGCCCAGGCGCGATTCCAATACATCAAAGCTTTCACCCGCTTGCGCCGTCCCTACTTTGCTGGAATTGGTCGTGGGATGGGCGCGTATATTCATTTCTCCCGTGACCCAAGCCCGCGCCTCGCTGTAGCATGCGCGCCCGCTGGCCTGCGGGATGGGCGTCGCGCTCGGCGGCAGGTCGGTCGCTGTCGGCGGGATGGCGGTATCTGTCGGCAGGTCGGTCGCTGTTGGCGGGATCGCGGTATCTGTCGGCGGCAGGTCGGTCGCTGTTGGCGGGATGGCGGTATCTGTCGGCTCGGGGGTCGCTGTTGGCGGGATGGCGGTATCTGTCGGCGCGGAGGTCGCCACAGGCGGGATCGCCGTATCCGTCGGTTCTGTCCATCGCGTGGGGATAGCGAATGGGGGCGCGGATGAGAACGAGTCGGGCAAGGCGGCGATCACGGTCGAAAGCAAGGCGCGGGCGGCCGGCGCCGGTTCCAGGCCGCGTCCCAAGGCGAAGCCCATGACCAGCAGGCCCAGCGCCAGCATCGCCAGGACGAGCAGCAGCGTAATCCGTCGAAGCCAGTTGCGCCGCGGCCGGAGCGCGCGGATTGGCTGTGTTTTTGCTGTCGACAACGGGAATCCCTTCCGCCCTCTCGCCAATTCTAACGCATGAGCGCCCTAATCGTGTGGCTGGAGCGGATTTGGCTGGCGCCATCGGCCCAGTCAACGCGGCGGCCGCCTTCAAAGTTGCGGAAATAGGGCGCGCCGATGGCTCGCGCGCGGGCGGCCGCGAAAAGCTCGCCCGGGATGCTGTATACGACCGAGGCGTAGCGCTCGGGCACATGCCGCGGGATGGGCAGCAGCGTCTTGACATACTGGCGTATCTCGGTCGCGTCTTCGGTCGAGACCAGCGCCAGCGGTCGGCCAATGCTCTGGGCGGCGCGGGCGACCTCGGCCATGCGGTCGGCGTCGAAGCCATTGGCGCAGAGCAGGATCGTCGGAATGTTCGTGGCGTCGACGAAATACTGCAAATGCGACCATTCTTCCGTCTCTTGAGCCAGGGCGCTGTCGCCGCTGGCCTCGAGCGCTTTGGCCGCGCTGAACATGGCGACGCCATACAGCGGACCGGCGCCGACGAATTCGAAGAGAGGCGCGTCGCTCCAGGCATCGACCAGCTCGTCGACGATCGGCTCGCAGACGTGAATGGTCTCCTCGATGACCTCCGCCAGCTCGGCGATGGTGGCGCGTTCGGCATCGGCATCGCGGGTGGTCAGGGCGCCGCGGACCTCGGCGATGCGCAGGGCGGCCATCAGCAGGGCGATCTGCGATGCCAGATATGAACGCACGCCCGGCACGACCATGCCCGCCAGCTCATCCGGCAGCGGCGGCACGGCGGTTTCGAAAAGCTTGTCGGCGACGCCATTCAGCGGTCCGCCCGGGTTGCCTGTCAAGGCGACGGTGGTCGCGCCCGCCAGACGCGCCATATCCAGCGCCTCGATCGTGCGGCTGACCTCGCCGGAGACCGAGACGCCGATGACAAGATTGGTCTTTGGTCCAGTCGCGGGCAGGTAACCGGCGGTATAGCGGCTGAAAGGCAGGGCGCTCATGGCTTGGGTAGGGACGCCCGTGAGTTGATGAAAAGCCAGCTCGGCGCCGACCGGGGCGTGGTGGCTGTCGCCGCAGCCCACGACGTAAATGCGCTTGACCGAGGCGCAGGTCTCGAAGTCGAAGGCGCGGCGGGCGGAGGCGTCGAAGGGCTGGGCGATATCGCGGACGAGGGCGGGCAGGGTGTCGATTTGCTGGTGCATGGGGGAGCGTGGCATTGGGGTTTCCTTTGTGATTACGAAATTGTAAATCTGGCGACGTCTTGATATACTGTTGGCATCCTTGTGGTGGCGCGATCGGCTAGCATACCACTAGGGTGCGTGCGAACGGCGCGAACCGCCCAAGAGGAGTCTCGCGATAACAATTACAGTATCACACTCTGCATCGTTTATTACAACTATAGTTGTTACGGGGTGTTTAGAATGGTAAAAGTGCTTTATCGGCAGGAACATGGATACAATGTCGCTGTATATCCTGATGATCATGAACCGGCGCATGTCCACGTGTGGAAAGACAATTTGGACATAAAAGTCTTCTTGGATCCTATTGCGTTTGGTGAGAATCCCGGATTCAAAGCGACAGATCTGAAACGGAAAAGGAAGTTAGTGGCGAAACACAAGGACAGACTCTTTGCTCAATGGGTCGAGTATCATGGTATCCCGCATAGCGAAGGACACTAGGAGGGGAGGCTAAACAATGGACATGATGCCGCTGGTGAATCCCGTCCGCTGCGCTGCGAAAAAGGTATCGTTCACCAAAAAGTACGCGCGAGTATCGCTTGCGGACGGCCGCGTGATCAGTCTGCCGCTGAAATTCTATCCCCGCCTGCAGGCCGCCACCGACGCGCAGCGGAAGAATTACGAGCTGTTTGGGCTAAACATCTATTGGGATGACCTGGACGAGGGCATCGACTTGACCGCCATGCTCACGGGAATGTACCGTCGCCGGCCGCAGGCGGAGCCCGCCAGCTAATTGTCCCCAGCCGCGTCCAGCGCCGCTTGCTCTTCGGCGATGCGCTCCGGCGTGCAGCGCACCGAGTCGATGAATTCCGCTTGGCCCTCGCGCAGATCGGGCAGTGCCGCGCCTTGCACGAACTCAAAGGTTTCGGGCGTGGTGAATTGCGCCAGAAAATCGCCCAAGGCGCGCATGCTTTCCACTTGCCAGGTATTCTGTTTGCCTTTTTCGGTCAAGTGCGAAGCGAAACCGGCCAAATGAAAGTCGGCTTCTTCCAGCAGCTCCGTCGGAATCTCAATCCCGGCTTCGGCCGCAACGCCCAGATTGACGCCCATGGACAGCGCGAGCGAGGCGGGGGCGATCGCGGCTTTGGCGATGTCGATCTCGCCATGCAGATGCGCCACCAGCAAGCGCCCGATATTGATGCCCCAATGGTAGTAGTTGATTGAGCCGATGCCGATGGTCGCCTGGGAGTAGACCAGGCCGGCGTCCGCGGCGATGATGGGGATGTTTGCGTCGCTCATCATCGGATGCAAGACGCTCACCAAGGCTTGGGCGGCGCCCGCTTCGTTGGGCAGCACGATGGCTTCCGCGCCATTTTCGATCAGTGCCTCGCCCGCCAACGACATGCTTGGCACGTCGGTGTAGGCGCGGGCGACGACCGCCAAGCCCAGCGCCTCGGCCTTCTCGGCGATGGCAGCCGCGCCCGAGATGCCGGCCGGGTCGGATGAATTGTGCAGCGCGCCGATGGTTGTGATTTCCGGGTCGAGCTTGCGCAAGGCAGCCACGACCTCGTCATAAGGCACGACCGATTGCGTGCCGCTGACATTAGGCAGCTTGATGCAGGGCGACGACGCCAAACCAGCGCGGTAGGGGTCGTCCACGCCGACGAATAGCACGAGCGGCGGCTCGTCCATGTTTTGCGTGGCGTTTGCCGCCAGCTGCGCGGCTATCGTGCTTGACGTAATCAATACTTCGTAGCCTTCGTCGATGAATTCACCTATTTGCAAGCTTGCGGCGGCCGGGTCCAGGTCAATGCCGCCCAGGGTGATTTCAATGGCGTCGCCGTGCGCGGTCGCGCGCATGAAAACGTCGAAATCGGCGCGATCGAGGAAACCAAAGGCGTCCAGCGCGTCGACCATGCCCTGCATGATAAGCGGATTGGACGTGGTCGTTATTTCGGCAAGATAGACGGCGCGGAGGTGACCATCGTGCGCCCACGCCGCAGGGAGCGCCGCACAAAGCAAGAGCGCTATTGCCAGAGCCAATCGACTTGGAATCAACATTTCAGATCTCCAATCCATGATGAAGCGCATAGTCTTAGTTTACGGAGTCACTTAAAGCCGCGCAAGCGCCTTAGCGCTGCCAATTGGCGCGAGAGGCTGGCGCAATCGTGGCATGGCGGATGGCTGCGGATTGGAGAAAGGGGCGGGCTATTCGTCGGGCAGTTCCTGCAGGACCGCGCAGATGAAAGCCGGCAGCCAATGCGCGGCCGCCGCGATATCCGCCAGCGCCGCCCTTTCTTCGGTCGTATGCGGCTGCTCGACGACCACGCCGATCAAGCCCAGGCAGCGCGCCCACAGGCTCAGCAGCATGTCGTCGCTGCGCGAGACGTAGCCATAATTCAGCCTTACCGTGCCGGATCGCGCCTGATTGACCTGCCCCGCCAGCGACTCGGCCAGGGCCTGAAAATCCAGCGGGACGACCGAGCCGCGCCCATCGCCGGAGACGAAAGCGTGCGACGCGCCGACGCCGGGCAGATGCGCGCTGGCCTCATCGCGATTGTGCCCGTCGACATTGATGAAGCCGAGCCGAGGCGGCGGCAAAACACGCGCCAAACGCGCCGCCCCCTGCCCGAATAAACCGCTGGGCGGGCCTTCTTCCTGGTCGGTGAAAGCGAAGAGGACGCGCCGGCCCGCCGCAATATCGCTGTATTCCAGCAGCAGACGCGCGCTCAAAAGCGAAATCAGCGCGCCGACTGCGTTGTCCAGGCCCGTCCCGCGGACGAGACCGTCCTGCAGCCGCGGCTTCGCCCGGATCATCAGCGTGTCGCCCGCGCCCAGCGCTCCGCTGTCCCTTTGGAAGCTGACGCGATAACCGCCTTCCCCCGCGTCAAAGCGCAACTTGCCCGTCGCCGCGATGGTGACGCGCCCGTCGGCAAAACGCAGAGCCACGCCTTCACAAACGTAGCCATCGCCCGGCACGCGAACCGCGCAGAGCGGGTAGAGCGTCGACCCGCCGAGACTCCGCACGCGGAAGCAGGGGCGATCCATGTGGGCGCTGATGAGCAGGTCGAGCGGGGCGGCGGGGTCGCCGATTTCAATGCCAAGGTTGCCCGTCGAGCCGATTGGCGCGCAGGGCAAACCCAGCTCGGCGGCCATCTGCTGAATGACGGCGCCGACCGTGCCCGGCAGCAGGCAGCTGTTGGCTGGCGCCGGCGCCTCCAGCAGGCGAGAGAGCGAGGCGAAGATGGCGTCCGGGCTGGCGAGGGCGTCGCCGCTGATTTTCGCGAAGAGATCGTCAATTCTCATGGCAGGATCACAGCCGCCAAGCGAGGCGCTTGAGGCGATTCAAGGCCTCGCCCGCAGCATCATCACAGCGCGCTTGCCGGCGCCTTAGCCGCCCCAGGTCTCCCAATAAGTCAGCGAAGTGGCAGGGACGCGATCGGCTTTCTGGAAGGTCTCGCCGCTGAAGTAGCCGGCCGGCAGCAAGGCGGCGGTGGTCACGTCATCGGGGATGCCGAGGACCTCGTTGCACTCCTTCTCGTAGCTGAGATGCAGGGTCGTCCAGGCGGCGCCGATGCCGCGGGCTCGCAGCGCCAGCATCAGCGACCAGGCGGCCGGGATGATCGAGCCATAGAGCCCGGCGTTGGCGGCTGGGCTGGCGTCGTTCGCGCGCCCATGCACACAGGGGAAGATCATCATGGGGACCTCGTGCATGCAGTCGGCCAGATAACGCGCCGAGCTGATGACGCGCCGCATCTGCGCCGAGGGTTCCGCGCCCGGCGCCCCGCGCGTCGCCACGCCGGCGTAGGCGTACCAGGAGCGCTTATAGTAGTCGCCGATCTGCGCCTTCTTTTCGGCATCGGTGACGATCAGCCACTTCCAGCCTTGCCGGTTGCTGCCGGTCGGCGCCTGGATGGCGATCTCCAGGCAGCGTTCGACGGCTTCGCGCTCGACTGGGCGGGTCAAGTCCAGGCGTTTGCGCACGCTGCGGGTCGTCTCGAGGATGTAATCTACGGATGCAAGGTCGACGTTCATGGTAATTCCTTTCGCTAAACTGTTGAGGCGAAGGGCAGATCTTTGCCAGATCGAGCCGGACTAAGGTTGGTTGTGCGCGACAGCCGGAAGGATGTCTTCGGCATCGCTCTTTGATACAAAGCGCGTCAATTTATCCCAGGCGACGCTGCCGTCATCGTTGCGGTATTTGCTTAAGAATTCAAAAACAAGATTGTTGATGAAATTGTCGTAGGCTTCCTGGAATTCACCGTTGCGCTGCTTCGACCGATAACCGAGAGGCTGGATAATGTCGGTGTACAGGTCTTTGCTGCCGGAGATGAAATACCAGAAATCTTGCCCGCAGAGTTTCCAATACCGAACGATTTCGTCCGCTCGGCCAGCGGCTTTGAGTTTTCCCGTTTTGTGTGGACTTCGGTCTTTCCCATACATGCATCCATTTACCGCGACGATCTGTTGATCCGGATATTGGGCCCGCAGGATCTCGGTGGCTTCCTTGAAATGCGCCAACATCCGCTGAACCTGGCTGGAATTGCCCCAATTCGGACCAGACTTAACTTCGATGATGAAGGTTGAGGCTCGTTTGCGCAAGACCAGGTCGATGCCGCGCAGTTCGTCGGGGCTGGGCTTGCGCGCGTCATATACCTTGGAAGCGACAAAGGTCGCCACGCCTTCCAAGAAATCGCCAAACAGGGTCTCTTCCTGCGAGGACAGAAACGCATCCATAATGCCGTAGACAAGCTGTATGACAGTCTGATTCTTTGCCCGGAAGAGATAGGGATTCTTGCGCTTGAGGACGTCATCCAGTTTTCTGTTTTTCACGGTATCCAAGCGCTTCTGATGGAAAGAACCAACATTCGCTTCCACATAGTCTTGAACCGCCAGCAGCAAATCGTCGCTCATTCGCGCCTCATAGAAGCTGCTTTTGCGCATAGCCGAGCCGCGCCTCAATCGCTTCGACGTATTCCGGCACGATCTCGATGCCTATGGCTATACGTTCCATTTCATGCGCGACATGCAAGGTAGTGCCAGAGCCAGCGAAGGGATCAAGAACCGTATCGCCTGGAACCGTGAAGAGCTTGATGAACCATTCCGGCAGCTGCCGCGGGAAGACGGCGCTATGTCCCTGATTGTTGCACTCAGTCGCCATGTGCAGGACGTTGGTGGGATAGACTTTGTCGCGACCAACCCAATTGGAAATGTTCTTGCCGAAGCCGCTCTCCGCCCTAGACTCGTCGCGAATCTTGTCGGTTTCACTCAGGTTGCTGAGCCGCTTCTTCGCCCAATCGCCGACCGGCGCCATGACTTCTTCCTGATACATATCGAATTTCTTCGATTTGTTGAATTGCAGCAGCCGCTCCCAGGAATCCCTGAAGCGATTGGGCCATTTGCCCGGGTACGAGTTTTTCTTGTGCCAGATAAATTCTTCGGTCCAGAGCCAGCCTTGCGCGCGCATCGCCTTGATCAGATCAAGCACATAGGTATGCCGCTCGCCATTAACGGCCTTTTCTTTAATGTTGAGGATGAAAGTTCCGCACGGCTTTAGAACGCGCAGCAATTCACCCGATATCGGCAGAAACCAGTCTACGTATCGATCAGGATGGATGCCGCCATAAGTGCTTTTGCGCTGGTCGGCATAAGGCGGGGACGTGACGATCAACTGAACGGAATCACTTTGCAACTGCGCCAACTCAATCGCCGCGTCGCCTTGAATGATGTAGAATTCGTTCGGCATAGTTCGCTGTGCCATGCGCCTGATCAACACAACAATTGTAACTCAGGAGTGAGAAGTTTACTCCCTCTTCTTCCCAACCCGCCCCAGCGCATACAAAGCCAGGAACACCACCAGCCCCATAATCGCCAGCTTGTCCCAAGGCGAAAGCTCGCGCGGCGGCGGAAGCTTCGACACCACCCGTATCATGTGCGGCATGTCCTTCTCGCTGTGCCAATAGAGCACCCGCTGTTCAGCCGGCAGCGCCTCGTATTCGCCATCGCTGACCTCGACGCGATAGCCTTCGGGGAATCGCGCGTTTGGCACAAAGAGCTCGGTCGGCTCGGTGAGGGCCCTGTCCGCGCGGTAGCTGAAGGTGAAGAGCCCGCGCGCCCGGTCGAAGCGCATGTTCAGCGGCTCGCCGGCGACTTTGCGGGCATAGGGGCGAACGACTGCGCTCAAGCCGCGGCCGCCGGAGTCGATGTCGCTGGGGTCGGTCTGCTGGTCGCGGCTGAAGATGGACAGATCCTCGCCATTCCAGCCGTCGCCGCGCTCGTTGCTATTATCGGGCGCGTAATTCCAGAGCGTGAAATTCAGCAAGTGATCGTCCAGCGCGCGCAGGTAATAGTCCAGAGCGGTCGCCTGCCGCGAGAAATCGCCATCTTCAAAGGCTTTCGCGTCATTCATGTCGAAGGGGATGCCGAACTCGCCCAAGACGATCGGTACGTCTCCCAGCGCCGCGTCGGCGTACTCGCGAAAGCGCCCGATTTGCTGGCTGAAGTAGGCGCGGATCTGCTCCTCGCCGAGCAGGGGACGGCGGCGAAACAGGTCGAAGTTGAAATGCGGGTGGAAGCGCTTGGTGAATAGCGTCATGCCTTCGTAGAAATGGGGCGCGTACACCAGTCGCTCGCCATCCAGCTTCGGCGGCGGCGCGAAAGGCTCGGCTTCGATGAAGATCTGCGCCCCCGGCATAACCGCGCGGATGCCGGCCGCGAAGCGCTCGATGAAAGGCTTGAGGAAACCGGCGCTGAAATCGGCGCGGGCGAAATGACCCGGGCGCAGCAGGCGCGGCTGACCGTCTTTATCGACATCCCAAATCCCCTGCGCGCGCCAAACGTCTTCGCAGTCGTCGCGCCAAACCGTTGAGCCTTGAGGATCGATCGGCGCCGTCTCGACCTTCAGGGGCGGCAGCGTCGGCAAGGGCGTGCCGAAATCGGCGCAGTCCTGGGCGAAGCCGTTGGCGAGGAAAATGGCTTGGGCCGGCGTCGGCATCACCCCGCGCTGGAAGGGCAGATGATCGAGGCTGCGCAGATCGGGCGCGCCAATCAAGCCGGGATGCGGCTCGTTCATCGTATCGAAGCCGAGCGCGTTCGGCAGGCGCTTGACGCGTTTCGCCACCTCCGCGTAAGCCGCGATGTAGCGCTCTTGCAGATAATCCTGGATGTTCAGCCCGTCCACCAGCAGCTGCGGCGCGAAGGCTCGCCCGCCGAAGAAAAGCGTGAACATAGTGAAAGCGGCGAAGCGATAATAATTGTTCGCCCACATCAACTGCGGGAAGTCGTCCGGCTGCTTCTGATGCAGTATGGCGGCGCCCGTCTGATGAAAGCGCTCGACCACCATGCCAACCGCCTCGAAGGTCCAGGCGGGCGCGCCATCACCGCCGGAGAAGCGGCTCCAGACGTCTTGATGCGGGTCGATGAAGAGCTGGATTTCGTGTTCCAGCGCCTTTTCCAGCACGGCTTCCAGGTAATCGAGATAAGCATCGTCATAGAGGCCCGGTCCCTCGTGCTCGATGGCTTCCCACGGGACGAGGAAGCGCAGTAAATCCAGCCCCCAATGCTTGAGGCGGCTGAAATGCTCATCGGCTTCATCCAGCGGGAAGGGCCGCCCGATGAAAGAGACCTCCCGCTTTTCATGCAGGCTGTCGGGCAGGTGGGTGTGGCCCGGCGGCTGGGTCGGGACTTTGCTGCCGCCGCTCAGATTGACGCCGTGGAGGATGCGCGTCCGGCCCGTTTCGTCGATGAAGAAGCGTCCCTTTGCGGTGATGGGCATGCCGGCTTTCCTGTCTGTCTGTCGATTGGGCGGGATTATAGCAGAGATTGTCGATGCAACTCTCTGTGTTCTACGTACCTCAGTCAGTCAAGGCAAGTCGTGAAACAAAGACTTGCCACAGAGGCACAGAGGCACAGAGAAGGACCCTTGAGTTTCTATCGGCGTACTCGGTTGCAAGTTATTGAATTACTTGCGAGAACAACCTGCTGCGTTCTTGGCAAATCCACTTTAGTCATCCGAAAACTAACCAGACTCTTGGCATACGCGGGACGAGCCACCGGCTCGCCCCTACAGCGTTTCGATTGTTTTTGGCAATCTTTTGCGTACAGCGATCATTCTCATTACTGTCCGGGAACCACTTCCTGGCCTTTGCGGCAAATTCCCTACACCGCGGGCCAGGGCCGATTCGGTCCCGCGCCGGGCAGCGGGAAGACGCCCTCGCCCAGCAGGCGATCGACGCGGTATTCGAGCATTTGCATCTCGATTGGCGAGAGCAGCGCGGACATCGCCCTTGTGTAAGCGTCATCGTCCGCGCCCAGCCGCCCGCAGAACCGCCGCAAGTCGTCGAGGATCGCGGCTGGAATCGGCTGCCCGGCGAAATCCCAAATCACGGTGCGCAGCTTCTCGCTGGCGTTGAATGTCAAGCCGTGATCGATGCCCCAGAGCTGCCCATCGGCATCGACCAGGCAGTGCCCGCCTTTGCGGTCGGCATTGTTGGCGATGGCGTCAAAGACCGCCATGCGCTCCAGCTGCGGCAGCAGGCGTCCCTTATCGAAGGTGTAATAGTGCTCCTCCGGGTCGTGGTCGATGAAAAGCTGCACCGAGCCAAGGCCGCGCGTGCCGGCGCGCAGCAGGGTGGGCGGCGCCAGGTTCCAGCCCAGGGCTTCGGCGGTCAGATAGGCGGCGGTTTCGCGGTTGCAGAGCGTGCCATCGGGGAAATCCCAAAGCGGGCGCTCGCCGCGGCGCGGTTTGTAGATCGCCAGCAGGCGGGCGTCATCGCGGACGATATTGACCAGAAAGGTGTAATTCGAGCCCCAGCGCATCAAGCCAACTTCCTCGTCCATCTCGCCGGTTTCGAGGATGTCGACGGCTTCGTCCAGCGGGATGCGGACCGGCTCATCCAGGGCGCGGGCGGTGTATACGCGGGTGACGCTCATGACGGCTCGCCTGGCTGTTGGCAGCGGAATTGGATTGTAGCTTGAAGGGGAAGGCGGACGCAACCGGGCGGCGGCAAGGGGAATCAGACGTCTAGCTTTACGCCGCGATACAGTCGCGAGAGGGCGAGCGCGCAGCCAAGCGGTTCCAGCTCGATCTCGTCAGCCGGATCGGTGAATTGCCGCAAATGCCAGCCGCTCTCGGCTCGTGTGTACCACTCGGCAAACACCCGTTCCTGACTGAGAATCAGGTAGCCTGCTATGCTGGGCACAGCGCCGTAGTGCGCCACTTTGTCTACATGATCGTATGAAAGCGACGATGGTGAAGTCACCTCGACAACGACTGTGGGATTTAGCAGAATGACCTTGTTGTCATCGCCATAAACCGGCTCGCCACGGACCACGCTCACATCGGGAAATAGATACTTGCTTTCATCTATTTCGACGCGCATCTGACTGCCGAATATAAAGCAGTCTCGGTTGTCCAGCGCGACTCCCAGTGCGATTGCGACAGATATAGCGATCAGGTTGTGGGGTCCACTTCCACCGGGCATGAGAATGAGTTCTCCGTCTATGAATTCATGCTGAATGTCGCTGGCCTCATCAAATGCCAGGTACTCTTCAGCTGTCATCTGGCCGATTTGCACTGCCATGGTCGCACCTCGCAAACTCAACTTCCGCATCTCCGCGGCAATCTGATTGTCAGGCCCAATAAAAGATGATCCGCCCGTTCTGCTTGGCGTCGGGGCGGCCCGATTTCACCGTGTCCATGGCATGCAGGCTGAGGGCGCGCATCTGCTCGCGCGTGCACCACATGCGCACGACCTGCGGCTCGCCGTCGCTGCCTTCGAAGAGGTTGTAGGCTTCCTGCAATTCGTCTTCCTCGTCGGAGTCCAGGTCGTCATTGTCGTCGATGTCGGCCGGGTCGCCGGGCACGAATTCCTGGGCGACCAGGATGATTCTGTTCTCGTTCGGCTCGTAAGCCAAACCCATCTGCGAGATCCGAAACAGCGGCTCTATCGGCTCGCGCAGAGCCATGTCCAGCGTGCTGAAGTCGGCTTCGGTCTTGCGGCTGTCCTGCTCGTCGATATCGTCCAGCAGCTCGGCGATCGCCGAAGAAAGCGCCTGCGCCTGCTCTTTTTCAATCGTGAAGGAGACGAGGCGGTTGTCTTTGCCGGCCTGCAGATGAAAGGTGCGCTGGCCCTTGGGTCCAATCGTGCCGATGGTGACGAAGTCCACCGGATTGAGCTCGATTACGTTTCCCATATTGTCCTCCATCCACAAGGTCTCTGGCGCGGCTTGCGGAATGAGTCTGGCGATACTCGCGGCTCGGTTTAGCCTTTGGGTTTGGCCGCGGCTTTTTCCTGTCGCGCTTTTTCAAGCGCCGAAAGATGCGCGATGTCGTTCATGCCGATGACGAAGGGGCGGCTGTGTCGCAAATGCAGCGTGCTGATCGAAGCCGGCGCTATCACGATCCGCTGGAAGACGTCCAGGTGCATGCCCAGATAATGCGCGAGCGCCATCTTGATCAGATCCGCGTGAAAGACCAGCGCGATCATCTGCTCGGGGTGCTGCTGAATCAGCGCTTCGATGGCGTTGACGATGCGAGCCTGCACGCCGCGCATGGTCTCGCCATTGGGGAAGCGCGCGCGCGACGGGTATTCCTGCACCACCGCCCACATCTTCCGCCTTTGCAGTTCGCTTATGGTTTTTCCTTGCCAGTCGCCATAATCCACCTCGGTGATGTCGTGATTTGCCTGCACCGCGAGCTGCGGATGATGTTTGGCGATGGCGGCGGCCGTCTCCATCGTGCGCTCGATCGGGCTGGCGTAAATGCGGCTCAGGGGCGCCTCCGCCAAGCGCCGTCCCAGCGCGTCCGCCTGCGCCAAGCCCTCATCGTTGAGGCGCACGCCCGCCAGCCGTCCAGCCAATTTGCCGGTCTTCACGAAGTCGTTGACCGCATGTCGGATGAGTAGAATCGTCGTCATAAGCAGGGGGCGCGAGCCAATGCCATCGCGCCAGATGATAACATATTCTTAATCGGCTCGGCTAGTCGAGCTGGGAAGCGCGGCGTCGGCGCGTGTAGATTAGGCATGGCAATCAACGCGGGGGGAAAGCGGATGAAATTCGCGATCAACTATTCGCCGCAAGCCGAGAAGCTGTGGCGCGACGGGCTGATTAGGGTCGATCTATTCAAGTGTCCAGACTGGCCAGCGCTGGTTGAAGAAGTGAGCGCGATCCACAAGCTCTATGTGCATTCTTCGCTGATCACCTGGCGCGGCGAATTGGAAAGCGCGGACTTCGCGCAGCTGCGGCATTGGCTGGATACGACGGAGACCGCCGTGATCAACACGCACTTCACTTTAGAGCGAGCAGATCTCCCGGCCGACTGCGCGATAGGGCCCGAAGCGGTCATCGAATGCGCGACGCGGGCGCTGTCGCCCTTGTGCGAGCGCTTCGGGCCCGAGCGGGTCGTCATCGAGAATCTGCGTCATCCGCTCGGCTGGGAAGATGCGACGCTGCGGGAAGTGGTCGACCCCGCGGTCATCGGCGAAATCGCGCGTCGAAGCGGCTGCGGTTTCCTGCTGGATATCGCCCATGCCATCCTTGCCTGCGAAGGGACGGGCCGCCACGACCTAAAAGCCTACCTGAACGCGCTGCCGGCGCATGCCCTGCGCGAACTGCACGTGACCGGCATCTCGCCCCAGGCGGCGGAAGACGGCTTGCGCCACGATCACTTCGCCATGACCGAGAGCGACTGGGCGATGACCGAATGGGCGCTGGAGCGGATCCGCGCGGGCGACTGGCGGAAGCCGGAGGTCATGGCTTTCGAATATGGCGGCGTCGGCGAGCGCTTCGCATGGCGCAGCGAGCCCGCGGTCATCGCCGAGCAGGCGCCGCGGCTATACGCGCTGGCGAAATCGGTTTAGCGGGCGACCCGGTGGCTCGCCCCTACGAATCGCAGGTTGGGCGGGCGCTTTTTCGGACGGGCAAAACTCGCTATGGCAATGAGCGCGGTTTGGTGTTACATTGGGTCTGCAACGTGGTACAAGGAAGACATGATCGTCTTTTCCACATTGGTGCAGTGGGTATGCACCCATCAGTCCCCGAGAGCGCAAAACCTGCGGCGAAGCGCCTACACCGGTCGTGTGGCGTCTTTGATTTCCGCTGACCTCTTGTAAAGGCTATGGCAAAACCCGGTTAATCGTTTCTCTAGCAGGAGTATGTGCAAGATGTCCGAAGAACGTTCGCAAGGTACTGTCAAGTGGTTCAACGCCGAAAAGGGCTACGGGTTCATTTCCCAGGAAGATGGCGACGATCTGTTTGTGCATTACAGTGAAATCCAGGGGACCGGCTACCGCAGCCTTGATGAAGGCGCGCGCGTCGAGTTCCTCATCACCGAGGGCCGCAAGGGCAAGCAAGCCAGCGCGGTCTCTGTGATCGACTAGCGCCGACCACTATTCAGACAAGAAGAACCCGTCTCTCGCGAGGCGGGTTTTTTGTTTTACGGCGATGTCGTCGTTCCGGCGGGCGACCTGATACATCGCCCTTGCTGTGGCGGGCGACCTGGTAGATCGCCCCAGCATCGCCTTCGCTATGGCGGGCGACCTGGTAGATCGCCCCTACCGCCGGCGCGATTCGACGAAATCGATCGCGTCCAGCAGCGTCTCCAGCCCGAGGCTCCGATCGCCCGTCAGATGCAGGCGGATCGCCCGCCGCTCGTGATTCTGCAAGGCGCGCAGGTCACCGGCGGCCTGGGCGGCGAAGAGCGCGCCAAAGCTGAAGTCCATGCCAGGAATGGCTAAATCGGGCGCGGGGTCGGCGGTCAGCTGCCAGAAGACGCCATTATTTGCCCCGCCCTTGTGCGCCTGCCCGGTGCTATGCAGATAACGGGGACCGTAGCCGATGGTCACGGCGCGTTTGGTCACATGGCGCAGGCGGCGTTGAATCCGCTTTATCAGGCGCTCCTCGGCCGGCGTCGGCGTGAAGAAGATCAGGAAGGCGAAATAATCGCCAGCGCGCGAGCCAGCCATCTGCGCGGCTATCACTTGAACGGCGTCGCCGCCGTCGAAGCCATGCTGGTGGCAGAGCTCCCGCAGCGGCGCCAGGGTCTTCTCATTCGCATAGACTTCCAGCCCCGCGCGCGTCATCAGCGGCTCGTCGCTCGGCAGCGCGCCCTGCTCCTGATAATTCTGCAGCAGCATTTTGGCGGCGTCTTTGGCTTCGGCGACATTAGGCTCGTCAAAGGGATTGAGGCTCAGCAAGGCGCCGGCGATGGCGGTCGCGTATTCCCAGCGGAAGAACTCTCCGGCGATATCAAGCGCCCGGGCGATGCGGATGGTGACGCGCGGATGACCGGCTTCTCGCAGGGCGCGAATCGCGGCATCCTGCTCGGCGACATCGACATCGTTATCCAGGCGCAGATAGATGAAGAGGCGGTCGCTGACGTAATCGTGCGGCAAACCAACCGAAGCGCCAACCACCGGCAGCGCGCCCACCCCCTCTTTGCCCAGGCTCTCCGCCAACAGCTGCTCGGCCCAATTGCCGAAGCCGCGCAGCGATACTGTCGTGCAAAGGGTGATTTTGTCGCGCCCTTCTTTCGCCAGCGCCCCGATGACCGCGCCCAGCAGCAGACCGGGATGATACTGCGGCGGGATGCTCTCGCGGTTGGCGGCCAGCATGGTGTCGGCGCTCGCCCACAAGCCATCCAGGTCGAGCCCGATCAGCGCCGCGGGAACCAGGCCAAAATAGCTGAGCGCGCTGTAGCGCCCGCCAATATCGGCTGGGTTGAGGAAGATATCGCGGAGGCCAGCTTCCCGCGCGATCTTCTCAAGATTGGAGCCGGCGTCGGTGATGACGATGAACTGCTCGCCATTGCCGCCCGTCCGCGCCCAGAAATGGTGATCCAGCGCCAGGGTCTCGATGGTGCCGCCCGATTTGCTGGAGACGACGAAAAGCGTCTTCTCGATGTCGATCCGCGCCTCGACCTGGCGGATGCGGGCCGGGTCGGTGCTGTCCAGCACGAGCAGCTCGGGGAAGCCCGGCCGCCGACCGAAGGTCTCCGCCAGCACTTCCGGCGCCAGCGAACTGCCGCCCATGCCGAGCAGGACGACATGCTGGCAGCGCCCGCCGCGCATCTCCTCTTGCAGCGCCTTTAGTCGTTCGCGGTCGATGGTCGAATCGACGTCGAGCCAGCCGAGCCGGTCGACAATCTGCTTGATCGCGCCCGCCCCGGCTTTCCACAAGCTGCCGTCTTTGTTCCAGAGCCGCGGATTGGCGAAATCGGCATCCAGGCGCGCGACCGCCTCGTCGACCGCGCCATGATAAATGCCCAGAGCCAGCCGCGTCCGCTCGATGATGCCGCTGCGAAGCAGGGTCCGTTTGGCGCCAACCTGCTCGATCAAAGTCTCGAAGCTGTCGATGAAGGCGTCGACGCCGTCATCCTGCAAGCGCGCGGTGACCTGCCCGATATCGATGCCGGCCTCCGCCAGCCGGTCCAGCGCCTCGTCCGGCGGCAGGAAATCGCCCGACGCCTGCGTGACCGTCTCGGCGACTGTGCCGTGATCTTTGAAGGCGGCCAGGGTGGCCGGCGGCAGGGTGTTCACCGTCTGCGGACCGATCAGATGGTCGACGTACATCGTATCGGGATAAGCGGGGTTCTTGGTGCTGGTCGATGCCCAGAGCGGTCGCTGCGCCAGGGCCCCGGCTTCGCGCAGCGCTTCGAAGCGTTCGCCATGGAAGATGCGCTGGAAGGACCTGTAGGCCATCTTGGCATTGGCGATCGCTGTCTGCCCGAGGAGCACGCGGTTTGCGGCGATGCGCGCGGTATCCTGCCGCAGCTGAGCCGCCCGGATGTTATTCTCCAGCATTTGATCGACCATGGCGTCGATGCGGCTGAGGAAGAAGCTGGCGACCGAAGCCACGCGCGTCACGTCTTCGTCCGCGGCCAGGCGCCGCTCCAGCCCGCGGATGAAGGCTTCGGCCACGCGCTCGTAATTGTTGATGGCGAAGATCAGCGTCACGTTGACATTGATGCCGGCCGCGATCGCGTCCTCAATGGCGGGGATGCCCTCTGGCGTCGCCGGGATCTTGATCATCAGATTGGGGCGCGCGACCGTCTCGAAGAGGCGTTTGGCTTCCTCAATCGTGCCTTGCGTATCGCGCGCCAGCAAAGGCGAGACCTCCAGGCTGACGTAGCCGTCGCCGCCGGCGCTTTCGTCATAGATCGGGCGAAACAGGTCGGTCGCGTTCTGGATGTCCTCGATCGCCAGGGCTTCGTAGATGGCCTGCGCTTCCAGATCAAGCATGGTCATGATGGCGTCGTCGTATGTGTCGGAATCGCCGATGGCTTTCTGAAAGATGGAAGGGTTGGAGGTGACGCCGAGCACGCCTTCTTCGTCGATGCGGCGCTGCAAGTCGCCATTCTTGAGGTCATCGCGATGGATGTAATCAAGCCAGGCGCTCTGCCCGAACTCTTGGATTTCCAGCAGGGGATTGCTCATCAGCTTGCCCTCTCTGCAAGTCGCTTGCATCTACAGGAATGCCAACATTCTAACAGGCTTGGCGCGAGCAAGCTAGACGACTGCTATGGGGTGTAAAAGCATGAAACGCGGGTTTGCTAGGGCGAGTCAGCGATGGTATCTACCATGTCTTCGCGGGCGAGAATGATGCCTTCGACGCGCGCCACGCGTTGATTGCAGTTGTCGACTTTGCCTTCGACGCGCCGAAGATCCGTACGCGTGTCTGCGATGTCCTGCTTGACTTCCGCGCGCAAATCGGCGATGTCCTGCTTGACTTCCGCTCGCAAATCGGCGATGTCCTGCTTGACTTCCGTGCGCAACTCGGCGATGTCCTGCTTGACTTCCGTGCGCAAATCGGCGATGTCCTGCTTGACTTCCGCGCGCAAATCGGCGATGTCCTGCTTGACTTCCGCTCGCAAATCGGCGATGTCCTGTTTGAGTTCCGTGCGCAGGGAGTCGATATTGCCGTTGACTTCCGCGCGCAGGGAGTCGATATTGCCGTTGACTTCCGCGCGCAGGGAGTCGATATTGCCGTTCAGTTCCGTGCGCAGGGAGTCGATTCTGCTGTTGACTTCCGTGCGGAGGGCGGTGTTGCTGGCGTGATTCTCGGCGCGCGTCTCGACAAGCGATTCGTTCAGACGATCTTCCAGTTTCGAGATTCGTCTTTCCGAGCGCGCGTCCAAACGCCAGATAGCGCCGACAATCGCCAAGACCGCGAGCACAAGCTCCAAGGACAGATTCGCATCAAAGGTCAAAGGTTACTCCCGTCGACATCTGCAAGCATCTTAGCACATTCCGCAAGCATGTCAAAAGTGCGCGGTCAATGAGCGCAAGAGTCGCCTAACCCCCCTGCCGCTCCATCCGCCGAATCGACGCCAGCGTCAGCAGCGCCGTCACCGACAGATAAACCAGCGTCAGCAGCACCCAAGGCGACAGAATCGGGATTGAAGCGCCATTGCTCGCCAGGGTCACGCGCATGGCGACCAGCTGCTGGTGATCGATCAGCATCTGCTGCGAACGCAGGGTCGCCATAATCGGGTTCAGGCTGGTCGCGATCATGTCTAGATAAATGGTCGCGGCTTCCACCGTGGGATCGTTGGTGAAGCGATTGGTGAAGCTGTTGACGACATTGCCATAGGCGTTCTGGAAGAGGATCAGCGCGATCAAGGGCAAACCGACAGTGATGGCGATGGCGACGGTGTAGGCGCGGATGGTGGCCGCCAGCGTGCGCTCGGTGATGGACGAGAAAAACATGCCAAAGGCGCCCAGGGCGACCGCCGATACCAGCAGCACCAGCAGCGCCAGGATCAACTCCGCCTCGCTGACGCCGCCGAAAAGAAAAGCGATGCTCTGCAAGGGAATGGCGGAAAGCAGCAGCAGGACGATATAGCCCAGCGCCGATTCCAGCTTGCCGACGACGAAGGTGGCTTTGGTGATCAGCGTCGTCTGCAAGAGGTCATAGGTTTTGCGTTCGCGCTCCGTGGTGATGGCGCCGGCCGTCAGCGCGGGCACGATGAAGATGATCAGCATCAATTCAATGAAGAGCACGCCAATGAAGAGCTCGCGCCCCAGGTCGCCGGTCACGACTACGCCGCCGGCCGGCACGCGCAGCAGATACAGCAGGATCGTGAAGAAGCTCATCAGCGTCAGGAAAATGGTGATGATGGCGAAGCCGCGTATGCCGCGCATCCGCCCGCGCAATTCCTTGATCATCACCGGGTTCAGGCGAAAGGCGCGCAAATCGCCCAGGGTCATCAAGCCGACAGTCGCCAAGGGGATCATCGCCAGCAGCGCCGGCGTGAAGCCATAGACGAGCAGCGCCGCCAGGTTGAAGCCGGTCAGCAGCCAGGCCGCGAAGACCGTCCAAAGCTCCTGCGCCATGATCACCGCCGCCAGCACCAGCAGAATCGCGGCGTTCGCCAGGATGCCAGCGATGATCAAGAGGGCGGCGGTATCGGCGTCTATGGGGAAGCGATTCAGCGCCGTCGCTCGCAGCGCGCCGAAGAGCGATGCGTCCTGATTGGCGGCATGGATGGCGATGCCAAGCGCGACAATCGCCGCGGCCAGGTTGACGAGCGCGCCCGCGAGCATGACCAGCGAGCAGCGCCGCAGCAGCTTTTCGCGCGGGGTCATCAATTCAGGCGGGATCCGATCCCAAGCGCCGCCTTCGGGCACGTTGTCGCCGAAGAGGCTGCGTATCAGTCGGAAGAGCTTATTCAGGAAGTCGAGCATGGACGCGCTTCTATCTGCTATTGCGGGCGATTTCGCCGGTTGCGTGCCTTTTCAGTTTCAAGCTTGAATAGCGCTTAGTCGCGGCGCCAGACTTCAAAGTAATTCTGCGAACGATAGAAACAGACGTTGAACTCCATGAAGAAGTTGGTTTGGCCCAACAGAACCGGGACATCATTGCTGTCCGCCCAGGCAAACATCAGTTGAATCTCGTTAGCTCCAGCAATCTCTGGAAAACTTCCCAGTACTGAAATGCCGCGCGACTCAACATCGGAAAGCCCGCCAGCGAGCCGGCCAAGGCGCCATTGTCGATTCCAGTCGAATCCCAATGAACGGCCAACCCGATAGGGCAGCAGATTTGTCGCTGACCCAGAATCAACTATTGCGCTGAGCAGGACAGGGTGATTGCCACCGAGAACATGCAGCGACAAGCGCGGCATTGAACTGCCAGGCACGGCCGGCAGACTTGAATACGCGATTCGCGCCATTATTCGACTTCCGGAGTCACTTCCGTCTTTTGATGTTCGAGAAAATCTTGGAGTTTCTGTGCCGCCTCATAATTGTAGCGAAGACCAGTTACCTCCGGCGCGATTTCTTTCAAAGCGGGCTCCTTGAGCAGCATCCAAAACAGCCGCCGCTTATCCTCGTCGTCCAGCGCCTTGACATCTGCAATCAATTCATTCGGCAGCATCTCGCTCATCCCTTCACCCGCCAATGATGGAAGCAATTATACCCGACGCGCGCCCAATCATCATGTCCGCATTGCCAATGAGCAATCCCTAAACCAACTTCCCCCGCCGCCGCGCCAGCTCGTCAATCACCATGCGGTCGGCTTTGCCGAAGCTGTATTCAGCCAGCCGCGCTTCCGTCGCCCAAGCCCAGTCGCGCGCGCCCAAAGCCTGCGGCTCGTCATGCGGCGGCAGCGCGCCCAGATAGCGGCACTCGAAGGCGTGCAGGGTGATCTTGAAGTGGGTGAAGGCGTGATCGACGCTGGCGACCAATTCGCCCACTTCGACATCAATCGCCAGCTCTTCGCGCAGCTCGCGCTTTAGACAGTCGGCGAGGGACTCGCCCGCTTCGCGCTTGCCGCCGGGAAACTCCCACAAGCCGCCCAGCAAGCCCTCGAGCGGACGCTGCGCGATCAAGAGGCGGTCGCGGCCATCGCGGATCAAACCCGCGGCCACGTCATAATGCGGGGTCGGCAAGCGCTGACTTCGCCGTGGGCGACTGTCTTGCGTGCCAGCCGACCAGGCGCGGCAATGCGCGCGAATCGGGCAAGCGGCGCAGCGCGGATTCCTGGGCTTGCAGACGCGCTGCCCCAGCTCCATCAGCGCCTGATTGTATTCACCGGCTTCTTCCGCCGGCAGCCAGTCTTCGGCGATCCGCCAGAGTTCGTTTTGCGTGGAGGCCAGACCGATGTCGTCGTCCAAATCGAGCAATCGCGTGAAAACGCGGATGACGTTGCCATCGAGGACGGGCGCGGCGCGGCCAAAGGCGATGCTGGCGATGGCCCCGGCCGTATAAGGTCCGATGCCGGGCAGCGCAAGCAGACCCTCAACATCGCTCGGCAATGCGCCGTCGTGCTCGTCCATCACCATCCGGGCGGCGCGCTGCAGATTGCGGGCGCGGCTGTAATAACCCAAGCCCTCCCAGAGCTTGAGAACGTCTGCCAGGGGCGCGGCAGCCAGCGCCGCGATCGTCGGAAAAGCGCGGATGAAACGCTCGAAATAGGGGATGACCGTCTCGACCTGCGTCTGCTGCAGCATGACTTCGGAGAGCCAGACCCGGTAGGGATCGGGATCGCGCCGCCAGGGCCGCTCGCTTCGGTTTTGTCGATACCAGATTAGAAGCGCTTCGGCAAAGGACGCGGACATCGCTCACAGCAGCGTGAGGGCGTGTCGGTATACATCGAGCGCCGCGTCCAGATGTCCCTGCCGCATCAAGGCGTCGCCCAGCACGCGATGCACTGACGGATTTTCGCGGAATTCGTCTCGGGCGATCAAGCCGCGCATATCGGCGACGACCCAATCGAGACCGGCGCTGGTGCGCAGCAGGGTCTCATAATCGGCGAGCGCCTCGCGCCAGGCACTCGCTTCGACCTTGCCGCGCGCCGAATAAATGGCGGCCGCGAGGCCGGGCGGTGGCGGTTTTTCGGGCGCGGCTGAAGGCGGGAAAGCGGGGTCGGCCGCCCTAGTAGCTGGACCGCCCCTGGGCGCGGCGATGGCAACCAGGCGACTGCTGTACCAGGCTTCCAGATCAATCGGCTGCTCCTGCAGCATGAACGCTTGCGTCAGACTGTCGCCGGCGCCACCGAGCTTCGCGGGGACGGGGGCGTCATCGGCGCGCTCAGGCTCTGTCGGCGGCGCCGCGTTCTCGGGCAGGGGCGCCATCGACTGGGTGCTGAACTCGTCGCTCTCGCGGTCTTGCATGCCCAGGATCGATTCGAGCACGGAAGCCGCCGTATCCCGCCGCCGCGAGTAGAGGCTCTCGTCTTCCAGGTCGTCCAGGGTCTCGTCGTCTTCGTAGGCGTCGTCGAAGTCGTCGCCATAGCCGGGCTCGGGCGGTGTTGCTTGCGGGGCCGGCGCCGGCTCAGCCGCAGCCGGATTTGGCAGGCGCGGCCCGGCTTGACCCCGGCCGAGGCTGTCCAGCCACTCCAACGGGTCTTCTTCCGCGCCTTCGGCGAGCAATTCATCAAGTTGCGCGGGCGGGCTCGCGGGCGGGCGATAATCGGTTATTTCGGGCAGTTCCTCTTCCGTCTCGGCGGCGCCGATTTCCGCCAGCCACGCCATCGCTTCGGCATCAAGCGGTCCGCCAGGCTCCGCCTCATAGCGCGTCAGCTCCAGCGAGCTCTCCTCATCCGCCCCCTCAAAATCATCGTTGCGGGCGGCATCGCCATTTTCCGCGGAAGACCCCTCTCGCGCATCGCCCAGCCAGGCGGTCCAAGTCTCATCGGGCCGGTCTTGCGGCGGCTCCCCATCGCCATCGACGCCATCGTCGATGAATTCGGAGGCGGCGGCGCCTTGCATCTTCGCGAGCGCTTCCAGCCACTCGATCAGCTCTTCCTGCGACATGGAATCGAAGTCGGGCAGTTCGGGGTCTTCGAACATAGACGGGTTCAAGTTCTCCTGCTGGCGAATCGCCGCTGGCCCTCTGCGCCCGCGTTCTGCGAATTGGCGGAGGGCTAACTCGCCACCGGCCCCCTGTCATGCGCGCGCGAGGCGGGCGAGGGAGGCGCGGCGCGGCGCGAAAGCTGTTGCCCAAGCCGCGACTGTGGCGCGCGGACGTCCGCAGTTTGCGATATGGCGGGCGACCCGCTGGGCAGCCTTTGCGGTTTGCGTTTTGGCAGACACCGATTATAGCGTCGATTGGCTGCCTCTGCGATTGCGGCCGGGTTCATCGTCGGCGCGTTCGTCCGAGGCCGGGCTATCGTAACTCAGCCAGGCGGGCGGCGCCTCGGCTCTGTCGTCCACGCTGGCGATCAGCTCATTGCCCAGGCCGATATCATCAAAGCTGATGTCGTCTTTCGACTCTGCCGCTTCATCGGCGGGCGCCTCAAAGTCGAAATCGGCGTCATCGACGCCCAAAGCCTTGTAATCAAGCTTGTCGGCATCCTCGTCCAGGCTGATGGCGATGGTCTTTTCCGTTGGCGATTCCAGGTCGAAATAATCGTCCCAGTCCAGGCTGGTGAAGTTCAGCTGCTGCGTATCGTCATCGAGACTGATGGCATCCAGCTTGTCCGTCGGCGTGTCGAAATTGAAATAGTCGTCAAAGGTGAGATCATCAAGCTCGAGCGCGTCGATGTTCACGTCCAGGCTGAGCGCGGCCGCGCCCGAAAGGTCGGCGCTTTCGCTGGCGCGTTCTTGCAGCGCGTTCAGCCATTTGGGCGGCCTGCTGAAGCGGAAATACGGCGTCGGCGCGTCGGCGTCCGGGTCGACCGCTTTCATCTCACCGGTTTCTTCGTCGACGATATCGCTGACCCAGGCGAATTCTTTGCCGGGCGAGGACATCGGGCGGGCGTATTCGTTCACGTCATCGGTGGCGGCGTCGTTTTCGCGGTCCAAGCCCGGCACGACCGCGTTCAGCCAATCCGGCGCGCCCTCGCTGCCGCCGCTTTCCTCCACGAAATCGGCCAGCTGATCGGCATCATCCAAGCCCCAGGCGCGCGCCCGTTCGGCCGCCGAGCCGGATTGATCGGGGGCGGCGTCCACATCGGCTTCAGCCGCGAGCGCGCGAAAAGCCTCATCGTCCAGCTCGTTGGGGTCGTCGCGCAGCCAATCAACATAGGGGTCGTCGTCATCGTCATCGCCCAGCTCCGCGCCCCAGCCTTCGATCAACTCGGCGTTTCGCTGATTGGGGTCGGCATCAACCGCGGGCGCTTCGGTAGCGTCGTCATCCAGCCAGGAATCGGCCGGCGGCGAGAGCAGGGTGTCGTCATCGATATCGACGAAGCGCTCATCGGCTTCATCGGCATTCGCCTCGGGCTCGGTCATGAGCCAGTCTTCAATATCGCTCAAATGCAGGGGCTCGGTATCGGCGTCGAGGCTGAGCAGGGTCTGCAGCGGCTCGTCGCCCGCGACGAGGTCGCCGTCGCCGCTCTTGTCCAATGCCTCGCGCATGGCGGCCGAGGGCCAGGGCGCGCCGGCTTCGTCTTCTTCCGCCCCCGCCTTCACCCATTCGCGCTCAAAGTCGTCGAGATATTCCAGCGAATCGTCATCCCCGCCCGGCGCGAGGCTGCCCGCCTGGATTTCCGCCATCCAGTCGCCGCCTTCATCCGAGTCGTCCAGGCGCTGAAGCAGATCAGCCAGGTCGTCATCCAGCGCCGGGCGCGCGCCAGCGGCTTCGGTCGCGTCATCTTCGCGATCCCGCTCCTGAGGACCCTCGGCAAGCGCTTCGGCTTCGGCGTTGACTGGCGCTCTGGCCTGCCCGTCTATGAAGCCGCGCTCTTCCATGGCATCCAGCAGGGCTTCGGCCTCGTCGTCTTCGGGCGGCGCCGCGCTGACCGCAGCCACCGGCCCGCCGATCACGAGCTCGCTGAACAAGTCTTCCATCTGGCGGTCGGCGAGCAGACCAGCGAGGCCGGCAATGCCCTCAGGCGCTGGCGCTGGCTCGCTTTCGCCGATGCCGAGCAGGGCGCCCAAACCGCCGCTGTCTTCCGCGTCCGCCGCTTCATCGGGCGCATCATCAAGATCGTTAAGCCATTCCGGGTCGACGATTTCGTCTTCGTCCGGCGGGCTGGCGCTGTAATCCAGGCGGTCCAGGGTCAGCAGGGTCTCTGGCGCCGGCTCGCCGCTCGCCATCTGGCGCGCCAGGTAGGGGTCGAGCTCTTCAATGCGTTTCAGATAGAGTTGGGCATCCGAGGGCCGCTGTTCCGCCAGCCAGAGCTCGGTCATGATGCGGTTGGCGTCGATGGCGTAGGGCAGGCGGTCCAGAATATCGAGCGCGGCTTCGGCGGCGTCCATGCGCTGGCCATCGAGCCAGAGCGCGCGCGCCCGCAAGAGCCGCAGGTCGACGCGTTCGGGGCTTGCTTCCAGCGCCGTCGCCAAGGTTTCCAGCGCTTCGTGCAGCCGGGCGCCACGGATTTGCCGCTGCGCCTGGGCGGCCGCCGTCAGCCGGAAGCGATCGATCTCCTGGTGGCTATGCGCGCGATACAGTCCCCGAATCAGCGCGATCGTTTCCTGATCGCTCGGCTTCTGCTCCAGCGCCCGCTCGGCATGCCAGATGGCGCGCTCGAGCTGCGCCAGGTTTTGGCAAGCGCGCGCGAGCTGCGTGTGAGTGTGAAAGTCTTGCGGCTGCGCCCCCAGCGTCCGCCGGAAGACGCTGCCGGCTTCATCCCAGCGCCCCGCCCCGATCAGCGCGTCGCCCAGCTGCTGATAGGCGCGCAGATTCTTGGGCTGCGCCTTGAGAATGTGGCGGGCATGCGCGATGACCTCATCGTGGCTGTCCTGGCCCAAGAGGCCATCCAGCTCGTTTTGATATGCGCTCAAACTGATCTCAGCCATGTCCTTGTCGCCGACCCTGCTCGCTGGGCAAATCAAGACGAATTATAGCATGATTGCCGCGACGGGGTTTGACATATCGGCGCGACCGGCGCGGTCGGCGGAATCGTCGGGCGGCTGTCTGCAACGCAAGCGAAGTTTAGCAGGCAGATTGCAGTTTCGCTTGCGGATATGCCGGTTTTGCCCTAGCCTACTCACCAATGTCGAAACGCGAGGACGGCACGATGTCGCAAACTGAAAAGCCCACCATCCTCTTCACCAATGACGACGGCATTGAATCGCCCGGCTTGTGGGCGGCGGTCCAGGCTTTCGCGGGCTTGGGCAAGCTGCTGGTGGCGGCCCCGCGCGAGCAGCAGTCGGGCATGGGGCGCAGCATGCCGCATTCCAGCGAGGGGCGCATCTTCCCCTACGACGCGCCAATTGACTGTGCGGACTGCGCTGCCTATGCCGTTGATGGCACGCCCGCGCAGGCCGTGCAGCACGCCATCCTGGAATTGGCGGAGGCGGCGCCAGCCCTCTTGGTCTCCGGCATCAATTATGGCGAGAACACCGGCAACGGCGTCACCATCTCGGGCACGGTGGGCGCGGCTCTGGAAGGCGCCAGCATGGGCATCCCCGCCCTCGCCGTCAGCCAGCAGACGTCGACCGACCTGCATCGCAGCCATTCCAATTCGGTCGATTTCAGCGTTGCCGCCGATTTCTCGCTGCAGATCGGCACGTGGCTGATGGCGCACAGCGCGCTGCCCGATGATGTCGACGTCTTGAAAATCGACGTGCCCTGGGGCGCGAGCCGCGAGACCGAATGGCGTTTGACCCGCCTCTCGCGCCGCCGCGTTTATTGGCCCACCCGCCCCGAACGCCTGGCGCTGCACGATGCCGGCAAGCTCGGCTACCAATACAACAGCGACCCCACCGCCGCCGAGCCAGACAGCGACGTCTACGCCCTGCTGAATGACGCCGTCATCTCGGTCACGCCGATCAGCCTGGACATGACCTCGCGCACCGATATGTTTCGTCTCAGCCAGATCATGCTGGGCCGGGAGGAATACGGTCGCTAATCCTCATGAAGTCCATGTTGGGCCTTGCCTGCGCAAGCCCGCGCCGACGATTATGCCCGCGTCCTACAGCGGTTTGCCTTGGCCAGCCCGCCGGACCGAAGCCGTGTGCAGGGGTGATTCTGTAAATCGCCCGCCGCTGTCAAGCCCGCCAGACTACAGCCGTTTGTAGGGGCGATTTTGTAAATCGCCCGCCGCCGTCAAGCCCGCCAGACGGAATCCGCAATTATTCGTAGGGGCTTGCCTTGGCCAGCCCGCCGGACCGAAGACGTATGCAGGGGTGATTCTGTAAATCGCCCGCCGCTGTCGTCATCGATGATTATCGGGCGCAAAGTTGACAGGCAGACGAGGGGATAGTAAGATCTGTTCAGGTTCAAAGTCGCGGATTCAAGAGGCAGCCATGAGCGAAAACATTTTGACGCAATCTGACGCGCCGCGGTCAAGCGCCGGGACGACGGCCGCGAACGATGGCCGCCTGTCACGACTCGAAACAGACATTGAATGGGTGAAGCGCTTGCTCTGGTTCTTGATCGCGCTGGTCATAGGGATTTACCTGGATCTGCCGGCCTTGGTCCAAGGCATGCTCCCGTAGCAGACACGAGCATGGGCGAGTCGCCGCCTCGCCCCTAAAGGTCATCTCTCCGAATCGCCTCGCCGCTACAGCTAGTCGCGAAGAACCGCCGCCACCTCGCGCTCCCAGCTCCCCGCCACCACCACGCCATGCTCCTTTAGCCCGCCCGAGGCTTCGTCGCCGCTGAGGTAGGGCCGCTTGCCCAGCGGGAAGCCGCCATTCGCCCGGCCATCCATCGCGCCGTTGATGAAATGCAGGGCGACGCCCGCCCGTTCATTCTCTGTGCTGTTGCCCAAGGTGCAGTGCGCCACGCCATACGCGAAGAAGGCGACGCCGCCAGCCGGCAGCTCAATCGCGAGCGCCTCGTCTTCCGGCGGATAGCAGCGGATGTGATGATTGCTGTAGGGATCGCGGCTGTGCTCGTAGGCCACGCGATAACTGCCGGGGATGACGTGAATCGTGCCATTGGCGACAGTCGCGTCGTGCACTGCCGTCCACATCGCCGTGCCACGCAGCGGATCCTCAATCGCAAAATAGGCGTTGTCCTGATGCCAACTCGTGCCGCTGCCCTGCCGTCCCGGCTTGATGAAGACCTGATCCAGATGCAGCACGACCGGGTCGCCAATCAGCTGGCGCACGGCGGCGATCGCTTTCTCGGCGAAGGGCATGGCGCGGAAGAAATCGCTATGCGGGAACATCGGGCAGAGCTGCAGGTTGACCTGCTCAATCGAAGGCGTCTCGCCATCGCCGGCGGTCGCCACGTTGCGCAGCAGCCCGCAGGCTTTCAGGCGCTCGAGCTCGGCGCGCATCGCCTGAACTTCGCGCGCGGACCAGAACTCCTCTTTGGCGACCCAGCCTTCGCTGCGAAACTGATCAATTTCGGATTGGGTGAACATTTGGCTAATCTCCTGGTAATGCCCCGGCGCGCGCCAAGCCTTCTGGCGTCTTTGCCCCTCAGCAGCCGCCTTCTTCGGTCACGTAATCGCCGCTGATCCAGCCGACAGCGTCATTATAGTCGATCTGCACCCAGCCCTGCGCGAAGTCCAGCGCGGCATGCGCCGAGCCCGCGGGCACGCTGCCCAGGATATCGCCGCCGGGGCTGGCGCGGAATCGCAGCGTATGCGTGGCGGTCACGATGCAGGCGTCTTCGTCGCCTTCCGCTCGAATGAACTCGATGGCGCCGGCGTCGCAAGCATCGCCTTGGGGCCGCGGAGCGCCCAGCTGGTCATGCGGGACGGCGCTGTCGCAGTCGAAGGCGTCGATGGCGGCTGTGCGGCGCGTAAGCGGATAATAGGCGGGCGAGCCGTCCTCGGGTTCCACCAGCGCGCCCAAAGCCGATCGACCCGCGGGCCAGAGGTTGCAGGAGCCGTCGCTGGAGAAGCTGCCGCGGATCTCGGCCAGGCTGAAATCCCTGGCGACGCCGCAGTCTCCGCCAGAGTTGCTCGACAACAGGCTGTTGGTCAGCCGCGTCGAACCCTCGCTGGCGTGGAAGAGCCCCGCGGCGACGGGCGCCTTGTTGTGCGCGATAGTCACGTGATTGAGCCTGGCGCTGGCGTTTTCCATCACGAGGATGCCGCCCGCGCTATCGCCGGCCACGTTCTCGCCGAAGGTGCTGTTCGTGATTTCGACCGCGCCCGTCTTCGTCATCGCCAGACCGCCACCGGCGTAGACCGCCTCGTTGCCGCGCAGGGCGCTGCCACTGATAATCGCCTTGCCTTCTGTTATCGAAAGCGCGCCGCCGAAGCCGTCAGACGTATTGCCGCGCAGCTCGCTGTCGATGATCTCAATCGTACGAGAGCCGCGGCTGTAAATCGCGCCGCCCCAGCTCTCGGCGCTGTTGTTCGTGAGCCGGCTGCTCTCAATCGTCACGCTGGAGTCGTCATTCATGATCGCGCCGCCAAAGGGCGCGCTGCTGTTGGTGATAAGGCTGTCGACGATCAACAGCTTTGCCTCGTCGCGATTGAAAATGGCGCCGGCGCCGCGCCCGCCAGTATTGCCGTCAAGCACGCTGTCGCTCAGGGATAGCTCGGATTCCCAATTGTTGTAAATCGCGCCGCCGAATTCGGCCGCGTGATTGCCGCTGAATCGGCTTCCGCTGATCGACCAGGCGCCGGTGTCGTAGGTGAGCGCCCCGCCGAAGCGATCGGCGCGATTGTCGTGGAATTCGCTGTTGATGATGGTCATCGGGGCGTCTTCGCCACCGATCGCGCCACCGTCCAGATTGACCGCGTTGCCGCGGAAGACGCTGTCGCGTATCGTCAGCGTGCCGCCCTGATTGCCGATCGCGCCGTTGAAGTTCGCCCGGTTGTCCCTGAACACGCTGTCGCTGATGGTGGCCGTCGCTTCGATGATGACGATGGCCGCGCCCGCGCCGAGCGCTTCGTTGTCTTCAAAGATCGAGCCGGATACGGTCAGCGGACTATGCTGAACGAAGACCGCCGCGCCGCTCACCTCCGACAAGTTATCGCGAAAAACGCTATCGACGATCGTGATCCGCGCCTTGTCACCGAAGAGCGCCCCGCCATAACGCGCGCTGCCACCGCTCAAGGTCGCGCTGCGCAACTCCAGCGTCGCCTCGCGCGCGTCCAGGATAGATAACTCGCCTCCGCCGCTTATCGTGTGACCGCCGCCGTCGAGCGTGAGGTCAGAGGTGATTTTGGGCAGCTCGGCGTCCAGAGCGACGTCCATCATCAAGCGAATGATGTCGGCGCCAGCGCCGGCCGGGCAGCCGCCGACCGCCACATCGCCGTTGGCCGCTTCTATCGCGTCGGCCAAGCCGCAGCCCGCCGCGACTTCGATATCGGCCGCGCTGACGCCGCCAATCGGTACGAGGGTGATTATGGCTATCGCCGCCAAAGCGATGAGCGTTCGCATCCGTCTCATAGTCTACCGCCTCATCTCTCGCTGCCACGGGTAACAGATAACAAATTATGTATGCCGCCGCCAATTGGCCGGCTTGGTCCGCGGCCGAGCGTAGGGCATTCGTCAGCAAACGGGCTCGCGCGGGGTCCGCAGTCGCGCGACGCAATTGCAGACGCGCCCTGAACAGGCTTTGACGCTCGGTGGTACACTAGGCAAAAGCGAGATCAAATCGGGAGCGCCGCCCATGTACGACCCAAAAGACCATCTCAAACAGCTTGTCGAAACTCATGCGCCCAGCGGCTACGAAGCGCCAGTCGCCGCGCTCCTGCGCGAGGAATGGGCGGGGCTGGTGGATGAATTCGACAGCGATGGCCTCGGCAGCCTGATCGGCCTCAAGCGGGCGACGACCGGCGACGGGAGCGCGCGCAAGATCATGCTGGCGGCGCACATGGACGAGATCGGCATGATGGTCCGCCAGATCGAAGACGGCTTCATCTACGTCCATCGCGTCAGCGGCATCGACCCGCGCGTCATGCTGGCGCAGCCGGTGCTGGTGCATGGCGAGCGGCCCCTGCCCGGCGTGGTCGCGACCAAGCCGCCGCACATGCTGACCGCCGCCGAGCGCAAACAGTACCCGCCCATCGACGCGCTGGTTGTCGATGTCGGCCTGGAGGCCGCCGAAGTCGAGCGCCTCGTCCGCATCGGCGACCTGGTCACGGTCGATGGACCGATGATCGACCTCCAGGGGCGAAAAGTGGCGTCCAAAGCGATGGACGACCGCTGCTGCGTCGCCGTCATGACGACCTGCCTGGAGCTTCTGCGCGACATGAACCACAGCTGGGACGTCTATGCGACGGCGACCGTGCAGGAGGAAGTGGGCTTGCGCGGGGCCGCGACCGCCGCCAACCATATCGCGCCCGATTGCGCCATCGCGCTGGATGTCGGCTTCGCCGAGCAGCCGGGCGTCTCAACCGGGATCAAGCTGGATGGCGGACCCACGATGGGCATCGGCGCCAATTTTCATCCCAAGCTGAATCAGCGCCTAATGGAGGTGGCCGCCTATCACGACATCAAGTGGCAGCGCGATGTCATTCCCGCGCGCGCCGGCTACGATTCCTGGGCGATACAGGTCTCGCGCGGGGGCGTGCCATCGGCGCTGCTGGGCATCCCCCTGCTTAATATGCACTCGCCGGTCGAGACCCTGGACCTCAAGGACATCGAGCGCGCTGGTCGGCTGCTGGCGCATTTCATCAGCGGGCTGGACGAGAGCTTCATCGACTATCTCTCGCTGATGCCGGCCGCCGACGCTTGATGCGCGGCGACTCGAAACAAATGGCGCTTTGTCACGCAGTCACGGATTTATAAGCGCCTCGGTTTCGCCGTCCGCGATTCCGGGTCAGCCTCCGCCTCGCGCTAAGTCCAAGCAAATCGTGAAACAAGGATCTGCCACAGAGGCGCACAGCTTGACCCTAGCGTTTCTCTCGGTGAGCTCTGTTAAACTTGGCGCCCTCGGTGGGGAGTCGTTTGAATTACGTACCCGGTTTTACTACTGCGCGTTTTGCCTACGATGACTTTTGGCGTCGGCGATACGCGATACAATTCGCGCAATGATGCGGAGTCAATTGCGAGGCGCTATGCGAGTTTTGAAGCTTTTACTCCTGCTGGCGCTGGCTTTCCAACTGCCGGCCTTGGCGCAAGATGCCGATTATCCCACGCTTGAAGCTTTGGCGACTATTGATATCCCGCCCTTCGATCATGCGGTGATGGCGAGGCGCATGAAGTCGAAGACCGTCGATTCTACGCCGCCCGCCGAGCCGCCCGCGCACGAGATTGGCGATCGCGAGTATCTGTGGCTGGGCTTCGGTCAGGATTTCGAGCCCAAAAGAAGCCAGGTGGAGCTGCGCGGCATGACCGAACGCGTCCTGATCTGGGCGCATACGGAGGTGGAGTATCCCAAGTGGCGGGCGCAGGCGCTGGCGAGAGACCTGGAGCGCGCGGTGCTCGATCCCGTACAGCGGCTATTCCAATTCGCCGAGCCGCCGGGCGCGGATGGCGATCCACGGCTCTTCGTGGCGATGATTCACGACCCCGACGGCACGAGCCTGGGCTACTTCGCGCGGGAGGACGTCTACCCGGAGGACCTGGACGCCTATGGCAACGGACGCGAGATGATGGTCGTCAACCTGGCTTGGGACGACGATTACGATTTCTTCGACGAGATTCTGATCGAGGTGGTCGCCCACGAATACCTGCACATATTGCAGTTCCATAGCGATCTCGGCGAGGAACTGTGGCTGGACGAGGGCCTGGCCGAGTATGCCGCGTATCGCGCCTCCAAGCCCTATTTGAGCCGCGCGGGCCCGCATATCCGCGCCGACGAATTCCTGGAAGCGCCCGGCACCGGCTTGACGCAATGGCAGGCGGTCGAAGAGCGCGGACCCAAGTATGGCGCCGCCTTCATCTTCGTCATGTACCTGACGCAGCGCTTCGGCGACGACATCGCGGCGCGTTTGCTGACGGACAAAGCCAACGGCTGGCAATCTGTGGTGAACGCGCTGGGCGGCGAGGCTGGCGCCTCCGCGGACGAGGTCTTCGCCGATTGGGTCCTCGCCAACTATTTCCTCGATTATCGGCGCGGTCATGGCTACAAGGAGCTCGACGCCGATTTGCAGGCGCCACAGCCGTCCGCCGGCTACAACAGCTTCCCGGCCACCCACGAGAGCAAGCTGCCGCAATATGGCACGGACTACATCGCCGTGGACGTCCGTGGCGCCGACAAGCTGCTCCTGCGGCTCTGGCAAGACGATGAAGCGCGCCTCGTCAACGAAGCGACGCCCGAAGGCGATCACTTCTACTACGCGGTGGCGTCGGACAAAGCCCACAATCGCCTGACGCGCGCCTTCGATTTGAGCGCCGTCAACAGCGCCTGGCTCGAGTTCCGCCTCTGGCACAACCTGGCGGACGATCTCGAATACGGCTACGTGACCGTCAGCGGCGATGGCGGCCAATCGTGGAAGGTCCTGCGCGGCATCTTCTCGTCGGCGGCGGACGTCTACGGGAAATACTACGTCTACGGCTATACGGGCCGCCCGGCCAACTGGCTGCCGGAGCGGATTAACCTCAGCCGTTTCGCGCCCGGGCGGGTTCTTGTCGGCTTCGAGGTCAATTCGAGCTACGCTACCGAGTATGGCGGCATGGCGATAGACGACCTGCGCATCCGCGAAATCGATTTTCACGACGGCTTCGAGACCAGCGACGAAAGCTGGCAGGCGGCAGGCTGGATCCGCACCGACAATCGCCTGCCAAGCCGCGCCTGGCTGCAGGCCGCGCAGGACACCCGAGACGGCTTGCAAATCAGCCGCGCGCTGGTCACGGGCGATGGCGAGCTGCGCGTGGACATCTTGCCGGGCGTCACCCAAGCGCTGGTGGCGGTGTCGCCGATCGTGCCGCAGACCAGCCTGCCGACCGAATACGAGCTGGAGATGTATTTGCTGGACGCGGCCGGCGAGGTCATGGTCGTCAGCCGCGAATGCACGGCGACGACGACGCACGCGCTGAACTTCCGCGCGGCCCCCAATGGCGCCAAGATCGGGCTGCTGCCCCAGGGCGCGACGGTCGACGCGCTCGACCGCGATGGCGACTGGTACAAGGTGGACTACAGCGGGCGACAGGGCTGGGTCCACGGCGATTACGTTCACACGGCGGGGAAGTGCCCTTAATTTCGCGCGCCAGCCGGGTTTCTCGGCGAGATCTGCAAACACCCGCGCGTCTATGCCGCGGCCAAAGCAAAAGAATTCGCCCGCTTGATACACGGTTTTACTTCATGTGGGCGATTCACGGAATCGCCCCTACAGACCGTCATCCAGGTAAATGGCTGCAGGGGCGTTACGCTGTAAAGCACGTTGAAATGATCCGCGCATAGAACAGGGCCACTCCGCCGTAAGGCCCGTTTTGCGCTGCCGCCCCATATTCAATATAATTGTCATTAGACAGGACAATCGGCGAGCGTCGCGCCGTCGAGCGGCCGGTCAATCAATGAAGCGCTCGCATCAAAGGAGAATGGACATGAAGACCTCAAAGTTAGTCAGTCTAATCGTTCTGCTGGCAGTTGTATTCTCGCTAGGCTTCGCAGGCAGCGCGCAGGACACGACCATCTCGTTCCTGGCGCCGCCCTGGGGCGTGCCGCCAAATGAAGACGCGCTCAACGCCTTTATGGAGGAGAGCGGCATCACCGTGGAGATCCAGTCGGTGCAGATGGCTGACCTCTACAGCCGCGTGCAGGTCTCGGCCGCGGCCGGCGAGGCCCCCGCCGATGTGATCTTCATCACCGAAGAAGGCCCCTCCAATGTCGTCGCCACCGGCAACATGCTGCCGCTGAACGACCTGCTCGAAATGAGTATGTTGGACACGGACGACTTCGAGAAGCTCGACTTCTGGACCGTCGACGGCGATGTCATGGCCATCCCCACCTATCTGCAGCTGGTGATGATGGATTACAACGCCGCCCGGCTCGCCGAAGCGGGCTTCGACGCCGGACCAACGACCTGGGCCGAGCTGCACGAGCAGGCGGTCGCCATCAAGGAAGCGGGCGTGGACGATCACCCGATCGCCTTCGGCGCGATCTCCTGGTCCTGGTGGCTGATGGCGCTGAGCATGGGCGACCCGATGTTCGATGCCGACCTGAACCCGGTCTTCGCCGATGAAGGCAGCAAGGGGCGCGAAGCCATGGCCCTGCTGAAGACCTTTTTCGACGACGAGTTGATCAGCCCCGAGATCCTGGCGGGTAGCATCAACCAGCACGCCTTGTTCTGGAGCGGCGTCGGCACCTTCCACCAAGCCTGGCAGGGCTCGCTGGCGGTGGCGAACAACCCCGAACGCAGCCAGCAGGCCCCCGACAGCAAATACCTCGTGCTGCCGGAAGTCGGCAATACCTGGAGCTTCCCGGCCGGCATCGGCATCTCGGTCGACAGCGAAAATGTCGACGCGGCCTGGGAATTCATCGAGTGGTACGTCAGCGATGGCACGCAGACCGACATCTACAACGCCTTCGGTCTCTATCCTTCGCGCATGTCGGTGGCGGCGGCGCTGAACGAAGATCCGGGCATAGAAGGCTACGACGAGATCGTCGCGCAGAGCATGCGCACCAACGAGCTGCCGCGTTTCGCGCTGTGGTGGGGCCCCTGGGCGGCCACCGTGAGCGAAGAGATCAAGGAAGCGATGCAGACCGGCGCTTCGGCCGATGAGGTGATCGACGCGCTGGCCGCGGAGTGGAACGCGCTGAAGGACGAGTATATGTAGGGGCGGCCGCCTCGGTGCGCGCCCACCGCAATTGACACGCGTAGGGGCTTGCCTTGGCAAGCCCGCTTGCAACATCAACGGTGGGTACATCCCTTGGCCGACCCGCCCGCCATGACGACTGTAGGGGCGATTCTGTGAATCGCCCGCCGCAATTGACACGCCGTAGGGGCGATTCTGTGAATCGCCCGCCGAGTCACGAATTATAATGCGATGCGCAACCCAAACTCCGCCTTAAAGGCACGGCGTTCCCTTCGATTATCAGGCTACGACTATCGACAGGACGGCATCTATTTCATAACGCTCTGCGCATATCAGCAGGCAATCCTCTTCGGCGCAGTTTTTGAAGACGAAATGACACTTAGCGCCTTGGGCGAGATTGTTCGCGACGAATGGCTGCGAATTCCTGAAATCCGCAAGAATGTTAGGCTCGACCACTTTGCCGTAATGCCAAACCATGTACATGGGCTGGTCGTCATTGACGATTGCCAGGCGCAAAACATGAAGAAAGCTAAGTCTGGCCAACCGAAAAAGGTGTCCCACACATTGCGGTCAGGATCGCTCGGCGCGATCGTCGGCCAGTTTAAGTTGGCGGTCGGCCGACAAGCCAGGCGACGAAACGCGCATCCGCCTCAGCCAATATGGCAGCGAAATTACTATGATCATATCGTGCGAAACGAAGAATCCCTGAATGACGTTCGGCGTTACATCATAGCCAACCCGGCGCGCTGGCGCGAGGACAGACTGTATGTCGAGTAAGTCGCCCATCATTGCGGGCGATTCACAGAATCGCCCCTACGACATGCGTTTGCGTTCAATTTGTTGCATTGCGGGCGATTCACAGAATCGCCCCTACGACATGCGTTTGCGTTCAATTTGTTGCATTGCGGGCGATTCACAGAATCGCCCCTACAAACGTGTTGGTGTGAGCGTTGTTCCCATCTGGATGAGGCGAGCGCCGACTGCCGCTGGTGTCCCCGCATGAATTCCTCCACGAACCGCCGCCTCTTCACCTCCGACTCCCTCTACGTCGCCGTCGTCATCCTGCCGATCGTCCTGCTGATCGCGCTATTCATCTATTACCCCGCCGTCGACACCTTCAGCCAGAGCCTCACCAACCGCAACCTGCGCATCCGCCGGCCGCCAAAGCCAGTCGGGCTTGCCAACTACGTCAGACTGGTCGAAGACGACGAGTTCTGGGAAGTCACCGGGCGCAGCTTCAAGGTCGTCATCATCACGCTGCCGCTGGAGATGGTTGTCGCCTTCGGCATCGCCATGCTGCTGAACCAGCGCTTTCCGGGGCGCGGCGTCGTGCGCACGCTCACCTTCCTGCCCTGGATGCTGCCCGGCGTGGTCAACGGCTTTTTGTGGGGCTGGCTGCTGAACGGCGAATACGGCGCGCTCAACGGTTTCCTGTATCAATTGGGCGTGATAGACGAATACCAGTATTGGCTGCGCGATCCTGCCCATTTGATCTTCTGGGTCACCGTCGTGCAGACCTGGACGCGCTACGCCTTCCCGACCATCATCTTGCTGGCGGGCTTGCAGGGCATCCCCGACGATCTCTACGACGCCGCCAAAGTCGATGGCGCCAGCGCGCTTTCGCAGGTGCGTTTCATCACCATTCCGCTGCTGCTGCCCTCCTTCGGCATCGCCCTGGTCGTTGAATTCATCGCCGCTTTCCAGATCTTCGACGTCATCTGGACGCTGACGGCGGGCGGGTCGGCTGGCGGCGGGATGAACCCCTTCACCAAGACGCTGATGCTCTACAACTATGAGCTGGTTTTCCGCGATTTGCGCGTGGGCCTGGGCGCGGCGCTCTCCTATATCATCCTGCTGATGTCGCTGGCTGTCGGGCTGATCTTCGTCATGCGCGTCTACAATCAGGGGGTGGTGGAGCAGTGAGCCTGGGATTGCGCGGCCAGGAACGCCTGCGCCTCGCCGTCATCTATGTATGTTGCGCGGTCGTCTTGATTTGGGCGCTGGCGCCGATTTACTGGGTGGCGGTCAGCAGCATCTCGACGCGGCAGGAGCTCTACGCCCGCCCTTACAAGATCTGGTTCCCCAGCCAGCCAACGCTCGACGCCTACCAGACGATCTTCACCCAAGGCGCGAAATTCCGCTCCGGCGGTTTCTCGCCGACCGCCCATCTGATGGGCACCGGCTTGCGAAACAGCGTCATCATCAGCGTGGCTTCGGCCGGCATCGTGACGCTGATGGCGACCGGCGCCGGTTACGCCTTCGCCCGCATGGATTTCACCGGCAAGAACCTCATTTTCCTGCTGATCATGCTGATGATCCCGCTGCCGATCTGGGTCTCGCTGATCGCGCTATTTTTCCTTATGTCGCAGTTGGATCTGGTCGATACGCTGGTCGGGTTGATCCTGATTTTCGTCACGCTGCTCATGCCGCTTTCGGTCTGGTTGATGACCACCTTCGTGCGCGATATCCCCAGCGAGATCCAAGACGCGGCCCGCGTGGATGGCGCCGATCGCTGGCGGCTCGTCTACAGCATCATCCTGCCCCTGGCGCGCCCGGGCATGGTCGCCGTCTTTCTGGTGTCGATGCTCTCGACCTGGAACAATTTCCTCATCCCGCTGATCTTCACGCGAACGGACGATTCGCAGCCGCTGACCATCGTGCTGACGCTCTTCATCGGGCAATACGAGGTGGCTTGGGAGGACATGTCGGCGGCCGCGGTGGTGACGATGCTGCCGCCATTTTTGATGGCGCTGTTTTTCCAACGTTATCTGGTGCGCGGCTTGACCATGGGCGCGGTGAAGTAGGGGCTGCCCAACGGGTCGCACGCCGTACGGACCGGTAGGGGCTGCCCAGCGGATCGCCCGCCGTACGGACCGGTAGGGGCTGCCCAACGGGTCGCCCGCCGTACGGACCGGTAGGGGCGACCCATTGGGTAGCCCCAGTGAACCTTTGCGGGCGCGGACGCCAAAAGAAGGCAGGTCACTATGAACCTCGAAACCACAATCCAATCCATGTCCGCCGAAGAAAAAGTCGGGCAGATGTTCATGCTCGCCTTCGCCGGCGACCAGCTGGACGAAGCCCGCGTCTTAATGCAGGAGCATCTCGTTGGCGGCGCCTACATCAGCGACGAGAACGTGCCGACCGCGGCATCCGCCCTTGCGCTCTGCAACCAGCTGCAAGCCTTCGCCGGCGCGACGCGCCTCGGCATCCCGCTGCTGCTGGGCTGCGATCAAGAGGGGACCTGGTCGGTGATGACCGCCGAAAGCGCGATGGGACCGGGCAATATGGCGCTGGGCGCGACAGGCGACCCGAATTGCGCCTACGAGATGTACCGCGCGCTCGCCCGCGAGACGGGGGCCGTCGGCTTGAATGTCGTCCTCGGGCCCGCCGCCGACTGCAATTCCAACCCGCGCAATTCCATCATCGGCATGCGTTCCTTTGGCGAGCCGCCGGGGCTGGTCGCCGCCATGACAGCCGCCGCCGTGCGCGGATTGCAGGAAAACGGCTCGGTCGCCGCGATCAAGCATTTCCCGGGCCACGGCGATACCCGGCTGGACAGCCACCGGGGCCTGCCCACAGTGACGCGGACGCGCGCCGAGCTCGATAGAATCGACTTGCGCCCCTTCGCGGCGGGCATAGAAGCCGGCGCCAAGATCGTCATGACCTCGCATATCATATTCAGCGCGCTCGACCCCGAGCGCCCGGCGACGCTCTCGCCCCTGATCCTGGGCGACCTGCTGCGCGGGGAGATGGGCTTCGAGGGCATGATCGTCTCCGACAGCATGAATATGCGCTCGATGAAGCGCAATTACGATCCGATTGACGCGGCCATCCAAGCCTTCAAAGCGGGCGTCGATCTGATGATGTTGGCGGAAGAGCATTACGATCACGACGCCGACGCCTACCTGGAGAAGCAGCGCGCCTTGATCCGCGGCGTCATCCGCGCCGTCGAAACGGGCGAAATAAGCGCCGAGCGCGTCGACGACGCCGTCCGCCGGGTGCTGCGCCTGAAGACTGAGGCCCGTTTTTCTACCGCGCCGCTGCCAGCGAGCGACATCGTCGGCAGCGAGCCCCATCGCGCCATAGAACTGGATATCGCGGGGCGCGCCATCAGCATCGCGCGCGACCGCAATAAGCTGCTTCCGCTGGACCCCGCCAAGCCCGTAACCGTCGTCAACGCCACCGAACGCGGCGCCTACGCGGTCTTGACGCATACGCGCGGCATCGGACCCAATCAAGCGACGCCCGCCTTTGACGTCTTCGCCGAGACCCTCGCCGCCAAATGCGAAGATTTACGCGTCGTCGCCGCGGAGGATTTTGCAGAGGCCAAGCTGCCGGCCGATCGCCTCGTCATCTCCGTCACCGAGAATTACACGCTGCCGGGCATGGATTTCGACCGCGCGCGGCAAGCCGAAATCATCCGCCGCCTGCATGAAAAAGCGCCCGAGCGTCTGATTGTCGTGGCGCTGCGCGATCCATACGAGCTCTCGGATTTCCCCGATATCGCGACCTATGTCTGCGCCTTCAGCTTCCGTCCCTGCGCGGCGCGGGCGGCGGCACAGGCGCTTCTAGGCGAGATCGAAGCGGGCGGGTGGTCGCCGGTCAGCGTGCCGGGTACGGAAATTCAGGCTTGATTCTCTCGCAGCGAGAGCCAGAGCATCACCAGCCCGAGCGGCAAGAATACCAAATTGCCGATTTCGCCCGGCGCCGTCGCCAGCTTTTCCACGCCCGGCGAATACGCGCCCGCGATCAAACGCATAAAATATTCGAAGGCGAAAAAGACATACATCAGCGGAATCAGCGACTGATAGCGCCAGAGCACGATGGCGTAGAGCAAACCGATGATCAGCTGCGATAGACCCCACAGGGCGAATACGGTGACGACCGTGTTCGCGCCGCCTGGTGTGAAGCTGTCGAGCGCGATGGTCGCGATGCTCTGGGCGCCGCCATCGGGAGCGAACATATGAACCAGACTGCGTCCAATCGTGAAGACAGTGATCGCTGCGAAGACCCATTTGGCGAGCGGATGACCCGCGTAATGGTTGGTCACTGGCTGGGGCAGCAGCTTTTCAATCATCTTCTGGGCATCTCCCGGGACTTTGGCTGGCGCACTCAGCTTACGGCAGGCGGCCTACCAATTCCAGTCTCACTTCGATTGCGCGCTCCCCGAGCATAGCCAGCGCGCCGCAGCCTGGACTACAATACAGCCGACTTGTGACATGGATTATCGTTGGCGCTATTGATGACAGACCCCAAGCCGACCCGCTTCCCCCGCCTGCGCGCGCTGCTCTTCCTGCTGCTCGCGCTGGCATTTGGCGCCGTCCTCATCGCCGCCATGACCTTTTTCGTCATCGGCTCCGCCCCCCGCTCGCAAGCGGTCGCCATCGCCGGCGACATTGCCGTGTCCGAATTCGCCGCCCTGCCCGACGATGACGCTTATCCCGCCGCCCTGGCAATTGACGCCGACGGCAGGCTCTTCACCGGCAGCTATCAGACTGGCGCGCTCTGGATGATCTCGCCCAGTGGCGCCGTACGCGAAATCCCTGAGGCGCGCGAGCGAATCGGCTCGGTCAGCGGGCTGGAATTCGCCCCCGATGGCGCGCTCTACATCCTCGATCGCGTCGCCCCGTTGGACGCGACTGGCGCGGTCGTCTGGCGCTATGCCGGCGGCGAATTAACGCGGCGCTTCGATATCAGAAGCGAAGGGTTCTACGAAGGCGTCCTGCCGGACGATATCGCCGTGGACGATGCCGGGCGCGTCTATATCAGCGACCGCCTGGGGCATGTGCTGCGTTATTCAGACGCGGGCGAGCCACTGGACGAACATGACGGCGCCTATTGGTGGGCGGCGCCATGCAGCGACGACTGCGAGATCACGGGCCTCGCTTACGATTCCGCCAATGACGCGCTGCTGATCGCCGACCCAGCCGCGGAAGCCGTCTACCGCGTCGCCATCTCGGAGGGAGCGCCCGGCGAGCAGCAGACCCTATTGCGCGGCCCGGCGCAGCGAAACAACTACGGCTTTGACGGCATCGCCATAGACTCGCGTGGCGATATCTATGTCGCGCTGCTGAATTGGAATCGCGTCGCCCGCCTCGACGATGGCAAGTTGATCATGCTGGCGAAAGACTTCCGCGGCGCCAGCGACCTCGCATTCGATTCGGCGCGCAGCCGCCTCTACGCGACGAACTGGAATCAATTCGGCCTGGCTTTCGGCACACGCCCGCAGCTGCCCTTCGCCATTGACATGATTCAATTTGACGCCGAGCAAGACTGAGCTGCGAAAATTTCACCATAGAGGAAACGAGGCAACACGGAGAAGACAGAGGGTTCAGCGACTGCATTATGCGTTTGACGCAGATTCTCGCGCGCGCTCTCACACACGCGCCAATTTGCAGCCGCGCGATAGCTTTGCTGCGCAAACAAAAATCTCTATGTTCTCTGTGCATCCTCGGCGTCCTCTGTGGTGAAACTGTACCGCGCTCGCTTGACCCGCCTGCTTTAGTCCGTTAGCCTAGAATTGCATTTATTGCCGACAGGGAGCCCGTGATGCGCCGACGCCGCGCTTATCGCCGCAGCGGCCCGACCCTCGTTTCACCCTATCGCCCCGCGACGCGCCTGCCGCGTTGGCGTCGTTTGGTCGCCTGGCTATGCCTGCTCGCCGCCATCGGGCTCATCGCTTCCGCCGCTTACCTGGTCGTCAGCGCGCCGCCCCTAAGCGTCGCCAGCCCGCTCATCACAACCGACGAAGCGCCAGCGAACGCGCCGACGACAGCGCCAGCGACCGCCGCCGAGCCGATGACGCCACCGCAGAAGGCAGCCCCGCTCGCCGAGCAGCCGACGATGAGCGCCGCGCAGATCCTGGACTTGCTGGCGACGCCGCCCGATCCCGCGCCAGGCCATGACAGCTTGAGCTACGATCCCTTCACGCTGATCACCACCGGCGCCCGCTCGAAAATGACCAGCACTATCGCCCAGCGCGGCGACACGATTGATGGCATCGCCAATCGCTATGGCTTGAAGAAAGAATCGATCGCCTGGTGCAACGATTATCGGCTGGCGCTGGTTTTGCGCCCCGGGGATGTCGTCAACGTCCCGCCGGCCGACGGCGCCTGCCACACCGTCATTCGCACGCAGGCAAAGGACATCCGCGCCATCGCCGAACAGTACAAGATTGACGATCCCTACGCCATCATCGATTCGCCTGCCAACGAGCTGCCCGATATCGCGCCGGAGACGCTCTTGCCCAGCGGCGCGCGCCTCTTCATCCCCGGCGGCGAAGGCGAGATCATCACCTGGAACGCGCCCGTGCAGCAGGATGGCGCCGGCAACGTGGTCGCTTTCGACCCCGGCAGCCCTTTCAGCTGCGGCGCCCGCCCCGGCGGCGGCACGCGCTGGGTCAATCCGCTGCCCACCGGCACTTATGTGCGCGGGTATTACGCCGGGCACAGCGGCATCGATATCTCCGCGCCCACGGGCACGCCAATCTACGCGGCCAACGGCGGACCCATCCTTTACGCCGGCTGGAACAACTGGGGTTATGGCATCACCGTCGTCATCGGCCACGGGCCCTGGTCGACGCTCTATGGCCACATGAGCAGTCGCGCGGTCGGCTGCGGGCAGGTGGTCGGCGCCGGGCAGGTAATCGGCTACGTCGGCAGCACCGGCAACTCTTCGGGGCCGCATCTGCACTTCGAGATTCGCTATCGCAATCAGCCGCAGGACCCGGCGTCGACATCGGGGATCGGCTGGTAATTCCCCGATCAAATGCGAAAATGCAGACACACGCGCGACATTGCCGCCGCCCAGGCAAAACACGTAGTGTCTCAGTGTGTCGGTTAGAAATATGTGGGCGACTCACAGAATCGCCCCTACAGCTAGTCGTCATAGAGCGAATTTGTAGGGGCGAGGCGGCGACTCGCCCATCAGCAACACTCGCAACGTAAACAGGGGCGAGACGTCTCACGACCTCCGCCGCTACAGATTTTGCCGACATCGGAAGACTTGGGAAATGACTCATTTTCAGACCGTCGACGAAGCCTGGCGCGCCATTCACAATGGCGACGACGCCGAGGCGCGCGCGGCCGCCATCACCTTCCTGGGCGAGCGGCGATACGCCCCCGCCGTGCCGCGCTTGACCGAGCTCCTGCGCCAAGCCGACCCCGGCACGCGCTACCTGGCGGCGAAGGCGCTGGGGCAACTTGGCGACGAAGCCGAGTCGGCTTTGCCGGCGCTGCTTGAGGCGTTGCGCGCGGACGACATGTTCCTGCGGGCCGGCGTCACGGGCGCCTTGATCGAGATTGGTCCGCCGGCCGTGCCCGGCTTGACGCAGGCGCTCTTCGACCCGCAGAGCGCGGTGAAACGGGCGGCTTGCAAAGCCCTGGGCAAGATCGGCAGCGAGCGCGCCGTGCCCGCCCTGAAGTTTTCGCTGCGCGATGGCAACCCGGGCGTGCGGCGTTTCGCCCGCGAGGCCTTGGAGCGCATCAACAGCCCGGCCGCGCGCGAGGCATTGAATGGGGACTGAGGCTTCCGCTGCGCCTGCGGACGGCATTCCCCGCCCAGGCTGTCTGGCGTCGCGGCAAAGCGAAACCGCGCCAAAGGGGCGAGCCAGCGATTCGCCAATACAGATCCTCAGCGAGGCGCCTGGTTTTGCCAGATTTCGCGCCTGTGTTACTATGATATTGAGTGGCGAGATTTGGCTTTCGGAGGCGGATGATGCATTCAGCGCCCTTGACCATCGGAATCGAAGAAGAATACCAGCTGATTGATCCCGAAACGGGCGAGCTGGCGGCGGTCGTCCAGCAGCTGCTGCATGACGAGGGCCTCCGTCAAATCGGCAATCAGGTCAAGCCCGAGTTCCTGCAATCGCAGATCGAGATCGGCAGCGCCATCTGCCAGAACGTGCAGGAAGCGCGGTCGGAACTGGCGCGCCTGCGCCGCGAGGTGAACAGCGTGGCGGAGCGTCATGGTTATTGCATCCTGGCGGCCAGCACCCACCCTTTCGCCAAATGGGAAGAGCAGGAAGCCAACCCGGGCGAGCGTTATGAAGACCTCAAGGAGTATATGCAAGAGGTGGCGCGGCAGATGCTGATCTTCGGCATGCATGTGCATGTCGGCTTCGGCACGACGCGGCCGCAGCTCGACCTCATGATCGACATTCAAAACCAGCTGCGCTACTTTCTGCCGCACCTGCTGACTTTTTCGACGAGTTCGCCTTTCTGGCATGGGCACCCGACCGGGCTGAAGAGCTATCGCAGCATTATTTTCGAGAACCTGCCGCGGACGGGCACGGCGCCAATCTTTTCGTCGTACAGCGAATACGAGCGGCTCATCGCGACCTTTGGGCAGGTCGGCACGCTGGGCAAGGGCCGCAGCGATGGCAAAGCCGATTACACCAAGATCTGGTGGGACAGCCGCCCGCACGAAGACTTTGGCACGCTCGAGATCCGCATCTGCGACATCTGCACGACGATCGACGAGGCGGTCGCCATCGCCGCCCTGGTGCAGGCGCTGGTCGCCAAGCTGATCAAGCTGCGCAATCAGAACCTCAGCTGGCGGATTTACCCCAACGAGCTCATCGCCGAGAACAAGTGGCGGGCGGTGCGCTATGGGCTGGACGGGCAGCTGATCGATTATGGCAAGCGCGAATCGGTGTCGATGCGCTCGCTGGCGTATGAGCTGCTGGACTTTGTCGATGACGTTGTCGACGACCTGGGCTCTCGCTGGGAGATCAATTTCGTGCGCACGATCCTGGAGAAAGGCACAAGCTCGGATCGTCAGCTGGCGGTGTATCACGACAGCCTCGCGAATGGCGCGACGCAGGACGAGGCGCTGCATGCGGTGGTCGAGCACCTGCGGGTTGAGACGATGCGGGGGGTGGTCTAGGAGCGCGAGAATGACTTATGACAGTCAGGTCTTCAAGATTCCGATTCAATCCGACGACTATGCCCACTGTTCCCGTTTTGTCATCTCGTCAATTGAGGCAATAATGCGAGCGGCAATAGAACGGGAAAACAACAAAATCAACATCAACACCAATCTGAAATTCGGGCTGCCGATGGAGAACATTAACAAGATCGCCGGACCGTTTGTCGAGGCTTGGGCTTATGAAGCGTTTCGTTCGGTTCTTGAAGACAGTAGCAACAGTTATTCTCTCATCAATGTAGAAGCGTTACCGCGTCTGCACATGGCCGATGTATTGCTCCAGTTCAAAAAGGCGCGAAGGATTGAGAGCGGTGTAACCGCTGAAATTGACGTAAAAGCAACGGCAGAAGACATAGAGTCGAGCGGCAAGTCACCAAACATCACATCATTTGCGCGAATTCGTAGTGCCTATGTCGAAGACCCGGATTACTTTTTCGTTATTCTGTCCTTGAAACACCGCGTATATTCGTCGCGTAATCGGGCTACAGGGCTTATGGATGGCACAATGGAAGTTGTCGCATACAACGCATATGATCTAAAATATATTAGCTGGAGAGACTTAAACTACAATCCTGCTCTGGGAACCGGGCAAATTCAGATTCGTGACATTCACTACGTAGAACGCGAGGAGAGGTCGACTTGGGAATTCTGTCAACTGCTGGACCGAAAATATCTGCAGTCGTCCAGACGCTCGTTTGGAGAGTGGCTGGCGCTCGCGAAGAAGCATGGTTGGATAAAGACCAGTGATTGAGCAAAGACTCATCTTGGGCGACGCGCTCTGCGAGCTTCGCAAACTTAAGTCGGGGTCGTTTGACCTAATAGTTGCGGATCCTCCCTACAATCTCGGAAAGAACTACGGCAATAATCTTGACAACCGCAGTTTCGAAGGATACATGGATTTCACACGGAGATGGCTACGCGAGGCATCACGTCTGCTAACACGGCGGGGCACAATTTACGTGTTTATGGGTTTCAGGTTCATTGCCTACCTTTATGAAATCCTCGAACGCGAACTTGGAATGTTCTTTAACGGTTGGATAGTGTGGCACTACACTCAAGGCGTCGGGAAAACCAAGGGATTTTCCCCCAGGCATGATGACATTCTGATGTTCACAAAATCGCGGGATTTCGTTTTCAATCTGGATGCAGTTCGTGTGCCACAGAAGTATTATCGTGAACGCAACAATATGCGAGGAGCTAATCCGGGCGATGTGTGGGAGTTTTCACATGTTCACTATTGCAACGAAAACAGACAGAATCATCCGACGCAAAAGCCTGAAGGTCTAATTGAGCGACTGGTTCTTGCTTCAAGCAATGAGGGCGCGCGCGTTCTGGATCCCTTCTTCGGTACTGGCACGACGCTCCGCGTCTGCCAGCAACTCGACCGATATGGAATTGGAATTGAGATTAATCCGGATTATCTCAAGATGGCGCAGAAACGATTGCAGAGCGAGTTTTCGGGCTTCGATAGCGTTGATCCCAGAATGAAACGCGTTCCAATGGATTTGCGCAATGAGTCAATTCGGCAGTCATATTTGGCGGATCACAAGCGCTGGTTTCTAGACAACCATATCAGGGCTGTTCAAGACTTTGAAAAATCTGTAGAACGACATTATTCAGACGGTATCTGGAAGCGTGCGCAAAAGAAGCTCCTTTGAACACGTCTGATTGCTCCTTTTCAGCTCGAATCCGGCTTCTTCGCGCGTGTGCTGGCATAGCGCAGGCTCAGTTCCGGCTCCGCCATTTGCAGGCGCCGCGGCGGCAGCCCAGCCACAATCGCTTCCAGATCATCCACCACCATCTCGCCCAGCTCGACCATGCCCTGCGCCACCGACCCGGCGCGATGGGCGGAAAGCACAGCGCCCTCGGCTCCGCGGATCGGATGCTCGGCCGGCAGCGGCTCGGTCGGGAAGACGTCGGTCGCCAGCTTGAATCGCCCGGCCAGCACCATCTCGGTCGCGGCCTCAAAGTCGATGACGTGGGCGCGCGAAGCCAATATTAGCACGCCATTGGGCTGAATCAGCTCCAGCAGCTCGCGCGAGAGCATGGCGCGATTCTCCGTAGACGGGACCGCCATCACGAAGATGAACTTCGAAGTCGTCATCAGTTCTTCCAGCGAGACGGGATGCAGCCCCTGCCGCGTCAGATAGCCATCGCCGAGCCAGGGATCGTAGACCGAGATCTCTACGCCGAAGGGCAGGAGCAGCGGGTGCAGGGCGCGCGCCAGGCTGCCATAACCGATGATGCCGACCGGCTGATCGTAAAGCAGGAACGTATCGACATTGCCGTGCCAGAGATATTGCTCTTCGCCGCGGCGCATCAAACGATCGCCATACGAGATCTGCCGCGCCGCGTCGATCGCCAGCCCCAGCGAAAACTCCGCCACCTGCCGCCCAAAGCCCGGCGCCGCGCTCAAGACGCGAATGCGCCGCTGGTAACAGGCGTCGTAATCCAGATTGAGCGGGAAGCTGCCCGAGACGTCCATGATCACTTTCAGGCGCTTGGCTTGGTCCAGCACGTCGCCGTAATGCCAGCCCGAGGTGACGACGACATCGGCGCCCGGCAAGGCGCGCAGGAAATCCTCCTGCGGCATGCGTTCGTCTTTGCCCCAGACGACATCGACCAGGTCGCGCATGCGCCGCTGGTCTTCGGGCGAGAAGATCTCGTCCATTTGGCGAAAGCTGGGATTGACGATGACTTTGGCTTTCATGGCTGCCTCATTTCGGGCGAGTCGCGGCCTCGCCCCTACGATTTTTGCGTCTGCGGGCAGATTTCACCCCATCCCCCGGCCCCTTGCCCCAGCAAGCTAGGGAAGGGGAGTCAGCTACAGCGGAGCGCAATGTATTTTGCGCGGACGGCGACGTAGTCGGCCGGGTGTCTACAGTTCTTGCGTCTGCGGGCGACCTGACGGGCAGCCCCTACACCGATTCGGCGAGGCGACGGGCGGAACCGGTTTATTTCAGCCGCCGGTCGTACCAGACGGGCAGCTCGCCCAGGCCGAGGCCGATATGCAGGGCGGCCGCCTGCAAAGCCGTGCTGACCGCCTCCGCCTCCAGCGCGTGAACCTCGGCCGGACGTTGTTTTTCCGCCAGCGGGTCGCGCCCTGGCAGAAGCGCGTCGACCGCCTTTTCGCTGTCGATGATGATTGGCTGAAAGCGCCCATCCAGCAGGTGAAGGTTGATCTCGCCATGGAGTACCGTATGCCGGCGCCCCCGCTTCTTGACCACCTCGCTGACGTAGACGGACTGCACGCTGCCGGCGTTCACCTTCCAGAGCGGCCGATCGCCTCGCAGGGCGCTGATCGTCTTGTCGTAGGGATTGATGACGAAGGCATTGGGCTGGCGCAGAACCAGCAGCAGCAGGCGGATGATCGCGAGCAGCAGCAGCGCGGCGACGGCGATGCCAAGATAAGGCAGAAAGGCAGGATTCGGGATCAGCGTGCCGGCCACGGGCAGAGCCAGCTCGCTCGTCAGCGTGGCGATGGACACCCAGAGGTAAACGATGATCAGCAGCGCGTACCAGGCGATCTGGCGCTGCTTGGCGCGCAGCCAGCGTGTCTCGCGCGAAAGACGCAGTTCGCCGCCGCCATCGCCGCGTCGCCGCGAGGCTTCTTCCAGCCGCCAGATGCCCAGATCCAGCGGCAGGGCCTCCAGCGGGATGGGTTCCGGCTCCGGCTCGGGCGCGATCGCCGGCGTCGCGTTCGAGGCGAAGGGGATGCCCAGCGTAGTCGCCAGCGCCGTCCCCAGCTGTATCGCGGCGCCTTCGTACACGCTGGCGTCGGGGTGCGTCAGGCGCAGCAGCTCGAACCAGCGGCTGGAGCGCGCCAGCGAAATCTCCGGCGACAGGGTCAAGCCCAGCTGCCAGGAACTCGACTCGCTCGACCAGCCCAGCACCACCTGGCCCAGGTCCGCCTCCAGGATTTCGCCCGATTCTGGCAGGTCGCGGCTGACGGCGAAGTAACCATTGTAACGAAAGGGCAGATCGCGCTTGGCTTCGACGATCAGTCTTGGCGCGGCGGGGTCGTCCACTTGAATCAGACGCCAGCGATCCGGGCTGTAATCGACGAGGGAATTGGCGCTTACGGCGATTCTGGGCATCTGTCTGGTCTGGCTTGAAAAAGCGTTGGCCGGGCAAGCCCGCATTATGACAGACAAGCGCCCCAATTTGCAGTCACGATTTTCTGAAAACTGGGCAGCCCCCGCGCAGGCTCGTCGCGGCGCAACGCCATCGCGCCAGAAGCCGACTTGCAGTATATTGACGTGGGCAGCGTCCGCCGTTATCGTTATCGGCGCGGCCACAGCCTCGATAGGAAGGCGCGATTCGTGTCCAGCGGTTCTCGCGGTCGGTCAGCCCGGTCAAATCGACTCTTTACGGCGCTCGCCCTCGTGGGCATCGGCATGCTCATCGCCAGCGTCGCCGTCGATTACGTGCCGAACGCCCGACCCGGCTTCAACAGTTTTCAGCTGCTGCTGCTCTGCGCGGGCTTGGCCACGACTCTCTGCGCCCTGTACCTGCGCCGAGAAGAGGCGCGCAAAACGCTATTCAGGCGCGCGCGGAAGAACCTCCTTGCCAGCGTCCTCATCACCGCCGCCTCGCTGGCCGCGCTCGAGCTGGCGCTGACGCTCATGGGCGCCCCGACGCATTATCCGGCCGAGATCCCGGCGGTCGAATATGAGCCGGCGCCTTGGTGGACCTGCGACGCGGCGGGCTGCCATTATGTCGCCGGGCTGATAAACGAGATTTGCGAAGTCGTTGAGTCGCCCGTTTGGTCGTGCCTGGTCAACGCGCAAGGCTTTCACGACGTGCAGGACTTTGTCGCCAGCGAAGACCTCTCGTCGCGCTTTCGCATCCTGACAATGGGGGATTCCTTCACCTTTGGCTTAAGCGCAGATGAAGGCAAATCGTATGTCGATGCGATAGAAGCCCGCGTGCCGGAGAGCGTGGTCTGGAATACCGGCATCTCCGGCATTGGCACGAAACAGGCGCTGGCGTCCTTCCAGGTTTTCGCGCCGATTATGAAACCCGACATCGCCATTTATGGCTTTTACGTCAACGACTTTGATGACAACCTGCTGCCCATCGACGGCTACTTCGTCGGCGTCGACGAGGCCGGGCGCCCGATCGGCATTCGCAATCATCGCGTCGATCAATGGGGCAACCTGGTAAAGCTCGATCAATCGACCGCCGTGTATTTCCATGAGCGCGTGCTATACCCGCCCAGCAATGAAGTCGCGCGCCTCATCGGCACGACGCGCCTGGGTTCGCTCGTTTTGAACGCCATCGAAACCCTCGGGCACAGCACCGGCATCGCCTTGAACGCGCGCCACGAAAAACGGGTGGCGATTACCCGTCAAGCGCTGGCCAGCCTGCGCGACGAGGCGGCGGCGATTGACGCCACGCTGCTGATTCTCTTGATCCCGAGCAAGGAAGACTTGACGAAAGGACCCGGCCTGCGCCATCGGACGGCGATAGAGCTCTTCGAAGCGCTGTCAATCGCTTATATCGACCCCTATTCCGCCCTGGAGGTCGCTGCCGACTATGCGCCCGGCGAAGACGTGCATTGGAACACGGCCGGGCACCAGAAGATCGGCGAGCTCCTGAGCGACTGCCTGATCGCCGTTCAAGCGAGCGAGGACCTCTCGGATTGCGGCGCGGTGATCCTGCCCTAGCCGAACGAGGCAGAGCGCCAGTTCCAGCTTTGGCGGCGCTCACGCATCCGACGGCTCTGCCCCACGCCAGCGAATGATGACAAGCGCGCAGAAGAGGGCGCCCAGGGCGAATAAGCCAAAGCCCCCAATCGCCATGGCCTGGTTTGGCGGCGCCTGGCTGAGGGCGAGCGCGATCAAACCGTAGGCGACCGACAAGCCATAGAGCGCGGCGAGCGTCTGCCGCTGTGTCAAGCCGAGGCGCAGCAAACGATGCGAGACATGGTCCTTCGCCGCCAGCATCAGCGGACGCCGCTCCAGCAAGCGCGTGGCGATCGCCAGGTTGATATCGAGGATGGGCAGGGCGAGCGCCAGCACCGGCGCCATCCACGTGACGTTCAGCGGCTGCGCGGCGAATTTCAGCTTGATCGCCAAAATCGCCAGCACGAAGCCAAGCGTATAGGCGCCCATATCACCCATGAAAGTGCTGGATGGGTTGAAGTTGTAAATCAAAAAGCCGACCGCGCTGCCGAAGATGGCCGCCGCCAGCATGCTCACCAGAATCTGCCCCTGAGACAGCGCCAGCAGCAGGAAAAAGCCGGAGGTGATCGCGGCTGTGCCCGCCGCCAGCCCGTCCATGTTGTCGATCCAGTTCACGGCGTTGATCAGCGCGACGATCCAGAACAGCGTCAGCGGGATATCCAGCAGGTCGCTGCCGAATAGGCGGATTTGCACGCCCGAAAGCGCCGCCACAGCCGCCGCCACCGTCATCACGATGAGGCGGAGCCGCGGGCTGAGATGCCGGCGGTCATCGAGGTAGCCGATAAGCGCCAGCAGCGTCGCGCCGGCGACAATGGCGCCTAACTCGATCAGATGATTCGGCGGGCTGAAGAGCAGCACGGACAAGACGAAGCCGAGGTAGATGGCGGCCCCGCCCATCAGGGGCACGTGACGGCTGTGGATGTTGCGCTTGTTAGGAGACGCGGTGACGCCGAGGCGCATGGCGATCTGGCGCGTCAGCGGCGTCAGGCAGAGGGTGGCGCCAAAGCCGACGATCATGATGGGGATGAATTGCAGACGCGCGTCCATGCCCCAAGTATAGGGCGGAACGCGGCACAATAAAACAGGATGTAGGGGCGACGTACCATGTCGTCCGCCCGCGGCGTCTATCGGAAATCCGCGGGCGAGCAGGTTGCTCGTCCCTGTTTAAATTGCGAGCAGATTTCACCCCATCCACGCCAGAACGGAGTTTGTAGGGGCGAGACTTGTCTCGCCCTCCCTGATTGCCAACCCCGCCCCGACCGCCTGTGTCTAAGCGGCGCGGCCCCTCCAGTAGGTTAGTGTTTACGCTACCCGATGCGTCCGGGAGGGGTGTAGGCGGGACGAGCCGCCGGCTCGCCCCTGTTTACATTGCGGGCAGATTTCACCCCATCCCCCGGCCCCTTGCCTCAGCAAGCTAGGGAAGGGTAGCGAAACGCAGCGGTCCGCAATGGGTTTTGCGTGGGCGGTCGCAGGGCGGCGCGTATGTCTACAAACGATGGGGGAGGCAAGGTATTTTGCGTGGGCGGTCGCAGGGCGGCGCGTGAGTCTACACGGTTTGCGCGCCCGGGCGGCACTGTCTATTCCGAAAGCCATTCGAATTGGACGGTGACGGGCAGATGATCCGAGCCGATACTCTCGCCGACGCTCGCCGATGCAGGCCGCAGCTCATCGCTGTGCCAGATGTAATCGATGCGCAGCAAGGGGTGGATGACGCGCGGCAAGCCGATCGCTTCGGCCACGGGCCAGGTCCGCCCCGCCCCGACCCCGGCCGCGCGCCAGGCATCCCCCATTCGCGCGGCCACTTCGTCATAGATCAGCGAGGCGTCGCTCATGTTGAAATCGCCAGCGACGATGAAGGGACTGTTTTCCGAGCTCGCGATTTCCAGAAAGCGGCGGATCTGGGCGTTGCGGCGGCGCTCGTCATAACGCAGCAGCGCTTCGGGCCCGATGTCGGCATCGGGATCGAATTGGGCGCGGGGCTTCAGCGGCAGCGTGAAATGCAGGGCATAGACCGCCAGCTCCCGCCCGTCATGACTGAGCAGCAGGCGAAGCGCTTCTCTTCCCGGCTCGTCCTCAATGCTGAGGATTTCGCGCTCGAGGATGGCGAAGCGCGAGAAGACGCGCGCGCTGCCTTCGACATGATCCTCGTGGGCATACACATCGTATAGTGGCGCCAGGCGTTGATCGTAGCCTTTCGCCGTCTCTTGCAGCACGATCAGGTCGGGCGATTCGCGCAAGAGCCAGTCGGTCGCCTCTTCGAGTTCAAGGTTGCTGCCCTGCACGTTGAAGGTCACGACCGAGAAGGCGTCGCCCTTTGGCGGCTCGACCGGGCGGTATATCCCTGGCGCGGCGAACCAGTACAAGCCGATGGCGATCAGGCAGATCTGCAGAAGCGCGCTCCAACGCGGCGGCTGCGAGCGGTCATCACGGGCATTCGTCGGTTTTCCGCGGCGGGAAAGCCGTTTGCGCGCGCCTTCGAGCGGGGACGCGCCCGGGCGCGTGACGATGATCGACAGCGGAAAGCTGACGACCAGCGGCATAAACCAGTAGGGCGCGAAGGCATTCGCGAGGTCGATCGCCGGCGCCCCGTCAATCCGCAGCAGCCGCAGCAGCGCGAACAAAGCCACCAGGAGCGCGTAAAGCGAGATCAGATGGCGTATCGGCGTGGAAATGCGGCGCAGAGCCGCCTGCAAGGATGACCAGGGCATGTCCGCCCTCTCCCGGCGGCCGATCAGAGCAAGATGAGGGAGACGATGATCAAGGCGATGAAGAGGCAGGCGGCCAGGATGCCCATATTGCGCAGGTCTTTGATGACGAAGCCGTAATCGGCGCGCAGATCGTCTTCGGTGACGACTTTCGTCGGGTTGGCGAGGAGCTCGGCCACGTACTCGGCATCAAGAGCGCCTTCGTCTTTGCGCCTCTCCAGCTGAGCCGCTTGCAGTGCGCGGCGGCGGCGAGGCGGCGGCTTTGCGGCTTGCCCAAGGGCTTCGGGCGCGTCGGGCTGCTGATCTTGCGGCTCGCGGCGGCCCTCATCAACAAGGCCTTGACGCGCCTGATCGAGCACGGTCTGCGAGATATTGGGTTTCCTGCGTCTGCGTTTCGCCATCGCTGCTTTGCCTCGCGCATCGGGCCGGCGCCACCCTCATTATCGCAAACTGGCGGCGGGCTGACAAGCCTGGCCACGAAGCGCTTCATCTCGCGAACGATTTCTACGCCGGGTCGATGATGATGTGGCCGAGCGGCACGCGCGCATGCGGAAAAGGCGCGCCCGTTTCATCAAAAGCCGACAGGCGCTGGTGGTCGCTGGCGCGGTAGAGCCCGCTATAGACCTGATATCGGCCCGGCGCCAGATCCGGCGGCAGCGCGACCTGCCAGACCTCGCGCTCGACCAGCCCGCCGTACCACAGCCGCGTCGGCAAGCGCGCGCCCAGGGGCTGCTGATCGAATGCCCAGAGCGCGCCGCTCTCTTCGTGTTCAAAATGCAGAAACTGCGTGTAATCCCGCGCGCCGTCTGCTTCCGCCCGCCAGACCATCGCGAGCTTCAAGGCGTCGCCCGGGCGGGCCCTTCGCGGCAGCTCGGCGGCGGCGAAGGCAAAGCCATTGTCAAAGCGGGCGCGCGGCTGGAAGACGACGGCATCTGGCGCGCCCGGCACGACCAGCTCCGCCAGAACGACCTGCGCTTCGCTCAAGAGCTGGCGGTCCGATGACAGAACGCGCTGCCGGGCATAGCCGTCTTCGGTTTCGCGCCAGATCGCCAGCGCGAGCCAATAGGCGCGATTGACGCGGGCGGCAGGCGGGAGGCGGAGGTCGATCCGCTGGCGGTAGATCGGCGCATAACCAGGACCGAGCACCGAGCCGGCGCCGACGCTCACGGCTTGATCGTGGCTGGCGAGCGATTCGCCCGCCGCCGGGTCAATAAGCTGGAGCGAAAAGCCGAGCCCGTCGTAAGTGAATGGCGGCGCCGCAAGCCAGAGCGTCGCCTTGACGCGCGCGGCATCGGCATCCAGTTCCGCCCGATAGGCATGTACGACCACGCCGGACTCGAATACGAGCTCCGCCGACGCTTCCCCCGTGTTGTAAGCCACATGCCCGGCGTCGGGGTCGCCGATTCTGGTGATCAACGCGAGCGCGAAGAGCGGGAAAACCCAATGCAGGGCGCGCAGGCTGCGTTTCGATAAGGGAGCGGCCGCGGCCAGCAGCCCCATCATGGCGACCAGCGCCAGCCAAATGCCAAGATATTCCAGCGCCTCTTCGATGTATTTCAGCAGGCAGCGATCGATGTAGAGCAGGCGCCAGAGGCGACAAAGGGCCGGGGCGCGCAAATGCTCCAGCAGCATGGCGCCGGCCGCGCTCATCGCCAGCCCGAGCAGGAAAGCGCCATGCCAGATCCAGAGCGGCTTTGGCGAGCGCCGCGCGATCAGCAGCATCAGCAGGACGACGACCAGACCGGCGCCCGCGTAATAGAGCGTCCAATGCGCAATCCCCTCGTGCAGCGAAAACAGCTCATCGCTCGCCAGGTATAAGAAGAGCAGGCTGAGCCCGAAGAAGCAGAGCCGCTGCCAGCGTGGGGCCGCATCCGCCAGACGGGCATAGACCAGCGCGAAGCCGGCGACCAGCGCCAGCTGCAGCGTGGCCAAGCCCGCCGCCAGGTTGCGCTCGCCGTTGATATGCACGAGCTTCCGCGCGTACGAGGACGAGGTATCAAGCTCGACCGCCAGCAAAAGCACGGCGATTTGCGCGATCAGCAGGACAGTCGCCAGGGTCTTGGCCGGCGCCGGCAGCCGCGGATTCAGCTTCCGATAGAAAAACAGCGCCGTCGCCAGGTAGAGCGCGGGGATGACAATGCGAAGCAGGTTGTGGTGCTCAAGCGCCATATCATCGCTTTTCGCGCGGGGAGCTCAATAGCGCTTGCAGCTGCTCGAAGCTGATGCCGTATTGGCGGGCGATCTCGCGCGCATAACTTTGGCCGCGGGGCGGGGCCGGCGCGACCCGGTAGGTCCGCCGCAAGCCATCGACGCCGTCGTCCACTTGCGATATCAGGCTCTGGACGCGGCTGTCGCCAGCGACTTCGCGGTTGATCGCCTCGCAGTCGGCCGCCAGCTCGTGCAGGTGCGTCACGAAAATCGCGCGCGCGCCCAGCATGCGCAGGCAGCAGACGACATCCCGCGCCAGGAAGAAACTTTCGGTCGCGCTGGTGCTGGCCAGCGACTCGTTGAGCAGCAGCAGGCTGTGCCGCGTCGCGCGGCGAAAGATATCGCGCAGGCGTCCCGCCTCTTCGCCCAGGCGGCCGCTTTCCATGTTGGGCTTTTCTTCAGCCGGGAAGTGCAGCAGGATCGCATCGACCGGGCTGAGCGCCGCGGAGTCGGCCGGGACGGGCATGCCCGCCTGCGCCAGCGCGTGCAGCAAGCCAACCGCCTGCATGAAAGTCGTTTTGCCGCCGCGGTTGGGTCCTGTCAAGATGTGAATGCGCCCCGCATCGTTGAAAGCGACATCGTTGCCGACGATTTCCGCACTGAGGTCGCCTTCCTTTTGCTGCCGCGCGAGCCGCAGCGCCAGATCGATATTGTAGAAGCCATGCGCTTCCAGGCGCCGCGCCGCCATCGGCAGCAGCTGGGGCCGGCAGAAGGGCATTCCACGCGCGCGCAGGGACTGAACCAGCCCGGCGCCGCCGGCGTAAAAGGCGATCTCTGGCTCGAGCGCGCGCAGCAGCCCGCTGTGAACGCGGGTGTAGCGCTCGAGGGCGCGGGCGATCGGCCGGATGACGTCATCGAGCACGACGCCGAGATCGCTGAAGAGCGCGTTGGCCGCCAGCCGATCAAGCATGTCGCGCCGTTCGGCCAGGACGCTGCCGTTGTGGTAGCGCCGCGCGTCGGGCGATTCGCGCAAGGGGCTGATGCCGCGCCGGTCTGCTTCTTCGTCCACGCCCCAGAGCTTTCGGAAAAAACGCGGGCCGCGAAAGCGCTCTCTGTTGATCGAGAGCAGGGTCGCCGCGACTGGCTTCAAATCGGGCGAAAGGTTGACGCCGATGGTCACGCTGACGACCTGGCGGATCTCGGCGCGCAGCTCGGGCAATTCAGCCGCCATTTGCGCGAAGGCGGCTTCACTGACGATGCGCCGCAATTCACGCGCCAGTCCGCGCCAGGCGGTGGCAGAGAGATCGCCCGCATGACGCCGCAGCACGCCATCCAGCGCGATCACGCATTCGACATAATTCTCCAGCTCGGTCAAGCGCGAAAGCACCAGCGAGACCTGATTGCGGCGCGCGCGGATATCGCGGACGGTGTGGCTCAAGCCGCGGATCTGTGGCAGCAGCTCGCGCAAGCCTAGCGTGAATTCCGGGTGTGCGAGGCAGTCCTCGAAGGCGTCTTGACGATAGCGCAGCGCCTCTTCGTCGGTCAGCAGGCTGGCTAGCAGGTTGTGGATGGGGCGCCGGTAATCGACATGGGGCGCCATGGCGTCGGCGAGGACTTTGAGGCGCAGGTCGTCAGTCGCGGGCGGATTGGTGGATGAAGCGCGGCTGGCGGCGTCGGCTTCGCGCCAGAGCAGACTGATGGCTATGGCTGGGCTGCTAGGGGGCATGACGCACGGCTTCGCAGACGCAAACGGGCGATAGCCTGCATTCTAACCAAATTGAGGCGCAAATCGTAACCGCGCTGGAGACGAAAACAGCAATCGCAGCCACGAGGGCGCGGGCGCTACTTCAGCTTCATGCGGCGCAAGCCCTGATAAGCTGGGTCGCCTTGAATCTCATTCCAGCGCAGATCGCCGCCATCGGTATGCCATTCGACGACGAACATGCCATCGGCGTCCTGGTAGGCGAAGGTCGGCTTCAAGCCCAGCAGAATCTGGCGGATCGTGCCGATGACGTCCTTGCGCTCCTCGCCCATGCGCAGGGTGAAATACTGGCCGGCGACGAACTCGAAGTAGAGCGGCATGCCCTCCAGGCTGCCCTCGAGCTGGATCGGCGCTTCGGCTTGGGTGCAGCTCATGAAAACGTTCTGCAGCCGGTTGTTCCACAAGCTGTGATTGACGCGCTCTTCGATGTAATAGGGGCGCGGCTCGGGGGTTGAATAAAACCACTGGCGAGCGGTGTTTGCCATCGTGCGACTCCCCGCGGGGCAGGCTGATTGCGACGCCGCAAGTGTAGCGCAAAACAAACAGGCGCGAAATGGTGAAAGATTGCCCCGACAGGATAGAACAAATGTTCTACTTCTATGGTATACTCGTAAGGTCTTGGCGAAACAGACCGGGGAAAGGGACGCGCCTTATGAAATATCGCGACAACCGCAGCCATCGCATCTTCGCTTTCATCTGCCGCTACACGGCGGAGTACGGCTTCCCGCCGACGCTCTGCGAGATCGCGCAAGGCGAAGGCTTCAAATCAAATTCGGGCGTGATACGCCACCTGGACAAACTGGAGCGCTGGGGCTGGATCGAGCGTTATCATGGCAACGCGCGCAGCATCCGCATACTGCGCCCCTGCCAGGCCGACCCGGCTACTGCAGGTAATGCGAAGTCTTCTCGCCTATACTTTCGGCCGCGATGACCACGCACGATTGCGGCAAGACATAATACTGATAGAGCTCGCCGGTGACGAATTCCTTCGCCAGCGCCGCATCCAGCAGCTTATAGCTTTGCAGCTCAATCCGCAGCGACAGGTAAAAGGGATGCGCGCGCAGGGTATAGCGGCTCGTGCGTCCTTTGACGATCCGCACCGTTTCCGCCTCACGGTCGAGCGCCAGCTGCTGGACGAAGCGGCTGTAGTCGGTCGTGAGGTAGAGCATGACGCCAACCACAACGACTTCAATCGCCAGCGCCAGCGGCAGCGCCAGCAAGCGGATGAAGGTCAAAAGCACGACGACGATGGTGATGGCGATCGCCAGCTGCAGCGCGCGCCGCGTCAACCGGGACATGCGCGCCTCGAAGTCGCCAATCTGCGCTTGCAGCGCCGCGGCCTGCGCCTGGCTCAGCAGACCCAGACGATTATTCTTGAGATCGTTTGGCGTGGCGGCGATGATCTGCGAATTGACGCGGCGCATAAGCCATTCTCTGTCGCTCCGCTGCGCCACAAGTGTACCAATTTTCGCGGCCAAGCTCAATTCCAGCGCGAGACGCTTGTGCTGATTATGTTTGGCATCGCGCTTTGTCGCGATTGTCGTACGAATTCTTCACCACAGAGGACACTGAGGGAACACAGAGGACACAGAGGAATGTTATCCAGTACGGCGAAGTTTCCACCTCCACCGAATTCACCACGGCCGAGAGCCGGTAGGCGCTCGCCTTGGCAAGCCCGCCGCGCCGCCCCCAGCCAATCCGACAACGGGCGTTACAGCGTAACGCCCCTACAGCTAGTCGTTGAATCGCGAAATCTGTAGGGGCTGGCCTTGGCAAGCCCGCCGCGCCGTCCCCAGCCAATCCGACAACGGGCGTTACAGCGTAACGCCCCTACAGCTAGTCGTTGAATCGCGAAATCTGAAGGGGCTTGCCTTGGCATGCCCGCCGCGCCGCCCAAAAGACATTATCGTCGGCGGCTCTAGGCCGATTCAAAAGCCGGCATGTACTCGTTGAGGTAGGCCGCAAGCTGTTCGCGGGCGTAGGCGTAGGCATGGCGCTCGACCGTCGCCAGCGCCGTCTTGGGCACATGCTGCCAGAGGGCGAATTCCATGAACGCGGGATCGTCCAGGATAGCGCGGATCTCGGCCGGGTCGCGCTGCAGCCGCCGCCCGAAGATGGCCAGGGTTTCGCTCTCGCCGCCGGGTTGGATCTGCCGCGCCACCAGATCGCGCCAGCCGCGCAAGACCGAGTCGGTCATGAAGGGCAGCCAGCCATCGGGTTCGCTGCGCGAAAGCGATTCCGCCTGCCAAGCGGCCAGCTTTGGCGCGTCGCGCTCGTCCATGACCGTCAATATCAGATGCAGGGCGAGAAACTTGTCGCGCCGCTCCACGCCGTTCCAGTCGCGCTCCCAGAATTGCGGCCGCACCATCTGCAGCGTCCAGGCTTCGTCCAGCGCCAAGTGCGCCACATAGCCAGCCAGGAACGCCAGATGGGCTTCGTCCCGCGCCTCCAGCAGCGACGGATGCTGGCGCAGCATCAAACGCCAGGGCCGCTCGTTGATGGGCTGGCCATAAGCGTAAAAGTGCGTCACTTCGCGGCCGACTCCGCTGGCGACGCGGGCGTCGGCGACGATGCCGCCGAGCTGGAAAGCCGGGCGCTGGCGCGACAGCAGCTGGCGATACGGCGCCGACAGCCGCCCATCCAGGAGCAGCTCCTGGGCGATGCGCAGGTGTGTGAAGGGCGTTGGCATGCGGACGATTGTAGAGGTTTTCTTCGCGAATCTGTAGGGGCGAGACTTGCCTCGCCCTTCGCCGGCGCAGAAACGGGCGTTACAGCGTTACGCCCCTGTTTTATTCGCCACAAAGAATTATCCAATTGGGGCGAGCCATTGGGTCGCCCTAGCGCGGTTGATTTCGGTGGCGGGCGTTACAGCGTAACGCCCCTACAGCATTGTCTCTTGCTGACGATCTGTAGAGCGAGGCGGTGACTCGCCCTTAACCAACGCGAATCGTTTTGCGTGGGCGGTCGCGTTGCGACGCGGACGTCTACAGGCCCTTATGCTGGCGCAGGATGCGCGCGATCTGCTCGGTATGGTCGGCGTCGTGCAGCAGGGCATGCACGACCGGCATCGTCAGATCGACGACATCATCATCGGCGAAGGCGCCCTCGCGCCGCCACTGCTCGTCCGCCAGCGGCGTCAAGCGCTGAATCATCCGCCGGCGGGTCTGCAAGTAATTGGCTAGCACTTCGCGCAGGTCTTGACTGGCGTAGTCGTTTTCGATGACCAGCGCCAGCCGCGCCGCCTCGTCGTATGCTCTGAATTGCGGCATGTCTTCTTCCAGAATGCGCCGCATGCGCTCGGCGAAGATCGCCTGATAATCGCGCAGGTGGCAGAGGATCTCCAGGACGCTCCAGCCATCGCCGCCATCTCGTATCGTCCGCGCCTCGGCTTGCGTCACCTCGGCGAGGATATGCGTCAGCGTCCGCGCCGACTGGTCCAAGCCCTCGAGCAGCCATTCACGGGGCAGACCTTTCATGTCAGAGTCTCCTTTCTGTTATAACCCCATCCCTCGGCCCCTTGCCGTAGCGCTGCGTCTACGCGCACCCAACGAACCAGGGAAGGGGAGTTCGCGCCTGCGTCTGCCATGCGGCCGCAAAATTCAAATTCGCCGTCTGTGTATGACACTCACTCGCTGCGCAGGGCCTCAGCCGGTTTCAGCCGCCCCAGCAGCAGCGCCGGGTAAGCCCCCGCCAGCAGCGCCGCCAGCAATGCCACCGCCAGCGCTTCGATGAAGTGCGACGGCTGCAGCGCCAGCCGCATCGTCCAGCCGAAGGAGCGCAGGTTGATCACATGCGTCAAGACCAGCGATGTCGCCAAACCGATGGGCAGCGCCAGCAAGCCCGCGATCAGCCCCATCAGCCCGGTTTGAATGATGGCGAAACCGGTCAGCTGGCGCGAGCTCATGCCGGTCGCCCGCATCACGCCGTATTCGCGCGCGCGCTCCAGCTGCAGCGCCATCAAAGCCGACAAGATGCCGATGAAAGCCACCAGGGTCGTCAGCAGGCGCAGGGCGATGGTGATAGCGAAGGTGCGGTCGAAGACTTCCAGCGCGCCCGCCCGCAAGCTGGCGTTGTCCTGCGCGAGCAGATCGTAATCCGCCAGGCGCGCCCGCAGCTCGGCGATCACGGCGGAGACATCGGCGTCGGCGTCGGTGAAGATGCCGAGCGAACTGATGAAGGGATCATCAAAATAGCGATCGTAGACCGAGCGCGCGATATACACCGCGCCTTGATCGGTGCTGTAGTCGTAATACACGCCGAAGACCTCGAATTCCACCGGTCCGACCTCGGTATTGAGGCGGATGCGGTTATTGCTTTGGTCGATGCCGCGGCGGAAGGCGAAGGGCTCGCTGACCATCACCGCCCCGCCATCCAGCGCCGCCTGATGCGCCGTGGCCGCGACGGTCGACCAGAGGAAGCGCCGATTCTCGCCGGCGATATCGAAGTCGCTCGCCAGCAGATTGACCGGCGGCATATCAGGATAATCGGGCGCCGTCACACTGACGTGCCGCGCCGACGAGACCGCCCGCACGCCCGGCGCCGCAAGCGCGATCGCTTTCACGCGCCGGTCGACATCGACGCTGGCGTTGTTGGAGGCGAAAAGCGGCGGCGAGACATAAATCTGCGCCCCCAGCGACGACCGCAGCCAATCGGCGACCGTGCCGCGGAAGCTGCCGATCATCACGCTGACGCCGACGATGACGCTGACCGCGATCGTCAAAGCCGCCACCGCCACCGACGTGCGGCTCAAGGAGCGGGTGACCGAGCGCGCCGCCAGCCGCCCCAAAACGCCGAAGAGCGCCGCCGACGCCGGCTGCAAGAGCCGCATCAGCAGCAGCATCGCCGCCGGCGTGAACATGGCGCCGCCGACGATGATGCACATCAACGCGGCGAAGCTCAACGCCAGCGCGCCCGGCGCCAGCAGCAGCAAGCCAAGCAGATTCATCAGAACCGCGCCGAGCGTAATCAGGGGCAGCAGGCGGCGGGTCCGCGCTTCTTCGTCGGAGCGGCGCATGACGCCGGCCGGGGGCGTGCGCGTCGCCTCCCACGATGGGACGAGCGCCGCCAGCAAGCTCGCGCCCAAGCCGATGCCCGCGCCTTTCAAAAGGGTCTGCGGCGGCACGGCGATGCCCTGCACGTCCAGGCTGAAATAGAGATCGCTGATCGTCTGCGAAACCAGCGCGACCGCCCCGCGCCCGAATATCAGGCCCAGCGCCAAACCCAGCGCGGCCCCAACGACTCCGAGCGCGAATGCTTCCAGCAAGATGAAACGGAAGATCTGCCCGCGGGTCGCGCCAAGCGAGCGCATAATGCCCAGCGCGCCGCGCCGCTGCACCACGCTGAAGGTCACCGTGTTGTAAATCAGGAACAAGCCCACCACGAGCGCCAGCATGCTCATCGCCTGCAGGTTGAGCTCGAAGGCGGCGATCATCTGATCGAGCGCTTTCTCTTCTTTGACGTCGACCAATTGAATGCCGGCCGGCAGCGCCTCCGCCAGCGTTTCAGCCTCGGCGGCTTCCAGGATGAGGTCGATGCGGCTGAGGCGCCCGCTCATGCCGGCGATCTCTTGCGCCGTGGCGATATCGCAAATAATGAGGTCATCGAGGGCTTGACGGCTGGCGGTATCGGCCGGTTTGAGGATGCCGACCAGGCGCGCCCTGCTGAATCGCCCGCCCGCGCTGATTCGCAGCTCGTCTTCCAATGCCAGCCCGAGCCGCCCCGCCAGGGCCTCGCTGATGACGACCGCGCCCGGCTCGGCGATGAGGCGATTCAGCGCGGCGAAATCGACTTGCTCGGCTGCGTCGGCCAAGTAGGAGCGGAAAGGCGGCTCCGCGATGGGATCGACGCCCAGCAGCCGCAAAGCCTGATCGGCGCCAGCCACCCGCGCGTATTCGGTGACGACCGGCGCGCTCCGCTTGAACCGCAGCTCCAGCCGCAGCCGGGCGTAGAGCGCGGAATCGAAGCCGTTGGGTCCGCCGCTGATTTGATGAGTGGCGCGCCCGACCAGGCTCTCGCTGCTGAGCGTGAAGGCGCGGCTGGCCGAGGCGTTGGCGATATCGATGGCGACCACCACCGCCACGCCAAGGGCGACGCCCAAGACGAACAACGCGCTCTGGAAGAGGCGCCGGCTGATGTAGCGCAGCGCCAGCCGAATGATGATTGCGGGCATGACAGCGTTTCCTGGCGGACGGCGAAGGACCCGAATTACAGCCCCGCCATTATTCCGCTCAATGGGATTTCGTACAGGGGGAGCGGCCGCGGCGGCACGGGACCGCAGCGGAGCCGGAAATCGCTGCGCTCATAGCGGACGCCGGCGCATGATCCGCCGCAGCTCGTCGAGCGGGAGCGCGCGCGCGGTCCGCCCACGAAAGCCGATCATCGTCTCGGCGCCAGTCAGGGCGTTCAAAATCGCCTCTTCGGTCGCTTCGGCGACGCCCTGGAAGAAGGGGTTGAGCTGGTCGTTCGGCAGCATTTGGAGCGCGTAGGGCGCTTGCCATTCAGCGGGCAAGCTGTTGCCGGTGGCGAAAGCCAGGAAGATGTCGCCGCTGCCGTTTTCGCCCAGCCCGCCGACCCGCGCCAAGCCAATGCCAGCGCGCTGCGCCAGCCGTTTGCACTGCGAATGCGCGAGGGGCGCGTCCGTGGCGATGATGATGATGATCGAGCCCCCGCCCGACTTTTCCGCCCGCGCCGAGGGGACTCGCTCGATGCTGAGCTCCCGCCCGACCGCGACGCCATCCACGCGCAGATCTTCCCGCGCGCCGTAATTTGCCTGCGCCAAGACGCCGACTGTGTATCGCCCGCTTGGGCAGGCGACCAGCCGCGAAGCCGTGCCGATGCCGCCTTTGAAGTCGTGGCAGATCATGCCGGCGCCGCCGCCGACATTGCCCTCTTGCACAGCCCCGCCGCTCGCCGATTCAATCGCTTGATAGACGTGGTCTTTCGTGAGATGAAAAGCCGCCATGTCGTTCAGCCAGCCGTCCCAGGTCTCGGCGACCACGGGCAGCGCCCAGGTCTCGGACTTGCCATGTTCGTACCAATAGTGGTTGAGCGCCTCGTGCGCCGTCCCCACTTGCGCGGTATTGGTGAGGGCGATGGGCGACGAGAGCATCCCGGATTCCGCGATCCAATGGGCGCCGGTCAGTTCGCCATTGCCGTTGAGGGTGTGGGTGGCGGCGAAGGCGTGGTCGTTCCAGATCGCGCCTTCACGCGGGAGGATGATGGTCACGCCCGTGCGCGCCACTCGCGGCTCATCGTAAATCAGCGTGCTGTGACCGACGAGCACGCCAGGCACGTCGGTGATGGCGTTGTGCTCGCCCGCTGGCAGGCGCCCAATGCTGATGCCCAAGTCGCGTAATCTTTTTCGCATCTTGCGGTTCTTCGCGCGTCAGTTCCCGCCGCCAGACTTGATTCCTGCCAGTTTTGGCTTATTCGAAATTCGGCGCTGAAGGCGAGCGTTTTCTTCTATTTTGGCGATGCCGCCGCAAGCCGCTCACGCGTTGGAATATCGGCTGGGCTGATGAGCGTCGCTTGAGACTCGCGCAATTCTTCTAGCGGCACGTGGCAGCGAATGACGTGCCCCTCGGCCGCGCGCTGGCTGGGCGGGGTCTCGTTGTCGCAGATGGCGCCGATGCGGCGGGGGCAACGCCGCTGGAAGCAGCAGCCGCGGGCTGGCGGTTCCGCCTCTTGCACGTCTTTGGCGAGCAGCTGCGCTCGCGCCCCTGGCATTGGCTCTGGCGCCGCCGCCAGCAAGGTCTCGGTATAGGGGTGGTAGGGTGGCGCGTAGATATCGGCGACGGGACCGACCTCGCAGATCCTTCCCTGATAAAGCACAGCCACGCGGTCGGCGATGGCGCGGACGACCGCCAGATCGTGCGAGATAAAGAGATAAGCCACGCCCCGCTGCGCTTGCAGGCCGGCCAGGAGCTCGAGGACGGCGGCCTGCACTGAGACATCGAGCGCGGAGGTCACTTCGTCGCAGAGCACCAGATCCGGCTCGGCGGCGAAGGCGCGCGCGACGGCGACCCGCTGTTTTTCGCCGCCCGACATCTGTCCCGGATGCCGCTCCAGATAACGCGGGGTGAGCCGCGCCTCTTCGAGCAGCGCGCCGGACCGCTCCAGCCGGCTTTTGCCATCCATATCGAAGTAGAGCCGCAAGGGCGCATCGAGAATCTGCTTGACGGTATGGCGCGGGTTGAGGGAAGCGTCGGGGTTTTGGAAGATGATCTGGACTTTGCGCTGCGTCTGCGCCGGGCGGCTTTGGACTTCTGAAGCGAGCGCCTGCCCGCCGAAGCGAATATGACCGGCGCGGGGCGGCATCAATCCGGCGATAGCGCGGGCGATGGTCGATTTGCCGGAGCCGCTCTCGCCGACGAGCGCCACAGTCTCGCCGCGGTGGATCGTGATGCTGAAGCGGCTAACGGTAGTGGGCGGCTCGGGCTCGCCGCGCCAGCGCCGCAGCAGCGCGGCCAAACCACGCCTGGCGTAGGTGATATCCACCTCGGCCAGTTCGAGCAGCGGTTCCGGCTCGCGCTCCTGCTGGGCGCCAGTCTTCAGGGCGCGCCGTTTTCCCGCGTCCTCGCTCGCCACGACTCGCCGCCAGTGATGACAGTGCACCAGATGCGGCGTCTCCGCGTGGCGATCCCTGGGCTCGAGCGCGGGGTCGATTGTCGTACAAGTCTCATCGGCGAAGGCGCAGCGCGGCGCGAAGGCGCAGCCAGGCCTCTCTTCACCAGGGGCGGGGGGCCGACCCGCCATCGCCTGGGGCAAGCCAGCGACGGACAGCCGCGGCGCCGACCCCAGCAAGCCCCGCGTATAGGGATGCGCGGGATCGGCAAACAAGTCCCTTATCGCCCCGTCCTCAACGATCTCGCCGGCGTACATCACCGCCAGCCGGTCGCAGACGCGGGCAATCGCGCCGATATCGTGGCTGATATAGAGCATCGCCGTGGCCGTGGTCTCCTGGATTTCCCGCAGCAAATCCAGAATATGCGCTTGCGTGGTCACGTCGAGCCCGGTCGTCGGCTCGTCCAGCACGAGCAACTCCGGCTCGCCGGCCAGCGCCATGGCGACGGCGACCCGCTGCAGCTGACCGCCAGAGAGCTCGTGGGGGTAGCGCCGGGCGAGCGCCTCGACTTGCGGCAAGTGGACCTGGGTCAGCAGTTCCAGCACGCGCGCTTGCAGCCTCGCGCCTGCCAGACCGAGATGCAGGGTCAAGACTTCGGCGATCTGTTCGCCAACGCGCATGGTGGGCGTCAGCGCGGAACTGGCGCTCTGCGGGATGACCGCCACCCGCCGCCCGCGAAGCTCCGCCAGTTCGTCTGGAGGCAGGTCGAATAGGTCGACCCCTTCGAAGCGCGCCGTGCCAGCGAGCACTTTGCCGCCCGGCCGCAGATGCCCCAGCAGGGTCATGCCGAAGGTGGTCTTGCCACAGCCGGATTCGCCCACCAAGCCGAGCGTCTCGCCCCGCTCCATCGATAGCGACACGTTCCGCAGCACTTTCACCACCTGGCTCCCGCGGGCGCGGAAACCGGTCGTCAAGCCCTCGACTTCTAGCAGCTTTTGGCTCATGTCGGCGCTTCCCGCGTGCGGTCCAGCCCGATCGCTTTGGACAGGGCGTCGCCCGCCAGGTTGATGCCGATGATCAGGCTGGCCAAAGCGAAGACCGGGAACAGAGTCCCCCAGGGCGAGATCGCCAGCATGACCTGGTTCTCAAAAACCATACGCCCCCAGTCGGGCGTTGGCGGGGCGATGCCGAAGCCGAGGTATGAAAGCGAGCTGATGGCTGTCAGCGCCCAGGAGGCGCGCATTACGTATTCGACCAGCAGCACGTCCAGCAAATTCGGTATCAATTCTCGCAGGACGATGTTGGTTTTGCGTTCGCCACGCGCCCGCGCCGCGGTGATGAAATCACTCGCGACAAATCCCAGCGCAGCGCCTCGCGCCACGCGAATAGTCGATACGCCATACGCGTAACCCAGGGTTAGAATGAGCACGCTGAATCCGGTGCCGAGCGCCACGACAATGAGCAATACGACGAGCAAACCCGGTATCGCCAGCAAGGCGTCAACCAGGCGCATAACCACTTCGTCAACCCGCCCGCCGATGAAAGCCAGCAGAATGCCGAGCAGCCCGCCCCATAACACCGCGATCGCGGCCGCCAGCAGAGCCACGCCAATCGCCGCGCGCCCCCCGAGCAGGACTCGCGTGAAGAGATCGCGACCGAAGGAATCGGTGCCAAATGGATGTTCGACGGAAGGCGCCGCCAGCCGGTTCTTGCCGTCAATATCATGGTGAGCGTAAGGGACGATATATGGCGAGGCCACGGCGATAAAGAGATGAACGATGACGATCGCCAGCCCGATCGTGCCCTGCCGCGACCGGCGCAGGCTGCGCCAGATGTAGCCAAACCGGCGCAAGAATTGCGCTAACCGCATTGGCGCCGCCAACAGTGATCTCATGCCTTCAGCATCCTAGCCGCGCAGCCCGGCCAAGCGTACAGCTTCCAGATACATGCGCTCTGGCGCGCCGTCATGCAGATCATAGCGCATCGCCTCCAGCATAAATACAGGCTCTTGGGGGAAATCGATGGCGCTGAAGACCTCGTCAAAAGGAACAGCGCCTTCGCCCGGCCCCAGGTGCAGATCCCCTCGGCCCAGGGCGAAACTTCTGCCGCCGGAATAGGCCGAGATGCCCATATTGTCTTGTACGTGAAAATGCGTGGTCAGCGGCGCCAGACGAGCGATGCCTTCCAAGTAGTCAAATCCATACCAATGCGATGCTAGAAATGAATGCCCAAAGTCGATGCAGACGCCGATCCCGGGATGGTCAAGCGATTCCACGAAGCGCGCGTGCGGCTCAGGGAATGCGGTGTAACTGGCATTTTCGATAAAGCCGTGCGTTTCAATGCTGATATTCCCGCCCCAGCTGAGGACGTCATCGGCGTAACCCAGCAAGATGTCGCGTTCGCGCGCCATCAGCTCCTGCATTGGCTTGGAGGTTCCTGCCGGCAGCGTGAGTCGATAGCCGGCGTGATATGCCAGCGCCGTCGCGCCGACGGCTTTGCCCACCTCGAGGCCTGCCTCCAAGAGCCTTTGATGATAGTCAAGATCGGCGACATCGAACATATTGGTCTCGCCGGGGAGATGCAAGGTGTAGCCCAATTGATCGCGGAACTTGTCCAGCACGGCGGACAATTGCTTCAAACGCCGCTGATCTGTGCGGCCGCCAACCCACATGCGCCACTTATCCGGTGACACTTCAACATAGTCATAACCGCAATCAATCAGCGTCTGCAAGTTATCCGCCAATTCATGCGGCGACGAACCCATGGGGACGGCGTAACCTATTCCTTTGAATGGCATCTTTCTATCCTCTTGCTACTCAAAATCGGTCCGCCTTGCGCTACAGCTAGCCCCGCAGCCCAGCCAAGCGTTTGGCTTCGGCAAAGCAGCGGGCGGGACCCCCGTCATCCAGGTCAAAGGGCACAACCTCCAGCATAAATATCGGCTGTTGGGGGAAGTCGATGGCGCTGAAGACCGCGTCAAATGGAATAATTCCGTCGCCCGGCGGCAAATGCAAATCCCCTCGGCCCAAGGCGAAACTCGTGCGGCCCGCATAAGCCGGGATGCCCATATTGTCTTGAACGTGAAAATGCGTGGTCAGCGGCGCCATGCGCGCGATACTCTCGATGTAGTCAAAACCATGCCATTGCGATGACAGGAAGGTATGTCCAAAATCGATGCAGAGTCCAATCGCGGGATGGTTAATCTCTTCCACGAACTTCGCGAGCATCTCAGGGAAAGACGTATAACTGGTGTATTGATACCAGCCATGAGATTCAATGCTGATGTTCCCGCCCCAGCCGGCGACCTCATCGGCATAACTCAACAGGATGTCGCGTTCGCGCGCCATCAGCTCCTGCATGGGCTTCGACGTGCCAGCCGGCAGTGCCAGGCGATAGCCGGCATGATACGCCAGTGCTGTCGCGCCAACGGCTTTGCCCGCCTCAAGGCCCGCTTCCAGCAGCGCCTGATGATATTCGAGATCGGCGACGTCAAACAAGTTCGTCTCAAGCGGGAGATGCAAGGTGTAGCCAAGTCGGTCGCGGAACTTGTCCAGCACGGCGACCAATTGCTTCAGACGGCGCTGATCCGTGCGACCGCCAACCCACATGCGCCAGAGATCGGGCAACACTTCAACATAGTCATATCCGCAATCAATGAGGGCTTGTAAGTTTTCCGTCAGTTCTGCCGGAGAAGATCCCAGATGTACCGAGCAACCTATTCCCTTGAACTGCATATTTCATTCCCTTGACCGATTGTAATTGAGTCGTCCTTCGATTTGACCAGATTTAGATTAACCGCGCAGGCTGCGCAAACGGGGATCGAGAAATGTCGTCACCAGGTCCGCGCCCAGGTTGAAAAAGACGTACATGACTGCCCACAGCAAGGCGATGGCTTGAATCATAGGCACGTCGCGGAAGCTGACCGCGTCGACCAGCGCCCGTCCCAAGCCTGGATAGTTGAAGACGACCTCGACGACGAAAGTTCCGCCAAGCAGGCCGCTGAGCATCAGCGCCATGATGTTGATCGTCGGCAACAAAATATTCGGCAGCGCGTGACGGAATACGACGCGCGCGCGCGGCAAGCCCTTCAAAGTGGCCATTTCGACATACTCGCTGGTCAGCACGTTGATCGTGATCGTGCGAACCATGCGCAGGAGATAAGCGGTCGAGGCAATCGTCAGGGTCATGGTTGGCATCACGACATTGGGCAGCAAATCCGCGATTGGCGCGTCCGGGTTGCCCAGGGTCATCGAGGGAAAGAGCCCCAAGCCAACGCTCAGCGCCCAGATGAGCAAGGTGCCGATGACAAATTCCGGCGTGCTCATCCCCACGATTGAACCGGTCGAGATAATTGCATCCGCCGCTCGGTCGCGCCTTAAGCCGGCGGTGATGCCCAACAGGGTCGCCAAAGGAATCGTCACCAGCGAAGCCAGCCCGCCCAAGAGCAGGGAATTGCGCAGCCGATAGCGGATTAACTCCACAACTGGAATTTTGCGGGTCAGCGAGTCGCCAAAATCACCGCGCAAGGCATCACCGACCCATTCGGCAAAGCGCTCCGTCGCCGGACGATTGAGGCCGTACTCTTCCCGCATGGCGGCCAAACCTTCTGGCGTCGCCCACTTGCCAAAGTAGGCTGTCGCCCAGTCGCCGGGCAAAAGGTCGGTCATCGCAAAGACGACAATCGCGACGATCGTCAGCGTGATTACTGAGAATAATAAGCGCTGAACAATAAGCCTTACCATCGCGTCAAAACGCTTTCTACCCCATCCCCCGGCCCTTCCTCGAAGCATCAGGGAAGGGGAGTATTCCCAGCGAGGATGTCCTTGGTTACGACAGACCTACATCAGCTTCTTTATTCGGAAACCTCCTTTTGCCAGCCATCTAGTGATAAATCCACAGCCGGCAAAGGGAGGCTGAGAGGCCCCTCCCCCATCTGCTTGGTGGGAGAGGGGCCTGCGAAATGGGGACTAGCCCAGCAAGCGCTGGTTCTAGTCCTCCTCGATATAGAAGAGATGGATGTACTCGGTGAAGTTTCTGGTGACGCCCTTAACGCGGGAACGGAATACGTCAACGGCGGTGAAGAAGACCGGGTTCATCGTGCCGCTCTCTTGCGCGACCAATACCTGAGCCTGCCCCAAAAGCTCCTTGCGCTTGTCAAAGTCAAGCTCGGCGCCCGCGTCGATCAGCAGCTGTTCGAATTCCTCGCTGCACCATTTGGACATGTTGTTGCCCGATCCACAGCCAAAGAGCTCTTTCATCCCGGATGACGCCTGGCGCTGGCCCCACCAATCAATGTAGAAAGCGTTCTTGCCAAAATGATCGGGGTAGTAGGTGTCGGCCGGCACTTGGTTGATCTCGATCCGGATGCCGGCTTCGGCCGCTTGTTCCTTGTAGGCGACAGCCAGCGGGATCACCGTGGGATAGACATCGCCAACCGTCAGCACGACATCTATGCCGTCGGGGTAACCCGCTTCAGCCAACAGTTCCTTGGCTCTCTCGACATCCCGTGAGCAATCCTGCTCAAGGAAATAGGGGTCTTTCTTCCAGACGGAGGTATCACAGGCGATGTCGCCTTGTCCGTTATAAACCACTTCAAGCGTCTCCTGGCGATCCTGAGCCAGCTTGAATGCCTGGCGCACGCGCAGGTCATCGAAGGGCGGCTGCGTGACATCCATCGCAATCTGGGTAAAACCGCCCGAGTCCTGAATCAGGAAGGTGAAATCATCGTTCCCCTCGAACAGGGCGAAATTCTCAGCCTTAATCTGACCGATTCCCACGTAATCAAGTTGATCCGTGAGCAGCGCCTGAGCAATGCCAGCTGAGCCAGAGACGTGGTGGAGTTCAATGCCGGCCAAACCTGGCGGCCCCTCCCAATAATCGTCGAAAGACGCCAACACCGTCAGCCCTACGGGATTCTGCTCCACGACATAGAAGGCGTCTGTGCCTATGCCGGTTTCGGCAATGGTGTCGCCGCTGCCTTCGGGGATCATTACCAGGCGCTTTTCCGATACTCTGAGGGGGAATTCAACGTCAACCTGATGCAGCGGTATCACGATGGTGTAGTCGTCCGGCGCCGACATATTCTCCTCGTCGATGATCAGGTATTTGTCTCTGACAGGCGAGCCCGTGTCCGGGTCCAAGACGCGCCGAATGCTGTAAAGCGCGTCGGCCGAAGTGAAATCCGACCCGTCATGAAACTTCACACCCTGTTCGAGATGGAAGGTCCATACCTGGCCCGTTTCGTCCGATTCCCAGGATGAAGCCAAGTCGGGGACGACGAAGGTCGCGCCCGTGTCCAAGCGAGTCAGCTGATTCCAGACATACTGCAGGACGAGTCCTTCTGCATTCGGTCCATGAGGATCGAGGTTGCTGGCGGGCGTCGTGCCGGCCTTCAAATGCCGCAATATGCCGCGGGTGTCTTCTTGCGCGCCGACGGTCGCCGTCAGCGCCAGCAGAAGCGCTGCAAGAACGATCACTGCCAAAATGGAGCGAGTCCTGGATTGTGCGTACATGAGTCTTTTCCTCTCTATACTTTATTTGGGAATAGCTTCCGATTGTAAGTATATCGCGCAGGGGGGGGATTGCAATAAATTCGCCTGGGAGATTGTATCGAATTCGGATGAAATCTCATTGCCGGTTTTGCTGTCTCTGTAGTTTCAATTAAGTTATGCGAAAACTGACCAGAATTTTGGCATACGCGGGACGAGCCACCGGCTCGCCCCTACGCGCATTCGATGATTCTAGCGTTATTTCGCGGGTCAATTATCCAATGGCTTACTTACATTCGCTTCCATAGAATTGAGACAGACAAAAAATCATTTATATCAAACATATCTCGGTGTCTTCACTTTTACTCGGTGACCTCGGTAGTAAAGCTTTTCTGTTTCAACCGAAAAGGATACACCGCCTAAGTGCGAGGTACTTGTCCCCGGATGAGATGCGGGATATACTCTGCGAGCACGATTCAAAAGAAATGGAAGGCCGATCAAATGAACACTGACCTGACCCGGGAGCAGATCGACTTTTATCAGGACAACGGCTACATCATCATAGAAGACTTTTTGACGCCGGACGAGCTGGAGACCTGGCGGCGGGAGGTCGCCGACGCCGTGGCGCAGCGCGATGGCCGCATCACCGCTGGCGGCATTCGGTCGACCGAGCGCATCGTTGACAAAGAAAGCGCCTATTTTGACAAGGTCTTCGTACATCGGCAGAATCTGTGGGTTGATCACGCTGGCATGCGCGAGCTCATGTGGGATCCGCGTCTGGGTAAAATGATAAGCGAATTGGCGGGCGTGGACGGCATGCGCATTTGGCATGATCAGGCTTTGATCAAGCAGCCCTGGGCCAACCCGACCGGCTGGCATTTGGACAATGCCTCCTGGTCGTACTCATCGCACGACGCCATCACGATTTGGGTGGCGCTGGACGACGCTACGCGCGATAACGGCTGCCTCTATTTCCTGCCGGGCGCGCACAAGACGGCCTCTTTCGAACATGCCGGGATCGGCCCGAATATCAGCGACCTGTTCGAACTCTATCCACAGTGGGCGGAATTGCAGTCGGTGGCGGCGTCGATGAAAGCGGGCTCCTGCTCCTTCCACAACGGTTTGATGCCGCATGGCGCCGCGGCCAATATGACGCCGGGCACGCGGCGGGCGATGACCTGCGGCTATATGCCCGATGGCTCTACCTTCAATGGCAAGCAGAGCGCCTTGCCGCAGGCCTACTACGAGTCGCTGGAGATCGGCGATGTGCTGGACGATGATTCAATCAATCCGCTGATCTGGCATAAAACGAAGCCGTACGTCAGCGTTTAATGCCAAGCCAGAGGACGCAATCTGATCAGCAACGAATTGACGCAAGATCAGTTCGACTTTTATCAAGAAAATGGCTATATCGTCATCGAGGATTTCCTCTCGCCGGACGAGCTGGAAACCTGGCGGCGCAACGTTGACGATGCGGTGGCGCGGACGCGAATATGACGCCGGGGGCATTTCCCCCATCCCCTAGCCCCTTCCCGAATCATCAGGGAGGGGAGCAGCCGCGAGCGAATTCAAGCATCAAACTAAGCGAAAACTGTAGGGGCGACCCGGTGGGTCGCCCGAAAACGCTTCTAGTCCTCCTCGATATAGAAGAGATGGATGTAGGCGGTGAACATTCTGGTCACGCCCTTGACGCGGGAATTGAACAGGTCAACGGCGGTGAAGAAGACCGGGTTCAACCAGCCTGCGCCTTCGCTCGCCAATAGCTGCGCCTGCCCCAAAAGCTCTTTCCGCTTGTCAAAGTCAAGCTCGGCGCTCGCGTCCGCCAGCAGCTGGTCAAATTCCTCGTTGCACCAGCCGGGGTAGTTGTTGGGCGAGTCGCAGCTAAAGAGCTCTTTCAACCCGGGTCCCGCCATGCGCTGGCCCCACCAGGTAACGTAGAAGGGCACCTTCTTCCAATAGTCGGAGTAGTAGCTGTCGTTAGGCACCTGGTTGATCTCGACCCGGATGCCGGCTTCGGCCGCCTGTTCCTTGAAGGCGACAGCCAGCGGAACGTACGAAGGATAGACATCCGCCACAAAGAGCTCGACATCCAAGCCGTCCGGATAGCCCGCTTCAGCCAGCAGTTCCTTTGCCCGCTCGACATCGCGCGGGCATTCCTGCTCGAGATAATACGGGTCGTTTTTCCAGACGGAATTGTCGCAGGCGATGTCGCCCTGTCCGGCATAAACCACTTCAAGAATTTCCTGGCGATCCATGACCAGTTTGAAAGCCTGGCGCACGCGGATGTCATCAAAGGGCGCCACTGACATGTCCATCACCAGGTTTGTCTGCCCGCCCGAGGCTTGAACAAGGAAGGTGAAATCATCATTGCCCTCAAACAGGGGGAAATTCTCAGGGCGGATCGAGCCGATACCCACGTAATCGAGCTGGTCGGTGAGCAGCGCCTGCGCAACGCCAGCTGCGTCACCGATGTGGTAGAGTTCGATCCTGGCCAAACCTGGCGGTCCATCCCAATAATCGTCGAAGGCCTCCAGCACCGTTACCCCAACCGGATCCATCGACGCTAGGCGGAAGGCGTCAGTGCCGATGCCGGTCTGCGCAATGGTGTCGCCACTGCCTTCGGGTATCATCGCCATACGCCTGTCCGCCAACATGGTGGGGAATTCAACATTGACCGAATGCAGCGGTATCACGATGGTGTAGTCGTCCGGCGCAGACAGGTTTGCCTCGTCGATGATCGAGAATTTGTCTCTGACCGGCGAGCCCGTGTCCGGGTCCAAGAGACGCCGAATGCTGTATAGCGCGTCGGCCGAAGTGAAATCCGACCCGTCATGAAAGGTTACCCCCTGGCGGAGATGTAAGGTCCATACCTGGCCCGTGTCGTCCGATTCCCATGACTCGGCCAAATCGGGAACGACATAAGTCGCGCCCGTATCCAGGCGAGTCAACTGACTAAAGACATACTGCATGGTGAGGCCCTCGGAATTGGGCCCATGCGGATCGATGTCATTGGCGGCCGTAGCGCCGGCCTTCGAATGCCGCAATACGCCCCGCGTGTCTTCTTGCGCGCCGACGGCTGCCGTCAGCGCCAGCAGAAGCGCTGCAAGAACTATCACTCCCAATATGGAGCGAATCCTGGATGGTGTGTACATGAGTCTTTTCCTCTCAATACTGTTCTTTTGGAAATATCTTCCGACTTTGAGTATATCGCGCGGCGGGAAAGATTGCAAAAACTGCCTCACAGCGCCTGTTGCCCCGGATATCGCCTTCCCCTTCATGAGGACTGTAGACACACGCGCCGAATTGATGTGGTGGCGATGAACTTCATTTGTTGATATAGCGGCTTAAGAGGAAAACCAGGAGCAGCAGAACCGCGCCGACGCCCATGGACATCAGGGTCACGACGAATTCCGCGGAATCGGGCTTGACGACGATGAGCAAGGCGATCGACGCGCCCAGGACAAAGACCGCGATTCGGTAAAACCCCTTGAGCAGCTCAGGCGTCATGCAGCGCTAACTCCCAGCCGCGTTCCAAGGGAATGCACGCGACTTCTACATCGGAATCGGAATGGAGCGGGATGGACAGCTCGGGCGCCTCCTGGTCGCAGACTTTGTCAACATACCAGGGGCAGCGCGGATGGAAGGAACAGCCGGGCGGCAATTCTGTCAAACGCGGAATATCTTCGCTCCGCAGCTGAATATGCTGCTTGCCGCGTGTCTTTTCAGGATCGGGTTCGGGAATGGCGGAGAGCAGCACTTTGGTATAGGGGTGCTGCGGATCGCGAATAATCTGCTGCGTCGCGCCGATCTCCACCAGCCTTCCCAAATACATCACGCCGATCCGGCCATCCCAGGCGAAGTATTTGGCCAGCGCCAGGTCGTGCGTGATGAACACGATCGTCACATCCAGCCGATCGCGCAGGTCCATCATCATTTGCAGGAGCCCGATGCGTATGGATACATCCACCATGCTGACGGCTTCGTCGGCGACGATGACGGACGGTTCGGTGGTGAGCGCGCGGGCGATGCTCACGCGCTGCCGCTGGCCCCCGCTCAGCTGATGGGGATACTTGTCGATGAAGTCTTCGACCGGCGTCAGATCGACCAAATCGAGCGATTCGCGCACGCGCTGGCGCAGGCCGCGGCGATGGGGCGCGCGTTTATGCCGCATCAGGGGATAGCTGAGCATTTCGGAGACGGTCTGCGTCGGATTCAGCGAGGCGTAGGGATCTTGATGTATGATCTGCACCGATCGTCGAAAGCGCCGGTAGTCGTCGCCGCGCAAGGAGGCGATATCCCGGCCTTCAAATTCAACGACGCCAGCGCTTGGCGGCAGCAGCCCGCAGATGATCTTGCCCGTTGTCGTTTTGCCACAGCCGCTTTCGCCGACCAGACAAAGGAATTCCAATCGGGTAACAGAGACGTTGATGTCTTGCAGGACGGGCACGATCTCCCGGCCCCGCTTGAAACTGCGGTAGACGCTTTTGAGCTCAATGATGGGCGACGACACTAGGCGCGTCCCTTTCGGCTTTCGATCAGTCGGTCTTTGTGCCAACAGGCGGCCAGATGCTCGCCAACATCAGCCGTGAGCGCCGGGCTGTCTTTCATGCAGATCTCGTCGGCGAATGCGCAGCGCGGATGAAATTTGCAGCCCTCCGGCGGCGTGATGAGGTTGGGCGGCGACCCCGGAATGCTCTGCAGCCGGTCTTGCGCGTGCTCCAGCGTCGGCACGGAGGTCAGCAAGCCATACGTGTAGGGATGCAGCGACTCGTAGAAAACATCCGCGACGCCGCCAAACTCCACGATTTCCCCGGCGTAAACGGTCGCGACGTGATCGGCCATTTCCGCCGCGAGCGAAAGATCGTGACTGATGAAAATGATGCTGAAATTCAGTTGACGCTGCATGTCCTTCAATACGTCGATGATGGCGCGCTGCGTCAGGATATCGAGCGCGGTCGTCGGCTCATCGAGTATGACGACTTGCGGGCTAAGCAGCACGCTGAGCGCGAGCAAGGCGCGCTGTTTCATGCCCCCGCTTAGCTCATGCGGATAGGCGTCGTAGACGCGCTCGGGGTCCAGCCGCACCAGCTGCAGCAGGCTGAGCGCCCGCTTGCGCACCGCCGCCCGGTTCTTCCAGCCATGCGCCTGCGCCGTGTCTTCAAACTGTTTGCGGATTTTCAGCACCGGATTGAAGGCGTTCTGCGCCCCTTGGAAGACCATCGCGCACTCGTTCCAGCGAAATTCGCGCAGCTCCTTGCCGCTCAGCTTGAGCACGTCGCGGACTCGCTGATCGCGCTGATAGAAGATTTGACCGCTGGTGACGACGGCGTTCTTGGGCAGCTTGCGGATCAGCGCCAGGCTGATGGTCGTCTTGCCGCTGCCGCTCTCGCCGATAAGCGCCATCGCCTCGCCGCTTCTCAGCGCGAAAGACACATTGGCAGTCGCCTTGACGGCGCCGCGATCGGTCCGATACACGATGGACAGATCGTCGACCTGGAGCACGACATCGGGCGGCAGCGACATCATGGCGCTCCCTAGACCGGGGCCCGCAGACGCGGATCGAAGAGCTCTTCGAGAGCGCGCGCGAAGAGCACCAGGCAGACCTGGAAGAAGGCGATCGCCAGCACCGGCGAGAGCGCCATGCTCGCGCCATCGGGATTGTACAGCGTACCGCGCGACCGGCCGAAGTAGAGCATGACGCCCCAGGTGTAATCGTTGATCGGCGCCAAGCCCAGAACGACGAGCCCGATCTGCTCGTACATCGCGAAGGTGATGGAAAAGATAAAGTTGATCATCACGTAACTGATCATATTGGGCAGGATTTCGCGAAACATGATGTGATTGGTGCTCAAGCCGAGCGACCGCGCCGCTTCGACAAAGTCGCGTTCGCGCAGGCTGAGGACCTGTGAACGAATGGCGCGCATCAAGGCGGGCCAGCCCAGCAGCCCGATCAGCACGCCGAGATAGAGCGTGTTGTCGAAGCGGATCAAACCCGCCATGACGACCAACAGGGGAAAACGCGGGATCGCCAGAATCAGGTTCGTCAAGGCGGTAAGCGCGCTATCGAGAAAACCGCCGGTCAGCGCGGCGATGGAGCCGAGGAAGAGCGCGATCACGGTCGAGATGACGCCGCCAATCAGCGCCGTGAGGATCAGCACGCGGCCGCCGTGCACGACGTGCGTCGCGATGTCGCGCCCTTGCGTGTCCGTGCCCAGCAGATGCGGCGGACCCAGGCCCGGATTCGAAATCACGATATTCTCGCTGAAGAGCGCCTTCAATTCAGGATCTTGCTGGCTGTCGATGAGCTCAGTCACCGTCTTGGAGAATATGAGCAGCGCGTCGATCTCCTGATTGGCGAGATCGACCAGAGACGTTTCCAGGCCGGGCCCCGCGCGCCGGCTCGTCCAGCGATACTTTTCAATCGTCAGGGTATCGGCGTAGGGCGCGATGAGATCGGGCCCGCCGGTCTGATCGACGACGCCCACCGTCTTGCCGGCCAAATCCTCGAAGGTCCTCAAGCGGGCGTCGTCGCGATGCACCGCAAGCTGAATGCGCGACCCGATCGGGCCGACGATCTCGTCGAGATTGGGCTCGTTGTCGAAGGGTATGAATCGGGGAAGGATAAAGGTGAAAATGAAGTAGGCCACCAGCCCAATGAAGCCGATCATGCCCGGGATGTTGGCGCGCAAGCGGCTGACAAAGCGCGCCGCCCCGCGCAGAATGGACCAGGGAATCAGAAGGATTGCGAGCGCGGGATTCGATGTTGCGCGGGCGTCCATGTCAGCGCTCGCCCGATATCCGAACGCGCGGATCCAGCAGACCGTAGGTCAAATCGGCGAAGAGATTGGAGAAGACCACGCCCATTGTGAGAATGAGGAAAACGCCTTGCATCGATGTGTAATCGCGCACCGTGATCGACTGGAAGAGGTAATGCCCGATGCCCCAATAGACGAAGATCTCCTCAATGACAACGCCGCTGCCAAGCACGAAACCAACGGCGATCGTCAGCTGCGTGAACAAGGGCAGAGAGGCGTTGCGCCCAACGTAGGACGTGATGATGCGCTTGTCCTTGAGGCCCCGCGCCTCGGCCACGTTGACGTAGTCTTCGTTGAGCACGCCCATCGTGCTGCTCTTCATATTCAGCATCCAGCCGCCCAGCGTGGCGATGACATACGTCGCGATAGGCAAAGCCGCGTGTTTCAGCACGCTGAGTATGAACGCCGCATTGAGACCGGGCGTGAGGCTAATGTCGTAAGTTCCCCGTAATTCGCCAACATTGAACAGGTTGAGCTGGATGCCGAGCACGATGATGATCAGCAAACCCCAAATGTAATTGGGGACGCCGGTCAAAAATGAGGACAGCAGCGATAAGGAATGATCCAGGAAAGAATTCCTGTAATAAGCCATTGTCATGCCCAGGACGATGCCCAGGACGAAACTGATGAGGAGGCCCATGCCAACGGCGAAGACGGTCCAAGGCAAAAAGCGCGCGATTTCGTCGATGACTTCGGTGCCGGGCGAGGTAATGGATTTGCCCAGATCAAATCGCAGCAGATCGCCCAGCCAGCTGAAATAAAGATCCAGCAGCGAGGCGTCGGGGTCGAAGTTGAAGCTGGCGGCGACGCGATCGTAGGCTTCCTGATACGAAATGCCTTCTTGCGTGAGGATCTGTTCGATCAAGACGTCGATGGGGTTGCCCGGCATCTCGCGAACGAGCAGGAAGGTCAGGGTCGCGACCGCCCAAATCGTGACGATCGCCTGCACGACGACGCGGGCGGTGTAACTCGTCAGCGCCGTGCGAAGCGCGTGGATCAATTGGTCGCGCCAGGGCGATTCCAGGGGAGCGTTGAGGCTTTGAGTTGCCAAGTCCAGTCTCCGGCGATAAGCCCAGATTTAATCATACCCTGAAAGGCTTGACGCGCCATTTCACGGCCTTGGCGAGGACGCCATGCCGAGTCTCTGAATAGGAAGGGGCGGGCTGTCTGCCCGCCCCGCGAATGCCAGACGAAAGGTCTGGAAGGCTGCAAGCGCCGCTACATGCCGGCCGGCGCGGTTACGCCGGTCAGGATGAGCGTCGTCATCCAGTTGTCGGCGCCGCCGCCGAAGTTGGCGTAGATCGAGTCGCCAGCAGCGGGCACGCTGATGTAGCTGCGGTTCAGCGCGTTGTTGGTGTAGCGCTCCCACAGCGGAATGGCGGGCAGCAGCTCGTTGTAGGAGATCGCCAGCTGGGTGACCAGCTCGGCTTGCGCGCCCTTGTCGACGCCCTGCGAGCTCTGGTTGGACAGGTCGAAGACGTTGACCATGCCGCCGCTGTAATCGATGTTGTTATCGAAGTTCATGCCGGCGCCCCCGCCTTCGCCCGCCATCTGGCCCTGGCCGTTGTAGCGGTTGTAGGCTTGCAGGTAGCTGCGCCCGGGGATCGGATCGCCCAAGCCCCAGTTGCGGATCGCCATCTCGAAGTTGCTCGAGTAGATATCCTGCGGGTGCTGCTGAAATTGGACGCCGCGCGCCGAGATGTCGAAGCCGAAGTCGTTCAGCTGGGCGGTGGCGTTTTCGGCGGCGGCCGACCAGTCCGCGTATTCTTGCGGGAAGGTCAGCTCGAAAGCCAGCGCGTCGCCATTGTCGTCCATCCACATGCCGTCATCACCGCGGCTGAAACCGACGCTCATCAGCAGCTCTTCCGCTTTCATGGCGTCGTAGTCGTAGGTGTTGAGCCCGTCCAGGGTATCATCGCTCAGCCAGGCTTCCGACAGCCCGTCGGACATGCCGGACATGTATTCGACCGCCACGCCCGAGTCGCCCAGGCTGACGACGCCATTCTGCACGCGGTCGATGGCATGGGCGATCGCCTGCCGCACCTCGACCAGGTTCAGCGGATACACGGCGTGGTTGACATACAAGCCAGGACCATTGTTCATGCCGGAGCGAACGATGTCGATGCCGCGATTGGCGAAGTCCTCTTCCGTTGTCGGCGGGATGCCATGCGTGATGTAGTGCAGCTCTTCATTGGCGACCAGGGGCGTTACGACTTCCGTCTCGCCGTTCCACATGCGCACCATGTCGAATTGCTGCATATCGCCGGCGAAGCCGCCCGGATTCAGCTCCAGCATCAAGTTGGCTTCCGAGATGGTATCGGGCAGGATGGTGTAAGGCCCGCCGGATACAGGCGATTCGGGGCGGAACTCGGTGAGCTCTTGCAGCAGGCCGTCCCAGCCGTCGTCGCCGGGGTTCATAGCGGCGGCGCGGTCGGCGATATCGCCAAAGACGCTGGCGGCGCGCAAGTTGGTCGTCAGGATGATGCGCTCAGCCAGGCTCGAGGGCGATTCCATGTGGAACTTGACCGTGTAGTCGTCGACCTTCTCGATGCCGGTCATATTGGCCCAGACGGCGTCGCCGCGCAGCCGGAAGATGTTGAATGTCGCCATCAAGTCGTCGGCGGTCATGGCGCTGCCATCGCTCCAGCTCTTGCCTTCGACCATCTTGATGACGTAGTTGCCGTCGGCGTCCCAGCCGAACTCTTCCGCCACCATGCCCATATAATCGCCGGTCGCCCACATCAGCACCGCCAGGGGCGGCTCGTGCAAGTCCATGTATTGCCCCAGCGTGATGCCGCCGGAAGCGAAGGTGTTGAAGTGCCCCGTCGGCGGCACCTGATAGGGCCAGGCGACGTTCAGCGTCTCGCCCTGAGCCATAGCCGGCGCGACCGCCAGCAGCCCAAGCGCCGCCACGAGTAATAGCGTCAGACATCGTTTGTACATCAGATAGACCTCCATTGTTTGGATCACGACTTTGAGTCGACTAAGCTGAGCCAATCGAGATTCCGATAAAGCGCTCCTTCCGCTCAAGGGACGGGATTCATGCAGGGAAAGCTTCTTCTCCCCATGCGAAACCGGGCGCCGGCCCGAGCTCTGCCAAGGCGCGATCGGCGGGGGCCGACGCCCGTCGGCGCCGCGTCAAAGCGCCATTTCAAGCGCCGCAGCATGACTCGCTCCGATTTCGGAACGCATCCGGGACTCAACAGGAACTCGTCCCGACTACAGTCGCGCAGCTTTGCCAATGACGCGCCTTGAGACCAGTATATCGCACAATGCTGTCTTTGTGAATTCCGGCCGGGCGCAGCGAGCGGCATATAAGGGACAGGCCCGCCGTTTTTGTTCGGCTCTTCCCGCGCTGCCGCCGAAATCGTCACAGCCCGAACATGTCTTTGAAGCGCTGAAGGCGAGCGAGGTAATCATCCAGTTCGTCGCCATGGGGATAAACCGCCAGCTCGGTCGCGCCCAGCGATTCCCAGCCAGCCACGTAGGCTTCCCACTCGCTTTCGGGCAGGCTTTCGGTGCTCAGGCGCGTATGCAGCCCGACCATGTCCGTCCGCCCGCAGTCGTAGGCGTAAGCCCAATAGCGCTCGCAGGCGGGCTTGGCTTGTTCTGGATCGCCCGATTGCGCCACGTAGCCATCGCTTATGCGGGCGGCGCGCCGCAGGACGACATCAGCCGTGCCGCCTATCCAGATCGAGATCGGCTGCTTCGGCAAGGGATTGAGGCCCGCGTCGTCGATGCGCTCGAACTTGCCATCGATAGTCACCAGCTCGCGCGTCCATAACTCGCGCAGGATGGCGATCTGTTCTTCGCAGCGAGCGCCGCGCGTGCTGAAGTCGTAGCCGAGCGAGTTGTATTCGACCGCGTTCCAGCCGACGCCGATGCCCATGCGGAAGCGCCCGCGGGAGAGCAAATCGACCTGGGTCGCCTGCTTGGCGACGAGCGCCGTCTGCCGCTGCGGCAGGATCAAGACGCCGGTCATGAAGCCGATCGTCTCGGTGAAGCCCGCCATCCACGAGAAGAGCGTGAAGGGCTCGTGAAACATGTCCTTATAGGTGTAGGGTCGGCCCGCCTGCCAGCCCGGTCGGTCGGGGTTGGCGCCCAGGACATGATCATAGGCGAGAATGTGATGGTAGCCCATGCCCTCCGCCGCTTGCGCAAAGTCGCGCATCACGGCCGGGTCGGCGCCGATTTGCGTCTGCGGGAAAACGACTCCGAATTTCATCGCTGACCTCCCCAACATGTTTTTCGGTCTCTGCGCAAATGCTAACGGAGTCGCGGCGATAAATCCAGCCGGCGCGCCGAAATAACGAATTGCAGGGGCTGCCCGTCGGGTCGCGCGCAGCCGCATAAAACCTGTCAATTCGACGGGCGACCTGATAGCTCGCCCCTACAAAACTTGCGCGGAATCAGGGTATTGTAGGGGCAAGGCGGCGACTCCTGCGCCGGCGTCCGCAAATGATCGAATCCGCCAATGCCCGATCTATCCGTCATCATCGTCAGCTATAACACGCGCGACCTGCTGCGGAACTGCCTGCTGTCTTTGCGGGCGAGCGTCGGGCTCGACCTGGAAATCATCGTGGTCGACAACGCCTCGGCCGATGGCAGCGCCGAGATGACGCGCGAAGAATTCCCCGAGGTCCGGCTGCTGGCGCAGACGCTCAACGCCTGGTATTGCGGCGGCAACAACATCGGCCTCGACGCCGCCCGCGCCGAGTTCGCGCTGCTGCTCAACCCGGATACCGAGGTCGCCCCGGACGCCCTGGCGCTGATGCGTCGCTTCCTGCTGGAAAACCCCGATTATGTCGGCGCGACCGCCCAGCTGGTTTATCCCAATGGCGAGATCCAGCCGACCTGCGCGCGCGTCCCCGCCTATCGAAACCTGCTTGCCAGCTACACCCTGCTGGGTTATCTGCTGCCGAGCCTGAAGCGCGAGCTGCACAAGGACGTCACTTACGGCGATTGGGACCGGCGGGGCGATCGCGATGTGGAAGCCATCCCCGGCGCCTGCGCGATGATGCGGCGCGTGGAACTGCGGCTGGACGAGGACCTGCTGCTCTACTTCCCGGAAGAGACCTTGGCCCGGCGTCATCGGCGGAAAATGCGCTTCCTGGCGGCCGCGAAGATCAAGCACCACGAAAAGTCATCGACGCGCAACTGGCTCGCTACAAGCATATTCTTCCGCGATCTGCTGGTCTATTGCCGCAAGCATCACGGCGCCGGCAGGATGCTGCTGCTCTGGGCGCTGAGCCGGCCCGTCTACTGGCTGATGTGGCTGAAGAATCGCTAGTCCCCGCCTTTCCCGCGCGCGTGTGTACGGGCGATCCGGCCGGTCGCCTCAACGCAACCCCGCAAACCACGCGCTCTGTAGGGGCGACCTACCAGGTCGCCCGCAACCCTGAAGAGCATCGTTTCGCTATTCCGCATACAATTCATCGTCATGCCATCGTGCAGGATTCTCCACGATGTACTTGCGGATGTCATCAAGCGATCGCTCATTGCGGATAATATGCTCGTAGAAATTTCGCTGCCATATTGGTTGTTGAGGCGGCGCTTTTAGGACCGTGCTCCGAATCGTGACCGCGCGTTTGAAGTGGCCAACAATGACGCCCAGTGAACCGCTCTGTATCGTGCCCGTTACGCCACTACCCTGCCGCGAATTCCGCTGACAGTCGTCGACCGGTTCCTCATCGAATACGATGATGATACCGTGGATATGATTTGGCATGACCACAAATGCATCCAATTGAATATTATGACGCACCTGAGATATCCGTTGCCAGCAGTCCTCAACAGTCTTGCCCAAGTCATTGAGTAAGATCTCGTCCTCACGAACCTGACCAAAAGAGCACAACATACTATGGGCGCAAACTGTTACGAAATAAGCTCCGTCCCGGCTGTAGTCATAGCCATGCAGACGAATCGAGCGGCGTGAGGGTAGCGCTGGAGTTTTGCGTGGCATTGCGCAGAGTCCTTAAGCGACAGTAAGGAGTATAATGGCAGGCGGGCGACCTGGTAGGTCGCCCCTACACGTCCCGTTGCCTTGCCTCGCCGTTTACGTATCATCCTTTTGCTAGCGGGCGTCCTGACAGCTCGCCCCTACACGTCCCGTTGCAATGCCTCGCCGCTTACATATCATCCTTTTGCTAGCGGGCGACCTGGTAGGTCGCCCCTACACGTCCCGTTGCCTTGCCTCGCCGTTTACGTATCATCTTTTTGCTAGCGGGCGTCCTGACAGCTCGCCCCTACACGTCCCGTTGCAATGCCTCGCCGCTTACATATCATCCCTTTGCTAGCGGGCGACCTGGCAGGTCGCCCCTACACGTCCCGTTGCAATGCCTCGCCGTTTACATATCATCCTTTTGCTAGCGGGCGTCCTGACAGCTCGCCCCTACGGAACTCGAATTGAAAGAGGTTTTCGCTTGGTCACAGACCTCGAACCTAAACGAAAACCGCCAGCGGCATGTGGAAGGACACCACCCAGTTCGGCGCGTCCACGATCTCGCTGATCTTCAGATCGCCGGCGACGCTGCACAGGATATAGGCTTGGCTGCGGCTCATGCGCTGAGTGGCTACCAGCCAGTCGATCATGTAGCGGACGGCGTTCTTGGCGTTCGTCATCAGGTCGGGTCCGTGCGCGGTCGTGATGTGATAGCCATGCGTATCCAGCTGGCTCATCGGGCTGGGGCGGCGAAGCTGCACTTCCGGCAGGGTCACGTCCTTTAGCAGCTTGAAGCGCATCGTGACGGTCATCGGCGCTTCGACGCCGGTCACGCAGACCTCGCCCTGCCCTTGCGCCGCGTGGCAGTCGCCGGTGGCGAAGAGCGCGCCCTCCACCAGCACCGGCAGCCAGACCGTCGCGCCGATGGTCATATCGCGAACGTCCAGGTTGCCGCCATTTTCGCGCGGCGGAAAAGTGCTGAAGCGTCCCTTCGCCCGCGGCGCCACGCCGACCACGCCCGTATGCGGCTCGAAGGGCAGGCGAATGTGATCGAGCTCGGTCGAAAGGATGCGGTCGCCATCGATGCGCCACTGATGCAAGTAAGCGGTGTCGAAATCTTCCGGCAGCAGGCCCATGCCCGGTCGATGCGCCGACCAGCCCCAGCCTTTGTGCCGCATATCAAGGATGTCAATTTCCAGGGCGTCGCCCGGCTGCGCGCCCTTGACCCAGACCGAGCCGTTCAGCGCGTGGATCTTGCTGCGGTCGACCTGTTCATATTCCTTGACCGTCCAATCCGGCTCGATCTGCCCGTTCGCCTCCAGACAATCGAAGACGACCGTGTCGCCGCTGTCAATCTCGAGGCGCGGTTCGATGGAATTGTCCCAGAAGGGCTGGATGACGCTGTCATCAAGAAAATGCTCGGCCATAAGCTTTCTCCCATAGCTATTGCATGAACGAACGCGGCGTCGCCCGCAGGATGGTGACCTGCATATTCGCCCCGTCCATCAGCGCCGGCAGCTTGGGGGCGACTTCATCGCGCCAGTAATCATTGTTGTAGACGGCGTCGTAGAGCGCCTCTTTTTCCGCCTCGCTGGCGAAGCGGCGGATCCAGACGTAGCTGTCCTCCGCCTCGTTGAGGAAAGACCCCAAAACGACCATGCCCTTGGACAGCTGATAGGGGATGATTTCTTTATCCATGTACCGGGCAAATTCCTGACCCTTGCCCGGCTGCATGGGATAAACGCGCAATTCAAAGAACATGGCTCACGCTCCTTGGCTGTTTTGAATGCGACAATGATAACATGTTCGCGTTCGCGCTAGGCAAGTCGCTCTGCCGATTGACAGGCGCGATTCTGTAATCCGCCCGCTTAGCGAAGCCTGATCGGCGCGAAGGCGTCAGGTGCGTCGCGCCTTGAAGCGTGGTAATATGCTAGCGGTGGCAAGCAGCGAAAAGGGCATCCATGCGCATCTTGATCATCTCCGACATTCACGCCAATTACACGGCTTTTGAAGCGGTGCTGGCGCATTGCCAGGGTCAATGGGACTTCGTCTGGTGCCTGGGCGATGTCGTCGGCTATGGGCCCGACCCCAACGAATGCGTCGACCGCCTGAAAACGCTGCCGCAGCTCTGCCTGGCTGGCAATCACGACTGGGCGGCGCTGGACCGTCTGGACGTCCGCACCTTCAACCCCGACGCGCGGCGCGCCGTCGAATGGACGCAGGCGACGCTCACGCCCGAAAACACGCGCTGGCTCGAGGCGCTGCCGGTCACCTTCGTCATCGGCGAATACACCCTCGCCCACGCCAGCCCGCGCGAGCCGATCTGGGAGTATATCCTCGAGCCGCGCATCGCCGCGCTGAACTTCCCGCATTTTGAGACGCCCTACTGCTTCGTCGGGCATACGCACCAGCCAGTGATCTACACCATCGCCAATGAAAGCGGCGACGCCGCCTCTGCCCCGCCCCGCTATGACGAGCCGCGCCAACTGAATGGCCAGCGCCAGATCATCAACCCGGGCAGCATCGGGCAGCCGCGCGACCAGAATCCAAACGCCGCCTATGGCATCCTCGATATGAGCAGCGGCGTCTTTGAGCATCGGCGCATTCCCTACGACATCAAGGCGGTGCAGCGCCGCATGCTCGGTTTCAAGCTGCCGGAACGCCTTATCGCCCGCCTGGAGCATGGCTTGTAAAGCCGCGCCGAGCGCCCTCTGATTCACACCATGTCAAGCGAACTCAGCAGCAAGATGCGCGCCTACATGGCCGAGATTTATCGCCTGCTCGACAGGCAGCCCAGCGCCTCGGACAGCGTCACCAGTTCGCAGCTGGCCGACTGGCTCTTTGTCAGTCCGCCCGCGGTCAACCGCATGGTCAACCGGCTCAGGGAGCTTGGTCTTCTGGTGCATGCGCCCTACAAGGGCATCACCATCACCGACCGGGGCCGGGTCGAGGCGCTGAAGCATATCCGCCGCCAGCGCATCGCCGAGACCTTTCTGGTGCGGGTGATGGACATCAACTGGCTGACGGCGCACGAAGAGGCGGCAAAGCTGAGCGACGGGCTGAGCGACGCGGTCGTCCAGCGCATGTTCGAGATGACGGGCGAGCCTGCCACCTGCCCGCATGGCGAGCCAATCCCGGACGCGCGGGGGACGCTGCCGCCGGCGACAGACGTCTTTCTATCGCGGATCGACGCTGGCAATCGCATCCGCGTCAGCCGCCTGATCACGCGCGAATCCGACCGCCTGCAATACATCGAAGCGCTCGGTCTCGTGCCGGGTCAGGTCTGCGAGGTCATCCATGTCGCGCCTTTCGACGGACCCCTGCAGCTGAAGCTGGGGCGCGAATTCCGCATCATCGGCCAGAGCCTGGCGCAGCTGATCCGCGCGGAGATTATTCCCTGATCTGCCCACCCGTGTCCGCGCGACCTGCCACGCCGCCCGCAAATCACAAAAATCAGGACCCCTGTAGGGGCGAGACTTGTCTCGCCCTAAAGCCCGCCGCCAAATCCCAATCCCGCCCGCCCGCGTCCGCGCGACCTGCCATCTCGCCCCTACAGATTTAGCCGCGATGCGCGCATAATGACTATCGCGACAGCAGAGAGCCAGCGGTCATTGCGATTGCCATGAAAATCGGCGTATTGGCGCTGCAGGGCGCTTTCATCGAACACATCAAAATGCTGCGGCGGCTCGGCGTTGACGCCGTCGAAGCGCGCCTGCCGGGCGATTTGCGCGGGCTGGACGGCTTGATCATCCCCGGCGGCGAAAGCACCACCATCGGCAAGCTGGCCACCGCCTATGGCTTGATCGAGCCGCTGCGCCGCTTCGCCCGGCGGAAGCCAACCTGGGGCACTTGCGCCGGCATGATCTTCCTGGCCAAGGACATCGGCATCGACGAACAGCCGATCCTGGGCGCGATGGACATCACGGTCGACCGCAACGCCTTCGGCCGCCAGATCGACAGCTTCGAAACCGACCTGCAAATCAAAGGGCTCGAGGGCCCGCCCTTCCACGCCGTCTTCATCCGCGCGCCGGTCGTCACCGCGGTCGAGCCGGGCGTGGAAGCGCTGGCGCGGCTGCATGACGGGCGCATCGTCGCCGCGCGCCAGAACCACCTGCTGGCGACCGCCTTCCACCCCGAGTTGACGGACGATTTGCGGCTGCACGGCCTTTTTTGCGGTATAGTTGAATCGCAACTGGCTTAATCCCCCGAAGGGAGTGGATGCGCATGTCTGGCAAGCCGCCGAGCGCCGGCGCCGCGGGCGACCCGGATGATAAAATGATGTCCGCCCTTATCGCGATGATGCGGGGCGCCGAGGCCGGTTTGGACGACATCGAAGAACCGACGGCGGCCGATCTGGCGGCGATGGAAGACCTGGACGACCTGACCGATGTCGCAGCGCCACCCGCGGAAGCGGTCGCCCGGCGCGCCCCGCTCGCCTTCCTGGCGCCGGCCGAGGAGCCAGAGCTCCTTTCCCTGGAGACCCTGGACGACGCCGGCGAGGACCTGGCCAGCGGCGATGAGCTGGATGATATCGAAGCGCTGCCGGAAGAAGCCGACGCCTTGCGCGAAGATTATATTGATGTCGCCCTGGATGACGATGAGCTTGATGACGAAGGCTACGACCTGGACGACGACGACATCGAGAGCTACCACGATCTCTATGGCGATGACGACACGATCATCCCCTCCTTCCGCGAAGGCGAATTCGCCGAAGAAGAAGACGGCGACACCGATTATTACAATGAGCTGCGCTGAAGCCACGCGGCTATGGATGGCGTAATCCTGGCGGGCGGCGCCGGCACGCGCATGCGCCCCCTGACGCTAACCAAGCCCAAACCGCTGCTGACCTTGATCGATCGTCCGATTCTCGCCTGGTCGCTGCTGAGCCTGCGCGGCGCAGTCGAGCGCGTCCTGGTCGTCGTGCATTATCTGCAAGAACAGATCGCCGATTTCATGGCGGCGCAAGACGTCTTCGCCGATTACGAGCTGGTCGAGCAGCGGCCCGAACCGCTCGGCACGGGGCACGCCCTGCGCTGCTGCCGCGACCAGCTGCGCAGCGATGACTTCCTGGTCGTCAACGGCGACGATCTATATGCCGCCGCCGCCCTGCGCGAGCTGAGCCAGCATGATTTCGGCCTCCTGTCGACGCCGCGAAGCGATTACGACCGCTTCGGCGTGGTGGTGAAGGATCCCGCCGGCGCGTTTCTGCGCATCGACGAGAAGCCGCCGCTTGGCGCCTACGCCACGCCCGCCCCCTGCAACAGCGGCGCTTACAAATTGCGCGCAGAAGTCTTCAATTACAGACCCGCCCGGTCTGACCGCGGCGAGTTTGAAATCACCGATGTCGTCTCCGCGGCCGCGCGCGAGCGGACCGTCGCCGTGGTGGAATCGCCATTTTGGCTGCCGATCGGCGACCCGGCGGCATTGGCGGCGGCGCAAGCGGTCGATGTGGCGCGCTGGATTCCCCCAGCCCAAACCCCTGCCCCATAAAGTTGGCGGGGCGAAAAATGAGCCAAGTCGTCGACAAACTCGCCTTCCCTCCCGGTGAGGGCAGCGTTTCAACCGAGCTCATTCGGTCGCCCGCGTCCGTCCTTTCAGCGCCGATTGATAGACCCGCCCGCTGATGCGATACTTGGAAGCCACCGCCACTTGTGGGAAAATGGCTTGTACAATTTTTCACAAATTCGAGAGACTCCGCCCCGATGATCCGCATCACCTATTCGCCCGAGCAGGCGCCGCTGGCCGAGCGCATCCGCGATGACTTGGCCCGCGCCATTGAGCCGCGGCCGCCGCTTCTGATCGCCCTGATCTCGCGCGCGTCCAAGGCCGACCCGCATGTGCAAGACGAGATCGAGAAGGCGCTGGCGGAAGGCGCGAAGGTCTTGCCGATTCGTTGCGACAGCAGCGCCCTGCCAGCCCCGCTCCAAAACCATGCCGCACTCGATTTCAGCGCGGGTTACGACCGCGAGCGACTGCTGCGGCAGCTGGACCGGGCAGCCAGGCGCCCCGACGAGCTGCTTCGGGCGAATCGGCGCGGTCTGATCGTCGTGGCCGCCTTCGCCTGCCTGATGTTCGCCATTGCCCTGGTCGCGATCAGCCGCGGGCTGGTCGCCTTCCCGGTGGCGGAATACAACGAAGAAGCGACCTTTCAAGCGCAATGGATCGGCGGCTTGGTCGGCGAAACGCTCGAAGCCGTTCAGCCGCGCACGACCGACGACGCGCTCAATTTCGCCGCCACCTTCGAAGCCGCGCCGACGCGCCTCTACCTTTACATCCGCGAGACCGCCACCGCGCTGCCAAAGGCGGGGGGCAGCTGATGCCCACCGCGGACGCGCTCGTTATCGGTTCCGGTCCCGCCGGCGTCAATGCCGCTTACGCGCTGCGCCAGGCCGGGCTCGAATTCCGCGTCATCGACCGCGCGCGGACGATCGCGCCGACCTGGAACCGCCTCTATCCCTCGCTGCGGCTGAACACGTCGCGTTTCTTCAGCGAGCTGCCGGGCAAGCGTTTTCCCCTGCGCTGGGGCATTCACCCGACGGCGAAACAGTATTATCGCTACCTGGTCGATTGGGTGGACCAGGAGCGGCTGCCAATCGAGGGCGGTATTGAAGTCTATCGCGTCGCGCCGCGCGCCGACGGGCTCTGGCAGGTGGAGACCAGCACCGGCGTCGAGACTTACCGCGCGGTCATCCCGGCGACGGGCGTCTTCGATAATCCGCAGCTGCCCGATATCCCGGGCCTGGACGACTTCGATGGCGAGATCCTGCATTCGCGCGATTTTCGCAGCCCCGACCAGGTTCGCGGCAAACGGACGATGGTGGTGGGCAATGGACCGAGCGGCACGGATATCGCAGTGGCCGCGGGGAAAGTGGCGGCGGACGGCTTTGTCCATCTGGCGATCCGCAGCGGCGTCGATCTGCGCCCGCGGTATCCTTATGGCTTGCCGCGTCACGCCTGGATGATGCTGGGCGAGCGGCTGCCGGAGCGCGCCTGCATTTGGCTGCAGCGGAAGACCGGCGCGGTCAAATACAATGCGGGCGACTTTGGCGTCTGGGAGGCGCCGCCGCGGACCGGGGCCGGCACCGGCTATCGCGGGCCCGAGCTGCTGAACGCGCTGCGACAGGGGCAGGTCGTCCCGGCGCGGCATCCCGTCAGCTTCGACGCGCGCGGCGCCAATCTGGCCGACGGCTGCTATATCGAGCTGGAGGCCGTCATCATGGCGACCGGTTTTCTGCCCGTGCTGCATCAGTTCCTGGATATCGAGATGCAATACAGCACCGAGATGTTCTATCCCGAGACGAGCTGCGACTGGGATATCGGGCCCAACGGCATCCGCGGCTGGCCCCTGCGCGATGTCAGCGAGCACCCCAACGGGCGGGGCGTGCTAGGGCACGAGGGGCTCTACCTGGTGGGCGTCTTTTACAAGGGGCGCGGCGCTTTCTACAATATGCGCGTCGAAGCCGCCATCGCCGCCCAACAGATCAAAGCTTATCTGTCGCGCCGTCACTTCCTGGCTTTGGCCGCCTGATGCGCCGCAGCCTCTTCCTGCTGACCGCGCTGATTCTCGCCCTCATTCTGATATTGATGCCGCTGCGCGCCCTGCTGGCACGGCTTCTGCCATCGCCGGTGGTGGCTTATATGACGCTGGAGACGGGCTTGCCGGTCGTCATCGTGCATGATCTGCATCACAACCTGAAAAAGCGGCTCGATTTTGATTACCTGACCGAGCCCTCGTTTTCGCCCGATGGCGCGCGCCTGGCGCTGACCTCGTATATCAACTTCGGCAGCGATATCGTGGTTTACGACCTGCGCAGCGGGGTCAGCAAGCGGTTGACCGATTCCGCCGCCATCGCCGAATCGCCCGCCTGGTCGCCCGATGGCCGCTGGATCGCCTTCGCCAGCAATCGCGAGGACAACAACAACATCTATATCATCCGCCCGGACGGGACAGACAAGCGGCGCGTCACGACAAACCACGCCGGCGACCGCCAACCCGCCTGGTCGCCCGAAAGCGCGTTCATCGCCTTCAGCTCGAATCGCGGCGGCGCCTGGAATCTGTACAGCATCGAACTTGCGACCGGCGAAGTCCAGCAGCTTACGGATCATCGCGCGCCGGATACGTCGCCGGATTGGTCGCCCGATGGAACGCGGATCGTCTTCGCCTCTGGCCGAGATGGCGCGTCTGCCATTTATCTGCTGGCGCTGGAGACGGGCGAAGTCTCGCCGCTGGTGGTCACGCCGCGTTACGACAGCCTGCCCAAATGGCGGCCCGATGGGCGGGCGGTCACTTTCGCGCGCTCGGTCGATGGCGTCTCGCGGATCATGCGCGTCGACCTGGCGACGGGCGATGTGAGCCGGCTGGAGCTGGGCGAGGTCAGCGCCGATTCGCTCGCCTGGGCTCGGGGGTAGTTGAGGTACGCAGGGGCGTCTCGGCGCGTCGCCCGCATGGACGCGAACTCGTGTTCAAAAGACTGATTCTGCGGTATATTTCCAGTATGCGCCGGCGTTGACAAAGGCCAAAATCATGGTGGCACAATTGGGACTCGGGTTAGACAGCAAGTCTAATGGCGTATTTTCCAATATTCGCACGGTAAAATGCCCGCCCGTGGCGCTGCCACCCAACTTGACTCTCAACGAACGCGTCAAAATGGATGGCCTCGCTTTACTTGGAATGCTCTACGACAACTCAGTGGCGGCTGCTTTTTTCGATCCGCAGTTTCGTGGCGTATACGACAAGATGAAGTACGGCAACGAAGACACGAGTCGCAATCATGTCCGCGTGAAGCTTCCGCAGATGTCTGAAGATGTCATCATTCAGTTTACGAACGAAATCGGACGGGTATTGATTCCATCGGGTCACTTGTTTCTTTGGATGGACAAGTTTCATCTCTGCACTGATTTCCGCAACTGGATAAGGGACACATCCCTAAGCGTCGTCGACATGGTGACATGGGACAAAGGGAAAATGGGATTGGGTTATAGGACGCGACATCAGACCGAGTTTTGCGTCATACTTCAAAAGGAACCGCGCAGAGCCAAAGGCGTGTGGACAATCCGCAATATCCCGGATGTCTGGCGAGAAAAGATAAAGAAGACCCATCCTCACAACAAGCCAGTCAAGCTCCAGGCGAAGCTAATCGAAGCGACGACGGCGCCGGATGACTTGGTGGTAGACCCGGCGGCCGGTTCATTCTCCGTGCTCGATGCTTGCCATCTGGCCGGTCGAAACTTTCTCGGCTGCGATATAGCGGAATACACTGGCGCGACAGAGTGAAATCGAAGACAAGACGCTTGCGCGCAGACAATCCGCGTTACGCCTAAGAAAATGCAGGGGCGAACCCGTGAATCGCCCGCCACCGCGCAAACTGTAGGGGCGACTCTGTGAGTCGCCCGCCAGCACAACGCTCCAGGCCACAGCTATCGTGGCGCCCGCCGCTTAATTCTGCTCCGCGCGCGCGAATGACGGCGGGTCCGTATGCCGGATCTCGGTGATATGCGCCCAGTCTTCCGAATGCTCCTCGACCAGGTAGATGCCCGGTATCGAGATGACGCCGAAGACCAGCCGCACGATGGTCGTGCCGACGAAGCCGGCGACAATCTCCTCGCCCGTCCACGAGCCGAGGAAGGCGATCAGCAGGAAGATGACGCGGTCGAGCGGGATGCCGATGAGATTGCTGACGAGCACCCGCCCCCACTGCTTTTCACCGCCGAAGCGCTCGACCCAGCGCGTATAAATCTCGGTATCGACCAGCTGCGACAAAACGGACGCAATGACCGCCGCCATCAGAATCCGCCACTCGGGCGCCAGCAGCTCGCCCAGGGCGACGCTCTCTTCGGGCGTCATCTCCGGCGGCAAGCCCGATATGATGGCGAAGAAGGCTTGCGCGACCAGGTAGACGACCGCGGCGGTGATGATCAGCGTGCGCGCGACATGGGGCCCTGCCAGTTTATGCGCCATATCACGCAGGGTGAATGTCAGCGGATAGGCGATGGAAAACGCGCTGACGCCGTAACCGAAGAGCGTCAAATCGCGCAGATTGGAAATATCCGCCACCATCTGCGCCGCGACATAGCCGACGCTGACGAGAATCAATATATGCAGATTTCTTATGGACATAAGCTGGCTCCCAAAGTTCGCCTTCAGTTTCAGAGTAAGTCAAGGTAAGTCGCAAGACCAAGACTTGCCACAGAGGGCGCGTAGACACTATCCGCCGGCACAGAGGCACAGAGAAATACGCTTGCTTTTCTCTCGGAGCACTCTCTCCTACTCGGTGAACTCGGTGGTAAGCTTTCGAAATACCTTAGGGATTTTACCAGTGTAGCACAGTTGCCGTTCAAGCCGCTCGCTTGTCCAGGTCGACGCGGTTTTCCTTAACCATGTAGATGCCCGGAATCGAGATGAAGGTGATGACCGTCTTCATCAGCATGTTGGACGCAAAAAGCCCGATCAAGACCTCGTTGGGCAAGACGCCGGCGAAAGCCAGCAGCGTGAAGAGCGCCGTATCCACCGGCACGCTGATGGCGTTGCTGGCCAGTACGCGCCCCCACTGCCAGCGCTGGGCGAAGCGCTTGACCCAGATCTCGTAGACTTCCGTATCGATCAGCTCGGAGACGATCTCGGCGATGATGGACGCCAGCGAGATGCGCACGACCGGCGCCAAGACCATGCCGAACTCCGCCTGTTCGCCCACGGCCAGATCGGGCGGCAGCTGCGCGATCAGCCAGAACAAGCCCGCCATAAACAAATTGATGGCGCCGGAGGAAAATATGAGCAGGCGCGCGATGCTGGCGTTGCTGACCTTGTGCACCATATCGCGCAGGGTGAAGGTGATGGGATAGATCAGCGTGCCGCCGGCGATGCTGAAACCGGCGATGGAGAGAATGCGCAAACCGGCGATATCCGCCAGCATCTGCACCGCGACATACAGCACCGCCACCAGCACCAGCACATGCAAAGAACGATTGGTCATGCCGTGATTGCCGTTCGAGATTTCATCATGTCAATTCCGCAGCCCAATTCCATTCGCGCTCTTATCGCTCCCGTGGCGCTCATTCGGCTTGGCGCGCGGCTTCCGCTTTCAGCAGCGCTCGTTTCCGTTCGATGCCCCAGCGGTAGCCGCCCAGCCCGCGGTCGGCGCGGATGACGCGATGGCAGGGGATGACCAGCGCGACCGGATTGCGGGCGCAGGCATAGGCGACGGCGCGGCTGGCGCTCGGTTGGCCGATGGCGGCGGCGACTTCGCTGTAACTGCGCGTCTCGCCCACCGGTATCGCTTGCAGCTCTCGCCAGACTTTCAGCTGAAAGGCGGTGGCGCGCAGGTCCAGCGGCAAATCCAGGCTGGGCTGCCAGCCCTCGAGGTAGGCGATGACCCGCTCGGACCAGTAACCAACGCCCTCATGGTCTTCGATGAGCTCGGCGCGCCCGAATTCTGCCGCCAGATCGTCAAAGAGCGGCTGTGGAGCATCGCCCAGGCTCAGCTTGCAGACGCCGCGCTCGGTAACGGCTACCAGCAGCGACCCAAGCGGGCAAGCCACGGCGCTGTAGAAGATGGTTATTCCCGCGCCGCCTTTGCGATAAGCCGATGGCGTCATGCCGAGTTTCTCGTCGCTCTGCTCGTACAGGCGGCTTGAGGAGCTGTAGCCCGCGCCATAGATGGCATCGGCGACGCGCTCGCCCTGGCGGATCTGCGATTTGAACTCCTCCAGGCGCAGGTTGGCGGCGTATTCGCGCGGGGAAATGCCAGTCGCCAATTTGAAGGTCCGCTGCAAATGATAGGGGCTGACGTGAAAGCGCGCGCCCAGCTCGCTTAAGCTGGCGGCTTGCGGATGAATTTCCAGCAGGTACGCACATACATCCGCCACCAGATCGGCTTGAAGCCCGCCGTTCACAAGCGCCATGTCGCCCGCTCCCCGCTCCGCCATCGATAACTAAATCATAAACGGAAGGGGCGAGTGAAACACTCTGAATCTTGCGGAGTTGCCAAGCGCCGAAAATGGCGAGACCAGGACGCCTAACCCGGGTTGAGGAGGTCCTGCGCAGAGTCCACCAGGCGCAGGGATTTGTTGGGGTCGGCGACGCCCGCAGCGAGGTGCGGAACGATCTTTTCGTAGAGCGGGGTCGCGCCCGTGACATAAATGTGCCCCTGACGCGGGTGCGGCGTGCGATGAATGGCGCAGAAATGGCGCAGGACGCCGGGTGGCGCTTGGCGCGTTTCGCTTAAATCCAGCAGGATCGGCGCCTGATGCTCGACAGCCTTGATCATCCGATGCCAGCTCTTGCGCGCCTCGATGAACTCTTCGATCGTCCACGGATCACAAAAGCGGCTCTCGATGTAGCCCTTGTTGGAATCATTCCAGTTGGCGGTTACAGGCATGACAGCTCTCGGCAGACCGGCGCTAAATCCGAGCCTGGCGCAGAATGACGTTCTCGCTCCGCCATGCTCAATCCAGCGTTAATAGACGAATACCAAGATTGTATCTTATACTTGCGAGACTGTCAACAAATATGCCTTATTACATAGATTATTTCAGACTCTATCAAAGCATGAGGGGCGGAATCAATGCGCGGACGCCGCCTCGCCAGCGCGCGCGAGTTTTGGGGGGGAAATATGCAGCGGTGAAGCGGGCGAATGCGGAATTGGCTTAGTCTTCGCCCCAATGCCGCACGAAGCGCTCCGGCTCGACGCCCAGAGCGTCGGCGACGCGGTTGATGTAATTGAAGAAGCCGATGATCTGCGTGGCGTCATGGATGGCGACGTCATCCAAGCCCGCCGCCCGCAGCCGCCGAATGTCGTCTTCGCCCATCTCCGCTGGCGCGCGCGTGAGCTTCTCGGCATAACCGCAGAGCGCTTGATCGACTTCGTTCAGCGGCGCCGTCCGCCAGTCGCGGGCGATGGCGTCTACGAAGGCGTCAGCGTCTTCATCGCTGGCGAATTCTGTGACCTCGGCACGGAGGTCATGCGCGTGCGAGCGAATTCAGTAGAGGCAGTGATTGGCTTTGCTGACGACGACGGCGAGCATTTCGCGCTGCTGGCGGGTCAAGGGCGAGTCGGCGAACATCGTGGCGCCATACATTTCCATGGACGACTTCATCACGCGCCCGTTGAGGGACATGATCTGGACGATATTCCAGACGCGGCCCGCGCGTTTGATCGCTTTTTCCAGTTCGCGCTTGACGAGGCCGGTGGCTTGGTCGATTGTGATCTGGCGGATGTAGGGCATGGGATTGGCCTCGTTAGAATAGGTCGGGCGGCTGGATGCAGCCAGCGCTGACGAGTTCGCCCGGGTCGGGATAATCGGGCGGGACGCCGGGCGCGGTGACCGGCTCGCCGGCGTCGATCCTGGCGGCGACTTCGAGATTCAGTGCGAGCAGCTGCTCGAGAATGTCGCGGTCATGGGCGAAGCCGTAAGCGGCGATGACAGCTTGGTCGAGGGCGGCGTGGAGGTCGCGCAGGGGATTGTCGCCCGGCTCTTCCAAACTGCGATACATCTCGCGCAAGGTCAGGTTTTCGCTGTTCTCCATGCGCTGGCGGCGGAATTCGTGTAAGGCGCGGCCCGCGTCTGCCACCGCTTTGACATCAGAAGGCGCGGAATGCTGCGGGAAGGGGAAGGTATCGAAAACGCTGTGAGAGGTGTAACGATAATCTGCTTTCAGAGTTGACGCTTTCTCGACAAACCACTGCCAATGCGCGTTTGACTGTAAGATGCCGAAGGTGTAATCGTCTTCAAACGCGAAGACTTTCAGAGCAGAATCAGGCCGAATGGTATTTTCTACAAAATCAAATATCGGTCGCTTGGTCACGCGCGAGCAAACGATGAAACGGGGAATCGTCCTGAGGTATTCCGTCATTGCGGCTCGGCCCGTCATGTGCTGCCACCATTTGTCCAATAGCTTTTGATAGAAGGTGCTGCTTCTAAAATCTGGATTCTGGCTCTGCGCTGCGCGGTTCGCCGCAGTCTCGTTTTCTGCCATCTGCTTCCGCACCGGCATCGCATGGCGCGAAACATGCGCGAAGGGCTCTGGATGCGCGCGCGCTTCCAAAATATCCAGGCCAAAAAAGTCGATCACATAACGAGCTGGTTGTCCCAGCGATTGTCCAAGCAAATTGTCGCCGATCAAGAATGGCTTCAAGACGGACTCATTTCTTTTGTCTCGCTTGATCCAATCACGCGCAAGCTCCGGACTGATAACGAATCCAGATGTCCCAGGCTTAATCCCTTCAAATACACATTTCGGTTTTGTGTTAGAGCTCAGCTTTTGCGCGCCGCTGACGAAGATCTTTTCGGAAAGGGCCGCATTGATTCGCTCTTTCGACACCGTGCGAAAGACATACTCCCCCGATTCGTTCACATCCTGGAAGAAATGCAAGCGACTCGGGGAAATCGGCGGCGGTCCCTTTGTCCAATTCGCTATCGAAACATGCACCTTCGCTTCCCCAGACCAAGGCATTGATGAGACCGCGTCATAGATTTCGCCACCATTGGCGAGAATATAATCAAGCCCGCCGATGCGCGAATAATTCTGGCGGATAGTGTTCGTGCCAACGAGCCCGGCTCTGGCGCCCGCTTTCATGTTGTCATGCGCCTTGCGAAACCAGTAGACGCAGTAATCTGCCCGCCCAGGGACATCGACGAATCGCTTTCGTATCGAGCTCGTATACGGAATACCGCGCTCTTTTCGCATCAGCGAAGCCCCCAAATACGGCGGATTGCCAATGCAGGCGTCAAACTCCACCCACTCATTAAAGAGCGCGTCTTCGGCTTTGATGTTGCTATTGAGATTATCTAAGGGAAGCGGGTCTTCATCCGTGTCGAATTCGTCAACTGCCAGCTTCTTGGCGATCATCAGCGATACCTTCGCCAGCTCGACCGCGAACTCGTTGATGTCGTAACCGTGAAACTGCTCAGCAGTAACGCGTTGTCTTAACTGTAAACTGTCGCCGCCAAGCTCGGTTATGCGCTCTCTAAGGTCGGACTCCAGCGCCTTCATCTCGCGGTACGCCACAAACAGGAAGTTGCCGGAGCCGCACGCGGGGTCAAGCACGACATAATTGCACAATTCGTCATAAAGTCGCAACGCATCCGACAGTTCATTGACCGAGTCGATGTCGTTGCGCCAGGGCGCGGCGATGACAGGATCGACGATTCGTTTTATGTCATGCTCGGTTGTGTAATGCGCGCCTTCGCGATGTCGTTCGCGCTTTTCCAAGCTGTATTCAAAGATATTGCCAAAAATTGACGGGCGGACTTTTGACCAGTCTTCGCTAGCGGCGCGCTCCAGCCAATTCATTTGATTTGGCGATAAGGAAAGCGGATGTATTTGTTGAAAGATTCCGCCGTTGAAGTAATCGACATTGTGAAAGCGTCCGCTGCGGCGCTTATGTCGCGGATAGTTCATCATCGTAAAGAGCAACGCCATCAGGTCATGCGCATTCTCGGACTTTCCACTGCCATATTTGCTGTCGTGAATGATATTGGGCAAGGTGTCATTGGGCAGCAATCCCACGTCTTCCGCAAACAGCGCTACCATACATTGAAGCGTGAATCGCTGCGCGATCGCCGGACCGAGTTCGTCCGACAAGGAATGATACAGTTCCGTGAGGATAAAAGCCGCCTCTTTGGTAACTTGTACGCGGCTATCTTGAAAAACCGGATCGCGGACTGAATCCGGAATCAGGAATTCCAAGGCTGCGCGTCGTTCTGTCGTCAGTGCTTCTATCGGGAGCTTATCGACTGGATCGTAGTATTGTTCGTGAAAGTCGAATATCCAGAATTCGTCAAAGTTACACAGGATCGCGTAACGCGGACGCACCTGACCGTCGAAACTCTTCCAGTATTCTTCCAATTGCGTATAGTGTTTCCTCAGGTCCTCACCGCGCTTTTTCATCTCGATGAGGACGCGCTTCGGCACGAGATAGTCGGCGAACGAAACAGTCGTTTTGCCGTTGCGCCGGCGCCGCACCCGCGTCTCATAGCGACCGCCGGCCTCGATTGCGCCCTCGTGGCCAAAGGCGCGCATCAGATGATCGAGGAAGATCTGCGCCTCGCCTTTTTCATCGCCCTTGATGTTAGCGCGCTGCCAATCGACGAAATCGCGCAGTGACTGTTCTATCGACATCGAGGCCCCTTCCAATAGAACAATTGTATCGCAGTCTTGCTATTGCGGGAATAGAAAAAGCGCGCCATCGCGACGCGCTCCCAATAACGCCAGCCTGCCAAAAACCTACTTCCGCAAGCGTGGATCCAGCGCGTCGCGCAAGCCATCGCCGATGAAATTGACGCAGAGCACCGTCAGCGAAATCAGCAAGCCGGGCCAGAACACCAGCGTCCAGGTGATCGTCAGGTAATCCTTGCCATCAAAAAGCAGCCGCCCCCAAGTGGGAAAATCGGGCGGGAAGCCCAGGCCCAGGAAAGACAGCGCCGATTCCGTGATGATCGCGCTGGCGATGCTGAATGTGGCGGCGACGATGACCGGGCTCATGACGTTGGGCAGGATGTGGCTGCTGAGAATCCGCCCGTCTTGCGAGCCGACAGCGGTGGCCGCCGTGATGAACTCGCGCGATTTCACCGTCAGCACCTCGCCGCGCACCAGCCGCGCCGTCGGCATCCATTGCAGCCCGCCAATAACCGAGACCATCAAAATGAAGACCCCGCCTTCCACGCCGAAAGTCGCTTTCAAGGGTTCGCGGAAGAGCATCATCAGTACCAGCAGCAGCGGCAGCTGCGGCAGGGCGATGAAAATATCGGTCATGCGCATCAGCGGGTTGTCCAAGCGGCGGAAATAACCCGATGCCAAGCCGATGACCGTGCCGATGGTGATTGAAACGAGCATGGCTGATATGCCAATCATCAGCGACACCCGCCCGCCCTGCAGCGCCCGCGCCAGCGTATCCCGCCCCAGGCTGTCCGTGCCCCAGGGATGCTCCGGCGACGACAGCTGATAGGCGTCCATGATATTGATGTATTCGGGGTCGAGCGTCCAAATCAGCGGACCCACCACCACCCCGGCGATAATCACCGCCAGCACGGCGATCGCGATCATCGCCAGCTTGTGCTTGCGGAACTGCATCCAGGCATCGCCCACAAAGGTCCGCGCCTGCTGCATCTCGGCCGCGTCGAGCTCCGCCGGTTTCGTCTTCGCTTTAACCGTCATAATCCTGCCCCTCATTCCGTCTAGGTGTAGGAGACGCGCGGGTCAAGGATGCCATAGAGGACATCGGCGACAATATTGAAGAGCACCACCAGCACGGCGAAGATGAAGGTCACCGTCTGCACTGTTGGCAGGTCGCCACCCTGGATCGCGATAATCAGATATTGGCCGATGCCGTTGACGCGGAAAATCTGCTCGGTGATGAGGGCGCCAGCGAAGATGCCGGGGATGCCCAGAGCAATCAGCGTGACCACCGGAATCAAGCTGTTGCGCACCGCATGCCGCGTCACCACCGTGCGCTCGGTCAAGCCTTTGGAGCGCGCCGTGCGGATGTAATCCTGCTGCAAATTCTCCAGCGTGGAGGCGCGCGTATAGCGGCTCATCTGCGCCGTCGTGTACAAGGTCAGCACCGTCACCGGCATGATCATCTGGCGCAGCTGCTGCTGCAGCGTCTCGATATCGGTGACGACAAGCGTCGTGTCATACACCGATGGGAACCATTTCAGATTGACGCTGAAAACGATGATGAACATCAAACCCGTGAAGAAGGTCGGCACCGAGAAGCCCACCATCATCAAGAAAGTGCCCACCTGGTCAAACATGGAATACTGTCGATAAGCCGAAAAAACGCCAACGGGCACGGCGATCAACACGCCGAGGATGTAGGACGAGCCAACCACCCACAGCGTCTGTGGCAGGCGCTCGGCGATGATGTCAATCACCGGACCCCGCGTCGCCCAGGAGATGACGCGCGTCCGTTCCGCCGAGCCGGGGAATTCGACGCCGAAGACCGTCTCAATGAAGTTCAGCGGCTCGGCGATGAAGAACTGATTCAGCCATTTGACGTACTTGATGGCGAAGGGGTCGTCCGCGCCCAGCGCCTCGCGGATTTTCTGGCGCACTTCCGGCGGGATCGTCAGCGGCAGGTTGCCGGTCGGGTCGCTGGGCGAGAGCTCCAGGATGGCGAAGATGATGAAACTGATGACGAGAATCGTAGGTATGGCGGTCAAGAGCCTGCGTATGATGTATTTGCCCATGTGATTACCTCGTCCAGCTCTTCAGATACTAAGTCCTAAATCGCAGAGAGCGCAGAGAACGCAGAGATTATCTGGAGTTTGCGAAGCGCTCAATGCCGTCCTTCGCTAGATTCCTTACATTAAAATTGATAAGCAATCCGCGCGTCAAACCAGTTAGCTTCAAGTAGGTAATGATTTGCATAGAATGTATAGAGGCGAATTCCTTTACCGATTTCAATTCTACAACGACTGCGTCCTCTACCACGATATCGAGCCTAAGATGCCCGATGTCGCGTCCTCTATAGCTAACGGCGAGATGTTTCTGCCTTTCGCATCTCAACCGCCGATGTTCATGTTCAACGCAGAAAGCCTCTTCATACAAACTCTCAAGGAGGCCCGCGCCCAGCCGCCTATGCACTTCAATGGCAGCGCCAATGATCTTGTACGTTAGCGGATCCCGATCTTCCGAGGCGCCCCCGCCATTCAATTCTCTGCGCCCTCTGCGTTCTCTGCGATTCAGAAAAGCACGGAGCTGCCCGCCCCAAAGTGGCAGGGACGGGCAACAGACTCGCTAGCCGCGCGTCCACTCGGCGATATTCCAGAACTCGGAATCCCAGGCGTTTATGGCGACGCCGCTGACGCTGTTGTGATGCGCCGAGACGCTGCCGCGATAAATCAAGGGGATTACAGCGCCGTTTTGGACCAGCATGTCATTCATCTGGACGACCAATGCGGCGCGCTCCTCAATGACAGCCGTCTTCGCCAACTGATCAAGCAGGACGTCGTACTCTTCGTTGAACCAGCGCACGACATTGTTGCCGTTCCAGCTATTGTCGGGATGCGTGATCTGGTCGCTGCGCCAGCCGCCCATGTAGTTCTCGGGATCGGTGCCAGTTAGACCGTTCGTATACATCTGGATGTCAGTGTAAAACTTCGAGTAGGTATCGGGGCTGGCGATATCGCCGCCGAAGAAGACTGACGCGTCGATATTGCGCAGCTCGGTCTCGATGCCAATCTCGCCCCACCATTGCTTGATCAGCGCCTGCGTGTTTTGACGCACTGCATTGGTCGAGGTCTGGTAGGAGACCTTGAGCGGGATGCCGTCGTATTCGCGGATGTCGTCGCCATCGGTATCCAGGATGCCCGCGTCATCCAACATTGCGTTGGCGGCGTCTATGTCTGGCCTATGGCAATCTTCATTGGCAGTAGAGGCGTAAATCGGCGGTCCAGGCAAGATGTTGCACGTGGCCACGCCGGCCGCGCCATAGAGCTGGGTCGCAATCACCTCGCGATCAATCGCTTTGGACATGGCTTTCCATACGGCCGGCACTTGCAGGAAGGGGTGGCCATTGCTGCCGTCGGCCATCCAGACCGAGCGATTCTCGCCCAGCGCCGGATCGGGATTGGTGTGATTAATGAGCAAGCGCTCTACCAGCGTGCCGAAACCCACGACGACCGTGCCTTGGCCTGCCGCTTCCATCGCATTTAGCACGGCCGGCGCGACCTGTAGATTCCAGGCATAGTCGGCTTCACCAGTTTCCAAAACAGCGCGCGCCGCCGATTCGGCATCGCCGCCACCCTTGATAACCGCCCGAGCGAAGGATGGCTGTCCTTCGACGCGGTAGTTGGGGTTGGCGCTATAGACAGTCACATCGTTGGTACGGAATTCGTCGACTACGAAGGGGCCTGTGCCAATGGGAGCGAAGGACTCGATGCATTCCAGCGCGGCCGCGCCCATGCAGTCCTCGAACTGCGCCTTCTGGATGATAGGCGTCAGAAATCCGACGAAAGGACCATAGGGGAAAGGCTTGGCCACATCAAAGGTGATGCGAACGGACAAATCGTCCAAGGCTTCAATTGATTGGACATTGGCGAAATTATCCACCCCCGTGCAGCCGGTATCCGGATTCAGACAGAATTCTCCGCTGAATACGACATCTGCGGATGTCACCGGGCTGCCGTCCGACCACACAAGACCGTCCTTCAACTTCCAGGTAATGGAGGTCAGGTCCTCGGAAACGCCGCCGTTGGCGACTGTGGGGATTTCCTCCGCCAGATAGGGCGTCATGTTGCCGTTGTTGTCATAGCGAGCCAGCGGCTCGAGCACCAATGACGCCGTTTGAAGCTCCTTGCCGCCGTTGGCGAGGTAGGGATTCAAGTGCGAAGCCGCTTGCCACAGCAGGATATTCAACGTGTCTTCGCTTTGGGCCAGGGAGAGCCCGCCGAACGACGAGATCGCCATAACCACGATCAATAGAAGGGTGAGTTTTGATTTCATATTGCCCTCTCGGTTTCAACTCTGATAAAAATATCCGCCGCAAGGCGGATTATAGCGACAAATGGGCAATTCATGCAAATCAGCTTCGAAGCGGGGCCTGTTTATTCTGTTGGGCATCACGCTTTGTCGGGAATGTCGCAGGATTTCTTCACCGCAGAGGACGCCGAGGGAACACAGAGAACGCAGAGAAATGCCTTCTAACAGGGCGACCTTGCCGCCGCCCAGGCAAAAGCCGGTTTCTCGCTGGTCCGGTTGCAGACCTGTGGGCGATTCACAGAATCGCCCCTGCGACTCGTTTCCAAAACGCAGACGCGTAGGGGCGACTCGCCGCCAAGGCGCAAAAGGTAGGGGCGAGGCGGCGACTCGGCCGCAAAAAAAGCCCCTCCCCCGCTGCGGAGGGAAGGGCTGCGAATTGCGCGGCTATTTGGCTAGCTGCGCGTCCAATCGGCGATATTCCAAAGCTCGGAATCCCAGGCGTTCATGGCGACGCCGTTGACGCTGTTGTGATGCGCCGAGACGCTGCCGCGATAGACTAGCGGAATCACGACGCCGTTCTGGACGATCATGTCGTTCATCTGGATCGCCAGCGACGCCCGCTCTTCAAGCACGGCCGTAACCGCCATCTGGTCCAGCAAAGCATCGTAGTCGGTGTTGTACCAGCGCACGACATTGTTGCCGTTCCAGCTGTTGTCGGGATGCGTAATCTGGTCGCTGCGCCAGCCGCCCATGTAAGTCTCCGGGTCGGTGCCGCTGGAACCATTGGTGTACATCTCGATGTCGGTATAGAACTTCGAGTAGGTATCCGGGCTGGCGATATCGCCGCCGAAGAAGACAGCCGCGTCGATGTTGCGCAGCTCGGTCTCGATGCCGATCTCGCTCCACCACTGCTTGATCAGCGCCTGGGTGTTCTGGCGCACGGCGTTGGTGCTGGTCTGGTAGCTGACCTTGAGCGGGATGCCGTCATATTCGCGCACGCCATCGCCATCGCTGTCCATGATGCCGGCTTCGTCCAGCAAGGCGTTGGCGCTGTCGATATCCTGGGCGCAGACGTTATTGGGCGAAGCGTAAATCGGCGGACCCGGCAGAATGTTGCAGGTGGCCACGCCGCCCGCGCCATAGAGCTGCCCGGCGATGATTTCGCGGTTGATCGCCATCGACATCGCCTGCCAGACGGCATCGACCTGCAGGAAGGGGTGGCCGTTGCTGCCATCCGCCATCCAGACCGAGCGATTCTCGCCCAGAGCCGGATCGGGATTGGTGTGGTTCAGCAGCAGGCGCTCGACGCTAGTGGCGAACCCAACGATGACCGTGCCTTGGCCAGCGGCTTCCATCGCGCTCAGGACGGCGGGGGAAATCTGCAGGTTCCAGGCGTAATCGGCTTCGCCAGTTTCCAATACGGCGCGGGCGGCCGATTCAGCGTCGCCGCCGCCTTTGAAGACCGCGCGGGCAAAAGCAGGCTGCCCCTCGACGCGGTAGTTCGGGTTGGCGGCGTAGGTGATGACGTCATTGGTGCGGAAATCGGTCACCATGTAGGGGCCAGTGCCGATGGGGCCGAAGCTCTCCTGGCATTCCAGGGCGCCGGCGCCGATGCAGCCTTCAAACTGCGCCTTCTGGATGATGGGCGTCAGGTAGCCGACGAAAGGCCCATAGGGGAAGGGCTTGGCGACATCGAAGGTGATCTTGACCGTCATGTCGTCCACCGCTTCCACCGAGGCGACATTCGCGAATTGATCCAGCACGGTGCAGCCGGTGTCCGGGTGCATGCAGAAATCGGCGCTGAAGACGACATCGGCCGAGGTCAGCGGGCTGCCGTCCGACCACATGATGCCTTCGCTCAGCGTCCAGGTGATGGAAGTCAAATCTTCGGAGACGCCGCCATTCGCGACTGTGGGGATCTCATCGACCAGCCAGGGCGTCATGACGCCGTCCGGATCGTAGCGCGCCAGGGGCTCGAGGACCAGGGCGGCCGCTTCAAATTCCTTGGTGCCATTGCCAAGGTAGGGGTTCATGTGCGACGCCGCCTGCCAAAACAGGATATTGACGGTGTCGCCGTCTTGCGCCACGCCGATGCCGGCGAATGCCGACAGCGCCAAAAGCGCGATCAACAGAAAAGTGAGTTTGGTCTTCATGCTTTCCTCGTTTCTTGATCTAAGGGGACAATAAACGCAGCAGCCTAAATTGTACCGATAAATGCCGCTTCTTGGCAAATCTATTTCCATACCCTGCCCGGCGAATGTGTTATTGCAAACAGAAAAGGGGCGCGGCAAATTGCCACACCCCCCGATGAACTGCAATCACGCGGCGAAATGTCGCCTGGCTACATGCGATGCCAGTTCTCGATATTCCACAATTCGCTGTCCCAGCCGTTCATGTCGACGCCGCCAAGCGTATTGCTGTGGGCGGAGACGCTGCCGCGGAAGACCAGCGGGATCAAGGCGCCGCTTTCGATGAGCAGGTCGTTCATCTGTCTGGTGAGTTCGGCGCGCGCTTCAACGCCAGCCGTCTTCGTCAACTGGTCATAGAGCGCGTCGTAGTCTGGGTTGCAGTGCCGCGGCACATTCCGCCCAAGCCAGCCGTTGTCGGGGTTGGGGTCCGCGCCGCAGACCCAACGCACCAGAAAGGTCTCGGCATCCGGACTGCTCATGCCGCTGGTGAACATCTCCACGTCGGTGTAGAACTTCTGGTAAGTATCGGGGCTGGCCGGGTCGCCACCGAAGAAGACGGCGGCGTCAATGTTGCGCAGCTCGGTGTCGATGCCGATCTCGCCCCACCATTGCTTGATCAGCGCCTGGGTGTTCTGGCGCACGGCGTTAGTCGAGGTCTGGTACTGGACGCGGAGGGGAACGCCATTGGCTTCGCGGATGCCATCGCCATCGCTATCGACAATCCCGGCTTCGTCAAGGATGGCGTTTGCGCCGGCGATGTCCTGCTGGCAGCCCAGATAAGTCTCCGACACGTTAATCGGCGGACCGTTGACGATGTTGCAGGCCGGCTGCCCGCCCGCGCCATAGAGCTGACTGGCGATGATATCGCGATCGATGGCCAGCGACATGGCATCGGAAACCGCGGGAATGGTCAGGAAGGGGTGCGCGTTTTCGCCGCCCATGTAAACCGACCGGTTCGGATTGTCGGGGCTGACGTCGGTCTGATTCAGCATCAGGCGCTCTACGGAGGCTTCGAACGAGACGACGACAGTGCCGTTGCCAGCGGCTTCCATGGTGCTGAGGACAGCGGGCGAGATCTGCAGGTTCCAGGCGTAATCGGCTTCGCCCGTTTCCAATACAGCGCGCGCGGCCGATTCGGCATCGCCGCCGCCCTTGAAGACGACGCGGTCGAAATGCGGCTTGCCCTCTTCACGGTAATTCGGGTTCTTGACATAGGTGACCACATCATTGGGACGGAACTCATCGACCATGAAGGGACCGGTGCCAATCGGCGCGAAGTTCTGGTCGGTGCAAGCCGACATCTGCGCGCCCATGCAATCGGCGAATTGCGCGGCGTTCAGCACCGGCGCGGAAACCGACACAAAGGGATCGTAAGGATTGGGCTTGGGTTTGCCGAAGGTGATTTTCAGCTGGTTATCGCCGATGTCTTCAATGCCGACCACATCATTAAAGTAGTGCTTGGTCGAGCAGCCGCCCTCTTCGTGCGTGCAATACTGCCAGGTGAAGATGAAGTCATCGACTGTCAGCGGGCTGCCGTCCGACCAGAGGACGCCGTCCTTGATCTTCCAGGTGATGGTCGTCAAATCTTCGGAGACGCCGCCGTTTTCCAGCGTCGGGATGCTTTCCGCCAGTTCCGGCACCATGAGGCCGTCTGGCGAGATGCGCGCAAGCGGCTCGACGATGAGCGTGGCCGCGTCGAAGTCTTTCGTGCCGCCGGAGAGGTAGGGGTTCAGAATCGACACCGCCTGCCAATAAAGAATGGTGACTTCGCTGGTGTCTTGCGCCACCGCAGCGCCGCCAAAGAGCGTGCTGAAAATGAACAAGACGGCCAATAGGGTTAGTTTGACTCGCATGTTGCGTCCTTTCTTCCTCAATGAAGGGCCAGAAGTGAAAATTGGCAGAGGGATTATACACGCTAAATTCCAGAATTGACAAACCGAATCCGCATTCGATTATTTCCCCCGCTCACCTGTCCTGGCGCGGCCGCCGCAGCAAGCTGATCAGAATCGCCAGGATGACCTTGATCATGTAATAGACCGAGCGCAAGGGCGTGATCGACGAATCGCCGTGCTGGCGCGGCATCATCTTGACGGGCGCTTCGACCTGGCGCAGGCCGGCGCGATGCAGCATCAGGATCGCTTCGGGCTCGGGGTAATCGTGGGGGTAGGCGTCGGCGAAGAGATCGATGGCGCGGCGATTAAAGGCGGCGCAGCCGGAAGTCGGGTCGGTCACGCGCTGGCGGATGATCCGCGTGAGCAGGCGCGCCAGGATCGCCCCGCCCAGCCGCCGCATGGGTGGCGTGCCATAATCGCCCGCGGCCTCGATGAAGCGCGAGCCGATGACGACGTCGACATCGCCCGCCGCCAGCCGCCCCAGCAGCGCCGCGTTGTTCGCTGGCGCGTGCTGGCCATCGCCATCGTTGCGCAGCGCGATATCGTAATCGTGGGCGCGCGCGAATTGAAAGCCGGCCTGCACCGCCGCCCCGATGCCGAGATTGTAGGGCAGGTCCAGCACCTGGGCGCCAGCCCTCCGCGCTTCCGCCGCCGTGTCATCGCCCGAGCCGTCGTTCACCACCAGCAAATCGGCCGCGGGCAGCCGCTGGCGAATGCCGCCCGCCGTCCGCGCAATGCTGCGCCCTTCGTTCAGCGCCGGAATGATGACCAGAATGCGCTTGGAATCCATTTGCCCGCCTTTATCCGCTGGCGATGGTAATGGACGCGCTAACGCCTGCAAAGGTCAAGCTGGCGCCGGGCGCGCTGCCGCCCTTTCGCCCCGGATTCGCCGGCGGCGCGACGCCAGCCTATTGCAACAACGGCACAAAATGATGTACGCTGGAAGCCAAGTGAATGCGCGGTCGGCGTCGGCCAGGGCGCGGCGCCCGCCACCAGCCAAACGGAAAGCGAATATGGGCGACCAGGTTTCACTCAGCGCCGGCATCAGCAACTTTAACGACTGCGGCGAACTGGCCAGCGACCGCGGCCTCGGCATCGAGCTCATGGCTTTCTCGGTGCCCAGCGTATTGGATGGAGACTGGCGCGCGCTGGTCAAAGCCTACCGCTCGGCGCTGGCGACTATACCGGGGCCGGTGAGCTTGCATGGTCCCTTCATGGATCTGGTCTCTGGCAGCCCCGACGAGCGCATCAACATGGTCACCTACGGCCGCTACGAGCATGTGATTCGCATCGCCGACTTGCTGGGCTTGCGCCAGGTCATCCTGCACGCCAACTATATCGGATTGCTGCATAACGAGGTATATCGCCAGGGCTGGCATCAGCGCAATGTCGACTTTTGGGGTCCCCTGGGCGATTACGCCCGCGCTTATGGCGTCGTCGTCGCCATCGAAAACATGTGGGAATTCGATCCGACGATCATCAGCAACCTGCTGCAGGAGCTTGATCATCCGAATCTGCAAGCCTGCATCGATATCGGGCACGCCACGCTATTTTCCGATCCCGAATTCACGATCGATCACTGGCTGGAAGCATTGGCGCCTTGGGTGATCGAATTGCACCTGAACAACAACAACGGCGTCATGGATGAACATTATGGCTTCGACTGGGATCAAGGCGTGCTGGATTATGGCGAGCTGCTGCCAAAGCTGCGCGCGCTGCCGCGGAAGCCGGTGATGGTGCTGGAGATGGACCGCGTCGACGACATGAAGGACAGCCTGCATTATTTCGATTTGTAGGGCTTGTCCGATACTCCGAATTTGACACGAATTCGGCCCCCATCCCCCGGCCCCTTGCCCCCAGAATGAGGGAAGGGGAGAAGCGCCCGGACACATTCCGCGCCATTTCCGCTACTATTCGATCAAATTCGTCAGCTGTAGGGGCGAGGTCGCGTAGACACTGACCGCCGCCGGTGGCTCGTCCCGCTCGCTTCACAACCAGAACTTGGCGGAAAATCCTCAGTATCGGACAAGCCTTGTAGGGGCGAGATTGTATGTCGCCCGAAGATTTTCGGCGTGGCGGAAGGGCGAGACAAGCCTCGACCCTTCTATTCTAACCAGCGGCATCCTCGAGGGCGGCGCGCCCGATGAACGCGGGGTCGCAGTCCGGGATGATCGCTTCGATATCGGCCGCGAATCGGTAGGGGACGCTGCTCCGCGCCAGCCGCAAGCCCGGCTCCAGATAGGCCATGGCCTGCGGGCAATTGCCGAGCAGGATCTGCGAATAGCCCGCCCAGTAATAGTGCTGCGGGTTGTCGCTGCCCAGCGCGATCGCCTGTTCAAAGGAGGCGGCGGCGTCTTCGATTGAGCCGAGCCGTTCCTGCGCGCGGCCCAGCATGAAGTGGCAGTGCAGATAACTCGGGTTCAAGTCGACGCAGTCTTGCAGATAACGCAGCGCCTGGGCGGGGTTGCCCTCGTAGCTCACGGCGATCTCGCCCAGCCGAAAGAGCGCGTGCGGGTTGTAGGGGTCGGCGTCGACGACCTGCTGCAAGAATTCCCGCGCCGTCTCGTAGTTGCCGAGGTCTTTCTCGATGACGGCGATGTCGATGGCGATGAAGCTCATATTGTCCGCCAGGCTGTAGGCGGTCTTGAAGTCGTCCAGGGCGCCGGCGAAGTCGTTGCGATTCCACTTGAGCAGCCCGCGCGCGCGGATGCCTTCGGCGCTATCGGGATTCGCCTCGAGCAGGTCTGCCAGCAGCAGTTCGGCGCGTTCGGCCTGGCCCAGGCTGGCGTACACCTCGGCCAGGTAAGCTTTGGCGCGCTCGCTTTCGGGGTCCAGCTCCCGGGCGTGCAGGGCTTTCGCCAGCGCTTCGGTCGCCTGCCGGTCCCAATCCAGCGCCCAGGCGTAGATGGCCCAGGCGTCGGCGTCGAAGGGGTCGGCGTTGATCGCGCGCGCGCCATAATCGATCGCCTCGTCATAGCGGCTGCCGTTGATCAAGCCGAGGGCGACGCGGCGAAAGACCTCGACCGAATTAGGCATCGATTCGGCGATCGATACGTAAAGGTCTGTCGCCTCGTCCAGCGCGCCGCCCAGCCAGTAATTGTTGGCTTCCACCAGGATATTGCTCGGGTCGACCGTGGGCGTTGGCGGCGGCACAGCCATGGTGGCCGCCCGGTCCTCAAGCGAGCCGATGACCTCGTAAAGCGCGTTCTGCACGACTGGCGCCAGCGTCTCCCGATTCAACACAAGGCTGACGCCAATGGCGATCAGCGCGATCATCAACAGATAGAAGGTCAGCCGGCGACAGCCGATGACGCTGCGCCGCTGCGTTCCGCGATATTTTTTGGGCGTCCGAATTTGCATGAGTCCGTGGCGCCGCCCCTAAAGCGGTGTGAAGGGGCGATACGCTGTAACGCCCGCATTCGAAGAAAAGAATGCCATACCGGGCGTTTCGCGAAACGCCCCTACAACTCGACGCAATCGAGAAACCCGCGCAGATCCGCCAGCAGATAGTCGGGATCGGCCTCGACCAGCTGCTCGGCCGGCGCGTAACCGGTGCGGACGGCGACGGCGACCGCATTGATGGCGCGCGCCGCTTTGACGTCCTCGGGGGTATCGCCGATGACGACGACGTCCGCGCCCTCGATTGTTCTGCCGCTATGCGCCCGCGCCCGCTCCAGCGCCAGCCGCGTCAGGTCATCGCGTTCTTCGGCTTCGCTGCCGAAGGCGCCTATCGGGAACCAGCCCGGGTCGTAACCCGCCATCTCCAGCTTGATGGCCGCCGTCATCGACGTGTTTCCTGTGACGATGCCGATGAGCGCGTCTTCTCGCCCGCGCAGCTCGCCTACCAGTTCCATCGCGCCCGGCAGCGCCTCCGCCCGGTAATCGCCGGCGATCGCGCGCATGTGACGCGCCATGACCGCCTCGTAAGCCGGCATCGCCCGCCCGACCGCCGCCGAAGCAAAGCCATGCGGCGCCAGCAATTCAGCCACGATGCGCCAGTCGGTCTTGCCGCCAAAGGCGTGATTATCGAGGTCGCCGGTCGTTCCGAAGCGCTCGAGCATGGCGCGGCGTTTGGCTGCGCGCCCGATGCCGTGGGCGACGAGCAGCGTGCCGTCAATATCGAAGAGGACCAGTTTCATGCGAACCCCCACCCGCTCGAAAATTTGTAGGGGCGAGCCGGCGTATTGCGCGGGCGACCCGATGGGTAGCCCCTACATGGCGGTCGACCTGAGGGGCAGCCCCTACGCCGCGGGCGACCTGATAGGCTGCCTCTGCGCCAATCGCCATAATCATCAGTTCACGCCGTCCAGGACGATGAAGGAGGCTTCCGCCGCGCCTTCGCGCACCTTGATCGCCGCCTGATACTCGTCGGACTCGTACATGCGCCGCGCCGCTTCGACGCTTTCAAACTTGAGCAGGACGATGCGTTCGGGCGCCTCGGGGCCCTCGAGCGCGAGTTTGCCGCCGCCGCGGACGAGGAATTCGGCGCCGTATTTTTCGGCGATGGCGGGCGTCAGCTTCATGTATTCGGCATATTGCGCCATGTCAGTCACCTTGGCGCGAACGAGCAGGTAGGCGGGCATGGCGGGCTCCTTTGTCGGCTGGCGTCTGCCCCGATGATAGCGCCTTTCGCCGTGTTGAAGTAGGGCTGGCGCGGGGTATAATGGCGGGGCGAGGGGGCGGATGCGTCCCGGTGGATGCCCCGGTCTTCAAAACCGGTGGGCGGTTGCGGATAGCAGGCGCTGGTGGGTTCGACTCCCATGCGCTCCCGACAATTGTTTGCAACGAAACATCCGATCTGTTACACTGCCATTTGGATCGAGAGCGAGCGTCATTGCTAGGAGTTAATCATGTCCGAGTTCCAAGATATTCGAATCGTCGGCATTGTTGAAGATGGGATATCAAGACCTGACGACAACATGGATATGTTTGACATTCCGTTCAAACTGTCTACGGTGCCGCCGCAGGAATGGGCTACAATCTTCGCCGATACTAGACCGCGCAGGTGGTACGGACGATTGCGGAGGTCATGGCTAGACGGCACTCACATTGTCGTGCACGCCAGAAAAGGCGACAATTTTGAGCATCGAAGGGAAGAACTGGATTCTCGGGTCGCCGCGACTAATGATAGGTATCGAGAGTACCTGGCAGCCGAGGCCAAGCACCAGCGCCGGGAACAAGAGGCGCAAGAAGTGCGAAAGGCGCAGGAGAATGAACTGAAACAACGGCTTAGTGCCTTGGATTTCGACTGACAGTTCGCAAAGAGAATCGACGTGGGCAAGAAGCAAGATGTACTTGGGAGACTCTTCCGCATCTGCCAAGCGCGGGGCGACTTAGTATTCGACAACGACCTCGTAAAGGAGGTATGTCAAGAAATTGGCTTCAAGAATCCATTTGACGCAACCAAAGTTGATCGTACTGATCTGTATCCAGATGTGATGCAGCAAGGTGGCGGATACTTTGTAATTCACCTGGGTGAAGGTCGCCATCAATTCGTACCAAACCAGGCCCTAGCCTATCATCAGTTTGAAGTCATAGAACCGCATGAATCCGTTGCCTGGCGCTACCGGCAGAGTTTGCTGAATGAGTACGATACAAGCGAAAGTAACATCATATCCGTTGGCCTAAATCAGCGCATCTTACACGATTTCTTGTACGACGATATCGTTGCCAATCCCAAGTGGTACGGATCGCGTCGTACGAAGTTTACTGGAAGGTATACTATCGCGAGTCAAGGTATCCATGTACGCAAATTGCAAATGGAAATCGACGCGGTTTTGGAGTTGGACAACGTAGTCACTATTGTTGAGGGCAAGAACGGCTTTCCCGAAGACTTTGCAGTTTACCAGCTTTTTCATCCGTACTTGTATTTTGAAGATATTCGGCAACGCGGTAAGCTACTTATAGAAGGTATCCAGTGTTGCTATTTGCAACGGTTGAGAGACGCAACTGGAAGCACTTTACGATTGTACTTGTACCGTTTCCACGATAGCGAATTGTCGTCCATCGAGCTTATACGAAAACGAGAATATGTCCTTGAAGTAAAGGGATCGCGATGAATGACTTGCCTGATAAATTTAAGGACAATGTGATATTGGGTGATGTCATGGAGACACTCCGCGCCTTGCCTGATAACTGCCTGAATATGATTTACGGCGACCCCGATTATGGCGTTGGCATAAATTACGCGGGCAAGAAGTACACCCAGCGCTGGAATGAATACATCGACTGGTATGTCGAGCTTGCAACCGAGTGTATGCGAGTGCTGCGCGACGACGGCAACCTATTCTTCATCAATTATCCGCGCCAGAATTCCTACTTGCGCGTTCATTGCTTGGACGAACTGGCATACGAAGTCTTTGATTATGTCTGGGTGTATCCCACAAATGTCGGCCACACGCCCAAGCGATTTACAACCGCTCATCGCTCAGTCTTGCATGCCGTCAAGAGCAAGAAGAACGCATTCTACAAAGAGCAGGTTGCATTGCCGTACAAAAACCCAGAAGATCGCCGGATAAAGGGTCGAATTGCGAACGGCAGCAATGGTCGCATGCCCTATTCGTGGTTCGAGTTCAATCTGGTCAAGAACGTATCGAAGGACAAGACTTTTCACGCTTGCCAGATTCCGATTCCGCTTTATGACATGCTGCTCAAGGCCAGCACCGTGGAAGGTGATTGCGTTTTCGTTTTGTTTGGTGGCAGCGGGTCTGAGGTGGTACATACTGAGCAGCACTGCCGGACTTACTTGTCATGCGAGATTCATCCCGGCTATCATAAGATGATAGTTGAGCGCTTGATTAACAATGGGCAAATTGATGAAACACACAAAATTGACATGCGTGAAGAACAAGAACTGTCTTGGGATTTACCAGCGCAACAGGCATTTATCGACGGTCTCTCGCCTCGACAGCTTGCCTTCACTAAAGAATCACCCCTCTAGGACTAGCTTGCAAGCAGATGACTCTCATTTCAAATCAAGAGATTGGCCTCCTTACCATACTGTTCGTATTAGTAACCGTAGTTCTTGCGTTGCGCCGTTCGTATTATGATCGCAAACAGAAGGCTGTTATGCGCTATCGCGATGAGTACAGGCGTGTACTCGCCGAGTTATTCAAGGGTAGCAGAGAAGAGAACGACTACGACAGAGTTGCTGAAATCGAGATTGTCTTGGTGACACTATTCAAACAGGCGGGTGAGTATCACCCGAGTCGTGGCATCTATGGAAGCACACGGCGCCTGTATGGCTCAATGGGGCCAATGCAAAGTAAAGTCGAGAATTTTTTTCAGTCGTGTCATGAGTCCGTAGGGTATTTCCGGGCACGAAAGAATGAGACATTGGAGTCTGCTTTCTGGATAGAGACATTTTTAAACTGGCCTCGCAACGTGGCGCAATTGCTTGGGTTCGACAAACACGGTTCTGTCGCGAACGTTCTAAAGCTAGCGGTGCTACTGCTAGAATTTGTAGGCGGAATCTTGCTTCTCCTCTCACGCTTATACTAGTCCCGCCCCCGCCACCGAACTAGCCGCCAAACCAGCCGCATCACCCGCAGGATCAACAGATACCCCTGCGTCTCGCTGTGATTGTCGTATCGCTTCCCCCCGCCACTGCGCAGGTACTGGCTGAAATCGGCGACCGCCCCGTCGAACTTGAACTGCGCCGCCCGCGCCCGCCCCCGCGCCTCATACGCGCCCAGCAGCTGCGGATTCAGCGCCAGCGCCCGCGTCAGATCGGCTTCGGCTTCGGCATAGCGCTTCCGCTCTTCATACGCCAGCGCCCGCCCGAAATAGGCGTCTTCGAAGTCGGGCTCGATGTGAATCGCCATCGTGAAGTCCTTGATCGCGCTATCGAAATCGCGAAGCTCGCTGCGGATCGCCCCGCGCTCATAATAGGCGCCCGTCAGATAGGGCTCGATTTTCAGGGCGGCGTTGACGCTATCGAGGGCTTCCTCCCAGCGCCCGAGCGCCGCCAGCGCCGTCGCCCGGCAGAGGCGAATCTCGGCGACGTCCCCGAGCCCGAGCTTGATCGCGCTGTCGAACAAGCCGATCGCGCCATCGAAATCGCGCGCCTCCAGCCGCCGCAAGCCCCTCTCGAAGTAGTTGTCTTCCATCCCCGACACGCGCGCCCCGTTTCCCTGCGCCCTGCCTTCACCGCAACTGTATCGTATATCAGCTTGCGAGCGACAAAGGGCAGTTGTCTTATAATATGTTGAGAGTCCGACGCAAACAGGAGCGCGCTTTGCCCCGCCGCCTGCTATTCATTTTGCTGATATTCCAAGCCTTGACGCATCTGTTTTGGCTTTCGCCGGCGGCGCATTCCGGGCAGGTGGCGATTCCCTGGCTGATGAACCGCGGCAAGACGCTCTTCGCCGATATCTGGGAGCAGCACGCGCCCGGCAGTTCGGTCCTGGCGGCGGCCGCGGGTTCGCTGACTGGCCTCGACCCCGGCCTGCTGGCCAAGCTGCTGAATATCGCGCTGATCCTGGCGCTGACGAGCCTGGTCTATATGCTGGCGCAGCGGCTGGCGGGCGCCGACATGGCGGGATTGCTGGGCGCGGCTGTTTTCGTCTGGCAGGCGCCGGTTTATGGCAACGTCCTCCTCTATTTCGACAGTCTGCTGGCGCTCTGCGTCATGGCGGCGCTGGTCGTTTATTATTGCGCCGGCGCGCGAATCTCGACGCGGCGGGTCGCCCTGGCGGGCCTGCTGATGGGGGCGGCGACGCTCTTCAAGCAGCATGCCTGGCTGGCGGTCGCTGTGCTGGGTCTTTGGCTGCTGCTTGCCGAGCGGCGGCGGCTGGCTCTGGTTTACGCGGCGGCAGCCCTATGCCTGCCCCTGCTGCAATGGCTCGCGCTCTGGGCCGGCGGTCTGCAGGAGAGCTATATCTTCTGGAATTGGACCTTCAACCTCAGCGGCGCGATGGATGGCGTCCCGCTGGATGGCGATCTCTTTCGCAAGCTGCTGTTGACCAACGCGCTCGTCATTCCCTTCGCCTGCCTGCGCCTGCGTGGCGAGCGGCGTCATCTGCTTGTGGTCGGGCTTTGGCTGGCGGGCGTGACCCTGCTCTATCCGCGCGCGGGCGAGAATCACGTTATGGCGCACCTGCCCTTGGCCGCGGTCATGTCCGGCGTCGCTCTGGCGGCGGTTCTGCCTCAGCTGGCGAACCCCCGCGCCTGGGAGGCCACTCGCGCGATCCTGGCCGGTCTGCTGGTCGCCATCGGCATCGGCTGGCTCTGGACGGGCGCCGTCAGCTACATCCCGACGCCTATGGGGCCCGGCGCCATCCTCGCCTACGACGAATTCCGCGAACTGGCGGATCAGCTCAAGGCGCGCGCGCAGCCGGGGGATACGCTTTTCATCTTGCCAGAAGCCGACAGCACGCCCCAGCTGCACCCGCTGACGGGCTTGCCGCCGCCCGGAACCTGGGTCAAGGGCTGGCGATGGTATTTCAAGCCCGAACGCGTTCTGAATACGCTGAGGACTGAATGGGAAGCGGCGCCGCCCGACTGGATCATCGTCTTCCCCGATCTCGTGGCCGCCGGCGAACCGGGCATCCGCCATTTGCTGGATATCGTCGACGCCCGCTACGAATTAGCTTTCGCCAGCGAGAGCATCTATTTTCACGGCGAGGCGCAGGTCTGGCAGCTGGCCGCGCCCGACGGGCGATAGCCGACATGATTCAGCTTTCGGCGCGGGGCAAAGCGATTTATCAGCTTCTGCATCTCATCGTCGCCCTGCTGCCGCTTTATGGCGCTGGCATATTGGCGTCCGCAAGCTTTCAATTCCCGTCCCAGCCGCTGGTCAATCTCATCGAAGCCGGCCTCATTGAGCGCGTCGCCGAGCGGGCCCTGCGTCTCACGGTCCTCAGCGGGCTCTTCTGCGCCGGCTTCATGCTGGCTGGCGAGCGGCTGAGCCCTCGCGCGGTCCTCTGGCTGCAGCGGGCTTGGACGGCTCTGGTCATCATCGCGTTCGCGCTCAGTCCCTTCGAGCTGGCGGGGGCGCTGGACCTGGCGGCGGCGCTCATGCTGCTGGCAATCGCGGCCGCGAGTTTTCGCCGGCGCGAAGCCTCCGTCATTTTGCGCGTCTGGCAGCTTGGTCTGCTGCTGACCGCCCTTTGCCTTGCGGTCGAGCCATGGCTGAACGGGCGCGCGCTGGAGGCCGCCGGCGCGTTTCGTCTCCAGGTCGCCTGCCCGCTCGCCAGCCTGGCGCTCATGTTTTGGCTGATGCGCCGCTACAGCCGCGTCGACGCCGCCTGGGCCGATGACGGCCTCCGAATCGTCGCCCTGCTGGTCCTGCTGGCGGGCGGCATGATCAGCCTGGGGCGAGTGGGCTTGCCGGCGCTGGTCAGCCTGCCCGCGACGCCGCTCGTCGCGATTTCGTACATCATCCTGGCCGGGCGAAGTCATCGCGCGTTAAGCAGCCGCAACGAAAACGCTTCGCTGGCGCCGCACTGGATCGCGCTGGCCACGCTCTTCTGGCTGGTCGGCGGCGGATTCCTGGGCGCGCTCAGCATTCAGCCAGCGATCGGCGCGGCCATTCGCGGCACGGACATGGCGACGGCGCAGGATTGGCTGGCGGGCTGGGTCTTGCTGGCGATAACGCTCGCCTTTGTCAACGAATGCGCCGCCTCGCTGCGGGGCGATAATCGGCGGGTGACCGGTTATGCGCCGCTCTGGCTGGTCGCATTTGGCGCCGGGCTGGCCAGCATCGTCCTGGTTTGCCGCGGCGTCGTACAAATCACCCTGCGCGATATCGCCGCCATGGAGGCAGCCGACCTGCCGGCGCTGCTGCTGCCGCTTACGGTCGTTTGGCTCGTCTGTCTGTCGGCGGTCGCCGGCGGGTGCGCCTTCTACGCGCTCGGCTATTGGCTGCGGCGTCCGCGGATTCGGGTGGTCGAGGCTTAATCCGCGTCCGGCGACAAAGGACTGGGTGATGAAGTCGTCCAGCGCCATGCCGGCGATCAGAAGCAGAAACGGCGCCACCTCAAGAACGCAGCTTGGGGCGGACCCAGTCGATTTCGGGATAGGCCAGCGCCTCCCATATCCGCAGAGCGGCGTCGACATCGTAGGGGACGCGCCGCAAATTGACAGTCAGCGCGCCCGCCCTCCATTCCAGGATCGCCCACTCGGCGAAGCCCGGCGCCCCGAATGACAAGCCGACGCTGCCGGGGTTGATCACGCGCCAGCCCTCGACCTGACGGTTCATCGCCAGATGGGTATGCCCGCAGAGCGCCAGCCGTCCGCCGCGATCGAGCAGCGCGTCGGCCGCCTCTTCATCGGCGCTATCGGGGCGCAGCGCGACCGATTCGTCATCGCCCGGGCTGGCGTGAAAGCCGATCACGCGCCCGTAACCCGCCACGTCCAGCGCAAGCTCCTGGCCCAAGATATCGCGCATCAGGGCGAAATCGTCCCAGCCCAGCCGCTCCATAGCCCAGTGATAGATGGCGCTCATGCTCAGGATATTGTTGCGGAACGCCGCGTAATCGCCTTCCTCTTGCGGTGGCGGAAAAGCGATGCGCGCGCCCGTGACCAGGTAACGGTCGGTATTGCCGCCGATGATTTTGACCACTTCTTCGCCCCGCGCCTCGCGCAAATTGAGCAGCGCCTGAACGCATTCATGCGGCTGCCCGCCCAGCGCCGCCAGATCGCCCAGGCACCAGATCTGGTCAAAAGCGCCGCAGCCTGTCATATCGGCGAGCGCGGCTTCCAGCGCCGTCAAGTTGCCATGCACATCCGCCAGCAGCGCCAAACGCATGATCCGCCCCCTTCCCATAGCGTGCCACTTCGACAGAGTGTACCATGACTGGGCATTGATGTGGGCGCGCGACCGCGCAAGGCAGGGCATGAAACTGAGACTTCGACATTGGCGCAAGTCGGGGGCGGTTTTGACAAAGCGCGGAAGGCAAGCCATAATCGACCCGAACTGAATGCAAGCAACGGACTCACTTTCGTCAATTGAGTACCATGTAGTAATCAAGGCATGTACAGTTGACCTCCCCATTAAGAAGTGTATTGTCTGTTTCTACATCGTTATTGCTACTTTCATTCCTTTTCTTTGCGACCCCTATACAGGCCCAGCAGCGCCTCGACCGGCCAACGAATCTCAGTTTCGCCAATGAATCGCTCACTTGGGACGCCGTCGAGAATGCCGGGGGCTACCGCCTGCGTTGGAGAGCCGGCAACGCCGCGTGGCAAATCGTGAACCTCCCGAAAACGCAGACCAGCTACGACTTCAGCGCCTTGCCATTGAACGTCAGTCACACCGCCCAAGTCCGCGCTCGCGCCGACAACTCGGGCAACTATCTGAATAGCTTCTGGAGCCTCGTTCTCACCTTCCAGCGAACGCCGACGCCGACGCCGACCGCAACATCTACAGCCACGAATACAGCGACTGACGCGCCGACGAGCACGCCGACGGCGACAGCCACCGCGACGCCGCAAAACCTGCCTCCGCCCACAAACTTGCGCCATCTTTGGGGCACGACGGTCGCATGGGACGCTGTCGAGGGCGCGACGCGATACCGGCTTCGCTGGGGTCCGCCGCGAAGAGGCCGCCGCTTCCACACTTTGACCGCGCCAACAACGCAGTACCGTATTTATGGCTTAACCGTTGGCGCGCAGTACGAGGTGGAAGTACGCGCCCTGGGCGATGGCGTGTCGCACGAAGAACAGGGTCCGTGGAGCGGCGTCTTGCAGATCACGGCCGCTTTCACGCCGACTCCTTCGGACACGCCCACGGCCACAGACACGCCCACCAATACGTCAACGGCGACAAATGCGCCGCCGCCGACAGACACGCCCGCGGCGACAGACACGCCAATGCCGTCGGATACGCCAACGGCCACTACGACGCCGACCCCACAGGACTTGGCGCGGCCGAGCAACCTGAAGCATCTGTATGGCACAACCGTTGGCTGGGACGCGGTCACCGGGGCGACGCAATACCGCCTGCGCTGGGGCTTGCCGGGCGGACAGAAGTCGTTCCATACCTTGGATGCGCCGACGACCGAATTCTCCATTCCAAATCTGACGGCGGGCAAAGGTTATGATGTGCAGGTGCGGGCGCTGGGCGATGGGATTCACTATGAGGAGAAAGGACCTTGGAGCGGCGTGATTCAAATGACGGGGGCGGTCACGCCTACCTCGTCGCATACGCCAACGGCAACTGACACGCCCACTGAAACTCACACGCCCACGAACACGCCAACAAATACAGACACGCCGACGGCGACAGCGACATTCACGCCATCAAATACGCCAACTGCCACTGCGACGCCGACGCCGCAGGAACTGGCGCGGCCAAGCAATCTGCGTCATCTTTGGGGCGCGACAGTGGCTTGGGACGCGGTCACAGGCGCGATCAAATATCGGCTGCGCTGGCGAGCCTCAGGCGGTGACTGGCTCTTCCAGACGACGGTCGGCGCCCCAACGCAATACCAGATTCCGGATTTGACCGCCGGACTGGCCTACGATGTGCAGGTGCGGGCGCTCGGCGACAGCGTAAATTACGAGGACAAGGGGCCTTGGAGCGGCGCGATACAGGTTACGGCGGCGGTGACGGTCACGCCGTCGGATACGCCTACCGCGTCGGACACGCCAACAGCGACAGACACATCTATCCCAACTGACACGCCGACCCACACGCCGATCCCGCCAACTGACACGCCGACCCACACGCCGATCCCGCCAACTGACACGCCGACCCACACGCCGATCCCGCCAACAGCCACGCCGACCCACACGCCGCTCCCGACTGATACGCCGACGCACACGCCGCTCCCGACTTACAAGGCAACTGTAACGCCCACAAATACGCTGACGGAAACGCCCACAGAATCGCCCACCCCCACCGACACGCCGACTATCACGCCGACAGCGACCAATACACCGACGTACACGCCGCTGCCGACTGACACGCCGACAGATACGCCGACGGCTACTGCATCCTACACGCCTGCGAATACGCCAAGCTTTACCCCGACTGCAACTGTCACGCCCAGCAACACGCCCACAGATACGCCGACAGCCACTCAAACGTTCACGGCTACAAGTACGCCAAGCTTTACGCCGACCGCAACCTTCACGCCCAGCAACACGCCAACAAATACGCCCGTTCCGCCGACAGTCACGCCGATCCCAACCGAAACTCCAACGAATACCCCTTCTAATGCGCCGACCTACACGCCAACCACTACCCCGACTGATACGCCGACGAACACGCCAGTCCCAACCAGCACGCTAGCCCCGTCGCAGACTCCAACGGTGACGCCTTCACCGACCCCTATCGCGCCGGGGCCCGTGAGAAACCTTAAGTCAAGAGGCGTGTTTACCGACGCGATCAGTGTCAAATGGGACTCGCCATCGTCCGGTGTCGATGTAATTTCGTCTTATAGGGTTGAGTATATGGATCCGTGGAGCGATAACTGGAACTATGCGAGCAACACGACCAAGACCGAATACTATGAACGACGACCAGGTTGGTCTGGCAGGTTCCGGGTTCGCGTAAGAGCCGAAAGCGACTACGGCAACGGACCTTGGAGAGAAACTGAAGCGTGGGCCGCATAACTGGGGGCACATTGCAGTACTGCTCCATCTTCGCTCGGGCCAGATGTCCAATACTCTCCCTACTAATTTGCCAATGGTTTCGGAGACTTGTAATATTTGCATGATTACAGGAGTCGTCATTGAGATTCCTTGAGAAGTGGCGCAGGCTGCCCTTTCACTGGCTGCTGCCGCTGACATTCTTCGGCGTCGGTCTGCTCTACCTCTACAGCGCGCCGCACTTCGAGGCGTCCGACAGCGACGAGCACGCCGGCGTCATCAAGTGGATCGCCGAGACGGGGACGCTGCCGGTGCAGTCGCCCGATCATGACCACCTCCACGCGCAGGAGGCGAGCCAGCCGCCGCTCTATTATCTGCTGATGTCGCTCGTCTGGTCGGCGCTGGATACCAGCGATTTTGACGATTTTTTTCAGCCGAACGCCCTGGTCTATATGGGGGCGCCGGAGCGGCTGGGCAACCGCAACGTCATCTTCTATCGGCAGCCCTACCCGCCCGACTTGCGCGGGTCGTCGCTGGCGCTCTACCTCATCCGCCTGCTGACCCTGGGCATGGCGACGGTTTCGGTGGCGGCCATTTACCAGTCGGCGCGGACGATGATGCCAGGCAATCCCGGCTTCGCCCTGCTGGCGACCGCGCTGACGGCTTTCAACCCGATGTTCCTCTTCATATCGACTTCGGTCAGCAACGACGTGCTGGTGACCGCCTTCGCTTCGCTGGCATGCTGGCTGACGCTAAGGACCCTGCGGGATGGCTTCGAGACGCGGCGCAGCCTCCTGCTCGGCCTCTTGATCGCGCTGGCGGCTCTGTCCAAGCTGAGCGGTCTGGCCCTGGCGCCGGCCGTCGCGCTGGCGGGCTTGTGGCTGCTTTTCCAGCGGGGCGATCGGCGCGGCTTCATCATCTTCATTTTCGCGATCGCGCTATGGTGCCTGCTGCTGACGGGCTGGTGGTTCCTGCGCAACCTCAGCCTCTATGGCGAACTCAGCGGCACCGGCGCCATGCTCGATCATTTCGGCAAACGCGACGCCAGCTTGCCGCGGCTGCTGCTGGAAGAATTTGAAGGCTTGCGCATCAGCTATTGGGGGCTATTCGGCGCGTTCAGCATATTGACGCATCGCCTGCACTACCTGCTGATGGACGCGCTCTCGCTGGCCGGCTGTCTTGGGCTCGCCGTCTTTTTGGCGAAGCATCGCCATGACCGCTTTAAGCTCGCGGCACTCGGCTTCCTGGCGGTTTATCTGGCGGTCGGCGGCGCCATGCTTATGTGGTGGTCGCAGCAGGTGACGGCCAGCACCGGGCGTCTGCTCTTTCCTTATGTCACGTCTATCAGCCTGCTGCTGGCGCTGGGCTTGATCGCGCTGCGCATCCCGCCCCTGCTGGTCGCGCTGCCCATGCTGGCTTTCAGCATCGCCGCGCCCTTGCTGTACATCATCCCGGCATACGATCATCCGCCCCGGGTGGAGCGCCTGCCCGAAACCGCTGCGCCGACCTACGTCCGCTGGGACGACATCACGCTGGTCGGTCATGAGCTGCCGCCGCCCACCCGCTGGTCGCCCGGCGATGACATCCCGCTCGCGCTGTATTGGCAGCCGCTGAAAGCCACGGAGACGCCGCATGCGCTCTTCATCAGCCTGGTGGACGGCGCGGGCGAGGCGCTGGCGACCATCGACAGCTTTCCCGGCTGGGGCGCGCTGCCGACCACGTGGTGGCAGGCGGGCGCCATCTACCGCGACGACTTTATCTTGCAAATCCCCGAAGACGCGAGAGGTTTCTCCAATGTGCGCCTGCATGTCGGCTGGTATCCCTTTCCCGCCGGCTCGGATATTCCAGCCCTGGACGCGGCGGGCGAGCCGGCGACCGCCAACATCATTCACCTGGGCGCCTTCGTCGACGGGCGGGCGCGCGAACTGCCGGACGCAAACCCCGGCGGCGCGGTCTTCGGCGATGCCATCCGCCTGGACGCCTGGCGCTTCAGCCAGGGTCATGTCCTCGAGCTGCAATGGGCGCTGACCCGGGCCATCGCGGGTGGTGGAGATTTGCGCGTCTTCGTCATCGTCCTGCGCGAGCCCTATCAGGCGGGCGCCGACTTCGAGATCATCATGCAAGCCGACAACGCGCCGCCGCTGAGCCTGCGCCACCTGGAAGCGGGCGAGAGTTTCATCACGTCGCACGATTTCGAGCTGCCCGCTGGCTACCACAGCGAGCATGGCATCTACATCGGCTGGTATGACGAGAGCGTCAGCCAGCGCCTGAGCGCGCCCTACCCCGCCAATATGCTGGAATTGCCGGGCTTTCGCTTCGCCGCGAGTCAGCCCAATCCGTAGGGGCGAGGCGGTGACTCGCCCACATGCCCCATACCATGCGAAATCTGTAGGGGCGATTCTGTGAATCACCCGCACAATCCCAACCGACGCCGCGCGACGCGAAGTTGACAGCCTGCGCAATTGTCGCTATCCTCATTTTGAACTACCGGGAGAAGCGGATGTCAATCCAGCACGTCCTTTGTTGTTGTTGCGCGCGAACGGGAGCCTGACCGCCTGATTTAGCAGCCAACAGCATTCAAGACCGAGATTTGAAGTCAACTGGCAACGCGGCGCGGCGCCGAAAACCGGCAGCCATCATGGCGCGCCCGCGAGCTAGTTGGCTTTTTTGTTGAGCCGGCCCCAAGCGAGGGTTGAGGACCGCATGAGCATCGTCGCCAAGCCCGAATTGGAGCGGGAATTCGCCGCCGAAGACGCCGCGCGCGATATCGAGCGACAGATCGGCAATACGCCCCTGCTCAGCTTCCGCCGCGTGACCAAAGATCTGCCGGCCAATGTGCGCGTCCTGGCGAAAGCGGAATGGCAAAACCCCGGCGGCAGCGTCAAAGACCGTGCGGCTTATGGCATCATCCGGGCGGCCGAAGCCGATGGGGAGCTGCGCCCGGGCAAGACCATCCTCGATAGCACCAGCGGCAACACCGGCATCGCCTACGCCATGATCGGCGCGGCAAAGGGCTATCGCGTCAAGCTCTACTTGCCCGAAAACGTCAGCCCGGAGCGGGTCGCCATCCTGCGCGCTTACGATGTCGAGCTGGTTTTCACCGATCCGCTGGAAGGCTCGGATGGCGCGTTGGAAGCGGTGCGGGCGCTGGCGTCTCGCGAGCCGGCGCGCTATTTTTACGCCGATCAATACAACAATCCCGCCAACTGGCAGGCGCATTATCAAGGCACAGGCGTCGAGATCTGGCGGCAGACCAAGGGCGGCCTCACCCATTTCGTCGCCGGGCTCGGCACCAGCGGCACTTTGATGGGCGCGGGGCGGCGGCTCAAGGAATGCAATCCAGCGATTCAGATCGTCTCGGTCGAGCCGGATTCACCCTTCCATGGACTCGAAGGCTTGAAGCACATGGGCTCTGCGATCCAGCCGGGCATCTTCGACCCCAAGCTGGCGGATCTGGCGCTTTCGGCGCGCACGGAAGACGCTCACGCGATGGCGCTGCGGCTGGCGCGGGAAGAGGGCTACCTGGTCGGCATCAGCTCGGCGGCGGCGATGATTGGCGCGCTGCAAGTGGCGGAGGGTCTGGCGGAGCGGGGGCTGGGCGGGCTGGTGGTGACGCTTTTCCCGGATAACGCCTACAAGTATCTGAGCGAGGCGTTCTGGCGCGGGTAGGCGGAATTGACTATTCTGTAGGGGCGACTCTGTGAGTCGCCCACAGGCCCGCGTCAAGTGCGGGCGCTACAGCGTAACGCCCCTACAGCTATGTACTTTGACGGGATGCGTAGGGGCGGCATACCATGTCGCTCGAACGCGCGTATTCCAACAGACGACCTGTTAGGTAGACCCTACAGGTTCGTTTAGTTTAGCCCCCGCCTAGCGCTCGTAGGGAATGATCTTGTCCCATTCATCCGCCGTCGAGCGCGCCACAAAGGCCACCACCGGCTCGCTGTCGCTCAAATTGAAGACCTCGTGCGGGACGCCCGGCTCGATGAAGATGAAATCGCCGGCGCTGTTATCCACCACTTGCTTGCAGCCATCGCCGTATTCGTGCCGCACCTCGCCCTCGAGGATGTAGAGCATGACCTCAAATTCGACATGGATATGGGCATAGGCGACGCCGCCGGGCGGGATGGTGGCGATATTGATCGACAGCTCTTTGGCGTTCACGTTCTTGCTGGACAAGCCCGTTTTGTAATGGATGCCGTTCCAGTCGCGTTTTCTGCCGCCGCCGCGCAAGACGCTGATGCCGTCATCGCCTTCGATCAGCGCCCGCAGATCGTTCTGTTCGCTCATCGCTCCGCCGCTCCACCTGTCTAAACCCCGCCAGTATAGCTAAGATAGAGCCTGGATTCCAGCCGAAAGCGAGGCGACATGACCGCGAAAATAGGCATTTTGACCGTCTCCGACCGCGCCTCCCGCGGCGTCTACGAAGATCGGGGCGGTCCGGCGATACAGGAGTACATGAGCGAGGTTTTGACCAACGACTGGGAAGCGCTCGCCAAGGTCGTGCCCGATGAAATGGACGCGATTCAAGCGGCGCTGATCGAGCTGGTCGACAAGGGCGGATGCAGCCTGGTCGTGACGACCGGCGGCACCGGACCGGCCCCGCGCGACATCACGCCCGAAGCGACCGAAGCGGTCTGCGAGAAGCTGATGCCCGGCTTCGGCGAGTTGATGCGGCAGGTGTCGCTGCAATACGTGCCGACGGCCATCCTCTCGCGGCAGACGGCGGGCGTGCGCGGCAAAGCGCTGATCGTCAACCTGCCCGGCAAGCCAAGCGCCATCCGCGACTGCCTCGACGCGGTCATGCCGGCGATTCCGTATTGCATCGATCTCATCGGCGGCGCCTTTCTGACGACCGACGAGCGCCGGATCGTGGCTTTTCGCCCGAAGGCTTGAGAAGGCGGGGAAGATGGAAAAACTTCACCACAGAAGTAGCTCCCAGAACGTAACGAGAATATTTGCTGTACGCAAGAAATAGCCAAAACAATCGAAACGCTGTAGGGGCGAGCCGGTGGCTCGTCCCGCGTATGCCGAGATTCTGGTAAGTTTTCGCACGACTAACTTGGAATTACTGAGGACACGCGGAAACACATTGGACGCAGAGGCATGGAATGAGAGTGTGCTTGACAGGCGCAGCCGCATTCGCTATCGTTTGTTCAGACACCAGCAGGACTGGAGCGCGACATGGCCAAATACATTGAGCAGGAAGAAACGCTGGAAGAAATCACCTGCAACGGCAAGTACAGGCTGTGGATCCAAGAGCCGCAAACGCCGCAAGATCATTTCATCAACGACCTCTTCATCAGCCTGCAGCAGGTCAAGGCAGGCGATGTCTGCGATTTAGACGAAACCCTGCGAGAAATACGCGCGGAACTAGGCTTGAATGGCAATCAGCGTAACTCCGACTAGACGGTTTCGCACCCTCCTGCGCCGCCTGGCACACAGATTCCCCTCGGTAGGCGACGAAGTAGCGAGTCTTTCTCTCCAATTGAAACAAGGCGAGCGCCCTGGTCAACGTTACCGGCGCCTAGGTGGCAGAGTCTACCGCGTCCGCCTGCCTAACCGCTCGGCCAGTCGCGGAAAGAGCGGCGGTTTTCGCGTCGCCTATTATGTTGAAACGGAGACCAGCGTACTGCTTTTGGCCATCTGCGACAGAAAAGACTGCGCAGACCTGGAAGAAAACAGCTTGCGCGCGATCATGCAGGCCTCCGGCTTGCTATGAAGCGTCTCCAGCCGCCAGGATCTCGCCGATCGCCAGCATTGCCGCGCGGATTTCGTCGTCCGTATTGTAGAAGTGCGGCGCGATGCGGATGCCGGCTTTGGGGCGGAAGTCGATCTTGATTTCGCGCGCCAGCAGCGCCTCCGAGACTTCAAAGGCATGCGGCGGATTCACCGTCACCGTGCCAGCGCGCCGCTCTGGATCGCGCGGGGAGACGACCTCGTAACCCAGCTCGTCCGCAAGCTCGATGATCAGCGCCGTCTGCCGCATAGATTTCGCGCGGATGGCGCCGACGCCGACCTGGGCGATGATCTCGACCCCAGGCTGGATGGCGTGCAGCGAGGCGATGCCGGGCGTGCCATTCATCAGGCGATAGGCGTCTTCGCGCAAGTCCAGCCGCTCGACATCGAAGGCGAAGGGCGACTTGCTGGCGAACCAGCCGGTCACCTTCGGGTTGAGCGCCGGCAGCAAATCAGGCCGGACGTACATGAAAACGCCGCCAGGCCCGCCACAGAGCCACTTGAGCGTGCCGCCAATGTAATAATCGACCCCCCAGGCGCCGACATCGACCGGAATCACGCCGACGCTGTGATAGCCGTTGAAGACGACCTCGGCGCCCACGCGATGCGCCTTTTCCGTGATCGCGCGCGCCGGCATGATGAAGGCGCTGCGGAAGAGCACATGCGACGTGCTGACCAGGCGCGTCCGCTCGTCGATCGCCTCCAGCAGCTCGTCGATGTCGATGTGAACGCCATCGCGCGAGCGGATCGTGTGAATGCGAACATGCGCAGGCAGCCAGCTGCGCAGGGCGTAGACGTCGCTGGGGAAATCGAGCTCGGTGATGACCACCTTGTCGCGCCGCGGGTCGCTGAAATCCAGCGCGCCAAAGAGGATGCTGTTGGCGATACTGGCGTTTTGATGGACCAGCACCGTGTTTTCCGCCGCGCCCATCAAGGGGGCGATTCTATTGCCGACGGTCTGCGGCAGCTCGAACCAGCCCGTCCCCCAGGCCGAGACGCCCTGCCCGGCCCAGGTGTCGGCGTAGGCCCGCAAGCTGTCGTAGACGCCGCGCGGCATCGCGCCCAGCGAATTGCTGATGAGATAGTTGCAGCGGCTCAAAATCGGGAATTCGCCGCGCCATTTCAAGAGCGGGTCGGTGGTCATAGGTTTGCCTTCAGCTGAGTGAACGGGCAGGCCCTGGCATTGTAAAGCAAGACGCGCGAGATTCAGCGCCCGAAATGACGCCGCCGCCAATGGAGGAGCCGCTGCCAGCGCCGCGGCATGGTCGCTTCGAGGCGGGCTTTCGCATGCGCCGCGAGGTCCGCCCGGTCGTCTTCGTCGATCGCGCCCTGCTCGATCAGCGCCTCCAACAGCCGGCCGAGGTCGTCTCGCGCCCGCCGCCGCTGCAGCCAGCTGAGTTTTTCGTCCTCGCGCATCCGCTGGAAGCGCCAGAGCGACTGGCGCGGGGCTTCCCCCCAGAGCCGTTTCAGCAGTCGCTCGCGAGGCTGCCAGGCTTCCGCGGTGAGTTCGGCATCGCGCGTCGTCGAGTTTTGCGCCTCGTGTCGGCGATAGAGCAGGAGCGTCTCCGGCAGATTGGCGAAGCGCGTCCGCCAAATCAAGCGCGACCAAAGCTCGGTATCGATCGCTGTGCGCCGGCCCGGCTCGTATCCGCCGACGGCTTCCAGCAGCTCGCGCCGGATCATGACGGTTGGATGAATCAGGAACGAGCCGAGGAAGAGGTTGAATACGATAAGGGCATGGCGCTGCGGCAGGTCAAAGTCGTAGAGCGGCTTCAACTGCTGATCCACCGCGCGCGCGCCGGCGCCCAGCACGCCGATATCAGGGCGCGCCCGCAAGAAATCCAGCTGCCTCTCAAGGCGCTCGGGCCGGCAGACGTCATCGCAATCCATCAGCGCGATGAACTCGCCCGAGGACAGCGCGAGCGCCAGGTTTCGGGCGGCGGCGCCACCCAGATTGCGCTGCGACTGCGCCAGCAGGATTCGCGAGTCGCGCGCTTCATAGGCGCGGATGATCTCCACCGAGCGATCGCGCGAGCCATCATCGACGATGATGAATTCGAAGTCGCTGAATGTCTGCGCCAAGACGCTTTCTAACGCGGCGGCGAGGAAACGTTCGCCGTTGTAGACCGGCATGTTGACGGAAATCAGGGGCATGGTCGCTCGCTTCTGGCGGCTGGGGCGCGACGCTTTGCATTGTATCATCATTGGCGTTCTGGCGGCGGATGCCATCGCGGAGGCTCGTTGACAGCCAAGCTCGGGCAAGGCTACAATCTGTCCGCGGATGCTTGGACGGAGGCGCGTCATGCCCGAGTTGAATATCAAAACGGTCGGCGGCAACGGCAGTTTCGACGAGGTCATCGCCGCCGCCCCGCCCGAGATTCAGACGCTCGCCAAGGCCGCCCGGGCCCTGCTGGCGGAGGTCATGCCGGGCATCACCGAGGTGCCCTGGGCGCGGCAGAAGATCGCCGGTTATGGCGTGGGACCGAAGAAGATGTCGGAGCATTTCTGTTATATCGCGCCCTTCAAGCAACACCTCAATCTCGGCTTCATGTATGGCGCTCACCTGCCCGATCCGCAGAATCTGCTCGAAGGCAAAGGCGCCAACCTGCGCCACGTCAAAATCCGCAAAGCCGCCGACCTGGAGCAGCCCGCCCTGCGCGAGCTGATCGCGGAAGCCAGCCGCACCCTGCCAAAGCTGAAATGAGCGCGCTCTGGTCGGAGGCGTTGACGCGGGCGCTGCTCGATTTCCAAGGCAAAAGCACAGAGGCGCTCGAGCGATTCGCCGCCGCCAACCCGGTTGAGGCCGAGCTCGTCGCCGCCTTATGCGATGTGGCCGCGGGCGATGATGCTTTCGTCCAGGGCGCCGCCACCTGGCTGCTGAAGCGCTATGGCGTGACCGGCGCGGATTTGACGCCCCGGCAAAGGGATACGCTGCTGCGAGCGCTGTTACAAGAGACAAGTTGGCTGGCCCGCTTGCACGTGCTGCAGATGATGGAATCACTGGTCATTCCCGCCGCGCTGGCGGAAGATTTGATGCCCGCGCTGGAAGCCCTGTCTCGCGGCGACAACAAGTTCATCCGCGCCTGGAGCGCGCATGGCGCCGCCGTCCTCGCCGACCAGCATCCGCAATATCGCGCCCGCTTCCTGGATCTGCTGGCGGAGGCGCGAGGGGACGCCGCTCCCTCAGTGAGAGCGCGCCTGCGCAAGACCAGCGGGATGTTTGACTGGATCTAGGCGCCGCCAAATTCGCGGATTTTGCCGAAGAGATCGCGGAAGATCGGGTCGCGCCGGACGAAGTTCACGACCCGCGCCAGATGCCGCGAGCGGTCGACGCTCCAGGTGACCTGGTCGGTCAAGACCGGGCTGTGAACCAGGTCGCTGGGCGTCCAGTCGGCGTTGATCAGCCAGGCGACCGTCGAAATATCCCAGATGACGCTGGACGCGCCGAATGAATCGGGGCGATATTCTTCGAAGATCTGGCAGAGATAATCGCCGAGGCCGCTCGTCCCGCCGATGCAGGCGCGCAGCTCGGGCAAGGTCGTCAGCAGATGCGAGGCGACGCCCAGGCATGGCGCGAGAACCAGGGGCGCGCCGCTATCGAGCAGGACCTGCGCGGCCGGCACGTCTTGCATGAGGTTGAATTCGCGCGCGTGCGGCCAGTTGAGGTTGTGCCCGCCCAGCCAGACGACCACGATCTTGCGGATGATCTCCGGCGCAAGCAGCAGCGCCGACGCCACATTCGTGATCGCGCCGATAGCGACGACATAGAGCGGGTCGTCGTCATCGCTGGCCAGCGCTCTGTCGATCAAATCACGGACGGCGTCGTTGTCCTGGGGTTGCCGCGCATCGCCCAGATAGTCGACCGAGCCGCGGAAGGCGAAGCCCTCGGCCGGCCGCCCCAAAAAGGCGAGCAGGCGCAGGATTTCCTCGTAGCTCTTTTCCATGCCATCGCCGGGCCCAGCCGAGCGCGTATTGTGGAAGGGGGCGGCATATACGGCTTCCAGCGTCAGCGCTTCCGGCGAGAGCAGCGCGTAAGTCAAGGCGAACTGGTCGTCGATTTCGTTGTAGGTATCGGTATCGAGGACGGCGCGAACCTTGCGGTCAGGATGCCGCAGACGCTCAATGCGAAAAGTTTCGTCAAGACACGGGAAAACTGTCATGGGCATCCTTAACTGCCGCTAAATGGCGATGGGCGGATGGGCGATTCACAGAGTCGCCCCTACAATTCTTGTCTGTAGGGGCGGCGCCAGCGAACGATGTTAAAAGACTGCCCCCATCCCCGACCGCCTGTGTCTACGCGGCGCGGCCCCTCCCCCGCCATCTCTATGGCGGCCATCCCCAAAATGAGGGAAGGGGAGGATTCTCGCAGAATCGCCGCGTTTAAGCCCCTCCCTCTTGATGCGCCGCGTAGACACAGGCGGTCGGGGAGGGGTTTGGGGTGGGGGTGAAACAGGTTTTGCAACATACTGCGGTGGCTCCGCTTGCTTGCTACCACGACGCCGCTCAAGCAGCGCCTAGGGCGACGTTCCCGGCATGATGTAATTCGTGCCATGCGTCTGATAGACCGCGGGGAAGATCACGGCGGCGTCCAGCGCGCTCTGATCTTGCTCGAAGTATTGCACCACGGTCACGATCGGGTCGGGCCACTGATGCCAGAGGAAGGTCGGCGCGTCCTCCGCCAGCTCGGGGTTGTGGCTGCCATATTCGAAGTAATAGCGCCCTTGCGCCAGCTCGATATCGACCATTTCCAGGGCGGCGACGATGGCGCCGGCGTCGCTGAAGGTGTCGGCCAGGTCAATCGCATGCGCCAGCAGCCGCACGCTGTCATAGGGCTCGAGCGCGTAGCTGGGCGCGACGCCGCCCCACTCGGCTTCGTAGCGGTCGTTGACGTCGTGCGCCATATCGCCGAAGAGCGCGGGCGTGGCGCCGACGCGGGTGAAAGCGCAGTAATTGCCATCGGGCACCGCCGACCAGAACTGGGTCGAATCGCCGGCGAAGCTCTCGGCGACGCAGATCGTGTCGGCGCTGGGCGCGATGCCGAGCTCCGCCATCTGCTGCACGAGGTTGAAGCCGGTCTCGCCCGTGACCAGCACGCGGATGGCGTCGGCCGGCTGCGGGCGCGCCAGGACGCGGTTGAGAATGGGGACGAAGTCTTCGGTGCCCAGCTCGAAGTTGTATTGCTCGACAGCGACGCCGGCCGCCTCTAGCAGGGCGCGCTCGTCCGCCGCGGCCGGGATGCCATAATCGGTGTTCTCGGTCATGATGATCACGTCATCCAAACCGAGCGCGATGAACCAGTTGGCCGCCACCGCCGCCACCATGGAATTGGCTGGCGAGGTGCGGAAGATATAATCGACGCCGTCGTCGATGCGCGGGGGGCGCCCCTCGTACTCGATGATGCCGTTTGCGGTGATATTGTCGTTCCAGGGGCCAGCGAAGAGCGTAGGAATCTGGTTCTCCTGCGTCACTTTCATGACCGCCAGAGCCACCGCGCTGTGATAGCCGCCGACCACGCCATGCACGCCGTCTTCGAAGATCCAGCGCTCGGCCAATGCCTGCCCGCGCTCGCTGATGCCTTCGGAATCGCCGGTCAAGACCGCGACCGGATGATTGACGCCGGCGATGTCGATGCCGCAATCAGCGTTGATATCGGCGGCCGCCTGCTGATAAGCCCAATCGATGACGATGCCGGCCCCGGTCGCGCCGGGTGGCGAGAGCGGCGCGATGCCGCCAAACTTGATCGTCTCATCCGCGAAATCGCAGTCGCCGTCGGCCCGCGCGAAGCCCACGAAAACCACCAGCAATAAGAGCAGAAATGCGAAGAGTACAAATGTAGAAGATTTGCGCAACATAGAGGTCGCCCCTTTCCATACGTCTTACTTAAATGCTACTGCCCAAGCCCACTGGCTACAGCTTAGCACAGTTCTCACAATGGATACAAATTATTTGGCTTGTCCGCCGATGAAAATCCTGCGGGCGATTTCATTGCGGGAAGTTGTAGGGGCGAGGCGGTGACTCGCCCGTTTAGACGGCGCATACTGCGGGCGATACACCGAGTCGCCCCTAAGGTCGTTTTGACTGCGCGACGTGGCAGGGGCGAGACTTTTCTCGCCCTCCACAGCGACCAGCCCAATCCCGCGCGATCAGCGGCCCGGCTTGAAATAGGAAAGGTCGTGTGTCTGATAGACCGGCGGATAGACGACGGCGGCATCAAGCGCGCTCTGCCCCTGCTCGTAGTATTGCATCACCGTCACGACCGGCACGGGCCATTGATGCCACATATAGGCGGGCGTGCCTTCGGGCAATTCCGGATTATGCGCCCCGTAGGTGAAGTAGTAATGCCCCTGCGTCAAGTCGATGTCGGTCGCCTCCAGCGCGGCGACGATGGCGTCGGCGTCGCTGTAGCTGCCGGCCCGTTCCATCGCGTCGGCCATCAGCCACACGCTGTCGTAGGCTTCCATGGCGAAGCTGACCAGGATATCGCCGAAATCTTCCTGATAGCGCGCGTCCAGGTCGGTCGCCAGCGCGTTGTACAGGCTGGGGATGGTGCCGACGCGGTCGAAGGCGCAGTGATTGCCATCAGGCACGTTCTGCCAGAATTGCTCCGACTGGAAAGCGAGATGGTTGGTGACGCATATCGTGTCGGCCGTCGGCGCGATGCCCAGCTCCGCCATTTGCTGCGTCAGGTTGTACGAGGTCTCGCCGCTGACCAGGATGCGGATGGCGTCCGGCAGCGAGGGACGCGCGAACAAACGCGACAGAATCGGCACGAAGTCCTCCGTCCCCAGCTCGATCTCCAGCTGCTCGACCAGAACGCCAGCCCGCTCCAGATGCGCCCGTTCCGCCGCGGCCGCCGGATGCCCGTAATCGGTGTTCTCCAGGATGAGCACGACTTCTCCCACGCCCTGCTCGACCAGCCAGTCGGTGACGACCTTGCCGACGATGGAGCTGGGCGGCGAGGTGCGGAAGACGTAATCGACGCCTTCATCTTTGCGCGCCGGCTCGCCTTCGTAGCTGACATAGCCGGCCGCGCTGATGCTGTCGTTGCGCGGGTGCGCGTAAATCGTCGGCATCCTGTAGCGCTGGACCATGCCCATCGTCGCCAAGCCCACCGCGCTGTGATAAAAGCCGACAATGCCATGCACTTCTTCTTGCAGGATCAAGCGCTCGACCGCCAGCTGACCATATTCCGATACGCCTTCGGAATCGACCGTGACGACCTTGACGCGGTGATTGGCGTCGCCGATGCGGATGCCGCAAGCGGCGTTGATATCGGCGGCGGCCTGCTGGAAGCCCCAGTCCATGCCGATGCCTCCAGCCACCGAGCCCGGCGCCGACAAGGGCACAACCCCGCCAATCAGAATAGGCTCATCGGCGAAGGCGCAAGGTTCATCGGCGCTGGCGACGCCGAATGCCAGCGGAAGGATCAAGATGATGCTGAGAATGGTCAGAACGAGTCGGCTGGTCATGTCGATTCCCTTTTGCGCTGAACTACTTCAGTCGGATATGCGGGCGAAAAGTCGGCCGCCCATCCCCCGGCGCCTTGCCCTCAAAAGGAGGGAAGGGGAGTATACTGGCGGACATGCGCCCTTCCAGCCCCTCCCTCTCAATGCCGGAGGGGTTTGGGGTGGGGGTCTACCGTCAGGGCTTGCCGCCGTATTCGACGTAAGACGTACCATGCGTCTGGAAGATCTCCGGATAGACGACTGCCGCCTCCAGGCCAGTCTGCCCTTGCTCAAAGTATTGCATCACCGTCACCACCGGGTCGGGCCACTGCCGCCACATGAAAGCTGGCGTCCCTGCCGGCATATCGGGATTGTGATTGCCATAGGTGAAGTAGTAGCGCCCCTGCGAGAGCGTCATGTCAATCGTCTCCAGCGCGGCGACGATGGCGTCGGGGTCGCTGTAGCTGCCCGCCCGCTCAATGGCGTCGGCGATCAGATAGACGCTGTCGTAGGCTTCCATCGTATGCGCCGCCAGGATGTCATTGTACTCGGCTTCGAAGGCGGCGTTCAGCGCAAAGGCTATACGATTGAAGAGGCTGGGAATCGTGCCGATGCGGTCGAAGGCGCAGTAGTTGCCATCGGGCACGTTCGTCCAGTACTGCACCGACTGGAAGGCGATCTGGTTGGTGACGCAGATGGTGTCGGCGCTGGGCGCTATGCCCAGTTCCGCCATTTGCTGGGTCAAGTTCAGCGCGGTTTCGCCCGTCACGATGATGCGCACCGCGTCCGGTGGCGCCGGGCGCGCCTGGATGCGGCTGAGGATCGGCACGAAGTCTTCCGTGCCCAGCTCGATATCCAGCTTCTCGACCGTGACGCCATGCGCTTCCAGACGGTCTTTTTCGAAGATGCCGGCCGGCTGCCCGTAATCGGTGTTCTCGATCAGCAGGACGACGTCCTCCGCCCCCTGCGACATCAGCCAGTCGGTCACCACGATGCCGACCATCGAGCTGGATGGCGCGATGCGGAAGATGTAATCCATGCCGCTCTCGATCCGCGGCGGATTGCCGGCGTATTCGCGGATGCCGCTGGCGCTGATATTGTCGTTGCGCGGGTTGGAGAAAATGGTCGGAATCTGGTATTGCTGCATCACGCCCATGGTCGCCAAGCCGACCGCGCTGTGATAAACGCCGATCATGGCGTGAATCTCGTCTTCCAAAATCAGACGTTCAGCCACCGCCTGCCCGCGCTCGGAGATGCCTTCGGAATCGGCGACGACGACTCGGATGCGGTGATTGGCGCCATCAATCTCCAAGCCGCAGTCGGCGTTGATATCGGCGACGGCCTGCTCGAAGCCCCATTGCATGACCAAGCCGCCCAGGGTCGCGCCCGGCGCCGAAAGCGGCACGATGCCGCCGATGCGAATCGTCTCGTCCGCGAAGTCGCAATGCCCGTCCGCGCTGACTATGGCGCTCCACGCCCCGACTAGCAATAGGACGACCAGCGCGATCCTGCCTGAAACGCTGCTTATTGCCATGAATTCCGCTCCTTCTTGATTGCCTCCCATACCATTAGGATAGGCTTGCCCCGCGCCGCTGACAAGCCCTGAGCCGACCGCCTTCGCCGACTGCGCGATACTGCGACCAGCGCATCCGGTGTATACTTGGCGCGCCAATCAATTTTATGGAGATTCAACCCTGCCCCGCCTCTTCGTCGCCATCGACCTGCCCGCGCCCGTCAAAGACCAGCTGCTCAGCCTGCGCGAGCGCGACCTGCCGCCCGGGCGCTGGAGCCGGCGCGAGGCGCTGCACGTGACCCTGCGCTTCATCGGCGACGTGCCCGAAGCGGCCGCCCGCGCTTATCAACGGGCCTTGGAGCAAGTCGACGTTCCAGCCTTCGATCTGCGGATTCAAGGCGTCGGTCAATTCCCGATCAACGATCGCCCGCGGGTCATCTGGGCTGGCCTGCAAAATACGCCCGAGCTGCGCGCGCTGCACGAGGCGGTCGAGGCGGCGCTCGAGCGTGAAGGCTTGCCGCGCGACGGGCGGCGCTTCCACCCGCATATCACGCTGATGCGCTTCCGCAAGCCGATCCGACGCGGTCTCGCGAGCCGCTGGCTGGCGGAGCATCTCGATCTTCATGCCGAGCCCTTCCGCGTCGACGCCTTCGCGCTCTATGAAAGCGACTTGCAGCCGAGCGGCGCGGTCTATCGCAAACGGGCGGTCTACGACCTCGCCAAGACGCAAATGATGTAGGGGCGCAGGGTCACCCGCGTCGATCAACCCGCAGCAATCCGCGGCAGTCGATGCGCGCGCAGCAGCAGCCCGGCCGCCACGATCACGGCGCCCATCGCCAGGAATGCGGTTTCGAGCGAGATCTCGGCGATGCCGGCGAAGACTGGCGCGGCGATCGCGGCGTAGAGATTCAACAGCATATTGATCAGCGACAGGACGGTCGCGCGGTTCTTGCTCGCGATCAAGGCGTTTTGATACGCCGAAAACAGCGGCGACTTCATGTCGTTGAGGCCATACATCAGGATCAAGACCAGCATGGTGGCGGCTGGACCCGCGACCGCCGCCAGCAGCCAGTACATCGCGCCGGGCAGAAAAATAAGCAGCACAATTGCGCGCGCCTGCCCCAGCCATTCCTCCAGCTTATAGGCGTAGCGCTGGGCGATGGCGGCCAACAGACTGCCGACCGACAAGACGACGCCAACGAGGAAGGGCGACGCCTCGTTCCGCGCCAGATAGGGCGGGCCGAGCGTGACGATCAAGGCGTCGGTGAAAGGCGCGGTGAAGACCACCAGCAGCGCCAGCCAGCGCAATCGCCGATTATTCAGCAGCAGCGAGACGCCATCGCGCAGCAGGGTTAGGCTGCTCGTCTTGCCTTCTGACGAATCGACCGCCGGTTCGCGCAGCGTCAGGCAGACTAGCGACCCAACCAGCAGCGCGGCGACCGTCAAGGCGATGGCGGGGATGAAGTTCTCGACGCTGCCGTCGCCGATGATCAAGCCGCCGATGATCGGCGCGATGACGAAGGCGATCAAGCTGTAGCTGTTGACGCGCCCCATCGCCCGTTTCATCGCGTCTTCGCGGTTTGCCGGCGGCAGGCTGTCATAAATCAGCGCCTCGACCGCGCCCGAAGCGAAGGCGAAACCCGTGCCCGCCAGCAGGGCGACCAGCACGTACCATTCAAACGAGCGGGCGAAGAGGAAGACGAATTCGGCGGACATCAGCAGAACGGTGGACGCGAAAATCGACCACTTGCGCCCGACGCGGTCGGCCAAGACGCCCGTCGGCACTTCCACCAGAAAAATCGTGCCGATCATGATGGATTCGATCAGGCTGATCTGCACCAGCGTCAAGCCGCGCGCCAGCAGCAGCAGGGCATAGGCGTGGATGTACAGATGGAAGCGCTGCAAAAACTTGATGACGATGATTTTGTTGATATTAGCCGTGTACATTGCTGAAACTGGCTTTGAACGATTGGCGGACGGCATTATATCAAAAGCGAACAGTTTTTCTATGGTCCGTCTATGGGAAAGCGCGACTGGCGGAGGTATAATCCGCGCTTGAATTCACCAGGGCGGAAAGAGCGAAACATGCGCGAGAACCGAGTGCGGACGCTATGGGCGGAAGGCAAGGCGGCGATCAATGGCTGGCTGCACAGCCCCAGCGCCTGGTCGGCCGAAGTGATGGCGCATCAAGGCTGGGACAGCCTGGTCGTGGACATGCAGCACGGCTTGATGGGCATCGAGACCGCGATCCAGATGCTGCAGGTCATCTCCACCACCGACACTGTGCCAATGGTGCGCGTCAACTGGAACACCCCCGGCGATATCATGCGCCTGCTCGACGCCGGCGCGTATGGCGTCATCTGCCCAATGGTCGAAACCCGCGAAGAATGCGAGGCTTTCGTTGGCGCCGCCCGCTTCCCGCCCCTGGGTTATCGCAGCCTCGGCCCCACCCGCGCGCGGGTTTACGCCGGCGAGGATTATGCCCTGCGCGCCAACGACACCGTCATCACGCTGGCGATGATCGAGACGCAAGCCGGCTATGACAATCGCGACGAGATCATGAGCGTCGCCGGGCTGGATGGCGTCTTCGTCGGCATCGGCGACCTGCGCCTGACGATGACCGGGCAAGCCGGGCTGTCGTCTTCTGACGCGACGGTGGACGCGGCGCTGGACGCGATTCTGGCATCGGCGCGGGCGCATGGGATTAAAGCCGGGCTCTTCGCGGCTGATACCGAGCACGCCATCGAGATGCTGCGGCGCGGTTATGAGTTCGTGACGGTGATGAACGATATGTCGTTGATGGCCAGCGCGGCCTCAGAGGCGGTGGGGCGGTTGCGCGCGAGCATGGCATAGGCCCTCAGTCCGAACGCCGGCTGCGATATAACTGAAGTTCTTCGCTGGACAAATCTTCTGCGGGCGCGAGGCGGTAGCGCCGAAAGAAAATGTCTTCGATTATCCGGGAATATCGATTTGCCCGTGTCATTCCGCGACTCAGCCGTTCCACTGAAGCAACAAGACTTCTTCGCGCAGGTGCGCCTTTGTGGCGGTCGAAAAACGCGTGCGGAACAAATCAATATCCAAAACCTCGTAACCCAAGCCCTCGGCTATCTCGGCAAGAATCTGCCCGGTGCGTATCATAATGCGAAAATAAGACGCTTGATCGCCAACAACGTAAGCCAGCCTGGCGCCCGGCCGAAGCAGCGCTCGCAGTTCTGAGAGATGACGCGCCATCCCCCCAAAGTAAAGCCGCACCACTCGCGCGTATTGTCTCTCGAATCCCGAGGTCTTGCCCAAATCCAATCTTCGCTCTTCAATCGACGCGGCCAGCTTCTGTATTCTCGCTGAGTTCTCTACCCAGCTGTCGTCATCATCCGACTTGTAAACGCCACGAGTGTTAGACCGAACAAACTGCTGCTTCTGCCTGCGCAACGCCTCGCGGCTTGAAATGAATCCCAGCAATACGGACTCGAGGCGGGTCGTGCGGCTGTAGTCCTTTTCATTTGGATATGGCGGCGATGTTATCACGGCGTCTATCGAACGGGGCTGTAGGCTATGCTGTATTTCCCTGGCATCAGCCAAATACACGGACGCTCGCGTTTTCGACAGCGGGCGAACTGCGTTCAAGTCGCTTGCCATGTCGTTTAACGCGCTTAGCCAGGGCTTTAGCACCGGCGCGTCCGTCTTTTTCTTGCCTACCCCAATCTCAGGACCGAAGCGAAGATTGCTGATTTCATTAACTGCCAGCTTCGCCAAAGCCAATCTCGCGTGATCTTTTGGTCCGGCCGCGTCCTCGCTGTCAATGCAATCCAGTAGCGTCAGCGCCTTGTGCAAGGGCAAGGGGCTTATCGAGTCCTTTATCAGCAGGCGCGTCTTTTCGGCGCTCAAGGCGCGAAGCCGCTCGGCGAAGACGGTGATTCCGACATTGCCGCCGGCCTTTTCAAGCACTCTTTCCTGCCGCAGCGCCCGAACGCGATCGGCAACGGCCCGCCCAAAGCCGACCAACTCGCCGGGTTCTATGTGCCAGTCCGTCTTGACGCTCGCCGCGAAATGCGCCATGGCGTTGGCTTCGACGCCAATACTCGCGATTCCCAGCTTTTTCGCCTCTACAAGCGTCGTGCCCGTGCCGCAGAAGGGGTCCAGAATTGTCTGGCCGCTTTCAAGCCCGAATCTCTCTATGTAATCGCGCGCCAAGTGTGGCGGAAACGACAAAACAAACCGGTACCACTCATGGACTGGTCGGTCATCCTCATAAATTCGATTTAGCTCGCTGCCGTTTTGCAGCTGCGTCGCGTATGACATCAATTCCCTGCAATAGCCTAGAACAATTGTACGCCGAACCCGGTCAAACGCAAATGATTCCTATACCGCGTCGCCCAGGCAGATCTCCAGATCCCGCGCGGCATCCAGCCTGGCGATGCTCCGGGCATGCCTTAAACAAGTCGTAGCGCGCGTATCCAATTACGCCGCCACGACCAGCAAGATCAAGGGCACGGCGGGCACTCCCCGACCCTGCCGCAATACGTTCACCAGATCGCGTTCGTAGTACGGCACGCCGGAGGACATTTCGCGCTCCAGTTCTTTCATCGGCAGAATCTCTATGCCAACATCGATAATGTCTGAAACAAAGAAACTCAAATGCTTCACGAAAAGATCGTGCGCGACATAGGCGTACTTGCCGAATTGAACCTCGACCGCAATCCGGTCTTTCACGAAATCCGTCTGATTGTACGACATTATGGGCTCGCGACCGGAAGCGCTGATGGCGTTTTTCTGTTCGTCCGCCGGCCGACTGTGAATGCGTCTCATAAGTCGTTCGTCATCAGTGACCCAGAATGTGTTCCGGCGCTCTTTCCATCCCAGGCGCCTGAAATGAGCCTTGAACGCCTTATTCATCTCGATTGGCGAATAGAGGCGCTTGCCAGCCATCCGCCATTCCTTGGAAACTTTGGTCCTGCACGCCTCAGCGTCGACTCTGGCGATTGCATCTTGAATCTCGTCCCACAATTCTCTGTGGTGAACGAGCATGTATTCCCATCCATTCAAATGTGAGTATCTTGCCGAGACGCGCATCAATGTCCGCCATTTGGCAAGTCTGGATTGTAAACTGGCTTTCCCATCGGGCGCGTCTTCAAGCTGCCGGCATACAAGTCTCGGACCCGCTCGCGAGCAATCGCGACGTACTCCTCTACAATGTCGCAGCCATATCCGTTACGCCGGTGTTTTAGCGCGGCGATTATTGACGTGCCCACGCCAACGTAAGGATCCAGGACATCGTCGTCCTCGTTGGTCATGGAAAGCACCAATCGCTCCACCAATTCCACGGGAAATTGACAGGGGTGTATGGTCTTCTCGGGGTGATTGTTCTTTACGTTGGGGAACTCCCAGACATCGCTTGGGTTCTTGCCCTTTGGGTTGCCAGACAATTGGCCCTTGCGCGGACCCTTGAAATGTCGTTTCCCCGGATACTTTGACGGAATTCTGATTGGATCCAGATTCCAGGTGTAGGCATCGCTCTTCGTCCACCAGTTTATGGTCTCATAGCGACCGGACAGCCGCTTGCGACAGTGCAAACCATGGCCGAAATGCCATACGATGCGATTGCGCAACTTTAGTCCAAATCCTCGAAATATCGGGAAAAGCAGACTGTCAAGCGGGAGTATTTCGCCGTTCTCGGTGTAATTGCCTACTTGCCAGCAAATTGACCCGGCCGGGTGAAGAACCCGAACGCACTCAGCCAGTACTGCCTGCTGCTTATCCAAGTAAGTCTCAAGCGACGAGCGCGTCTCATAGCGCTTGCCGATATTGTATGGCGGCGAGGTCACGATCAGCTTGAATTTATCGCTCGGTTGACCGCGCAGGAACTCCATATTGTCCTGGCGTTTTAGAAGGGCCACATTGCGCCGTGGCAAATTGTCGTCGGGCAACTCTATTCGCTGCTGCGCAGGCGCGCTGTCGTCGTCCGCGTCAACGTCAATCAGAGGCGCCAGAAAGGTCGGAAGACGATCCAGATCGATACCCTCGCCAGCGTATTCAACGATTTCTTCCCGCCTGTTCATCGTCATTCCTCGTGCCGCGCCAACGATTAGACTTTACTCAGAAAGCCTGCGATTGGCAAATGTAGTTCAGGCCGCGCCAAACACCAATCCACTCAAACCGCGTCGCCCAGGCAGATCTCCAGATCGCGCGCGGCATCCAGCCAGGGGTGATCCAGCGGCACGTTCTTGCGCTGCCCCACGACATCCTTCAGCGGCACCGCGGCCGTGCCATCGCCGCAGACCCCGACCAGGATATTCGTCAATCCCTCATTGATGTAATTTGCCGCCGCCGTGCCCAGCTGCGTCGCCAGCAGGCGATCGCGCGGGGAGGGCACCCCGCCGCGCTGCACATGCCCCAGGATGGTCACACGCGATTCCAAGCCGGTGAGTTTTTCCAATTCCGTGGTCAGCAGCATCGTGCCGCCGCCGCGTTCCCTCTCGACCTCGTTGAGCTCTGCGCGCGCCTTTTTTCGCCGGCTTTTGGCTGCTTTCTGTTTCGCCTTATCATCACTGGCGGCCGCGATGTCGGCCTCGGCCGCGGCCACCCTCGCCCGGGCGTCTTGCAGCTTCGTGCCGACCCGCTGCGTCATCGCGCCTTCAGAGACGGCCACGATGCTGAAGCGCGTCCCGCCGCGGCTGCGCGCCCGAATCGACTCGGCCACATACTCGATGTTAAAAGGAATTTCGGGAATGAGGATGACATCCGCCCCGCCAGCCAAGCCCGCGCCCAGCGCCAGCCAGCCGGTGTTATGCCCCATGATTTCGACGACGATGATGCGGTGATGGCTGTGCGCCGTCGAGTGCAGGCGGTCGATCGCTTCAGACGCGATGTTCACGGCCGTGTCAAAGCCAAAGGTGACGTCGGTGCCGCTGACGTCGTTGTCGATGGTTTTGGGCAGGCAGACGACATTGACGCCCTGCTGGGAGAGGCGCCAGGCGTTCTTGGCCGTGCCGCCGCCGCCCACGCAGATCAGCGCTTCGAGGTCGTGTCGCTGGTAGTTCTCGACCATGACATCCATCATGTTTCGCGTTTTGCCGCCGATGGGCATCTTATGCGGTTTGTCGCGGCTCGTGCCCAAGATCGTGCCGCCAAGCGTGAGAATGCCGCTGAGCTCCTCCCGCCCCAGCCATTCAATGCGGTTCTGCATGAGACCGCGGAAGCCATCGCGGAAGCCGATCAAGCGCATGCCGTATTTGTTGAGCGCCACCTTGCCGACGCCGCGAATCGCCGCATTCAAGCCGGGGCTGTCGCCGCCCGCCGTCAGGATGCCTACCGTTTTGCCAATCATGATCCGTCGCCTCGCCTCAACAGCTTTTCGCCCCATTATAGCGAATGCGGCAGTGCGCTGTCAGCAAGCCCGACTTTGGCGAAAGCCGGGCGGTTCCACAATGTGTTATGCTCTTGGCAATGGCGAAGCGGAAGCGAGAACACGATGGAACTGCGCGAGCGCGTTTACGATATTGACGACCTCTGGGCGCTCTATCATCAGCCCGAAAATGAAGGCTTGCGATTCGAATTGATCGACGGGGTGTTAATCGAGATGTCTGGTCCGGGTGGGGTGCATGGGCGGGTGGCAATCAGGCTTGGTCGTTATCTTGATATTTTCGCGGACGAGAACGCCGCGGGCATCGTAACTGTGGAAACGGGCTACCACCCGCCCCACGACCGCAACACGCTGCTGCTGCCCGATCTCGCATTCATCAGCCACGAGCGCGCGCCAAAACCCTTCCCGAAGAAGTTCGTCCCCGTCATGCCCGACCTCGCTGTCGAGATCCGGTCGCCCAGCAACGCCTTCACCGAGCTCCGCGAGAAAGCCCGGCTCTACCTGGACCTCGGCTCGAGCCTCGTCTGGCTGGTCTTGCCTGACGAGCAGAGCGTCGAAGTCTGCCGCCTGAATGGCGCCGGCGACCTGACGAGCGACCGCATTGACGTGGACGGCAGCCTGTCCGGCGGCGGCGTCCTGCCCGGCTTCACGCTCGAAGTCGGCCGCGTCTTCGCCTGAATTCATGCCCACCGACGAGCGCCTCGAGAAACTGAAACGCGTCGCCGAAGCGCGCCAGGCGGGCCTTACGGTCGTGATCGAAGACATCTTTGACCCGCACAATCTGGGCGCGATCAGCCGCAGCTGCGATGCCTTTGGCGTGCAGCAAATCCACGTCATCTTTCAGACGCATCCCCCTTTCGACCCCAAAGAAGCCGGCAAGAACAGCTCCACCGCCACCAATAAATGGCTGGAGTACCGCATCCATCGGGGCACGGGGGACGCCCTCCGCGCGTTAAAAGCCGAGGGCTGGCAGCTCGTGGCGACGGCGCTTGATGGCGAGGCCGAGTCGATCTTTGAAGCCGACTTTCGCGCGCCGCGGATCGCCCTGCTCTTCGGCAACGAGAAGACCGGGCTCTCGCCGGCAGCCCTGGCGCTCGCCGACCGCAAGATTATGATCCCCATGCGCGGCATCGCCCAGAGCATGAACGTCTCGGTGTCGGCGGCGCTCTGCATGTATGAGGTGACGCGGCAGCGGCAAGCGCGTTATCCGCAGTTTTTGCAAGCGGCGCCAGCGCAGGCCGCGCGCACCCTCGACTACCTGCTGGATATGAACGCGAACCTCAGCCGCCGCAACAAAATACGGCGAAAAGAGAGAGCCAGGAAACGGCTTCGGCCCCCGCCACAGACCCCTCCCACATAAAGAGGCAGGGCATTCGTCACCGGCAGCGGAAGCCAGTTTCCAGCTCCCCCTCCCACATAAAGAGGCAGGGCATTCGTCACCGGCAGCGCGGAAGCCGATTTCCAGCTCCCCTTCCCTCATCTTGGGGGCAAGGGGCCGGGGGATGGGGGTTTGCCCCTCAAGCCAGCGCGAATATGCCCACGGTTGGCCGGTGATCGGTCAAGTCGTCGAAGGGAATCTTGCTCTGAATATGGCAGGAGATGACTTCAAACTGCTCCGCCGGGTCGTGCAGCAAGATATGATCAATCAAAATGCGATGCGTATGATGCGTCCAGAGCTCGCTGCGCTTGTTCTCGGGCTTTAGCAGGCGGAAGCGCCGCTGCAGCATTTCCATCTCGGGCGAATCCGGCTGGGCGTTGAAGTCGCCCGCCAGCACGATAGGCCGCTCGGGCCGCTCGTTATGCCGGTCCGCCTGCTTCAGCTCGTCAATCACGTTGAGGATCTCGCTGACCTGCGCCTGTCGGATTTGCGACGCCGTTCGCGACCGTTCGTAGCTCGGGTCGCGGCGGTCCTCGCCGATGAGCAGACCGAGGTGCGTATTGAGGAAGTAGAAGGGAAGGCCGCGATAATTCAGCGACGCCGCCATCAAGTTGCGCGGCTGCGTATCGCGATTGCCGCTGCTGTACAAGGTGGCGCGGCTGATGGCGGTGTGGCGCGCCCAGGCGCCAAGCGCGTAGCAGTCGTCATCGGCGGGGTAACTGCCCCAGGCCCAGCCCTCCAGCGGCAGGTTGGTGACGATGGCGTTGCCCTCAGCCGCGTTGGACATGTTGCGGTAGGCGGGCCGGTCCCACAAATTGGGATGCGGATGGTCGCACATGGTGACTTCCGGCGCGAAGGCATCCCGGTAATCCGCCCCCAGCAAGTCGGCCATCTTCCGCCCGACATTCTTGCTCTTGCCGCCAAGCAGGGCGACGCCCGATTCCTGCAGGGCGATGATGGTCGGCTGGCTGGGCGTGATGACCTGCCGCAGCGCGCTGTAGGCGTCCACCGCCAGTTTCTCGTGATCATGCGGCGCCGGGCGCATGCTGCGGGCGCCGCCGATATTGAAACTTGCGACCTGTAGCATCTGCCCATCCCAAGCTCGCAAACCGCGTCGCATCGTATCACAAGACGGGCGCGATTTAGAGAGCAAAGATATGGATTGTCGAATTGGAGAATTGGAGAACGAGTATGGCAATGGCGCGCAAAGCAAAACAGGCGGCCGGCGGGATTAGGAGCGAATTACGGAATCGCCCCTACACCGTCGGCAGGTTCCCGGATTATTCTGTTAGCGGCTCAAACTCGAACGGGAGCTGCGTATGAAGGCGCTCGATGAAAACACCGCCCTGCTCGTCATTGACGTCCAGGAGGGGCTGGACGAGCCGCGCCTGGGCGCCCGCAACAACCCCGAAGCCGAACGCAATATGGCGCGCCTGCTAACGGAATGGCGCGCCCGCGACCGCCCCATCTTTCACATCCAGCACCTGTCGACCGAGCCCGATTCGCCGCTGCGGCCGGAACTGCCCGGCGTCGCCATCAAAGCCGAAGTCGCGCCGCTCGCGGGCGAGCCGGTCATCCAGAAGCGGGTCAACGCCGCCTTTGTTGGCACAGACCTGCGCGAACGGCTCGAGGCGGCCGATATCAGGTCGCTCGTCATCGTCGGCTTGACCACCAACCACTGCGTCTCGAGCACGGCGCGCCTGGCGGGCGATCTCGGCTTTCGCGCCATCGTCGTGTCGGATGCCACCGCCGCCCACGAAGTCCGCTTCCTCGATGGCAGACGTTTTTCCGCCGCGACCGCGCACGAATTGGCGCTGGCCAACCTGCACGACGAATTCGCCCGCATCCTGACCACCGCCGAAGTCCTGGGCGCCGGCTAAGCCATGCCAGTCGCCATACGCCGCGCGCGCCCGCATGAAGCGCCGACCCTGACCGAGATCGCCTGCCGCGCCAAAGCCCATTGGGGCTACAGCGCCGAGCAAATCGCCGCCTGGCGACCCGGCTTTCTGACCATTACCAGCGATTACATCAAGGCGCATTCGCCCGTGGTCGCCCTTGACGAGCGTGGCTGCATTATCGCCTTCGCCGCGCTCGAGCAGCGGACGACCGGCGCCGTGCTGGAACATCTTTGGGTGCTGCCGGAATTCATGGGGCGCGGGATTGGCTCGCGTCTCTTTCACCAGATCGCCGCGGGCGCGGGCGACTTCACTTTCACCTCCGACCCGCATGCCGACGGCTTCTATCTCAAGCTGGGCGCGCAAATCATCGGCGAGGTCGAATCCGCTCATCAAAGCCGGTCGCTGAGCCTGTTCCGCTGCCAAGCCGCGGCTGTGACTCGCGCCAAGGGGAATGCGCCCGATGACCCGAGCCGCTTATAATGTGAGCGCTAAAGAACCCGTGGCGCGCCCATGCCGATAGCCCTCATCTCGTCCCTATATCGCTGCGAGCGGCACTTGCCGGCTTTCAGCGCGGCCCTCTTCGGCTTCGCCCGGCAGATCAGCGAGAGCGGCGTCCACGTCCATTACCTGCCCATCGTCAACGACGCCACGCCAGGGGAACGCCAGCGCATTAACGAGCTGGCGAGCGAGATCAACGCGCGCTATTACGGGCGCATGACGCCGCATTTCGTGCCGCGCGAGAGCTTATACGCCTCGTGGAATCGCGGGCTCGCCGCCAGCGACGCGCCATATTTCAGCTTCTGGAACGCCGATGACTTCCGCTCGGCTGAGGCTTTTCGCGAAGGCTACGCGGCTCTGCAAAGCGGCGTCGACCTGGTCGATTTCGAATATACGCGCGTCGGGCAGGTCAAGCGTTTTGGCTTTTACTCGCGCCGGCAGCGCATCCACGTGCCCTGCATGTTCATCCCCGGTCAGCGCGCCGACATCGGTCCCTTCTTCATGGCGCGCCGCTTGCTCTACGACCGGGTCGGCCCCTTCGACCGCAACTTCCAGGTGGCGGGCGATACCGAATGGGCGGGCCGGGCGGCGCCCTTCGCCCGGTTTCAGCGCGGAATCGCCAATGGCGGCGACTTTGTGGTGCATGGCGACAATCTGAGCAATACCGGCGGCGAGCGCGAAGCCATCGAAGTGAACGTCATCAGCCTGCGGCTGGGGTATTGGGGGCGCCTCAAGCCGGCCAACCCGCGGGCGATGCGCCAGGCCTGGGAAAGCTGGGGCAATTGCGGCGAGCTCTCAATCCCGCCCGAAGCCGCCGACTTCCTCTGGGGCGCCGATGCCGAAAAACGCTGGCGACGCTTTCAATCCGAGCGGCGACAGGGGGCGGCGCTGCGGCGGCTGCGGCTATCACTGGCGGCGCGCGGACTGCTGCGAAGCGTCGAATGGGAGACGGCGCTGCGGGGGCGCGACCGAAAATGACCGGCCAGGCCTGGAGGCGCATACTCCCGCTCTGCCTGCTCGCCTTCCTCTGCCTGCTCTTCTTTCATCAGCTGGCGTTCAGCGGCAAGATCCTGGCGCGTGGCGATGCCTACGAGTATTTCTATCCCTATTGGGACGCGCGCAACGCAGCGTTTCGCGAGGGGCGCCTGCCGCTCTGGACGCCCGATCTCTTCATGGGCATGCCCCTGCTCGCCAACCCGCAAGTCGGCGTCTATTATCCGCTGAACTGGCTGACCGCGCCCCTTAACGCGCCCGAAGCCATCAGCCTCAGCGTCCTGCTGCATAGCCTGCTGGCGGCGGCCGGCGCCTGCTGGCTCTATCGCGAAGCCATTAGCAAACGCTGGATTCCCGCGCTTTCGGCCGCGGTCATCTACGCCTTCAGCGGCTGTCTGGGCGCCCATGTCGAGCAGATAAATCAATACCAGGGCCTCGCCTGGCTGCCACTGCTCGTCGCCCTCTGCCATCGCATGCTGACGCGCGAGCGACCGGCGCGCGACGGCCTGCTGCTGTCGCTGGCCTGGGCGCTGCAGATCTTCAGCGGCCACACCCAAACCGTCTTCATCAGCGGCATCGGGCTAGGCGTTTACGCGCTCGCATCCGCCGCGACGGCCGCGCGGAACGCTCGAACAAGAGCCGGCCTGCGAGCGCTGCTCATGCTGGCGGCGTCGCTGGGAATCGCGCTGCTCCTGGCGCTGCCGCAGCTGCTGCCCAGCCTGGAACTGCTGCGCCTGTCGAATCGGGGCGGCGGCTTTGACCTGGGCGCCGCGACCGCCTTCTCGCTCCCGCCGAGTCTGCTAGCGCGCGCGCTGCTGCCGAGCTATGACGGCCAGCTCTTCAGCGAATACATCGCAACAATCGGCCTCATCGGCTTGGGCTTGGCGCTCTGGGCGATCGTATCGCATCCGCGCGCTGATGGGCGAAAGTGGATTTGGCTGCTCCTGGCGGCTATCGGTCTGGCATTGGCGCTCGGGCGTTTCAATCCGCTCTATTGGCTCCTGGCCGAATTTCCCCCGTTCAGCTTATTTCGCGCGCCGGCCCGCTTCCTGGCGCTTCTCACGCTGGGGATGGCCATGCTCGCGGGCATGGGCGTCGAATCGCTCACGCCCGCCGGAAATGCCGAAACGCGCCGCCGGGGCAAACTCGGCCTGGTAGCGCTCCTCTTCGCCCTGCTGATCGCCCTGGCTCGCTTCGGCCCGCAGCCCGATCCAGCGCTGATCTTCGGCGAATACGCCATCAGCGATCGCGCTTTGGGCATCTGGCTGGGGACGGCGCTCTTGCTGCTCGCCCTCGTGCTGACTCCGCGCCGCTGGACGCCGGTCGCGGCTTTCGCGCTCGTGACGGCCGAGCTCTTTCTGGCGTCGCTGGGCATGCCTTACAACGACCTGGCGCCGCCCGATGCGCATCGGGGGCAGCGCTTCACCATCAGCCAAGTGCTGGCTTTTCAGGCGGACCAGCCCGCGCCCGGGCGTGCCTTGTCGATGAGCCAATTCCGCTTCGATCCCGGCGATCTCGCCGCTCTGCGCGCGCGTTACGACCGGCTGGGAATGGACTGGGCGGCGCAGTTCCACGCCCTCGACGCGGTCAAACGGCAAGAGACTCTGGCGCCGAACCTGTCGCTGACCTGGGGTATTCCCACGCTCGATGGTTATGGCGGCGGCATCACCCCGACGCGGCACTATGCGCTGTTCAGTTCGCTGATGCTGCCCGCGGGCGCCGAGCCCGCCGTCGATGGCCGCCTGGGCGAGCGGCTGGCGCTGCCAAGCTGCCGCGGCGCCTGCCTCCCCGAGCTGCGCTGGCTGCGCGCGACCGACACGCAATATCTGATCACCGACAAAATCTACGATATCTGGCACGAGGATATCGCCTACGATCTTAGTCTGGCGCGCTTCTGGGCTGATGTCGATTCGCTCGACCGGCCGGACGCGGAAGTCGATCAGGCGCGAATCTTGCATGGCGCCCCGCCCGGCCGCGACAATGCCATCGAGCTGCCCGGCGGGCTCTGGCTCACGATAAGCGAATTCGCCAATGCCGAAGACCTGCGCCGCGCGATTCAAGCGAGCGACGAGGTCATCGCCGTGACCCTGGTGAACAGCCGCCATCCGCAAATCTTCGTTCAGCTGCAGCCGCCGCCATTCGAGCGCGCGCTTTCCAGCGACATCAAGCTTTACCGGCTGCCAGCGGGGCAACGCGCCTTCCTGGTCGCCAGCGCGCAGGTCGTCCCGGATGATGAAAAGGGCGATCTCGAGGCGCTGGATCGGCTGCGCGAAGGCGAATCGCTCGTGCTCCATGGCGCCGCCGAAGCGCAAGACCCGCCCGCGCCCATCGCCGGCACGGTCGAAATCGTCGCCTATGAAGATACCTATGTCGCTCTGCATGTAGAGTCGTCCGCGCCCGCCATCCTGGCGCTGAAAGACGCCTTTTATCCCGGCTGGAAGGCCACGGTGAACGACGCGCCCGCGCCGATCTATCGCGCCAATCTGCTGTTCCGCGCCGTCCCCGTGCCCGCCGGCGAGAGCCGCGTCGTCTTCCGCTTTGAGCCTGCGTTGTGGCGAGCCGCCCTTTACATCGGCTTTGCGCTGTGGATTATTGCTATCATTAGCGTGTTGCGCATGAGAATCAAGGAGAACGCCGCATGACGCTGGGGACTTACGTAGAGATTCTGCACTTTGTCGACGATACCGCCGCGGCCGGCGATTATTATCAGCGGCTGGGCTTGGCATCGCTCGGCGACGACGTCTACACCGACGGGCGCTATCATCTGCATCTGCTGGCGGGCGAAGGCAGCAGCCCCAGCCTGCGTTACTTCGGCAGCGATATCGAGGCGCTGAGAGCCAGTGGACTGGAAATCAAGGACAACCGCCTGATCAGCCCGGCGGGAATTCACGTCCTGCTCAGCAGCGACCCGCCCCCGCGTGAACTGCCGCATGACAATGTGGCGCGGGCGCAAGACATCACCCGTCTGGGCAAATTCGGTGAAATCTCCGCCATGATCCCCGATATCAATGTCGAATGCGCCTTTTGGGAAGCGGCCGGCTATGAGACCCTGGGCCGCTACGAGCAGCCGACGCCTTGGGGCATCTGGCTCGACCAGCTCATGCTGATCGGCTTGCATCAGGACGATAACGACGCCGAACCCTTCGCCATCTGTCATTTCAGCCCGGACATGAAAGAAGTCAACGCGCAGCTGAAAGCGGAAGGCTTCGATTTGCAGCCCTTCGATACCAACAGCGCGCCGGACGACCTCAGCTGGCAGCGGCTGATGACGCCTTTCGGCTTGCTCTTCTATCTCTTCACCGGCGATATCTCCGAAGCGCAGCCTTAGGCCGGCGCGCGAGAATCTGTAGACACCCGGCCGACGATGTCGGCGCCCGCGCAGAATACATTGCGCTCCGCGGTAGCTGACTCCCCTTCCCTGGCTCGCTGGGTGCGCGTAGACACAGCACGACGGCAAGGGGCCGCGCCGCGTAGACACTGGCGGTCGGGGATGGGGTTGGGTACGGTTGCGGGCTTGCCAAGGCAAGCCCCTACAAGCGCAAATTCTGGCGGGGCTGAAGGATGTGGTTAGCTGCCGGCAATGTAAACAGGGGCGAGGCGGTGACTCGCCCGCAAAGACAACTGTCTTGTGCTGAAACGGGCGATTGACAGAATCGCCCCTACAAGGATTCCATTGTGGAGGACTAAAAGACACGCTTCGCATGACCGAACCCGCCATCACCCACATCACCGACGACATCGTCCAGGTTCAGATCCCTTTGCCCTATCGGCTGAACATCGTCAACTGCTACCTGCTGCGCGGCGACGGCGGCTGGAGCCTGCTCGATACCGGCTTGAACACGGCGCCGGCCCGGGCCCAGTGGCGGCGGGCGATGAGGGCGCTGGACTTCACGCCCGACGATATCGAGAAGATCGCGCTCACCCACATGCACCCCGACCACTTCGGCATGGCGGGCTTGTGGCAGGCGCAAGCGGAAAGGCCCATGCCGGTCACCCTGCCAGAGCGCGAAAAGCCACAGACGCAAGTCTTCTATCGCCGCGCCAGCACCGCGCTCTACCACCAGTGGATGCTCGATTGCGGCATAGACCAGGAAACCGTGGACACAATTGAAAGCGCCCTGTACAGCACGCGCGACCTAACGCAGCCCCATCCCGCGCGGCTGGATTACCTGGGCGAAAACACGACAGCGCGCCTCGGCAATCGCGATTTTCTCACAATTCACGCGCCGGGCCACAGCGACGGCCAGCTGATTTTCTACGACGCCGCCGACAAGCTGATGCTCTGCGGCGACCACGTCTTGATGAAGATCACGCCTAATATCGGCAGCTGGCCCCACAGCCAGCCCGATCCCCTGGGGCGATTCCTGGCATCGCTAAGCGAGCTGAAGGCGCTGGACGTTCGCATCGCCCTGCCCGGGCATCAGTGGCTGGTGACCGACTGGCGCGGGCGCATCGAAGAACTGATCGATCATCATCAGCAGCGCCTGGCGCATACGCTGGACGCGCTCGAAGGCGGCGCCCAGTCCGTCTTAGCGGTCGCCGCCCGCCTCTTCCCGCTCGAGCGCCTGACGCCGCACGAATGGCGCTTCGCCATGGCCGAGACCCTCGCCCATCTCAACTGCCTGCAAGCGCGCGGTCAAGCCGCCCGCGTCGAGGACGGGGTCATACGCTGGGCGTTGGTTTAGCCGACCCTCGGGGCGCCTCCCCCTGACTTGTCGGGGGGACCGAGGGGGTTGAATCGGGCGACCCAATGGCTCGCCCCTACAAATGCCATTTCGGCGGGGGTCAATACGGCGCGATCACTTCCGTCACGCTGCCGATGGCGCTTTCGTCAATGATGAAGAAAACGCCGCTGTCGGCCGGCTCGAGCGTCCAGGTCACTTCATGCCGCGCCCCGCCGGCGCTCACGCGGTGCGCCTCGCCTATGATGAAATACTCGCGCTGGAGATGCCCGGTCTGCGATTCGCTCACGCGGATGCGGTCGAATAGCGTGGCGGAAAGCGCCGCTGGCAGATGATCGCGCGCTTCGAGCCGCAGCTCGTGAACGATGCCTCGGGGATGCCTGCGCCGCGCCAGCTCATAATCGGCAAAGGCGCGCGCCGTCTCAATGTCGGAGAGCGCCGGCAGATCGAGCGCCAGCCGCCGCAGCCCATAGACGTGCATGCCTTCGCCATCCGCGGCGACGATCTCCAGCGGGTCGCGGCGATAGAGCGGCTTGCCATAGAGCTCCAGCGCGGTCAGATACAGGTCCTGCCGCGTCCAATTGACCAGCCGCAGCTGGACGGATGCCGCGCCCAGCCGCGCCACCTCGACCTCTGCGCCATTCCGCAGCTCGCGCCCGCCACGTTTGGGATTCAACTGAAACCGGGCGGCGACGCGCTCGACCGCCAGCAAGCCCAGCGGCTGATCGCCCGCGTCGACCAGGCGCAGGTTTAGCAGCTGGTCGCTTTGCGGCGTCAGGCGCAAGGGCGCCCGCAAGCGCCAGAGCAGCGACCCGCTCTCGCCAACTTGCCGCGGGGTCATCAACAGAGCAATCTGATTCAGGCGCTGGTCGCCATAGCTGTAGCTCATGCCCTGCATGTCGTCGTCAATTTCCGCCGCGACCGTCCGCTGCGTCATGGTGTGGTGGCGGTTGAGGAAGACAGCCCGGCCTTCGCGATCGACATAGAATCTCCCGCGTTCGCTGGCGGCGATCTCGCCAATCGCCTCGCGCGCCGAGGTGTCGTCGCGCCACCAGTCGCCGACATAGGCGAAGCGCGTCCTGCCCTTTTGCAAGCGCCGCCCGATATTCTCCGGCGGGAAAATCCGCGCGCTATCGATACGGTTATAGCCGTCCACGTCAATGATGCAGAAGCCGGCCAGGGCGTTCCGCCGCAAGGTCGCCCCATCCAGCAGCCGCGCGATCACCTGGTCGGCGGTGACGTCAACTTGCGGGCGCAGGCGCGCGGGACTGTCCGCCAGCCAGGGTTGGATATCCTGCAAGTGAATCAGCGCCTGTTTGCGGCTGAAGTCGCCTGCGTCCGGCTCGATGTGGCTGATGTAGCCAGTGAAATGCCTTCGCTTGAGGCCCGCGGATTCGCTCTGAATGCGAACGCGCGCGCCGCTATCCAGGCGGTAGCGCTCGGGCGAAAAAGCGCCATCGGCATTGAGCAAGACGATCCGCGCCTCGCCAAATTCGGCCAGGCTGTCGAAGGCGCGCCGCATGCCCAGCCGCCAGCTTAACTCAATCACGCGCGCGTTTATCTCTTCGTTGGCGCCGCCGAAGTCGCCGTCATTTTCGCGGTCTATGGCGATGCTGTAGCGAATCGTCATCGCTAAACCTCCAGCAGCCAGGCATGGCGGAAGGCGCAGCCATAGAATTCGCCCTCGCCATAAGGAAAGAGACCCGGCTCCACGCTGACCCGCGCCGGCGCCAGCAGCTGACCGCCCAGGGTGAGGTCGGCCGCCAGCGCCGCGGTATAACCATCGATCAGGTCCACCAGCCGCGGCAGATGGCTGCGCATGCCCAGGCCGCTTTCCGCCGGCGCGACCAGCAGCAGATGCGTCGCCGTGTAATAGACCGATTTCGTCCCGCCACTGAAGGCCGCCGTCTGCAGGCTGTCTTTGCGCTCGCGGAAGAGGGTGTCGGCTTCCCGCTCGATCGGCAGGACCAGCAGCGCCGGCAGCTGCGCTTTGTGCAGCGCGCTCGGCAGCTCGTCCAGGTCGTAATTGTTGCGCACGCCGCCGACCGTCAGCGACGACAGCTGCGTCAGAGCCGCGCGAAATGTCGCCATCGGCTTCTCCTTTCGATTATGCGATTTTCGGAATTACGGGGATGCGGATATGGTGTGTAGGGGCGAGCCATTGGGTCGCCCACAGGCAATGCGATACGTAGGGGCGAGCCATTGGGTCGCCCGATATGATTCGGCGGGCGACATGGTATGTCGCCCACACAGATCGCGTTGCAGCGGGGAAATCCTAACCCGAGAGCCGGCCGCGCCGCCGCGCCATCGCTTCGTCTTCGGCCAGCATCCGCTCCAGCTCGGCCGTCTCCAGCTTGTCGACGTAATCGTCGATGACGCGCTCCAGGTAGGCGGGCAGGTCGGGGTGAACGCGCTGGAAATTGGCGACGAAATCGGGATGCGAATTGTAGAGCTGCCCCAAGCCACGCAGGCGGTCGAGGCTGGGCTCGTAGAAGTGGCGCAGATGATCCTGCCAGCGATCGAGGAGTTCGCGCGTTTTCGCGTCGGACGCGCCCAGGCCCGCTTCCATCGCCGCCGCCAAATCCGCGTAAATCTGATCGCCCTCGGCGACGATCGCCGCCCGCCTCTCTTTGCCGTAGCTGTTCCAGCGCCCGATCGTCTCGTTGACCTCGGACGGGCCGTATTGCAGGCGCGCCTCGCGTTCGTACTGTTTCTGTTGGTCGCCGCTGTGCCGCTTCAAGCCGCGCTTCTTCCCGCTCATGAGGCGCTTACCTCCGCTTGGGTTTCAGATCATCGGCGTCGTTGTAGCGCCGGATGGAGGGATAGAACCAGGCGAAGCCGCCCGCCAGCAGCGCCGCCGCCAAGCCGCCGCTGAATATCGCCAGGGGCGCGCCCACGACAGACGCCACCAGGCCCGCGCGCAACTCGCCCAGCTGCGGCCCCGTCATGAAAAAGAGCATATTGACCGATACCATCCGCCCGCGCAGCTTGTCCGGCGTCGTCAGCTGGCGTATCGTGCCGCGTATCACGCTGGAGACGATGTCGCCGGCGCCCGTCATCGCGAAGACGACGTACGACAGCACGAAGCTGGTCGAGATGCCAAAGACCGCCGTCGCCAAGCCGTAAACGGCGACGCTCAACAGGAAGATGGGACCCTGCCGCTTCAATTCCGCCCGCAGCGACAGGACCGTGCCCGCCAGCAAAGCGCCCACCGGCTGGGCAGTCGCCAGCAAGCCATAACCGGCCGCGCCGACGCCAAGCACCTCGCCCGCGACGATCGGCAGCATCGTGCGCGCGGAGGCCAGCAGCGTCGCGAAGAAATCCAGCAGCATCGTCCCCACGATGATGCGTTTGCCGAAGGTGAAACGGATGCCCAGAGCCAGCGCGCGCCAACTGAAACGCGCCCCGCCGGCCAGCCGTCCGCGATAGCTTATCCCGGCGATCGCCGCCACCGCCAGCAGATATGCCGCGCCGCTGATGCCATACACCAGACCCAGGTTGAATTGCGCCGCCAGCAAGCCCGCCAGCGCCGGCCCAACAATCGTCCCGATCTTCGTGACCAGCATGTTCAGGCTGATGGCGTTGCTCAAATGCCGCGCTTCGACCAGGTTCGCCTCGATCGACTGCCGCGCGGGAAAGTCGAGCGCGATCGCGGAAGCGCCCAATGCCGTCAAGAGGTAAATCGAGAGGACGTTGATCTGCCCGGCGAGGGTCAGCAGCGTCAAAGCGGCCGCCACCAGCGCCGCCGACGCGCGCATGGCGATCATAACGCGCCGGCGATCAAAACGATCGGCCAGCACGCCGCCCGCCAAGCCGAAAACCAGCACGGGTATGACGCGCGCCAGCCCCAGCAAGCCCAAGCCAAAAGCCTCCGAGCCCATCTCGAGCGCGCTGCCAAAGACTCGCACGCTGAAGGTCTGCCCGCGCAGCAGCTCGAAGACATGCCAGTTGATGGCGAAGAGCTGCATTTGCATGCCGGCGGTCGAGACCATCTCGCCCAGCCACAGAAAGCGGAAATCGCGATAGCGCAAAGCGACCATTCGGCTGAAGCGGCGGGGCATGGGCAGGCTCGGAAAATGGGAGACGACTAAGGCTGCAACCTTAACGCAAAGCCTAATGCCTAACCAGTTTCAATCGATCGCCGCGTCCGCCGATCAAGCCGTCAAGCGCCGCATCCGCCGCAGCGACGCCGACTCCAGCTCGAGCGGACCCGCCGACTGCGCCATCAACTCCGCATAACGGAGGCAGAGGTCGCGGATGGCTGGGGCTGGCGCATAAGTCGCGATCGCGGTATTGATTGCATGAGCGGCCGCCCGCGATCCATCGACGCCGCGCAAGACCGTCAGCTGGTTCGCGGCGCGGTCAATCGCGGTCACGCGCAGATATTCACTTGCGATCCGCAGCGTCTGCCCCACCTGAAAGCGCGGACGAGCGCCATCCTCGTCCAGACCGTCGCAGTCTTCAACCGTGATGGTCGCCGCCGTCGCGCTCAAAGCCGAATCGCGCACCTTGTCGCCGCTCGCGCGCCAGGCGGTCGTCCAGCGGTCATGCCAGCCCCAGACGCCACTGACGCTCACGAATGACTCGCCGTTTTGACCGAGCCGAAATGACAAGCCCGGCCTCAGTTGGAGGACGCTGGCCGGCTGGTCGTCATCGCCCGGCAGCAATCGCAAATCGGCCAGGTTCAGCGCGCCGCCTTCATCGCGGACCCCATGCAGCTCCAGCAAGTCGTCGGGCAAGAGCAAGCTGCCCGGCGCGGTCCGGTCGGGTGGCGCCATGAGCGTCGCCACGCGCGGGCAGTAGCGCCGCCCGGTCGCCAATTCGATGAGATGGCTGGCTTCCTGTAAAGCGCGGCGCAATTCATCGTCGCTGCCCCGGTCGCCCTCTGCCAGGTTCAGGCGCCCCCGCAGCGCTTCCAATGTCGCTATCGTATACATCGTTTTCCTTTCCGCCTATCGAGTCGGTCGGTGGATTCGCGCGCGAGCGTCCGCGAACCGACTGTCGCGGAAAACGCGCTTGTGTTACCTTAGGCGCAGCTAGCCGAAAGCGGCCCCCAGATGAAACTCCTCGCCATCGCGCCAGACGAATTCAATGCCGAGCTGCACCGCTTGCCGATCGCGGGCGAGCTGCTGCTGCCCGGCGCGCAAGTTCACATTCGGGCGGACGGGGTGGCCCTGGCGCTGAAGCAGGCGCTGCTGCCGAGCGCGTATTGCGGCACGGTCATGGAGCTATGCCGCCCGGGCGAAGGCGTCGAGGTGGCGCTCAACGCCGAGCAGCAGGCGGATGGGGGGTTCTTCTTCGAGGCGCTGTGGGTGCTGGCGGGATGAGGGTCCATTGTTTCAGGTTATGCATGACACGCGATGAAGTAGGTGTTCTGTCGTATGCAGGAGAGTGAGGAGACAGATGGAAGAGTCCGTTACACAAGAGATCATCAAAAAGGCGATAAGAACTGTTAGTGAAATGAGTCCTATCGGCACGGATGGAAAATGGCTCGAAGACATCACCGTTGAGGCAGGCCCATACATAAAGGAATGGGACATAGAACGGTGTTATCGCTGGTCAGAGTGGCCAGACCGGGAGTTTCATTTTCTAGGCACTACGAACAAAGACATAGGAATAGATGTAGTCGGAATCCGCCGCAGCGACGGCGAACCCATCGCCAAGCACGAAACGGATAAGTTTGCCAGCGCGTCGTCCAGTTCATTTTGGGCTGAGCGGTGGCTTGTAACCAACGGCGACAATCCCTTGAGCAGTAATGCGCGGCAGGCAAATTCTATGGCGGACTCGCCCATCAGAGAAGTCAACATTGCGATAGACCTGCAACAGCAGCAGGGAAGCTTCACAGATGAAGCCTGTCCCCACTGTCTGCCTAACCCGGACGGTGAAGCGAGACGCCAGACCAGATCGTGCATGCAAAACGAAGCCGTCGCCCAAAGCGTCACAATACTCAGAGAACATGAGATGTCAAGAAAGCGGCGGTCTCCCACGAGGCGAAGCGCGGGAAGATCATTTTGCCTTGCGGAACAGGCAAGACGCGGATTTCTTTACGAATCATCGAAAAGCTGACGCCGCTTGGCAGACTCTCTGTCGTTCTTTGTCCTTCCATTGCGCTGGTAGCCCAGATCAGGCGCGAGTACCTGCAAAACGCGACAGTGAATATCCGACTACTGGGTGTCTGCTCCGACAAAACTGCTGGTTACGACCCTAAGAAAGAAGGAATCCGCAATACTGCCACCGATCCCACTGTCGACAATAGCAACGTCCGCGCGTCGGAAGTAAAAGGCAAGGTGACAACAGACGCGCAGGAAATTGCCCAGTGGATACGGCAGGGGAAGCACGACGACCGGCTCAACATCATCGTCGGGACTTACCAGAGCAGTTATAAAGTCGCGGAAGCCCTACAATTGGCCGGCGCTGAGGTTAAGGTGCTGGTCGCCGACGAAGCGCATAGGACGGCCGGTCTGCGCCGGCAACGAGACGCGGATGCAGAACAGCGAATCCGCGATTTCACCCTCTGCCATCATTACGATGAGTTCCCAGCAACCTACCGCGTATACCAGACAGCCACGCCCCGCATTTACGACACGAAAAAACGGACTCGTAGAGCCAACGACGACTGGATAGTCCGCTCCATGGACGACGAAGAAATCTTTGGCGTTGAACTGTACCGAAAGAGTTATGTTGAAGCCGTGCGTAACCGATGGCTGTCAGACTACCGCATCATTGCGCTGGCAATTAACGACCCGGACGCATATTTGGAAGCCGAGGCGCTGGCGAAGAATACCCAGAGCAAGGGAAGAAGGCGACTGACAACTCCTAATTATCTGCGTGGCCTGGCCTTTGCCTTGGCCATGGGCGGCGCTACCCAAGACAAAACGAAGGGCGAGGCCCTTATCAAGTCTTGCATCGCCTTTATGAACACCGTAGACAAGTCGAAAAACATGGCATCGGATCTCCAAACCAGAGCCGTGCGTGAATGGGTCGACAAATGGCTTTATGAAAACTCACACGACCGAAAAGCCGCTCGTTACCGACTGGAACACCTGGACGCGACCAATAATGTGAGCGCTCGTGAAAATGGAAAACTGAGACTAGCCGAGGGGACCGCGGAACAGCCTCACGGCATCATCAATGTAGGCATTTTTGGCGAAGGCGCGGACTCCCCTTCTCTAAACGCAGTGGCTTTCCTGGAACCGAGAAAGAGCCCGATTGATGTAATCCAGGCGGTGGGGCGCGCCATGCGGACTGCGCCAGGCAAGGAACTGGGTTACATCATCTGCCCCATTCTCATTCCTCCCAACGCGGACCCGGAAGAATGGTTGAGCTCGAGCGACATGGAAGAAGGCTGGCAGGAATTGGGCCAGATACTCCTGGCTCTGCGCGCGCATGACCATAGGATCGAGGACGAGCTAGAAGGTTTACTCTATCTTTACGTCCCAAAACCGCCTGAAATTCAACACACTGTTGTTGCGCTCGCCACCAGCGAAGGGAAACGCATTCAATACCGACAGCATTACGGCGCGCCGGGCGAAGCGCAAGAAGCCGTGGAGCGGGTGCTGAAGGGCGAAAGCGCAATCGCGGATGAGTTTGACCGTATCACTGAGATTGAGCCAGGCGGCCTGCGCTTTGACGAACCGACGCAAATCATCACCGGCAAGAACAACAAAGACGAAAGTATCGAGCTGCGTCTGGGGACAGTTGCACGAGAAAAGCCTTCGCCCGGTGGTACGCCGGGGAAGATAGACTTACCAAAGACCAAGAAAAAAGCCAAGAAGATGATCAACGATGGCGAGGGCCTTCGACTGAAACCGGGCCGGAAGCGCAAGACACGCGAAGAGCGGGCGGAAGAATCCGCTTTGCGCATGCTCCGTCTGAGCGGAATGAGCGATCACGGAAGCGCCATCAAGCTGAACCTGCTGTCCAAGTCAGGCTTGAGCGACAACCGGATATTGCGCGACCTGAATATTCTGGAGTCCAGCATTAAGGAAGCCGCCTTTCATCTGCGCAGCGACGATCTCAAGTTGGCGCTTAATCAGCACTTCGGTCTTGACAATTTGAAGCCAGCCGCAATCGAAAAGCAGGCCGACGGCTGCACTATCGCGACGCTCCTGATGATGAACGCCGCCATGCTGCACCAAAGAATCAGCAGCGGACGCTGGCTGTCAGGCATCAGCGACCTTGCAACGATTAAGAACGATGCCAATGTCGTTCTGCGCACGACTCGCGAGTGGGAACGAATTATGCGACACGACTTCATTCCCGTTCTGGAGCCCGCCTTGGACGCCATCTATGCGATTGAAAGCACGGGCAAGACCGCCGGGCTGGAGCGGGCGCTGCGCCATATTGCCGCCGAAGCCGAGCGCATTGCCGAAACCTACGCCGACATGGGCGCGGATCACGCGGGTCCCTTGTTCAATCGCGTCATGGGCAACCAAGCCAGCGACGGCGCTTTCTTCACCCGGCCCACAGCCGCTTCGATTGCCGCCCGGCTCACCTTGGACGCTTGTGGCGATGCCGACTGGTCTAACGCGCAGGTCTGGAGAGACCACAAGATAGTCGATCTGGCTTGCGGCAGCGGTACCTTGCTGGCGGCCATGCTCGCCGACATGAAAAGAAGAGCCCGGTCGCAGGGCGCTAGTAGAGATGAACTTGCAGAACTTCAGAAGTTGGCGGTCGAGGAAACGCTCAAGGGGCTGGACATCAACCCGGTCTCGCTGCAACTGGCGGCATCGCAACTGACAGCGGGCAATCAGGAAATCCGCTATCGCCGGATGGGCTTGCATCTCATGCCTTACGGGCCGCATCCGCATATCAGAAACCGTGTTTCCGACGGCACGCTGGAACTCCTGGGGCAGAAGGCAATCGTAGCGAGAGCGGACGAACTTGACATTGCCGACGACGAAATCGCGTCTCAGCTAACCTGGAGACCCTCCGATGATACGGAGTTGGAAGACGCGGTTTCCGCTGCCAAGGACGCTCGCATCGTCATCATGAATCCGCCATTTACCAATTGCTGGGAGCAAACCAAAGACATGGAAGTTCCCCAGTTTCGTGACGGCGAATGCGAAGTCCGCGCCCTGTGGGACAATGCCGTTGCCGAAGCCATGGGCTGGGATCCCGAAGAACTTACCCGTCTGCGCCAATTGCTCCATAAGGAACCTCACGTCCGCGGTCTCGGTTACAATCAATTTGCGGACGAGATTGAGGACAGTGACATCGAAATGGGCGAGGGCCTCAGACCCCCGCCCCACTCCAGCGCCTAAACGCTGATGTTATACAAGCAGCTCGCCACCTCGTCATTGAACCTGACGAAAGCCAGCCGCACCGTCGCCGTCAGCTGGTACGAGTCGTAATACGACAGGTAATCGACGCTGACCGCGATTTTGCGCCGATACCCGACATACCAGCCCGGGCGATACACGCCGACCGCCTGCCCCTTGCCGTTCGTCCCGCCGCCGACCTTGCCGTCCGCTTCCGTCAGCGACATCTCGGCCGAGACGAAGACCGGGATGCCATCCACATAGCCGATCTGCCCCGTCTGCGCCGTCGCCAGCGGACCGGCTTTGTCCATCGTCAGGAACTCGCTGATGTTCAGCAGCGCCGCATACGTGCCGCTATCCACGATCCAAGCCAGGTCGGACGGGCGAGCCGCGTATTTGCCCGCCATCTTGAAGCGCGTCTCGCGCATCTTGGCCAGGGTCGGCGCGCCATTCATGTTGACCGCGTTCGCCTTCCGATCCACCAGCGGCAGCCGGCGCAAGCCATTCAGCGCCAGATATTTCGCCGTTGTTGACGGTCGCGCGGCATCGCTGTTGATGTTGCCGGTCGCGGCGGTGTTCGTATCGCCATTCAGCAGCACGCTGTCGATGGCGTCGGCGATCGCCCGCACCGCCTGCTCGCGATAGATGTTCAGCACCGGGATGACCGCGTCTTCCACCAATTCGCTGCTGAAGCCGACCCGCAGCGCCAGCTTCTTGGCGTTCAGCGTCACCTTGCCGCTGCCGATCTTGCTGTCGGGGATGGGGTTGCCCGCCTCCAGCGTCAGATGGGCTTCGTCCTGCGTCTCCGGCACGAAGTAGACGGTCGGATCCGCCCCTTCAATCGGCAGCTCGAAGGGATTGCTCGGCATCTCCACGCTTTGGAAGAGCGGCAGAATCGTATTGTCCTGGCGCGCCTTGCGCCAAATCTGCTGGCTCCACAGATCCGGCGCCCATTCATCGCCGAAGCCGGTCTGCGTGCTGTACGCCAGCTCATCGGCTTTGATCGCCTTCAGCTTCGCCCGCTGGATCTTGGCCGCCAGCGCGTTGCTGTAGCGCTCGCTGACCCCGCGAAAACTCTTCGCCGAGCGCAGCAGCATATAGCCATGCAGCATATCCAGCGCGTCCAGGGCGTCGAATTCGCTGCCGACCTCGACGCGCCCCGTCTTCAGCGCCTCGCTTTCATCCGCCAGCGGCAAGCGCTTCAGCGGCGTTTTTGTCGCTTCGGTCATAACCTGTCCTTTCTCGTCCGTTTCACTCGCGGCGCCCAAATCGCCAATGCCCAGCCGCGACATGTCCAGACCCAGCGCCTTGTACGCGCTCTTCAGGGTCCGGGCATCCGTCCGCCGCGGCTCCGCCGGGCTTGGCGTCAGGCTGCCTTCCACGATGGGCCAGCGCTTGATCCGCCCGCCCGACTCCACCTCGACGAGATGCGGCAAGCTGCCCGAGGACCAACTCAGATAGCCTTGATCCACCAGCCGCCGCACCGCCCGCACGTACCGTTTGCGCAGGTCCAGCTGCGCCTCCGCCCAGAGCCCGATCTCATCTGGCGTCAAGGTGTCGATGACGCCGATCACCGCCGCTTTCAAGGCGCCATCCAGGCCATGGTGATAGAGCAGCGGACGCCGCTCGTACCAATCCAGCCCGATATCGGTTTCTGGCGTGAAGTACTCGCCCTGCATATCCGGCGCTCGCGCTTCGCCCCATGTAATCAGATAACCGCCGACGCGTCCGCCACCAGCGTCAATCGCCTTCACCGTCATTTCCGACTTCAAACCATCCTCCTTCCAGTTTTGCAAGCCATCGCCCCAGGACGTCCGCCCGCCAAAGCACCCCTCCCGCCTTATGGAGCAGGGGACCGGGGCGTGGGGTTTGCCACGGGCGCTGCCTCGGTCCCTCCACACGCGGCGCTCATGGTGCGGGGGCGGGCAGCCATGCAGCACGTCAACCGCCGCCGCCACCGCCCGAAAGCGAAACCGCGAAGCGTCGATCCCCTGCTTTGTTAAGCGTCTGAGGGCGAGCGCCATCAGCTAATTCAGTCGCAAATTAGCGCAAATGTTCTAATGCCAGGCGAAGAAATGTTCGCGAGTTGGGATTTTCAAACTTTCAATAGCCTGAAAAGGACCCGCGCGACGGCGCCGCCGCCCAGACAAAAGATTTCGCGTCCCGCAGCGTCTGTAAGGGCGAGACTAGTCTCGCCCCTACGGTTGGCGCTTATAGACACACGCGCCACCCTGCGACCGCCCACGCAAAAGACCTTGCGGCTCGCAACGTCAACTCCCCTTCCCTAGCTTGCTGGGGCAAGGGGCCGGGGGATGGGGTGAAATCTGTCCGCAATGTAAACAGGGGCGACATATCATTTCGCCCGCCCGCCTACATTCCGCCATGTCCCTTAGCGAAAACGCCAATCCGTACTATGATGGTAGGCGGAATCAAGGGCTGGAAAGCGAAGATGCCCGAACATCTCAAAGGCGCCGTCGAGCGCGTCACCTATTACAGCGAGGAAAGCGGCTACAGCGTCATCAAGATCTTGCCGGCGAAGCGCTACCCGCGGGCGCAGGCGCGCGATGGCACGGTGGCGGTGGTTGGCGTCATGCCCCAGCTCAACGAAGGCGAGACCGCCGAATTCACCGGCGAGTGGGTCACTGACCCCAAATACGGCATGCAATTCCGCGCGCGGCAGGCGATACCCATCCCGCCAAGCACGGCAGAGGGTATCATCAGCTATCTCAGCAGCGGCATCGTCAAAGGCATCGGACCGCGCACAGCCGAAAAGATCGTCAATCATCTGGGCGTGGATACTGTCGCCATCCTCGATAGCGAGCCCCAGCGACTTCTTGACGTCCCTCAGTTGAAGAAGCAGCTCGCCGACAGCCTCATAGAGATCTGGCCCAAGCGGCGCGCCGAGCGCAAAATCCTGATTTATCTGCAGGGGCTCGGCGTCAGCGCCAGAATCGCCCAGCGCATCGTCAACGAATACGGCGACCACACGCAGCAGATCATCCAAAACAATCCCTATCAGCTGGCGCAGGACGTTTTCTTAATCGGCTTCCGCAAAGCCGACCAAATCGCCCGGCGGATGGGGCTGCTGGCCGATGACCCGCATCGCCTGCGCGCCGGCTTGCACTTCGCCTTGAACGAGCTGGCGCGCGACGGGCATACCTACGCCCCGCGCGACGAGCTGCTGGAAAAAGCGGCGGAACTGCTGGGCGTCGACGACCTTGCGGCTTTGACTATCGCCCTGCAGGGGCAAGTGATCGCGGGCAAGCTCGTCGAAGACAAGCTGCGCAGTGGCGGCGCGGGCGCTCCAGTCCAAATCGGCGACTTATTGCGCGGCGACGCGCCAATCGTCCAGGCGATTTATCTGCCGCGTTTTCACCGCGCCGAAGCCGGCGCCAGCCAGCTCTTGCGCGCCATCGCCAGCAGCGCGAGCTTGATCAGGCGCGATCATCAGGAAACTGACTGGACGCGCTACCTCGCCGATCTGAGCGAAAATAACAGCGTGTCGCTCTCGAGCCAGCAACGCATGGCCGTGCGCGCCGCCCTGACGAGCAAGATCAGCGTGCTCACCGGCGGGCCCGGCACCGGCAAGACAACGGCGCTGCAAATGCTGATCAACGCGCTGCAAGACGGCGACCACGCCTTCAGCCTGGCCTCGCCGACCGGACGCGCGGCAAAACGCCTGGCGGAAGCGACCGGCAAAGACGCCAGCACCATCCACCGCCTGCTCGGCTTCTCACCCGATGAAGGCGGCTTCGAGCATGACGAATCCAACCCGCTGAAGACCGATATGGTCGTCATCGACGAAGCCTCCATGCTCGACCTGCACCTCTTTCACAGCCTGCTCAAGGCGCTGCAGCCGACGACCCATCTGCTGCTGGTCGGCGATGTCGATCAGCTGCCATCGGTCGGCGCCGGCAACGTCCTGCGCGATGTCATCGATAGCGACATCGCCTCCGTCACCCGCCTCGACCAAATCTTCCGCCAGGACGACCGCAGCCACATCGTCAGCAACGCCCACCGCATCAATCAAGGGCAGCATCCCCTCACGGACAACCAGGCGAGCGACTTCTTCTTCTTCAACCTCAGCGACCCGGAAGCGGTAGCGGAGGAAATCGTCAACATCGTCAAGACAAAAGTGCCGGCTCGCTGGGGCCTCGACCCCCGGCGCGAGATCCAGGTGATCGCGCCCATGTATCGCGGGGCGGCCGGCGTCAACAACCTCAACGCGCGCCTGCAGGAAGAATTGAACGGCGGCTACGGTCTGGCGCAGGTCAAGCGCGGCAGCCGCCTCTTCCGCGTCGGCGACAAGGTGATGCAGACGCGCAACAATTATGACAAGGACGTCTTCAACGGCGATATCGGCTTCATCAACAGCATCGACGCCGACGACAACGCGCTTGAAGTCAGCATCGACGGCAGCCGCATCGTCTACGATTACAGCGAACTGGAAGACCTGATGCACGCCTACTGCATCAGTACGCACCGCTCGCAAGGCTCGGAGTATCCGGCGGTGGTCATGCCGATATTGACGCAGCACTATATGATGCTGCAGCGCAACCTGCTCTACACCGCCATAACGCGGGCGAAAGGGCTGGTCATCCTCGTGGGCACACGCCAGGCGGTGCACATCGCCGTGAACAACAACAGAGTCGCCGAGCGCCACAGCGGCTTGCTGCAGCGGCTGCAAAGTTAGCTCGCCTTCACCAACTCCATCCGCAGGCCACCCGTCTCCGCCCGATCGAAGCGCCGCGCCTCGCCCTCCGTCCAGAATCTGACGCGATACGGCGCGAGACCATTCCCCGCCAGATGCGCCGCCAGCGGACCCGCATCGCCAGCGGGCGCCAGATATTCGATTGCATGCGCGCCAATCATCAAGCCTAATCCAGCCGCCGCCAGCTCGTCGTCCACAATCGGCTCGCTCGCCAACCCCGTCACCGCCGCCATGACCCCGGCAAAGCGCGCCACGTCTCGCGTCGCGAAGCTCAAACTATGGATCCCAGTCACGCCATTGGCATGCGCCGTCTCGCGCGGCAGCCGCTCTTCTCGCGCCGTCACATCCTCAATGATGAAGGGAATCAGCCCCTGCCACCCGCCGTCGACCTTGCAGTTGATCCACTTGACCGCGCAGCCATCGGGACGCGTCCTTCCGCCTTCCACCAGGTCGCCACAGGCCACTCCCTGCGCGCGAAACGCCGCGTGATCGGCCTGGATGTCATCGGTCGCCATGCAGAAGTCGATAAAGCCGCCGCCGCGCTCGTGCAGGAGCCCCCACCAAGGGTGATCGGGGCTGTCTTCATAGAAGCTCAGCAGCTCGATATAACTGCCATCGGCGAAGCCAATCAGCGCGTTGTAGGAGCCGTAGGGGTGCTTGCCGCCGTCGATGACGGTGAAGCCGAGCTTGCGCCAAGTCGCCATCGCCCGCTGGAGTGAATGAACCGCTATGACGATATGGTCGATGCCTGTGATCATGCTATGGCTACTTTCTTCATGAATTGCCCGAATCGCGAATTATCTGTACGAGAATCCTTACATGGTCAACCTGAGCAACGATTTTCTGTTCTTCAGTAAACCCAATCCTCAGGCTTCGGCAGACAAACTCATGGAACTAGTAACGCGCCACATTCCGGAACAATTACGCATGCTTCAGCGCAACCTGCTCTATACAGCCATCACGCGCGCCAGGAAACTGGTTGTACTGGTCGGCTCGCGGCAGGCCATCTGAACGGCCGTCGACAATAATCCTGTAGCAACGCGCAATACTGGATTGCGAATGCGTCTCCAAGACAAGCTGCCGCGTCTTCCCGAATCCACCGGCCCAGTCTACGCTCAAACATAACCCCCATCCACCGCCGTCACCAGAATCGGCGCATCGCCATTGATGATCACCGTATGCTCGTACTGCGCCGTGACGCTGCCATCCACCGTGCGCAGCGTCCAGCCATCCTCGGCTTTCTCGACGCGCCCGCGCCCCGCGTTCACGAAGGGCTCCAGCGTCAAGACCATGCCATCGCGCAGCACGTCGCGGTTGCGCCGATTGTTGAAGTTGGGGATAGACGGCGCTTCGTGGATGTGCCGCCCGACGCCATGCCCACCCAATTCGCGCACGGTGCGGTAGCCACGCCGTTTGACATACTTCTCGACCGCCCGCCCGATCGCCCGCGCCCGCTGCCCCGGCCCCGCCATCTCAATCGCCAGCCGCAAAGCGTTCCGCGTCACCTGGCAGAGCCTCGCCAGGTCCGCGCTCGCCGGCGGCACGATGATGGTCGCGCCAGTATCGCCCCAATACCCCTCCAGCGCCGCCGACACATCGACATTCAGCAAGTCGCCCGCCTGAATGAAACGGTCCTTGCGCGGGATGCCGTGCGCCGCTTCGTCGTTGAGGCTGATGCAGGTGTAGCCGGGGAATTCGTAAGCCTGAACCGGCGCCGACAAAGCCCCCGCCGACCGCAAAAAATCGCGCCCGATATCGTCCAGATCACGCGTGCTCATGCCGGGCTCGACGCTGTCCAGCATCAGCTTCAGCGTCAAGCCACAGATCTGGCCGATGCGCTTCATGCCGCGCAGGTCGCGGTCGCTTTCGATATTCATGTCCGTTTCCAACTGGAGATTGCGCGAAACACGAAACGTATAAGCGCCCTATCAGGTCGCTCGCTCACCCGGACGCCTGGTCACAGACCGGCGACCCAATGGGTAGCCCCTACAAATTCGACGTGGGCCCGACGGCCGGGGATGGGGTTTCCGCTTATGTCGCGCGCTCGCCCAGGCGCCGCTCCGTGCCCGCCAGCAGCCGCTGCACGTTGCCCCAGTGCCGCAGCGGGATCATCACCGTCAGCGCCGCAGCGTAGAGCAGCAGAATCGGCTTCTGAAACTCCGCCCCGACAAGCAGAATCAGCCATAAATTCGCCACCGCGAAGCCAATCAGGACGCCCAGCGACACATACCGCGTGCGCGCGATCACGGCGATGGCGATGAGCGCCGCCACCAAAATCTGCAAAGGCTGGATCATCAGCATGGCGCCAAAAGCGGTTGCCGCCCCCTTGCCGCCGCGCACGATCAGCTTGAGCTTGCCCTCTTTGATCGACGCCGTCAGCAGCGTGGCGAAGAGCGACCAGTTATGCCCGACCACCACGCAAGTCGCCGAGACCGCTGTGGCTACGCCAATCTGCTCCGGCAGCATCAAATCTCGCGCCAGCCAAACCGCGAAGACGCCCTTCAGCACATCCACGGCGCCAGTGAAGATCGCCCAGCCTTTCCCTACCGCGCGCGCCACGTTCGTCCCGCCCATGTTGCCGCTGCCGACCTCGAAGATGTTGACCTGGCGCGCCGCCCCCACGAAATAGGCGGTCGGGAAGGAGCCGATCAAATAACTGCTCGTGATGATGAGCAGGATTTGCAAAGCGTCATCCGCGTTCAACATGTCGTTCATGCTGATCGAACTTCCTTCATTGCGCGCTCTTGCGCCGGCTTATTTGTTTTATGATACCCGCTGGAAGCCAAGCCTACAATCCCGCCTGCATGACGCGCCCCAACTTCGCGCCCGTTCTAGCGTCAAACTTCATCATCAGCTACATTTGTGCGGACTTCTGATTCTACAGGCGCCACCATGAACAAACCCACTATCGCCATCGCCATGGGCGACCCGGCCGGCATCGGCCCCGAACTCATCGTCAAGGTCCTGGCCGACGACAGGCTAACCCAGCGCTGCCGCCCCGTTATCATCGGCGACCTCTTGACTATGCGAAGGGCCGCCGAGTCCCTCGGGTCGACGCTGCGTTTCCGCCCGATAACCGACCTGGCCGAGGCCAAATTCCTGCCCGCGGCGCTGGACGTGCTCAACCCGCCCGGCTTCGCGCTGGGTCCTTTGCCGCCGCCCGCTGTAAATGCCCAACTGGGCGAGGCCGCGGCCCGCTATCTGGCCCTGGCTTATGCGCTGGCGCTGGAGTCGCGGGTCGATGGCGTGGTCATGGCGCCGATGAACAAAGAATCTTTCCGCGCCGCCGGCTACGACTACTTCGACGAGCTGCAATTCCTCGCCGAGCTCACCGGCAGCCGCGAACCCTTCATCCTGGGGGCGGCTGGTCCAATCTGGGCGGTCGCCGTCACCGAGCACATCCCCTTCAAGGACATCGCCGGGCAGCTCACAGTCGAGCGCATTCGCCGCTACATCGTTAATCTGCGCGAAGTCCTGCGCAAGCTCGGGTTTCCGTCGCCGCGGATCGCCTGCGCCGCCTTGAACCCCCACGCCGGCGAAGGCGGCCTCTTCGGCACGGAAGAAATCGACATCATCGCGCCCGCAATTGAGGCAGCGCAAACACTCGACATCGACGTCAGCGGACCTGTCCCCGCCGATATCGTCTTCAAGCGCGCCCTCGATGGCGACTTTGACGGCGTCGTCTGCATGTACCACGACCAGATGAATATCGCGCGCAAACTTCAGTCTCGCAGCGATATCGCAACGCTCTGGATGGGGCTGCCCGTCATCGGCGCGACGACCGCCCATGGCACGGCTTTCGATATCGCCGGCAAGGGCCTCGCCGACCCCGGCAGCCTGCGCGCCGCCCTCGATTACGCCATCAAGTTGGCACGCTAAGGCCAGCGCTTCGCCAGTCTCACAGCAGGGCGCGGAAGCCTCGCAGCTTGCGGAAAATAATGCGGTTCGAATCGTGATAGCGGATGGCGCCGCGATAAGCCGCGCGCACCAGATAAATGATGTCGTCGCCGTCAAACTGCCAATCGACATACTGAAAGCCGGTCAGCCTGGCCGAGTCTTCCGCGCTTAAGCCGCTGCGATCGCGCATCAGGGTCGTTACGAGCCGCCAATCGCGCAAATCTTCCGACACGCTGAGCGACAGGACGTTGCGCTGCCGCGTCCAGGCGGAGTTGGTTACGTTGTTCACCAGCGACAGGTAAAGTCCGGTTTCATCGTCATAGCGTATCGTGAATTTCGTGCCGCCGCCCGGGAAATCAATGAAGCCGCTGGCGGGGTCGAACGCGATCCGCCGTCCCCCGGCCTCCACCTTGACAATCACCGCGCGGTTGACCATCGGGCTGGCGTTCAGGCGCAGGATATTCCAGAGCTCGCCATTTGGCGCGCGCGTGATATTGCCTTCCAGCCAGCAGGGGCGCTCGGGCGCCTGCCAGCTCGCGGGAATCCAGCCGGGGTCAAAAGGTATCTTGTTGCTGATCGTCCAGTTCGCGGCATCCAGCAGATCGGCGTCGACAGGCGCGGAGACGACGCAGGCATGAAAGCTGGGCCCGTGCACAGGCGGGTCGGCGTCTTCGAAGGCTTTGTAGAGCCGGCCTTCATGCTCCATCACGGGCACGGGCGCGCAATGATAATTCGGCGCCTGGCGGAAGAGCCCGCCACGAAACAGCAAACCGCTGGATTCATCAGCCGGGTGCGTCCAGGTGAAGCCGCCATCATCGCTGCGCCGGATGACTATCGAGCCATACTGCTGCGACACGCCAAAGATGTAGACGCCGCCGCGATGCCGGAAGAGGCTGCTCCAATAACAATTCATGATGTGCGTGATATTGTCCCAGGTCGCGCCGTCGTCTTCCGACCGATAAATGCTGGTCAGGCTCTCTTCGTCTTCGTGGTTCTTCGGGCAGTTGGGCAAGCCAAAATAATCGTGCGACGCCAGCAGCGCGCCATCCGGCAAGCGCAGGATGCTGGGGCTGCCCAAATAGGTCTTCGTCAATTCGGGCTGGTATTTGACCTCGCGCCAGGTCACGGACATGCGCCACCCTTTCTAAAGAAAATCGCGGAAGTTGACCAGCTTGCGAAAGACGACCTGATTGGAGTCGTGGAAGTTCCGCGCGCCGCGATAGGCTGTGCGCACGACATAAATCAAGTCATCGCCGTCGAATTGCCAGTCTACATACTGGAAGCCGGTGAGCGCGATCGACTCCTCGGGGTTCAAGCCGGTGTCGTCGCGCATCAGAGTCTTGATGACGCGCCAGTTCCATAGATCGTCCGAGATGGTCAGCGACATCACATTGCGCTGGCGCATGGGGTGCCGGGCGCGGTATCGCAGCGACGCCAGATCACCCGCCAGCCGCTCGAGGATGTCCGGGTCGGCCAGGTTGTTCACCAGCGACAGGTATAGGCCGCTGACCGGGTCGCGCCGGATCACGAACTTGGCTTTGGCGCCGGGGAAATCGATATAACCGCTGTCGGGATCAAAACTGAGCGTCTTGCCCTCGTCGTCAATCCGCAGGCGCGCCGCTTTCTCGTCGATGACTGCGCCGCCTTCAAAGGTCAGGATATTCCAGAGCGAGCCATCGGGCGCGGCCACGACATTGCCCTCGCGCCAGCCAGCCGGGTTCGCCCGCTCCGCGTCCCAATCTCGCGGGATCCACGCCTGATCGAAGGGCAGCTTCTCGCTCATCGTCCAACTGGCCGCCTCCAGCAGATCGGCGTCGACGGGCGCGGAAATCACGCCGGCTTGAAAGTTGCCCCAGCCCGGCGGATCGCAGTCTTCAAAAGCGCGGTAGAGCCGGCCCTCATGCTCGACGACGGGCACTGGCGCGCAATGATAATTTGGCGGGTCGTGATAATAGCCGCCGCGGAAGAGCAAGCCGCTCGATTCGTCTTTCGGGTGCGTCCAGGTGAAGCCGCCATCATCGCTGCGCCGTATGACGATGGAGCCGTACTGCTGCGACGTTCCCAAAATGTAAAGCGCGCCCCGATGAAGAAACAAGCCGCTCCAATAACAATTCATGATATGCGTGATATTGACCCAGCTGGCGCCATCGTCTTCCGAGCGATAAATGCTGGTCAGGCTTTCTTCGCCTTCGTGATTTTTGGGGCAGCCGGCCAAGCCAAAATAGTCGTGCGACGCCAGCAGCGCGCCATCGGGCAGACGCAAGACGCTCGGGCTGCCGAGGTACGACTTCGCCCGCTCGGGATGATATTTCACGCGTGACCAGATCATGCCGCCTCCAACTTCGATATTCTGCAGGGGCGACTCTGTGAATCGCCCGCTATCCAAGCGAAATTCTGTAGACACATGCGCCGCCCTGCGACCGCCCACGCAAAAAACCTTGCGGCTCGCAACGTCAACTCCCCTTCCCTAGCTTGCTGGGGCAAGGGGCCGGGGGATGGGGTGAAATCTGCCCGCACTGTAAACAGGGGCGTTTCTGTGAACCGCCCAATATCCACGCGATTTTCTGTAGGGGCGACTCTGTGAATCGCCCGCTATCCATGCGAAATTCTGTAGGGGCGACTCTGTGAATCGCCCGCTATCCATGCGAAATTCTGTAGGGGCGATTCTGTGAATCGCCCGCTATCCACGCGATATTTTGTAGGGGGCGAAGCCTTCGCCTACTCGCTGACGAACCACTGATCGGAGTGGCCGCTCTCGAGGTGGCTGATATAAACGACGCCCTCAACCGGCGTGAAATTCTTCAGACGGTTCGAGCGGATGAAGACCTCGGGCGCCTCGCCTACGGGGCCGATATGGTAGATGTTGCGCACCGTATTGGCCACCAGCTGCGTGCCCAGCTCGACGTAACGCTCGGAGCCGATTGCCGTCAGCTGCCATTCATCCACCAGCCGCATCTGCTCCTGCTGATACTCGGGCGGTTCTTCGCCTTCCTCGCCGCCAGAGAGCCACCACTGACGCCAAGCCAAGCCGCCGCCGACCGGGGTCGAGTCGATGCCATAGGGCGGGCGCAGCCAGATCGGCCGCTGATACATGTCCTTCTCCGAGACGACATCGGCGAACCAGACCGAAGCATGGACTTCGTTCGCCAGCAGCGCCTGTTTGAAAGCTTCGCGCGTGCTCGGGTTGATCTCGACATCAACGCCAACCGCTTCCCAATACTCGGCGACCAGCTCGGACATCGGAATGCGATTGATCGCGTCCCAAAGCACAATCGCCAGCGGCTCGCCATCGGGGCGCATGCGCACGCCATCATCGCCCATCGCCAAACCCATCTCGTCCAGCAGCGCGTTGGCGGCGTCGGGATCGTATTCGGCGTAGTGCCCGCTCATCCAGTCCTCATAGAAGGCGGAAGCAGACGAAACGCCCCAGGCGCGCGCGACCGCCTGGCCAAAGAAGAGCACCTCGTTGATCTCGTCGCGGTTGATCGCCAGCGACATCGCCTGGCGGAAGCGCAGGTCGTTGAAAATCTCATTCAAGACCGGGTCGCTGACCGTGATGTTGAACTGGTACTTGCTCATCGCGCCTTGATCGGCGGGCCACAGGATCGTGGTGTAATCGCCTTCCGCCTCGCCCGCTTTTAATACCGGCAGGTCGCTCACTTCGAGGTTGTAGAAGCCGTAATCAATCGCGCCCGCCTGCACGTTGAGGATGACCACTTCCGCCTCGCCCAGCAGCAGGCGCACCTGGCGATCAATATAGGGCAGCTGATTGCCGTCGGTATCGACCTTCCAGTAGTAGGGGTTGCGTACGTAGAACTTGTTGCCGAAGTCGTCCACCTGCTCCAGCATCCAGGGCTTCAGCACCGGCAGATCGGGATCGAAGTCGTTTTGACCGGTCTGGCCGTTCATGTGGAACTGGAAGGCGCCAGCCCACGAGTCGTAGCCTTCCGATTCCGCAAGCGCCTGCGCGCCGTCGTTGTAATCGGCATGCCAGTTTTCCAGGTAGTGGCGCGGCGCCAGGGGGAAGCCTTGGCCGCTGCGCGCGACCACGATGGGAAAGGCCGGGTTCGGCTGCGCCGCCACAAAGTTGACCGTCATGTCATCGACTTTTTCCACCACCAGCGCCGTGCCGCCCGGCTTCAGCGCATTGGACATATTGGGCAAATCCGGGTGCAGCATGATGTCCTCGTACCAGAACATGACATCATCCGCGCTGACGGGCATTCCGTCGCTCCATTTCATGCCGCTGCGCAAGGTAACCGTGGCTGTCATCAGATCATCCGAAAGCTCGACGCTCTTGGCGACTTCGGGGAAGATCACTTCCCAATTGGTCGAGAAGCCGGTCAGGTGCTGGTCCCAGGCGGTGAAGCCGGTATTGCCGAAGGAGGTCGGGTTGGTGGCGTTGAAGGTGATTTCGCCGCCATAGCTGCCGATGGCTTCGCGCGGCTGCACGACCATGATATCGCCGCGGTCGGGCAGGCGCTCTTCGACCGGGGGCAAGTCGCCCGCAGCCACCATATCCGCCAGCATCGGCGCCTCGTTGAACATGCTGATGGCATTGCCCGCCGCTTCATACTCGTCCAGCGACCAGGCGCGGAAGTTATCCGCCGATGAGAAACCGCCATCCTGAGCCGCGATATTGAAAGCCGGCAGCGCCAGCGTCACTACGAGCAGAACCAGCAGCAGCGTCCGACTGTTGAACTTTGACATTTTGCATTCCTCCAATGCGTGAGTAATCGTAATGCGAAAACGCTGGTGAATTGGCTTGCCTTGCCACCTCCTTACTGCCCGCTTCCAGGCTCAACAGCCGAAAGCTTGCTTTCTTGATTCGTCCGCAGACTATTCTAACACGTCAAATCGCCACGCTGGTCAACTCCAGTTCCGATGCGAAATGGCAGGCGGCGTAGTGACCTGGCGCGATCTCCTCAAGGGCCGGCGCCTCCTCTCGGCAGCGGTCCCGTGCGTATTGACAGCGCGGATGAAAGAGGCAGCCGGCCGGCGGATCGGCCGGGTTGGCCACCTCGCCGCTCAGGATGATCTGCTGCTCTTCCAGGCGCGGGTCGGGCTTGGGCACAGCCGAGAGCAGCGCCTCGGTGTATGGATGCTTGGGATTGAGATAGAGCGCTTCCGTATCAGCCAGCTCGATGATTTTGCCAACATACATCACGGCGACGCGATCGGCAATATGCTCCACCACGCTCAGGTCGTGGGCGATGAACAGGTAGGTCAAGCCCAGCTGCTCCTGCAGGTCTTGCAGCAGGTTCAGGATCTGCGCCTGGATGGATACGTCCAGCGCCGAAACCGGCTCGTCCGCCACGATTAAGCCCGGATGCGTCGCCAAGGCCCGCGCGATGCCGATGCGCTGCCGCTGCCCGCCACTGAAAGCGTTGGGATAGCGGTTCAGATGCCCCGCGTTCAAGCCAACCAATGCCGCAAGCTCGCGGACGCGCTCCTCAATCTCCTTGCGGCCCACGCCCTGCGCCCACAGCGGCTCGCCAATGATATCGAGCGCCGTCATCCGCGGCGACAGCGACGAAAAGGGATCCTGAAACACCATCTGCATTTCTTTGCGCAGCTGCCGCAGTTCCGCTTTATCCAGCGCGGTGATCTCGACCATGGCGCCGGCGCCCGTCCGCAGGTGAATCTCGCCAGCGGTCGGGTCGATGGCGCGCAAGACGCAGCGGCCCAGCGTCGTCTTGCCACAGCCGGATTCGCCCACCAGCCCCAGCGCCTCGCCCCGCTTGATCTCGAAGCTGACGCCGTCTACCGCTTTGACCTGCCCCACCTGCCGCCGCAGCAAACCCTTTTCGATGGGAAAGTACTTCTTCAGCGCCTTGACTTGCAGGATGGTCTCGTCAGATGCCATGAGCAGCGCCTTCCGGCCGGGGTTCGCCGGCCGCGTCGACGACTTCCGGATACACGAAGCAAGCCACCGCGTGGTCGTCTTCGATTTGCACCAGGGGCGGATCGACCCGATTGCACAAGCCCTCGATGGCGGCTTCGCAGCGCGGATAAAACCCGCAGCCGGGCGGGCGATTGATCGGCAGCGGCACTGCCCCGCGTATCGACTCCAGACGCGCGCTCGACTTCTTGCCAATCTTCGGGATCGACTGGATCAGCGCCTTCGTATAGGGATGCTTGGCGTTATAGAAAAGGCTGTCAACATCGGTGAATTCGACGATCCGCCCCAGATACATCACGGCAACGGCGCGCACCATGCGGGCGATCACGCCCAGATCGTGCGTGATATACAGAATCGACATGCCAAATTCGCTCTGCAAATCGCGCATCAGCTGCAAGACCTGCGCCTGCACGGTCACGTCCAGCGCAGTCGTCGGCTCGTCCGCGATCAAGAGCGAGGGCTCGCACGACAAAGCCATCGCGATCATCGCGCGCTGCCGCATGCCGCCCGAGAGCTGATGCGGGTATTCGTTGACGCGCTGCGCGGGATTCGACATGCCCACCCGCCGCAGCAAATCGATGGCGATCTTCGTCGCCTCCTTCGTGTCTTCCGTGCGATGGACGCGGATCGCTTCGATGATCTGATTGCCAATTGTATGCAAGGGCGAGAAGGACGTCATCGGCTCCTGGAAGATCATGGCGATCTCGCCGCCGCGGATTTCGCGAATCTCCGGTCCATAGGCGTCAAGCGCCGTGATGTTGATCGGGGCGCCTTCCGCCGGAAAGTACGTGACGTCGCCTTCGATCCGCGCGAAGCTCGGCGCCAGACGCATAATGCTGTTCACCGCCATGCTCTTGCCACAGCCGGATTCGCCCACCAAGCCGACGGTCTCGCCCCGGCGGATAGTGAAGCTGATGCCATCGACGGCTTTCAGCATGCCCTCTTCCAGCGGCAAATGCGTCTTAAGGTCTTTCACCTGCAGCAGCGCGTCGGTCATGGCGGCCGCCTAAATATGCTTATAGGGGTCGGCGGCGTCGCGCAAGCCATCGCCCAAGAAGTTGAAGGCGATGACGATCACCACCACGACCGCGCCCGGATACAGCAGCCAGGGGTTGATCGTCACCGTTTGCACGTTCTGCGAATCCTGCAGCAGCGTGCCCAGGCTGACGGCGGGCGGCTGAATGCCCAGGCCCAGGAAGCTCAGCGCCGTCTCGCCCAGGATCATGTGCGGTATCGCCAGCGTCAGATGCACGATGAGATAGCTCAGGAAGCCGGGCAAGAGATGCCGCGTGATGATGGCGCGCTCCTTCAAGCCGGAAAGCTTCGCCGCCAGCACGTAATCCTCCTCGCGCAGGCTGATCAATTTGCCGCGCACCACCCGCGCCAGCCCGGTCCAGCCCACCGTCGCCAGCACCAGCGAGATGCCGAAATACACCTGGATCGGCGTCCAATTCGGCGGTACGAGCGCCGCCAGCGCCATCCACAGCGGCAAAGTCGGCAGCGACTGCAGGAACTCGATCATCCGCTGGATCAGCATATCCGCGCCGCCGCCATAATAGCCGGAGATGCCGCCGAAGATCAAACCGAGGACGAAGCCGACCGCCAAGCCAAGCAAGCCGACGAAGAGCGACGTCCGCGCGCCCAGGAGCATGCGGCTGAAGAGATCGCGCCCCAAGCCATCCGTGCCCGCGATGAATAGCGCCGCGCCTTCATCAACGCCGAAAAGGTGAATGTCCGTTTCGATGAAGCCCAGCAGCTTATACGGCTCCGCCCTGAGGAAGAACCTGACCGGGTATTGCTCGCTCTTGTCTTCGACATATTCGCGCCGAAAGGTATTGAGGTCCAGCTCGCTGACGATCTTGTAGACGAAGGGACGCGGACTGAAAACGCCCGCTTCATCGACGAAATGGATCGGCGTCGGCGGCGCGTACAGGAAATTGGTGTCGCGCGTGAAGGCGCCATAGGGCGCGAAGAACTCGGCGAAAACCGCCAGCACATAGAAGAGCGTCAAGAACACCCCGCAGAAATAGGCGACGCGATGACGCCGGAATTTGCGCCAGATCAACTGCCGCTGCGACAGGATCTCATAATTCAGCGGCTCATCGACATCGAGGCGGCTGACCGCGCCGCGCGCTTCCTGCGCCACTAATTGCCCCTCTCGTATCGAATCCGCGGGTCGAGCCACATCAGCAGCAAGTCAGAAATGAAGACGCCGGCCACGGTCAAGACGCTGAGCATCAAGAGCATGCTGGCGGCCGCGTAGGTGTCCTGGGCGATCAACGCCCGCAGCAGCAGGGGACCTGTCGTCGGCAAGCCCAAGACGATGGACACGATGGCGGAGCCCGAGACGATCTGCGGCAGCAGGCTGCCAACGCTGCTGACGATCGGGTTGAAAGCCATCCTCAAGGGATATTTCATGATGAGGAAACGCTCGCGCAAGCCCTTCGCCCGCGCCGTAATGACGTACTGCTTCTGAAATTCATCCAGCAGCTGCGCGCGCAGGATGCGAATCAAACCCGCCGTGCCCGCCGTGCCGATGACCACGACCGGCACCGGCAAGTGCGTCACCATATCCCAGAATTTCGCCAGGCTCCAGGGGGCGCGCAGGTATTCCGGCGAGAAAAGCCCGCCCGGCGTCACCCCGAAGACGCGCAGCATGATGATCATCAGCACCAGCGCGATCAGGAAATTCGGCGTCGCCAAGCCGATCAAGCCCATGAAAGAGAAAAAGTAATCGCCGATGGAGTATTGATTGACCGCCGAGTACAGCGCTATCGGCACCGAGACGACATAGACGAAGATGATCGACGCCAGCGACACCGTCATCGTCAGGAAGAGGCGCTCTTCAATCAGCGGCCACACCGGCTGGCCCCACTCGAAGGACTGGCCGAAATCGCCTTCGGTCACCAGCGGCACGATCCAGCGGATGTATTGTTCGTGCAGGGGCCGGTCGAGCCCATAGCGATGCAGCAGGAATTCCAGCTCCGCTTCATCGACGATATCGCCGGAAGCCTCGAGCTCCAGCGCGTAATTCTGGATCCAGCTGCCGGGCGGCAAATTGATGATGTAGAAGGACAGAATCGAGACCAGGAAGAGGACGATCCCCATGTAAAGCAAGCGTCTGATGAGGTAACTGAGCATCGCCCGCCGTCTGTTTCATAGCGTTACATTGACCCGACGCCTTGCTTTGGTCGGGGCAGCCCGTCATTTCGCGCGGCGCCGCCAACCGCGCCTGAGGGTATCGCAGAGGCAGGGCGCTGTCAATTGCCGCGCCGCCGCCTCGCCTGCGGAAACCCGCTACCAGGCCAAGACCCGCCGCGGGTTCGCGATCGTGACCAGATCCAGCGTGTCCGCATCAAGCCCCTCGCCCCGCAGCCGGTCGAAGAAGGTCGTGAAGACGCAACCATAACCAAGCCCGCCAAAAGCCAGCAGGTCGCTGCGATGACAGCGGTCGCTGGAAAGCAGCAGCTTATGCGCCCAGCCCAGCCGCGCCAGCTCGGCAAATGCGCTCGCCCGCCGCGAATCGGGATTCATGTGCTCGCGGCCGACCGTGTCGAACTGAACGTAAGCGCCCGCTTCGAGGATCGCCAGATGATACGACTGCTCGAGATAGGTGTCGCAGTGGCCGATGATCACCCGGCGCAGGTCCGCGCCCTCGTCCTTGAGAATGTCGAGCTGCGCCAGGCCGACCGGGTACATCGAGGCGTGGGTCGTGATCGGCGCCCCGGTCGCCTTATGCGCGTGCGCCGCCGCCCGCAAGACGCGTTCTTCCTGCGCCGTCGCATAATCCAGGTCAACGCCGATCTCGCCGATAATGCCAGCGCGGATGCCCGTGCCCGCCACGCCGTCCGTCAGCTCCGAGATCATGACCCGCGCCAATTCGTCGGTCGGCAGGCGATCGATTTCCGGCGGATAAAAAGGCTGACGATACCAGCCCGTTCCCATGATGATGCGGAGGTCCGCCGCCTGGGCGACTCGTCGCAGCGCCTGCGGGTCGCGCCCCAGATCCGGCGTCGTGACTTCGACGAGCGCATTGCCGCCAGCCCGCCGCAGCGCCGCCAGCTCTTCAACCGCCAGCGCCTCGTCATTCAGCAGCTCGTTCAGCCGGCCACTGACGCGATACATGTCGCAGAAGACATGCTCGTGCATCAGCGTTCGGCCGAGCGACGCCGGCTCGATCTCGCCCCGGACGGTATGGACGCGCCCATTCGCGGACATGGCGGCGCTGCGAGACCGGCCTAGGCCAGGCTGAACGAGACGACTTCCGCGCCTTCCATCAGCACGCGCCGGCAGCAGGTCGCCAGCGCGTCGAGATCGGCGTCGATCTGGGCGAAGACGTTGACCGGCTGTTTCATATCCACCGTCAAGCCGCGCGAGATGAAGATGCCATAGGCGATGTAGATCTCATCGGGCACCAGCACCGGCTCGTCCTTGACCAGGAAGGACAGCGCCCCAGGCCCGATGCCGGCCACATACTGGTTCTCCCGCTCGACGGTCAAATCCGGCGGCAGCGCGACCAATGCCTGCCCGGAAACGATGCTGTGATAAAACTGATACTCGAATGGCAGGCGCGCCTTTATCGTGGCGCAGGTCTTCGGCGCTTCCGCCTCGAGCAAACGGGCGTAAAAGACGCCGCCCCCGGAAAACTCTATTCTCATCGTTGCCATGCTTCACGCCCTCCATTCAAGCGCGAGAAAAGCGCCAGCCGGCTGGCCGCGGCCGACTAGATGATGCGCTGCTTCATCCAGGCGGCGCTGTTGAAAAAGCTCGCCACCGCGCTGCCCGGCGGGACCAAACGATCGCAGGCTTCCGCCAGGTCGCTATCCAGCTTCATTTCCAATACCGGCAGCATGTGCTCAAGCTGTTCGAGGGTGCGCGGGCCGATCAGCGGGGCGGTGATGCCCGGCTGGTCTTTCACCCACAAGGTCGCCAGCTGCGCCGCGGAAATGCCGCGTTCCTTGGCGAGCGCGACGACTTGATCGCCGATTGCGATGCCCTGCGCCGTGATGCGCTCGGAATAGATGCCGCCACGCAGCGCGCCGCGCGAATCGGCCGGCAAATCCGTCGCGCTGGAATAGCGGCCCGCGAGCACGCCCTGCGCCAGTGGCGACCAGGTGATGATCCCCAGCCCATAAGCCTGGCACATAGGCACGATTTCATTCTCAATCCGCCGATCCAGCAGATTGTAGGGCGGCTGTTCGCAAACGAGCCGGGCATACCCCTTGAGCTCGCTCATCATCACCGCTTCCATGATCTTCCACGATGGATGCACCGAGCTGCCGATATAGCGCACCTTGCCTTGCCGCACGAGATCGCTCAGCGCGCCCAAGGTCTCGTCTATCGGTATCGACGGCGACGGGCGATGCAACTGATACAAATCGATGTAATCGGTCTGCAGGCGGCGCAGGGAGTCTTCACAGGCGCGGATGATATGCAGGCGCGAGAGGTCGTCGTCGTTCGGCCCCGAGCCCACGCGATAAAACACCTTGGTCGCCAGGATGACGTCTTGGCGGCGACCCCCCTGCGCCAAAGCGCGCCCGATCATCGCTTCGCTTTCGCCATCCGAGTAAGAATTGCCGGTGTCAATCAGATTGACCCCGGCGTCGATGGCGCGATGGATGATGCGGCTGGCCTCATCCTCCGCCGTCGGATCGGCGAAATTGCCCGTCCCCAAACCGAGCGGCGCCACCTTCACGCCGCTGCGGCCCAATACGCGATACTCCATGTCCGCTACTCCCCAAGCGCCGGCGCTAGAGATGATGGAAGCCGAAGCCATCCTCCAGACGGTTGGACGCGCTCATCAGCTTGCCATCGAGATAGATCTCCGGGTTCGCCATCATGATGTCCGCGTGGTAGGGGCTGTAACCCACCGTGCCGCCAAACTTGGGATCTTGATAGCCGAAGCCGAAATCGACCGAGGCCAGCACGCGTTCGTCTTCCATCAAATGGCCTGAGATGCCCGCTTTCGGGTTCAAGCCGATGCTGAAATGGCAGATCTTGTAGATGACGTCATCGTTGCGCGTCTCGAGCCATGTGCGCATGGCGTCGCCCGCGCCGCTGCCGACCACGTCGGTGATCACGCCGTCGACCACGATCAGCGAATAATTGTTGTGCACCAAGCCGCTGACGTTGTCGCTGGCGTCCACCACGATCTCGCCGTTGATGCTCTCTTCCAGCGGCGCGATCGACACCTGGGCGCCCGGGTAGAAGTCGACTTCGCCGTCATACGTCAGCGCGCCATCGCTGACGAGGCTGGGCCGCCCGCCCATCTTGAAGCTGATGTCGGTGCCATAAGGCGAGGTCACGCGGCATTCATCAGTCTCCTGCCACAAGCGCGCGATGATGTCGGCGTTTTCAAACATCTTGTCCAAATCGACATTGAGCAGCGCTTCGATGCAGTAGTTTTCGATGCCCTCGACGACCGTCGACAGATGACGCGTGCCCTTGCCGCGCGCTTCTTGCATGGCCGGGGCGCGCACGATGCCGCCGCAAAGCGAGAGCACGTACTTGCTGCTCAAGATCGCGCTGGAAACGACCGGGCCCGGGTCGCTCACCGTGCCTTCTTCATACCAGTCCTTGATGATCAGCGTGGTGTTCGCGCCCGAGCGCTGGCCCGCCGTGAGCAAGGCTTCCGCCAAGTTCAGATCGTTCTTCGGGTCGGCGATGATCAGGAAAGGCTCGCCCTTGCCCGGGTTGACCAGGCGATTGACCGAGATATCCGCGAATTGATCCCAAAACACATGTGAACGCATTACAAACCTCCTCCAATTTGGAAACAGCCTTCAATTTGCCGCATGAGGCGATGTCGACGCCGCATGCCGCTTCAAACGCAAGCCTGTCGCTTCCCTCCTCCTCATCTCCGCCCGACGTTGCTGGGGTCGAGCCAGTCGCGCACGATCTCGCCCAGCAGGTTGAATCCCACTACAAACATGAAAAGCGCGAGGCCCGGGAAGGTCGACGCCCACCACTGATCCAGCAAATAATCGCGCCCCTCCGCCACCATCCTTCCCCACTCCGGCGTCGGCGGCTCGATGCCCAAACCGAGAAAACTCAAGCCCGCGGTCGCCAGCGCGACGAAGCCGACATCGATGGTGATGTTCACGATGATGGGGTCGAAGCCGTTGCGGATGACGTGCCGCGCGATGATGCGAAAATGGCTCGCGCCCAGCGCCCGCGCCGCCAGCACGTATTCTTCGTTCTTCACGCTCAAGACCTGCGCCCGCACCAGCCGCGCGTATGAGGGCCACCAGGAAAAACCGACCGCGATCACCGTCTGAAACAAGCCCCGCCCCAAGGCCGCGTTCAAGGCGATCGCCAGCACCAGCGAGGGAAACGCCATCCAGACATCGGTCAGGCGCATCAAGACGCTATCGACCCGGCCGCCGACATAAGCCGCCGTCGAGCCCACAAGGAAGCCCAGCCCGGTCGCGATGCTCAGCACCACGCAGACCACCCATATCGTCGTGCGCGCCGCATAGACCACCCGCGAGAAGATGTCGATGCCCATGTGATCAGTGCCGAAGGGGTGATCGGCCCCCGGGCTGATGAACTTCGTGCGCAGATTCAGCATCGTGGGGTTGTGCTGCGTGAACCACTCCGGCGCCACCACCATCGCGATCAGCAGCGCCAGGATAAACAGACCCAGTAACGACAGCGGATTATGACGAACGGCGAAGGCGAAGCGGCTCTGTTTGAACCGGCGCCAGAGGCCCGCGTTCTCGTCCAGCGATTGAATGGTCAGGCTGTCGGGCGCTTCGGTCTGTCTGCTCATGCGGTCGCCGCTTCGAGTCTACCCGTATTGGATCCGCGGATCCAAAAACGGGTACGTCAGGTCGATGACGAGATTCACAAACATAAAAGTCAGGCTGGCGGTCAGCGTCACGCCCATGATGACGGTGATGTCGTTGCGGAAGATGCCGATCCAGGCGTAGGTGCCCAGCCCGCCCCAGGAAAAGATGATCTCGATCAGCAAGGCGCCGTTGAGCATGAAGGCCACATACAAGCCCAGGACGGTCACCACGGGCAGCAGCGCGTTTCGCAGGACATGCGCCCACAAGACCTTCCTGGAAGCCAAACCCTTGGCGTGCGCCGTGCGAACGTAATCGCGATGTATCACGCTGGAAACCGCCGAATTCGTCGTCCGCGCCATCGCGCCAATCTGCCCCAGGCTCAGCGTGAAGGCCGGCAGGATCAGATGATGCAGCGCGTCTTTGAATGTATCCCACTGCCCGGCCAGCACCGAATCGATCAAATACATATTCGTCACGCTCGGCGGCGGCGGGACGGTCAGCGTCAAGCGGCCCGCCAGAGGCAGGAGATCCAGGCGCCCGGCGAAGACCAGCTGGAAGACCAGCCCGGCCCAAAATACCGGGATGCCAACGCCAATCAGCGAGCCGGTGATGATCGTCGACTTCAGCCAGCGCGACTTGGTCGAGCCCGCCAGGATGCCCAGCGGGACGCCAATAGACAGCGTGAAACAGAAAGCGGCGATCGTCAGCTCAAGCGTCGCCGGGAAGAAATCGCGAAGCTCCTTCAAGACCGGCTGCCGCGACGTAATCGACAAGCCGAGATCGCCCGAAAGCAGCCGCTGCATGTACTTGAAGTATTGAATATGCAGCGGCTGATCCAAGCCCAGCAGCTTCCGCGTCTTCGCCACCTGCTCCTTGGTCGCGAATTGCCCGGCCCGCGAAAGCGCCGGATCGCCCGGCAGCAAGTTTGAAATGAAGAAGGTAACGACCGTGACCGCAATCAGCACCCAAAGCGCCTGATACAGCCGCCGGAGGACGTACTCGCCCAAAGCCAGTCACCTCGCGCATAGGGGGCGAGCGACAGCCGAAACCGCGCCCGCCCCGGTCGCGACGATATCGAAGCTACATATCGTCGAAGTAAATCTGATAGACGTTCTGCGTGTAGCTGTGTGGCGGCGACCACTGATAACCCTTGACGTTGGCGTGCGACGCCGAAAGCGCCATGCCGACGACAACGTTTACATAAGGCGTCTCGGCATCCCAGATCGCCTGCGCCTGCTTGTAAATCTCGCAGCGCGCCTCAGGATCCAGCTCGACCTTGCCGGCCGCCAGCAGGGCGTCGTTCTCCTCGTTGCTATACCAGGAGAAGTTGATGCCGCCGCCACCAGCCTGGTCGGACATGCCCAGCCGGCCGAAGAACTGATCGGGATCCGGCAGCGAGGGGAACATCCAGACCGTGCCTACGTCCGGCGCCGTCTCCTGGGCGGAATAAGCCTGGACCTTGGCGGGCCATTCGATCGCCATCGGGCGGATGGTGACGCCCAGCTGCGCCGCGCCCGCCTGCATGATCTGCATAGCCGCGGTTTCTTCCGGCGACGTGCCCTGATACGCCATCGTCAACTCAAAGCCGCCATCCGCGTATCCGGCTTCCGCCATCAGCGCCTGCGCCGCCTCCACGTCCATCGCCGATTCGGGCAGCGACGCGTCAAAGCAGACGATGCCCGGCGGCAGCACGCCCTTGGCGATCGCCGCATAGCCGTTGCGCGCCAGCTCCACATGACCCTCGAAGTCGTAAACCAGCGAGAGCGCCTTGCGCACGCGCGCGTCCGAAAGGATTGGGTGCCGCGTATTCATCGCGAAGTACAGCTGATTCAGCGTCGGGTCGGTGTTGACGGTGTAGGCCGGGTTCTCGCTCAGGGCGTCCAGCGTCTCCGGGCTGCCCACCTGGATCCAGTGCGAATCGCCATTTTCGAGCGACAGGCGGCGCGTGCTCTCTTCCTTGATGACAACGAAGATCGCTCGGTCGACGTGGCTGCCTTCCCAGCCCTTGAAGTAATCGTCGTAGCGCTCAATCGTGAATTCCTGCTCCGGCGTGAAGGAGGTCAAGACATAGGGACCGCTGCCGGCGTCGTTGTTCTGCAGCCAGGTCTGGCCCCAGTCGTCATCCACCGTATTGGCTTGCACCAGCTCCGAATTCAGGATGTACAAACGCGAAAGCGCCCCCAGGAAGCCGGGGAAGGGCGAGTTGAGGTTGATCGTCACGGTGTAATCGTCAACGACATCCGCGCCGGTGACCATGACCAGGCTGCGGGCGACGCCGATATTCACCGCCACCAGGCGATCGACCGTGTACTTGACGTCTTCCGCCATGACTTCCGAACCGTCATGGAACATCACGCCCGGTTTCAGCGTGAAGGTGTAGCTCAAGCCGTCGTCCGCCTGCACATAGCTCTCCGCCAGTTCCAGCTCCCATTCGGTGACGCCCGGCAGATACTGCAGCAAGGTGTTGTACAGATTGATCGACGGCGTGTCGACGCGGCTGTCCGAGGCGGCCAGCGGGTCAAAGGTGGGTGGCGAGCCCGCCAGCGCGATGACCAGCGTGCTCATGTCCTGCGCCACGACCGCCGCCCCGCCGCCAATGATGGAGGCGGCGAACAGCAGCGTTACGCTCAACAGCAAGAGATGCTTTCTGCTCTTCAACAGCATGGGAATTCGGTCCTTTCAACTATGGGTCTCTCGCCAATTTGGCGGCGGAAACCAGCGCTCAACTGTCGATTTCTTCGCTTTCTCGATTTCCCCCCTCTCACCCAAGTTTGAGCCCTACGCGCCAGCGGTCGGCCACGGGCTAGCCGCACCAGGCGACGATCACCCTGGCGATGACTTCAACCGCGTTCAAGAAGTCGTCCACGCTCACCCACTCGTCTGTGCCGCCGCTCTGGGTATTGCCGCCCGACAAGGGGCCAAAACCAATTGTCGGAATGCCGCTGTAAAGATTCGGCGTGCGAATCTCGCTGGCGGCATGCAAGGACTGCGTCTTTGGCGACGCTCCGGTGACCGCTTGGATCGCGGCCGCAGCCGTCTGATAAATCGGGCTCTCTTCCGAGACTTCGACAGCGGCGATGCCTTGCAGCCAATCCAGCCGCGCCGGATGCTCCCGCAGCCAGGGATCGCGCTCGGACGCTTGCCGCACCGCCGCCTCCAGCTCGCGCTGAACCGCCGCCAGGTCTTCGTTTGGCGGGAAGGCGAGCGCGCCCGTCATGACAGCGAAAGGCGCGACGCGCCCCGGTCGGTCCGCGGCGCCGGCTTCGATATGGGTGACGTGCAGGTTTGTCGAGCGCCCGATCTCGGCGTAGGCATGGTGGCGCACGCGTTGCGCCCGCTCCTCGTCCAGCGCCGTGATCGCCTGATAAATCAGCCAGGCTTTGTCAATCGGGTTGACGCTCAAATGAGAGAATGGCGTGTGCGTCGGCTCGCCCGTATCCGGCAGTTTTCCGCGAACCGTGACGCGGAAGCGCAGCAGGCCCGACGCGCGCGATTTGATGTCGCCCAGCCCCTCGCCCGATTCCGCCGGATGAATATACAGCGCCGCGTCCGCGCGGTAGCCCTTCTCCAAGACGGCATAGATGCCCTGCGCTCGCCGTTTGCTCACCGTGCTGGCATAGGTTACCGCGCCCGGCAGCGTCAGGCCGGCCGAGCGAATCGCGTCCTGCGCGCAGATCATCGCGACGACCCCGCTCAGGTCATCGGCGATCGCCCAGCCATACAGGCGGCCCTCTTCTATTTCGCCGGCGAATGGATCGTGCCGCCAGGCCTCGGTCCCCGCCACCGGCTCGCCTTCGGGGTGCGCGAAGATGAAAAGGCTGCGCCCGTCGCCCGCGCCCGGCTGCACCGCGACGACGCTCAGGCGCTCGGGTTCTGGCGCCTCCGCCGCCGGCGCGAAATCCGTCGGCAGGACGAAGCGGTTTGGCGCGCTGGCTATCGACTCGACCTGGCAGCCCAAACGCCCGAACTCGGCCGCTATCGCCCCCTGGAGCGCCTCTTCGCCCGCCGCCGACCGCGCCAGGAGCGTTCTAAGCAGGTCGATATATTCTTCTCGTTTTTCCTGAATCAGCTCATTCAAAATACCATTCTTGGCGTTTTCGCGCGCGTTCAACAAAACCTCCCCTCCGCCGCAACTGGTGACCTCGCGCCACCATCGCCGCGGACAATAATCTCTTGCATTTGCCACCCTAATTCGACGCGCCGCAACGCTATCAAACGGCCGCGCCGGGCACGCTGCGCCAAAGTCTATCGCCTGCTTTCGCGCCTGTCAAATTCTGCGCTTGCGCTGCAAGAGCGGTCATGGATTGTAAGTCTGAATGCCGGCCCGCTCTCGCCGCCGCAGTCGCTCCAGCCGCGGGGCGATATTCGCGAAGATCTCGTCCCTGTCCAGCGTCAAATGCTCGCGCTCGCGCATGAGGACCTGCCCATCGCATATCACCGTGCGCACGTCGCTCGCCCGCGCGCTGTAGACCAGGCTGGCTGTCGCGCTGTTCAGCGGAAAATGATGCGCGCCGCTCAAATCCACCAGGATGAGGTCAGCCAGCTTGCCGACCGCCAGATCGCCCAATTCATCCGGCTGCCCATAGACGCGCGCGCTTTCGGTCGTCGCCATCGTCAGCGCCTGCGGAATCGAGAGCGTCTCGGCGTCGCCCGTCAGCTGCTTCTGCTCCAGCGCCGTCAAACGCATGACTTCCCAGAGATCGAGGGTGTTATTGCTGACAGCGCCATCCGTGCCCAAACCCACCGCGATGCCCAGCGCGCGGCACTCGACCAGATTGCCATAGCCCATCGCCAGCTTGGCATAAGTCTTCGGGCAATGCGCGATGCCCAGCGGCGTCCGCAAATCAGCCAGGATCTCCAGATCGCCCGGCGTCGCCCCGACGGCATGCGCCAGCAGCGTCGGCGCGTGGAAAATGCCGCAAGAATCCAGGACCTCAATTGGCGTTTGCCCGCGCCGCGTCAGGCTGGCTCTTGTCTGTTCGCGCGTCTCGGACGCGTGAATGTGAATGCCGCTGCCGATCCGCTCCGCCATCTTCGCGCTGGCCCGCAGGAAATCATCATCGCAGGTATAGGGCGCGTGCGGCGCCAGGATCGTTCGGATGCGCCCGCCGGCCGCCCCTTGCCAGCGCTGGACGAAGGCGGCGGTCTCGTCGATCTGCCCAAGCCCCATGGCCCCGAACATCGCCTGCCCCAGCAGCGCCCGCGTCCCCGCCTTTTCCACCGCCCGCGCCGCGTATTCCATGTGCCAGTAATGATCAGCCACCGCCGTGACGCCGGCCTCGATCATCTCCAGCAAGCCCAGCTGCATGCCCCAATACACGTCTTCGGGCTCCAGATTGGCTTCCAGCTGCCAGATGACATCGTTGAACCAGCGCTCGATATTGAGGTCTTCGCCCAGGCCGCGCCAGAGGACCATCGGCGCATGCGCGTGCGTATTGATGAAGCCGGGCATCGCCAGCTGACCGCCGGCTTCGATCACCGTCCGGGCTTGCGCCGGGTCGATTCGCCCGCTCGGCTCGATGGCGCTGATGCGGCTGCCGCGCACGGCGATATCGCGGTCCGCCAGAATCTCGGCTTTTTCGTCGCGCAGCCGCAAGACCGCCGCCCCGCGAATCAGCAATTCAGCCATGCCTCAATCTTCCCTTGCATTCCGCGTCATCCAATGGATTATAACAAATGCGACCATCCGCCAAGCGATCGAGAGACCGCATGAGGCTCGCCCCAGCGGCGCCCACAGCCGACGAGGCCCGCCACTTCGCCCAGCTGGCGCAGATCGCCGGCGACGATGTCTTCACGCATCTTTTCGGGTCGCGGGCGCGCGCCGTCCTCGAAGCCATGTTTCTGCTGCGCGACAACGACAGCAGTCATGCGCATACCACATTCCTGCATGAAGACGAGGCCATCGCCGGGATGCTGCAGGCCTGCCCCGCCGCCGTCGCCCGCCGGCGCGAGACGCGAACGCTCTGGCTCTACCTGCGTTACGCCGCCTGGCAAATCCCAAGGGCGCTGGTCGTCGGCTTCCTGCTGCGCGATCTGCTGGATTTCCTCGGCGGCAGCCTGGAAGATGACGATTTCTACATCCTCTTCCTGGCCATCTACCCGGCATATCGGGGGCGGGGCCACAGCAAGACCCTGCTCCAGGAGGCGGAGCGTCTGGCGGCCTTTCATGACTGTTCGCGCTTGACGCTGGACGTGGACGAGGGCAACGACATCGCCCGCGCCGCCTATGCCCGGGCCGGCTTTCTGCAAATCGCGCGATCAAAAGAAGTCGAGATCGAGGGCGAGCGCCACCGCCTCCTGCGTCTGGCGAAGCCGATTGCGCCTAGCCCCGCGGGGCCGGCTCCAGCGACGTGAAATACTCGCGCACCACATCGCGCAAGCCCAGAGGCACGTAGTCGCTCTCCAGCGCGCGATTGGCGGCGTTCTGATATTCGCTGAAGACGGTGTCATAGCTCACGCGCGATTCACCCAGCGGATTATCGTCAAATTCGCCTTCGGCCACCGTCGTGTCGCCCGGGTCGGTCCGCAAGCGAATCTCGTTCGCGCCGCCGCCGTCAATGCCGCTCGGGCTGTAGATGGCTTCGTATTCGATCTCGCCCTGGCCGCTGGGATTGTTGTCCGTTTCCGCGCCACCGTCTTCGCCACCGCTGCCGGCCAGGCTCTCATTGCTGGGCGCGCCATCGCCCGCGCCGCCGCCGGCCGATCGGCTGTCTTGATTGCTGCCCGCTCTATCACCGGCGCCCGGTCGGTTGCGGTCCGCTGGCTGGTCGCCCGGGTTCTCGCCGGGGCGCGCGTTCTGCGCTTGCTGATTGCCTTGCTGCCCGCCGCGCTGCTGCCCCGATTCCGCGCCCTCCGCCTGGCTCTGTTGGGGCGCGCCTCCCTCTTGCGCCTGCTGCCGCGCGATTTCTTCAGCCGCGTTTTCAATCAGTTCCGACTGCTCTTGCAGGGTCATTTGCGCGTCCTGGCTCTGCTCTTGCCCCTGTCGCTCGCTTTCCGCCTGCTCTCGCAGAGCCTCCAGCGCCTCCTGCAAAGCCTCCATATCGGCGTTTTCGAGCGCCTCGGCCAGGTTCCGCATCTGCTCCGCCATTTCCTCGCTGAACTGCTCCAGGGAGTCGGCGGCCGCCCGCAAAGCCTCAGACGACGCCTGCGCTTCATCCGCGCTCATTTGCGCCGCGTCCTGCGCCAGCGCCTCCAAACCGCCCAGCATCTCGTCCAGCCGCGCCGACGCTTGCGACGCGCCCGCGGCCTCCACGCTGTCCGCTTCGGTCTCGGTAGGCGCGATGAAGTCATCCAGCGCTTCAAGAGCCGCTTCCATCGCCGACTGATCGAGCTCGACGGTATCTTCCAGCTTGCGCGCCATGGCATCCATTTCCGCCCCCAACTGGCTCATGGCGGCGAAAGCTTCTTCTTCGCTGATGTCCTCTTCTTCCAGCCGCTCCAGCGCGGTCTCCAGCGCCTCAAGCAGCTCCTGGCGGTCGATATCGTCCAGATCGGTATCTTTGGCGACCGTCTCGATGACTTCGCGCAGGTCGTCCTTCGCCGCTTCCACCGCGGCCGATGGCGGCGCCGGCATGAAATCGTCGCCGACAATGGCAGGCAGCAGAATCACGCCAAGCATGGCGGCGAGCAGCAGACTCAAGGCGCCCAGCTCCCGCCGACGAAAATCCATCGCGATGCGCTCGTTCGGGTCGATGGCGCGCGCCCGCGCCAAGGCGTCGGCGATCTGACGCGCCTCGATTTCAGGATGCGTCTTGATGCGCCCGTGCATCAACTCGAAAGCGGTCGAAACACGCTCGCGCAAGCCAAACTCGATATCGAAATAACGCGCCTTTTCCGCCAGCGACCGCGGGAAGACCAGGGTGTGCAAGAGGTTGAGCACGCCGCCCAAGGCGCAAAGCCCGGCCGCGATCAACGCCAGCTGCTCGGCCGCCAGCCGAAAGCGAAAATAACCGACCGCGCCGATGAAGAGGCTCAGCAGCAGGGCCGCGATCAAGGCGCGCGGGACCGTCCGCGAGAGCAGCCGCCATTCATAGCGCCGCTCCCAGCGATCGACGATCAGCTCGAGTTCTGTGGCTTTGGCTTTGTGCGCTGGCTCGCCTTGCATGTCAAATCTCGCCTATAGCCGACGCTTGCGCGGCGCGTCAATCTACGCGAAACAAATGCGTAACTTTATTTCGCATTTCATCCGCATTGGACAGCGCGTGGACGAAGCGCAGAAACCTGACCCAATCCCCGATTGAGTACCTGTCCCGCTCGGCACAGATAATGCCCGCATGCGCCGCTCCTCGCGAAGCCAGATGAAGAAAATCTCTATCCTCGGCGCAAACGACGCGTCCCATGTCGGTGGCAAGCGCCAAATGAACGGCGTCATCGGTCTCTAGCGGGCCGCGAATGATGTCAATGCCCAGCCTCTTCAACTGCGAAGAAATCCTTGGGGAGAGCATCTCGTCGAGATAGAAGCTCACGCGTCCAGTCGCCATAAGGGGATTCCCTCATCAGCGTGCCATGTATATTGTTAAGCTGGTTGCAAAAGTCGATGTACTGCTTGTTATCCGCGTAGTAATCGAGCGCCTTCCGCACCACATCCAACTCAAGCCACAGATTGTCGGCGATTTCCTGCGCGTCCATGTGATGGGATTTGTAAAGACTCGCGATGTTCTCCACCATAATGGTCGTGCCCGCCAGACAGGGCCGCCCGCTGCGCACGAACGGATGCGTCGTTATGCCCGGCGCCAGCGTGTGAAACTTGACGCCCTTGACATGCTCGCGGATCTTCGGCTTTTGCCGCTCTATCTTTCCTTCAACGCGCTTCTCGGCCATTTTTGCGACCCTCCGCTTGCCAGGCTCCGCGCCCGTCTCGCAATGAGTATATCAGATTTGTTTCCGCCCCCAGCGGCCTAGGCTCGACTCGAGTTTTAAGACTTTCGCCCAGTACGGCAACTCGCCGTTAATGCCAGAAATCCGCCGCCCGCCCGGCATGAATTCCACAAGTCAGTCTACATAGAAGACATAGTTGACCGTGTTAATCATGTCTTTCGCTGAATGGACCGCATGGACGTAGAGCAAGTACTTTACCCAATCGCCAATCGAGTGCTTATGCTGCACACCATTGATGATGCCGGTGTGCGCGATTCCCTTTGCGGCCAGTTTGAGGAATTCGTCGTCTTCGACACAGACGACTCGCCCCGAGGCGGTGGCAAGTTCCAAATGAACCGGATCGTCAGCCCCCAAGGGACCGCGAATGCAGTCGATGCCATGACTGCGCAACTGCGCGACTATCTCAGGTGACAGACTCTCGTCGATATAGAATCGAATCCGGGTTTGCGCCAAATTGCGCGTCTGCGAACTGGTCATGATTAATGCCGGAAAGCTGGATGCAAACATCAATGTACTGCTCGTGATCGGCGTAGTAGTCGAGCGCGTCTTGTATCACCGACACTTCAAGCCACAAATGGTCGGCGATTTCCTGCGCATCCATGTGATGGAATTTGTACAGACTCGCGATGTTGGCCACGGTGATGCCCGTGCCTTCAATGCAGGGCCGCCCGCCGCGCACGAGCGGATGCGTGGTGATTCCCGGCGCCAATGTGTGAAACTTGACGCCCTTGACATGCTCGCGTATGTTTGGCTTCTGGCGTTCTATCGCTTTTTCGACGCGCTTCTCGGCCATCGCATTACCCTCCACCGGCGGGGCTCCACGCCCGCTGCGCCAAGATTATAGCCCAGTCCTTTGGCAATATAACCGCGCGATCGCGCCCGCAAACAAAAAGAATCGATGAGTCGGCGCCCCGAATCCATGACACGGCCAGCTTCGACTCATTCGTCGCGCGTCATCACTCGACGCGGAAAAGATGCTCCACATTGTTTCGCATCTCATCGGCCGCGCAGACAGAATGAACGAACCGCAGAAACTTTACCCAGTCTCCAATTGCATGGTCATTCTGTCTGCCCTTGATGATACCGGCGTGCTCTGCGCCCGCTGAAGCCAGCGCGAGAGAGTCATCGTCCTCGGTGCATATAACCCGTCCCATGGCGGCGGCGCGTTCCAAATGCGCCGGATCACCAATGCCTAGCGGACCGCGAATGATGTCAATGCCATACCGGCTCAGCTGCTTGACAATCTCAGGCGACAGGTTTTCGTCGAGATAGAATCGAATCGGGCCGGGTTCCATAGCGCGCTTCCGCCAACTGCTCGCCATTTATGCTGGAAAGCTCGTTGCAAACGTCAATGTACTGCTTGTTATCAGCGTAATAGTCCAAGGCCATCTGCACGACATCCAAGTCTAGCCACAAATGGTCCGCAATCTGCCGAGCATCCATACTGTGGTATTGCTGCAGTCCAGCGATGGTCTCCACCATTATCCCCGTGCCTTCAATGCAGGGCCGCCCGCCGCGCACGAGCGGATGCGTGGTGATTCCCGGCGCCAGCGTGTGAAACTTGACGCCCTTGATATGCTCGCGTATGTTTGGCTTCTGGCGTTCTATCGCTTTTTCGACGCGCTTCTCTGCCATGTCATGACCCTCCACCGGCCGGGCATCGCGCCCGCTGCCATGTCATTATAACCCGGGCTTCTGGCAGATTGAACGCGCGGCTAAAATCCATGCCTGGCCACAAATGAGGCGACCTATGTCCCGTACCTACGTCGTGACCGGCGCCGCCGGCTTCATCGGCTCGCATATCGCCGAGCGCCTGCTCCGCGCCGGCAACCATGTTCGCGTCATCGACAATCTGCTCAGCGGCAAGCAGGCGAATCTCGACTTCCTGGCTTCAATCAACGGCGACCTGTCCATCACAATCGGCAGCGTCACCGATATCGAAACGCTGCGCCCCATCATGCAAGGCGCCGACTGCGTCCTGCATCAGGCGGCCCTGCCCTCGGTGCCGCGCAGCCTGGCCGACCCGCTGGAAACCCATCGCCACTGCGTCACCGGCGCGCTGAACGCACTGGTCGCGGCCCGCGACGCCGGCGTCCGGCGCGTGGTTTACGCCGCTTCGTCCTCAGCCTATGGCGATCAAGCGGGGTCCGCCAAAATCGAATCGATGACGCCAGCGCCAATTTCACCCTACGGCGCCGCCAAGCTGGCCGGCGAAACCTACGCCGCCGCCTTCACGCGCAGCTACGGCCTGGAAACAGTCTCGCTGCGTTATTTCAACGTCTTCGGCCCGCGCCAGGACCCGACTTCAGCCTACGCGGCCGTCATCCCCAAATTCATCACGGCGATGCTGCGCGGCCAAAGTCCGACGATCTACGGCGATGGCAGCCAGAGCCGCGACTTCACCTATATCGACAATGTCGTGCAGGGCAACCTGCTGGCCTGCCACGCGCCAAAAGCGGTCGGCGAGACGATCAACCTGGCGGCCGGCGGCGCCATCGTCATCAATGACCTGGCCGCGCGGCTGAACGCGATTTTGAACGCGGATATTGCGCCGATCCACGCGGACGAACGCCCGGGCGACATCAAACATTCCCGCGCCGACATATCCAAAGCGCGCGATCTGCTCGGTTATGCGCCCATCGTCAGCTTTGACGAGGGCTTGCGCCGGACGGTCGAATGGTATCGCGAGCAAGGGCAAAATCTGTAGACACGCGCCCGGCATAGCCACAGCGCAAGCGATGCAATTTGCGTCCCGCCGAGATTCGCTCCCCCTCCCTGACTCGTCGGATGCCCGCCATAGAGATGGCGGGAAGGGGGCCGGGGGTGGGGTTGGGTAACGTCGCGGGCTTGCCAAGGCAAGCCCCTACAGGCGCAAATTCTGGCGGGGCCGGGGGATGGGGTTGGCAGCGGAAGCGGGCGACAGGGTAAGTCGCCCCGGCGCTTGACCGGCCGCCCGCCAGCGAACCAGCAGATTTGGCAATCGCCAGCGCCGTCGCTATAATGCCCCTAGTCCATGCGACCGGTCGGAGAGCCCGAATGTACAGCGACATCAGCAGCGAAGACTTCCGCGAGCAATTCGCCCGCGGCGCCAGCGGCGATTATCAATTCATTGACGTACGCGAAGAGGAAGAACACGCCGAAGCGCACATCCCGGGCGCGATCAACATCCCGCTAAGCGAATTCCCCGCCCGCCTCGACGAGATCAGCGAAGACGGGCCCGTCGTGCTCGTCTGCAACACCGGCGTCCGCTCGTCGCAGGCGGCGCTCTTCCTGGCGGGCATGGGCTACGAAGAGGACTTGCTCTTCAACCTCGAAGACGGGACCAAAGGCTGGCGGCAAAAAGGCTACGCGATCGCGGGCGAGCTGGCGGGGAAGCCCCCTGGCCGCGAGACCGGCAATCTATAAACGGCTGGCTGAAGGATCGCCTGATTTCGCGCATGAAACCTAACTTCCGAAACCAAACAGTTTGGACGGGCGACTGCCTCGACATCATGCGCGGCATGAACTCCGAGTGCGTGGATTTGATCTGCCTCGACCCGCCCTTCAATTCCAACGCGAATTATGCCGCCCCGATCGGCTCGGAAGCGGCCGGCGCCGAGTTCAAAGACACTTGGGCCCTCTCAGACTTGGACGCCGAATGGATCAACCTCATCGCCAGCAAGCATCAGGCGCTCCACCGCGTCCTGCTCGCCGCGATGACCGACAGCGACAAAGCCTACCTGGTGTACATGGCGGCGAGGCTGCTCGAATGCAAACGCGTCTTGAAATCGGACGGCACAATATACTTGCACTGCGACCCGACCATGAGCCATTACTTGAAGCTGGTCATGGACGCGATTTTCGGGCGCGGCAATTTTCGCAATGAAGTCATTTGGCATTATCGCCGATGGACAGCGACCAGCAAAAACTTCCAACGCATGCACGATGTTCTGTTACGCTACACGAAATCCGACGACTATTCCTTTAATCTGTTATACGAGCCTTATGGCGACTGGATAAAGAAAGATTACCGATATGTCGACGAAGAAACAGGAAAAAGGTGGCGCTGGCATACTGTCAAAGGCAAACGATACAAGGTCTTCCTTGAAGACGAGAACCGCGGAGTGAAATTGAATGATGTTTGGATTATTCCCTACTTGGGGTCTACGGCAAAGGAGCGCACCGGCTATCCCACGCAGAAGCCCCTGGCCTTATACCGCCGCGTGATTGAAGCCAGCAGCATGCCCGGCGACTTGGTATTGGATCCATTCTGCGGCTGCGCCACGACTTGCATCGCCGCGCAGGATCTCGGGCGGCAATGGGCCGGCATTGACGTAGCGGGCAAAGCCATCGAACTCACGAAGACGCGCCTGCGCAAGGAACTCGGACTCTTCGCCGAGCCAATCCACCGCACGGACATCCCCCGGCGGACGGACCTGGGCAAGCTTCCGCGGCCCGCCAGCCACAAGAAAGCGCTCTATGGCGAGCAGGCGGGAAACTGCGAAGGCTGCGGCGAGCATTTCCAGATTCAAAACCTCGAAGTCGATCACATCGTCCCGCGCGCGAAAGGCGGAACGGATCACATCGAAAACTTGCAGCTGCTCTGCGGTTCCTGCAATCGCATCAAAGGCAATCGCGGAATGGACTACTTGCGCGTGAAACTTCAGCTGCGGTGATCGCTCACTTGAATTCCAACGGTCAGGCACATTCGATTCCATTGAACCCAAAACGAAAAAGGAGTTACTGACGATGGTTTTACGCTCACTGGTAGGCGCAAGCGTCAAACGCAAAGAGGATCCCGGTCTCATCACGGGGGCCGGCAAATACGTCGGCGATATCAAGCTGCCCGGCATGGGCTTCATCGCCTTCCTGCGCAGCCCCTACGCCCACGCCAACATTCTGAGCATCGACGCCTCGGCCGCGCGGGCCCGCGACGGCGTCATCGCGGTCGTCACCGGCGAGGACCTGCGCGATCAATACGAGCCCGTGCCGGTCGCCGGCGGCGATCACGCGCTCGAGCATTACAGCCATCTGGCGCTCTCGGTCGGTCGCGTCCGTCACGTCGGCGAAGCGATTGCGGCCGTCATCGCGACCAGCGCCGAAATCGCCGCGGACGCGCTTGAAGACATCGAAGTCGACTGGGAAGAACTGCCGGCGGCGCCCGATCTGCTAAGCGCCTACAGCGGCGGCCCGCTCGTCTTCGAAGGCATGGACAGCAATATCGTCGACGAAGGCGAGAAAAAGACCGACGATGTCGACGAGGTCTTCGCCGGCGCGCCCCACAGCCTCAGCCAGCGCATGATCAGCCAGCGCCTGGCCGGCGTGCCGATGGAAGTGCGCGCGGTCGCGGCCGCGCCCGACGCCGTGACCGGGGGGCTCACGCTCTGGACGAGCACGCAGATTCCGCACGGCGTCCGCACCGGTTTGGCTGGCGTCCTGCGCATGCCAGAGAGCGAACTCCGCGTGGTCGCGCCCAATGTCGGCGGCGGCTTCGGCGTCAAGAACCAGCTCTACCCCGAAGAGATCGTCATCGCCAAGCTGGCGCAGCTCCACAATATGCCGCTGAAATGGACCGGCGCCCGCGTCGAGCACTTCGTCTCGACCACGCATGGCCGCTCGCAGATCGCCGATATCGAAGTCGCCTTCGCGGGCGACGGCAAAATCCTCGGCTTGCGCCTGCACGTCATCGGCGAGCTCGGCGCCTACCCGCCCTTCTACGACATCGCCCATTTGACCGGCTTGATGGCGACTGGCAATTACGACATCCAGTCGGTCCATTTCAAAGCCAGCAACGTCTTCACCAATACCGTCGCGGTCGCGGCTTATCGCGGCGCGGGAAGACCCGAAGCCATCTATTACATCGAGCGCGCCATCGAAATGATCGCGGACGAGCTCGGCCTGGACGCCGCCGACGTGCGCCGCCGCAACTACATCCAGCCGGGGCAGTTCCCCTACAAGACGCCGACCGGCTCCACCTACGACACGGGCGATTACGAAGCCAATCTGGATGCCGCCCTGGAAACGTCAAATTACGCCGCCCTGCGCGCCGAACAGGCAAGGCGCCGCGAAAATGGCTCGGGGGCGCTGCTCGGCATCGGCATGGCGACTTACGTGGAGATGTGCGGCTTCGGGCCTTACGAGAGCGGCCAGGTGCGCGTCGAGCCCAGCGGCACGGTCACGGTCTATACCGGCACATCGCCGCACGGGCAGGGCTTGCAGACGACCTTCGCCCAGATGGTCGCCGACGAGATCGGCGCGGATTTCGATGATATCGTGGTGCGACACGGCGATACCGGCGCGCAGCCCATCGGCACGGGCACCTTTGGCAGCCGCAGCCTGGCGATCGGCGGCTCCGCCATTCTGCGCGCTTCCGGAAAAGTGCGCGAGAAAGCCATGCAAATCGCCGCCCACATGCTGGAAGCGGCGCCGGGCGACATCGAATTCGCCGATGGCGAGTACCGCGTCAAGGGCGTGCCCAGCCGCAGCCTCGGCCTCGGCGAAATCGCGGGCCGCGCCTACTCCGACAACCTGCCCGATGACATCGACACCGGCCTGGAAGCCACCGATTTCTTCCGCCCGCCCGATTTTATCTATCCTTTCGGCACCCATGTCGCCGTGGTCGAGGTCGAGGTGGAAACGGGCATCATCAGCCTGCGCGAGTTTTATTCGGTCGACGACTGCGGTCCGCGCATCAGCCCGCTGCTGGTCGAGGGGCAGATTCATGGCGGCTTGGCGCAGGGCATCGGGCAGGCGCTGCTGGAAGAGATCGTCTTCGATGACCAAGGCCAGCTTTTGACCGGCACGCTCATGGATTACACCATGCCGCGCGCGGACAACTTCCCGCCCTTTACCATCGCCAAGACCGTGACCGAGACCACGCTCAACCCGCTGGGCGCCAAGGGGATCGGCGAAGCCGCCACCATCGGCTCGACGCCGGCCGTGGTCAACGCCGTGGTCGACGCGCTTGAGCCCTATGGCCTGCGCCATCTCGATATGCCGCTGACGCCGCGCCGCGTCTGGGAAGCGATCCACCCGGCATAGGCGCGCCCACATGTCCGCCAGATACTCGCTCGCGCGCGACCTGGACGAGCTCGAGCGGATGGTCGAGCGTCTGGAAGACTATCTGCTCGGCGACGCCATGTACCTGCCGCTCGGCGGTGGCTTTTTCCGCGGTGCGAGCGCGCCACAACTGACCATCGGGGCGCTGCTGCAGCGGCGGCGGCGTTTGACGCTCCTGCGCGCCAAGCTGAAACGCGCCGATGGCATCCGGCTTGATGCCGCCTTGGCGCGACACGACGACTTGCGGCGCGAATGGCGGCTGCATTACGAGAAGAAGCTCTCGAACGAGATCCAATCGCGCCTGAAGTTGATGGCCGCTTTCTTCCAGGACTGCCAGGAAGACCCGATGGGCTGCGCCTCGGCCTACCCGGTCGAAGCGCTGCGGCGGACCATCGCGCAGGAAATCGTGCTGGCGCTGGCGGACTTCGGCTATGAGACGGGCGATGCGCTGGCCGCTCTCCACCCCGTCGATCAGGCGCTGCGCCGGCTCCTCCAGGCGGGCGAATTCATCTGGGCGCCGCAATTGGAAGCGATCTATCCAAAAGCCCAATTTTGGTGGCTCTATGGCAAGCCCGCCTGAAGGCGCCCGACGCGTCAATCCACACGCGCCGACAATCCTTGAGTCCTTAACTCGACGCTTCGCCGTTCCGCTGGTAGCCCAGCCCGCGTTGAATTCTTCGCGCGCCCTGCTGTATAATCCGATTGAACCTGTGCCAGGAGCCGCGCCATGAGAGAATTCACCGTCGCCGAAGCCAAAGCCGACCTCGACGCCGTGCTGGAACACGCGCGCCAAGGCGGCACAGTCATCATCAAGGAGGCTGATGGCAAAGCCTTCGAACTCGTCTCCACGATCATACCCAAGAAGGGACCGCGCAGGCCGGGCATGTTCAAGGGAAAAATCAAAATCGCGGAAGACTTTGACGACCCCTTGCCCGAGTTTGAACCTTACATGTAATGCGGTATTTGCTAGACACGTCGACCTTCCTATGGTTCGTCTCCGACTACGCTCGCCTCAGCGCTAACGCAAGACGTCCTCTGGAAGACGCCGGAAACACGATCCATTTGAGCGTGGTAAGCATTTGGGAGATTGCGGTCAAGTCCAACACCGGCAAGCTGCAGCTTCCTCTGCCCTTTGACGCGTTTATTGATACTGCGATTCCTGGCAACAGTCTGAGCGTCTTGAACATTGAAATCGCCCACATTAGGCTGTTGGCTTCGATGCCCCTCCACCACCGCGACCCCTTCGACCGCCTCCTCATCGCCCAGTCCCAGGTCGAAGACATCCCCATCCTCACTAGCGACGCCGCCTTCGATCGTTATCCCGTCCAGCGCGTCTGGTAGCCCAGCCCTATTGAGTTGCGCGCGCCCTGCTGTATAATCCGATTGAACCTGTGCCAGGAGCCGCGCCATGAGAGAATTCACCGTCGCCGAAGCCAAAGCCGACCTCGACGCCGTTCTGGAACACGCGCGCCAAGGCGGCACAGTCATCATCAAGGAGGCTGATGGCAAAGCCTTCAAACTCGTCTCCACGATCATCCCCAAGAAGGGTCCGCGCAAACCAGGCAGCGCAAGAGGGCAAATCATCATCACTGACGAGTTCTACGAGCCCCTGCCAGAATTCAAACCCTACATGGAATGAATTACCTGCTGGATACATCTTCATTCCTGTGGTTCGTTCATGACGACAGACGCCTGAGCGCAAGCGCCGCGCGCCTTATAGAATATCCGGACAACGGAATCCACCTCAGCGTCGCCAGCATTTGGGAGATTGCAATCAAGGCGAATTTGCAGAGAGGGCTTACGCTGCGACGGCCTTTCGCCGAATTCATAGATCACCAGCTAAGCACAAATCGATTCGAGTTGCTTGAAATCAATGTGGCGCATCTGAAACGCGTATCGGACCTGCCGCGCTACCACGGCGACCCTTTCGACCGGCTGCTCATCGCCCAGTCCCAGGCCGAAGACATCCCCATCCTCACCAGCGACGCCGCCTTCGATCGTTATCCCGTCCAATGCGTCTGGTAGCCCGGCCCGCGCAATGAGCCTTTTCATCGTCTTCATCCTCGCCGCCGTTGCGCTCGGCGCCGGGGCGATGCTCTCCCCCGCCTGGCGCACGAGAGAACCGCGCATCGCCCTCGCCGCCACCCTGTGCCTCGGGCTGGTGACCGGCGGCGCCGTCTTCTACGCCGAGCTCTTCGGCTGGGATACGCTGGTGGTGGATTACCTGCTTTTCGCGCTGCTCTCAGGCGTCGTGCTGGGCGGCACGCTCTCCACCGGCCAAGCCCGCGCCGAAGCCCGCGGCGAGCAGCTGGCGGACCGCGATCAAGGCTGGCCCGGCCCCGGCGACTTGAGCTTTTTCGCCTTCGTGGCGCTCCTGCTCTTGACGCCGCTCATGCATCTGGCGGCGCCGCTTGGCGATCACGGTCAAGCCATTGCCTTCCACAGCCTGGCCGCGCGCGACGGCGGCTCATTCAGTTCGCTCGCGCCCTACCTTCCCAGCGAGACCGTCATCGTCGCGCCCGCCTTCCATGCCCTCTCCGCCTATCTCAGCAATCAGCTGGATCAATCGATTCCGCTCATCCAATTGAGCGCGGCCGCCGTCGTAACGCTGCTGATCGTCTGGCTGACTTACGATTTCGGCGCCGAACTGCGCGACAAGCGGCTGGGGCGCGCCATGGCCGCCTCGGCCCTGCTCGGTCTCAGCCTCTACCGCAGCTATCTGGACGGGCATTTCGCCGAGCTGCTCGCCCTGCTGTTCATGACCGCCTTCCTGCTCTACGCCTTGCGCCTGCTGCGATGCTTCAGCCCGGCCGATCTCGTGGCGGGGGGCCTCATGCTGGGCGCCGTCGCCTACACCAGCCTGAGCCTAAGCCTGGTCGCGTTTCTCGGATGGCTGGTTCTGCTCGCCTTGTCCTGGACGCGCGGGCGCCGCGACATCGCGTCGTCTTCGCGCTGGGCGCTGACCGCGGGTCTTCCGGCTGTCGCCCTGCTCGGCATCGCCCCCTGGCTGGCGAACAAGCTGTCGCTGACGCTGCCGCCATCGCCATCGCCTTACGCGCCCACGGCCGCCAATCTTCCGCTCGTCATTAGCGAGCATGGCATCGTGCTGGCGGCGCTCGCGCTCTGCGGGATCTGGCATGGCTTCCGCGCCTGCGCCGAGCTCCGGTTCGTCTCCTTGCTGATGCTCGTCTGGCTGCTGCTCGTCATCGAGTTTTCGGCGATCGGCCTTGTCGGGCGCACCCTGCCCCTCCTGGGCGACCTGACCAATGCCCCCAGCCTGGCGCGACACGGATCAATCCTGCCATTTGCCTGGTTCGGCGGGCTCGGCCTGCTTCGGCTCTGGGACGCGCGCCTGTTTCCCCGACTGCAAGACCGGCTGCGCAAAGCCGCCTATCCCATCGCCGCAGCCGCCGCCCTGCTGATTGCCGTCGCGGTCGCCTTTGAGCCGCTGCTGACCGGGCTCGGCTTCCCCCAGGCGCGCTTGACCCACGACGATGTGGCGGCGATGACCTGGCTGCGCGACAACACGCCCGCCGACGCCGTCGTCATGGCGGCCGAAGGGGAGGCCTGGCTGCCAGTCTTCGCCGAGCGGCGCGCTGTCGATTTTCGCGCCCTCCGCTACTTTGAGTGGGAGCCTGTTCGCGCTGTGAATACTGAAATATCCGAGGTTGATTACGTCTTTGTGCCAGCGAACGCGGCCCCGCCGGCCGATAGCCCGTTGACGCTGGTATTTGAACGCAATGGCGCGCGCGTCTTTGCGGATACAAGCAGCCAACAATCCGGTCCTTAACGTGATGAGTCTCTCGGCGCGTCGGTTCTGGTTTCGTACGAGTCTTCACGACGAAATTGATTGAGGAAAAGGCCCGCGATTCCCCCGGCCTCAAAGACCAGGATAGCGATTCCCAATGTGTCATGACCCAAATGCACCATGTAGAATCCACCCACGGTCACAAATATGAAGGCAAGAAACGCGAACCACTGACCTCGTTTGACTTTGTCCGCGTTGTCCTTTAATTCAGTCGTCGCGATCGTCACTGAGTCGTCGTGCTGCTTCCGTTCCATTTCGCCATCCCTGCGGAATTTCTCTTCCGCGATAGCGAGAACGTGCGTATTGGCCTCAAGTTTCTTGATCTCCAGTTCTTCGTATCTGTCGAAAATGCGCTCAGCAGTTCCGGGAACAAGCGCATTCCAGCCAGCAGCTTCCTTGTGCGATGGCAGCGTACTGCTGTAATGTTCTTCCCTAGTGAACTGAAGCGCGATACTTACAAGTCTGCGACTGAAATCTTCTCGTTCGTCTTCCGGAATGCCTTCCAATATCTCACTGGGCAATACGAGGTCGTCGGTCGTTGCAGCGGCATCGCCTTCCTCATCCGGTGATTCGTTATCTCGAGTATTCATTTGCGAATACTCTCGCCATTTGCCTTTTCGTACTCTTTCATCGCCCAATGCAACGTTTCGCCAATATCCTGCCAGACGGATCGCGCTCTCTTCCGTTCAAGCGCACGAAAGTCTTCCCGCAGATTGGCGAGCAGTCGCTCGCTCTTTCCCTGATTCAGCGCGCCAAACATATCAAAAGCGCTCGCCATCCCATGCAAGAAAGGCCGCTCCGGCAGCAAATACTTGCGCGCGATCTCTCTTCTTCGGTCGTCCATCGTCAAGCGCCTTTCGCCGCGAGCATCCCCTGCACCTCCATTCTATACAATACGCCCCCGCAGTGTCAACGAACTCGCCAGACCCGCCCCGGCGCGGGCGCCCAAAGTCAGGAACGCGTTTCGCGCTACAATATCCCAGGTCCCTATGAGAAAGGAGCCGCCCCCATGCCAAAACGAAAAGTCGTCCTCACCGGCGCCAGCGGCACAATCGCCGGCGTCTTGCTGCCCGCCTTGCGCGAACGCTACCACCTCACCTTGCTCGACTCGCGCTCAACCAACAGAAGCGGCGACGAAGTGGCGGACGTCCAAATCGTCGACCTGCTGAACAAAGACCGCGACGCCTATCGTCAGCACTTCGCCGGCGCCGACGCCGTCATCCATTGCGCCTACCACCACGTCCAGGATCAAGGAGACGACGCCTACTTCGCCGCCGAATTGGCCAACTTGCAGCTGACCTACAACGTCTATCAAGCCGCCTGGGAACAGGGCGCGCGCCGCCTCGTCGCCGCCAGCACCAATCACGCCGCCGACTTCTACGAGAATTACGCCCTCGATGGTCGCGTTCCGATGGTGACACCCGACATGAACGCCTCGGACAATTGGTATGGCTGGGCGAAGATCGCCTTCGAGCAGATCGGGCAAGTTTACGCGACTGGAATCAAGCATGGCGGGCGCCCGCTGGAAAACGTCCAGATTCGCATCGGCGGACCGCGCGAGACCGACATCGCCGAAGCGCGGCTTGGCGATCTGCGACGGATGCGCCGCGCCCTCGCCGTCTATATCAGCCAGCGCGATCTGTCGCAGCTCTTCATCAAAAGCATCGAAGCCGAAGACATCCGCGATGAACTCGGCGTCCCTTTCCAGATCTTCTACGGCATCAGCGCCAATTCGCAGGCCATCTGGAGCATCGCCAATGCCCGCCGCGTCATCGGTTACGCGCCGCAGGACAACTCGGAAGAACGCTTCTTCGCGCAGATCCAGGCGCACATGAGAGCGGCCGGGCTGGCGTGAATCGGCCGAAACGAATATCGATAACCCGTCTTGGCAAACCGGCTCAAACTTGTCGCGCTCTGTAGGGGCGACCTACCAGGTCGCCCGCAAATCACAAAAATCAGGACCCCTGTAGGGGCGAGACTTGTCTCGCCCCAAAAGCCCGCCGCCGAACCACCAACGCCCGCGTATGCGCGACCCTGTAGGGGCGACCTACCAGGTCGCCCGCAAATTCGCAACTCCCCTTCCCTCCTTGTGGGGGCAAGGGGCCGGGGGATGGGGGGGCAAGTCGCCCACGCGAATCCAGCTTCCCCCTAGCTTGCTGGGGGGGACCGAGGGGCGAAAACCGAAGCCCCTTCGCGCCTTGGACGGCCCACAGGCCAGAAAATGGCCCCCAGGTCAGGGGGCAGAACGTCACGCCAGCAGCCGCGGCGCCGCCTCTCGCATATAGGGCTTCAGCGTCCGCAGCGCGCCCTCCAGCGCCGCCAGCGCGATGTCTATCTCAGCGTCCGTCATCGGCGTCGAGACGCAGAACATGCCGCGGTTGCTGGTGTAGACGCCGCGATTCAGCAATTCCAGGTGCAGCAATTCCCGCAGCTTGCCAATGCCTTGCCCGGCGCGAGCGGCATCCTGCAGCGTGATCACCGGCGCGTCCGTCCATTGTATCTGTTGCAGCGAGCCATAACCGAGGCATTGCGCGCGGATGCCCAGCGAGTCGAAGAGCGCGTTGACGCCCGCGGCCAAGCGTTCGCCCAATGCGTTGACGCGGGCGATCGCCCCGTCATCCAGCCGCTTCATGGTCGCCAAACCGGCCGTCATCGTCATATTGTTGCCGTTGAAGGTGCCGCTGTGATAGAGCGCTTCCGAGCCCGCGCCGGGATCAAACTGCCGCATGACCTCCGCCCGCCCGCCAAAGGCGCCAACCGGCAATCCGCCGCCGATGATCTTGCCCAAAGCCGTCATATCGGGCTGCACGCCCTCGACTTCCTGCAAGCCGCCGCCGCTCAGCCGGAGGGTCACGATCTCGTCAAAGAGCAGCAGCGCGCCGAAGCGATCAGTCAGCTCGCGCAGGCCGCGCAAATAACCGAGGGCCGGCGGAATCATGCCGCCCGAGTTTGGCATCGGCTCGACGATGAGGCCGGCGACGCGCTGGTGATGTTCGCGCAGCAGCGATTCCAGCGCCCCCAAGTCGTTGAAGGGGACGACCATGACGCTGTTGAGCACATCGCCCGGCACGCCCCGACCCTCGAGGCGCGCCGCCGGCTGATCGGCCGCCATATCGGGGCTGACGTTGACCTCGACGAAATCGTGCGAGCCATGATAGCCGCCATCCATCTTGACGATGACATCGCGACCGGTGAAGGCGCGCGCCGCCCGCATCATCATCATCGTGGCTTCGGTGCCCGAGTTGGTGAAGCGCAGCATCTCGAGGCTATTCACGCGCTCGATCAGCAGCTTCGCCAAAGCCACCTGCGGCTCGGCGGCCGACCCGAAGGCGCTGCCCCGCGTCATCTGGTCAGCCGCCTCTTCGACGACCGCCGGCGGCGCATGCCCGTGAATCAGCGACGTATAGTTGTTCAGGAAATCGAGATAACGGTTGCCATCGCAGTCCGTGAGCCAGGCGCCATCGCCGGCGACCATGTAAGTCGGGTAGGGCGCGTGCCAGGTTGAGCTGCGCGTCTCGCCGCCGGGCAGGTAGCGCCCCGCCTCCAGATGCCGCGCGCGCGAGCCAGCCGTCCGCCCCCGATAACGCGCCTCGATTTCCCGCTCCACCTGCAACGCGCCCAGCGCCTCGTCGATCATGCTCCTCTCCTCCGCCCGTCGCCCTCAACTCGCCAGCGACAACTATAGCCCAAATGCCGACCGATTGGGAAAGGCGCGATTCCTGGCGTCGACCCGCCCGCATATTCCCCCCGCAAGTCGTAGGGGCGAGGCGCCGAAACGCCCGCTTTGCGATAGCCAAGCCATCGGCTCTACCCTATAATCCAAAATAGATAGCAAGCGAACTTCCCGGGAGCCTTGATGCGACGCCTGACCTTGATTTGCCTATTTGTCCTCGCCCTCGCTGGCGTGACCCGCGCCCAGGTTGGCGAATTGGCGCTGAACTGGAACCCGGTGCTTAACACCATCCGCGGCACGGTCGAAGTCTTTGGCAGCGCCAATATACCCGACCAATTCTACTTTTTCCTCGAGGCCGCGCCCTGGGGCGAAACCGACGAAGCGCCAGACTGGCAGCCGGTCACCAGCTTCGTGATGTACACCATCGTGGACGACCTGCTCGGCAGCTGGAACACCAGCCGATTCGCCGACGGCTTCTATCAGCTGCGCCTGCACGCGGTCAACAGCGCCAACGAGAGCTTCCATCACGTACTGGCGCCCATCCTGATCAACAATCACAAGAGCGACCTCGTCAACCTCCTGCCGGTGCAAGCCCTTGCCGCGCCCGGCATGGCTGATGACGAGGGTCCGCCGCTATTGGAGAATCGCCTGCCGCTGCAAGTCGGCGGCCACATCAAGAGCTTCGACGAAAAGTCGCAGGAAGCCATGCGCGCGGCCGGCATGACCTGGGTGAAGAAACAGGTGCAGTACGGCATCTCCGATGGCCGCGACCTCATCGAAGCCGCTCACGCCCAGGGCTACAAGGTGCTGCTCGGCGCCAAGGGCGACAAGAACAGCCTGGCGCAGGACTTTGACGGCTATGTCGCCAAATTCGCCGAATACGTCGCCTTCCTGGCGGAGCTGGGCGCCGATGCCATCGAAGTCTGGAACGAGCCCAATATCGACCGCGAGTGGCCCGCCGGGCAGATCAGCGGCCGCAACTACACGCGCATGCTCAAGCCCGCCTATGAAGCCATCAAGGCGGCCAATCCCGACGCGCTGGTCATCAGCGGCGCGCCCGCCCCCACCGGCTTCTTCGGCGACTCCTGCGGCTGGGGCGGCTGCGACGACAACGTCTTTATGGCGCAGATGGCGAACGCCGGCGCCGCCAATTACGCCGACTGCATTGGCGTGCATTACAACGAGGGCATCCTGCCACCGACCGCGCAAGGCGGCGACCCGCGCAGCGAGCACCCCACCCGCTATCTGCTCGGGATGCTGCGGCGCGTCGCCTGGCCCTTCCGCAATGCCGATATCCCCATGTGCCTCACCGAGATCGGCTATCTCTCGCCCGAGGGTTACGGTCCGCTGCCGGGCCATTTCGCCTGGGCGCGGAATACCTCCGTCGCCGAGCAGGCCGCCTGGCTCTCGCAAGCGCTGCTGATCATGTCCAACTACGAAGACATGCCGGTCGAGCTCGCCATCGTCTGGAACATCGACTTCGAGCTCTATGGCGCCGATCCACAAGCCGGCTACGCCATCATTCGGCCTGACGGCAGCTGCCCGGCCTGCGAGGCGATCGCAGCTTTGCAGCGCTAGCCCGCCCGCACCACCAACGCCCGTGTAGGGGCGACCTACCAAGCCGCCCGCCACCGCAAATCACAAAAATCAAAACCCCTGTAGGGGCGACCTACCAGGTCGCCCGCCACCGCCAAATCCCATTCGCCGCCCCCGCGCGTAGGGGCGACCTACCAGGTCGCCCGCAACTCCCCTTCCCTCCTCGTGGGGGCAAGGGGCCGGGGGATGGGGGGCATCTCGCCCGCAATCAGCGATTCCAGTATATGATTAAGCAAAAATCTGACGGAAAGACCTGTGATGCCGCGTCTAGCGCGATCGCTGATGCTGGGGCTACTCATGGGCGCGCTTGCCGGCCTCTACTTCGGTTGGGCGCAACGCCCGCCCGACGCTCGCCGCAGCGCCATCAGCGACCTGACGCAGCGCTACCAAGACGAATACCTGGTGATGATCGCCGCCGGATACGCCGCCGACCAGGACGCGCCCGGCGCGCTCGACCGCCTCAGTCAACTCGCGGTCGAGGATATTCCCGCCACCCTGCGCGAGGCGACGGAACGCATCATCGGCGCCTCGGCGCGCGATTTCGACGATATCCAGCTGCTCGTCCGCCTGGCGCATGACATGGGGCAATTGACGCCGGCCATGCAACCCTTCCTGGATGCAGGCGCATGAGACCCGCCCGCCAACCGACCGGCGCGGAACGGAAACGCGCCCGCGGATACTTCTCCTATTCGGTCTTCGCCCTGAGCCTGGTCGCCGGGATCGCCCTGGGCTTGGCTGCGACCCGCCTGCACGGTCCGCTGCGGCGCGGCAACGCCGAACCCTGGCAATTGCAGGCGGAGGCGCGCCAGCATTACATGATCGCCATCGCGCTCGAATATGCGCATACGGGCGATCTCCCAGGCGCGCTGAACAAGCTGATCGCCATGCGCCCGGCCCAAGACCCGCTTGACGCCCTGGCCGAGGCGGCCTGCGCCCTCGGCAGCGGTGGCTATCTGCGCAGTCAAAGCGGCATCCGGGCGATGCGCGCCGCCGTCGCCCTCTATTCAGCGCAGGGGCGCAGCGGCTGCGTCGAGAAGCTGCTGCCGCCGGAAGCCACCAATAGCGCGCCGGCGCCCGCCGACCCGCAAAACGAAGATGCCAGCCTGGCGCCGGCCCTGCCGACCAAACCCCCGCTGCACAGCGGCGAATCCGCCGCCACCGTTCGCCGCCTCGCGCCCACGCCTGCGCCGCTGCGTTCCTTTGAGGCGCGCGCCGCCCGCTCCTACTGCGACGCCTCAAGCCAAGCCCTGCTCGAAGTGCGCGTCGTCGACTACCTGGGGCGGGGCCTGCCCGGGCAGCGCGTCCGCGTCCGCTGGGGCGAGCGGGAAGACGTCTTCGTCAGCGGACTCCAAGGCGACCGCGGCGATGCCTACGCCGATTTTCAGATGGAAGAAGGCATCGACTACGCCATCGACATGCCTGGCGCCGCCGAAGCGCTGGGCGCGAGCCTGTCCACCGGCCCCTGCTATGCCGGCAGCCGCCGCGCGCTGAAATCCTGGCGCGTCACCTTCGTCGAGACCTGATCGCCATCACCCGCGCCGAGAACTGTAGGGGCGTTACGCTGTAACGCCCGCGCGCAACACCTTGCGTCCCGCGCCGAGACCTGTAGACACACGCGCCGCAATGCGACCGCCCACGCAAAATGCCTTGCGTCCCGCGTCGTTTGTAGGGGCGTTACGCTGTAACGCCCGCGCCGAGACCTGTAGAGGCAAGCCGGCGTCTCGTCCGAATGGCTTTTGCCCCCCGCGATCGCTCGCCCGCAACCCCCGCCGCCAAGCCGCGTATACCCTGTAGCGCGCGAAAACGTTTCCGGGATGAGATCAAATGCAAATGGACGAAAAAGCCTCGCAAGTCGGCACTGGCGTTTTCTTCGTCGGGCTCGGTCTGCTCTTCTTCACGGGCTGGTGGTGGCCCGGCATCATGTTTGTGATCGCCGCCTCGATCCTGGCGCGGACGATGGCGGCCGGCGAACGCTGGCAATCGGCGACCGGCGCGCTCTGGCTGATCGGCATCGGCGTCGTCTTCGGCCTCCCCGGCTTGATCGGCGATATCGCCAGCGCCTTCTGGCAAATATTCCCCTTGATTCTGATCGGCATCGGGCTCTTCATGCTCTTCGGCGGCAAGTATCGCCCGAACCTCGGCGGCAAGCGCAAAAACGACGATGACATCCACCACGTCTGAGGCGCCACCGGGCGCTGGAACAGGCTCAGAATTGACAAGCCGACCGCCGAAGCTATACTGGTTTCCGCGGCGGGATGGTGGAATGGCAGACACGGGCGCCTTAAAAGCGCCTGCCCGAAAGGGCGTGAGGGTTCGAGCCCCTCTCCCGCTACTTCCGCATCGCCCCCAGCGCCGGGGAATTTGGCGCGCATAACTTGTTGACAGCCCCCAAAGCCTTCGCTATCATCCTTCGCGCAACTTGCAATAGATGCCGTCGTCGTTCGCGCGGCGGCGGCTGAGGTCAAATCGCGCCCGAAAAGGAGGTCATTCAGACGGTCGATTTATCCAAGTCACCCACAGGTTTCACGATCGCAAATGAAAAGAGGAGAGCAAAAGAATGTCCAAGATACGAGCGCTGACGCTTCTGCTGGTCTTCGTCCTGGTTTTGCCAGCGGCGATGGCGCAGGACGAACCGGTCATCTACATCTTCAACAATTCCGGCACGATGCAGTTCGACGCCGGCGGCAGCGACCCCGACGTGCTGCAGCGCGTGCAAGACCATATCGCCGAGCAATCCGGCGTGCGCCCGATCACCATCGTTCCCGGCGGCGCCGCCAGCGCCACCGAGCAGCTCAACCTTCTGCTCGGCTCGCGCGATCCGGTCGATCTCTTCGTGACGCCGGGCAATGGCTGGCACGACTACGCCATGGCGATCATTCCCATCACCGACTTGCTGGAAGAGCATGGCCAGAACCTTTTGCAGGTTATCCCCGAACACGAATGGGATATCATGCGCAATGTCGACGGCGAAATCATGGGTATTCCGCGCACAACGCCGACCAGCCCCTACATCACCTGGGTGCGCCAGGATTGGCTGGACGAGCTCGGCTTGGACGTGCCGACCACCTGGGACGAGCTGGAAGATACGATTGAAGCCTTCTTGGCGCATAATCCCGAGGCCATGGTCGCCACGCGCCCCGGCGACATCCGCTGGACGACCCTCGGCGGCTTCACGCCCAATGGGCATTCCAATTGGCTCGACCCCGACGATGGCATGGTCAAGCCCTGGGTCCTGCAGCCCGGCGTCCTCGATTGGGTGACCGAGTTGAACTCCTGGTGGGAAGCCGGTTACTTCTACCCCGATACCTTCACCCGCTTTGACGCGCCAGAGCTCTTCCGCACTTGCAATCTGGGCGTTTGGATGGGCTGGTATTCGCGCATCACGCTGATCACGCCGCAGATAGAGAGCGGCTGCGAAGGCATCGCCTGGGCGCGCACCAGCATCACCACCGATATGGGCTACATCGCCACCTCGCGCCCGCAAAGAGCCAGCGCCTATGCCGTCACTCGCTCGGCGGAAAACCCGGCCGCCGTGATCCAGTTTATGGACTGGGTCTACAGCGCCGACACCACCGACAATCAGTTGACCGCGCGCTATGGCATCAAGGGCGAAATGTGGGATTATCTCGACGAAGAAACCCGGCTGGTCAGCCCCGATTTGAGTTTTGGCTATGTCAGCGAGTACATGATGCCCAACCTCAATATCGAGATTCGCTACAGCCTGGACAATCCGTCGCGCGCCTGGCACGTCGAATACCTCGGCGGGCTGCTGATCGATCTCAGCGACGCCAAGTGGCCCTTCGATGGCGCCCTGGCCTACAACCTCAGCCGCATCGCCGACGAAGTCCCGACCCTGGGCGATATCAATCGACTCCTGGACGAGCAGACGATTCTCTTCATCACGGGTCAGCGCCCGCTGGATCAATGGGACGACTTCATGGCTGATCTGGAGCGCGCCGGCATCAACGACTGGGTCAAGGCCCTTTCCGCGCAGTACGAGGAACTCGGCGGCGTCTAGTCGCATAGCCGCAACTGGCGGGGGACGCAGCCAAGTCTCCCGCCCGCTCGCGTCTGCGCTGGGGCTTCGACATCATGGACAAGGTAAACGTACTCTTCATCGCCGTAGACGACCTGCGGACCGCCCTCGGCTGCTATGGCGATGGCGCCGCGATTACGCCGAACATCGATCGCCTGGCCGCGGGCGGTATGGTCTTCCAACGCGCCTACTGTCAGCAAGCCGTCTGCAATCCGTCGCGCGCTTCGCTGATGACAGGGCTGCGACCGGATACCATCAGAGTCTGGGATCTGAAGTCGCATTTTCGGCGCGAGCTGCCGGCCCCGCTGGCGGATCTGCCGCAATTCAGCCGCGGCACGCACTTCCGCCAAGCCAAACCCGATGTCGTCACGCTGCCGGAATACTTCATGCGTCATGGCTACAGCGCGCGCTCGGTCGGCAAGATATATCACGGCTCGCCACAGACGCAGGACGCGCGGTCCTGGTCGGGCGAGGCCATCCTCAACGTCCTCTGGAAGCGCGCCGATTACCTGCTGCCACAGAATCAAGCGCCGGAAGCCAAGCATTGGCCCGGCCGCAAGATGGCAGCCACCGAAGCCGCCGACGCGCCCGACAATGCCTATGGCGATGGCATGGTCGCCGATGAAGCCTGCAAGCTCCTTGCGGAATTCGGCGATGATCCTTTCTTCCTGGCGGTCGGCTTCCGCAAGCCGCACCTGCCCTTCAGCGCGCCAAAACGCTATTGGGATCTTTACGCGCGCGATGCCATCGCTTCGCCCGAAAATGCCGAGAAACCGGCCGGCATCCCCGATTATGCCTGGCACAACAGCGTCGAACTGCGCGGTTACGCCGATATTCCAGACGAGGGACCCTTGGCCAGCGACCTGATCCAAAAGCTGCGCCATGGCTACTACGCCTCTGTCAGCTTCATGGATGCGCAAGTGGGCAAATTGCTGGACGCGCTGGACGGGCATGGCTTAAGCGACAATACCGTCATCGTGTTCTGGGGCGACCACGGCTATCACCTCGGCGAGAAGGCGCTCTGGTGCAAGACGACCAACTATGAGCTGGATACGCGCGCGCCCTTGATTATCGCGGCGCCGGGCATGGCGACCGGCGAATGCGACGCCCTGGTCGAGTTCGTCGATATTTACCCGACATTAGTCGAATGCTGCGGCTTGCCCGAACGCGGCGACCTGGAAGGCCTCAGTTTGAAACCGCTGCTGCAAGAGCCAAAGCTGCCCTGGAAGAAAGCCGCCTTCAGCCAGTTTCCGCGCCCATGGTCCTATCGCGGCGAACCGGAAGTCATGGGATACACGATGCGCGTCGACCGCTTTCGTTATACCGAATGGCAAGACTTCCACAGCGGCGCGGCGCTCGAACGCGAACTGTACGACCACCGCGACACTCATGCTGAAATCGAAAACCTCGCAGCGGACGCGGGCTACGCGCCGGTCGTGGCTGATCTGTCGCGAAAGCTGCGCGCCGGCTGGAGAGCGGCATTGCCAGCGCAAGTCTCGCAATCGACAGCGATGGCAGCAGGCTCAGCGCGATGAAGTCACAAGCCGACGCAGGGTCGCTCAGCCGCATGCCGCCGCCGGCCAGAAACAGCGGCAACTGGCGAAAGCTGCTGGAGCGCCTCTGGTTTTACCGCTTCTATTACCTGCTCGCGCTGCCGGGCATCCTGTATTTCATCATCTTTCATTACATCCCCATGTTCGGCATCGTCATCGCCTTCAAGGACGTCTCGCCCTTTGGCGGCGTCGAGGGCATCATCGAAGCGCCTTGGGTCGGCTTAAAGCACTTCAACCGCTTCTTCAACTCCATTTTCTTCTGGAACGTCATCGAAAACACGGTCGTCATCAGCGGCTTGAAGATCATCTTCGGCTTCCCCGCGCCCATCATCTTCGCGCTCATGCTGAACGAGGTCTTTCGCCTCAAATTCAAGCGCTTCGTGCAGACGGTCTCCTACCTGCCCCACTTCATCTCCTGGGTCGTGACCACCGGGCTGATATCCGCGCTGCTGGCGACCAGCGGCGGGCTCATCACCGAAGCGCTGAACAATCTCACCGGCGACAACTGGTCCTTCCTGACCAACCCCGACCATTTCCGCGGCATCCTGACGCTTTCGCACGTCTGGAAGACCATCGGCTGGAGCAGCATACTGTACCTGGCGGCAATGGCAGCCATCGACCCCGCGCTGTATGAAGCGGCCGCCATCGACGGCGCCAACCGCTTCCAGATGGCGCGCCACATCACCATCCCGAGCATCGCTTTTGTCATCACGATCCTCTTCATTTTTGAAATCGGCAACCTGCTGGACGCCGGTTTCGAGCAGATCCTGCTGCTCTATTCGCCCTCCGTTTACAGCGTCTCGGATATCATCGACACCTATGTCTACCGAGAGGGGCTGCTGGGGCTGAAGTATTCATTCGCCGCGGCCGTGGGCTTGTTCAAAGGCGTCATGGCTTTCCTCTTCTTGATCGCCGCCAACGCCTTGGCCAACCGCCTCGGCCAGCCCGGCTTGTGGTAGGGGGGACGCATGCTCAAGCTATCGCGCAACGAAAAGCTGGCCCACGCCATCATCTACGTCCTGCTCATCCTGCTGACCTTGGCTTTCCTCATCCCTTTCATCATCGTGTTCTCCACCTCCTTCATCAGCGAAGCGGAGTTCGCGCGGCGCGGCGGTTATGTGCTCTATCCCGAAGCCATCGACATGGGCTCTTACGATATCCTCTTCGGGCGCAGCAAAGTCATCCTGAACGCCTATAGCGTGACGCTCTTCCGCGTCGTCGTCGGCACGGGCTTCAACCTCGCTTTCACGATCACCATGGCTTACGCGCTGGCGAAGAAAGACCTGCCGGGCCGCGTGCCTCTCACCATATTCGTCTTCATCACCATGGTCTTCAGCGGCGGCTTGATCCCGCGCTTCATGCTGGTGGACGCGCTTGGCTTGCGCAACACGCTCTGGTCGATGGTCTACCCCGGCTTGATCAGCGCCTGGAACATGCTCATCATGCGCAACTTCTTCATGAGCCTGCCAGAAGAGCTATTCGACGCCGCCATTGTCGATGGCGCCTCGCCCCCGACGGTCTTGCTGCGCATCGTGCTGCCGCTGTCCATGCCGGTCATCGCCACCATCGGTCTCTTTTACGCCGTCTGGCATTGGAATTCCTGGTTCGACGCCGCCATTTACATAGACAAATCGCACCTGAAACCGATGCAGATCATCCTGCGCAGCCTGCTGGAAACGACCAATATGCAAGGCTTGGAAGAACTGGCTTTCATCGAAGACCCGCCGCCTGCCGCGTCCTTGCGCTCCGCCCTCATCATCGTCAGCACCGTGCCGGTCCTCTTCATTTACCCCTTCGTGCAGCGATACTTCGTCAAAGGCATCATGATCGGAAGCATCAAAGGCTAGGGCAATGTTCAAGCTAATCGAGCGGATCGATTTGTGGCGCAGCGGCGAGGACGGCTTCCATACCTATCGCATTCCCGCGCTCGCCGTCACCAACAACAACACCATCCTGGCCTTCTGCGAAGGGCGGAAGCATCACCGCGGCGACAGCGGCGATATCGCCCTGCTCGTCAAGCGCTCGACCGACGGCGGCGCCAGCTGGTCGCGTCAAGCGGTCGTCTGGGACGAGCCGGGCAATACCTGCGGCAACCCCGCGCCGGTCGTCAACCGCGAGACGGGCGCGATCCACCTTCTGATGACCTGGAACCGCGGCGACGATCACGAGCGCGACATCATCAAAGGCGGCAGCCAGGACACGCGGCGCGTCTTCGCAACCTCATCGACCGACGACGGGCGGAGCTGGGGCGCCCCCCGGGAAATCACCGGCGACGTCAAGCGCCCCGACTGGACCTGGTACGCCACAGGGCCGGGCCACGGCATTCAGATTCAAAAAGGCGACTTCGCTGGCAGGCTCGTCATCCCCTGCGATCACATCGAAGCCGGCAGCGAGGCGCGTTACTCGCATGCCATTTACAGCGACGATGGCGGCGCGAACTGGCGGCTGGGCCAACGAACGCCACTGCCCGGCGTCAACGAATGCGAAGTCGTCGAAATCAGCGGGGGACGACTGCTGCTGAATATGCGCAGCTACGGCGCCGACAGGAACCATCGCCAGATCGCCTTCAGCGCGGATGGCGGCTTGAGCTGGAGCGGCCAGCGCAGCCACCCCGCCCTCATCGAACCGATCTGCCAAGCCAGCATCCTCGCCTGCGCCAATCCAGCTTCGCACGGCAGCCCGCTCCTGCTCTTCGCCAACCCGGCCAGCAAGACCGACCGCGTCAATATGACCCTGCGCGCCAGCCACGACGAGGGCGAAACCTGGACGCGCCAAATCAAGCTGCACGCCGGTCCAAGCGCCTATTCCGATCTCGCCTTGGCGCCGGCCGGCCGCCTGCTCTGCCTCTACGAATGCGGCGAGAGCCAGCCCTACGAAGTTCTGCGCCTGGCTGCGGTCGCGCTGGAGGCGGGCAGCTGAGGGTCCGCGCTGGGGCGCCAGGCTGAAGAATCGCCAGGCCGTTCACGCTGGCGAGGCGCGAAATCGACTTGGAGGAGACCAGTCAATGCCGCCAAACATCTTGTGGATCTGCACCGACCAGCAGCGCTACGACACCATCGGCGCCTTGAACAACTCGCAGCTGCGCACGCCAAACATCGATCGGCTCGTCGCCAGCGGCGTCAGCTTCGAGCGCGCCTACTGCCAGAGCCCGATTTGTACTCCGAGCCGCGCCAGCTTCCTCACCGGGATGTACCCCAGCAGCGTGCACGGCTGCGGCAATGGCAACGCCCGCTGGATGGAAGCCGCGCCCTTGGTCACCGCCTTGCTGGCCGAGGCCGGTTATGATTGCGCGCTCGCCGGCAAATTGCATCTGGCGGGGGCAAAAGGCCGCATTGAGCCGCGCCCGCAAAACGACGGCTATCGCGTCTTTCACTGGTCGCATGGTCCGCACGATTTCTGGCAAGAAGGGCATGATTACGCCGACTGGCTCAGCGACCAAGGCTACAGCCTCGCCGACATGCTGAAGCAGCCGCATAAAACGCCGCCTGAACTCCATCAGACCACCTGGTGCGCCGACCGCGCCATCGACTTCATCACAGCCGACCACGGCGGCAAGCCCTGGCTGATGAGCGTCAACATCTTCGATCCCCATTCGCCATTCAACCCGCCGCAGCCCTACATGGATCGCTTTGACATTGAGGCGATGTCCGGCCCCAAATTCCGCGAGAGCGACCTGGCGGCGCAAGCCAAACTCCGCGACGTGGACTTTCAGACAGAAGCGCGCCGGCCCGAAGACTTTGAGGCCAAGCGCATCCAGGCAGCCTACTACGCCATGATTGAGCTGATAGACGACAATGTCGGGCGCATGCTCAAGGCGCTGGAAGCCAGCGGCCAGTTGGACGATACGGTCGTCATCTTCACCAGCGACCACGGCGAAATGCTCGGCGACCACGGCCTGCTGCTCAAGGGCTGTCGCTTCTATGAAGGCTTGGTCCGCGTGCCGCTGATCATCTCCGCGCCCGGGCGATTCCTCGAGAACCAACGGCGGTCCGCGCTGGTCGAATTGATCGATATCGCGCCGACCCTGCTCGACCTGGCGGGCCTAGAGATTCCAGAACGCATGCAAGGCAGGTCCTTGATGCCGCTCCTCACCGAGGCCGACGCGCCAGACCATCATCGAGACTTCGCCCGCTGCGAGTATTATTCCGCCCTCAATCCCGATTCGCGCGAGAGCTTCAGCGGCAGCTACGCCAGCATGATTCGCGACGACCGCTACAAGTTGATCGTCTATCACGGGCATGAAATCGGCGAGCTCTTCGACCTGCAAGCGGACCCAGATGAATTTGACAATCTCTGGGACGACCCCGCCATGACGCCGGTCAAGCTCCGATTGCTATGGCAAAGCTTTGACGCGCTGGCTTTCGCCGTGGATACCGGCAGCAAGCAGATCTCAAGCGCCTGAGCCCGTCGCCTTGCAAGCCGCGCAGACTAGCGGGGGCTGAACGCAGGCGAGCCGCGGAGCGCAGTCTGTTGCGCGGCCACCTGTAGTCCGTTACAATCACAAATGCTCGTCCGGATAGCCTGTCGCAGGCCGCTGGCAGTTGATGATTCGTTTGGTGGCGCCAGTTCATGGGCGCGGGAGTATTGAAGAATGGTGATAAAATCGCGGACGCCCCAGAAGCCACGCCCCATGGTACAGGATGGGAAGAACCCTGCCGCCAATCCCGCGCGCAGCGCTGAAGACGAATTTCTCAATGACATCCGTGTCAGCCTTCAAGAAATTGAGGCAGGCCAAGTATTGGATAGCCGGCAGCGTATTCGTGAACTGCGAGCGCAATTGAGACATGCCAAGGACGATCGTTAGGCAGACCAGGCGCTTCGACAGGCGCCTCGAGAAATTGTCGCGGAAATATCCCCAAGTACTCGACGCGCTAGACCAACTCATTGCGGATCTTGAACAGGGCAACCGTCCAGGGGGTCGTTACCGGCGCGTCGGCGATGTCGTATACCGTGTGCGCCTGGTCAATCGATCAGCGCGCGCTGGCAAACGCGGGGGCTTCCGCATCGCGTATCACGTCGGCGATGCATTGACAGTAACGCTAATAGCGATTTGCGCCAGACGCGACTGTCGAGAACTCGACGATACGCGAATACGTCAATTCGTGAACGAATTGTGACATCTCAAGTCGCCACTAGCGCGCCAGCTGCAAATTATACAGATTGGCGTATACCCCATCCGCGGCCAGCAGTTCCTCATGCGTGCCCTGCTCGCAGATGCCGGCCGGCGTCAAGGTGAGGATGCGGTCGGCATTGCGAATCGTCGAGAGCCGATGGGCGATGACCAGGGTGCTGCGATTCTTGATCAGCCGCTCAAGCGATTGCTGCACGGCGCGTTCGCTTTCGTTGTCCAGCGCGCTGGTGGCTTCATCGAGGATGATCAAAGGCGGGTCCTTCAAAAATAAACGCGCGATGCTGAGGCGCTGGCGCTGGCCCGCCGACAGCTTGACGCCGCGCTGGCCGATCGCGGTGTCGTAGCCCTGTGGCAGCCGCATGATGAAATCGTGGGCGTAGGCTTGCTTCGCCGCTTCCACGATTTCCGCCGCCGTCGCCTCGGGCTTGCCATAGCGGATGTTGTCGGAAACGCTGGCGTTGAAGAGGTATACGTCCTGATCGACCGTGCCGATGTTGCGCCGCAGCGCCCGCAGGCTGTATTGGCGGATGTCGACGCCATCCAAACGGATGCGCCCGGCGCCGACCTCATAGAAGCGCGGGATCAAGGCGCCAAGCGTCGTCTTGCCCACGCCCGACGCGCCAACCAGCGCCACATATTCGCCGGCCGATATCGTCAGCGACAAGTCCCGCAGAACGTCCGCCAACTCCACGCCATAACTGAAGCTGACCCGCTCCAGCTCCAGCTCGCCCCGCGCCCGCCCCGGCTCGTGCGCGCGGACGGGATCCTGGATGGCCGGCGGGGTCTCGATCATGTCCATGAAGCGATTGAAACCGGTGACGCCCTCCTGATACCAGCGCGAGAAATTCACCAGCCGCTGGATCGGCTCGATCAAGATGCCGACATATAGCAAGAAGGTGATCAAATCGCTCAGGTCGAGCGCCGTCCGCGTGATGGCGACCGCGCCAAAGACCACCACCAGGACCGTCATCAGCTGCGTGAAGGCGCCCATGCCATTGTAAAAGTAACCCTCGCTCTTGTATTCCAGCCGCCGGCTCTCGACGAAGCGGGCGTTCGCCTCCTCGAATTTCGCCTGCTCCCAATCTTCATTGGCGAAGGACTGCACGACGCGGATGCCCGCCAGCGTGTCCTCCACCTGGGCGTTAACCGCGGCCACGCGTTCCTTGCTCAGGCGCATGGCGCGGTTCATCAAGCGATTGAAATGCAGCGAAAAGACCAGCATCGGCGGCAGAAAGGCGATGATGATCAAGCTCAAGACCGGGTTGATGCTCAGGGTGATGACAAAGACGCCGATGAACTTGACGATGCCGAGGAACAGGTCTTCGGGCCCGTGATGCGCCAATTCCGAAATCGCAAACAAGTCGTTGGTGATGCGCGACATCAAGCCGCCTGTCTTCTGCTCGTCATAGAAGCTGAACGACAGCTTCTGATAATGGGCGAAGAGCTCGCGGCGCATGTCGCTCTCGATCATCGCGCCCATCATGTGGCCCTGATAATCGACGAAGAGGCTGCAAAGCGTGTGCGCGCCGACCAGCGCCAGCATCAGCGCCGCCATGATCGCGATATCGCCGGTGGGATCGGCTTCCGCCCCCAAGAGGTTCTGCGTGATATGCCGGACGCAGAGCGGCAAGACCAGCGTTATCGCCGAAACGATGAAGGCGCAGAACAAATCCAGCGACAGCAGACCGAGATACGGGCGGTAAAACGACAAAAACTTGACGGCGCGCGTCCCCATAGACCTACTCCTTTGCTCGCCACAGCCTCGCCGCATTGTAACAGCCGCCGCGCATTGTCTTGCCGGCGCTTGACAAGCTAGCACATCTGTACAAGACTTAAACGCGGGCGCTTCATTTCGCTTCCGGACCTGGGCAATGGAGGGGTCGCATGATCATCCGAATCTTCTGCTGTCTGCTGGCCGCCGCGGGTTTCAGCGGCTGCGCGGCTTTGCGCTCCCAGATCAGCCACGAGATGGCGCCCCGGATCAGCACCGAAGTGGCGATGCAAGTGGGCACGGCAATTGCCGATCAGCAGGCGCCCCCCGCCAGCGCCACCGAAAGCCAGGGCGAAGAAGAGATTGGCATGGTCACGCGCGTCGTCGATGGCGATACCATTGACGTCCGGCTCCGCGGGAAGATCAGCCGCATCCGTTACCTGCAGATGAACACGCCCGAACGCGATCACCCCTGTTTTGACGAGTCGTCGCGAGCCAACGCCGCGCTCGTCGAAGGCAAAACAGTGCGCCTCGTGCCCGATAAAGAGCTGGTCGATCCCTTCGATCGCCTGCTGCGTTTCGTTTACGTCGGCGATACGCTGGTCAACCGCGTCCTGGTCGAGCAGGGCTTTGCCGAAGTCGTGCTTTACCCGCCCAACGACGCCCATTACGAGGAATTCGTCGCGCTGGAAAAGGAAGCGGCGGCCGCGGGCCTTGGCTGCCATCCGACCGGCGTCTTCGCCGACGGCTCGTACAGGCGCTAAGATTTGACCGCGCTGGCGTCTACAGCATACATTGGGCGATGCGCCGAATCGCCCCTACGGATCGTATCGAAAGCGCAATCGCACAGGGGCTTTACGCTATAACGTCCGCCGACCACCTATGTGAAACTCGTAGGGGCGAGGCGGCGACTCGCTCGAATGACGCGCGATGGCAATCAAACGACTGATCTATTATCCGCAAGACGAGGCGCTGCTCCGGCAGAAGAGCCTGCGCGTCTCCAACCTCAAAAACAAACGCCTCAAACGACTGATTCAAGACCTCAAGGACACCCTGGAATCGCAGCCCGGCGCCGCCATCGCCGCCCCGCAGATCGGCATCCACAAGCGCGTGACCGTCGCCAAATTCGGCCAGAACGACGATGCCGATGAAGAGCCAATGCTGACCCTGATCAATCCCGAAATCATCGAAGCGGGCAAAGACGAAACCGGCTTCGACGGCTGCCTGAGCATCCCCAATATCTATTCCTGGGATACGCCCCGCCCCAGCTGGATTCGCTTCCGCGCCATAGACGAAGACGGCCGCGTGATCAGCCGCCGCCTGGAGGGCATGGACGCGCGCGTGCTCCATCACGAAATCGACCACCTCGATGGCATCCTCTTCCTCGACCGCCTGCGCGATCCCGATGAGCTCTACACGCCGGTCGAAGGCGCGGACGGCAAGACCAAAATGATCCGCTTGGCCGATTTGCGGAAGATGCGCTGATGCCCGACGAAACGCTCACCAAAGCGGCTCTGCATAAACGTTTGACCACTACGCCGTCGGACGAACGCATCGCCCTGGTTTTGCAGATCCTGGAAGCGGCGCCCGCAAGCCTAAAAGCGCTGGGTTTCGAGTTGACCGATGCCGAAAGCGAGCTGCCCCTCGGCCCAGGCGAACGCAGCTTCAAGCGCGATCTAACCCATCTCATCTATTGCGCCGAGCGCGGAACAATTGCCATCTACTACGCGCTGGCCGCCGACGAGCCCGTCATGCCGCGCGTCCACGCCGAGCGCCAATGGGGAAAGCTGCTGCGTTACGAGGCTTTTGATTTGGAGGCGCTCTTTGCCCATTTCCGCTTCAATCGGCGGGCGCTGCTGAATGTGCTGCGCGGGCTGAAGCCTCGTCAATGGGAACGCGCCATCCAGCCAGAAGGCAAAAAACGGACCGAATCCGTCTATTATTCGGCGCGCGGCATCTGCCTGCACGAATACGGGCATCTGGAAGACTTGACCGACAAACTCGCGCTGCTGAGAGCGAGCGCCATCAGCTGATAGACGCCATCTCCCAAACATCCAAACTGACGGCCGCCGCCGGGTTGATCACGCGCAGCCCCTGGCTGGCATCGTCAGCGGGATAAAAGCGGCTGGCGACCCGCGCCCGGCCGTTGGCGATCACCTCAATCACCGAGCCATCCAGCAAGACGCGCAGCCGCAGGGTCTCGCCCGGGTCCAGCCGATGCGCCAAACCCTGCGCCTCGCCGTCTCTCTCGCCGCCCTCGCTGGCATAATGCCGCCCGACGCGCAGCGCTTCCGTTTTCGCGTCATAGGTGATGGCGACCTTCTCCCCGCCATCGGGCGAGCGCAGCAGCTCAATGCCGCAGCTCTCGGCCAGCGACGGGTCGAATTCGGCTTCGATATCCAGCGCCAAGCCACGCACCGGCAAGCGCCCCTCGTCCAAGTCCGCCGCGCTGATGCGATAATGCCGCCGCCGCAGCGCCTTAATCTCGGGCGCCGGCTCGCTGACCAGCCGATTCTTCGCATCAAGCGTCAAAACGCGCGGGATCGCCTGAACGCCGCTCCAGCCCGCGTTCTTTTGCTGTTCCACGCCCCGCCCCTCGCGCAGCCACGCCCATATCAGCCGCCTGCCTTGATCGTCAACATGCGTCAAGGGCGCGTAGCCAAAGCCGGCGTCATACACGGTTTCGCTTTCGGGATAGAAACGCCGGTTCTCGTACGCCCCGACGAGCGCCAGGACGGTGGCGCCGCCGCCAGCGAACATGCTCGATACAATGAAGACCCACTTGTCGCCCAGCGGGAAGAAATTCACGCATTCGAAGTTGTAGCCGTGGCGCGCGCTATCGCCGACGAAGAGCGGATGCAGATACCGCCAGGCGCGCAGATCGTCCGAGCGGTAGAGCAGCGCCGCCCCGCCGATGCCATTGATATGGCCCGAGACCGTCATATACCACAGGTCATCTTCGCGCCAGACGAAGGGATCGCGAAAATCGCGCCTCTGAAAACAATGCGCCGGAATCTCGGATAGCACAGGGTTGCCGCCGTGCTTGGTCCAGCGCGTCAGGTCGTCATTGCCAAAAGCCAGGCATTGGACCTGCCGCGTGTAATCATCATTGACGCCAGTGTAGATGGCTGTGGGAACGCCGCCGTCATCCACCGCGCAGCCGCTGAAGATGCCGCCCTGATCTGGCGAGCCCGGCGTGGGCGCGATGGCGACGGGCAGCTCCTCCCAATGAACCAGGTCATCGCTGACGGCGTGCCCCCAGTGCATATTGGCGTGGTAGGCGCCGTCGGGGTTGTATTGGAAGAAGAGGTGGTAACGCCCCTTCCACTGGATCACGCCGTTGGGGTCGTTCATCCAGTTGGCGGCCGGCAGGAAGTGGTAGGTCGGGCGGTGGTGGTCTTGGGGGTTTGGCGGGGTCATAGTTGGGATGCCTTATGCACGACAATTGCTATGAAATTAGACCGCACTGCCAGGACAAATGTCAAACCGAGCTTCAACCGCCCAGCGCCGAGCAACACTGTGGAGCGAAGATGCCTCGAGGCGTTGCAGCGTCGTTCTTAGGCGAGCGGCAAATCATAGACCATCAAGCCCTTTGCTCTCCCGACTTAAGCATCAGGTTTAGATGGACATTGCCAAATTGGCCCAGAACCCAAGTAAGTCAAGCTAAGTCGTGAAACAAAGATCTGCCACCGAGACACAGAGGGCACAGAGAAAACCCCTTGCTTTTCTCTCGGTGTCCTCTCTCAAACTCGGTGTCCTCGGTGGTGTGTATTTTGAATTATTTGCTTGTTTTTACTTGTGTCCTCGGTGTTCTCGATGGCAAATGACAGGCTTACTTCTATGAATCTCGCCTACTCCCCCGCCACAATCTCCCGCGCCAAGCCCAGCAGCTCCTCCCGCCGACGCGCCTCCACGCCACGCCCCTCAAAATAACGCGCCAGCAGCGCCATCGGCGTCAACAGCTCCGGGCTCTCGCCCAGACGCGAGCGCGCGCGCCGGTCAACCTCCTTGCGGATGCCCGCGATGTGAAAAACGCCCGCCCGCCTCAGTTCATTGATGATGACGCCATCGTTCAGCAGCGTCTCGCTCTCCGGCGTCAGCTTGACGATCAGCCGCACAACCGCGCCCGCCAGCTCGTGCCGCTTCATCTCCGCCAGCGCCACGCCCGTCGGATTATCAAGCTCGCGACAGTCGCAGGTCAGCGTCAGCAGCTTGCGAGCCGACCCCTCGATGAATTCCCAGGTCGTCTCGCCCCGCGCCAACCGCACCCAGCAAAAGCCCTTGAGGTCCTTCTCCTCGCCGAAATCGATGCGCTCCAGGCTGCCACTGTAGACGACCGGCGGCCCCTCAGCCCGGCCCGCCCTCAGGTTCTGATGCTTGTGAATATGCCCCAGCGCCACATAATCCCAAGCTCGATTCGCGACCGACCCCAGCTTGGCCACCACGTCCCGCCCCAGCATCACCGAGCGCTCGCTGCCCCAATCCGCGCCCGCCACGCTGAAGTGCCCGCAGAGCAGCCGCGGCGTATCGGCATCCGCCAGCGCTTCCGCATCGACGCTCAGCGCCCGCAAACGCTCTTCCAGCGCCCGCCCCAGCGCTTCATCCTGCTCGGCGATCGTCTTGCCGCGCGATTCGGCCTCGGCAAAGAGCTGCGCGCGCATCGGGTAGGGGGCGGCCCCCACAATAACCGGACCGCGCTTGGTCGCGACCCGGCGGACCTCATACTCCGCGGCCACCCAAACCCCGGGCACGTCCAGCGTCCGGTAAATCTCGACCGTGCTCGCCTTTGCCGCGTTCGCGGGCCGGTCATGATTGCCCAAGAGCAGCACCGTCGGCGCCAATTGCGACAGCTGGCGGACGCGCGCGGCGAATTCCCGCTGGCAGGTCGGGTTGGGGCTGCGGCTGCGGAAGGCGTCGCCGGCGAAAACGACCAGATCGACATCGCCTTGGCGAGCGTAGTCAATCATCTCGTCCATCCGCGCCAGAAAATCGAGCGCGCGCCGGCTGAGGCCCCGCTCGGGGTCGGTCGCCCCATAATTCTCCATGCCGATATGGGCGTCGGCGAAGTGCAAAACGCGAATTGGCGGACGCATCAGGCGCTCATTCTGGCGCGGCGGTCAATCGGCCGAGAGGTGATCTTCATCGCCCGTGCCGACCGGCTCGTTGGTGGTGGTCACGCTCGTCCATTGCGGGTAATCGGCGCGCAAATGCCCAAAAATCGGCTTCTCGTTGCGCAGAATATCGACGAAGGCGGATATATCGCTTATCGGCATGAAGATGGCGCCCTGCCGATTGCCGATATCCACCTGCGGCGCGGGCATGTCGCTGTCGCTCGATAGGAAATATACGTCCAGGCGATAACTTTCCTGCTTATCGGCGCCGACGCCGTTGCAGCGCACCAAACCGCGTATACGCGCCGTGACGCCAGCAAAATCCCGCTCCTCCAGCTGCCGCCAAATGACCATATAATTCTTGATCTCAAAGACCGCCACGCGCCCGTCTGCCATCGCTCAACCCACCTCGCCATTTTGCCGCGAATCCTCTAACCCACAATGTAAACACGGGCATGAACGCCATTATATCGGCGTCGCCCCCAGCGCGAAAACAGCGGCGCGCTCAAGACGAGAACAAACGCAAGAAAACACGTGGGCGCAAAGCAAAAGCAAATTGCGCAAGTCGATCCTGCCCTTCGCCCAGCCGACCTCCGCCTTGGGCCCGCTCTACGCGCCGCCCGACACGTGCATCTTGTCAGAGGCAAGCTGGCAAACTAGAATCGCAGCGATGTTCAGCCTATTGCAGACCCTCTATGCCCTCTGCGCGCTCCTGCTCGGCCTTTACACCGCCGGGCAGGCGCTGCTGCTGTGGCGCTATTGGCGCACGCGCCGGGCCGCAAGCCCGACGCCGCCGCTGGCCGAGACGCCCCATGTCACCGTGCAGCTGCCGCTGTTCAACGAAGCGGCTGTCGCGGGCCGGCTGATAGACGCCGTCGCCGCCTTCGATTACCCGCGCGAGAAGCTGCTGATCCAGGCCCTCGATGATTCGACCGACTTGACGACGCCCTTGATCGCGCGGAAGCTGGCGATACTGGACGGGCGCGGTTACCAGACGCAGCATATCCGGCGGGCGCGACGCGATGGATTCAAGGCTGGCGCGCTGGCTGCGGGCTTGACGCGGTCCGACAGCGAATACATCGCCATATTCGACGCCGATTTCGTGCCGCCGCCCGACTTTCTGCGCCGCATGCTGCCCCACCTGCTGGCCGACCCGGCAATCGGCTTCGCCCAATGCCGCTGGAGCCACCTGAACGCCGATGACAACAGCCTGACCCGCGCCCAGCGCCTCTCCATCGACACCCACTTCGTGATTGAGCAGGCGGCGCGCAACCGCAGCGGCTGGCTGATCCCCTTCAATGGGGCTGGCGGCGTCTGGCGGCGCAGCTGCATCGACGCGGCCGGCGGCTGGTCGGCCGACACCCTGACCGAAGACCTCGACCTCAGTTATCGCGCGCAGCTGGCTGGCTGGCGTTCGCGCTTCTTGCCCGATGTCGCGGCGCCTGGCGAGATCCCGCCCCAGCTGGCGGCTTACAAACAGCAGCAGGCGCGCTGGGCGACCGGCAGCACCCAATGCCTGCTGAAGCTGGCGCGCCCGATTATCGCCTCCAGGCTGGGCGCCGGGCAGAAAATCATGGCGATCCAGCACCTCTGCCAATATCTGCCGCAGCCCTTGATGCTCCTGATGCTCCTGCTCACGCCGCCCCTGCTGCTCGCCGATGGGCTGGCCGGGCTCTCGCTGGCGCCGCTTGGCTTTATCGGCTTGGCTCCGCCAATGATGTACGCCGCCGGGCAAAAGCAGCTCTACCGCCACTGGATCAAAGCCTTGACCGCCTTCCCCGCCCTGCTCTTCATCGGCGCCGGCCTGTCCTTGAGCAACAGCCTGGCTGTCGCCAGCGCGCTTCTCGGCCTCAAAACCCCCTTCCGCCGCACGCCAAAATTCGAGCGCGACTGGAAAGCCAGCCCCTACGCCCTCTCCGCCGATTTCACGCGCCCCCTCGAGCTGGCGCTGACGGGCTACGCGCTGTGGGCGGCCACGCTGGCTTGGGAGCGCCAGCCCGAGCTCGTCGCCTACCTGCTGATCTACGCCCTGTCATTCGCGACCGTAATCGCCTGCAGCTTGCGCGAAAGCTGGGTCCTGCGGCGCGGACGAGCGCCCCTGCCAGGCAAGCCCGCCACCGAATTCAGCGACTCGGTCTAATCGCCCCGATTCATGCGGCTGCGTTATACTGGGGTGAAAGCGGCTTGGGCAACCCGATGAAACACCTGCTGGAAGACAAACGACTGCGCTACCTGCTGATCGCGGCGCTGCTCGTCGTCCTGATTCTGGGCTTGCTGAATATCATCTCCACCGCCTTCAGCCTGCTCGTGCCGCTGGCGATCGTCGCTGGCGGCGGATTCGCCTTCTACAAGATCGCGATCGAAGGGCGAGACCGCGGCGAGGCAACAGACGACGAAGTCGCCGAGGCGGCCAGCGTCGATCTTGACGCCGTCGTAGTCGACGCCGGGGCAATCGCGCAAGAAGACGCCGATGGGGAAGCGCGTCAACGCCTAAGCGCAGTCGACCGGGCGCGGAGCGATTTCTTCGAAACCGCGTCGCCAGCCGAAGAAATCCTCGATCAAATCAAATCGCGAAAGCAGCGCCTGACTGGAGACGACGAGTGAAACTGCTATCGGTCAACGTCTCCCTGCCAAAGACCGTCGCCTTTGACGGCAGAACCTACGCGACCGGCATCGACAAACAGGCGGTCGAGGGTCCCGTCCGGCTGGCGCGCCTGAACCTCGCCGGCGATAGCCAAGGCGACCGCAAGAATCACGGCGGGCAATACCAAGCCGTCTATTGCTACCCGCGCGAGCATTACGCCTTTTGGGCCAATCAACTCGAGCGCGACGACTTCGCATTCGGCCAATTCGGCGAGAACTTCACCACCCAAGGCTTGTTGGAAACGGCGGTCTGCGTCGGCGATGTGTTTCGCGTTGGCGCGGCGGTCATTCAGATCACGCAGCCGCGCGTCCCCTGTTACAAGCTGGCGAACAAGCTGGACGTCCCCGGCTTCGACAGGACCTTTCTGCGCGCCAATCGCTCCGGATTCTACGCCCAGGTGCTGGAAGAGGGCATGGTCCAGGCAGGGGATTCCATCGCGCTTATCAGCCAAGACCTCGTCGGCATGAGCGTCGCCGAGGTCAACGCCGCGCTTTACCTCGGCAAGCAGCCGAGCCAAGCCGAACGCGCCCTGCGCATCAAGTCGCTCTCGCCCGGCTGGAAACGCTCGTTTGAGAATCTGCTGCCGAAAGCCTGAAGTTTTCAGCCCAGATTCAGCACCGACACCGAATGGGCTGGACAATCTACGGTGAAATCACCCATGTCGTCGAGAGCCAGCTTGCGCTCGCTGATCGAAACCGCATCCGGCTGATCCACGTCATTGTAGGCGTCGACCGAAGCCCCGTTCAGCGTGCGCAGGGTCGCCTCGCGGCGGCCATCGGCGGTCAAGCCACGCACGCGGCAAGAAATAGCCGCCTCGCCGTACAGATTGACCAGCGTGACGCCCAGCTTCCCGCTCGCCGGATCGCGCGTGACCACTGAGTCAAGCTGCCGAACCGACTGATTATCGCCGTCATCCAGCGCGACTTCAAATGACGGCGACTTGAGCGCCGAATGCAGGACTTCTTCGTAAGTGTAATTGGCGAAGAGATCGAAGACGTGATAGGCGGGGCGCAGGACGATGCCATCCGCGTGGGTGAAAATCGCGCCGGTCGTATTCACCATCGGCGAGAAATTCGCCATGCCCACCACATCGCAGTGCCGCAGGCAGCTATTCAGGAAGCAGGCGGTGAAAACGGCGTCAGCCAGGTTGTAATTGCTGTTGATGTCATTGGCGTCCATCAAGGCGTGGTCGGCGGGTCCAAAGCGCATGAAATTGGGATGACACCAGCCGCGCAGATTCCACTCGTCGAAGGCGATTCTTAATTTGCCCAGAAAACCCAGCGCGCCCAGGATATGCTTGACGCTGAGGATGCGCGCTTCCGGCTCGAAGGCGCGCGCGATCAGATTGTCGTAGCCCTTCTCGAAGACGCCCTCATCGCTGGCGACAGACCAGTAGCCGTGGATCGAGACCCAATCCAGCAAATGGCCCGCTTCACGCAGCGCAGCCGTATTCCAGTCCAGATCGGGAATGGAAGCGATGGCCAGCTCAATCCGGTGATCGACGCGCTTCATCATCTTGGCTGATTCCAATACCAGCCGCGCCCATTCGTCAGCCGTCTTGGCGCCCATCTCCCAGCCGCCGTAATTCTCGTTGCCGATGCTCCAATAGCGCACGCTGTAGGGCTCGTCCTGCCCGTTCGTCCGCCGCCGCGCCGCCCACTCGCCGATATTCAGATTGCAATACTCGACCCAGTCCGCCATGTCTTCGGCACTGCCCGTGCCGGCGTTCGTACAAATGAAAGGCTCAGCGCCAAGCGCGCGGCAATAGGCGATAAACTCGTCCGTGCCAAAAGCGTTAGGCTCTTCGACGCGCCAGGCTTTATCATAATAGGGCACGCGGCGTCCAACGCCCTTCTTCCAGGGATACGCCGAGACGAAGCAGCCGCCGGGCCAGCGAATCACCGGCGCCTTGATCTTGCGCAGCGCCTCAATGACATCGCGCCGAAAGCCGTTCTCGTCCGCCAGATGGCTGCCCGGGTCATAGACGCCGCCGTAGACCTGCCGGTGAAAATGCTCCAGGAAATGGCCGAAGATCATGAAATCGCGCGCGCCATCGACATGGTCGGGCAGAATATCAAGTATCGCTTGTCGCTTCATCTCGAGTCTCCTGTTTGCAATGGCAGCAGTTTACCCGCGCCTTGGCCGCTCCGGCAACAGTTCAAATGTAGGGGCGATTCTGTGAATCGGCCACAATATTTCGCTGGCGCGCCAGACAGGCGATTGCAAGCTGCGCGGGTGACTCAAAAACTCGCCCCAGTTTTATTCGCCAAAGATCTGGGCGGGCGTTACAGCGCCACGCGTAGACACTGCGGTTCAAACGCCCCTACAGCTAGGCGCTTCAACTACGATCTGTAGGGGCGATACTGTGAATCGCCCACAGAATTAAAATGGTGTATCAATCAGGCGAATTATTTTGCGTGGGCGGCGGCATTGTCGCGCGTGTGTCTACAAGGCTTGTCCGATACTGTCGATTTTCCGCCAGGTTCTAGTTGTGTAGCGAGCGGGACGAGCCACCGGCTCGCCCCTACAGCTGACGAATTTGAACGAATAATAGCGGAAACGGCGCGGAATGCGTCCAGGCGTTTCTCCCGCTCCCTCATTTTGAGGGCGGGGGTTGGCGCCGGCTAGCTTGCGACCGCCTCGTCCTCCAGCGCCTCGGTCCATAAGCCGACGGAAGCCAGCCCGTTCATCCGGGCGCGGTGCAGCAGCGCCGCCTGGGCCGCGGGTGCGTTTTCGGCGCGATTGCGCCAGATCGCCATCGGCTCGCGCTGCAGGGCGCGGGCGTAGGAAAAGCTCAGCTTCCAGGGCAAATCGTACCTGGCGTTCATCGCGTTCAGCCGGGCGGTGGCGTGAAAATCGCTCTGCCCGCCCGAGAGGAAGACGATGCCTGGGATCGCCGCTGGAATCCGCCGCCGAAAGAGCTTGACCGTCTGCTCGGCTACGGTCTCCACATCCGCCTGCCGCGCGCATTCATTCCCGGAAAGCGCCATGCTCGCCTTGACCAGCGTACTTTCCAGATCGACGCGATGCAGATAAAGCGCCTCGAACACGCGGCTAAGCACCCATTCGCTCACGGCGAAGCAGCGCTCGATCGTATGATCGCCCCAGAGCATGATCTCGGGCTCGACGATAGGCGTGATGCCGGCTTCCTGCGACAGGGCGGCCACCTGCGCCATCACGTAGGCGTTGGCTTCGATGGCGTAATAGCTGGGCGTCCCGCGCCCGATCTGGAAGGCGGCGCGCCACTTGGTGAAGCCGACGCCCATCGCCGCGTATTCCGCCAGGCGCTCGCGCAGGCCATCCAGCCCGCTGCCAACCGTCTCGCCAGCGCTGCCGGCCAATGCCACCATGCCCTTGAAGGGCGATATGCCGGGGATCATCCCGCGCGCGACCACCTGTTCAATCAAGGATTGACCGCCGCTGTCCTTCAGGCGCGTCTGTTCATCGGTCATGATGATGCCGCTGACATGCGCGTTCAGCCCCGGCGCCAGAAACAGCAGCTCGCTCCAATGGCGGTAGGCCGCGTCGTCCACCGGGATGCCTTCGTCCCGCAGCAGCTGCTCGAAGGGGGCTCGCGGCCGGTCCGCCGCCATGATGCCCTTGCCCGCCGCCACCAATTGGTTTGCGATTTCGCTTGCGCTCATAGTTTTCCGTTTCCTTGCCGCTCACGACAGAGTGTGGCAGCTTCGCGCTGATGGCAGAAGCCACGCCTTAAGAAAAACGGGCGCCTCAATTGAGAACGCCCGTCCATTGAATTCCTCTCTCGCGCGCGCCTTTACTCGCCGCCGGCCTCCAAAGCCGCGCGCTGCTCGGCGATCATCTCGTCGGTGCAATGCAGCCCAGCCAGGAAAGCCTGATCTTCCGCCCAGCGTTCCTCAGTCGTCATCTCTTCCAGGAAGGTGTTGACGCCCGGGATCTCGAGCGTGTCGCCGGCGCCAGCCCCGCCCTCTATCACGAAAGCGGCTTGATCCAGCAGCTCTTGGCGGATCTCCACGCCATGCACGTCGGCCGCGTCCAGATTCACGGCGACGGTGAAGCCCGGCGTCAAGTTGATGCCCGTCCGGGCGATATCCAGCTCGCCGCGCAGATGAGCGACCAGCATCCGAGCGGCGACCGCGCCTTCGTGATACCAGCCCTGGAAGCCCGCGCCAACTGGCACGCCAACGAAGACATCGGTCACGATTGCGGAGTAAATGGTGACGCCATAAGCGGCATCGAGCACGGCCAGCAAGCCCGCGGCCGAACCGGTGCGGGGCGGCATCACAATCGCTTCCACGCCCTTATCCAGCAGCGAGTCGGTCGCCAGGGAATAATCGGCGATCGTAATGGCGGGGACGGCTTCAAAGGTCAGGCCGCGCGCCTGGGCATAGACCCCCAGGGACAGCATCGCGGTCGCTGAGGCGGGATCGTTGGGATTCACGATCATGCCGAAGGTAGTCATGCCCGGATTCTGCGCCTCCCGCACCCGGTCAAATTCGGCGAAGTTGATGTCCATCTGCGTGCCGGTGATGTTGGGCGCCTTGATGCAGGGCGCCTCGGCAATGCCCGCCAGGTAGGGCGCCGTCACAATCGTGAAGATCAGCGCTGGCGGATCATCCATTTCGCCGATGGCGGCGGCGGCGATCGTGCCCACCTCGGTGGAAACGGTCAGCAGCACATCGGCGCCTTCGTCCAGCGCGTCTTCCACCATGAGATTGGCGGCCGACAAATCGAAACCGGCGTCGCGATACAGGATGTTGATATGCTCGCCGCGCAGATCCCCGCCTTGCAGCAGCGCCTGGCGGTCGTCCACGCCGATATAGCCATAAGCCTCGAGCGTGTCCAATACCGCCTTGTCGGTCAAAGCGAAAGCCGGCGATTGCCCGTAGCGCAAAAATGCCAGGGTCGGCACATCATCATCGGCTGCCAAGCCCGCAGCCGGCAGCAGCAATGCCAGCAGCCATGCCACGAGCAGGAACTTCTTCAGCGTAGCCCGCCAAAATGCAAACATGAATCCCCCCAAATCATCAAAACGACCTTAGAGACTGCCAATCGCGCCTCAAACGCGCATAACTAGCATAATCGAAAGACGCGAACAAAACTACGCCCAGTCTGCGGCGGCCGGGGAAGCCGCGCGGCTTGGCTCGTCCTCCCCGGCCAGGCCGCCGCCTGTCCCGCGCCTTATCGGTTGAGAACGTCCAATGCGGCCTGCTGCTCGGCGATCATCTCCTCCGTGCAATGCAGACTCGCCAGGAATTCCGCGTCAGCCGCCAGGCGTTCTTCCACCGACATCGGCTGCAAGGTGGCGCCGACCCCGGGGATCTCGATGGCGTCGCCGATGGTTTCGCCATTCTGGATCACATAATCAGCCGCCTCAAGCAAAGCGGGCGCGATCTCGATCCCTTGCGTTGCCGCCGAATCCAGATTTATCGCTTCTTTGTAACTCTCGGTGGTGCTGATCATGGCGCTGGCGATATCCAGCTCGCCATTGAGATAGGCGGCCACCATGGTCGCGGCCGTCTTGCCTTCGCGGTACCAGCCATCGAAACCGGCGCCAACCGTCACGCCAAAATGCGCATCGGATACCAGCATGGAATACACCGGCACGCCATAAGCGGCGTCGATGATCGCCGGGATGCCCGCCGACGACGTGGTATGCGGCAAAATCGTGATCGCCTTGACGCCATCATCCACCAGCGACTGCGTCGCGACTGGCAAATCGGCCACCGACGTAAAGGTGGCGACATCAAAGGTCCAGCCATAAACCGACGTCCACTGCTCCATCCCTTCGAGGATGAAAGCCGATGTTGGATCAGACGGATCCGCGATGAGGCCAAAATGGCGCAGTTCAGGCGCTTGCAAGGTGATCGCCGGCACATACTCTTCATAATCCAGGTACATCGCCGTGCCGCTGATGTAATCCGGCTTGATGCAGGCGGACTTGCCCAAGCCCAGGTGGTACGGGGCGGTGACGATGGCGAAGAAGAGCGCCGGCGGCGCTTCCATCTCTTCCAGCAAGCCCGCCGCGATCATCCCGACTTCGTTGGACAGGGTGAGCAGGACGTCCGCGCCCTCGTCCAGGACGTCTTCCACCATGAGGTTGGCTGTCGGGAAATCGAAGCCGGCGTCGCGGAAGAGGATGTTGATCGCCTCGCCATGCAGGTCGCCGCCGGCCTCCAGCGTTCCCCGCTCCGCCGCGCTCAAGTAGCCATAAACTTCCAGCGTGTCGAAGATCGCTTCTTCGGTCAGTTGAAAAGCAGGCGAGCGGCCGAAGGTCAAAATCGCGAGCGTTGGATTATCATCGTCCGCCGCCAAAGCCGATGGCAGCAGCAGCAGAATCGGCAGCAACGCCACTAGCGCCCGGCGCGCCGCGCAAAAGAAGAAGCAAGGCGATTGCATTGGCATGAAGAGTCTCCTCTCGTGTTTGATAAGCGGCTCTCGGTCAAAGCCGACTCCGCGCGATGGTCATGGTTGCGCAAGACCGAGCCGCCCGCCAGCGCAAGAGGATTCGGCGCGCGCTCTGCGGCTCATTCTAAGAAACGCATCTTACATCAGGACGATTCAACAAAATAGTAGCGGCTGCGTTTTCAACCATAGCCCAGCTCCTCCAGGCCCGACTCGACCAGCGACAGCGGCAAGCCGACGACATTGCTGTATTCGCCCTCGATGCGCGCGACCGGGCGGAAGACTTGATTCTGGATCGCATAGCCGCCGGCTTTATCGAAGGGGTCGCCACTGGCGATATAGTCGTCGATTTCCGCCGCCGAATAATCGCGCATGAACACCAGCGTGCGCGCGTGCCGCGTGAGAACCCGCGCCGGCTCATCATTTCGCCGCAACGTGACTGCCGTCACCACGCGGTGGGCGCGGCCTCGCAGGCGCTGCAGCATGCGGCGGGCGTCGCTCGCGTCGGCCGGCTTGCCCAGCAGCCCGCCCTCGTGGTCGATCACGATGGTGTCGGCCGCGACGATCAAGGCCGGCGCCCCGCCCAGCATATTGGCGGCCGCCGCCGCTTTCTCCCGGCTCAGCCGCTCGGCATAATCGACCAGCGCTTCGTCCGCCAGGCGCGACTCGTCGACCGCCGGCTTGATCACCTCGAAGCCCTTGACGAGCCGCCCGAGCAGCTCCTGGCGCCGCGGCGAGGACGAGGCGAGTATCACGCGCATGGTCGCAGCTCCATTAAGCATCGCCCGCGCATTATAGTGCGATTGGCGAGCGGCGGCACGGTGGAAATGCCAGGCAAATCGTGTTAGAGTTGATTTGCGGCTGAGGAAGGAACCGGCCTGTGAGCGCATTCCAAAAAAGCAAACGGCATGCCCGTCCGGCGAAGAACGCGCATCCGCCAGAGCCGATGGGTGCCACGCGCCTTAACGCGGTGACGCGCAATGTCTTCGCCTGGATGACGGTGGGTTTCGGCATCACCGCGACGGTAGCCAGCGCCCTGCGCGCCCGCCCCGTCTACCCGGATTTCGCGGGCTTGATCCTCATCATCATCGCGCATCTCGCCCTCGCCTTCGCGCTGGATCGCAGGCTGCGCCGTTTTTCGCCGACCCAGGCTGGCGCGTTTTTCGTTGGCTACGCCGCGCTGACGGGCTTCACCATGTCCACTTTCTTCGCCGTCCTGTTCCAGCCAACTGTCAGTGGCGCGCTGCTGGCCGCCAGTTCCAGCGCCGGCGGCCTCTTCGGCCTGATGACCATGCTCAGCTGGCGGGCCCGGCTCGATTTCAGCCGCTCGCGCAGCTACGTCTTGATGGCGCTGCTTGGGCTGATGATCGCCTTCGCCGCCAACAGACTGCTGGCTGGCGCCCCCTTCGATTATATTTTCAGCGTCTTCTCCGTCCTGTTCTTCAGCGCGCTGGCCGCTTGTCATCGGGAGTCTATCGCCGCTATCGCCGCCGACCCCGACAGTCGGATAAAGCCGGCTGACGGCTTGCGATTCAGCCTCCTGGCGGCTTTGCAGCTTTACGTCAACGCCGGCAACTGGCTGGCGCTAGCGCTGGCCTCCAGTCCCCTCGGCCGGTCGCGCTACAGCCACTATTATCACACGACGCCCCATCATCAGCAGAGCCAGTTCGGCGGCATGGGCGTCGGGGCTGGCGGTACGGGCGGCTTCGGCGGCGGCAGCGTTGGCGGGGGCAGCGTCGGTGGCGGCGGGAGCGTCGGTGGCGGGGGCGGCTCCTTCACCCCCTAATCGGCACGAGCCGCACAGGGTAAGAACCGTGTAAAATCGCGGAAACCGCCACATCCATTTCGCGCGAGATTCGTTATACTATGAGCATTGAGACAGGCGCGTCCGCGATCGGGCGCTTTGGGGGAGGCTAAACCATGAATTTCAGAAACGACAGCATCGTCATCGACGCGCCCGGCAAGTTCAAGCCGCTCGAAGGCTTGCAGCTCAACGCCGTGATGCGCAACGTCTATGGCTGGATGACGATGGGCTTGCTGGTGACGACAGCCATGGCTTTGGCGATCAGCAACAGCGGCATCGTCCTTTCGCAGGGCGCGCTCTGGCTGGCGATCATCCTGCAATTTGGCATCGTCCTCGGCTTGAGCTTCGCCATCAATCGCATCTCGGCGACGGCGGCCGGCATGCTCTTCTTCCTTTACGCCGCGGTGACGGGCCTCACCTTCTCGATCATCTTCCTGGTCTTCTCGCTCGGCTCGATCGCGGCCGCCTTCTTCAGCACGGCAGGTTTGTTCGGCGCCATGACGATCGTCGGCATGACCACCAAAACCGACCTCACCAAGTACAGCAGCTATTTCATGATGGGGCTCATCGGGCTGATCATCGCCAGCGTGGTCAATATCTTCCTCGGCAGCTCGGCAATTGACTTCCTCATCAGCATCTTCGGCGTCCTGCTCTTCACCGGCTTGACCGCCTACGACACCCAGCGCATCGCCAACATGGCGGCCAACCCGAAGATGAAAGTCAATTCCGAAGACACGCTGAAGTTCAGCATTATGGCGGCGCTGACGCTCTATCTGGATTTCATCAATCTCTTCCTTTTCCTGCTGCGCCTCTTCGGCAGCGGCCGCGACTAGCCATCGCAACAGCGAATTCTACGTGATCTGTAGGGGCGTTACGCTGTAACGCCCGCTTTTGCGCCGTCGAAGGGCGAGTCGCAGTCTCGCCCCTTCATGGCACGCAGGCTCTAGGGGCGAGCCACTGGGTCGCCCGCAAGACTTCGGGCGGAATTTGGCGCAACCCGCGCGCATAGGCTACAATGCCCCCCAGGCCGCCTGCGCCATGGCAAGCGGTTTACGATCAAGTAATCTTTCCAAGGAGAGAGATCATGAAACAACGCGCATTAAAACGCATTCTTCTTGTCCTCAGTTTGTTTACGCTGCTCTTTGGCGCTTTCGGCGGGGCGGCCGCGCAAGACACCGTCACCCTCACCTGGTGGACGACTAGCGGACGCGATTCGCCCGAGCCCGCCATCCGCAACGTGATCGCGGCGTTTGAAGCGGAGCACCCCAATATCAAGGTCGACGTCAGCATCATGGCGGAGGGCGCGTACAACGACCTCATGAGCACCGCCATTGCCGCGGGCGAAGGCGTGCCGGATCTCGCCTGGTACTGGTCGAACAACTGGCTGCCGCAGGCGCTCGATCTCACTGACCGCCTGGATAACGATCCCGATATCAGCCGCGACATGTTCCACACCGAATACTTCAACAATTGGGTCGTCTGGAACGACATGGTCATCGCCCTGCCCTACGATATTGGCGCGAACTTTGTCATGTACAACAAGGACGTCTTTGATGACGAAGGCGTGCCCTACCCGACCCTGGACTGGACGCCAGAAGACTACATCGAAATCGCCAAAGCCTTGAGAAACGAAGACAAGCGGCGCTGGGGCGGCGACCGTCCGCGCGGGCCATTCCGCGCCCTCTGGCGGAACATGGGCGCCACCAACCCCTACAGCGACGACAGCACCACGGTCGAAGGCTACATCAACGGGCCCGAATCGGTGGCCGCCTATACCTGGCTCTGGGATCTGGTGGATAGCGGCGCGACCCCAACGCCGGCCGATCTCGAGGTGCTGGGCACCGAAGGCACTGGTCCCGTGGATCTCTTCATCGCCGGCCGCCTGGGCATGGCGACGCTCAACCCCGGCAGCATGGTCTCGACTCTGGAAGCGGGCGTGAACTTTGGCGTCGTGCCCGAGCCGCGCGTCCCGGGCAATGAGAACTGGGTCCATGGCTGGGCTTTGCGCGCCGGCATCTGGAAAGACAGCCCGCACCCGGATGAAGCCTGGGAATTCCTGAAATTCTGGAACGGGCCTCCGGGCCAGCGCATCCTGATGGAACAAGGTCTTGGTCACTTCCCGCCGATCCCGTCATTGCTGGCGGAATACGAGCACGCCGATACCGAGTGGTATCAGGGCTTCCTGACAGTGCTGGACGCCACGCAAACGGCTTCCTGGCGAAAAGATCATCCCTGCTGGCGCGGCGCCGTCATTCGTGGCGTGCGCGACGCCTGGGATCTGATCATGCTCGGCGAAATCGAACGCGATGAGGTGCAAGCCACCCTGGACGCCATGGTCGAGCCAGGCCAAGCCGCCCTCGACGAATGCGTGCCGCGCCTCGGCGGCTGATATTTCCCCCACCCCAACCCCTCCCCCAAAATGAGGGAGGGGCTATTGCGTAGTTGGTGCGATATCCTTAGCTCCCCTTCCCTCATTTTGGGGGCAAGGGGCCGCGCCGCGTAGACACAGGCGGTCGGGGATGGGGGTGAACTTCCAATGCTCTCGATCTGGCGTAAACTCACACCGCAAGAGCGCCGGGACGCCAAGACCGGCTACCTGGCGCTCTCCCCCTGGATGATCGGCTTCGTCGTCTTCTACGCCTTCCCCATACTCGCCACCATCTACTTCAGCTTCAACGAATGGACGCTGGCGGAGCCGCCAACTTGGGTCGGCCTGGACAATTACGTCCGCATGTTCACGCGCGATCCGCTTTTTGTCAGCTCGCTGCGCGCGACAACGCTCTTCGTCATCATTTCGCTGCCCGCGAAGCTGGTGCTCGGCTTGATGCTGGCGCTGCTGCTCAATCTCAAGATACCGGGCATGAACGGCTTCCGCACGATCTTCTTCATCCCCGCCGTCATCTCCGGCGTCGCCGTCTCCTTGATGTGGATCTGGTTCCTGAATCCCGATACCGGCGTCGTCAATACCCTGCTCAGCTACTTCGGCATTCGCGGACCGCTCTGGTTTTGGGACCTGCACTGGGCGCTGCCGTCGGTCGCCATCATGAGCATCTGGAAAGTCGGCGGCGCGGCGATCATTTATCTGGCGGGCTTGCAGAATATTCCGGCGCATCTTTACGAAGCGGCCAAAATCGATGGCGCCAGCAGATGGAAAAGTTTCTGGCGCATCACCCTGCCCCTCTTGACGCCGACCCTCTTCTTTCAGCTGATCATCGAACTCATCGACGCCTTCAAAATCTTCACCGAAGCCTATGTCATCACAAAGGGCGGCCCGCTGAAAGCCACCTATTTCTTTCTCTACTATTTCTATGAAGAAGCCTTTCGCAACGCCAATATGGGTTACGCCTCGGCCCTGGCGCTCTTCTTGCTGATTGTCATCTTGACGGCGACCGTTTTCGTGAATTACACCTCCAGGAAATGGGTCTTCTATGAGAATTGATCCAGCGCGGCAAACGGCCTCCGAACAGCTGCGGCGGAGCGCGCGCCAAAGGCAAGCCAGGAAACTTCTGGGGCGCGCCATCATTTACGCCATCATGATCACGCTGGCTTGCATCTTCATGCTGCCGATATTTTGGATGGCTTCCACCTCGCTGAAGCTGCCGCGCGAGCTCATGGCGTGGCCGCCGGAATGGATTCCGTCCAATCCGCAATGGGGCAACTACGCCGAGGCTTTTGGCAAGTACCCGCTCGCGCGCTATATGCTCAACAGCGTCATCCTCGTCATCGCCAATATCGCCGGGGCGCTCCTGTCAGTGCCGGTCATCGCCTATGGTTTCGCCCGATTCAATTTCCCTTTCAAGAACGTCCTCTTCATTTTGATGCTGAGCATGATGATGGTGCCCGGGCATATCAAATTGATTCCGCTTTACGTGCTCTACTTGCGCCTGGGTTGGATCGACACCTACTGGCCCCTGATTTTGCCGGCTTATTTTGGCAGCCCCTTCTTCATCTTCCTGATGACCCAATTCATGCGCACGATTCCGCGCGAACTGGACGACGCCGCCCGCATCGACGGCGCCGGCCCCTGGGGCATCCTCTATCGCATCATCATCCCGCTCTGCCGTCCGGCGCTGACCGTCGTGGTGGTCTTCACATTCTTGTGGACCTGGAACGACTTCCTCGAACCGATCATCTTCCTGCGCGATTACGAGTCCTTTCCCATATCGGTCGGGCTGGCATTCTTCCAGGGGCGCTACAGCATTGAATGGCACCTCTTCATGGGCGCGACGCTCGTCTCGATTATTCCGATTCTGGTGGTCTACTTCTTCGCCCAGCGCCATCTTATCGGCGGTCTGGCCGCCATCGGCATCAAGGGCTAAGCGAGGCGGGCAACCCCCCTCGCCGCCGAACCACCAACGACTCCGTAGGGGCGATTTTGTAAATCGCCCGCCGCAAATCACAATAATCAGGACCCCTGTAGGCGCGAGGCGGTGACTCGCCCAAAAGCTTCATCAATCGCAGAGAACGCAGAGGGCGCAGAGGAAAGCAACCCCCCCCTCGCCGCCGACCCACCAAGGCCCGTGTAGGGGCGATTCTGTGAATCGCCCAAAGAGCTTCATTAATCGCAGAGAACGCAGAGGGCGCAGAAAAACCTCTGTGTCTCTGTGCCTCTGTGGCAAAATCGGTTTGCGGCATTTGGGCGGGACGCGGGGGTTTGCAGGCGGGCGTTACAGCGTAACGCCCCTACAGCGATCCTGATTCCGTGACCGGCGGGCGATTTACAAAATCGCCCCTACAGAGGCCTTGGTGATGCGATGCTGTGATTTGCGGGCGGCATGGTATGTCGCCAATACAGGCTGCGATTGTGGCGGATGGCGGAAGCGCCGGCGGGGCGGGGGGCGCTATTCGTCGTCATCATCGATGTCGCAGCCGAGAGGATGCGTGCAGGGGTCGGGGCCGGGGTCGCCGGGCGTGAATGTGTCATCGCCAAGGTCTTTGTCACTTACATGACCGCTGCCTGGATCGTAAGCGCGTTGTCCGCCGCCACTGCCATTCGCCCCGCCGCCATTGCCGCCGCCATTCGCGAAGTGGTGCGCCTGGAAATAGGCCGAGCCGTCCGCCGCCACGACGCATTGATAATCGGTCACATTCGCCTTCTCATCCACAATCGGCAAGCCATGCCCGGAGACATCGACGCTGGCGGGAATCCACTGCCCCTCCGCGTAAGGCCCGCAGCCGGTCGCCGCTTCCGCCGCCGGTTCGGGCGTCGGCGACCAGTCTTTCAATGCGCCGCCGGCATTGTTGTCGATGCTCTCGGTGATGGCGAGCAGGCTCTCGCTTTCCGCGTCAAAAATCGCCAGGAAAATCTGCCCCTGCGCCATGCCCTTCGTGCCTGGCACGCAGAAAATATCGGCTCGCGCGCCAGGCAGCTTATTTGGGTCGCATTGGCCGATGACCGCGTCCGCGTCCCAGGCGATGTCGTGTTCGTCGATGAGCGCGGCGAGTGTCTCGGCATCGAGGTCGTCCAGGCGCAGGCGGGTCGTCCCGTTGTTGATTCGCTGGAAGGGGAATTTGATGTCGGCGTCGGCGCTGAGCTTGGGCTTGCCGTCAGCGTCGACATTCTTGAATCGGATCCAGCCGAGTTCGTAGGTGCGGAATTCCAGGGCGAGGATCGCGGGAGGAGCAGGCGTGTCGCTGTCTTCGGGCGTTTCGTTGGATTCGCTGCTGTCGTTGGCTTGGGCCTGGGCGAGCGCGAGGCAAAGAAAAAGGCAAATCACGATCAAAGCGCGGGGCATGGCGGGTCTCCGAGAATTGGGATTAAGCGATAGTATAATGCGTAAGGTGGCGGATGCAAAACATCCCATCTGCAGGCGCCGATGCTCTTTGCGCGACCTGCCACGCCGCCCGCAAATCACAAGAACCACGACGCCTGTAGGGGCGATTCTGTGAATCGCCCGCAAATCACAAACATCAGGACCCCTGTAGGGGCGAGGCGGTGACTCGCCCGCAAATCACAAACATCAGGACCCCTGTAGGGGCGATTCTGTGAATCGCCCGCAAATCACAAACATCAGGACCCCTGTAGGGGCGATTCTGTGAATCGCCCGCAAATCACAAACATCAGGACCCCTGTAGGGGCGATTCTGTGAATCGCCCAAAGAGCTTCATTAATCGCAGAGAGCGCAGAAAAATCCTCTGTGCCTCTGTGGCAAAATCGGTTTGCGACATCTGGGCGGGGTTGGCGGGACGCGGGGGTTTGCAGGCGGGCGTTACAGCGTAACGCCCCTACAGCGATCCTGATTCCGTGACCGGCGGGCGATTTACAAAATCGCCCCTACAGCGGTCTTGGTGATTCGATGGCGGGCGATTTGCAAAGCCGCCCCTACAGCGATCCTGATTCCGTGACCGGCGGGCGCTTGGGTTTGCGCCGGCGGAAGCCCAGCAGCACGACCGTAGCGAAGAGCCCCGAGCCCGCCCAAAGCAGAAAAGGCATATTCAAGGCGTTTGCGCTCAAGGTGTTGCCCAGCGGCGGCACGAAGGATGAGCCGATATTCTGCAGCATGCCGACGAACCCCAGCGCGCTGCCCATCAACGCCAGCTCCAGGCCCTCGACCTCGGTGGTGGCCGCCCCTTTCAGCGCCATGAAGCTATCGAAGCAGAAGCCGCCGACCGCCATCGCCAGCATCACGCCCCAGAAGCTGTCGCCGACGACATACATCAGCGCGCAGCCGATGGTCATCATCGTCGTGCCAAAAGCCATCACCAGCCGGCGATTGCCCAGGCGGTCGGAGAGGTGCGAGATTGGCACCACGCCGATCAAGCTGCAGAAGAAGAAGACGGTCATGGCGGTGTCGGCGCTGGCGGGGTCCCAGCCGATCTCGCGCAGGTAAGTCGGCACGTAGCCGCCCAGACCGCGCATGAGGCCCAGCACGCCGAAGACGCCCATGGCGATCACCCATAATTCGCGCATACGGGCGACATGACGATAATTGCGGATGATCCGGCCAAGTTTGGGCCGCGCCCCCCGCCGCCGCTCAACGGGAGGATGAACGAGCGCCCAGAGGACCGCCAAGCCGATGGCGCAAAGGCCCAAAAAGATCAGCGTCGCCCGCCAGCCGCCCAGCCACGGCGACAGCACGGTGGCGCTCAAGCGCGAGCCCAGCATCAAGCCCGTCGCGAAGCCGGCCGACATCACGCCCGAAGCGAAGCCCAGTTGGCCCGAGCGAAACCACTCCCGGTTCAGCTTGACGAAGTTCATCGGCAGGATCGGCTGCACCATGCCAAAGAAAAAAGACGCGAGGAAAAGCGACCAGAAATCAACGGCGAAACCGCGAGCGGCGCCCGTGACGCCGGTCGCCAGGCAGAGCGCCACCAGTGTGCGCCGCGTGCCGAATTGGTCGATCAAGCTGCCGCCGACCAGCGCGGTGAAGATGCCCATCAGCGAGCCGACGCCCCAGATCACGCCGATATCCACCAGGCTCAGGTCAAGCGAATCGGCGATCTCGCTGAACAGCGCCGACAAACCCGTCGTCGGGAAGCCCATGACCAGGAAGCCGGAGAGCGTCACCATCGCCAGGATCACCCAGCGATAAGCCGAATCGTGCCGGTCCTGCGGGGCGACAACTGGGGGCATCGGTGTTATCCAGGCGGGACTGAGATCGCGCAATCCGCTGATGGTAACCCAAAGCGGGCGTATATCAAGGCGCGGGGCGGCTGGCGGCGCCGGCCTTATTTCTCGCCCGACCGCCGCGTCGGCCGCTCTGGCGCCCCGCCCGCAATGACCGCCGTGGCCGTGGCCACATCGGTGAACAGATGCGTGATCAAGCCGGTGCGCAGGGCGCCGGCGATCGCCTTGGCTTTCTCGATCCCGCTGGCGATGGCGATGCGGCAAGGCGTCCGCTTCAATTGCTTCACGCCCACGCCGATCAAACAGTCCGTCAGCGGCGTTTTCAGGATTTCGCCCGCCTGGTTGAAGGGGTGCACGCAGACGTCGCCAACGGCGCCTTTGGAGGCGAGCATGGGGATATGCGCATCGCCAACATAGACGATCATGCCCGGCGTCGGCGGCAGCGCGCCAATCCCGAAACAGGCGATGGTCATGCGGTCCCATTGCGCCGCCACATCGCGCACCACCGCGTCCTGCCACAGCATATCGCGCAGCGCCGGCGACCCCACCACCATCGGCGCCAGCAGAAAGTGCGGCTTGCCGCCAAAATGCTGCGCGGTGCGCAAGATCAAGTGATTCATCTGCGAGTAGCCGCGTTCGTGTCCGCTTTCGCCCAAAAGCGGCGCCACATCGACCGACAGCGGCCGCGTCGGCGCCAGCAGATCGACCATTCGCGAGGTGGACCTTCCCCAGCCAATGCCCAAGACATCGCCGTCATTCATGCGCGCTTCGATGAACTTCGCCGCCTCAGCCGCCACCGCCCGGCGCGTCAATTCCTCTGACCGATGCCCCTGTGGCACGAGCGTCGCCGTTTCGATGTCGAAGCGCCGCCTAAGTTCCAGCGCCAGCTGCGCCGAGTCGTCGCGGGTGTCGGCGATCTCGATGCGCACCACCTGCTGGTCGCGCGCGCGCTGCAGATAAGTGGCGATCAACGAACGCGACACGCCCAGGCGGTTGGCGATCGCCTGCTGCGACAAGTTCTCCTTGTAATACATATTGGCGATCTGCACCAAGGTCGCCAATTGGTCTCGTTGCCCCTCTGGCATGCGCCGCTCGCCTTTGTCTATTGCGCGCATCGCGGCCACGCTCGCCCTCAAAAGGCGCGGATGGCGCGGTGCTCCACCCCTTCTTCCAGCAGCTCGCGCGGGAGGAAGCCCTCGACCGCGAAGACATGCGCGGCCGCCCCCCATAGCGCCGCATTGACCGTGGATTCGCGCCTGACCTTGAGCTCTCGCTGCGCCTCTTCCGTCATCAGGTAGGCGCGGATCCCGCTGTCGATGCGCTCCACCAGCCAGGGCGCCGCTTTTGTCACGCCCCCGCCCATCACGATCAGCTTGATATCAAGCAGGTTCACGACACCGCCAAGATTGACGCAGATCAGGCGGATGGCTTCGTCAACGATGCTGGCGGCGGTGGCGTCGCCCAGCTCGATCGCGCGGAATACCGCCCGCGTGCTGACCGCGCCATCGACGACCAGCGACGACAGGATCGCGCTTTCGCCCGCCTCATGCGCCGCCTGGCCCGCGCGGGCAATTGCGGGGCCGGCGACGAACGTCTCGAAACAGCCGCGCCGCCCACAGCCGCAGCGATGCCCGTTGACCTCATCGTAAGTCGTATGCCCGAAGTTGCCGGCGAAACCATGCGCGCCGCCATAAAGCCGACCATTCAAAACGAGATAACCGCCATAGCCCGTGCCGACCGTCGCCCAGGCGAAGTGGCGCTCGCCCGCGCCCAAGCCCCAGGTCGCTTCCGCCAATGCCGCCTGCCGCACATCGGTGGCGACGCAGACCGGCAAACGAAATCGCCGGCTGACCAGCGCCCCAAAGGGCAGATTGCGCCAGCCCAGGTTGGGGACCAGGACGGCGTCGCCAGTGGCCAGATCAACATTGCCGCAGAGGCTGAGGCCGATCCGAAGCGCGCCGCCGACGACTTGCCGCGCCTCCTCGACGGGGCCCGCCATGACGCGCAGGATGCCCTGCAAATCGCCCGCGCCATCAGCGGCGAGAGGCACATCGCAGCGCGTGATATCGCCAAGCAACTCGCCGGCGCCGTTGATCAAGCCCAGGCGAAGGCTCGTGCCGCCAATATCAACCGCGAGGACGGGCGCGGGCCCCGACGAGTTCATACCGCTCGCCCCGTCATCAAGACGCCCAGCCGTCCCGCCGGCGCCCCTAGCCCCAGCGCGGGCTCTCCACAAAGCTTGGTTCGCCCCCCCGCTCCAGCAGCAGCTTGCGAAAGCCTTTCTCGATGATGGGCGCGTAATCGTGCCCGGCGCTAAGGTGGTAGGAGGCGACGAAAACGAGCATGTCCTCGCCGGTATTCACGACGCGGTGCGCCCACATCGGCGGGATATGCGAAATCGTGCCCGCGCTCCAGCGTTCGGCGCGGAATTCGCCTTCAAGCGTCTGCAGGAGCAGGTAGCCCTCGCCGCGCACGCAAAAGTATATTTCCGGCTGATCATCGCGCTCGTGAATATGCCCCTTGGTCATGTGGTATTCGTCGCCGATCTTGCCGGGCAGCAGGCGCGTCACGCCCAGCGCCATGTCGCTCTTGCTGGTTTCAAATGGATGATACCAAATCTCGTATATCAGCGGGTCTGCCGCCGCCAGCCTGCCCGTGACCGCGCCTTGGTCGTGAAACATCATGCGCAGGTCGCTCAGCCGGCGGTCATCGCGGATCCGCACAGGATCGAAAGTACCGGTGGCGAAATCGAACTGGACGCTTACCGGATAATCGTTCTTCTGCAGCATGGCCGCTCCTCGCGCCCGACGCCTGGACGCTGACTAGCCTTCGACGACAAAGGATTCGATGCCGTCTTTCAAGGTTTGCAGGAAGGCGGCCGCCTCAGCGCCATCCAGCGCGCGATGGTCGCAGGCGACGGTCAAGGCCATCAGCCTACAAAGCGCGATGCCGCCATCCAGGCCCGGCCTGAACACCGGCCGGGGCGAGGCCACGCCCAGGATCGCGGTCTGCGGCGGATTGACCAGCGGCGTGAACTGCGAGACGCCGGTCATGCCCAGGTTGCTGATCGTGAAGGTGGCGTCGCTGACCTCCGCCAATGCCAGACGATTCTCGCGCGCCTTCCGCGTCAGCGCTCGCAGGCTGCGGCTGATCTGCTCCAGCGACATCGCCTGCGCGCCGTGAATCACTGGGACGCGCAGTCCATCGTCGGTCGCCGCCGCCACGCCCATGTGGACCGACTCGAAAACGGTGATGCCATCGTCCTCGAAGCGAGCGTTAAGCCGACGGTGTCCGCCAAGCGCCTTCGCTGTCATCTGGATCAGCATGGCGGTGACGCTAAAGTCGCGCCCGGCCGCCTTCGCCGCCGAACGCGCTTCAAGCAGCCTGCCGACATCGGCGTCCATCGTCAGCGAGAACTGCGGGATGGAACGCGCGCTCTCCAGCATGCGCTGTCCCGTCAAGCGCCGCGCCGGGCTGAGCTCGATGCGACTGTGTCCGGGTTCGCCGCTGGCGGACGCCCTGGCTTTGGCATGTGCCGCTTCGATATCCGCAGCGCCGATTTTTGCGCCATCGGCCGGCCTGACCGCGGCCAAATCCACGCCCAATTCCCGGGCTTTTCTGCGCGCAAGGGGCGAAACCTTGTAACGGCGCGGAGGCGCGGGCTCTCCCGCCGGCGACGCATCGCCCGCGGCCGCCGGCTTCTCAGCCGCCGCGACTTCTGGCTGCGACTGGCTCTGCGGGGTCCAGCTCTCGCCCGCGCGCCCGATGACCGCCAGCAGGTCGCCGATGTACACCGTCCGACCCTCGTCCGCCACAATCGCCAGCAGGACGCCCTTCTTTGGCGCTTCCAGCGGCAATGTGGCTTTGTCCGTTTCCAGGTCGGCCAGCTCGTCGCCGCGCTCGACCGCGTCGCCGGCGCGCTTATGCCAGGCGACAACGACCGCCGAATCGATCGATTCGCCAAGATGCGGCAGTTTGACCTCGGTGGGCATCAGCCTCTCCTAGTCCGAGAGCGCGCGCAAAACGGCGGCGCGGATGTCCTCGACCTGCGGTATCGCGTGGCGCTCCGACGCCGGACCGAAGGGAATCGGCGCGTCAACCGCGGCCACGCGCTGCACCGGCGCTTCCAGATCATAGAAGCAGTGATCGTTGATCGTGGCGACCAGCTCCGCCGAGACGCCGGCCCGCGCCGTATCTTCGGATACAACGACCGCGCGGTTGGTCTTGGCCACCGACGCCGCGATGGTTTCGACATCCAGGGGCGCGAGCGAACGCGGATCGATCACTTCGACCGAGACGCCCTCCGCCTGCATCTGTTCCGCCAGCGCCAGCGCCCGGTGCAGCATCAGCAGGGTGGCGATGATGGTCACGTCCTCGCCCTCGCGTTTGATGTCGGCCTCGCCCAGGGGTATGGCGTAGGGCGCTTCGGGCACGTCCATGCCGATCGCCTGGATGGCGGAATCCGAAAGCGCCTTGCCGCCGCCCGGCGATGCCGCGCCATAGAGCAGCTTGTGCTCCACAAAGAGCACGGGATTGTCATCGCGGATGGCGCTGATTATCAGCCCCTTGGCGTCGTAAGGCGTGGATGGCAGGACGACCTTCATGCCGGGCGTGTGCATAAAATAGCCTTCGATGCTCTGCGAATGCTGGGCGCCGCGCCCGGTCGCCCCTTGCGGCCCCCGCAGCACCAGCGGCACCTTGGCCCGCCCGCCCGACATCAGGTGAATCTTCGCCGCCTGATTCACGACCTGATCCATGGCGCAGAAGATGAAATCGAGATATTGATACTCGACGATGGCGCGCAAGCCGGTGAGCGCCGCGCCAATGCCCAAACCCGTGAAACCGGCTTCCGAGATCGGCGTATCCCATACGCGTTCGGCGCCAAATTCATCAAGCAGGTCATGAGTGACGTGGAACGCGCCGCCGAACTTGCCGACGTCCTCGCCCAGCAGGATGACGCTGTCATCGGCGCGCATCTCTTGAACGATGCCTTCGCGAATGGCGGCCGCAAGCCCCAATTGACGCATTCAGCGCTCCTATGTCTCGGCTGTGATATAAGCCAGGTAATCTTCGGCGCCAACATCGGTACAGCGTCCGGCGTAGTCGATGGCCGCTTCCACATCCGCTTCGGCTTCCGCGCGGATCTGACTGAGCTGCGCTTCGGTCACGGCGCCCGCGGCGATCATGCCGGCCGCCAGCCGCTCGATCGGGTCGGCCTCTTTCCAGGCTTGGACTTCCGCTTCAGGCCGATAACCGGCCGCTTCAAAACGAGCGTGGCCGCGAATTCTGTAGGTCAAGGCTTCGATCAGGGTCGGCCCGCCGCCGGCCCGGGCCCGCTCCACCGCCTCCCGCGTTGCTTCGTAAACCGCAAGGACGTCATTGCCGTCTACGCGAGCGCTGGGCATATCGTAGGCGCAGGCGCGCGCCGCCAGATCGGGCAAGGCTGACGATTCCGCCACCGTCATCGAAAGCGCGTACTGATTGTTCTCGATGATGTAAATCGCCGGCAGCTTCCAAAGGGCCGCCATATTTAGCGCCTCGTGAAAGACGCCTTCGTTGACCGCGCCATCACCAAAGAAACTGACCGCCACCTGCCCGCTGCCGCGCACGCGAGCGGAAAGCGCCGCGCCAGTCGCGATCGGGATGCCGGAACCGACGATGGCGAAGGCGCCCAGCATGCCCTTGCTGAAATCCGTCAGGTGCATCGAGCCGCCCATGCCGCGGCAGCTGCCTTCGCGCTTGGCGAACATCTCCGCCATCATGTCGTTCAGCGGCACGTCTTTGGCCACGCAGTGCGCGTGCCCGCGGTGCGTGCTGGTGATCGTGTCGTCGGCCTTCAGCGCGCTGACGACCCCGACCGCCACCGCTTCCTGGCCCACCGCCTGGTGCATCGTGCCGGGCATGGCCGTCGTCAGAAACAGATAATAAAGCTGTTCCTCGAATTCGCGCGCTTCCAGCATTTTGCGGAAGATCCGCAGCAGCAGCTCGCGGTCCGCGCCAGCGCAATCGACCGGGTCTCGCCGGATTTCGAGTGTCGCGCTCATCTCGCGGGCTCCTTTTCAAAGGCGACGACGCGCACCGGAAAGGCTTCCGCGCCTTTGATCCTCACCGGCAGCACAAAGGCGACAAATCGCTTGCCCAGCAGCTGGTCGAGGTTGGTCATGTATTCGATCAGGGCGACGCCCGCGCCAAGAAGCAGCTCGTGATTGGGCTGGCCCGGCAAGGGCGCGCCGTCTTCGCTGCGCACCTCGTGGCCAGAGGTGTCCACGCCCATCAGCTTGATGCCGATGTCATGCGCCAGCCAGGCGATGCAGTCGGTGGTGAACCAGGGCCGGTCGTGCTGTCGCTCCGTGTAGTAGTAAGCGTCGTTGCCGGTATAAAAGAAGACCATGTCGCCTGGCTGGATTCTGCCCTCGGCGGCCGCTTTCAGATCGGGCAGCGCGATCCTGCTGTTGTTGCCGCGCCAGCGCGAAATGTCGATGACGACGCCTTCGCCAATCAATTGCGAGAGCGGGTAATCGGCCGCGTCTTGCCCATCGCGAACGTGATGATAGGGAAACTCGATATGCGTGCCGCAATGGGTATTCATCGTGATCTCGGAGATGATGTACCAGGCGTCGTCCAGGCGTTTATACTTGCTGAACTGGGGCCAGGCTTCGGTGAAGCGCGTGTCCAGCGCCATGCCGTATTCTTCGCGCGCCGGGTCCATCACGTGCGAAAGCTCAATGGGCTTGCCGATATCGATTGAAACTGCGCTCATAAATTGACGTCCTCGCGTCGGGCGGCGACTATCCTGAACAGTCGCCGCGGCAAACCATCTGCCGCCTACCCTAGAAAAGAATATGACACTTGTCAATTGACAAATGTCAACTGCGTGGGTACACTGTCGCGCATGACTCATGCAATGGTTGCGGACTGGCAGGCAACGCGATATTCATCTGTTCGCGAAGAAGCAAGGGAGGTCAGAAGCCTGAAGACTCCAGCGCAAGGCAAGACCCAATTCGTATGTTGTGCAAGCTCAGAAAGGATTTACCAATCATGCGCAAGATAATGGGCATTCTTTTGCTGCTGACCCTGGCGGCGCTCGCTATCATGCCGGCGGCGGCGCAAGACGTCACCATCGGCTATGGCGCGCCCGAGCTAAGCGGCGGCCAAGGCGTCATCATGAGCGGCCTGGTCAACGCGGCCGAAGCCAAGGGCTGGCAAGTCATCGCCTCCAACGCCAACTTCGACGCCGAAGCCCAAGCCAACCAGATCGACAACTTCATCTCGCAAGGCGTGGACGCCATCGTCGTCGTGCCAGTCGACAGCCAGGCGATCTGCTCCTCCGTACAGCGAGCCACCGACGCCGGCATCCCCTTCTACACCATCGACCGCGCCCCGATCGGCTGCGAAATCAACATGACCGTCCAGTCCGACAATTACATGGCTGGCGCCCAGGCGGCCGCCGGTTTGGTCGCGCTGCTGACCGAACGCCATGGCTCGGCGACCGGCACTGTGCTCGAGCTGCAAGGCGACCTGGGGCAGAACGTCGCCCAGCTGCGTGGCGGCGGTTTCAACGATTACCTCGCCGATTACGCCGATATCGAAGTCATCAGCCGGCCGACCGAATGGCGCGCCGAGAACTTCAGCCAGATGACCCTCGATGTCGCCTCCAGCACAGAGCTGGACGCCATTTACATGCACTCCGACTGCGTCGGCACCAAGGTCGTCACCGCCGCGCTTGATCAGATCGGCCAATTGGCCGAACGCGGCGCAGAGGGCCATATCTTCCTGCTCGGCGTCGATGGCTGCCCGGACGCGCTGGAGTCGATCCGCATGGGCTACAGCGACCAAGCCTCGAGCCAGCCCTTGCCGGACTTCGGCATCATCACCGACTGGATCCAGATGGAGATGGACGGCGAGATGATCGAGACCGGCGACGTGATTCAGGAAGGCGCGCCCTGGTCGCCAGCCAGCATCACCGATTCCGACACCGGCTACATGCTCAACCTGGCCACCACCAGCGTCAACCCGGATAACGTCACAAGCGGCGCTCTCTGGGGCAACCAGGCTGGCGGCGCCGAAGCCCAAGCCGAAGATGATGACATGGTAGCCATCGTTGAAGGCGTCGTCATCGGTTATGGCGCGCCCGAGCTCAGCGGCGGCCAAGGCGTCATCATGAGCGGCCTGGTCAACGCGGCCGAAGCCAAGGGCTGGGAAGTCATCGCCTCCAACGCCAACTTCGACGCCGAGGCTCAAGCCAACCAGATCGACAACTTCATCTCGCAAGGCGTGGACGCCATCGTCGTCGTGCCTGTCGACAGCCAGGCGATCTGCTCCTCCGTACAGCGCGCCACCGACGCCGGCATCCCCTTCTACACCATCGACCGCGCCCCGATCGGCTGCGAGATCAACATGACCGTCCAGTCCGATAATTACATGGCTGGCGCGCAGGCGGCCGCAGGCCTGGTCATGCTGCTGACCGAGCGCTATGGCTCGGCCACTGGCACAGTCCTCGAGCTGCAGGGCGACCTGGGGCAGAACGTCGCCCAGCTGCGCGGCGGCGGTTTCAACGACTACCTCGCCGATTACGAAAACATCGAAGTGATCAGCCGGCCGACCGAATGGCGCGCCGAGAACTTCAGCCAGATGACCCTCGATGTCGCCTCCAGCACAGAGCTGGACGCCATTTACATGCACTCCGACTGCGTCGGCACCAAGGTCGTCACCGCGGCGCTTGATCAGATCGGCCAATTGGCGGAACGCGGCGCAGAGGGCCATATCTTCCTGCTCGGCGTCGATGGCTGCCCGGACGCGCTTGAGTCGATCCGCATGGGCTACAGCGACCAAGCCTCGAGCCAGCCCCTGCCCGATTTCGGCATCATCACCGACTGGATCAACATGGAGCTGCAAGGCATGATGATCGAGACCGGCGATGTCATCCAGGAAGGCGCGCCCTGGTCGCCCGCCAGCATCACCGATTCCGACACCGGCTACATGCTCAATCTGGCGACGACCAGCGTCAACCCGGACAACGTCGTTAGCGACGCCCTCTGGGGCAACCAGGCTGGCTAGCGGCGGCCTGACAGCGTGAAATAGAAGAACTCGGGAGCGGCTCGTCAAGCAAATTGAGTCGCTCCCGCTTGTTTGTTAATCGAGCGCCAGAGTATTATCATTAGGTGATTGTAGTCTTGCCGCTGTTGCCCTGCTTATGGAAAACCTTCGCGCCTTCTCCAGTCGCTCGCCAAAAGACCGCAGCCCGGCGGGAATACGCCTATGAAGCGGGCAGAGCCGAACCGTCTGGTTTCCCTGATGGTGGACAATTTGATATGGCTCTTTGTCATCGGCGCCTTCATCGCGTTTTCGCTGCTTTCAGATCGCTTTCTTTCCCCCTATAACCTGGGCAATATCCTGCTGCGCTCGGCCGCCTTTGGCATGCTGGTCTTGAGCCAAGCCTACACCTTCATCACCGGCAACTTCGATCTCTCGGTGGAATCGACCCTGGGCTTGACCGCCATGTTCGCCGCGCTGATGCTGGTCACGAGTGAAGCCGGCGGCTTGGGCTGGCAGCTGAATCCGCTGCTGGTCATCTTGCTGATGCTGGTCCTCGGCGGCGGCATCGGCTTGTTCAACGGCGTGCTGATCACCAAAGTCGGCGTCAACAACCTGCTGGTGACGATCGCCATGCTCTTCGTGCTGCGCGGCGCCACCTATGGCATCTCGCCCGGCACGAGCATCAGCTTCTTTCCCAAAGAATTCACTTGGCTCGGCGGCGGCACGCTGACACGCATCGTCACCGACAACGGCAATTTTGTGCTGTCGGCGGCTGGCATCTTTGTCATCCTGGCGTTCTTAGTGGGCCATATTCACACCCGCTACACCCAGTTCGGCCGCAATATGTACGCGGTTGGCGCCGATGCCGACGCGGCGCGCGCGGCCGGCATCAATGTCGACCGCGTCGTAATCATCGTCTACATCATCGCAGGGGTCTGCGCGGCCTTCGCCGGGCTGCTGCAAGCCGGGCGTTTGAACGCGGCGACGCCGACCATGGGCGCCAACCTCATATTCGCCGTCCATGGCGCCGCCATCATCGGCGGAATGAGCATCTATGGCGGGCGCGGCAATATCATCGGCGCTTTTGGCGGCGTCCTGCTCTGGTCGATCCTCGATACCGGCTTGAACATCATGGGCGTCTCGCCTTTCTGGATCGACGTCAGCCGCGGCCTGCTGCTGCTCTTCGCCGTCTTGCTCGATGCCCTGCGCGTGCGCTATCAGCACAATGTGCAGACGCGCCTGGCATTGGCGGATTCCCAGATCGGCCTGGACGACCGGGAGCACAGCGATGGCTGAGGCGCGAAATGGCGACACCCTGCTCGAAATGCGCGCGATCAGCAAATCTTATCCCGGCGTGCAAGCCTTGGAAGCGGCCGACTTTTCCGTGCGCCGGGGCGAGATTCACGGCTTGGTCGGCAAGAACGGCGCCGGCAAATCGACGCTGATGGGCGTGCTCATGGGCATCCGCGCGGCTGACAGCGGCACGGTCGCCATCGATGGCGAAACGCTGCGCCAAGCCAGCCCGCAGACCATGCTCGACGCCGGCGTCTCCTACCTGCCGCAGCATATCAACCTGCTGAATACGCTGACCGTCGCCGAGAACATTCTCGTTGGCAAGCTGCCCAAGAATCGCTTCGGGCTCGTCGACTGGAAAGCCGTCAACGAAGATTCGCAAGCGCGACTGTCGCGGCTCGGGCTGAAGCTGGACGTCCGCCAGGCGGTCGAAGGCTTGAGCGTGGCCGAGCGCACCATGCTCGCCATCGCCAAAGCCCTCTTCGCCAAAGCCCGCCTCATCATCCTCGACGAGCCGACCGCCGCCTTGACGCGCGTGGATATCGACCTGCTCTTCAGCTTCGTGCGCGCCCAGCAAGAACAAGGCGCCGCTTTCATCTACATTTCGCATCACCTGGAAGAGGTCTTTGAAATCTGCGACCGCGTCACCGTCATGCGCGATGGCCGCATCGTCGGCACGCGCGAGATCGACGACATCGACGTGCCGGCGCTGATTCACATGATGGTGGGCGGCGGCGTCCAGGAATATGAACGCGAAAGCGCGGCACGCGACGAAATTGTCTTTGAAGCCCGGAATCTTTCGCGGCGCGGCGCCTACGAACATGTCAATCTCGCGCTGCGCAAAGGCGAAGTGGTTGGCATCTCCGGCTTGCAAGGCAGCGGCGTCGACGAGCTCGCGCAGGGCCTCTTCGGCTTGGAGCGCCTCGGCGTCGGCGAGGTCCTCGTCGGCGGCGCCCCCTACCGCCCCGACAGCCCCAAAGCCGCCTTTGAAGCCGGCGTCGCCTATCTGCCGCAAGACCGCCACCGCTACGGGCTGATCCAGCTGCGCAGCGTGCGCGAAAACGTGACCTATTCCGTGCTGGATCGGCTGGTCGGGCGCCTCGGCGTCCTGCTGCGCAAAGACGAACAAGCCATCACTGAGGAATATATCGACAAACTCGGCATCGTCACGCCGGGCCCCGAACAGCGCGCCCTGCTGCTGAGCGGCGGCAACCAGCAAAAAGTCGTCTTCGCCAAACTCGCCGCCACCCAGCCCGCCGTGCTGATCCTGCACGAGCCGACCCAAGGCGTAGACGTGCAGGCGAAGGTCGATATCTTCAACATCATCAACGACCTAAGCGCCCAAGGCGTCGCCACCATGATCATCTCGAGCGAAGTGCGCGAGTTGATCGGGCTCTGCGACCGCATCCTCGTCATGGTCGAGGGGCGCGTGACCCACGAATTCTCGCGCGCGGCGGACGATATGAAGCCGCAAGACATCCTGCTGGCGATTGAAGGAGGAGGACCGCTCGATGCGGATGCCTGAGCGCCACGACCTGCTCGAGTTCGTCGCCCGCCATTTTATATGGGTCGTGCTGGTCTTCACCGTCGTGTTCTTCGGCTTGACCATCAAGGGCTACCTGGGCATCGCCAATATCGCCAATATCCTGATCACGGGCAGCGTGCTCGGCGTGATGGTCATCGGGCAGGCGCTCTGCCTGATGGCGCGAAAGCTCGATCTCTCGGCGGAGGGCACAGTCTCGCTGGTCGCGGTGGTGGCGGCCTGGCTCATGCTGCCCTACCGCGAAACCGACCTGGCGCAGGCCGGCGGCCTGGGCGTCGAGCTCGATCCGCTGATCGTGATTCCGCTGATCCTGGCTTTGGGCGCGCTGATCGGCTTCATCAACGGTTTCATGATCATGAAACTGAACATGAATTTCTTCATCGTCACCCTGGCGATGCAGCTGGTCTTGCGCGGCTTGGCGCTGGCGATCAGCGAAGGCGCCATCATGCCCGGGACGCCAGCCGCCTTCAACTGGCTTGGTGGCGGGCGCGTCGCCGGCATCCCGGTTTCGGTCATCGCGACGATCGGCCTCTATCTCGTCTTCGGCTTCGTCATGAGCCGCATGCAATTCGGCCGCAAAGTATACGCCGTCGGCGCCAACGAAGACGCGGCCCGCGCCTCCGGCTTCAGCCCCGCGCGCACCGTCATCCTCGTCTATACCGTCAGCGGCTTCATGGCGGCGCTGGCGGGCTGGATGCTCCTCGGGCGGCTGGAGACCTCGGTGCCAAATCTGGGCATCGGGCTGACGCTGAACGTGGTGGCGGCGGCGGTCATCGGCGGCGTCAGCCTGAAGGGCGGCGAAGGCTCGATCATCGGCGCTTTCGCCGGCGTGCTATTTCTGGCGATGGTGAACAACGCCTTGAACCTGATGAATGTCGATCCACTCTGGGTCAACGCCGTTCGCGGCTTGATCATCCTGGTGGCGCTGATCATAGACGCCCAAAAGTCGCGCTATCGCGGGCCTGCGGTCGCGGCCCCGCCGACGAGAACTCGCGCCGGCGATGGCAAAGGTGAAGCCGCCATCTCCTGAGCTGGCTCGCGCGCGCTCGGCAAGCGCATTTTCGATGGAAATGCCGCCCCGACCTGCCCGCCAATGTGGTAGCATCTGCAGGGGCGAAGCGCAGCGCCGCCCGCGAATCCAGAAACAGGTCCAGGATCGCCCCATGTCTCACCTCAGCCGCCGCCAGAAAGAACGCGAAATGCGCGCCGCGGGCCGCCTGCCCGATGGCCAGTCGCTCACCGAGAAATTCCCCGTCCTCACCTATGGGCCCACGCCCACATTCGATCCCGCCACCTGGGATCTGCGCGTCTTCGGCGAAGTCAAACAAGAGAAGCGCTGGACCTGGAACGAATTCCTGACCCTGCCCGCCAGCGCGATGACCGTCGACATCCACTGCGTCACCCGCTGGAGCAAATTCGACACGGCATGGGAAGGCGTGATGTTCCGCGACTTCCTGCACGAACTGGATTTGACCGCCGAGGCTCGCTTCGTCATCGCCCACTGCGAATATGGTTACAGCGCCAACCTGCCGCTGGAGGTCATGGACGATGAAGACGTCATGCTCGCTTATAAATACGAAGGGCGCTACTTGCACGAGCCCGACCTGATGGAGCACGGCGGTCCGCTGCGGACGGTGGTGCCAAAGCGCTACTTCTGGAAGAGCGCCAAATTCCTGCGCGCCCTGGAATTCAGCCCGGTCGACAAGCCAGGATTTTGGGAGCAGGGCGGCTACCACAACGATGGCGACTTCTGGAAAGAGGAGCGCTTCCATCGGCGCGGGTTTTTCTAGGGCGTCTTGGCAGGTCTCTCCGCCACAGAGACACAGAACTAAGTCCAGGAAAGTCGTGAAACAAAGACTTGCCACAGAGGGCACAGAGAATATCCCTTGCTTTTCTCTCGGTGAACTCTGTCAAACTCGGTGTCCTCGGTGGTGAGTCTTTTGAATTACTTGCTTGGCATTACCGAGGCGCAGAGCATTGCAACGGGTTCGTAATGTTTGCGGCGCCGCGTTACCTGCGTTAGAATTGTAGAGAATGTAGTCGATTTTCTCTTAGGATACGCTCATGCCCAAAATGTTGACCGACGAACAGATCAACTTTTACCACGATAAAGGTTGGCTCAAAGTCGAAAACGTGGTGCCGCCGCGCAGCATTGAACTGGCGCGCGAAGTCTGCGCCGGCTGGGTCGACCGCGAGGTGCGAACCTGGGTCAATCAAGGCTTGCTCGAAGACGATTTCGCCCATCTTGACCTTGAGCATCGGCTGAAGGTCGCCTGGAACGAGGCGGGCAAGCCGATGTACCACCGCAGCCCGCGCCGCCAGGCCGTATGCGCGGAGCTCTTCCAATTCATGAGCGAACCTAACATCATCGACATCGCCGAAGACCTGTTGGGTACGCCCGAAGTCTTCATGCACGGTGTCTTCAATCTGCGGCCGAAGCTGCCCGACCAGCGCTGGACGCGCACGCCCTGGCATCAGGATTCGCAGTACTACCCCTCGAACACCCGGGTGCATACGATTTCGATCTGGATGCCGCTGATGCGCGTCACGCGGGAGAACAGCTGCCTGCAGGTGGCCGAGGGCTATCATCGCGGCGACATGTACGCCATCACCGAAGACGAAGAGACCGGCTTCCTCGGCATCTCCAAAGAGGAGCGAGCGGCGATACCGGGCATCCCGGTCGAGATGGAGGCCGGCGACGCGCTCTGCTTCACCCAGTTGACGCCGCACGCCGCGCTGCCCAACAAATCCGATGCCGTGCGCTGGTCCATCGACCTGCGTTATCAAACCATCGCTGACGCCATGGTCCCTGAACACAATACCGAACTCAGCGGCGGCCGCGAAAAAGGCTTCATCGCCCGCAGCGAAGCCGATCCCGCGGCGGTGGCCGCCTGGGAGCAGTGGGAACGCCAGTGGGAAGGAGATCCTTATAGCAACTATTGATTGGAGTCAACCCCCTCGGTCCCCCCGACAAGTCAGGGGGAGGCTGAACCCATGCTCTGGCTCTAGACGCCACGCATTGGGTCGCCCGGCCGATTGCGGGACCTGTAGGGGCTAGCCTGTGGCTCGCCCGGCCGTTGCAGGGCTGTAGGGGCTACCCACCGGGTCGCCCGGCCGATTGCGGGACCTGTAGGGGCTAGCCTGTGGCTCGCCCGGCCGATTGCGGGACCTGTAGGGGCTACCCACCGGGTCGCCCGAACCCACATCAAGAGAATCTATTGGGAGGAAAACAAAAATGAATCGCAATATCAGCGCATTTGCCGCCGTATTGCTCGTATTGAGCCTGCTCATCGGCGCCGGAACCGCCTCGGCGCAAGACGATGTCACCCTGACGATCTGGACCTTCGGCGCCTTCTTCACCGACTTGTACAAAGGCATTGAAGCCGACTACAAGGAAATCGCGCCCCATGTCACCATTCAGGTCGAAGAGATGCCCTTTGGCCAACTCTACGACAACTTGCAGGGCGCCTTCGTCGCCGGCGTCGGCGCGCCCGATATCGTCGATGTGGAGCAAGGCGTCATCAGCCGCTTCATGAAAGGCGAGCCGGGTCTGGTAGCCCTGAACGACCTGATCGCGCCTTATGAGGACGACTACATCATGGCCAAGACCGCCTTGTACGCCCATCAGGGCATTATCTACGGCATCGATCACTGCCTCTGCCCGGTCGTGCTTTATTATCGGCACGACATCTTCGCTGACGCCGGCATCGAGATGCCCATCGCCACCTGGGATGAATTTATCGAGGCCTCCGCGGCGCTGACCGACCAAGGCATCGCGGCGCTCGTCTTGGACGACCGCAGCTGGGGCGATTATTACATGCTGCTGCTGCAATCGGGCAGCCCCGGCTTCTTTGACGCCGATGGCAACGTAATAGTCGATTCCGCCGGGAACATCGCCGTTCTGGAATGGTATCTCGGCTTGCTCGAAAGCGGCGTCGCGATTTCCACGGGCGATTTCTACGCCACCATGGGCTTAATGGCCGAGGGCAAGATAGCCGCCGCTATCGGCGCCGACTGGTACGCCGGCACCTTGAAGAATGAATTGGCTGACGGGGCCGGTCTGTGGCGCGCGGCGCCCCTGCCCGCCTTTGAGGAAGGCGGCGCCCGCACTAGCACGCACGGCGGCACCGCTTATTCTATCACGACGCAGAGCGAGCATCCGGAAGAAGCCTGGGCTTTCATCGAATTCGCCATGTTCGACGAAGACAACAAAATCCTCGAATATCACGTGAACAACCTGCTGCCGCCGGTGCTGTCTCATCTGGATAACGAAGCGCTGCTGGCGCCCGACCCCTACTTCGACAATCAGCCAGTGGGCGAGCTCTTCCTTGAGCTGGCGCCAGAAGTGCCCTTCCAGGAGCGCGGTCCCTGGTTCAACGAAGCCAGCACGCTGGTGGGCAACGCCGTATTCGAAGCCACCCAGGGAGAGAAAACGGCCGAGCAAGCCCTGAAGGACGCCGCCGATGAACTGCGCCGCCAGATCGATTTCGGTTAGCGCCTATGGACAACCCCCACCCCCCAGCCCCCTCCCCCGTAAATAGGGAGGGGGAGTCAGCTGCTGACGCTGCCGACATCCCGCCAGCGCCCTCAACGATAGGGACTGAAAACAGGGTTAGCAGCCAGCGCGCTACGGGCGACGGAAGCCCCTCCCTCCTGGTGGGGGAGGGGTTTGGGGTGGGGGGTTCTATCCGCGCCTGGTGGAGCCGCTCCGAGCGCAAGGTCATGCCTTACGCTTTTATCTCGCCCTTCTACATTCTCTTCATTGTCTTCTCGGTGGGTCCACTTGTCTACGCCCTCTACCTCAGCTTGCATCGCTGGCCCGGTACCGGCCCCATGCGCCATGTCGGCTTGGGCAACTACACCTACCTGGCGGGCGACCCGGTCTTCCTCAAGTCGCTGTGGAACACCGTCTACTACGCAATCGGCGCTTTTCTCTTCATCTTGCCGCTGGCGCTGCTGCTGGCGCTGCTGATCAACTCGGCGCTGATCCGCCTTAAGAGCCTTTTCCGCATCGGTTACTTCCTGCCCATCCTCACCAGCACGGTCGCCGCCACCCTCATTTTCCTGATGATCTTCAACAACCAATACGGTCTGATCAACCAATTCCTGGCGCTGCTGGGCATCCCGGCGCCTAAATGGCTGGACGAAGAATTGGTCAAGATCTCGGTGCTGGTGGTGGCCACCTGGCGCTACACGGGCATAAACGTATTGTACTTTCTCACCGGCTTGCAAAGCATCCCGCCCGATCTGTATGAAGCGGCGCAGGTGGACGGCGCCGGAACCTGGGCGCAATTCCGCTACGTTACTATCCCGCAGCTCCGCCCCATCGCGCTCTTCGTCGGCGTGGTCACCATGATCGGCTCCTTTCAGCTCTTCGCCGAGCCGCTGCTGCTGGCCAACGGCGGACCCAACGACGCCAGCCTGACCCTCGCCAACTACCTCTACCGCATGGGCTTCACCCATGCCAAGCTCGGCTACGGCTCCTCCATCGGCTGGGTGCTGGCGCTGATCATCTTCGGTTTGTCCTTCATCCAGCTCTACCTCTTCGGCGCCTTCAGGAAGGATGATTGAGGCGATGGACAACACGCTCACAGTCCGCGCCCAGCGGACCATCGCTTACGGCTTCCTCTTCTTCATTCTAATCTCGATGGCGACGCCCTTCGTCTGGATGATCTCCAACACCTTCAAAGAACAATATGAGATCTTCCAGCTGCGGCCGACCCTGATCCCGGCAGAGCCTCACCTGCGCAACTATGTCAGACTCTTCGCAGAATTTGACTTCCATAAGCATTTTCTCAACAGCGCCTTCATCGCCGTGGTACATACCGCCGCTCATCTTTTCCTGGCATCGCTGGCCGGTTTCGCCTTCGCCAAGTACAGTTTCCCGCTGAAGAATTTCCTCTTCATGGTGCTGCTCGGCTCGATGATGGTGCCGCTCTACACCATCTTCATTCCGCTCTTCGTGCTGGTGATCCGCCTCGGTTTGGTCGATAGCTACGCCGGCGTCATCCTGCCCGGGATCGCCGGCGCCTTTGGCATCTTCTTCATGAAACAGAGCATGGAAGCGGTGCCGGATGAGCTGCTCGATTCCGCCCGCATTGACGGCGCTTCCGAGTTCCGCATTTACTGGCAGATCGCCCTGCCCCTGGTGCGGCCGGCGCTGGCGGTGTTGGCGGTGCTGGCGTTCATGACCTCCTGGAACGACTTCGTCTGGCCGCTGGTCGTGCTGCGCAGCCGCGAATTGCAGACGCTGCCGGTCGTGATGGCGGGCATGCGGAGCATGTACCGGATGGAACACGGGGTAGTAATGGCGGCGTCCCTGCTTTCAACCTTGCCGATTCTGCTGCTCTTCCTGGCTCTGCAGAAGCAGTTCGTGCAAGGGCTGACCGTCGGCGCGGTCAAACAGTAATGCGCATGAAAGCCGCCGTCCTCGCGCAGCCGAATACGGCTTTCCGCATCGGCTGGACGAGATTCACCAAGCTTTCGCCGATCTGTTGAGCGGCAAGCCGGCGCGCGGTATCATTGTGTTCTAGTCATCAGCAGCTTTGGCGAAGGGGCGAATTTGTCAATTCGACCGCCAAACTGACATTTGTAGGGGCGCGCCGCCATCTCGCTCGTACACGCATAAATCTACAGATTACCTGCCGATGTAGGGGCGACTCGCCCGCAGGAATTGACGAAAGGTCCAGACCATGCAAATGCAAGCGGCAGTCCTCAACGCGTTCAACACGCCCTTCAGCATTGAAACCGTCGATCTGGCGCCGCCGAAAAGGGGCGAAGTCCTGGTCAAGGTGGCGGCGGCCGGCATCTGTCATAGCGACTGGCACGTGGTCGAGGGGCATTCGTATTTTCCCCTGCCGATCGTCTGCGGCCACGAGGGCTCAGGCGTGGTGGAAAGCGTGGGAGAAGGCGTCGCCAGCCTAAAGCCGGGCGACCACGTGACCCTGAGCTTCCGCGCCAATTGCGGCGATTGCTTCTATTGCCAGCGCGACAAAACCAACCTCTGCGAAGTCTTTTCGCCGGTGCTGGCTTCGGGCTTGATGCGGGATGGCGCAAGCCGCATCACCCGAAATGGCGAGCCGGTCCACATCATGACGGGCCTGGGCTGCTTCGCCGAATATGTGGTCATCGATCAGTCGGCCGCCGTGCCCATCCGCAGCGATGTGCCGCTGGAGGTGGCGGCGCTGGTGGGCTGCGCCGTATCGACCGGCGTCGGCGCGGCCATGTATACCGCGGACGTCCGCCCCGGCGAGAGCGTCGCCGTCTATGGCGCGGGCGGCGTCGGCTTGAACATCATCATGGGCGCGGTCATGTGCGGCGCCGACCCCGTCATCGCCGTCGATGCCAACAGCAGCAAAATGGAGATCGCGCGCGAATTCGGCGCGACCCACACGCTCTACTCGGACGACGACGCCGTGAGCGAGATCCAGGCGCTCACCGGCGGCCGCGGCGCCGACCACGTCTTTGAATCGGTCGGTCTCTCGTTCTTGCAGGAGCGCTGCCTGGATGCGACGCGGCCGGGCGGCACGCTGACCCTGGTCGGCTTGACGCCGGTGGGCAGCGACACCAACCTGCCCGGCGCCATCATCACCCGCACCGAAAAAGTCATCCGCGGCAGCTTCTACGGCTCAGTCAACACCAATCGCGATTTCCCCAAGTTCATCGAGCTCTACCGCGCCGGCAAGCTCAAGCTGGACGAGCTGGTGACGCGCCGCTATCGCCTGCACGAGATCAACGAAGCCTACGCCAATATGCTCACCGGCGAGGTCGCGCGCGGGATCATCGTGTTTTGATCCCCGCCCGGGAATTTGTAGGGGCTACCTATCAGGTCGCCCGCCCGCTAGTCCGATCTGTAGGGGCGTTACGCTGTAACGCCCGTTCAAAAGATTCGTCTCTATGCCGAGGCCGCCTGCCAGGTCGCCCGCAAGTGAAAGGTTCTGACCATGCAAATGCAAGCGGCAATCCTCACAGCGGCCCACACGCCCTTCAAAATCGACGCCGTTGACCTCGCGCCGCCAAAAGCGGGCGAAGTGCTGGTCAAGATGGCCGCGACCGGCATCTGCCACAGCGACTGGCATGTCGTCGCCGGCAAAGGCGACTTCGCCGCGCCCATGATCCTCGGTCATGAAGGCGCCGGCATCGTTGAAGCGGTCGGGGCGGGCGTCACGCGCGCCCAGCCCGGCGATCACGTCACGCTCAGCTTCCGCGCCAGCTGCGGCGACTGCTTCTATTGCCGCAGCGACCAAGCATCCATCTGCGAAAACGACTTTGATAATGTCGCCGCCGGCGTGCTGGGCGATGGCACAAGCCGCATTTCCTGGAATGGCGACCCGGTTTATATCCTGGGCGGGCTCGGGACCTTCGCCGAATACATCGTCTGCCGCGAGGTGAGCGTCGTGCCCGTGCGCAAAGACGTGCCGCTCGAGGTGGCGGCGCTGGTCGGCTGCGCGGTATCGACGGGCGTCGGCGCGGCCATGTTCACGGCCGAGGTGCGCGCCGGGCAGAGCGTCGCCGTCTTTGGCGCGGGCGGCGTCGGCTTGAACATCATCCAGGGCGCGGCGCTTTGTGGCGCAGACCCCGTCATCGCCGTCGATGCCAACAGCAACAAAATGGAGATCGCCCGCGAATTCGGCGCGACGCACTGCCTGATGTCCGACGAGACGGTCGTCGCCGAGATTCAAAAGCTGACCGAAACCCGCGGCGCCGACCACACTTTTGAATCGGTGGGCATCCCCGCTTTGCAGCAGACGGCGATTGAAGCCGCGCGGCCCGGCGGCATCTGCACGCTGGTGGGCATCACCCCGCAAAACAGCGAAACCCGCTTCCTGGGGCAAGTGATCACCATGACCGAGCGCAAGATCCGCGGCAGCCTCTACGGCTCGATCAACCCATCGCGCGATTTTCACCTCTTCCTGGATCTGTACATGGCGGGCAAACTCAAGCTGGAGGAGCTGGTAACGAATCGCTATCGACTCGACCAGATCAACGAGGCTTACGCCAGCATGCTGACGGGCGATGTGGCGCGGGGGGTGATTGTGTTTTAGATAAGTGCCAAATCTCTACTAGGCAGGCGGAAGTTTGGGCTGATCGTCGTCATCACCCAGCGGCAGTTGAGGCCGCTCTGAACGTTTGCGCAGTCCATATACATAGGCCCCGCCGGAAACCAACGTAGGAACTACAGGGAACAATACAGCTGCCGCAGGAGCAGCCAATAGGGCTAAAGCGATAGATCCGATTAGAAACCCGATAGAAATTACAAACATGATCCAAAGGGCCATCTTCTGAGAAGATGCCCTCCGATGCAATTGGAACTCTGCCATCCCTAGAATCCGATCAGCGGCGCCCGGTAATACGTCCTCGTACTCACGGAACGCATCTGGTGACGGAAGAGGCCCGGAAAACATCCTACTGACGTACATTTCGAGCGATGCTTCACGCATAGACCGTAAGTTATCATCGGCCGAGTTGTGCTCTTCGTCGTCAGAATCGGATTCTTCGTCCGACGTATTCCGACCCTTATCTGTCATAGATTTTCTCCTCGCAAGGGCCAAAGCGACGTGAATACTCAAGCATGGAATCCTGGAGGCATTCACCGACGATCTCCCAATCGCGGCGCAGAGCTCTCGCGTCAGCTTCCTCAGGCGACTCGGCAAGATGAATATCGGCGAAGAAATCAAAGATTGAAAAGGGCGATGCAAGGCCGGACAGAAAAAATTGACGGTAGCGAGGACGGAATTGCAGATCTTTTTCTTTGATCGCCATTGCTTGCTCCTTCGATTCCCTACCTATATTGTACGAGAAAACTGCGATTTAAATGCGTAGAATCAGCCTAGCAGGTCTTTAACACAATGTTGTGAAAATGTCAAATTCAGGAGTTTATATACGGAACACATAGTCAATTGGCTTGGGTACCACGTATACGCTAACTGTCTAAAATCGTTTCCAACACCACATTGAACGCAGAAAATGGAGTCTTGTCAACCATCACCGTATAACAGGTGACCAGTCAGTTAGTGATAAGATTCCCGCTTGGCGTTTGTGAACAAATACGACACCGTTAATCGTTTGACAATTGTACGCATTTCTCAATGTCGCTTATTCTGTGGCCATATATCCTACTCAATATTGCGCATGCTGTCGATAGGTGAATGTTTGTTCACAGTGTCGTGAATTTACATTCACAAATGCTACGTAGCACTAAAGGACGAATCTCACATCCAATTCCCATACGCCTGACCGACCGCGCTGGCCTGCGAGCTCACCACCCGAATCAGTTCCTCGTCGTTCTCGCGCAGGAATCGCCGCAGCTCAGCCATATCCCGCACGCCCGCATCGGCCAGCGCCCGCGCCGCGTAATGCTTGAAGGTGTTGATGTAAAAGACCATCGAATTGGCTTTCTCCTCGAAGAAGCGATAACCGGCTTTGCCCTCGACGTTGCGCGTCCGCCCGCCGGGCCGCAGCCGCTTCCGCGCCAACGCGGGATTCGCGCTCTCGATAATCATCGTCGGCGCCGAGGCGCTGCCATGATAAGGCATGCAGACCATCCCGCTCCGATGCTCAAAGAAGATATCGCCCTGCTCGATGACGCAGCGCGCCAGCTGCTGATTGTAGGAGATCAGGTCGATGCCCATGAGCAGCAGATGCCCCATCGACGTGCCGATGCCGCCTTCGACCGCGATGGCGACGCCGTTGAAACGCTCGTCCGTGGTGATGCTGTAAACCTCTTCCAGCGTGGTCACCGCCATGCCATTGGTGGCTGAGGTGCATTGACGGCCGCCGCCATGACCGAAGAACAAACCATCCGCGCGCACGTCGGGCGCGATCAGCCGCAGGCACTGCGCCTTGTCGCTGACCTGCCCGACGAAGAGCTCGATCTCGTCGCCGAATTCAGCCCGAATCGCCGAGGCGATGCCGATCACGCGCGGGTCGGAGTTGATCGTATAGATGCGGAAGAGCCGAACGCCGGCCTTGTCGTAAAGGTAGCGGGCGGCGGCGACTTCATCTTCGACATTGCTGCAGCCGATGGCGGCGCCGATATTGCGGGCGGCGCGCGCGTAATCGGCTTCTGCGGGCAGCACACGGCGCAGCACATGCTTGGCTTCACTGATGACAGCCGCCTGCCGCTCGATATAGCCAGCGAAGATGCTGTTGCGATGGGTGAAGATGGCATGATGCCCGATAGCCGCCGTCGCCAGCACATCGCGCCAGCCCGAAATCGCCGGCATCGAGCCAAATCCGAGCACGCTGCGCGGGTACTTGCCGATGCGATTGAACAAGCCCCGCTCGGCGCTATGCGTCCGCGAAACCTGCCGGGCGGAAGACAGCTTGCGATAACCCAGATCCTTCCAGGAATAGGTGCTGGTGATGAAGGGATTCTCGTTCAAGCCCAAGACGGATTCCACCGTCAGCGAACGCCTGTTGCTGCGCTGGGGAATGGCGCCGGCGCGGCCCGCCTCGTCGAGCCTGCGCAGCACATCCGCGCTCTGATTGCTGCGGAAGAAATCCGCTCTTTGCGCCAGGCAGAGCGTGCGCCGCTCGGGACCAAACTGCCAGATGACCGGACTGCCATTCTTGTTCATGCGCAAGGCGCCGCGGTCGACATCGGTCAAAATCAAGCCGATGCTGCGGCTGTTGGCTTTGGGCAGATAACGGCTGTAATAGATATTCTCTTCGTAATGAATCGGCTGATAGCAAGGCGCCTCGAAGCGGCTGTTGGGCGGGTTGGCGTCTTCCAGCGCCTCCAGCGAGAAGGCGAATCGCAACGCCGCCTCGTCTTGCAGCGCGGCGTAATCAACACGCTCGACCTCCTGCCGATAGGGCTCCGGGATCATGAACACGCCCTGCCCCAGCGCGAATGGGCGATCACGCAGCGCTTCCAGCGCTTTCCGCCGCATGCTGTGTTCGTCTTTTTCGTCATCGCTCATCTCGGCGAAGGTGCGCGCCGCGCCCGCGGGGATGAACATGTCGTCCCAGCCGAAGCCCTTCACGCCGCGCAGGCTATCGGCGATTGTACCCGCCGTCGCGCCCTCGCGGATCTGCACATCGGCGCCGTCATAGACCGCTATCAAGACTTTCGCCAAAGCCCGTCGATCGCGCCCCTGCAGCCAGCCTTCGGCGATCATGCGCCGCATCTCCGCCTCTTCGCAGAAGTCCTTGATATAAGCGCCGGGCCGCCCGCCCAAACCGCGCAGCGCCAGCGACGTCTCTTCTACCAGAATCGGGTTGTAGTCATTCGCCTCGTAGGCGGCGATCGCCTTATGCTCGACCACCTTGTAGGGATCGAGGCTCTGGATTTCTTCGATATCCAGCTTCACTCCCGCGACCTCGATATCTGGCAGGATACGGCGGAATTCATCGAGTTTGCTGCGGTTGGTCGTCGCGACTTCGAGATAGGCGGTGGCGGCGTGGCGCGAGCGCAGCGTGTTGATGACCGTGGGATCGGTCGCGTAAAGGGGTCTGGGCATGGTTCATCGGTCCAGGTCGGAAGCGAACGTTCAAGTGGATTATCGCAGATGTCCGCCAAAGGGGGTAGACTTCGCCGCCCGCCGGGACTCACGAGCGCGCGCCATGACAGGCAAGCATTCGCGAGAGACCATCGGCATCTTTGGGCCATAAGCGAGCGACCCGAGAGCCCGCCCTACGCTTCTTGCGTTTTCGCGCGCGAGCTAACACGCCGCTTCAACATTGTTCCGCGCGGCGGCGCGCCACACCGCGGATCTGCCGTATGAACTGAAACTAATCGCCAGCCGTCGCCACAAACTCCAGGCGGAGCGTGACGTCGTCGGTCACGTTGGCGACCGAAGGGACATCGGGAATCACCAGCCCAAAATCGCCGTGCAACAGATTGACCTCCGCGCTGCCGCTGATGCGCGACTCGCTTTCGAGGGTCGCCGACGCGGCGAAGGTTACGCTCCGGGTCATGTCCACGATAGTCAGATCGCCGGTGATGTCGAAAGTCATGGTCTCGCCAACCGCTGCCGAAGTCGCCGACCAGTTGCTGAGTTCGCGCGGCTCAAAGACGATGAATTCGTATTCAGCTTGCGCCGACTGCAAGATGCGGCTGCGGAGCGCGCGATTGCGGAAGCTGTTGTCGGTCTCCAGCGTGCGCGCGTTGATCACGATGGGTCCGATGGATGACGCGCTGGGGTCGGCCAGGTTGACAAAAACGCTGCCACCAACTTCGTTCGTGACGCCAACGACGGTCGTGCGAACGCCGCGCAAGTCTTCTTCCAATGTGAAGCTCGCCTCGCTCTCGGCCGATACGATGGCGAATTCCAGCGGCTCGCTTTTGGCGGCGGCTTCATCCATGGCCGCGGCGACGCTTGAATCCACCGCTTCCGCCACGGCCGCGGCGACTGCGTTCACGATTACAGTATTGGCGACCTCCACCATAGCCGTGCCGACCGCGGCCGCCAGCGCATCGTCGCTCGCTTCTTGGGTCGCCAGCTTGTCCGCGACCGACAGGCTGGCTTCGCCGGAGCCGCCGGTGATCCAGACATAGCCTAGGATGCCGGCCGCCGCCCCGCCCGCCAGCGCGATCAACAGCAGCACCACAACCAGGAAATACGGTATACCACTTCTGTTTGAGTTCGACATTGATATAGGCCGCTCCGTCTATGCGAACAGAATGACTGCCTGATGACTGCCTGCCATAGACATTCTACACGCAAACGCGACATCGCTGGCTGATGACTTGCGGTGTTTTCACGCCAGCGCCTGGGCGGAGCCGGGCTTCGTCTGGCGGGCAGGCCAGGGCGACCGCGACTTGCCGGCTCCGTTTATCCCAATGTTTTCCCAAGCGGGCTTCCTCATCCGCGGCGAGAGTCGCGCCTTGCCTGTTCAAAACTTTGCACAAGCCACTGCGCCAGCCTGTCGATAACCTGTTGAAAACTATCTTCAGCGGATGCTCAGCGGCGCGCTCTCCGAGCATAAATCCGCCCTTTGCATCGCTACTGTTCAAATACCCGATGGCAGCCGTTCATGCTGTCGAAAACCGAGCTGGTTTTGAACAGCGTGCTGTGTGAAACTTTTAACCCAAATATCCCAAGCTGCGCATCATGTTTTGGGATAAAGTTAGGGAAATCAGTGAGAACTTGGCTATGACATGGGATATTTTTCCCAAAGCGGCGAGATGCTCGGAAAGTTTTGCACAGTTTGCACATGGCCTACTAAGACTACTACTAATGAAGAGAATTAACGTTCACAGTTCCGAGATCTTTGAGATCGGCCTGCGCGCGCGGCGCCACGTTTCGCAATCAGGTCGAGAGAGTGCTACAATCTTCTGCAAGGTTGCGCGGCTGATAGCGGACTATAGGCGAGGAGAAAGTCATGGCTGTTTCTATCCGATGGTTGGGGCACTCGGCTTATTCATTCGATATTGACGGGCGGAAAGTGTTGATAGATCCGTTTGTGAGCGGTAATCCGGTCGCCAAGGCGGCCGCAAAGGAGCTGGATGCCGATGTCATCCTCTTGACTCACGCGCACGGCGATCATGTCGGTGATTCGGTGGAGATCGCCAAGCGAACTGGAGCGCTGGTTGTCTGCAATTTTGAGATGGGCGACTGGTATATGGCGCACGGCGTGCAGAACGTATTTCAAGGCAATCCTGGTGGCACATATCGCAACGAGTGGATGAGCGCGAAATGGACGGTCGCGCATCATAGCTCGTCTTTCCCTGACGGCACCTATGGCGGGCAGCCTAATGGTTTCGTGATTTGCGGCGGCGGCGCGAGCATTTATCACGCCGGTGATACTTGCTTGTTCAGCGACATGAAACTGATCGGCGACGAGGGGTTGGACCTGGCGCTCTTGCCGATTGGCGACTGTTTTACGATGGGCGTAGATGACTCAATTCGCGCGATTGGTTTTTTGAACCCGAAGCTGGCGTCACCGATGCACTACAATACGTTTCCGCCGATAGAGCAGGACGCGGCGGCGTGGGCCGAGCGGGTCGAGAATGAGACGGGGTCCAGGGCGATTGTCCTCGCGCCGGATGGTGAGTTCAGTCTGTAGGGGGAAGCGCTCGGATATTGTCTGTGTTCTGGTCTGTCCGCGCTGCTGAGGCCGGCAGAGCGGGTCATGCGCAGGAAGTCGGCGGTTGGGCCGGTCTGATCGGAATCAGCATGTATCCGCGCCTCGTTACCTGTGTTAGACTGAAGGCGGTGAATTGTTGAATGGAGTGTGGAGATACAGTATTTGAACGCATTGGATTTGGCACATCATATCGTGGTCCTTCTGGAGGAGCGCAAGGCGGAAGACATCTTGCTTTTGGATTTGCGTCCTGATCAGATCATCGCCGATTTCTTCATCATTTGCAGCGGCGACAATGAACGGCACCTGCGCGCGTTGACGGAAGTGGTTCGCCTGGGTGTGAAAGAGCGATATGTGAAGCTGCCTTTCACGAACGAGGGTCGAGCCGAGAATGGTTGGATCGTGCTGGATTACGGGGATGTGGTGTTGCATTTGTTCTCGCCGGAGAAGCGCGCCTTCTACGCCTTGGAAGCGTTGTGGGATGCCGCGTCTAAGGTGATGCTTCGGATTCAGTAAGCGTTACGGGCGGCACGAATGGCGGCCGGCGGCGGACGAGCGGAGGAAACGAATCATGGAGGTCCTATTCGCCAGCGTGATTAAACGCCTTGCGGAAATGCATGAGCAGTATTTCGTATACATTGATGGACTGTCGGTCGAAGATCTTGATTGGCGTCCTGGCGCCGAGATGAATTCTCTTTGCGTCCTGGGCGTACACGTGTGCGCGGCCGAGCGATTTTGGATCGGCATTGGAATAGATGAGGTGAGCGAGCGCGATAGACCGGCGGAATTCCGGGCGTCCGGTTACACGCTGGAGGGGCTGAAGTCGCTGTTTGCCGCGAACATGGTCTTTTACGAATCGGCGTTCCGGCAGCAGAATCTCAGCCGGCTGAGTGAAGTAGTGGACGTTAGCCAATATATGGATCGGCCGTCTCAGGAAGTGACGAGAGGGTATGCCCTGCTGCGCGGGCTTGACCATACGGCCGAGCACTTGGGTCACGCGGGGATGACACGCCAACTGCTGGATCGGCGTTGAGTCAAGCGGCCTCGGCGAAGGCTTTGAAGGCTTCCATCGTTTGGCGCGTTTGCTTCTTGAACATGCTTCCCGGCATGAAGAGCGACATAAGCCGCATTAGGCCGTGAAAGCGAAAATCAGAATCCAGCACCCAGAGCGTCGCGTCGCCTCGATCATGAAAGTAGTTGCGCACGATGTTGTGAACGCCCTTGGCATCGTAGGTCTCGGAGAATTCATCCGGTAGATCGCGCTTGATGATGGTTTCGATCATATCCATTCGGCGCCGGCCCATGTCGTAGACGAGTTTGGTCTTTGCGCCGGGTTGACCGGGCTCTCCGCTGAGATGCTCGTGGCTGACGAGACCAGTCTGCCATGTCTTCAGATTCTCGAAATTGTCGAAGAGTTCGATGACGCGGTCGAGTGGCAGGTTGATGACGACTTCGGTCTTATATCGCATGCCCTTCCTCCTCATTTAAGCGTAATTCGCTACGAATGTAACGGATTGTACCGCAATCCGCGCAAATTGCAGTGGCGAAATTCGTCCGTCCAGCGACAATAGATACAGTCTTTATCGGCGATGAAATCGACATTGGCAGGCGACTCGTCATGCGCACGGTCATGGTCTACAACGAGAAAGGCGGCGTCGGCAAAACGACGCTTTCGGCTCAACTTGGCGCCGGTCTGGCAATCCTGGGTCACAAGGTGCTGATGATTGACGCCGATCCGCAAGCGCATCTGACCGTCGCCTTGAAGCAGCGCAAAAGACCCTATTTCTATAATCTGCTGGTGCGCGATGAAGTAGACGGCGGCGACTGGAATCAGTGCCTGACAATCGTCGAGCCGGCGCTGTACCAGTTCCCCAATCGCGACGTGAATGGCGCCGTATACCTGGTGCCAGGCAATCCAGAGACAGCTGGCATCGTCGGCAACATCACCGATTCATTCGCCCTGTTCAACAAGCTTGAAGAAGTGGAAGACGCCTTCGATTTCGTCTTCATCGATACCGCGCCGACCCGATCAACCCTGCACGCCATGCTCTACCTCGCCAGCGATCACATCGTTATTCCAACCCAGCTTGAGGCGATGAGCTTTGATGGCATCAAGCAGACCCTGCAGAACTTGCAGCGCTTCAGTCATCAGCGGCGTCAAATGGGCTTGCGCGAAATATCAATGATTGCGCTCATCCCGAACATGTTTCGCCGCACCACTGGTCTGCATAACGAAAATCTGAAATTGCTGCGGAAACCCTTCGCCCGCGTCATCACCGAGCCGATACCCCTGACTATTCTGTGGGGCGAGCTTTCGCAGAGCGATACCGCCAGCATATTCGCCTATCATCCGAAATCGAAGATCACCCAGGTCACATGGGAGATCGTCAAAAGGATTGAAGAGAGGATGGTCAATCATGTCTAAGGCGGCGCGCAAACGCGGGGTGAGAATCGACGAGAATCTATTTGATGTCGCCGCGGCGGCCACCGATGGTTACGGCCACGACATGGGCGCGCCCGCTGTCGACATTCAGACGAAACCCATCGTCCGCGCCAAGCCGATCGACATCTTCAAGATTCAGCCCAATCCCATGCAGCCGCGGCGGGTCGTGCCCTCACAGTTTCGCGACGGTCCGCTCATGGAACAGATTGAGGCTTGGCTAGACGAGGTCGAATCGGTTAGCGGACGCGCCTTTCCTCTGGAGGCGCTGATCAAAGGCAGAATTGAATTGCGGGCGCGGGACGATCGCGTGACGACTGACGAAGAGCTGCCGCTGCTGCGCTTGGCGGATTTGGCAGCCAGCATTCATCAGGACGGTCTGACCAATCCCATTACCGTTGCGGGCGCCGGCGACAGCTACGTAATCGAAACCGGCGAGCGGCGTTGGGTCGCCTATCATCTCTTGCACGATTACTTCGCCGGCGACGACTATAGCGCAATTCCCGCCCGCCGCGTGCCGGAGCTGAATCTGTGGCGGCAAGCCAGCGAAAATACCGCCCGCGACAATCTAAACGCCATCGCCCGGGCGCGCCAGATCGCCCTGCTGCTGATGGATATGCACGGCTGGGAGAACTTCGCGCCCATCCATGCCTTCGAACGCGAGCAAGACTTTTACGCCCAAGTCGCCGATTCAAGCAAGTGGCGCATTCCCTATGGACGAGCCGAGCAGCTCTGCGCCGCCTGCGGATTCGAGAACGCCTCGCGCATACGGCAATTCCGCGCCTTGCTGCGGCTTTCGCACGAGCAGTGGAACGCGGCCGACGACCGCGATATCGCCGAATTCGAATTGCGAAAGTGGCTGCACCCGCGACGCGATACGGGCGTAACCAAATCCCAAACCAAAACCAAAACGTCAACGCTCCCTGGCGCACTGGAGCGCTTTGATAAACACGTGACGAAATTGCAATTCGGGCGTATGGAAGCAAACCAGCAAGAATGGGCTGTCGACTGGATGAAAGCCCTGCTCGAACGCATGGAACGATGGCAAGCCACCGATTAACTCGATCACATCCGGCAGCACTTGATGCCGATCTGGAAGGCGCCTTCAATCGGATCAAAATGACGAGGTTTCACGCGCTCCATACCACGCCTCAACCACGCTCGCGAATCCGGTTCCAGCTCGATTGCAGCGCGAATGCCAAACCGAAGATCACGCTTGTCGTCAGCACAATGCAGGCGCCAGACGGGATGTCGAGATAGTACGAAGCGTAAAATCCAACCACGCCGCTTAGAATGCCAAGCAAACTGGCGATGACGATCATCTGATGCAGCCGCTTCACCAAGAGCCGCGCCGTCGCCGCTGGCGTAATCAGCAATGCCAGCATCAGCGCGATCCCCACCGCCTGCAAACTGGCCACTATCGTGACCGCGATCAAAACCAGCAGCAAAATGCGCAGAAATTCAACCGGCAACCGCAAACTGTGCGCCAGGCTCGTATCAAAGCAAATGACAAGAAACTCTTTGTAAAGCAAAGCGATGATCACAAGCACTGCCGCGCCCATGGCCGCCACCATCAGCAAATCGCTTTGGCTGATCCCGTTGATGCTCCCGAACAAGATATGCGTCAAGTCGATTGCGTAACTCGTTTGCGTGCTGACGATGGCGATGCCCAATGCGAACATGGTCACGAAAACGATGGCGATGGCGCTATCTTCCTTGACCTCGACTTTGCGCGTCAGCCAGGCGATGACCAGCGCCGACACGATGCCTGCGCCTAAGCCGCCAATGAAAAGATTGCTGGCGACATAGCCGCCGCTCGCCGTATACGACAGGGCGACCCCCGGCAATATCGCATGCGCAAGCGCGTCGCCGAAAAACGACATGCCGCGCACAACCACGAAGCAGCCCACCACCGCGCTGATGCCCCCCACCAAGATCAACGTCAGCATGCCCCGCTGAATGAAGGAATAACTCAGCGGCTCCGACAGTAAACTAATCGGGTCCAAAGCCTGCCCCCTCGCCGCCATAATCCTTGCTGAACATGAGCAAATCATCGCCATGCGCCATCACCGGCAACGCGCTGCCAAAGGCTTCACGCAGATTCGCCGAGGTCAAAACCTCATCTGGCGCGCCGAACGCCAAGACTCGCTGACGCAAAATCAAGATCTTGTCGAAATGCAATGCCGCGTTTTCCATGTGATGCGTCGACAAGAGCAGCGTTATGCCGTGATTCGTCAAAATATCCAGCGACTCGATGATCTCCTGCTCAGCCGTCTGATCTACGGCGGTGAAGGGCTCGTCCAGCACCATCAAACGCGTGTCCTGCGCCATCGCCCGCGCGATGAAGACCCGCCGCCGCTGCCCGCCGCTCAACTCGCTGATCTGCCGCTGCGCCAAGTGATCCAGGCTGAGGTGCTCAAGGATGTCGCGCACGATGTCGCGGTCATCCCGCCGCGGCCAGCGAAACCAGCCGATATGCCGACAGCGTCCCATCATCACCACATCAAAGACCGACGCCGGAAAACTCCAGTCGATCGCGCTCTGCTGCGGCACATAACCGACATTCGTATGGCTGCTATGCGTGTCCTCGCCGAAAATCGTGATCCGCCCGCCACTGATTTGCATGACGCCCACGATCGCTTTGAAGAGCGTGCTCTTGCCCGCGCCATTCGGTCCGATTACCGCGATCCGCTCGCCCGGCGCCACCGCAAAGCTGATGTTGTCCAGCGCCTGCCGGTTGCCGCGATAACCGGCCGAAACCTTGTCCACATACAGGGCGGGAGGTCCACTCGCTTCATTGTGGCGCGCTTCGCCAACTGCCGAAACCGCCAAGTCGTAAACCCCCCGCGCCAAAGTGCTGAAACGCATGAGCGTATCGAGGCGCCGCTTAGCGCCAGTCACCCTTCAGCGCCTCAACGATTGTCGTCACATTGTAGCGCATGTATTCAATGTAGGTCGCCGCAGAGCCGTCCGCAAGGCTCAAGGTGTCGGTATGCAAACCAAGCACCGCCACGCCCGTCTCAGACGCGATCATATTCACCAACGCGTCGGAGAGATGCGCGTCGCTGAATATCGCCGGCACGCCCTCGTCGCGTACGACATCGACAACTGCCGCCACATCGCGCGCGCTCGGCTCCACCGTGGTCGACACCCCCGGCAGAACCGTCGAGATGACCACGAATCCGTAGGTGCTCGCGAAATAGCCCAAGGAATCGTGCCCAGTGATCAGCACGCGGTTTTCCGCCGGCAGCGCTTCCAATGCCGGCAAAATAAATTCGGCCTCCAGCGCGACCATTTCCCCGGCGTATGCGGCCGCGTTGGCCGCGTAGGCGTCTTCGCTGTCATGATCAAGCGCCGAAAGCGAATCGCGGATCATCAGCGCCCAGTAGACGATATTCTGCGGGTCCATCCACAAATGCGGATCGCAACCGCCTTCGCCGTGTCCGTGGCCATGTGCATCGGCGTGATGGTCGTGTCCGCCCTGGCAGTCGACATCCTGGCCTCGGCCCAATACCTCATAATGCGCGCGGCCCTCCGCGACATCGCCAACGATCGCCGCAAACTCCACATCGTGAGCGTCACAGTCGACGGCGCCCGCCATTTCGTCGGCGTGCTCGTCGTCATGGTCGTCGGCGTGGTCGTCGTCTTGCTCATCCGCGTGCTCGTCGGCGTGGTCGTCATCGTCATGCTCATCCGCGTGCTCGTCGTCATGGTCGACGTCATCGTCGTCGTCATCATGCTCATCCGCGTGGTCGTCGCCATGGTCGTTGTCATGCTCGTCGGCGTGGTCGTCGTCATGCTCGTCGGCGTGCTCGTCGTCATGGTCGACGTCATCGTCGTCGTCATCATGCTCATCCGCGTGGTCGTCGCCATGGTCGTCGTCGCCATGCTCGTCGTGGCTCATTCCGATGCCGAAGGGTCTGATCTGGGCGCAAGCCGAGGCGTTGACGATATTGCCACCTTCACCCGCGCTCTCCACCGCGTCGAGCAAGCTTTCTTCCCAGCCGGCGCCATTGATGAGAACCAAGTCGGCTTCGGCAACGGCAGTCAAGTCGCTCGGCGTCGGGATGAAGCCGTGCTGATCAGCCCCCACTGGAACCAGCGAGACGACCTCGGCCTTCTCGCCCGCGACATTGCGCGCGACATCCGCCAGAATGCCATGCGTCGCCACCACGTGCAGCCCGTCGCCATTTGCCAGCGACGCTACGCCAGGCAGCATCAGTCCACATGCCAAGAGCATAAGAAACGCAAGTTTCCACTTCATCAAGCCGTTCCCTCCTCGATATTATTGATACGTAGTCTCAATATAAGCCATCTAAATGCCCGCGTCAATGGTCTCCACCATCGGGCCTGGATCCGCTGCGGCACAGAGAGGCCGCCCCATCTCTTTCCTGTTCAGCTATCGGGCTTGCGGGTAAACTCGGCTTTATGCGACGCAGACACGAGGCGCAGCCAGCCATTCCCGCCAAAACTCAAAGCGGAAACCCGGCATTGCCCAGGCAAAGACCAATAGCGCCAAGACCCGGGAGACGGCTGCTTTTGACGCTGATCCTGACCACATGCTGCACGCTCGCTCTTACGCTTGTTCTCTTCGTGGGCGCCATCCCGCGGCCGAGCGAGGCGGGGCCAGACGCCATCCAGGTCAGCATCGACCAAGACGGCTCTATAAAGAATATTTCGACGCGGCTTGAGACTGTCGGCGACTTGCTCCGCCAGCAGGGCCTTGACGCGCCAGCCTACGCCGCCCCCTCGCAACCGGCGAACGAGAAGCTCGTGCACGGCATGGTCATTCGCGTAGCCGCCCTCCGAGACGTAACCATCGAGGTCGATGGCGCCGAGCGCCTCATTCCGACAGCTCTGCGCTACCCCTGGGATATTCTCACGAGCGCCCGCATCCCGCTGGACGCCAGCGACAAGCTCTGGGTCAATGGCGCGCTCGCCGATTTTGAGGCTCTGCCCGCCTGGACCGTGCCCGCCCTACATATCAGAATCCGCCGCGCCGCCCGCCTGACCGTCATCGTAGACGGCATCCAGACCACCATCATGACCCAGGCCGATACCATCGGCGACGCCTTGTCGGAAGCGGGTATCGCCCTCCAGCCGGCCGATCAGACGACGCCAGCCCTGGAGACGGCGCCGGCCAATGACATGACAGTCACCATCAAACGCGCGCTGTCAATCCAACTGATCGTCGACGGCGTGACCATCGAGGCACGAACCAAGGCCGCTTCGGTTGGCGACGCCTTGATCGAGCTGAACGCGCCCCTCTTCGGCCTGGATTACGCCCGCCCGCCCGCAGACACGCCCCTAAGCGCCGATATGACCATCGAGATCGTGCGCGTCATTGAAGACATCGTCGCCGAAAGCGCCGCCATCGACTTCGCCGTCATCACCCGATTGGACGCCGACTTGAATCTCGATGATATCGCCGTCGTGCAGGAAGGACGGGCCGGCGCGCAAGAGACCCGCTACCGTGTCCGCTATGAGAACGGCATCGAAATGGCTCGCGAATTGATCGAAACCGTCGTCATTGAAGCGCCAAGGGACAAGATCGTCGCCTATGGCTCGCGGATCGCCCGGCAAATCGTCGAGACGCCCGCCGGCCCGCGTCATTACTGGCGGCGGCTCTGCGTCTATGCCACCAGCTACAAGCCCGAATCCAACGGCGGCAACACGCGGACCGCAACCGGCGCGACCCTCGCCAAAGGCATCGTCGCCGCCAAGCCGCGCATCATCCCCTACTATACGCAGGTCTATGTGCCAAATTATGGCATCGGCGTCGTCCGCGACACCGGCGCGGGACCAAGCAGCACGCCCTATTGGATCGATCTCGGTTACAGCGACCACGACTGGATCACCTGGGGCGGCTATACTTGGGTCTATCTCCTGGCGCCCCCGCCGGACGAGATCAATTACGACCTGCCACCCTGGGCGCCCGTTCGCAATCGGGCAGGCGGCTGCGCTTAATTGTCGTCCGCCAGATGCTCGGCCAGCGCTTGCTGCTGCGATTTGACCGGCGAATACGGCTCCTGCCACCACTCGGGAAAAGGCGCCACGGGATAGCCAAGATAGACGTCGAGGATGCGGCGGATCATCGGCGCCACCACCTCCGAGCCTTCGCGCGACTGCGCCATCACCCCGGCGAAGGCGATCTCCGGCTGCTCGCGCGGATAATAAGCCACAAACCAGGCGTGCGGGTTGCCAGCCGTCTCCGCCGTGCCCGTCTTCCCGCATAGCTGATAAGGCGCGCCGCCAAAAACACCCTCGGCTGTGCCCAGGTCCGGTACGCTCGTGACCATGCACATGCCCGCGCGCGCGACCGCCAGCGCCGCCGCGTCCAGCGACAGCCGCGACTTCAAAACCGGCTCGTTCACCCGCCGATAATCCGCTTCGCCCGCTTCACCGATATGACTGACGATGTAGGGCTGATAGAGCCGCCCGCCATTGGCGATCAGCGCCGCCAGCTGCGCCATCTGCAGCGCCGTCACCGTCACTTCGCCTTGTCCGATGGCGTTGTTGATCGCGGCCGCCGGCTCGCGCGGGGGCGAGAGCGTGCCCGCCGCCTCGATGCCCAGCCCGCCAAGCCCGGTCGGCGTCCCGAAACCGAGCAGTTCGGCGTAGCGCGTGTGCATCTGCGGGTCTTCGCGGTACATCAACGCCCCCATTAGATAGAAAAAGGGGTTGCACGACGCCGCCAGCGCCTGCGACATCGTCACCGGCCCCGTCGGCTCGCGACCCTCCAGCAGGCGCCAATCCGTGCGGCTGCGCTGCGAATCGCCATACTCGCCCCCGCGCCAGATGTATTCGCAATCGAAAATGGCCTCAGGATCCCAAATCCGCTCGGAGGCGGCCGCCAAGGTCGTCACGATCTTATAGACCGAGCCGGGCGTATACTGCTCAGCCAGCGCCTTGTTCACGAAGGGATTGCGAATGTCGCGATCCAGCCGCAGCAGGGCGTTGCCCACGTTGTACAGCGTCTCGGGATTGAAGATATGGGGATCGAAGCTGGGATAACTCGCCAGCGCCAGCACCTCCCCCGTGTCGATATCGAGCGCGACGATTGCGCCGCCCGCTGTGATGCCGCCCCAATTCGGCACGGCATGGCTGACCGCATCGGCCATCGCCTGCGCCGTGATTTCCTGCAAATCGCGATCGATCGTCAGCGTGACCGCGCTCGGCGCCGAGCCCAGGGCCCCAGCCAGTTCGCGGATGATCCGGCCGCCGCCCTCGACGATGCGCAGATATCGCTGCGGTCGGCCCGCCAAAGTATCCTCGTAAGCCTCTTCGATGCCCGCCCGTCCCACCAGGTCGCCCGCCGAACGACCGCGCGCCTCCCAGCGCTCCAGCTCGTCCGCCGGCACCGCGCCGATATAGCCGACGACATGGGTGGCGATGCCGTGGCCGTAATAGCTGCGCGAATTGTAGGTCAGCGCCTTGCTGAAGGGGCTGTCCGTCCGCGTGATGCCGCAATCGGTCGCCAGCGCCTCGCGATACCGCGCAAAACGAACCGGGTCCATCTCGGCGACCTGAAAGCGCGTCTCCGCCAGATACGAAGCGAAGTCGCCGCGCAAACTGCTGATCTGCCGCAAGGTCGCCTCCGCCAGCGTCCGCAGGCAATCTTCGACATTGCGCATGTCTTGCTTGATCACATACAGGCTGTATACCTCGCCCGCTTCCTCCGCCAGCAGCTTGCCATGGCGGTCATAGATGTTGGCGCGCGGCGGAAAATCGGCGCGTTCGCTCAGGCGCGCGCGGCTGGACATGCCATCAAAGAGTTCCATCGACGACCAGGCGATCTTCCAGCCGCCTTCCTGAACCATGCGCATCACCCGATTCTCATCCGCGATCTCGCCGAAAGCGGGCGACTCGATGATGATGTCGTAATCAAGGATGGCGGTCGTGCCTTGACGCGCCACCTCATGCAGCCTGTGGCTGACGCCGGCGAAACGGATGACGCTGTGCGCCGCCGTATACTGATTGATGAATCGCTGAAGCGGATAAAGTTCGCGGCTGCGCGCCGCAATCAGCCGATGCATCGCCTCGTAGTCTTCGCTCGCCCAAGCCTCGATGAAAGCCGCCAGGACATCAGCTGGCTCCGCGCTGGTCGCTTCAATCTCGGGCGCGGGGGTAGGGGGGAGGTCCGCGGCGCTGTCCCGCAGCAAGGCCGATTCGCAGGCGCTCAAAGCCAACACGAGCGACAGAAACGCTACCTTTGCAAGCCTGGACGCTGTTGCCATCAAACCCATTTTTGCCCCGCCACGAGCCGCGCCGGCGGATGAAGACCCAGCTTCGCATTATGCCCAAGCCGACCGCGATTGGCAATTCGCGCGCCACCGCCAAGCCGAGCCCCGAAAAACACGCTTGACACCCGCGCGAAAGCGCCGCCGCCCACGCAAGGGGCCGGGGGCGGGAGGTGGCTGCCCGCATCGTCGACAGGGGCTAGGCGGCAACTCGCCCCGTCTCACGCAAATTATGCTTCATTCAGGGCCAAATCAAGAATAGAGGCGCGCCAGCCAGTCGTATATTGCCGTATGCTATCGTATATTGTCGTTAAACGGATTCCGGTCCCGCCGCGCTCGACGCCGGGCTGGCTGGGACTGTCTTGTCGACCGCGATGGTGAGTTTAGAATGCGCCGCTGCGCAAAACGACCCGCGGGATGGTGAGCATCAAAATCTCGATGTCCATCGCCAGCGACCAATTCTCGATGTAATACATGTCCATCTCGAACATCTCGTCGAAAGGCACGTTGCTGCGCCCGCGCACCTGCCACCAGCCAGTCATGCCCGGCGTGATCTGCAATCGCCGCGTATGCCGCGCTTCGTACAATTCCACTTCGCCCGGCGTCGGCGGCCGCGGTCCCACCAGGCTCATCTCGCCCCGAATCACATTGATCAGATTCGGCAGCTCATCAAGGCTCGTCCGGCGCAAAAACTTGCCGACCCGAGTGACGCGCGGGTCATCTACGAATTTGGGATGGCGCGGGTCCTCGCCCGATTCGCGCAGCATCGCTTCCTGCAGGGCCTCGGCGTTCTGGATCATGCTGCGGAATTTCAGCATCTCGAAGCGGCGCCCGTCCTTGCCAACGCGCGTCTGGCGAAAGAAGGCCGGTCCTTCGCCTTCCAGCGCCAGCGCCAGCATCACCAGCAGGCTGATCGGCGCCCACAGCGGGAAGCCGAGAAGCGCCAGGAGGATATCCAGGCCGCGCTTCAGCAATTGATTGGCGCGGCTCATCGAGCGATACGCGCCGATGCCCAAAAGCGGTATGCCATCCAGGTTCTCCACCTGCACCTGCCGAATGTTCAGCTGCATGATCTCTGGCACGATGCGCAGGTCAGTCCCCGTCTCGCGGCAGACCTCGGTGAGCGCCTGGATCAGATCGTAATGCTTCCAGCGAAAGGTGATGACCACCGTGTCGATGTGATGCGTTTCGATGACCTCCGCCAACTGGCCGGCCCCGCCCAAAGCCGGCACGCGCCCCATTCTGGCCGCTCGCTTTTCCTCGTCATCATCCAGAAAACCGACCGGCTGGTAACCGAATTCGGGCCGCGTCAGCATAATGCCCAGCAGCGACCGCCCGACTTCCCCCATGCCAACGATCAAGACGCGGCGTATGCCTTTTCCGTGATGGCGCAGATATGCCAGGATCCAGCGCCGAATCAGCCGCGACAGGGCGCTCGTCAGCAGCGTCAGCGCCGCCACATAAATCAGCATCAGGCGGCTGGTCGCCAAGGGCTGCAGGATGAAAAACATCGCCAGGACGATGACGATGGAAACCGCCACGCTGCTGGCGATAAGATACACTTCCTCCAGCCAGGCGCGCCCGGCGATATTGCGATACAAGCCGTTGCGCTGGAAGTTCAGCCAAATCAGGGCGGCGTAGACCGCGGCGAAGGGGATGTATGGCATAAATCCGCGCTCCAGCGGGTCATAGACCGGGCGGATGATCTGCCATTCGTAGCGCAAGACGTAGGCGGCGCCAAAGACCAGAAAAGCCAGCAGCCCGTCAATGATGGGCAGCAGCCAGCGCGGCTCCAGCGTCGGACGTTCCGAAAGCGTCAAATTGGCGGTCACAGCGTCTCGCCGTCAGTGAAAGCTGGATCGAGGAGGCTTCGGCAGGTCACGAGTCGGTCACTTGCTCTCCAGGCCTCTGGCTTTGTCGCTCTCGCCGAGCGGGCCTTCCTGAGCCCTAAGCGCCCGGCGATAGCTGGCCAGGGTCAGCTCGGCTGTGCGCGCCCAACTGAACTGCTTCGCCCGCGCCAAGCCCTTTAACCGCGCCGCCTCGCGCCAGTCGCCATTCCTCTCGAGATCATGCAGCGCCGCCGTCCAACGCGCGACATCATCGGCTGGCAAGCGCATGGCCGCCGCGCCCGCCACTTCCGGCAGCGACGAGACGTCGGTCGTGAGCACGGGCGTACCGCATGCCATCGCCTCCAGCACCGGCAGCCCAAAGCCCTCAAAGACGGACGGGTAGAGGAAGGCTTCGGCGCAATTGTACCAAAGCGGCAAGTCCCCGGCAGGGATGAAACCCGCATGCGTCACGCTGGCTTTTAGCTCCAGCCGCTCGATCATCGCGAAGACCTCGCGCGCGCCCCAGCCAATACCGCCGCCCAGGATCAAGGGAATGCGCTCCGCCCCGGGCAAACGCGCGTAGGCGCTAAGCAGCATCGGCAGGTTCTTCCGCGGTTCCAGCGTGCCGACAAATAGCCAGAAACGCGCCGGCAGCCCGTGCTTCCGCCGAAAATGGGCGATATCCGCTGCCAGCAGCGGACGAAAGGCGGCTTTGTCGTAGCCCAGCGGCGTGACGTCGATCTTTTCCGCCGGCACGCCAAGACGGGCTGTGAGGTCCTTCGCTGTGCTGCGGCTGATCGCCAAAACGCGCCGGGCGCGGGCGCAGGTCAAGGCAGTCAGCGCGCGCAGATAGAGCCGGCGAGCCGCGCTCAGGCGGGCGGGAAAGCGCAGGAAGCTCAAATCGTAGACGGTGACGACCATGGGCGCGGTCAAGATGACGGGCGCGACGAATGCCATGGCGTGATACAGATCGAAACGCCGCAGCGGCCAGGGTTGCAGCGTCTGCTCCCAAAGGACGCGGCGCCAGACCGGCTCGGTATCGAAGCGGGCGCGCCTCATGTGGACGCCGGGAAAAGCGGCGCTGTTTCCCGCCCCGACCATCGCCTCAAAGCGCCAATCAGCCGACGCGCAGCTCGGCAGCCAACGCAGCAGGTTGCTGATATAGCCGTGAATCCCGGCCGAGCGATACCCGGCTCGCCCCGAAAGCAAATGCGCGTTCAGTCCAATCTTCATATTTTCGAGTATAACATATCCGCGCTCCCGCCTGCCTGACGACTGCCCGCCAGCGGTCCAATCCAAACCTGTATAGGCGCGCCAATGCCCGCCCGAAACCCGCAATCCAATCAGAATCCGTAGACGCCCGCGTCGCAAAGTGACCGCCCACGCAAAATACCTTGCGCCGCGCAGCCTTTGTACGGGCGAGCCGACGGCTCGCCCCAACAGCCCTCATTTCGGAGCAAGGGGACGGTGGTGGGGCGCCGATACGGACTCGCCGAGGCGAACCCTCCCGGGCTTGCTCTATTTCCCGTTTCCGCCTGCCCAAAATCGCCGCCGACGCCTACAATTGCGCCGTTCACTTCGGGATGCCCGCCAATGCAAAAGCCGATCCTCATCGCCGCCTTCTACAAGTTCGTGTCGCTGCCCGATTATCGCGACCTGCGCCAGCCTCTGCTAAAGCGCTGCCACCGGGCAAGCCTCCGCGGCACAATCCTGCTCGCCGAAGAAGGCATCAACGCCACCATCGCCGGCCAGCCGACCGCCGTCGGTTCGCTGATTTCATTCCTGCGGGCGGATGCGCGCTTTGCCGACCTCACGGTCAAGGAATCCTTTCATGACCGCATCCCTTTCGGGCGGATGAAGGTGCGCCTGAAGCGGGAAATCGTCGCGCTGAAAGTGGCGGGCATCGACCCAAAAGCGCGCGCCGGCGCCTATGTCGAGCCCGAAGACTGGAATCGGCTCGTCGCGCAAGACGAAGTCTTCCTGCTGGATGCCCGCAACGATTATGAAGCGCGCATGGGCACGTTTCGCGGCGCGCATAATCCCAAGACCGAGGCCTTCCACGAGCTTCCCGGCTACTTGGCGGAATCCCTCGACCCGGCCAGACATAAACGCGTCGCCATGTTCTGCACCGGCGGCATCCGCTGCGAGAAAGCGAGCGCCTTCCTGCTCGCGCGCGGCTTCGACCAGGTCTGCCAGCTGCGCGGCGGCATCCTGAATTATCTCGAAAAGATCGACGAGGCCGATTCGCTCTGGCAGGGCGAATGCTTCGTCTTTGACGAACGCGTCTCGCTCGATCATCGCCTGGCCAAGGGCAAGGCCGCCATCTGCGACGACTGCAAAACCATGGTCAGCGCGGGGGCGGCGCAATGCGCGCGCTGCGGCTCGACCAATATCCTCTGAGCCGGCGGAAGCAAGCGTTGGAACGTTTTCGCCGAAAGTCTATGGGTCATAGCGCATCCCGCCACGCAAACATGCTGTAGATAAACGCGCGTCAATAACGCGGCTCAAGCAAAAGAATTTGCGCCTCGCAGCGTTTGACTCCCCTTCCCTAGCTCGCTGGGGCAAGGGGCCGGGGGATGGGGTTTGCCGCTCGCAAGCAAAACAGGGGCTTGCCTCGGCAAGCCCGTTTTCTTGCGCGATTTACATGGAATTTCTTCCGAGCCAGCACACGGAACGCCGGCGCCCGCCGGATCGCCATATCCCGCCTCTACATCCGCGTGAAGCTGGCGTATAATGACCGGCGTAGTGAACGGTTAGGGTCTAGTGTGGATGCAGATTGGAATAATTTCCGACGTACATGCCGACTACGCTGCGCTCGAAGATGTACTCGATCGATTTGCCAAACACCATAACGTAGACCAGATACTTTGCGCGGGCGATTTAGTCGGGCGCGGGCCCGACCCCGACCGCGTGGTCGACTTGATTCGCGCGCGCCGCATCCCGGTCGCGCGCGGCAATCATGACGAATGGCTCTATGGCATCCGGCAAGAGAATCGGCAATACCTGCGCAGCCTGCCCCTCGATTGGCAAGGCGAGCTGGCCGGCAAGACCGTGTACATGTGTCATGGCAAGCCCGGCAACAATATGTGGGGCATGTATCGCGATCACCTGTCCGCCACCTATCTGAAGATGGTGCTGCGCTCCCTGCGCGCCGATGTGCTGGTCACGGGTCATACCCATCTGCCCCTGCACATGAAGACCGAACGGGGCTGCCTGGTCAACCCCGGCTCGCTCTATACCTTCAAATGCGCGCGCGCCACCTCGCATACCTACGGCGTCCTGTCCCTGCCCGATTTCAACTTTCGCGTCTACGACGCCATCGCCCGCTGCGGAGAGCCGCCGCTCGATATCATTTAGATTGCGCGTCCATGATTATCCTGGGGGCGATTTGTGATGCGCCCGCCGCAAAGTGAATCTCTAGACCCCCGCTTGACAACGCCGCGGTTCAAGCAAACGATTTTGCGCCTCGCAGCGTTTGACTCCCCTTCCCTAGCTTGCTGGGGCAAGGGGCCGGGGGATGGGGTTTGCTGCTCGAAAATAGAACAGGGGCGAGCCATTCAATCGCCTGCCTCGGACTGCTGACACAGACCGACACGACATGCGCGTCCTGATGCTCTCCAAAGCCGGCGTCGTCGGCATCTACCAGCCAAAACTCGAGGCGATCGCCAGCCTCGGCGTCGACCTGACCGCGCTCGTCCCGCCATCGTGGCGCGATGAACGCGGCATCCAATCGCTCGAACGCGCCCATACCGCCGGTTACCAGCTGCGCGCGATTCCCATCCGCTTCAACGGCAATTTTCACCTGCACCACTATCCGACCCTGGGGCGCGAAATCCGCGCCGTCCAGCCCGATATCGTTCACATTGATGAAGAACCCTACAATCTGGCGACCTGGCAGGCGCTTTGGCAGGCTCGCCGCATCGGCGCCAAATCGCTCTTCTTCAGCTGGCAGAATATCCAGCGCGCCTACCCGCCGCCCTTTAGCTGGGGCGAAGGCTGGACCCTGCGCCACGCCGATTACGCGATCGCCGGCACGGACGCGGCCGCCGATACCCTGCGGGCGAAGGCTTACGCCGGGCGTCTCGCTGTCATCCCGCAATTCGGCGCATCGCCGGAGCTCTTCCATCCGCCGGAGTATCGTCCCGAGCGTCCCTTTACGGTCGGTTATATTGGGCGCCTCGTGCCGGAAAAAGGCATCCGGGTCCTGCTCGAGGCGGCCGCCCAGCTGGATGGCGACTGGCGCATGCGGCTGGTCGGCGGCGGTTCGGCGCGCGATGACATGGCCGCGCTGGCCCATTCCTTGGGCACCGCCGACAAGGTCGCCTTCATCGGCCAGCTGCCCTCGGGCGATCTGCCGGCTGAATATCACAAGCTCGACGCGCTCGCCCTGCCATCGTTGACGCGCCCGAACTGGAAGGAGCAGTTTGGCCGCGTGCTGGTCGAGGCGATGGCCAGCGGCACGCCCGTCATCGGCAGCGACAGCGGCGCCATCCCCGGCGTCATCGGCGAGGCTGGCATCATCACGCCCGAAGGCGACGCGGCCGCGCTGGCAAATGCGCTGCGTCGCATGCGCGATCGGCCGGCCCTGCGCGCCGACTTGATCAAGAAGGGCAGGGCGCGTTTCCTGGCGCATTTCACGCACGAGCGCATCGCCGCCGCGACTGTCGCCGTGTATCGCGAAATGTTGGATGTTCGCTAAAGTTGTGCTATTGTAAAGCGGTAGTCGTCAGCGACAGCGCAATGTTATCACCTCGGAGGTGGCAAAGGATGGAAGCGCAAGATTTGCGTATCAGCCGCTTGGAAGAATTGGCGAACTTGACAGCCCAAAACCACACTGAGCTGCTGCGCTTCTTGCAAGAGCAATCTCAACGCCTTGACGCTTTGGCTAAGGGTCAGGACGAACATCTTAGAATCCTGCAAGAACATACGCGAATCCTGCAAGAACATACGCGAATCCTGCAAGAACATTCGCGAATCCTGCAAGAACACTCGAAATCACAGCAGGACCATTCCGAGCGCCTCGAGAAACTTGAGACGGTCTCGACTCGCATAGTGGAAGAATTGGTGGCAATCAGGGAAATCCTGACTTCATCGCGCGGCATGGGCTTCGCGCCCGATCCTGGCGATAGCGAATAATAGAAAGCCGCGCGCTCCTTCACCCACGCCTATTCTTGGGCTTTTGCCGCCGAAAACTGCCGCAGTCGCCGAATAAAGTCGACGCTCGCCAGCTTCCGCTCCAGCAGATGACCGATATACCCCAGCATGATCCGCTCGGCGCGTTTGTGCTGCTCCGTGTTGACCCGCAAGCTGTTCACCCGCTCCCAGGCATCCGCGCTGCGCTGCAAGTGACGCAGCAGCTTCAGGCTGTCGAAGTCGATCGCGACGACAGGCGACCGTACATGAGGCGCGGCCGCCCGGCTGACGACGCCGCCCTCCTCAAAGCTGAAATATTGGCGCTCCGGCTTCAGCGCCGCCCGGCTGACGACGCATTCCCCCAGCTCGGGCTTGAAGCCGGCCAGCTCGAGCAGCCGCAGCTCGAAGAAGCGCGCCGCCAGCCGCGGATCAGCCGAGTCGGCGATGCGCGCCAGCGTGTCGTGCAGCAGGCTGAAGATGTCGCCGCCAGCCTCTTCTTCGTCGGCGGTCAGACGGTCGAGCAGCTCCGCGACATAATTGGCATAGGCGCCGCGCCCCAAGTCCTCGCGCAAGCCCAGGTAGGGCTCGATCAGCTCCGCCTGCGTCAGGATATCGAGGCTGCGCCCCCGATGAATGAGGCAGTCGCTGCGCGCGAATAGCTCGACATGCCCGCTTAGCTTGGCGGTCGGCTTCCGCGCGCCCTTGGCGATGACGCGGAGCTTGCCGCGGGCCGGCGTGAACAAGGTCAGCAGCCGGTCCGATTCGCCAAAATCGCGGCGGCTGAGGATGATGGCTGGCGTGCGGAACTGGCGCGGTGGCTTGGGCATGGCGCGATTATGGTATACTGTCTGCCCGTAGGCAAGCATGGCAAAACTTTAGCGATGAACGAAACCGCGAAACTCCAACTCCCGCTGGAAGCCATCCGCGAGTATTGCAGCCAGCGCCCGATTCAGCGTCTCTTGCTCTTTGGCTCCGCCCTGCGCGATGACTTCACGCCGGAAAGCGATATCGATCTGTTGGTGGAATATGCGCCGGAGGCGAAAATCGACGCCTTTGCCATCATTCGGCAAGAAGCGGACTTGCGGGAATTGATCGGGCGGGACGTGGACCTGAGCGAGCCGCAGTTGCTCAAGTCCTATATCCGCCAAGAGGTCATCGAAAGCGCCGAACTGCTCTACGATGTCGACGGCGTCTATCCCAGCGGGAGCAAGCCCATGCCAAAAAAGCCGGATAAAGACCGCCTGCGCCTGCTGGATATGCGCGACGCGGCTGAGAAAGCCCGCCGCATCACTAGTGGTCGACGGCGCGCGGATATAGATAATGACGAGATGCTGGAGCTGGCATTGATGAAAGCGGTCGAAATCATTGGCGAAGCCGCGAATCATGTCAGCGCAGAGACGAGAGCGCTTGCCCCGGCTATCGACTGGGAGAAAATCGTCGGCATGCGCAATCGACTTGTCCATGGTTATCGCTATGTCAATTTTAATGTGCACTGGGATGTCATCACCGATGAGCTGCCGCCGCTCATCATCGAATTGAAGCGTCTGATCGAAGCCAAGTATGGAGCGCGGAAGCAGGGGAGCGGAAAAGACGATGAACGAGTCGACTGAATTCCAACTGCCGCTGGAAGCCATCCGCGAGTATTGCAGCGAGCGCCCAATACAGCGTCTATTGCTCTTTGGCTCCGCATTGCGTGATGACTTCACGCCGGAAAGCGATATCGACCTGTTGATTGAATATGCGCCGGAGGCGGAAATTGACGCCTATGCCATCTTTCGGCAAGAGGCGGACTTGCGCGAGTTGATCGGGCGGGACGTGGACCTGAGCGAGCCGCGGTCGCTTAAGTCCTATATCCGCCAAGAGGTCATCGAAAGCGCCGAGCCGATATACGATGTGAATGGCATCGAACCAGGCAGGAGCAAGCCCATGCCAAAAAAGCCGGATAAAGACCGCCTGCGCCTGCTGGATATGCGCGACGCGGCTGAGTTCGCGATTCAATTCGCCACTGGACGTCTGCGCGCCGACATCGAGAATGACAGGTTTTTGGAATCGGCAGTGGTGAGAGAAGTCGTAGTCATTGGCGAAGCCGCCAACCACGTCAGCGCAGAGACGAGAGCGCTGGCCCCGGTTATCGACTGGGGGAAAATCGTCGGCATGCGCAATAGACTCATCCATGGTTACGCCAATATCAACCACAACGTGCTCTGGGATGTCATCACCGATGAGCTGCCGCCGCTACTCATCGAATTGAAGCGTCTGATCGAAGCCAAGTATGGAGCGCAAAATGACTGAAGCGGCGGAAGACCGCGCCAGCGACAAAAGCGAGGTCGTGGAAGAAGCGCCCGTCGTCACGGCGCATCAACTCAAGCTCGCCGAGGCGACGCTCTCGTACACGGCGACAGTCGGCAAAATGCCGCTCAAGGACGAGAAAGACCAGATCGCCGCCCAGATCTTCTACACGGCCTACACGCTCGATGCCGTCGCCGAGCCCGCCGCCCGCCCGCTGATCTTCGTCTTCAACGGCGGTCCTGGCTCGGCATCGATCTGGCTGCACATGGGCGCGCTCGGCCCACAACGCGTCGACATGGGCGAAGCGGGTTTCATGCCGCCGCCGCCCTTCAAGCTCATCGACAACGCCCACACCTGGCTCGATCTGGGCGATTTGGTCTTCATTGACCCGGTCGGCACCGGTTACTCGCGCGCCAGCGACCCGGCCGACAACGAGAAATACTGGGGACTGGAAGCGGACCTGGAGGCCGTCGGCGAGTTCATTCGGCTGTATCTCTCGCGGAATAAACGCTGGACGTCGCCGCTTTATCTCGCTGGCGAGAGCTATGGCACGACGCGCGCGGCCGGGCTGGCGGGGCATCTCATCGACCGCGGCATCGCTTTCAATGGCATCGTCTTGCTCTCGACCGTGATGAACTTCCAGACCCTGCGCTTCACCAAAGGCAACGACCTGCCTTACGCGCTCTACCTGCCCAGCTTCTGCGCCACCGCCTACTATCACGGCAAGCTGGACGCGCAACTCCAAGCCCGCGACCTGCGCCCGCTGCTGCAGGAGGCCGCCGATTGGGCGGAATCGGATTACACCATCGCCCTGACCAAAGGCGACCGCATGAGCGCCGGCGAGCGCGCCCAAGTCGCCGAGCGGCTTTCACGCTATACTGGCTTGTCGCAGCGCTTCATCCTTGGCGCCGACCTGCGCGTCAATATCATGAGCTTCTGCAAAGAACTGCTGCGCGATGACAAACGCGCCGTGGGCCGCCTCGATTCGCGCTTCATCGGCATCATGGCATCAGCCGAAGGACAGTCCTTCGATTTCGACCCCTCGATGAACGCCATCACCGCGCCCTATACCGCCGTCTACAATCAATACGTCCGCGAGCGGCTGGGCTATGAAACCGACCTCAATTACGAAATCCTCAGTTTCAAGGTCAACGAAAACTGGAAATACGCCGGCGGGCAATTCCCCGATACCAGCGAGGGGCTGCGCGCCGCTTTCGCCAAGAATCCCTTCATGCGCGTGCTGGTGGCGCAAGGCTGGTATGACCTGGCCACCCCCTTCCAGGCGGCTTATTATTCGCTGGCGCACATGGGCTTGGACGCGAGCCTGCGCGACAATGTCGTCATCAAGGAATACGAGGCGGGCCACATGATGTACCTGCACGAGCCGTCGCTGGCGAAGCTCAAAGTCGACGTGGCCGCCTTCATTTACGCTTGATATTTCGCACAGCCAATTGATGTGATATTCTACACATGACTTACCACTCTTCAGGAGGAGATTCGTGGACCCAGGCATCGCCATAGTTGCGGTAGGCGTTCTTGGTTCGCTGTTTGGATACCTCGAAATCATCCGCCGCGATTTACGTGGCGAAATCAAGGATGTGCGTGGTGAAGTAAAGGATGTGCGCGGTGAAGTAAAGGATGTGCGAGAAGCCTCCGCATCGGCACACAAAGACATATTAAACAGCTTGGGAGAAACACGACGGGATTTGGCAACGGTAAAAGAGCGCGTAGACTGTCTTAATGACAAGGTTGATGTCGTTCAACGTCGCTTGGACTCTACCGACGAATAGCCCCGCATCACATCCATCCACATCACCAGCCCGCGCCATTCCCCAAATCGCGCGTAACGCGCCTTGATGTCCTTCACGCTCCCTTTGAGGCCGCCATTGTGCCGCGCTGCGTACATGGCATGAGCGGCCGTGTCGATGGCGATGCGGTCGAAATGCCCATACATCCGCGCCAGCGTGCCCGCCGCGTAATCGCCGAAGCCCTTCAGCGACTTCACCGCGGCGAAGAATTCGTCCCCGTCCAGCCGTCGCCAAGCCTCCAGCTCTAGCTCGCCAGCCGCGATCCTGCCCGCCAATTCATGCAAATAAGCGTTGCGATAGCCAGCGCGTACCGAGGCCGCCAATTCATCGAAGGGCAGCCCGGCCACGCGCTCCGCAGACGGGAAGGCATGGCAGCCCTCGATTGTCGGATGCGCCGCCCCCAGCTGGCAAAGCCGCTCGCTCCAGGCCACGGTGTTCGACCAGCTGCAATTGGTCGTCAGCAGCACTTTCGCCAAGTCTTCCCAGAGGCTCGCGCTGATGAGGATGCGCCCTTGCCGCTCGCGTTCCAGCCAGTCATAACCGGCCTGCTCGCGCATGGCGGCGTAGAACGCGGACAGGTCCCAATCCAGATTCAGCATCCGCTCGACCGCGCCCGTCAATTCCCTTCGCAGCGCCGGGGTCAGCGCCGGGCGATCCGGCAGGTCAACGCGCAGGCTCGCGTCATCGGCGGAAATCCGCAGGCGCAGCACATCACCCGCCGCTGTTTGGTACACATAATGGAGGGTCGACTCGACTTCATGCCAATGGCAGGGCGCCAGCATCAACCAGCCGTGACTGGATACGGTGCGGTCAAAGTCAAATTGTGGCGCTGTCGGCAGGACGATGGCGGGCTCGCTCACGCCGGCATCTTGTCCAGCACGTCTTGGATCTGCCGCAGGTGATTGAGACCGTGCTGGGCATAGGCGAAAGCCAGCTGCTCAATGCTCATATCGGGCCGATCCGGGCTGGAGGCGATGCCGATTTTGCCCCATTCCGCCTCCGTCAGGTTCTCCAGCAGGATCGCCCAGCGCGCCTGCAAGCCTTCCAGCAGCCGCAGCGAAAGCTCGATATCGGCGTCTTTGGCGTCCGGGTATTCGGCGATGGCGTTGACGTCATAGGACGTAAATTGAAAGCGCGGGCTGGTGAGGATCAGCTTGAAGCGGCGCAGGCAAACCATGTGCGTATCGGCAAGATGGTGAATATTCTGGGCGATCGTCCATTCCGGCGCGTCATAAGCGGTGGTCAGCTGCTCGGCGCTTAGCCCCTGCGCGAGCGCGCGAAGCTGGGCGGGCAGGTCGCGGATGGCTTGGATGGCGTCGGCGCGGGTTTCCATGGTGACATTCTCCTTGACATCGACAAGATTGATCCTTGCATTGTAATTCTTCTTGCCTTGCATTCCAATTAACGCAAGTCTACAGCCTTGCGCCTTTCTCAGGGGACCGCAAATGAAAACCCCTCTGTGTCCTCGGTGTCCTCGGTGGTAAAAGTATAAGTTGAGCTGCGCGGCAGCGAATCGTTTCGCACGAAAGGCTAGCCCATGCCCCCCGCCCCCGATATCATCGGCATCGGCGTCTGCACCATCGATCACCTGGTCACCGTGCCGCGCCTGCCGCAGCGCAACGAGAATATGCAGGCGCTCAACTACGCGCGCGAGCCGGGTGGCTTGGCCGCCATCGCCTTGATCGCCGCCGCTCGCCTCGGCGCCCGCTGCCAGATCATCGCCCGCGTCGGCGATGACGAAAACGGCGACTATATCAGCGCGGTCCTGCAAGAAGAAGGCGTCGACGTCTCGCAGCTGCGCATCCAGCCGGGCACGGAATCGCACGTCTCGCTCATCCTCGTGCACCAAGCCTCGGGCGACCGCAGCATCATCACCCGGCCGCCCACCGGCTCGCCAATTTCAGCCGCCGAACTAGCGCGCGACGATATCGCCGCCGCCCGCGTCCTCTTCGTCGACGCCCTGAACGACGCCACCCTGCAAGCGGCGCGCTGGGCGAAGGAAGCGGGCGTCAAGACCCTGCTGGATCCCGGGCAGCCCTACGCCGAGATCAAGCCGCTGCTGCCTTACGTGGACGTGCCGATCGTGCCGGAATACTGGGCGCGCGACCTGATGCCCGACGAGCCGCCAATCGCCGTCGCCCGGCGGCTGCGCGACGAAGGCGCCGAGATCGCGGTCGTCACCCTGGGCGAGCGGGGCGCGGTCGTCGCCTGGGAAGGCGGCGCGGAAGCCATCCCCGCCTTTCCCGTCGACGTGGTCGATACCACCGGCGCCGGCGACGCCTACCACGGCGCTTTTCTTTATGCCCTGCTGCAAGGTTGGGACGCCCCGCGGATGGCCCGTTTCGCCTCCGCCGTCGGCTCGCTGAATTGCCGCGCGATGGGCGGGCGCCAGGGCTTGCCCGCTCGGCGCGAAGTCGATGCGCTCCTGGCGCGCGCAAATGCCTGAGACGGCGCCGCACCGCCAGATAGGCAAGCGAATAAGGGAATTCGACCTGTGAAGACAAGAAAAAGTGCTATACTACGACGCGATCACTGACTTTAAGGAGCATGAGCTATGAACAAAGCACAACTCATAGACGCAATCGTGGCGGAATCCGGAGTGAGCAAAGCGGACGCTGGCAAGGCGCTGGAAGGCTTTACCAAGTCTGTGACGGCTGCGCTGCAAAACGGAGATCGAGTGTCGCTGGTCGGCTTCGGCTCGTTTTCCGTCGACAGTCGCGACGCGCGCATGGGGCGCAACCCGGCGACTGGCGAACAAATCCAGATTGCCGCCAAGAAGGTCGTCAAGTTTAAGCCCGGCGCCACCTTGGCCAAAGCGGTAAATTAAACTACAGATCCAGCCTTTGGGACGAGCCCGTCCCGCCGGCAGTCGAATAACCTGTTAGCAGCCTGCCAGAACGCAATCGGCAGGCTGTTTTTCGCTGTCAAAGCGATTGTAGAGACGGCCCATCAGCTCGCCGGCCAAGTAGTTTATTCGATGCCGCAATCCCGCAGATAATCCAGGCAGGCGCGCAAGTCATCTGGCCGGTCGCCCTCACGACCAGCCGGGCGCCCCGCAATCACCAGCCAACCCGCATATTCCAGCCGCCGCAGCGACGCGCCGATCTCAGGGAAGGGCAGCGTGCCTTGCCCGGGCAAGCTGTCGCCACTATCCGCCAAATAAAAAACGCCGATGTCCGCGATGTGGCTCTCCACGCTCGCCAGCAAGTCCGCCTCTTCCAGCGCCATGTCGCAAGTATTCGCCGCGAGCCTGATCATTGGGTGGTCGTCCACCGCGCGCAGGAGAGCCGCCCCCTGATCCAGCCGCGTCAGGAAAGCCGACTCGCCGCGATTTAATGGCAGCAGCGCCAGCCCCGCGTCCATCGCTTCCGCCAAATCCGAGTAGCCGCGCAGCAGCCAAATCAGCAACTCCTTCTGCAATTCCAGCGGCGAAGCGAAAGGGGTGAGATCGGGCATATCGCTCGCCCCGCGTTGTGGCGCGAAGCTCACATATTCCGCGCCCAGATCAAGCGCGCCAGCCAGCGCTTCTCGCAGTCGGTCGTTCGCTTCCCGCCGCCGCCCAATATCCGCCGAGACCCAACCATCGCATTCGCCCATGGCTACGCCGCAAGCAACCAGATCCAGCGCCCGCAGCCCCTCGTCGATCGCGTCTATGCGCTCGTCCAGACGGTCAGCAATGAATTCCACGCCACCGAAACCGAGCTCGCGCGCCAAATCCAAGCCTTCGTGGACGCCCGCGCCCGGCAGCAAATCCTCGCCAATCGCCAGCTTCATGCGCTTTCAGCCCGCCGTCTTTGGCGTCGCCGCCAGCACATCGGCGATCAGGTCGTCCGCGCTCAGCCCCTCGGCCTGCCCCTCGAAATTGAGCAGGATGCGATGCCGCAGCGCCGAGCGCGCCACCGCCGCCACATCGTCATACGAGACGTTGCTGCGCTCTTCCAGCAGGGCATTGATCTTGGCGCCGATGATCAGCGCCTGCGCCCCGCGCGGGCTGGCCCCATAGCGGGCGTACTGCGTGATCAAGGGGGCGGCGTCTTCGCTCTCCGGGTGCGTCGATACGATGACGCGCGCCACATAATCGCTGACCTGCGTCGGGATCGGCGTGCTCAGCGCCAGCTTGCCCATGCCGATCACCTGGCCGCCATCCGCCACTTTGCCCGCTTGCGGCTGCTCGACCCCGGTCGTCCGCTCCAATATCGTGATCAATTCATCAACCTTGGGGAAAGGCATATTGACCTTGAACAAGAAGCGGTCCAGCTGGGCTTCGGGCAGGGGATAAGTGCCTTCCATTTCCAGCGGATTCTGCGTCGCCAGCACGAAAAAGGGCGCGTCCAGCTCGTAACGCCGCCCGGCCACCGTGACCGTCTTTTCCTGCATCGCTTCCAGCATCGCCGACTGCGTCTTCGGCGTGGCGCGGTTGATCTCGTCAGCCAGCACGAGGTTGGCGAAGATGGGACCGGCTTGAAAACGAAACTCGCGCCGCCCGTCTTCGGTCTCTTCCAGGATATCCGTGCCGACGATATCCGCCGGCATCAGATCGGGCGTGAACTGAATCCGCGAAAACTTGAGATCCAGCACATCGCCAAGCGTGCGAATCAGCATGGTTTTGCCCAAGCCGGGCACGCCCTCCAGCAATGCGTGACCGCCCGCCAGCACGCATATCACGACGCTGCGCAAGACATCGCCCTGCCCGACAATGACCTTGCCGACCTCCGCCTCGATGGCGCGCGCGATCTCGCCAAATCGCTCCAAGCCGATGTCTGCCGCCGCCGCTTCGCTCATAGATAGCCGCCTCGTCGCGTGAAAGTCCGAATCCGCCCGCCATTATAGCGGCAAAACCCCGCCCGCCGTCAGGTGCGAAATGCCGGCTCGCCGCCACTGCTGTAGGGGCGACATAGCATGTCGCCCGCCACATCACAGCATCGCGTTTTCCGTAGGGGCGAGACTTGTCTCGCCCTAAAGCCCGCCCCAAGGTTTCCCTTCTCTGCGCCCTCTGCGCTCTCTGCGATTAATGAATCTTTTTGGGCGAGTCACCGCCTCGCCCCTACCGCGCGCTGATAAATGTGTGATTCGCCTCTCCCTGACTTGTCGGGTCGCGTAGACACTGGCGCTCGGGGAAGGGGTAAAATCTGCCCGCAAACTAAACAGGCCTTGCTCCGCAAGTCGTCCGCGCGCCATCGTCAGACGCCGAAATGGAAATCATACTACAATCGGCTTTATGGCAACGACGACTGACGAAAAGCTCTCCCGGCTCCAGCGCGAGAACACGGCGATTCTCATGCCAACGGACCCCAGCAAAGATCACAAATCGCGCCTGGGCTTTTACATCGACTGGCTTACTGAACGAGGGCGGGAATGGTACAGCCCCGACTTGCGCGCGTATCGAGACTATATGCTAAATGAGCGCATTCGCGTCGACAAAGACGGCAACGCGCGTAAGGCGACGCTGTCGCCCCGAACAGTCGTGGCGCACTTGGCAACGATTCGCGCTCGTTACGCCGAACTGATGCGAAGCAGCGAAGTTCTCGATGACCTGATAGACTTGGGCGATCTTGCCCCGCCTGACGATGTTGACGGACAAAAAGCCAAAGAGATGGCGGACATGTTCTTGATCCGTCTGCAGAAGGATGTGCATCCAACGACAGCGCCAGTCAAGATCGTCGAGGCGCAAGACGTGGCCGATAGCGAACACCTGCGCCTGAAGCCCTATCAAGTCAGCGCCCTCGTGCAGGCGCCCGGCGTCTCCAACTTGCGCGGCTTGCGCGACACCGCCCTGATGACCCTGATGGTCTGCACGGGCATTCGCGCGGCTGAGGCGGCGGCGTTACATGTTGAAGACCTGCGCCAGCGCCTCGGCGGCGAGCTCTCGCTGCGCGTTCGCGAAGGCAAGGGAGCAAAACAGCGGCTCATCCCCTACGGCCCCCTCGACTGGTGCCTGATCTATGTCGACGCCTGGCTGCGCGAAGCGGCTGTCAAAGCGGGTCCGGTCTTCCGTGGCATCCGGCGCGGCGGCAAAAGCGTGCGCCCGAAAGCCATCGGGACCTGGACCGTCAACGACATCTTGAATTCGTATCCCGTCAGCATCGACGGCGCCCTCCGCCCGGTCAAACCGCACGACCTGCGCCGCACTTACGCCCGCAACGCTTACGACTTCGGCATGGACCTCGAACGCATCCGCCAAAACCTCGGTCATACGAGCTTGCAGACAACGCAGACCTATATCGGCGCGCTCGATGGCCGCGACCGCCACCCGCCCAATATGTTCAGTCCGCCGCACGACCGACAGAGCCTGGCGCTGCTGACGGGGGCAGCCGTCAAATGATGCCAAATCGTGCAGGGGCGACACTGCGAGTCGCCCGCCGCCCCAACACTGTAGACACAGGCGCGTCAATGCCGCGGCGGAAGCAGAAGAATTTACGCACCGCTTCGATAAACTCCCCCTCCCTCATTTTGGGGGAGGGGGCCGCGCCGCGTAGACACTGGCGGTCGGGGGTGGGGGTTTGCGGCTCGCCCCTATACGCAGAGTTCGTGAACCTCTAAGCGCTGGCGGGTTCGTCCGCCGGGATCTCGAGCTCAATCGCCTGCTTGATCAATTCGCGGAACGACGGCTCCGGCAAGGCGCCCGGCTGCATGAAAATCAGCTTGCCCTGCTTGAAGACGGCGATCGTGGGAATGCTGCGAATCTGAAAAGCCTGGCTCAGCCCGGGGTTGGCGTCAGTATCGACCTTGACCACGCGGATCTGCCCGGCGTATTCGCCCGCCAGCTTCTCCAGAATCGGGCTCACCTGCCGGCAAGGACCGCACCATTCCGCCCAGAAATCGACCAGCACCGGCAACTCGTGCGAAGCGGCAATCGCTTCCTGCTCGAAGGTCGCGTCCGTGATATCCAGCGGCTTGTCGAGGATGGCCAGCGCGGCTTCTTCTTCGATGAACTCGTCCTCATCGACGGGCGGCGCGTCGGCGGCCAGCGCCTCTTTCAGCTGGCTGATGTAATCTGGCAAGTCGGTCGCCCAAGGGCGCGAACGCCGCCAAAGCGTCTCGCCGCGATACAAACCCACCAGCAGCGCCCGCTTCTGATAACCGAAACGCTCGCCCAGCCGCCTGTAGACCGAGGGGTCGATCATGCCAAAGACGATGTCAGCTTCTTCGTCCGCGGCTTTGTCGAATGCGGTCTTGAAGTCGCTTCGCAGTTTGTCGGCGCCAGTGGAAATGAGCACAAGCGCGGCGCGATCGCCGATGTACGATTTGAAGTTGCTGTCTGTCAGGCTTGCTATTGGCATTTGTGTCTCTCGCGTATACGCGGCATACTCCCCATTAGACGCGCGCGCCGGGCAATACCTTACGCGGACGCCGGCTGTCTGCAATGTGATCGCCATGATGGACGAGAGCGGGGGAGCGTCGCCATGAACGCGTTTAGCCGCAGTGTCTTCATTGCCGCCATGATCGGCTTGGCTCTATTGCCTGGGGCCTTCGCCAGCAACAGCATCTTTGTCGATGGCGATTGTCGGCTTGCGCATGCAATCATGGCTGCCAACACCGACAGTCGCGCGGGCGGCTGCCCAGCCGGCTTTGGCGCCGATTCGATCGTGCTTAACGAGAACCTCACGCTGCGTCAGCCCCTGCCGCCGATCCGCTCCGACATCACCATATTGGGTTACGGACATCGCATCAGCGGCAACCGCCAACAGCAGATCTTCCGCGTGGAGCGGGGCGCGAGGCTGCGCATCGAAGAGCTCACGCTCGAGGCAGGGCGCGGCAAAGACGACGGCGGCCTGTCCAGCGGCGATTATGAGGTAGGCGGCGCGATCTTTAACCATGGCCGCCTGGAAATCGTCGCCAGCCTCCTGCGCGACAATTACGCCGAAGACGCGGGCGGCGCAATCCTCAACAATGGCCAGCTCAGCGTCAGCGACAGCCAGTTCGTCGGCAATCATGCGCGGATCGCCGGCGCAATCGACAACTGGATCGACCACGCGCGCCTGGAGATCCGCGACAGCCTCTTCCGCGATAACTCCGCGGCCCAGTACGGCGGCGCAATCGACAATGGCGGCACAGCCATCATTGAACGCAGCCAATTCAACGACAACTCGGCGGCTGACGGCGGCGCCATCTCGAACTTCGTCAAGCTGACCGTGCGCGACAGCCTGTTCAATCGCAACGAGGCCACCCGCGGCGGCGCCATCCGCAACAATCGCTCCCAAGCCGAGCTCTACCTGGCCTCAAGCGACTTCAACGACAACCGGGCTGACCGGGGCGGCGCGGTCGCCGTATCGGCCGGCGAAGCCAGCATTGTCGAAAGCCTGTTCCAAGGCAACAGGGCTGCAGACAAGGGCGGCAGCCTCTCCAGCGGCGGCGGGGCGACGCTGCGCATCGAGACCAGCAGCTTCGTCGACGGCGCGGCGGCCTCCGGCGGCGGCTTCAGCATTGACGGCGGCTCGCTCAGTTTGCGCCGGAGCCTCTTGGCGCGCAATTCACCCGATGACTGCCAGATCGATTATTATCGCGCCAGCCTGCATGAGAGCCAGGACAATCACATTGGCGACGGCAGCTGTCAGCCGCGTTGGCGGGGCTGGGTCGGCAATGATTATTGCCCGCCAGGCCAGCTTTGGGACGGACGCTGCCAGGTTGGCGCGCCAAGGCGAGACGGCGATGATGGCAGCTGGCCCCCGGTCGATGCGCGCGGAGACCGACAAGACGCCGAACCAGGCGCCTCCACTGCGCAGCGCATGGCCTATGGCGACGCCCGCGAAGGGCGATTGAACGACAGCAATTTCTTCGACGACTACCACTTTCAGGCGCGCGCTGGCGATGTCGTGACCATCGGCATGGAAAAGATCAGTGGCAGCCTCGACCCGAAACTGCGCCTCTATGACGAATATGGCGTTGAACTGGCGGAAAACGACGATGGCGGACCCGGCCAGAGCGCTCTCATCAGCGACTTTCGGCTCGGCAAGAGTGGACGATATACGATTCACGCGCTGCGCTACGCCGTGGGCGAAGCCGGCGCCTATCGACTGTGGCTGGAAGAAGCCGGGGGTTATCGCGCGGGCTCCAAAGAACCAAAGCCGCCAGGACCGGCCGCCTATGGCGCGATCGCCGTCGATGGCAGCTGCACGCTCGCCGACGCCATTCAAGCCGCCAACCGCGATCGGGCTTTTGGCTCGTGCCCGGCCGGGCGCGGCGACGACGCCATCCTGCTAACGCGCGACGTCCAGCTTTGGGCGGAGCTGCCGAGCATCCAGTCAAGCATCGTCATTGAAGGGCAGGGCGCGGCGATCGACGCGCGGGGACGCCACCGCATCTTCACAGTCGCGGCCGGCGGCGCGTTGACCGTCAACAACGCCATACTGGAAAACGGCTTTGCGGCGGATGACGGCGAGCTCAATCTGGTCGGCGATGGCGGCGCGATCTTGAACCAGGGCGCGCTGAATCTGGACGATTGCACGCTGCAAAACAACAACTCGGGCGAAGACGGGGGCGCGCTGCGCAACCTGGGCCAGGCGCGCATCACAAACAGCCGTTTCATAGACAACCGGGCGCATCGGCAGGGCGGCGCGATATACAGCGATAACAGCAGCGCCGGCGAGGCCGACACGTCGGCGCTGCACGTCGCCGGCAGCCTTTTCCAGGGTAACCGCGCGGGCAAGCGACACGCGGGCGCCATCTTCGCCAATGGCGAGACCATCATCAACGACAGTCAGTTCTACGATAATTCCGCGGCGATCAGCGCCGGGGCGATATACAACCTGGGCCTGCTCAGCGTCGCCAGCAGCCAGTTTGAAGGCAATGCCTCGCAGAAGAACGGCGGCGCGATCTTCAACGACTACCAGGCGGATGTTCGAGTCAGCGACAGTTTCTTCCGCGGCAACAGCGCCCGGGACGGCGGCGGCGCGCTAATGAGTTATGGCCGAGCCAGCGCCAGCATCGGCGGCAGCGACTTCCGCGATAATCAAGCCAGTCGTGGCGGCGGCGTCATGGTCAAGGGTTTCGCCCGCAGCGGCCAAACCTTTTACGGCGACTTATACCTGCGCGACAATGTCTTTCAGTGGAACCGCGGCGGCGATTGCGCCATCGGGGATTATGGCCAGCTGGCGGAAGACCGCGGCAACAGCTTCAGCGACGGCGGCTGTCGCGCGCGCTAACCCGCCATCCGCTCGATGTACTCCAGGCTCTGATGCCGGAAATAGGAATCGTAGAGCGTGGCGTAATGCCCGCCATCCGCCATCAGCTTATCGTGCGCGCCCGCTTCGATGATCTCGCCCTGCTCCAGCACGATGATGCGATCCGCGTGTTGAATCGTCGAGAGCCGATGCGCGATCACAATTGAGGTGCGGTCGCCCAGCAGCGTATCCAGCCCCTCTTGAATCAGCGTCTCCGTCAGCGGGTCGACGCTGGCCGTCGCTTCATCCAGGATGAAGATCGCCGGGTCTTGCAGCAGCACGCGCGCGATTGCCACCAGCTGCCGCTGCCCCATGGACAGGTTGGCGCCGCGCTCGCCCACCTGCGTCTCCAGCCCCTCTTGCAGGCTCACCAGCCAATCGCCGCGCCCGACCTGTCGCGCCACTTCAATCACCTCGTCGTCACTGGCTTCCGGCTTGCCATAACGGATATTGTCCATCACCGTGCCATCAAACAAGAACGGCGTCTGCGTAACCACCCCCAGCTGCGAGCGGTAACTCGAGAGATTGAAATTGCGGATGTCGACGCCGTCGATCAGCAGCGCGCCGCCCTGATACTCATAGAAGCGGTTGATCAGCTTGGCGATGCTGGACTTGCCCGAGCCCGTATGCCCGACCAGCGCCAAAGTCTCGCCCGGGTGGATGCGCAGGCTGAAATCGCGCAGCACCTGCTCGCCCTTGTTGTAGTGGAAGTCCATGCTGATGAACTCGATCTCGCCCAGCAGCGACCCCACTTGGTCGTCCCCCTTCTGCTTGACCAGCGCTTCGGCGTCGATCAAGGCGAAAACGCGCTCGCCAGCGGCCAGGCCCAGCTGAAACTGGCTCCAGAAAGACGAAATGCTCGTCAGCGGAAACCAGATCATGCCCATGCCCTGGATGAATAAAAACCATTCGCCGGCGGTCAATACGCCCTGCTGCGCCATGTTGATGCCGAACCAAACCACCGCCGCCACGCCCAAGCCGGCAATCGTCACCAGGATCGGGAAGATGCTGCCGAAGACGAAGCCGTTGATCTTCTCGACCTCGTAAGACTCCTGATTGACCGTCTTGAACTCGTCATAAATCATCTGCTCGCGGCGGAACGCCTTGGCCACGCCGATGCCGCTGATCGACTCCTGAATATGCGCGTTGACCGTCGCCAGCTGCCGGCGCGAATTGGTCACCGTCCGCCGCGCCACCGTGCGGAACTTCAGCGCGGTGTAAATGATGAAGGGCATGATCGCCAGCAAGATCCAGGTCATGTTTACGTTGACCGTGAACAGGTAGATGATCAGCAGCACGACCAGCAGCAGGCGGCTCATCAGATTGATGCTCAGGCGCACCGTCTCGGAGAATGCCTGCGTATCCGAAAGCACGCGGCTGACCACTTTGCCTGTGGGATATTGATCGTAGAAAGACATGTCGCGCTCGGTCACGGCGTTGAAGGCGTCCTCGCGCAGATCCAGGGTGACATCGCCGACGGCTTCGGCCGAGAGCCACTGGCGGATCATATTCGCCACCCAGCCCGCGCTGGCGGCCACGCCCAATACGATTGACGTGCCAATCGGGTCGAAGCTTTCCGGCGTGAACTGCAGCTGATCCAGCGCCTGCGAAACCACCACCGGCAAGATCAAATCCATCACCGAGCTGAGGAATACCACCAAACCGACCGCGATCATCTTCCAGAGGTGCGGCTTGAAATAGCCCAGGATGCGCTTGACCAGCGACCAATCGGAATATATGCGGTCGTAATCTTCGGCGTCCAAGCCGTCCATTATGAAACCCATCTCAACTCCTTACTTGACGCCATCGCCGAAAAAACGCGAGGGTCATCGCTCTGCGTAGCGGTGAGCGCGCGCGGCGGCTCTCATCACTTAGTGGCTGATCGGCTCTCCCCCTCCAATGCCTTGGATTGCCCGCCGCCGTTAAACAGGGGGACCGATTGCGGTTCCAGCGGGCTGTGGGGTGGGGTAGGCTTCGCTTTCAAAGTCGTCGTATCGCGCGAATATCCGCCGATAATGTTCAGAGCTGCGCAGCAGTTCTTCATGCGAGCCATTGGCGATGGCGCGGCCCCGCTCCAGCACGATGATGCGGTCCGCCCAGCGGATCTGCGAGAGCCGATGCGTAATCAGGATCGTCGTCCGCCCCTGCTGCGCCCGCCGCATCGCTCGCTGGATCTCGTCTTCGGTCGCGCTGTCGATCGCGCTGGTCGAGTCGTCCAGGATCAATATCCGCGGCTGCCGCAGGAAAGCGCGCGCCAAAGCCAGCCGCTGCCGCTGCCCGCCAGAGAGCGTCACGCCGCGCTCGCCAATTTCGCTATCGTAGCCTTCGTTGAAATCCATGATGAAGTCGTGCGCCTGCGCTTCGGCCGCCGCGTTTTCGATCTCTTCCCGCGTCGCGTTCTGTACGCCAAAGGCGATGTTGTCGGCAATCGAGCGCGAAAAGAGGAAAATGTCCTGCTCGATCTTGCCCATCTGCGAGCGCAGCCGATCCAGATTCCAGTCGCGCACGTCCACGCCATCGATCAAGACGCGCCCGGCATCGACATCGTAGGTGCGGCTCACCAACTGCGTCAGCGTCGACTTGCCGGAGCCCGTCTGCCCAACGATGGCGACCGTCTGCCCCGGCTCGACGCGGAAGGAGACGTCCTTCAGCACCGTGCTGCCATGGAACTTGAAGGTCACCTCCTCGAACTCGATCGCGCCCTCGACGGCGTCGCTGTGGCCCGCCAGGTTTTCATCAATATCGGAGCGCTGCTCAATCAACTCGAGGATGCGCCGCGCGCCGGCGATGCCCAGCTGAATCATGCTGATCGAAAACAGCGAGATGAACACGGGGAAGCTCAGCACCTGCATCAATCCCGCGACCGCGATGATGTCGCCGATGCTCAGGAGGCCGCGCCCGTACATGTTCAGGCAATGCAGAAAGAAGAAACCGAAAGCGATGCCGAACATCAGCAGGGGCAGATACGCCGCTTCGATCTTGCCCTGCTGCACAAAAAAGTCGCGGAACTTGCCGGCGTTGCGCTGGAATTTCTTGCGCTCTTCGATCTCCTGCGCCGCCACCTTCACGATCTCGATGCCGCTGATCGTCTCTTCCAGGCGGGCGCTAAGCGTGCCATATTGCATGCGCTGCCGCATCATCACCGGCTCCAGCCGCCGCATGTATCGGCGCACGACGATCACATAGCCGATGACAAAAATGATCGGCGCCAGCAGCAGCTCCGGATTGATTAGCGCGATATACACCATCGGCACGGCGAAACCGAGCACCATGTCGAAGATGAACATGATGCCAGGATGAATCACAAAATTGAGCTGCCGAACGTCATCGGTGGCCCGCGCCATGATATCGCCCACGCGCTGCTGATCGTGGAAGGTCTGACTCTTGCCCAGCAGGCTGGCGTATAGCTCGTGCCGCGAATCGCGCTCGACCCGCGTCGACAGGATGACCATCGACATCGAGCCCATCAGCGAAAACAAGCCATCCGAGACCGACAATATCAGGACGGCGAGGCTGACCGCGATCACCGCCTGGGCGCCCCCGCCATTGATGATCAGCTCCGCGCCCCGCCCGAACATCACCCGCGCGCCGGAAAAGGCGATATACGTCAAGGCGAAGCCCACCAAGCCGACGAAAAAATACAGCTTATGTTCAAAGCAATGCGAGATGATCCAGCGCGCCGGTCCGCTGCGGTTGTATTCGCGCAAGCCTTCGATTGAGAACTCGCTCTTCTGCGCCAAGTCGGTCTCCCGAGAGATCTGTTGCGTATCCCAAAACTAGGGCGACGTATTCTACACGAGCGCCCGCCCGTCGATAAGGGCGGTCTTTGCGCCGCCATGCCGAGCCGTACCGACCTGGAATCAACGCTGTAGACACTCGCGCCGCAAAGCGACCGCCCACGCAAAATACATTGCGGACCGCTGTAGCTGACTCCCCTTCCCTAGCTCGCTGGGGCAAGGGGCTGGGGGATGGGGTGAAATCTGCCCGCAATGTAAACAGGGGCTGCCCATCGGGTCGCCCGCCGGATTGCGGGTTGCGCGACTGCCAGCGATTCTGTGAATCGCCCACAGATTTCAATCCGGTACAGCGAGCCGCAAGGCATTTGGCCTGGGCGGTCGCATTGCGGCGCGTGTATCTACACCCATCCATAATGGGGCAAGGGCAAGGGCAAGGGGATGGGGGTTTAATGACGACTGAAACAGCCGTCGCTCATCGGAGGCCCGCGCGGAAGCAGGCGCCTTCTAGCGACAGGCGCGGCGGTAATTCTCGAACTGACTCTCGCGCAATTCCTGATGGCCGAGGCGCTCGTAGAACCCGACCGAGTCCCAAATGATCTGGCACATCCGGTCGGTCATTGGCGGCGCGGGACCCGCTTCTCGCGGCAGCTGACGATAGACGAGGGCGACAGCCGCCAGCAGGATCAGCGCGATCAGCAATATCGCCTTGGCGTGCCGGGCGCGCGCCAGCCAATGGCGCAATCGCCGCTTGATCCGCGTTCGCCGCTTGAGCATCGCGTGACGGCCCCGGCCCCGCTTTTGGACGTGAATATTCATCATCCGCCATCTTGCGTGTTTTTGTTTCCGGTCTCAGCCATTCCCCCGCCTGCGCTCAACAAAATCATGGCATACTTGGCTCTAATGTCAAGCGCATAGCCCAGTCAAAGGGGGCGCTCCCGCATGCAAGCTCTGCTAGCCGCCGCGCGCCAAGCCGCCACGCTCTGCCGCCTCGTGCAAGACCAGGTCCTAAGCGCCAACATCAAAGCCGATGGCGACCACCGCGAACCCGTCACCATCGCCGATTATGGCTCGCAGGCGATCCTCTGCCGCGCCCTGCAAGCCCATTATCCCAACGACGCCGTGATCGCCGAAGAATCGGCGGCGCAGTTCATGCAGATCGTCGCCCCCGAGCAGCGCAAGCGGATTCTCGCGCTCCTGTCGCAGGTCCTCGCCCAGCCGATCAGCGAAAGCGAACTGGTCGCCTGGCTGGATTTCGGCCGCGACCGCGCCGCCGCCCGCGCCTGGGTCATCGACCCAATCGATGGCACCAAAGGCTTCCTCGCCCGCCGCCATTACGCCATCGCCTGCGGTCTGCTGCTGGAAGGGCAGGTGGCGGAGGGCATCGTCGCCGCCCCCGGCTGCAATAATGGCGAAGGCGCCCTCTTCTATACGCGACATGGCCAGACCTTCCGCGCGCCCCTGGAAGCGGGAAACGGCAGGCGAGTGACCGTTTCGTCGCGCACCGAGCCCGATGAGATGATTGCCGCGCAGAGCTTCGAACGCGCCCATGCCAGCAAATCAAGGATGGCGCGCGCCCGCGAACTCGCCGGTCTCGCAGAGGCCCGCCTCCTCGAGCTGGACAGCATGGAGAAATACGCCCTGGTCGCCTGTGGCGAGGCCGATCTCTATATGCGTCTGCCGCGCGAAGGAAGCCGATATGCCCACAAAATCTGGGATCATGTCGCCGGCGTCGCGCTTGTGCAGGCGGCTGGCGGCACGGTCACCGACCTCGACGGCAGCCCCCTCGATTTCTCCCAAGGCGCGACCCTGCCCAACGCCGGCATGATCATCAGCAACGGCCAGCTGCACGATCGCGTCGTCGAGGCGGTGGGGCAAGTGATGGCGGAATGAGTTTGCTTAACAGCGCAGGATATAGTACAAATATGCTAAAAGAAGCCTGTTGAGGACTTTCCGATGCCGCTCCAGCGCAACACAATTTATCATGGCGATGCGCTGCGGTTGATCGACGAGGTCGATGACGACTCAGTCGATTTGATCGTTTGCGACGGTCCTTACGGCGTCACCGACAATGACTGGGATCAGATTCCAGACATTCAGGAATACAATCTCAATCTCATTCGTACATTTGCGGTTAAGCTAAAGCCCGGCGGCGCGCTCTACTTGTTTGGCAAGCCGAATTGTATCGACTTCATCGACTATCGCCCCTACCTGAATCTCAAGTCGAAAATCGTCTGGTATCAGCCAAGCCGGCTGGCGCAGGGCAGAATCAATTATACGAACAACTATGACATCATCTGTTACTTCATCAAAGGCAAGCGAGCCCGCTGCTATAACCTGGACAGCATCAGGGTCGCCCAACTGGTGGAGCTTGAACATCGGCTGCGCTGCGAGAACGTGCCATCAGTCAAGAACGGCAAGTACGGCAAAACCAAATTTAACGGCAAGGGCAAGAATCCCGGAGACGTCTGGGGCGACATCAAGCAACTGACTTACAAGTCAAAAGAACTTGTTTGCCGCGAAGCGTTAAACACAATACAGAAGCCGATAAAGCTCATCGAGCGGCTCGTTCTTGCGAGCTCAAATCATGGAGACCTGGTGCTGGATCCGTTTTCCGGCGTAGGGACATGTCCGGTCGTCTGCCAAAGACATAAGCGAGACTTCATCGCCTTCGAGATCAACGCGGATTTCGTCGATTTAGCCAACGCCCGCTTGAAAGACAGCGAGTCGCAACTTAAGTTAGGACTGTGAGCAATGGCACTCGATGTATACAAACCTCTGATCAAACTGGTAAAGGAAGCGTTTGAGCTTGCCAGATCATTGGGCATACCAAATCTGTTACAACCTGGTCTAGCTAAAGAGCTTGTGATTGCGGATATCCTCGGACATGAAGTTATTCCTGCAAAGCGTCAACCCGACGCGCGTGATCCAGTCAACCCCGATGTCATCTACGAGTATCTAAGTTGTAAGGAAGGCGGCTCGGGACAGTTCGATCGAATGTTCAAGGCCCCTATGGAAAAACGTGAAAGATCACTAGATAGAATAAGGCGTAACACGAAGATCTGCCTTGCTGTTGTCTTTGCCCATAATCAATTGGAAGTGAAAACGATTTACGAACTTGAGCCCGATGTGGTGGAGCAAGAAGCAGCCCGTCAATTGGACAGAAGCGAAAATGACATTTCCCATGTTGGATTATCTATATCGTGGACGCGTGAGCACGGACGTGTCGTGTATCAAGACTCAGGTTCAGAATAATGTAGGCTAAAAGCCTAGCCCGCCACCCGCTGCGGAGTTCTCCCCCTGATCAACCGCGCATACAGCTCGATCACCTCATCCATGATCGCCTCCCACGACTGTCCCTCGGCATAGGCGCGCGCCTGCCGCCCCATCCAGCGCATCGTCTCGCGATTGCTTGCGATCTTCCGCACCCCTTCCAGCAGCATCGCCGTATCGCCACTCTCGAAGCTGTAGCCGTTCACGCCCTCGCTGACCATCTCGCCGACGCCGCCAACGCGCGCCGCCACCACCGGCAAGCCCGCCGCCATCGCCTCGATCACCACCAGCCCGAAAGTCTCCAGCCGCGACGGGAAGACAAAAATATCGGCGCTGGCATAGGCCTGCGAAAGCCGCCGCCCCCGCAGGTAGCCCATGAACTGAACCGGCTGCCCGGCGAAATCCCGCTCCAGACGGGCCCGCGCCGGCCCATCGCCAACCATCGCCAGCCGCGTTTTCGGCAGCCCTTCCAGCACCGGCCGAATATGCTCGATTTGCTTCTCGTCCGAGAGGCGCCCCACATAAAGCAGCACAGTATCGTTCGGATTCCCCGCCGTCATCTCATCGCGCATCGCCGCCGAACGGAAGCGGGGATGAAACAGATCGGCGTCGACCCCGCGCCGCCACAAGCCGACATCGGATATCCCCAGCCGCCGCATCCGCCGCTGAACCTGCTTCGATGGCGCCAAGCTGTAATCGGACCAGTTGAAAACGTTTCGGGTCAGCTGGTCGATCAAGGGTCGCGTGAAACCGAGATCGAGGGCGCCAAGGCGAAATTGAGGCGCCAGCCGCGCGTAATCCAAATGGAAGGAGGTGACCGTCGGCGCGCCCATCCATTTCAGCATCATCATCGTCGGGATGCCCGTCATCACCGGATGAAAAAGGTGCGCAACATCCGGCTGAAAAGCCGCCAAATCGCGATAAAGCGACAAAGTGGCGACGCCGAGACGCGCCTCCGGATATAAGGGAAAGGACAGGCTCGGCAAGCTGCGCACGGGCGCGCCATTATAGCGCAGACTTTCGCCATACCGCGGCGCGATCACCAAGGTCTCAATGCCGCGCTTGGACAGATGATCCAGCAGCAGACAAGCCACCTTGACGATGCCATCGACCTTTGGCAAAAAGGTCTCCGTGACGATCGCGACCCGCATGAAGCGCTCCTAAGGGCAAGACGAAAGCCAGTTTTAACATATTTGGCGCCCTCCCGCCCCCGCGCCCCCATTTCTGTGTAGGGGCTTGCCTTGGCAGGCCCGCCCGCGCCCCCATTTCTGTGTAGGGGCTTGCCTTGGCAGGCCCGCCCGCGCCCCCATTTCTGTGTAGGGGCTTGCCTTGGCAAGCCCGCCCCGCCCGCCGCCGCCAACCCGCGTGGTATAATGACGCAAAACCGGCGACGCCGAGGGACGACCAAAATGGCGATTCAACGCGTGGACAGCTTGCCCCGCCCGCATCAGTTCACTGTCGAAGAATATCTCGCCTTCGAAGAAAGAAGCGAGTTCAAGCACGAATTCATCGACGGCGTCATCTACGACTGGGGCGATATTGACCCCGACGCGCCAGTCCATCCCGATTACGTCCCCGGTTATCCCATGCCGCATCTCTTCACCGTCGACGAGTATCTCGCCTTCGAAGCCGAAAGCGAGTTCAAGCACGAATTCATTGATGGAGTCATTTACGATATGACCGGCGGAACATTCAATCATTCGAGAATCAAGGTCAGGATGACGTTTGCGCTGGAATTACTGTTGCTGGAAAGCAACTATACCGTGTGCAACAGTGATTTGAGCGTCAGAGTGGGCGCGAGTCGCTATGTCTACCCCGACTTGAGCGTGGTCCGCGGCCAGCCACTGCTGGAAGACGACGATACCACGCTGCTCAATCCAATCCTGACCGCCGAAGTGCTCTCGCCGTCCACCTCCAACTACGACCGCAGCACAAAACTCAGGCTTTATCAGTCGCTGCCGGGCCTGCGCGCCTGCCTCATCGTTGACCGGTACAGCGTCCGGATTGACGCTTATACGCGCATAATCGACAGCTGGATGCATCAGGCATACTTTTCAATCAACGATGTCATTCCGCTCGAGATGATCGGCTGCGAGCTGCCGCTGGCCGAGGTCTATCGCGGCATCGATTTCGCCCGAGACTGACCGCCAAATCCGGCAACGGGATATTGATGGCCGCCGACGCCAAGCCCCAAAACCTGATCGAAGTCGACGACCGCTCGCCAATGGAGTCGCTGCCATACTGGGCGCGCGCCACCAACCCGATCGTGCGCCGTCATCTCGGCTTGTACTGGCGCACCCTGCCACCCGAATTCGAACCGATCTTCTATACCTGCGCCTTTTGGGTGCTGGCGCTGCTCACGGGCATCGTCTTCCCTTTCGTCACCGACCTGGCCACGACCGTCATCGTCGTCTCGGTGCTGGTCATCCCGGTCGGCATCGTCTTCTACCTGCGCGCCCTTTTCTCCATCGCCGCCAACTCAGCCGCGGTCATGGCGGACGAAATCCGCAACAACACCATGCAGCTGCTGATGTCGACGCCGATGTCGCTCGAGCAGATTTTCCTGGGCAAAGTCGCTTCGGCGATATGGCGCAAAATGGACGACCTCATCCTCATCGTGCAAGGCGCCGCCATCTTCGGTCCGCCGCTGATCATCATGCACTACGCGGGCCTCTTCCCCCTGCGCGAATCGGGTCCGATCACCTATCTGCTGATCATCATCATGTCAATCACCGCTCTGCTGCGCCTCGTGCTGGAGCCGCTGATGTTCGGCATGGTCGGCGTCGGCATCGGCGCCTTCGTGCCCTTCCGCGCCATCGCCGTCACCTCGTCCGTCGCCTGGGTGGCATTCTACTTTGTGCTGATCAACATGCTGCAGCAATTGAATCTGCAATACCTCACGGCGGCCCTGGATATCGCGCGCGAGGCGGACGAACTGGCGGCGCAGGCGGCGAATATGCGGCTGGCGCTGGCGCTGCTGCTGACCGTCGCGGTGGAGCTGGCGCTGCCGCTGGCGCTGCCCTACGCGCTGATCCGGGGCGTGAGCGGTCTGCTGGCGCGGCAGCTGCGCGAAGCTTAAGCGTCCGCCTTCCAACCGACCAGGCGCGCGGCAGCCGCTCGGCGTGTCCGCCTTGCATTGCGACATGGGCTGCGTTATATTCCGGTGAACGCGCAGTTAGATTTAGGGGTTACTCCTATGATCGGAAAGAAACGGTTCATATGCTGTCTACTTCTGATTGTCTTCGCCTTGGCCGCCCTTGTATTCGCGAGCGAATCGGATGCGAATCTCTGCTTCACGGAATGGGCGGGCCAGTGTCAGACTCAGCGGCACTGGGAAGCTGGCTGGTGCTTCGCCAATCAGCCCTCGTCGACCTGCAACGCGCTCTATTCTGATGTCGTTAACGCCTTTTCTGGCGCGCAATCCGCAGGCAGCGGCAATGCGGGAGTGAACAGCGCGAGCAGCCAAATGGGAGCCAACGGCAGCCAGAATAACGCGCCGCGGACGGCAATACCCAACTCAGGCGATGTCTCGCCGACGCAAACTCCGTTTTGCCGGGCCGGCTGGGACTGTTCGGCATGGCCGCCGGTGAAGCTGCCAGCCACGCCGGCGCCGCGAGTCTGGCCGACTTGTGCGGTTGGAACGGCTTGTGCAGCCTAAGGCTTGAGGATCGGGTTAGCTTGCGCCAGAGACCGCTGGGGTTGGTCCGGCTGGTCATCAGCCTGCTGGCGCGGCAGTGGCGGGCGGGGTGAAGCTCTGCTTCCGTCAACAGAGCGCGTTTACCATCCAGATGACGCTTGAGCGCGAGAATGTAAGCGCGGGCAACTGAAGACGCCCTATTCTAATCGGACGGGCACAATCCAGTCTTGTTGCTGTCACGGTTAATATCTGTCTCTTCTACCTCAGCGGAGTTGATGTGCAGGGCGGCATCATGACGTAGGGCGCAATTGGATCGAAAAACGCTGTCCCGCATAATGAGGACGCCCTCACTGCTGTGGACGCCCGCGCCAATCTCCGCCCGATTCTGTCGGATTAGGCTGCTGCCGACATCCAGCTTGGCCTCCACACTGTAGATGCCCCCGCCCATTGGGGCGTGGTTGCCCTGGATATCGCTGTTTTCAATGCGCAGGGCGCCGCCCCAAATATGTATGCCCCCGCCCGTCTCGCCAGCGGTGTTCGAGTGTACGGCGCTCTCGGTGATGGTAAACCAGCCTTCCATGCCGTAGATCGCGCCCCCTTCGTCGGCGGAATTGGATGCGAAGCGGCTGTTTTCAATGCGGGTCGGGGATCCCCGGCTGAATATGGCGCCGCCAACATTTGCTCGATTCGCGCTGAATTCACTGTTGGCTATGCGCAATTCAGCACTGTAGCTGTTGATGGCGCCGCCACTGCTGCGCGCCGAGTTTTGGCTGAATGTCGTATCATTGATTTCCAGCTTGCCGGCGTTGTTGATGGCGCCGCCACTCAAGCCCGAATTGCCGCGCAGGGCGCTTTGAGAGACGGTCAGATAGCCTCGGTTAATTATAGCGCCGCTTCGATAGTCGAAATAAAAGTCCTCGATAACGGAATTGACGATCGAAACGTAACCGTCATCGTTGATGATCGCGTTGCTGCGGATGTCAGCACGGCCGCGCAGACGGCTGTCGCGAATATACAGACGTCCGCCTTGAAGCGTGACCGCTGCGCCCTTGTCCGCGGCAATGTCGCTCATCGCGACGTCTTCCAGGTGAACGTTGCCGCCTCGGATTTCGATGGCGCCCGCATGCTGTTCACCGGCGCCAGCTGTCAGTTGCGCGCGCATGACCTTGAGCTTGCCGCCTGACAGCACGGAGAACATTCCGACGTTCCCGCCGCCGCTTATCGTATGACCGTTGCCTTTAATCGTGATTTCAGAGCGGATGCTGGGCAAACGCGCCCATAGCGAAATATCTTCACGCAATTCGATCATATCCGCGCCAGAGCCGGCGGGGCAATTGCCGACCGCTTCATCAAGGTTAGCCGCCTGGATCTGCTCAGGCAACGTGCATGGCCGCCAAAGCTCCGCGACAAAATCAAGCAAACCCGATTGAGGCAGGGTATATGCCGCCAAGACCGTAAGCGCGAATATGACGACCGCCAATCGTCGACGGCGTCTCGTTGGCTTTGCTTTTTTCTTCATCGTCATAGCCTATCGCCGTCGTTCGAGCAGCGCAATCGGCGTGGAAATGTCGTCGGCAAAGCGCTGAAATCAGGACGAGCCGCCCAGCGCAATGGGCAAAGAGCTTCACCCCAGCCAAATCGGATTCGTCCAGGCGCGACCGCCAGACTCGTCCCGCACCGTCACCCGCAGCCAGCGCGACTCCACCTCGCTTAAATCAAACTCCGCGCCCCGCAGCCCCCTGCCGTTGACCCGCCGCGCGCCCCCGCTATCGCCAGTCAGCAAAATCTGCCGCGCCGGCGAGCACTCGACCGCCAGCCGGTCGCGCCCGTGAAACTCAACATTGTGCAGCTGCGCGCCCGTGCTCGCGTAATAGTGCCCGGCTTTTAAGGCCTTCAGCAGCGCCTCAGGCTCCAGCGCCTCCGCCTTGACCTGCACCCAGCCGCGCATGAAATCGCTCGTTCCCTCGGCCGCATGCACATCATCAGTGGCGATCGCGCCAACGCGATGCCCGCGATGCAGCAGCATATCAATAAAGTGCCAGCTGTAGCCGCGGTCGCTCTCCGCGTCGCAGCCGCCGTTGTAGCATTCGACGGCGTCGATCTCGTCCAGGGTCTCGATGTCGGCCACAGTCTGGGCGTACCAGTTGGGATGCGTCGCCGCCACAAAGCCGCCCGCCTCCAAGACCCGCCGGGCGACGCTCGCGCCCGTGTCGCCCTCGCGACGCGTCTCGAAATCCAGCGGCAAACCCACCGCCAGCAGATGCCAGGCCGAGCCCGACTCGATCTGCCCCGGGTGCAGCTCCGCGCCGAAGAGCGTCGTAAAATCGTCTGTGCGGAATTCGCTCGTGTCGCTGATCGAATAGCCATGGTGGTCGTTGCAGTGGTCGGTCAGCGCGACGAAATCGTAGCCGTTCTGGCGATATTGACGGATGTGCTCGGCTGGCGTCCAGCGGCCGTCCGAGTTGGTGGAATGCCCGTGCAGGTTGCCGCGGTAGAAGCGGCCCGGCTGGGCGAATGGCAGGGTGGAGGGGCTGAAGCGGGAGGTTTGGGTCATTTTCGTAACCTTTCATATTGGCGTGATTTATATGTCAAACACGGATGCGATTGCGGCGTCGCGCAGTATATCACGTCAAGCGAGGCAGTCGCTATTTCTCTGCGACCTCAGCAAGTCCGAGTAAGTCGTCAAACATGTATCCGCCACAGAGGGCGCGTAGACTCTGCCCGCCGGCACAGAGTACACAGAGCTCAGCCCTTGCTTTTCTCTCGGTGTACTCTCTTAAACTCGGTGTACTCGGTGGTAAGTTTTGAAATACTTTCTTGGTTTTACTTCTGCGCCTCTGTGTGGAATCACCCCTTCACCGCCCCCAGCGTCAAACCCCGTATAAAATAGCGCTGGAAGAACACAAAAATAAACAGCGTCGGCAGCGACCCAATCAAACTCGCGGCCGCCTGCCCGCCCCAATCGACCGTATACTGCCCGGTCAAATTCAAAATCCCGACCATCACCGTGCGGCTCTCGGCGCGCTGCGTCAGGATGAAGGGCCAGAGGAAGTCGTTCCAGATCCAGGTGAATTGCAGCGTCGCCAGCACCGCCAGCGCCGGCAGCGTCAGCGGCAGCATGATGCGGAAGAAGATGCCATATTCGTTGGCGCCGTCAATCAGCGCCGCCTCGCGCAGGGCATTCGGCACGACCTGGAAAAAGTTGCGCATGACCAGCGTGCATATCGGGATGCCAAAGGCGGTGTGGATGATGATGACCGCCCAGAGCGTGTCGTAGAGCCCGATGTCGTTCATCAGGCGAAAGACGGGTATCAAGGCGATCTGCGGCGGCAGGAACATGCCCGCCACGATCAAAATGAAGAGCGCGCCATCGAAACGGAAGCGGTATTTGCCCAGCCCGTAACCCGCCAGCGTGCCAAGCGAAATCGAGAAGAGCGAGGCTGGAATCGTCAGCAGCAGCGAGTTGCCCAGATACAAGCCCAGATTGCCGCTCTCGGGGTGCATCACCCGCTCGAAGTTTTCCGCCGCCAGGCTGGTCGGCACGGTCCAATATCCGCCTGCCGAGACCTCCGCCTGCGATTTGAAGGCCGTCACGATCGCGCCGTAGACCGGAACCATGAATAGAATCAGCACAGTCGTCAGCGCAAAATACCGCAGGCCGTTCCCTAGCAACTGTCGCGAGTTCATCTTTGAAAGAGACCGCCTGTCCAACATAGTTGCTTGTAGGGGCGAGCCATTGGGTCGCCCGCCACCGCGCGACTATGCCACCACGCAGGCAAAAGAATTTGCGTGTCTGACGCAACGATAGAAGATTTTGGGCGATTCACAGAATCGCCTCTACAGACAGTCATCAAGGCGCAAAGCTGTAGGGACGTCACGCTGTAACGCCCGTTGGCAGAACGCGCAAATGAAACAGGGGGCGAACCCGCGCTAGTCATACAATTCCTCGGCTTTGGCGATCTGCCGAAAATACAGCGCGATGATCACCAGCGTCATCAGAAACAGAATGACCGCCGCCGAACTGCCGTAGCCCATTTTGTACTTGCTGAACGATTCCTTGTACATGAAGACGGCCAGGGTGCTGGAGCTGTTGAAGGGGCCGCCCTTGGTCATCACCCAGATGATCTCGAAGCTCTTCAGCGCGCTTATCGCCGTCAGCGCCAGCACGACTACGGTCGCCGGTCGCAGCATCGGGATGATGACTTGGCGCAAGGTCTGCCAGGCATTGGCGCCATCGACCTTGGCCGCCTCCACCAGCGGCGCCGGCACCGATGTCAAGCCGGCCAGGAAGATGACCATGTTCAAGCCGGTTTGCTGCCAGGTCCAAGCGGCGAATATCGACAGCATGGCGGTGTTGGGGTTGGCGAGCCAGGCGGTCGCGAGTTGATCCAGCCCGATCGCGCGCAAGAACAGGTTGAAGATGCCCAGCTTCGGGCTGTAGAGCCAGACCCAGATGATGCCGATGATGACCGGCGACAGCGCCAACGGCAAGTAAAAGAGCGACTTGTAGACGGTGTTTATGCGGCTCTTGCCCTGCAAGCCCAGCGCCAGCAGCAAGCCCAAGCCCGTGGGAACGGTCATCGCCAGCGCCAGCCAAATCGCCGTCTTTTGCACCGCGCTGTTGAAGAGGCGGTCGGTGAAGACTTTCTCGAAGTTCGCCAAGCCGACGAAGTTATAGTCGTCGCTGTAGCCGCCCCAGTCGGTGAAGGAGTAAAGCAGCGAATTCAGCGTCGGCAGGATGACAAAGACGCCATACACCAGGAGCGGCAAGGCGAGGAAGCTCGCGGGGATGACCCATGGGTGGCGGCGTGCCATGAGAGCTATCCGCCCCTCCTTTCCCCGGTATCGATAGCCTGTACACAGCCAACTGTAGACACACGCGCCGCCCTGCGACCGCCCACGCAAAACCCATTGCGGACCGCTGCGTTTCGCTCCCCTTCCCTAGCTTGCTGGGGCAAGGGGCCGGGGGATGGGGTGAAATCTGCCCGCAATGTAAACAGGGGCGACGCTTGTGTCGCCCGCAATGACTGCAAACCATCGGCCCCGCCAGCCGCGCAACTGTAGACACCCGGTCGACGATGCCGCCGCCCACACAAAACGATTCGCCCAACGGCGGCGTCCCAAACAGAACGATAGCTGTAGGGGCGTTACGCTGAAACGCCCGTTGAAAACGTTGGCGGATAAAACAGCGGCGAGCCGGCTGCTTGCCCGTGTACACGCCGCGGGACGCAAGGAATTTTGCGTCTGCGGGAGGGCGAGACGAGTCTCGCCCCTACAACTGCGCGCGAAGCCCCTCCCTCCTCGTGCGCCGCGTAGACACTGGCGGTCGGGGAGGGGTTTGGGGTGGGGGCGCGTTCTGCCCTACTCCATGCCAAATTCGGCCGCGGCCGCTTCTTGGACCCGCCCAAGCATCGCTTCATAGTCGCCCGGATTCGCCATAAATTCCTGGAAGGAATCCAAGCCGATCTGCGCGACTTCCGGCTTGGTCGCCAGGTCGTAGTTGAAGGCGAACGCCGGGTCGGCGGCAATCTCCCCGGCGATGCGCGCGACCACGTCGTTATAGCTGCCGGTATCGGCGAGCAGGCTGGGCGCGAGGTTGCCAGCCCCCAGCGCGAACTTCAACTGGATCTCTGGATCCGCCAGGTGAACCAGGAAGGCTTTGGCCGCATCGGCATTGGCGGCGCCGGCCGAGACCACGAAGGTATCGATCGGACCGAGAGAGGCGCGCGGCACATCTTCGTCAATGGTGGGGAATGAGAAGTAATCGAAGTCTTCGCCCGGCGTCAAGCCATTGCCGGTGTAAAGACCGCCGATCCAGGTGCCCATTAGGGTCATCGCCGCTTCGCCATTGCTGACCTGGTTGGCCGCTTCGTCCCAGTCGTAGGCGTTGGCGTCGGGGTAGAAATAACCGGCGTCCACCAGTTCTTTCCACAAGCCATAGGCGCGCATGACTTCGTCATCGGTGTAGGAGGCATTGCCGCTCATCAATTCGTTGCGATAGTCGTTGCCAGCCGTGCGCAGCAAGAGCATATCGAACCAGAATTGCCCGGGCCAGCGATTGATCGAACCCAGGGCGAAAGCCGGTATGCCCGCCATCTTGAAGGTCTCGGCCGCGTCCACCAGCTCGTCCCATGTCGTCGGGACCATGACACCATGCTCTTCGAAGAGCGCCACATTGTAAAACATGCCGACCCAGTGCAGCGTCAGCGGCACGGCGTAAACGGAGCCGTTGTAGGTGAGGGCGTTGTCGATAACGGCCTGCGGGAACTGCGAGCCCAGGTCATTCGCTTCCCAAACATCGTCAATGGACTGCAAGCGGTCTTTGTCGACGATGGCTTGGATCAAGGCGCCGGCCCAATAACTGAAGGTATCGGGCGGATTGTTGCCCGCCAACTGCACCAGGATCGACGTCTTGAACTGCTCGTGATCGACCGGGCTGGCCGCGTGCATGAGCCCCGGGTTCTCGGCGATGAAGTCATCCACGATGCCATCAATGAACTCGCCGCCGAAGCCGCCGAAGTAATGCGACACGGTGAAGTCGCCCGTCAGGTCGTCAGCCAGCGCCGGCGCGACCGAGAGGCTCGCCACTAGAACGAGAATAACTGCCAGGATCAATCGTCTGCTCAACATTTTCAATTCTCCGTATCTGTCGATAATTTGGCGAAGGCAATGCTGGCGAATACGAATCATAGGCGCCTCCTCGCTTCATTTACAAATTAACGCATTTTCGGCAAAAGCACAAGCAGATCAAGCGGTGGGCGGGGGACGAGGTATGTCGGCCCTGTTTACATAGCGGGCGGCTTACCCCCACAAGGAGGGAAGGGGAGTTGCGAATCTGCTGGGCGGTCGCATTGCGGTTGGCGGGGGACGGGGTGCGTCGGCATGTTTACATTATGTGCAGCTTGCCCCCCATCCCCCGGCCCCTTGCCCCCACCAGGCGGGAAGGGGAGTTGCGAGTCTGCAGGTCGCAGGGTGTTTTGTGGATGGCGGGCGACCTGATAGGTCGGCCCTACAAGGTTTGGGATCTGGCGAGGGGACGGGGTATGTCGGCCCTACAAGGTTTGGGATCTGGCGGGGGGACGGGGTGTGCCGCTCGCAGAGTTGACAGGGTGGTCCCCATTTTGTCGCCCGCCATCCGCCCTTTGCGCTAGAATCGCATCCCATTCTCTCGCGGATAACGGAGGCGCGACCATGATTAACAAGATGCTGATCAACGGCGACTGGGCGGACGCGGACGACGGCGCGACCTGGCAAGTCGTCAATCCAGCCACCGAAGCGCGTATCGCCGACGTGCCCTTCGGCGGCGCCGCCGAGACGACCCGCGCCATCAACGCCGCCCACGAAGCCCTCCCCGGCTGGCAAGCCATGACCGCCTACGAGCGCTGCGCCATCCTGCGCGATATCGCCGACGCCCTGCGCGCCAATGCCGACGAGCTCGCGCCAATCATGACCGCCGAATGCGGCAAGCCCCTGGGCGAGGCGGCTGGCGAATGGGGCGCCTGCGCCGATCTCTTCGATTGGTTCGCCGAAGAGGGCAAACGCGCCTATGGCCGCACCATCCCCGCGCGCAAACCGGGCAAACGCCTGCTCGTCATTCCACAGCCCGTCGGCGTCGTCGCCACCATCACCGCCTGGAACTTCCCCGCTTTTCTGCTGGCGCGGAAGTGGGCCGGCGCCCTCGCGGCCGGCTGTACAGTCGTGGGCCGCCCCAGCGAATTGACGCCGCTTAGCGCGATGGCGCTGGTGAATGTGATGGTCGAAGCTGGCTTGCCCAAAGGCGTCGTCAACCTGATCAATGGCGAGCCGCAGATCATGGGCGAAACCATCCTGCGCGACCCCCGCGTGCGCAAACTCAGCTTCACCGGCTCGCAGCGCGTCGGCAAAATCCTCATGCGGGGCGCCGCCGACGGCATCAAAAAGCTCAGCCTGGAACTCGGCGGCAGCGCGCCCGTGCTCGTCTTCGCCGATTGCGACATGAACTGGGCGGCGGAGCAGGGCGTCATCGCCAAATTCCGCAACAACGGACAAGTCTGCATCGCGCCCACACGCTTCTACGTCGAGCAGCCCGCTCTCGAAGACTTCCTGGAAGCCGCCAAAAGCGAATGCGAGAAACTGGTCGTCGGCGATGGCATGAACGCCCAGGTCACCAACGGTCCCATGGTCAGCCGCGCCGGGCGCGACAAGGTCGAGCTTTTCGTCGAAGACGCGCTGGAGAAACGGGCAACGCTCGTGGCCGGCGGCGGAAGACCTCCCATTTCGAAGGGCTACTTTTACCAGCCGACCGTCCTGACCGACGTCACCACCGACATGCAGATCGGCTGCGACGAGGTCTTCGGTCCCGTGATGGCCGTAAGCGCCTTTACCAGCCTCGACGAGGGGCTGCGGCTGGCCAACGACACGCCTTATGGCTTGGCGGGTTACGCTATGACCAAGGATCTCGCGACGGCGACCCGCGTTTACGAGGGGCTGGACTTCGGCATCATCGGCCTCAACGACCTGGTGCCAGAGACCGCGGAAGCGCCCTTCGGCGGCGTCAAAACCAGCGGATTCGGGCGCGAAGCCGGGCAAGAAGGCTTGACCGAATACTTGAATCAGAAGTTCGTGTCGATCGGGCTGGATGGCTGAGCGTCCCCCGCGTCATTTGAAGCTCGAGCAAGCCGCCAAGCCGCGTCCGCCTCAGTCGTCGCTATAGTAATTCACCGCTTCGTCGAGGCAGGGGCGGGTCGCGCCGTCCACGTGGACCCGCGTTTTCACGCCGCCCGCTTCCTCGTTCGCTGCTGGCGCGCCCGAGCTGCTGCCGCGGAACTGGTTGTTGTCTATGATGCCGCAGCGGCCAGCGATCCAGATGGCGCCGCCCCCGCGTTCAGCCGCGTTGCCGATGAAAATGTTGTCAAACGCCTTGAGCGTACTGACGCCCGTCGCGGCGATCGCCCCGCCATAACGCGCCCGGTTATGACGGAAGCGAACATTGGCGACGCGGAGCGCGGCGTCATTCCGCAGCGCGATTGCCCCGCCGTACCCACTGCCATTGCTGCCCTTGATCAGATCCATGTTCTTGATGACGACATCGCCAGCCTCAATGACAAATATTGGCAGCCGGTTATCGCCGCTGATCGTATGTCCCCTGCCGTCGATGATGAGATCGCCCTTTATCGCCGGCAGCGCTTCCCGCAGCTTGATATTCCGCTCGAGGTTGATGAGGTCGGCGCCAGCGCCGGCCGGGCAGCTCCCCGCGGGCGCGTCGGTGTTGGCGGCGATAATCTGCTCGGCCAGCGTACAGTCGTCCGGCAGCCGGGTCCTTTGCAGTGCGCTGAAATCGGGAGCGCGCGCCGATTCTACCGCGCCGATATCGCAATGGGGGCGGGGGTTGCCAAGCTGGTCCACGGCCAGGCAAAAGCTTGGGTCGCCGGAGCCGTGCGCCGGGCTGGCGTCCAGCAGCGGGTGGTGAGCGGGCGCGCCAGCCAAACCTCCCAGACCCGGATCGCCCGAGAGCGCGGCGCAAGTCCCGTCCTCGCTGAGGCTGCCGCGGCTCTCCGCCAGGCGGCCGTAACAGCCGATGCCGATGCCGCTGCCGGCGACGATGCTGTTGCGCAGGAATGCCTCGCCCCATTCCGCGTATATGCCCGCGCCGACGAGTCGCTCGGCTGCGTTGCGCATCAGCGTCACATGCCTCAGCGCGACCGTCGCCCCGCCCACGTGAATGGCGCCGCCCCGCCAGGCCCGATTGCCATGAAACGTGCCGTTGGCGAGGTCCGCCCGTCCCCGCGTCGCCGCCAGAGCGCCGCCTTTCTCGCGCGCCTGGTTGTTCAGAAAAGCGCTGCCACTGACCTCGACGCGGCCGCCATCGACCAAAATCGCGCCGCCAAACGAGCGGGCGCGGTTATCGACAAAGCTGCTATTCGTGATGATGAGCCGGTCGTTCTCGCTGGCGGTCGAGATAGCGCCCCCGGCGATCGCCTCGTTGCCCACGAAGCGGATATTCGCCGCATGGACCGACGCGCCGTTCCGCAGCCGGATCGCGCCGCCGCGGTTGGCATTGCCCTTCGTCAGCGTGAGATCCCGCACCGTGAGCGCCCCGCCATCGACGTCCAGGATATGGAAGCGCCCTTCCGCGCTAATCGTAAAGCCATTGCCCTCAATCGTGATGTCGCTGGTGATGCCCGGCAGCGGCTCGCGCAGCGCATAGTCGCGGATCATGTAAATTGTATCGGCGCCATTGCCAGCCGCGCAGGCTTGATGCGCGCGGTCAGTGTTCGCGGCGATGATCTGGTCGGGCAGGGCGCAATGCGTCGCTTCCGCCGTCGGCGCCGGCGTCGCAGTCATCGTTTCAATCGCGCCAATGTCGCAGCCAGCGCCCTGTGGCCGCGGCGTTCCGATTTGATCAACGTCCGGGCAGAAGCGCGGATCAGCCGCGTCGATCGCCGGGCTGCCGTCCTGCAGCGGAAAATAGGCGGGCGCGCCGGCTATCTCCGCAAAACGCGTCGACGGCGACCCGTCCCAACGCATATCCTCCACCAGGAGATTGCCGACGCTTTGATTCAACCGCCCGTCCAGGTTTGTGCTGGTCGCGACGCCCAGGAAGCTGTTGCGAAGGTTGAAGGCGCTGTCCTTCTCGTCAATGTATATGTTCTGCCCGCTTGGGGCGCGATTCAAGATCATCGTCACATGCGTGAGCGTTGTCCGCGCCGGACCCAGAGACGAATAATCTGTGCCCACGCCGCCGCCCGCAGTGGCGAAATTTCGGATGAAAGTGCTGTTCGAGATTTCAAGCGTCGAGCGGAAACCGGTGTAGACTCCGCCGCCCCGCGCCAAGACGCCCCTCGTCTCGTTCTCGACGAAACTGCTGTTGCTGATCCTGGCTTCGCTGTCCCAAACATAGATCGCGCCGCCTTGCCCCTTCGAGCGGTTCTTGATGAAGGCGCTGCCCTTGACGGTGAGAGCGCCGCGATCCACCGCGATCGCGCCGCCGTGCCCTCGTCCGCTGCGATTGTTTATGAAGACGGAATGATTGACGGCGGCCCGCCCGCCCTCGCGGACTTGCAAGCCGCCAGCCCCGACCCACGAACTGTCCCGCGAGCCCTCAAAGTAGCCTTCGCTCAGCGTCAAATTGTTGATCGTCAGATTCCCGCCTATGACTACGAAGATTGGATACTTTGCGTCGCCGCTGATCCTGTGCCCGCCGCCCTCTATCGTGATCGTGCCCGTGATCGCCGGCAGCGCCTCGCTCAAAACGATGTCGTCCGTGATGGTGATGATGTCGTGGCTCGTCCCGGCCGGGCAGAATCCCACCGCCGTATTCGTATTCGCCGCGCGGATGTGGTCGGCCAGCGTGCAGACCGACGCCCGCGCCGATTTTGCGCCCGACATCAGCATGAGGACCGCCAGCGAGACGACGCCCAGCCCGCGCCCCAAGCCAATCCCAATCATGTTGCGCTCCTTTTAAGAAATATCGTTCACGCCATGCACGGACCCGCAGCCGCTGACGCCGGCAAACTCCATCGCCGCGCCGAAAGGCGCCTCGACGGAATGGGCGGGCGCTGTGGTGCTGGAGCGATTGCCCTTGAATTCGTTGTCGCCGACCGAATGGCAGCCCGCGCCAAAAAAGATGCCGCCCCCGATGTCCTCAGCCGCATTGTCCAGGAATCGATTGTCATAAACCTTCAGTTGATTCCCAAATTGCGCGACCGCGCCGCCCCGCCAAGCCCGATTGCCGCGGAAGGTCGCCTTCGCGATCGTCAGCTCGCCCCCGCGCTGGAGGATCGCGCCGCCATTTTCGCCGGCCGGCGCCCGGCCAGCCTCCAGCGCCACATGCTTGATCGTGACCGCGCCGTCGATGATCTCGAAGATGCGGACGCGCTCGCTCCCGCTTATCGTATGCCCGCCGCCATTGATGATCAGATCGCTCGTGATGGCCGGCAGCGGCTCGCTGAGGGTGACGCTTTGGCGCAAAACGATCGTGTCGGCGCCGTCGCCGGCCGGGCAGCTTCCCGCAGGCGCGTCGGTGTTGGCGGCGATGATCTGGTCCGCCAGCGCGCAGTTCTCTGGCAGAGCGGCGATTGGCGGGGCCGCGGCAATACTGGCGTCGCGCGCCGATTCTATCGCGCCGATATCGCAGTGCGGGCGCGGGTTGCCCAGTTGGTCGGCCTCCAGGCAATAGCGCGAATCGCCCCGGCCATGCGCCGGGCTCGCGTCCAGCAGCGGATAATGCGCCGGCGCCTCGACCAAATCGCCAAGCAGAGGCTCGCCGCCCGCTTCGCTCGCGCAGCTGCCGTCCTGGCTGAAGTTGCCGCGCTTCTCATCCATAGGCCCGTAACAGTCATCGCCGCGCCCGCTGCCAGCCACGATGCTGTTCCGCAGCCGCAGCGCGCCCGCCTGATGATAAATCCCGGCGCCCAGGATCTGACCCGCCCGATTGTTCATCAGCGTCAAATGCGTCAGCGTGACCGCCGCGCCATTGCTGTAGATGGCGCCGCCCTTGGCCGCTCGGTTGCCGCTGAATGTGCTGTTTGATATGTCCACGCTGCCGCGCCGCGCCAATAGCGCCCCGCCAAATTGCAGTTCGCCGGTTTTGTTGCCAAGAAAGGCGCTTCGGGAAATCGTCACGCTTCCGCCATCCACAAGAATCGCGCCGCCAGGGCCGCTCGCCCTGTTGCCCGCGAAGCGGCTGTCGTCGATGTCCAGCTGGACGTCGAGGCTCTCCGTGGCGATCGCGCCGCCGGAAATCGCCGAATTCTCAACGAATGCGACCGTCGACGCATGGACGCGCGCGCCATTAAGCAGCCGCAGCGCCCCGCCTTGAGTCGCGCTGCCCTCGCGCAGCTCAAGGTCCCGCAGCCGCAGCTTACCGCCATCGACATCAAAAATGCGAAACCTCTCCGCGCCGTTTATCGCGTGTCCATTGCCCTCGATCAGGATCTCGCTCGTGATTGGCGGCAGCGCCGCATCAAGCGTGATGTCGCGGATCAAGTAAATCGTGTCCGCGCCATTCCCCGCCGGGCAATTCCCCACCGGCGCGTCGCTGTTGGCGGCGATGATCTGGTCGGGCAAGGGGCAGACCGCGGGTATGACGGGCGGCGCCGGGCTTGCCGTCGTCGATTCAATCGCGCCGATGTCGCATCCCGCGCCCTGCGGCCTCGGCCTGCCGATCTGATCAAAGTCGGGGCAAAAGCGCGGGTCAGCCGCGTCCAATGCCGGGCTGCCATCCAGCGGCGCATAATAAGCGGGCGAGCCAGTCAATACGCCCAGGCGCGGGTCGGCTTTCAAAGGCGGCGAACACGCCTCTCTCTCGATAATGTTGGCGATATTGACGTTCAGCCGGCCCTCGCATACCTTGCCTCGTATGCCCCCGCCGAAAATGACGCTGTTTGCCAGCGTCACGTTGTCGCTGAATTCGCTGATGCTCAGCGCTTGCCCTTTGCCGTTGCCCTCCAGCGCGTTGTCTAGCATGGTCAGGTGTGTCAGCGCAGCGCCGCCTCCGGGCGCGTGCCGCAGGGCTATGGCGCCGCCGCTATACTTTGAGCGATTCCGGCTGAAGGTGCTGTTTGAGATGTTGATTTGCTCGCCGAGCGCATAAATCGCGCCGCCGCTGGCAGCGGAAAAGTTGTCGACGAAACTGCTATTGCTGATGTTGGTTCTGCCATAGAGCGACAGCGCGCCCCCCTCGTCTCCGCTTTGATTGCCAATGAAGCTCGACTCTCTGACAGTCAGTCCGCGGCCTTGCGAATAGTTTACGCCGGTGACCGCGCCGTATTTGTTTTCAAAGCGGGTCGCGCCTTGGACGTCAATCGCGCCGCCAAACAAACCGGCGACATTGCCCGTGAATGTCGAGCCATAAACCGCCAGCCAGCCGCGATTGCGAACGTGAATCGCGCCGCCGCCGTCTTCGCTGAATCCATCCGCCAGCCGCAGGTTGTTCACCGTCAAATTCCCGCCATCTACGACGAAGTGGCGAACCTTGCCAGCCCCGCTGATCGTATGCCCGCCTCCCTCAATCGTGATCGTCCCCGTGATCGCCGGCAGCCCCTCGCTCAAAACAATGTCGTCCGTGATGGTGATGATGTCGTGGCTCGTCCCGGCCGGGCAATGGCCCACCGCTCGATTCGTATTCGCCGCGCGGATGTGGTCGGCCAGCGTACAGACCGAGGCCAGCGTCGGCGCCGGGCAGACGACTGCGGCTGCGCCAAGGAACAAGACGGCGAGCCTCGCCAGGCGCGCTCCAATTGCGCTCAAAAGCGGCTTTCCATCTCTGATCTTCAGATGCGCCGGCATGTCGCCCCCTCGCTTATGTGTCGGAGAAATAATTGAACTCACGTCCGCCGCAGGGCATCAATCGGCCGTCCAGGTGCGATTGCGCGCCGTCGATGTAACGCGTCAGCGGCGCCGTGTTGCGGCGGAAGGTATTGCCGTCAAAACGCGCGCATCGGCCTTCTGCGTATACCGCCCCGCCGCGGTGCGCTGCCGCGTTGTCATAGAACTCGCTGTCGTAGACGCGCAGGACGCTAAAGTCCTCGCTGGCGATCGCGCCGCCCCAGAGCGCTCGGTTATCCCGAAATGTGAGCTTGTAACTCGTGAAATCGGCGTGATTCCGCGTGACAATCGCCCCGCCATTGCCCGCCGCTTTGCTGCCCCGGATCAGCGTCATGCGCTTGAGAACGACTGTGCCGCCCTCGATGTCAAAGATGCGAAAGCGATTGTCCCCGCTTATCGTATGCCCCTGGCCATCAATCGTCAGGTCGCCATTGATCGCCGGCAGCGGCGCGCCAAGGGTGTGGTCTTGACGTAAAACAATCGCGTCCGCGCCATCGCCGGCCGGGCAGCCCCCTGCTGGCGCGTCGGTGTTGGCGGCGATGATCTGGTCCGCCAGCGTACAAGTCGACGAGCTTTCATCGGCTGGCGGAGTCTGCATTGCCGCATCAGACCGGGCCGTCTCGATCGCGCCAATGTCGCAATGCCTTCGCGCGTTGCCAATTTGATCGGTCGCCATGCAGTAGGCGCCGTCGGCCGCGCCATGGGCCGGGCTCCTATCCAAAAGCGGAAAATGAAGACTGGGCGTTTCAACCATTTCCCCCAGTAAAGGATCGCCGCCGGCCCGCGCCGCGCAGCTGCCGTCCCCGCTGAAGTTGCCGCGCTTTTCAGCGAAGCTGCCGGAACAGTCATCGCCGCCACCGCTGCCGGCCACGATGCTGTTGCGCAAATGCAGCGGACCGCCGGCCCCGTGGACGCCTGCCCCGCGCACCCGCCGCGCGAGATTCTTTATCAGCGTCAGGTGCGTCAGCGTGGCTTCCGCGCCGTGTACGTATATGCCGCCGCCCGTTTCCGCCCGATTGGCATAAAACGTGCTGTTGCTTAGCCGAAGGCCGCCCTGATGCGCTTCAATCGCGCCGCCATGCTGCCGGGCGCTATTCTCAAGGAAGGCGCTCTCGCTAATGTCCGCGAGTCCGCCGTCAAGGTAGATCGCGCCGCCGTCGCTTTCGGCGCCGTTGTCGCTGAAGGCGCTGCGCTCGACATTGAGGCGCGCGCCGGCGCCGAACGTGGCGATTGCGCCGCCCCGAGTCGCTCGGTTTTCCTGGAAGCGGACATCGGATATCAGCGCCGCCCCGCCATTGCGTACCTGGATCGCGCCGCCAGTTGCCGCCCGCCCCTCGATCAAGCTGGCCTTGGACAGCCGGAGCTTGCCGCCGTCAACGTCAAAAATCTGAAACTTCCTGGCGCCGCTGATTGTGAATCCGCTCCCGTGAATCGTGATATCGCTGGTGATCTTCGGCAGCGCTTCATCCAGCGCATAATCGCGCACCATGTGGATGACATCGGCGCCATCACCAGCCGGGCAGGCTTTGTAAGGCGCGTCGGTGTTGGCGGCGATGATCTGGTCGCGCAAGGTGCAAATCGTCGGAATCGGCGTCGCCGCCGGCGTCGCCGTCGTCGATTCGATCGCGCCGATATCGCAGCCAGCCCCCTGCGGCCTCCGCGTGCCGATTTGATCGACGTCGGGGCAGAAGCGCGGGTCGGCCGCATCCAGCGCCGGGCTGCCATCCAGCAGGGGAAAGTGAATTGGCGCGCCAATCGCCTCCGCCAGCAGCGGATCTCCGCGCGCCGCCGGGCTGCAGCTGCCATCGGCGATCAGATTGCCGATGCTCTCGTTCAGCGGACCAGCGCAATGCCCGGGCGACTTGCCGGCGATGATGCTGTTGTAGAGGCTGAAATGCTTGTCGCCCTCATCAACATGAATGGCTTGACCGATATTGTCCACCAGCGTCAAGTGCCTCAGCGTCGTCCGCGACGCAATCGCGCCGCCCGGCGTCCACACTTCGGAGCCAATCGCGCCGCCCTTGCCTGCGGAATTGCCGCTGAAGCTGCTGTTCGTCACCTCAATTTCGACGCCGATGCCAACAAAAATCGCCCCGCCGATCTGTATCCCGCGCGTACTGTTGCCGCGGAAGCCGCTGCTGTGGATATCGCCGCGGCCATACCAAAAGGCGATCGCGCCGCCGTCGCCCGTGGCGCTGTTATCCAGGAACATGCTGTCTTCGACCCGCAGCCGGCTGTAACCGGACACCAGGATCGCGCCGCCATAACCAGCGCTGCGGTTCTCGCGGAAAGCGACATTGCTGAGCGCGACCTGGGCGCCTCCACGCATCTTTATCGCGCCGCCACCGCCCGGTCCCTGAACGCCGACCCGCTCCGCCGACTTGCCCGCAGTCAAGGTCAAGTTGTTGATCGTCAGCTGCCCGCCATCGACGTCGAAGATGCGGAACTTGCCGGCGCCGCTGATGGTGTGGCCGCCGCCTTCAATCGTGATCGTGCCGGTGATCGCTGGCAGCGGCTCGCTCAGGATGAGGTCGTCGGTGAGCGTGATGATGTCGTGGCTCGTCCCGGCCGGGCAGAAGCCGACGGCGGTATTGGTGTTGGCCGCGCGGATGTGGTCGGCCAGCGTACAGACCGAGGCGGATGCGGGGGCCGCTGAATCAGCCGCCAGCAGGGCCAGGGCGGCGAATAAAACGGCAGTCGTCCACAGTCTCAATCGCGTTGACAGCATAAGCCTTGCCCCTCTCGCGCGGCTCTTGCCTAGCCGCAATCGCCATCCGTGCGTACATAGAGGGCGCTGATCCAGCCGGATCTTTCGCCCGTTTCATCGTTCACCTGGAACCAGCCTGGCGTCCTGGCAATAGACGCGAGGGCCTTATGGATTTGAACAGCGCCGATGATATTGCCATTGGGCTCATCGCGCAGGTTCAGGCCATGGGTCGTGGTCACGCTGCAATCGGTTAGCTTTTGCCGAACCGGGATGGATTGAATCGCGCCGATATCGCAGCGACCGACGACGGCGCGCGACCGGCCGATTTGGTCGGTCTCGGGGCAGAATCGCGCGTCGGCCGCGTTGATGGCCGGGCTGCCCGCTTGCAGATCAAAATAGGCGGGCGAGCCGGTCGCGTCCTCTAGCATGGGGTCGCCGTTAAGCATTGATGAACAGGCGCCGTTTTCGACCAAATTGCCAATGTTCTGCGTCAGATAGGCGCAGTCCCTGGGATCGATGCCCGCGCCGTCAATGATGCTGTTGCGCAGGTTGAGCCTGCCGGCGGACGTGAAACCGCTGTCTGCCCGAATATGCAGCGGGTCGATGCCTTGGCTTTGAATAGTGACATGGGTGAGAGTGGCGGTGGCGCCTGTTCTTGCGGCTACAGCAGATGGACGATTTCGAATGAACGTGCTGTTTTCGACATCAACACGGACAAAGTTGGTCGCGCCGATTGCGCCGCTGCCGGGCCACCTCGCGGCATTATCGGCGAAACTGCTGTTGCGGACTGAGATTGAGCCGCTGCCGGCAAAGATGGCGCCGCCCTCGCCATCTGAATAATTGCCAACGAAACTGCTATTGTTCACAGTCAGCGAGGGGTTGTTTGATGTCGGAAAATCCAAATAGACCGCGCCACCGCCGCTCGCCCGGTTGTCGATAAAGCGGGAATCGCTGACGACCGCCCGCCCGCCATTTTGCAGCCTGATGGCGCCGCCGCCTCCGTTCGAAGGGCGGCCTTGCGTCATGGTCAGGTTCTTGACGGTGAGCTTGCCGCCATCGACATCAAAGATGCGGTACTTGCTGTCGCCGCTTATTGTATAGCCGTTGCCTTCAACGACGACGTGGCTGGTGATCGGCTGGAGTTTTTCGCTGAGCGTGAAATCTCTGATGAGATAGATGGTATCGGCGCCATTGCCGGCCGGGCAGGCTTTATACGCTCGATCGGTGTTCGCCGCGATGATCTGGTCGGGCAAGTGGCAGAAGGGGGGCGCCTCAAAGTCAGCCGGTTTCGCAGTCGTCGATTCTATCGCGCCGATGTCGCAGCCGGGGCCTTGGGGGCGCGCCGTGCCGAGTTGATCGGCTGCCAGGCAGAACTCCGCAACCGCTAGGTCGACCGCCGGGCTGTGATCCAGCGGCGGGTAATAGGCGGGCGAAGCAGTTAATTCATCGAGCAAGGCGTCGCTGCCGAGCGGTTCGCCGCAAGTCCTGTCGGGGCTCAGGTTGCCAACGCTTTGATCCAACCCGCCGGCGCAATCGTCGGCGCTTCCCGCGCTCGCAATAATGCTGTTGCGCAGAGAGAGTTTTCCCCCAAGATTGCTTATCGCGTCACCCTTGGACTGCGCCCGGTTCTCGATAAAGGTCGCATGGGTAACGGTGACTTCGGCGCCGGCAGTGGCGTGCAAGGCGCCTCCCTCATAATCGGAAATGTTTTCGCTGAAGGTGCTGTTGGCGATGTCCAGCGCATTCTCTCGAGCGTATATTGCCCCGCCAGAGTTCTTGGCCGAGTTCTTTACGAAGCTGCTGCCGCTGACTAAGATTGACCCGCCGCCCGTCCAGACGGCGCCAATAGCGCCTCCGCTGTCGCTTGCGCGATTGCCAACGAAGCTGCTCCTGCTTATGACCAGCCTGTCATTTCTGCTGGATGTCGAGATTGCCCCGCCGTATGTGGCTCGGTTGTTGAAGAAGGTGGAGCGCGCGATGGCAGCTTGGGCGCCGTTCAGCAGCCGGATCGCGCCGCCATCGACATTGGTCTGGAGCTCGCCATCAATCTCCGAGCGGGTATAGCTGATATTGACGCAGCCGTCGCCGTCGACGGACGTCTGATCCCTATCGATGCCTGCAGCGAGGAGATAATCGGCAAGCAGGGCGCAGTTATTCTCGAATCTGCTTTCGCGGATGTCGAGCGTGCCGCCGCTCGCGTAAATCGCGCCCGCGCTTTTTTCGGTTTTATTGCCGACGAAGCTGCTGTCGTAGATGGCCAGCTGGCCGGCTTGCAAGCGGACAGCGCCGCCGTGGTCTGCTCGGCCCTCGGTCAGCGTCAAATTGTTGATCGTCAAATTCCCGCCATTCACGTCGAAGATGCGGAACTCCCCGGCCCCGCTGATGCTATGCCCGCCGCCCTCGATCGTGATCGTCCCCGTGATCGCCGGCAGCCCCTCGCTCAAAACAATGTCGTCCGTGATGGTGATGATGTCGTGGCTCGTCCCCGCCGGGCAGAATCCCACCGCCCTATTCGTATTCGCCGCGCGGATGTGGTCGGCCAGCGTACAGACAGAGGCGGATGCGGGGGCCGCTGAATCAGCCGCCAGCAGTGCCAGGGCGGCGAATAAAACGGCAGTCGTCCACAGTCTCAATCGAGTTGACAGCATAAGCCTTGCCCCTCTCGCGCAACCCTTGCCTAGCCGCAATCGCCTTCACTTCGCACATAAAGCGCGCTGATCCAGCCCGACCGGCCCTCCGCTTCATCCTCCACCTGGAACCACTTCGGCGTCCGCGCCCTGGCGGCGAAAGTCGTCGCATAACTGGCGCTGCCGATGATCTCGCCCCAGGGACCATCGCGGAAGTTGAGATTGTGCGTCGGGGTCACGCGGCAGTCGGAAAGAGGCGCGACGGCGGGCATGATTTCAAGCGCGCCAAGATCGCAGCCATTGCCGAGCGGACGGGGCGCGCCGAGTTGGTCGGCTTCGAGGCAGACTTCGTCGTTGCCGGCGTCGATGGCCGGGCTGCCGGGCCTAGGCGCGACAGTCGTGGCGTCCTCGTCCGCTGCCTCGAACATCGCGTCGCCACTGAGCATCGGCGCGCATGAGCCGTCTTCGATCAGGTTGCCGATATTCTGGCTCAAGCGGCCAAAACACTGGACGCCGTCAACCGGCCCCGAGCCGGCGATAACGCTGTTGCGCAGCCGAATCGTGATATCGTAGCTGCCGTTTACCTGGTCAATCCATATCGCCTGGCCCTGCCTGGCGTCATTATCCAGCATCGTCACATGCGTGAGCCGGGCGACCGGAACATTGCCGGCGTAACCCGCGCCATCAAGCGACAAGGCGCCACCCTCGCGAGAGGCTCGATTGCCGATAAAACTGCTATTGCTGATGGCGAGCCCGCCGGACACGCTGCCAATGGCGCCGCCGTACATGCCGGAGGTATTCTCAATGAAGCTGCTGTCTGTGATTCTGGCGAAGCCGCCGCCGTTCATGCTGATCGCGCCGCCTCTCATACCCGCCCGGTTGCGGACGAATCGGCTGTTATTGACCTCGATATACACCGGGAAAAAGGAGCCGATCGCGCCGCCTTCCCTGGAGGTGTTGCGGATGAAGCTGACATTATTCGCGATCGCCGTCCCGCCATTTTGCAGCCGGATCGCGCCGCCGAAGGGCCGGCCGCTGCCGCGCGTCAAGGTCGCGTTGTTCAACTTCAGTTTGCCGCCATCGACATCAAAAATGCGGAATTTCCCGTCGCCGCTAATCGTGTGTCCATTGCCTTCAATCGTGATGTCGCTCTTGATCGCCGCCAGCGGTTCGTCCAGGACGTAATCGCGGACCATATAGATCGTGTCGGCGCCGTTCCCGGCCGGGCAAGATCCGTAGGCTCTATCGGTATTCGCCGCGATGATTTGGTCTTGCAGGGTGCAAATTGTCGGGGCTGCCGTCGGCCCCGGGAGCGCGGTCGTCGATTCGACCGCGCCGATATCGCAGCCGCCGCCCTGTGGCCGCGCCGTGCCGATTTGATCCATTTCCAGGCAGAATTGCGGGTCGGCAGAATCGACCGCCGGGCTGTAATCCAGCAAAGGCAAATAGGCGGGGGCGCCGGTCAATTCGCCAAGCTGGGGCGCCGCGCCCGGCTCGTGCGCGCAAGACCCGTCCGGGCTCAGGTTGCCGCCGATTTGATCCAGCCCGCCGAAGCAATCAGGACGGCTTCCACGCCCGGCGACGATGCTGTTGCGCAGGTTGACCTTGGCCCCGCTCGGCGATGTCGCTTGTTTGGTGATCGTCCGCCCGGCCGCGCTATAAGCGTTCGTCAGGAAATTCTTCGTCATCGTCACGTGCGTCAGCGTTGTTTCGCCGCTGAATACATGCAGGGCGCCGGCGTCATGTTTCGCCGAATTCAGGTGAAACGTGCTGTTCTCGACGCGAACCGCGCTATTCGAGACGGTCATGGCCCCGCCATAATCGTCAGAAGTGTTCTCGATGAAGCTGCTATTCCGTATAGTGACCGCGCCGCCAAAGATTTCCAGCGCGCCGGCGTGCCAGTCGGCTCTATTGCCCAAGAAACTGCTGCCTTCTATGCTTAGCCGGCCGCCCTGGCCGCCCGAAAAGACGATCGCGCCGCCGTATGTCGCCGTATTATTGGAAAGGGTGGAGCGGGCGATGACGACTTCCGAGCGTCCACGGATGCGGAGCGCGCCACCCTTCTCGGCTGCTCCATCGCGCATCGTCAAATTGTTGATCGTGAGATTCCCGCCATTCACGTCGAAGATGCGGAACTCCCCAGCCCCGCTCATGCTATGCCCGCCGCCCTCTATCGTGATCGTCCCCGTGATCGCCGGCAGCGCCTCGCTCAAAACGATGTCGTCGGTGATGGTGATGATGTCGTGGCTCGTCCCGGCCGGGCAGAAGCCGACCGCCGTATCCGTATTCGCCGCGCGGATGTGATCCGCCAGCGTGCAGACCGAAGCCCGCGCGCTCCCCGCCGAAAACAGCGATAGAGCCGCCGCCAAAAGAAAAGAAAGCATGAGCCAGCCGCCCGCTTTCGAGCGCATAATCGCCTCCTGGCGTACGCGAGACCGCGTGTCATTTGTTTCAATCTTACCGCAAACTTCCGCCGATTCTAAAGCGGCCGCGCCCCCGCATTGCCACCGCCCCGCGCTTCGACTACACTCGGCGGCAACAGGCCGAATCCAGTTCAAAGGCAGGCGACATGACCAAGCTATCGATCAGCCTGGGGCAGATGCATATCAAGCTCGCCCGCGTCGAAGACAATCTCGAGGCGGCCGAGCGCATGATCGACGAGGCGTCGGCGCGTGATTCGCAGCTGATCGTTCTGCCCGAGCTCTGGTCGACCGGGTACGACCTGCCAAACGCGCGCGACTACGCCGATGAACTGGGCGAGGGCATGTTCGCCCAGCTCTCCAACACCGCGCGCCAGCGGTCGATCGCCGTCTATGGCTCGATCCTGGAGCGCCGCGGCGAGCAGTTCATGAATTGCGCCGCCTACTACAACGCTGATGGCGCCCTCGCCGCCGTATACCGCAAAATCCACCTCTTCCGCCTCTTTGACGAGCACCTCTGGCTGGGGGAGGGCGACGCGCCAACCCTGCTGGACCAGCCCTGGGGCGCGGCCGGCTTGAGCGTCTGCTACGACCTGCGCTTCCCCGAGCTCTTCCGCCGCTACGCCGTCGCCCATGAAGCCAAGCTCATGCTCGTCTGCGCCGAGTGGCCCCTCGCCCGCGTCCAGCATTGGCGCGCCCTGATTATCGCTCGCGCCATCGAAAATCAGTGCTTCGTCGCCGCGACCAACTCCTGCGGCGAAACTGGCGGCGCAGTCTTCGGCGGGCATTCCATGATCGTCGATCCCTGGGGCGAAGTCATCATCGAAGCGGGCGAAGACGAATGCCTGCTCGCCGCCGAGATCGATCTGAGCGAGGTCGACCGCGTCCGCGCTGCCATCCCCGTCTTTGAAGACCGCCGCCCCGACGCCTATCTCAGCGGCTGACGGCAGGCTTGACCAGCGCCGGCCACAAGGCTTGAAATTCCGCCACCGCTGTGTTATGCTCGCCGCGTGAACAGAGCACTGGCGGTTGAATGCGTTACTCGTTCCTTCAATAAAGCCCTATTCCCTCGCTTCATCAACATTGCAGTCGATGCCAAATCCCGCCGGTCGCTGGCGCCGCGATCCTGTCGCGCGCGACCCGGCTGGGGCAACCGCGACCGCAGCCGCCGCGTAGAGAGAATTAGAAGAGCGTCCGGAGACAGCTAATGTATTCAAGAGGCGACCAGATCATCCATCCGCGTTATGGCGCCGGCACGATCGTCGGCAAGAAGAAACTGAGCTTCCAAGGCAAAATGCGCAATTATCACATCGTCGAACTGGTGGGCGACCGCGGCGAAGTGATGATCCCGGTCGAAACAGCGAACGATATGAACATCCGCCCCGCGATCGAAGACCTGTCCATCATCGAAAAAGTCTTCGCCTTGCCCCCCGCGCAGCTTTCCGACGATTACCGCACGCGCCAAGCCACCATCCAAAAGCAGATCCAAACCCGCGAGCCCGACGCCATGGCCATGGCCCTGCGCGATCTCTTCTGGCGCGAACAAACTGACAAGCTCACATCGGTCGAGCTGAAGATGAAAAGCAGCTTGATGAAGATGCTAAGCCACGAGATCGCCGTCATCTGTGATGACCTCACCGTCGACCAAGCCAGCAGCCACCTCTTGCAGATGCTCTATCGCATGGTGCAAGAGCCGCACGATTCGCCGCCAGAAGAGGGCACGGAGTCGCTCTAGCGCCGCCCTCAGGCGCTGTCATAAGTCTCCAGGCTAAAGCTGCCAACCCCGCCGGTGTAATCGATCACTAGGGGATTCGCCGCCTCCGGGAAGTTCGCCGTCTCCCAGCGGTCCCCCGCCCGCCGCTCGCAGCTTTCGGGCACGCGCATCCGGCCCAAGCCCGTCTTGCCACTCAGGCGCGCCGCCGCCCCCGTCGCCATCAAGACCGTGACCGCGCCAAGCCCGCCAGTGATCTTGAGCCGCCCCCCGCCGCCGGCCGGGATCGTCGCCTCGGCTCTGCCCACGCCAGCGACGATCTCGATTGTGAAGCCCGCCTCCAGCCGCGGCGCCGTCAGTCGCAAGTCGCCCAAGCCCGCGGCCAGCCGGCAGCGCCCAACCCGCAGCTGGCTCAAGTCGAGCGCGCTCTCGCCGATGCCGCCCTTCAGCGCCAGCGTCATTGGCAGGCTCGGCGCCAGGGCAATCTCGCAATACAAGTCCTCGGCGCCGCTGATCATGGCCGGCAATCCGGCGCCGACGTCTCCCTTTTGCCGCAGCGTCACGACGCGCTCGGCCTCGCCGCGGACCGCGAATTCGTAATCGCCGACAGTCGAGAGTTCCGCCTCGAAGAGATTCGGCGAATCGGCGTCCAGCGCGCGAATGGTCGTGCGGCCGACCGGACTTTCAATCTCGATCCGCGCCGCCGCCGCCCCCTTCAGACCCTCCCGCAAGCTGGCGCGTTTGGCTTTGACCCGCTCGCCCATGCTCTCGCTGACGACCTGCCCCGCCCGCGCGCGCAGATTCTCCAAATCCAGCGACCACTCGACCCGGCGCCGCCCCTCGCTCATGCTCGCTTCGCCTCCATTGCCCTCGTTCGCCCTTGTTCATTATACGGGCGCCGGCCCTCCCCCGTCGCCCGCCGGCCAGCTGTCCAGGCTTTGGGGCGGGGGCGCGACTCGTCGATACTTGCCGATTTCGCGCATGCGAGGCTATACTTGGCGTCGGGCTGGCGAACGAGGAATCATGTCCATGGAAAACAACCCCGCCGTCAAGTGGGTGATGCAGCGCCCCCGTTTCAGCGCCTGGGTCGTCTTGGCCGCGGGCATGGTCGCCTTGCTGGTCTACGAAGCGCGCAACGTGGGCTTGCTGGCATCGCAGTGGATCGCGCTGATCGTCGCCACCGTCCTGGTCGCCGGCGCCTGCATCTGGATCATCAGCTGGGAAGACAAAGACGACCCCGAAGACGAAGCCGAAGTGGACGCCGCGGACGAGGCCGACCCGGCCTAGGCGCGAAACGCCGACTTCCCCCTGGCCGCGTGTAGACATGCCCGCCGCAACGCGACCGCCCACGCGGAATTTCTTGCGTCCCTCAGCATTGGACTCCCCCTCCCTCCTTTTGGGGGCATGGGGAAGGGCGATGAGGGGAATTTGCTTTTGATGACCGGCGCGAAGCCATTCCTGACGCACCCCTGCCCGCGCTACAAATCCAGCTTCATCGACGCCGCGCGCGAATACATCCGCGAAGACCGCGCCATCAGCTGGCATCCGGACATCCTGCGCGCCCGCTTCGACGAGTACCTGGAGGTCCTGCGACAAGCCGAGACCGAACCGCTCGCGGGCTTGGTCCCCGCCAGCCACTTCTGGCTGATCGCGCCCGGGCGCGGCTATGTCGGCGACGTAGACTTGCGCCACCGCCTGAACGAGAGTTTGAAGCGCTTCGGCGGCCATATCGGCTACAAGATCCGCCCCTCCTGCCGCCGGCGCGGCTACGGGACGCTGATCTGCCAGCTGGGCATCAAAAAAGCCCGCCAGCGCGGCATCGGCGATATCCTCATCACCTGCGATGACGACAACATCGGCTCGGTCAAAATCATCGAAGCCAATGGCGGCCACCTGCAAGACAAGATTGACAATAATCGCGGGGTCTTGACGCGCCGCTACTGGGTCCGCGCCAGCGCTTGAGCCGCCTCAGCGCAGCATCTGGCAGCTGTCATCGGCGCACTCCGCCAAGTCCCGGCCCAGCAGCGCGTTGATGCGGTATCGCCGTCGCGCGATAAAGCGGTAGACCCGCTTGCCAAGCGCCTCGCTGCCCGGCAGCTGCAGCAAGAGCCAAAGCGGGAAGCCCAAGGGCACTTCCTTCAGCATCCGCCGCATCCCGGCGAAGCCGGCGTAGAGCGCGCCCTCGCCATCCAGCACATGGATCTCGCTCATCAGCCGCTCGTGGCTCAAATGGCGGAGGCGCTCGCTCGCGGCATCGGCATGATGCAGGTCGATGAACTCGATCCGCCCCAGCCAATCCAGCGCGCGCATCGTCTCGCAGGTGGACTGGCAGATCACGCAGTTGCCGTCATACAGCGCCGTTATCAACTCGCCATCCTCCGCGTTCAATCACAATAGCTCGTCTTTTCCTCCCAGTTCGTATGCTGGAAGGTCAGGTAAAAGCGCTCGAACAAGTCGGCTTTCCCCGCCAGTTCGGGCTTTTCCGCGATCCTCTCGAGTTCGTGGCGCTCGCCCTTGAATTCATAAGTGATTGCCGCTTCAGGGTTGGCGCGCGTCAGCTTAAGAAACCGATGCCAGGTCAGCAGCTCGCCAGTCGCCGCCGTGACCGGGATGTCGGCCGCCGTCGTTTCGATCACGCATACCTGCTTCTGATAATCAAAAATCTGCAATTCCGGCGGCATGAAGAAATGATTCGAATAGCCGCCTTCAGTCTCCAGCTGGCTGAACATGGTGAAGGCGCCCGCGGTCTTCAAGCCAATATAGGGCGAAAGCCCCACAAAGACCGCCAGCGCGATGATCGGCGCGAGCGGAACATGCGCCCGCCGCCAAACCAAGGACGAGCTGACGTAATCGCCCCCGCGCAGCTTGACGATCAGGAAGACGAGAATCGCGACATAAGCCGCGGCGTAGAGCGTCCAATGCGCCGCCTTGAGATTGGCGAAGGTGAACCAGTTGATGCTGGATTGAGCCGGCAGCGCGAAGACGGCGGGCGCGAATATCACAGCGAGCAGCAGCGCCGGCGCGATCAGGCTCTTGGATGACGCGTGGTATCGGCTCCGCCGCCAGGGCGCCAGCAGCGACGTGTTGATGCGGTCGATGCCCGCCTCCGGCAAAAAGAGCGCGTACGCCGCCCCCAGCAATATCGGAAAGTCGGTGATGTAGGGATAAGCGCGCTGCGACAATATGACGTGAAAGGCCATGCCGATCAGTATCGCCAAGAGCCGCGTACGGCGAAAGAGCAGCAGGAGCGGGATCGTCAGCTCAATCAGCGCCGAGAGCGCCGGCAGCAGCGCGAGAAAAGCGGCGTCGGCGGGCAGCAGAGGCGCGATCGCCGACAGGTGGTCGCCGCCAACGATCTCCAGATACATCTGCGGCGCCGAACCATGCGCGGAAAAGTAGCGGCTGTTCAGTTTGTGCAGCGCCGCGAAGAGATAGATCGTTATAACCAGCAGGCAAACGACCGGGCGAAAGAGCCGCAGCCAATCGTCCGAGCGAATGCCGAGCGAACGTCCCCGCGCCGCCTGCAGTCCGAAACTGAGGCACAGCGCCAGGCTCACGAGAAAATGCGCGCTCCAATGATTGGACGCCGATGACGACGGCAGCCCAAGCAAAAAAACCAGTACCTGGGCGACCGCCGTCGCCAGAAAAAAATGACAGTTCCGCGGGCGTATCAAGACCAGGATCGCGCAGAGAACGACCGCCAGATCCATCCAGCCCACCGCGTAATCGTGGCCGGGCCGCAGATAATGCCAAATGACGCTCATCGCCCACAGCCAGGCGAAAAGCGAAAACAGCGTGAGCTCGCCGTTGGCTTGATTCTCTGAACGCGGGCGGCGCATCAAGACTTGACCTGTCGTCGCGATTCGGGTAAGTCTAGCCCGTATGAGTCTTTTTGTACACATGATTTCGCAGGCTATGTGCTAAACTTGGGCTTGCGCCAAGACGCATCCACGATCAAGCGCCCATGCTGCCGACCCGCCTCGAACTGCGCAATTTCCTCGCCTTTCGCGCGCCCGAGCCCATTCACTTTGACGGCATCGAACTGGCTTGCCTGACGGGCGCCAACGGGGTCGGCAAATCATCTGTCCTGGACGCCATCACCTGGGCGCTCTGGGGGAAAGCGCGGGCGCGGCGCGATGAGGACCTCATCCACCTGGGCCAGAATGACATGCGGGTCGCCATCGACTTCGAGCAGGATGGTCTGCGTTATCGCGTGACCCGCCGGCGGTCGCGCGCGGGACGCGGCCGGCGCGGCGCCCTCGATCTCATGGTGTATGACCGCGAAGACTTTCCTCGCTCCATCAACGAAGATGGCGCCCGCCGCACGCAAGACAAGATCAGCCAGATCCTGCGCCTCGATTATGAAACCTTCATCCATTCCGCCTTCTTGCAGCAGAACCGCGCCGACGCCTTCACCCTGAAAACCGCCGCCGAACGAAAACGCATCCTCGCAGAGATCCTCAGCCTCGAGCAATGGACCGGCTACGAGGACGCCGCCAAAGCGCGCTTGCATGGCATCGCCTCGCAGATTGACGTCATCGAGCATGACATCCGCCGCATCAAGGCCGAGATCGCCCGCGAGCCCCAGCTGCGCGCCGACCGCGACGCCGTCGAAGCCGCGCTGGCGGAAGCGAATGAATGCCTGCGCCAAGCCGAAGAACGCTACCGCCAGGTCGCCAATGCGGCCGCGGCAATGCGCCGTGAAAGGGAAAACCGCCGCCAGCTGGAACGCCTCGTCAGCGGCCGACGAGAAGATATGCGCGCGGCTCAAGCCGAGATCCAGCGGCAAGACCAGAAAATCGCCGGCTACCAGGCAACGATCGCCCGCGGCGACGCCATCGAAGCCGGCTATTCCCAACTGCACAAAGCGCGCGAGAGCCAGGGCGCCATCGCCGACCAGCTCTCGCGCAGCGCCGAGCTCGACCGCCAGGCGCATAAGCTGGAGAGCGCCTTGGCCGCCCGACGCGCCGCCTTGACGAGCGAGGTCAAGGTCTTGCGCGAACGCCTCTCCCGCCTCGAAGCGCAGGTGGCGGGCCACGACGCCGCCGCCATCGAGACGCTGCGGAACGAGCTGCGCGCCCTGGAAGCGCTAGACGCGCAGCGCGATGCGGCCCTCATTGACATCCAGCACATGAAAGAGCGGCGCTCGGGCTCGCGGGCGCGCATGGAAACGCTGATCGCCGAGGGGCGCGCGCTGAATGCGCGGCTGGAGCGGCTCGATCAGGCGCAGGGGGCGGCCTGCCCGCTCTGTGGCCAGCCGCTGACCGACCAGCACCGCGAAGACATGCTGGCGCAGCTGACAACCGAACGCGACCAAAAGCGCGAACAGTATCGCGCGCGCAAAGCCGAAACCGACGCAGCCGCCGGGGCGCTTGAGCGGCGTCAGCGCGAGACTGATTGCTGGGCGCTAGAATTGAAAGAGCTGCCGGCGCTGCAGCGGCGCCTCGGTCGCGTCGCGCAGGCGGCGCAGCTGGCGGAAGAAGCGCAAGCGGCGCTTCCCGGCGAAGGGCGTCAATTGCGCGAGCTGGAAGCGCGCCTGGCCGCCGACGACTTCGGCGCGGAGCTGCGGCGTCAGTTAGAGCAGCTCGAGCGGCAGCGCCAAAACATCGGCTACGACCCCGCTTCCCATGACGATATCCGCTCGCGGCTGGCGGAACTCGCCGCCTACGACCGCGAACAGTCGCAATTGGATTTCGCGCGCCAGAGCTTGCCCGAAGCGCAGACCATCCGCGACGCCACGGCCGCCCGCCTCGAGTCCATGCGCGCCGCCCAGCGGGGAGACGAAGACCGGCTCGCGCAGTGCGCCAGCGAGATCGCCGCTCTGGAGGATCAAGCCAGCGACGAGCAAGAGCGGCGCCAGCAAGTGGATAGCGCCCGCGCCGACGTCCAGCGGCTGATGGAGCGGGCGACCATTCTCGATCAAGAATTGAACGCCATCGCCGCGGGCATAAAAACGCTGGAGCGACTGACGGGGCGCTTAAGCGAGGCGCGGCGTCAGCAGTCGCTGTACAACGAGCTGCGCGCCGCCTTCGGCCGCAATGGCCTGCCCGCCTTGATCATCGAGAGCGCCATCCCCGAATTGGAAGCGGAAGCCAACGACCTGCTCGCCCGCATGACCGATGGCCGCATGCGCCTGCGCCTAAGCACGCAACGCGAGAAGGCGACCGGCGGCATCGCCGAGACCCTCGATATCGAAATCGCCGATGAGCTCGGAACCCGCGGCTACGAGCTCTACAGCGGTGGCGAAGCCTTCCGCATCAATTTCGCCCTGCGCATCGCCCTCTCGAAACTGCTGGCGCGGCGCTCGGGCGCCCGGCTGCGCGCGCTCTTCATCGACGAAGGCTTTGGCTCGCAAGACGAAGCGGGCCGCGACAAGCTGGTCGACGCCATCAACAAGATCCAAGCCGACTTCAGCCTCATCCTGGTCATCACCCATATCGACGAACTGCGCGACGCCTTCCCCGTGCATCTGCTGGTGGAAAAAACCGCCGCTGGCAGCCAGGTCACGATACGATAAACTTGCATTCGGACAGCGATGCGCGCGCGCGATAGGGAAGTACAGTGTTTTGTCTGTAGGGGCGGGGCGGCGACTCGCCCACGAGGAACGATTATGAAACGCGACAAATCGCCCAACCAACTCTCCCGCGCCGAAGTCGACTTCTTCGTCGAGAAGGGCTACCTCGGTCCCTACGCCGCCATGCCGCCGGAAGAAATGGCGACCCTCCGCCGCGAAATCGACGAGAAGGTCTTGACCAGCGACGGCCCCAATCCGCGCTCCCGCGGCCAATCGCGCCACATGGATCAGCCCGTCGTCTATGACCTCGCCACGCACCCGGCCATCATTGAGCGCATCGCCGGCTTGCTGGGGCCCGACCTGGTCGTCTGGGCGACCAACTTCTGGGACAAGCCACCCGGCGGCCGCGAAATCCCCTGGCATCAAGACATCAACTTCTGGCCCCTTGAGCCGCCCCTGAACACCTCGGCCTGGATCGCCATCGACCGCGTCACCGTCGAGAATTCCTGCGTCCAGGTCGTCCCCGGCTCGCATCGTCAGTCGCTGAAACATGTCAAAGCCGACAAGGGCGTGGCTTTTGCCGAGATGGCCGATCTGGCGGACGTTGACGTTTCCGCCGCGATCAACATGGAACTCGAGCCGGGCGAATTCTTCATCTTCAGCGAACGCACCTTGCATCGCTCCAGCGTCAACACCTCAAATAAGCGCCGCCTGGGCCTGTCCATCCGCGTCACCCTGCCGATCGTGCATGTCTTCCAGGACGGCGCGCCGCTGCACGAGGGCCACACCGCCATCCTGGCAAAAGGCAAGGACCTCATGGGTTTCAATCGCTATGCCGGCCGCCCCATTCAGAAGTCGTAGGGACGAGCCATTGGGTCGCCCCATTCAGAAGTCGTAGGGGCGAGCCGCTGGGTCGCCCAAAAGGAGAATATATGCCGCCGGACCCCTCCCCCAACCGCCTGTCCCGCGCCGAAGTCGATTTCTTCATTCAGAACGGCTACCTCGGTCCCTACGCCGCCATGACCCCCAGGGAGATGACCGCCGTCCGCGCCGAAATCGACGCCAAGGTCCTCGGCGTCGAGGGACCTAACCCGCGCCGCCCCATGCAGTCGCGCCACATGGACAATGGCGCCGTTTACGACCTGGCCGCCCATCCCGCCATTATCGACCGCATCGCCGGTTTGCTGGGCCCCGATATCGTCGTCTGGACGACCAACTTCTGGCTAAAGGCGCCCGGCGCTGAAGAAATCCCCTGGCATCAGGACATCAACTTCTGGCCGATTGAGCCGCCCGTCAACGTCTCCGCCTGGATCGCCATCGACGAAGTCACTGCCGAGAACGCCTGCGTCCAAATCATCCCCGGCTCGCACCGTCAATTTTTGCCGCATACCCGCGCGCCAGCCGAGATGGCGATCCCCGAAATGGTGAATCCCGATGCCTGCGACCCGAGCGACGCCGTCGACATGGCGCTGAAACCGGGCGAGTTCTTCCTGTTCAGCGAGCGCCTGCTGCACCGCTCCAGCAAGAATGCCTCACAGAAGCGCCGCCTCGGCTTGTCCGTGCGCGTCACCGTGCCCTTCGTCCACATCTTCCAGGACGAGCATCTGCATCCCGGCCACACCGCCATCCTGGCCAGCGGCAAGGACGTCATGGGCTTTAATCGCTACGCCGGCAAGCCGCCGAATCGCAATTATCCGTAGAGGCAAGCCACAGAAGTAAAACCAGGTAAGTCACTCAAAAAACTCACCACCGAGGACACCGAGAGAAAAGCAAGGGGTTCTCTCTGTGCTACAGTGGCAAAACTTTGATTCTCGACTTGCCTTGATCTGCTGAGTTTGCTAATGCGCGCGCGGACGAGCCGCCGGCTAGCCCCTGCGCTCTCTGTGTCGGGGCTTGGGGATGGGCAGCAATCTCAGCCCAGCTTTCGCCGCAGCCCGTCCATGGCGTCGCGCGAACGCCGCCGCAGCTTGGCGCGGAAATGCGCCGCCTCGATCGCGCTGTACTTGCTGCGCACGATGCCGACGATCTCCTCAGTGCAATCTTTGCAGAAGACCGTCTCCCCGTCAGAAAAAGCCGCGGGCGGCAATTCCTGTTCGCAGCGGACGCAAGGTTTCAGTTCCGTCAACGCGGGCTTTTCCTTTCGGCTAACGGATTATTGTAGGCGATTCTCGCGCCGATGTGAATACAGTCTTGGCGCCCCTCGAGCGCCTTCGGGCGAGGCGTGGCGGGCGGCGCGCCATAGCTCTGCAATCCCCTCGCTACGCGACTGCTGACGACCGCCGCGGCCGCAATCGCGCGGACGCATCGACCATAGATACATGCCTGGCGGGCGGCTAGAGCATGCCAGACGACTCTGACGCGTATGGAACGCGCGTCGCCATCGGGACGGCATCCTCGACCGCGCGACCAACTGCGGCTGGCTGCTGGCGCTGCGCGATGGTGGCGGAAGGCGAGATAAGCCTCTGGCCTGTTGACTCGGGGCAAAATTCGACAAACAGCCCTTGATGTGTCACAATACGCCGCGCTGGGGAAAAAAGTCTAAGAACGCGGTCTCTTCTCGCCACGGCTCATACAGGCGAATTGTTTCCAAATCCAGCGTCGACGCTCCTTCGGGGCGAAGGCGCCCACCGTGTTGAGGAGAAACTGCTGTGAAGCTATGTGTGATTGAGGGCGACGGCATCGGTCACGAAGTCGTTCCGGTGGCGGTGCGCGTCTTGCGCCAGCTCATGCCGGAACTTGAGATCCTCCGCGCCGACGCCGGCTGGGACCGCTTCCAGGCGACCGGCGAGTCCCTGCCAAAAGAGACGGTGGCGCGCGCCCAGGAAGCCAAAGCCGTACTGTTTGGCGCCTGCAGCTCCCCGTCCTACGCGGTCGAGGGCTATTCGTCGCCGATCGTCAGCCTGCGCAAACAGATGGAGACCTTCGCCAACCTGCGCCCGACGCGTTACCTGCCCGTCCCGACCGCGCGCGAAGGCGTCGACCTCGTCGTCGTGCGCGAAAACACAGAAGACCTGTACATCGGCGACGAACAGACAGCGGACGCCGGCGACACCGGGATCGCGACCAAACGCATCACCCGCGCCGCCACCGAGCGCATCGCCCATACCGCCTTTCGCCTGGCGCGCAACGAAAAACGCCGCCGCGTCACCATCGTGCACAAAGGCAACGTCCTGCCGCAGACCGACGGTCTCTTCCGCCGCGTCGCCTACGAAGTCTCGAAGGAATACAGCGATATCGAAACCGACGAGCTGCTGGTGGATACCGCCGCCTACTGGATGGTCAAGGAGCCGGCGCGTTTTGACGTCGTGCTGACGCCCAATCTCTATGGCGATATCCTCTCCGATATGGCGGCGGCTTGGGGCGGCGGGCTGGGCTTGGCGCCGGCCCTCAACATCGGCGTGTCGGTCGCCATTGCCGAGCCGATTCACGGTTCCGCGCCCGATATCGCCGGCAAAGGCATCGCCAACCCAACCGCCGTCATCCTCAGCGCCGCCATGCTCGCGCGCCATCACTGGAACCAGCCCGAAATCGCCGACCGCATCGACGCCGCCGTGACCAGCGCCCTCAGCAAAGGCGATTACACCGCCGATATCCTCGGCGCCGACGGCATGAGCACCGACGACTTCGCTGATGTGATTTGCGCCGGGCTGGCTTAGGGCAGTCCCGACCGCATTTGGTCCCTAACGCAATCGTCCGCGCCACCCCGCTCAGCAAGCGCCGCTCGTCGACACAGCATCCGCCTTGAGCCAGAATTGCGCGCCGCCAGTGAAGCGCGCCAGGAACCAGCTCGGCGTTCTCCTGCTCACCGCCAGGCTGGCATTTTGCGGTATCGTGTCTATTGGGATGCCGTTTGGCGTGTGAAAGAGCTGCGCTTCGGCGTTTGCGGTCGCGCGGCAATCAGCGCCGACGGGCCAAGAAGTGACGCCTAGTTCGGCCAGGATGCCCGTGATGGAATGGAAGACGAGTTCGGCGGCGGATTTCAGGGGCGAGTAGATCCCGAGCGCGACTGCCGCGCCCAGGTCTGTCAGGAAGCCGGCCACGCTGGAGGCCGTCTCGCCCACGATTGCCTCGGTCTGATCGGCCACCAGATCGCCCAGCGTGCCGCCATCGGAGTCGTCTTCAAAGATGAACTTGAGGACGGTCTGATTGAAGGCCTCCTCGCCGGCCTCTTCGGCTGCTTCGCCCGCGCGCTCCGCAATTTCATCAAGCGCCTTGTTTAGCAGCGCTTCCTGGTATTCCTGGGTCGCCTGCTCCGTCATGATTTCGATGGAAGCGTCGGCGATCTGGGTGGAGATGCTGATGGCTTCCGCGGGCGAGAGCGTCTTGACGATTTCATCGTAATTGGCTTGGTAGATGTTGGCGTAATGCTTGGTGGCCAGGTTCAGGCGGGCCGAGTTGCGGAAGCGCGTGACCAGACCGTCGGCGGCTTGACGATAGAGTTTGTTCAGGCTGCCCTTGCTCAAGCTGTTGAAAGAGTCCGCGCCCAGCTTCTTGATGATCTTCTTCTTCATCTGCTCGAAAGCGGGCGATGCGGCGTCGCCGGCTTTCTTGGCGAGTTGGCCACCGACGACATCAATCAGCGCTTCGGTGAAAGCTTTCACGGTCTTCTTCGCCGCCAGGGTCACGCCGTTGCGTATGAGCGTCGATTTCAGGGTCGCGACCCACTGGTTGAAAGCGGCCTCGGAATTGTGATTCATGCGCAGGATCGTGCCGGGCTTATCCACGGCCGCGCACAAGTTACCGCCCTCGCGCCAGGAAATCAGCGCGCCCAGCTTCGGCGGCGTCCGCGATTCGTCCAGGAACATCAGGTAGCCGCGTTCTTGAATCTGGTTGGTCATGCCCGTGGGGAAGCAGACTTTGACCGCGGACGATAGCGTTGTTAAACCATCGGCCGGCTGGATTTCGAAGGTGTCGACTAATTGCTTGCTGTCGATGCCGTCGATGCCAGGGTCGGCCCGATCGCCAATGTATTGCGTTTGGAGATCAGCATTCCCGCCTTCCGGCTGCGAGACCTGCGGTTTGATATTGTCGCCTTTTGCTTCCTGCAGCATCACATCCAGCCAATACTGGCCCGCGCCGCCCTGGCGGATGACGCTGACGAAATAGTCGCCGCCGCTTTCCAGCTTGTGATCGAGGATGGCCATGCCGGCGCCATAGCCGCTGCCATCCGCGGACGCGACCTTGACCCCGCTGCTGTCCCACAGGTCAAATGCCAGATCGAGCAGGTTTTCCTCGCCATCGAGGCGAATGGTGACGATGTCGCCGGCGGATGCGGTGAATTGATGCGTGATGTAGTCGTCGCTGGCATTCAGCCTGCCGATGTATTCTTGCCCGTAGTGGATTTGGATGTGCTGTGGCGTGGGCGTGTCGGTGGGGGTGGCTGTGGGCCGCGGCGTGCTCGTGGGCCGGGGGGTGGGCGTGGCTGTCGGATTGGCGAGGCTCATCGTCAACCGGTAGTTGCCAGAGCCGCCGCTTCGTCCCGCTCGGAATCTATATTTCCCGCTGCTGGAAATGCGGAAATCGCTGATGCGCGCGCTGTTTTCGCGGCCGCTGTCCCCGTCCGCAACCAGGAAGCCGCTGGGACCGAACAACCACAAAACCGGATCCAGGGTACCAGTTACCCGGTCCATTGCGATGGTGACGCGGTCGCCGGCCTTGGCATCAAACTCGTAAAGGTCGTAAGTCTCTGAGCCGCTGATATTGCCGTTGCGTGACTGGCCGTACGAGATGCTGCGGGGCTGTGGCGTGCTTGTGGGTCTTCGCGTGGCGGTGGGTCTGCTGGTCGACGACCGCGTCAGACGCAAACGATAGCCGCCCGACTCGCCCGCTTCATATCGCAGCGCATGAATGAAATAGCGACCGCCGCTGCTTATGCGGTATCGGCTGATCAGCGCGTTTCGGCCGCTGCCGCCATCGTCGTTTTCCGCCAACTCGCGGCCCGAGCTGTTGTACAAGCGCAGCATCGGATCCAGATTGCCGCTGGTCTTGTCCATAGAGATGGTGACGACGTCGCCCGCGCTGGCGCTGAACACATAGTCGTCGAAGTAATTCCGGTCGTTCAGGCTGCCCGTTCGCGTTTGACCGTATCGTATATTGGCAGTCCCGCCCAGATCCGACCCTCCCGGCGAGGATGGACTGCCGCTGCTGACCCTGTCCGTCGTATTCACCAGCCAATAACGGCAGTTCGCGCCCTCTGCCGTCCAGCCGGTCACCCCGCTGTAGCGAATCTTGAACCAGTTGTAGCCGTTGGCGCGCACGGGGCCATCCAGCACTTCGGCCACGCCGCCGCGCGGGAATTGGCCGACGATGCCGCCGCCGGTGCTGGCGCGGTTGCGAATGTTGTTGGCGGAGTTGGAGACGTTTTTGGCGCGTCCGCCGACGCGCAGCTTTGGCGGCAGGTGGCAGCTCTGGGACGAGCCACCGCGCGAGCCGCAGTTGGAACATGATAGACTTAGCTCATAAGAACCTGGCACTCCAGATATCAGGTGAACGAATACTTCAAAACGATCGGTTACTGGAATGACCTCTGTTTCCTGCAAGTCATTGAATGGGCGCTTGTACGGGCGCGAACAAGCGCCGCCAGGACCTCCATAGTAAATGTGACAAAATGTCACTGATGGGTGAAAGTTGGAAGTTTGAGGAACTAATCTGACGGTGGCCCGGTCTCCCTTCCGGGCGTCAAAGCAGTAGTAGTCGCGATCGTCTCTGTGGGCTAATCTGGCAGTAAGAATCGTACCGTAGCTGATTCGCATTCCTCGACAGGATTGCGCCTCAAAAGCACTTCTATCGGGAATCATGTCCTGTGGCGCAATAAGAAAAAACAGAACTGTGAAAAACAAGAATAGACGCTTCCGCGAAAAGGAAAACAGCCGCGCCGGGCAAGACCGAAAGCCGCGGGGGGAGGGGGACAAAAGACGAGACGAAACACTCATAAGACTATTTCTTTCGCTAAGATGAAGAGTTTACGTTAGCCGACAGACTAACGAGCCTGGCATTTACGCGCAACAAATTCGCTGCAATTGGCTTTTTTGCAACAGATGGATACTTTGTACGCCTTTTCCGCCGCCTTGCCCTGCGCGCCAGAGTCTCTCTGTGGCCTCGGCATCCTCGCGCCCTCATGGTGGTAAAATGATTCGCAACCTAACCGAAGGACATCCCCATGGCCACCTTCACCCGCCAGGAAGCGCTCGATTACCATCGCCGCGGCCGACCCGGCAAAATCCAGATCGCGCCAACGAAACCGCTCGACAGCCAGCTGCATCTCTCGCTGGCGTATTCGCCCGGCGTCGCCGAAGCCGTGCTCGAGATCGACAAGGAACCGCTTACCGTCTTCGAGCTGACCGCGCGCGCCAACCTGGTCGCCGTCATCAGCAACGGCAGCGCCATCCTCGGCCTGGGCGACCGCGGCCCACTTGCATCCAAGCCAGTCATGGAAGGCAAGGGCGTGCTCTTCAAGAAATTCGCCGATGTCGACGTCTTCGATATCGAGATCACCTCGCAGAGCGCCGAAGAAATCATCGAGGTCTGCAAAGCGCTCGCCCCCACCTTCGGCGGCATTAACCTGGAAGACATCAAAGCGCCGGAATGCTTCGAGATCGAGCAGCGGCTGATCGACGAGTTGGATATCCCCGTCTTCCACGACGACCAGCACGGCACCGCCATCATCAGCGGCGCGGCATTGCTGAACGCGCTGGAAATCACCGGCAAGCGCATGGACGAGATCAAGGTCGTCATCAATGGCGCCGGCGCCAGCGCGATCGCCACCGGCAAATTCTTCAAATCGCTGGGCGTCGCCCGCGAGAACATCCTCATGCTCGATTCGCGCGGCGTCATTCACCATCAGCGCGAAGACAACATGAACATTCACAAGACCGAATTCGCCATCCCGACCAATGCGCGCACGCTGCACGACGCCTTGCAGGGGGCGGACGCGCTCATCGGCCTGTCAGTCGCCGGCTCGGTCACGCAGGAGATGATCATCGGCATGGCGCCCGACCCCATGCTCTTCGTGCTGGCCAATCCCACGCCCGAGATCATGCCGGAGCTGGCGCTGGAAGTTCGCCCGGACGCCATCATCGGCACGGGCCGCAGCGATTACGTCAACCAGGTCAACAACGTGCTGGGCTTCCCTTTCATCTTCCGCGGCGCGCTGGACGTCTACGCCACCGGCATCAACGAGGAGATGAAGATGGCGGCCGCCCGCGCCCTGGCCGCCCTGGCGCATGAAGATGTGCCAGACAGCGTCTTGCTGGCCTATGGCGAAGACTCGATCAGATTCGGCAAGGATTATCTCATCCCCAAGCCGCTGGATCCGCGCGTGCTGCTCTGGGTGGCGCCGGCCGTGGCCGAAGCGGCGATGGAGTCCGGCGTCGCCCGCCGCCAAATCGACCTCGACGACTATCAGCAGGAGCTGATCAGCCGGCAGGGCCGCGGCCGCCAGGTGCGCCAGAACATCGTCAATCGGGCGCGCGCGGGCAAGCGGCAGCGCATCGTCTTCCCCGAAGGCGAGGAACCAAAGATCATCCGCGCCGCCATGCAAGTCCGCGATGAGGGCATCGGCGAGCCCATCCTGCTGGGCCGCCCCGAGCGCATCCGCCAAACCATTGACAACCTGGGCTTGAATTACGCGCCCAACTGCTTCGACCACTACGAAGCCGATAATCAATACGCATACCGCGACCTGCTCTATGAATTGCGCCGGCGCAAAGGCGTTACCCTGGGCAAGGCGCGTTCGCTCGCGCGGCAGCGCAACACCTACGCCTGCATGATGGTGCGCAAGGGCGACGCCGACGCCATGGTCAGCGGCCTGACTTACGAATACCCCGATGTGATCCGGCCGGCGCTGCAAGTCTTCGGCACACGCGAAAACGCCAGCCGCGCGGCCGGCGTCTATCTCATGGTCATCGAGGGCCGCAGCTACCTCTTCAGCGACGCCACCGTCAATATCGATCCCGATTCAAGCACCCTGGCCGAGATCGCCATCCTCGCCAACGACTTCGCCCACACCCTCGGCCTCGCGCCGCGCGTGGCCATGCTGTCCTTCTCCAACTTCGGCTCTACGCCCCACCCGCACAGCAACAAGGTGGCGCGCGCCGTCGAGCTTGTTCGCGGACGCCGCCCGGATATCACCGTCGATGGCGAGATGCAAGCCGATACCGCCGTCGTCAGCGACATCATCGAAGCGCGTTATCCCTTCAGCAGCGTGCGAGACGCCAATGTGCTGGTCTTCCCCAATCTGGACGCGGCCAATATCGCCTACAAGCTGCTGGCGCGCCTGACGGAGGCGGAGGCCATCGGCCCGATCCTGCTGGGCATGGGGGCGCCGGTGCATGTCTTGCAGGCGGGGGATGATGTCGAGGATATCGTGGCGATCGCGGCGGTCGCTGCGATGGATGCCGCCGGCCGTGGGGGGTAGATTTAGCCACAGAGACACAGAGACACAGAGGTCACCGAGAAAATCTAGCGGCGGCCGCGGCCTCTCCTGCCGTTTCGCGCGGTCTAGAAACTGTAGGGGCGACTCTGTGAGTCGCCCGTTCCGTTTCAACTTGCCTGTATTCGCTAGCGAAGTCGGTGTATTCGCACAGGACTCTGAAAGTGGGCTTGACAAGAAACTAGATAGGATGTATTATGCACATGGTGTTTTGATTTCTCGAATTAGGAGACAGCGCAATGGGACAGAAGGAATTCGACTTACTGGTGGAAAACATTGAGAAAATGACAGATTTGGTCAACAAAGTACCCGAGAACTGTAGAGAGTTGGTCTATAGTCGCTTGATTGATGTGCTACTAAGTGATGAAGGCGCTATTGCTGGTAATGCGACAAATCAGTCTATACAATCTAGTCAAACCGTGTCGTCTGACGGTTTCGATGAACGCAATATTGCTGAAGAGCTAGAGACGTACTATAGTCGCTTTAAGCTGGATAGCATTAGCGACATGGAATTCGCAGCTTTCCTGGGGTATTTCTTTGCCAAGCTGGCACCACCGAGCGAATCCGCAGAGAGAATTGATGAGAGCCATTACAGAATGGCGTGCATGATAACTGGGAGAAACATGCCTACGCGTATATCCGGAACCATGAACAACGCGAAGAATCTCAAGGGTTACTTGGAGAGTCATGGTAGCGGAGTGTATTCGATAACTGCAATGGGCGAGCATTATGTTAAACATCGTCTACTAAAGGAGAAAGAATAATGGAAGAAAAAGAATTCATTGAATGGGTCCTTAGACTTCTGCAGGTCGGCAGGCTTGCCGCTGCAATGGGTACGGCTTGGCAGAAGTTCACTGCAAGGTTTCGCTCAGGTTCTATTACCAATGAAGATTTTGGTTCTTGGCTACTGTCACTAAGTGGCATATTGCAAGACAGAGTCCGAATTCTGCTCATCCTGTATACTTCTCAACAGTCTGCTACTCCAGTGCACGAGCTCTTTCCTAGGTCGAATTGCGAAGATCTGACCAAGTTTCGCGAGAAGATTTTGAGCGAATTGGACAAGGAGGGGCTTGTGCGTTTCGACGAAGAAGCAGACTATGTTGAGCTTCTTGACAATGGACGCCGTTATCTGGAACACGATGTATTGCAACGGTGTAAACCGCAGTTCAACAGATTGCAACACGGTAGCAATTGACTGGGTAGTCGATACGGTTCGAAATTCAGTTTACATTAGTTGAGGGCCGCAACAATCTCGCCAATACGCTCGCTGAATTGTGACACAGGCCGCAGATCTACCTTCTTCTTTGTCAACTTAAATGTAGCCGACGATCCTCTATCCATAGTCACCAAGCGCCCCGCTTTGCCTTCCGACACATCGCCTTTTCGCCAAGCGTCAAACAAGACGGTGTCCGGCGCGACTCCTAGACACAGCACCGCCTGATACTCTCTATGGTGTCGAATGTGATTGAACTGAAAATTGCCGCTAATGTCTTCGGTAGCCGTCTTCACCTCGAAGGTAACGCCCTCAATGCGAGCGTCCCAGGCGCTCTGACGGCTGCCGGAACTTTCCCAAGTCAATCCCAAGTGGCGGCACCATTCCTCGACAAAATTCTGTCCTATATCGCCAATATGCGTGTTGCTGAGCGACTTTACATCGCCTAGGGGCGCGTTTACCCACTTGTTGTCATTCGCATACCTGGCGATCACAGATTGCATCAAATGAACCGCGTTAGTCATCAGTGAATCCCCCGTGTATCACTGCCTGCCGTATGTGATACATGGATATATGGCGACAATTGTGCATGGCGAGATTGGAATACTCGCGCCAGTCAGTTTTGTCTAGGAGCCGTACTATTTCATCCGGCTCCTTTTTCAGCACGATGCCATAGCCACAGCCGTAACGAACTTCGTCGAAGTCCTTGACGAGTTTAGGCGGCTCGCCGAAATATGTTCTTTGCAAGAAGTAATCGGCTTCGCTCAGTCGATTATGCCCACAGAGTCGCTCTTTACGGAGATCTACCGTGAATACATCTATCCAGTCGTTACAGGTTTTTGGCGGAGGGATGTTGTTTACGCCGCGACGCCATATCTGCCAAAGGGCATTGATCTTCACTGAATTGCCGTTCTGATCGACGAATGCATCCGGGGGCAAAGAATCTGTGTGAATGAGTTCGGCCCCCTGAACACGATGTTTGGGGCTTCCCTTCCCGTCGCTCTGGAATCCCATCGGCAATATAAGTCCCATGTAATTGGCGAAACGCGCCGAGTGATTGACAAAGGCCAGCGCCAGCCACGCTCGATAGCCAAAAGGCGGGTTGCCCAAGACCGCGTACTGTTTCCCGCTTGCTGGTGTCCAAGTCAGATAGTCGCGTGCTACAAACTCGGCGCGAGCGGGCAGAATATCAATCCCGGTACGACGTCCAGCCGGCATTAAATCGTAGAACACGCCTGTTCCCGCGCCCGGATCGATGAAATGGTAGTTGCCAAGATCAGCGTAATCTCCGCGCATTGCAGAATACAGGTTTTCGCTGCATTCCATTGCCACTTCGGGCCGCGTGTAAAAGCAGTCAAGCCCCACGGTCTCACGGTCAACCCAATTAGGGATCAAGGGACATTGCGTCCACGCTCGATTTCGTTTTGCTTTCGCCTTTTCAATTTCTCGCGGCAGGTGATTTCTGACGTGTCTACCGGTTTTGGAGTTGCTTACCGTTCGCGTGGTTGTCGGAAGAGGTATTTGATTCATTCTTGCCCCCTATTTTGGGTGCAACTTTCGAAAAGGCGTCAAGGACTCGAGCCTACGAGAGTTTATAACCTACTGGACCAAGTTTAGCAAATTTGAGCGAGTTTTGGAAGCAGATCGTAACCGCGGGACAGCGCCGCAACCAATACCCGCATGACCGGCGATAACGTGTTATCATAAGCGCAACAGATAACTATATCTTCGGAGAACTAAGCCATGCGATACATACTTCTAATCCTCATCGTTTTCCTTTGCATCGCGCCAACCTTGGCGACCGACTACACCGTCGACGAAACCTGCTCCCTCGCCGATGCCCTGCGAGCCGCCAACGCCGATCTCGAGCGCGGCGACTGCCCGGCCGGCGACGGCGCCGACACCATCACCCTAACCGCCGACATCACCTTGACCGGCGAACTGCCGCGCGTCATCTCCGACATCACTATTGACGGCGCCGGCTTCACCATCAGCGGGGATGGCGAATGGCGCGTCTTCTATGTCGATTTGGGCGGCTCGCTCACCCTGCAAAACATCCATCTGACCGAGGCGCGCGCCCACAGCGAGGTCAGCTTCATCAGCGTCTGGGGCTCGGCCGACTATAGCAAGAGCGGCGGCGCCATCCTGGTGAACCGCGGCAGCCGGCTGGAACTGATCGACAGCCGTTTCACCGACAACGCGGCGGCCGACTTCGGCGGCGTGCTGGATACATGGGATAGCGAAGTCATCGTCAGCGGCAGCGAATTCAGCGACAACAAAGCCGAGGATGGCGGCGCGATCGCTTCGGCGTTCAGCACCGTCACCATCAGCAACAGCAGCTTCGACGGCAACCGCGTGCGCGACGACGGCGGCGCGCTGCAAGTGTTCAACAGCACGGCGCATGTCACCGATTCGCAGTTCACCGGCAATGTTGCCGCGCGTAATGGCGGGGCGATCACCAACTTCAGGGGCACGGTGGAACAGAGCGGCAATACTTTCAGCGACAACGTAGGCGGCGACTGTTCCGGCTGTTGATCGGCGCGCCGCGGCGCCTGATTCTCACTGAGCCAATTTCGCGACCAACGCAGACCGACAGCGATGACGCATTCTCACGAGCGGGGCCACCATAATCATCACCATCACGACGATGGTGGCCACCACCACCACTCCAGCAACCCCCTCGTCCGCATCGCCCAGGCCTTCCACCTGCCCGGCTTCACCCACGATCACAGCCACGCCGACCTGGCCGCCGACCGCGCCTTCCTCGATAACCGCCTCGCCGTCCGCACCGTCTGGATCGCCCTCATCGCCCTTGGCGCCACCACCGCCCTGCAAATCGTCATCTACCTCGCCAGCGGCAGCGTCGCCCTCCTCGCCGATACCGTGCACAACCTCGGCGACGCCCTCAACTCGATTCCGCTGCTCTTCGCCTTCTATATCGCCCGCCGCGCCGCCAACAGCCGCTTCACTTATGGCTACGGACGCCTGGAAGACATCGCCGGCGTCTTCATCGTCATCTCAATCGGTTTCAGCGCCGCCTATATCATCTACGAGTCCGTCCAGCGCCTGCTGAATCCCCTGCCGCTGGAGAACCTGGAGTGGATCGCGCTGGCCTCTCTGGTCGGCTTCATCGGCAACGAACTGGTGGCGCTAATGCAGATCCGCGTCGGCAGGCGCATCGGCTCCGACGCCATGATCGCCGATGGCCAGCACGCCCTCATCGATGGCTTGACCTCGCTGGCGGTGCTCATCGCCGTTATCGGGACGCTGATCGGCTTGCCAATCCTCGATCCCATCATCGGCGTCGTCATCGGCATCGCCATCATCGGCATCACCTGGAACGCTATCAAAGCCGTCTGGTATCGCATGATGGACGCGGTCGATCCCCATCTGGTCGAGCATGTCGAAGCGCACGCGCGCGAGCTCGCCGGCGTGGACGAGGTGCTGACGCTGCGGCTGCGCTGGGTCGGGCATCGCATGTACGGCGTGATGAAGATCGCCGTGCCCGCTGATGCGACCCTGGAAGCGAGCGGTGACATCGTCCGCGCCGTCCAGCGCGAAGCCCGCCACGTCATCCCGCAGCTGGAAGAACTCACAGTCGAGGTCGAAGGGAGCGCTCCTTGACCGTGATGACGACCTCGCGCGCGACGAATCCGTAGACACACGCGCGACATTGCTGCGGCTCAAGCAAAAGAATTCGCGTCCCGTAGCATTTGACTCCCCTTCCCTCCTTGTGGGGGCAAGGGGCCGGGGGATGGGGGGAACCGCCCGCGAATAAAACAGGGGCTACCCAACGGGTCGCCCGCCGCCCATCTGCGCATGATGTTTAGCGTACAACGGCGTTTGTACGGGCGAGCCGCCGGCTCGCCCCTATATGACGCTTGGTGGGGGCGCTGGGTCGGGGCTTGCTCGCCCTAACCGTCCGCCACGCGCAGCTCAGCATTGGCGTTGAGGAAGCGGCCAAGCGACTGAACTTCGGCTTCAAGGAGAGGAAGGATCCACGGCTCGAGCGGCGCGAAAGGCTCGACCAGGACCCGTATGCCCCGGCGTCGCTTCTGCAGCTTCCAATTCGCTGTCGCTTCACCATCGACCAGCAGGCAGGCGCGGATCAAGCCCCCGCCGGGATGGACGCGCTTGGCGAAGGCGTCGGCGACCATGAAGGCGCGGCTCTCGTAGCCCAGCAGGATGTTGTCGTAGCGCGGCAGCAGGCGGACCGTGGGCGCGGCCGGCTCTCGTTGGAGCAGGTCCGCATGTCGCTCGTGCAGCAGCGCCTCGCCTTCGGGCAGCGCGACCGCCACGCATTCCGGCGCGACCGCCGCCCAAGCGGCCTTCACCTGCGCCATGCCCAGCCCCGACCAGCGCTTGAAATCGGCCAGGGTCGCCGGCCCATAAGCCGTCAGGTATCGCCGCGCGAATTCACGCAAGGGCTCGTCCGGCGGGGGTTTGTCGGCAGCGGCGCGCAGCCAGTCGTCCAGCAGCGCGAATGTCATGTCGCCGTCAACTTCCGCGCCCAGGCAGATCAGACCGCGCAGAGCGGCGAAACGAACCAGATGATGAATGGCTTGCCCAGCCACCGGAATGCCGCGAGAGTCGAGCGCTTCCGCCAGCTGCGCCCGCGTCAAAGCCGCGCGGCTGAGGATGTCTTCAATCGCCTCCAGCGCCCGCTCGCGGATATTCTCACTCAAACCGAGCTGCCGGTAGCGGCTCCTCGTGCCGCGGATAGCGGGCGGCGCGCAGAGCTCAAGCTGCCAGCGCAGGTCTTCCGCCGCGACCAGGTGCAGCGTGCCGCGCAAGCCCCAGCTGAGGACGAAGTCCCGCTCGACTTCGCGGGCATGGATGAGTTTGGCTCTTGTAAGATCGAGGACCCGCGCGTGAATCGCCAGCTGCGCCGACGCCCACTCCTGCGACTGTACCGCAAAGAGGCGGCCAACGACGCCCCGGGCGGAAGCGCCCCGGCTGCCAGCGTCCAGCAGTTGAAGCCTGGCGCGCAGTTGACGCAGTTGGGCGCCTGTCAGTTTGCGGCTCGTCACGGTCGCTCCATCGTCCGTCGGGATTGAGACCCGCCGCCCCAGATGCGATAATAGGCGGCGATTGACGGCTTGTCAAAGGAACTTGGGTCGCCGTGAAATGGCTCTCGCGCCCGCTGTACGCTTGGTTGGCAATTGGCTTGCTCTGCGCCCTGCTGATGAGCGCATGCCGCGCCAAGGCGCCCCGCATCGCCTTCGAGCAGCTGGACTTCGCCCTGGCCGACGCGGGCAGCGGCGAAAAGCTCTTCCAGCAATCAAATAATGAAGCGCCCGCCTGCTCGGCCTGCCATGCTGTCGCCGGCGACGACAGCGGCATCGGCAACGCGCTGGCGGGCATCGCCACCGTCGCGTCCGAGCGCGTCGCCGGGCAGTCGGCGCCAGAATACCTCTACTGGAGCATCCTGCGCCCGAGCCAGCATCTGGTCGCGGGATACGCCGATAGCATGTATGCCGGCTACGAAGACAGCCTGGAAGCGGCCGATCTCGCCGACTTGATCGCGTACTTGCTGAGCCTGCGTTGAATATCGCAAAATTTATCATGCCAACGCTGATCCGAATATACAAAATGCCATGGGCTAACAGGCGCCAGCGTCTTACTCGGCGAAGTCGGTATGCGCGCGCGACAATGCCGCCCGCAAATGCGCAAGGGAAGCAAGGTTGTGAATCTGCAATCCAGCCCAACGAATAGAACACCGCTCCTCAGCCCGAAATGAGGGGTCGCGCAGACAGCAACCCGTCGGAAGGCGAGATTGTCGCTGCGGGAATCAAGGCATTTACTGTGGGCGGTCGCCTGTGACGGGCTAGGGAAAGACGCGGTACGCGCCCCAGCCGTGTATATGGATTCGCTGGGACTTGAAAGCGAAACGCAAAGGCATGACGGCAGAAACACCATCATTAGAGCCTGCGGACCTTCCCGATGCCCACACTCATGGGGAGCAGGAACGCACGAACGCGCGTCTGGCCGGCGCCAGCGGCATCTTGGCGCTGGGCAATATCTGCAGCCGCCTCCTCGGGCTCGCGCGAGAGATCGTGCTGACCTATCTCTTTGGCGCCAGCGGGGCGGTCGATGCCTTGCAAGTCGCCATCATCGTGCCCAAGGCGATTTATGACCTGCTGATCGGCGGGCATATCAATGGCGCGATCGTGCCAGTGCTCAGCGACGTGATCACCACCCGCGGCAAAGGCGAATTATGGCGCGTCGTCTCGGCTTTGAGCAGCCTGGTCATCGTCATTCTGGCGCTCCTCGTCCTGCTGCTGGAGCTGCTTGCGCCGCAGATCGTGCCTTTGGTCGCGCCTGGCGCCGATGTCGCGACCCAGCGCCTCGCCATCGACCTGCTGCGCCTGACCGCGCCCGCCCTGATTTTCATGAGCCTCTTCGCCGTTTTCAGCGGGGCGCTTTTCGCCCTGCGCGCCTTCACGCTGCCCGCATTCGCCGGCGTCGTCTTTAATGGCTGCATCGTCCTGGCGGCTCTGGCTTTGGCGCCGTCGCTGGCTTTGATTCCACAACTGGAAAGCGGCTCGATCGCCAGCCCCTTTCTGATCGCGCGGAACTCGGACGGCATCATCGTGGTGGCGATCGGCTGGCTGCTCGGCGCGGTCGCCCAGATGCTGCTGCAGATGCCGGGCTTGCGCTTGCGGCGGCTGCGTTTCAGCCTCAACTGGCGGCATCGCGCGCTGAAGAGCATCGGCTTGCTCTATATCCCCGTCATGCTCTCGCTGATCATCGACACGCTTGTCATCCGCCCCTTCAGCTACAACCTGGCGAGCCAGACGATTGAAGGCGGCATCGCCATCATGAATTGGGCGACCACCCTGGTCCAATTCCCGCAAGGCTTGGTGGCGACGGCCATCAGCATCGCCATCCTGCCCACCCTGGCGCGGCAATCAGCCGAGATGACTGTAGCCGCGCAGCGCGCTTTCAAGGATACGCTCGGGCTCGGTTTGCGCCTGGCGGCCACCCTGATTCTGCCCGCGGCGACGGGCCTGTTCGTCCTGGCGGTTCCGATCATCGCCCTGCTCTTTGAGAACGGCGCCTTCCTCGCGGCTGATACCGAAATCACAGCCACGGCGCTTCGTCTATATCTGATCGGCTTGCCCTTCGCCGCCCTCGATCTGCTGCTGGTCTATGCCTTTTACGCGCGCAAGGATACGCTGCGGCCCGCGCTGGTGGGCATCGTCAGCCTCGTCTGTTATCTGGGGGCCGCCCTTCTGCTATTCGAGCGCTTTGGCTTGTTCAGCCTGATGATCGCCGACAGCGTCAAGCATATCGCGCATGCCGCCATCTGCGGCGCCTTGCTCTGGCGGCGGCTGGGCGGCTTCGGTCGGCAGCGGCTGGCGCGCACGGGCTTGAAATCGGCTTTGGCGTCGCTGATGATGGCGCTCGTGGCGCTGGCCACGCTGCCGGCGCTTTCGCAGTGGATTGGCGGAACCAGCCTCCCCCGCGAGATTGCCCTGGTGGCGGTTTGCGCGCTTTTGTACGGCGGCGTATTCTCGTTGGCGGCGCGCGCGCTCAAGCTGGACGAGCTGGCGTGGCTGCTGAAGCTGCTGCGCGAGCGGCTCTCGAGCTAGGGAAAGCGGGTTGCTTCCGATGCGGGCGAGATGAAAGAAAGCCCCTGCCTGCTGCGAATCTGAGCGGACCGCGCCATAGCCCTCGCGCCCGAAGTCTTATAAACTCCCCCGAATGCGCCTTCAACGCCTGGACGACAGCTTCAAGCTCTGGCTGCTCTGCTGCCTGGTATTCGCGCTAGGCGGGATCAATGGCGGCGCCTTGGGCGTGGTGTGGATTTACATTCAAGACGATTTCGGCGTCACCGTCAGCGCGCTCGGCGCCATGGTCACCGCGGCTACGGTCGGGCGGACGATCACGAGCACCGTGAGCGGACCCGTCATCGGGCGCTTCGGCATCGCGCGGGTGATGATGGGCGGCGTGGCGATCGGCTCGGCCAGCATGCTGGCATTCGCGCTGGCCCCATCCTGGCTCGTCGTCATGCTCATCGCGCTGGTCAGCGGCTTCGGCTCCGGCGTCATGGGCGTCGGCTTGAACGCTTTCGCCGCGGTGAATTTCAGCGCCCGCCGCATGAACTGGCTGCACGGCAGCTTCGGCATCGGCACGACGATCGGACCCTTCCTGGTCACGGCGGTCGTCATCGATCTGGGCATGGACTGGCGCTGGCTCTACGTCTTTTTCGCCGGGACGCGCCTCTTCATGCTGGCGCTCTTCTTCCTGACCCGCGATCACTGGCGCATCAACGAACTGAAAGCCAAAGGCGGCGGAACCAGCCATGCCCCCATGCGGCAGACCTTGCGCTTGCCAGTCATGTGGCTGCTGGTCGGCGCCTGGCTGATGGCCACCGGCAACGAACTGGTCGCCGGTCAATTCGCCAACAGCTTCCTCATCGGCGCGCGCGCGATCGAGCCGAAGACCGCGGCCGCCTGGGTCAGCGTCTATTGGGCGAGCTTGACGGTCAGCCGTTTCGTCGCCGGCTTCATCATCACGCGAATCAGCAGCAGCGGCTTCTTGCGCCTGAACAACGTCAGCGTCATGTTTGGCGCGGGCTTGCTCTCGCTGAACCTGAGCCCGGCCGCGAGCTTGATCGGCTTGGCGCTGATCGGTTTTTCGATTGCGCCGTTCGCCCCGCTGATGGCATCGGACACGCCGGCGCGGGTGGGCGGCGCGCATACCGCCAACGCCATGGGCTTGCAATTCACGGGGGCCAGCCTAGGCATGGCGCTGCTGCCCTGGCTGGGCGGCCTCCTGGCGGAGACGGTCGGGCTGGAGGTCATCCCGCAGTTTGTCTTCTTGATCGCGCTGATCACTTTCATCTTGTACGAAGGCATCGTCTGGCGCGATGTCAAGCGGCCCCGTGCCAAACTGTCGTAGACGCCCAATCCGTCTTAAGGTCACAACGGCAATCGCAACTATATTGTCTTGTCGTGTTGGGCGCGTCCAGAGGCGCATGTAGGGGCTTGCCTTGGCAAGCCATTAACGGCAACCCCGCCCCCGGCTCGCCCCTCGAGATGGGATTGGGCGGGCGACATGATATGTCGCCCCTACAGCCGGCGATTTGGACTGGCAATCGCTACAGTTAAGCCAGCTGCTTGACCGCCTCCACCAGCGCCATGATATAACCGGTCGAATAGGCGTGGCCCCGGTGCCGCCAGCCATCGTCATTGATCATCTCTGGCACATGGTCGTCGATGAAGAAGCCGGTGAAGCCGACGTCCCGCAGCGTGCGAATCGCCTCGACCACATTCATATTGCCTTCGCCGGGGAAGCATTCCTGGAATTTGGGCACGCAGCCCTGCACATCGCGGAAGTGCACATAGAAGATCTTCCCGCGCTCGCCGAAGTAGCGCATGGCTGCCAGCACGCCATCGTTGTTGCTGCCCTCGGCGTAGACCATTTCGGAGAAGCAGCCCATGCAGAAATCCAGCCCGTGATTGGGGCTGGGCACAGCCTCCAGCGCCCGCTTGAAATTCTCCGGCTTGTAGAAGACGCGCGCGATGCCGCCGAGCGCGGGCACTGGCGGGTCGTCCGGGTGCAGCGCGATCTTGACGCCGGCTTCTTCCGCGACCGGGACGACCGCGCGCATGAAGGCGACATAATTGTCGAAGATTTCCGCCTCGCTGTATTCGCGGTCTTCGGCTTCCGGCAGGTCGGTGATGCCGCTGACGACCTCGCCCGCCTGCGCCCGCTCCATATCGAAGGCCGTTACTTTGACGCCGCCGCGCCCGACTGCCATTGGCGTCCGCCAGACGAGATTCGGCATCCAGTTCAATCCCAGGATCGGGATCCCCGCCTCGCCCATATTGCGCACCGTGGTCTGGTAGTTGGCGGTCTGCTCGTCGCGGCGCGGCCCATTCAGCATGGCGTCGAGATAGAAATGGCGCGGCACGTTCTCGAGCGCTTCCAGCACGAGCCCATAATCATTAACGCGCTGCTTCAGGCGTTTGAGGTCGTCGACCTCCCAGTAGCCCTTGTCGCCGCGCAATTCAGGCTCGTCCGGGATGAGATCGATGCCCTGGCCGATCATGTTGAACTGCACGCCGCCGACGCCCAGCTGCTTGGCGAAGGTCAGATACTCGTGCGTCGCCGCCGAATGCTGCCCCAGCGCGACCCGCATCTCCTGTGTCATGCCCGCTCCCTCTCGTGTTTCTCATTCGCCGATCGTCGATTATAGTTTAGCGCATTTGCGGGCTAATGCGGCAGCGTGGGCGGAGAAGGGCAGGGTGGCTCGAATGAAGGTGCTGGTCAGTGGTTCGGACGGGCGGATTGGAAACGCCACGGTCGAGGAATTAACGGCGCATGGCTATCAAGTAACGGGGGCCGACATCAACCCAAGGCGAGCGTGGGGGGCGCGGCAAGTCGATTTCACCGATTTGGGGCAGGTCATCGGCGTGATGCGCGGCCACGACGCCGTCATCCATCTGGCCGCCATTCCCTCGCCAAAGCATCATCCGGCAGAAGTCGTCTTCCGCGTGAATGTCCTCTCGACTTTCAACGTGCTGGAAGCGGCCACCATCCTCGGCGTCAATAACGTGACCATGGCGAGCAGCATCTCGGCTCTCGGTTACGCCTTTCGCCATCGGCCCTTCAATCCGCTCTATCTGCCGATAGACGAGGCGCATCCCCTGCTCTCGCAAGACTGCTACGGGCTTTCCAAAATGATCGGCGAGGACCTGGCGCATGGCTTCCTGCGAAGGACGCCCTCGATGTCGCTTTCCAGCCTGCGCTTCAGCAAGACACTCGTCCCCGACGCGCTTGACGAGCTGAGAGCCGAGCGCGGCGCGCCACCCGACGATCGCGCGACCCATGGCGCCTTCTGGACCTTCGTCGATGTCCGCGATGCCGCGGCCGCCTGTCGCCTGTCGCTGGAATACAACGCGCCCGGGCACGAAGCCTACTTCATCAACGCGCCGATCATCTTTCGGAAAGAAGACATTCGCCAGCTGATAGCGAGGTATTTCCCCGGCGATTACCCGATTCCCGACTCCCTGCGCGGGAACGCCAGCCCGGTGGACGCCAGCAAGGCGCGGCGGCTGCTCGGCTGGGGGGCGCGCTACAACTGGGACGGGACGTTAATTGGCTCGAATCCGGCTTGACTTGCGCTAGCGCCGCTCGATGTGGTACACTCGCGCCACAGTGTCAATAGAGTTCTGAATACGCAGTGGACGACTCGGTCGAACCTCCTTCTCGGAGTCCCAGGCACATAGTAAATCCCGCCGCCGCGCGTGAGCCAAGCTCCGTGGCGCTTTTCGCGTTCGCGGGCTCGGCAGGCCGCAGATTGACATGAGCGCGTCGATCTCGCTGCTGCTGATTCTGACGCTCGGGCTGCACGCGGCGGTGAGCCTGATGAACGCGGCGCTGCAGAACGCCTCGGCCGCGGCCATGCGTGAACGCGCCGACGAGGGCGACGCGACCGCGCTGCGTTACCTGGCGTTGACCGAGAACGCGCTCCGCCAGAGCATGACCGTCAGCATCGCCCATATCCTGACGCGCATCGCCATCGCCGTGCTGCTCGTCCTGCTCGCATTCGATGATTTCGCGCTTGCCGACCTGGGGGCGCGGTTGGCGCTGGCCGCCGCCTCCGTCGTCATTGGCGCCAGCTTGAGCCTGGTATTCGGCGAGCTGCTGCCGGAAGCCCTGGGTTCCGCCCACGCCGAGTCGCTTGCCCCGCGCGCGATCGCGCCCATGCGGTTTTTGCAGTTGATCATCTCGCCCGTGACCGCCCTGGTGCTGCTTCTCAGCCGCGCGATTTCCCGCGTATTCGGCGGCGACGCGCTGGCGATGGTCAATCTGGTCACGGAAGAGGAAATCATGTCGCTGGTTCATGCCAGCCACAGCGAAGGCGTGATTGAAGACGAAGAGAAAGACATGATCGCCTCGGTGCTGCGGCTGGACGAGAGCAGCGCCCGCGAGCTGATGACGCCGCGCATGGACATCGTCGCGCTCGAGGTCAAAGCGACCGTCCGCCAGGCGCTCGCCGCCTTTGTCGCCTCCGGCTTTTCGCGCATCCCGGTTTATGAAGGCAGCATCGACAAGGTCCGGGGCTTGCTTTATGCCAAGGACATATTGACCGTGGTCAAAAACGGCGAGGACTTCGCCAGCAGCGCGATCGCCGAGCTCGCGCGCGCCGCCTATTTCGTGCCGGAGACGAAGCGCGCCGACGCCTTGCTGAAAGAGCTGCAAGCGAAAAACGTGCACCTGGCGATCGTGGTCGATGAATATGGCGGTACGTCGGGCTTGGTCACCATCGAGGACTTGATCGAAGAGATCGTCGGCGATATCCGCGATGAGCACGATTACGCCGAAGAAGAAGATTACGTCGCGCTCGGCGATGGCGCGTTCTTGATCGAAGCCAGCATGGATCTCGACGACATCAACGCGCTCATGAGCTGTTCCATCGATACCAGCGCGGCCGATACCCTGGGCGGCTACATTTATCTGGCGCTCGGGCGCGTGCCCAAAGCCGACGAGACCATCGAAACCGACATCTTGAGCATGACGGTCTTGTCCATCGAGGGCCACCGCATCCGCAAAGTCAAGGCGCGCAAGATCCAGAGCGATGCCGCCGCGGTGCTACCGCAACCCCCGGCCCCTTCCCCAGCAAGCTAGAGAAGGGCGTAAGCTGGCAGCAACGTAAACGGCGCCACCAATTTGGCGCAATTAAGGAGGCGAACATGCCCGCCATCAGCGACCAGCAACTGATCGACGCCGCCATCGCCGCCAGCCAGCGCGCCTATATTCCCTACAGCAATTACCGCGTCGGCGCCGCGCTCCTGGCAGCCACTGGCCAGGTTTTCGGCGGCTGCAATATCGAATGCGTCAGTTTCACGCCGACAGTCTGCGCCGAACGGACGGCGCTCTTCAAAGCGGTGAGCGAGGGACAGCGCCAGTTCGCCGCCATCGCCGTTGTCACGCGCGACGCCGGCTCGCCTTGTGGCGTCTGCCGTCAGGCGCTCTACGAATTCGCCCCCGATTTGCGCGTCATCCTGGCGGACATGGACGGGAAAGCCCATCTCGTCACGACGCTGCGCGAGCTGCTGCCGCATGGCTTCGGGCCAACGCGGCTGGACTCGGACGCGTGACCGCCTGTTAGCGCGCAGAGCCGAAATACGCGACAAGGAGCAGCTCATGCAGAAGATCGTCACTAACCTCTGGTTCGACGGACGAATAGAAGAAGCGCTTGAGTTTTACACATCGCTCTTGCCCGATTCCCGCGTGCTCGAAATCACCCGTTACAGCGAGGTTGGACCGGGCAAGCCCCATGAAATCATGTTCGCCGACTTTGAACTGGCTGGGCAGCGCTTCACCCTCGTCAACGGCAATTCCTTCTTCAAGCCCAATGCCGCCATGTCGCTCTGCATCAACTGCGACGAGCAAGCCGAGATAGACCGCCTCTGGGAAAGCTTGACCACCAACGGAGGCGCGGAGAGCGTCGGTGGCTGGCTGACGGATCGCTTCGGCGTCTCTTGGCAGGTTTCATGGACGGGGCTGCACGCGATGCTCGCCAGCGATGACGCGGCCGCGGTCGAGCGCGTCACCCGAGCCTTCATGCAAATGAACAAGCTGGATATCGCCAAGCTGGAGCGCGTCTTCCAAGGCGAGTAGACTGAAGCCGACCGGTCGCGCTGGTCGAAGCGCGGGCGGGATCAGAGGTAATTCTTGTTTCTGGCGAGGCGCAGGCGAGCGGGATTGATCTTGCCATCGCGGTTGACGGCGGTCTGATAGCGTTGGACACGCTGCCGATTCAGGTCAGGCTTGTCAAAGCGCGCGGAGTTGACGCCGCTGACCGTGCGCGGCCGCGTCGTCGTGATCAGCCACTCCAGCAAGTCCCCCCGCAGTTCGTCGACTTTGGCTTGATGGGCGGCGTCGAAATACAGATTGCGCATCTCCCAAGGATCTGCGGCCAGGTCGTACAACTCGCCGAAGCCATCGGGGTATTCGGCGGGGAAGAAGGCGCGCGGATAATGCACGAGCCGGAACGGCCCTTTGCGGACGCTCTTGCTCCAGGCGAATTCGGTCACGCCGAGGCGGTCGCGATTGCCCGGCTCGCCCGCCAGCAAGCCTGAAATATCCCTGCCATCGCTGGTTTCCATGAGGTCGACCCCCGCCAGCGCGCAGAGGGTATTCGAGATATCGACCAACTCGACGATTTCATTCGCTGAGCGGCCCCCTGTGATCCGCCCCGGCGCCCAGAATATCAGCGGCACGCGGGTGATGGCGTCGCTGCAGATGCCGGGCGCTTTCTCCATGATGCCATGCTCGGTCGCGTAATCGCCATGGTCGGCGGTGTAGACGACGATGGTGTCTTCCGCTTTTCCCGTCTCGCGCAGAAAATCGAGCAGCTGCCCGACGGCGGCGTCCACCTGGCTGACGGCGCCCAAGTAGCCATGCAGCTTGCGGCGGCGTCCCGCTTCGAAGGTCTTCGGCTCGAATAGCTGCCAGTCGCTTTCGCGCCAGCGCTTCGCCGCGGCAATCATGTGGGGCGCTTTCTTCGCCGCGTCCAGGTCGTAGTCGGCGTTTGGCGGCAGGCTCAGTTCCTCTTGGTCGTAGAGATCCCAGAACTGCTGGCAGGGCGTCGTGCATTGATGCGGGCGCGGGAAACTTACGTGCAGCAGAAATGGCTGTTCGCGCTGCGCCGCCTGCTTCATCGTGTCTATCGCGGTATTCGTCAGCCAGCCTTCCTGCGATTCGTCGAAAGCCAAGGGGCTGGGCCGCCCCTCGACAGACTGTCTTCCGCGCTCGCCAAACTCTGGCAGCAGAATATGATCTTCCAGGTCTTCGACGCCACGTTCTCGCAAGAAGCGCGCATAATCTTTCGACCGCCCGACGATGCTGCCGGCTTGCCAGGAATTGCTCTCGTGGAAGACATCGCAGTCGTCTTCGATCCAGTATTCCGGGCAGTGAATCTTGCCCATGGCCGCAGTGAAATACCCCCGCTCGCGGAAATGCCCGAAGATATTGGGCAGCCCGCCGGGATTGGGCCCGCTCAAGCTGTAGTAGCCGTGATTATGGGGGTACTGCCCGCTCAAGAAGGAGACGCGGCTGGGCGTGCAAATCGGGTTCTGCGTGATGGCGCTCTCGAAGCGGCAGCCCTCGCGCGCCAGGCGGTCGAGATGCGGCGTCCGCGCGTCTGGATGGCCTTGATGGCCGAGGACCTTGGCGTTGTGCTGGTCGGCGACGATGAAGAGGATGTTGGGCTGGGTCATCGGGAAGCTTGCCCCCATCCCCCGGCCCCTTACCCCCACGAGGGGGGAAGGGGAGACCTGCTTGCGACGGGATACCGGTGATTGACGCAGCGATTCTGCGGGCTTTTCCTGTTATGCGCGAACCGCTTCCGCGTAAGGCCCCCTCCCTCCTTGTGGGGGAGGGGGTTGGGGGTGGGGGGTTGAAATCACCCGCCGTACTGCGCGTCGTAAGCCGTCTGATAAATCTCGGCGAGACGATTGACGCCCAGACTCTCGACTGTGGCGACGAAGTTATCCCAGCCGGCGTCCAGATCCTGCCGCCCAAGCACGAATTCCGCGGTCATCTGCGCGACGTAATCGACGATGGCGAGGCGCAGTTCCGTCACCTCAGCCGCCTGCGCGGTGGTGAATGCCAGCGGCGGAATCAGGTCGCTAATGTCGCGCGCGTAAGGCTCGTATGCGACTCGGGTCTCCTCGAGCAGCACAACTTCCAAGCCAGCGGCGTCTTCGCGCCGGACCTCGCCCAAGCGCAGGTGATTGGGGCGGTAGCTCGGTCCGCGCTGCGCCCAGTGGACGTTCTGCAGCGTGCCGAAGGTGGACAGCCGGCGCCAGATCGCCTCGAATTCATCGCCGCCCAGCGCGCCTTCGCCCTCTTCCGCCCAGCGCCATTGCCCTTCTTCGCCTTCAGCCGCTTCCCATTGCGGGATGCCGAAGACCGAGCGCAGGGTCGTCTCGCGGTCGTATAAGCCATCGCACCACTTAAAAGCCGCTACCGGATGTTCCGTCCGGCTGCTGATGGTGCAATCCCCGGAGTTCACGCCCCAGGGGTTAAAGGGCGCCTGGCGCAAGCCAGTCGGGCCTTCCAACGAGGGCACGGCCACGTACTTGATCCAGCGGTCGCCGCCGATATTGGAGAAGTTCGAGTGCGCGCCGGCGACGACCACGCCGATGGTCGACGCGTCGCCACCCTCGACCTGCTGCTTGATCTGGGGCATCGGCTGGGTGAAGCTCTCATCGCCGAAGAGCCCGGCGGCATACAGGCGAGCCAAATAGCGCAGGCCTTCGCGATAGCCTTCGCTGGTGACATTCTGCGTGATGACGCCATCGTTTTTCTCGAAAAAGCGGTTCTGCCCGCTGAATTCGCTGAAGACGAAGGGGTTCATCAAGAAGCCATCGATATTGGCGTTCCAGCCGGTGGTCGCGGCCGCCAGCGGAATCTCGTCATTGGGGTCGCCATTGCCATTGGCGTCCTGCTCCTTGAACGCGCTTAGCACATCGAAGAACTCGTCGGTGGTCTGCGGCACGTCCATGCCAACGTTCGCCAGCCAGTCGCGGTTGATCCAGGCGCGCTGCGAGTAGAAGCAGTGGTAGCACTCGTTCACCTGCGGCAGCCCGTAGATTTCGCCATCGGGCGAGGTAACCAGCGGGCGCACCTGGGGCGAACCTTCGAAGACATCATGAATGAAGTGCCCATGCTCTTCGATCAAATCGCTGAGCGGGAGGAAAAGCCCCTGTGGACCGAATAGCGCCAATGTCGAGGGATCGACGCGGAAACCGACGATGACGTCCGGCAGATCGCCGCTGGCGATGGTCAGGTTGAGCACTTCCTGCGCCTCGTTGGGCGGCGCGATATCAAAGGTCAGGTTGATGCCGGTGCGCTCGCTGTACCAATGGGTGAAGGTATTGGTATCGAAGTCTTCGACGATGGCGTGGCCCAGCATCAGGATATGCAGGGTGATCGGTTCTTCGACGATGGGGAACTCGCCTGGTCCTGATACCATTTCCTGGGCGCCTGCGGTGAGCGGAAGCGCCAAAACAAGAAGCAGCAGCGCCAGGACGAAGGTTTTCTTACTCATGTCAGTTCCTTTCGATTGCATACGATTGATTAACAAGGGACGGCGCATGTCGGTTGTCGGGCTCCTTTCGGTCTGTCACAAAATGACTACTTGACCGAGCCAATCGTCATCCCGCGCACGAAATGCTGCTGCACGAAGGGATAGATGAGCATCACCGGCACGGTCGCCACCACAATCAGCGAATACTGCAGCAGCTCGCGCAAGCCCTCGCGCGCCACCAGGTCTTCAATGTCTATCAGCATCGAGGCGTCTATCGTGTTCTGTATCAGTATTTCGCGCAGGACAATCTGCAGTGGGAATAAGTCTTGGTCTTTGAGGTAAATCAGCGCCTGGAAGTAGGTGTTCCAGTGGGTGTTGACGGCATAGAAGAGCGCCAGCACAGCGACAATCGGGCGCGCCAGCGGCAGGACGACGCTGCGGAAGGTGCGGAAGTCGCTGGCGCCATCAATCCGCGCCGCCTCAATCAGCTCGGGCGGGATTGCCGTGCGGAAGAATACGATCGCAATCAGCAGGTTGAAGGGACCAATGCCCGTCGGCAATATCATCGCCCAGCGCGTATTCAGCAATCCCAAATCGCGCACGACCATATAGGTGGGGATCAAGCCGCCGCTGAAGAGCATGGTGAAGATGAAAGCGAAAGTGATGAAACGCCGCCCGACCAAGTCCCGCCGCGAGAGCGGATAAGCCGCGATTATCGTCATCACCACATTGAATATCGTGCCGAAGAAGGTGTAGAAGATTGAATTGGCGAAGCCGTTCCACACCTTCTTGTGCTCGAATATCGTCTCGTAACCCAGCAGGCTGAAATCCACGGGCCACAAGAATACCTTGCCCGCGATGACCGCTTCGGCCGAGCTGAACGAGGCGGCGACGATGAAGGCCAATGGCAGCAGGATGACGAGCGTCAAGATGAACAGGAGCGTCGCGTTGCTCATCAAGAAAATGCGGTCAACCGCCGATTCGTCCACGCGGTTGATGTTGCTCTCGTAACTCTTCATCGCCGCCATGCGCGCCCCTTACCACACGCTGTTGTTGGTCAGGCGGCGGGCGGCGTTGTTCACCGCGATGATGAGCAGCAAGCCCACGACGCCCTTGAGCAAGCCGATGGCTGTCGAATACGAGAAATCCAGGACTGGCGACAGCAAGCCGACCTTGTAGACATAGGTGTTGATGACCTCCGCCACACCCAGGTTCAGCGGACTTTGCATCAGATAGACCTTCTCGAACGAGATTTCCAGCACGCGCCCGGTGGACAAAACCAGCAGCACCATCGCCGTCGGAATCAAGCCGGGGATGTCGATATAGCGAATGCGCTGCAGGCGGCTGGCGCCATCGACGACCGCCGCCTCGTGCAGGGAGGGGTCGATGGTGGCAAGCACCGCCAAATAGACGATCGCGCTGAAGCCCGCCTCCTGCCATATCCCCGACCACACGAATACATGGCGAAACATGCCGGGGTCGCCCATCCAGTTCGGCGCGTCCAGGCCCAGCAGGTTCGCCAGCGACGCCGTGAAGCCGACGCGCGGGTGCAGGAACTGGAAGAGCATGCCCACGATCACCACGGTGGAAATGAAGTGCGGCGCGAAAGTGATCATCTGCACGCTCTTGCGGAACAAGTACGTTCTGACTTGGTTCAACAAAAGCGCCAGGGCGATGGGAATGGGGAAGCCGGCGATCAACGAATAGAAGCTGAGCACGATGGTATTGACGATTACCGGCTCGAATTTCGGCGAATTGAAAAATCGCTCGAAGTTGGCCAAGCCGATCCAGGGGCTGCCCTCGATGCCGAATGCCGGCGAGTACTGGCGGAAGGCGATCTGCGCGCCATACATCGGGGCATAGCGAAACACGATCAGCCAGACGATGGGCAGAGCGAGCAGAACGTATAGTTGCCAGTTGCGGCGGATGCGCAGCCAGAGTTTTCCACGCTCTTCTACAGTGGGCGCGCGCCACAGACGGGTGAACCGATATACCCAAGCGTCCCGGCCTTCTGGAAACTGCGCCTCTGGTCTTGCCGGCATGAGTCCCCGCATTTGGAATGGCGCCAATGGGCGGCCATTCTCACTTGATTTAGACGCGAGTATATCACGCGCCAAGTCGCCTGTGAAAGATTGAATCGGTTTCCTCAGCGGCGCCGCGCGCGTTCATTAGGCGGAGGAGGCGACCGGCCGCGCGTCAAACAGGCGGAAGCCAGCGATGACGATGGCGGCCGCGATGAGGCACATCAAGGCGTTCAGCGAGAAGAAGACGCCCGCGCCCAGATTGTCGTAAGCCCAGCCGAAGAGCGAGCCGGTCAGCAGCAGGGCGATGCTCGGCATCGTCACCTGCACGATCGCCTGATTGGTGGCGGCGTTGCGTGGATGGCTGATGCTGTTCACCAGCGTAAAGGACGAGAGCTGATAACAGGGCCAAGCCAGCCCGCGCAGCGCGAACAGCAGCGCCAGCAGTGGCAGACTGGGCACGACGCCGAGCAGAAAGGCGAAGAGCCCGGTGCCGAGCACGCCAAAAATATAGGCGACGCGGATGCGCAGTTTTGGCAAGATAGCGTCCATCAAGAAGAAGAAGGGAAACTCGACCGCGCCCATCAGCGCCGCCCACAAGCCGATATGCGCCGACGGAATGCCCAGATTCTGATTGAAGTGGATGAAGACGAAACTATACATATTGTAGGTGCCCATGGCGACGAAGAACTGGCTGGCGGCCAGCACAAAAAAGCCCCGATTGCGCGGTTGCCTGTCGGCCTCTTCGGTCTTCGCCTTCTCTTTGGATTGTTCGGGGAAGATTGTGGCGGCCGCTATGGTGAGCAGGGCGATGCCGACGGCAGCCATGAAAAGCAAGGGATAACCGCCCAGGGCGAAGAGCTGACCGGCGAGCAGGCTGGCGAGCGTGAAACCCAGCGAAGCGAACGAGCGCAGCCGCCCCAGAATGGCTTTGCCCCGGCTCATTAAGAAGGTGATCGTCAGCTGCATGCCCAGGGTCAGGCTGGGGCTGATCGTCAAACGCGAGAGCAAGACGGCGAGCACGAGCAGCAGTTCATGCGGGGCCGCGGCGAAGACGATATTCGCCAGCGCGAAGCCGCCCATATAGAGCATGAAGAGCCGGCGATGCAGCAGGCGCCGGTCGGCAATCTGATTGAGCAGCGGCGTCAATATCAGCGAGAGCAGGGCGCCGGCGCTGCCCAGCGTGCCAATCAACGTGCCAGAGAAGCCCTGGTCGGTCAGGAAGACGTTGACATAGGGCCAGACGATGCCGATGCCCGCCAGGCTGAGAAATTGCAGCGCGACCAAGCGCACAGAACCAAATCGATTGCGCACTGCGATGAGCTTCGACACCCGGGCGCCGGTCTCCTGGGGGCTGGTTTTAAGCGTCTGATGATGATGATTGTTATTGGACGCCCTGTGTTGCGGATATCGTACCATTGTCGCCGGCCTGGGCGTGGCGGGAGGCGGAATCAGCGCCCAAACAGAAAATATCCGCAAAGCGGGCTCGCCCCTGCGCGGAATGTCAATCGGTATCGATGAGGCGGAAACCGGCCATCACGATGCATGCGCCGATGACGGCCGCCAGCGCGCAAAGACCATAAAACGTTCCCGCGCCCAGCTGATCGTAGGCATAGCCGTAAAGCGAGCCGGTCAACAGCAGGGCGATTCCCGGCATCGTCACCTGCACGATGGCTTGATTGGTGGCGACATTGCGCGGGTGGCTGATGGCGTTCATCAGGCGGTATGACGAAAGCTGATAGGCGGGCCACGACAAACCGCGGAAGATGAAGAGCAGAAGCAGCAAGGGCAAGTTTGGCACGAGGCCCAGGCAGAGCGTCGACAGCGCGATGCCGACGACGCCAAAGATATAGGTGACGCGCAGGCGCACGCGCGGCAGCAGGGCGTCCGTCAAGAAATAAAAGGGGAACTCGACGACGGCGAGCAGCGCCGCCCACAAGCCGATGCTGGCGATTTCGACGCCCAGGTTCTGGCTCAAGTGAATGAACAGGAAGGCGAAGGCGTTGTGCGTGCACATGGCGATGAAGAATTGGCTGGCGGCCAAGACATAGATGCCGCGGTTGCGTGGCTGTTTGGGTCCCGAATCCGACTTCGCCTTTTCTTTGGGCTTGGCCGGGAAAATGGTCGACAGCTGCACCGTGATCATGGATAGCAGCGCGCCGACGGTGAAGGTCAGCGAATAGCCGCCGAGCGCGAAGACCGTGCCCGCCATCGCGCTGGACAGGGCGAAACCCAAAGCCGAAAAGGAGCGCATCTGGCCGAAGATCGTCTTGCCGCTGCGGATCAACTGCGTGAGCGTCAACTGCGCGCCCAGGGTCATGCTGGGCCCCGTCGTGATCCTGAAGAGCAAGACGGCGAGAATGACCAGCCATTGATTGCGCGTGGCGGCGAAGATGAGGCTTGCCAGCGCGAAACCGCCAAGATAAACCATCAGCAGGCGGCGGTGGAGCATGAGGCGGTCGGCGATGGCGTTGAGCAGCGGCGTGAGCGCCAGCGTCAGGATCGCGCCGATGCTGGCCAGCGTGCCGATCAAGGCGCCGGAAAAGCCGATCTCGGTGAGATACAGATTGATATAGGGGTAGACCATGCCCAAGCCGGCCGTGCTGAATAGCTGCAGGGCGACCAGGCGCGCGGAGCCGAAGTGATTGCGCAAGGCAAGCAGTGCCGACATATGCGCCCCAGTCCTCGACTATGCCGATTGCGGCGGCTGTGCTTCGTAGAAGGCAATCGCAGAAGCATAACCGATTTGCGCGGGGAGATAAAGTTGCGATTGGGGCGGGCGATATTCTGGCTGGGCCGGTGTCGTCGGGTGAAAGGCCAAAGCGACAAGAGTCGGTACAAGCTTCATGACAGAACGGTCGGAATTGCCGCCAGGCGTTATATCTTTGGCTGAAACTCGGTTTGCCAAATTGCTAGACAAAAACTTGAGTTTGCTGATATAATCATTATGATCAGTTGGACACGCGTCGCGACAAGGGCTCCGACAACAGAATTAGGGAATCGACAAGATGACTACCCACCCCTTCATTAAATTTCCGCCAGTCCTTGGCGAGTTTCCATCACGAACTTGGCTGCTTCTGGGTGAAATACAGGCCAGAATTGATCATATAAAGCAACTACCAATACCGCGCGATGAGAGCAATTTATTGCGTCGCATGTATTTGACAAAGGGGGTCCATAGCACGACGGCTATAGAGGGCAATTCATTTTCGGAAGAAGAAGTTGGGAGGATCATTGAGGGAGAGCTGCAAGCGCCACCGTCTCGCGAGTATCAGCAGCAGCAAATTGACAATATGCTGAATGCATTCAACATGGTCGGCAAGACGCAACTCGGCGGGTCTAGCGCGCCATATTCTTTGGAACTGTTTAACGATTTCCACAGGATCATACTAAACAACTTGCAAGACAGCCTCGCCGAAGACGTAGCGATCGGCGCGTTGCGCAGGCATCGCGTAATGGTTGGTCGCTATCTCGCTGCCCCGCCCGAAGATTGCGCGCGACTTGTGGACCATTTTTGTGACTGGCTTAACCAAGATATGCAAGCGCCTGCAGGTTATGAAATGGCAGGACAAATCATTCAAGCTCTTGTGGCGCACGTCTACTTCGCGTGGATCCATCCCTACGGCGATGGCAATGGGCGGATGACGAGACTCTTGGAATTTGTGATATTGCTGCGCGCTGGGGTGCCCGATATCGCGGCTCATCTGCTGAGCAATTTCTACAACAAGACCCGTGACCAGTACTATGCGCGCCTGCAAGCGTCGCACGGCGAATATCGAGACGGCGCGTATCCAGAGAAAAGCAACCTTCAGGGTTTCGTGGCCTACGCGTTGCAAGGGTTTAAGGACGAATTGGATGAACAATTCTCCATTATCCATGCCATGCAGATGCGTATCATTTGGCACGATTACATTCATGCTGAGTTTCGCAAGAGGTTTTCAGAAAACCTGTCTCCATCGCGCCAGCGGCAGAAACGACTCATTCTGGATTTGACCGTTCACAGATTTGACGAAGCGGTCACAAAGGACGCGGTTAGAGAAGTCACGCCAGCGCTGTATTTGGCTTATGCGGAACGGAACAAACGTATGATTCAGAGAGATTTGAACGCGTTGGTCGATATGGAATTGTTGATTCGCGATGGCAGGGGCTACAAGCCGAATGCGGACATCCTGATGGCGTTTTTCGCGCGGTCGCGAGACAATGTTGAATAGTGCCACACAAAAAGAGCGCGCCAGCCGGCACGCTCCCCTTGTGTTCAATCGTGGCGAGACGCTGCCGCGCCTACTCCTTCGCGCCCGCCAGGTTCTCGCCCATCCGCAAATCGGCGAGGGCGGCGATAGCGAGCCTGCCTGTGACCTGTAGCGGAGGGTCCGGCTGCCATTGCGGCTGGTGCTCGGCGATGAATGCCGCGGCGATGCCAGCGGCCGCCAGCGCGCTCGCCTCGCTGTCAAACACGCTTAAGCCAGCCACGCGATCGACCCCGTCACTCATCGCGTAGTAACTGAACAAGCCGCCAGCCGCTTGCTGCGCGGGCAGCAAATGCGCCTCGATAAGGGCGTTCGCTTCGTCCAGATTCGCCATGTCATAATTGTCAAAGACGCGCAAAGCGCCATAGAGCGCCGCGACGTCCCTCATCATCGCGTTCAGGTAGTTGAGGTCAATCGGTCCCTCGAAGACCTGCGGCGCGTTCGGCAGCAGAGGCGCCAGGCTCTCGGCGACGAAATCGCGGGCGGCTTCGGTCGAGGCCGCGGCGAGCTCGGCGGTCGCGTACATGCTGATCGCCGCCAGCTTGTCCTCCGCCGGCAGCAGGTAGTAACCAATGAAGCCGTCGCTCTCCCGCAAGATCGGCAGGAAGCCCTCGGAAACGATCCGGGCGATCTCCGCCTGTTCAGCCGGCTCGACCCCATCGTAAACGCGGACGCTGACGAAAGCGCCCTCATCCTTCATGCCGTCAATCAGGTTGGCGCCCTCATGCAAGCGAGCCAAGGCGGCGATGCCCATGGTTCCGCTGACGATCAATGGATCGGTGGGCAGGTAGGCTAACAGGTTCTCGGCGACGAAATCACGCGCTTCGTCGTTGGAGGCCTGCGCCGACGCCTCCGTATCGAAGATGCTGATCGCGGCGCCCGCGCCCGCGCTGTCGGTCATGAGATAGTAGCCGAAGAAGCCATCGGTCTCGCGCATGATCGGCAGGAAACCGTCTTCGACGATGGCGACAAATTCATCCAGGTCGTCGGCTTCGAAGTCATCGTAGACGCGAACGCTGGCGTGCAGACCATCGACGTCGCCGCCGCCCTCGCCATCGAGCGCCTCAATGAAGCCGATCTGCAATTCGCCTTCGACGACCCGCGGCGGATTGGGCAGCAGCGGCGCGAGATTCTCGGCGACAAAATCGCGGGCGGCTTCGGCGGAGGCCGCGGCTTGCTCGGCGGTCTCGTATATGCTGACCGCGGTCAGCATGTCGCCGGCTGGCAGCAGGTAATAGGCGATGAAGCCGTCATTCGCCCGCTGGACGGGCAAGAAGCCGGCCGCGGTTTGTCGGACGATCTCCGGTCCATCAGCCGGGTCGATGCCATCATAAACGCGGACGCTGATGAAGACGCCGGCATCGCTGGCGACCGCCGGCATTGGCAAAGCCAACAGCAGCGCAAGGCTCAGCAGCGCCGCGATGACGGTAATTCTCTTGCAATTGCTCGCTAGACTGCGCACCACTCTCCTCCTCATTGGGGTCAAAACACGAGTCATTCTCCGGAACCGGGCTGGCATGCTCGCCAGCTTTCACCTCTCAGTCTACGGCAAAATGATGGCGAACTCAATCTGATTTGCCGGCTGGCGCCGGGCGCTGCGAGTTGGTCACAAATGAACGACTTCGCCGCTGCGGCTGCTCTCCAGCGCGGCGTCGATGATGCGCATATTGACCAAGCCTTCCGCGCCGCCGGGATTTGGCTTCTTGTCGTCGCGGATGCAATCGATGAAATGCGCCAGCTGCCGGTCATACATGACTTGCGGGCACTGCTCATCGCGTACTGGCGGAAAAGCAGGGTCGATTGTCCGAACCCGCTCGGCCTCGCGATCGGGGATTTCCAGGCGGGTCGGGAATAGCTGCGCGAAGCCCTTGCTGCCATAAAGCTGTGTGCAGGCTTCTGGTCCATCGGCGTGGGGCCACCACCAGCCCGATTCCACGATGGACACGGCGCCGCCCGCCCAATTTATCCAGATCGTGCCGCTGTCGTCGACATCGTAATCGGTGTAATCGGTGGACAGTTTGGCGTAGACGCTCTCGGGCTGCGGATCGCCCAGAAGGTAACGAGCGGCATCCAGCGCGTGGATGCCCATATCGGCCAGCGCGCCGCCACCGGCGTAACGCGACTCGACGAACCAGCCGCCGGGACCCCAATTGACGTGCACGCCGCAGCCCTTCGTCCGCAGAATTTTCCCCAGTACGCCCGCGTCGATCTGCGCCTTGATCCAGTTGACTTCTTCATCAAAGCGCCAGCAATGCGCCACCATCAGTTTGGCGCCCGATTTCTCGCTGGACTTCAACATCCGTTCCGCCTCGGCCGCGTTCATCGCCATTGGCTTCTCGGTCATGACGTGAATGCCCGCGTCCAGCGCGGCAATCGTCTGGGGCGCATGCAGATAATTGGGCGCGCCGACGACCAGAGCGTCCACATCGCCCGCGCGCAGCAGCTCGTCCAGCGCCGCGTACTGCCGCGAAATGCCGAAATGCGCCGCGAACTCCGCCATGGATTCATGCCTGTGATTGACGACGGCGGCCAGCTCGAGGCCGGCGATTGTCCGCGCCGCCCGCGCATGGACGCGTGAAGTATGGCCCGTCCCGCTGAAGGCGATTTTCATGGTCATGCGCTTCCTCCTCGGCGATGTGAACGCGTCGCCGCGAATCGTGGCTGAATTTGCTAAACTGCAACGGTGGCGCCGCCAGCCGCGATTTTGCCTGGGCGGCTGAACTCAACATAATGAATAGTCGCGGAATTGTACAGTCGGATTGACGAAACCGGAGGGCGCATGCGAAACAGCGATGGCTTCACCACCATTTTTGGACGCAATCTCATCGGCGAGCTGCCGAACTTTGTCCACCAGCCCTATCTCGTCGTGACGATGGCGGACCTGTGGCCCCGCTTCCGGCGCCACTTCGACGACAACCTGGCGGGCGTCTATATCGTCAGCACGATTGACGGCGACGAGCTCAAAGACGAGGTGGCAAAGCTGCCGCCCTGCAGCTGCGTCATCGGGCTAGGGGGCGGGCAAGCGCTGGACGTGGCCAAGTATTTCGCCTGGTCGCTGCGCCTGCCGCTCTTCCAAGTCCCGACTTCCATGTCGGTCAACGCCGCTTTCGGGCAGCGCGCGGGCTTGCGCTTCGGCGGCAATGTGCGCTATGTCTGCTGGGCGGTTCCCGAAGCCGTCTATGTGGATTTCGACGTGATCCAGAGCGCGCCGCCCCTGGTCAACCGCAGCGGCGTCTGCGAGATCCTCTGTTACCGCACCGCCCATGCCGATTGGCGCTTCGCCCATGAACGCGGCAAATGCGAGAGCAAATGGCGCTACGATCAAGGCTTGGTCGACGAGGCGCAGGCGGTGCTGGCGACCGTGATGGACGCGCTGGACGACATCCGCGAGGTGAATGAAAAGGGCATCCGCGCGCTGATGACGGCCAATCGCTGGGGCGGGGCGGCTTTTCATAATCTGGGCTGGAATCCCCGTCCCATCGAAGGCGCCGATCACTTTCTCTTTTACGCGCTGGAATACTACACGGGCAAGAAATTCATCCACGGGCAGCCGGTCTGCCTGGGCGTTTACGTTGGTTCGCTGCTGCATGCTGACCGCGCGGAAGAGATGCTGGCCGCCATCGTGCGCGCCGGCGTCGACATCCGCCCCGAAGCGATGGGCCTCACCTGGGACGATATCGGGCATGCGCTCGTCAATATGCGCCAATTCGTGCGTCAGGCGGGTCTCTGGTATGGCATTTACCACGAAGCCGAAATCGACCAGGCATTTGTCAATCAAACGCGCGAGACGATTGAAGGCGCTTACGAGAGCCTCTCGCTTTGACCAATTGACCGGCCGGCGGCTTTCATTTCGCGCGCCGCCTCGGCCTTTGCGGTACAATCCTGTTCCAGGCGGGTCAAGTTTAACTGGAGGGCAGGTCTATGCGCGTATTGATCATGTGCGACATGGAAGGCATCAGCGGCATCGTCAATTGGGATCAGGTCGGGGGCGGCAAAGCTGGCTACCCCGAAGGTCGTCGGCTCTACACAGCAGAGGTGAACGCGGCGGTGCGCGGGGCGGCGCGGGCCGGCGCGACCGAAATCATCGTCATCGACGGGCATAACGCCGGCGGTGACTGGCGCTATAACTCGCTGCTCAAAGAAATGCTCGACCCCGCCTGCGAATACGTCGCCCATCATGCTTGGACCGATTATCGCGCGCCGCTGGAGCAGGGCGTGGACGCCTGCCTGATGGTTGGTTATCACGCGCGCAACAATACGCCGGACGGGGTTCTGAACCATACGATCTCATCTGCGCAGTGCCGCAACCTCTGGTTCAACGACGTGCTGGTCGGCGAGGTCGGCGTCAACGCCGCGCTCTGCGGGCATTACGGGACGCCCGTGCTGCTAATCACTGGCGATGTCGCCGTCTGCCGCGAAGCGACTGCGCTGCTGGGGGCGGGGCTGACCGCTGTGGCCGTGAAGGTGGGCTTGTCGAAATACTCGGCGAGGCAGATCGCGCCCCAACGCGCCCGCGAGCTGGTCGAAGACGGGGCATTTCGGGCGCTGCAGGATCTAAAGGCGGTCGCGCCCTACGCCCCGGCGCCGCCAGTGACCATAAAATACGAATTCGGGCACTATGACACGATGATGAATTATACGCCGCGCGCCGACGTTGAACTGGACCAGCCGGCGATGACCGTGACCAGCCGCGCCGCTACCTGGCTGGAGGCATGGGACAAGATTTGGCCTGTGTGACGCGGTCGATTCAGGCCGGCGCCGCCTCCAGTTCTTGCAGCTCGCCCTCGCGCTCTTCCAGCCACTGGATCGCCGCCATCGCCGCCGCGGTGCCTTGCCCGACTGAGGTCGCCACCTGCCGCCAGATCTCGTCCTGGATCTCGCCCGCCGCGAAGACGCCCTCGACATTCGTGCGATAGCGCTGGTCGGTGATGATGTAGCCGTTCTCGTTCAGGGCGATCTGGTCGCCAAAGACGGCGTTGTTGGGGTCGTGCCCGATGAAGATGAAGACGCCGTCGGTGGGGTGCAGGGTCTCTTCGCCAGTGACGCGGTTCTTCAGGCGCGCCCCGTTGACGCCGCCGTCGCCGCCCAGGATCTCCTCGACCACGCTGTTCCAGGTGAAGCTGATCTTGTCGTTCTTGAAGGCGCGGGTCTGCAGCTGGATGCCGGCCCGCAGCTCGTCGCGCCGGTGGATGATGTTGACGCTCTTGGCGAAGCGCGTCAGGAAGATGCCTTCTTCCAGCGCCGAATCGCCGCCGCCGACCACGATGATGTCCTTGCCGCGGAAGAAGAAGCCGTCGCAGGTTCCGCAATAGCTGACGCCAGCGCCGATATACGCTTCTTCGCCCGGCACCCCCAGCTTTCGCGGGTCGGCGCCGATGGTGACGATGACCGAATCCGCCAGGTATTCCTCGCCCATCGTCTTGATGTGGAAGGGCGAGCCATTGCCGAAGTCGACGCTCTCGACCAGGTCGAATTCGACTTTCGCGCCGAAGTTCTCGGCATGCTCTTTCATGCGCTCGACCAGTTCGGGTCCGCTCAAGCCATCGGGGAAGCCGGGATAATTCTCGATCTCATGCGTGATGGCGACCTGGCCGCCCAGCTGCGCGCCGGCGATGACGACAGGCTCGAGCTGCGCGCGCGCGGTATAGAGGGCGGCGGTCAAGCCAGCCGGTCCCGAGCCAATGATGACAACGCGTTCTTTCTTCATTTTCCCCCCATCCCCCGACCCCTTGCCCCCACAGGGAGGGAAGGGGTGGATTGGAATGTTTACTTGGCAAGGTTACAAGGCTTGGCAAAAACAGTGATTTTCAAATGCAACTTGCGCATTATTCCAAAGTGGAAAAGTCGAAGCCTTCCAGCGCCTTCTCCTGCTGCAGCACCGCTACCAGGGCGTCGAATTCTTCGCGGCAATCGCCCCAGTAACGCATGAATTTCTGCATTTCGGGCCAGATCTCGCTGAGGTCGGCGCCGTTGGCCACCTGCTCGGCCAGCTGGGTGATTTTCTCGCAGCAGTCGTTGCAGTCCATCTTGATTAGAGTGTCGTCGGCGGGGGCGTTGGCGATGAAGTCGACGAGTTGGTCCAGCTGGTCGCCATCGTGTGTTTTCGGCATGGCGGGTTCTCCGCGGTTGGGCTGTCTAGCGCTTAGACGAGCGGCTCGGGTGGAATCTTACATCAGGCGGGCTCGCCGAGGATGTCGCGCTGGACGTAGGCTTGGAGTTGCGAGAAGCTGGTGAAACAGGTGAACCCGTGACCGCTAGCGGTTTTGAGAGTTTCGTCATCTTCATCAATTAGCAGCGCGACTTTTTCGCTCAAGCCTTGTTGAATGCCGCGGGGCCATGCGAGGTCAAGTATGACGCTTTCTTTATCGGCTTCTATGCGCAGTTCATAGCCTAGTTCGCCTGCGGGCAACTGTTGGCCATGCATCCAGTCCATTGCGTGGATGAGCGCAGCTTCTTCTTCGTCGCTTGCGATGCTTGCCGGTCTCGGTTGAGTATCGTGGTCGAAAGCGCTAATGTCAGATTGAGATTCAGGGATTGTGCCGAGCAAAAGCTGGTGAAGGAATTTGTTGGCGGCCTCGGCTAGCAGGACGCGGCGCGCGGCAAGGAAGTCTCGGTAGTTTTCGATCTTCCATAGTTCGGGATCCGGTGGAATCCAGTGTGAGGCAAGAACGCCAGGTTGCTTGGCTTCGTAGCGGGAGAAGTAATCATTCGGTAATCCGGCGGAGATTTGCAGATTGGTCTGCTTTGTCAGAAAGGTAAAGTTTCCCAAGGCATTGGCATCATTTCTCCAATGGTAACCGTACCTGGTTAGCCTGGCTTTAGGGAATATGTGGTGAAGCTCAAGCTGCATGGCGCCTCCCAGCAAATGTTGACGCAATTCGAGTCCACTGTCCAAATCCCGTGTTCCGTGGATCCGTGTGAGCATGTAGAGCAAGGGGAAGAACCGGCTGCCGCGTGTTGCGCCGGCGAAGTCCTGCGGCTCGACGCGCAGATTGCCACGCTGTTGGCGCAACAGAAGGATTAGCGCGGAAATAGCATCATCATTTTCCACGGCTAGTATGTCTTGCCTAATGACGGTTTCTACAGGGCCGGAATAACGCCCCCACAGCATGGCATGGATATACCAATACAAGAGTCGGTCTGTTGTCGCGTGATCTGGCCATGACTGCTGTTTATCCAAATAGCAGATAGTGGCTGGCAGCGCATTCGGGCTTCCGAGAACTTGGTGATAATCGAGGCCTAAGCGCGACGCAATCAGGTTAAGCGCCTGGTCGATGTATTTCTCCGCCCGCGCCAATCCCTCTTGAATTTGCGCTACCTTCACATTCTGCCTGTCGAGTTCGGCAGGGTCGGCGTGTCCAGTCAAAAGCGCGTTGACGCAGCGAAGCAGCCAGTCAAGGCTGAATCGATAGCCGAAGCCCTGCCACTTGTCCAATCGCATCTGCATTTCGTCGCGAGCCTGCGGCCAGTCGGCACATATTTTTGCCAGCGCAAGGTCGCCTTTGGAGAGTTTAGTGCCCCCGCTATTCACCTTGTTGAAGATATCGACGACCTTGTCCATCGTCATGGCTTTACCGGTCACCTTTTCGACTTGAAAGACGCGATCCTTAAGTTTGCAAATTCGCGACAGACGCTTCATGTATTCAGAACGCAAATCGCTGGAAAGCTCAGCAACCGTGCTCTCAAAATGCCATTCGTCGTGTTGCATAAGTTCGGTAACGGAAATCCACCTCGGGTCATCCCTCATCTTGACGGGACCATAGAACTCAAACTCCTCGCTCTCGACATTGAAATATAGGTTAAGAAATGCTTTAGAATCACCCAAGCAAAAGCTAGGCGCCTTACCGTTCACTATTCCGTAGAGAGAGGTTACACGTTGCTGTCCATCAAGGAGAAGTTCGTGAACCCCAGCTGGAAGCGGTTGCGCTCCCTTGACGGTTTGCTGAGTGGCCGCGGTCTCCCAAACCAAGAGAGTTCCCACAGGATAATCTCTATACAATGACCGCATTAGATCGGCGACGTCGGCTCGTTTCCACACGTAACCGCGTTGAAATTGGGGCAGCACTAAGCTACCCATGTCGATCCGATCAAGTATGGTGCTGATCTTCATTCCTTAACCTTTCCATCTTCCCGCAGATATTCTACCATAATGGTTAAACTCCCTTCCTAGCCCGCGCCGCGCGCAGCAGCTCCCGCGCAGACTCCAGCCCGGCCGCCCCGGCCGCCCCCAGCATCTCCGCCAGCTCATTCACCCGGTCTTCATCATCCGCCAGCGCCCGCAAGCGCGTCGCCGCATGCGCGTCGCCCAGGTCTTTCCGCGCTTGAAAATGCCTGTCCGCATAGCTCGCCAGCTGCGGCAGGTGCGTCACGCAGAGCACCTGATGCGCCTTCGAGAGCGACCACAGCTTCTCGCCGACGACCGCGCCCAGCCGCCCGCCGATGCCTTGATCGACCTCATCGAAGATCAGGATCGGCGTCTCGTCCGCGGCCGCGAGCACCCGTTTCAGCGCCAGCATGAGGCGCGCCGCCTCGCCGCCGGAAGCCACCTTCGCCAGCGGCCGCAGGGGCTCGCCCGGGTTGGCGCTCAGCATGAACTCGACATCGTCGATGCCCGCCCCGTCAAACTTGTAGCGCCGCTCGCCGATGACGCAGCCAGCCGGGTGTTCCGCCTGCGCCAGCATCACTTCGAAGCGCGTCCGCTCCATGCGCAGGTCGTCCAGCTCGCGCAGGACCTGCCGGCTGAGGGCACGTCCTGCCGTCGCCCGCGCCCGGCTCAGTTCCAGGCTGATATCACCGATTTGGCGCAGCAGGTCGTCTTCGCGCCGCCGCAGCCGGGCGAGCCGCTCGTCGCTTTGGTCGATCGAGTCGAGCTCGGCTTGGGCGCGCTCGGCAAAGGCGAGGATCTCGGCGATGCTCTCGACGCGGTGGCGGCGTTTCAGCGTCCGGATCAGCTCCAGCCGTTCTTCCAGCTCGTTCAGCCGCTGCGGCTCGTATTCGGCTTCATCGGCGTAGCGCGTCAGGGTCAGCGCCAATTCCTGCGCGCCCTGCGCCAGCTCTTCGGCCAGGTCGTGATCCCCCGCCAGATTCGGATCGATTGCCGCCAGCTTCGCCAGCGCGGCCGCCACGCCCATCAAGCCATCGACGGCGGACCCGCCCCCGCGTCGCTCGTCGCCGTTGAGCCGCTGCGCCGCTTCCGCCGCCAGGGTGGCCAGCTGCTCGCTATTTGCCAGGCGATTTCGTTCGGCCAGCAATTCGGCTTCTTCATCCTCCTCCAGCTGGCAGCCCTCGATCTCCCCGATTTCATGCCGCAGCAGGTCGGCTCGTCGCGAAAGCGCCTCGCGGTCTTCTTGCAGCTCGCGCATCTCGGCTTGCGCCCGCGTCAGCTCCAGGACGAGCTGGGCCAGCGCCGCCCGCGGCTCGAGCAGGTCGGCATAGCGATCAAGCAGGTCGATGTGATGGCGCGTGCGAAAGAGCGAGAGGTGGCCGCTCTGCCCGTGAATATCGATGAGCTCGCGCCCGATTTCCGCCAGCAAGTCGCTGCGGACCGGTATGCCGTTGACGCGCGCCGTCGAGCGACCGCGCCGCCGCAGCTCGCGCATGAGCGACAGATAATCCGGGTCGTCATCATCGAGGAGCTCTTCGCGCTGCAGGATCGGCAAGACCTTTTGGCGCGCCCGCCCGTCCAGCTGGATGATGCCCTCAATGATCCCCCGCTCGGCGCGCGCGCGCACGAAATCGGGGTCGGCTCTGGCGCCCAGGAGCAGTTCAACGGCGTCTACGAGGATGGATTTGCCGGCGCCGGTCTCGCCGGTGATGACGTTGAGGTCGGCGCCAAACTGGAGCTCGAGCCGGTCGATGACGGCGAAGTTCTGGATGCGCAGTTCTTCCAGCATAGCGGGATGGATTATCCTAGATCGAGACTTTGAAGCGCGCGTAGGCGGCCGAGGAAGCCAGCGCCAGGAAAAGCAGGGTGAAAAGCCCGATGCCACCGGTCAGCAGCCAGGCCGAGGCGACGCCGCCTGCCACAATCCCGCCGGCCGCCACGTAACCGCTGTAACGCCCGCGCCGCCGCCCGGTGAGTTGGAGCGCCATCTGCGCCGATGCCCCGCCGATGGCTGGCGCCACGAGAAAGCCGATGATGAGGAAGCCGCCGATCAGCGTCAACGACAGGGCTGTCAGGGCGCCGCCGACCGCGCAGGCCGCCGCCACCAAGGCATAATCGACGATTGTGCCTTGATAGAAGCGATTTTCGTGCCCGCGCACGCATTGACGGCAGGTGTAACCGACCGGCGTGCGAACGGCGCAATCGACGCACATATAGCGCTCGCAGCGGTTGCAGCGCAATCCCGTATCGCGCTCGGGGTGGGCGGCGCAGTAGGTGATTTCGCCCTCCAGCGTGGTGTTTGGCATGTTGTTTTGCCCTTCGGCGTGCGACCCGATGGGAAGCCCCTGTTTACATTGCGATCAGATTTCACCCCATCCCCCGGCCCCTTGCCCCAGCGAGCTAGGGAAGGGGAGTCAGCTACAGCGGAGCGCAATGTATTTTGCGCGGGCGGCGACATCGTCGGCCGGGTGTCTACAGCTTTGCGCTGTGATTACGATCCGTAGGGGCGATTCTGTGAAACGCCCGACTGCATGGGCCTCGCGTCATCCGGGCGAGTCGCCGCCTCGCCCCTACAGATTCAATTTTCTGGCAGGCGGCGCGTCTCATTCATCAAAGGTCATGCGGCGCGGACCGTGCCGGTTTATCCGCGGCTCCATCCGATCCAGCAGCGAACGATAAAAATAGTTGCGGTCGCGCAGGCGCGCAAACAGGCTTTCCGGCTGCGCCGACCGCACGCAGATATGCTGGTTCTCGCCCAGCTCGGCCGCCACCCGGCCATCGACCGTCAGCACGACGCTGTGGCGGTTTTCGCGCGTCGGCTCGATATCGACCACGGCGCCCTGCGAGAGCACAATCGGCCGGTCCATGCTCAGATGCGAGGCCAAAGGCGCCATCAGGATGTTGCCCAATTCCGGCGGCAGGATCGGTCCGCCAGTGGCCAGGGCGTAGGCGGTCGAGCCGGTCGGCGTGGACAGGATCAAGGCGTCGGCGTTGTAGGTGGTCGCCCAATGCTTGTCGATATAGGCGGCGATCTGCACCATGCGCCCGAAGACGCTGCCGCTGATCACCACATCGTTCAGCGCGCGGTAGCTGGCGATTTCGCGGCGCTTGCCTTCCAGCACGGTCGCCTGCAGCATCATGCGTTTCTCGATCCAGTATTGCCCCGCCAGCAGCCGATCCAAGCCCGCCTGGCAGTCTTCCGGCTTTTCAATCTCGGTGAGGAAGCCGAGCCAACCCATGTTGACGCCCAGCACCGGCACGCCATGCTCGGCACAGACGCGAGCCGCCCGCAGCATCGCCCCATCGCCGCCGATCGCCATGACGATATCGGCGCCCGCCACATCGTCAGCCACGCTGCCCTCATCCCAGACGGTACGCAGCCAGTGACCGATGCCGCGCTGGCACAGCGTCGCCGCCAGCTCTTGGGCGACAGGGTGGGTATCCGGGCGAGAGGGATGCGCCAAAACGCCTATCCGCTTGATGTCGGTCAAATGCAGTCGCTTTCGGCTCGTCAAAATGCGCGAACATTATGACGCAGTTTGCGCCGCAAGCCTATACATAAGTGCGCGCCCGCCAGAAGCGCCATCCAAGACCGACGCCGGCGGCGATTCGCCGAATGTCCGATTCGTTTGCCGAAAACGCAAGTTTATAATACAGTATTGTCAAGGCGTATTGGCCAAGACCACAAAGAGCGGAGGCAAATTCTGATGATCAAGATCATGTTCACGATTCTATTGTTGATGCTGTTCGTTGTTCCGGCGGCGGCGCAGATCGATGAGGGCAATCCGTCCATCGCCATCTTGCGCTTTGGGCCTTTGCCCAACACCGACATCTCCGAAGGCGCCATCCTTGATATGCTGGAGTCCTACGGCTTCATCTCGACCATGGAAAACCGCATCCTGGAGGAACGGCGCGATTACGAAGGCGAAAACATCACGATCTACTGGGGCGACGCCGGCTTTGATTACCCGACTGTCAATATCATGGTGGAAGACGCGCTGGACAAGGAAGTTGATGTGATTGTCGCCAATGGCGGCACAGTCGCGCGCGCCGCCTTCCAGCTCACCAGCGAAATGGATGCCCCAACGCCTGTGCTCTTCTCGTCGACGCCATTCCAGGGCGACTTCTCCGCCGAGCTCAACTGCGTCAAGCCGGCGCATGCAGCCGGGGTGACCGCGGCCATATCCTACGAATATGTCTTGTCGGTGCTGCTCAAGCAGTATCCAGACATCGAGCAAATCGGCGTGATCTACAGCACCTCCAGCCTCTCGGGCGTGGCGGGCGCGGCGGAGATACAGGCCGCGGCTGACGCGCTCGGCATCGAGGTAGAACATGCGGGAATCGTTGCCATTCCGGATGTGTCCCTGGCTGTCAACAGCCTGTTGGACGCCGGGGTCGGCGCGATCGTGCTCACGCAGGACTCGTTGGTCGCGACCGCCTTGCCCATCATCACGGCAGCCGCCAACGAGATCGGCTTGCCGCTCTTCTACCCCAGCTTCAGCGCCATCTATTACGGCGCCACCATCGGCGCGGGTTCGTCGCCAATGTACACGAACGGCATTAACTTGGGCCGCATCTTGACGGCGCACTTGAATGACGAGGTCGATCTTAGTCGCCTCGGCATCGCGCCGCAGGGGGATCTCTACATCGGCGTCAATCTGGATTCTGCCGCAGAGCAGGGCGTGGAAATCAGCGAGGAAGTGATGGATGAAGCTATCGCCGTCGTCCAGGGCGGGCGGCCAGTCAAGCTGAATCCGGGCGTGCTGGCGGCCATCGCCAAGCGCGGGGTCATCATCCCGCTGGAGCAGCGGATCGAAGAAGACCGCGAGTGGCTCGAGTCGCTCTATTGCAGCGACGAGATGATCGCCGAGCAGCGAGCCGCCATGGACGCTGACGAGGGCTAAATCGGGGAAGTTGTCTCAATCGAGAGAAGGCAGTCTAGGGGCTGCCTTCTTTGTTGCCTGCGTCAGAAGCGCGATTTGGTCCATGGTCGCGTTCGCGAGCTTCGTCCGCCGGTTTGCGGGTTGTGTCGACAGCGCGCGCGAGCGATCCTGGCGCTAATCATCGTCATGTTGAATGGCGACGCACTCTCCGGTGGAATAATCGTACTCCGAACCGTTGGGGCAGTTCTGGTTTTGCGCGCTGCTTACGGCGATGACGCCATAGTCGTCCGACTTCGTAGTGACAACGCCGAGCGTCAAGGCGCTTGCGACCAGGCTCGCGCCAAGCAGCAGCAGAGCGAACAATAGAATCAACCGTTTGGCATTTGTGGCATGCCTCAGCGCGATCATGTGGCAGTATCGCCTTGTTTGGCTAAGTCTGCAATCGGATGCTACCTGCCGCCTGCGCTATTCTGCGACGCATTCGCCGGCGATGGGATTCGTGGTGGACGGGACCCAGACCTCGCCTTCTTCACATTCTTCGTGCTGGCTGACCACCGCGCTGATGCGGATGCCATAATCGTCCGACAAGTTTTGCGTCCCGCCCAGCGCCATCGCGCTCATGAATGAACTGACGCCGACCAGCAGCAGCGCAAGCGCAAACGCGCCCCGCCTGAATCTCGTGGCTTTTGACCGAGCATCCATGCCGTCCCTCCACTTCTCGCGCTCTCCGCTTCGAGCCTTGGCGACAGCCACGTCCGGGCCGCCACTGCCCAATTGTAAAGTCGGACAGCGCTCAAGGCGCCGCGCAACATTATCAACGCGAACTTGGATATTGTAACATTCAAACCAAAGCGTCGTCAAGCGATTTGCGTCTGGGCGCGGCATCGGAATAGGCGAAGGCACAATGGCAATGCGCAAGCAGATCCAACGATCGCCGTTTGCATTAAGCTTCCAACAGCAATCCCGCCGGCCAGCTGTCGGGGCAAGCCTTGGCTCGCCCACTCCTGAATCGCAAGACAAACTGGGGATTAGTGAGCTTAACCCTGTGGGCTATTGTTGCCCGGATGTCGCCTTCGGGGGTGTGGCTCTTTACAAGACTGCGTAATCGGATCCCATGACTGACCTGGCGGGCATGTCGGTAGCGTTGCGGTCGGTGGAATAGGCGTGGCGGTCGGCGGCAAAGGCGTGGCGGTCGGCGGCAAAGGCGTGGCTGTCGGCGGTACAGGCGTCGCGGTGTACGCCGACGGGATAGTTGGCGGTGACGCCGGAGTGTGCTCCTCATCGCCGGTGGCTACGCCATAGTCGCCGTCGGTAGCGAAGGCGGGCATGATGATCATGATTGCGCCTGCCGTGATAGCCAATATCCCAACGAAAAATATCGCGCGTTTGCTCATGCTTTTCATAGTAGCAGTCCTCTATACGGACCTATTAGCAATTTCAGTCTAGCATTGCATGGCGCATCCTGTCAAGCAAAGCCGACGCGCTAAACTTTGGAAAACCGCTCGCCGGATGCCCTGTCCGCTCCATGCGCGGCAGCGGAAATCAGGCAGAGGCGCCAAGTTTGATGAAATCGGGATTGGCGCAAAAGCGAACTCTGATTTACCATTGTATGCGCGAGGTTAAGAGAGGATAGACACAATGCTAATTCGACTGCTTACAATCTTGATAATCACGGCTGCGGCGTGCATTGCGCCTGTGGCTGCGCAAGAGGGCGACAATCCGACCCTGGCGATCCTGCGCTATGGCGGCACGGACGCCGAGACGACATTCAGCGAATACGGCGTGCTGGACATGCTGCAAGCCGAGGGCTACATCTCGGCGGAAGAGCGGCAGACGCTGGATACGCGCGAGGACCTGGAAGGCGCTTACGTCAACATCTTCTGGGGCGACGCCGGCTGGGATCTGGCGACCGCCAACCTGATGGTGGACGACGCCTTGGGCCGCGACGCCGATGTCTTGATCACGGTGACGACGCCGGTCACGCGCGCGGCTTTGAACGCGACCGCCGATATGGACGAGCCGCCGCCGCTGCTCTTCGCCTCGGTCTTCAATCCGCTGGAAGCCGGCATCGCCCAGCCCGTATGCGACAAGCCGGCCCACGCGACCGGCTCGGAGATCCGCGCCCCCTATGAACGCGCGCTGGCGGTATTGATGGAGCAGAATCCGAACCTCAGCGTCATCGGCGTCATCTCCAGCTCCAGCGAGATAAGCGGCATCACCGGCGCGGCGCAAATCAGCGCGCTGGCCGAGGCGCGGGGCATTGAAGTGGAGCGGACGGCGGTGATTAGCCTGCCCGATTTCCCGCTGGCGGCGCGCAGCCTGGCCGATGCCGCCGTGGACGCCATCATCGCCCCGATTGACGCGGTTACGGCGCAGGCCCTGCCCGTCATCAGCGAGATCGCCAACGAGAATGGCATCCCCTTCCTCTATCCGGTGCTGGGCGCGGTCTATCATGGCGCCACCTTCGGCGTCGGCTTCATGGAGCATTACGAGCAGGGCTTGCACCTGGGCCGGCTGGTGACGGGCGTGCTGAATGGCGAGTTGGATACGGCGCAGACCGGCATCCGCGTGTTCAGCGGCGACAGCCACAGCGTCAACCTGGACGCCGCCGATGAGCAGGGCATCAAGATCGCCGCCGCCTTGCTCGAAAGCGCCGATATCGTCATCAGCGGGGGCGAAGACAGCAAGTCCGCCGCTTTTGATGAAGCCTACCGCACCTACAGCATGGATGAGCTGCGCTCTGCCGAAGTGATGGAAATGGGCGCGGGCGCGATCGCCAGCTTGAACTGCGAGGGTTAGATCGACTTTCGCCAAGCTTCCCCTCTCCCACAAGCGGGGAGCGGCGCAGCAGGTCGTCCCGAATCGCAGCGCTTGCTGATCAAAGTGGACAAAAGCCCCTCCCGCTTCATAAGGGAGGGGGTCTATGAAATTGCCCGGCTATGTGCTGGGATTCACGCTGAGCGACATCATGGTGTAGGTTGGCGCCGGCGTCGTGTTGCCTTGCGGCGTCGCCGTGCAGTAATGCGTGTGGCCGCAGCCAGCATCTGCGCCGGTGGCAACGCCATAATCGCCGCTCTGCCCGATAGCCGGCACAATCAGGATAAGCAAGAACAGCATCAGCGCCAGGATTGCGAAGACGCAGATGCGCAATGTTCTGGAATTCATTTGTTCTGCCTTTCAATTAACCATGCCGCGCGTGGCTATTTTATCACAGTTTGGCGCTGTTTTCAATCCATTGCCTTCGGATGCGTCGGCGCGCCGGTTTCGACGATTACGCCGCCATTCACCACTAGTCGCTCGAGACGAGCGAACCCGGAACAGTCTCCAGCCCGGCCTTAGGCCGTTCCGCTGTCCGCGATCAAAGCGCGGAAATGCGGAACCTAGGTTCCGATCGGCACGCAATTGCCCGAGGATCCATCGGGCGCATGCTGCAGATAGTATCCTTCCTTACAATTGGGATCCTGGGTGGGCGGCACGGGCGTTGGCGGCACAGGCGTCGCCGTGGGCGGGGCGGGCGTCGCGGTCGGCGGCGGCACACGCGTCGATGTGGGCTGCAGCCGTTGCGGAGTCGCCCCTGAGTCCACGCCGTAGTCGCCCCGATTGGCGAAAGCCGGCATGATGATCCAAAGCGATACCGCGAGCATTATCAGGGTGGCTGCCAGGAACAGCAGCCTCTTTTCCCCTGTGTGCATAGCATTCCTTCCTACCGTTGCGGAATCAGTTGCGCGACCTGCTTTGGGAGCTATAGAGACGGCGGATGCGTCGGGTCATCGACTGGAAACTGTTGTGTTGGCACAGGTGGCGGCGTAGGCGGGACGGGCGTGGCAGTGGGCGCGGGCGTTGCCGTTGGCGGGGCGGGCGTCGCAGTCGGCGGGACGCTCGTCGCCGCAATCGTGGCCAAGGCAGTCATCGCTTGCTGCTCCTTGGTCAGGACTGCGTTGCTGCTGACGCCGTAGTCGTCGTCCTGGCTCAATGCTGGCAAGGCGATCACAAGCATAATGACTGCGACCAGGATGGCTGCTGCGGCGGCTGCGCGCTTGGTTGAACGCTCTCTCTTTTTCACCAACATTGCTTTCGTCCTCCTGGGCTCACTGAGCTAACTATTGCCGAGTCGTCTCTTCGCCTTTGGCGACGCGCGTTTGCCATAAGAGACCCCGCCAGCGCTCAGTCCCGGCGTCGATTCGTCGGGTCAGGCGTCGGATTTCCGTCATCGGGGCTGTCCGTGGAAGTTGGCGTCGCGGTTGGCGGTATGGGCGTCGGCGTTGGCGAAACGGTCTGGTGCGCGATGTCAGTCAGGTAAACCGCAACCGCAGTCTGCGTGGCGTATTTGTTCTGCACCGATGATCCAGAGGCGCCGGAATCGACGCCATAATCATCGTTGGCGGCGAGGACTGGCGCGAAAATCACGACAATCGCCGCCACGGCCAGCGCCAAACCGGCGAAGACCATGAGTCGTTTCGTTTTGAGATCCATTTGCGACAACTTTGCAATAACGGGTTAGCGGATGGTTTCAGCGTAACACGGCGCGGATATGCCTGTCAACTGAATACTAACAATTACAGAGTCATCGCTGCAAACGCCTCTGCTCAGAGTCAATCGTGCTGTGACGCGCCGGGGCGCCGGCACAGAAAAAAGCGCCCTCGAATGGAAGGCGCTGGCTGCTGCGTCTGGCAACTGCTGGCTTCGCCGCAGCGTCAAGGGTTAGGCGTGAGCTCGGAATTGGGAATGCAGACCCAGGCGCCGTTCGGTTCTTGTCCCCATTGTCCATCGACGCAGGTTGGCGTCGCTGTTGGACCGGAGGGCGTGGCTGTCGGCGGGATTGCGGTCGGTTGCGGCGTATTGCTTGGCTGCGGCATCGACGTCGGCGCTGGCGCTGGCGCCGTTCCGCCGGTGTTGACGCCGTAATCGCCGCTGGTGGCGAAGGTCGGCAAAATCAGCGCGGCCAGCAAAAGAACAAGCGAAAAGATGAAGGCGACCGCAACAGTTTCTCTGGATTTCAATCTCATGTGGACCCTCCGCTTAAGTGTTGAACATATGATTCAGCGTACCGCGAAAACGTCTGGCTTGTCAAGCAGCGCCCGGTTCCAGGTCGCAGCGTTATTGGCCGCCCCGCGTTTTCAGGTCGCCGCCGTTGGCGCGCGCGATCTGCCCGGTCATGCTCGCGGCCGAGTCGAAGGGGTTGAAGCTGAAGCGGCCCGGCGTCTGTGCCGGCGCGGGCGAGGTTTTGGCAGTTTCGCCATCCGACGCTAAAATCCAGGTGGAGCGACAGTCGAGACATCCGCGCCAATGATCAGATATTTCCAGCGCCGCCTGCTGCAAGCGATTCCGACCTTTTTCGGCGTCACCATCTTGTCGTTCTTGATCATCATCTCGGCGCCGGGTGATCCGGTGGCGATGATCACCTATTCGCCCAATCCTTCTCCAGAAGCGATCATGGCATTGCGCCGTCAGCTTGGCCTGGATCAGCCGCCCTTGACCCAATACCTGTACTGGCTTCTTGGCAATGACTGGACGACGATTGACGTCGATGGCGATGGCCTGGGCGAGACGCCTGGCAAGCGGCTTGGGCTGCTGCGCGGCGATCTGGGCCAGTCGATCAAACAGAGACGGCCAGTGCTGGATTTGATCGTCCAGCGCGTCCCGGCAACCTTGCGTCTTGGCGTGGCCGCGCTCGTCTTGGGTTACCTTATTGGCGTAAGCCTCGGCGTGCTGGCAGCCGTCTTTCATCGCAGCTGGGTTGACCAGCTGATTCGCGTCATGTCCGTGATTGGGAATGCGGTGCCGGCGTTCTGGCTGGGCTTGCTGCTCATCATCATTTTCGGCGTTCAGCTGGATTTATTGCCGATTAGCGGCATGCGCAATATCACGCAGCGCGGCGCGCAGAGCTTCGGCGACGCCCTTCGCCACATGATCATGCCTGTGTCGGTGCTGTCGCTGAACACGATCGCCTTCATATCCCGCTTCACCCGAACTCAAATCCTCGAAGTGCTGCAGCAGGATTACGTCCGCACCGCCTATGCAAAAGGGCTGCATTCCCGCGCGATTTGGTTTCGCCATGCCTTGCGCAATGGCTTGCTGCCGGTGGCCACGTTCTTGGGTCCCTCAATCGGCACGCTTTTGGCGGGCTCGGTGATTATCGAGCAGGTGTTTCAATGGCCCGGGATGGGCAAGCTGATCATTGACGCGGTCTTCTCGCGCGATTATCCGCTGGTCATGGGCTCGGTTGTCATGGCCTCGGTGATGTTCATCGTCGGCGTGCTGCTTTCCGACCTTATGTACGTCATCCTCGATCCGCGCATTCGACTGGAGTAGCCCGCTGTGAGAAGCCACCCTTCAATCGCCGATTTGGGCAAGACGCGGGCCGGGCGGCAAGCTCGCTCGTTTTGGCGCGATGCGTTCGTCTTCATACTGCGCGACCGCCTAACGATTTTCGCGGTGGGCGTTCTGCTCTTGGCTACTTTGATTTGTTCGCTGTCGCCAGTTGTTTTGGAGCGGGTCTTCAATCTCGAGGTCAATGCAACCAGCATTCCGGACCGTTTCAAACTGCCCGGAGAAGATGGCTATGCGCTGGGGACGGACCAATTTGGACGCGACCAGCTCCTGCGCCTCATCTATGGAGGGCGCGTCTCGCTTACAATCGCCTATCTCGCGAGTACGCTAACGGTCTTCATCGGCATCACGCTCGGATTGCTGGCGGGCTATTATGGGCGGCAGTTGGACGATCTCATCTCCTGGGGCATCAATACGCTTAGCGCCATTCCACCGCTCTTCCTGCTATTGATCGCGGCGGCAGTCTGGGAGCCATCAACCGAAGTGCTTATCGTCGTGCTTGCCGCCTTGGGCTGGGTGGGGACGAGCCGGCTGGTGCGCGGCGAAGTGCTCTCGCTCAAAGAGCGCGATTACGTGCTGGCGGCGCGGGCCCTGGGCGCGTCGGACTTCCGCATCCTGGTCTATCACATCTTGCCCAACGTATTCTCGATCGTCATGGTCACGATGACCATCATCGCCGGCAACCTGATTCTGATCGAATCGGGGCTCAGCTATCTTGGGATGGGGATCCAGCCGCCGACGCCAACCTGGGGCAATATGCTCACCGATTCGCGCAGCTACCTGGTGACCGGCGTGCATCTCATATTCATGCCCGGCATCTTGATCATGGTCACGGTGCTTTGCTTCTACCTGGTCGGCGATGGCTTGCGCGACGCGCTGGACCCACGGCGGTATCAGCAGTAGCGCCTTGGGGACCTTGCCGTTGGCATGCCGCGCGAACTTGCGATATACTAATCATCCTGGGCGAAGTCAAATCTTAGGAGAAGTCATGGCCGGTTGGGAACAAATTGCGCTCGTAATCGCCGTCGTCGCCGGCTTGTTCTTGTGGCTGCGCGCGGACATCAAGCGGCTTGAAGACAAGGTTGACTCCGGTTTCCTGGCGATGGATAACCGCTTGCGCAAAGTCGAAAACGAACAGGCGCGTATGGCGGGCCTGCTGGAGGGCATGGGGCTCGCGGGAAGGCTGCCGTCTAGCGAGTCTTAACGCGGATTGCAAACTCCAAACCAATACTGTAGCATCAAAATGCAAAAGGGCGACTCACAAAGTCGCCCGTATATTTTCCCTGCGTGTTGAGATTGAGCGATTATCCCTCAAGCGTCCACTTGTGGATGTCCGCCGTGTAACCATAGAAGACCCAGAACGCCGTCGGCTCGAAGCCTTGCACGCGCTTGGTCGCCGTCTGCCAGATATTGGGCACGAAAGTCCAGTCGTAAGCCACCTCTTCGTGGCTGATGCGCTGGATCTCTTTATAGATCTCCCCGCGCTCGACTGGATCGCAGCCGGGCAGCGTCCGCGCCTGCTCGATCATCGCGTCGACTTCCGAATTCACGTACGAACTGGTGTTGCTGCCGCCGGGGTTCGCGCCGTTGTCCTGTCGGCTGTTGAGGATGCCCATGAAATCGTTGGGGTCGGGCGCGCCACCCGTGCCGCCGCTGTTGCTCATGGACGTGCCATCGTGCTCCTGACCGAATAGGACCGTGCTGAGGTAATTCGCCCATTCGACCAGCTCGACCGTGACTTCTACGCCGATATCCTTCAGCTGATCCTGCGCGATGAGCGTCGTGGTTGGGAACATCGTGAGGATATCGCTGTATGGGATGTTGAGCGTCAGGCGCTGGCCGTCTTTCTCGCGCACGCCATCGCCGTCTTCATCAACCCAGCCAGCCTCCTCCAACAACTGCATGGCAGCCTCTGGATCATAGGGATAGGGTTCGATGTCGGTATTGTAAGCGGCCGCGTGATAAGGATTGACGGCGCCCACCAGACGCGTGCCGCCCTGCTCGCCACCCATCGTCTCCAGGATGTCAAACTTGTTGTAGCCCATGGCGATCGCCTTGCGCACGTTCACATCTGTCAAGAAGGGATGCGCCGGCTGGTCTTGCCGATTGCCATCGGCGTCCCATGCCGCCATTGGCTGCGTCGGGTCCGCCCAATTCAAGCTCATGAACTTGACCGACATCTGCGGGAAGATCTGCCACTGCAAATTGCTGGTATCGGCGATCTGGGCAAAGATGTCGCCGTGCAGATAGGTGTAATCGATCTCGCCCGCTTGCAAGGACTGCGCCGCCAACTCGTGCGAGCCAACATTGCGGTTGATCAGGTAGGGGATGCCGACCTCGCCGCCCCACCATGTGGGGTTTGCGTAGTAGCTCTGGAACTCGGCGGGTTCGTACGCGTCCATGATGTAGGGGCCGCCGCTGATTTCAAGCGGATTGGTGCTGATCTCGCCGTTCTTGAAATCGCTGAAATCGGCTTGGAAGCGATGGGCGGGCATGAGGCGCGTGCCGCCCAATTCGGCGAAGACGGTGCAGTCCGCCGCGCTCAACACGACGCGGAAGGTTTTGTCGTCAATGACTTCCACGCCTTCGACGTTGGCGAAATCGGCCGCCCGCCATGAACCTACCTCCGGCGACTTGATGGCATCGACGACGAACTTCATATCGTGCGCCGTAATCGGCACGCCATCGCTCCAGTTCGCGTCGTCGCGAATGTGGAAGGTGTAGGACATCCCGTCGTCCGCGGCTTCCCAGGTCGTCAGGCCCGGTATGGGGTCATAGGTCTGCGGGTCGATTTCGTAAGGCTTGGGCCACAGCATGCTGTAGGCCTGGAAGGAAGCGCCATCGCTGCTGAGCACCGGATTGAAGGTGCTGACGTTGCCGAAGCCGCGTATCACAATAGTCTCCGCGTCCTGCGCGATCACCGATGTCACTGAAAGCACAAGCAGCAGAACGATCAAAAGTTTCAAGAATCTCATGGCTGTCTCTCCTTTTCACGCCATTGGAACAATAATCAGTCGCGCCGTACAATCATCGACTATAACACGTCTGCCCCGCGAAAACGAAAACTGAGTCTGGCCGGCGAGACAAGACTCGCCCCGTTAATATTGGCGCGTGTCTTCAGTGGGCGTGGCACCGCCGACGGTCAGTGTCTACGCGACCTCGCCCCTACAGCCAATGTTTGCATAATGCGCGGGCGGGAGGGCGACCCAACGGCTCGCCCCGACAGACCCGGAATCAGGGGATTTCCCACTTGCGCGCCTAGAACAAATGCGCTAGACTGCTTGATATAGCGAAACGCGGGCAATGGCACTACACTTGAATTGGCGGCTAGAGTAAGCGAGACGAGAGCGATGGCAAAGGCACGACGGGCAGTCAAGGAAATCCAAATCATCGACAATCAGGATCATCAAGCGAAGCAGAACGCGCTTGACGCCACCCTGACGGATATCACCAAGCGCTACGGCGATGGCACGATCTTCAATCTGGGGGCGGGCAGCCACCTGGAGATCGAGGCGATCCCGACTGGCTCGCTCGGCATCGATATTTCCCTGGGCATCGGCGGCGTGCCACGGGGGCGCATCACCGAGATCTATGGCCCCGAAAGCAGCGGCAAGACGACGCTCTGCCTGCATGTGGCGGCGGAAGCGCAAAAGGCCGGCGGCATCTGCGCCTTCATCGATATGGAGCACGCCCTCGACCCGGCTTATGCCGAGAAGATCGGCGTCGATATCCAGCAGCTTTACGTCTCGCAGCCCGATACTGGTGAGCAGGCGCTGGAGATCACCGAGCATCTGGTGCGTTCCGGCGCGCTGGACGTCATCATTGTGGACAGCGTGGCCGCCCTCGTGCCCCGCGCCGAGATCGAGGGCGAGATGGGCGATACGCATGTCGGCTTGCAGGCGCGCTTGATGAGCCAGGCGCTGCGCAAACTGGCCGGCGCGATCAAGCAATCCAACGTCTGCGTCATCTTCACCAATCAATTGCGCGAGAAGGTCGGCGTGATGTTCGGCAGCCCCGAGACGACGCCGGGGGGCCGCGCGCTGAAATTCTACGCCAGCGTGCGCATGGACATCCGCCGCATCCAGCAGGTCAAGCAAAGCGGCGAGGTCGTCGGCAATCGGACGCGCGTCACGATCAAGAAGAACAAGGTGGCCGCGCCTTTCAAAAAATGCGAATTTGATATCATGTTCAATCAGGGCATCAGCAAAATGGGCGAGATAATCGATATCGGCACCGAACTCGGCATCATCGACAAGCGCGGGGCGTTCTATCGCTATCAGGATGAATTGCTCGGGCAGGGCCGCGAGAACGCCAAGGGCTTCTTGCAGAGCAATGGGCGGATGTCGGATGTCATTGAGGATCAGATTCGGAGCACGTTTGGTTTGCCGGCGCTGGGGGAGGATGGAGAGAGGCCGTAGCCAGCTACCACATGCAACAGGAATTGGAATCAATTTCCTATCTTGAGATACTCGCCGGAGAGGTCTAAACGATGCCGTATTCCGTCCACGGCTATCTCGACGAGCGTAAACGGGTGCTAAAGCGCAAATCCAACAAGCAAGACCTGGACGAGCAGCTAACATGCGGCTGCATGCTTCTAATCGCAGTGATCATCATCGATCTTGCCATTTACGGCGCGATGATCCAGCATCACTACACCCAGATTGCCCAGATGTACATTCGGTAGACGAGAGCCCGGCAGCGTACTAACACAGTCAGGCTTTTTTCTGCTCGACGCTGGCGGTATCCTTATACATACTGACTGCTCAAAATGAGTCTCGTTTATTGAACGCGATCGCAATCGCACTGCAACGGCAGTTGCTCGACAAATGGGGTAGCCGAACGTGACTGATGACAACAATTCTATTGTCGGGAAAATACTCTATGAGGTAAGCGACGGCCTGGGACATTATGTCGTGAAGAAGTATCGGCAATTCTATCGTGACGATTATCTGAAGAAGTTAATTGACAACGTAGAATCGCCCTTTAGCGATGTTAGGCCCCTTCTAAAGGACGAGGACGCTATCCTGAAGGCCTTTGATGCCTATCGCTGGTTGCGAGCAATTACGAAGGACAAGCAAGTCTTTCGCGATGAGTTGGGCCCGGTTTCAAAGCGTTTCAATCGGGGATTCAATCAAAAGAATGCCTTCAATTTTGTTTTCGAATTGCTTGATGCACGCAATGCTTGGGCGCACTCGAATGCCCGAGACCAAGTTTCTAACGATGGCTTGTATCGGATCGCTGAGAATGCTACCCGTCTCTTAGCCGCCGTCAACGCGCAAACCAATGCGCTGGTTGCTAAAGAAATGATGCGCGAAATAGGCAGAAGGATTTACGGAGAATGCTACGGTGGAACAGAGACGCACCTGCAGACGAAAGAGAAAGATCTGGATACTACAAAGCAAGAATTGGCATCTACCACCGCCGAGTTGGCATCCAAGAACAAACGTTTAACATCCGTCGAGCATGAGCTTAGGATCACAAAGCTGGACTTGGAATCAGCCAGAATCTCGTTGGAGACGACAAAGGTTGATTTGGCAGAAACAAGTCAACGATTAAATTCGGTTGAGCGGGAGTTGACAGATGCAAATCGCAATTTGAAATCGTTAGAGGAAGAACATGCAGATGGTCGGTACGGGCGAGGTGGATCCGGGCAAGCGGCGGAGGGCGACAAGGAGCGGGACCATAGCGCGTCAGAAATCCGAGTTGAAGTCTCGTCGCGCGGCAAAACAACCTCTCCAGCAGACTTTACCAACCACAACTTACCTGGCAAGGATTATACAGGGCAGAATCTGGCGCTTGCGAAACTAATGAACGCGGATCTGTCTGGCGCAATTCTGCGAGAAGTCGATTTGACTCAAGCCAATTTGCAAAGGGCAAACTTGTCAAAGGCTGATATGACCAGGGCAAACATGCGGGGCGCGGACCTGACAGGGGCCGACCTACGCAATGCCACTCTCAAAAGCGCTGACTTTACGGGTGCCATTCTATTACATGCGCGTTTGAGTGGAGCGCTTGATAGATCGACAATCCTTCCCGACGGAACTAATTGGACTCCTAATAGGGTCATGAATGACTTTTTGAGATAATCATCAATTGTCCTTGCTGTCGCAATTCGCCTAGTCTTCCGAATCCCCCCGGCCAGCCACCCAAGCCGCCTCGCTCACCAGCTCCCCATTCTCCACGCTGCTGTCCTTGAAGCGCTTGTTCTTGTCGAAGTAGAGCTCAAGCTCCGCCTGGAAGGGGCAACGCGCCGCGCTCGCCACCTTGCGGCACCAATAGCCCTTGCCGTCATCGGTCTGCGACAAATCATTCAGCGGATCCACCCGCACCCGCAGAATCTCCTTGCACATCTTCGGCTGCACGTAAAAGTACAAACCGCGGTCTTCATCGCGTCCGCCGCCGAACAGGCTTTTGAGGAAGTTCATGGCCGATTACCTTTGAGTAAGACGCTTTTGGAATCGAATCCCATTATAGCGCGTTGACGAATGAGGCGCGGGTGACCTGATAGGTAGCCCCCACAAGTTCAGAATGGGTGTGGGCGACCCGCTAGCTCGCCCCTGCATATTCGTTTCATTTAGGGAGGAGGCAGGCGCAGATCCCAAGCCTCCAGATCCGCCATGAAGCGATGCGCCGTCATGTCCAGATGCACCGGCGTGACGCTGACGTAATCGCGATGCGCCGCCCAGACGTCCGTGCCCAGCTCATCGGTTTTGGCTGTCGGCGGCTCGCCTTCGACGCGCGCCACCCCCGCCGCCACGTCCACCAGGCGATCACGGTAAATGCGCAGGCCCTGCCGAGTCAAGCGGATGCCGCGAAGGTCCGCCATTTGCGCCACCGGCGGCACGTTGACGTTCAGAATTGTGAAGGGCGGCAAGCCGTGGGTCAGCGCCTTCCGCACGATGGGAATCGCGACCTGCGCCGCCACCGCGTAGTCGTCCGGGCGATCGGCATCGGCGCGCGCCAACGAGAAGGCGACCGCCGGCAGCCCATGGATCGCCGCTTCCAATGCCGCCGTCACCGTGCCGCTGTAGGTCAAGTCCTGCGCCATGTTTTCGCCGCGATTGATGCCGGAGACGACGATATCCGGTCTCTCATCGACCAAGCCCAGCAGCGCCAGGGCGATGCAATCGGCTGGCGAGCCGCCAACAGCGAGAGTCTCGATGTCGCCGCCGATCACGCAGCGCCGATAGCGGATGTCCTGGAAGAGCGTGATCTTGTGCCCGCTGGCGCTTTGATTGACGGCCGGCGCGCAGACCCGCACATCGCCCAAAGCGCGCATCGACCGCGCCAGCGCCAAGAGGCCCGGCGCGTCATAGCCATCATCGTTCGTCACGATTATTGAAGTCACAGGCGGCGTCCAGGCGTGATATCGGTCTGGCGCTCTAGCCGCAAGCGCCCGGCTGCAAAATGAAGGCGCGGCTGGCGCGGCTATTGTCGGTCTCATCGGTCTCGGCGAGGTGATTGCCGCTATCGGCGACCACGCGAATGACCTGCTCTTCGCCAACGCGCGCCGTCAAAGTGATGGGGAAGTCGATGGTCTCTTCTTCCCCCGCCTCCAAGGTCTTGAGATAGGCTAGCGGCGGGTCATCGCTTAGCGAGCGGCCGTCGCTCGTCAACTGCGGCGCCGCGACCACCCAGGCGACGCTTTGGCTGGCTGCCGCGCCGGCGTTGCGAATCCGCGTCCGCAGGGTCGCTTCCTCGCCGCAGACGACTGGCGGCTCGATCTGGACGTCGAGCACGACCAGGTTGACGCCTTCCGCAACCGGCGGCGGCGGTCCAGTCTCCACAGGCAGGCGCGCGCTATCGGCGGTAGCGCGCGCGAATTCGGCGTAAATCCAAGCCTCGTCCAGGTCGTCCGCGCGGATTCGATACCAATCGCCCGATGGGTTCACGGCGACTATCCGGACGTCTTCGTTTTCGTCGAGGCTGCCCAAGAGCTCGTAAGCGGCGCCCGGCCCCGCGCGGATTCTCGCCGGCTGCAGCATCGTTCCGGTCATCGCGCCGTCGCTGCCTGCATCAGGCGCGGGCGTCTTGACTTCGGGCGCGCTGGCCTCCCCCGATGGCTCGCCAGCTTTGGTGACGACAGCGATTTGGACGTCCTCGCGCCCCAATGAACCATCGCCCCTTTCGGCGATCACTGAAATCTTGTAGTCGCCGGCGATGCCAGTCTGCCAGTCGATCGTCAGCGGCAGCACCGCCGCGTTCGTCGCGTTGGGGTTGCGTTTCTCGCCCAGCAAAGCGTCATCCAGCAGCACGCTGATTCGCGCCAGATCGGGCCCCGCGTTCTCCACCCGCGCCTGGACGATCACCGTGGCGCCGGCCAGGAAAATCTGATTTGGCGAGGGCGCCGCGATATGGATCACCGGCGCGCCCTCGAAGGTGGATCGGGCGCCGTTGCCGGCCGCGCCCAGGTTGCAGCCCGCGCAAAGCAGCGCCATCAATATGAGCGCCGGCCGGATTGCCATAACTCTGCGAGAAGCCGAAAATCGCATGGCGGGTCTCCTGCGCGATGCGCCCTCGAGCCTGAGGACTGTAGCAGAATCCGCCCCCCTTTGCGAGATGCGCTCGCCTGCGCGACCGCTGAAAATCTTGAGATCATTCCTTCGGCAAAACTTGACCAGCCTGTGCCACCGAAGCAAGCGCAAACAAGCCATGCAAAACACTTGCCATCGAGACCGCCCAGAGAAGAGGCAAGGGTATTCTCTGTGGGCTCGGTAAATCCAAGGAATTAATTCAAAGACCTACCACCGAGGACACCGAGTTTAAGGGAGTACACAGAGAAATTTTTCGGTTTTTCTCTGTGATTTCTGTGCCTCTGTGGCAAATCTTTGTGTCACGACTTACCGAGTCTTACTTCTGTGGCAACACATGCGCGGCTCTCGGCGGTGGCCAGTCTTTTGTTTCCGCCGCGGATTGTGTACCATAGCTACAGCGTGAAGCGAAGGACAGCCATGGCGGAAATCGCGCTATTGCGGGATAAACGGGTCATCCTCGGCGTCTGTGGAAGCATCGCCGCCTATAAAGCGGTCGATCTCGCCAGCAAGCTGACGCAGGCGGGCGCGCGGGTGGATGTCGTCATGACCGAAGCCGGGCAGCGTTTTGTCGCGCCGCTCTCGTTTCAGGCTGTCAGCGGTCGCCCGGTCTACACCGATATGTGGCGGACGGAAACGCATGGCGGCTTGCCCAGCCACATCGCCCATATCGGCTTGGCGGAAGGGGCTGATCTGCTGCTGATCGCGCCGGCCACCGCCAACACCCTGGCCAAGCTGGCGCATGGTTTCGCCGATGATCTGCTTTCGGTCACGGCCCTCGCGGCGGCTTGCCCGCTCCTCATCGCGCCGGCCATGGACGGGGGCATGGCCGAGCACGCGGCGGCGCACGCCAACCTGGAGACTTTGCGGCAGCGAGGCGCCCATATCATCGCGCCGGAACGCGGCCGCCTCGCCAGCGGGCTGGTCGGCAGCGGGCGCCTGCCGGAAACGCCGACGCTCCTTGGGCAGGCGCGGCGCGTCCTCGGGCGAAGTGGCGAGCTCGCGGGTCACAAGCTGGTCGTCACCGCCGGCGGCACCCGCGAAGCGCTTGATCCGGTGCGTTTCATAAGCAATCGTTCGACCGGCAAGCAAGGCTATGCCATCGCCCAAGCGGCGATCGATGCCGGCGCCGATGTCGTCTTGATCTCGAGCGCCGGTCTGCCGCCGCCCGTCGGCGCGTCGATGATTCAGGCGGAGTCGGCTGAAGAAATGCGCGTCGCCGTCCTCGAGCAGGTCGCCGAGTCTTCCGCCTTGATCATGGCAGCCGCGGTCGCCGATTATCGACCGCGCAGCGTCTCGGCGCAGAAGATCAAAAAGTCCGACAGTGCGCTGAATCTGCCGCTGGAACGCGCGCCGGATATTCTGATGGCGGTCAAAGCCCAGCGTGAGCTTTCGGGTTATCCCATGATCGTAGTCGGTTTCGCCGCCGAGAGCGAGAATCTGCTGGAAAACGCCAGCGGCAAGCTGCAAGCCAAGGGGCTGGATCTGCTGGTCGCCAACGATATCACTGCGGCGGATGCCGGATTCGCCGTCGATGACAATCGGGTCATCGTGCTCGATCTGGATGGCGGCGCCCACGCGATCGACCTCGCCAGCAAAGCCGCTATCGGCGCCTATATCATCGAGCGCGTCGGCGGTCTGCTGGCTTAGCCTGGCGGCGGGCTCGCGCTGAGTCGCCCCAGTTCGTATAGCGCCCGGCAGTGGGCGGCGTAGGCGGACAAGGTCTGCCGACAGCCAATTCTGTAATAGGCCGCCAAGTCGGGGACGCCGGCCTCGGCAAAGCCATCCTGCCCGTAAATGACGCGCGCGCCCGCATCGTCGGCCGCGAAACGGAGCTCGATCTGCGTTGCGCCCGGCCAGGTCGGGTCGCGCCAGCTGTAACCCAGGCGCTCCGGCGGCGCCCATGTGGTAATCCGCCCGATCTCGTATTCGCTGCCATCGAGGAAGGTCTCGTAATAACGCCCGCCCAGCTGCGGCTCAAAGCGAATATGGAGCGGAAACGTGCCTTCCGGCGCGAAGCTGTAGGGGAAGACGCCGCGCCGGGGCCACCAAAGGTCCATCTGCTGGACGAACGTGTCGAAGGCGCGCTCCGGGGGGAGGGGGACGGTGATTTCGAGCGATACGTCGGGCATTGGCGTCGGTCTTCTCTCGTCGTTACATGCTGAAGCGCGCTAAATTCAGAAATGAGGCATTCAAAACGAGTTAGTCTTCGATGCCATGCCTGACGTATTCAACTTCAAATTGTTGGCTCGATCGCATGAAGCAGATGTTGAAATGCGTGAAAAAGCTGATTTGTCCGAGTATCAGTGGAACATCTGCTTCTCGCGTCCACGCAAATCCCATGTTGATGATGGGCCAGTTTCCAATTGCTACTTCGACGACTATAGCTCTGGATTCCACCTGCCCCGCCATACCCGATAGACCGACTATCTCCTGTTGTTCGTCCCAGATTCCGCCCGGTTTAATGCCGACATCGCAGGGCATTACATTCATGTCTGCGCCGCTATCCACCAGCGCCAAAGATTGCACATTTTGGTGTCCGTTTCTGAGAGAAACTGGCAGAAATGGACGAGCTCTGCCGTCAAGGGCATATTGCCGATTGATGACATAAGGGAAGACAAGTCTGTCCGTCATTGTCTTTGGACTCGTCCTCTAGCTGCAAAAGCGTTGATATCGCTTTCTCCGACGAAATGATTGTCGGCCATGTCTTGAAGACACGCGCTCCTTTGGGAAACTTGTCGATGTCATCCGACAATTCGTGATTCAAAAGGCGGATGACCTCAAGCTTCTCTTCCCGTTTGAGTCGCTGCAATTCCTTGACCAACTCAGGCGCGATCATGATTGCGCTCCTACTCCATTTCGACACGATTCTACCGTATCTTGAATGCCCTTGGCTTTTCGAAAGTCGACCTTAACAGATGGGATGCGTCCGACGCCGCCTTGTTTGCGCAAGAAATCATCCCATTCGTAGCTTTCTTCGTCAGCGAGCTCCGCTTTGAGAAAACTCAATACTTCCAGCTTCTCTTCCCGATTCAGTTGCTGCAATTCATCCAGCAGCCTCTGCGCGATTATGATTGTCCTCCTACCCCTGCCCTTACGATTCTACCACATCATGAAGGCGCTCGAACGCGCAGTCGCTTGCCTGCAATCGCCCATCTCGGTTACACTGCCTGCACCGCAGTTCCGCCAGAGCGAAACGGACGCCCCCGCCATGTTTGACGACCCGCAGCGAGTCACCCAAGCCCTTGGCCACGAGCAATACATCGCCAGCGACGAGATCGCCACCGTCGTCTTCCTGGCGGAGAAGCTGGGCAAGCCGCTGCTGGTCGAGGGGCCCGCCGGCGTCGGCAAAACCGAACTGGCGAAGGCTTGGTCGGGCGCCGCGAGCATGCCGCTGATTCGCCTCCAATGCTACGAAGGGCTGGACGAAAACAAGGCGCTCTACGAATGGGAGTACGCCAAGCAAATGCTCTATACCCAGCTGCTGCGCGATAAGCTGAGCGACCTGCTGGCGGCGGCCGATAGCCTGCGCGCGGCTGCCGACCGCCTGGGCGAGGAGGACGACGTCTTCTTCAGCGAGCGCTTCCTGCTTGCGCGGCCCCTACTGGCGGCGCTCACCAGCGACCAACCGGCTGTCCTTCTCATCGACGAGATTGACCGCGCCGACGCCGAGTTTGAAGCCTTCCTGCTGGAGATCCTCAGCGACTTTCAGGTGTCGATCCCCGAGCTGGGCACGGTCAGCGCCCGGCATCACCCCAGCGTCGTCTTGACCAGCAACAACACGCGCGAGCTCTCCGAAGCCTTGAAGCGCCGCTGCCTCTACCTCTTCGTCGATTACCCCAGCCACGAAGCCGAGCTCAATATCGTCAAAATGCGCGTGCCAGAGCTGGACGGCAAGCTGGCGCGCCAGGCGGTCGAGGTCGTGCAAGGCATGCGGCGGATGGACCTGAAGAAAAACCCCAGCGTCTCCGAGACCATCGATTGGGCGAAGGCGCTGGTGACGCTCAACGCCGACAGCATCGACCAGAATACGCTCGAAACCACGCTGACCGTGCTGCTAAAGCATGAAAGCGACGTTCAGAAAGCGCGTCGCCAGATGCGGCGCGGGGCAGACGACGAGCGTTATCACGACCGCGGTCGGCGCCGCCCCGACTGGAATTAGCGGCAGATCGGAAGGATGTCGGGGCGAGCCGGCGACTCGCCCACTGGCCGCGGCGCGCGCAGAGGAATTCGCCCTTGGTCAGTCCAAGAGCGGGCGCTACAGCGTAACGCCCCTGCAGCTATGTCCATGAGGTTCAGTCTGTAGGGGCGAGGCGGCGACTCGCCCTTGACCAATGCGATTTCTTTTTCGTGGGCGGCGGCGCTTTTCGGCCGAGCATTTACAGTTCTCAAAGGGAGCGGGGCCGAGAGGGGGAGGCAGTGGCTCTGGCAAAACGCGCGTAAACGGCTACACTTCGTCGGAACAGTGGCCGGCATTGATAGACGACATGAACCTGTCCAAACTGCTGCAAGAGCGCCCGGGTGGCCTCGCCCGGTCGATTTATCGCCTGCCCATCGCCCTGTATCGGCTGGGATGGGGCGGCGTATTTGGCTGGCTGCCCATGCTGGTCTTGACAACCAAGGGGCGCCGCAGCGGATTGGCTCGGCATGTCGTCGTCGAATTTCGGCGGCACGGCAGCAAATATTATGTGTTTTCCGGCTGGGGCGAGCGCGCCGATTGGTATCAGAATCTGCTGCGGCATCCGCGCGTGACGATCCAGCATGGCGCCCATGTCTTCGCCGCCGACGCCCGGCCCGTCCAGGACGACGCCGAAGCGCTGCGGGCGCTCTACCTCTTCACCCGAAACTCCAAACTGTACGAGCGCGTCTTCGCCGGGATGAGCTCGGCGGAGGCGGCCGACCTGAATTCGCTGGCGGATGTCGCCCAGGAGTTTACTTTGGCGCGCCTGGAACCGAGCGACGACGCCCCAGAGCTGCCGCCAGTCGAGCTCTATGACGAAGACACGCGCCAGATGGCAAAGGTCTTCGCGCTGCTCATTTTCCTCCGCGTCATGCTATTTCTGATTCGGCTCGCGCTTCCCGATCGAAACGACTAGCGCGCAGAAGCAAAACCAAGTAAGTAATTGAAAAACTCACCACCGAGGACACCGAGTTTGAGAGAGTACACCGAGAGAAAAGCAAGGGGTTTTCTCTGTGCCTTCTGTGTATCTGTGGCTAATCTTTGTTTCACGACTTACCTTGACTTACTGAGAATTAAGACCGCGGGCGGCTTCGTCAGGCGTGAAGGCTGCGCTTGAGGGGCGACCTGCCATGTCGCCCGAAATTGAAGGATAGCAGAGGGCCTGCGACTTGATAAGTTGCCCCCGCGGTTCGCTAACCAAGGGCGAATTGGGAGGGTCGGGGCGCCGGCTCGCCCCTGCGCGCCTCCTCGTGGCGGGTCTCATACATCAAACTCCACGCCCTGCGCCAGCGGCAGCTCGCCCGAGAAATTGATCGTGTTCGTCTGTCGCCGCATGTAGGCTTTCCAGGCGTCCGAGCCCGATTCGCGGCCCCCGCCCGTTTCCTTCTCGCCGCCGAATGCCCCGCCTATCTCCGCGCCGCTCGTGCCGATGTTGACGTTGGCGATGCCGCAATCCGAGCCGGCGTGCCCCAGAAAAGCCTCCGAGCTCTCAAGGTCGCGCGTGAAAATGGCGCTGGACAAGCCCTGTGGCACGGCGTTGTGCAGGGCGATCGCCTCATCAAGGGTCTCGTAGTCCATGACGTAGAGGATCGGCGCGAATGTCTCTTCGCAGACCAGCGCGCTCTGCGCCGGCATGCGGATGATGGTCGGCTCGACGAAGTTCGCGCCGATTTGGGGCAGGCGACCGCCACCCACCAGCACATCGCCGCCATCGGCTTTCGCCCGCGCGATCGCCGCCATCATCGCCGATACCGCGCTCGCGCTGATCAGCGGGCCCATCAGCGCGTCAGCCCTCATGGGGTCGCCGATTGGCACGGTCTTATACGCGCGCGCCAGCCGTTCGCAGAGATCGTCTACAATCGAACGCTGGACGATCAGGCGCCGCGTGGTCGTGCAGCGTTGGCCCGCCGTGCCGACCGCGCCGAAGACGATCGCCCGCGTCGCCAGCTCGAGGTCGGCGTCTTCGCGGACGATGATGCCGTTATTGCCGCCCAGCTCGAGGATGCAGCGCCCCAGGCGTCCCGCCACCGTCCGCGCCACCTTCTTGCCCACGCGCACCGAGCCGGTGAAGCTGATCAGCGGCAGGCGCGCGTCATTCGTCATGCGCTCGCCGATCGCGTCATTCGCGCCGATGATCAGGTTGAAGACGCCCGCCACCCCGTGTTTCGCCATCACGCGGTTGCAGAGCCGCTGCAGGGCGATGGCGGTCAAGGGCGTTGTTGGCGAGGGCTTCCAGATCATCGTATCGCCGCAGACCGCCGCGATCGCCGCATTCCACGACCAGACGGCGACGGGAAAATTGAAAGCGGTGATGATGCCGATGGGCCCGAGCGGATGCCACTGCTCGTACATGCGATGCCCGGGGCGCTCGGAGTGCATCGTTAAGCCGTAGAGCTGGCGCGACAAGCCGACGGCGAAATCGCAGATGTCGATCATCTCCTGCACTTCGCCCAAGCCTTCCGAGCGGATCTTGCCGTTCTCCAGCGTCACCAGCTCGCCCAGCGGTTCTTTGTATTCGCGCAGAGCCTGCCCCAAGTCGCGGATGAGGTCGCCGCGTTTTGGCGCCGGCAGCCTGCGCCAGGTCTCGAAGCCAGCCTGCGCCGCCGCGACCGCCGCGTCGTAATCGGCCGCCGTCGCCTGTCGAACGGTCGCGATCGTCTCGTTCGTCGCCGGGTTGATCGACGGCAGTTCCGCGCCGCCGCCGAGCCAGTCGCCCGCGCAGACGCCTGGATTGACCGCTTCGATGCCGAGTGTTTTGAGAATGTCGTTCATGTGAACCTATACCCCCTATCCCCCAGCCCCTTGCCCCCACAAGGGGAAAGGGGAGACGCTCAGGGGCTCATCAGATAAACTGGCATGACGCGATCGGCTGGGAAGGCGTCCGCGCCGCTTTCGCGCAAGCGCCGCCAGGCGACTTCCGCCAGCCACCCCGCCCGCCTGACGCGCTCGACAGCCGGCGCCAGCTTGATGTCCGCGCCCGCAGCCTGCGCCTCGCGAATGGATGCCAAGCCCGCCGCCGAGACCTCGCCGCAAAAACGGACGGGCTGGTCGAATTCCGCCAGCAGCGCGGGCCATTGGCTGATCTTCGGCAAACGCCACTCGCGCCAGTCGCCAGCCTGCCAGCGATAAGCCGCCCAGATGACGCGATCGCGCCCGGCCGACACCGTGGCGACAAGGGGTATTTCGTCTTGCGGGGGCGATTTCGCCACCAGAACCGTCTCCAGCGTCGTCACGCCCACCAGCGGCAAGTCACGCGGAGCAGACATGCCTTTCGCCAGCGCCACGCCGATGCGCGCGCCGGTGTACGACCCCGGCCCCACCGCGACCGCCAAGGCCGCCAGGTCGTCTGAGTCGATGCCGATTTGCGTCATCATCCGCTGGAGCATTGGCGCGAGCAGCGCGCTATGCCGCCGGCCAGCCCGCAGCGACCATTCGGCTTCCAGCGCCTCGCCATCATGCAGCGCGATGCTGAGGGTCTGCGTCGCCGTGTCAATCGCCAGCAGCATATTCTGTTTCCCACGATTTGCCGAGCCCGTGCCGGAATTCCGCCAGCAGCGCGTTGTGGCGCTCGCCGATTGCGGCGAAATGCAGGTCGCGTCCATTCTCCTCCGCGCGCGGCATGATGTCGATCCACAGACGCTCGCCCGGCAAGACATCCAAAACGCGCTCGGGCCACTCGAAGACGAGGACGCCGCCGCTATCCAAAAGATCGTGAATGCCCAGCGTCTCGGCGTCGCGCGCCCCATTGACGCGATAAAAGTCGAGATGACAGAGCCGCGTCGCATCGCTTAAGCGCTCGTGTTCATGCACGAGATTGTAAGTCGGGCTGGTCAAAGGCGGGCGCGCGCCCCAGCCGGCGCCGATGCCGCGACTGAAAGCGGTTTTGCCCGCCCCCAAGTCGCCCGCGAGGCAGATGACATCGCCGGGGGTCAAGAGCGCGCCCAAAGCCTGGCCGAGCGCTTCAGTCCGCCGCGCCGATTGGCTTGTCGTATGCCATTCGCCCCGCCGCGCGCTCGCCATGTAACGCTCCGAAACTATCGCCTCCGTCGGAAATCTCACATACGTTTACCACAGAAGTAAGTCAAGGTAAGTCGTGAAACAAAGATTTGCCACAGAGACACAGAGGGCACAGAGAAAACCCCTTGCTATTCTCTCGGTGTACTCTCTCAAACTCGGTGTCCTCGGTGGTGTGTTTTTTTGAATGACTTGCTTGGGCTTTCTGAGGAGGCGTAACGCAGACAACACAGAGATTTCGATATACATAATCGTAGACTTCGCGTTTTTTGAGGTCGGTTTCGATCGCATTGCGGCGCCGGTCCGCAGGAGGACGCGCCACTTTGCTTGAGCGCGTTTCGCAATTCGGCTATACTGCCCTTGCAAGGCAGATCCGCGGCGGCCGGCAATCTTGGGATGAGGAGCTATGGCGCGGGATAAACGCAGCAGCGCTTTGGAAGAGGCGCTCCGCCGGCTTGGGCTGGTGGTTGATGGCGTGAAGACCAGCGTTGTCGTCAGCGAAGACGGCTTCGCGCTGGCGGCCTACCCGCTTGACGCTGAGAACAGCTCAAGCGCGGCGGCCACGGGCGCGGCCCAGTTGGCGGCGGTGTCGGCGGCGCTGGCGGCAATGGGCGAGCGCAGCCTTGAGCGGCTGGCGCAGGGCGAAATGGGGCGTCTGCTCGTGGAAGGCGAGGCCGGCGCCTTGCTCAGCTGTCCCGCGGGCGCCGCCACCCTCACGCTCCTGGTCGAGAATGACGCCAGCATGGGGCATGTGCTCTTCGCCGCGCGCAAAACCGCCGCCGAAATCGACGCCATCCTCTCGCGCGCCTAGGTGGTTTCCGCCGTCGGTTTCCTGCGCGGGGCCGGGCCCTGGCGCTTAGTCTTCCTCGGCTTCCGCAAAGGCCCGATGAAAGCGGACATGCCCGCGTATGCCCCCGAGCGCCCTCTCGTCCAGCACCGCCACCATAAAGTGCTCATGCGCGCCGCCGGGCTCGACGTAATCCGAGCCGAAGCCGAGCGGCTGCGCTGGCTGAAAACCGAAACGCGGATAATAGCGCGGGCTGCCCACTAGAAAGAGCAGGCCATAGCCGCGCTCGCGCATCGCTCGCAGCCCGGCGTGAATGAGGGCGGCGCCGATGCCGCGGCCCTGCCAGGGCGGGTCGACCGCGATCGGACCCAAGCCCGGCATGCGCACCACCTGGTCGCCCTCTGTCACCGACAGCAGACTGTAGGCGGCGTGCCCGACAATCTCGCCATCCAACAGGGCGACATGGGAGAGAAGCAGCGCGCCCTCCGCCCGCAATTTGTTCACCAGATCGCCATGCGCGCGCCCCCCGAAAGCGGCTGCTTCAATTCTGAATACAGCCTCGATGTCAGCCGCTGTTTCGGGACGAATGTTCATCTCCATAACGCGCCCTCTCTTGCAAGGCGCTTGCAATGCGCCAGGCCATGCGCCAGAATACCGTGGACGCCGCATTTTCCAGCAAAATGGCGCGCAAGGGAAGCGTTTATGACGGACGCGAAATACCTCTACCTCACCACGACGGGCCACCGCAGCGGCAAGAGCCACGCGATCGAAATCTGGTACGTCGAACATGAAGGCTGCTGTTATATCGTCTCGGAGAAGCGCGAAGCCGCCCATTGGGTGCGCAACATCCGCGCGAATCCCGCGGTCCGTTATCGGCTGGGCGACGACTGGGATGATGGCGCGCCCGGCAGCGAGGGCAAAGCCTCCTTTCCCGATGACCCCGCGCTTCTCGCAGCCGTCAAAGCCAAGATGGATGCCAAACACGGCTGGAGCAACGGGCTGGTCGTCGCGATTTGCGGAGGCGCTTAGGGCGAGGCTGCCAGCCAGCGCGTCGTCGCATCGCCATCAGCCAGCCAGCCGGCGATGCCCTCCGCCGTTTCCGCCCGCCACCAGCGATGCGCGTCTTTGCAAACTGGACCGCCGACCAGGCGAAGGACGCGGCCGGAAGGCGCGGTGTAAACGACCGTGGACGCCGTCTCCGGCGCGGCGTGAAGGTGGCTGCTCGCGCCGGTCACAATCGCCCGCCCGCCCAGCCCCAGCGCCGGCGCCAACATGCCCTCGCAGCTGGCGTCGATGACGACATCGCTTGGCTCGTCCGCTTCATGCTCCGTCACGTAAAAGACGCTCGCGGCATTATTGCCTTCATCGGCGCCGCCTACCCAGACTGGATATTGCCCCGCCGGCGGAGATTTCAAGCTGACGCGCTGGTCGCGGCTCTGATGAGCAGCCCCGCAATGCCAGCCTCCGTCCGCGGCCTTGACTAGCAGCGTCATTTCGGCCGGGCTGTATAGCGCGAAAGTGATCTGGCGGAAAGCGCCCGCGAGCCTGACGCTGAAATCGGGCGCTTCCGAGACGTAGCCGCGGCAATCCGCGCCGGCGATGAAGTCGGCGACTCGGCTGCGGCCCCCGCCAAGGATCTGTTTGGTGAAGGGCGATGGCTGGAAGCCGGGCGCCAGCGCCGTCTCGCCGTAGAGCGGGTCTCGCCCGGGGTCAGGTCCGGTCGCCGTCGTCGGCAGCGCCTCGGGTCCCGCGTCGGCGACGTAAAGCACGCTCTCGTCGAAGGCGTCGGGCGCGTAACTGCCGATCCAGACGCGGTAGGCGCCCGGCGGAGGATTGAAAAAGACCAGCGCGGGATTCAAGCCGTTGGCATCGTCGTTGCAGGCGTAACTGCCATCTGGCAGGCTGATGACCAGCGTGGTATCGGCGTCGCTGGCGACCAGGAAGGTGATGCGGCTGAAATCGCCGTCAAGATGGATGACAAAATCGGGATCGGAGGCGGCGTAGCCCAGGCAGTTGTCGCCCAGCCGCAGCGCCTTGACATCTATGTCGCCGCCGCTGAGCGCGCTGAACGTGGCGGGCGCGGGACTGAAGCCGGGCGCCAATGCATGACTGCCATAACGTGGCGCGCCCTCCGCGTTTAATTCGCCCTGGGCCCCGGCAGTCAGCGCCAGCCACAGCCACAAGGCCAATAGCAAAATACGCGGCGATGACAGAAAAATGGCGGTGGGCGGTCGAGACGGCATAGTCCACAATTGCTTCCGCGATGGCGAGCGCGGGATAGCGGCGGGCAATAACCTTGCGCCTGCCAGTATAGGCGAGGCTGGCGAATGGAAGGCGCTCGAAGCGGTCAATTTGCCCCGCCAACTGAAATGTTCTACTATTTGAGCATCGTCCCTCCGCTTCTTGGCAGCAAGGTCCGCGCCCATGCAGAAACGAATGATCGAATTCATCCGCGCCTTACGCGCCGCGGGCTTGCGCATTTCTCTGGCGGAGAGCCAGGACGCGATGTACGGCGTCGACGAAACCGGCGCGCGCGACGCCGCCGCCTTCAAGAATGCGATGAAAGCCACGCTGGTGAAGCGGCAGCGCGACCAAAACGTCTTCGACGCCTTCTTCCCCCTCTTCTTCAAGAACAATAAACCGCCTCTGCAGAACATCCTCGAGCAATTGAGCGACGACGAGCAGGCGCTGCTGCAAGAGGCGCTTCGCTCGCTGATGGGCGATATGGACGCCCTGCGCGATCTGCTGGAGCGGCTGCTGGAAGGGCGGGAATTCAGCGACGACGAGCTGCAAACGCTGGGTGACGCGTCCGGCTTGCCACAGGGCGACGAGATGTATATGCGCTCCTGGTTCGAGCGGCGAATGAACCGGCAGGCGGGCTTGAGCCAACTGGAGCGCCTGCTGGACGACCTGCTGGAGGCGCTGGCGGCTTTGGGCATGAGCGACGAAGCGCTGGCGGAGCTCGAAGAATTGCTGCGCGACAACATGCAGGGGCTCTCGCAGCAGATTTCGCAGCATGTCGGCGCGACGATCGCCGAGCAGATGGCGGAGCGGGAACCGCGCGAGCGTCCCGATCTGCTGGATGTGCCGCTTCAACGCCTGAGCAGCGGCGATATCGAAGACCTGCGCGATGAAGTCCGGCGGCTGGCGGCGCGTCTGCGCACACGAGCGGCTTTGCGGCAGAAGCGCGCCAAATCTGGTCAATTCGACCCGCGCAAGACCATCCGCAAGAACATGCGTTATGGCGGCGTGCCGATGGAAGCGCAGTTCCGCGTGCGCCACAAGAAACCCAGCCTGATCCTCATCTGCGACCTGAGCACCTCGATGCGCTACGCCGTCGAATTCCTGCTGACGCTCGTTTACGAACTCTCCGACCAGGTGCGGCGGGCGCGCAGCTTCATCTTCATTCATGACCTGGTCGACGTCAGCACGACCCTGGCGGAGCTGCCGGCGCGGGACGCGGTTGCGCGCGTCATGGCGGAGAACCCGCCCGGCTACTACAGCACCGACCTCGGCAATAGCCTCACCAGCTTCCAGAAGGCGCACATGCATTACATCGACAGCCGCAGCACCATCATCTTCTTTGGCGATGGGCGCAACAACTACAACGACCCGCGCCTCGATATCGCGCAAGAGATGCAGCGCAAGGGCCGGCGTCTCATCTGGTTCTGCCCAGAGCCGCGCCGTCAATGGGGCACGGGCGACAGCGACATGTGGGAATACAGCATGGTCGCCGACAAGGTCTTCTTGGTCGGCAGCCTGCGCCAGCTCGCCGACGCCGTCGATCGCATCCTGGCGGATGGCTAGGGCGGGCGCTGTGATACACTATGGGCTGAAGGCAGGGCCCTAAACAAGGCAAGTCGCATGGCAGAGAAAAGACCGATCCGCACCATGGAAGACATCCGCCGCCTGCGCCCGCAGATCATGGAGCTGGCTCGCCAGCATCGCGCGCGTCAAGTGTCTGTTTTTGGCTCCTGCGTTCGCGGGGAATTGCGCGCGGAGAGCGATATCGATTTTCTGGTGGACTTCGAAGACGATTACAGACTGCTTGATATTGCCGGAATGATGAATGGATTAGAGGATTTGCTCGGCCGCAAAGTGGACGTAATCGACCGTCAAAGCTTGCGGCACGAATTGCGCGAGGCTGTATTCTGCGAAGCTCAGACGCTATGAGCAATGAACAGCGGTTGCTCTGCCAAGATATATTGGAACGAATTCAGCGAATCGAAAGCTCTGTGGCGCGCGGACGCCAAACCTTTGACGAATCGTATGATGTTCGCGATGCTATCATTCTCAGTTTCATAGTGATTGGCGAAGCGACCAAAAGCCTTGACGCGTCTTTGACCGAACAGCATCCTCATATCGCTTGGAAAAGCGTAGCTGGATTTCGAGATATCCTGATTCATCAGTATCGTCGAACTCGGCTGGACCTGGTCTGGCGCACCGCGCATGACGACCTGCCCGCGCTGAAAGCCGCCGTCACCGCGATGCTCGCGGATCTGGACGAATGCGCTGGGGAGACATGTAAGAAGCCGGGCCCGCCCTAGCCGCCTTTCGCGCAGACGGCTCGCGTAAGCCCTGTGTTACACTGAAAGGCGAAGGCAAGCTCAAGAGCGAGACGCATGCCCGAAGCGACGCCGATCCGCACCTTGGAAGACATCCGCCGCCTGCGCCCGCAGATCATGGAGCTGGCTCGCCAGCATCGCGCGCGCCAAGTGTCTGTTTTTGGCTCCTGCGTTCGCGGGGAATTGCGCGCGGACAGCGACATCGACTTCCTGGTGGACTTCGAAAGCGAATACCGACTGACCGACATCATCCGTTTGACGCAGCGGCTGGAAGCGCTGGTTGGGCGCAAGGTTGACGTCGTGCCGCGACAGGCTTTGCGCAAAGAGCTGGAATCATTCGTGCTCAGTGAAATGCAAGCGTTGTGAACAGAAGCCAGCGTCTGGTCCTGAGCGACATACTTGAGCGAATCCAGCATATCGAATTCTGCGCCGCCGGCGGTCGCGACGCGTTCCTTAACGACAGGCTGCTGCAGGATGGCGTGATTCTCGCCTTTATGATAATCGGCGAAGCCGTCAAACGCCTTGACGCCAAACTGATCACGACCAATCCTGAGGTCATGTGGAGCGATTACGCCGGCTTCCGTGATGTCCTCATCCATCGCTATCATGATGTGCTCTTGGATCAAGTTTGGCAATTCTCTCAAGAAGACCTGCCCGCGCTGAAAGCCGCCGTCACCGCGATGCTGCGAGACCTGGACCAATGCGAAACAGGGCCTTGAGTTCGGGGCAACGCCCCCGCGTGTTATACTGTTCACATCTATAGAACGATCGAGATCTGATATGGCGATCCAAACCAAGCTGGCGATGAGCCCCGCGGACTATCTCGAATGGGAGATGGAGCAGGAGCTAAAGCACGAATACATCGATGGAGAGATTTTCGAAATGACCGGAGGAACGGGAAAGCATAGCCGGATTCCGATCAATATCATACTTGCGCTAGGCTCTGCCATTGATCTTTCGGAGTTTGTGATTCATAGCGCCAATATGCGGGTGCGCGTCAGCCCATCTCGCTATGTGTATCCGGACTTCAGCGTCGTCCGCGGAGAAAGCATTTACGAAGACGAAAGGGAACTCACGCTGTTGAATCCCGTCTTCGTCGTCGAAGTGACATCGCCAAGCTCGCAGATCCGCGACCGCGTCGACAAGGTCGACTATTATCAGGCGGTCTCGTCGATTGAAGCCTATCTCATCGTTGAGCAAGATCGCCTTCGAGTCGACTTGTACACGCGCGCGGACGAAGGCTGGAACATGCGCCTCTTCACCAAGTCGGACGAGGTGATCTCGCTGCCGATGCTTGATTGCGAATTGCCCCTGGCGCAGGTCTACCGCGGCATTGATTTCGCTGTGGCCGAGAATTGAGCGGAGCGAATAAACGTCCCTCCCTCATTTTGGGGGAGGGATTTAGGGTGGGGGCGCAGACTACTTCAAATCCCGCCGATGCCAGTCGTCGCTGAACAGGTTGAAATCGACCTCGCGCTGCGGGTACTCGGCGATGATGTCTTCGTCGATGTCGACGCCCAGCCCCGGCTTCTGCGGCAGCGAGAAATAGCCGTCGACCACCTCGGGCATGCCGACGCCGACTGCTTTGACCGGCGGGTCGGCAAAGTCGTTGAAGTATTCCTGGATCTTGAAGTTGGGCGTTGTCGCCGCCACCGCCAGCGATGCCATGGTCGAGCAGGGACCGCCGACATTATGCGGCGCCACCAGCACGTAATGCATCTCGGCCGCGCCCGCCAGCTTCTTCATATTCATGATGCCGCCAAAATGGGTCGTGTCGGTCTGGATGATATCGGCCGCGTTCAATTCAAATAGCTCGCGGTATTCGTAGGGCGTGTGGATGCGCTCGCCAGTCGCCACCGGGATGCCCAGCCCCAGCGCCACCTCGCGCACGTCGCGCAGCGCCCGCAGGTTCTCCGGCGGCACCGGCTCCTCGACCCAGCCCGGCTTGAACGCGGCCAGATCGCGGATGATCTCCACGGCGGTCACCGGGTTGAAGCGCCCGTGCATCTCGATCAGCAGCTCGACATCCGGCCCCACGGCATCGTAAACCGCCTCCACCAGCGAAATCGACAGCAGCTTTTCTTCGCGCGTGAATTCGTAGAAGCCGCTGCCGAAGGGGTCGAACTTCAAGGCGCGGTAGCCCATGTCGACGACTTCTGTGGCGGCCGCATGCCAGGCCTCGGGCCTGCGCTCGACGCGATACCAGCCGTTGGCGTAGGCTTTGATCTTGTCGCGGAAGGCGCCGCCCAGCAGGCGATAGACCGGTTGACCGAGCGCCTTGCCGATGATATCCCAGCAGGCGATTTCGAGCAGGGCGATGCCGGTCATGGCGATCTCGCCGGCGCGCCCGTAGGTCTCGCGCAGCATGCGATAACACATCGCTTCGGTATTGAAGGGGTCGCGCCCCAAGGCGAATTCTGGCACGCTCTCGTTGAGGTAGCCGATGACGGGACCGACGCCGCCGACGGGCCGCGCCTCCGCCCAGCCAGTCAAGCCGTCGTCCGTCTCCACCTTGACGAAGAGCAGATTCCGCCAGGGCGTGCCCATCACCATCGTGCTGACATTGGATATTTTCATGAACCCCCCTTCCACAATCAACATCGACGAAATCCGTAGGGGCGATTCTGTAAATCGCCCACCCGCAAAGTATACGCATCTGCGGGCGACATACAATGTCGCCCCTACAGCTTTCCTTTAGGGTTGCTTCCCTCGGATCTGACGGGGGGTTCTGGGCGTTAGACCACCGGTATCCCCAAATCGTCCGCCCCGACCGCGCCCATGACCGCGTCGGGAGCATAGCGCTTGATGAGGTCCATCACCAGAGCCGCCCGGCGCACGCGCTCCCGCGACTGCTTAATCGCCAGATCCTCAATGTGCAGCCCGCTGGGGTAGATATTGGCCGCGTTGCGCAAGCCCAGCTTTACGTAGATCGGCGCCGCCACCCGAATCATTTCCGGGACTTCGTAATGGCGCACGAAGCCGCCAAAATCATCCGGCGCCTCGACATAAACGTCCAGCGGAATGTCAATCGCCGCGCGGATCGCCGCCATCTGCGGCAGCGTCAGATCGGTCGGCGTGTTGTATGTGCCCGCGCCCATATCCTCCAGCAGCTTGATCGAGATCGGATTGGCCGCGCCCATCTGCACCGAAATCTTGACCACGAGGTCGGCCGGCAGCTCGCCCGCCTTTTTCATCTCGTTGACCAGCCAGAGCTGCCCTTCATCGGCCAAGAGAACCGAGCGCAAGCCCAGCTCGCAGCCGCGGAGGATATCTTCGGTGGCGTAGACGACCTCGTCCATGCCCCGCAGGCGCGCGCCCAGGTTCTTCCCCGCGCTCGCCCGCACTTGAGCGCTCGTGCCCCAGGCCGCTCGCGGACCCACAAACAGGCTGACCTCGATGCCAGCCTCCGCGCCCAGCCGGCACATCTCGCGGATTTCGCCGTCGGTCAGCATCCAGATGCCGCTGCCCTGCGAGACGCGGTGAATCGTCACGCCCAGGCGCTCGGCTTCTTCCAGCACAGCCGCCATAGCCCGCGGTCCTTCGGTGCTCGGGATCTCGATGCGGTACTGCGCGCCATCGGGGAAGCGCTTGTTTGAGGTCGGCAAGTCGAAAAGCTCGCCGGGCGGAAAGCCTTTTCTTTGCAGGAAGTCGCGTACTTGCTTCATAGGAGGTCCGCTTGCGCTACAATGTCCTTGGGGGCGCAGTCTAGCGCAGAATGGCATTCACCGCTACCGGGCGCCGGCCCGTCATAGCCGCGCAGGAGGGGCGACCCGCCCACCCCTTAATTGCTTGCTTGCGCGCGTAGTTCGCGTTATAGTGCAGTTGCAGCGGCAGCTTGTCAGGAAGGAAAATACGCATGGCGGAGTCAAGCGCGAGCATAACGCAGCGAGTCTAGGCGTTGGAGCAGATCTCACATGCCCGCGTCGTGGAGCGCATCGGGCATATTGAACAGCGCGTTTCGCGCATCGAAAGCGCGCGCGAAGCGGAAGAGCCGCATGTGGCGACGAAAGCGGATATTGCCCGCCTGGAGACGCTGGTGGTTGAATTCCGTGGGGAATCGCAGGCGCAGATTTCCGGGGTCAAATCCGATTTGGATGATCGCATTGGCGATGTCGAACTCTCAAACGAAAAGCAGTTCCGACAATTCCTGATGTGGCTCATCGGCACGGCAATTGCCCTAGCCGCTGTGATAATCGCCGCCTTTGCAATCATCGTCGGGCAGATACTCTAATATGAAGCCGCGCCCCAACGTCATCGTCTTCTTCACCGACCAGCAGCGCTGGGACACGACCGGCGTCCACGGCAACCCGCTCGATCTGACGCCGAATTTCGACCGCCTCGCCCGCGCCGGCACCGATGTCCACAGGTCAATCACCTGCCAGCCGGTCTGCGGGCCCGCGCGCGCTTGTTTGCAGACCGGGCTCTACGCCACCGAAACCGGCTGCTTCCGCAACAGCGTCCCCTTGCCCGCGGACAGCCGCACCCTGGCGCATTATTTTGGCGACGCCGGCTACGACACCGCCTATATCGGCAAATGGCACCTGGCCGATGGCGCGCATGGACCCGTAGCGCCCGAGCGGCGCGGCGGCTACGATTACTGGCTGGCGTCCAATTTGCTGGAGTTCACGTCGGATGCCTTTGATCTGGTGATGTACGACAACGATGGCGAGCCGGCGAAGCTGCCCGGCTATCGCGTCGACGCCCAGACCGACGCCGCCATCCGCTACATCGACGATCATCAGGATTCGCCCTTCTTCCTCTTCCTGTCTTATATCGAGCCGCACCACCAGAACCACCGCGATGATTATCCGGCGCCGCCCGGGTATGCCGAGCGTTACCGCGGGCGCTGGCTGCCGCCCGATTTGGCCGCGCTTGGCGGTTGCAGCCATCAACAGCTGGCCGGCTACCTCGGCATGATCAAACGGCTGGACGAAGCCCTGGGCCGCCTGGTCGACGCCTTGATCAGCCTCGATATGCTGGAAGACACGATCATCCTCTTCACCTCCGATCATGGCAACCATTTCAAGACGCGCAACGATGAATACAAGCGCTCGCCCCACGACGCCTCCGTTCGCGTGCCGACGATGCTGCATGGCGGGCCTTTCAGCGGCGGCGGGCGGATATCGCAGCTCGTCAGCTTGCTAGACCTGCCACCGACCCTGCTGGACGCGGCCGGCATTCCCGCGCCCGAAGCCATGCAGGGGCGCTCGATCCTGCCGCTCCTCCGCGGCGAAACGGCGGACTGGCCAGATGAAGTCTTCATCCAGATGAGCGAGTCTCATTTGGGGCGAGCGATCCGCAGCAAGCGCTGGAAATACGCTGTGACCGCGCCCGAGAAAGACGGCTGGGACGACGCCGCGAGCGATCATTACATCGAGTCTGCGCTCTACGACCTGCTGGCCGACCCCGAAGAGCTGCACAACCGCGCCGGGCTCGCGACGCATCGCGCGGTGAGCGACGTGCTGCGCAGCCGGCTGATACGGCGCATGATCGAAGCGGGCGAAGCCGAACCCGTCATTGAGCCGGCGCCGCTGGTCCCTGGCAGCGGGCAGCTGCGCGTCGATATTGAAGAGGGCTGGCAATAGCCATATCCACAGCCACAACTGAAGCCGTAGCGGCGAGCTATCAGGTCGCCCGTCCGGCGGATCCAAAAGCGGGCGTAACAGCGCCGCGCAGGTCGCGTAGACACTGACCGCCGACAGCGCGGGTCAAACGCCCCTGTTTTATTCGCCACAACGGTTCTCCAGTAGGGGCGAGCCATTGGGTCGCCCTAGCGCGGTTGATGTCGGTGGCGGGCGTTACCGCGTAACGCCCCTACAGCTTTGTCATTTGATGACGATCTGTAGGGGCGAGGCGGTGACTCGCCCTTAACCAACGCGAATCGTTTTGCGTGGGCGGTCGCAGGGCGGCGCGTGTGTCCACAGCCTTCGTCGAGGGGCAATGCGGCTCATAACGTAGCTCACCGGTACGCTACGGATTTGCCAATCGGTGTATAATCAGAATGAAGATTGAATCCGAGGAAGGCAGCCACTATGGCGAAGCGCGGCCTTTTGCTGCTGCTCTTGATGCTTGGCATCGGCGCTTGGGGCGCGCTGGCGCAAACCAACGAAGAGCGCGCCGACCTGCCCGCCATCTTCCAAATGGGCGACCTGGGCGCCGAGTATCAAGGCTGGAACAACTGCGGACCGGCCGCCTTGACCAACGCCCTGAAGCATTTCGGGTACGCCGACGATCAGAATCGCGCCGCCAAGTGGCTGAAACCCAATAACGAGGACAAAAACGTCAGCGCCTGGCAAATGGCCGAGTTCGTCAACACGCAAATCCCGGAGCTGCCCGTCTACGCTGTCGTCCGCGATGGCGGCACGCGCGAGCTGCTGCAAAGGCTGATGGTCAACGGCTTCCCCGTCCTCATCGAAAAAGGCTACGAACCCGAAGGCTACACCTGGATGGGGCACTACCTGCTGCTAAGCGGATACGACGACGCGCTGGCGGAATTTAACACGATGGACAGCTTCCGCGGACCAAACACCCGCTACAGCTACGCCGAAATCGAGGCATACTGGCGGCACTTCAACTACAAGTACATCGCGCTCTACACGGTCAACCGCGAAGAAGAATTGATGACGCTGCTGGGGAATGACGCCGACGAGTGGCAGAACCACATCAACGCGCTGGAGCTGGCGCGCGCCGAAGCCATCGCCGACCAGGACGACGCCCACGCCTGGTTCAATATGGGCAGCAGCTTCGTCGATCTCGGCATGTACGACGCCGCGGCCCAGGCGTATGACAAGGCGATTTCGCTCGGCTTGCCCTGGCGCATGTTTTGGTATCAGTTCGGCGCCTGGGAAGCTTATTACCACACCGAGCGCTACGGCGACATGATCCGCATCGCCCGCCAAAACCAAAACGACGGCGGCGGCCACTATGTCGAAGAGACCTATTATTACCTGGGTTTGGCGCGCGAGGGACGCGGCGAAGACTCGATGGCGCTGGAAAACTACGATGTCGCGCTGAGCTTCAATCCCAATTTCACGCCGGCGCGGGAGGCGAAGACGCGTCTGCTGGCGAGGGGCGGCTAGGACCGCCTGGCGGGGTGCCGCGCCGCCAAGTCGCGCAGATGCTTTCCAGCCGCCAGCTGCGCGCTGAATATCGCCAGAGCATGCGTCAACAGATGGGCGGCGTCGAAGGCTTTGGCCTCCATGGGGGCGTTGCTTTGCAGCGTCGCGCCCATCTCTTCAATATGCCCCGGCCAGACCAAAATGGTCGTGAGCAGCGCGACCGTTAGCATAGCGAAGCGGTAAAACTTGGGACGTCGAATCTCGCGGAAGAAAAGCGCCGTCAACAGCGTCATCGGCAGCGCCAGCGTCAGCGCCGCCGACAGCATGCTCATTAGCGCGTTTATCAACAGCACGCGAAGCAGATCATCCGGCTCCAGATACAGAAACCCCGACATGAAAACGAATAGGATCACAGTGCCCAGCGCGATTTCGGTCGCCGCGCTGTAGGCAAAAGCCCGTGCAAACAGCTTCAGCAAAGGTTTGGCTCGCCACATGACGTCTTGCCTTTCTCCTACTCTCGATTGTACCAGCGTGGGCCGCGCCCTGGCAAAGGCGGGCTGCAACGAGAGTGGTGAAAGTCGTGGAGGTTCTCCCTTCGCGCATTCTGTACAGTTTTTCACCACAGAGGACACCGAGGATGCACAGAGAACACAGAGTGTTTAGGGTAGTTCTCTTGCGGCGGGAGTTTGCTCTTCCGCGCGTCTTCTAAGTTATAGTTCGTCGCCAACATAAAGCGCATGAGACAATCTCTGTGTCCTCTGTGGTGCCTCTTTTCCGCTGTGGTGAATTTTGTCGCAAGCCTCGCTCTAGGGCGATGCCCAACAAACTCACCTCTCCACTGCAACTGAACCTCGCTCTCCGCTATCGACTCATCCACCAACAATTGAATATCCCGCGGCGAGACGCGGAAAGCGCTTAAGAAATACTGACGCGCGCGTCTGCTTCCCAGGTCCTGATCTCTCGCAGATACTGCCGCGCCGTGGCCTGGCTCAAGGCGACGGCGCCCGCGTAGACGGCGACGAGGGCGGCCCTTGCCAAGGTTTGACTGTTTTCGCCCGGGGTCAGTTCCGACAGATAAAACCGGACGAGTTGACTCGGCGCGAAGAGGTGGACGACCGTGACTGCGGTCAAAGCCATAGCCAATCGGTAGGACCATGGGTGACTGATGTCTTCTGAAAACCGGCCCGAGACGAATGCCATCGCCGCGCCAGTGAGAATCGACGCCAGCAGCCGTTGATGCAAGCCGGTGCCAATGCCAAAAAACAACGCCAGAACCAGCGCCTGCCAGAGGTTTTCCAGGTTGGGATTCTGGAAATCCAGCAGAAAGGGCAGGGTGAACAGACAGCCGCCGATGCTACTGAAGACCATGCAGCGCCAGGTCATGCGCAGCCCCAGCCGGATGCGCGGATTGCGGATCCGCAGGTGCTTGTCGGGGTTCCAGCGGCTTAACATGGCGACATCCCATCCGCGCGCCGAATTCAGCCCTCGACCGGCCTTGACGGCGCTCAGGCCTAAGCCGGCTGCAGATAAGCCTCATTCACCGCGAAGAGCTCGTCGACCATCGACTGAATCTCCCGCAGCGAACAGACCGCGGCCGAAAGCGGGGAATAAGCCACCGCCTGATAAATCAGCCGCTTGTCGCCCGTGAGGATGCCTTCCACCGCCATTTCCTCAATCTGCGAATACAGATTCGTCAGTGGCGCCACGGATTGCGGCAGCGGACCGACCGCCACCGCTTCCAAGCCATCGCGCGATGCCCAGACCGGGACCTCGACGCAGGCATTCGCCGGCAAGTTGTCGACCAGACCGGCGTTGGGCACGTTGCCGTTGAATTTGAAGGGCGCGCCGCCTTCCATCGCATTGATGATATAAGCGGCGTATTCATGCCCGCGCTCGAGGTCGATCGCGTCCTCCGCGAACCAGGCGTGGATGTCGTCGCGCCAGTCATGCTCGCGCCGGCGATATTCCTTGAGGATGTAGGCGTGCTCGCCGGGGTTCCAATTCGTGCCGTGCGTGGCGTATTTCTCGATCAAATCGGGACGTTTCCGAAACCACCAGTTATATTCCGAGTTGTGCCCGCTCGATTCCGTCACGTAATAATCCAGCGCCAGGTACATCTCGTTGCGCGCCTGCTCGGCGTTGTAGACATCGGCGTTTTCGCTGATCGCCTTGTGAATCAGCGGGTAGGCGTCTTCGCCCTTCCAGTTGTAATCGACGAACCAGGCGGTGTGGTTGATGCCGGCGCAGGTGTAAGTGATCTCGTCATAGGGCGCGCCGATCCAATTCGCCAGCATCTTCGAGGTGCCCTGCACGCTGTGGCACAAGCCAGTGACCAGGATGTCGGTTTCGATGGCCATCGCCCGGCAGAGCATCGCCATCGGATTGGTGTAGTTGAGCATCAGCGCCGTGGGGCAATAGCGCTCCATGTCGCGAGCGATATCGACCAGGACGGGGATCGTGCGCAGCGAACGGAAAATGCCAGCGACGCCGCGCGTATCGCCGACGTTCATATCGACTCCGTATGTCATCGGGATCTCGATATCATGCCGCCAGACGTCGGTCGCGCCCACCAGGATCGTGACGACAACGTAATCCGCGCCCCGCAGCGCTTCGACGCGGTCCAGCGTCGCCGTCACCGTCGCCGGGTAGGCGCCCGCTTCGACGATGCGGCTCACGGCGCGTCTGGCGAAATCGAGGCGCTCGGCGTCGATGTCCATCAGCGCGATCTCGCTGCCTTCCAGCAGGGGGAAGGTCAATATGTCTTTGACGAGCTTGCGCGTGAAGCCGAAGCTGCCAGCGCCGATGAATGCGATTTTGGGCATGGTCGGGTTGCTCCAAGTCTGCCGAAAAGGAAGTTACGTGGATTCAGTTTCCATTTCAAGGAATTCCTGCCAACTGAAATAATCGCCGACTCCCTTATCATCGACGTAACCGATGCGGCAGTCGCGCAGATCTTCATCGGATAGCTGCGCCTGCTCAACCAACTTTACAAATTCATCGCGATCAGGCGATTCTATGCCGGTGCGGACGACATCAAGATAGCGGACTTCAACCAGCTTGCCGTAAGCGAAGCCGCGGGCGACGCGTCCGCCTGGCTCGTAGAGAACAAACTGTTTTTTGTTCATTCTAGGCTCCTGCGCTCATGCCACTGCCGAACATAATACCATATTTCAGGCGGCGAAAAGCGGATTCCATAGGACCCGCCCTCCATCAGCTCCATATGATACAGGTCTGGCGGATCCCGCAGTTGAGAATCCGATATCAACGCGACGCCCTGGACTTGCGCGGTCTCTCCTGGCGCATAGTTCTTCCGTTGCCGTTGATCGGTTTGCAGCCCATGAACAAATAGGTTGCGGATTGCTCGCGCGACGCATCCCTCGTGCCAGCCATGAATCAAGCTCGTGTCGCGTTGGTGGCCAACAATCTCTTCGTAACCGGCGACGAACCGCTCCTGCGCGCTGTCCCCAACTCCAACCATTTCGAAAAGATTGAAAGCAATGAGAGTCAACGCCCAGAAATGTCTGACATCTCCCGAGTCAATTAGAAGATTGCCCGAGAACACCGCCAAACGCGCCGCGGCGGTCCGGTCGATATGCCAAAGACTGGTTTCGCCATCCATTTATATTAGCAAGCCCTCCAGCCGATCCACCAGCGCCTCCAGCACCTTGAAAGTCTCCTCCACCGCCAGCGGCGTCGACATATCCACGCCGGCACGCGCCAAGGCCGGGATCGCGTAGTCGCTGCCGCCCGCGCGCAGGAAATCCAGATAACGCTCGACCGCGCCATCGTCCTCCGCAGCCAGGATCGCGTTCGCCAAAGCGTGCGCCGCCGATATCCCGGTCGCGTATTGGAAGGTGTAATAGGCTTCATAGAGATGCCCGAACTGCGCCCAGGTGATGCCCGTCCGCCGCGGGTCATCGCTAAGCGTCTCGCCATAACCCTCGGCGTAAAAGCCCGTCATGATCTCGTTCAGCGTCGCCGGCGTCAGCGGCTCGTCATTCTCCATGCGCGTATGCACCTCGAGCTCGAAGCGCGCCAAGGTCGGCATGATGAAGAAGTAGCGGTGGATATTGTCCATCGCCTCTTGAATCAGCGCCAGTTGGAAATCGCGGTTGTTCTGCCCGGCGAAGAGATGCGCCCGCACCAGCGCCTGATTGAAGTTCGAAGCGACTTCAGCCGCGAACATCGAATAATTGCTGTAGACAAATGGCTGGGTCGCGCGCGTGTAGTGGCTGTGCATCGAATGCCCGAGTTCGTGCGCCAGGGTGCTCATCGCGCTCAGGTTGCCATCAAAGCTCATCATGATGAAGGGATAGCTGTCATACGTGCCGAAGGAGAAAGCGCCCTCGGATTTGCCTTCGTTGATGGCGTAATCGACCCAGCGCTCTTCCAGGCAGCCGCGCCGCATCGTGTTCACATAATCCGCGCCCAGCGGGGCCATGCCGGCCGCGATCATGTCGACCGCCTCGGCGAAGGACAAATCTTGATCATCAGCGGTCAGCGGCGCCCAGATATCCCAGGGGTGTATCGTCTCGTAAGCGAGGGCTCGCCGCCGCGCGTCCCAGTAACGATGCCAGGTCGGGATGTGTTGTCTGTATGTGTCGATGAGATTGTGGAAGACCGCGACCGGGATGTTGTTCGGCGACAGCTTGGCATGCAAGACGCTCTCGTAGCCGCGCAGCCGCGCCAGCACGACGTTGCGCTTCACCGATGCCAGATAAGTCGCGGCGAAGGTATTCTGATACGCCAAGTAGCTGTCGGCGTAATTCTGCCAAGCCGTCTTGCGCGTCTCGCGGTCGCCGCTGGCCAGCAGCTTGTTGATCGTGCTCTGCACCAGGGGCTGCGGCTCTCCCGCGCTGTCCATCGCCGGCGCAAACTTGAGATCCATGTCATTCAAGGCGCCGCGGATGCTCTCGATGCGGCCAAGCGGATCCGACAGCAAGCCCAAAGCCGCTTCGAGCTCGCCCGAAAGCACATGCTTCTTCATGCGCAGCAAATCGTCGATATGCTGCTGATACAGCTTAAGCTCGTCCTTTTGCAGCCACTCGCGCAGCGCGCCCTCGTCCAGCGCCAGCAGCTCCGGCTCGGCGAAGGCGACAGCCGCCATGAAGGCGCCCCCCAGTCCCTGCGCCTGCCCGACCATGCCCTTGATTTCTTCGTTATTGCCATCGCAGGCTTGCCACATGACCGGGTACATGAAGAGCGTCCAGACGCGGCGGGCGAGCGCCTGATGAAAGTCGAACCACTCGGCGAGTCTTTCGGGCCCCTGGGAGAGCGCGCCTTTGTAGCGTTCGATATCGGGCAGCCGCGCCATCACGGCCTGATATTCTTCGCGCCAGGCGTCGAAGGAGGGGAAGACGGATTCGTGATTCCAGGTGGATTCGATCGGTACTTCCGCGCGCGCGGGGACGGTGGTCATTGGCTTTGCTCCTATGTGTTGGCGGTATGCGGTTTCGAGGATTGTAGCAGCGGCGGTTGAATTTGCTTAGAGAAACCAGCCAGAGAGCTGCAAGAAACAGCGCTTGTGCCTATCGTTGGAAAAAGGCTGCGCTAAGGAAAACCGCAAAACTGTGTTGCTTGGAATTACTTCCAACGGTTCTTGATAACCAACAAAAGGCACATCAAACGTGGGATTATCGCCATCGTCGTCAACGTATACGTAGCGCGGTCTTCTTTCTTTGTATTGCGTAGTCCAAAATAGGCGGAGTGCCTTCTGAAGCTGCCAGAAGCCTGTGCTATAGCTCGGTAGCGAATCTCTGGGTGAAACGTACCACTTCCGGTTGTCTGTAAAACGCAATAACCCATCAAACAGCTGGCTTGGCTCAACGAGAGGCGCGCCAATGGCTTTAGTCACATAATTTCTCACTGCAATAAGTGAGTAGGTCTCAATGTGATCGTCTTGCAGCACCAGTGTGTTTTCAGTGTGAGGCTTCTTGATTTGATCGCGTAGAGGATCTTTCAGCTTCAAATCCCACATGTCACCCAAGTCATAAGGAGTATCGTGGGGATGGTCTTCGCCCTCAGAGTTCAATAGACGGATGCTTTGAGCGCTATCAATAATGATTCCGCCTACACAGGTTTTATCCCACTTTTTTGTTTTGCCGACAATCAGAACTCGTGCCATATTGATCTCCTCAAATATGCACAATACTCCCTCTGCCCTTTATTCCCAAATCTCTCTTCAGTTTTTCGGCAACGAGCCAGCGATGACAGGCCTTGTGATTCTGCTCCACACAAAATAGCGCGACTCTGTGGAGCGGAAGGTTCGCAGGGTAATTCGCAAGCTGTTTAGCATGATTAAGAAGGTCGTTGGTGGAAAGCTTGTTTTCTGGCTTTCGTTTTTTTGATTTGAGAATCTGTACTCTATACGCACTAATATATGACTTGCTTAGACCTTTCCTATCGCGTTTTCGCGTCTGTTCTTTTTTATCCGCCTGCCACTGCAACATGCGGATTTCAGCCGTCGGCGCAAGCTCTTTCAGATGCGCGTAATATATTCCCAATTCCTTCAATTTTGCCTGCAGGTAACTGCTGTTCGCGTACTTATACTTAGCGCCCCGCATGCCGCGCCGCGCCCGGATGTCGATGAACAGCTCGATATCATGCTCGACCAGCGCGCCAAAAAACGACTCTTCAGTCGAGCCATAGACGCCAATAGTGAAAATGGATTGCAACTCGGGCCTCATGAACTTGTCGGATGGATTCCGCAGCCGCGCGCTAGAGCAGCGCCTCTTGATATTGAGTCTCTCGAATGTCGGATTGCGACAGCGGTTCTCCATGCTTGCCAATATGGATCACCGCGATATCGCCGCCATCGAGCGTCTTGCCCAGCACATAGCCCCGATGGCAGTCATGCGGCTCAAGCTCGCTGCACATGATGACAAGTCGTCGCCCCTCAGCCAGCGCGCGCGTCAATTGCGCGATTCCCTCCTGATAGAATTCCCGCGATTCGCATTTCCGGGCGTCAAGCAGCTTTTTCTTTCGCTGCGGACTGTAACTGTAGCAGGTCTGATCCTTGGGCCGTCCGCCAAGAGAGTCGCCCATAAACTCGTAACGTATGCCTGCGCGATTCAAAATCCTGGATAGCCGCGCGCTGGAGAAATCCGGCATGTACCTGGAGTATGGCTGCGAGCGGACATCCACCAGAGTGTCTATCCGATAACGATTCAGAATTGTGATGAATTCACTTGTGTCGCGGCCCCCGTAGCCAATTGTGAAGACTTCGCGCATGGATCATCTACCTTCGAAAGCAACCATCAGCATCTGCAATTCTAGCTGATTTGCCGCGATTGTCAACTTAGGCGGATCAAATGTTCGCAAAGGGCCGTCTTTGTCGGGCGCCCTACTTCAGCCGCCATTCAAAGGGCATGAGGCATTGCGCCCGGCCCGTCAGCGCCGCGACGCCATCCCGCGTATAGTGCAATGCCGCCGCCGGATTCTGCTCCGCCACCTGGACGCCGATGGGCTTGCCTTTTTCGCGAATCAGCAGCGCCGGCGCCTTCTGCGGCAGCCCGCCCAGCTCGCGCGCTTTGTCGATCGCCCGCTGCAAGTTGCCCAGCTCGTCCACCAAGCCGTGCTCGATTGCTTGCGCGCCAGTCCAGACGCGTCCGCCGCCGATCTCGTCGATCTCCGCGCTCGTTTTGCCGCGGCTCTCGGCCACGCGCTCCAGGAACTGCGCGTAGATATGCTCGATGCTGCCGCGCATCATGCCCCGCTGGGCCTCGTTGAAGGGGCTCTCGCCGGTCATTATGTCGGCATGTTCGCCGCGCAGATACGAGAAGGCGTTGACCTGCAGCTTCTGCAGCATCTCGCTATTCACCAGCTTGCCCATCAGCACGCCGATGGAGCCGGTGATCGTGCCCGCCTGCGCCACGATCCAATGCGCCGGCGTCGCGATGTAATAGCCGCCAGAAGCCGCCACGCCGCCCATGTAAACCACCAGCGGGCGCGTCCTGGCGAATTCCGCCAATGCCGACGCCATCGCCTCGGAAGCGGTCGCCGAGCCGCCACCGCTATCGATATACAGCACCAGCGCGCCGCAAGCCGGGTCTTTCATCAGGTTGCGAACCTGTTGATTCAGCGTGACATCGCCCAGGCGCTCGCCGCCGACGAAGGGCAGGGGCAGGGGCATATCGCTCGGCGGGGTCGCGCTTTCGCCATCGACGATCATGCCGCCGCCATAGATCAGGCCGACATACTCGCCGCTGAAATCGCGCTCCGGCAGCAGGATCTGGCCGTCGGCTTCCTCCCACATCGTGATCTTGGCGACGCCTAGATATTCGAGCAGCGCTTCCTCATTCATGACGCCATCGACATAACCCTTCTCCAGCGCCTCATCGCCCATGTGCAGCCCGCCATCGATCATATAGCGGACTTCTTCCGGCTTCATTTTGCGCGTGGCCGCGATGCCCTCGACGACTGTCTCGAAGATGGAATCCAGCAGCCAATTGGTCTGCTCGCGCCCTTCGGTTGAGGGTTCGGCGCGGGTCAGGGCGTCGGCCGCGCCTTTGTAGGGCGAGATGGCGATCGAATCAAAAGCCAAGCCCACGCTGGCCAGCCCCTCCTTCAGAAACATCTGCTGGCTGAGCAAGCCCGTCGTCTCCAGCATGCCGCCGGGCGGCAGCAGGATTTCATCGCAGGCGCTGGCGACGAAATAATCCAGGGTGCGATAACCGGGCGCGTAACTTAGCGCGCGCTTGCCCTTTTCCCGCAGGCGCAGAATCGCGTCGCGCATCGTCTGCAGATCGGCCGCGCTGGCGGACAAGCCGCGAAAATACAGGATGACGCCCAGCGGACGCGTATCATCGCCGATGCGGTCCAGCGCGCCCACGAACTCCATCAAGCTCATTGGCGGCGCGCCCAGCACCTGGCGCTGCACGAAGTTGCGCTCCTTCGGGATCGGCGCGAAGGCATTCGGGACCTTGATCATCACATAATCGATCGCCTTGACGCGCGAGCGCTGCATATTGAGCAGGCTGACACTCAACTGCTGAATCAAGCGTTTGGTTTGGGGCATGGCTTCGGCTTTCTTTTTGTTCGCAATTTCTGGCCACAGCGACGCAGAGGAACGATTCCCCTAGCGCCTCAACGACGCGTCTATGCTTCTGATACGCATTCCAACGCGCCAATGTCGCAGGCGCGGCTGCAATGAAGATGGCGTCAAATATGATATGATTGGCCTATGACTAGCGCAAGGCAAACCTGAATGGCGATACAAGAGCGGCAACTGGACGTCGACGCGGTCGTGGATTTGATGCGGCAACCGGAGTTCGCCGACAAACGCTTCTACATGATTGACGGAGTGATAATCGAAATGTCGCCTGTGCAGCGGGTCCACAGTCGTCTTGCATCAATGATTGACTTTTTCGTACGGCAGTACGTCATGTCGCGGGACTTGGGAGAAGTGCACATTGAACATGGATTCTATGTTTCCGGCGATCGCCGTACAATGCTCGCGCCGGATGTCGCCTTTGTCAGCCACGCGCGTTTGCGCGACCAGCCGGAGGACGGATTCATTTCTGTGATGCCCGACCTGGCGATTGAAATCCTCTCGCCCTCCAGTTTGATCCGGCAAATCCGCCGCAAAGCCCGGATCTATCTCGATAATGGCACAAGCCTGGTTTGGATCATGCTGCCAGCCGAAAATGGCGTCGACGTCTGCCGCTCCGCCGAAGGCGCGCGCCTCGATATCGAATTTGTCGGGGCTGATGGCGTCTTGCGCGGCGAAGAAGCGCTGCCCGGCTTTGAGTTGGAAGTCAGTCGCTTGTTTCCAAAGCCACATTGATCTCAGTGGGCGCGCCACTGTCTGGCCCCTGTTTGCATTGCGAGCAAATTACCCCGCCAGAACCGAGTCGGCAGGGGCGAGACTTGTCTCGCGCTCCGCGGCTGCCAACTCCACGCCCGGCCCCTCCCCGAAGCATCAGGGAGGGGTGTAGGAGGGACGAGCCGCCGGCTCGCCCCTGTTTAATTCGCGAATGATATCGACGGGCGTTACGGCGTAACGCCCCTACGGCTTTGTCTTTTGATGACGACTTGTAGGGGCGAGGCGGTGACTCGCCCTTAACCATCGCGAATTCTATTGCGTGGGAGGTCGCTTTGCGGCGCGTGCGTCTACAAACGACCTGTGCCGCAAGGCATTTTGCGTGGGCGGTGGCATTATCGCGCGCGTATCTACAAACTTTGGCTAAATCCCGTCCCCCAGCCGCTGAATATGCGCGATCGTCTCGGCGATGCCCTCGGTCAGCGGCGTCTCGTAGACCGTGTCGACGCTCGCCCGCAGCGCGCTGTCGTCAAAGCCGGCCGGGAAGGGCAGGGGGTTATCGGCCACGTCGATCTCGGCAGCCGGCAAAACGCCCAGCGCGGCCGCCACGAATGCCGCCACGTCGGAAGGCGCGCCGCCCAGGTTGAAGCCATAGGCGCCGTCCAGGGGCTGTTCCGCCGCCAGGATGAATTGCCGCGCCACATCGGACGCCAGCTGAAACTGCATCGCGCCGCTGAAGGGGATGTGGTAGGGCTGCCCCTTCGCCGCCGCCACCAGCGCTTTGGTCGGCTCGCTGGTCATGCCTTGATTGCGCCCGACGCCATACACCGTGTAGGGGCGCAGGCAGGTGCTGGTGATGCCGTTTTCTTCGTGATAAACCAGGGCCGTGCCCTCGTTGCAGACCTTGTAGGCGCCGTAGAGCGTCCGCGGGCGCTTTGGCGCGTCATGGGGGATCAAGCCCGGCGGGAAGTCCGCTGGCGGTCCATAGACGCCGATGGACGAGGCGAAGGCGATATGCCCGACGCCAGTCGCGCGCGCCGCCTCGAAGATATTGACCGTGCCCGTCACGTTTACCTCCGCGCCCAGGACCGGATCCGCGCGGCAGAAGGGCACTTGCAGCGCCGCCAGATGAATCACATGCGTGACCCCATGCTCGGCAAAGACGCGTTTCAGCGCTTCGGTATCGCGCAGGTCGCCCTGCACGAAGGCGATATCGGCCTGCTCCTCCGCGCTCATCAGCCAGTCGACGCGCTGCCGATCGCCGCTCTGATCGAAATTGACCGCCCGTTTTCCGCCTGCTTGAAGATGATAGAGCGCCCAGGCGCCGATGCAGCCCATGCCGCCGGTGACGAGATAGGTATCCGACATGACTAGGCCTCGACCATGCGATTGACCAGCCTGCCCAAGCCCTCGACCTCGACGGCGTATTCGTCGCCCGGCTTCAGCCAGACCTTGTCCGCCATGCCCATGATGACGCCTTCGGGCGTGCCGGTGCTGATGATATCGCCCGGGCTCAGCGTCATGATCTTGCTGGCGTAGGCGATGACTTCGGCGACGCTGAAGATCATATCGGCGGTGTTGCTGTCTTGACGCAGCTCGCCATTCAGCCAACCCTTGATGCTCAGATTCTGCGGATCGGGGACTTCATCGGCGGTCACTACGTAGGGGCCCAGGGGCAGGAACTTGTCCAGGGTCTTGCCCAGCAGCCATTGCCCGCTGAGCATCTGCAGGCGGCGCTCGCTGATGTCGTTCATATTGCAATAACCGAAGACGCAATCCAGCGCGTCCTCCACCGACACGTTGCGCGCCGTCGAGCCCATCACCACGCCCAGCTCCGATTCGTAATCGACCCGCGTCCAGTCGGCTTGCAGCGGGATGGCTTCATTCGGGGCGGCGATGGCATTGTTGAACTTGCTGAACAAGACTGGCTCGGCCGGTGGCTCGGCGCCAGTTTCGGCCGCGTGCTTTTGATAATTCAAGCCGATGCAGAGGATCTTGCCCGGGTTGGGCACAGCGGGCCCGTAGATCAAATCGCTCTCGTTGAGATAAGGCGCTGGGTCCGCGGCGGAAGCGACCAGGACGCGCAGCCGTTCGAGCGCCGCGTTGCCGCGCCCGTAGACCGCGTCCGGCGTGATTGAGCGCGGGACGCCCGCCGCTGCCGCCGCCGCCGCCACATCCAGTACGCCGCGTTCGGTTTTGACGCCCAGCTTGAAGCCATCGTCTGTCTGATAGGTTAGCAGTCTCATGGTCGCCCTTTTCGTCAACTATCGAATCGGCGACCATTTTACCGCCTTGACGCGCCGGGCGGCAATTGGCAAAGCTGTCCGGGGGCTAGCCGCAATTCCCTTGCGGGATGAGGTAATCGGCGCTGAGCCAGCCGCGTTCGCCATGATAATCGACGAAGAACCAGTCGGGCGTCCGCCGGAATGCCGTCAGCGTAACGTTCCAGGGCAGGATGCGCAGGATCTCGCCGCCGGGCGACTCGCGGAAGTTGAGGATATGCGTGGTTTTGACCATGCAGTCATGCAGCTGGGCGGGCTCGTCAAGGGGCGCGCCGGGGCAGAGCGTCTCGCCGAAGGTGGTGTAGAAGCTGATGACATGCCCATGCAAGCTGCCATCCAGCACGGCGTGCAGCAGCTTGCCCTCTTTGTTGGGCCCCGCCGATACGAGAATGTCGCCATTCTCCTGGCGCGTGATTCTTGCGCGGCAGTCGTCCGAGACGCCAACCAGCCCGCCGCCCGCCAGCGCCTCGACCTGTGCCCGCGTCGCGGTCAGCTGGTGAAAACCGGTCGAATCCGGTTTGATCTCCCAGACTTCCAGCGTGCCCGGCGCCACGGTCTCGCCGCGGAAGATGCAGGCGGTCACGCCCATCGGCAGTTCGCAGCCGCCGGGACCGCCGAATCTGCCAGCCGCGTCCGAGTCGGCCTCAGCCCCTTGGCTGCGCAAGCCGCCCGCCGCGCCAAACTGGAAGGCCGGGCAGGCCGCGGCAGTCGAATTGTCGGTGAGCCAGCCGCTGGCATCGCTGTAGTTGGACGCGTTGCCGTCGCTGTCGGTATTGCCGCTGAACTCGATGCAGCCTTCCAGCGTCACCGCGCCATCGCTGCCTGAGGGATGCGCCAAGCCCATGTAGAGCGCGCCAGCCGCGCCGCTGTTGTCCCGGATGATGGAATTGCGAATCGTAACTTTGCCTTCGCGCAGCGTGCGCAAGACCGAGCCATCGTAGCTGCTCGTGCTGGCAGTGCTGTTGTTCTCGAAGAGCACATTGTCGAAGGTGGCGTTGTGATCGGCCAGCAAGATCGCAAAGCTGTTGTTGCGGAAGATGCTGTTGCTTACCGTCAGCGTGCTGCGCAGCCAGCCGATGATCGGCCGGCTGGTGATGCCGCTGATGAGCGCGTTCTTGATCGTCAGGCTGCCGGCCGTCTCGAATGGGATGACGCCACTGCCGGCGCTGATCGTTCGCCAGTTGCCATTGATCGTCACCGTTATGCCCTTGGGGATGTAGAGCGTGCCCTTCTGCGCGCAATTGCCGCTTAGCGAGAAAGTGTAGCTGGTCTTGGCATTGAGGTGCCCGGCCGGCGGCAAGCCACAAGCGGCGGGGACTGGCGCGGCCACCGTCTTCACCGCTTGATCGCCATTGCCTATCGTGCCTGTGCATTTTCCCGTGCTGCTGTCGTTGATCGTGCGGTAGGTCAGCGTCGGGAAGATGCGCTCATGCGTAAAGCAGCCGTTGATGTTGATGGCGGTCGGCGATTGATACTCCCAGTGATCCAGCGCCAAAGCGGAGTTGCCGCGCACCATATCGCGGATGACGAGGTTGGTCACATTGAAGACCGAGCCATTCCTGGAAAGAATGGAGCTCGGTCCATCGCCCCAGAACGAGTACGCGCCCTCGCCGTTTTCGATGAGGATGTTCTGCAGCGTGAAGGTGAAGCCCGACCCGCTCGCTTTGCTGATGGCGGTGCCGTCAGTGTTGCGAAAGGTCACGTTGGTGAAACTGGCCGCGTCGGAGAGATGGGCAGCGCTGGTTCCTGCGGAGCCGCCGCCGAGAATCGTCACGTCCTTGACGTCCAGCTGGGCGCCGCCGGTGGTTGTGAACACGCCGCCGCTGCCCGTCATCGCGCTGGCGTCGATGGTGAAGCCCTTGCCATCAATGACGACCGTGCCATTGACGTTCGCGCCAAATTCCAGCGCCGCCGTCTGTGTGCAGTCAGCGGTCAGCGTATAACTGACCAAGGTGTTGACGAAGCCGCCCGTGGGCAATCCGCATGCGGCCACTGGCGGCTGCGCCACGGCGGGCTGAACCGCGAGGGCTAGGTACAGCGCAAGCATTGCGATGACTGGCGCGGAGAATCTCATGAGCGCGCGTCTTGGCTAGGATATAATCCTTGTCGCGCAATAATATACCAGATAATTGTCGCCCTGCGCAAATCAGCGCGATTGCGGGTCGTGTATAGATTTCAGTTGAAACAAGAATGAGCCAGATTCAACACCCGAGCGGAAGTAAAGCCGGGCAAGAAATTCAAAAACTCACCACCGAGGACACCGAGTGTCAGGGAGTACGCCGAGAGAAGCACAGTGGTCTCTCTCGGTGCGTTCTGTGGCGCTGTGGAGTATACGCGTTTCAAGATTTACTGAGGCGCAAATGTGAGAGACGCTAGCGCTCATTCAGAGAGAAATTCTCGGCGTCCTCGTTTTTCTCGGTGTCCTCGGTGCGGTGGTAAAGCTCTTGATGTTTCAACTGCAAAGGATACTGTACCGATTGCGTATTAGCTGGCGGGCGAGTCGCCGCCTCGCCCCTACGAATGGTTGGTGGCTGGCTCGCGCTCTTCCTCGTACCAGCTTTCGCGGTCTTCATCGAATTTCAGCAGGCGGAAATGCTCGGCGTATTCGACCCCGACCATCCGCCCGCCGTCTCGATTGCCCCGCATCAGCCATTTCTTCGCGCCATTTTCGAAGTCGTCGCCGGCGCCAATCTGCGAGACATGCGCGCCGAGGGCGGCCATCTTCAAGTCGATCACGCCGCTGATGTCGTGATAATGCGTCGGCTCTTGAGTAAGGTTCAAGAAGAGTTCGCCAATCTTGTGCGGCTCGTAGCCTTCCGCCAGCAATTCGGGGAAGATCGGCCGGGTTTCGGCGCTGGGGAAGACGGCGTAAATCGACGCCTCGCCCGCCGCCCGATGATCGGGATGATTGATGTATCCGCGCTGGACGAAGACGGTGGTCGGGTCTTGGCAGACGACGCGGTAGGGCTTGGTCTCGCGGATGACGCGCGTGATATCCCGCCGCAGGTCCAGCGTCGCCTGCAGATGGCCATCGGGATAGCCTAGGAAGCGCACGTCATGCACGCCGACCCGCGCCGCCGCTTCCAGCTGTTCTTCCTTCCGCAGCGCCACCAGCCGCTCGCGACTCATGTCGGGATCATTGCTGCCGGCGCCGCCATCGGTGACGATGACGTAGGTCACGGTCGCGCCCTCGTCGCGGATCCAACGGGCGACGCTGCCGGCCACGCCAAATTCAATATCGTCATGATGTGCCGCCGTCACCACGATATGATAGGGCTCGTCGCGCCGCGGGATGGCTTGCAGCGCGCTGTAATCAATGGTCATCGCTTGTCCTCTGCCTCTTGAACCGGCTGGCAGTATATCACAGCGCATGGAGAATCCCGTAGACTGCGCTACAATTTGAGAGCGCAATCCTGGCAAAGCGCCCGTTTCCTGGAGGTCTGCATGAACGAATCTACGAAAGTCAAAACCGCCCGCAAAAGCGACCGCGAGCGCCTCGCCGAAGTCGATCTGGATGCGCTTTCCGAGCGGGAATTGCGGGATCTGTTCGACGAGATCTTCGGCGAGCCCAGCGATGAAGAGTTCGCTCAGGCCGCGCGCGAAGCCGAAGCCGAATACGCCGCCGGCGACTATACGCCGACTTCGCTTGACGCCGATGACGATGACGAGCCCTACCGCGAGCAGACGCGCCAGGAAAATCTGGAGAGCTTCAAGCAGGCATGGAAGGGACTGTTGGCAGGGAATGTGATGACGGAGCAGCAGTTCCGCGATTACCTTCGTGAGACGAGCGAGTAGCGATTCCAACGATGCCAGTGCAGATTGAGTATTTGGAAGACTTCGTTAAGGACTTCGCTCGTTTACGGAAACGTTTTCGGCGCATCGAAGACGATCTTGCGGCACTTGAGGCGGACATGCAGCACCGAAACCTCCGCGGTATTCATGTGCCCGGTTTCGGCCTGCCGATTTACAAGATACGCATGGCGAATCGGTCGGCTAGCCGGGGCAAGCGCGGGGGTTTCCGCATTGTCTATTATCTCCAAAGCAGGGATTCTATCATTTTCGTCCATATCTATTCCAAGTCTGATCAGGAGGTTGCGCGTAAGAGCGAAATTTGGCGGCGGCTTGGAAACATTGACTAAGGGCTGCCTCTCGATGCGTATCCTCCACAATCCGCATTCTCAAGCGCGCCGCGCAGGGGTATCATTGCCGGCACGCTAACGGGAGCCGCTGCCTATGCCGCGTCACCTCCGCCTCTTGGGGGCGGTCTGTTTCGGGCATCTGACAAACGACATCTTCTCGTCGATGACGGCGGTGCTGCTGACCTTCCTGGCGGCCGGCATCTTGCCCATGAGCAACCTCCAGATCGGCCTGGCGGTCAGCGTCGCCCAGCTGCTTGGCGCGGTCACGCAGCCCTGGTTCGGCATCCGCGCCGATCGCTCGGGCGGGCGCTGGCTCGGTTCGCTGGGGCTGGCTTTCCATGTCGGCTTATTCACCCTCGGCGTCATCCTGGCCGGCGCGACCCGCAACTACTGGCTGATGTTCATCCCAATCGTGCTCGCCCCAATCGGCAGCGGGGCGCTGCATCCGGTTGGCGCGCTGCACGCGGCCGAAGCGGTCCCGCGGCGTTCGGCATTCAACATGGCGCTCTTTTTCTTGATGGGGCAGACGGGCTTGGCGCTAGGACCCGCCATCGCCGGCATCCTGCTCGATCTGGCGAACCCCAATCTCATCGGGCAGATGGGCGAAGCGGTCGGCGCCCGGCATTTTGGCGCGCAGGGCAACCTCACGCCGCTCATCGTCCTGTCCGTATTCTCGCTGCCCGCGATTATCCTGATGGCGACTAGCATCCCGCGCCATCACGAGCATCACGAAGCCCAGAACAAGCGCAAGTCGGAGCGCGAGAATGACGAAAAGCAGCATTTCCCGCTCTTCGCCTTCCTGATCCTCGGCTTGATCGTCTTGCTGCGCGGCCTGGGGCAGCAGGGCTCGGTCGCTTTCGTGCCCGTTCTCTTCGAGCAAAAAGGCTGGGACCCGGCCGCTTATGGCACGATCACCAGCTCCTACTGGATCGCCTCTGCGCTTTCCGGGCTGGTATTCGGGCGGCTGGCGGACCGTTACGATCGGCGCATGGTGATGATGCTGAGCATGCTCTTTTCGGCGCCGGCTTTTTTCCTGCTGCCCGCCTACGAGGGCGCCTTCGCCTTCTTCCTGGCGATCGCCGCGGGCGGTCTCTCCGGCGGCGCGCACAGCCTGATCGTCGTCATGGCGCAAGACTTGATCCCGATGCGCAAGGGCTTCGCCTCGGGCGCGATCCTGGGCTTCATCTTCGCCACCGGCGCCATCGGCTCGCTAGCGATCGGCTTCATCTCCGATCAGGTCGGCTTGGCGCTGACCTTCCAGATCGTCGCCGTCATGATCGCGGTCGCCGGCGGGTTGAGCCTGCTGCTGCCGCGGCAATCACGGTCATAGCCGCCGGCAGATTAAGAATCATTCCCCTCCCTCTTTATGGGGGAGGGGCCAGGGGTGGGGGTCGAACCACGCCGAATGCCCAAGCTGCTCTACATCTCCCTGATGCGCCTGCCGACCGAGAAGGCGCACGGCCTGCAGATCATGCAGAACTGCGAGGCTTTCGCCGCGGCCGGCTGCGAAGTCACGCTTTGGGTCGCGCGCCGCTGGAACACCCGCCAGATGCGCGCCATCGCCGATCCTTACGCGCATTACGGCGTCCGCCCGTGTTTCAGCGTTCGCCGCGTCCCTTGCCTGGATCTCTTCCCGCTTTTCGCAGCCGAGAGCGCCGGCGCTCGCTTGGCATTTTATCTTTTGCAGCTGTCCTATTCCGTAATCGCAGCCATCCTGCTCCTCTTCACCCGCGCGGAAATCTACTACAGCCGCGATGAATTCATCATTGCGCTGCTCGCGCGCTTCAAAGCCAGGAACGCGCTGGCCTACGAAGCCCACCAGTTCCCCAGCTCGCGCCGGGGCGCCGCCTTGCAGAGTCAGGCGGTCGCAAGCGTCGGCAGCCTCATCGCCATCACCGCGCCGTTGCGCGATGATCTCATCAATCAGCGAGGCGCCGACCCGGCCCGCGTCATCGTCGCCCACGATGGCATCCGCCGGGCGCGCTTCGCTGACTTGCCCGATCAAGCGGCCGCTCGTCGGGAGATCGGCTGGCCGCAAGAGGCCTTCATCATCGGCTATGTGGGCCGGCTCCATACGCTCGGCATGGACAAGGGGGTCGGCATGTTGGTTGACGCGCTGGCGGCGCTGGACCAGGCCTGCCTCGCCTTGGTCGGCGGTCCCGATGATATGGCGGATTCGCTTCAAAGACGCTGGCTCGATTTGGGAATGCCGCCCGAGCGTTTTCTCTACGCCGGTCACGTCCCGCCAGATGAGGTGCCGCTTTATCTCAGCGCCTTTGATGTCTGCGCGCTGCCGCTCCCGGCAGAGACGCATTTCGCGCAATACGCCTCTCCGATGAAGCTTTTTGAATACATGGCTGCCGGACGCGCCGTCATCGCCTCTGATCTGCCGTCCTGGTCGGATGTGGTGACCGATCGCGAAACGGCGCTGCTGCTGCCGCCCGATGATGCCGCCGCCTGGTCAATCGCGATCCAGCGCCTGCGCGACGACAGCGAACTTCGGCGCCGCCTGGGGGAAAAGGCCCGAGCGCGCGCACTGGCGCATTACGCCTGGGAAGCGCGCGCCAAAAGGATCCTCGCGCTTATCCGATCCGCCCAATCCATGTAGACACACGCGCCGCACTGCGACCGCCCACGCAAAAGACCTTGCGGCTCGCAACGTCAACTCCCCTTCCCTAGCTCGCTGGGGCAAGGGGCCGGGGGGATGGGGTGTTGCACTCGCAACATAAACAGGGGCGAGACTCGTCTCGCCCTTCGCAACTGCCAACCCCACGCCCGCGCGCAAAATACCGTGCGTGTCTGATTTGCCGACAGAACGCCGTGGGCGAGTCGCCGCCTCGCGCCTACAACTCTTTTGCAACCGAGCTGTCGCTTATCTGCGCCAGAGCCGCTTCCGCCGTGAAGCGATCGACATCGGCCGCCCGCATCAGCCGGCTGACCGCCTCATCGCGCTTGTCCGCGCCCATTAGCGCTTGCATCTCCGCAATATCGACGCCGGCGTCCGATAGCAGCCGGCCGCGCTTCCGCTTCTCTTCCACCTGCATGAATTGATACATGCCAAAGGCGAATAACGCCCCCATCAGCAGCAGGTTGACGATGATGAACAGGACGAAGATCACGGGCGCTCCTCACGCGGCTAACAGCTGACGTCCTTGCCTTCGGTTCCAAAGACGCTCAAGCGAAGATCGCTATTCGTTAACTGGGCGACGCTGGCGGGGCAATAATGAAATTGCAGCGCCCAGCGCCGGCGATGCGAACGGGTTGGCGGCGTGCCATGATGCAGCAGGCAGTGGAAGAGCAGGCAGCCACCGGGCGGCAGCGGCACGGCGACGCTTTCGCCAACACGAACGTCGGTATCGCAGAGCTGCCAATCGCGCCGCGTCCAGTGCGGCATCGGTCCCTCGTGATGGCTGCCCGGGACGACCATCATGCAGCCGTTCTCCGGCGTCGCCTCGTCCAGCGCGATCCAGGCGCCGACGATGGTCGTGTCGCTGGGATAATCGAAGTAAGCCATATCTTGATGCCAGGGCTTCTCGCGCCCGATCCGCGGCGGTTTCAGCATCGCCTGGTCTTGCGAGAGCGCCGCCCGCTCGCCCATGATTCGCCCGACGACATCCAGCAGCGCCGGGTCTTCAGACGCCCGTTTCAAGCGCGCGTCGTAAGTGACGACCGGCATTATCTTGCGCACGCTGTCCAGCCGCTCGTCATCGGGCAGCTCATCAAAGCGCTCGCGCGCGACGGATTCGACCATGATATTGTCGTTATCGCGCCGCAAGAGCAGATCGCGGATGCCCGCCCGTCCCGCGTCGATGCCGGATTGGTCGATGGCGCCGTGAACCGCCAGGAAGCCCAGCGCGTGAAACTGCTCGATATCGGCATCGCTAACGCCCCCGAAGCCGTCGACGCCGGTCGTGATTTCCGCGCTGTAGTCGTAGAGCCCGGCCGGCGGCGCTTCCAAGCCAAATTCGTCTATTTTCATGCGCGCGCCTCGCTGTTCTTCCAACCCCACCCCCGGCCCCCTCCGCGACGAGTCAGGGAGGGGAGTCGAGCGCCGCGGAATACAAGGTATTTTGCCTGGACGGTGACGCTGACGACCATAACTCCTGCAAAAGGTCAGCGCAATTGACGCTTGAGCTGCGCCTCGATGCTGTCGGCGACGCTCAGCCAGTGATCGGTATCGAGCAGGGCGACTTCGTCGTCGGTCCAGAAGGCGTAGGCGATCGCCCGCGCTTCCGACGTGCCCGGCTGCGCCCGCACGATCTGCCAGGCCTCCATGCGCCGCCCATAATAATGCTCGACCAGCTCGGCCATGATCGCATTGACCGTCGCCCCGGCCAGGTAGCCGATCCGCGGCGGCAGCGGACCGGGCTGCAAGGCGAATGCCAGATCCGCGAGCGCTTTCATGTAGTTGGCCGCGCCGGGATACGCAAAATCTCGCTGCGCTTCCGGCGGCAGACGCGATGGCGCCGCGCCAGTATTGACGATCTGCGTCAGAATCCGCCGCGCGAAAAGCCCCTCGGGGTAATAATGCTCGAAGGTCTCCAGGAAGCTGCGCGCCCGCTCAATCGCCACCGCCAGCGCCAGGTAAAACTCCATATCCATGAAGAGAGCCTTCAGCAAGAACTGGCAGCGTTCGGGGTCGCGCGCTTCGGCGGCCTCGCGAAGTTGGCGCAGGTGATGTCGTTGCGTTTCGATGCCATTCATCGCGCTAATTTTAGCCACAGAGGCTCAGAGGGCACAGAGAAAATCTTGGCATGCTGTTATAATCGAAGCTCGCCAGTGTAGACCAAAGGAATAGACGATGGCGAAGGCAAGCCCCGATATTAAAATTGACCGCATTACGGAGCTGCTCGGCGCGGATGCCGACAGCCTGCTCAATCACCGCTGCGAAACCATCCCTCGCGACGCCTTGGCCCTGCCCGGCCACGATTTCACCGAGCGCGTCTGGCGCGATAGCGACCGCAGCCCGCAAGTCATCCGCAGCCTGCAGCAGATCTATGACAATGGGCGCCTGGGCGGCACGGGCTACGTTTCGATTTTGCCGGTGGATCAAGGCATCGAGCATGCGGCCGGCGCCTCCTTCGCCCCCAACCCGGCCTATTTCGACCCCGCAAAAGTCATCGAACTGGCGCTGGAGGGCGGCTGCAACGCCGTCGCCTCGACCTTTGGCGTCCTCGGCTTGACCGCCCGCCGTTTCGCTCACCGCATTCCCTACATCGTCAAGGTCAACCACAACGAGCTGGTCACCCATCCCAACACGCACGAGCAGATCATGTTCGGCACGATCCAGCAGGCTTGGGATCTGGGCGCGGTCGCGGTCGGCGCGACGGTCTACTTCGGCTCGGAAGATTCCAACCGGCAGATGATTGAAGTGGCGGAAGCCTTCGCCTTCGCCCATGAACTCGGCATGGCGACGATCCTGTGGTGTTATATGCGCAATCCCGCTTTCACGGTCGACGGCGTCAATCACGAATCCAGCGCCGACCTGACGGGCCAAGCCAATCACCTGGGCGCGACCCTGGGCGCCGATATTGTCAAGCAGAAGCTGCCAACTCAGAATTACGGCTACCGCGCGCTCAACAGCGGCGATTCATCCTATGGCAAGCTGGACGAACGCATCTACAGCCAGCTGAGCAGCGACCATCCGATTGATCTGACGCGCTACCAGGTGGCCAACGGCTACATGGGCAAGGTCGGCTTGATCAACTCCGGCGGGGCGAGCGGCGCGGACGACTTCGCCGAAGCGGTGACGACGGCGGTCGTCAACAAGCGGGCCGGCGGCATGGGGCTCATCAGCGGCCGCAAAGCTTTCCAGCGCCCGATGGACGAAGGCGCGCGCCTGCTGCATGCGATCCAGGACGTGTATCTGTGCGAAGAAGTTTCGGTGGCTTAATCTACCCCCATCCCCCAGCCCCTCTAGCCATCTCTATGGCGAGCATCCCCAAAGCGAGGGAAGGAGAGCCAAAAGTGCTGCATTACCTGTGCCATAAGCCCCTCCCTTTTTATGCGGGAGGGGTTTGGGATGGGGGTTGGCAGATAATCCCCAGCGCCCCGGTCAGCACCTCCCGCGCTATATCAAACTTCGCCGCCAGTTCCGCCGCCGGCGCCACGCCCAGCGCGTGCTCAATCCGCTCGCCATCGACGAACTCCTGCAGGCAAAAGGGAATCTCATCGCTGTTGAAGCGCCACAGCGTCTCGTTCACCACCTTGTGAATCACAATCTCGTTCAGGAATTGCCCGCCGTCATGCCGATAATCGTGAATGGCGATGGCGCGATAATCGGCGTCCGATACGGCTCTGTCATTCAATTGGAAGGCGCTGCGCCGCGGCTGGAGCTCGCGCCAGATCGCATAGCGGCGCTCCCCCAGCGGCTCGACTGTGTACTCCATGATCGCGCTTTTGGCAGTGGTTACGCCGTCATCGCGCAGTGGCAGCGCGGCATGTAGCGGTAATCCGACATCGACCAGGAACTTTTCGGCATCTAGCGCGACCACAATCGCGCTGTGGCAGCCGATTGACTCGCCCATGTCGTTGATCGTCAGATAGCCTTCGTAACCGAGCCGCCGCAGCAGCCCGAAAAATGCGTAATTGCTCTCGTAGCAGGTGCCTCCCGTCCCATGCTCGAAGCTGCTCTCCCAGAAAGCCTCGCCAAGTAGCGCGCAGTCGGCCGACTCGGCGTGGTTTGCCCGGCGCCGGATGCGCGAGGCGCTCTCCCAAGGCACGGTCCGCGTATAACCGGCGATCAGGCTTTGCAGCGCATTCAAACTTGGCGGCGCCCCGGCGGGCAGGCCCAGGTGATTCAGGATCCGCCGGCAAAGCGATTCTGGAAGCGCGTCTACATCAGTCATAATCAACCAGTTCCATTCTCTTTCCGCGTCAATCATAGCGCAGCCGGCATCCCTGCGACAGGCGGCGCCAGCAGCCCGCGCCGATTGTTGGCGACGCCGCCGCGATGTCGTAGAATCAGGCTGCCGCGAGTTTGCGCCATGCAGGTCAGGTCTCCATGCGATACGCCCAGGTCGCGCTCAATGCGCCGCTGCGAAAGGCTTTCACCTATAATATCCCGGATGAACTGACTGGCGATTTATCACCGGGCTCGCTGGTGCGCGTGGAATTCGGCGTGGCGATGCAGCCGGCGGTCGTGCTGCGCCTCTGCGCCGAAACCGACATCCCCGAAACCAAGCCCGTCATCGAATTGCTCGATCCGGCGCCGGTGCTTTCGCCGCAGCAGCTGGAATTGGCGATTTGGCTCAGCGAGACCTGCCTCGCTCCCATCGGCGCGTGCCTCTGGCTGATGCTGCCGCCGGGTTTCACTGGCAAATCCGATCGCCTGTATCGCTTCCTGCGCGATGATCTGGATGCCCGGCAGCCGCGGCAGATGACCCTCCCTGGCGCCAGTGCCAAAGCGGATTTGCCCTTCGCCCGCCGCCTGCTGGAGGTTCTGCGCGACAAAGGCGAGAAGCGCCTGCGGCAGCTCAAGCGCGCCTTCCCCAAGCAGCCGGTCGAGCCGGTCCTGGAGCGGCTGGAAGCGGCCGCCATGATCGCATCCGAATCGACGCTGGCGCCGCCGACCGCCCGAGCCAAGACCGTGGCGCGGCTCTATCCCACATACGCCGCCGCCGACATCCCGGCGATCGCGGCAAAGCTCGGCAAAACGGTCAAACATGCCGACCTGCTGGCGCTGATCGCCGAGCGCGATGACGACGCCCTCGGCGCGCTCGAGGCGCTGAAGGCTGTCGGCGCCAAGAACCGAAGCCCGTTGAACAAGCTCGTCGCCGAAGGCTTGGTCTTCGTCGAAGAGACCGAGCGCGGCGAAGACGACCTCATTATCCTGGAAGCGCCGCCGGACCGCGTCGAACGCATGCTGGACTCCTGGCGCGGCACAGCTTACGCGGCGCGGCTGCTGCGCGAGCTGCTGGCATTGCCCGAGCCGCCGACCATGGCCGAGGCCCTGCGCGCGACCGGCGCGACGCGCTCGCGGATTAAGCGCCTGGTCAAAGCTGGCGCCCTGGATTTGCGCGAAGAACAAGTCTGGCGCGATTCGCTTCGCGACTTCGATTTCGTGCCAGACAGCGCGCCAAAGCTCACGCCCGACCAGCAGCGCGCCTGGGACAGAATTGCGCCCGCCATGCGACGGGAAGAACCCGCTCGCTTTCTGCTTCATGGCGTGACTGGCAGCGGCAAAACCGAGATCTACCTGCGCGCCATCGCCGAGGCGCTGCGGCAAGGCAAAAGCGCCATCCTGCTCGTGCCCGAGATCGCCCTGACGCCGCAGACCGTCCGCCGCGTCTCCGAGCGCTTTCCCGGCAAAGCCGCGCTCGTGCATGGCAGCCTGCCCGCCGGCGAACGCTACGATGCCTGGACGCGGGCCCGCGCTGGCGGCGTATCCGTCATCATCGGCACGCGCTCGGCGCTCTTCACGCCTCTGCCGAATCTGGGTTTGATTGTGCTGGACGAAGAACACGACGCCAGTTATAAACAATCGCCCTGGATGACCGAGCCGCATTATCACGCGCGCGCCGCCGCCGAGCGGCTGAGCCAGATCTGCCGCGCGACCCTCATCCTGGGCAGCGCCACGCCCGATCTGACGACCTGGCATCGCGCCCGCCGCGGCCATTTCAGCTATCTCCGCCTGCCCGAACGCATCATGGGGCATCGCCGCCGGATTCAGCAGCAGGCGGATCGCCTCGGCCTCGCCCCGCGCTACGAGGTTGACGACGCCGACGCCGTCACGATTCCGCTGCCGCCGGTCGCGGTCATCGACATGCGCAGGGAATTGCGCGCCGGCAACACAAGCATGTTCAGCCGCCAATTGCAGCGCTCGCTGGCCGATGCGCTGGAGCGCGGCGAACAAGCCATGCTGCTTCTTAATCGGCGCGGGCAGGCCACCTACGTCTTCTGTCGCGATTGCGGCTTCGTTCTGGGTTGCGCCCGCTGCGACGCGCCGATGACCTACCACCGAATCGACGGGTCGCTGCGCTGCCACCACTGCGGCTATACGGGCGCGCAGCCACTGGCCTGCCCCGCTTGCGGCTCGGCGCGGATTCGCTACTTTGGCGCGGGCACGCAGCAGGTGGCTGAATCGCTGACGGCGCTCTTCCCGGCCGCCCGCAGCCTGCGCTGGGATATCGACAGCGCGCGTTCGCCGCGAATGCACTTCGAAATCCTGGACAAGTTCATCAAGCGCGAAGCCGACGTGTTGATTGGCACGCAGATGATCGCCAAAGGGCTGGACCTGCCGCTGGTCACCCTGGTCGGCGTCGTCAGCGCCGATATCGGCTTGGCGCTGCCCGATTATCGCGCCGGCGAACGCGTCTTCCAGCTCTTGACCCAGGTGGCCGGGCGCGCGGGCCGCGGCGTCCTGGGCGGGTCGGTGGTTTTGCAGACTTACCAGCCGGAGCACTACGTCATTCAAGCCGCATCGCAGCATGACTACGCCGGTTTCGCCGAGCGCGAAAGTCAATATCGCCGGCAGCTCGCCTACCCGCCATATCGCCGGCTGGCGCGGATCGTCTTCAGCTACAGCAAAGAGGAGACGGCCAGGCGGCAAGCGGAATTCGCGGCCGCGCGCCTGCGACAGATCCTGCATGAGCGCGCGCTCACCGGCACGGCGCTGATTGGGCCCGCGCCCTGCTTCTACGCCCGCGTCGACCGCCAGTATCGCTGGCATCTGCTGCTTCGCGGTCCCGATCCGCGCGCCGCGCTGGCGCTGCTTTCGCCGCAGCCGGGCTGGCGCATCGACATCGATCCCGTCTCCGTGCTCTAGGGCTCGCCGGCCGCTTGCCTTCGAGGCGTCTCTCCTTCCCTCCTCGTGGTGGTAAGGGGCCGCGGGGGTGAGGGGCAAAGCTCGTGCCAGAATATAGACAGGCGGCGATTTTTCGCTAGAATGGCGCCTGGCGTCGAAGGCTGGAGTCGCGTTATGTGGATCATTCAGATCTGTGTCGCTTCATTCTGGTGGTATGTCGGGGTGCATTTGCTCTTTCGCGATACGCTCGTCTGGAACAGCTTCGGCGAGATTCCTTGGGTCCGCCGCCTGTTCCACAGCCCCTCGACGCGCAAATGGGAGCGCTTCTGCCGCGATGGCGGTCTGATCGCCCTCGCCACCGGTGGTCTGCTCTTCATCACCCTGCCCTTCGGCATCGGCGCTTTTGGCATCGTGATCGCCGCGCCGCCGCTGCTCTTCCTGCTGTGACGCCCGGCCGTGGCCTTGCCGCCCGCGGAAGCGTCGCCAAAGACTGATATGTCGGCGACCGCCTGGAGGCGCGCATCATGCGGAAATTCCTGAGCTTGCTCGTCGGCTTGAGCATCGGCAGCCTGATTGGCGCCCTGCTGGCGGCTTTCTTTTCGCCAGTCTCGTCGGACGAATTCCAGGCGAATCTGCAATCACATTATCAGCGGGCGATGACGGCGGGCCGCGAAGCCAGCGCAAAACGCCGCCGCGAGCTTGAAGCGGAACTGCGCGAATTGCGCGAGAAATAATCGCGCGCGTCAAGGCCTTCCTGCGCGCTCAGTCCGCGTTCGGGCGCCACCTGAAGCCGAGAGGAGAAGCGCGGCGCCTGTACTCCGCAACATCGGCCGCCCGCACCGACCGCGCATTCGCGTTCTTTTACGAATTGCCATACTATTAGCGACTGGCTAGACCCGGCAATGCCGTGCGCAGCACAGGCTGGAAAGGAATTATGGCCGCCGAGACGCAGACAGGTTTCGACTGGCGCCTGGATATTGAAGTGCTCGTCGCCACGATCATGGCGCCAAGCATGGTCTTCATGGTCAGCACCGCGCTGAGCGTCGCCCTGCCCGCCATCCAGCGCGACCTGGGGGCTTCGGGCGCCGACCTGATATGGATCGTCAACGCCTACTCCCTGCTGCAAGCGGCTTTCATCTTCCTCAGCGGCTCCTTTGGCGATCATTATGGCCGCAAGCGCGTCTACATCATCGGCATCGTGATCTTCGCCCTGTCGTCGTATATCTGCGGCACGACCGATTCCGCCGATATTTTGATCGTGGCGCGCGCGCTGCAGGGCGTCGGCAGCGGCATGATGATCACCTGCAGCCTGGCGATCGTCGCCGCCTTCTTTTTCCATCACCGCCGCAGCTGGTCGATCGGCGTCTGGTCCGGCTTCACCATGCTGATATCGGGCGCGGGGCCGATCCTGGGCGGTTGGCTCGCCGAGATTGGCATGTGGCGGCTGATCTTCCTGATCAACATTCCGCTATGCCTGGTCGCCATCTTGATCCTGGTTGTTTATGTGCCGGAAAGTTATGACGAGGAGGCGCCAAAAGCATTGGACGTGTCCGGCACCGTCCTCAGCACCCTGGCGCTGATGCTGAGCGGCTTCTTCTGCATCGAGGGCCCGCGGCGCGGCTTTGGCGACCCGCTGGTCCTGCTGTCGGGCTTGACCGCGGTCGCCATTCTGCCCGTCTTCATTTGGATCGAGGGCCATAGCGACCACCCGATGATGCCGCTGAATCTGTTTCGCTCGCGCACCTTCACCGGCGCCAACACCCTGACGCTGCTGCTCTATGGCGCGATGAACAGCGTGCTCTTCTTCCTGCCCCTCAGCCTGATTCAGGTGCAGGGTTACAGCGCGGCCGCGGTCGGTCTGGCGCTGCTGCCGATGACCGCGCTCATGGTGGCCTTGTCCTTCGTGATGAGCCGCGTCATCGACCGGTATGGTCCGCGCTTGCCGCTGATTTTTGGGCCCATCATCATCAGCTTGTCCTTCGTGATGCTGGCGGCGCTGCAGCCCGATAGCGGGCAAGACAGCTACTGGACGACGCTCTTCCCCGCCATTTGCCTCTTCGGCGCTGGCATGGGCGTCACCCTGGCGCCCTTGACGACGGCGGTCATGGCATCGGTCGACGAGCATCACGCCGGCATGGCTTCCGGGCTGAACAACACCGTGTCGCGCTCGGCGCAGGTGCTGGCGATCGCGGTCATGGGCGGCATCGTGCTCGTGCTCTTCAAACAGACCCTGCTCAGCGACCCGCTGGTTACGGCGCTGCCCGGCGCTGCCCGCGCCCTGCTCTCGGCCGAGTCGGTCAAGCTGGCCGAGACGTCGCTGCCGGCGACGCTTTCGCCCCTGGACCGCGCGCATTTGCAGGACCTGATCCGCCAGACCTTCTCGGGCACGATCAACGTCATCATGTGGATCGCCGCCGGCTTAAGCCTGCTTAGCGGTCTGCTCGCCGCCTTCCTGATCGAGCGCGAACTGCCCTTCCCCGAGTGAGGGGACCGCGCCTCGTGCCGCCGTGATGGACGCGATTCCCCCTTGAGCTTGTCGCGAAGTCCGCCATGATTGGCGTTTGTTTGCCAGCGGTTATGATATGCTGGACGTATATGTCGTAATCAATGAGCGGGCACGGAAACAGTATTGGCAGCTATTAGCATGAGCGCCCGAAGCCCATCCACCGGGTTCTGGGTCTTGTTTTCTACGGTCGCGGCCGCGAGCATGGCTTTCGTCGCCAGTTCGTCGCTGAATGTGGCGCTGCCGGCCATTCAGGTCGAGCTGGGCGCGCGCGGCGCCGACCTGATCTGGATTCCGAACGCCTACGTCATGGTGCAAGCCTCGCTCATCGTGGTTACGGGCTCGATGGGCGATCACTACGGGCGGAAACGCGTCTGCGTGCTGGGCATCCTTTTGTTCGCGCTGGCTTCGGTGATTTGCGGCTTCGCCAGCACGACCAACATCATCATCGCCGGGCGCCTGGCGCAGGGCGTCGGCAGCTCCTTGATCGTGCCCAACAGCCTGGCGATCGTCTCCGCCCACTTCAGCCGCCGTGGGCAGGGCTGGGCGATCGGCATCTGGTCGGGTTTCACGGTGCTGATGGCGGGCTTGGCGCCCTTTTTCGCCGGGGTCGTCACCGACCTGGGCATGTGGCGGCTCGTCTTCCTGATTCATATCCCGCTGGGCATCGCGGCGGCGCTGGTTTTGCTGCGCTACGTGCCCGAGAGCTTCGACAAGAATCAGCCGCGGCGGATGAGCGTCTTCGGCGCGCTGCTGGTCATCATCGGTTTGGGCGGCATCACCTTCGGCTTCATCGAAAGCTCGACATTCGGCTTTGGCAGCCCCGTAATCATCGCGGCCATTCTCGGCGGGTTATTCGCCGTGGCGCTCTTCCTGCGCGATGAAAGCCAGGGCAAACACGCCATTCTGCCGCTCTGGCTCTTCCGTTCGCGCACCTTTACCTCCGCCAACACGATTTCGCTGGTCTTTCATGGCGTGATCCAGCCCGCGCTGCTCTACCTGCCGCTGAACCTGATTCAAGTGCAAGGCTATAGCGCGACATTCACCGGGCTTTCGATCATCCCGCTGATCCTGGTGGCGACCTTGGGCTCGACCCTTGTAGGACCCTTGCTGGATCGGCGGGGTCCGCGCGCGCCAATGGCATTGGGCTTGGTCATCGTCGCGGTCGGCTTCTTCGCCTTCGCCAATGTCGGCGTCACCGAGGGCGAATCCGAATATCTGAGCGCCTTTTTCTTGCCGGTCGTGCTCTTCGGCTTCGGCTTTGGTCTGTCCTTCGCGCCCTTGACGATGGCGGCGATGGCTTCCGCGCCCGCGAATAACGCCGGCATCGCTTCCGGCGTCAATCATACTATGTCGCGCGTCGGGCAGGTGCTGATCGTCGGCATCCTGGGCGGGCTCGCCATCACCTGGTTCGGGCAGCTCTTGATGAACGATGCCTATATTCGCTCGCTGCCGGCCGAGGCGCAAGCGCATCTGGCGGCTGATTCCGGCGATCTGGTCGAGACTTCCGTGCCCGATTGGCTCTCCGCCGACGAGCAGGCGCGGGTGCGGCTGGCGATCCGCGAATCCTTCGCCTCGACCTTCAACATCCTGATGGTGATTGGCGCGGCCGCCTGCCTCCTCTGCGCCGTCGCCGCCATCTTCACGATTGACGACAGAGAGCTGAAGCGCAAACGCGGGCAAGACATCCTCGACGACACCGACGAACAGCCCGATGCCGCGCCAGAATCTAGCGCTCCGCCCCGTAAACAACCTCGCGAATCCCTTTGAGATAGCCGATCGCGAAGAGCCGCCCGATTGACGAATAGCCGGCGTCTTCGTTGCTGTCGCCCGCCATCGTCGGCACATGGTCGGGGCGCAGAACGCCGCTGAAGCCGATATCGCGATAGGCGCGCATGCATTCGACCATATCCGTTTGCCCGGCGTCGTGGAAGGTCTCCTGGAATTTCTCGGCGCTGCCAGCGACATCGCGCATGTGCACGAAAAAGATCTTATCGCCGAAGCGGCGTATCGCGGCTGGCAGGTCAGCCGTCATCAGCGCGAAATTGCCTTGGCAGAGGGCGATGCCGTTCATCGGGCTGGGCACGAGATCGAGCAGACGCTGGAAATTGTCCAGGCTGCGCATGATGCGCCCCAAGCCGCGAATCGGCGAGAGGGGCGGGTCGTCCGGGTGCATCGCCAGCTGGACCCCCGCTGACTCCGCGACCGGTAGCGCGCGCTCGAGGAAGTAATGCAGGCCCTCCCAAAGCCGCGCCTCGCTCACTTCGCCATATTCAGTCAAGGGGGCGTCCCGCATCTGGCTGTGATCGTATCCCGTGACCAGCGCCCCGCCGCGCGCGCGAATCGCCGTTGAGGTGCGCATCCAGTTCAGCACCGGCATCCATTCGTAACACCAGACCGGGATGCCCAGCCTTCCCATGCCATCGAGCAGCTCGCAGACCGCGTCGATCTCTTCATCGCGCCCGGGCAAACCCAGCTTGGCTTTGGTCAGCGGCGGCCGGCTCTCAATCACCGCCAGCTCGAAGCCGCGGTCTTCGTAGGCGTTCTTGACGCGCAGCAGCGACGTGTAGCTCCAGGGCGGGGCGGCGCGATAATGCCCGTCAAAGTCGAGCGCGCCGACGGCTTGCGTCACGCCGCATTGCGCGACCAGGTCCCACAGCGGCGAATAAACTGGCGGCAGCATTTCAGCGATTTGGATCATGTTCGCTCCTGATTTCTGGTAATGTATTCGACTGGCGCGATGGCGGAAGAATAGCAGGAATCCTGGCGCGCTGTAGGGGCGAGCTATCAGGGCGCCCGCCCAAAACATGAATCGCGGCATTAGGGCGACACAAGCCTCGCCCCTACACGAGATGCGTTTCTGCCCTACAATACGCCCCATGCAAGCGACGCGCGAACGCATCCAAAACGACAGCCAAACCATCAGCGGGCTGAGCCACAGCGACGTCCAGGCGCGCATCGACCGCGGCCAGTCCAACGACTTCGAGGCGCGCGTGGGCCGCAGCTATTGGAACATCTTCCGCGAGAACGTGCTGAACCTGTTCAACATCGTCCTGGGCGCGATGCTGATCATCGTCATCGCCCTGGGCGATTACGCCACCGCCTTCTTCGCCGGCTTCAGCGTCGTCTCCAACACCTTCTTCGGCATGATTCAGGAATTCAACGCCAAGCGCCAATTGGATCAGTTGGCGGCGCTGGCGGAAGGGACGGTGCGCTGCCTGCGCGCTGGCGAATGGGTCGATGCGCCCATGCGCGGCGTCGTGCTTGACGAGGTCATCCGCATCGAGCCGGGCGATCGCCTGGTCGTCGATGGCGTTATCCTGCAAGCCGATTCGCTGGAGATGGACGAATCGCAGCTGACCGGTGAATCGGACGCGGTCGGCAAAATGCCCGGCGACGAGGTATTCTCCGGCTCCTTCTGCATCGCCGGGGCGGGCGTCATGCGGGCGACCAAGGTCGGCGCCGAAAGCCATATCAACCGCCTGTCCGTCATCGCCAAGCAGTATAAGCTGGTCAAGACGCCGACCCAAATCAAGATTGACATCACCGTCGAAGTCGCCGTCGTCATCATGGCGGTTTTCGTGCCGCTGATCTTCATCACCGGCTTCAGCGTCGGCAACGAATTTCTCGAAATCGTGCGCAACGCCGTCGTCTTCACCACCAGCCTCGTGCCGCAGGGTCTGGTGCTGGTGGCCATCCTGTCGCTGACCATCGGCGCCGTCAAGATCAGCCGCCAGCAGACCCTGATCCAGCGCGTCAACGCCGTCGAATCGCTGGCGAACGCCACGGCGCTCTGCTTCGACAAGACCGGCACGCTGACCCGGAACAAGCTCGCAGTGCAAGAAATCATCCCGCTTGGCGAGGCTGACAGCGCCGACATTCATCTTGCCCTGCGCGACTTCCTCAAGAATCTGGCGCATCTGAACAACACGGCGCAAGCCATTGAACGCTATATTGATGAAGTCCTGGAAGACGGCGAACTTCCCGCCAAGCTAAAAGAGATTCCCTTCTCCTCCGGGCGCAAATGGGCGGCGGTCCGCCTGTCGGATAAGACCTTGCTGATGGGCGCGCCGGAGCGTCTGCTGCCCGCTGCCAGCCGCTTCACGCAGCAGGCGGAGGCGCTTTCGGCCGATGGCTTGCGCGTGCTGGCTTTCGCCGAAATGGCGGGCGAGCCCGACCTTCATGCCGGCGTCGCCGCTTTTGATGTCGTGCCGCTCGCGCTGATCGTCTTGAGCGACCAGATTCGTGAAGACATCCAGGATACGCTGGCCGCCTTCCGCGCTGAAGGCCTGACGCTCAAGGTGATCTCGGGCGACAACATCGAAACCGTGCGCGCCATCGCAAAAGCCGCGGGCATGGATATCGGCAGCCGCGCGTATACCGGCGCCGAGCTGGACGCGATGGGCGAGGGCGAGTTCGACAGCGCCGTGAGCGAGAGCCATGTCTTCGCCCGCATCGAGCCCGACACCAAACAGCGGATCGTGCAGGCGCTGCGCCGCAATGGCGAATACGTGTCGATGGTCGGCGACGGCGTCAACGACGTGCCCGCGCTGAAAGCGGCCAACCTCGCCATCGTGATGAACGACGGCGCCCAAATCAGCAAAGACGTCGCCGATATCGTCTTGCTGAACAACGCCATGTCGACCCTGCCGCGCGCCTTCCGCGAAGGCAAGGAGACCACCCAGACGATCTTCGGCACGATGAAGATGTTCCTCGTGCGCAACTTCTTCATGGTCGCGCTTTTCGTCTTCATCGCCTTTATGGCGCTGCCATTTCCGATAACGCCGGTGCAAATCAGCTGGGCGACCTTCGGCACGGTCAACCTGCCGGCGACCTTGATCGCCTTTGGCTGGCTGCGCCCGCGCTTCATGGGGCATTTCCGCCGCGATGTGCTGGACTACATCGTCACCATGGGCTGCGTCGGCGCCGCGATGATGACCCTGCTCTATCTCATCGTCTGGTTCGGCGGCGGCGGCGATTTGCGGATGACGCGCTCGGCGATGACGATCATGGTCGCGCTCTATGGCATGCTGATCACCTGGCATATCCAGGGAATCGACCTGTACAACCCCGATTCCTTCCTGCATCACTGGCGCATCCTGTCGTTGAGCAGCCTCTTGACCGCGCTGACGATCATCGCGATGTATATGTTTCCCGATTTGTTCGAGTTTAGTCCGCCGCGCTGGGATGGGGGGGATGGCTCGCTGATGATCGTGGCGATCGCGGCGCTCTTTCTGCTGACGATGGCGCTGCTCTCGCACGGGATGCGGCATCGCTATCTGCTGGAGCGTTTCTGGGCGCTGCTTTCGCCGGATCGGGGGTGAGGGGGTTGTGCATGTAGAAGGTTTGTGCTAATATATTGTCTGAATTGAAAGGACAGAAATTGACGCACATATTTCTAGATTACGAAGCGGATGGATTGCCAACTCGCGACAGCCAAGATTATGCAAGGGACAAGCTAAGAATTCTTGAAGGCTACACGGCCCGATTTACTACTGCGATGAAAGATAAGGGCTGGCGGGCATTGAACTATATTGACCTGCAAGCCGGTCCAGGAAAGAACAAGTTTAGTCCAAGCGGTGAAATCATGCTCGGGTCGCCTTTATTGGCGCTAACCATGCGATTTCCTTTTAACAATCTATTTCTTGTAGAGATGGGCGCTATAGAGTACGAAGCACTGGAGAAGCGAGTCGGTGCAAGCGATCGTAGCGCGAGCGTGAAGCTCTACAATGCGGACTGCAACGTGGTAGTCGACACAATTGTGCAGCATATCAGGCAGCTTGATGCGAAGTACATCGACGGAGTCTGGCCATGCCTTAGCTTGGCTTTTCTTGATCCTGAGGGTCTTGAGGTCGAATGGAAGACAGTCGAGAAACTTGCCAATCTTCATCGCATGGACATGATCATTAATTTCTCGACAAACGGGATTACGCGAAATGCAGATCAGTTGTTTCGGCGCGAAGACGACACGGTAATCGATAGATTCTTCGGTACTCGCGAGTGGCGGTCAATCTACAGTCAAGTGCGGGGCGGAGACAAATCCTTTGTCAGAAGGAAGTTGATCGACTTTTATCTGCAGCGGCTCGTCGATAGTGGTTATGTTGAGACCAAGAGCGACGAAATGGTGTTTAGGAACCGGCGGAATGTACAAGTCTACACGATGATATTTGCAAGCAAACATGATCTTGGCATAAAGTTTTGGAATGATGCGGTTCAAGAGGTTCGGCAGCCACCGTTGCTCTAATTGTGGTACCCATTCGAGGCACTGGGGAAGTCGTCTCGCCAATGCTGCCAATAATCTCGATCCATGTTTCCCTTAAAGAATATCGGTACGTCCCGTTCATCAAACAGTTCAATCAATCTTTCTGTCCACTCCTCTTCCGGCTGAAACACACTGCGCCCATTACTCGCCGCGCCAATAATCGCCCACTCGAAAGGCAGCGTCTTTTCCGTCGCAAGCCACTTCTCAAACACCGGCGCCACATCAAACCAGAGCGGCTCGATGCTCATGAACCTGACTGTCGCGTCAATCTTTTTCAAATGCCTCAAGTAAGCCGCCAGCGCCCGCGCGCCACCGGTCTCGCTCATCAGGTGCCCGGCCGGCAAGCTCACGCCCACCCAGACATTCTCGGGAAAACGACCAAACTTAGGCAATCGAATCGGGAACTTGCTCAAGGTCTGGAAGGTGTGCCAATGCGCCTCTGCCATCACATTTAGCACTTGGCGAATCTGCTCTTCGGGAACCCAGTGACCGAACAAGTCTGCCATGCTGCCGACAAAGATTCCCGCCGGCTGTTTCACTTTCAGAGGCGCGCGCAGACTGTGAGGCCGCCAGTAATGATGCTCGAAGCCCTTCGGGTAGCCAGTGGTGAAGCGCTCGGCGATCGTCTTGGCATAGCACTCGGTGATCGAGCCATCGGGCATCTGCCAGGTGCAGCCGTGGAAGCAGCCGCCTGTGGGATTCCAGGTATAGCCAGGCAATTCAACGCCATCCGCGCGTCGAATCCGCGTCCACTCGATGCCTTTTGGCGGTTTCTGTCTATTCACTGGAATCCTAGAATGGCATGACAATCATCGCACTATAGAACATTTGTAACAGACGCGCAACTCGCAAAAGGGACATATTTTCATACTTGTCAGATGTGCGGGCAAATCATTTCGCGCGCCGCCGCCACCAGCCCACAGCCCACACCACCGCGGCCGCCGAAAACACGAAGAGCAGCGGATCCGTCGGCGAGCGGTACCGCGTGCTGGGATGAAAAATCAGATACATCACGGTCTGGCTCAGCTGAATGAAAACCAGCAGGCTCGTCATCCGCCACTCGCGCCGGCTCAGCCAGAGTCCCGCGATGGCCAGCAGCCATAGCCCGCCAAAGCTGAAGAGGTGCAGGCCACGCCCAACGACATTGAATAGCCCGTCAGCCTCATAGGCGGCGTTGGCGGAGGTCACGCCGGTATGCGAGCCGTCGCCCGTGATGATTACGACCGCGCCGTCGCCGTCTATGCCGAGCTTCTCGCCCTCGCGCAAGTTGTTCAGCGGCGTCACCTGCGGATTCCAGTAGACCAGCAGCTTCACGAGCGTCAGTTCAAGCGCCTCGGCCGGATTTTCGCGCAGATACCGCCAGCCCGCTTCCGCCAGAAAGGCGTTGCGGCGCAGGGGCTCGGACTTGGGCGGCGCGTCGAGTGGCGGGCTCAGCCACTGCGCGTCATAGCCGGCGCGGAAGACGGCGGCCGCGTAGGGGTTGTTGCCTTGATATATGTTCTCCCCGCTGTTGAGGGCGATCGGCACGAAACCGCCGTAGATGTTGGTGGCGCGCATGATCCAGGGCAGCGGAATCAGCGCGCTCACGATCGCCAGCGGCAGCAGTCTCCGCAGCGTCTCGCGCCAGCTGTGCTTCAGCAAAAACCAGAGCGCCGCCAGAATCGCTAGCGGTGGCAGCAAGGCGCGCGCCAGAACCGATATGCCCAGGGTGAAGCCGGCCACGAGCGCGATCGCCAGCGTGACGCGGTCGCTGGATTCTCGTTCGCGCAGCAGGACGAGCAGCCAGACGAAGAGATGCAGCAGCAGAATCCAGAGCGCGGTGTCGTTCAGCGTCAGGTTCTGGAAGATCAAATAGGGATACAGCGCGAAGAACGTGCCCGCCAGCGCGCCGATCCAGTCGCCATGCTGCCGCGGGCGCGGGAAAAGCCGCCGGCAGATGTCGTAGAGCAGGGCGATGGACAGCGCGTCAAAGAGGATGTGCAGCGCGCCGACCGCCAGGTAGCTCCGCCCGAAGAGGCCATAAACCAGCGCCACGACAGCGCTGTAGAGCGGCGGCAGACCGGCGTCAGGCCTGCCAGCGACGCGCCCGTAAACGCCCGTCTCCAGCAGATTCAGCGCGTATTCATCGTAGGCGACCGAGCCGTGAACTTCCGTGCCAGGTTGGCTGAAGGCGAAGACCGCCGGGAAAGCCAGCAGCGCGAACAGACGCGCGGCGATGGCGATCAGCAGCGCAACTAACAGTTTGAAACGGGCGATTCGGAAACGAATCAAGGAGTTTCCACCAGGCGGTTCACCAAGCGATACAGCAGACATTATACAGGTTTCGCTGGTACGCTACTGGACGCGTCGCCCGGACGATCCAATAGTTCGCCCATCGCGCAAATGCGCCGTGTAGGGGCGTTGCGCTGTAACGCCCGATTGCAACCTTCGCGAATAAATCAGGGGCGATCTACCAGGTCGCCCGCCGCCAACACCCAATTGATATTGGCGGACGATTCACAGAATCGCCCCTACAGTTGTTGTATTGGCTGGGCAGGAGGGCGAGACGAGTCTCGCCCCTTCGGATGGAATTCAGGTGGCTCAATAACGCTCGCCGATGGACTCGATATCGTCCATCAGCTGGTTGAACTGCTCCAGATTCAGCTGCTGCTTGGCATCGGACATGGCCACGTCCGGGTTGGGGTGGACCTCGACCATCAGCCCGTCGGCGCCGCTGACCCGCGCGACGCGGCCAAGCGAATTGGCGATATCGCGCCGGCCCGCCGAATGCGAAATATCGACGATGACCGGCAGGTGCGTCTCTTGCTTCAGCAAGGGCACAGCGCTGATATCAAGCGTGTTGCGCGTCCATTCGCTGAAGGTGCGGATGCCGCGCTCCATCAGGATCACCTGCTGGTTGCCGCTCGCCATGATGTATTCGGCGGCGTAGATGTATTCTTTCAGCGTCGCGCCGAAGCTGCGTTTGAGCAGGACCGGTTTCTCCTGGCTGCCCAGGGCCCGCAGCAGGAAGCTGTTCTGCATATTGCGCGCGCCCACCCAGAAGGCGTCCACATATTGGTCCATCATCGGGATCAGCGACAGATCCAGCACTTCGCTGATGACGACCAAGCCATATTTGTCCGCGACCTGGCGGGCGATCTTCAAGCCCTCTTCGCCCATGCCCTGGAAGTCGTAAGGCGAGGTGCGCGGTTTGTAGCCCATGCCGCGGATCATCTTCACGCCGCGCTCGGCCAAAACCGCCGCGACCGCGTCCATCTGCTCGTAGCTTTCCACGGCGCAGGGACCGGCGATGAGCTCAAATGTCTCGTTGCCCAGCCGCAAGCCATTCTCGAATTCGATGATCGTATGCTGGTCGGGCTGCTTCCGCTGCACGAGAATCTTCTCTTGCGCGTCTTGCTCTTCCAGGTGCAGGGTAGCGCGGAAGATTTCATTGAAGAGCTTCGAGATCGTTTCGTTGCTGAAGGGACCTTCGTTCGCGAGTTGCAGCGCCGTCAGCATTTCGGCTTCACGCTGCGGGTCATAAAATCGCGTGCCCATCTCCTGCTGCACATTGCCGATGTCCAGGGCGATCTCGGCGCGCTGGTTGAGCAATTCCAGGATTTGCAGATTGATCGGGTCAATCTGTTGGCGCAACTCCTTGAGGCGACTTGATTCTGACACGGCTTCTCTACTCCCGCAAAGCATAGAATCTCTCGGTGGTGAGTATTATACACATGTTCGCGAAAAAGGCATGGTCAGATTTTCCAACTGTCCGCTCGCGCGACAAGCCGGCTCCGCACGACTTTTCGCTCCGGCCGGCGACTCGCAGCGTTGCCGTTACAAATCTGCGCGAGCAACCTGCTTGGATTTGTTGTCCAGCGGATTTGTCCAATCGAATCGTATCCGTCTCTTCTCGGCCCCGGTTAGAGACGGCCGGATTCCGCGGTCGCTCCTTCGCGCGCCCTGACAAAAGCCGCCGCCGAGCGCGAAACGTCGTGCTCAGTCGTCGCCCAGGAACAGACGCTGATCCGTATCGCCGGCTCGCCATGCCAATCCGTCCCGGCGCAAAAGCACTCGCCGCTCGCCTGTATCAATTCCAGCGTCCGCGGCGTTAGCTGCGCGCGCTCGCAGGCGACCAAAACCTGATTGAAGACGACATCGTTCAAGATGCGGAAGCCCTTCGCCTCGAGCTCGTCCGCGAACTGCCGCGCCCGCCGGCAAAGCTGCGCCACCAGTTGGTCGATGCCCGCCCTGCCCAGCGATTTCAGCGCCGCCCATAGCTCAATGCCACGCGCCCGCCGCGACATCTCCGGCGTCGTCAGCATGCCATCGCGGCCCCCGCTGAGTTGCAGATAACTGGCGCTGGCTTTTAGGGCGCTCACCAGCGCATCGCGATCGCGACAGAGGGCGATGCCGCAATCGTAGGGCGCGTTCAGGGTCTTGTGCGCGTCCACCGACCAGGAATCCGCCAGTTCGATGCCCGCCGCAAGCTGCGCCGTCGATTCGCAGGCGCGCGCCCATAAGCCAAATGCGCCGTCAATGTGCGCCCAGGCGCCCGCCGCATTCGCCGCCCGGCAGAGTGGCTCAAAGGCATCAAAAGCGCCCGAATTGACGTTGCCCGCCTGCAGGATCAGGATCGTACGCTCATCCAGCGGCGGCAGTTTCGCCACGTCAAAGCGACCCTGCGCGTCAGCCGCGACCAGCTCGATCTGCGCGGAGCCGACGCCCAGGATCGCCAGCGCCTTCCGCACGGTGACATGCGCCCCGCCACTCATCACGACCCGAATCGGCGGCGCGCCGAAGAGACCGCGCTCGCTCGCGTCCCAGCCGGCCCGCCGCAGGATGGCGTTGCGCCCGGCCAGCAAGCCGCAGAGGGTAGCCACAGAGGCGCCGCCGACCAATCCCATCGCCGCGCCCGCGGGCAAGCCGAAAAGATCGACCAGCCAAGTTTCGCATAGCGCTTCCAGCTTGGCGGCGATCGGCGACATGATTTGCAGCCCGGCGTTCTGATCCCAAACATCCGCCAGGAGCCGCGCCCCCAGCGCCGCCGGCAGCAGCCCGCCGTTGACGAAGCCGAAATAACGTCCGCCGCCGATTGCCGTTGTCGCTGGCGATCCGACTTGGTGTAGCCGCGCCAGGATCTCGCGGGCCGCGGTCGGTCCTGCCGGCAGCGCCTCGTCGAACTGCTCCAATGCCGCCAGCGCCGCCGCCTCCGGGGCGGGCGAACGAACCGGCAGCGCCGCCAGGTAATCGCCGGCGTATTCCAGCGCCTGCTGGAAAAGCGCCCGATCGCCGCGCTCGCGCTCCAGCCGGTCGAAGAGCGATTCCATCGTCATGTAGCCGTTCACTTGCCGCCTCCCTCGATCAGAATCGCCCCGAAAATCGCCATAAATAGAATTGCCGCCAAAGCTGTACTATAATAGCAGCATAAGAGTTTGGGAGACTCCTGCATATCATGGACAAATTGCGAAAACCCACCCTGTGGCTCGGCGCGCTGGTTGGCGGCATGCTAACCACGGCGCTGACCTCGTTGCTCTTCCTGGCGGATCAAGTCGCGGGCTTGCCCTTCATACCATTTGACGTCTTCGACTTCGTATCGCGGATTCTGCCCGGCCCGCTGCTGACCTTCGGCATTGACCGCATGGTCGATATGATCATCGGCATGAACCTGGGCGAGACCTCAGCCGCCGCCAAAACCGCCGAGCAGTTGATGGGCTTGGTTGGCTTCCTCGTTTTGGGCGCGCTCGCCATCACAGTCGTCTACTGGCTGATGAACCGCAGCGAGACGCAGGCGCGCAAACTGGCGCCGGGGCTCCTGCTCGGCTTGGCTTTCGGCGCGGTCATGATGCTGATTTCGTCGCAGGTGAATCTGACGGCGACGGCGCCCCTGCCCGCGCAAGTCCTTTGGATCATGCTGGTATTCGCGCTCTGGGGCATAGCGTCCAACTGGATCTACAATGACCTGGCGCACAGCGATGGCAAAACCAAAACCGACGAAGAAACCGGCGAGACCGTCGCCGTCGAGCCGCTGAATCGACGTCAGTTCATAGTGCGCGTCGGTGGCGCCAGCGCTTTGCTGACGGTTGTTGGCGCCGGTTTGGGCGCGCTGGTTGGCGGACGCCCGGGCGAAGGGGCGGTCGTCTCGGAGATCCCGGCCGACGCCGCCACCGATGGCGCGGGCAACGTCTTGCCCAACGCGGCCGACCGCATGGAACCTGCCCCCGGCACCCGCCCGGAATACACGCCGCTGGACGACCATTATCGCATCGACATCAGTTCGCGCCCGCCCGTCATCGACGCCGAAGAATGGCGGCTCGAGGTCACCGGCTTGGTCGATAATCCCGTCAGCCTGTCCTTGGAAGCGCTCTACGCCAAATTCGAGCGCGTCGACCGCTTCATCACCCTGTCCTGCATCAGCAATCGCATCGGCGGCACGCTCATCAGCACGATCAAGTGGTCGGGCTTCCGCATGAAGGACTTCCTCGATTATGTGAAGCCGCAAGCCGGCGCCGTCGCCATGAAGATCACCGGCGCCGACAATTTTGACGAATACGTCATGCTCGATCTGCTGGAGGCGGAAGAGCGCGTCATGTTCGCCTACGAATGGGACGACCAGCCGCTGAAGCAGAAACACGGCTTCCCGCTGCGCATTTACCTGCCCGACCGCTATGGCATGAAGCAGCCCAAGTGGATCAAAAGCATTGAGTTCGTCGACGCCTGGGCCGAGGGCTATTGGGTGCGCCGCGGCTGGAGCAAAGAAGCCATCGTGAACACCACCTCGGTCGTTGACGCGGTCGCCACCGACTCCATCCTCAAGGACGATGGCGGCTATGTCGTGCCTGTCGGCGGCATCGCCTACGCCGGCGCCAAAATGATTTCCAAGGTCGAAGTCAGCGTCAATGGCGGCGATTGGGAAGCGGCGACGCTGCGGCAGCCGCTCTCGGAGCTGACCTGGGTCGTCTGGCGTTACGACTGGCGCTTCCAGGAAGGCGAGTATCGCTTCGAAGTGCGGACTTATGACGCCGCCGGCGAGCTGCAAAGCCTGGAGAGCCGCGGTACCCGCCCCGATGGCGCGACCGGCGTCCATGGCAGGAAAGCCAATATGCCGGCGCTGGCCGACCTGGAGAATCCGCCCGAGCCCGAGTCGTAGGCCCAAGACGGCGGCTCGCCCGCCACAGGGCCCGCCGCAGATGCCGATTCGTTTGACGATTGACCTGCGGCTAAGTACAATAGCGTATGCGAAGCAGCTTTGAAGGCGAATGGCGAAGATGAGTGACTGGACGCAGACGATAGCCACGATAGTGTCGGTCTTGGGCGTGGGGATTGCGATTCTTGCCTACATTACGCGGCAATTCAACCGTATTGGCGACAGGCTGAGCCAGATAGACAGCCGATTGCGCAATGTAGAGAATGAGCAAATTCGTATTAACGAGCGCTTCAACCGCGTGGACGAGCGCTTCAACCGCGTGGACGAGCGCTTCAACCGCGTGGACGAGCGCTTCAACCGCGTGGACGAGCGCTTCAAGCGGGTGGACGAACGCTTCAATCGCATTGACGAACAGTTCATACTTGTGGACGAGCGCTTCAACCGGGTGGACGAACAGTTCAAACTTGTGGACGAGCGCTTCAAGCGGGTGGACGACCAATTCACGCATGTATACGAGCGCCTGGACCGCATGGAAGAAAGCATCCACGTTATCCAGAACGATGCGAACCGACTGCGCGTGGGCCTGCAAAACGTTGAGAAAGAGCAGGCGCGCATGCTCGGCTTCCTCGAAGGCAGAGGCGTCATGGGCAAAGCGCCGCCCGCGCCCGAAGCCGCGAATTCGTAGGGGCGAGACTTGTCTCGCCCTCCCGACGGCGACAATTGCGCAACCGATTTCGCGGTGGTATCGTTGCCGCATAGATTCGAGTCTCAAGGACATGTCTTTGCGCGTCCGCCGCATCTTGCCGCTCTTGCTTCTCTTGCTCGCCGCCGCGCCGGCCACATTCGCCCTGCGCATTCACGCGCCTGCCACTGTGGTAACGACTCCGCTTGAGCCGCGCGTCAACTGCACGGGCCGCTTCATCGCCCGCGAGCTAGATCATCGAACGAGCCCGTCCAAGCGGCCAATTGGCTTTTACGACAGCAATGGCGCCGGTCTCGCCATTAACGATCTGGACGCGGATGGCTTCCAGGATGTCGTCTTCGCCAACCTGGCCGGCGACAACGCCATTCTTTGGAATCGCGGCGGGCTGCAATTCGAGCGTCAGGCGCTGCCATCGGCGACGCCTTCGCGCGGGGCGGCCATCATTGATGTCGATGCCGATGGCGGGCTCGATATCGTCTTCACCCAGCAGGCGGCCGCGCCGCTCTTCTGGCGCAACCACGGCGGCGACCGATTCGAACGCGAAGTGCTCAGCGGGGTCATCTACATCGGCTACGCCATGAATTGGCTCGATGCCGACCGCGATGGCGACCTGGATCTGCTCACTGGCTCGTATGACGTTGAGAACGAAAAGATCCTGGGGCAGACGGCGCCGAAATCGGGCGTCATCTATTACGAAAACCGCGGCGACCGCTTCCGCGCGTCCCGCATCGCCGACCGCTCCAACACGCTGGCCATCTGGACGGGCATCGGCAGCGCCGGCGAATACGAGATCATCATCGGCAACGACTTCGCCGTCGAAGACAAGTATTTCACTTTCAGCGATGGCGCCCCCCAAGAGACGGAGCCGCTCGCCGTCATGCCGCACAGCACCATGAGCTATGACGCCGCCGACCTGGATAACGATGGCGCGCCTGAAATCTTCGCCGTCGATATGAAGCCCTACGCCGATGATGACGCCATGATGGCGCAATGGCAGCCGGTGATGGACATGATGATGGCCATGCCCCATGTCGAGGGCGATCCCCAAATCATGGAGAATGTGCTGTACAAATTGGATGACGACGGCAATCTGGCGAACATCGCGCGCGCGGCGAATGTCGATGGCGCCGGCTGGAGCTGGTCGGCGCAATTTGGCGACTTGGACAACGACGGCTTCCAGGATCTCTACGTGGTCAACGGCATGATTTCGCTGGAGCTGTTCTCGCATCTGCCAAACAACGAGCTTGTCGAAGAGAATCAGGCCTATCGCAATCTCTCGGGCGCCGGCTTCGAGCCGATGCCGGGCTGGGCGCTCAATGACACAGCCAGCGGCCGCGGCATGACGATGGCCGACCTTGACAACGATGGCGACCTGGATATCGCCGTCAATAACCTGGATGGCCCGGCGAAGCTCTATGAGAATCAGCTCTGTGGCGGCGACAGCCTCATGGTCGACCTGCGGCAGCCGGGCGTCGGCAATGGGCAGGGCATCGGCTCGCGCTTGACCCTGCACACCGATCTCGGCGCCTACCACCGCGACCTGACCGCCGCAAGCGGTTATCTCTCCGGCGACAGCAGCCGCGTCCATTTTGGCTTTCCGGCTGGGGCGGGCTTGCAGCGCCTGGCGATCCATTGGAATGACGGCGAATACAGCGAAGTGGAGAGCCCCCTGGCCAATTCGTTGATCACGGTGACGCGAGAATGAGCGCCGCGGCAACTCCACTTTGACAATGTTTATCGCGCGTGATAAAGTAAAGTATCGCTCAGGTAATCGGTTACTTGGCATGGGCGCCGGCGCAGTTTTCCCGGCGCGGTCGAGCGGAATCTATGACGCATTGTCGAATTGAGTTGATTTTGGGTTTGTCCCCAGCGGAGGCGCTTGGTGGCTGCTAGCATGGCTAGCGCGGGCGGCGGACGACGCAGCGCTTTGGACGAGTTCAAACGCGCCTTCACCGGGTTGCGCCGTGGCGAGACCATCGCCGGCTACCTCTTCCTCGCGCCAAATTTCATCGGCTTCATCATTTTCTTGCTCTTTCCCATCTGCTTCGCGTTTCTCATCATGCTCACCGACTGGAGCCTGGCCAAGCCGCCGCAGTTCGTCGGTCTCGAAAACTTTGAGACGATGGTCAATGACCGGCTATTCTGGAAGTCGCTGGGCAATAGTTTCTATTACACCTTCGTCGCCGTGCCGACCGGCATCTTCATCGCCTTCTGGCTGGCGCTGGCGCTCAACCGCAAGATGCGCGGCATCATCTTCTTCCGCACCATCTACTTCCTGCCGCAAATCACCCTGACCGTCGCCGCCGCCACCATCTGGCGCTGGATCTACCAGCCCGAAATCGGCATGATCAATCACATGCTCGACTGGTTCGGCATTGACGGACCCAAATGGATACACGACACGCAATGGGCGATGCCCAGCGTCATCATCATGAGCAACTGGCAGGGCATCGGCTTCGCCATGCTGATCCTGCTGGCGGGTTTGCAGGGCATCCCGGAAGAATACTACGAGGCGGCTTCCATCGACGGCGCCAGCGGCTGGCAGCGCATGCGCTACGTCACCCTGCCCATGCTGACGCCGGCATTGTTCTTTGTAGTAGTGACGTCGCTGATCGGCGCCTTTCAGAGCTTCGATCAATTTTTCGTCTTGACCCAGGGCGGGCCGGCCCACGCGACAACCCCGCTGACGCTCTACATATTTCAGAACGCCTTCACCTTCTTCAAGATGGGTTATGGCGCGGCGCTGGCATCGGTTGTCTTCGTCATCATTCTCATCATTACTATTGTGCAGTGGCGGCTGGCGCGGCGCTGGGTGATCGGCTTTGAAGACAATGACGACTAGAAAAGCGCGCGGCAGGTAGCCTCTATGGCCAACGCAATCAAACTCAAAGACAGCTTTTTCGGGCAAAAGCAGGTCAAGCTCTTGACCGACCTTCTCGTCTACGTCGTGCTGTCCATCGTCGGCGTCATCTTCATCATGCCCTTCGCCTGGATGGTCGCCAACTCCTTCAAGGATCTCCGCGGCATCTATAAATTTCCGCCCGAATTCATCCCCGAAACCTGGCACTTCGAGAACTACACCGAAGCCTGGACCGCCACCCATTTTGACATCGGCTTCCTGAACAGCGCCCTGGTCGCGGCCGCGGTCGTCTTGGGTCAGTTGATCACCGCCAGCCTGGCCGGCTATTCTTTCGCAAGGCTGCGCTACCCCGGGCGCGACAAGATTTTCCTGCTGTATATCTCCCTGATGATGGTGCCATTCACCGTTCTGCTGATCCCGCTTTATATACAGATGCGCGCTTTCGGCTGGGTGAGCACGCTGCAGGCTGTCATCGTGCCCTTCCTCTTTACGCCCTGGGGCACCTTTATGATGCGGCAATTCATGGTGACGATACCGCGCGAGCTGGAGGACGCCGCCCGAATCGACGGCTGCGGCTTCTTCCGCACCTATTGGCTGATCATCCTGCCCCTGACGAAGCCGGCCCTGGCGACGCTCGCCATCTTCACCTTCGTCAACACCTGGAACAGCTATCAGTGGCCCCTCATCGTCCTGGCGAAGCCCAAAGTCAAGACCTTGCCGCTGCTGCTGGCTTCCTTCCAGAATCAGTCGGCTATGCGCACGCCCTGGCATCTGATAATGGCGGCTTCGACATTTGTAGTGGTTCCCGTGCTTATCGCGTTTGTCGTCGGACAAAAGTATTATGTCCGCGGCATTGTCACGACCGGCATCAAAGGAGGTGGCTAGGGCCCAACCATTTTCATTCCGATCGGAATCAGTCAATTCAATTGTGAAAGGACAGGCACATGACTCGCAAACTCTATCTGCTCGTTGCCGTGCTGACGCTTCTGAGCTTCGGCTTCATGGCGTCGGCGCAAGACATGGTCGATTGGACCTGCGGCAACGTCGACCCGGACACCTCCGCGGCTATCACCATCACCGGTTGGGAAGGCCCCGGCGAGGTGGACAAGTTCCTGCTGGCTTTCGACGAATTCTTTGAAGCCTACTATCCCAACGTGGAGCAGGTGCTAAACACGGGCGTCGCCTGGGGCGATTATTGGACGACCCTGCCGGCGCAGCTGGCTGGCGGCGCGGAAATCGACATGGCGTGGATGCACATCTCCCGTAACGACACCTTCGCCTCCAATGGCTGGCTTCTGAACCTCGACAGCTATCTGGAAGCGTGTCCGATCCCCGGTTGGCCCGATCTGTTCGTTGAATCCATGCGCGAAGCCTTCAATTATCAGGGCAGCCAATACGCCATTCCTTACGACTTCGCCACCGTCGGCGTTTACGTCAACACTGAACTCTTTGCCGAGGCGGGCTTGGACTTGCCGGACGAGAACACGACATTTGAAGAGTTCCAGGAATTGGCGATCGCCCTGACGCAGGATACCGATGGCGACGGCGAAACTGACGTCTATGGCGTCAGCAACTTGGCCAGCCCCGGCGCCGGCGCCGGCGGGATTTACTGGATCATCAAGTCCTTCGGCGGCGAGCTGTTCAATGACGACATCACGGGCTCGGAGTTGAACTCGGCCGAATCGATCGCGGCTATCCAATGGGTCGCCGATATGATCTGGGAACATGGCGCGCACCCAACCGCTGACGCCGTCGCGGCCTCCGGTTTCGGTGGCGAATTCTTCTTCGCCAATGGCAAATCGGCCATGCACTTCGCCCTCAACGACGCCGCCTCGCGCATGTGGGAGTTGATCGGCGACAGCTTCGAATGGTCGGTCGTGCCGACGCCGCGCGGCTCCGCTGGTCACTTCAACAACGCCGGCGGTTCGGCCTTCTCGATACCGGTTTCGGCGGCGCATCCCGATCTGTCGTATGAGTTGATTCGCTATACGCTTTCCAATCCGGATCACCTCTGCCGCACCGCCACCATGGGCGCCGCCTTGGTCAGCCAGATGGAATTCCACGATTGCGCCGCGCCCGCGGAGGCGCCTTACGCCGATGTCTACCATGACGTCTTCTCCGTTATCGGCGGACGCGACGCCATCTTCCCCTCCTACCATCCCCGATTCCAGGAATGGAGCTCATCAATATGGGTCGCCAATATGGACTTGCTGTGGACGGGCGAGGAACGTGACGCCGCCGTCGCCGTACAGGCGGTGCACGATCAGACCAACGCGATGCTGGGCGGCTAAACCGCGCGTATCGTGAAACAAATCCGCATTGTTGCAGGCAAGCGGGAGGCTGGTTATACTGGTCTTCCGCTTCTGCATTTGGGATGCCCAAAGCTTGGTCGAGAGCGTGATGCCTTCGCGGCGCGGGCGTGGGATGTCTTGTTTGCAGGAGAATGCGATCACATTTCAGACATGTAAGGAGAATCAAGATGAATAGACTATTGGTAATGCTCTTGCTAATCACGCTGCTGCTTTCGGCGGCGCCGTTGGCAGGCGCGCAAACCGAGCTCAGCCTGTGGTATCACGGCGCTGGCAACCCGGAAGAACGCGCAGTCTTGTTGAACGTCATTGACGACTTTAACGCGTCGCAGTCGGATTGGTCGGTCGTCATCGAAGAGTTCCCGCAGGAATCCTACAATTCGTCCATCGTCGCGGCGGCGCTTTCAGGTGACTTGCCCGACATCATTGACGTGGACGCGCCTGTAATGCCGGGCTGGGCTTGGTCTGGTTACATGGTCCCGCTCAACCTGTCCGAAGGCGCGCTGGACGGTTTCCTGCCCGGCGCTGTCGGCATCTACAACGGCGAAGTCTATGCCGTCGGTCTGTGGGACGCTGTGGTCGCTATTTACGCTCGCCGATCAGTCCTGGAAGCGAACGATATCCGCATCCCCACGCTCGAAGAACCCTGGACCGGCGAAGAATTTGACGCCGTCCTGGAGACCCTCCAAGCCACCGGCGACTTTGAAAACGCGTTTGATGTCGGCATGGCTTGGAAGGGCGAGTGGTATACCTACGCCTTCTCGCCATTCCTGCAAAGCTTCGGCGGCGACATGATCGACCGCGAGACCTACCTCAGCGCCGAGGGGGTGTTCAACGGCGAAGCCGGGCTCGCCTTTGGCCAATGGTGGCAGAGCCTGTTCGAGCGCGGCCTCGTACCCGGTACATCGCAAGACCCCGCCGACCGTGACACCGGCTTCCTTGACGGCAAGTATGCGCTGCAATGGAACGGCAACTGGGCGGCGCGCGCCGCTGTGGAAGCCTTTGGCGACGATGCCTTGTTCCTGCCCGCGCCCGATTTTGGCAGCGGCTCCACCATCGGCGCGGCGTCCTGGCAATTCGGCATCTCGTCCACCAGCGAACATCCTGAAGGCGCCAACGCATTCATAGAATTCGCCATTCAGGATGAATACCTGGTCGATTTCAGCAACTTTGGCGGCTTGGCCCCCGCGACCGCCAGCGCGGCAGCGATGTCGGACCTCTACCATGAGGGCGGCCCCCTGGAAGTCTTCTTTGGCTTGAGCCAGGCGCAAGCCCTGGTCCGGCCCGTTACTCCGGGATACGCCAACTTGTCGCTGAGCTTCGAAAAAGCCGTGACTGATATCGCCGACGGCGCAGACATACAAGATACGCTTGACGCAGCCGTTGACGAAATCGAACAGGACATTGAAGACAACGGCGGCTACGGCTTCGGCGATATGTAGTTGGCGTTTTGCCAGAGCATTACAGCATCCCCGTCCCTTCCCCAGCGCACCGGGGAAGGGCGGCGGCGTTCGCGGGGCGATTTGGCAAGTCCAGCGACTCGTGGCAAGTCTTTCGCGCTGCGCCCCGCTAACTCGTCGGCTGCCCGTCATAAACTTGGCGGGCGGGCGCCGGGGGCAGGGCTTGGCTGCAGCGCCGCGCCGCCAGCTCGCCCCCGAAATGCCTTTCCTCTTTACCTAATTCCGAAATCCTTGCTGACCATAACCCGGTTTCTTGGAACAGCCGCATGCTGACAGCAGCTGAAGCCAGAAAAAACGCCCCGCTCTGGGTGCGTCTCTTGCTGCCGAAAGACGCGCCGCTATATCAGCGGAATGACGCGCTCTTCGGTTGGCTGATGGCACTCCCCGCGCTGCTGATCCTGACCGTGTTCCTGGTAATTCCGTTCTTGATGGCCTTTGTCATCTCGTTCACCAATCAGCGACTCATCTCGCCCAATCCGGCAGAGTGGGTGGGGTTGCGCAACTTCGAGCGTCTGCTCAGCGTTCGCGTCTTTACGCTGGAGCCGGAGCGGGACGACAGCGGCGCGATTGTCTACCAGGACGGCGGCGTCGTGTATCCGCGACTGCGCAATTTCACGCGCAACAACCCCGATTATCCCGAACTCGACGGCTTGCGCGAATTCATGTCTTGGCAATCGGGCGACAACCGCACCGTCATCTTGGTCGAGGATGTTGTCTTCTTGCGCGCCTTGATCAATACGCTTGTTTTCGCCAGCGTAATCGCGCCGCTGCAGGGTGGCCTGGCGCTGCTGCTGGCGCTGCTGCTCAACCAGGCCTTGCCCTTCATCAACGTATTCCGCGCCATTTACTTCGCGCCTGTCGTGGTCTCTATGGTCGTGGTGTCGCTGCTATGGCGCTTCATCTATGACGGCAACAACGGTTTGCTCAACAACCTGTTGGGCATCCTGTCCTTTGGCAGCTTCCAACCGGTCGATTGGCTGGGCAATCCCTATACCGCCTTGCCGGCCATAATTGCCATGTCCGTCTGGCAGGCGGTGGGCTTTCACATGGTGATTTGGCTGGCCGGTTTGCAGACGATTCCGGCCAGCCTGTATGAAGCCGCAGGTTTGGATGGCGCCGGCGGCTGGCAGAAATTCCGCTTCGTCACCTGGCCCGGCTTGCGCAATACAGCCGTGCTCGTGCTCATCGTCATTACGATCCAGGCCATGGGTCTCTTCGTGCAAGTGGATGTGATGACCCGCGGCGGCCCCCTGGATGCCACGCAGAGCGTCGTCTACCAGGCGGTGCAGCGAGGCTACGACAAACAAGACATCGCCGAAGGCTCCGCCATCTCTGTCATCCTCTTCGTCATCGTCTTCGTCATCGCCATGACGCAGCGTTATCTAACACGCGAACGGCGCTCGCCATGAATGCCATGAGCTTCGAAGCGCGTCGCAATCTCAGCATCGGTCTGCGTTACGCCCTGCTGATTTTGATCGCGACTATCTTCATCTTTCCCATCGTGTTTATGGTGATGTCCTCGCTCAAGCCGGATTTGCAGATGCTGCGAGATTCGGCTTCGTTGCGCGCCTTCTTGCCAGTGGGAGATATCTCGCTGAACAACTACGCCGAAGCCTTTGAACGCGTGCCTATTGTGCAGTTCGCCTTCAATTCCGTCTTCACCACTTCTGTTTCGGTGGCGGCCAGTTTACTGCTGAATTCGATGGCGGCTTTTTCCTTCGCCTTCTTGCAGTGGCGCGGCAAAGCCATCTTGCTCTCGCTGATCATCGCCACCTTCATCGTGCCCTTTGAAGTGATCGCCATTCCCATGCTGCTCGTGGCGAACAATCTGCCCTGGATCGGCCCCGAAGGCATTGAGTTCGGCTGGCTCAATTCGTACCACGTGCAGATCATTCCCTTCATCGCCGATTCGCTCGGCATCTTCCTCTTCTATCAGTACTTTCGCGATTTGCCCGATGAATTGGTGGAAGCGGCGCGCATCGACGGCGCCAGCATCTGGCAAATCTACGCGCGCATCATCATGCCAATTGCAGGTCCCATCGTCGCCACCGTCGCTATTCTCAAATTCCTCGTGATGTGGAACGCCTACATCTGGCCGCTGATGACCATCCGCTCGGAGGAGCTGCGCCCCATCATGGTCGGTCTGCAATACTTCTTCCAGTTAAATATCGCCTGGGGCGAGATAATGGCCTACTTGTCGATGATAACCATCCCGGTGCTGATCTTCTATCTGGCCCTGCAGCGCGCCTTCATCGAAAGCATCGCCACCTCCGGCATCAAAGGCTGAGCCCGGCCGAGCCTAGGCCAGCAACCCGCGCGCGAAAGCCAAATCCCGCACAATCAGCTCGTCAACGCGCGCTTCATCGCTGTACTCGGCCGAAAAGCAGATCGGTCCCTCGTATTCAATCGCCTTGAGCTTGGCGATCACCGCCGACCACGACGCCCTTCCCTGCGCGCCCGATGTCCAGTAAATCTTCCACTCGGCGACCGCGGCTTCCGGCCCGCTGACCCGCCGCCAGTAAGCGTTCTTCAAGTTGACTACGCAAAGACGCCCCGCCAGCACATCCAGCGCCGAGTCGCTGTTCATGCCTTCGAGCGCGTTGTGCGCCGGATCCCAGACCGCCGCCACATAACGCGGATCGTAGTCTTTCAGCAGATGATGCAAGCCCATCGCGTTGACCGGCACGAAGCGGCCCGAGTGATTCTGCACGCCAATCTGAAAATCGTAGCGCTCGCAGAAGGGCAGGGCGGCATCGAGTTGGCGGCGCGCGTCGGATTCGGCGGTCCAGTAATCCATATCGCGCTGCCAGAACATGACCCGATTCATTTTCACGCCGGCATGTGCGCAGGCGCTGTACAGGCGCTCATCATTTAGCGGCATGTCGGCGGTTACGTTCAGAACGCGGACGCCGTGATCGCCCAGCAGCTTTACCGCGGCCGGCAAATCGCGCTCGATTTCGGCGGGCTCGACCTGGAAGCCGGGCCGCGCCGGCAGCTCGATCAGGTCAAATCCCAGCGCCTTGACGTGCCGAGCGAGCGCCGGCAGGGGCAGCGATCTCCAGGGTTTGGTGAATACCGCCAGGTCGTTCATGGCGCCCCCTAAGAATGCTCAAGACAATGAATGAACTACAGAAGTAAACCGAAGAAAGCAATTGTACAGTTTACCACCGAGTACACCGAGTTAAAGCGAGCGCGCCGAGAACAACGGCAGGAGTTTTTCTCTGTGCGCTCTGCGTCTCTGTGGTGAATGGTGGTTTCAGGACTTGCTTTGACTTGCTTCTGCAGTCGGCTTTTTTCGCTGGACCGGCCTGTGCGGATTTAGCTCTTGGTCGGCATCATCGAGAGGACGTCGATATGCACCCGCGGCGGCAAGCTCGCCAGGAAGACGACCGTCGCCGCGATGTCCTCGGACTGAATCATCAGCGCTTTCTGGTCGGCGCTGGGTTGGACTGGTCGACGTTCCATGATCGGCGTATTGCCCGCGCCGGGATTGAAGAGGCAGGCGCGCACGCCATGCGGGTTGCCTTCTTCGTTGGTAACCATATTCAGCGCTTCCATGCCGATCTTCGAGGCGCTGTAACCGACGCCGGCCAGCAAGCTGGGATACATGCCCGCCCGCGAGGCCAGGTTGATGATCAAGCCATCGCCCCGCGCTTTCATCTCCGGCAAGACGGCTTTGGTGAAGACGAAGGCGCTCGTCAAGTTCACGTCCAGCAGCTCGCGCCATTGCTTGGCGGAGGTGTCGGCGATTGAGCGCTCGGTGTGGTTGAAGCCGGCGTTGTTCACCAGCACGTCAATCGGACCGAAAACCGCCCGCGTCTGCTCAATCGCGGCGAAAATCTGCTCGTCATCGGCGACATCGGCCGGGCAGACCAGCGCTTGGCCGCCCGTCGCCCGCGCCGCATCGGCTACCGCTTCCAGCAATTCGCGCCGGCGCGCCACCAGGCTGACCTTGGCGCCGGCCCCCGCGCAGGCAAGCGCGATCGCCTCGCCGAAGCCGCTGCTCGCGCCGGTTATGATGATCGTCTTCCCGTCCAATGCGCCCATGTATCCGTCCATTCCCGTCTAAGCCATCGTATCGAGCATATCGCGCGTGATTTCATAGCGCAATTCGCCGGCGTCGAGGAAGCGCGCCACCTCGTCAACGGTGATCTCGCCTTGCCGTTTATAGGCTTGCTCGGTGACGGCGGCGATATGCGGCGAGATAATCAGGTTGTCCAGCTTGCGGAAGGGGCTGTCATCGGGCAGAGGCTCTTGATCGAAGACGTCGATTGCCGCCCGGATCCGCCCCGACTGCAACTCCGCCAGCAAAGCGGCTTCATCGATGAGATGCGCGCGCGCCGTATTGATGAAAATGGCGCCGTCGGCCAGCCAGCTCAGCTGCTCCGCGCCAATCATGCGATAGGTCTCGGCGGTGGCCGGCGCCTGGACGGTGACGATGGGGCATTCGCGCATCAGCCGCTCCAGCTCGACCTTCTGCGCGCCCATTTCAGCCGCTTGCGCGCCACTTACGTAGGGATCGCAAAGCCAAACTTCGGCATCCAGCGCCAGCAGACGGCGAATGACCGCCCGCCCGGTATATCCCGCGCCAATGACGCCGACGCGGCCCCCCGCCAGTTCGCCACCCGGCGGATACGCCCGCGCGCCCGCCCAGCCCTCGTCTTTGAAGGCGCGATCGATCTTGTGATAATCGCGCAGACAGAGCAGGATCAGCGCCAGGGTCGTTTCGGCCACGGGAATCGACATCGAATAAGCGACATGGGTCACGCGAATGCCAGCGTCAAAGACTGGCGGCGGCAACAGGAGCTTGATCGAGCCGGCCGCATGCGCGATCAGCTTCAAGCGGTCGGCCCCCGCCAGCACGGCAGCGGAGAAGGGCGGCGTGCCCCAGCTGGTGATGACGATATCCTGCCCTTGAATTTGGCGCGCCAGCTGCGCTTCCGTGAGGTTGCCAGCCGCGTGCTGCAAGGTCGCGTCGCCCAGTCCGCGCAGCCGCTCTTGCTGTTCCGCCGCGAAGAGGAGGTCGTAAAGCGCGGGCTTGACGGCGATCAGAATTCTCGGCTTGCCTGGCACGGCGAATGCTCCTGTCTCGCAGGTTCCGTAGGGGCGATTCTGTGAATCGCCCGCGCCTGTATGGATCTATGGGTGGGCGAGTCGCCGCCTCGCCCTTACACGCACGCGACAGTGGCGACCTGTAGGGGCGATTCTGTGAATCGCCCGCAAATCAGTTCTTTCCGCTCTCGGGCGAGTCGCCGACTCGCCCCTGTTTTCTTTGCCGGCAGATTTCACCCCATCCCCCGGCCCCTTGCCCCAGCGAGCTAGGGAAGGGGAGCGAAACCCAGCGGACCGCAATGTATTTTGCGCGGGCAGTCGCTTTGCGGCGCGTGTGTCTACAGTTGCCGAAGGTGGCGGAGTTCGCTGGGAATGGCTCGCATATTAGAGCGCCCGCCGCAGCTTCGCTACCAGGTCGGGCTCCGGCTCGTATGGCAGCGTCACGACTTCATGATTTAGCGAGCTGGCATAAAGCGCCAGGATCACGTTGAAATCGACCAGGGCGCGCTCCAGATTCAGCGGATGCACGGCGCTGTCGTCATCCAGCCAGTCGAACATGGCATCGCACATCGCCGCCTGCCCCAACACGTCTTCATCCGGGTATTCGTGCTCGCCGCTCGCATAAACGCCGTCGATCATGGTTTCCCAGCCCCACATCGTCCAATGAACGTAGCCCTTCATGCCATAGACCGCGATGCGTTTATGCTGATAGATGGCGTCGCCGCGCGGCACTCTTGGCGCGTTTTCGCCACAGCGCAGGGTCGCCTGCACGCCATTGTCATACTCGACCGCCGCCAGGCTTTGGTCGGGCGCATAATGCTCCTTGACGTTCGGCTGCAAGCCCGCCGCGCCGGCGACCTGCCCGAATACGGTGGTCGGGTTAGCGGGATTGAAGGCGCCGACCGCCTGCAGCGAATGCGTGCCTTGATACGCCAGATTCATGCCGGAACTGGCTTCGATGAAGCGCAAATCGCCGATTGCGCCATCAGCCACGAGATTCTGCAAAACCTGCCGGCGCGGATGAAATTGAAGCTGATGATTGATGGCCACCTTGATTTTGGGTTTGCGCGCGACGAAATCTCGCAGGGCGACATAATCCTCGCCCTGGATCGCCAGCGGTTTCTCAACAATCGCCAGGGGCACGCCGGCTGCCTCCGCCGCTTCCAGCGCGTCCAGCCGAAGGTTGGGCGGCGTGCTGACCTGAACCAGCTCGGGTTTCTCTTTCTCGAACATCTCGCGATAATCGGTGTAACGCGCGCCGACGTCGAATTTGTCGCCGAATTCGTCCAGCGGGCCCGGCAGCAAGTCGCAGACCGCCACCATCCGTCCGCGCTTGACAAACTCGTAGGCGTTGGCGTGGCCATGCGCTCGTCCGCCACCGACGCCGATGATGACCGATTTATACATCGCTTCCCTCCCATGGTTTCAAGATCACTTTGCCGCATTGCCCGGAAAGCTGCGTCTCCCAGGCGTTCTGAATGTCGTCAATTGAGAATTGATGCGTGATCAGCTTGTCCAGCTGGTCGCCGACCTCGCCGATCATTGTCATCATCCGCGGCGTGTCGGCCAGGTTGAAATGCCAGGAGCCGATCAGCTTCAAGCCCTTGCGGATCATATCCTGGCTGACGCGCAGGGGCGTGTCATCGCCGCATTCGCCGACGAACGCCACCTGGCCTTTGCGCCGCGCCGCGTCGATGCAGAGCCGATGCGCCGCCACCACGCCGGAACAGTCGATCGCCTTGTCGACGCCGCGCCCAGCCTCGGTCAAGGCCAGGATTTGCTCCAGCGCGCCCTCGTCGAGCGGGTTCACCACCGCCTCCGCCCCCAGCTCCAGCGCTTTCTTCGCGCGATAATCGACGCTGTCCACACCGATGACGCGGGCGCCGCGATACAGGCCGTTGACGACCCCGCCCAAGCCCACTGGTCCCAAGCCGGTAATCAGCAGCGTATCGTGCCGGTCGACCGCCATCAGCTGCATCGCGCCGAAAGTCGGTCCCAGCCCGCAGCAGGCCATCGACGCATGCGCGTAGGACATGCCTTCAGGGATGGGCAAAAGCTGCCAGTCTTGTTTGAGCAGGTATTGCGCCATTGTGCTCATACCGGCGCTGCCGCCATGCAGCGCGCTGAAGTCGACGGCGTTCTGGCAATGAATGTATTCGCCATCCAGGCAGAGCGCGCAGGCGCCGCAGGCGTTCATGGGCATGACGACAACGCGGTCGCCGACCTTCACGCGGCCCGGCTGCGCCACCTCGACGACTTCGCCGGCCGCTTCGTGCCCCCACATCGGGTGGCTGCTGCCCGCGGCGAAAGCCTTGTATTCGGTGCACATCGGCGCGGCATGGACTTTGACGACGACCCAGCTGTCCTTCGCCCGCGGTTGCGCGATGGCGACGACCCCCGCCTCTTCCTTCGCCAATACGGCAACTTGCTTCATGCTTGCCCTGTCTCGCGGCACGCGCGTAATCGGTTTCTTGACGACGAACTATAACATAGGCGGTTGCGCGCGGCAAATGCGTTCACCACAGACGTATGTGCAGGTAAGCAATCGAAAAGACTCACCACTGAGTACACCGAGTTTGAGAGAGTACACCGAGAGAAAAGCAAGAGGTTTTCTCTGTGCCTCTGTGGCTCTGTGGCAAACTTTTGTTGCGTGTCTTGCTTGGACGTAGTTCTGCGCCCTCTTTGTCGCCTCCTTTCCTCTGAGGTGAAGAAATCCTGACGAGCCAATGTCCGCCGCGGGCGCGCCAAAATTGACGAATCCGCGCCAATGCGATACCATTCAGAAAATCGGTTGCGCAACTTGGCGCTTATGTCTAGCGAGGGCGGATGAGACGAATCACCATGGCCGATGTCGCCGATCGCGCCGGCGTCTCCAAAGCGACGGTCTCGCATGTGATTAACGAGACGCGCTTCGTCGAAGAAGGCACCAAAGAGCGCGTGCGCGAGGCGATTCGGGCCCTTGGCTATCGCCCCAATACCGCCGCCCGCAGCCTGACCACGCAGCGCACCCGCATCATCGGCTTGATCGTCTCCGACGTCACTAACACCTTCTTCGCCGAGATCATGCGCGGCATCGAAGACGTGCTCGTCGCCAACGGCTACAGTCTGATGGTCTGCAACACCAACGAAGTGCTCGAGCGCGAAGAATACTACATCGATATTCTGCTGCGGCAGGGCGTGGATGGCATCATCGCCGCCGCCACCAGCCAGGATTGGGACGTTCTTAACGAGGCGGCAAAGCTCAACATCCCCATCGTCATGCTCGATCGCACCTTCGAGAACGCCGACTGTCCCTACGTGGGCGTCAACAACAGCCACGGCGCCTACCTGGGCGCGCGGCAATTGATCGAGCGCGGCTACAGCGATATCGGCATCCTGTCCGGCTTTCAGCGCCTTTCGACCATGCGCGAGCGGCTGACGGGTTTTGAACGCGCCTTGACGGAAGCGGAACTGCCCCTGCGCCCGGACTGGCGCGTCGCCAGCCCGCTGACGATCGAGGATGGCAAGCGCGCCATGCGGCAATTGATGTCGCTGGCAGAGAAGCCCCGCGCCGTATTCATCTCCAACAACCTCTTGTGCCTGGGCGCCTTGATGGGGCTGCGAGAGTTGAACCTGCATTGCCCGGACGACATCGCCATCGTCGGCTTTGACGACCATCCCTGGGCCCAAGTCTCGGAGCCGCCGCTGACGGTCGTCCGGCAGCCGACCCATGCTATTGGCGAGACGGCCGCGCGCAAGGTGCTGCAGGCGCTCAACGACGGCGACGCCGAAATCCCATCGGCGCTCTTCGATTGCGAGCTTGTCATCCGCAATTCGTGTTGAGGGTCATGTCGCCCTTAAGCTCTCGACGCGCATCGTCGGGAGGGCGAGACAAGTCTCGCCCCTACAGATCGTCATCAATATACCAGGCCCTAGGGGCGATACGGTGTAACGCCCGTCGAAATCAATCGCGACTACAACAGGGGCGATCAGGCAATTCAACCGCATACTGTCCAGTCGGTAGGGGCGAGCCGGCGGCTCGTCCCGACGCACAGAAGGTCTGATTATATTGCAAATGGAGCAGGACCATGACTAAACGTTACCAACCCGCTTGGGCCTCCCTCAAAACCCACCCCACCGCCGAATGGATGCGCAAGGCGAAATTCGGCATTTACACGCATTGGGGCATATACTGCGTGCCCGCGACCGGACCCAACGTCACCTGGTATCCCTACAATATGTACCGCGAAGGCACGCCCCAATTCGACTATCACTGCAAGACCTACGGGCATCCCTCGAAGTTCGGTTACAAAGACTTCATCCCGATCTTCACCGCCGAGAAGTTCGACCCCGACGAATGGGCGGAGCTCTTCAAGCGGGCGGGCGCCAAATTCGCCGGGCCCGTCGCCGAGCATCACGATGGCTTCCCGATGTGGGATGCCAGCGACACCGACTATTGCGCCGGCAAGATGGGGCCCAAACGCGATGTCGTGGGCGAGCTGGAAAAAGCCATCCGCGCCCAGGATATGCGCTTCATGGTCGCCATGCACCACGCCGAAAACTGGTGGTTCTTCCCGCATTGGAAGCCCGAATACGACACGGCCGACCCGCGTTACGCCGCGCTCTATGGCGAGCCGCATAATCTCGATTTCGACTTCGACGCCGCCGGGCAGGGGCATAATCACGCCGAGTGGCTGGCGCAGGACAAGCCAAGCAAAGCCTTCCTCCAACGCTGGCGCAGCCGGCTGGACGAAGTCGTCGAGCGTTATGAGCCGGATTACATCTGGTTCGATTTTGGCCTGCGCTTCGTGCACGATCAATTCAAGCAGGATTTCCTCGCCTACTACTACAACAAGGAAGCCGAATGGGGGCGCGAGGTGGTCGCCAGCTATAAATGGCACGATATTCCGCCCGGCGCCGCCTTGCTGGATTTTGAGCTGGGCAAAGCCGAAGACCTGACGCATTACGAGTGGATCACCGACACCACCGTCGATGACGGCCAGGGCTGGGGGTATATTAAGGAGACTGAATACAAATCGGTCGCGGAGATGGTGCAGTACCTGGCCGACAATGTCAGCAAGAACGGCTTTATGCTGCTGAATGTCGGTCCGAAGCCGGATGGCACGATTCCGGACGAATCAAAGGCGATCCTCGAGGGCATCGGCGAGTGGCTTCGCGTCAATGGCGAGGCGATCTACGATACCGTTCCCTGGAACACCTATGGCGAGGGTCCGACGCAGATGACCCATGTCGGCGCTTTCAGCGATACGAAGGAAAAGCTGGCATACACGGCGCGCGATATCCGCTTCACCACGCGCGAGAACATCCTCTACGCCATGACCTTCGGCTGGCCCCAGAAAGAATTCGTCATCGAATCTGCGCGGGCGCTCTATCCCGGCGAAGTTCGCTCGGTGGAGCTGCTCGGCGTCGATGGCGAGCTCAAGTGGACGATGACGCCGGCTGGACTCAAGATCGAGCGCCCCAATCACAAACCCTGCGACCACGTCTACGCCTTCAAAATCACGCGGAACACGAGCCTGTAGGGGCTACCCAACGGGTCGCCCGCGCCAAGCGTTGTTCGGCGCGGATTTTCTTCACCACAGAGGAAAGGAGGAAACACAGAGGGCACAGAGAAATTGCAAATCCCAAGCAATGGCGGGCCACCCGCTAGCTCGTACACGCATTGAGCTACATTAAATGTTCATTACATACGTCGGTCTTTCTCATTACTTTCGTGGCGATATTGCCGCGCTTCCTTGATAAAAGGACGTCTGTACTCTCTGTGTTCTCTGTATTGAAACAACCTCTGTGTCCTCTGTGTTTCCTCGGTTCCTCTGTGGTGATAGACTCCCGCATCCGCCCCGCCTACGTTAAAATGGATACCCAAAGCGCAAAAAACGGGAGCATATTATGACCGCGCGCATCGACTCGCATCAACATTTCTGGCGCTACAACGCCGACGACTACGGCTGGATGGCGGGCGACCGCAGTCCGCTGCAGGTCGATTATCTGCCGCCGGACATGCAGCCGCTGCTGGCTGCCGAAGGCATCGACGGCACGGTGGCGGTGCAAGCCCGGCAGGTCGCGCGCGAGACCGACTTCTTGCTCGAGCTCGCCGATCAATACGAGCTGATCCGCGGCGTGGTCGGCTGGGTCGATATGCGCGCTGATGATGTCGAGGCGCAGCTGGAACGTTACGCCCCGCATCCGCGCCTGGTTGGCGTCCGCCATATCGTGCATGATGAAGCGGACGATCGCTTCATGCTCGGCGGCAACTTCCTCCGTGGGCTGGCCGCGCTCCAAGCCTTCGACCTGCGCTACGATCTGCTGCTCTATCCGCAGCACATTCCCATCGCTATCGAGGTCGTCAAGCAATTCCCGCGGCAGCCCTTCGTTCTCGACCACATCGCCAAGCCCTTCATCAAAGACGGCCTCATCGGCGCCTGGGAAGACGACATCCGCGCGCTGGCCGCCTTCGAGAACGTCTGGTGCAAGGTCTCGGGCCTGGTCACCGAAGCGGCTTGGGGCGCATGGACGCGGGAAGACTTCGCGCCCTACCTCGATATCGTCTTCGACTGCTTCGGCGTCGAGCGCCTGATGTTTGGCAGCGACTGGCCCGTCTGCACGCTGGCCGCCAGCTACGGCGAAGTCGTCGGCATCGTCGAGAACTACATCGCGGCGCTCTCGGCCGATGAACAGGCGGCCATCATGGGCGGCAACGCGACCGCATTTTATGGCTTGTCGTGAATTTGCACTGAGGGGCCTGCTCTGCGAGTCGCCCGCCTGAACGCAGAATTGTATGGGAGACCCGGTGAATCGCCCGCCAGAGTCCGTGGTGTAGGGGCTACCCATCGGGTCGCCCGCCAGAGTCCGCGGTGTAGGGGCTACCCATCGGGTCGCCCGCCAGAGTCCGCGGTGTAGGGGCTACCCATCGGGTCGCCCGCCGGAGATGGAGGACGTAATTTGAAAGCGATCATCTTGGAAGCGCCGGGCCAGCTGATTTTGCGCGACGCCGCCGAACCGAAAGCGGCTGCGCCAAATGAAGCGCTGGTTCGCGTCAAGCGGGTCGGCATTTGCGGCACCGACTTGCATGCCTATGGCGGCAATCAGAATTTCTTCAGCTACCCGCGCGTCATGGGGCACGAGTTGGCGGTCGAAGTCCTGGAACTTGGCGCGGCTGATGCCCAGCTGGATTATGCGGTCGGCGATCAGTGCTGCGTCATCCCCTATCTGAATTGCGGCGACTGCGTGGCCTGCCGCCGCGGCAAGAGCAATTGCTGCACGCGCATGCAGGTGCTGGGCGTGCACGTCGATGGCGGCATGCGCGAACGCTTTACAGTGCCCGTCGACAAGCTGCTAAAAGCCGATGGCGTCCCGCTGGAGCATTTGGCGCTGGTCGAGATGCTCTGCATTGGCGCGCACGCTGCCAAACGCGCTCGAATCTCCAAAGGCGAGAAGGCCTTGGTCATCGGCGCGGGACCCATCGGCTTGGCGACGGCGCAATTCGCCAAAATCGCCGGCGCCGAGGTCATGGTGATGGAGGTCAACCAGGCGCGGCTCGACTTCTGCGCTGAATTCCTGGGCGTCGAGGCGCTTATCGACGCGAGAAACGACCCGCTGGCGCAAATCAAAACCACCCTCGGCGGCGACTTGCCGACGCTTGTCTTCGATTGCACGGGCAACGCAAAGTCGATGCATGCCGCTTTCGATTATGCAGCGCATGGCGGTTCGCTCGTGCTGGTCGGGCATATCACCGGCGACATCACCTTCAGCGATCCCCATTTTCATTCGCATGAAATGACCCTGCTCGCCAGCCGCAACGCCACGCCAGCCGACTTCGCCTGGGTCATCGCCGAACTGCGCGCTGGCAAGATCAACCTGGCGCCCTGGATCACGCATGAGGCGACGCCGGAGAGCATCGTGAAGGCGTTCCCCACCTGGCTGGAGCCGGCGACGGGCGTGATCAAGGCGATGCTGCGTTTTGATTAGCCGCGGCAGAGTATCACTGTAGGGGCGAGGCGGCGACTCGCCCGTCATCAAGGAACAGATCGCTTGTCCAAATCAAAGCCAAGCCAATCAACAGGGCGCATCAAATGGTATCGCTCGCCGGTCGCGGCCGCCGATCTGGCGCGGCTGAATCAGCGCAGCGACTGGCGCGGCTGGCTGCAATGCCTTGGTTTTCTGGCTGTGCTGGCATGCAGCGGCGGGCTGGCCTGGCTCGCGGTCGGGCGGGCGCATTGGCTGATCGTGATCGCGCTGATATACCTGCATGGGTCGCTGCATGCCTTCATGGTCAACGGCTTTCACGAGCTCTGCCACAAGACCGTCTTCAAGACGCATGCGCTCAATATCTTTTTCCGCAACCTGTACAGCTTCCTGGGCTGGTACAATCATGTGTCATTCTGGGCCAGTCACCAGGCGCATCACCGCTACACCCTGCACCCGCCCGATGACAGCGAAGTTGTGCTGCCGGTCAAGCTGACGCTGCGCTCCTACCTGGAATTCGCCTTCCTCAACCCGCGCGGATTCGTCATGCGCATGAAAAACGTTATCCTGCTCTGCTTTGGCGTGATCGAAAATGATTGGGAAGCGGCGCTCTTCCCGCCTGAGAACGTCGAGGGGCGGCGGGCGCTCTTCAACTGGGCGCGGCTGCTGCTGCTCGGGCATGCGCTGATCGTCGTTTTCGCGCTGCTGACCGGCTGGTGGATGCTGATTGTCCTGGTTACGCTGGCGCCCTTCTATGGCGGCGGTTTTCAGTATCTATTGAACGTGGCGCAGCATATCGGCTTGACCGACGAAGTGGCGGATTATCGCTTGAATACGCGCACCATCCTGTTGAATCCGGTGCTGGCGTTTTTGTATTGGCAGATGAATTATCACATCGAGCATCACATGTTCGCGGCTGTGCCATTTTACAATCTGGGCGAGCTGCACCGGCTGATCAAGGATGATTTGCCCGAGCCCTGCCAGGGCGTGACAGGAACGTGGCGGCAGATCATCCCGATCCTGCGGCGCCAACAGCGCGAGCCGGAGTATCAGTTCCTGCCGGAATTGCCTTGAGCGGGCGATTCTTAGGAAAGTACACCCGATTTGCGCTGAGGTCGATGACGGGATACAATTTGCAGCCTTGTTTTGGTAGCCCGTCGTTAGCGCGTAATAAAGTGGAGGCGGATTGTGAAGGCGATTGATAGAAGTGATTGGGTTAAGTTCATCATTGTTGCGTTTGTCATATTGGCGGCGCTTCTAGTGGCAAATTCTCCCGTTTTCGCTCAGGGCGCGATTGCTTGCGGGGAGACGGTGACGGGCGAGATCACAGATGAAAAATGGACGGATGAGTGGACTCTTGTAGGCGCGGCGGAACAGACGGTATTCATTTGGATGTGGGACATCCAAGGTTTTGAAGATTCGCGGCAAGTAGATAGCTATCTTTCGCTCCTATCCCCCAGCGGCAATCGGTTAGCGTACAATGATAATGTGGATAAAGGGGACGCTGGCATTCGTTACCAGTTCGAGGCTGATGCAACTTATAAGATTCTGGCCAGTCGCAATAAAGGAGAAAAAGGACGCACGACCGGGCGCTACGAGATGAGTGTGAGGTGCCTTGGAAATACGATGGAATCAGGGGGCGGCGCAGTTAGTTGTGGTGGTCTGGCAGCAGGAGAAATCACCGATGATAACTGGTCAGATCTCTGGACTATTGAGGGCGTGGCAGGGCAGACCATTTACATATCAATGTGGGATGTACAGGGATTTGAAGATACGCGGGCTGTAGACAGCTTTCTTTCATTGCATACCCCTAGCGGCAGGCGCCTCAATTACAATGACAACTACGATGGCAATGATGCGGCCCTCAGTTTCACGTTTGAACACACGGCTACATATACAATACAAGCGACGCGCTCCGGCAGCCCGTTCGGAAGTACAACCGGTCGCTACGAAGTGAGCGTGAGGTGTCTCGAGACAGCTTTGGGATCTGGGGGCGGTGAAGTTAGTTGTGGCGCTATAGCTGAAGGTGAGATCACCTTCGGCAACTGGTTGGATGCATGGACCTTTGACGGCGTGGCCGGGCAGACGATCTACATATCAATGTGGGATGTACAGGGATTTGAAGATCCACGGGCCGTGGACAGTTTTCTTTCACTGCATACGCCTGGCGGCAGACGGCTCAACTATAATGACGACTACGATGGAAATGATGCGGCCCTCAGTTTCAAGTTTGAACACACAGCGACATATACAATTCAAGCGATGCGCTCTGGCGGTGCGTTTGCGAGCACGGAGGGGCGCTACGAAATTAGTGTGAGATGCCTCGCTCAAGCTTTGGGAGCTGGTGGTGGCGCGGTCAGTTGTGGTGCTATGGCCGAAGGTGAGATCACCTTCGGCAACTGGTTGGATGCATGGACCTTTGACGGCGTGGAGGGTCAGACAGTCTACCTATCAATGCGGGATGTACAAGGTTTTGAAGATCCTCGGGCCGTAGACAGCTTTCTCTCATTGCATACGCCTGGCGGCAGACGGCTCAACTATAATGACGACTACGATGGAAATGATGCGGCCCTCAGTTTCAAGTTTGAACACACAGCGACATATACAATTCAAGCGATGCGCTCCGGCGGCGCGTTCGGAAGCACGACCGGTCGCTATGAAATGAGCGTTAGGTGCCTCGAACAGGCTTTGAGTGAAGGCGGGGGAACCATCATCTGCGGTGACTCGGTTAGCGGTGAAATCACATTTGACAATTGGGTGGACTACTGGACATTCACTGCCGGCGCAGGCGAAGAACTAGAGATTTGGATGAGGGACGTTGAGCGATTTGATGATCCCAGAACTTTGGACAGCTACCTTTCATTGCACACACCCATAGGCAGGCGCCTCGCTTACAACGACGATAGCGACAATCGTGATGCCAGAATCCGCTTCCGACTTGATAATACCGCTTCCTATACGATTCGTGCCCGCCGTGCTGGTGATGCCTTTGGCGCGTCCAGCGGCCACTACGAGTTGGAGCTGACTTGCGCCGGCACAGGTGAGCCAATCGCCCCTAAATCGGAACCTGCTGCTCCGGCCGACCAACCGGATCCCCATAGTCCCCGAACTCCCACCGGCGCCTCCCCAACGCGCAGTCTGGAAGAATCAGCTGGGCTCCTGCTCGGCATCGACCGCGTCTCCTGCTCGCCCAACGACAGCTACTTCATCCTGAGCCTCAAGAGCGCTGCCTTGTCCCCGCGTCTCTTCGAAATCACGGTCAGCACGCAAGGGAACGCGCGCATCGCTCGCATCCTGCCCATTCCGGCCCATGGCGCGGAAACACAAGAGGCACTGACTGCGCTCGGAATTTCCCTAGTCGGCGACGGCATCGAGACTGTCTTCCATATCCCCTTCGCCAGCACGATGCTGGTCGCTGGCGCGGAGATGGGCGCGTGGATTGACCAGCAGTTTGAGCGCAACCAGGGCGCTTTCGATTTCCGCTGGACATGGTATAACACCACCGTTCACCCCGCTATCAATGACTATCTAGTGCATGTCACGCATAGCGGCGACGGAATTGTCAGCTTGTCCACGCGGCAGGCGCCCATGTCGGACTTGGCGCTTTACGCCCGGCAGAATGCCGATCAGCGGCCCGAAGCCAAGGGGAATAAGCTGGCGGATTGGCTTAGTTCGGCGGGCGATTGGGTGATGGACAAAGTCTGGGGGGAGCCGCTCGCTTATTGGGCGGAGCGTCTCTTCCGCGAAGATTTCGTGGCGAAAACCGATCCGCTGACGATTTGTCCATAAGCTGCTGCAGGGTGCGGGCATAGCGCCTCACGCGTCATAACTCCCCGCCGTCACGTCCCCGCCAGTGCCCGTCCAATTCGTGTGGAAATACTCCCCGCGCGGACGGTCCACCCGCTCGTAGGTATGCGCGCCGAAGTAATCCCGCTGCGCCTGCAAGAGGTTGGCCGGCAGTCTCTCGCTGCGGAAGCCATCGTAAAAAGCCAGCGCCCCGCTCATAATCGGCAGGGGAATGCCCAGCTCAATGCCCGTCATGACTGTCCGCCGCCAGGATGCTTGCGCCGCGATCACCGCCTGGCTGAAGTAGTCGTCCAGCAGCAAGTTCGACAGCGCCGGGTTCTTCGCGTAGGCTTCCTGGATCTTGCTCAGGAAAGCTGAGCGGATGATGCAGCCCTCGCGCCACATCAGCGCCACCCCGCCATAGTTCAGATTCCAGCTGTAGGTCCGCGCCGCGTCTTGCATCAGCATATAGCCCTGCGCGTAGCTGATGATCTTGGCGGCGTAGACGGCTTGTTCCAGGTCGTCGATGAAGGACGCCTTGTCGCCAGTGAACTTGGCTCCGGGGCCCGGCAGGACTTGCGCGGCCGCCAAGCGCTGCTCCTTGATCGCCGAGAGGCAGCGCGCGAAAACCGCTTCGCCAATTAGCGTCAGAGGCGTGCCTTCCTGCAGCGCGGTGATCGCCGTCCACTTGCCCGTGCCCTTTTGGCTGGCGGCATCAAGAATCTTGCTCAGCATGGGCGCGCCGTCCTCGTCTTTGAAGGCAAGGATCTCGCCCGTGATTTCGATGAGGAACGACTCCAGCAGGCCGCGGTTCCAGCGTTGGAAGACCTCGCTAATATCGGCTTCGTCCATGCCCAGCACCGCCGACATCAGATGATAAGCTTCGCAGATCAGCTGCATATCGCCGTATTCAATGCCGTTATGCACCATCTTGACGAAGTGCCCGGCCCCGTCTTCGCCCACCCAGTCGCAGCAGGGGCTGCCATCGGCGACCTTGGCCGCCACCGCCTGAAAAATCGGCTTGACCGACGCCCAAGCCGCCGCCGAGCCGCCCGGCATGATCGACGGTCCATAGCGCGCGCCCTCCTCGCCGCCGCTGATGCCGGCCCCGACGAAGAGCAGCCCCCTCGCCTCCACTTCGCGCGTGCGGCGGATCGAATCGTTAAAGTTGGAATTGCCGCCGTCGATGATGATGTCGCCCGCATCCAGCAAGGGCGCCAGCTGCGCAATCGACTTGTCCACGGCGTCGCCGGCTTGAATCATGAGGATGATCTTGCGCGGACGTTTGATGGCGGCGACAAATTCCGCCGGCGTGTAGGCGCCGATGATGTCGCTGCCTTTGGCTTCGTTCTCCAGGAAGCGGGTGATCTTCGCGGTCGTGCGGTTGAAAACGGCGACGCGATAGCCGTGATCGTTGATGTTGAGGGCGAGGTTTTGCCCCATCACCGCCAAGCCGATCAAACCGATGTCCGCCAAGTCGCTCATGCCGCGTTCCTTTCGCTGTCGTCGCCCGCCACCCATTGTATCAGCGCCGCCAAGCTGTTCTAGGGGCGAGGCTGCGTATTCCCCGACCGCCACATTCTCGCCCGCATAAGAATGGAATGCGGCAGGCTTGGACGTTCGCCCGGTTCAAATGCAATCTGTAGACACACGCGCCGCAATGCGACCGCACGCGCATAACACCTTGCACTTCGCAGCGTCGTAACTCCCCTTCCCTAGCTCGCTGGGGCAAGGGGCCGGGGGATGGGGTGAAATCTTCCCGCAATGTAAACAGGGGCGAGGCGGCGACTCGCCCTGAGCCGACTCAGAATCGGGCGTTGCGGCGTAACGCCCCTACAGATTCCGTAAGGAACGGGGCCGCGCCGCGCAGACCTTGGCGGCCGGGGTTGGGGTTTGCCGGCCTTGCGATCGCGCCGTCGGTCTCAAACTGGTTTCTGCTTACGCTTTTGAATTTGCCGCCAGCTTCAAGCCCATCACTTCCGGCTGGAAGATCGCCGCCGGCATGTCGCGCAGGTCGGGGCGGACGCGCAAGGGTATCGCCGCCTGATCCAAAATGTCCTCTTGCAGCCGCGCGCCCGGCGCGATCTCGGTCACGACCAAGCCCTGCTCGTCCAGCGCCATGACGCAGCGCTCCGTGATGAACATGACCGTCTGTCCGCGTTCCAGCGCCATGTCGCCGCTGAAGGTCTGCGCCTCGATCTGCGGCACGAACTTCTTGAAGCGCCCTTCCCGCAGGATGCGCAGCCGCCCGTCTTTGATATCGGCTTGCAGCCCGCCAGCCGTGAAATTGCCGCTGAAGACGATGTTCTTCGCGCCCGTCGTGATGTCGATGAAGCCGCCGATGCCCGATGTGACATGCGGGAAGGCGCTCAGACGCGAGACGTTGACGCTGCCCGCCCCGCTCACCTCGATGAAGGACAGGAGCGAACGGTCGAAGCCGCCGCCCTGAAAGAACGTAAATTGATCGGGCGATGGCAAGATCGCTTCCGGGTTGAAAGCGCAGCCAAAGGCGAAATCGCGCAAGGGCAAACCGCCGACCGCGCCCTGCTCGATCACCCAGGTCGTCTCGCCGTGTAAGCCCTCTTCCAGGAAGACATAAGGCACAAGCGCCGAGATGCCGAAGCCCAGATTCACCGTCTCGCCTTGACGCAGGGTCATGGCCGCGCGCCGGGCAATCACCTTGCCGATGCCCCATTCCACCGGCGCGAAGGCGCTCAAGGGCGAAGCGACATCGCCGCTGATCGCCGGATCGTATGCGGTCTGCGAGGCTTGCAGCTGCTCGGGATCAAGCGTGACATAGTCGACCAATGTGCCGGGCACGCGGATCGACTGCGCCGACAAACCGCCCGCCCGCGCCATGCGTTTGACCTGGGCGATGACGATGCCGCCGTTGTTATGCGCCGCCAGCGCTTGATCGAGCGCGCCCAGATAGGCGCCTTCGTGCTCCATGCTCAGGTTGCCCCGCTCATCGGCGGTGGTCGCGCGGATGAGCGCCACGTCAATCGGGATCGCCTTGTAATAGAGCCAGTCGTCGCCGTCAAAATGGACTCGCCGCACGATATCCTGGCAGCTGCGCGCGTTCATCTTGCCGCCCCGATGCGCGGGGTCGACCACCGTGTCCCAGCCGACCTTGGTCAAAAGGCCCGGGCGCCCGGCCGCGGCTTCGCGATGCATGTGATAAATGACGCCGCTGGGCAAGTTGTAGGCTTCGATTTCGTCATTGACGATCATGCGCCAGATCGGCGGCGATTCCATGGACGAGGTCCCGCTGGGCAGCGAGCCGACGATCACGCGTTTGAGCAATCCGCCCTGCGCCAGGTGGTTGACGCCGTCGATGCCGTACATGTCGCCCGCCGCAATGGGGTGGATGGCGGTCAAGCCGCGTGGCGACCCCGTCTCGCGAAAATGATCGCCAATGGCGCGCAGCGTCGCGTCAGGGCAGGCGACCCCGCTGGACGAACTGACGGTGACGACCGCGCCATCGGGAATCAGCCGCCCGACCGCGTCCAGCGAAATCAGCTTGCTCGCCATCATCGCGTCCCTTTCCCGAACTGCGAAATTGCGCCAAGTATAGTGGATTCGCGCGGCGATTCCAATTTTCTCGGGGGCCTCTGTTGCGGGCGACATGGGTTGTCGCCCCTACAAATTCCGCCTGTTGGCAATTGGCTGTAGGGGCGATTCTGTGAATCGCCGGCAACATTCTATCCGGCGCAGCAAGAGGTGGATTCCTTTGCGTCGGAGGGCGGCAAGGTATGTCGCCCCTACAAATCCCGCGCCTTGGCGAGCCGCTCCTCACTGCCGCGACAGTGACGAAGCGGAGCGACTTGTGCTACCATGTGTCGGCCTGAAGGTGAATCGGTTCATCATGGAGGCATTGTGTCGCTGGATCAGCCAATCATCGAAAATTGCCAGCGGATCTTCGCCACCGCCGAAGACAAGCTCCGCCGTCTCGTCAGCGCTCACCCCGATTACCTGCCGCAATACACCCGCGGCGGAAAATGGAAACACGATGGCGCCGCCTGGACGAACTGGTGTCAAGGCTTCCTGCCCGGGCAGCTTTGGCTGCTTTATCTCTATACAGAAGACGACTTTTGGCGCGGGGCGGCCGAACGCTATTGCGAGTTGATCGAAGCGCGCAAAGACGACCGCGAGACGCACGACCTCGGCTTTCTCTTCTGGCACAGCTGGAAGCGCTGGCACGATTTGGACGGCGGCGAGCGCCAGCGCCAGGTCGTCATCCAGGCCGGGCAGACGATGGGGCGGCGCTTCATGAAAAAAGGCGGCTACCTCTCGTCATTCGTCGCGCCCGAAAGCGCCTTCATCGACATCATGATGAATATCGGCATCATGTTTTACGCGGCGGGCGAGACCGGCGACGACGCCCTGCATGACATCGCGCTGCAGCACTGCCTCACCAGCCGGCGTCACCTCGTCCGCGGCGATGGCAGCGTCGCGCACGAAGGCATTTTCGATCTGGAGACGGGCGCCTTCCTGCGCGAGAGCACGCATCAGGGCTGGCGGCACGATTCGTCCTGGGCGCGTGGTCTGGCGTGGGCGATCTACGGCTTTGGCACGGCTTTTTCTTTCACGGGGGATCCGCGCTTCTTGCAGACCGCCGGCCACTGCGCCGATTACTACATCCTGAACACGCCGGCGCAGGGCCTCTGCCCGAACGACTGGCTCGAGCCCGACCCGGCCCGTCCCTACGAAGCCGCCGCGGCCGCCATTACGTCCAGCGGCTTGCAGGATCTGGCGGCGCTGGTCGGCGATCCCTTGCGCGCGCGCCTCTATCGCGATTACGCGGCCCGCATTATGCAGAGCCTCAGCCAACCCGAATTCCTCGCCAGCGATGATGGCGACTGGGAGGGAATACTGAAGCAAGCCGCCTATCACGAGCGCCTTGGCTTGGGCGTCGATGAGAGTACCATGTTTGGCGACTACTTCTTCCTGGAATCGGCCGCCAAGCTCTTGAAGCTGATATGACGGCGCCGCGCCAGGCCCGACGCCAGAAAGTCACCTTGCAGCACGTCGCCGACGCCGCAAACGTCTCGAAGGCGACCGCCTCTCTGGCGCTTAGCAAGAGCCCCCGCATCTCCCAGCCGACCCGCCTGCGCGTCCTGGAGGCGGTCGAAGCGCTGGGTTACGTCTACAATCAGCGCGCCGCCAGCCTGCGCACCCAGCGCTCCTACACCATCGGCTTGATCATCCGCGACCTCTCCAATCCCTTCAACGCCGAGCTGACCTCCGGCGCCGAGTCGCGGTTGGCCGAACACAGCTACAGCCTCGTCCTGGCAACCAGCGACGACGACTTGGACAAACAGGCGCGCATGGTTCAGACGATGATGGAGCGTGATGTCGACGGCTTGATCCTGTCGCCGGCGTCGCGCACCGAGCCCGACCTGCTGCGGAAGCTGCTGGCCCACCGCCCGCTGGTCCTCCTGCACCCCTATTACGCGGGCTTGGCGGCTGATTGCGTGGGCATGGATGACGACAAGGGCACGGCGCGCGCGCTCGATCATCTCTTTCAGCTCGGGCATCGGCGCATCGCCTTTGTCGGCGGTTTCGCAGAGCAAGCCACCCGGCAGCGGCGGCTGCGCAGCTATCGCGAGAGCTTGCGGCGGCAGGGAATCGGCTTCGATCCGACGCTTTGCATCGACAGCCCGGTGACGCGACAGGGCGGATACGACGCCATCCATCAACTCCTGCGCCTGCAAGAGCCGCCATCAGCCGCCTACTGCTACAGCGATGTGATTGCCTTTGGCGTGATGCTGGGCTTGCGCGCCGCTCGGCTGGAAGCGGGCGTGGATTTCGCCGTCATCGGGTTCGACGACGTGCCCGAAGCCACGCTCTGGCATCCGGGCTTGACGACCGTCTCGGCAGATCCGCGCGGTTTGGGCGAAAACGCCGCTCAGCTGATGCTCCGCCGAATCTCGCAGCCGGACCTCCCCGTCAAAAGCATCATCATGCCGTCGAAGCTGATCGTGCGCGAGTCCAGCGCGGCGCCAGTCAAATGGCCAGCTAGCTGAGTTTCTTCCAGGGCTCCGCCTGGTAAAAGGTCTGGCGCTGCATCGTGTAGCCTTCGGCCGGGAAGCCTGTGCAGACCTCGCCATTCTTCATGAGCCACTTGTAGTTGGGGTTGCCGCTGCGCCCGTTCTCGACGATATCGGGGCTGCTCATCACACCCGCGATGGCGATGCGCCCCTGCGCGCTGGTATTGGGCGGGCTGTAATGCCAGGCGCTGCTATGCCAGACGACCACGCTGCCGGGTCCCAGCTCGATATGTTCGATGCCGTAAGTGTCGATCATCTCCTCGACGCGCTCCCGCGGCAGTTCGCCGTGGATGCTGTCTTCATAGAGCACATGCGGCACAATTTCGGTCTTGTAGCTGCCGGGGATCATCTGCAGGCAGCCATTTTCGATCGTGGCCGGGTCGAGCGCCATCCAGAAGTTGAAGGGCTCGATATCGCCATCGCGCCACAAGCCGTTGTCCTGATGCCAGGGCGTGGCGCTGCCCGATCGCGCTGGTTTGAGGAAGCAGCTGTCGTATTTCAGCAAAATGTCGTCGCCGAGGAAGTACTGCGCGATCTCGAGCACCGGCTTGCCGCAATGCGCGTTGTGCCAGATCAGCGGATTGCGCTGGTTGAACTTGCTGAGCTTGCGGAAGCGCACGGCGCGCGCCTCGGCCGTGTCGTCGTTCATGGGGTCCATCGGGTCGGCATCGGTCATGATGTCGCCCGTCTCCGGCATCATGATCGCGTTCTTGATCACGCCCAGCATCTCGGCCGCCGTCTGCCGCGGCACGACGTTCTCGACGACAAAGTAGCCGCGCTCTTCATAATTTCGCTTCTGTTCAGCCGTTGGTTGCCAACCCATTTTTTCAACACTCCTGTTTTGTTCGCCTGCGGGCGACCCAATGGCTCGCCCCTACAGATTGCGCGTCGGCGGGCGAGTCACCGCCTCGCCCCTACAGATTGCGCGTCGGCGGGCGACCCAATGGCTCGCCCCTACAGATTGCGCGTCGGCGGGCGACCCAATGCCTCGCCCCTGTTTACATTGCGGGCAGATTTCACCCCATCCCCGACCGCCAGTGTCTACGCGGCGCGGCCCCTTGCCCCAGCAAGCTAGGGAAGGGGAGCGAAACCCAGCGGTCCGCAATGTGTTTTGCGTGGGCGGTCGCATTGCGGCGCGTGTGTCTACAATTTGCGCGTCGGCGGGCGAGTCACTGCCTCGCCCCTACAGATTGCGCGTCGGCGGGCGACCCAATGGCTCGTCCCCATAATTTGAGCTTTGAACTGCCTCATTTCAGTTCGATGTTGCCAGTATCGGGCGCCGACGAGGGCAAGCCGCCCGGCTCGATCGCCAGCGGTGGATTGACGCGATGCACGATTCGATCCACCGTCAGCGCCAGCGCCGCCCCGCCGATGCCGTTGCGAACCGCCGCCAGCAGCGCCGCGGCCGAATCGATCACGCCCTCGTCATGCATATCGACGATTCTGCCCGCGCGCAGGTCATAACCGGCGCCATTGGGGGCGGATGCCAGCGCCTCGACGACGATGCCCGGCGCCTCGTGCCCGGCGTTGGCCAGCAGCGCCCGGCCGGGGGCTTCCGCCGCCCGCGAGAGGATACGCCAAGCCGCCTTCTGGTGGAGGTCAAGGCTCGATTCAGCCCGTTCTCGCAGCCGCTTGGCGCAGCGCAGCAAAGCCGTGCCGCCGCCGGGCAGCGCGCCTTCCAGCAGGGCGGAGCGCATCGCCGCGATCGTCCGCGTGATCAGTTCCGTTTGATAACGCATCTCGCTCTCGCTGCTGCCGCCCGCGTAAACCACCGCCGAGCCGCCGCGCAGCCGCCCGATTCGCGTCCGCGTCACCTCGCGCGCGCGATCATCATCCGAATGCGCGTAACGCGCTTCCAATGCGGCTATCTCTCGCTCTGCAATTTCTTTCCTGCCGCCGCCCGCGATGATGCCGAAGCGATCGCGATCGAGCCACGCCAACTCGCTTTCGCCCAGCATGACACGCGTCGCCGCCTCCAGGCTGTGCCCGGTGATCGTCCGCATGACCTGCCCGCCAGTGAGCAGCGCCAAATCCAGCAGCGCCGCCTCTTGATCGTCGACTAGCCCGGTCGGCTCGAGGTAAACGAGCGCGAAGTCTTCCATGCGGCTGTTTGCGCCCTGCGCCGCCAGGATCCGCTCGGAAAAAGACCTGGCCAGGATGACGAGCGACTCGAAGCCGGCTCGATAGACCTCGGTTACGAGCGATACCAGCGCGCTCAAATCGTCCAGCTCGAAGTCGCTGATCAGCCAGGCGCTGTTCTTCAGCTCAAGCCGCTCGGCGCCGATGCCTTCAAAGACGAGGGTGGACGGGACTTTGCTCGCCCAATGCGCGCCCAGGAAAAATTCATGCGCCAGGTCGCGCCCGCCTTCGCGCACCTCGATGGCGCCATGCGCGCCCAAGACATCAAAGACATCCGCCAGCGCCGCCGCGATTTGCTCGTCGCCACTGACCGAGCTGGCGAGCCGCCTCATGTCGGCCGGCGTTTCGAGGCTTGTCGTCTGGCTTCGCAAGTCCTCGAGCATGACCGTCAAGCCGGCTTCCAGCGCCCGACGCAGCCGCATGGGGTCGCCGCCGGCCTGGATGAAGCGATGCCCGTCGGCATACACGGTCTGATAAAGCGCCGCCACCGTCGCCGCGCCATCTCCGTATCGCTCCCGCTGCCGCCAGAGCGTCTCGCGCAGCAGCATCGCGCCGACATCGGCATCGCGATCGTCCAGCTGCAGAATCCGCCGCGCGATCGTGCCGCCGTCGTCCAGCAGCTCGGGCGAGCCGGGGCGGGTCCTGTCGTCCAGGGCGACCGCGCCGGTCAGCGGTCCCAGCGTGGGGATGACCGCGCCCGCCAAGGCGTCGATGCCGGCTTTCAGCGCCGCTCGCGTTTCTGGCTGCGACAGGACGCGCGTCATGCCCTTAGCCCTTGAGCCCGGTCAGGGTGATGCCTTCGATAAAGGCGCGCTGGGCGAAGAAGAAGAAGATCACCATCGGTATCGTGAACATGGCGGCCGCCGCCATCAGCAAGCCCCATTCCGCGCCATATTGCGTGAAGTAGAGCCGCAAGCCGATCGACAGCGTGTACTTGGTCGGATGCCGCAGATAAACCAGCGGACCGATGAAATCGTGCCAGGTGTGGATGATCTCGAAAATGGCGACGGTCAGAATCGCCGGCTTGGACAGCGGCACGGCGACCCGCCAGAAGATGCCCCATTCGCTGGCGCCGTCGATGCGGGCGGCGTCGTCCAGCTCCTTCGGCAGCGTCATCATGAATTGCCGCATCAGGAATATGTAGAAAGCGTTGCCGAAGAAATTCGGCACGATCAAGGGCAGGAAGCTGTTGAGCCAGCCGATCCGCGCGAACAATATGTATAGCGGGATCATGCGCACCTGGAAGGGCAGCATCATGGTGGCGATGACGATGATGAAGAGCACATTGCGCCCGCGCCAGCGCACCCGCGCGAAGCCGTAAGCGATGAAGGTGTTGGAGAGCACCGCGCCGATGGTGGCGAATATCGTGTAATAGGTCGAATTCCACAAGTATTGCCAGAAGGGGATGGCGTTGGTGGCGTCGATGTAATTCTCGAGGCGCAGCGCCTTGGGAATCAAGCGCACCGGAATCTCGAAGATGTCGATGTTCGGCTTGACCGACGAGCTGATCATCCAGACGAAGGGCAGCATAAAAGCGATGCCGAAAACGGTCAGAACGGCATGCTTGATGACCGATCTCGCCCGCTGCATCAGCAGGTAATTGCGCTCCTCGTCGCTCATTGGACGGCGACCAGGCGCGGCCGGCTGCAAGACCGCCATGTTAAGCAACCCTCCTAGCGCTCATAAATGACTTTCCCGCTCAAGAACTTGAAGATGATCAAGGTCAAACCCAGGATGAGGAGGAACATGATCCAGGCCAAAGCCGAGGCGTAGCCCATGGCGTAATCCTCGAAGGCGCGGTTGTACAGATTAACGGCGTAGAGCAGGGTCGAATTCGCGGGCCCGCCCTGCGTCATGATGTAGACCTCGGAGAAGGACTGCAGCGAAAAGATGATGAGCGTCACGACATTAAAGAAAATCTGCGGCGAAAGCAGCGGCAGCGTGATCCGCCAGAACTTCTGAAGGCCCGATGCGCCGTCGATGTCAGCCGCTTCATATAGTTGGCGCGGAATATCGTTGAAACCGGAGAGATAGACGATGACCTGACGTCCGCTGCCCCAGACGCCGATGAAAATAAGCGAGTACATTGCCGTGTTTGGCGACGCCAGCCAATTCGGCCCCTTGATGCCAATGAGTTCAAGCAAGCCGTTCATCAAGCCGAAGCGCGGATTCAGAATCCAGATCCAGGTCAGGCTGGCCGCCACCACCGGCACCAGCACCGGGAAGAAGAAAATCGTGCGATAGATCGACAGGAACTTGACGTTCTGGCTCAGCAGATAGGCGATGAAGATGTCGAAGATGGTGGCAAAAACGAGCAGCAAAGCGGCGTAGCGGATCGAGTTGCTGATCGACGTCCAGAAGAGCGGATCCGACGTGAAAAGCTCGACATAATTATCCAAGCCCACCCAGCGCGGCGTGAGATTGATGATGTTGAAGTTGGTGAAGCTGTAATAGAGCGAGGCGAAAAAGGGATAGACGGTGAAGGCGATGAAGCCGATGATCCAGGGCGCCACGAAGAACAAGCCCCAGGCGGGCAGATTGTCCGTGCGCCAGCTGTTGGGTTGGCTGGCCGGGTCCCGTTTCAGCTTGAACATGGGTTACCCTGGATTCTCGGTCGTCCGCAGGCGCGAGCCATTGGGTCGCCCGCAGACGCATCCTATCGTTATAACGGGCGTTTCGGCGAATCGCCCCTACAGATCGTTGGTTCATGTGGGCTTGCCAAGGCAAGCCCCTACAGATCTACCCAAATTGGACTAGCCCCGCAGCCGCTCCACTTCGCGGCGTGAACGCGAGACCGCGTCGGCGATCACATCCGCCGGGTCGGCATCGTTGAACATGACGTTGTCGACCGCCTCATTCAAGGCGCGGCCCAGGAAACCATTGCCCGGGAAGCTCGGGCGCTCCAGCGTGTTGGGCAGGATCTCGTCGCGCGCCAGGACCGTCCAGGCGCCTTCTTCGGCGACTTCCGGCAAACTCGCCAGCGACGGGCGCGAAGGCATCACGCTATCCGGCAGCGCCTTGTTGACCGCCACATATGGCGACGAGCTCATATAATTGGCGAAGTCGAAGCCGCCATCGGGGTTGGCGCAATTGGCTGGCACGAAGTACATATTGCCGATGGACGTGCCCGGCGTGGCATCCTCGGCGCCCTCCAGGGTCGGGATCGGGATGACGCCGAAATCGACATCCGGTCCATATTCGCCCATGTCGTTGAAGAGCCAGCTGCCAATCACCCAGAAGCTGATCAAACCGGTGTAATAGATGCCTTGCGGCGAGTTGCGCCCAAAGCCGTTGCCGCCATAAGTCGAGGCGTAGCCGGCCAGGTTCTCGACCCCAAACTTGTCGCCATAACCCTTGTACCAGTTCAGCAGCTCGACCCAGGCGTCTTCATCCAGCGCGATATTGCCTTCGGCTTCGTCCCAATACTGGCTGCCAAAAGCCGCGCCCCACTCCCAGACTTGCTTGCCCGGCAATGTCGGCGAAAAGCCAAGACGCAGGATTTCGCCATCGTCGGCGATATCATTGAGTTCCGCGCCCATCGCGTCCAATTCGGCGATCGTCGTCGGCGGGCTGTCGGGGTCCAAGCCGCCCTCGCGCATGCGATCCTTGTTGTAATACATGAAGTTCACGATGGTCGAAATGCTCATGGCGTGCACATCGCCCTGATATTTCATCTGATTGAGCGTCGCGGGCCAAAAGTCCATCAAGTCGACGTTCGCGGCGTCGACGTAAGGCTGCAAATTCGTCAGCGCGCCGATGGCGGCGTCGCCAACAATCCAGGCCCAGCCGCGATAGGCGTCGGGCGGCGACCCGGCCGAAGTGGCGGCGATCACGCGATCATGGATTTCGCCCCAGGGCACGATGATGTGCTCGGGGGCATATTCGGGATTCTCGACCGCGAAATTGTCGATCGCGCCCTGCATGGCGTCCGCCATCCGGCCCTGGCCGAAGCCGGTCCAGATTTCGACCTTGCTCTGCGCGCCGGCCGGGATGCCCTGCAGCAGCGTGGCCGCGGCCCCGCCCAGCCCGGCGATCTTCGCCAGGCTCGCGCCAGCCGCGCTGCCGCCCAGCATCTTCAGCATATCGCGCCGGCTCAACTGTTTCTCGTTTCTCTCTGTCATGTCAATCTCCTCAAAATAGACCTGTCGAATTCTTGACCGGACTTGCCGCTTCTCTCCACCGCGCCTCCTTTATCCGCCCGGCTCTGACGTTAGTCCCTTGCCGTTCACAAACAGCCGCAGGGAACTTGCTAAACCGATTAACCTGCGCCCTGAGTGTACCCGGCGTTCGCAGACCTGTCAATTGCTCTTGTCAAAGACGGGCGGATTCGCGCCAAGCGGACCAGGTTCGAAACAATCACTCGAGCCTGAATGATACCATGCGGGTGGCGCGCTTGCCAAAACGGTAGCGATTGTGCGGTGTATCGAATTTGGGCTGAAATGCAGATGAGCCAATTTGAGGTTCGCCACCGGTCGCGTGGCCCCTGACCTTCAAGGCGCGAAGGATACAAAAGGGACGGCAAATGCCGCATTCGATTCTCGGCGCACTCAATTTGACTAGGTGAAGTCGGTGGTGTAGCTTTCGCTGTTTCAGGCGAAAAGGATTCACTGCCAGTGGTTGCCTGCGCGTAATGGCGCGGGCGGCGATTCGGCGTTATTCTCAACGCCATCATTCGACGGAATCGGAGCGAAAACATGCCCAAGATGACCGGCGGCAAGTTATTGGCGGAAACGGTCCACGGCTACGGCCTTACGCACGTCTTCTTCATGCCTTACATCGCGCCGCGCGCCCTGATGGAAATGGAAACGCTGGGCATCAAACGGGTGCAGACCCACGGCGAGAAAGCGGCCGCCTATATGGCCGACGCCTACGCCCGCGTCAAAGGCGCGCCCGGGCTCTGCATGGCGCAGTCGGTAGGCGCGGTCAACCTGGCCGCGGGCCTGCAAGACGCCTGGCTCTCCTGCTCGCCGGTGGTCGCCATCACCGGGCGCGAGTGGCAGGGGCATCAGCTGCGCCACGCCTATCAAGAGGTCGATCACATGGCGCCATTTTCAGCCGTCACCGATTACAGCGCCTATGTCGCCAGGCCCGAGGAGCTCTCGCATCACCTGCGGCAGGCTTTCCGCAGCGCCACCAGCGGCACTCCCCGCCCAACGCATATCGATCTGCAAGGCATCGATGGCGCTGGCGTCGTCAATGTCGAAGCCGAGCTCGAAGTCGTCATCGAAGAGCAGTTCGCCGCGCTGCCCCCCTTTCGCCCCTGCGCCGACCAAACATCAATCAATGACGCGCTGGCGCTGCTGGGGCGGGCGGAGCGCCCGGTCATCGTGGCTGGCGGCGGCGTCACCGCGTCGGATGCCCGCGCCGAGCTCATCGCCCTGGCGGAGAAACTCTCAATTCCCGTGGCCACCGCCCTCAACGCCAAAGCCATGTTCCCGCCCGATCATCCGCTGGCGGTCGGCGTGCCCGGCTCCTACTCGCGCGCCTGCTCCAACCAAATCGTCTGCGAAGCCGATCTGCTCTTCTACATCGGCAGCCACACCGGCGGCCAGCTCACGAATAACTACACCATCCCGCCGCCGGGCAAGCAGGTCATTCAGCTCGATATCAATCCCGAAGAGATCGGCCGCAACTACGCGATTTCCGTTGGCTTGCAGGGCGATGTCCGCGCTACCTTGCGTCAGATGCTGGCCAGCGCCGAGGCCGCTCCGCCGCGCGAGACCTGGCTGGCTTGGGTCCAGGAACGCGTGGCCGGCTGGTGGCGCGATGTCGACGTCCATTACAGCTCGGACAGCCTGCCCATGCGCCCCGAGCGGCTCTGCAAGGAGCTCAGCGAGAACCTGCCCGCCGATGCCATCCTCGTGTCCGATACCGGGCATTCCGGCGTCTGGACGGGGACGATGCTCGATCTGCGTCATGCCGGGCAATCGTATATCCGCTGCTCGGGCTCGCTTGGCTGGGGCCTGCCGGCCGCTATGGGCGCCAAATGCGCGGCCCCAGGGCGGCCTGTGCTCTGCTTCACCGGCGATGGCGGCATCTGGTATCACATCGCCGAGCTGGAGACGGCGGTTCGCTGCGGCATCAATACGGTCGCAATCGTCAATAACAACCACTCGTTGAATCAAGAGCGCGATGGCGTGGAGGCGATTTATGGCGGGACGACCAAGGGCTCGGACGAGCTCTGGCTCTTTGAGGATGCCGACTTCGCTGCGATCGCCGAGTCCTTCGGCTGCCTGGGCTTGACGGTGACCGAGCCGGACGAGATCGCGGGCGCCTTGGAGCGGGCGTTCGCGGCGGATCGGCCGGTTGTGATTGACGTGAAGACGGCTGTGGACGGCATCGCGCCGAGAGCCTGGACGCCGGGCTGAGAAATTCAACTGTGGTTGGCAGGGTCAAACAGATAGTAGACGCGCTGTACGGGCGAGCCGGTGGCTCGCCCTCAACTGAACGCAAAAGCCGATGGAAAACCGCAATGGGCAATCGTCGTTCAATGCGACTACACCAGTATGATTACACTCAAAGCGGTGTCTATTTTGTCACGATCTGCGCATACCGGTTCAGGCGCCTCTTTGGTCGAATCGTGAACGGAAGCGTCCAGTTAAATTCACTTGGGAGGCTTGTCGAGGACGAATGGCAGAGGACGGCCGCGGTGCGGCACTATGTTGAGATTGATCTGTATGTTGTAATGCCGAACCACTTGCATGGTTTACTGTTCATTACCCATAATCAGTCGGAGCAAACTCTGGCGCGTTCCGCGAGCATGCAATCGAATTCGCTCGGATCTATCATCGCCCAGTTCAAGTCAATTGTGACCAAGCGAAGTCGAATCCTTGCCAGTCCGCGACAAATGCCGATATGGAAGCGCAACTATTATGACCACATTGTTCGCAATGAAAGGTCGCTTGAGCGCATTCGCAACTATATTCTTGAGAATCCGGCACGCTGGAGTGACGACAGATTCTACCGTGACTGACGATTGTTGCAGAAAAAGGGGCGAGCCACCGGCTCGCCCGTACAGGCGTTACGAGGATTAACGAATGTAGAGATGATTCGTTTAACAGTCCGCAGCCGAAAAAAGTGATTGCCAGCTTTGGTGTGCGGGCATAGATGGCCTGTGAGCGCGGCAGGATTCGAACCTGCAACCAATTGATTAAAAGTCAACTGCGCTGCCATTGCGCCACGCGCCCAAACAGCCCCGAATTATAATCCCGACCCATAGCCCTTTCAAGCGGCAGCTTCCGCCCGAGCCAGACGCCAAAACCAGCCCCGTATACGCGTGTCCGTTTCTGAATGTCCCTATATACTGTTTCTTGATTGAGCCCACTTGGCGGATTTCCGCACTCGCGGGGGACTTATGGCGGATTTACTACCCCTGGAAGCGGCTGTAACTTCGGCGACGGCGCTGCCGCTGCGTCGTCTCGGGCGTCCCGTCGGCCGCGACGAACTGCTGCGCGCGCTCCTGCTGCGCCTGCGCCAGAACCAGAAACTGGTCTTGCATGGCGCCGCCGGCAGCGGCAAAACCACCGTCGCCGCGACCATCGCCAACGTCTACCTCCAGCAGCACGACCAACCCGTGCTGTGGCTGACTGTCGATAATCCGCCCCTGGTCGAGCTGATGGTCCGCGTCGCCCGCGCTTACGGTGAATACGAGATCTGCAACGACGAGAATCCGCTGACGCGCGCGGCCGCCCTGAGCGCGCTTTTGAACAAGGCGACGCCTCTCCTGGTTTTGGATGGCGAGATCGAATCAACGGCGCTGGAGGCGTTCGTCAGGCGCTGCGCGGCCGATACGCCCCTGGTCGTCACCAGCACGGCGCCCCGGCCCGAAGGCGACTGGCGCAACCAGCCGATCGGCAGCCTGGCCGAAAGCGACGCCGTCCGCCTCTTCAAGCAGAAAGCCGGCGTCAAAGACGACAAAGACGATGTCGCCATCCAGGTCATCGCGGCGCAGCTGAAGCACGGCGCCTTCCCTTTGGCGCTGACCGCCCGCAGCATGATCATCGCGCGGCAATCGGCGGCCGATTTCAGCGACAGCCTGGCCGAAGCGCTGTCGAAGAACGGCGACCAGCCAACAAGGGCGGCGCTGAGCATCGGCTTCGATGGCCTTAACGACCGCCTGCGCGAGCTGCTGCTATTCCTCGGCGCCACCCTCCGCGGCGAAGCCTCAGTCGCTTTTCTGAACTTGCTTAGCGGCGTCGCCGCCGAGTCGATCGATATGTCGATGACGATTCTTTCCCGCCTCTTCCTGGTGGAGCGCTTTCAGCGGCTGGGCGAATCGTATTACCGCCTGCACCCGCAGACGCATGTCTTCCTCATCGACTGGGCGCAGGAACGCGATCGCTTCGACGCCTTGCGCGCCGATATTATCGACGCCACGCGCGATTACCTGGACGTGCATGGCAAGACCGATGAGGCGATGACGCGCCTCATTGTCGAAATGGACAACCTGCTGGCCACTGCCGAGTGGGCGGCGCAAGACGACGATGCCGAGCTTGCGGGCGATATCGCCGAGGCGCTCGTCCCGCTCGAAAGCCAGCTCAAAGACCTTGGTTACGGTTACGAGCTGGCTTGCCTGCGCGCTATCCACGATGGCGAGACGCTTGAATTTGAAGAGCCGCCGGAATTGACGCCTGCGCCCGAAACCGAGACCGCGCCCGCCAAGGACGACTTGACTCTGCTTGATGACGATGACGACGAGCCGCCGCTGGTCGATGACGTTGAAGGCCTGGACGCCCCGGCCGAGGTTGAGGACGCCCCGGCGCCGGCGCCGGTCGCGGCCGACGATTCCACCTTTATGCGCATTGACGACAAAGACCTGGAATCGGTCAATATCGACCAGCTTCGCACCGCCCTCAACGTCGCCAGCCAGAATAGCGAGACCGCGCGCCAGCTGCAGATCCTCAAGGCCATCGCCCGCATGCAGATCAGCCAGAGCCGCGAGCAAGATGCCATCGCCACCTATGGCGACGTCCTCGAAATCTATGAAAACAGCGCAGACAAAGACGGCGTGCTGGAGACGCTGGACATGCTGGCGGGCCTGCTGGTCGGCAGCCAGAGCGCGCCCGCCGCCCTGGAGCAGGTCAAGCTGCGCACCGCGCTGTCCTTCGCCCGGCAGCACGAAGATAGGCCGCGCGTCCTGCAAATCCTGGAAGCGGTCGGCAAGGTGCAGATCGACCAGAAACGCGAAGAAGAGGCGGTCGCCACGTACAACGAGATTCTGGCCATTCACGAGCAAGCCGAAGACAGCCGCGGCGCGCTCGAGAGCCTGGACATGATCGCCGGTCTGCTCGTCCGCAGCGATTCGGCCGTCTCCGCCCTGGCCCACGTCCAGCGCGGCTTGAGCTTGGCTCACGAGCTCGACGACTACGAAGCCGAGATGTTCTTGCAGATCACCCGCGGCGACGCGCACAAGGCTCTGGGCGAAGCGTCGATCGCCGTGGAAGCCTACGAGCGCGCCCTCGGCGCCGCCCGCCACCGCGATGATATGCAGAACGAAGCGCTGATTCTGTACAAGCTCGGCCTGGCTTTTCTGGATGCCGATGAAACGCGCCGGGCGATTGAAATGCTGGAAGACGCCAACGACCGCTTCAAGCAGCAGGAGAAGCGCGATATGGAAGGGCAGGCGCTGCGTGGCTTGGGCGAGGTCAACGTAAAGCTGCAGCGCTGGAGCGAAGCCGTCAACTTCCACACGTCGGCGCTCTACATCGCCCGCGAGGTCGACGACCGCGAGCTGGAGGGGCGGCAGCTCCGTCATCTGGGGCAGATCCTCATCAAAGCCGACAAACTTCCCGAAGCCTTGACGCGCCTGCGCCAGGCCCTGCACGTCGCCTATGAAGCCCAAAACCGCGACGACATCGTCGGCGTCATCGCCGATCTCGTCAGCCTGATGATGCGCAACCTCTTCCTGTCATCGATCGCCGAATTGCTGATTGACGATGGCTTGGCATACGATCAGGACAATCGCGAGCTGCAGCGGCTCCATAAGGAAGTGGCCGCCGCCAAAGAACGCGCGGCCGCCCGCGGCATCGCCTTGGCCGTGGTGGCCGGCAGCGCCCGCGATTACGCCGCCAACGCCTACAATTACAGCTAGCGAATCGCCCGCAGCGCCGCCTGTAAACAGACGCGCGTCAATGCCGCCGCCCGCGCAAAAGAATCCGCATTGGATAAGGGCGAGTCACCGCCTCGCCCCTACAGATCGTACTACATGGACATAGCTGTAGGGGCGTTACGCTGCAACGCCCGTTGACAACGCAGGCGACTAAAACAGGGGCGAGACTTGTCTCGCCTTCGTTGGTTTCAGCGGAATCGGGGCGCCCCAAGGCGCAACCCCAATTGACCGCCATGACAGGGGAAAACAAAAAAGGCGCCGCCCGCGCGACGCCCTCCGTATTCGCTCGTTACTGTCGGCAGTTTAATTCTGGCGCTGCACCATCAGATCCGGCAGATGCTCAAATGCCTGCGACAGCGACGCCTGCTGATCCAGGTGCTCGCCGACGATATCAAAGGGCGATGCCTGATGATCCTCGTCGAATACGATCATCCAGCTGCCCTCCGCGTCCTTGACCCAGCGTCCGCCAAAATTGTATCGGATCGATTCGCCCAGGAAGGCGCCCAGCTTCTCGCGCAGCACGGACTTGTCGCCCGCGTCCAGCTTGGCGCGATGCTCGTCAATATAGGATTCCAGCCAGGAAACCGAATCGGCCGAGTAATCCAGCACGATATCCTCTTTCTCGCTCAATACCTCAATGACCAGTTCCGCGTCCTCGCGCAGCTCCGATGACTCCACAACCTTATTCAACTCGCACTCTCCTCATTTGACGCCGAGGCCCGGCGCCCCCTGCTTTACTGACTCACGGCAGGTCTGACGATTCGTCGCGGCGCTTTCTTACGCGGCGAATCGCCCCCAAGCCGCTTTTCCAGCAAAAAACCAATCACGCGGATTGGTTCGCCAGAGCGGGCAACGGGATTCGAACCCGTGACCTTTTCCTTGGCAAGGAAATGTTCTACCGCTGAACTATGCCCGCATCGCGCGCTAGAGTATAGCCAAGCTCGTTTCGCTTGACAAGGCTGACTTGCGCGCCAGCCCAATATCGAGGACATCGCAGGGGCGCGCCGACCCAGAAACGGGCGTTACAGCGCAACGCCCCTGCGGTTAGTCGTAAAGCAGCGGGTTTGTAGGGGCGAGACTTGTCTCGCCCTCCGTCCAGGCAGTGGCGAACTTTACAGCGCAACGCCCCTGCCGTTTTCGACCTGGCTTAAATGCTGAAGTAGAGCTCGAACTCGTAGGGATGCGGGCGCATCGCCACCGCGTCCTGATCCTCGACCTGCTTGTAGTCGATGTAATTCGACAGGAAGGCCTCGTTGAAGACGCCGCCCTCGAGCAAGAAGTCGTGATCCGCTTCCAGCGCGCGCAACGCCTCGCTCAAGGTGCCGGGCATCACCGGCGTCTCGTGATCGCCCTCATACAGGTCGGCTTCTGAGGACGCGCCGGGATCGATCTGATTCTTGATGCCGTCAATGCCCGCCATCAGCAGGGCCGGCATCGCCAGATAGGGGTTGGCGGCCGGGTCGGGCCAGCGCGCCTCGACGCGTTTGGCTTTCGGGTTCTCGCTGTACATCGGGATGCGGATGCCAGCCGAGCGGTTGCGCGCCGAATAAACCAGGTTGACCGGCGCTTCGTAGCCGGGCACCAGACGCCGATAGCTGTTGGTGATCGGGTTGGTGAAAGCGGCGGTGGCCGGCGCGTGCTTGATGAGCCCGCCAATATACCAGAGCGCCATCTGGCTCAAGCCGGCGTACATGTCGCCGCCAAAAAGCGGCTGCCCGTCTTTCCACAGCGACTGATGCACGTGCATGCCAGAGCCGTTTTCCTCGAAGAGCGGCTTGGGCATGAAGGTGGCGTAGAAGCCATTCGCCAGCGCGACATTCTTGACGACGTACTTGTACGTCACCATCATGTCCGCCATGGTCAGCAGGCTGTTGTACTTGAGGTCGATCTCGGCTTGGCCCGCGCCGCCGACTTCATGGTGATGCACCTCGACCTCGAGCCCGAGCTCGCCCATGGTGTGCACCATCTCGGCGCGCACGTCCTGGGTCTTGTCCTGGGGCGGCAGCGGGAAATAACCCATCTTGATGCGGTTTACGTGGCCCTGGGCCGGGTTGTCATTGCCGCTGTTCCAATCGCCCTCGAAGGAATCGACGCGGTAGAAGCTGCTGTTCTCCGACGTGCTGTAGGCAACGTTGTCGAACATGAAGAATTCGGCTTCGGGGCCAAAATAGGCGACATCCGCCAGGTCGGAGCCTTCCAGGTAGGCTTCAGCGCGTTTGGCGACGCCGCGCGAATCCAAGATGTAGGGGGCGCGGCTGATCGGGTCATGCGCGTCGCAGTACATGGCCAGCGTGTTATAGCTGAAGAAGGGATCGACATAGGCGGTGCTCAGGTCGGCCAACAGAATCATGTCCGATTCGTTGATCGCCTGGAAGCCTTGAATGCTAGAGCCATCGAAGCCGAAGCCCTCTTCAAATGAGCCTTCGTCGACCGATTGAATCGGCATGCTGAAGTGCTGGGGCACGCCGCGTATGTCGACGAAGCGCAGGTCTATCTCGACGATGTCGTTTTCATTTGCCCAAGTCAGCAGGGCGGCGGGGGATTCCAATGCCGATGCGGGCGGGACATACCTTGCCATTTCCATTCATCCTTTTGCTAGAGTCATGCATTCGTACAAGCTGCGTCATTGTATTGGGCGATTATCACAACTTCCATAGCGAATAGACTGGATTTCGCACGATGTTTTCTGTGCGTTTTCACTAATCCGCGCGCTATCGCCGACCGTCGAGCCCCCAGCCCACGACCATCCCGCAGTTCGAAACGAGCCTTCAGCCCGTTTTGCCATATTGGGCTAGCGCCGCCCGCGCTCTCCTTGATAGGATGAGCGTCAATTCGTCCGCGTCGATTCCCAGAGGCATTCTCCCCTTGCGTCGAATCCTTCTTGCGCTCGTTTTCACGCTCATGACGTGGCCGCTGCAGGCGCAGACCCCGCCGGTCGAGCGTCTCGTGCCGGAAGTCCTGAACGTCTATCCGCACGACGACAGCGCCTTCACCCAGGGTCTGCTTTGGCATGAGGGCTTTCTGTACGAGTCGACCGGTCTCTATGGCGAATCGACGCTGCGCCGCGTCGATATTGAGAGTGGCGAGCCGCTGGAATCGCTTGCGCTAGGCGACGCCTACTTCGCCGAGGGGCTGGAACGGGTGGGCGACAGGCTCATTCAGTTGACCTGGAAAGCCGGTCGCGCGGTCGTCTACGACCCCGTCACATTCGCGGAAATCCGGACGATTGAATACGCGGGCGAGGGCTGGGGCTTGTGTTATGACGGGCGTTACCTCTTCATGAGCGACGGCAGCGCCTACCTTTCCCTGCGCGATGCCGAGACCTTCGATCTGATCGTGCGCGCCGCCGTCGCCTATCAGGGTCAGCTCGTCCCGCCGCAGCTGCTCAACGAGCTGGAATGCGTCGGCGACTACGTTTACGCCAACGCCTGGAATACCGATTACATCTTCCGCATCGACAAATGGACGGGGAATGTCAGCGCGGTGATCGACGCCTCGGCGCTATTGACCGACGCCGAGAAAGCGGAGCTCGCCCCCGGCGCGGTGCTCAATGGCATCGCCTGGAACCCTGAAAGCGAAACCTTCTTCATCACCGGCAAAATGTGGAAGAAGCTCTTTGAGGTGGTCTTCGTCGAGGCTTGACGGAATATCAGCCGCGGGCGCCCAGCCACCCTATTCATCGTCGCTTGACAAGCCAGCGCGAAAGTGTTAGGTTCAATGCCTTGCAAATCGACCTTAGGAGAATCACCGATGAAAAGCAAATTTGCTCTTGCGTTGCTCGTCCTGACCGTTGCCTTTGGCGCGCTGGCGCCGGCGCTGGCGCAGGATGTGATCGAGCTTGAGGCTTGGGTGGCTTTCAGCGACCATCGCTACGATTGGGCGGTTGACACGGCGGAGCGCTTCAACGCGCTTCACGACGACATCCACGTCAACATGGTCTCGGTAGCTGATTACGACACGATCGTCAACAACTATACCTTGGGCCGCGAAGACGGGACCTATCCGGAGATCGTCCAGCTCTTTGACGCCGCGCTTCAATTCGCGGTGGACACCGGCTGGTTCTCGTACGCCGAGGATATCATCGCCGGACGCGACGACGTGCTGGGGCATCCGGTGAATTTCGATGACATCATCCCGGTGATTTCCAACTATTACACGGTGGATGGCGTATGGGCTTCTGTCGCATGGAACACGTCGACGCCGATCATGTACTACAACGTGGACGTGCTCGCGCAGGCCGGCGTTACGGAGCTTCCCACCACCTGGGCGGACATCCTGGACGCGTGCGCCGCTTTGCAGCCGCTGGTGGATGACGGCACAATCTCCGCCTGCGCCTCCTGGCCTTTCTCCGCCTGGTTCATTGAGCAGTGGACGGCGCAGCAAAACGAGTACATGGTCAACAATGAAAACGGCCGCGCCGCTCGCGCTACCGAGTTCAACCTGGATACCGATGCGTATCGCGCCATTGCTCAGTTCTACCGCGACCTGTACACCAACGACTATTTCATCTTTGAAGGTCAGGAGCAGTGGGGGCCGACGACTCAGAATTTCATCGCCGGCAAGGTCGCCATCCATATGAGCAGTTCAGCCGGCGCGCGCGCTGTTAGTGAAGGCGCCGCCTCCACCGGTTTCGCTTTGGGAACCACCGGAATGGCCTACAATCAGGACGCGCCGGACGGGTGGGTTGGCAATATCCTCGGCGGGGCGACGATGTATGTCAGCAATGGATTGGCGTCTGAAGTCGAAGACGCGGCGATGGCCTTCCTGCTTTTCTTCAGCAACACGGAGAATAGCGCCAGCTGGCATACCGCCTCTGGATATGTGCCGGTGCGCAATAGTTCCATCGAATTGCTGAAGAACCTGGAACCGGGCAATGACCTGCTTTGGGACATCCCCAGCGGAGGGCGCGTGGATATCGAAGCCGATGATTGGTACGCGGCCTTCCCGAACTTCTTGACCGCCAGCACGCAGCTGGGCAATTCCACGGTCAATAACGCCACGCGCGGTTCAACCTATGGCACCTTCCAGCAGAGCCGTCCCTATTACAACGGTCTGGTGGAAGAGTACATGCTGAACGGCGGCGATCTGGATGCGATGATTGCCGAGACGAATGCCGAGTTGACCGAGTTGCTGGAGGAGTACAACTTCCTCTTCGCCGACGAATAGGCGGCAGCGACGGTTCACGAATACAGATGCCGGGCGGGTTGAAGCGCTCGCCCGGCGCTGCCTCGCGATGATGATATAGAGCGCGAAGGCTCGCATGGAAGAAATCGCCTATTCAGTCCACCCTGTTATCGTCACGCTGGTCGGCGCGATTCTCGGCGCTGGCTATTTTGCGTTCCTGCGCTGGCAGACGCGAGTTGGCGGCTTAAACATCAGCCTGGGCGTGGGCGCGCTCGCCGGAGTCCTTGGCGCGACGCTGCTGACCGCCCCGCTTGGCTACTGCATGTTTGAGGCCGATCAAAAGAGCGAAGATATCATCATCGGCTGGATCGCGGTGCTGCTGGGGCTGCTGCTCACGCTTAATATCGGCAGTGTAGTGCTTTGGCGTTACTTCCGCGGCCAACGGCTGCTTCCGCGCGGCGATACGACGCCGGGCGCATTCCGCGGGCGCTTTGGTTTTGTCTATGCCATGGCCGTACTGTCGCCCACGATATTGGTGCTGGTTTATTTTGTCTATTTGCCCATGTTTGACACGCTGCGCTTTTCGACCTTCCTGGCGCGGTTTGGCGCGCCCCGCACGCGTTTCATTTGCGTCTCAAATTTCTCGCGCATGCTGGCGGACGTAGATTATCACAACAATCTGTTTCTGAGTTTCGCCCTTTCTTTTGGCATCATCATTATTGCGATGAGCCTGGCGCTTTTGATCGCCAGCATGCTCAATCAGCCGATTAGAGGCGCTAACATTTATCGTACGCTGCTGATTTGGCCCTACGCGATTTCGCCGATTGTGGCCGGCTCAATATTCGGCTTGCTGCTGGGAACGGAATCGGGCATCGTCAACCGAGTCCTCGACCTCCTGTTCGGCGTGAAAGTGTCCTGGCTGGTCACGATACCGGCGGCGCAAATCAGCGTCGTGCTCGCTAGCGTGTGGAATGTCATCGGCTTTAACATTTTGTTCTACACCGCCGGTTTGCAGACGATCCCCAAAGATCTGCTGGAATCGGCGTCAATAGACGGAGCGAGCGCCTGGCAGCGATTCGCGCGCATCACCTTTCCATTGCTTTCGCCATTCACGTTTTTCCTCATTGTCACCAACACCATTTACGCCTTCTTTGATACCTTCGGCCTGATTTTCGTGTTGACGCGCGGCGGACCCACGGAGTCTACCTTTACCGCGATGTATCGCGTATACGTCACCGGCATTCTCACCAGCGATATCGGCAAATCGACTGCGCAATCGCTAATTTTGTTCCTGATCGTGGTCGGGATTACCATCTTCCAGTTCCGCGTCGGGCAACGCCGCGTGCAATACGGGAATTATTGATATGACCGAGAGCGCCAGCTCAAGATTCGTCTTCGATCCCTCGGCCGGCAAGGCGCGTCCGCTGTGGCGCCGTCTCATTCCGCAGCGCTGGTACGCTCATCTAATCTTGATCATCTCAGTTGTTGTCATCACCTTTCCCATGTTCTACGCGCTGTTGATCAGCACGCAGAGCAATCCCGAAGTCTATAACCATCAATTCACCCCCGGCTCCAGGTTTTTCGAAAACCTTCATACCGTTATGGTCCAGCGCAATATGGGCCGCTTTATGCTGAACAGTTTTGTCATCGCCATTTCGATCGCCGTCGGCAAAACGGTGATGTCGGTGCTGGCGGGCTTGGGTTTGGTCTATTTTCGATATCCCGGCAAATGGATCGTGTTCGGTTTCGTCCTGGTTACGTTGATCATGCCTGGCGATGTTTTGCTGATCGCGCTGTATCGCCGCGTCGTCAGCTTCGACGCCTGGCCACATCCTTACTTTGCGCTCACGCTGCCGCTGCTCGCAAGCGCGACGGGCGTCTTCATCTTCAGGCAGCACTTCATGACGATGCCCCCCGATCTATCTGAGGCGGCGCAACTGGACGGCGCTTCTCCAATGCAGTTCCTGTTCCGCGTGCTCATCCCGCTCAGCTGGAACACCATCGGCGCGCTGATGGTCATCATGTTCCTCTTCGGCTGGAATCAATTCTTGTGGCCGCTGATTTTGCTGCGCGACCAGAACCTGCAAGTCGTGCAATGGGGCATGCAATCGCTAACGCAGAATCTCGAAGTCGGCGACAACTTCGGGCCAATGATGATGGGCGTTGTCATCACCAGCCTGCCGCCGATGATCGTCTTCCTCATCTTGCAGCGCCAGTTTATGAAAGGCTTCGCGCTCACGCGGGACAAGTAGCCTTGCAGCGCTGTGGCGCGCCGCCGCCGGCGAATTCCTCGAGACTTCTTACAAGCTTCATATAGACATTTCAGCGCGAGCCATATATGCTTCATGTATGGATAATTCAGATATGAAGCAAGTTTGCCCCGCTGGCGACGCGCTCGACGAGAGCTTCGAGCATCAGTTCTTCACGCTCTTGACGCGGATTTGCCGCCAGTTGGTCCAGCAGGCCGAGCAGATCAAGGCCGAGGGCATGCTTTCGCCGCCGCAATTGTGGTTTCTCAAGCGGCTCTACGACGCCGGCGCGCCCCAGCCGATCAGTTTCTTCGCCGATAGCGTATTCTCGAACCTGTCCAACGCGTCGCAGATGATCGACCGGCTCGAGGCCGAGGGCTTGGTCCGCCGCGTCAACAACCCGCGCGACCGCCGCAGCAAGCTCGTTGAGTTGACTGACGAGGGCGCGCAGCGAATGAAGCAGGCGTATGCCCGCCACCATTTGCTGGCGCGAGAACTGCTGGAACCCCTGTCGGCAGAAGAGCGCCGCGCCGCGCTCGTGACTTTTGAGCGCGTGCTGTCCCTATTCGAAAGCGATACGGACGACGCCGGCGCCTGTGGCTTCTGAGGCCGCATCGCCTCTTTACTGTCGAGTGGCTAGAAGCTATCGAAGGAGTGAATGTCTATGAATAACAGTCATGCGATCGTCGCGGAAGAGGTCTACAAGCATTTTGGCGATGTCAAGGCGCTGGATGGCGTCTCCATCGCCGCCGAGACCGGCAAGATACTCGGCTTGCTCGGTCCAAACGGCGCCGGCAAAACCACCCTGGTGCGCATCCTGGCGACCTTGCTGAAACCCGATAGCGGCGTCGTGCGCGTCGGCGGGCTGGACGTCTTGCGCAAGAAGCAGCAGGTGCGCGAGATCATCGGCTTGGCGGGCCAATACGCGGCCGTCGACGAAATCCTCACCGGGCGCGAGAACCTGGTCATGGTCGGGCGGCTCTATCACATGGCGCATGCAGACGCGAAGAAGCGCGCTGCCGCGCTGCTGTCGCAATTCGCGCTCACCGATGCCGCCGATCGCTCGGTCAAGACTTATTCCGGCGGGATGCGCCGGCGACTGGATCTGGCCGCCAGCATGGTCGCCCGCCCCAACATCCTCTTCCTGGACGAGCCCACCACCGGCTTGGACGCCCGCGCCCGCATCGCCATGTGGGAGACCATCCGCGAGCTCGTCTCCGATGGCACGACCCTGCTGCTGACGACGCAATACCTGGAAGAAGCCGACGAGCTCGCCGATAGGATTGTCGTCATCGATCATGGGCATGTCATCGCCGAGGGCACCGCCGATCAGCTCAAAGCCAATATGGCGGCCGATTTCATCGACATCACCGTCGCCAACCCGGCGCAAACGCCCCAGGCTTCGCAGATTCTGGGCGGGCTTTCGACCGAAGCGCCCCAGACCGACGAAATCCGCGGGCATGTCGTGCTGGCTGTCGATAGCGGCGCCCAGCGCATCGCCGAGGTCGTGCGCCTGCTGGATAGCCAGGATATTCACATCGCCGAGCTGAACCTGCGCCGCCCGACGCTCAACGATGTTTTCCTGAGCATCACCGGCGAGGCGATTTCGGAAGAAGAGCAGAAGCCAAAACGCCGCGGTTTCTTTGGCCGCCGCAGCGCCTGAGCCGCCCCGCGTAAACCATTGCGAGAAGGAATGACACCACAATGACCGAACACACGCTGAAGCCTGTTTCGCCGACTCCCTTCATCCAAGCCGCTGAAAACGCCGGCCTCATTCGGCGCTTCCTCTGGCACTTCACCGATACCTGGATCGTGATGCGCCGCAACTTGAGACAGCTGACGCGCCAGCCGCAGCTGCTGATCTTCGCCACTATCCAGCCGGTGATGTTTCTGCTGCTCTTCACCTATGTCTTTGGCGGCGCCATCCGCTTCGCCACCGGCGGCGATTACATCAACTTCCTGCTGCCGGGCATCATCATCCAGACGATCATCTTCGCCTCGACCAATACCACAATCGGCTTGAACATTGACCTGTCTCAAGGGATGATCGACCGATTTCGCTCGCTGCCAATGTCGCGGGCGGCGGTGCTGGCGGGCAGGACGGTCGCCGACACCGTGCGCGGAACGGTAACCATAACCATCATGATGGTCGCCGGCTTCGTCATCGGCTTCCGCTTTGAAGACTGGGGCACCGGGCTGCTGGGCATCTTGCTGGCGATCGCCTTCGGACACGCCTTCACCTGGATCGGCGCGACCATCGGCCTCTATGTCAAAGAGCCGGAGGCGGCGCAGGTGGCCGGCTTCATCTGGATGTTCCCGCTGACCTTCGCCAGCTCGATTTTTGTGCCGACGATGACCATGCCCGATTGGCTGCGCGCCTTCGCCGAGAATCAGCCGGTGAGCGTGGTCGCCAACGCCGTGCGCGACCTGATGACGGGGACGGTGAACCCTGACGATATCGCTTTGGCATTGGCTTGGATCATCGGCATCTTCCTGGTCTTCATGCCGCTCTCGGTTTGGCAATACGCCAAGGTCGCCTCGCGCTAGCCAACTCAATTGCAGATCTGTAAGGCTTGTCCGGTACTGGTACATGCTATCGCGCCAGTTACACCCCATCCCCCCAACCCCCTTCCCGAAGGTCAATGTCTACGTGACCCAGCACGCTAAGGAAGGGGGAGCACTCTTGGAGCGCGCTCGGAAATACGGGTTTCTGACTGTCACCGCGCCGAATATACCAATTCTGCCGTCGAGTCACCCTTCCTTAGTTCACTGGGGAAGGGCCGGGGATGGGGTAAGAGGTACGGAAAACAGGCTTTCTGCAGTACCGGACAAGCCTTGTATGGGCGACCAATCTGGTCGCCTGCTTGTCTATCGCCAGCCCGCGTCATCTGCGCTACACTTGGCGCAGTTTGCCAGGCCAATTTAGCAACCAAATTGACACAACACAGCTTGCAGCCAGCGTCACCAACTCCGTACATGCGCGCGGCGGAAGACGCCGGCGTCTTACGGCGATTCCTCTGGAATTTCACTGATACCTGGATTTTTGTGCGCCGCAACCTGACGCATCTTTTCCGTCAACCACTGTTGCTGATTTTTCTCATGATACTGCCGGTGGTGTTTCTTTTGCTGTTCACTTACGTCTTTGGCGGCGCCATCCGCTTCGCCACCGGCGGCGATTACATCAGCTTCCTCTTTCCGGGCATCGTCATCCAGACGATGATTTTCTCCGCCATCGATACCACTGTTGGGCTGTCGATTGATCTGTCACGCGGGATGATCGATCGCTTTCGTTCGCTTCCGATGTCGCGGGCTGCCGTGCTCGCCGGCCGCACAGCCGCCGATACGGCGCGTGGCGTCATGACGATTACGATTATGATGGTCGCCGGCTTCGTCATCGGCTTCCGCTTTGAAGATTTGGGCGCCGGCTTGCTGGGCATCCTGCTGGCGATTGCTTTTGGCCACGCCTTCACCTGGATCGGCGCGACCATCGGCCTCTTCGTCAAAAATCCCGAAGCGGCGCAGGCAGCTGGCTGGATCTGGATAGTCCCTTTGACCTTCGCCAGCTCGATCTTCGTGCCGACGATGACCATGCCCGACTGGCTGCGCGCCTTCGCCGAGAACCAGCCGGTGAGCGTGGTCGCCAACGCCGTGCGCGACCTGATGACGGGCACGGTGAACCCGGACGATATCGCTTTGGCATTGGCTTGGATCATCGGCATCTTCCTGGTCTTCATGCCGCTTTCAGTCTGGCAATACGCCAAGGTCGCCTCGCGCTAGTCCGCCAAACCACCGTCTGTAGGGGCTACCCATTGGGTCGCCCGCTTGCCCGCCACGCCAAAGACTTGTAGGGGCTGCGCATTGGGTCGCCCGCGCTCCCCTTCCCTAGCTTGCTGGGGCAAGGGGCCGGAGGATGGGGGTTGCCGCCCGCTCTGCTATCGCGTAACTCCGTCATCTGCGCTACACTCTGCGCATTACGCCAGCAAATGAAAGGACAGCGCATGAGCCAGAATCTCGTCTACATCGCCAACTCCGGCGCCGCCGATTACGGCATCACCGTCGCCGAACTCGATTATGACAAAGCGACGCTCAACATCATCCAGCGCGTCACTGAGATCAGCGAATGCCACTACCTCAATTTCCATCCCGGCGGGCGCATTCTTGTCGCCACGACGATGGACGAGGGCGTTCAAGTCGTCAGCTTCGCCGTCGACGCCGACGGGCTGCTGTCCCTGATCAGCCGCCAGGAAGCGGCCGGCACTTCGCCCGCCTACGTCTGCGTTGACGCCAGCGGACGCCAAGTTCTCATGGTCAATTATGTCGTTGGCGAGGCGCGCGGCAATATCCGCCTGTATCCGATTGACGAGGATGGAACGCTGGGCGAAGCCACCGAGCATATCGAGCATGAAGGCAGCGGACCCAATCGCGAGCGGCAAGAAGTCTCGCATCCACACATGATCGTGACGACGCCCGATAATCGCTTCGCCGTCGTGCCCGACCTGGGTACGGACATGGTCTACCTTTACGCGCTGGACGCGACCGCGGGGAAGCTCAGCCTGGCGCAGACGCTTGACCTGCCGCCGGGCGCCGGCCCGCGCCATGTCGCCTTCCACCCCAGTTTGCCGCTTATGTATGTCATCAACGAACTCGATTCGACCCTGGCGACCTTCGCCTACGATGATGATGACCGCTGGACGCGCCTGTCGGTGGAATCGACCTTGCCCGCCGGCTACGCGCAGCCGGGCCTGCGCCCCAACACCTGCGCCGACGTCCATGTTCATCCGAATGGACGATTCCTATACGGCAGCAACCGCGGGCACGACTCGATCGTGATTTACGCGCTGGATGACGATGGCTTGCCACAGCGGCCGAGCCACGAAGCGACGCGAGGCGCCTGGCCCCGCGCCTTCATGATCGACCCCCGCGGCGAGCTCCTGGTCCTCGGCAACCGGCATACCGATAGCGCTGCCGTCTTCACCATCGACGCCGAAACCGGAAGCCTTGCGTACCGCTCGTCCCTCGCCATCGACGCGCCAATCGCCTTCAAAATGGCGCCCTAACTGCTGTGCGCGTTCTCGTCACCGGCGGCGCCGGGCACATCGGGCGGGCGGTCTGCGAGCGATTCCTTGGCAAAGGCTGGGCGGTCCACATCGTCGATCTCGCGCCCGACCCGCGCATCGACGGCGCAAGCTACGCCCGCTGCGACATCCTCGATTTCGCGGCGCTGTCGGGGCAGGCCGAAGGCTGCGACGCCATCGCCCACCTGGCTGCCATCCCGTCAACGATGAGCCACCCCAATGTCGATCTCTTCAAGATCAACGTCGCCGGAACCTACAACGTCTTTGAAGCGGCGGAGCGCGCCGGCGTCAAACGCATCGCCCAAGCCAGCTCGATCAACGCCTTTGGCGGTTACTGGGGCTGCGACGATCGCCAGTACGATTATTTCCCGCTGGACGAAGCTCATCGCCTGCACACGACCGACGCCTACTCTTTTTCCAAGCAGCTGGTCGAAGAGATCGCCGCCTATTATCAGCGCCGCGCCGGCATCGACAGCGTATCCTTTCGCCTTCCAGCCGTCTGGAGCGACGCGCACATCGCCGACCGAAACTTGCGCGAAAACCTCTCGCTGAAACGACAGCAATTTGACGCCTTCCGCCGCCAGCCGCGAGCCGAGCGGGCGGAGCGCCTGGCCGCGGTCCGCGCCCGGACTCTGGCGCTGCGCAGCCGCCGCGTGCTGGAATACGATGCCGCGCAAGCCGGCGTCTTCGACCGCGCCGCGTCGGGGGACTGGCTCTTCAGTTCGTATTTCTTCGACCGCTTCAATTATTGGGCTTTCATCCACATGGACGATGCCGCGCAGGCTTTCGAAAAAGGGCTCGCCACCGACTTCCGGGGCGCCCACGCCCTCTTCGTCAACAGCGACGCGAATTATTTGAATTACGAGTCGGAAGCGCTGCTGGCGGAATTTTTCCCCGAAGCGAGCCGCCGCGCCAAGTCGATCCAGGGGGCGGAGGCTTTGGTCAGCATCAACCGCGCGCGCGAGTTGATCGGTTTCGAACCGACTGTCCGCGCACTGATCTGAAGCTGAAATGTTGGCCCTTGCCGCCGGATCACAAGGATGTTTGTAGTGGCGATTCTGTGAATCAACCGTCATCCATATCTCTTGGCGGAATGGGCGAGTCGCCGCCTCGCCCCTACAGATTCATGTCTGGCGGGGCTGGGGCGCAGAATTGAAGCGGTCAGGCGATGTCGTATTCGCCCGTGCTGAACACGTAGACAAAATTCACGATCTCGCCATCTTCACTCGGCGCGGCATCCAGCATCCAGTCATAGAGCCAGCGCGCGTCGCTGATGCTCAGGTTGACGCAGCCGCCGCTGCGCCGATAACCGAAGCTGTCGTGCCAGTACGTCCCGTGCAGGCTTTGCCCGCCGTTGAAGTACATCACCCAGGGAATGTTCTGCAGCCAGTAGCGGTCGCCCTCGCTGGTCGTGCCGCTCATCGGGTCGCTGATCAAGCGCGCCCAAACCTTGAACAGCCCTTCATCCGTCTCCGAGCCCTTGCGCCCGCTCGAGATGACGGTGGCGAAAACGGGCTTGTCCTCATCGTAGGCGATCAGGGTCTGCTCGAAGAGATCCACCGCGGCCCAGCGCCCGGCGACCGACCGCGGCTTCTCGGCCGGCGCGAACTTGGCGACCAGCTCCTGGCGTATCCATTGGCGCGGACCGATCAAATACCAGACCTTGCGGGCCTCGTCTGCCGCCCGCGCGAAGATGTTGACCAGCGTGTATCGGCGCGTGACGTAGCCGCTTTCGGCGCTGCCGGGCTCACCGGGCTTCAGCGAGGCGCGAATGCCGCTCTTGTCCAAAATGATCGCGACGGGATGACGCCAGCCAGCCGGCAGCAGCAAGCCCGTAAAGCGAGAGGCGGTCGCCAGCTTGAGATCGTCTTGCCGCACCCAATTGCCGCCCGATTCTTGAATCCAGCCCTCCACTTGGGCATTTATCGCTTGCACGTAACTGATTCCCGGCGAGATCATGCCGATCGCCCGACCGCCGGGCGCGTCGTATAAGTTGGCGCCCCGCCGATCGACCCGCCAAAAGCTGTAGCGGCTCAGCGTGAAATTGTCGCGATTGACGCGCGCGAACTCTGGCGAAGGAAAAGCCGCCATCATGGCGCGGCAGCTGGCGCTTTCCGCGGCCGCGACCGCCCGCTCGACGCTTCCGCCGGGCGCGCCCCCCTCGGCCGCCGCGCAGACGCTCGGATCGTATTCGAGAATCGGCAGCGCATCATCGGCATAAACGCGCGACAGGCTGCATAGACAGACCAGGATAATCAAAATGGCAGCGCGCGGCATCTCACTCGCTCCTTCCCGCAAGCAGCAATCCCAAGGACCACGTGACGCATATTCGCGCATATCGTATCAATATAGAACCTTCTTTTGGCTTACGCTTGCCAAACGGACGCCATACGCTTGCTGTACGGCTGCCCTGCGTTTGCCATACGCTGAAGTCGCAGCATAATAGAAGAAGCGTCGAAGGCGAGCAGTCAGGCAGATCGCAGCGCGCAGATGAAAACCATTCGCATTGGCACGCGCCGTTCGCGTTTGTCCCTGTGGCAAGCCAATCACATCGCCGGCTTGATCCGCGCGCGTCATGCCGCGGTCGAAGTCGAAATCCGCTCGTACAAGACCCGCAGCGATCTGCAGCCCGCGGCCCCGCTGCGCAGCTTCGGCGGCACGGGCATTTTCACCGACGCGCTCGAAGCCGCCCTGCTGGCGCGTGAAATCGACGCCGCCGTGCACAGCCTCAAAGACTTGCCGGTCGAGATGGCGGAGGGGCTGGCGCTGGCGGCTGTCGCGGAACGGGGCGACCATCGCGATGCGCTCGTCAGTCGCGGCGGCGCGGAATTGGCGCAACTGCCGGCGGGCGCGCGCATCGGCACTGGCAGCCTGCGTCGCCGCGCTCAGCTGCTGGCCATCCGCCCCGACCTGCGCATGCGGCAGATCCGCGGCAACGTGCCGACCCGCCTGGAAAAACTCTTTGCCGAAGACGGTCGCTTCGACGCCATCGTCCTGGCTGTGGCCGGCTTGATGCGCCTCGGCTTGACGCGGCATGTCAGCGAGGTCTTCAGCGATTCGCGGATGCTCTGCGCCGCCGGGCAGGGCGCGATCGCCGTTCAATGCCGCGCTGATGACGAAGCGCTGGCTCTTCTCGCGCCATTGGGGGATTGGCGTACTTCGCGCGCCACGACCGCCGAGCGCGCCTTCCTGCACGCGTTCGACGCCGGCTGCTCGCTGCCGATCGCCGCCTGCGCCCGAATCGAAGCCGGACGGCTGCGGCTTCACGCGCGGGTCGTCGCGCTGAACGGCCGCCGGCAAGTGGATGTGGACGGCGAGACCGCGGCGAATGCCGGCGCGATGGGCGAATCCCAGGCGCGGCAGTTGGGAATTGACCTCGCGGAAAGAGCGCGCGAGTTGGGCGCGGAGCGGATTCTGGAATCGATCATCAGCGGAGGCAGCGAATGAACCACGCGACGCGACTGGCGGGCAAAAGCATCGCCGTCACCCGAGCCCGGCATCAGGCGCCCGCGCTCGAAGCCTTGATCCGCGACTATGGCGGCGAGCCGATCGCCTTCCCGTGCATCGCCATCGCCCCACCAACGGACCCGCGCCTCCTCGAAGCGCGTCTGCGCCAACTGGCTGATTTTGACTGGCTGCTGCTGACGAGCGGCAATTGCGCGCGCGCCATCGCCGACTGCCGGCCGGGGATTGGCGACGAACTGGCGGAGATCGACATCCGCGTCGGGGCGGCCGGTCCAGCGACCGCGGCCGAAGTTCGCCGCCGTTTGCGCCGCGAAAGCGACTTTGTGCCGGTCGAATCTGGCGCCGGTCAGCTCGCGCGCAGCCTGCCGCTGGGCGGGTCCAGACGGGTTCTGCTGCCGCAGTCAGATATCGCCGACAGTTCAACCGCGGAAGTTCTGCGAGGGCGTGGCGCACACGTGACTGCGGTTGTCGCCTATCGCACGGTCATTGGCGCGGGCGGGGCGGATCTGCCGGCGATGCTCAGCCGCGGCCAAATCGACGCGCTTAGCTTCACCAGCCCGTCGGCGGTCGCGTTCTTTCGGCGGCGCTGTCCGGCGGCTGACGCGCTCTGGCTGCCAGCGGCTTGCATCGGACCGGCGACAGCGGCGGCCGCGCGCGAGTTGGGTTTCCAGCACATTGTCACGCCCGCGCAGCCCGGCTTGAGCGACATGATGGCGGCGCTGGCGGCCTTTCTCGCCTCGTCAGCGGTGGAGGACTGACGACTTGCGCCTGCTCCAAAAGCATTAAGTTACAGTTGGGCGGAGTGAACACGAGGTTAATTATCGCCATTGATCTATTCCCATATAATTGAGGTATAGGAAGCGCCGAAGCTTCCGCCGAGCGCTCCATTTGGGCTAGCCGCGATTCAGATCACCGGCGCGAGGCGTCTTTGGAGGCGGACATTATGGAACTGGGACAGACGATCTACACCCATGAGAGATACACCGAAGGCGACCAATATTGGAGCCCCGAATCGGAGGAATACGCCGCCGCCAGCCAGTTGATCTCCGTCATGCGCGACGGCTGGATCCTGGCGCTGCCCCGGGTCAGCGCGCGGCAAGTCTCCAGCAGCGGCAGCCGGCCGCGCACGGTTTACGACTTCACCCTGATGCGCGGCAGCCAGCTGATGATCATGCCCGTTTTGAGCAACCCTTATATTGAGCGCTATATCATCCAGAACGACATTCGCATCATCTATGATGTCGCCACTGATTGCGCGGTCATTCCCGGCTAAACGCGCGTTAAATCCCCATTAGAGGCGGTGGGCTGGCTTGAAGCTGGCCGAGACGGCGCGTATAATCGTGGCGCTTGCCTAGAGCCTCGCGGAAAGACGACCATGCCCATGGACGAGCAGCGGCGCAATATCGATAGCCAGGATCACGACGTCACCTCGCAGCACTGGAGTTATTCGTCGGAGCGTTACGCGGGCGGCGACAACCTGCTGACGGCGATCGCGCGCGGCTGGGAGATCGACCGGGTGGTCACCCTGCGCCGACACTGGTTCGCCGGCATGCGCTGCATCGAGATCTTTCACTTCACCATCCGCCGCGATGATGTCGTCGCCGATATGGCGGTGCTGGGCAACCCTTATGTTTATCGCTATCTCGCCAACCAGCCGCACGAGCTGGTGGAGGAGGATGGGGCGGTGGCCTAGGCCCCCGCGCTTTCCCCTAAACTGGCGAATGACCCTCAAAGCATATTGCGCTGCGATTCGCCGTCTATATTGACGTCGCCTGATTTGTGGCGCGCCGCTCGTTTGATGTCCGTATAGAGCCCCGGCATTTCAAGGCCTTCATTGTCGAAGAGATCCGCGACTGACAGTATCTGAATCCTGCGAAAGCGTTTGCCTTGCCGCCCAGGCGATTCATAATACGCGGCCGCGAGCGCTTCTTTCAGCATCGCCTGGGTCGGATTCTCGAGCGTGATCAAGACGCCGATGGCCGCCTTCTCCCGCTCGACCACGCCTTTCAAATCGCGAATGTCGCGGGCGCTGACCTTGCCGGATTTGACCTGAACGATGACCGTTGCCGCCATCGGTTTGCCTTTTTTGTCTTCTTCAAAGAAATTGATAATGCCGTCAATGCCCCGGTCCGCGCCCTTTTTCCCCTTCCTTGATCCAGACTTTCCATCGGTTGGCTTTGCGCCGACCTTCGATAGCGCCCACCATTCGAATTGATAACGGCCCTCGTTATTTGGGTCGTTCGCCAGCGCGCGCGCCGCCTCCACCGTCACCGGCTCGCCAATGACCTCGTAATCGCTGCCAGAGACCAAGCCGAACTGGTTTTGCAGGCGAAATTTCTGCAGGGCGATGCTCAGGTGCGTAATATCAATGCCAATCCAGCGGCGGTTGAGTTTGTGCGCGGCCGCGATCGTCGTGCCGCAGCCGCAGAAGGGATCGAGCACGATATCGCCTTCCTTGCTGCTGGCGCGGATGATGCGCTCGAGCAAGGCTTCCGGCTTCTGCGTCGGGTAGCTTAGCCGCTCCTTTGCGCGCGCGCCAAGCGGTGGAATATCGCTGATGATGTCCTGTATGGGCACGCCTTCCGATTCGTTCAAATATCGCTTGTGACGGGGCTTTTCTCCGCGAGCGGGCCAGTGAATCAGTCCCGCCGCATCCAACAGTTCCAGCCGTTCCTGGACGGACAATCCGGTCAAATCGCGATCAGGATACGCGGCCGCCAGCCCAGCGTTTGGAAGGGCCCAATGCCTCCGCGAATCGGTTGGATTAACGCCGCGCCATGGACGTCCGGAATCGCCCTCCCGCGTTCCTGCCCCTGTGAGGTCAACGAGTTGGTATCGTCCTCTCTTGTCCGCATTGCGGTAGCGCTCGTCGACATATTGCTGATCGTAAGGTTGATACACTCTATTCCAAACGAAGTCTTTACTCTTCGTATAGAACAGAATGTTGTCAGAAATCGGTCCCCATTTCTTGGCGCTGCTGTGGGCGCTCGTTCGCTTCCAGGTGATGTGATTCCGATAATTTTCCGTGCCAAATATCGCGTCCAGCAGGATCTTCAGATAATGGCTCGCCGTCGGGTCGCAGTGCAGGTAGAGGCTGCCGGTCGGCTTCAGGACGCGCTCGAGCTCGACCAGCCGCGCCGCCATCATCACCAGATAAGCCATCATCTGATTGTGCCCGATCAAGTCCATCAGCGCCTTGATTGCGGTCGCCACCTGCGCCGGCGCCGCCTGAACCAGGTCGAAGTAGGTTGACAGGGCGGCCTCGTTCCAGTGCCAGGTGTCCTCAAAGGCGGTGATCTGCGCTTCGCTGTCGGCGCCGCTCTCCGACTTGAAAAGGACGTTGTAATTGCGATTGCTGTTGAAGGGCGGGTCGAGATAAACCAAATCGACGCATTCGTTGGGAAAATATTCCTGACTGCGCAGGATTTCCAGATTGTCGCCATAGAACATTCTGTTTTTCATGCAGGCCGCCTCGCGAATGCAAGCGCTTCTTTCAAGTATATCATTTTCAAGGCGCTTTTTGTCCGCTACACTCGCTGTGACGACACCGGCGGCGAGAACACTTGCGGCATTCGACTTGCCATAGCGCGAATCCGCCACGATTCTTCACTTCGCGGCAAAAACGGAAACGACTGGGCATGCGATTCTGGCGCAGACGCTACAAATACCGCACCCAACTCTGGCACCGGCTGCTACGGGACAGCGTCGTCCCGCTGAACTGCGCGATCGACCGCTACGGCAGCGCGACCGGCGGCTGGCACATCCCCGGCGACTTGATTCGCTCAGACTGGCTCGTCTACGACTTTGGCGTCGGCGACGACATCTCCTTTGACATCGCCCTCATCGAGCGGCACGGCTGCGCGATTCACGCCTTCGACCCGACTCCGGAATCCATCGCGTATATGGCGGACAAAAGCCTGCCCGGCTTCCAGTTTCATCCGGTCGGCGTCTGGAACGACGACACGACCATCAAGTTCTGGAAGCCCAGCTCCACCCAATTGATTTCGTATTCCGCCGACAATTTGCGCCGGTCCTCGGAATACGTCGAGGGGCAGGTGAGGACCATCAAGACCATCGCCAATAAGTTGGGACACGACCATATAGATTTCATCAAGATGGACGTCAAAGGCGCGGAGCAGCGCGTCATCCCCAATATGCTCGCCGACGGCTTCCGCCCGACCCTGCTCTGCCTGGAATATGACCGTCCATTCGAAGTTGTTTCGCTGCTCTCAATCAAGTGGTTTATCGCCGGGCTCCGCCTCCACCGTTTCATTCAGAGATCGGGTTATCAACTGATAAGCAAGAATGGCTGGAACGCCACCTATCTCTTCAACGCCAACCCTTGAGGCGTGCCCGGGCCGGGCGCCAGGCGATTATCCTGATTTTCCACTCTCCACTATAATGAACCCGACGCCAGACCGTTCCAACACGGGAATCGACCCATGCCCGATGACCCCGCACGCGAAAAGCCGAGCGCCGACATAAACGCCGAGCCCCCGCCGGAATCCCCCGAAGAGATGATGGGCGCGCTGCTGAAGCCCCGACCGGCAACTGAGGAACCGGCCCCGCCGGAAGACTACGACTCCCACCTCAGCCCCGACCTGGTCAAGCGCTATGCCCGCCCCGAGGATTTGCCGGTCGAAGGCGAGAAGCGAGAAGCGCCCGAAGCCATGGAACCCGGCCTGGCCGAGGCGGCGCGGCGATTCATCGACATGCGCAATCAGGCCGCGACCCTGGCCGACCTGCTCAACAAAGAAGAAATCAGCTTCGAGGAGTATCAGCGCCTGCTATACGAAGCGATGACGCAGGACGAGCGCGGAAACTGGTGGATGATCGATGCCGAGAACGACGACTGGTATCGGCACGACCCGGAACGCAACCTTTGGGAAGTCGATTATCCGGCCGCCCTGCGCGCAGTCGAGCGGCAGCAGCGCGAGGCTTTTGACGGCGATGCGACCCTGACCGAATATGATCTGCCATCAACGCTGGGCGCGTCAGCCGCGGGCCAGCCGATTTATGACGAACGCGGCGTCCAGATTGGCAAGCGCCCGCCAACCAATGACGATCTCTACACCGTGCCCGGCGCGGCCGCGCTGGAGGATGAGATACCGGGTCAGCAGCCGACGCTGGCGGCCGAAAACGACCTCGCTGGCACGCTCAGCTCCGCGGCGTCTCACGACAGGCGCGCCGCTATTCCGCGCGCGAACGAGAGCGATTTTGAGCTGGGCGCCTCGCCCGTCGTGCGCGAAATCATGCGCTCGCGCCAGAGCCGGCGGACGCGCCTGCTGCTGACGCTGCTGGCGGCTGTGCTGATGGCGGCTTTGGCTGGCGGCATCATCGCGGCCGGCGTCATCATGATGTGGTATCGCGACACCGTGACTCCCTTCACCGAGCGGATCGCCGCCTTGCAGGATTACAGCGGCGCCTACCAGACCGCCCGCATCTTCGACGCCGAGGGCAATCTGCTCGCCGCCCTCAACAGCCAGGAGACGGGCGCCCGCACCGCCGTCCCGCTCGAGCGCGTCAGCCCCTTTATGATTCACGCCATCGTCTCGCAGGAGAGCGAGCGCTACTTTGACGATCCCGGCTTCGACCCGATCGCCATCGTCCGCGCCTTCATCCAGAACCTCAGCGGCGGCCGCGTCGAATCCGGCGCCAGCACCATCACCCAGCAGATCGCCCGAAACCTCGTCCTGCAGGACCGCGAAGTCACCATCGAGCGCAAGCTTAACGAGATCCTGGTCGCGCTGGAGATCGCCAATCGCTACGACAAGAATTTCATCCTTGAGCTTTATCTGAACGAGGTCTTCTTCGCCAATCAGAATTACGGCGTCGAAGCCGCTGCCAACTTTTATTTCGGACATAGCGCCGAGCAGCTCAGCTTTGCCGAATCGGCGCTGCTGGCGAGCATCGTGCCTTCGCCCGCGCGGCACGACCCGGTGGCGAATCGGGCGGCGGCGGTCGCCGGCATGCGCTCGACCATGCGCAAGATGATCAGCGTCGGCTGCCTGCAATTCCAGCATGGCGACTGGCTGGGGCGGGGTCCCTTCTGCATCGTCCCCGGCGCTGATGACGATCTCGTGCGGACCAATGCCGATGGCGCGATCGTCGGCGGCCTGGCTATCCTGCAAATCGCCGAGATAGAAACAACGGACTTCCAGCCGGGCGAGTATCGCGCGCGCTTCCCGCATGTCGTCGATTTCGTCCGCGCGGCCGTGGTGGCGGAGCTCGGCGAAGAAGCGCTCTTCCAGCGGGGCCTCAGCATCCATACGACCCTGAATCCGGCGCTGCAAGAGGCGGCGCAAGCGGCATTGAGCGACCAGGTGCGGCGGCTGCAGGCCGCGGCCACGGGCGTGAACAGCGGCGCGGTCATGGTGACCGATCCCGCGACGGGCGCGATCCGCGCGATGATCGGCGGGCACGATTATTACGACGCCTCGGGCGGGCAGGTCAACAACGCCTTGACCTTCCAGCAGCCCGGCTCCGCCATCAAACCCTTCGTCTACCTGGCCGCGCTGCAAGGCAATGCCGGCAGTTATCTGACGCCCGCCAGCATCATTTGGGACGTGCCGCTGGTCGAGGACCTGGGCGCGGGCCGCCTCTACGAACCGCAGAATGTCGACCGCCGATTTCACGGGCCGGTCTCGCTGCGGCGGGCGCTGCAGAACAGCTACAACGTGCCGACGGTCAAGCTCTTCCGCGATCATGTCGGCGCCGGGCGCTTCCAAAACATGGCGGACGCGCTGGGCCTGCAATTCCCGGAAGAGTCTTTCATCTCGCTCGCCAGCGCCTTGGGCGCGAACGAAGTCACGCTCTACGACCTGATGGGCGCCTACGCGGTCATCGCCAATGGCGGGCGTCGCGTCCCGCTCTATGTCATTGAGCGCGTCACCGAGTCGGTCGATGGCGAACCGGTCGAGATCCCGCGCGAACGAGCGGCTGGCGAGCAGGTGATTTCGCCCGCGCTCGCCTATCTGATGCAGAATATCCTCAGCGACGACGGCGCCCGCGCGCCCAGCTTCCCGGCCGGCTCGCAGCTGACGCTGGCGCGGCTGGACATCCCGGCGCAGAACCACATCGCCGCCAAAACCGGCACGACAAATAGCAGCCGCGACCTCTGGACCATGGGCTTCACGCGCAGCGCTGTCGTCGGCGTCTGGCTGGGCACGGCGGATAACTCGCCGACCTACAACACGAGCGGTTATCGCAATGCGGCGCCGCTATGGAACGCGGTGATGACGGAAGCAGCCAAATGGCATCCGCCCATTCCCTTCGAGAATCCCGGCGGCGTGGTCGCGCGCGAGATCTGCCGCACGACCGGTACGCTCAACTTCGCCGCCTGCCCCGAGCCGACGACCGACCTCTTCCTGCACGAACAATACCCGCCAGGCCCCGAAGCCGGCTTCTTGCAGCGCGTCGCCGTCGACAGCTGGACGATGCTGCGCGCCAACGAGTTCTGCGCCGGCCACGTAATCGAGCAGAACTTCGCCGCGGTGCGCGAAGCGGCCGCCCTCGATTGGCTGAACAACAGCGACGCCGGGCGCGCCTATGCCGAGTCGCTGGATATGCGCCTGCCGGTGCGGCCCGCCCCAACCGAGGCCTGCGCGCAGGGGCAGCAGCTGCCGCTGATCAACCTCAGCAGCCCCAATGATGGCGCAGTCCTCCGCGGCCCCGTCGAGCTGCGCGGCCAAGTCAGCGCGCCCGATTTCGACAAATTCCAACTGCTCTATGCCAGCGCCGCCGAGCCCGAGACCTTTTACCCGATTAGCGCCTCGCTCGCGCAAATGCCGCATTATGGCACGCCGCTCGGCATCTGGGATACCGCAGCCGCGGGCTTGCCGAACGGCGATTATATCCTGCGCCTTGCCGCCGATTCGCTGCGCGGCGGCTTCATTAACTTCGATCTTAAGGTCAGCGTCGATAATACCGCGCTGGAAACAGGCGAGCCGGCTTTCGGTCCAACCGTCGAAGACATCATTATCCCGACGCCCGCTAGCGGCTAAGACCGCTCGCAGCTTTGCAGGGGCCTTCTATCAGGTCGCCCCTTCCCTGCTTTCTGTTAGAATGATGCAACAGAGTCGTTCGCAGGGTTTTCGACAAAATGACTTACCACCCGCTCACCGCCGGCATGAATCCGCAGCAAACCGCCGCCATCACCGCCGGCGACGGACCGGTTCTAGTGCTGGCGGGACCTGGCAGCGGCAAAACCGCCGTGCTGACGCGGCGCATCGCCTGGCTCATCCGCGAGCGTCGCGTGCCGCATCATCGCGTCATGGCGGTCACCTTCACCAACAAAGCGGCCGGCGAAATGCGGGGGCGCGTCGAAACGCTGCTGGGCGAGCATCTGCGCGGCTTGCAAGTCAGCACCTTTCACTCCGCCTGCGCCCGCTTCCTGCGCCGCGAAGCCGAAAGCGCCGGCTACCGCCCCGATTACGTCATCTACGACAGCGACGACCAGGTCGCGCTGGTGAAGACTGTCGTCAAGGCTTTGGGCATCGACCCCAAGAAGTACAATCCGCGCGCCATCCTGGCGAAGGTCTCGAGCGCCAAGAACGAGATGATTCTGCCGGCGGCATACCGGTCGGGCGATTATTTCAGCGAGATCGTCAAGCAGGTCTACGCCGCGTATCAGGCCGCTCTGCGCGAAGCCAACGCCATGGATTTCGACGACCTCTTGCTGAACATGGTGCTGCTCCTGCGCGGGAACGAGCACTTGCGCCGCGTCTATCAAGAGCGCTTTGAGCATGTGCTCGTGGACGAATTCCAGGATACCAACCACGTTCAGTACGAACTGGTGAAGCTGCTGGCGGCGCCGCTGAACAACGTTTTCGTCGTCGGCGATGAAGACCAGGCGATCTATGCCTTCCGCGGCGCCGACTATCGCAACGTCCTGCGCTTCCAGCAGAATTACGCCGACGCGGCCCTGGTCTTGCTCGAGCGGAATTACCGCAGCACGCAAACGATTCTGGATGTGGCCCGCGCCGTCATCGACCGCAACCGCAACCGCACGCCAAAAGCGCTGTATACCGACCTGGGGCGCGGCGACCAAGCGCATGTCTTCGAGGCTTTCGACGAGCGCTATGAAGCGGAAAGCGTCCTGGAGCGGATTCATCGGCTGCGCGCGCAAGAGGGGCTGGATTACCGAGACTTCGCGGTGATGTATCGCACCAACGCCCAGTCGCGGGCGATAGAGCAGGCTTTCGTCAATGCCACCGCGCCCTATACGCTGATCGGCGGCGTCGGCTTCTACAAGCGGCGCGAGGTCAAAGACCTGCTCGCTTACTTGCGCTTGATTCACAATCCCGATGACCGAGTCAGCTTCGAGCGTGTCATCAACGTGCCAGCGCGCGGCATCGGCAGGAAGTCCCTGGAAGCCTTCCTCAACTGGGTGGCGCGCGACGAACTAAGCATCGGCGACGCGCTCAATCGGCTCTTCTACGACGATCCGACGCCCCTGTCAACAGCCGCCAAGAAGAAATTCGCCGCCTTCGCCGATATGCTCGCGGGCTGGCAGGAGCTGGCGAAACGGGGCGACCTGCTGACCATGTTCGATAGGATCACCGCCCAGACCGGCTACACATTGCACCTCGAGGCGACAAGCAAGCTGCCGGAGGAAGCGGCGGAGCGCGCCGACAACCTGCGCGAGCTGCGCGGCTTGCTGCAATACGCGCTGGAAGACGAGCAGCCGCTGCACGAATTCCTCGCCGAGCAGTCGCTGGTGGCTGATGTCGACAGCCTGAACGACGACAAGGACGCCGTCACGCTGTTGACGCTGCACTCGGCGAAAGGGCTGGAGTTTCCCATCGTTTTCATCACTGGGCTGGAAACGGGGATCCTGCCGCATTACCGCTCGCTGGAAGAGGTCGGTGGCATCGAAGAAGAACGCCGACTGTTTTACGTAGGCGTGACCCGCGCCAAAGAGACGCTCTATCTCAGTTACGCATTCCGCCGCGCGCTCTTCGGTGGGGCAGGCGGGGTCTCGAGCCCGTCGGAGTTTCTGGCTGATCTGCCGCCGCGCCTGCTCGAGGGCTCGCCAACCACGCTGGCCAGCCTGCGCCGCGCCCAGAGCCTGGAAGCGCAGACGCAATGGAGCAGCGCGCCCAGTCCACTCAGTCGCCTTCAGCGCGATTTGCAGTCCGACGCCGTCTCCGCGCCAAACGAAGAACTGCGCAAGAAGATCATTCCTTTCCCCGGGTTCAAGCGGTCCGCCGGTTCGAAAGACGGCTTTGAGGTCAATATGTTGGTGACGCATCCACAATTCGGCGCGGGAAAAGTCATCGGCGTCGAGGCCGGCGGCCTTGTCAGCGTCTTGTTTGACCTGCACGGTCCCAAGAAAATCCTCGCCGACGCCGAGGGCTTCAAGGCGCTTGACGAATAACCCCCGCGCGGATCAGCCGATCGATCTCGTCCGCGGCATAACCGATATCCGCCAGCGTCTCGCGCGTATGCTGGCCATGCGCCGGCGCTTCCCGCAAATCGATTTCGTCATTGCCAAGCCGAATTGGGCTGCGCATCCAGGGCACACCGGCCAGACTGAGGCCAACCATGCCGCGCGCCCGAATCTGCGGATCGCGAAGCAGGTTTTCGGGCGAAATGACGCGCGTGAAGCAGCAGTCGGCCCCTTCCAGCAGCGCCTGCCACTCCGCCGCTGTCTTCGTCTTGAATAGCGCGGCGACCGCCTCGATCAGCGCCGGCTGGCACTCCCGCCGCGTTTGCGATTCGATCCATTCCGGCTTCGATGCCGCCATGCAGAAATTCGCCCAGAACTTCGGCTCGATCGCGCCCAAAGCCAGGGGCTGCCCGTCTGAAGACCAGTACACGCGATAACAGGCGCTTTCGCCACGCAGACTGATAAACGACTCGGTCTCGCTCGGCGCATTCGCCTCGACCCAAGCCGCCATCGCCAGGGGCATCGCCGCCTCCGAAAGCGCGACATCGATATAGTCGCCCGCCCCCGTGCCATGCCGTTTGTGCAGCGCCGCCAATATGCCCATGACAGCCACATAAGCGCCAGCGACATCAGCCGCCTGCGCGCCGGGGGTGCTCGGGTCCAGATTCGCGCCCAGCAAGCCGTTGCGCGCGATGTAATTCAGGTCGTGCCCGCTGGCTTGCGCATACGGTCCATCCTGCCCCCAGCCGGAAAGCGAGCAGTAGACCAGCCGCGGATTGATGGCGCTCAAGGTCTCGTAATCCGCGCCCAGCCGCGCCGTCACGCCCGGTCGGAAGCCTTCGATCAAGACATCGGCAGGCGATGCCAGCTTGCGCAGAAGGGCTTGTCCGGCCTCGGATTTCAGGTCGATCACGACGCTTTTCTTGCCGCGGTTGCTGCTGCGGAAGAAGACTCCCATGCCGTCGAGCAGGGGCGGCATCCAGCGGGCGTAATCGCCGGCACGCGGGTCTTCGATCTTGATGATCTCGGCGCCGAGGTCATGCAGCAGCATCGTGCAGACGGCGCCGGGGAGGAGGCGCGTCAGGTCGAGGACGCGGGTGGCGTGGAGGGGGAGCATGGGTGGAGTGTAGCGCGGGTGGGGTGCGCGTGGCAATCATTCCGTACCGTGATACAATTCGCACAGTCGGCTGATTGAGCATTGAGGGGTCTGTGGAGGAACAGAACTTGGCGCTGCGTTACTTTGGTGAGCAGAAGCCAGTCTTTGCGCGCTCAGGCTGGGAGATTCCTCAGCCAGATCCCGAGATTCTGAGGCAGCATCAACAGTCCGAGGATCTTGTGCGCATTCGCACCGTGGAAGCGGTCGATGCTGTGTCGCAGAGCGCCGAGTCAAAGGCGGAGATTCGGTCTGTCTCTAACCATTTGTACGACTGCGTGGGCATGGTCTTCGCGAACCGGCGCGCTTGGATTGATATTCAGCATTTGGGCGAGATTCTTCGCAACGACGGCTACTACCGTGTGCGGCGAGACGAATTGACCGCCGGCGATATCGTGGTATACTCACGGGACAAAAGCTACGAGCACGTTGGTGTAGTCACAAGTGTTCATCCGAGCTTGGGCAACATTCCCAACATCCGCGTGCTCAGCAAGTGGGGCAAGGTCGGCGAAGTGGAGCATGGGCTTGCCGATGTTCCATATTACTTGGGAGAGCCAAGCGAATTTTGGAGCGAAAGGGTGCCGCATGACATTAGACAGCTATTTCGAGGTCTTTGAGAGCTTGTCGTTCCAGGTTCAGTTTTCCGTGCTGAGCGGGATTCAGAGTGTTAAAAGGGCCCTGGCTCGTGATGAAACGGTTACTGCACTGATGGCGGAATTGGCGGCGCATCCTCGACTGGTTGCAAAGGTTTTCGAGCGCATTAGGCGTCTGTTACCACTAACCGCAGATGCCACCGATTTGTCCTACGACGAAAGCATTGTCGCATACTTGTATTGTTTGAAGAGGCACGACATGAATTTGGCTGGAAGGGCGAGCCGGCTGATTTGGGACACTGGTGGCTTGCTCTGGTCGTGTTGGTTGTCATACGAGATAATCGAGTTCATCAGACAGATTGAGGACAGTCTTGATTTCGCTTCGGATGCCGGCGGCGACAGCGTTTCACTTAGTTTTGCCGAGAAAAGGGAACTTGTAGACTACCGTAGTTACGCGGCGACCAATCATTTTAATGTGGCTGCCAATCACAAGGAGTTTGCATATCCGGTTGAATTCTCGATAGCAAGCTAGGAGCGCAAGGTGAGACATATCTGGTCTGTAGTTTGCCGATACGCGATTGAAGACAGACACAGCAATAACTTCAGCTTAATCGAGACTTTTAGTCAAGTTTCGTTCAAGGGTGAAATCCCGCCTGAACGTCCTGTAAACTTGCCGATCAGCTATCACATTGTGTCCTCATGGCGCCGCAGGAGCGATCAGGACGACTGCGACTATCCAGTGCGCATGCGAGTCATCGCGCCCGGCGATATTCAACTCGACTCCGATGACTTGACAGCGAGACTTAGCGAACACGACAACTGCAAGACATTTTTCAGGTCAGATGTTTTTCCATATATTGAAAACGGCATCTACGAATTTGAAATCGCATACAAGGCCGAAAGCAACTGGAACATTGTCGCGCGGATTCCTCTGCAAATCGTGCACGAACCGCCAGAACCCGAACAAAAGGAGAGCGAGTCTGCCGAGTAGACTCGCTCGCAAGATCCACCGTAGACCTGCAACAGTCTAAGCCCCCGTCACCGCGCCATCGTCCGCCTGCGAGACCTGCCGCGCGTATTTCGCCATCACGCCCTTGCTGTAATTTGGCTCGGGCGCGCTCCACATCGCCCGCCGCGCCTCCAGCTCGGCATCGCTGAGGTCGACTTGCAGCAGCCGCCGCGACACATCGATCGTGATCATGTCGCCCTCTTCCAGCAGCGCGATCGGTCCGCCGACAGCCGCTTCCGGCGCCGTGTGGCCGATCATCAAGCCGCGTGTGCCGCCGCTGAAACGCCCGTCGGTGACCAAGCCGACCTTGCCGCCAAGGCCTTGCCCGAAGAGCGCCGCCGTGATCTGCAGCATCTCGCGCATGCCCGGCCCGCCGACCGGTCCTTCGTAACGAATGACGAGCACGTCGCCTTCGACGATCTGGCGGTTGGAGACGGCTTCGAAGGCATCCTCCTCGGTATCGAAGACGCGCGCCGGGCCGGTCATGGGGGCGGGCGTGTCCTTGAGCTTGACCACCGCGCCGCTGGGCGCCAGGTTGCCGCGCAGCACGACCAGTCCGCCGCTGGGCTTGATGGCGTCTTGGACGTTGCGGATGACATCCTGGCCGGGCGTCTCGACGGCGTCGGCGCAGGCTTCGGCCAGGGACTGCCCGGTCACCGTGAGCGTGTCGCCGACCATGTAGCCGCCGTCGATCAAGCGATTTATGAGGATTGGCACGCCACCAGCTTTGAAGAGATCGAGCGCGACATATTTGCCGGTCGGGCGCATGTCGCCGATGATGGGCGTGCGGCGGCTGATGGCTTCGATATCGTCCAGCGTGAAGTCGATGCCGGCTTCGCGGGCGAAAGCCAGGCAATGCAGGATGCTGTTGGTGCTGCCGGCGGTGGCGGCCGAGGCGGCCAGGGAATTCTCCAGCGAGCGCCGCGTCACCAGCGCCGACGGGCGGATGTCGCGCTCGAGGATGTCCAGCATCAGCTCGCCGGCTTGATAGGCGACGGTCTCCTTTTCCGGATCCTCGGCCGGCACATCGCCCATGCCCATCGGACAGATGCCGAGGATTTCGCTGATCATCGCCATCGTATTCGCGGTGAACTGGCCGCCACAAGCGCCCGGACCGGGGCAGGCGACGTTCTCCACCGCCATCAGCTCGTCGTAGCTGATCTCGCCGGCTTGAAACTGCCCCAGCGCCTCGAAAACGTTGACCAGGTCGATATCGCGGCCGTTGAGATTGCCGGGATAAATCGTGCCGCCATAGAGCATCAGCGAGGGCAGGTCGAGGCGGATTAGCGCCATGATCGTGCCGGGGATCGTCTTGTCGCAAGCCGAGAGCGCGACCACGCCATCGAGCATATTCGACATCGCCACCAGCTCGATGCTATCGGCGATGACTTCGCGGCTGATCAGCGAGCCTTTCATGCCTTCGGTGCCCATGGTGATGCCATCCGAGATGCTGACGGTGTTGAACTCGAAGGGGGTGCCGCCGGCTTGGCGGATGCCGCGCTTGACATCGAGCGCCAGCTTGCGCAGGTGAAAGTTGCAGGGTCCGATTTCGGTCCAGGTGTTGGCGACGCCGATGAGGGGCTTGGCGAGGTCGTCATCGCTGAAACCGACGGCTTTGAGCATGGCGCGGGCGCCGGCGCGTTCGGCGCCATGGACGAGGGTTCGGCTGCGTTGGTTGGCGGCGGCGCGGACTCCGTTGGTGGTTGCCATGGGGGGCTCTCCTTTTGGCGGGTGGGTTGTGAGTGGGCGTATTGTAGCGTATGTTTGCCACAGAGACACAGAGGCACAGAGGGCTTTCGTATGTGACCAGGGGTTTAGCAGGCATAGCTTGTCAGTCGGTGGGCAAGGCGTTATATTGACATTGGATCGCGCATTGTTTTGGGAAGTGGGTTAGGACAGCAAATGCCAGATGCGAACTTCGAGAACAGAACGCTCTATCACGGCGACAATCTCAATTTCCTTCGCGGCATGAACAGCGAGACCGTCGATCTCATCGCCACCGACCCGCCTTTCAACAAGAATCGTGATTTTCACGCCACGCCCGACAGCCTGGCGGCCGGCGCCAAGTTTCAAGACCGCTGGTCATGGGAGAGGGATGTGCATCAGGATTGGGTTGATCAGATCACGGACGACTATCCGCGCTTGATGGAGGCGATTGAGAGCGCCAGGTTCGCCCACAGCGACGGCATGGGCGCCTTCATGTGCTTTATGGCGGTGCGCCTGCTGGAGATGTGGCGCGTACTGAAACCGACCGGCAGCCTGTATCTGCACTGCGATCCGACAGCGAGCCACTATCTCAAGGCGGTTATGGACGCTATATTTGGATGGCGTAATTTCAGGAATGAGATTGTCTGGTGTTATGCGGGCGGTGGCATACCGAAGCGGGATTTTCCCCGCAAACATGATGTCATTCTTCGATATACCAAGACAGCCAAATTCGTGTTCCACCCCATATATCGCCCGTACTCAGCTGGTACGCAACAGCGGGGACGGACACCAGTTAAAGGCAAATACTTTAAGCAGGGGCTAAATCCGCGCGGAACACCGGTAAATGACTGGTGGGCAAACGTAAAGCGGATCACTAGCCCAACAGATCCAGAACGGACGGGCTATCCCACACAGAAATCGCTAGAACTCTATGGTCGCTTTATCAAAGCGTCGTCAAACGAAGGCGACATCGTGCTTGATCCCTTTTGCGGCTGCGCGACAACATGCGTCGCGGCCGAGCAAGAAGGGCGACAGTGGGTCGGCATCGACATCTGGGATAAGGCGCACGAGGTAGTGGTTGACCGGCTAAAGAACGAGGTTGGGCTGTTCGGCGATGTGCATTACATAACCGAACCGCCAACGCGGACGGACGACGCTCAGCCGGCCGCGCCTTTCCTGCGCGTGAAGCAGCGATACGAGCCGCCGGGCCAGAAAATGAGCCGCGCCGACATGTACGCGCATCTGCTGGAGCAGCACGGGACGCGCTGTCAAGGCTGCTTTCGCGAGTTTGACGACTCGCGTTATTTGCAGTTGGATCACAATGTCCCGCGCTCGGATGGCGGGCTGAATCACATCTCGAATCGGGTGCTGCTCTGCGGGCCCTGCAATCGGCTGAAGAGCAATATCTATACGTTGAGCGGTTTGCGCCGGCAGAATAAGAAGCTGGGGTATATGAGTAAGGAGTTGCTATAATCAGACTTTACTAAATGCCAGTGTGTGGAATGGTAATGAGTGCACAAGCGAAAAGGACGAAACCGTGTGGGTGAACAACAGAGCCAAATCTCGCCCAAGTGACAGTCAACTCGACCGGACTCTGGAGATCATTGACGAAGACGCATTGGATTTAAGTGCACTGAAGCACATTTTCAGTGAACTGGTCTTCGCTCCTATTGATGCATTAATCAATCTTGTAAAGGATGGCACGCTTGGTGGAGCCGCCGGGTACACTGCTGTCCTGACACTTCTCAATAGTGTGCCTGAGTTGATAGCAAGATGTCATGGAGAAAGTGGTGAAAATCCCACTGTTGCTGAATGGAACCTTAAGCGCACGAAATACCTTTATGTTTACGGAATTTACAAGCTTGGCTTGATCGCAGATGTAGACATGAATCTGTCCTTTGAAGACTATGCAGGGTTTCTTTATAAAAACCTTAGATGCAAAATTGCGCATGCAATTGTGAGCGGACGAGTTTCTCTATTTGCGGACATGAACGATGACTTCGTGGGAGTCTTTGGATACCATTTGAAAGATCAAGAACAGGCCATCACAAGAGAGAATATATCTCAGATTGCCAACTATAGTTGCAACGTTCCGGGTGTATACATCAGGATGCGCGAAGGTGTCAACCGATACGTGGCGCAAATCGAAAGGGGTGAAGAAAAACTACATTTGGAAAATGCAAATACCGATTTTATGCAGATTCCGGGCTTTACGGAGTTACTTGCGAGACAGAAGGGTTTTGTACGCATGGTTGAAACAATAGACGAGTACTTCCCTGAAACAGATTTGCGCAAACGATGCATTCGCAAACCATGCCCCACCAACCCATCCCCCGCCGCCCCATCCGTCCGTCCGCGCCCGCCCAGCATCCTGGCAAACCCAATTGATCCGCGTTACAATTGAGGGCGAGCGTCGCATTGCACTGAACGGAAACAGTCTATGGACGTGCTTGGCTTGCTGAGGGAAGTATCGGGCTTGGGGATCGACAGCGTCATTGTCGGCGCGGTCATCCTCTTGGCGGTGCGTTATTGGATGAGTGAGATGCGCCGCGATATCAGCAAAGAGATTGACGACAAAGTCGGTTCAGCCAAGACTGATTTGGAGCAGTTGGTCAAAGAGAATCGTCAAGAAATCGCTGCTTCAAGGACAGAAACGCGCCAAGAACTTCATGCGTTCAGGGCATCTGTGGAAGAATCATTGAAGGAAAACCGCCAGGAGATAGTCGCCTCAAGGAATGAATCGCGGCAAGAACTTGATGCGTTCCGGACAGAAACGCGCCAGGAAATAGCCTCGTTCAGGACATCTGTAGAAGAATCATTTAAGGAAAACCGTCAGGAAATTGACTCGGTAAGGACAGAATCGCGGCAAGAATTCAATGCTGCCAGGACATACTCAGAGCAATCGCATCAAGAAACGCGGCAGGAGATGAAAGAGATCATGCTCCACCTCATTGACGTGCGCGAGCGGCTGGCCAACATCGAAGGCCGACTCGGCGCGCCGACGCCCAGAATGCCCGCCGTCTCGCCACCGCTGGAACGTCCCGCCGAAGAGCCATCGGCGCAAAGCTAAGCCTTTCCCCGCTGATTTGCAATTGATCGCTTGATTCCATACACTATTGTCGCGCGCGTCTATGACGGCCGCATGATCCGTTTGATCGGCGGGCAGGCGCGCTCTTCGACCACTACCGTTGGGGCGCTTGATGGCGGCGTTAAGCATCTCCCCCTTGAAGCGGCGCGAATGGCTGGCGGCAGCGGTCTTCCTCGCGCCCAATATGATCGGCTTGACCGTCTTCATCGTCATCCCCGTAATCGCCGGCTTTTTCATCAGCTTCACCGAATGGGACATGCTCAGCGCGCCCGAATTCATCGGCATTGCCAACTATGTTGAATTGCTGACCGACGATCGCCTGTTTTGGATCACGCTGAGAAACACGGTCGTTTATTCGCTCTTTGTCATACCCGGCAGCATCGTGATTTCGCTGCTGCTGGCGCTTGCGCTGAATACGCGGATTCGCGGCGTCGGCATCTACCGCACGATTTATTTTCTGCCCTATGTCTCTTCCACGATCGCGATTTCGCTGGTATGGAAGTGGATCATGCACCCCGACTTCGGCATCCTCAATGGGTTCCTGGGTCTGTTTGGCGCGCCGAAGCTGGGCTGGCTGCAAGACCGCAATATGGCGCTGCTTTCCGTGGCGGTCGTTGCGATCTGGCATTCGGCTGGCTACAACATGACGATTTTCCTCGCCGGCTTGAAAGGCATCCCGCGAACTTATTACGAAGCGGCGCAGATTGATGGCGCCACCTACTGGCAGCGCTTTTGGCGGATCACCTTTCCCTTACTGACGCCCACGCTGTTCTTTGTGCTGGTCATCTCGCTTATCGGCTCCTTTCAAGTCTTCAACCTGGTTTATATCATGACCGAAGGGGGGCCGGGCAACTCGACCCAGGTCTATGTCTATTATTTGTGGGAAAACGCCTTTTCTTATTTCCGCATGGGTTACGCCTCGGCCATGGCTTACATTCTCTTCGTAATCATGCTGGTGATTACGCTTTTTCAAGTACGACTATTGGGCAGGCGAGTGAATTATGACATTGCCTAAGCGCGCGGCGGCAGACCGGCGACAGACCGTCGGCGTCCAGGAATCCGAGACGGGGCTGGTCCCGTTGCTGCGGCAGCGGCTGCCCACGCTGCTTTTGCACGCCGTCTTGATCGCGGTCGGCGTTATCTGCGTCGTCCCCTTCATTTGGATGTTCACCACCTCGTTCAAGCTGCAGCAGAATGTCTTCATCTATCCGCCGCAGTGGATTCCGCAGCCCTTTACGCTAGATGCCTATGACACGCTGTTCACGGCGATCCCCTTCGCCCGCCAGCTTTTCAATACCTTGTTCGTATGCGTGGTCATCCTGGCTGGGCAGTTGCTCTTCAGCTCGATGGGCGCCTATGCCTTCGCTCGCCTGCACTTTCCTGGGCGCGACTTGCTGTTTCTCTTCTTCCTTTCCACCATGATGGTGCCGAGCGCGGTGACCTTGATCCCCACCTTCATCGAGATTCGTTTTCTCGGCTGGGTCAATACCTATATGGCGATCATTGGCCCGCCGGTCCTCGGCAGCGCCTTCGCCACTTTTTTCCTGCGCCAGTTCATGCTTACGATCCCCCTCGAGCTGGAAGAAGCGGCGCGGATTGACGGCGCCAGTTACTTCGTAATTTACGCGCGCATCATCTTGCCGTTGATCCGTCCGGCGCTAGCCGTCTTGGCGGTATTTGGCTTCGTATTCTTCTGGAACGACTTCCTCTGGCCGCTTATCGTCACGAATTCGGCCGATCTCAAAGTCGTGACGGTCGGCATCGCCGGTCTGGCGCAGGGCTATTATGGCACGCAGTGGACGGTTTTGATGGCCGGCGCCACCCTCACCGTGCTGCCCCTGATCGTCGCCTACTTCATGGCGCAAAAGCAATTCGTCGAAGGCATCGTAATCTCTGGCATGAAGACCTGAAGCGGTCGAGTAAGGGGGTGAAGCGGCGATTGATTGACGCGGCAAAGCTTTGAACGGTTTCAGCAGGTTAACCTGGCAAGGAGAATCGAAAAATGATGAAACGCATCGCTGGTTTGATGCTGATTGTTTTGCTTGGCGCGCTTGTGATCGCGCCGATCAGCGCGCAGGAAGAGATTACGCTTGTAGTCGCTTCTTTCTATCCCGTAGACGCGACGGCGGGTTGGGCGGGGCTCGTGGAAGACTTTGAAGCGGCGCACCCTGGCGTGACCATTGAAACGCAGGTGACGTCATTTGCCGAGTATCTGCCGCGCTTGCTGACGCAGATTGCCGGCGGCGACGCGCCTGATGTCGCCGGGGTAGAGAACACGCCCTTCCCGCAATTCGTCGATCGCGGCATCCTCTTGGACGTCACCGATTTGCTGGCGGCCACCGACGGCTTCACCGCCGAGGATTTCTTCCCCCATCTGCTCGATCGTTATACCTACGATGGCCGCATTTACGGCATCCCCTACGATGCCCAGCCCTTCGCCATGCTCTATTACAATCCGGCGCTCTTTGACGCCGCGGGCGTGGACTACCCGACCAACGACTGGAATTGGGACGATATGCTGGCGGCGGCGGATGCGCTGACTGTCCGCGATGATGCGGGCAACGTCACGCAATACGGCATGGATGTCGGCAGCCGTTGGGATTACTTTGTCTATGGCGCGGGCGGCGGCATGGTTGATGACCTGCGCAACCCGACGATGTCGATTCTGGACGCGCCGGAGGCCGTCGAGGGCATCCAGTTCATGGTCGATCTCATGCACACGCACGAAGTCTATCCGTCGCCACAGACGCTCGAGGCTTTGGGTGGCGCATCGCGCGATTTCTTCCTCGCGGGCAAGACGGCGATGTTGATCGGCGGCTTCTGGAACGCGGTCTTCAATCCGCAAGGCTTCGCCGATATCGGCGCCCGCATCGCGATCGGCCCCGTCAAGGATACCAGCAATCGCATCTACCCCACCGGCGGCACCGCCTATACCGTGCTGGAATCGTCCGAACACAAAGATCTCGCTTGGGAGTTCGTTGTGCATTTTATGGGTCCAGCCGGTTACGAAGCCGCCTATAGCGCCGCCACCCTCGGCTCCATCTATCCGCCGGCGCATATCCCGTCCTACGACTGGTATCTTGCGCAGCCGATTGAGTTCCTGGATACGATTCAGCCGAACCAGGATGCGCTGGAGTTTGTCCGCTTTTCGCCATATCGGTTGGATTGGACCGAGATCCGGGCGCGCTGCATTGATCCGGATATGGACTTGATCTTGCGCGGCGAACTGCCGGTGGCGGAAACGCTGGCATCCATATCCCAGTGCGTGAACTCGCGCTTGAACTAGGCTGAATTTGGCAGCGTTCTGAATTGAAGGTCACGCTAAGCGACTTAGCGTGACCTTTAACTTTGACGTTCGGAGCGCGCTTACTGTTAAGAAAGTTGGATCGCATAGCTAGACATATCGGAGCGAGCCAATCATGCCCTACCAACCCATCAAGCGCGGCGTCATCTGCCCGATCGTCACGCCGCTCAAAGCGAATGGCGAGATCAATCCGGACATGATCGGCCCCCTCGTCGACTTCCTCATTGACCGCGGCGTGGCCGGCATCTACCCGCTGGGCAGCACGGGCGAAGGTCCGCTCTTCTCCACCGACGAGAGAAAAGCGATCGCCGCCGCCACCGTGGAAGCGGTCGCCGGGCGCGTGCCTGTCATCGTCCACACTGGCGCCATGACCACGGCCGAGACCATCGCGCTCACCCGCCACGCCCGCTCTGTCGGCGCCGATGCCGCGTCGGTCGTCACGCCCTGGTATTTCACGCATGGCGATGAGGCTCTGGACGCGCATTACCGCGCTGTCCTCGAGGCGGCAGACGGCTTCCCCGTCTGGCTCTACAATCTGCCGAAGTTCGCCAACAACAGCTTGTCGGCGGCGCTGGTGACGCGGCTGGCGCGGGGCTACAAAAACTGCGTCGGGCTCAAGGACAGCAGCGGCGACTTGATGACGATGTGCGCGGTCAATCACCTGCTGGGCGGGCGCTTCAACACCGCGATTGGACCGGACAATCTGATTCTGGCCGGGCTGGCGCTGGGGCTGGATTGCAGCGTCTCCGGCAACAGCAATCAGTGCCCGGAGGTCGTGGCTGGCATCCACGACGCCTGGCACGCCGGCGAAATGGCGCGCGCGCAGGCATTGCAAAGGCAGCTCAAAGCGGCCAGCGACGTCATCGGCGCGGCCGGCTGGCTGACCGCTGTCAAGGGCGTCATGACCGCGCGTGGGTTGCCGGTCGGCCCTGTGCGGCCGCCTATGCCGCGCGCTTCGGACGAGGCGATCCGCGCCTGCATCGCCCAGCTGCGCGCCTTGAAGGTGGATTTGTCGCGGGTGTGATCGCGTAGTTTTCACAATCTCGCCCCCACCCCCAAACCCCCTCCCCCATGAAGAGGGAGGGGGCTTAAAGACAACACGGGTGCGCATTTCTCCCCTTCCCTCATTTTGGGGGAGGGGGCTTAAAGACAACGCGGGTGCGCATTTCTCCCCTTCCCTCATTTTGGGGGAAGGGGCCGGGGGTTGGGGGTTGTAGCGAACGAAGCCTATGCGCTGTGTGTTTCACGCCTCAAAGTCGTTACAATCAGCGCCATGATCTCCACAGCGACGGGAACGCCAGTCCATGCAAATTGACGAGATGCTGCGCGATCTTCAAGCCGCGATCGGCATTGAGCAAGCCTGCGCCGACCGCATGACCCGCGTCCTTTACAGCACGGACGCCAGCAATTACCAGGTTATGCCCCTGGCGGTGACTTTTCCGCGAGACGCCGATGACGTGGTCGCCGTGCACGAAATCGCCCGCAAGTTTGGCGCGCCGGTTTTGCCGCGCGGGGGTGGCAGCGCCCTGGCAGGGCAAGCGATCGGCGAAGCGGTCATCATGGATTTCAGCCGTCACATGCGCCGACTGCGCGGGGTCAATGCCGAGGCGCGAACCGTCGATGTCGAGCCGGGCATGATCCTCGGTACGCTCAATGCCCAGCTGGCGGGGCTGGATCTGATGTTTGGGCCGGACCCGGCCAGCGCCGAACGGGCGGCCATCGGCGGCGTCATCGGCAACAACGCGACCGGCGCTCACAGCATCCGTTATGGCATGACTGCCGATCATGTCGCGCGCCTGCAAGTGGTCACCGCGGCGGGCGATTTGGTCTGGCTGGACGCGTCGACCGCCGCGCTTGCGCGAATTCGCGCCACTGTGGGCGATCTGGCGGCCGAGCATGCCCGTTTGATTCAGGCGCGCTATCCCAAGACCTGGCGCACCGTGGCGGGCTACGCGCTGGACAAAATTGACCCCGCGGACGTCAACCTGAATTGGCTGCTCTGCGGCTCGGAAGGCACGCTGGCGACGGTCGTTCGCGCCGAACTGCGCCTGGTCGAGCGGCCCAAGATAGAAAACACGCGGCTGGCGCTGGTTCATTTCGACACGCTGCGCGCATCGTTGGAGGCGACCCCGCGCATCCTCGAGCTTGAGCCGGCCGCCATCGAGCTCATGGACAAATTCTTGCTGGACAAGACGCGCGCAGCCGCCGGGTATCGCGACCGCCTGACCTTCGTCGAGGGCGACCCGGCCGCGATTCTGGTGGTGGAATTCGTCGGCGCCGAGCGCGAGCTGGCGGCCAAGATCAACGACTTGAAGGCGCATCTGCGGCGGCTGGGTTTCCATGGCGCGGTGACGATCGCCGAGACGCCGGCGCGGCAAAGCGACGTCTGGACCGTGCGCAAAGCCGGTCTGGGCCTGATGATGAGCGAACGCAGCGAAGCCAAGCCGGTCTCTTTCATCGAAGACGGCGCCGTGCCGGTCGAGAAGCTGGCGGACTACATCAGCGATGTCGAGCGCATCATCCATGACAACGGCACGACCTACGCCATCTACGCCCATGCCAGCGCCGGCTGCCTGCATATTCGCCCGCTGATCAACCTGAAGACCTTGAAGGGGCGCGAGCAGTATCGGACGATCGCCGACGCGGTGGCCGAGACCGTCAAGAAGTATCAGGGCACGATCACCGGCGAGCATGGTCAAGGGTTCGCGCGGGGCGAGTTCAGCGAATACCTCTTCGGTCCCGAGCTCATGGACGCCTTCCGCCAGGTCAAACGCGCCTTCGACCCGGACAATATGATGAACCCAGGCAAGATCATCGACGCGCCGCCCATGGACAGCGCCGACCTTCTTCGTTTTTCGCCTGATTATGAGACGATTCAGGTGGAAACGCGCTACGACTGGCGCTCCGATAATGGCTTTGCGGGCGCGGTCGAGATGTGCAATGGCGCGGGGGTCTGTCGCAAGGAAAGCGACGGCGTGATGTGTCCTTCGTATCAGGCGACGCTGGACGAGGCGCATTCCACGCGGGGCAGAGCCAATGCCCTGCGCGCCGCCATCAGCGGGGTTCTGCCGGATGACCTGGGCGACCCCGCCCTCAAGTCGGTGCTGGATCTTTGCCTCGGCTGCAAAGCCTGCGCCAGCGAGTGCCCCTCGTCGGTCGATGTCGCCAAGCTGAAATCCGAGTTTCTGGCGAGCTGGCACGACCGGCATGGCGTCGATGTCGCCACGCGCGTCTTTGGCAATATCCATCGCGTCAATCAGCTGGCGGGCGCGCTGCCGAGCTTGAGCAACGCAATCATGCAAAGCAGGCTGGGGCAGGCGGGGGCCGCGTTGTTGGGGCTGCCGATGGCGCGTCCATTGCCCCGGTTCGCCGCTCGCCGCTTCACTGCCGCTCGCTATCCGCGCTATGACGAACCCGACGCCACGCTGATAATCGACACCTTCACCGAATGGAATCATCCCGAAATCGGACATGCCGCAATGGAACTGGCGCAGCGACTTGGTCTGCGCCTGAACGCGATGCGGCTGCCGGGTCAAGCCTGCTGCGGCCGGCCAGCCATCAGCAAGGGCTTGCTTGATGAGGCGAAACGGATGGCGCGCGACAACGTGCAGGGCTTGCGCCACGCTGAAAACGAGGCGCCCTGCCTCTTCCTCGAGCCCAGCTGCCTCAGCGCCTTCACCGACGACTATCTGACGCTGGTTGAGCCGGGCCTGCAAGCGGCGGCGAGATCGCTGGCTGCCCGCTGCCAGAGCGCCGAATCCTTCTTCGCGGGGGCGCTGGCGGAAAAAGCCGACGGCCTGCCTTGGCGGGCGGAGACGCAGCGGATCCTGCTGCATGGGCATTGCCATCAGAAGGCGCTTTGGGGCGCGGCGGGGACCTTAGCGCTGCTGCGGCAGATCCCGGGCGCCGCTGTCGCCGAGATGAACACTGGCTGCTGCGGCGTCGCCGGGAGCTTTGGTTACGAACATTACGAGTTGAGCATGACGATCGCCGAGGATCGCCTGCTGCCGGCCATCCGCGAGAATCCGGCGGCTCTCATCGCCGCGCCGGGCTCGTCGTGCCGCGCGCAGATTCACGACGCCGGTTTTGAAGCGCGACATCCGCTTGAAGTGGTCAATGACGCGCTGGCATCGCCATAAACCGGTCCGACGCCCTCGCGCTCGCGATTTCACTGGATTATCCTTTGGTTTGTGGCAAACTGAGACCGCTCTCTTGGCGATGAAACTTATTGAGGCGGCAGATGGCGGATATTGAGTTCACGGAGATAAGCGGCTTACGCGATTTCTGGGCGCTGAGCGCGATACAGGTCAAGCCTCGGCAGCGGCGCTTCACCAAGAACGTCTTGCTTAGCTGGATGCAGTCGCGCCACCCGGCCGTCAGCTTCTATCGCGTTGAGCGGGGCGGGCAATTGGTCGGCTATGTCATGCTGATTCACGCGCAGGAGCCGACGCAGTGGATCATTGAACGGCTGACGATCGACGCCGAATATCAGCGGCAGGGCTTGGGTTACGCGGTGGCTGACCAATTGATTGATATGGTGCACGGTTTCGAGAACAGCGAAATGGTGATCGCTCGCTACGCGCCGGAAAACGTGGCCGCGCGGAAGCTCTTCGACAAGCTGGGCTTCAAGGTGCAGGACGAGCTCTTCCGCGATCGGCATGTGGCTGTGCTCAAGTTCGAGTTCGAGGAAGTCGCAGACGATGACAGCGAGGACGAGCCGGCAGACGACGATGTCGACGATGATGAATACGAAGACGAGGAGCGAGCGTAGCCGTGGCGCAGGCGCAAAGCCCCGCTCCCGCGCTCTTGCCGGAAAGCGTCCGCCGCCGGCTGGAGCCGCTGATGCTGGTCGCGCGAAAGGTGCGGGCTGGCGCCATCAAGGGCGATCGCCGTTCGGTCAAGCGCGGCTCGAGCGTTGAATTCGCCGATTACCGCAATTATGTCGCCGGCGACGACCTGCGCCAGCTGGACTGGAATATCTACGCCCGTCTGGAACGCCCCTATATCAAGCTGCTCGAAGACGAAGAGGACCTGGCGGTTCATCTGATCCTGGACGCCTCCGCCAGCATGGATTTCCCGCCCGAGGGCGAGGCGCGCCAGCAGAAGCTGCTCTATGCCAAGCGCATCCTCGCGGGCTTGGCTTATATCTCGCTGACCAGCAACGACCGGCTCGTCGTGAGCGCGATCAGCGATCAAGGCGCCGCGACCTTTGGACCGACCCGCGGCCGGGCGCAGGGCATCGCCGCCTTGCGCTTTATCAACGATATCGCGGCGACCGGCATCACCGACCTGGATGCGGCCTTGGCGGATTACGCCTTGCGGGCGCGCCGCCCGGGCTTGACGCTGGTCATCAGCGACATGTTTTCGTATGAGGGGCGCTACCTCGACGGGCTGAACGCTTTGCTCAGCCGCGGTCACGAAGTCGGCTTCGTTCACGTGCTGGCGCCTGAAGAGCTGATGCCGCCGGTGACTGGCGACCTCAGCTTGATTGACGTGGAGACTGAGGTGAAACAAGAGGTGACGCTGGACGGGGCGATGCTGGGACTTTATCAGCGGCGGGTCAACGCCTGGCGCGATGAGATCCGCGGCGAGTGCCTGCGGCGGGGCGCGCATTATTTTCCGCTGGCGACGGATCGCCCTTGGGAGCGGCTCATTCTCGCGGATATGCGGCGGGTCGGGCTGGTCAAGTAGCGGCGGCGTAACGCCTGGCTATTACTTCCTCGAGACTATCCAAGTAGTCTTCGCTTGGCTCAATGTAAAGTCCCGAGACCAGCGCAGTCAGGTCCATGCCATCATCAATGTCTTCCCAATAGATGGTTAGACCATGCAATTCATAATTTTGGCGTTCCTTTTCCGGCGCCGCCTCTAGCAGAGGAAAGAAACTGAGAGGCACTCCGAGAATGCGACCGTCGGCCAAGTCAATCATCGCGTGTTCTTCAGTGAATCGCACGCGCCTAGCCTCGTTACGCGTTTCATGGATCACAGGCTCTTTCATAGTGAATCGTCCTCTCCAATTTATCGCGTCTCCGGGTCAAGCCGTTCCCATTCGCTTTCGATAAAAACCATGTGCTCGTTGAGCAATTCCCGGATTCGCTTCAACTCTCGACTTGTGAAGCCTTTGTTCTGTGAAAATCTCATTGGATTCAAATCGACTTTGACGCTCTTTTCTCCGCGGAATACATGTACATGCGCGGGACCATGTTCTCTTGTGAAGATGCGTACGTCGAATCCATGCCACTGCCTGTAAAGTACGGTGACCATGCTTCCTCATTGACTTGCGGCGCATCATGATCGTCCGGATACATCCTTACATCGCAGCCGTGACTCTGCCTTTACAAGACCGTAACCGTAAGTCCTCGCAATCACAGTATACAAGCTGGACAAAGGCTGTCAACAAGAGCGAAAACCTACAGCGCCACCAAGCCGCCATCCAGCGCCAGCGCGTGCCCGGTCACGAAGGAAGACGCGTCCGAGCAGAGCCAGAGGGCGGCCTCGCCAATTTCGCTGGGCTCGCCAAGGCGCCCCATGGGGATGGCTCGCTGCATGATTTGCGCCATTCGCGGGTCGCCTTCGATTGCGCTTTGGACCATGGCGGTATCGGTGTAAGCCGGGCAGATGGCGTTGACGCGGATGCCGAGCTTGGCGTAATCGATCGCGGCCGATTTGGTCAGGCCGACGACCGCGTGTTTGCTGGCGGTGTAGGCGGCGGCTTTTGGCGCGCCGATCAAGCCGGCCACCGACGCGATGTTGACGATTGAGCCCGCGCCTTGGGCGAGCATGACGTTCAGTTCGGCTTTCATGCAATGCCAGACCCCGAGCAGGTTGACGGCGAGCACGCGCTCGAATATGTCGTCGTCGGCTTCGTGCAGTCGCTTGTCGAAGGCGCCGGCGATGCCCGCGTTGTTGACGGCGGCGTCCAGCGCGCCGAAAGTCTCTACCGCCGCATGCGCCATCGCGCGCACCTCGTCAACCCGGGACACGTCGCAGGCGACGGCGATCGCTCTGCCGCCTTGATTGACGATTTCTCGGGCGGTGGCTTCCGCGCCCTCGCCGCTGATATCCGAGACGCAGACCGCGGCCCCCGCCCCCGCCAGCGCCAGCGCGCAGGCCCTTCCGATGCCCCGTGCCGCGCCGGTGACCGCTGCCGATTTGCCTTTCATTGGAGTCATTTGGTTTTCCCTCAGCGATGCGGAGTCGACGGGGGACATGGTACAGAATTGCGGGCGCAATCCGTAGGGGCGACATTTGCGCTGGGGGGCAGATTTCACCCCATCCCCGACCGCCAGTGTCTACGCGGCGCGGCCCCTTGCCCCAGCAAGCTAAGGAAGGGGAGTTACGACGCTGCGAAATGCAAGGTGTTTCGCGTGGGCGGTCGCATTGCGGCGCGAGTGTCTACACACAATATGCGAAGGGGGTTGGCAGGCTTATCGTGTTATAATCCGCCGACGGCAAATTGGGGGAGACCGCCCCATGATAGACGATCCGATTCTACTCAATGAATGGCACGCGCTGCTGCCGCTAGCGCAGCTGGAAGCCAGCGGCAACGTGATCGGCGCCCGACTGCTGGGCGAGGACATCGTCATCTGGAAGACGGGCGACGCCGTGCGCGCCTGGAAAGACCTCTGCGTGCATCGCGGCACGCGGCTCTCGCTGGGCGAGGCGCTGGCGGACGGGACGCTGCAATGCCCTTATCACGGCTGGACATACGACGAGAACGGTCAATGCGTGCGTATGCCCGCCCATCCCGAGCAGAAGCCGCCCGCGAAAGCGCGCGCCATCACCTATCAAGCGACCGTCGCCTACGATTTCGTCTGGGTCTGCCTGGGCGAGCCGGCGCACGAGATCCCGCCCTTTGAAGAGTGGGACGACTGCCGCTATCGCAAGATCCTCTGCGGCGCTTACGAATTCGAAGCGGCAGGACCGCGCATGGTCGAGAATTTCCTCGATGTCGCCCATTTTCCCTTCGTGCACGAGAACATCCTTGGGACGCAGGAACGCCCCGAGATCCCCGATTACGAGGTCGTCACCGATGAAAACGGGGTGACCGCGACCGACATCCGCGTCTTCCAGCCGAATCCCGATGGCAGTCATGTCCCGAATTGGGTGACCTATACTTACAAGGCGCATCGACCGCTGGTGGCTTACTTTCGCAAGGAAGCCGAAGAGAAGTTCGCCATCCTGCTGATGGTAACGCCGGTCGAAGAGGTCAAATCGCTGATGTGGATGTGGATGGTGATGACGCAGGCGGACAGTTCGGACGAGGCCTTGCGCGCCTTCCAGGACGAGATCGCCATGCAGGATCTGCCCATCGTGCAGTCGCAGCGGCCCGAGCTGCTGCCGCTCGATTTGCAGGCGGAGCTGCACCTGCGCAGCGACAAGACCGCGATCGCTTATCGCCGCTGGCTCAACGACCTGGGTTTGAGCTTCGGCACGAGTTGAGGTCGGCGACAGCCACAACCGAAGCTGCGCGCTATCGTATTAACGGATGTGGGGAAGCGCCCCGAGAAAAAATCTCGACTTAATCGAGTTTTTGTAGGGGCGAGCCATTGGGTCGCCCGCCGGGCAAAATACTTTGCGCTCTGCTGTATCTGACTCCCCTTCCCTAGCTCGCTGGGGCAAGGGGCCGGGGGATGGGGTTTGCCGCTAGAAATAAGGCAGACTCGGGCCATCACGCCCCTCGTCCGCGCCGCCAATTTGGAAGCGATACATGGACAAACGCAAAAACCCATCGCCGCTCGAGCTCGATATCCGCCGCCGCATCGAAGCAAAATACGAAGAGCGCAATAATCTATTGATTCACCTGGCCAGTTATTCTGGCGTCAACGTTTTGGTCTGGGTGATCTGGCTGACGTCTGCCGGCGGCTTCCCTTGGCCCCTGTTTGTCACTTTGGGCTGGGGCATCGGCCTCGTCGCCCACGCGCTCGATTATTACAGCAAACACGGTGGCGGCGCGGAGAGGCGTGAAGCGCGCATCAACGAAGAAGTGCAGCGTTATATGCAGCGAATGGAAAGCGACATTTATGCCGACGAGGCGCATGAAGAAGCCGACGTTTATGACCTGGACGCCGTCGAGCCGCGCCACCTGCGCCTTAGCGACGACGGCGAGCTGACCAGCGCCGACGCCTATGAAGCGGCAGCGGACGACGTCAAGCGCGCGCGCCGGCGCGACTGAACCTTGTGAAGACGGGGTTCTATAGTGTTAGAATAGGGCAGGGCTCGGCGCCTGTCATTACGCGCAGGCGAGGAGAAGCTGAAACGCGAGAACCATGATTCGTTTGAAGAGACGCAATACCGCCTGGCTGGTGGCGATGGCGCTGCTGATTGGCTTCGCCTTGCTGGCGGCGCCGGTGTCCGCGGCCGTGCAATTGTCGCTGATTGGCGCGCTGGCCGTCGCCGTGATCGCCTCCATGATCGAGCTCGGTCCAGAACGCGCCAGTCTGCTGGACGTACTGCATCGGGCGCCGGTCCAGCGCCGCATCACCCCCCAGGCGCGAGAAGCGGCGGAACGGGCGGCCGCGCGCGCCGGCTACTTCAACCGCAACGGCATCGTCATGCTAGATATCGGCTTGATCGCCATGCAGACCGGCGTCGAAGGGCTGGCCATGCGCCGCACGCGCAACATCTCCAAAGACGATGATGGCGTGCGCCCTTTCATCACCCTGCACGTCACGCCGGAAGAAGCCGAGCGGCAGGCGCTGATTCGTTATGAGATTTACAACCATCTGGGCGAAGAACAATATGTGCACGAGATGAAGACCTTTCTGCGCGAGGGCGAGCTAAGCCTGTTGGCCGATCATCATCTGCCGCTGGCGGGCAATACCAATGTCGATGGCAACGGCGATTGGGATTTGCGCGTCTTTGTTGATAACAGCCTGATCGGCATGCACAATCTGATGCTGGCGCCCTCCACGCGCGAACGCCACCGTCGCCTGAGCGGCGAGGCCGAGCTGGACGCGTCGCTGAATGAACGCCGCCGCAATCTGCAGGACGCCGTCATCGTCGAAGAAGAAGCGCAGCCGCAGTCGACCCAGCTCAAGGATTTGCTGGGCGGGGCGCCGCCCGGCGGCCCTTCAAGCCGCTCTCGCGGGCGCAGGTAGTTGAGGACGCTTGCATGGATAATCGCAACACCTGGTTTCTCGCCTTTATCCTGCTCGCGCTGGGGGCGGTGGCGCTCCTGGGCAACAGCTTCCCGGTCATTCTGGTCTTGCTCGGGCTGCTCTTCCTCGTTCGTCAATTCGACAGCGACAGCGCCAGCAGCAATGTCAGCAGCCAATCTTATGATTACAGCTACGAATATGAGCAGCAGCCGGAGGTCGAAGAGGATTACGACGATTACGAGATCTTTCATCAGCAGCCGGCCAGCGCCGAGCAGCGCGTCTACCGTCATGCGCTGGAATCGGTGTCGCGCGCCGGGCTCGACCCCGACGAGGTGCAGGTGCTGGCGGTCGATATCGGCTTGCTGACCACCAAAGAAGAAGGCGAGCCGCAGATCTACCGCACCTGGTCGCTGCCCGATGATATCGACTACATCCAGCCCTTTGTGCAGCTGCGCGTGCCGATTGAAGCGAATGGCGAAATCCGCTTCGAGATCATCGACGCCGTCGGCGACGCCGTCTACATCCACGAAGACAGCTTCAAGCTGACGCGCGGGCGCAATTTCCTCACGCCGAACACGCGCATGCCCCTGCATGATCAAATGGAGCTGGATGGCAAGTGGTCGCTGCGGGTGATCGCCGATGGCGTCACGATTGCCGATCACCGATTTGAATACTCGGAAGCGGCCGGCGCCAACATCCGCCGGCACATCGGCGAGGACGGCGAAATCAATACCGAGATGCGCGCCGTGATGGCCGAGAATCGCGTGCCCAAGATGTCGCTGGACGACCTGCTGGCCTATCAGGGCGAGGAAGAGGAAGAACAGCGCCGCGCCCGCTAGCCAGCCGCCTTAAAAACGCGCGCCTTTTCCACGTAGCGCGCCGCCGTGCGCCGCATCATGGCGACTTCCTCATCGCTAACGCCGCGAAGGCGCCGCGCTGGCGAGCCAAGAATCAGCGAGCGCGGAGGGAAGACCAGGCCTTCGGTGACCAGCGCGCCCGCCCCGACCAAGCTGCGAGCGCCGATTCGCGCGCCGTTCATGACGATGGCGCCCATGCCTATCAAGCTGTGATCGCCGATATGAGCGCCATGGACGATCGCGCGATGGCCGACAGTCACGCCGGCGCCGATGATAAGCGGATACCCGGGATCGGCATGGCCGACCGCGCCGTCCTGGATGTTGCTGCCGGCGCCGATGACCAGCGATTCGCTGTCGCCACGCAGCACGGCGTTGAACCAGACGCTCGAATCCGCGGCCAGGGTCACGTCGCCGATGACGACCGCGCCGGCGGCGATGAAGACGCTGGGGTGGATGAGGTCCGGCTGGATGTCTGTATAGTAGGTTATCACGTCAGGAATGGGCGAGGCGCCGGCTCGCCCGTACAGTTTGTATCCTTTGCATAGGGACCATTCGATGAGACGCCCCGCAATTACTGTTGGCGGACGCGCAACTCGTTTGTTGGGAACTTCAATTGATCTGAATTGATGGATAACATCCCTCTGTGCCCTCTGTGTTGCCTCGTTTCCTCTGTGGTAAAGCCTTCGAAAACCATTAGGCCGCTTCAATTGGCCCGCTCGGCCAGCACCAGCACGTAAGAACCCGCCGTGTTGGGGTTGCCGTCCGTCCCCGCGTAACGCCGCGCGCGAATATAGTACATGCCGGTGGCCGGGATGGCGAATTTGTCGATCAGCGAGTTTTGGTTGTCGCCGGTGTCGTCGTTGCGCGTCACCGCCTCCTGCGCCGCGTTGAGCAGCTCGAGATAGGTATCCAGATTGCCATCGACGCGCGTCATCGAGATGGAAACGACCTCGCCGCGTCGTCCATAAAAGGCGTAGAGATCGGCTTCGTTGTCGCCGCTGATTTTGCCGGTCACGCTCGTTCCATAGCTGAGGCTGATCGCGTCGGCGGCGGCGTCGACGAAGGGGTCGTCCAGGATATCGAGGCGCAGGCGATAGTCGCCGCTGGTCGCGCCGCGCTCGCCATCAAAGCGCGTGGCGATGACGTGATAGCGGCCCCCGGCGGGAATGCGATAATCGGTGATCAGCGCGTCCTGAAACTCGATGCCGCTGTCGTCATCTTCCTGGATCGGCGCGAAGTCGGCATCCGCGAGGATAAGGAAGCTGTCCAGGTCGCCGCTCGCCCCGCGCTCCATGCCGATGGTGATGAGATCGCCCGCTTCGGCCTGGAAGGAATAAAAGCGCTCGAATTGGGCGTGGCTGAGCGTGCCGCTGCGGCTTTCGCCATACTTTAGCGGCAGGGGCGCCAGGCGCGTGCTGCCCATGCCGCTGTTGGCTTCTTCTTCGATGCTGAGCACGAAGCTGCCGGCGCTGTCGTCGTAACGCGTCGCCACGATGATGTAGGCGCCCGCGCGCTCGATGATCAAGCCTTCGATGCGGGCGTTGCGCGTATCGCGGCTGTGGTCGTCGTTCTTGGCGATCTCGAAGCGGTCGCTGTCGACGACTTGCAGGTAGGGATCCAGCGTGCCAGACGAGCGCACCATCGAGATCGTCAGGATATCGCCCTGTTCCGCCTGGAAGGTGTAGAAGACTTCGGCGCTGGTATCGCTGATCGTGCCGATGACCGAGTCGTTGTAGCGCAGCGCGCTGCCCCCTTCCGAGAGCACGCCCTTGCGCGTCATGCGCAGCTCGTAGGCGCCGGCCGTCTTGCCCAGGCTGTAGCCGAAGCGCGCGACCACGACGAAATAGCGTCCCGTTGTCTCCATGGTCAGGTCTTGCTGGGCGCCCAGCCCGGCCGCCGAGTCGTCGCGGCGCAGGGTCAGACGCCCGCTGTTGTCGAAGACGCTGAGCACGGGGTCAAGATCGCCATCGACAGCCCTCAGCTCAAAGCGAATGACCTCGCCGCGCAAGCCCTCGACGGCGAAGACGTCGCTTGGGTTGGCATCGTCCAGCCGGCCGCTGACGACGCCGTCCGAGGCCGCCGGCGTTTCGCCCGCGTTTATCTCGCGCGGCTGCGAAAGCGCGGTCGATGACAGCAGCAGGAGCGCAAAGGCGAGGAGGAGGCGCCAGGTTCTCATGCCGCCATTTTAGCGGAGATTTCGCGGAATGGCTGGCGGGCGACTGACTAGAGTCGCGTTTGCACTTTTGTGGTCTGGCGGGCGGCTCACTAGAGTCGCGTTTGCACTTTTGGGGTCTGGCGGGCGACTTGATAAGTCGCCCCTACAAGGTTTGTCCGATAGCGGGCTTGCCAGCGCCATTTTCTAGCCTGTCCCCGGCCCCCGCCCTGTATGCGCCGCGCCGCCATGTTATAATTCCAGGCCTTCTGTCGCGTGCCGCAAGGAGGGCAACTGGATTTTGGGCAGGCTTTGGATCGGCTTGATGTCGCTGGCGCTGGGGGCTTTGGCGCTGGCGCAGCCGGGTGACGGCGACGACCTCTTTCATACCGTCGAGGCGGGCGATACCTTGATCTCCATCGCGCATGCCTATGGCGTCACCCTCGAGCAGCTGCTGACGCTGAACGAGCTGCGGCCCGAATCGCTCCTGCAGATTGGGCAGCGCCTGCTGGTGATGCGCGCGCCGGCGTTCTCTGAAGACAGCGGCGAGCCCGATGCCCCGGAGGGCGAAGCGCCCACGGCTGAAGCGGAAGTCGGCGGCAGCGTGGAGCGCGCGGACTGGCCGCCGGCCCCGGTCGCCGACGCCGACGCCCCCATGCGCGACCCGGCCGATATCCGCCCGCGGCTTTGCTTTGCGGTCTATGAAGACGCCAACGAGAACGGCATGTTGGACGCGGGCGAGGCATTGCTTGGCGGGGCCACGCTTCGCCTGCTGGATGAGACTGAGGTCGAGCGCCTGCGCTACACGACGACTGGCGCCGACGAGCCCCATTGCCCGCGTGAGCTGGAACGGCGACTCTATACGCTCGCGGGGGAGGCGCCCCCGGGCTTCGGTTTGACCGGTTCGCCACGTCTGCGCGTTGATCTGCGGTCGGGCGGGCGCGTCGATGCCGCCTTCGGCGCGAAACGAGGCATGGAGAGCGCGGCGCCGCCACCGCCGGAGCCCCCGAGTGGAGACGACGCGCGCGAGACAGCGGAACGCAGTCCATTGCGCGAGCTCAGCGGCTTGTTCGCGCTCGGCTTGGCCGCCGTCGTCTTCTTCGGTGGTTTGGCTGTATCCATCGTGCTGCGGTGGCGCTGATGCGGCGCGTCTCAGGTTCTTATCGGCTGGCCCGCTTATGCTTCGTGACATGCCTGCTGATTTTGGTTTTGCCGCCGCTGGCCGCGCAAGACACTGGACAGGTCTGCGTCCGATGTTTCGCGGATCGCGACCGCGATGGCTTGCGCGACGCCGATGAGGCCGCGATCGCGCATGGGGTCGGCGCCAGCTTGCACGATCGGGCGGACCTCACCATCGCCGCGCGCCTGCTGGAAGACTCGCCCTTCGCCGCCGACGGTCTGCTATGCTTTGACGATCTGCCAGCTGGCGATTATCGCCTGCGCCTGACCAGCGCCGAATTCGCCAGCACGACCGCCGCCTCATTCACGGCATCGGTGAGCCCGGGCCGCGCGCCGCCATTGCTTGAATTTGGCGTGGCGCCGCTCTTCGCCGAGACGACAAGTCGCGGCCGGGCGCCGATTGCCCTCGACGCCGACGCGATCAAGGCCCTGACTCAGGTTTTGGCGGTCGGCTTGATCGTGGTCGCGCTCGTGGCGGCCTGCGGACTGACGGTCGCGATCTTTCTCTTCCGCCGCCGTTCGCAGCGCATGGTTCGACGCCATCGCGACGGCTCCAGCGTAGAGCGGCCGCCCCGCGTCGCCGATGACGAGACCGACGCGCCCGGCAAGCCTGACTGAGCCGCCGAGCAAGGAGCGCCAAAGCCGTGCCGCCCGAAGATCGACCACTGGGACTTTTCCATCGGGAGAGCCACCTGCGTCTCGTTCGCGCCAACCTGGAAAGCGAGCCGATCGCAAGCGCGCTGGCTCTGCTCGAGGCGCCTCAAAGCGATGCGCTGGCGGCGGCTTATATGTCGGCTTTGCGCGGTCAGCTCTTTGCGGAGCGCGAGCCGGGCGATTATGCGGCCGCGGCTTTGAACGAAGCCGAATTCACGCTTGGGGAGGGCGCGGCGCTGGCGGACCTCAAACGCGCGCTCGGCTGGCTGTCGGTCGCCGCCATGCTGCGCGGTCATCCCGCCTGCAACCCCGCCTGGCGCGATGTCATCGCGGCTGAAGTTGGGCGCTTCGACGAGACGGAAGACCCGCTGCGCGAGCTCTGGCTGGGCGCTTTGACGCTGGCGGCCGGCATCCTCTTGGAGAGCGACGATCGAATTGAGCGGGGCGCGGCTGTCTATCGCCGAGCGGTGGCGGAGCGGATTCACCCGGAGGGCTACCTCAAGGGCATCGCCGATGTCGCTGATGGCGAGCGACTCTACGAAGCGCAGGTCTCGGGCCTTTGCGCGCTGGTCCTCATGGCGGAGATGGCGGGGCAGGCGGGGCTGGAGCTATACGCCTACGAGAGCCGCGCGGTCAGCGTCGTCACCGCCGCAACCTATACCCATTTCTATTATTTCTTCCCCGAGAAGTGGCGCTGGGAGGCGGGGCTCTCGCCAGAGCGGACGCGCGATGTCATGGCGCGCGAGGGGGCCTTCATGGAGTTGGTCAATCGGCGCAGTCCGCCGCAGGGCATCGAGCAATTCCTCGCCGAGCGGCGTCCCCTGTTCTGCGTCCATGGCGGCGGCTTGACCAGCCTGACGCATGGGCTGAGCCCGCCGAAGCAACGTCGCTGGCGCCTGTGGTAGGTCGCCCACGCTCCAATTCGAATCCGTAGGGGCGAGTCGCCGCCTCTCCCCTGTTTACATTGCGGGCAGATTTCACCCCATCCCCCGGCCCCTTGCCCCAGCGGGCTAGGGAAGGGGAGTCAGCTACAGCGGTCCGCAATGTATTTTGCGTGGGCGGTCGCTTTGCGGCGCGTGTGTCTACAGATCGTTATCAGGCGACAAGGCTGTAGGGGCGTTACGCTGTATCGTCCGCCGATAGCATTCGCGAATACAACAGGGGCGAGGCGGCGACTCGCCCACAGGTCAATCCTTCTTTTTGCCATTGCCGGCCAATTCCGCGCTTTCCCTTGACAAGATTTTTAAGTTAGGCTAAAAATAGTGTTAGATTAACTGAAATAGCCAAGGGGAGGGCTGAACATTGAATCCAAAAGGCAGGATCCTGCTCCTGCTGCTATGCATGTTCACCTTGGGAAGCGGCGCGCGAGCCAGCGAAGAGAGCCGCAATATCGTCGCCACGACCACGCAGGCGGCCGATCTCGTTCGCATCCTCAGCCAAGGCGTCGACGGCCTCAAGGTCACTGCGTTGATGGGGGCGGGCGTCGACCCTCACCTCTATCAGCCGACCGAATCCGACATTGTCGCCATGAATCAAGCCGAGATGGTCGTTTACAGCGGCTTGCGCCTGGAAGGGCAATTTGACAGCGTCTTCGCGGCGCTGGCCGAGCAGGGCATCGCCATCTACGCCCTTAGCGCGCCGGTCAAAGACGCCGGTTACATCATCGGCGGTTTCGACCTCTCGGAGACGCTGACGAATGTCGATGACCCGCATTTCTGGTTCGATCCGCGCAATTGGCAGCTGACAGCCGCCGACCTGGGCGAGGCGCTGGCCGCCTTCGACCCGCCAAAGGCCGAGGCCTATCGCGCCAATGCCGGCGCCTACATCGATCAATTGCAGCTGCTCTACGACTGGGCCGATCAAGGCTTGCGCTCCGTGGCCGAGGGGCAGCGCTATCTGGTGACCTCGCATGACGCCTTTCAGTATTTTGGCGCGGCCTTCGGCTGGCGTTTGCAGGCGATCCAGGGCTTGAGCACCGAAGACGAAGCCGGCGTCGGCGATATCCAGGCGACAGTCGATTTCGTCATCGACAACGATATCCCGGTGCTCTTCGTGGAGAGCAGCATCCCGCCCGACACGATCGAAGCCGTGATCGAAGCGGCGCGGGCGCAGGGGCGGCAGGCGCGGATTGGCTTGCGCGAACTTTACGGCGACGCGATGGGCGAGCCCGGTCGCTTTGGCGGCGCTTATGTCGGCATGCTGGCGCTGAACGCCTTGACGATTATGCAGTCTTATCAGTGCATGGGCGCGGCGGTGGAAATCCCGCCTTGGCCCGAAGACTTAAATCCGCAGCCGCCCGAGGCGCTCTGGAACGCCGAGTGCGATGATTGACCGCGCCCCCACCTTATATCCCTGCCCCAAAATGAGGGAGGGACTTCAGAGGCGCCTAGTCCCAAGCAGTCTCCCCTTCCCTCCTCGCGGGGTGCGCGTAGACACTGCACTACGGCAAGGGGCCGGGGGATGGGGGTTGAACCAGCGATGCGAACCCGAAACGACCTCGCCCTCTCCATTGACGACCTGACCGTCGCCTATCACGAGAAGCCGGCGATCTGGGATATCGATCTGGATGTGCCGGCCGGCGTGCTGATGGGCGTGGTCGGGCCTAATGGCGCCGGCAAAAGCACCCTGATCAAAGCGGCGCTGAACCTGATACCGCGGGCGGCGGGCACGGTGTCCTTCTATGGCAAGCCATACGAAGCGGCGCGTTCGCTGGTGGGTTATGTGCCGCAGCGGGGCAGCGTCGATTGGGACTTCCCGACCTCGGCGCTGGATGTCGTCACCATGGGGCTCTATGGCAAGCTGGGCTGGTTTCGCCGGCCCGGCCGGGCGGAGCGGGCGCTGGCGCTGGCGGCGCTGGATCAGGTCGGCTTGGCCGATTTCGCCGGGCGGCAGATCAGTCAGCTCTCCGGCGGGCAGCAGCAGCGGACTTTCCTGGCGCGGGCTTTGGTGCAAGACGCGCAGATCTATTTCATGGACGAGCCCTTCGCCGCCGTCGACGCCGTGACCGAAAACGCCATCGTCGGCATCCTGCGCGAGCTGAACCAGCGAGGCAAAACCGTCCTGGTCGTGCATCACGACTTGCAGACGGTGCGCGAGTATTTCGATTGGGTCGCCCTGCTGAATGTCGAAGTCATCGCCGCGGGGCCCACAGCCGAGGCCTTCACGCTGGAGAACCTGCGCAAGACCTATGGCGGGCGCGTCTCGAGCTTGCATGGCGGCCAGCTGCTGGCGGCGGGCGCGCCATGACGCGCGGCATGGCAGTCGACCGGGATGACCGGCGCGTCTGGGCGATCATCGGCGCGGTCGTCGTGCTTGGCCTGCTCTTCATTCCGCTCAGCCAAGCCCTCTTCGGCTTGCGCTATACCTACACGGTGCGCGTTGTCGCTTTGGGCGGGGCGGTCTTGGGCTTGATCAGCGGCGCGCTTGGCAGTTTTGCCGTGCTGCGGCGCGAGAGCCTGCTGGGCGACGCCCTGTCACATGCGGCGCTGCCCGGCGTCGCGGTCGCCTTTCTGCTGGCCGGGCGCGAGCTAAGCGCGCTGCTCATCGGGGCCGGCGCCGCCAGTTGGCTCGGTTTGCGCTTCTCCGCCGCCTTGCTGGCCACCACCCGCATCAAGCGGGACGCCGCGCTGGGCATCGTGCTGGCGAGCTGGTTCGCGGCTGGCATCGCCTTGCTCGCCTATATTCAATCCATCCCCGACGCCAGCCAAGCCGGTCTCGATCACTTCATTTTCGGGCAGGCGGCCGCCATCATCGAAAGCGATGTCAGGTTGGTCTCGGGCGTCGGTCTTGTCGTCTTGCTGGCGCTGGCGCTCTTCTGGAAGGAATTCAAGCTGGTCACCTTCGATGCCGAATTCGCCGCCGCCAACGGCTTCCGCACGGGCGTCGTCAATACCGCGCTCTCGACCTTGATCGTGATTACGATCGTGCTGGGCTTGCAGCTGGCTGGCGTGATCCTGATGGTCGGCATGTTGATCGCGCCGGGCATTGCCGCGCGCCAATGGACGCGCAAACTCGAACAGATGGTGGCGCTGGCGGCGCTGTTTGGCGCCTTCGCCGGCGGGGTCGGGGCGGTCATCAGCGCGCTGGACAGCGATATTCCGACTGGACCGATGATCATCGTGGTCGCTTTCGTTCTGGTGCTGATGTCGCTGGCTTTCGCGCCCGAACGCGGTCTCGTTTGGCGGCGGCTGCGGCAGAGAGCGAATCGCCGCGAATTCGCCGCCCGCAATACGCTGCGCGATCTTCACCGCTACGCCCTGGCGCATGGCGGCGCTGATTCGCCCGTGCCCGATGAATTCATCCGCGGCGTCGCCAACCGCAGCGCCGGCCTGGGCTTAAGCGAGCTGCGCGGCGACGGGTTTCTGACGCAGAGCGCGGAGGGCTGGCGGCTCAGCCAATCCGGCATCGAGCGGGCGCGGCGCGACCAGCGCAATCAGCGGCTCTGGGAGGCGTATCGGCTTCATGCCCATGAGCTTGGCTTGCCGAACGTGGCGGAAGAACGCGAGCGGGACATCGCCTCCATCTTGGGTGGCGAGGCCGTCGCCAGGCTGGAGAGGCGAATGCCGCGGAGCGCCGACGCATGATGCCGCTGGAGCGCCCCCTCATCGAATTCCTGCTCCATTTCGTCGCCCGCGACGAGCTGAACGCGTTTCTGCGCTCGCCCCAGAATACAGCAATTTTGATCGGCGGGCTGATCGCGGTCAGCGGCGCGCTTTTGGGGACCTTTCTGCTGCTGCGCGGCATGGCGCTGACGAGCGACGCCATCAGTCATACGGTCTTGCTGGGCATCGTCGTCGCCTTTCTGCTGATGACGGAGGTTTTTCAGGTCGAGGGCGATACCTCGTCGCCCTGGCTGATATTGGGGGCGTCGCTGGCCGGCGTCGGCACGGTGGTATTGACCGAGATGCTCTATCGCTCGGGCTTGCTGCGGCAGGACGCGGCGCTGGGGTTGGCGTTTCCGCTGCTTTTCGCCATCGCCGTGATCCTGGTCTCGCGTTATGTCGATGACGCGCACCTGGATGAAGACGCCGTGCTGGTCGGCGAGATCGGCTTGGCTTGGGCGAATACCAACAGCCACTGCTTTGAAAACTGCGAAGGCGTGACGATCGCGGAAGATCACCCGGCCGCCAGGATGACGCGCCAATGCGCGAATTGCCGCGAGCTCGGCATCAGCCCGCGCGACGACCGCGCCGAGTTCATCGAAGTCTGCGGCAATTGCGGCGACTATGCACCCGCCCAAGCCTGGCGCGCTGGACTGCTGGAGCGCGAACCGCTGCTGGTCTTCTTCCCGAAGTCGATCACGGTGGCGCTGGCGCTGACGCTGCTGACGCTGGCTTTCACGATTGTCTTTTACAAGGAGCTGAAGCTCTCCACTTTCGACGCGGCGCTGGCGAAGGCGCTCGGTTTCCGCCCGGCGCTCATGAATTACGCCTTGATGACGCTTGTCAGCCTGGTGGCGGTCGGCGCATTTGACGCGGTCGGCTCGATCCTGGTGATCGCCTTCTTCATCATCCCGCCCGCGGCCGCCCGCCTGCTGAGCGATCGCCTGGCGCTGATGCTGCTGCTCAGCCCCTTGATTGGCGGGGCCGGCGCCGCCTTCGGTTATGACCTGGCGCGCGGACAGCTCTTCGGCGTCGTGCCGATCGCGGAGGGCGTCGCCCTCGTCAATCAGGTCTTTGGGCTGGCGCTGCCCCAAGTCTGGGATTCGTCGATAAGCGCTTCGATGGTGCTGATGATCTTCCTCTTTTTCCTGCTCGCCTGGGTCTTGTCGCCGCGCTACGGCTTGATCTCGACCATGCTGCGCCGTGCGAACAGCCGCCGCCGCTTCGCCGATCAAGTGGTGTTGGCGCATATTCACAATCATCAAGGCACGCCCCAGGCGGCGACCGAATTGCGCATCGAGACGCTGCACACGCATTTCCGCTGGACGCGGCGTCGGATGGCGCGGGTGCTGGCGCGGCTGCGGGCGCTTGGCTATATCCGCTTCGACGGCGGTGGCGCCATGCTCAGCGAAAGCGGAGAGGCGCATGCGCGCGACTTCCGGGCGACCATGCTTGACGCGCATAACATGCCCGATGGACGAATATAATGATTCAAGCCGCTGCCACCATAGAGTTCACCGAGAGGATTGAGAACTCCGAGAAAGAGTCAAAGTTGGCTTGCGAGCGGCGATGGATTCAGGAAATGGATGGCGCCATAGGCAAAAACAGCGCGCGAAAATCCAAATCTCGGGGGAACTCGATGGAAGTAATTCTGCGTGTATCCGCGGCCTTTGCCTGCCCTAATCTGAGGCGACTGCCCTGATGATCAGCCTGATCGCCACCGTGCTCAACGAAGGCGACAATATCCACCAGCTATTCGAGTCGATCGTGGCGCAGTCGAAGCGGCCGGACGAGGTCGTCATCGTCGATGGCGGCAGCCGCGACGACACCCTGGCGATCATGCGTGGCTACGCCGAGATTTTGCCGCTGCGTCTCTTCGTCGAGGCCGGCTGCAACATCAGCCGGGGACGCAACCGCGCCATCGCCGAAGCCCGCGGCGACATCATCGCGGTGACGGATGCTGGCGTCCGTCTGAGCGCAACCTGGCTGGAAAGGATCACGGCGCCGCTGCTGGCCGACCCGGCGCTGAATGTCGTTGGCGGCTTCTTCCAGGCTGATCCGCAGAGCGCCTTTGAAGCCGCTTTGGGCGCGACGACTTTGCCGCTGGCGCCGGAGATTGCGGGCGCGACCTTCTTGCCCAGCAGCCGCAGCATCGCCTTTCGCAAGTCGGCGGCGGAGGCAATCGGCGGCTACCCCGAATGGCTCGACTTCTGTGAAGACCTGGTCTTCGATTTGCGCCTGCGGGAGCGGGGCGGTCCATTCGCCTTCGCGCCGGACGCGCTGGTTTATTTTCGACCGCGGCCGAGCCTGCGTCAGTTCTTTCGGCAGTATTACTTGTACGCGCGCGGGGATGGCAAAGCCGATCTCTGGCGGAAGCGCCACCTCGTCCGCTACCTGGCGTATTTCGCTTTGGCGCCGGGCATCTTGCTGGCGGGCGCGCTCTTGCAGCCGGCGCTCTGGCTGCTTTATCTGCTTGGCGCCGCCGTCTATCTGTTTCGCCCCTATCGCCGCCTGCCAACCGTGCTGCGCCGCGCGTCCATTGGCTCGCTGCCGGTCTGGCTGTATTGCGTCGCGCTGATTCCGCTGCTTCGCCTCAGCGGCGACCTGGCGAAGATGATCGGCTATCCGGTCGGTTGGCTTTGGCGGCTGCGACAGCGCCCGCCGGATTGGCGATACCCGGCGCCAAAAGAACTCGCGTAAGGGAAAGAGAAATGCGGGCCCGTTTCAGCCTTGCTTTTAGACGCGGCCGCCGCTGCGAAATTTGACCGCCGCCATGATTCAGGTATACTTAGCCATCCCAGAGGACAGGGTTTATGGCGGATAGACAGGAAACGAGCGAATGGGTCAGCTTGCGGCGCGCCGCCGAGATCCTTGGCGTGCATCCGGCGACCGTGCGCAACTGGGCTGATAGCGGCAAGCTGCCTTATCGGCGCACGGCGGGCAAGCATCGCCGCTTCAACGTCTTGGCCTTGACCGACTACGTCGACGCGCAGGGCGATATCCAGCCGATCGAGCTGCAGGTGATCATCCAAAACGCGCTGGGCCAGACGCGCATGCAAGTCGGCAGCGAGCGGCTGGAGACGGCGCCTTGGTATCAGGCGATGAGCGATGAAGGCAAGGCGCATCTGCGCGAGCAGGGAAGGCGCGTGCTCGAGGCGATCCGCAGCTACGTCGCCGCCGGCGCGCCCGATGACCGCCTGGCGACGGCGATCACCCTGGGCAAAGACTACGCCGCCTACTTGATCGCCGATGGCTTGACCCTGCCCCAGGCGATGCGCGGCTTTTACTTTTTCAGCGACTTCGTGCTCAACTCGATTCTGACCTGGTCGGAGCTTTCGCCGCCGAAGAGCTCCAGCGAATGGTCGACCCTGCTGCGACAGGTGAATACTTTCATGAACGCGATCCAGCTTTCCATCGTCGAATACTATGAAGAAGGCTGAGGCCGCTTCGCAGCTGCAAGGGCTTGCGCTGAGCCTATCGCCCAATATCGGCGCCGCCACCTTGAACAGCCTGCTCGCGCGCTACGAGGGCGATCTGGACGCGCTGCTGGCCGCGCCGGCTTCCGAGTTGATGAGCGTGCGCGGCGTGGGGCCGAAGATCGCCGGCGAAATCCGCGCCATCGACCTGGAGCGCCTCGCCCGGAAGCTGGAAGCCTGGCGCGAGGGCGGCCTCGCGATCGTGCGCCCGGGCGATGCCGGCTATCCAGCGCCGCTGGCCTGCGTCGAGGATTTGCCGCTGGCGCTTTTCGCCAGTCGCGTATTGCCTGAGGCTGCCTGGTCCAAAGCGGTGGCAATCGTCGGCACGCGCGAGCCATCCCAGGAGGCGCGCTGCATCGCTCTGCAGCTGGCGAGGCAGTTGGCGCGGGAGGGCCGCCTCGTCGTCAGCGGATTGGCGCTTGGCGTCGACGCCGCGGCGCATACCGGCGCGCTTTCGGCCGATGGCCGCACCGTGGCGGTGCTCGGCAGCGGCCTTTGCAGGATCTATCCCGAAGCCAATCGGCAGCTGGCGGAGAGGATTCGCGAAAAGGGCGCGCTGCTCAGCGAGGCGCATCCCCATTGGGGCGCGAAAGCCCAGCGGCTGGTGGCGCGCAACCGCATCATCAGCGGGCTTAGCCAGGCGGTGATCGTCGTCGAATCGGAGGCCGATGGCGGCGCGATGCATACGGCGCGCTTCGCCAGCGAGCAGGGGCGGCCCCTCTATACCTTCGACCTGCCCGCCAGCGGCAACCAGGAGCTGATCAGGCAGGGCGCCGTGGTGCTGCCGCGCGATGAGCCGCTGCGGGACGTACAGGCCTGAGCCGAGCGCGCGTGGGGCGGGGGTGGGCGAGTCGCCGCCGCGCCCCTACAGCTGGGTCAAACTGGAAAAATTGCTTGCCAGAACATTTGACGCATAAACATTTGTTCGTGTATAATGCATGTCAGGCGAAATCTCAAGAATAGCGGGATGGGTGCAGGGATGAAAGATTTTAAGAAGCTCTCAAAACGGCAGCAGAATATGCTGCGCTTCATGCACGACTACACAGAGGCGCGCGGCTTCCCGCCCAGCATTCGGGAGATCGGCGAGGATTGCGACATCGGCTCGACATCGGTGGTCAATTACAACCTCAACAAGCTGGTGGATGCCGGTTATATCGCGCGCGCTGGCAAGGTATCGCGCGGGCTGCGCATCGTGGCCGCCATCCCCGGCGTTTCCGCCGCCCCGCGGGTGATTGGCATGCCAGCCGTGGAGCCGAGGGTGGCGCTGGTCGGGCGTATCGCGGCGGGCGAGCCGATCGCCTTGCCGGAGGATATCGGCCACCACATCGACGAGGACGATTATATTGCCGTCCCGCCACAGCTCCTGGGCGGCTACGAAACCAGCGAGGTCTTCGCGCTGACGGTCCGCGGCGATTCCATGGTGGATTCGATGATCCAGGATGGCGACATCGTCATCCTGCGCCGGCAAAACACGGCCGACAATGGCGAGATGGTGGCTGCCTGGCTGCCGGAAGACAACGAGACCACGCTGAAGCATTTTTATCGCGAAGCCGACAATATCCGCTTGCAGCCCGCCAACGCGGCGTATAAGCCGATCTTTGTGCATCCCGCCAATTGCGAGATCAAGGGCAAGGTGCTCTCGGTGATGCGCAGCTTCCCATGAAGCCGATATGGTACAGTTTTGAGCCTCGAGATTAGGATTGGGCGACATGAACGAACGCATCACGGAAAGGTTCGTGCGCGATCATATATATGCTTATGATGTAGCATCACACGGACCAGTTAAGTACTGGGAACAGCAATCCGATGACAAAGATATAGCAAGATTGCTGAGTAGAGCCAGCAAGGCAGGAACCGGAAATCCGGGATTTCCTGAGTTCATCGTTCAATTCCAGGAGCGCCCTGAGTTTCTGGTGGTGATCGAGTGCAAGGCAAGCATATCCAGACATATTTCGGATAATCCACCCAGCCTTCCCAGTCAGTATTGCGTCGATGGCGCCTTGCACTACGCCAAGCGCTTGAGCGCGAAATACAATGTGCTAGCCATTGCCGTGAGCGGCGTAAATGAAAACCACTTGTCCGTCAGCCACTTTTTCCATTACAGAGGGGAGTCGGAATACTATGAAGTTGAAAACGCTTCGACGCTAGACGTCGAACAGATGATGAATCTGTATCTCCAGCAAAACCTGACTCATCGTCAGGATTTCACTACCTTGTTGTCGTTCTCTAAGGAGTTGAATACCCGGCTCAACAAACTGAAGATAAAGGAAAGAGACAGGAGTCTCCTGATCGCCGCTATTTTGACAGCGCTTGGCAATTCAGCATTCAAGTCTTCGTTTGAGCAAGAAGGAAGTGCGACGATTCTTTTGAAGCGCATTAAAGCTCTAGTGGAAGAAAAAGTTGGTATGGGATTGAAGCCGAAAATGGCTGAGAATTTGCCCCCGGTTTATTCATTTCTCGAAACATCGACGAAACTTTCGGAAGATACGAACCTCATTTCAATAATTAGAGACATTGACGAAGCTCTAAACTCGTTTGTAAAGACTCATCAGTATTATGACTTTATGGGACAGTTTTACATTCAGTTTCTAAAGTATTCGAATTCCGACAAGTCTTTGGGAATCATCTTGACGCCGCCTCACCTCACGGAGCTGGCGGTGGGACTTGCGGATGTGGGCGTCTCTGACGTGATCTTAGACAATTGCGCGGGCACAGGGGGCTTTCTTTTTTCGGCAATGCGGCAAATGATAGATTGCGCGCAGGGTGATCAAAACGAAATAAGTCGAATCAAGCAGCACGGATTGATCGGCGTCGAAATTGATCCGTTTATTGCCAATTTACTTTGCTGCAACATGTTCATTCATAACGATGGGCGAAGCAATATTCTCCTCGCCGACACATTTGATGATGGAGCCTCGACGGACGTACGAAAATCGGCGCCGACTGCAGGATTCTTGAATCCCCCGTTCAAGAAACAGGGAAATGTCGAGGAATTCGAGTTCGTATTGAATAACCTGAATTCATTGAGGCCCGGATCAAAATGCGTCGCCGTGCTCCCAATGCAATGCGCTCTTGCGAACAAAGGCGATCGATTGGCTTTGAAACGAAGAATCTTAGACTCACATACGCTTGAGGCGGTATTATCTCTGCCCAATAGCGCATTTCACCAGACGGCCGGAACCATTACCTGCATGATGATTTTTACAGCACATAGGCCACATCTTCGAAACCAAAAAGTGTGGCTCGCGCTGGCAAAGAATGATGGGTTTGAGGTAAAGAAACACATTGGTCGTGTGGATACGGACGGGAAGTGGAGTTCAATCAAGAAAGAATGGACATTGCGTTACCGAAATAGGGAGGAAAAACCTGGCTTTAGCGTCATGCGGGCCGTACGTCCAAGAGATGAGTGGTGTGCTGAACCTCACATAAGACGTCCGCTGTATGAGCTTGAGTCAAGCCAGTTTCAGAAAACCATTCGGAAGTATGTAAGTTTCCTGTTGGCAAATGAAAAGATAGACAGTGTTAAGGATGAGCCAATACGTGAGTTGGAAGTGACGCTTGATGATTGCAGTTGGAGATGGTTCAAAGTGTCCGATATTTTGAATGTATCTCTTGGTCCGTACGTTGACAGAGACCTGCTAAAGCCAGGCAACTATCCATACGTAACTAGAACGGCTCAGAACAATGGCATTGACTTCTACGGATATTATACGGGAGCAGAATATGACGCGTACAAAGGCAACTGCATTACAATAGGTGCTGAAGGAATAGTGGCGTTTTATCAGCATGAGAATTTCTTGAAGGGAAATAAGATCAACATTGTAAGGCATCCTGAGATGAATCCTAAAATCGGGATGTTTCTGGTCACGATTTTCGACTTCGTAAATGTTGGAATCTATAACTACGGTTACGCCATAGTTAAGAAACGACTGAATGCCTCTATGATACCGTTGCCATCAGTGAGGGAATGCAATTCAACTGAAGTCAACGTAGATTGGGGCTTTATCGAAACGTACATTGAGCAATTCTTGTTCACAAGAAGCCTCGACGAATTAGTAGTCTCAATGTAAGTTCTGTCTGAATAGTATTCTTTAGCCGCCGACTTCCCTGAGCGCGCTGGCGCAGAGGCGATCGCCGCCAGCCGCCAGCCATTGGTCGAGCGTGTCGCTGCGCGCGGCGCGGGCCAGGGCGTCGCTGTAGATGCCGACCCCCCAGCGGTAATATTTCCGCGTCTCATGCGACCAGCGGTCGCGGGCTTTGCCGACCACCGAAGGCCCGCCATTGTAGCAAGCCAGCGCCAGCCCGACGACTCCATCCGCGATCCCCACGCAGTAATTGAGATAACTGGCGCCGCGTTTGGCGTTCGCAGCAGGCGCGAGCATGTCTTCGCCCGCCTCGAAGTGAAAGGGCATGACCTGAAACAAGCCCTGGGCGCCGGCGTGGCTGACGACCTTGGGATGCCCGCAAGATTCGATCTGCATGACGGTCGCCAGCAGCTGCGGCTCGACATCGTATTGCCGCGCCCACTGCGTGATCTCGCGCGACCAATGGCGGACGGCAGGCGCGAAGAAGGGCGCCAGCTCAGCTTCGCGCGCGCCACGGGCGAGGCGACCGGCGGCCGCTGAAAGCTGGATCGCGAGCCGAGCGGCGTCATCCCAGACGGGACTTGAGGCGACGATGATGGCGATGACGATCGGCAGCCATAGCGGCACATACCAGACGCCCTGGCGTTTTATCGGCTTTGGACCGCCGCGAATCTGATCCCGGCACAGTCGCAGGCTCCGCAGAAGCCCCGCCGCCAGCCATTCCAGCGGCTTGCGCCCAGTCAGACGGCGCGCGCTCGCCTTCAGCTTTTGACCGCGGCGCCTCAGCCCGGTTCTCAGTCGCGAATTCGCCTTCATTCGTAGACTGTCCGCTTTTCTGCTAAAATCGCTTGCTTTGGCGGCTGCCGACAGGTCGCCGCGCCTCGCTTTAGAATACGCCAGTCGCGCCTTTTGGGTAGCGCTGGTTCAGGGACGATATTGGTGGATTCGTGAGCGGCGACCGCCTACGCAAAATAGATTGCGATCCGCCGCGCGCGACTCCCCTTCCCTCCTCGTGGGGGCAAGGGGCCGGGGGATGGGGGGAATCTGCCCACGGGCAGACGATGACGAAACTGACATTCCGCGAACGGCTTCATACGGGAACGCCCATCCTTGCTGACGGGGCCATGGGCGCGCTGCTGCATCAAGAATCGCATGCGCGCGCCGATGCCTGCTTCGACGCCATGAATGTGGACGAGCCGGAAATCGTGCTCGGCATTCACAAAGCTTATCTGGCGGCCGGCGCCGACCTGATCGAGACCAATACCTTCGGGGCCAACCGCTTCAAGCTGGCCAGCGCGGGCCGGGCGCAGCATGTCGCGCTCTACAATCGCCGCGGAGTCGAGCTGGCGCGGCTGGCCATCGCCGAAGAGGACCGCGATGAGGTTTATATCGCCGGCTCGGTCGGTCCGCTGGGCGTGGGCATCCATCCTTACGGGCGCTTGACCCGGGCCGAAGCCCGCAGCGCTTACGCCGCCCAGTTGAGCGCGCTGGTCGAGGCCGGCGTCGACGCCATCCAGTTCGAGACCTTCAGCGAACACAAAGAACTGCTGCTGGCGATCGGCGTCTTGCGCGAGTTGAAAGCCGACCTGCCCGTCATCGCGCAAGCCACCTTTTATCACGAAAACCTGAGTTACGCGGGTTATCCGCCGGCGCGGGTCGCCAACGACCTGTATCGCGCGGGCGCGGACGTCATCGGCGTCAACTGCGGAAGCGGACCGGCTGGCATCGCGGAAGTCCTGCGGCAGATGCGTTACGCCGTGCCGGACGCCGTCTTCTCCGCCATGCCTAACGCCGGCTTCCCCGAAGTGACTGGCGGGCGCATTCTGTATCCCGCCAGCGCCGACTATTTCGCCGATTGCGCCACGACTTTCGTCCATATCGGCGCGACCCTGATCGGCGGCTGCTGCGGCACGACGCCCGAGCATATCGCCGCCATGCGCCAGGCCATCGACCAGCCCTCGGCTCATTTCGTCGACCTGCACATCGGCGAGGTCGACCTTGAGCGCGTCGATCAGGCGCCGGATCATCCTACCGAACTGGCCGAGCGCCTGCGCGCCGGGCAATTCACCGTCTCCGTCGAGATCGCGCCGCCGCGCAGCTACCACACCGAGACGCTGCTGGCGGTCGCCCGCCGCTTAAGAGCCGCCGGCGTCGACTTGATCAACGTCGCCGACACGCCAGCCGCCCGCATGAAGATGAGCGCCTGGGCGGTCGCGCATTTGCTGCAGGCGCAGCTGGGCATCGAGACCGTGCTGCATTTCCCGACGCGGGGCCGCAACATGCTGCGCGTACAGGGCGACTTGCTGGCGTCGCACGCCCTGGGCTTGCGCAACCTCTTCGTCGTCATGGGGGATCCAACGCGCATCGGCGACTTCCCCGATGCCAGCGATCTCAACGACGTAGCGCCCTCGCGCCTGATTGAGGTCATCAAGGGCGGCATGAATCAAGGCGTCGACATGGCGGGGCACAGCATCGGCAAACCCAGCAGCTTCACGGTCGGCTGCGCGCTGAATATGGGCGCCGACGACATCGACCGCGAAATTCGCGTGCTTCGCAACAAACTGAAAGCGGGCGCGGACTTCGCTCTGGGGCAGGCGGTCTTCGAGCCGGCGCGGATCGAGCGCTTCCACCGCCGCTATCGGGAAGTGACCGGCGCCGCCTTCGAGCTGCCGGTGCTTATGGCGGTCATGCCGCTGCGCAGCTCAAGACAGGCGCGCTATCTCAACAACGAGGTGCCAGGCATTTCCGTGCCCGAGGTCATCATCCAGCGCATCGCCGAGGCCGGCGCCGACGCGCGGGGGGAAGGCGTCTTGATCGCGCAGGAGCTGCTGGCGCAGATGAGCGGGCTTATTCAAGGCGCGTACATCATCCCGGGCGGCGATTACGAGGGCGCCGCCGAAGTGGTCGCCTGGCTGAAACGCGACGAGCGCCCGACCCCCACCCCCCGGCCCCCTCCCCCATAAAGTGGGAGGGGGAGCGAATCGCAGCGCTTCGCCCGCCCGAACGGGCGCTGTAGGGGCGACTCTGTGAGTCGCCCGCTTGACCAAAACTGGGCGAGGCGCCGACTCGCCCCTACAAATCGTGAATGCGCGCGGGGAGGCGACCGGCATGGCCGGCATCGGAAGAATCAACCTCAACGTGGTCGTCGTCGATGGCGACCGCTACGCCATGTCGGCGATCAACGCATATTTCGCCTGGGATCGCCGCACGACCGTGATCCACAAGACGGGACGGCTGGCGGATTTCTGGGCGCGCGTCGAGGCGAAGGCGCTGGACAGGCGGCCCCACGTGGTCGTCATCGACGCCAACCATCAGGGCGGGGCGGAGCGGCTGGGGGCGGCGATCAACGGCTTGCGCTCCGCCTTCCCGCAGATCATGGTCGTCTGCCTCGCGCAATTCGCCGATCTCGATTTGATCCACGCCGCGGCCGAGGCCGGCGCCAAAGCCTACTGGCTCAAGGATGACGCGCGGCTGCATATCGGCTGGGCGGTCTGCGCCTGCCTTTGCCTGGACGAGGACGCCTTTTCCATCAGCAAAAGCGTTGTGGAAGCCGCTCGCCGGCTCTCGCACCCGCGGCTGCGCAAAGCCCGGCGGCTGCCTGGCCCCAAGCGGTATCCGGATTTGAAGCCGCGCCAGCGCGAAGCCATGGTCTTGTTCGCGGTTGAAGGCATGCCGCATCGTCTGGTCGCGCATGAAATGGGCATCGCGCTCAACACCGTGCAGAGCTACGTCAAACAGGCGCGTCAGACGCTGGAAGCCTACCATGACGATGACCGCGATTACCCGGCCGATATGAGCGCGCAGGAGATCGACTTCATGCGCTTGACCGCGCTCGAGCTGCCTGACGACTGCCTGGCCGCCCTGCGCAATTACCCCGCCAGTTCGCGAGCGCGCCGATGAAAGACGACGAGGATTCGATCATGGACTTCAGCGAGGGAAGCGCCGGTCAAGACGACCGGCATCGGATTGAAAACATGCCCCGGTTCGAAGAGGCTTTGGCGACGCTCGCGCCCCTCGCCGAGCAGGTCGATAGTCTGCTGCGAGCGGCGGCGCCCGACTTGGACGAGCGCGCGGCGATGGAGCTTTATTTCCGCAGCGTCCATTGCGCGCTGCAGGCGGCGCAGCGGCGAGACAGCGCGGGAGAGCTGGACATGGACGCGCTGGTCGCCCGGATCCACCTGCCCGCCATCGCCGATACCCTGCCGCTCCTGCTCGCGGGCTTTGAACGCTGCCGCCCGCTCTGGAAAGGATCGACGCGCAGCGACTGGCGCGCGGACATGCCGCCGGTCGACCTGGTGAACGCGATGAGCATTCTGGTTTACCTGTATTCGCGAATGCGTCCGCCACGGGACAGCGGTTTGACGATGCTTGGCGCCATGAGCCCGCACGATCTGTTTGACTAGCTGGCTTTGACGCGGGCGAGTCGCCGCCTCGCCCCTACGCTGTCGCTGGCAGGGGTTCGGGCGAGTCGCCGCCTCGCCCCTACGCTGTCGCTGGCAGGGGTTCGGGCGAGTCGCCGCCTCGCCCCTACGCTGTCGCTTGCAGGGGTTCGGACGAGTCGCCGCCTCGCCCCTGATTTGATTGCGAGCAGCAATCCCCCTCATCCCCGACCGCCTGTGTCTACGCGGCGCGGCCCCTTGCCCCAGCGAGCCCGGGAAGGGGAGCGACAGGCTGCCGGGCGTTCAGGAGATCTGCGCGTCCGTCGCCGAGCGGTCTTCCTGTTCCAGGCACCGCTGCCGGGCGGCTCGCATCGCTCTCATCGCTTGCGAGCGCGTCAAAATCACCGATTGGTCGTTCTCGCTCGCCAGCGCGGCCGGCACACGGACCTGTTCTTCTTCCAGGTAGCTCTTCAGCGCGCCGCTGATGGATTTCACTGGCGCGTCATCGCCGTACTGATGCCGCAGGTCCAGCAGATTGTTCATCAGCCAGAGGAAGAGATCGCCTTCCGTGCGCGCGGCCGGCTTGCCTTTCGCCAGATCGAGCGCATCGTATTTGCGGATCAGGTCGATGGCGGGCTTGTACATCGTGAAGTACCAGTCGGCGGTCGCTTCTTCGGTCGTCAGCGCGTGACCCTCCAGCTGCTCCATCACCCGCTCGTGCAGGAAGATATGCCCCATCAGCTCGTGATAGCGCGATGGCTCGGTCAGCTCGATCGAATCGTGCTCGGGCACGGCGCGCGACAGCCCCGTTTCATCGAGGAAGTTGGCGTAGGCTTCGGCCGCCTCGAGCTCGCGGTCGCTCATGCCGGGCCGCAGCGGGATGGTGGTCGGCATCTCGACGACGTGGGCCTGAATGGACTTGGCGCGCAGCTGCCGCGCGACCGATACGCGGTGGTTGCCATCGCGCACAAAATACACGTCGCCGACCTTGTAGAGCTCGATTGGCGGGGGGCCTTCCATGCTGTTGGCGAGGGCGTAGACGCGGCTCCAGCGCTCTTTCATGCCCGATTTTCTGGGCAGGAAGGTCGCGGTGAAGTCCTTGTAGCGCCCGACGCTGCCGACGATCTGCTCCAGCGGCACATCGCGCACGCCTTCATAATGCTCTTCGTGCAGGTGCAGGCGATTGCGAATCTCATCGAAATTCAACAAGTCCTTGTGCCGGCCGGTGAGCTGGCTCAGCAGCTCGCGCCAGAAGGCTTTGTTGTAGACGGACTGAAACGTGGCGCGCCCTTCGTTCAGGCGCTGTTCGTAATTCTGGCTGGACGTCATGGCTGCCTCTTTCCGTTTGCACGCGTTTGACCCTGAAAATAAGCCAAAATCGTTCTCGCGCGCAAAACGCCCAACATGCGATGCTTGTTCGGCAGGGTTAATCACACTATAACATATTGGCGCGCGGTATGAACAAAATACGCCGGGGCAGCTTTCGCCGGCGCGGTCTTTCATCGCGCCGGTCAACAGCCTCTAGACGATCCGCCGCTGCCTTTTCTTACTTGGGAAAGCGCGACGGTCAAGGGCGTCCTGCCTAAACTCGGCGCGCTCGGTGGTAAGATCAGCAGCGCATGCTCGGCGGCAGGGTGGGGCGATGGACGAAGCGACGATAGCGCGGCTGAATCGGATCAATCGCGATTTCTACCGCGCGACCACGGCTGAATTCGATGAGACGCGCCAGGGCGCCTGGCTCGGCTGGGGGCGGCTGCTCGATTTCATCGACTCGCCAATCGCGTCCGTGTTGGATCTCGGCTGCGGCAACGGGCGCTTCGCCCGGTTTTTGGCGCGGCGGCAGCCCCAGCCCTTCCAGTATATCGGCGTCGACAACAATCCCGAGCTCCTGGAAATCGCGCGGCATTCGCTGACGAAGGCGGGCATTGAGGCGACCCTGCTTGAAAGCGACCTGGTTCTGGGCGAGCTGTCGCGGCGCTCGGCGCAATTGGTGGCGCTTTTCGGCCTGGTCCACCACGTGCCGGGCGTCGCGCGGCGGCGGGCGCTATTGGCGGATGCGGGGAAGCGCGTCTTGCCCGGCGGTCATCTGGCATTTGCCTGCTGGCGCTTCTACGAACAGGCGCGCTTTCGACGGCGCGTCATCGCCTGGCCCCAGGACATCGCGGTCGAGAAACACGATTACCTGCTGGACTGGCGGCGCGGCGAACGGGCGCTGCGTTACTGCCACTATGTCGACGACGCCGAGCACGACGGGTTGATCGAGGCGACGGGCTTGTCGGTCGTCGCCGATTATCGCGCGGATGGGGCGGAGGGGACGCTGAATCGCTATACGGTACTCAAGAAAGGCTGAGGCGGAGCGCCAGAAAGCGTGCCCCGCCTCTCGCCTGAAAGCCCTAGCAGCCGCCTTGGAGGAAGTAGGGCGCGGTCGCGTGCTGATTGTTGCCTTCGTTGAATTCCAGCACCTGATTGTGCCCGTCCAGGTGCAGGTTGACGTGATGCAGGGTTTCAACGTGGATGGTCGGCGTGATATGCCCCCAGACCTCGTGAGTCGCGCCGGCGTTCAAGGGTCCGAAGGCGATTTCGGTCGCCTGCGGCGATGCCGTGCCATTGTTGCCGCTGTCTCGCACGATAACGACGCCGCCGTTGGTCGCGGGTCCACTGCCGGCGTTGCGCACCCAGACGCGAATTTCATAGGTCTGGCCGCATTTCACGCCATGCGGGTGCACCTGGACGCGGTCCATGACCAGGTCGACGTGGGTGGTCGGCTGGGGCACGGCGGTTGGCACCGGTATCGGCGTCGGCGGCAGCGGCGGCGGATTGATGCGCGGCAGCGCGTCGAAATCGCCCTCGGTGTTCACGATGTAGGGATAGATGAAACCGCTGCGTCCATTCGCCAGCTCGATATAGTACCAGCCCGTGCCATAAGCGCTGACGCCTTTGACCAAGGCCGAATCGCCCTCCAGCAGGTGGCCGATGACGGCGTACTGGGTCGAATCGCCCGCGCGCACATTGGAATTGACCGTGGCGATAACGCGGGGCCGCGGGTCGGGAGTCGGCTCTGGCTGCGGCTCGGCTGGCGCCTGTGGCGGCTCGTCGACGGGCTGGTCATCGGCCGCTGGCGCCGGCTCGTCATCCATAGGCCGCTCGGGCGGCGCATCCGGCGCCGCGCCCTGCGGTTCCGCGGCGTCCATGGGCACGTCGTTCTCGATGCGGATGGGGCTGACGCGGTAGAACTCGGGCGAGTCGCCGCCGGTGTGCACGGTCAGACGCAGCTCGTACAAGCCATCCGGCTGGGTGACCGTATTCCAGCTGCCCAGTACACCGTCCGAGACGGCTTCGATCTGCGGCAGCGTCGCCGGGAACCACTGGCTTTCCTCGGCGTCGTCCATCATCGCGTCCAGCGCCAGCGGGCGGACCTCGATGAAGAAGTTGCGCATGGTCGCCAGCGTCACTGTGCCGCGAATGTCAATACTGTCGCGAACCACGTATACCGGCGGCGGGAAGCTGATATGGGCTTCGGGGTTGATCATGCTCGGGTCGGCGGGCTCGATCATTTGGCTCGAGTCTTGAGCCAGCGCCGCAGCTGGCAGCAGCAGCGCGACAATCAGATACAAAAGCAAGGGGATTCGTTTCATGACTTTGCCTCCTGCAAAGAGAATTGGTTCATTCCGGCGCAGTTTACAGGGATGTCCTGCAATCTATAATAGGTCAATACGCGGATACGCGCTTGAATCACGGGCGCAGTCTTGGGCGCGCTCCGCTGGCCGCAATCAAGTCAGGGTAAGTCGTGAAACGAGGATTTGCCACAGTGACACGGAGGGCACAGAGAAAACCCCTTGCGTTTCGCTCGGCGCACTCGCTCAAACTCGCTGGCCACGGTGGTGAGTTTTCTGAATTACTTACATGGTTTTACTACAGCGTCCAGGGCGCTTTGAAACACACTATCATATCCGCCAACTTTGCTTTAGGCTCGTTTCCAATGTACGCCAGTAATCGCGCCAAGTTTCGCCGCGGGCGGAGGTCATGAAGCCAAGCGCCCTCGTTCAAATCCGGGATCTGCGCAAGGTTTACCGCGAGGGCGACCGCAGCCTGCGCGTGCTGGATGGCGTGAGCCTTGATGTCGCGGCTGGCGAATTCGTGGCGGTACTGGGCGCCAGCGGCAGCGGCAAGAGCACCTTGCTCAATCTTCTCAGCGGCGTGGACAGCCCGGACAGCGGCGCGATTTGGATCGACGGCGCCGACATCACGCCGCTCTCCGACCGCCAGCTGACGCTTTTTCGGCGCGATCACATCGGCATCGTCTTTCAGTTTTTCAACCTGATCCCGACTTTGACCGCGCGCGAGAACATCACCTTGCCGCAGGAATTAAGCGGCGCCGGGCGAGCCGGGGCTGAACGGCGCGCCGACGCCTTGCTGGGGCAGGTGGGCTTGGGCGATCGCGCGGGGGCTTATCCCGACCGGCTGAGCGGCGGCGAACAACAGCGCGTCGCCATTGCCCGGGCGCTGCTGCACGAGCCGAAAATCGTGCTGGCGGATGAACCGACCGGCAACCTTGATGACGATACCGGGCGGGCGGTGATCGCGCTGCTGCTGCGGCTCACGCGGGAGGCGGGCAAAACCCTGATCATGGCGACGCACAGCGCCGAGATCGCGCGGCAAGCCGATCGCGTCAGTCGCATCACCGACGGAAAGCTGCATCTGGAAGCGCCGCCAGACTAGGGCGCGTGCGCGGATTCGCGCGCAACCGGTCAAGCTTCGGATAGAAGAATGCGGCAAGCCGCGCTAAAATACCTGCAGGAGTGACGCGGACGGCTTTTCAAAAGCGAAAGGCGCGAGCCAATGGTTGACCCGAAACAGAACAGCGAAGTCCAAGCCATTCTCTCCGAGCTGCGCGATGTCAATAAGGCGCGGCGGCGCACGGCGGTCATGAAACTCGGCATGGTCGGTGGCGACCAGGCGCTGCGCGAGCTGATCGGCATCGTGGACAACCGCCAGGAAGACCTGATCGTGCGGGGCAGAGCCGCTCTGATGCTCGGCAAGATCAAAGACGACCGCGCCGTGCCGCCCCTGATCCGCGCCTTGGACGCGCCCGGCTTCCTCACGCCGTATAACGCCGCCCAGGCTTTGGGCAAAATCGGCGATCCGCGCGCCATCGACGCCTTGCTCAGCTTCGTCGGCAGCAGCAACGACAAGACGCGCGCCGCCGCCGTCGAAGCCCTGCGGCAACTGGGTTATGAGGTCGAAGTCGCCATGCGCCAGCCTCAGCCGCGCATATAGACAAAATTGATTAGAAGCCCCAAGAGATCACTATAATTTTGAGATAGTGTTTACGAGCCTGCGACAGGGAATGCCGCCCCGGCATGGTCGCCAAGGGCTGGAGAATAGTCATGACCGACATCGTCATCGTCGATGCCATACGCACGCCCTTGGGCAAACGCAATGGCTGTCTGCGCGAGCAGCACCCGGTCAAGCTGGGCGCCCATGTGGTCGCCGCCTTGCTGGAGCGGAGTTCGCTGGAAGGCGGCGCGGTTGAGCACGCGCTTTTCGGCTGCGTAAGCCAGGTGGCCGAGCAGACGATGAACATGGCGCGCAATATCGTGCTGGAGGCCGACTTGCCGATTGAAACGCCGGCGACCACGGTCGACTTTCAGTGCGGCAGCAGCCAGCAGGCGATTCATCTGGCGGCGGCGATGGCGGCGTCTGGGCAGGCGCGGCTGGTGATCGCGGGCGGGGTCGAGAGCATGACGCGCGTGCCCATGGGTTCGAGCCTGGGTCGTGGCGGCGCATCGCCCTTCACCGACAGCATCATGGAAGCCTACAACATGATCCCGCAAGGCATCGCCTCGGACGAGATCGCGGCGAAATGGGGCATCAGCCGGCGGGCGCTGGACGAGCTGGGCTTAAGTAGCCATCGCCGCGCCTGGGCGGCCACGCGGACAGGCGCTTTGCGACGCGAGATCGCGCCGATACAAGGCGTCGATGACGAGGGCAAGCTGCGCATGATCGATCGCGATCAAGGCATCCGCCCCGCGACGACGCTGGAGAAGATGGCGGCGCTTGAGCCGGTCTTCACGCCCGATGGCGCCACCACGGCCGGCAACAGCAGCCAGATCAGCGATGGCGCGGCTTCGGTCCTGGTGGCCACGGCGGCTCATGCGCGTCAGTTGGGGCTGAAGCCGCGGGCGCGCATCGTTTCGACCGTGACCATCGGCAGCGATCCGCATCTGATGCTGACTGGACCCATCGCGGCGACGCGGACAGCGCTGGAACGGGCCGGGCTGCGCCTGGACGATATCGATGTCTTCGAGGTCAACGAGGCATTCGCTTCAGTGCCGCGGATCTGGGAGAAGGAATTGGGCGCGGATCTCGAGAAGGTCAATATCCATGGTGGCGCCATCGCCCTCGGGCACCCGCTTGGCGCTTCGGGCGCGCGGCTGATGACGGCGCTGATCAACGCGCTGGAGACGACCGACGCGCGCTACGGTTTGCAGACGATGTGCTGCGGCGGCGGCATGGCGACCGCGACCATCATCGAGCGCCTCGAAAGCTAGGTCGCGAGCTCGGCCCGGTTTTAACCCGAATGCCCGACCGGCGCCCGCGTGGCATTTGCAGGGCTGCCGCCGGCTGGCGCGGCGCCTGCCTCTCCTTGCTGCGCCTGGCAGGCTAAAGCCGACTGATCGCGCCGCGCGGTCAAATCCGCCAGGTTGACGCGGCTGTAGGGCGGGTTCAGGTCCAGCGCGGCCTGGAACTGGACCTGCGCCGGGCAGTGGTCGCCCTGCAGCGCCAGGGCCATGGCATAGTTGCGCTGCGCCTCCTGCAAGTCGGCTGCGACCGGACCATCGACATAATCGCGCAGGCCGTATTCAAAGACCAGGCGGCTGAAGTTGCGCACGGCTTCGGCGGGGTTGGCGCCCTTGTTGCGCTGGCCATCAAGATAGAGCAGGGCGATGAAGCGCTCGTGATTGAGCTCGCCAATGTCGCCATAGTCTTCGGCGCGGTCGGTCATGACAATCGCTTCGGAGAGCCGCCCGCTGCGGTACAGGGAGAGCGCCTGCGCCGTCAGCGCTTCAAGGATCAAGGCGCGCGTCGATTCGCGCTGAAAATCGCCATCGATGCTGATGATGGCGTCCAGCGTGTCGATGGCGGACGGGTAGTCGTCGCGGTTCATGGCGGCTTGCGCTTCGGCAAGCAGAGCCTCCAGGTCAAATTGCGTCTGGCTCTCGGCGCTTGGCGCTCTGGTCGCGGCTGCGGGTGGCGCGGTCGGGGAAGGGGTGGCTGTGGCGCGCGCGTCGGGGGCGGGAGGGCTCGTCGGCGGCGTGGTCGGGCTCGAGAAAGCGTTTAGAAAAGCCGCCGTCCCCATTGGCGCGTACCGCGGGACGCAGTCGGGCGTTTGCGGCAATCGCGCCAGATCTTCGAAGCGCCGCTGCGCCAGGCTGAAGGCGCGCTCCGCCAAATCGGAGGGGATGAGATCGCATTGCTGCCGCGCGTACGCCACGCTGGTGGTGGTGGCGCGCGCCCGCGCCGTCGCCAACCCGGTATTCCAGCCGGCGTAGACGGACGCGCTCACGACGAGGCCGGCGACCAGCGCGGAGACGACTCCGCCGCAAGCCCAGAGCAGGCAGGTCAAGCCGCGCGGCGCCCGCCGCCTTCCCGCGTGATTCACGATTTGCGCGCCCGGTGATTTCACTTGCCGACCCGCTGTTGGATGTCGCCGCTGCCAATGCCGCTTGCGCCCGTTACTGTATCCGTAAAGCGGCGCGAATTACAGACCCGTTCGCTTGTCTTCACTAGCCAAAACCGCCGATCGCTTGACGCCCGCGCCAGCTTCATGATACACTCGCGCCATGTTTGCTTTGAGCGCCAGCCCGATGCCTATGCGGATGCCCAAGGTCATTGACGACAGACGGAGGCTTTGGCGCGCCTGAGCAAAGCCGATTGAGATTTTGCGACCGTCTGTCCGCGACAGGCGGTTTTTGTTTTGCGCGTGAGGGTCCAGCGCAAGTCGAGGAGCGAATCATGTCTGGGGAATACATCCACGTGTCGGTAGCTTGGCCCTATGCCAACGGCGATCTGCACATCGGGCATCTGGCGGGCGCCTATCTGCCGGCTGATATCTTCGCCCGCTATCATCGCCTGCGCGGCAATCACGTGCTGATGGTCAGCGGCTCCGACAGCCATGGCACGCCGATCACGGTCGAGGCGGACAAGCGCGGCTCGACCCCGCTGGAAGTCTTCGAGCATTATCACGAGCGCTTTTTGCGGACGCAGCGCCTCATCGGCATCAGCTACGACCTCTTCACCCACACGGACACCGAGACTCATCATCAGGTGGCGCGAGACATCTTCACGCGGCTGCTGGAGCGCGGCTACCTCTACAAAGAGAAGCAGACCCTGCTCTACAGCGAGAGCGAGAAGCGCTTCCTGCCCGACCGTTATGTCGAAGGCGTCTGTTACATCTGCAAATATCCGCACGCGCGCGGCGATCAATGCGAAAACTGCGGCAACCTGATGGACGCGACGCAGCTGATCGAGCCGCACAGCCGCAGCAATCCCGAAGACAGGCTAGTCCGCCGCGAATCGGAACATTATTTCCTGGACCTGGCGCAATTCACCGAGCAGATCCTGGAATATCTCGCCGAGCATGAGCATCACTGGCGCCCCAACGTCAGCCGCTTCAGCCAGAATTTCGTCAAAGACGGCTTGCGGGGCCGCCCGATCACGCGCGACATCGACTGGGGCATCCGCGTGCCGCTGGATGGCTGGGAAGACAAGCGCCTCTACGTCTGGTTCGACGCCGTCATGGGTTATTTCACCGCCAGCATCGAATGGGCGAAGAACAGCGGCGAGCCCGACGCCTGGAAGCAGTGGTGGTACAACCCGGAAGCCAAGATTTACAATTTTATCGGCAAGGACAATATTCCCTTCCACACCATCATCTGGCAGGCGGAGCTGCTCGGCATTGACGGCATCTACAACGAGGATGACCTTGTCTATGGCGACAACGCATTGCAGCTGCCCTACGACGTGCCCGCCAACGAGTTCATGAATATCGAGGGACAGCAATTCTCGACCTCGCGCAACTGGGCGGTCTGGCTGCCCGATTTGTTGGAGCGCTATCAAGCCGATGCCGTGCGCTTTTATGTGGCGCGGACTTTCCCCGAACGGCAGGACAGCGATTTCAGTTGGGAGGGCTTCCTGGCGCGCGTCAATAATGAGCTGCTGGCGGCCTGGGGTAATCTGGTCAATCGCATGCTCGGTTTCGCTTTCAAGCGCTTTGATGGCGCCGTGCCAGAATACGACCAACTGACCGCCGCCGATGAAGCGATCATCGCGGCGACCGAAGCCGGCTTCGAGACGGTCGGCGCGCTGCTGGAAGCGGTCCGCCCCAAAGAAGCGCTGGAAGAGACGCTCGGGCTGGCGCGCGAAGTCAACGCCTGGCTGAACGAGCGCGAACCATGGAAGCGACTGAAGCCCGACCGCGACGATGCGGCCCGTTCGGTCTACGCGGCCCTGCGCTGCATCGACAATCTGAAAGTGTTGTTCGCGCCATTCACGCCCTTCAGCTCGCAGCAGGTCCACGAGATGCTGGGTTATGACGGACAGCTCTTCGGGGAGCTGCGGATAGAGAAGGTCAGCGAAGAAACGCGCGATCATCTGGCGCTGGTGTATGACGGGAGTGGCGCGATTGGGGAATGGCAGGCGAGCGCGCTGAAGCCGGGGCAGAGGCTGCGAAAGCCGCGTCCGCTGTTTGTGAAGCTGGATCCGGAGATCGTGGAGCTGGAGCGGCAGCATCTGGGGAAGGCGCGGGTGGAGGGGGAGATTGTGTAGGGATTCGCCGACTATGCAATTGTTTGTCTACATGATACCGTATCGCTCGTTTGGATACAGGGAGTTTGAATGTCCGTACTGCCTTCGGCATACGCTGAGCAAAAGCCAATTTACCTTCGTTCAGGAGATCCTATAGCATTGCCTGAGCATGCCAAATACGTTAATCTGCGAGAGTATCTTGTCGGCCATACGGTGGCTGAGAACACTAGAATAGCTCGCGAGTCCTTGGGATCCAAGAAATCTGAGGTCAAGGTTAGATCAGTTTCAGAATATCCATATAACTGTGTTGGCATGGTATTGGGGAATCGCCGAGCGTGGATAGATCTGGATTCCGAAAATATCGAGGCTTACTTGACCAACGATGGCTACAGGAAGATTTCGAAAGAGGAATTATCGGTGGGCGATGTGGTACTGTATAAGCAAGGCGAAGAGTTTACTCATATAGGCGTGGTAATATTTGTGGATAGACAAAACGTCAATAATGTATGGATCCTGAGCAAATGGGGCTTTGCGGGTGAAATGATACATCATGCGCTTGATGTTCCGAGAGAATACGGACACATTTGTCTATACTGGACGGAGAGGGTTCAACATGGAGCTGCGTGACTTGTTTGATGAAATTGAAAGGCCTGAATTCCGTGCTAGATTTATGATTTTCAGTGGGTTCAAGCTTGTCAGAAACGCTCTGTCAAGAGATTCCACAGTTGCGCTACTCATAAATGCGGCGCGTCTGACTCCTTCGTATGTTGACGACATTGGCAAACGAGTTTTATTCCTAATTGCGGAGAATAAGGACAGGCCGGGGGCTTCCTTTGATATTGCAATCGCAGCGTACTTATATTGCCTGTATCAGACTGACCAGTACTTTGCAAAACGAATGAGCGAATATGTCTTGCAAATGGGCAAGTTGTGGTGGTCGGTGGACTTGGCTCTGCACATAAAAAAGAATATGGCGATGTTCGCCGATGCTCGCAAGTGGGCCTTCAAGTTCTATGGGAATCCCACACCTACAGAAAACAGAAACTGGGCTCCACAAGTCCAGTCAATAGGATTGAACGAAGACGTTCCATTCATAGTAAATGGGGAAAAACGATGGAACATATCTGGACAATTGTCTGTCAAATCACCTCAGAAGACAAGAACACAGATTCTTTCAGTTTGATAAATGTACTGGAAGGAATCGGAGTCTCGGTTGACTTGGCCGAAGCTGATGTCGGTGACGTCGTCATTCCCATTAGTTTTCATCTTGTTACCAATTGGTGGCGAGACGAATTAGAGAACAGCAATGAAAACGAAGTGCGAGTTCGTTTGTTTTCGCCAGCGGGCGAAGACTTGGGCGGTCCTGATCTCAAAATGCAATTTGATGAATCTCAGAACAGTCGGATTAACGTCCACATTCGGGGATTCCCGTACAAGGGCGACGGCGTGTACCGTTATGTCGTTTTTCAAATCAAGGATGGCGAGCAAGTCGAGGTTCAGCGACTGCCCATCCGCGTTGAACGTACTCCGTTTCAAGACCAGCAAGACGCGCCCGCTGATTAACCGGGTTTGTGTGCGGCAGAGTGTTTAGGGGCGCCTGATGACACTAGTCTGACGGTCGCTGTTGACAGGTCATGACGCCGGCCCGCTCCATATTTCCCCATTCCCCCCACCCCCGTGCTATACTCCCGCCATGACTTGGCTCGCGTCCCACTTCCACACCCCCAAGCCCATCATCGCCATGTGCCACCTGCGCGCGCTGCCCGGCGACCCCGGCTACGACCCCGCCAGTGGACTCGAAGCCGTCATCGCTGCCGCCCGCGCCGACCTCCAGGCCCTGCAAGCCGGCGGCGTCGACGCCGTCATGTTCTCCAACGAAGCCAGCTTGCCCTACCTCACCCAGGTCGAGCCGATCACCAGCGCCTGCATGGCGCGCGTCATCGCCGAGCTGCGCCCGGATATCGACCGGCCTTATGGCGTCAACGTGCTTTGGGATCCAAAAGCCTCGATTGACGTGGCCGTGGCGACCGGCGCCAGCTTCGTGCGCGAGATCTTCAGCGGCGTCTACGCCAGCGATTATGGCTTGTGGAACACGAATTGCGGCGAGGTCATCCGTCATCAGCACGCGGTCGGCGGCGCCCATATCAAGCTGCTCTTCAACATCGTGCCCGAATCGGCGGTGTATCTTTCCAATCGCAGCGTGGTCGATATCGCGGTGTCGACGGTTTTCGTCGCGGGGCCGGACGCGCTCTGCGTCTCTGGCTTGACGGCTGGCGCAGAGACTTCGAGCGAGACGCTGTCGCTGGTCAAAGCGGCTGTGCCAGATACGCCGGTCTTCGCCAACACCGGCGTCAAGGTCGGCAACCTGGAAGCGACCCTCGCCATCGCCGACGGCACGGTTACTGGCACGGCTTTCAAGCGCGAGGGCTACATCTGGAATGAGGTCGATACCGAGCGCGTCCGCGACTTCATGCGCGTCGCCAGAGCCGTCCGAGGGGGCTGAAGCGGTGGACCGGCGCTGGCAGGCGGTCGCCAATGTGCTGGTCGGGTACTCGACCGCCGTAAAACCGCGCGAACGCGTCATGATCGCCATGACCGAAGCCGAGACCTTCCCCCTGGCGCAAGCCGTCTACGAAGCCTGCGTCAAAGCCGGCGCCTTCCCCCAGGTGCAATTCCTCTCGGAAAAGCTGCGCCGCTCGCTGCTGACATACGGCGATGCCGAGCAGCATAGCTGGGCGCCCGAGATCGAGGCTTACGGCATGGCCTGGGCCGATGTCTATTTTGGCTTGCGCGGCGCCAGCGACCCCGGCATGACGCGCGAAATTCCCGCGTCCGTCCTGGCGGCAAACCAGGCGGCGCAAGGCGAAATCTCGCGCTTGCGCTGGGAAAAGACGCGCTGGTGCCTGGTTCGCGTTCCCAATGCGGCGATGGCGAATAGCAGCGGCATCGATCTGCGCGAGCTGGAAGATATGTTTTTCAAGGCCTGCTTGATGGACTACGAAGCGGCATCGGCGGGTTGGCGAGAGACGGCGGATCGGCTGCGCGGCTCGCGGACCGTGCGCATCGTCGCCGGCGATGAGACCGATCTGGCTTTTTCGGTGGCGGATCGTGGCTGGGTCGTCTGCGATGGGCGCATCAACCTGCCCGATGGCGAGATTTATACCGCGCCGGTCAACGACACGCTCCAAGGCCGCATTCACTTCGAGCAGCCGGGCGTATTTGGCGGGCGGCCCATCCCCGATATCCGCCTGGAATGGCACAGGGGCGCGCTCATCCATGCCAGCGCGAGCGCTAACGAAGACTACCTCCGGCGCATACTGGCGACCGACGCCGGGGCCAGCCGCCTGGGCGAGTTCGGCATCGGCTTGAATCCGCATATCGATCGCTTCTGCGGGGATATGCTCTTCGACGAGAAGATCGCCGGCACGATTCATCTGGCGCTGGGCAGAGCCTACCCTGAATGTGGCGGAGTCAACCAATCAAGCGTACACTGGGATTTGGTGAAAGACCTGCGCGAGGGCGGGACGGTCATCATTGATGGCGCGCCAGTCCTCGCCGATGGCATCCTGCTGATATGACCTGCGGAAAGGGGGCGCTTATCGCATCAAACTGGCAAGCCACAGATTCGCCAACGTTTCACCATGAAGGAGTTTATCATGTCCAAGCAAGGAATCAGCCGCCGCGATTTTCTCAAGGCGAGCGGAGCGGCCGGCGCCGCTTTGGCTGGGGCGTCGCCTCTGGGCAACCTCGCCCGCGTCGCCGCCCAGTCCGATGCCAGCATCAACGTCTTGACCGTCGGCGACCCCTGGGATCTGGCGCTGCAGAGCGTCACCGATCAATTCACCGAGATGACCGGCATTTCTGTCAACATCGAGTCGCTCGGCTACACCGCCCTGCAGGCGCGCCTGGTCAACGCCTTTCTGACGCAGAGCGCCGATGCTGATGTCATCGCCGTCGACCAGATGTGGATCAGCCAGTACGCCGACAACGGCTGGATCCGCTCGCTGGATGATTTCATCTCCATGGATTCCGACGCCGCTTTTGATGACTTCCTGCCCGAATGCCTCTATTCGCTGAGCACCTGGCGCAACCAGGTCTGGACGCTGCCGATCGCCTCTTACGCCCAAGGCATCATGTACCGCACCGATCTCTTTGAAGCGGCTGGCGTGGACGCGCTGCCTTCGTCGGTGGCGGACGCCGGCGATTGGACCTGGGAAGATTATTTCGGCATCCTCGAGCGGATCAACGGCATGGACCTGGATGGCACGTCGATGTATGGCACGACGGTCATCGGTCATCAGCCGGTGCCGGTCGTGCACATGTACAGCCAGCTTTCCGCCAGCTATGGCACGCGCTGGTTCACGCAATTCCCCGAAGCGCCCTGGGATTTCACGCCGACCATCAACAGCGAAGCCAACCTGGCCGCGCTGAACGACTGGAAGCGGCTCTACGAATTGTCGCCGCCGGAATCGATCAACTACCTCTGGTTTGACGCCGGCACGCGCTTCTCGCAGGGCGATATCGGCATGTTTTATCATTGGACGCCCTACTTCTACCTGGTCAACAACGAGGGCTATCTGACGGGCACGCCCTCGCCAGTGGTCGACAAGTTCGAGACGGCTGTGCTGCCGACGCTGAATGCCGGCGGTGACCAAGTGGTCAGCCTGGGCGGCTGGTCGCTCGGCATGCCATCGACCTCGGGCAATCAGGAAGCGGCCTGGCAATTCATCAAATGGGCGACCGGGTCCGAAGCGCAGAAGGCGATGGGCGAGGTCAACGTCAAGGGCTATCAATTCGCCGATTTCAGCCGCCAGTCGAATTACGATGACGCGGGCTTGAACGAGATTTATCCCTTCCTGGGCACACAGCTGGAGATGATGAAGCTGGGCGATGGCAAGGTGGTGCGGCCGCCGGCGCCGATCTACACCTCGCTGGAAGGCGTCTATGGCTTGCAGATCAACCAGGCGATGTCGGGCCAGGTCTCGTCCGAGCAGGCGCTCGATACGACGCAGACGCTCTTCGACAACATCCTGCGCGGCAATCAGATGATCCCCTACGGCGTCGAGAGCTTCGACGACACGCTGGAGAACACGAAGGCGCTCCAAGCCAGCCTGTCGGGGATGTAGCGTCCGTCAACAATTTGGGAAATTCAGGGGCGACCTATCGAGTCGCCCGCCCGGACCAACGACCGTAGGGGCGAGACTTGTCTCGCCCTAACGAAGTAGCAGGCCCGAGAGTCGACATACAGGGGCGTCCCGTGGGGCCGCCCGCAGTTGTCGTGTGCTATGAACGGGCGACCTGGTAGGTCGCCCCTACAGATTTACTTCCGGGGGTTGGACCTTTGCCCAACCGCTACACAATTCAAAGACGCCTCCCATACCTCCTGCTCGCGCCATCGGTCATCGTGCTGCTGGCGCTGATTCTGTATCCACTTGTCTTCGCCTTGCGCAACAGCTTCTGGTTCTGGAACCTGCAGACCAGCCCGCAGCCGCTCTATTACTCGGGGCTGGACAACTATCGCATGGTCTTCCAGGTCACGCCTTTTTGGGTGGCGCTGAAGAATACGCTGCTTTTGGGCTTCTTCGGGGCTTTCGCCCAGTTCTGGCTCGGCATGGGCATCGCGCTGCTGCTGCATACGCACCTGCGCGGCATGGGCATGATGCGCGCGGCGCTGATCATGCCGACGACCCTGGCGCCGGTGGTGGCTGGCTTTCTGTTTCGCTACCTGCTGGAGCCGAAGGGCGGCGTCCTGCCCTGGCTGCTGGCTGGCGTCGGCTTTCCCGTGCCGCCTCAGGGCTTCCTGGGCAATGCCGGCACGGCGCTCTTCAGCATCGGCTTGGTCGATACCTGGCAGTGGACGCCCTTCTTCGCCATCGTGCTCTACGCGGGCTTGCTGTCGATCAACGAAGAAGTCAAGGAAGCGGCGCAGGTCGATGGCGCGAGCGGCTGGCGTATGTTCTGGTCGATCACCTTGCCGCTGCTGCGCCCCATCGCCGCCTTCCTGGTCATGATCCGCTTCATGCAGCTCTTCAACAGCTTCGACCTGGTCTTCGTCCTCACCAGCGGCGGCCCCGGCACGGCGTCGCGCACCCTGAGCTTCAACCTCTATCGCGAGGGCTTGGTCAATTTCAACATCGGCTTGACGGCCGCCATGACCTGGATCGTGGTCATCATCGTCAGCGTCATCATTAATCTGTATCTCATTTTCGTCTATCGCAAGCGGGAGTGGTAAAGCCTTGCGTCAGTCCGTATCGAGACCGGTAGGGGCTACCCAACGGGTCGCCCGCCGCCGCCCACGCAAAACGATTCGTCAATGGGCGGCATCCCAATTACAACGATAGCTGTAGGGGCGTTACGCTGCAATGCCCGTTGACAACATTGGCGAATAATACAGGCGCTATCCATCGGGTCGCCCGCCGCAGTTCATTGGGTCGTCCAGAGCGAGGAGGCAGAATTGAATCGCAAACTCAGGCCGAGGAGCAAAGCCGCCGTCTACGCGCTGATGACGCTGGTCATGATCTTCTTCCTCGGTCCGATTTTCTGGTTCATCCTGCTCGCCTTCCGCCATCCCAGCGAAGCCTACACCTTGCCGCCGCAGCTCTTCGCCGAGCCCTATTTCGGCAACTTCGGCGATACCTTTATCGACCCGGGCAACAACGCGCCGCAGCTGCTGAGCAGCGTCATCGTCAGCACGGGCGCCACGCTGCTCAGCCTGCCATTCGCGCTCTCGGCCGCCTACGCCCTGTCGCGCTTCGCCATGCGCGGCAAAGAATTCATCATGAACTGGTATATCAGCCTCTTGATTGCGCCGCCAATCGTCTTCGTCATTCCCTATTTCATTTTGATGTCGCGCATCGGCTGGGCGGGCAGCTACCAGGCGATGATCGTGACCCTGCAAACCCTGGCGATTCCCTTTTCGGTCTGGCTGCTGAAGAGCTTCCTGGACGAGGCGCCGGTCGACCTCGAGGAGGCGGCTTGGGTCGATGGCGCCAATCGATTCTCGGCGTTCTTCCGCATTGTCGTGCCGCTGGCGCTGCCCGGCATCATCGTGACGTCGATGTTCACCTTCGTCTTCAGCTGGAACAACGTCATCTTCCCGCTGGCGCTGAGCAAGCAGAGCACGACAACGCTGCCGGTGGGCACGATCAGTTTCTTCGCCTCGACCGGCGTCTATTGGGGGCATATCGCGGCGACGGCGGTTGTCGCCATGCTGCCGCCGATGATAATCTTTCTGCTATTGGGGCGTTATGTCGTGCGCGGCTTGACCTTCGGCGCGGTGAAGGGTTAGTACAGCAACTAGATAGGACGGATGACCGCAGAGGTCGCCCCGAAGCACTGCCTTATAACATCTCGTACGATCAAGAGAGGAGCGGAAATCGCATGACGTCTTTAGACGTTCGGTACTGCAAAGCCAACTGATTCCCGAAACGAATCCAGGCGATCAAGATTTCTATTCCAGTTTTGAAAGGATAGTTTGGAAATCCTGACGAATTTGCTGCAATTCCTCGTCGCGTTGTCGGTCTCTGTCGGAGTAGTAGTCTTCAATCTCAGTCATGTGATCTCTAAACCGTTGATCCATAACCTGCTCAAGCGATGCGAATCGCGGTTCGAGGGCAGCTACAACGGCTTCAGCTATCCGTCGCTCGTCTGTCGAAAGACCTGACATACGACGTGGTTCTTGCTCGAAGCTTGGAGACAGACTTATTATAACTCCCTCACTGTAGGTTCACAACAAATATACCACCGTTGTAGAAGTTCGCAAGAGAATTGATTGTCCGTAATGAACGAGATTGTCTTAACCCAGCGTGCGGAGTTTCATTTTCCAAAGGCGCAAAGGAGAAGACTGCTCGCTTAGCAAAGAAGTGGAGCGTATATGAACACTAAAGGATTCGGCGTTATCGGCGCGGGCATCGTTGGCGGCGGCTTGCACGCCCACGTCTATCGCCATTTGCCGCAGGCGGAATTGATCGCCGTCTGCGACCTGAACGAGGAGCGCGCCCGCGAAGTCGCCGAGCGTTATGCCGCGCCCCATGTTTACAGCGATTACCGCGATCTGCTCGCGCGCGACGATATCGCCGCCGTCTCCATCGCCACGCCCGATTTCGCCCACAGAGATATCGCCGTCGCCGCGGCGGAAGCGGGCAAACACATCCTGGTCGAGAAGCCGCTGGCGACCACGACTGAAGACGCCGAGGCGATTACGCGCGCCGTCGACATGGCTGGCGTCAAGCTCATGGTCGCTTTCCAGAATCGCGTCAACCCGGCTTTTGTCGCGGGCCGGCAGGCGCTGCTGGCGGGCGAATTGGGCGAGCTCAAATATATCTACGCCCGCCTTAGCAATACAAAATTCGTGCCGCGTCAGATGCTGCTCTGGGCGAGCCGGAGCTCGGCGCTTTGGTTCCTCGCCAGTCATACGCTGGATATGGCTTGCTGGCTGCTGCGCGACCGGCCCGCGCGCGTCTACGCCGTCAGTCGTTCGGGGGTGCTGCGCGAGATGGGCATCGACACGCAGGATTTCCACGTCGCCATCGTCGAATTTGCGGGCGGCGCCGTCGTCACGCTGGAAAACAGCTGGATCCTGCCCGAGACCGAGCCGAATGTCTTCAACCTGAAAATGGAATTGCTGGGCAGCGATGGCAGCCTCTACATCAATACCTCCGACCATCGAATGGTGGAGAAATATACGGGCGACGCGCACAGCCTGCCCGATACGCTGGGCTTCACGCTCGATCCGGCCTCGGCGCGCATCAGCGGCTTCACGCTCGAGACAATTGCCCGCTTCGTCGACGCCGTAGTGGTCGACGCCCCCGTTCTGGCGACCGGGGCCGAAGGGGCGCTCGTAACCCGGGTCTTGTGCGCCATCGAAGAATCGGCTCGCCGCGGGCAGCCGGTCGAGCTCGACTGATGGCCGATGATCAGCTGCTGCTGGGCATCGATATCGGCACCTCCAGTTCCAAGGGCGTTCTGACCGACCTGCAGGGGCGCATCCTCGCCGAGCATGCCGTCCCCCACAGCTTCGACATGCCGCGGCCCGGCTGGGCGGAGCAAGACGCCGATGCGGTCTGGTGGCGCGATTTCTGCCTGATTCCGCGCGCGCTGATCAAGAAAGCGGATGTCGACGCGAATCGCATCGCCGGCGTCGCCGCCAGCGCCATCGCCCCGACCATGCTGCCGCTCGACCGGAATTTTCGCCCGCTGCGCCCCGCTATCCTCTATGGCATCGACACACGCGCCGGCGCCGAGATCGCCGAACTGACGGCGGCGCTGGGCGAAGAGGACATTTTCGCGCGAACCGGCCACCTGCTCTCGGCGCAGTCGGTCGGCCCCAAGGCGCTCTGGTATCGCAAGAATCAGCCGGCCCTTTTCAAAAAGACGCGCAAGATCGTCACGGCAACGACATATCTCGTCTTCAAGCTCACCGGCAATTTCGCGCTCGATAATTATGTCGCGCCGTATTTCACGCCCTTCTTCGATGTGCATGAGCTCGCCTGGCGCAAAGACTGGGTCGAGGCGGTCTGCCCGCTCGAATGGCTGGCGGAGACGCGCTGGTCCATCGAGAGCGCCGGTCGGGTAACGGCGAAAGCGGCGGAAGCAACCGGCATCCCGCGCGGAACGCCTGTCGCCGTCGGCACGGCGGACGCCCTGGCCGAAGCGGTCGCGGCCGGCGCCGTCTCGGCGGGCGACCTGATGGTCATGTATGGCACGACCCTCTTTCTGATTCAGACGACCGCGGCGTACCAAGCCCAGCGCGAACTCTGGGCGTCGGCGCATCTGCGGCCGGGCGCGGCGATCCTGGCGGCGGGCATGGCGACCTCGGGCGCGCTGCTGGCGTGGTTTCGCGATGAGCTGGCGGGCGATGAACGTTTTCACGCGGAAGCGACTGGCGAGAACGCCTTCGCCCTGTTGGCCGAGCGCGCGGCCAAGACGCCAGCCGGGAGCGCCGGCTTGATCACGCTGCCCTATTTCAGCGGCGAGCGCACGCCAATCAACGATGTACACGCCAAGGGACTCGTCTTCGGCTTGACGCTAAGCCACAGCCGCGCCCATCTCTACCGCAGCTGCCTCGAGGGCATCGCTTATGGCTTGCGCCACAACGTTGAGGCGATGGCGGCGGCGGACGCGATGCCGCGGCGCCTGGTCGCTATCGGCGGCGGAGCGAAGGACGCGCTTTGGCTGCAGATTTGCAGCGATGCGACCGGCTTGCCGCAAGACTTGCCGCGCGAGACGATTGGCGCCGCTTATGGTTCCGCTTATATCGCGGGCATGGCGGCTGGCGTCTTCCGCGATTTCGAGGCGCTGCGCAAGGACTGGGTGAAAATCGCGCGCCGCGTCGAGCCGAACCTCGAAGCGAAGGCGATTTATGATGAGCTTTATCCCGTCTATCGCGATCTCTACCGCGATACCCGCCAGCACATGGCGCGCCTGTCAGACCTAGCCGCAATTCCGTAGGGGCGAGGCGGCGACTCGCCCGAACACACTCGGCTACAATATCCTCGGCATCTTCGGTATTATCCGGCTACAACTTGAAGAGGAATCGCGCATGTCCAGCAAAAAAGCCGTCAAAGACGCCGACAATCTGCAAGCCGTCCTTGACAAAATCCCGCAGATGTTCGGCGAGGACGCGGAAATCGGCTTGCGGCTGCACGAGATCATCATGGAATCCAATCCCGCGCTGAAGCCGCGCCTGTGGTATGGCATGCCGGGATACGCGCTGGGGCGCAGCAAACCGGTGCTGGTCTTCTTTCGCAAGGACGATTACGTGACATTCGGCCTCACTGAAAAGGCGAATTTTCCGATTGATGAAGACGCGCCTGACCAGCTCATGGCGGCCTCGTGGTTCTTGACCGGGCTGCATGGGGCGACTGAAGCGCGGATTGGGGAGATTGTCGGCGTGGCGACGAGTTGAGGGCGGGGCAGACTCGCACGATATACAGGTGGTCAAGATGACAGACACAACCCACGACGCGACGCGCGATAAGCGGAGGTAAGTTGCCTTTGACCATTATCGTGCCTATTGTAAGCCACGCAGATTATGATAGAGTCTGAGCACGATAAGTGCAGATGGATTTGAGGCGAGCGAAACATGCCTAATGAGAAAACGACAGATCACGGGCTTGAAGGTATCTTCCGCAAGAATCTGAAGATAGAGTCGACGCCTATGTCCATAGAGACACTTTTCACCGGTCGATTAAGAGGTCGGATTACGTATGATCCCTATTACCAGCGCAACTACGTCTGGGACAAGCAGAAGGCAACATATTTCATTGAGAGCATTCTGCTGGGAACAGAGATTCCACCGCTCATCTTTTTCAATAGTGCAGGGCGAATTGAGGTTATCGACGGCAGGCAGCGCTTTCAGACCATCGATCGATTCATGGTGAGCGAGTTTGAGTTGGTCCGTAGCGGCCTAGTATCAATGAAAAGTCTAGCGGGAGCAAACTACGAAAAGCTCGACACTGAAATCAAGAATGCCTTCTTGGATACCGCGCTTCGCGTAATTGAGTTTTCTATCGTCGCTTCCCATGATATAGATGATGTACAAGAGGACCTGATAAAGAAGGAAGTGTTTCGCAGATATAACTCCGGCATTACGCCTCTTCGCAAGTCTGAAATAGAGCGCGCGGAATACATTGATGACGCCGTTACAAACCATTTTCGAGATCAGTTTTCTTCTCGTCCACGTGAGTACGAGGACGTTGTTCATGTACTTGTCAGTCAACGTAAGCAGAGTCGTATTGACGATCCTGGCCTTCTGAACGAAGTGATGATTGATATTCGCAAACTCTTAGTGCTACAAGATGTGCCAATAAGCTACTATCAAAGTAGCGCCGGGCGTGAAGTGGCAAAGCTCATTTATGACGAACTCTCGGAGAATGGCGATCCTAGCGAAGTTTATCGTCAGTTCCAGAGCAAGATTAGCACACTTAAGAAACTGAAATCCTGCGTTTCTACAAGTAATCCGGCGAACAACTGGTATCTTTACGAGACTCTCTATTGGGCCCTTTCTATAATGGAAAAGGAGGGGAAGGATATCTCAAGCACAGGCAGGAGCGAGCTTATCGAGCGGCTTTCGAAGTATGTTATTGATCACTCGCACGTATACGACGCGGAGAGTCCGCTGTTTCGCGCCGTGACGGTTGGACGGTTTGAGGCGACAATTAGCTTTTTTGGGAGTGCGTTCAACTTAACTAATCTAAGTGACATTTACGTGAGCAATGCGCGAAAAATCAGCGTAAGCCAGTATCGCAACAGGGATGAGCCATTGGAGAGAATCGCGGATTATACAAGCCACAGGCTGAACAAGCCCGATGCTCAAACCATTACTGTCGAAAATTTGTGCAGTCGGATGAATCGACGCCGGTTCTTGGTGCGTCCTGCTTATCAGAGGTACGAAGTCAAGTCAATTGTGAAGGCCTCTGCAATTATCGAGAGTATGCTTTTGGGCATTAAGCTTCCGCCGATATTTGTGTTCAATCGCAAGGATGGTGTAATGGAAGTGATTGACGGTCAGCAACGCATATTGGCGATTTTGGCGTTTATGGATCGGGAGTTTTTGGATGAACGTGGAGAGTGGTCACGCAGCACGAAGAACGGCTTCAAGTTGAGAAACCTCCGAATCCTCGAGCAATTGAATGGTCGTGCTTTTGCATCACTGGATCAATTACTGCAAGATAAATTGTGGGATTTCAACTTATATCAGGTCAACATTGATGAGAGACTTAACCCGAATTTCGAGCCTACCGATCTGTTTATTCGTCTCAACAGCAAGCCGTATCCGGTCAGGGATAATACTTTTGAGATGTGGAATTCATTTGTCGATAGAGATATTGTTGGATCAATAAAGGATGTAGCGTCGAGGCATTCAGATTGGTATTACCTTCGCAAAGACAATAAGCGCATGGATAACGAGAACCTGATAACTATACTTGCATACCTCGACTTCTCCGCTTCGGAAGGCAAGTTGGATAGCGCACTGGAATTTGTATTGGTTGGTGGTCGGATTTATGGTCGTGTGAAATCGGCGCGGGACATCACAAGAGTTTTGGAAGAGGTTGCGCGCGATTCTGAGAAGAAGAAGAAGCTGGTGAATTCGATTAGAGCTGTTGAGTCGTTCGTAAGAAAGGTGAAGACTCTCTTAATTCGTGAGGATTTAGATGGGAACTTGGGGGATAGACTTAGGACGGAACTTACAGACTTGTTCGGTGCTGTGTCAGATCGTAGGACGCGTAGCCAGTTCTATATTTTGTGGTATGCGCTGTACAAGATTGACCACATGATGATTACTGAACATCGTGCGCCGCTTAGGAATAGAATTGCTCAGATAATGAAGTTCGTAAGTGGTTCTGTTCAAATAAGTGAGGAGTATGCAATTCAGGCGGTAGAAGAGGCGATGAAGAGTTTGTGGTCAGACCTTGCTCGTGCGACTCGCAAGATTAGACTTAGTGAGGAAGATCTAGCGAGTAGGATTCGGTCTCAAAATGGAACATGTCCGTTGTGTACCAACGAATTGTTTGTTGGAGATGATGTGGAAGTTGATCACGTTCTGCCATTGGCTGTTGGGGGACCGGACTCACTAGACAATCTTCAAGTTACTCACTGGATTTGCAATCGAATCAAGGGTGTGAAAGCGACAGTGGGTTAATCGACTGCCAAGCGATGTACGGGACATTACGATCAGTTGCGTGGACGAAAACGCGTAGTCACGTAGTGGTCCGTAGACTAACCGCGACGACTCCGGACCCTAGATGCCCACTTTCCTCGCCCAGGAGGCCGCCATGCCCTACGAACCCAACTTCTACGACTCGCATATGCACACGCCCCTGTGCAAGCACGCCCGCGGGCCTCTCGGCGCCTATGCCGAACAAGCGGAAAAAATCGGGCTGCGCGGCATCACCTTCACCTGCCACAGCCCCATGCCCGCCGGCTGGGATCCCGCCTCGCGCATGTCGCTGGCGCAGCTGCCGCAGTATGTCGATATGGTGGCGCGGACCCGCGCGGAATTCGCCGGGCGCGTCGAGGTTCGCCTGGGCTTGGAAAGCGATTATTTCCCCGGCATGGAAGGCTGGATCGCCGATATCCATGACCGCGCTGATTTCAGCTACATCCTCGGCTCGGTCCATGCGCTGACGAAGGAGTTCAAAGCCCGGTTCCTGGAGGGCGCGACGCGGCTGGATTACGAGCGGAGCTATTTTGAGACGCTGGCGGAGGCGGCTGAGAGCGGGCTCTACGACTGCCTTAGCCATCCCGACATCGTCAAGGTCGCCCATCCCAAGCAATACGATGTCGCCGACCATCTCGATACCATTCGCCGCGTTCTCGATCGCATCGCGCGGACCGGCGTCGCCATGGAACTGAATACCAGCGGTTTGAACAAACCCTATCCCGAGATGAACCCGGGCGCGGTCATGCTGCGGGAGATGGCGCTGCGGGGGATTCCGGTGGTCCTCGGCTCGGATTCGCATGACGCCCATCGCGTCGGCGCCGACTTCGACCGGGCGCTGGCTAAGCTGCAAGACGCCGGCTACCGAGTGGTCAGCTATTTTATCGATCGCCAACGCTACGAACTCGAGATCAGCGACGTCTTCCTGGCGGCGCTGCAGCCGCGTTTGGCGTAGGCGCGCGAAAACACGGCAACCTACCGGATCGCCCGTACGAATCAGCAGCCCTTGTAGGGGCTACCTATCAGGTCGCCCGCCTTGATACAAAACACGCTGTAGAGGCCTTATGAATGACGCCCGCGAGGCCGCGACATTTCATGCACGGGCGTTACAGCGCCGCGCGTAGACACGGCGGGTCAAACGCCCCTGTTTACATTGCGGGAAGATTTCACCCCATCCCCGACCGCCAGTGTCTACGCGGCGCGGCCCCTTGCCCCAGCGAGCTAGGGAAGGGGAGCGAAACCCAGCGGTCCGCAATGTGTTTTGCGTGAGCGGTCGCATTGCGGCGCGCATGTCTACAGGTTTAGCGCGGTTGTTGGCGCCGGCAGTTTAATCGGCATACCAATCATCGCGGGTCAGCGGCAAGTAACCAGCCGCGCCTTGGCCATTCACCGTCTTGTAGAGCAGCGCCTGATGGATCGAGTTATAGCCCGATTCGAAGACCCAGCGCGCGCCCGCCAGGTAAATCCGCCAGCGCCGATAACCGACCGGACCCAGCATATCCAGAATCGTCTCTTTATGCGCCTCGTAACGCGCCAGCCAGTTCTTCAGCGTCAGGGCGTAATGCTCGCGCAGGCTCTCGACATCGCGCGTTTCGAAGCCGGCTTTCGCCGCCACATCGAGTACGTAGGCGATATGCTGGCTGTCGCCATCGGGGAAGATATACTGCTGCACGAAGGAGTCTTTTGCCTGGTAATTCGGGATATTCGGCGCTTGAAACAAGGTGATGCCATGATTCAGGAAGACGCCGCCGGGCCGCAGCAGCCGATAAGCTTTCTCGAAATAGACGGCCAGATTCTCGCGCCCGACATGCTCGACCATGCCAACGCTGACGATTCTGTCAAAGGACTGGCTCTCATCGACGTTGCGATAATCCAGCAGCTCCGCGCGGCAGCGATCATCCAAGCCCGCCGCCTGGATGCGCTCGTTGGCCAGCGCCAGCTGTTTTTCGCTTAGGGTGATGCCCAGCGCCTCGACGCCATAATGCCGCGCCGCATGCATGATCAGCGCGCCCCAGCCACAGCCGATATCCAGCAGGCGATCGCCGGCTTCCAGGCGGAGCTTGCGGCAGATGTAATCCAGTTTGCGGCTTTGCGCGGCGTCGATGCTCTCGTCCGGGTCTTTGAAATAGGCGCAGGAGTAGACCATTTTCTCATCGAGCCAGAGTTGATAAAACTCGTTCGAGACATCGTAGTGGTATTGAATGGCCTGCATGTCGCGCGTGACCGAGTGCTTGGCGCCGGATAGCGCGGCGATCTGATTGTTGCCGCCGGGCTCGCGCGAGGGCAGGCGCAGCAGCTTTGGCGCGAAACGCAGCGTATCCGACAAGGTCCAGCCTTCCCACAAATAACGCGCCAAATCGATCGCGGCGTAGAGCTCGCCTTCGATCTCAAAGTCGCCGAACATATAGGCTTCGCCCAGCTTGCGCTCTGTCGGCGGGAAGAACATCCGGCGCAGCGCCGATGGACCATTGAGGACGATGGTGAAGCGGGGGCTGTAGGCGTCTTGTGGCGTCCACAGGCTGCCTTCCCACAGCCGAACGGCGAAATCGCGGCCCGGATACTCGGCGAAAACAGCCGTCAGCAGGTCGAGCGTGTTCGCCACGTGTTTGTCTCTGGTGATATTCATTGCCCCTTCCATCGCAGCGCTCCTCTTCCCCCTGTCTCTGCGAGCCCGTCCGGGTCGCCTTTGCCATTTTTTGCGCCGCTAGTATAGCAAAAGCCGCGCCCAGTTGCGAAAGGCGGCGGGGCATAGACGAGACCACGGAGCGCGCAGGGACGGATTGACCAACCCCGGCGCAAAAGAGCATTTTTCCCCTTTTCCCGCCAAGCGGTTGCCACCGTTGCGAGTCGCGCTCAGCAGCAGAACTTGTCGCAGTTATGAGACACAATGGCACAATATGCGTTAGAATGATGCCGGTGTCGGATTGTTTCGCGCGGAAACCGGAATGGACGCTTGGATCCCCATGGTGAGTGGCTTATGCCGCAGGCTGCGCCTGGCTGCCATCCTTGTCCCCTTGGCGTTGGCAGCAATCGCGCAGGCGGCCGTAATCAATGTCGATGCCAACTGCACATTCGAGGACGCGCTCTATGCGGCTGACAGGGACGAAGCTAGCGGGGGTTGCCCGGCCGGCAGCGGCGATGACACCATCGTGCTCAAGACAAATGTCACGCTCACCAGAGTGTTGGAGCAGGTGGACTCCAAGATCACGATCAGAGGCGGCGGCTACACGATCGACGGCGGGGGAGAATTCGCCTTCATCAACAATCAGCCCGGCGGAGAAGTGATCATCAGCGACCTCACGCTGACCAATGCCTGGACGGACAACGACTCTTGGGTGATCCAGAATTACGGCAAAATGACAGTTGCCGACAGCGCATTCATCGACAATGGCAAGGCGAGGCACGGCATCGGCGGCGTCTTCACGTATGGCGCCACAATTTCAGACGGCTTCTTGACGATTTCCAACACCACCATTCGCACAACGGCGGAAAGCGTCAGAGCCCTGAATGTGAACTCAAACGCGACGGGGTCGGTCACGCTGAGCCATGCGACCGTATATACGCCAAATTATGTTGGACTGTATGTTACCGGCGATGGGCGAAAGATCGTCAGGGCGCGCAACAGCGTCTTCGCCGGCGACTTCTATGCCCAGTGCTGGATTCCCAAGCTGCCCAGCGAACCGCAAGAGCCTTCGGGATCTGATCTCCTGGCGGAGTTCGTTGGCAACGTGGTCGCGAATGCCACCCCGGCTACCAAGAATCTGGACAGTCTCTGCAAGAATCGCGTGCGCAGCGCCGGCTTGGGTTCGTTGACTGGGTCGCCGGCCTACTTCCCGCTCGAGCTATCCAGCCCGGCCCGGGGCATCGGCGTCAGCAGCGTGTGCGCCGCCTTCCCGAGAGACCAGGCCGGCAAAGGACGCCCGGCGATAGGCTGCGACGCCGGCGCCGTGCAAGCGATTATGCCGAAGAAGCGGGACGCCGCCCCCAAGGCAACGCCAACCCTTAAGCCGCCCTACAGCAGTTGCGAGCAATTCAATGATGCCATCATCGTGAGACGCTGGAACCTCGGCGCGCAATGCCAGCGAGTTGACGGCGGGGGCATCGGCAACGAACAGATCGTGAGTGAGGGATTCATCATGGCGGTCGACATCTGGGGCTGGCTGGGCGCCGGGGTTGATGTCTGCTTCGCGGCGTCGGGCAAAATCGTCCTGCTCGACGCCGCCACGTCGCCCCGGCGGATTCTTCCGCTGCCCGCCTTTGCCGAGAACGGGCGGACCTGCGTCACGCTGGAGCGCCCGGGCACGGTTGTCCTGCAGCCCGGCGACGCGCCCCTAGCCAAACCGACCGCGGCCGCGGAGTCGCGCTGGGTGGCGACGCTGTCCAATTGCATGGTGCGGACGCAGGCTTCGCTGCGCTTCCGCGAATCGCCCGGCGGCCGGGCGCTGGGCGGCGTGCCAAACAACGCGATGCTTACCGCGCTGGAACGCTCCGCCGAGTGGTTCTTGGTCGATTATTATGGCAGGCGCGGCTGGATAAGCGCCCACTACGTCACTCCCGAAGGCGACTGCGCCTGAAGCGGGGCAGCGGCGTGAATTTACACAAATTCAATCTTTGGCTGGTATGCTCCATGGCATGACCAGTCAATCCGAAATCACGCCGGAAACGAGGCTGCTGGTCGCCGCCGAGAACCTCTTGAGCCGCGCCGGCTTGACCGCCCTGCTGGAAGAGCGCGGCTGCTTGGTCGTCGGTCAAAGCGACGGCCGCGAGCTGGCGCGCGATATCGACCGCTTGACGCCCGATCTCCTGGTCATCGATTTCGCTTGGGCGGGGTCCGCCATGTGGGGGCGCTTGGCGGGCGTCGATGCCGGCACTCCCGTCCTGGCGCTGATCGACGAGATTGACGAGGCGCTGCTGGCGGCGTTGCGCGCCTTGCCCTGCTTCGCCCTGCTGCCCCGCGATAGCGATCCCGACCTGATGGTGGCGGCGCTGACGGCGCTCGAGCAGGGGCTGACCGCGCTCGAGCCCGGGTTTGTCGATTTGCTGGGCGCATCCCATCGCGGCGATGAAGGGCCCGTCGAAGATCCCTTGACGGCGCGCGAAAACGAAGTCTTGCAGCTGCTCGCCCGCGGGCTGACCAACCGCGCCATCGCCAGCGAGCTGGGCATCAGCCAGCACACGGTCAAGTTTCACGTCAACGCCATCATGAGCAAGCTCCATGCCCAGAGCCGCACGGAAGCGGTCGTCCGCGCCAGCCAGCGAGGCTTGATTCTGCTGTAGAGGCTTGGCGGCTGAGGAGGGCGAAACAAGTCTCGTCCCTGCGCCCCTTCCCTCCTGATGGCGGCAAGATTACGCGTCCGCCGCGCATGCAGGTTGTCGCTGATTCAGCTTCTGTGGCAAGATACGCGCATGAAGGCATTTGTCACCGGCGCCACCGGTTTCGTCGGCTCGCATCTGACGCGCCTGCTCATCGAGCGGGGCCACAGCGCGCGCGCCCTCTATCGATCAGAGAATAAACTGGACGCGCTAGGCGATCTGGAGGCAGAACTGGTCCGCGGCGATCTCTCCGATGTCGCCCTGCTGCGCGAAGCCTGCGCCGATTGTGATGTCGTCTTCCATGTCGCTGCCAAAGCCGATTACTGGAAGGACGACGACCGCGACGCCCTCTGGCGCGTCAACGTCGAGGGCACGCGCAATCTGCTGAAGGCGGCGAAGGCGGCTCGCGTCCGCCGCGTCGTCTTCACCAGCAGCGCCTCGACCATCGGCATCCGCCCGGGCGCGGCGCCCGCGGATGAAAGCGATGCCTTCAATCTGCCGCCCGAGCGCTTCTTTTATGCCTGGAGCAAGCGCAAAGCCGAAGACGCGCTGGCCGAATTCGTCGCCGACGGCTTGGATGCGGTGACGCTTAATCCCACCGTCATCATCGGGCCGGGCGATCTCAACGCCATCTCCGGCAGCTTCATCATCGAGACGGCGCGCTGGCAGTGGCTGACGCCGATCAGCTCCGGCGGGCTGGCGGTCATCGACGTGCGCGATGTGGCGCGTGCGCATCTGGCGGCGGTCGAGCGTGGCCGCAGGGGCGAGCGTTACATTCTCAATACCGCCAACCTGAGCTATCGCCAGTGGTTTGGCTTGATCGCCAAAGCCTGCGGCGTGCGTCCGCCCCTGTTTCCCATGCCCGATAGCCTGCTGGAGCCGACCGCCCGCTTCATCGCGCTGCTGCGCGCCTTGGGCCTTCAGACTCCGATGGACGCCGATCAAACGCGCCTTGGCAAAGCTCACGTTTATTTCGATGGCGGCAAGGCGGAGCGCGAGTTATACATGCCGAGCTTCGATATCGAATCCAGCTTGCGAGACGCCTTCGCCTGGTATGAAGCGCAGGGTTACATCAAGCGCGATTGGCTGACGCGGCTCATCGGCTTGCCCTAAAGGCGATCTCCTAAAGATTGCATGTACGGGCGACACGATGGGTAGCCCCTACGAATCGCCGTGTGGCGGGCGACCCGATGGGTAGCCCCTACGAACAGCCGGGTGGCGGGCGACCCGATGGGTAGCCCCTACGAACCGCCGTGTAGCGGGCGAATCGATGGGTAGCCCCTACGAATCGCCGTGTGGCGGGCGACCCGATGGGTAGCCCCTACGAACAGCCGCGTGGCGGGCGACCCGATGGGTAGCCCCTACGACTGCGGACCTGACCGGTATTGATTTTCGCGCGCCGAATCAAATCCTCAAACAGGGGCAGCGCCCGCTCCAGCATGCGCTCGGGATGAAACTGGGTCGCGATCACGCGCCCGTCCGCCGATTCAATCGCTTCGATCACGCCATCTTCGGTCCGGGCCGCCACCCGCATCCCCACGCCCAATTTGGCGACCGCCTGAATATGATGCGAATTCGTCGACAGCCGCTCCATGCCCAGAATCGCCGCCAGACAGCTCTGCGGGTCGATTATGATCTCGTGCTCGCCGGCGCCGCGTTCGGCGCTATGCACCCTGGCCTTTTGCTCGCGCTCTACATCGCCATAGATCGCGCCGCCCGCCATCGCGTTGGCGAATTGCATGCCGTAACAGATGCCAAGGAATGGACGGGAAGCCATCGCGCGGAAGATGAGTTCATCGCTGCGGTCGCGCCGGGCGTCAACGGCGGGCAGATCAGCCGGCAGCGCGCCGACCAGCCCGCGGCTAATGCCCGGTCCGCCGCTGATGATCAGCCCGTCCAGCAGGCTCGCCAGGGCCCGCGCCGTTTCGCTGGATTCCAGGATCGGCAGGATAAGCGGCAAGCCCCCGGCCGCTTCCACCGCCTGGACGTAGCGCCGGTCGAGGGTTTGTCGCCCGTCTTCCAGGCTGGTGGTGATGCCGATGCGCGGCTGCTTCATGTCTAATGCGGTCGATAGGGCCGGTCGTCCATGGCGCCGACAAACTCGGGCAAGTCGCGCTGCCCGAGCATCTGGCGGATGGCGTGCGCCTCGCCCAGGTGATACCAGTAATGATAAATCACGCGCTGCAGCATCGTGCCGATCGATTCACTCAGGGGCTCGCCTTTCCATTGGAAATGCTGAAGCAGCTTTTCCGTGGTCAGCGCATCCAGGAAGAGATCGGCGGCGGCGGTCACCTCGCGCCAGGCGCCCCACATTTCGCTGAGGTCTGGCGTCGAAGGCGGGCAGCCAAAACTACAGGTTTTGCGCAGTTCCGGCTGGATGACCACGCCCTGGCCGAGAAAGACGAAGACACGATTCTCATGCTCGGCCAGATGCCCGATCGTCCAACTGAGGCAATTCATCTGTCCGTGCCGAATGCAGGCGTCGGATTCGCTCAACCCGGCCAGGCAGCGCAGAAACTCGCCGCGCGTGAACCGAAGCTGTTCCACCATCGGATGCGCCATTAGTCGTTCCTTTCCATAATCACCATGCCGTGGACTTGCAGGCGACAATGCCGCGACGGAAGCAAAACGCATTGCGTCCCGCGCTGCCGATGATTCCATTGCGGGCAGATTTTACCCCATCCCCCCGGCCCCTTGCCCCAGCGAGCTAGGGAAGGGGAGTCAGCTACAGCGGAGCGCAATGTATTTTGCGCGGGCGGCGACATCGTCGGCCGGGTGTCTACAGCTAGTAGCGTTAACAGGGTTTGCGTCAGCCTTAACAGCAGCGTTCCGGCTGAAGGACCTCGAGGCGCAAGTCGCCGCCAGCTATGGGAATCGCGTCGATGGCGAGCAGAGCGGGCGCCGCCGGGGCGCAACAGGCCAGTTCATCATCATAATCGCTGACGCAGACGCCCGTCTCTGGAAGCTCCAGCCGAAGGTCGCGCGCCGCTTCCCAATCGCCGCAAAGGGCGGCCGCCACCGAACGGGCCTGCTCGTAACCGGTCGCGAGCAAGAAGGTCGGCGCCCGGCCATAACTCTTCATGCCGATGATGTAAAAGTCGCGCTCCGGCTGCCGCAGCTCGGCTTCGCCATGCGGACGAACCGTGCCACAGCTATGCAGATTGGGGTCGATCAGCGGCGTCAGACTCCGCGTGGCTTCCACGGCGGGGTCGAGATCCAGGCGGATTTCGCGCAGCATCGCCAGGTCGGGGCGGGCGCCGGCGCAGACGATGATTTCATCGGCGATCAGGCGCTTTTCCATGCCAGTTTGCTCGCCGCTTACGCTCAGCCCGTCGCCATCGCTGCAGACCAGACTGATGGCGAAGGGGGCTGCGATTTGCAGGGCGCCGGCTTCGACCGCCGCTCGGATCCGCATGCCAAGCTGGCCGCGCGCGGGCAAGGCATCCGCTTCGCCGCCGCCATACACTTTGCGCAAGTTGTCGCCGCGCATGACCCAGAGGATTTCGGTCTGCGGATGGTCTTGTCGCAAACGAATCAGATCCAGCAGCGCGTTGATCGCCGAGTGCCCGCTGCCGACCACCATCACGCGCCGGTCGGCGTAGCGGCCCCGCTCGCTTCCCAAGACATCAGGAATGCCATAGACGAGGCGGTCGCGCAGCGTCGCTTCGCCAATCGCTGGCGTGCCATTCGCCCCGATTGGATTGGGCTGGCGCCAAGTCCCCGAGGCGTCGATGACGGCGCGCGCTTCAATCAGATCTTCGCGCCCGTCTGCGTTGACGACATGCAGCCGGAAAGGCGCTTCCTCGCGATTGGCGTTCTTGACCTTGTCATGATGGCGCCGGCTGAGGCTCTGGACGCGCGCGCCAAGGCGAATTGCGTCTCGCATGGACGGCAGCTGCGCCAGGGGCTGCAAATAGCGCTCGACCAGTTCGGCCCCGGTCGGCAAGTCCTCCGCCGGCGGCATTTGCCAGCCCGCGCTTTCCAGCAGCCGGATCGCCGCCGCATCGACATTGAAGCGCCAGGGCGAGAACATCCGCACGTGGCCCCATTCGAGCAGGCTGGCGCCGACGCGCTCGCCCGCTTCAAAGACGATCGGACGCTCGCCGCGCTCGATCAAGTGCGCCGCCGCCGCCAATCCAATCGGTCCGCCGCCGATGACTGCCACCGGTAGCTCGGTCATCATGTCGTTCTCCCTGCCATGCCAATTCGCCAGCTCAATTGGCTTTTGGATGAGATTGAGGCTCAATGCCTTACTTGCCGCCGGCCTTTTCGTGGGGCCAGCCCTCAGGGAGCGTCTATTATGGCGTATTCGGCTCGCGCAGGAGTGGATGTAGAGACGGCTTTGCGGGTCGGCCCAAAGCTGGCGATTAATTTAGTGGGCGACTCACACAGAATCGCCCTTGCAAGGCTTGTCCGAACCTGTTGCGCGCCCGCCAGAAGCCGCGGCAGGGGCGATTCTGCGACTCGCCCCCATCGGCCGGGTTTAGCTGTCCGCCTCCAGCGCGGCCTGCTGCTCGGCGATCATCTCGTCCGTGCACTGCAGGCTGGCGAGCAGGGCGTCGGTATCCGCCACGCGCGGGCCGGAGCCAAACGCCTTTGATACGACATCCTGAATGTGGGGCGGCATCTGCAGGACCTGGGCGCGGGCGGCCGTCATATCGCTCGCCGCCTCCATAATCATGCCGATAGTCTCGTCGTCCAAGCCAAGCTCCTTAAACACGCGAAGAATCGCTTTGTTGTGCTGGACGCCGTCCTCAATAATGACCGTCGCCATTTCGCGCAAGCGTTGCGAAACTTCAATCCCGCCCGCTTTGGCGCTGTCCAGGTTGAGGTTGACGGTCAATTCGCTGATGATGGCGACGCCTGTTCTGCCTATATCCAGGCTGCCATTCAAATGCCCGATCAACATGCCAGCGATCAAGTTGCCTTGCAGAGCCGGCAGGGTCGCGCCCGCGCTGACGGTGGCGCCATCGTGATGGGCGAAGGCATTGGAATGGAAGACTGGCACCTGGTTCTCGGTCGCGACCTTCATGATTATCGGCATCGCGCTGACCGTCAGCATATCGGCCGGGATAATCAGCGCTTCGACGCCGCCCTCGACCAAGCCTTCAGCCGCCAGCGCCAAATCCGATACTTGCGCCACGCCGGCTTCTTGCACTGCCAGGTTCAGCGACGCGGCGACTTCGGCAATGCGGCGCGCGCCCTCGGGTCCGCTGGCTTCCGCGGTGCTGTACAAGATGCCGATGACCTGGATGTCTGGGTCTTGCCGCAGCAGGAGCGGCACGATGTCTTCGTAGGGCGTCGCCACTTCGACCCCGCTGACATGCGCCGGCTTGAGGCAAGTCGCCTGGGCGATGCCGGCCGCGAATGGATTGAATACCGACGCGAAAAGCAAAGCCGGCGGATCGTCCATATCCGCTGTAATGTGCCGCGCCACTTGGGTCACGGGCGTGGAGTAGGTGATCAGGACATCGGCGCCGGCGTCTATCGCTTGCTCAATGATGATGCTGGCGTTGGTGAACTCGTAATTGGCGTCGTTCCAAATGACATTGACCAACTCGCCCTCAAGCCGCCCGCCCGCCGTCAAGACCCGATGCTCCGCCGCGTTAATCAAACCGGCGGTCATCATCGCGCTCAGGAGTCCCTGATCTACCAGGTCGTACGAGACATGCGGCCCAAAGCGGAGCAGCGCAATCGTCGGCACGTCGTCTTGCCCCAGGCCGGCAGGCGCCAAGGGCAAAGCCAGCAACAGCGCCAGCAAGATCACAATTACCTTCGCTCTCATTCGGTCACTCCACAAATCCGACTCCCGTGTAAGCATAGTGTAACATAATTCCGCCAGTCGCGCGCAAAAGAGGACGGCTGTGGCCAGCAGCCCTCGATGTAGTGCCTGTGGGCTTTGTCCGATACTCGACGGCGGGCGCCGGATTTTGCCCCCCCATCCCCCGGCCCCTTGCCCCCTGTTTTATTCGCGAATGATATCGACGGGCGTTACAGCGCCGCGCGTAGACACTGCGGTTCAAACGCCCTTACAGCTAGGTTTTTTGCTACGATCTGTAGAGGCGAGGCGGTGACTCGCCCTCTAACCAACGCGAATTCATTTGCGTGGGCGGTCGCATTGCGGCGCGTGTGTCTACAAGGAGGATGCCTGCCGTAGAGATGGTGGGAAGGGGTATGGCGTGGAAGTTTTAAGGCAGTCCGCTTCGCAAGAATCCTGCTGTGTCACAGTATCGGACAAGCCTTACTGATCGTCTTGGAGGCGCGCCATAGCCAGCAAACCGGACACTGCCAGCCGCCAATGGCGCCCTTGGTCTACGTGGCGGTTGACCCTTTAGTAGCCTAGCTTCAGCGCGACTTCGTCCAGGCTCTCGGTCGGACCAATCAGCGTGACTTCGTCTTCGAGGTGCAGGTTGGTATAGCCGTGCGGCACGATGGAATGCCCCCGCCGCGCGATCGCCATCACCAGCACGTCGTCCGGCAGTATCAGCTCGCGCAGGTGCAAGCCATCGACATTGGGGTCGGTGATCGTCACCTGGATGACATCGTGATCGGGGTCGTCCTCGAAGACCATCGCCGCCAGCTGGGGCGCGCGCACGAAATTGTCCAGCAGGTGCACCATCGCGTTTGCGGGGTCTAGCACATGCACGCCCAATTCGCGGAACTGCTCGATCAGATTGAAGGTGTTCAGCCGCGCGATTTGCCGCGTGATGCCGAAGTCCTCATAGAAGATTTGGCAGAGTTTCAGGCTGTCGGCGTCATCGGGCAAGAGCGTGACCGCCACTTCGGTTTTGGGCTCGATGAGTTCGCCGATGCGCGCGGCCGAGATTTCCGGCAGCCAATGCTCGTGGCGCAAGCCATCCGAAGCCGTCAGGGTCGAGACATGCGACTGGTCGATATCCAGCAGCTTGACGCGCCAGCCATGCGCCAGCAGACGCTCGGCCAGCTGCCGCGATTGATTTTCGATGCCAACGATGACGACATCGAGGATCTCGTCATCGGCGATATCGCGGGGCAGGTGCGATTCGCCCACCAGGCGGATGGCGAACTTGAAGAATGGGGGGCCCGCCAGCTGGCTTAAGACGATGGCGGCGACCATCAGCGTGGCGAATTCGTTGCCAAGCTGCGGGAATTCAATCGCGACTTCCTTCGCCAAGCCCAGCCCGACGCCCGCCTGGGTGATGTACGCCATCCAGGTCAGGCGATTGAAACGGGGGGGATCGCCCGCCAGCGTCCCGCCGATGTAACCGCCGATGAAGAGCGCCAGCAGCCGCACCGCGAAGATCGCCAGCGTCACCGGCAAGAGCGCCTGCAAGACGCTCAGATCCAGAGCCTGACCGATCAGCGTGAAGAAGATGACGAAAATCGGCATCTCGACCCGATGCAGCAGGTGGCGCAGCTCCGAGCGATAAGGGCTGCGATTGGTGATCCAGAAGCTGGCGACCATGCAAATCAGCAGGGGCTCGAAGAGCAGCTCGAAGGGGAGATTATCGTGGCTGAACTGCCGGATCTCGCCGGACAGGGCGAAGACCAGATAGCCGATCAACAGAATAAGCGGGATCTTCAGCCAGTCTTCCCAGTGGTTGCGCAGGATAAGCCCCATCAGCTGCGCCACGAGCACGCCGAAGCCGATAGAAGCGAGGATCTCGAATGCCACCAGCAGGATGAAAGCCAGGTCGAAGCTCCGCCCCGTCAGCAGGGTGGACGCGACCGAGGTGCTGAAAGCGAAAAGCACTACAATCAGCACGTCTTTCACCAAGGTCACGCCCAGGACGCCTTTGACGAATGGACCGCGGGCCCGCATCTCGTTGATGATGGCGATGGCCGATGATGGCGACCGCGCCGCCAGGATCGTGCCCGCCAGGAGCGACGCCACCGCTCTGCCCGTTGGCGAAAGCGCCTGCATGAAGGGGATGAAATCCGCCAGCAAGAAAACGGTAGCGCCGCAAAAGATATAGATGGCGGCGATCTGCGTCAGCGTGTTCCAGCCGATGCTGCGGTAGCGGCCGCGCAATTCGTCGAGCGCCATTTCGCTGCCGGCGGCGAAGGCGATGAATGCCAGCGAGACCTCATCAAGGAAGCGCAATATCTCGACATTGGGCGCCGCCATGAATTGCAGCACGAAGGGACCCGCCAGCAGACCGGCCAGCAGATAGCCACTGATCAGCGGCAGATGAACGCGGGTCGCCAGCCGCCCGATCTGATAGGCCGCCAGCGCCGTGAATGCGAAACTGGCGAGTGAAAACGCCAAGAGACCGTAGTCCAATTTCCACTTCCTGAGTTGTGGGCAGGGAAGGTATTCGCCAATAAACGCCGCTATTTTAGCAAGTTCGATTTGGCTGTACAGTCTGTAAAGGCTGCCCCGCGGATGATGGACGATCCGGCGGCAAGACTAAGTCAAGGGATGTCGTGAAACAGAGTTTTGCCGCAGAGACGCGGAGGGCGCATAGAAAACCCCTTGCTTTTCTCTCGGCGCGCTCTCTCTCAAACTTGGCGCCCTCGGTGGTGAGTTCTTTGAATTATTGACTTGGTTTTACTGGGGGCGCGTCTTGCAGCTGCCGCTCCAAATCCGCCGCCAGCCGACCCATGATCAGGACAGTCTGCCGCAGATCGGATGGCGTGGTGCGCGGATTGTTCGTGACCAGGCGCATGGCGGTTTTGCCGCGCAGCTTAGTCGTTGATGCGAAGGCGAACCCATTGGCCGCCATGGCGCCTTGTAATTCTTCGGTTATCCGGTTTGCCAGCGTTTCATCGCCATTGGTCGGCTTGTAGCGGAAGGTCACTATCGCCAATTGCGCCGGCGTGACGATCTCCCAGTGCCCCGCGTCGCGCAGGAGCGATTCCGCCAGTTCGGCCAACTCAAAGCCGCGTTCAACGGCTGCGCGCACGGCCGCGATGCCAAATACTTTCAGGCTCATCCAGAACTTCAGGGCGCGGAAATAGCGCGTCAACTGAATGCCCTGATACATGAAATTCATCTCTTCGCCAACTTCTTCTTTGCTGTGGGTCTCGGCGTCAGAGAGGAAGTGCGCCGTATCCTTGAATGTCGCGCTTAGCCAATGGCGGTCGCGCACGAGCACAGCGCTGCACTCGACAGGCTGAAACATCCATTTATGCGCGTCCCAGGTCAGCGAATGCGCGCGTTCAATGCCAGCCAGCGCCCCTTTTCTGAACTCGGCCAGGCATGCGGACGCGCCATAAGCGCCATCGACATGCAGCCAGAGGTCTTCTCTCTCGCAAAGATCGGCCAAGTCATTTAGCGGGTCGACCGCGCCGGAATTGGTGGTGCCGGCGGTCGCGGCGACGCAGAAGGGCTGTTTGCCCGCCGCTCTATCCTCTGCGATCGCCCGTTCCAGCGCTGGCACGGGCAGCCGAAAACCTTCATCGGAGGGCAATTCGCGCAGCTGGTCGGGCGCGAAGCCGAGGATGCGCAGCCCGCGCGAGATGACGAAATGCGCCTGATCTGAACAGTAAATGACGGCATCGCTCATGTCGCCATTCAGCTTGATCTGCCGCGCCACCGCCAAGCCCGTCAGATTCGCCACCGAGCCGCCGCTGACGAACAAGCCGCCGGCCGCTTCTGGCATGCCGCAAAGCTTGCGCAGCCAACCGATGCACAGCCTTTCGACGATGGCCGCGCCCGTCCCCAGGGGATACAGGGCGTTGAAAATGTTATAGCCGGAAGCCAAGGCGTCGGCCATGGCGCCGACGAAGTTGCTGGACGAGGGAATATAGGCAAAAAAGCGCGGATGATCCAGGTGGTCAATGGTCGTCAGCACCTGTCGCTCGAATTGTTCCAATACGTCTTGCCAATTCGTTCCCGCCTCCGGCAGCGGCTCGCTCAGGATTTCCTCAAAGGTGGCGTGATCCAGCGCGCGCGTCACCGGAAATTGGGCTTGCGCCCCCGTGTAATCCACGAGCATGTCGATGATGCGATAACCCATTTCGCGCATGTCATTGGCGTCGAGCTTCAATTGATCGCGGGGGTTGGAATTCCTCATACGGTTACCTCGGCATCATACTTTGACCGCAAAGGCTACAGCGCGCGCAAACGCAGACACCGCGCCGGCAAGCATCTATCGCAATCCGGTCAGCCGGCGCAGCCGCCGTGAAAGGCGCTGTCAATGCTTATCCGAGAACGCGCCAATATATTAGCAATTTCTATTTGTCTGTACAGACTGAATAACGGCGCCTGGATCGGTGACCGGCGCGGCGATTCGGCGGGGCGCATCGTGGTCTTCATCGGGCTAGCCAGCAGCTCGCCCCTGTTTTGTTCGCCAGTGCTGCCAATGGGCGAGTCACCGCCTCGCCCCTGTTTTATTCGCCACAAGGGATTCACCTGTAGGGGCGAGCCACCGGGTCGCCCTCGCAACAGGAATTCCGATGGCGGGCGTTACAGCGTAACGCCCCTACAGCTTTGTTATTTGACCACTGACCGCAGAGACCCGTTCGTCCGCGTCCAATAGCTCGGCCTCCAGCGCGCGCGCCAGCGTGGCCATCAGCTGAATCGTTGACGCCAGGTCGGCGCGGGTCGTTCGCGGATTGTTGCAGCACATGCGCATCACGGTCTTATCCCGCAGCTGCGTGCCCGAGGCGAAAGCGTAGCCATCCTCCAGCAGCCGCTCGACCAGATCGCGCGTCACGCGGTTCGCCAGCGCCGCATCGCCATTCTTCGGCTGGTAGCGAAAGGTCACGATCGCCATTTGCGCCGGCGTGACGATCTCCCAGGCGCCGCTCTCTCGCAGCAGCCGCTCGGCAATCTCGGCATTCTCGAATCCCTGAGCGATCGCCGCGCTGATGGCCTCCAGGCCGAAGACCTTGAAGCTCATCCACAGCTTCAGCGCCCGGAACTGCCGCGTGAGCTGAATGCCCTGGTAACCGAAATTGAGTTCTTCGCCCTCGCTCTGGATGTCTCTCAGATACTCCGGCGTCTCTTTGAAGGTCCGCGGCAGCCAACGCCGATCGCGCACGAGAACGACGCCGCATTCAATCGGCTGGAATAGCCATTTATGGGCGTCCAGCGCCAGCGAATCGACGCGTTCCAGCCCCGTCAGCGCCTGCCGGCCACGCTCCGTCAGGGCGGCCGGCGCGCCATAAGCGCCATCGACATGCAGCCAGAGCGTTTCTTGCGCGCAAAGATCGGCCAGGGCGTCCAGCGGATCGACCGCGCCGGTGTTGGTCGTGCCCGCGCTGGCGACCACGCAGAAGGGTCGTTTTCCGGCCGCTCGGTCTTCGGCAATCGCCGCGCGCAGACCGGCCAGCGGCAGGCGAAAATCGGCATCGCTCGGCAGCTTGCGCAGCTGATCCGGCGCGAAGCCCAAGACTTTCAAGCCGCGCGAGACGGCGAAATGAATCTGGTCGGAACAGTAGGCGACCGCCCCGCGCGCGTCCCCCGCCAGCTGGATCTCGCGCGCCACCGCCAGCGCCGTCAGGTTCGCCACCGAGCCGCCGCTGACGAAGGTCCCGCCGGCGCCTTCCGGGAAGCCCATGATCCGCCGCAGCCAGTCAATCGTCAAGCGCTCGAGCTGGGCCGCGCCTGGTCCCTGCCGCCAAACCGCGTTGAAGATGTTGTAGCCGGCGGCCAAGGTATCGGCCATGACGCTGATGAAATTGTTGGCCAGCGGGATGTACGCGAAGAAACGCGGGTGATCGACGCGGTTCGAGGCGCCCGCCACCTCCCGCTCAAATTGTTTGAGGACATCGCGCCAGGGCTGGCTTTCGCGCGGCAAAGGCTGGCGCAGAATGGCGTCCAGCGCCTCGTGATCCAGCTTTTCCGCCACTGGTCCTTCCGCCCGGCTTTCGTAATAACTCACCAGCATGTCGATGACGTGATAGCCGATCGCGCGCATTTCTGCGCTGTCGAATTGCAGATCCTGGTTTTGTCGGTCTTCGGTCATTTCCGCTCCGGCGGGCGTTGCAAAGGTCGCCCCTGTTTTCTTTGCGGCCAGCTCACCCCCGCAAGGAGGATGCCCGCCATTGGGATGGCGGCAAGGGGAGCTGAACTTGGCGGATTCCGCAGCAAGAATTTCGCCCCTCGCGTTTCCTGTGGCAAATTGCTTTTCCCGATCTTCGGCGCTCGGTTCCCCGTCAGAGCATCGCCTTGAGCGCGATGACGACCAGAACCGCCAGCGCCACCCGATTGAGCCGCTCTTTGTCGAAGCGGTCGCCGAGGCGCACGCCGATTGTCGTGCCGACGTAAATCAGCGGCGACAAAACCAGCGCCATCAGGATGACTTCCAGGCTCATCGTCTGCGAAAGCAAGAGCAATAGCCCGACCTGCACCGGCGCGTTGAGCAGGAAGAGCGTCATGGTGAAGGCGCGCGCCTCTTGCGCCCGAAAATCGCGCGCCGTCATCCAGAGCACCAGTGGCGGCCCGCCCATGGCCACCAGCCCCTGCAAGACGCCGCTGAGGCTGAAAGCGGCGATTGACGCGGCGATCGGCCATTCTCGTTTCAGGCTCTTGCCCGCCCTTACCCGCGCGATCACGCCCAGCAGGACGCCGATGCCGACCAGGCGCTTGACCGCGACGGCGTCCATCGCCTCGACGCTCAGCAGCAGCAGGATGCCGAGAGCCACGGTCAAGAAACGCGTGATCGCCGCCAGCTTGACCTCGGGCCAGGGGATATGCGCGCGCAGCTGCCAAGCGCCGAAGACGACTTGAATGCCGATCGAAAGCGTCGTCAGCGCGACCGCCTGCGACAGGCTGAAGCCGGCTTCGACCAGCAGCGGCACGGCGATCATGCCCAGGGCGAAGCCGATCGCGCCCTGCACGAGGCTTCCGCCAAACATAATGAGGCCCGCCCAAATCAGCGGCATCTCCGCTCCATCACGCGCCCGACGATGCAGACGCAGTTTCACACAGTCGGGCGCGATAGACAAGGTTTGCCCGGCCCGCCGCCGCGCAGTTTTTGTAGACGTCCGCGTCGCAACGCGACCGCCCACGCAAAATACCTTACATTTCGCAGCGTCGTATCTCCCCTTCCCTAGCTCGCTGGGGCAAGGGGCCGGGGAATGGGGTTGTAGTGGGTCGCCCAGCCATTTGAGCGGTAGGGGCGAGGCGGCGACTCGCCCGCCAGATAGCAAATACTGATACGATTTCGCGCGGGACGCGTATAAGACAGTGATGCCCGCGCTCGCCAGCAAAGCCCAGCTACCGGCGCTGCGCGGAGCATAATCGCGGAATCGACGCTAGAATCGCAAAAGGCCGAGGCGAAAGGAGCGGGACCAGGCGGCGAATCAGCGCCTGCCAGGCCCCACCGCTATGGACAAGCGCAAGATCGTGGAGATGTCGGTTGGCGAGCTCGAGGAGATTATCAGCCGCACGGTGAAAAAGTCGGTCGCCGAAGTTATGATAGAATTCGCCTTGGAAGCGGATGTCGAGGCCCAGGTCGCCTGCGAAGCCGAGATCAACGATCTGCTGCGCCAGGAGATGCGCGGGGCGGGCACGCTGTTTGACGCCGCGCTCGCGGGCGCGACCAAGGCGGATGACTAAATGGCGGCGAGCGGCGCCAGAAGGGATTGCTATGCGCGTATGGGAGGCTATTCAGACCAAGCGAGCGATTCGTGATTTTCGCGCGGGTCCGCTGCGCAGCGAGCATATCGAGCGCATTCTGAACGCGGGCCGGCGCTCGCAGAGCTCCAAGAACAGCCAGCCATGGCATTTCATCGCCGTGCAGGACCGGGCGCGGCTTGCGAAACTGGCGGCGACCGGGGCGGGCATGGGGCATGTCGCCGGCTGCGCGCTCTGCATTGTCATCGTCGTGCCGACCGAGAACGAGCGCACGCTCTGGCATTTCTTCGATTCCGGTCAGAGCGCCGCCTATATGCAGCTGGCCGCCACTGAAATCGGCATCGGCTCTTGTCTGGGCACGATATACGAGCCGGAAACCGCGGCGGATATACTCGGGCTCCCCGAGGGCTTTCAGACGCGCCTGGTGATTTCTTTCGGTTATCCCGCCGATGAAGCGGCTTCGGCGCAGCCACTCAGAGCGGGGGGCCGCCGCCAGTATGACGATGTCGTGCATTGGGAGACCTGGTGAGCCAGGCGTGACGATGTTGGAAGCGCCGGAAAAAGCGCGAGCAGCCGCCAAAATCGGGAGCGCCAGCATGCGCCGCCGGCCCCGGCGTCTGCGATTCTCGGCGGCGATCCGGCGGATGACGCGCGAGACCAGCTTAAGCGCCGACGACTTCGTCTATCCGCTCTTCGCGCGCCACGGCCACGATATGCGCGTTCCCATCGAGTCGATGCCCGGGCAATCGCAGCTGACGCTGGACCGGCTGGCGGCAGAAGCGGAAGAGATCGCCGCGCTCGGCATCCCGGCCGTGATCCTCTTCGGCATCCCCGAGCGGAAAGACGCCTTTGGCAGCGACAATTACAGCGATGAGGGCATCATCCCGCGCGCCATCCGCGTCATCAAAGCGGCGGCGCCGGCGCTGGCCGTCATTTCCGATATGTGCTTCTGCGAATACACCGACCACGGGCACTGCGGCCTCGTCAATTCGCCGGAAAACCCGCATTTTGAGCCTAATCTGCCACTCGGTTATCTGCTGAACGACCCGACGCTGGCGCTGCTGGGGCGAGCCTCGGTCGTTCACGCGCGGGCCGGCGCCGATGTCATCGCGCCCTCCGGCATGATTGACGGCATGGTGGCGGGCATTCGCGCGGCGCTGGACCAGCATGGTTTCCAACATGTCGCGCTGATGAGCTACGCGGCCAAATACGCCAGCGTATTCTATGGGCCCTTCCGCGACGCCGCCCACAGCGCGCCCGGCTTCGGCGATCGCGCGCAGTATCAGCTCGACCCCGCCAATAGCCGCGAAGCCATGAAAGAGATCGCGCTGGATGTGGAGGAGGGCGCGGACATCCTGCTGGTCAAGCCGGCGCTGCCCAGCCTCGATATCTTGAACGAAGCGCGAAGGCAGTTCAATCTGCCCCTGGCCGCCTACCAGGTCAGCGGCGAATACGCCATGATTCACGGCGCCGCGCGACAAGGCTGGCTCGAGCTGGAGCGGACGGCGCTGGAAAGCCTCGCCTGCATCAAGCGCGCCGGCGCCGATATCATCGTGAGCTACTTCGCCAAAGAGGCTGCGCGCTGGCTGGCGGGATGCTGAGGCGACTGCCCGCCTGTTCCATGGGTCGCCCTTTCTAAAAACGACGCAGCGCCCATCGTCGTTTCTGCGGGCGAGCCGCCGTCTCGCCCCTACACCCCTCAATTGGATGCCGGGCAAGGGGGCCGGGACCAGAAGGAAGAAGAAGTCATCGATGTCTCGCCTGCCTTCCTGGATGCGCCGCCACCTGCCCTTCATCGTCATCGCGCCGCTGCTCATCATCGCGATGACCTGGCCCACGCTGCCGCAGGTCCTGGATGCCGACAGCCTCTGGCTTTATACCGGCGGCTCCGACCCCTGGTACAAGTTCTGGGACGCCTGGCACTTGAAGCGCGCGCTGGCCGGCCAGGCTGACTACTACTTCAGCGATTCGATATTTCACCCGCAAGGCGTTTCTTTAGCCTTTCATCAGATCGCCCTGCCGCACGCGCTGGTCTTTGGCGGTCTGCAAGCCGTTTTGCCCTTGGCGAATGCCTACAATTTATGTTTTTTGCTGATGCTCTTCATCAACGCCTGTTCGGCCTACCTGCTGCTCTGGCATCTGCTCGGCGACCGCTGGATAAGCGTTTTCGGCGCGCTGCTCTTCAGCCTGGCGCCGCAGTTTCTGGTCGCCCCTATCCTGCCCGACTTGATCCTGGTCGCCCCCTTGCCCTTGGCAATCTATTGCTTGCAGCGCGCGGTCGCAGAAGGCCGGCTGGCGTTTGCGGCGCTGGCGGGCCTCGCGCTGGGTTTCACCGCCTTCATCAGCTTGTACATTTACGTCTGCCTCTGGCTGTCGCTGGCGATGTACGCCGCGGCCTTGGCGCCGCTACGCTGGAGAACCAGGTCATTTTGGCGGCTGCTTCTGGCGCTGATCGCCGTCGCCGCCGCCCTCAGCGCGCTGCGTTTCTATCCGATTGTCGCCGACATCGGGTCGCTGAGCGCCGGCGCGGAAAAATACAGCGGCATGGACGTCGACAGCGTTGACCTCGGCGACTATCTCTTCAATCGAGCCAATCCGTGGACGGCGCCCATCCTGCGTGATGTCTTCGATTTGAACCCGCGGAAAGCCGTAAGCGCCGGCTATATTGGTTATCTTCCCCTGATTCTGCTCGCGGCTGGGATTTTGCGGCGGGGTCGAAGGCGCGCGATGCTGCCCTGGCTGGGGCTGCTCTGCGTATTTCTTGCGCTGCGCCTGGGCGATCATCTGACCTTCGATGGCAAAGCCTATCCCGACATCTTGCTGCCGAAATTCTATCTCAATCAGGCGCTTCCGCTGCTCTTTGACGGCTTTGGGTTCGCGGCTCGCTTTCAGCTCGGGGTCGTTTTGCCGCTGGCGGCGCTGTCATGTTACGGCTTGTCAGCGGCGCTTGACGGGCGGGCCCCTCGCGTGCGCTGCGCGGTGGTCGGCGTCTGTTTGCTTTTTCTCGCCTTCGAGTACTACGTCCCGATCGGCGGCCGAACGCTTGAGCCAGAAAGGATCGCCCATTTGGCATGGCTGCGGCAGGAAGACTCGGCGCCTGTGAAGCTGATCAATCTTCCCATCCGCCGCAACCTGGACAAATACTATATGTTCCTCCAGACGCTTGGCGAATACCCGCAAGCCAATGGCGCGACGAATCGCACGCCGGGCTCGGCTTACAGTTACCTCAACGACAACTTCCTCTTGTACGCCTGGCGCGACGCCCGCAACGTCAACTGCTCGCCGAGTGATGGCGCCGAGATCTCCGAAGCCCTTGACCAGCTTGCGGCGGATGGTTTCACGCATATCGTCTTTCATCGCCGGCTTGCGGGCAGCGTCGCTATTCGCCCCGGCTTGACCACGCTCGACGCCGCCTACCAGGACGACCACGTGGCGATCTATCGCATGGCGGATCTGCGCGAAAGCTGCGGCGATCCGCGAGTGGCGGGAGAGGGGTCGCTGGCGCCTTTCCGCGCGCTTGCGCAAGGGGACGCTATCCCCTTGAATGCGCGATTCTCGATTGTGAGCGTTCATCCCTCGCTGCCGCTGGACTACAAGGATCTCGAGCGCTTCACCGCCGAGTTTTCGGATTGGAAGAGCCTGGTTCATCTCTTCCACGCCGATGATGAGATGGTGATGCAAAGCGCGAATCGGCGGTATGTCTCTGAAAGGGATCTTGACGCTCGCGATAAAGGGCTGCTGGTGATTTACGATCCTCGCGTCGCCAAAAGCGATCATATTCCTTCAAATTACGGCTTTATCGAGCGGGCATTCCGGCTGTGCGAGCAGCCCGTAAAGACCGAAGCCGCGATTCTAGAATTGTATGTGAAGCGCGGCGTTCCCTGTGAATTGCTGCTTTCGAGAGCGCCGCTACGCGTCAGCTACGAGGGCGGATTGCAGTTGGATAACCTTCACTACGAACTGAAAGACCGCGCCTTGGATCTGTACGTGCTGTGGAATCGCGTGCCGGAGACCACGCTCGCCTTCTCGATCCAGCTGTTTGACGAAGCGGGAGGCAAAGCCTTCGGTCAAGATTTCCTGATTCACCGGGATCCGGAAACGCATCATCGCCTGGAACTCGATCCGCTAGAGGCCGGCGTTTACGCTGCCAAGCTCATTGTCTACCGTTATGCCTCGCTTGAAAGCGTTCCCGGGGTCAAGATACGTTCTGGCGCGCGTTTTGACCGCGAACTGCAGATCGCCCGCCTGAAACTTGAATGAGGCGAGCGCCGCGCCCGGGCAAGTGGCGAAATCCACGGACAAAGGACTTTCGTGCTATCTTGGGAGCATACGCGCCTGGCTGGGGTCCTCCATGGAAGTTGACGCGCCGTGAATAAGCTTTGGCCTGCCATTCGCCGCCACCGGCCCTTCATCGTCATCGCGCCGCTGCTCATCATCGCGATGACCTGGCCCACGCTGCCGCTGGTCTTTGACTTCGAGACCTTCGCCGTGCCCACGCGCAACACCGATGTCTTTCAGAAGCTGTGGGACGTCTGGCACGGGCGGCAATTTCTCGCCGGGCAGACGAGCTTCTATCACTCGGATGTGATGTTTCATCCCCTTGGCGTCTCGCTCGCCTACGAGAATTTCAGCCTGCCGCACATGCTCTCGGTCGGTTTGCTCAGCGCCGTCATGCCGCCGGCAAACGCCTACAGCCTGACCTTTCTGCTGATCGTCCTGGCGGTGGCGGCCAGCGCCTACATTTATCTGCACTATCTCTTTGCCGATCGTTGGCTGGCGACCCTGGGCGCGCTGGTCATGTGCCTCAGCCAGCATGTCCTCTCGCACGCGGCCCATCCCGACGTCAACTTGATCGTCAGCCTGCCGCTTTCCGCCTATTTCTACCAGCGCGGGATGCGGGAGGCCAGCCTGAAGCATGTGATCATCTGCGGCGCCGTCGTCGGCTTTACCGCATTCCTGAGCCTGTATATTTTTGTCTGTACCCTGATCAGTCTGGCGCTGCTCGCCTTGGGCTATGCGGTTGGGCGCTGGCGGGACCCGCGTTTCTGGCGCTGGATGCTGCTGCTCGGCTTGGTCATCGCGCTGGCCTGCGCCGGGCGCGTCCTGCCGATGGTCGCCGACGCCGACTCGCTCTCGACCGCCATAAGCAAGAACACGGCGAAGGAGCGGGGCACGGACCTGCTCTCTTATTTTGTCAATTATCGGCATCCGCTGACGACCCCGCCGCTGAAAACGCTCTTCGACGCGGGCTCAGTATTCTACGAGCCGCATACGAATTATCTGGGTTACCTGCCGCTGGCGCTCGTCATCGCCGGGTTCTTGCGGGCGGGCAGCCGGCGGCTGATGCTGCCTTGGCTGGGGCTGGCGCTGCCTTTTCTGCTCTTGCGACTCGGCTCGGTCTTGCAGATCGACGGCGAGCGGTTCAGCCATATCGTCTTGCCGAAGGCGCTGCTGGACGAGCTTTTTCCGCTGCTTTTCCAGCCCTTTCACGCGACCGACCACTTCCATATCGGCATCCTGCTGCCCCTGGCGGTCATGACTTGCTACGGGCTCAAGCCGCTTCTGGATGCTCGTCAAGCCCGGCAGCGCGGCCTGATCACGCTGGCGGTCATCGCGGTCGTCGCCTTTGAATACTATGAAACGACTGAGGTTCGCGTCCTGCCCGATGAGCAATTCGCCTTCATCGACTGGCTGCGCGAAGAGGAGGGCGAGCCGCGCCTGATCAACCTGCCGATGGGCCGCTTCGAGTCCAAGCTCTATGGCTTGCATCAGACCATGACCGGCTACCCGCAGGTCGAGGGTTTGAGCGGGCGCACGCCGCCAGCCGCTTACGCCTATATCGACGGGAATCACCTGCTCGACGCCTGGAAGGGCGGGTCGGGCGCGCTGTGTTTTCCGCCGCATCAGGCCATTTACCTCGCGGCTTTGGATCAGCTGCTGGGCGACGGCTTCACCCATGTCGTCTGGCATCACTGGCCGCTTTTGGATGGGGCGATCAGCGTCGGCGTGGGCGATGCGCCTTCCGCTTACAGCGACGAATTCGCGACCGTCTACCGCCTGCGCGACTTTCGCCGGAATTGCGATTTGGCGTCGACCGTGAGTCCACCGGCGCTTGCGCTTTTGCGCGGCCTGGAAGGCGCGTCCGTCATCGTCCCGCAAGAGGGATCCGCCATATTGAGCATTCTGCCTACTGCGGACACCAGCCCGACCGACGATGCCAGGAGCGCCGTCCTGTTTGGCATGCGCCACTCCAGCCGCCTCGCGCTGGAAAATGGCCGGGTCGCGCTGGCGGGAAGCGTGGACAACGATGGGCCTGACGCGGACGACTTGCTCGCCAGCCATAGCCTCGTCCTGCTGGCTTACGATTCGCCGGGGGCAAGCGCCGATCTCGTCGCCGGTTACCGCGACTGGCTGTTGAAGCGCTTTATATCGTGCCGCCAAATGGTCGAGGCTGAAGCCGTGGTGGAGATTTTCCTGGGGGCTGGCTATCGCTGCGAGCTGGCGATCGCCTCGCGCCCGCTGGCGGTCGACTACGCCAATGGCATCCGCCTGGGCAATCTGCTGGTGGATATTCAGGAGGGGCAGGCGGAGCTCCAGTTCTTGTGGACGCGACTGCCGGAGGAAGCGCATTCCATCTCGATCCAGTTCATGGACGGCGATGGCGCCCGGGTGGCCGGGCAAGACTTCGTCATCGGGCTGGAGCCGCTCGCCTCTCATCGCATCGACCTTTCCGATTTGCCGGCCGGCGACTATCGCGTCAAGCTGATTCTTTACCGCTACGATACGGGCGCAAGCGTGGCCGGCATCGCGACGGGCAGCCAAAGAGCCTTCGAGCGCGCGCTGGAGATCGGCCGCGTCGCCGTGAATCCGCGCGGAAACAGCGAATCATGATCGAAGCGCCGCCCCGCCCGCCGCTAGCGTCATGAGCCGCCCATCCGCTACAATTCAGGCGCCGCTCGCCCTCAGCCAGGAGCGATGATGCGATTCTCCCAGGCGCTGAAAGAGCACTGGCGCTTCCTGCTTGTTTTTGCTCTGCTCGCAACGGTCATGACCTTTCCCGCCGTCTTCTACGTGTTTGACGGGAGCGTATTCTGGCTGCCGACCACCAACAACGATGTTTGGATGAAGTTCTGGGACGCCTGGCGCCTGCCATCGATCCTCACCGACTCGCGGAATTATCTGTACACCGACAAGCTCTTCCATCCCGAGGGGCTCTCGCTGGTGTATCACAACTTCAGCTTTCCCCACATGATCGCCTTTGGCGCGCTGCAGCGGGTGATGCCGCCCTCGAGCGCCTTCAATCTGGTTTATCTGCTCATCATCAGCGCGAACGGGCTGGCCGCCTATCTTTACCTGATCCATGTCTTTGGCGATCGCTGGCTCGGCTTGGCTGGCGCCGTCTTTTTCGGGCTGAGCCCCTTTGCGCTCAGTCAAGCGCATCACCCCGACGTCAATCTCATCGCCGGCATTCCGCTGGCGCTGTATTGCCTGGATCGCGGCATCGTAGCGGGGCGCCGGCGCTGGACGGGGCTGGCTGGCGGCCTCATCGCGGGGACGCTTTTCATCGGCATGTACGTCTTCGCCTGTCTCGTCATCACCATCTGCATACGCGCGCTCTATCTGGCGAAGGGGCGTTGGACGCGCCCGCTTTTCTGGCAGCATGTCATTCTGCTATCGTGCATCGTCGGCGCCTTCAGCTTCGTTCGCCTCTACCCCTTGATCGAGAACCGCGCGGCATTTGACGAGGCGCTCGCCAAGATGAGCGATGAACAGGGCAACGACTTGATCGCCAGCTTCGTCAATCCGCGACATCCGCTGCTGCCGCCGGAGGTCCGCGAGGCGCTCTTCCAAGACCGCCGGACGATGAGCGACCGCGCTTATCTGGGGTATGCGCCCCTGCTCTTGATCGCCTATGGCTTGATCCGCGGGCGCCGCCGCCGATCGCTGACGCCCTGGCTTTTTCTGCTGCTCCTGTTCTTCAGCCTGCGCCTCGGCTCCGAACTTGTGATTCTGGGCGTCCGCTACGAACAGATCCTCTTGCCAAAGCACTTTCTCGAACAATGGCTGCCGGCGCTCTTCGCTCCCTTCTGGGACGCGTCGCTCTTTCAGATCGGCCTCACGCTGCCCTTGGCTTTGCTCGCCTGCTACGGGCTGATGACGCTGCTGCAAGCCAGTTCGCCGCGCCGCCGCCCCGCGCTGCTCTGTCTCGTCCTGGCGCTCGCCGCCTTCGAGAACTATCAGACGATACGCCCGCGGATATTGCCGCCTGGCATCCACGAGCATCTGGCCTGGCTCAAAACCGAAGACGACCAGGCCGAGATCCATCTGATTCATTTGCCCTTCGGGCGGCACGAGTCGAAGTTCTACGGCTTTCTGCAAACCCTGAGCGGCTATCCCCACGCGGAGGGCTTGGCCAGCCGGACGCCGCCCCGCGCCTATGACGCGATCAACGGGAATCTCATCCTTGCCCGCTGGCGGCGCATGACCCCTGTCATCTGCCTGCCAGCCAGCCGCGAGCCCTATCTGGCGGCATTGGACGAGCTGCTGGCGCGCGGCTTCACGCATGTTGTTCTGCATCAGTATCATGTCAATAGCGCGGCGCTGCGGTTCAGCTTCGCGGGCGTCGCCCCCGCCTACGAAGACGGCTTCACAAGCGTCTATCGTCTGACGCGGCTCGGGGAAAGCTGCGGCAAGGCGTCAATTCCGCTGCCGGCCGAGTTCGCTTTTATTGGCGAGGCCGCGGCTTCGCCCGCGCTCGAGCTAGACGCGGCGATGTCGATTCTAAGTTTTCATCCCGCCGAGCGCATTGATGACGAGAGCTTTCGCCACCTGTCGGCCGCCTTCATCGACTGGAAGCGGTTCACGCATGTTTATCCGCGCGCTGGCGACTCCCAAATCCAGAGCTTCGCGGCAACTCAAAGCGATATAAGCGGGGCGCTGGCATCCGAGAAACTGATCCTGCTGCTCTACAACCCCAGCCAGATGGACGAAGACGGTCTGGGCGAGCTTGGCAGGGCGCTGGCGTCAGACTTCCAGGCCTGCCCGCCCGTCATCAAGAGCGCGAGCCTCGTCGCCGTCCACTACCTGCGCAGCGGCTTCGATTGCGCCCTCCTAAGCGCGGATGACCGCCTTGAAGTCGAGTACGACGCGGGCATTCGGCTGGAGAACCTCTTGTATCGCCTGGATGGCGACATTCTGGAGCTGCAGTCGTGGTGGACGCGCCTGCCCAAGGACGCGCATGGGCTATCCGCGCAGGTCTTCGACGAGGCTGGCGTCAAGGCGGCCGGCGGCGACACGGTCATTCATCACGAGTCGCTCGCGCGGCATCAGCTGGACTTGAGCGGGCTTCCGCCGGGCGAGTACGACCTGCGGCTCATCGTCTACAACTACGATACTGGCGCAAGCGTCCCCGGGCTTGTCCTGAAAGGCGAGACCCGCTTCGAGCGCGAATTTGCAGTCTCTGCTATTACTAAAGAATAAGACATTGAATCGGTCGTCGCTAACGTGAAGACAATCCGCAGCCACTTGCATTTCCTCATCATCGTCCCGCTGTTCATCATCGTGATGAGCTGGCCCGCGCTGCGCTACGTTTTCGATGGGGGCGCGTTCTGGCTGCCGACCGAGCGCGACGACATTTATATGCTCTTCTGGGATGCCTGGTACGGCGGCAGGGTCTTAACCGAAGGCGCGGATTTCTTCTTCACCGATTTGAAGTTTCATCCCGAGGGCGTCTCGCTGGCTTATCACAACTTCAGCCTGCCGCATCTGCTGCTGCTCGGCGGGCTAAGCGCCGTGATGCCGCGCTCCAGCGCCTTCAATCTCAGCTACCTGCTGCTCGTTTTCGCCTCGGCTGGCGCGGCATACGTCTATCTGCGGTACTTGCTGCGCGACCGCTGGCTGTCGCTGTTTGGCGCGCTGGTTTTCGGGACGAGCGCCTTTGTGCTGGCGCGCCCGGCCACGCCGCATATCAGCTTCATCGCCACGCTGCCGCTGAGCCTGTATTTTCTGCATCGCGGCTTCGTCGAGGGGCGGGTCAAGCCGCTGCTGGCAGCCGCCATTCTGATCGGCTTCACCGCTTTCATTGGCTTGTATACCCTGGTCTGCCTGCTGATTTCGGCGGCGCTGTTCGTGCTCTGTTTCGCGCGCGCCCGCTGGCGGCAGCCGGGGTTCTGGGCGCGGGTTTGTATGATTGCGCTGGTCGCCGGCGCGATCGCCGCCCTTCGCATCGCGCCTATGTACGCCGACCCCGATGGCTTATCCAGCGCGCTGCGGAAAAACATCCATTTCGAGCGCGGACGCGACCTGCTGGGCTACTTCGTCAATTATGAGCATCCGCTCACGGCGCCCGTCCTGAAGTCGCTTTTCGACTCGGACGGATTGGAAGGCGGCTGGCGGCAGACGGTTTATCTCGGTTATCTTCCGCTGCTGCTCGTCGGCGTCGGCCTGGCGAGCGCGGAAACGCGCCCCAGAGCCTGGCTTTGGCTGGCGCTTCTGCTGATCTTCCTGCTGCTGCGTCTGGGCTCGATGCTGTCGGTCAATGATGTCGCCTATGAAGCCATTCGCCTGCCCAAGTTCTATCTGGCGCGGCTCTTGCCGCAGGTCTTCGGGGCCTTCTGGACCACCGACCAATTCTTCGCCGGCGCCGCCTTTCCCCTGGCGCTGCTGACCTGCTTCGGCATGATGTCGCTCTTGAAACGCCTGCCGCCCAAACGGCACGCCGCCATCATCCTGGCCGCCGCCGCCCTGATCGCCTTCGAATATTATCAAGCGCCCGACCCGCTCGTGATCGCGCCGGGGCTGCTCGACTTCGTTTCCGAAATCCGCGCGGAAGCCGATCAAGACGACATCAAGCTGATACACTTGCCCATGGGCGGCAATCTCTCCAAGATTTATGACTTCTATCAGACAATTCATGGCTTTCCGCAAGTCGAGGGAAGACCCACGCGCGCGCCATCGTCAGCCTATGCCTATATTCAGGGCAACGCGCTGCTTGATGCCTGGCATCGTTACCGGGCGATCCTTTGTCCGCCGGCGGGCGAGGCGCTTTACCTCGAGGCTTTGCGGCAGCTAGAGGCTGATGGCTTCAGCCACATCGTCTATCATCATTGGCTGGGCGGGACGGCGTCGCCGCCTTTCATACGCGGGCGGGGGTCGATTGCCGCCTGCTGACCTCAGAGCGCCGCTTCCCGGTTGACTATGACAACGGCGTCCAGTTGGCGAATCTCCTGGTCGTCGCGGCTGGCGATCAAGTGCATGTGGATACCTGGTGGACGCGCCTGCCAGACGACGCGCATGGCGTTTCGGTCCAGGTCTTTGACGCGGCGGGCCTAAAAGTCGCCGGCGGCGATTTGGTCATTCATCACGAATCGCTCGCGCGGCATCGGCTCGACCTGAGCGCGCTCAAGCCGGGCGATTACGTTCTGCGGCTCATTTTGTATGACGCGGAGACGGGCAAAAGCGTGTCGGGCCTTATTGTCGAGTCGGGCTCGCGTTTTCAGCGTGAACTGGAAATCGGGGCGATCGCCATCGAGTGATCAAGCCAGGCTGACTTCCGCTGTCCGCTGGCTTTCGCGTGCCTTGACGACCAGCGCGTCAAACAGCGCCTGCTGCGATGGATCGCTCCCGGCGGTCACTTCGGGGTGCCATTGCACCGCGATGAGCCAGGGATGACCGGGCAGTTCCAGCGCCTCGATGATGCCGTCGCTCGCCCTCGCGGTCACGCGCAAGTCGGGCGCGACCTCCTTGACCGCCTGGTGATGCCCGGAGGATGTGGGCAGGCGCGTAAGGCCCATGACGCTGGCGATGAGGCTGTCGCTCTCGACCTGGACGTCCTGCATCGCCCATAAGCCGGCGTCGTTGCGGTGGATGTCGGTATCGCGAATATCGGGGATATGCTCGTGCAGCGTGCCGCCGGCGGCCACGTTCAGCACCTGCAAACCGCGACAGATGCAGAGCAGCGGCTTCTCGCGCTCGGCAAGCAAATGCCGCGTCAAGCTCAGCTCGCTGCGGTCGCGTTCGTGGTCGGCGGGCAGCAGATGCGGGTTCCAGCGGTCGCCACCATACTCGGCCGGGTCGATATCCGTGCCGCCGGTGACGATCACGCCATCCAGCAGCGGCAGGAGCGCTTCCCAGTCATCGTCGCCGGGCGGGATCAAGAGGGCGAGGCCGCCCGCCCGCCGCACCGCGTCCACGTAGGGCGCCGGCGCGCTGTAAAAGGCGTCATAATGCCGCGATCTGATGTAACCTTCGCTGCGTCCGCCGCTGGTGATGCCGATGATGGGTTTGCGCATGGTGATATCCTGGGGCTTGGGCTTCGGCGGGTAACTATAATCTATCGATTGCGTCTTATGCAAGCGCCTGCCAGCATGGGAGAGGCGGATTTGTTGGGCATCGCCCGAGAGCGAGGCTTGCGACAAACTTCACCACAGAGGAAAAGAGGCGCCACAGAGGACACAGAGACTGTCTCATGCGCTTTATGTTGGCGACGAACTATAACTTAGTAGACGCGCCGAAGAGCAAACTCCCGCCGCAAGAGAACTACCCTAAACACTCTGTATTCTCTGTGCATCCTCGGTGTCCTCTGTGGTGAAAAACTGTACAGAATGCGCGACGGCAGAACCTCCACGACTTTCACCACTCTCCGGCGCAACTCTTCGCGCTCGTCCGCGTAGCAACCCTCAGACCTGGAGCTGGCGAATCCCCCTCTATCGCGGCGGTCGCGCCTCGCCTACACTACGCAGGGGCTTGGACAAGGATGCTGAGATGACCCATCGGCTGCGCTTCTATTTCACTTACGCCCTGCGCAATATCCGCCGCGGCGGCCGCTGGACGACCCTCGCCGTGCTCTGCATCACGGCCGGCGTCGCCACGGTGGTCGCCTTGCGCTCGCTGGGTTTGGCTGTCGGCGATACCTTGACCAACAACGCGCGCATCGAAATCAAGGGCGATCTGCTGATCCGCAACGACAGCATCTTCGGCGGCTTCGGCAGCAACGACCCCAGCGCCTTTTCGCCCGCGGAGCTGGCGGCGCTGCTGGCTTGGGCGGAGGAAAAAGGCGCGAAGACGAGCGCCTACATGAGCGGGCGCAATATGCAGCTGACGAAGACGGGCGAGGGCGGCTTCGGGCGTCCCAGCTTCATCGGCAGCAATTTCATCGACCCGCGGACTTACCCGCCGACCCACGTCATCCGCGCCATCGACCCGCCGGAAGCGCCGCTTGCCGAGCTATTCAGCGGCGGCAATGATGTCGTCATCAGCGACAACCTGGCGGCGCAGAGCGATATCGCGGTTGGCGATCAAGTGCGGGTCAGCGGCACGCAAGACCTCTACACCGTGCGCGGCATCGTCTCGGTCGCCGAAGAGAGCAGCGTCACCAACTTTCTCAACGCCTTTTTCGGTTTCGCATATTTCGACCTCGCGAACGCGGTCGAGACGATCAACGCCGATTTCGCGCCAAACCGCATCGGCGCGCTTTTTCCCGGCGGCGCCAACGACGAGCTGCTGCGAAGCTACGAAGCCGAAATCGAAGCGCTCGTCCCCGACGCCCGCACGACCGTCATCGCCGACTTCCTGGAGCGCTACGAAGTGATCTCGCAGTACCTGAGCGACTTCGTGGTGGTGATGGGCTTGGGCGCGCTCTTGATTGGCGGCGTCGGCATTATGAATACGATGCTGGTGCTCGTCCGCCGGCGCACCAACGAGATCGCCGCGGTCAAGACTTTTGGCTTGCATGGGCGGCAGGTGGCGGCGCTTTTCTTGACCGAAGGGCTGATGCTCGGCTTCTTTGGCAGCCTGCTGGGCATGATCGTCGGCATCGGGCTCAGCCTCATCGTCAACGAATACGGTTCTGTGGCGCTGCGGCAGCCGCTGATCTGGCGCGTCTATCCCGAGGCGCTCGTTTTCGGCTTCATTTTGGGCATGGTCGTCACCGCCATCTTCGGCGTCGCCCCGATTCTGACCGCCGTCAAAGTCCGCCCCAGCATCATCCTGCGCCCCAACGAGAATCACCTCGTCGCCCTGGGTCTCATTCAGTCGCTCGTCCTGCTCATCTTCGTCACCATCAGCCTCGGTCTGGTCGTCGGCCAAATCCTGAAGCCTTCATTTGAGCTGACCGCCCAGCGCATGGCCGCGGTTTCCGAGAGCGGCGACGACTTCGAGAGGGCGGACGAGCGCGCCGAGTTTGAGGAACGCCGCCCCTTTGGACCGCCGTCCGCCAGCGGAGATGCGAGCCTGCCCTCCGCCTATCTGGTCGGCGTCATCGGCGTCAGCGCCACCTTTGTCGTCTTTTTCCTGTTGATTGGCGTGCTCTGGCTGATCATCTTCCTGATAGGCAAGCTGCCGTCGCTGGGCATGGTCACCCTGCGCCTGGCCCTGCGCAACCTCTCCACCAATCGACTGCGCACCGCCATCACCCTGCTGGCTCTGAGCGCCGGCATGTTCGCGCTGAGCAGCATCACCTTCGTCGGCGAGGGCACGCGCGAGCTGCTCAATTTACAGCTGAGCCGCGCCTTTGGCGGCAACGTGCTCGTCTTTCCCTTCCCCGGTCTGCCCTCCACTCTCATCGAGAGCGCCATTGAAGACGCCTTGGCCGAGGTGACGATTGATTACAGCACGACAATCGAGAATTACGAGACGACTCTCGTCCGCGTTAACGGCGAGGCGATCACCGAAGACAACGCGCTCGACTTCACGGTATGGCGATCGGACAAGCCGGACATTTACGAGGGGCAGGGCGCCGCCCGCGAGGGACGCACGCTCACGCTCGAGGACGGCGGGCAGCCACTGATCGTGCTGCCATCTGAGCTGGCCGACAGCCTGCAAATCAAGGTCGGGGATCAGGTGGCGCTGGAGGCGGCGGGCGAGCTGGCCTTGGAAGTTGTCGGCCTGCTCGGCGCGGAAGGCTTGGCTTTTGGCGAGGCGACCGCTCTCGTCCCGCCCGATGTCTTGCCGGCTTCGGCTTCGCCCGGCTTCACGCTCTACGCCTATCAAGTGCCGCAGGAGGAGCTCAACCGCGCGCTGGCGGAGCTATCGAGCGTGGTCTTCGTTTTGTCAGTCGACGTGCAATTCATCGACGGCTTGATCGGCCGCCTGATCGATCAATTCGCCAGCATTCCAACAATCGTTGGCTTGCTCTCGCTCTTCGCCGCCGCCGTGATCATGGCGAATACGGTCGCGCTGTCGACGCTGGAGCGCCGCCGTCAGATCGGCATTCTCAAAGCTATCGGGCTGAAATCGCGGCGGGTTTTGCAGGTCATGTTCATCGAATCGAGCTTGATCGGCCTTTTGAGCGCCGTGCTCGGCATCGGCTTAAGCGCGCTGGCGATCAGCCTGCTGGCGGCGGCTGGCGGCATCGTCATTCCGCTGCCGACCGACGCGCGCATCGCCGCGGTCGCGCTTTTTGTCGCCGCGCTGCTGATCGGCTGGTGCGCCACCTTCCTCAGCGCACGGGTCGCCCTCAAAGAGCGGGTGATGAACGTGCTGCGCTACGATTAAGCCCGCAGCGTCCAGCTTCGCCCCAATTCTGGACCGCGCCCGCGCCGAATATCGGAAGCAGCTTGCCCGGCAATGGCGCTTATGTTATAGTATCGCCTTGTCATTATGCGCCCAAGCGCCGCTCTCATCCGCGGAGCGCCAGGAGCCTTTCCAAATGAACCGCTCGCAAAAGGGCGAGCCCGGCCCGGGCCTCGTCGAATATTCGCTGCTGCTCGTCTTGATTCTCGTCATCGTCGTCATCGGCTTGGTGCTGATTGGTCCCTCGCTGGAAGGCATCTTCAGCGCGGTCATGGAGACGCTGGACCCGCCTGGATGACGGCAAGCGCGGCGCCGCAGGCAAGCTGGCGGTTTCGCCGAGGCAAGTCCATCCAGCCCCCCAAAGCGGTCGCTGTCGGCGTTTTTCAGCCGACGCGCCTCAATTGCCTAGTTGGGCAAGCTATGCTATATTGATTTTGCGTGACCGCGCGCCAGTCATTTAGGATAGCTCGTTTATAGCAGGAGATTCGTCATGCAGCAGAATCAACGTCACCGTGAAGGGCAGGGCTTGGTTGAATACGCATTGATTCTTGTGCTCGTCGCCGTAGTGGTCATCGTCATCCTCGCGCTGCTGGGTCCGGCTATTGGCAATATCTTTTCGAATATCATCGACAGCCTCAATCCGACGGCGTCCCCGGCGATGACGGCAACGCCCGCCCCCTGAGCGCTAGAGACAGCGGACCAGTTCTCGCGGGCGGCGCAATCGTCGCCCGTTTTTCGTCTATGCGTCTTTTTCGCGCCTCTGTCTTACCGCCGCTCGCATAATCGGCTATACTTTCGACATCGCCCCGACGAAAGCTCTACCGCTCCAGGCAAAGGGAAAGCCGATGATCTTAGAGGAACTGTCCAAAGCGATTGGCGTTAGCGGAGAGGAAGACGAGGTCCGCGCCATCGTCATCGACGCCATCCGCGACCATGTCGGCGAGCTCCAGGTGGACGCGCTGGGCAATGTAACGGCTTGGCTGCCGGGCACGGAAGCGCCCGATTACCGCGTGATGATCGCCGCCCACATGGATGAAATAGGCATGATGGTCACGGCTGTCGACGCCAAGGGCTTGATCCAGTTCACGAGCGTCGGCGGCATTGATCCGCGCATCTTGCCCGGTTTGCGCGTCAAGGTGGGGCCAAAGCGCTTGAACGGCGTCATCCTCTGGAAGCCGATCCATTTGTGGCGCGACATGAAGACGATTGCGCTGGAAAACCTGCGCATTGATGTCGGCGCCAGCGACAAGGGCGCGGCGGAGCCGGGCGATCGCATCGCTTTCGCCGGCGAGTTCACGCGGCTTAGCGACAGAGTCGTCCGCGGCAAAGCCTTCGATGATCGCGTCGGCTGCTCGCTTTTGGTGGATATTCTGCAAAATGGACCTTATCCGGTGACGGTCGCAGCGGCATTCACCGCCCAGGAAGAGATCGGCTTGCGCGGCGCCCAGGTAGCGGCCCAGCGCCTTGCCCCCGATGCCGCCATCGTGCTCGAAGGCACCTACGCCTACGACCTGCCCGACCCCAATCGCGAGCCCGAGGCCGGCGACTTGCCCGGCAACCCCGGCACGCGCTTCGGTGGCGGCGCGGTCATCACCCTGTCGGATCGGCAGATGATCACCGACCCGCGGGCGCTCGCCTTCCTGCGCGAGACGGCTGAGGCCGGCGAGATCGCGTATCAAGTCAAGACGATGGGCGGCGGCGGCACCGATGGCGGGGCGATTCACATCGCGCATGAGGGCATCCCGACCATGCCGATTTCCGCGCCCTGTCGCTATATTCACACGCCGACGGCGCTGCTGCATCTCGACGATTACGAAAGCGCGCTTCGGCTCTCGCAGGCGGCGCTGCGGCGCATAAAGCCCGATACGTTTCGGCGCGATTGACAGCGGGCTAGCCCGGCGGCAGCTTGAGCTCCTGCCCGACGCTCAGTCGGTGCGGGTTGGCCAATTCGTTAAGCGCAATCAGTTCGTTTACGTCAACGCGGTAGCGCAGCGATATGCTCTCGATCGTCTCGCCGGCGGAAACGACATGGATCGCCGGGCGCGCGGTCGCCGCTGGGGCCGGCGCGTCTTCAGCCGCGACTTCGACGGCGCCGTCTGTCACCGCCACTTCGGTCGCGCTGGTTTCGGGCTGGCTCGGCTCGCAACCGGGGATGAGCAGCAGCTGGCCGATCGACAGGTTTTCGCTGTCCATCTGATTGACGTCCATGATGGTCTGGTAGGTCGTGCCCCAAGCCAGCGCCAAGCGGAAAAGCACGTTGCCGGCCTGCACTTGATAGACGCAATCATCGTCGGGGTCGAGCTGTTCTTCAAAGGAGAGCGTGGCCGTGGGGATGACGAATGGCGTAAGCGTGCCCGAGATCGCCGCGCTGGTGGGCCGCTCCAGGGTCGGCAGTTCGGCCTGGCCCGGCAGCGGCTCCGGCGTGATGATTTCGCCCGGCTGCGCGGTTGGCCCCGTCCCGATCGCGTCTTCCACGACGACCAGAGCCGAGGTCGCCTCGACGATCACTTCCGCGCTGTCTATCTGTTGGAAGGGCTCTTCCGCCTGGCGATAACAGCCGGCGAGCGAGAAAAGGCATATCAGCGAGTAGACAAGCAGACTGGGCTTCATGAGGTCAAGCTCTCTCGAATCCAAAGGGCGCTCACGCTCATTATAGTGGAGTCGCCGCGGACGCGCTTGCCAGCCGGCGCGATATTCATTTAGCGAATGTGGTGAATTGTGGTATCGTTGCTGTGCCATACAGCATTGGCGGGATAGCATCAAAGGCTTTCAAAGAAGCGGCGCTGATGATCATCACACCAGAGGGACAAATTGCCGCAACACTGGTTCCGCTGGCATTGGCGTTATTTGCTCCATTCCGCTGGCTGGATGGCAAGTTCGACCGCATTGATGGCAAGTTCGATTCAGCGCGTCAAGAAACCAAAGACGACATCCAGAACCTTGACAATAAGATCGATCGCTCTGACTCCAAATTGAGCGGGGAAATACAGAACCTCGATGACAAGATCGTACGCTCTGACTCCAAATTGAGCGCTGAAATAAATGAGGTGCGCCAAGCATCCGAGAATTCGCGCAAAGAGATCATCGGTCGTCAGAGCAAGATGGAAACCACGCTCGCTACGCATACAGAACGTTTCAACACCTTGCAGGCGCAGATCAAGTGCGTCGAAGACTAAGTTGACAATCTTTCCGCGAAGTAGCGCTCACACAAGCGCGCAACAACTCCGGTAATCGCGGCGATAAGCGGGCGGCCAATCTCCCCCCCCGGCCCCCTCCCCGACGAGTCAGTTGACCATACGACAGGTTTGAGCCAACAAAGCGTGGTGGCAACGGGTCGGCCACCGGCTGACCCCTGTCGTATTGGCGCATACTGACAACGGGCGTTACAGCGTAATGCCCCTACAAACGCTACGGGACGCGAATCGTTTTGCGTGGGCGGCGGCGTGGACGCGCGCGCGCTTACAATCATGGCGGCAGTGTTAGCCGACTTGCGGCAGCGCCTCCATCGCCCGCTCGATCTCCGCTTGCGGATAGTCGTAATTCGATAGCTCGCCGCCCAGATAAGCGTCGTAGGCGCTCATGTCGAAGTGGCCATGCCCGCAGAGGTTGAAGAGGATGACGCGCTGGTCGCCGGCTTCTTTTGCGGCTTGAGCCTCGCGGATGGCGCCGGCGATGCCATGCGCGGCTTCTGGCGCGGCGATGATGCCCTCGGCTTTGGCGAAGGTGATGGCGGCGCCGAAGGTCTCCATCTGCGGGATGGCGCGCATGTCGATCAGCTTCTGATCCCAAAGCTCGCAGATGATCGACGCCATGCCGTGATAACGCAGCCCGCCAGCGTGCAATGGCGGCGGCACAAAACCATGCCCGAGGGTGTACATTTTCACCAAGGGCGTCATGCCGACCGTATCGCCGAAATCATAGGCGTACACGCCGCGCGTCAAGCTGGGGCAGGCGGCCGGCTCCACGCCCAGCAGCCGGGTCTGTTTGCCGGCGGTTAGGTTCTGATGCAGGAAGGGCAGGGCGATGCCGGCGAAATTGCTGCCGCCGCCTGTGGGGCCGACAACCACATCGGGATACTCGCCGGCGATTTCCATTTGCTTTAGCGCCTCTTGCCCGATGACCGTCTGATGCGTCAAGACGTGATTCAGCACGCTGCCCAGCGAGTATTTGTATTTGCCGCCGCTGGTGGCCGCGACCTCGACCGCTTCGCTGATGGCGATGCCCAGCGAGCCGGGGCTATCGGGGTCGCCCTCCAGGATCGTCCTTCCTGCGTTGGTGGAATCGCTGGGGCTGGCGGTGACGCTGGCGCCGAAGCTCTGCATGATCGCGCGCCGATAGGGCTTCTGCTCGTAGCTTATGCGCACCATATAGACGATGCATTCCATATCGAAGAAGCTGCAGGCTTGCGCCAGCGCCGTGCCCCATTGCCCGGCGCCGGTCTCGGTGGTGAGCCCGTTGATGCCCTCCTGCTTGTTGTACCAGGCTTGCGCCGTCGCCGTGTTCAGCTTGTGGCTGCCCGATGGCGATACGCCCTCGTATTTGTAGTAGATATGCGCCGGCGTATCGAGGGCTTGCTCCAGCCGGCGGGCGCGCAGCAGGGGCGTGGGCCGCCAGAGCTTGTAAATCTCGCGCACTTCGTCCGGGATCTCGATCCAGCGATCCTGGCTGACTTCCTGCATGATCAAGCCCATGGGGAAGAGCGGCGCCAAATCGTCGGGGCCGACTGGCTGGTGCGTCCCCGGATGCAGCACGGGCGGCAGCGGCCGCGGCAGATCGGCCTGTGCGTTGTACCAGTGGCGCGGGATGGCGCTCTGTGGCAAGTCAAAGCGAATGTCGTCTGACATAAGAGATTTCTCCATTGACTGAATTTGGCTCGTATTATGTCGAAGGCGGCGCGGTTTCGCAACAGAACGAGTCGCGCGCGTATTGACTTGAGGCGGCGCGCGGCGTATACTTTGGACGTGCTTGCTCGTGAGGATGAGTCGGGCCCCCTGCGGCAGAAAATTCCGAACCGTGTCAGGGCTTAACGGCAGCAGCACTAAGGAAAACCTCTGGGTGTCTTGTGGTCTCCTGACTCATCTTCACGGGCAAGCACTTTGTGTTTGCGGGCGAGCCGCCCCTGTTTTGTTTGCGAATGCTGTCAACGGGCGTTACAGCGTAAAGCCCCTACAGCTATGTCCATGAATTACGATCCGTTATGTGGCGGCCGGAAAGTGATCGCCTAGGGATCTCGCAGGGTCGCTACCGTGATCGACAGGTTGAACTGCCTGCAGAAGACCACCGCCGAATTGTAGCCGCCCAGGTCGCTATCGGCTGGCAGAAAATAGCTCTGATCGCCGACATTGCCTTTCAGGCGCCCCAGGTCGAGAAAGTCGTCGCCCAGCTGCAGCGCGCTCAAAGGCTGGGGGTCGCGCGCCAGATAAACCCGCACGTCGCCGCCGGGCGCCGAGCTGAATTCATCAAAGCGCAGAATCCGCGTCGCATCCGGCCCTTCATAGATGGTGGCTGTGCCCGCGCCATAATGCAGGGCGTCCAGTTCTTGAAATTCGCCGGTTTTCAGCACGGTCGCGCCAGCCAGGACGTCGCTGGCCTTGTCATCGCCGGGGGCGGCTTGGGGACCGCTGATGGCGATTAGCGCCATCTCCAGCGCCATCGCCGCGTTTCGCTGATGCGCGTCCAGCAATGCCGCGCGCACCTTGGCCGGCAGCGCCAGAAAATCAGCTTGCAGCTCCAGCGCCAAGCCCGGGAAGGCGTCGTTCTCGCCGAGCTCGCGAAAGTAGCCGCGCCAGGCGGGGAAGGTCCAGACGGCGAGCGCGACCAAAGCCACCAGCGCCAGCAAGATGAAGCGAAAGCGCAATTGCATGCCGGGTAAATCCGTTCACGCCCACGCGACCAGTGCCTGGATTGTGGCATATCGGGCATTTCGCGGCAAGACCGGCTGCGCCCGCCAGAAATGAGTATGTAGGGGCGAGACTTGTCTCGCCCTAACGTCCGCCATCAAAGCACCCCCTCGGTCCCCCCAGCAAGCTAGGGGGAAGCTGGATTCGCGCGGGCGGCGCATGTGATTTGCGGGCGACCTGGTAGATCGCCCCTACACGCGTGGGCGGGATTGGGATTTGGCGGCGGGCGACATGGTATATCGTCCCTACACGCGTGGGCGGGATTGGGATTTGCGGGCGACATGATATATCGTCCCTACACGCGTGGGCGGGATTGGGATTTGCGGGCGACCTGGTAGGTCGCCCCTACAGAGTCGCGCGTACGGAGGGGTTGGTGGTTCGCGTGGGTCTTAGAGATCTTCGTGTCGGACGGGCGGGGTCGATGGCAGCGTCACGATGACCGGCAGGCAGAGCAGCGAAATCAGCGCCGCGGCGATGAAGGCGTTCTGCAAGCCCAAGGCGTCTCCCAGCGCGCCGACCATCATCACGTTGAGCGCGCGCACGCCGAAGGCATAGAGCATGAACACGCCGTTGGCGGTGGCGCGATTCTCGGGCAGCTGATCTTGCACCAGCGCCAGGAAGACGGGCGACACTGAGAGCGAGGTGAAGCCCAGGCCGATGAGCAGCGGGACGAGCAGCGCCCCCTCGACATGCGCGAAGACCAGCATCAGAAGCGCCGAGCCGGTCGCCGCGCCCGCCACCATGCGCCGCCGCCCAAAGCGATCGCTGAGCGTGCCGCCCATCAGCGCGCCGCCGACGCCGGAGAACTCGTAGAGCGCCAGCGCGCCCGTCGCCAGCGTCAGCTCGAAGCCGCGAATGTCCACCAGATAAACGACCATGAAGATGCCCAGGCTGCTCGCGGCCATGTTGCGCAGGAGCATCACGCCCAAGAGCGGCGCGAAAACGCGGGCGAAACGGCGCAGCATTGGCTTGGTTTTGCTTTTGCGGCGCTCCCGCTTTGCCGAGACGTCGCGCAGGCGCCAGAAGAGAACCGCGCTCGAGACCCAGCCGAAGAACATCAGCCGCCACAAGCCCTCCATGCCCCATTCCGCCACGCCGAAACCGACCAGCAGCGGCCCCACCGAGCGCGCCAATTCGCCCGAAGCCATGAAGAAACTCATGCCGCGCCCGACCTTGCCGCCCGCCACATGCGCGATCATGGCCGGCGCCGGCGCGTGAAAAGCCATGATGTTTACGCCGACGCAGAATAGCAGCAGCGCGGCTGTGCCATAGGTGGGCATGAAGCCGATGAGTGTCGCCAGCGTCGCCGTGATCGCCGGGGCGAAGATCACCAGATAGCGCACCGAGATGCGATCGGCCAGATAGCCAATCAGCGGGCCGAGCAGGGAGGGCGCCTGCATAAAGACAGGCAGCGAGCCCGCCATCAGCAGCGTCAAGCCGAGTTTGTCGATCAGCAGCGGCAGCAGCGGCGCGATGAAAGCGGAATAGACGTCGTGCACAAAATGCCCGCTGCAAATCAGCAGGATACGCCCGTAATCGAAAGCCGACTCGGGCTTTGCCGCGCCCGGCGCTTCAACTGCTGTGGTGGTCATCGCTTCGTCCGCGCGTCGCTGGCCGATAGCGAGGGATTATAGCGCGGGCGGGCTTGCGATGCAGGGGCGAGCAGAAGGCAGGCGCCTAAGTCGTGGGGCGACCCTAGGAGTGGCCCGCTTGTTTCCGAGGTATTCGCGGGGATCAACGACCGCGCCGCCCTTGTCATTCATCGTTGATTGGGACGAGACGAGTCTCGCCCCTGTTTCATTCGCCGGTGTTGCCAACGGGCGTTACAGCGTAACGCCCCTACAGCTATCTTTGTAATCGGGACGCGGCCGATGCGCGAATCGTTTTGCGTGGGCGGTGGCATCGTCGCGCGTTTGTCTGCAGCATTGGGATTGTTCGTCGCCTGATTACCCCACTGGCTCGGGCGTGCTGGTCGGCGCTGGCGTCGCAGTCGCCAGGGCGCTGCTGCATTCATTGCCGCCAAGGGTAATCCAGCCATTGCTGGCGACGACGGCGACGCAGTCGAAATCGTCAAATTGATAGCTGACCGAGCCATCGCTATTGCTGGCGTCATAGCTGAGCGAATGGCCGTTATAAGTCATCACGCAGGGCGGTCCGCTGCCGCCGCAGTTTGTGCTGCCGGTGTTGACGCCGTAGTCGCCGCCGGTGGCGAAGGCTGGCGCGAGGACAATTAGCAGGGTTAGCGAAAGCAGCGCGAACGCCAGGATCAGCAGGCGCTGTGTGCGCTTGTCCATGCGTTTCTCCTTTGCATAGATGGTAAATTTGTCATCTCTGGTTTCATACTGTTGCGCGGCATGTCGAACTGGCGTCACCGGAGCGCGAGCAGCCGGATAGCGGCTATAGCAAGTCAGCTGCTGGACTGGTACTGGCTGCACTGATCACCGCGGAAAGAGACCGCCCCAGTGCCGGAATGGATGTAAACCGTGCAGCGCAAGTCGTCAAAGTCATAGACATGGTAGACACCCTGCGCATGCGAGAAAGTCAGCCCGTATCCGTTCCAGTTCAGCGTACAGGCCGGCTGGCCCGTGCCGCCGCAGTTTGAGTTTGAGGCTGACGCGCCAGTGTTGACGCCATAATCGCCACCCTTGGCGAGCGCCGGCGCCAAGACCAGCAGCAGCATCAGCGCGGACAGCGCAATTGCCAGGATCATCAGGCGCTTCGTGCTCTTTTCCATGCAAATCCCCTTTACGATGTGGGCCGGTTTTCCGCTTCCGGATACAAACTGTGGCAATGAATGCCGAGCCGCCGCCGACAGAGCGCAAGCAGACGCGCATCGGCGCCAGCTAAGGCGATGCCGCCGGCTGGTACTGATCGCATTCTGATCCGCGGCCCGACCATGTTCCGTTGGGATGCCCGTATACCGTGCAGTCGAAGTCGTCAAAGGTATAGACGAGATCGCCGTCTGCATCGGTGTGCGAATAAGTCAGCCCATAGCCGTTCCAGTTCATTGTGCAGGCCGGCTGGCTCGTCCCGCCGCAGCCCGAGGAAGCCGCCGACGCGCCCGTGTTCACGCCATAGTCGCCGCCGGTGGCGAAGGCTGTCGCGGCGGCCAAGAGCAGAGCCAGGCTTATCAAAAGGATTGCCAAAAGCGTCGGCGCTGATTTTGTCAAAATCATGCGTCGCTCCTTATCGTTAGCGCGCTTGGCTCGAATTCGGCTGGTATTGATCGCATTGGTCGCCGCGGCTAGCTGCTGCTGCTCAGGTACTGGCTGCATTCGGATCCGGTGACGGTTTTGTTGCCACTGGAGTCGACCAGGAGTTCACACGAGAAGCTGAACGAGTAAACCGCGTAACCATTGGAAATCGTGCGGAATGTCGCGGTGTAGCCGCCATAAGTGATGCTGCAGGGCGGCTTGCCCCGGCCGCCGCACTGGGAAGATGCCGTCGACGCGCCCGTGTTGACGCCGTAATCGCCGCCGGTGGCGAAGGCGGTGGCGGCAAATAGCAGCAGAAGCGTCAGCGCGATCAGAATGGCTGCCAAGCGTGAAGACCGCCTGTTAAATTCTGTCATTTTCAGTCCCACCTTCCAGGATATGTATGATAATAGTTACAGAGTATCCATTCTCGCGGGGCTTGTCAAGTCGCTTGCCGCAGCAATCGGGCAGTTCGTCGGGGAGGCGCGCTGGAGTCGCCCGGAATCGCGCGAGTGGCGGGACGAGCCATCGGCTTCCCCGACCGGAATTTGGATTGACTGTCGCCGGTCGTCGGCTTTTGCCGGGTTCAGGCGAGGGGCTATCGCAGGGATCGCTGGGGGACGGCGCTGGCATGGTCTGTGTCCTCCGCGCCGAATCTGCTATCATGCGGGCATGACCAAACCACGCCAGCCCTTCACCAACCGCCGTTACCTGGACGCTATTGCCGACCACGTCGTCATCTTCGACGGCGCCATGGGCACCAGCATCCAGGCGTATGATCTCAAGCCCGCGGATTTCGGCGGCGCAGCCTACCAGGACTGCATCGATGTTCTCGCCGTCACGCGCCCCGACGTCATCCGCGAGATTCACGACTCTTTTCTGCAAGCTGGCGCGGAAGCCATCGAGACGAATACCTTCCGCAGCAACCGCCTGACGCTGGCCGAGCATGGCCTGGGCGAGCGCACGCTGGAGATCAACCGCCAGGCCGCCCGCATCGCTCGCGAAGCCTGCGACTTTGCCGAAGCCGAGACCGGCATCGCCCGTTTCGCCGCCGGCAGCATGGGACCGAGCGGCATGCTGCCCTCCGGCGAGGATCCCGACCTGAGCGACATCAGCTTTGACGCGCTCGCCGATCTCTTCCATGAGCAGGCGCGCGGTTTGGTCGAGGGCGGCGTTGACCTGCTGCTGCTCGAGACGGGGCAGGACATCCTCGAGGTCAAGGCGGCGGTTCACGGCGTTAATCGTTATTTCGCGGAGAGCGGGAGTCGCGTGCCGCTGCAAGCGCAGATCACGCTGGACGTCAGCGGGCGGATGCTCTTTGGCACGGATATCGCCGGCGCGCTGGCCACGCTGGAGGCGCTGCCTATCGATCTGCTCGGCTTGAACTGCTCGACGGGGCCTGAGTATATGCGTCAGCCGATTCAGTACCTGGTCGAGCGCTGTCCTTTTCCTATTAGCGTCTTGCCCAACGCCGGCTTGCCGATCAATGTTGATGGCGAGGCCGTTTATCCCATGCGGCCCGCGCCCTTCAGCGAGATGGTGGCGGAATTCACGCGCTGGGGCGTGAACGCGGTCGGCGGCTGCTGCGGCACGACGCCCGAGCATATCCGGGCGCTTCACCAGGCGGTGCATGGAAAGAGGGTCGACGAGGCGTTCTCGCGGCTATCGAGTCGGCGAGCGCCAACGAAGCGCCAGATCATGCGCGAAGCGCAGGCCTCGAGCGGCATGACGGCGACGCTTATGCGGCAAGACCCGGGTCCGACCCTCATTGGCGAGCGCGTCAACAGCCAGGGCAGCCGGCGGGTCAAGCGTCTGCTGCTGGCGGAGGATTACGACGGCATCGTCGAGATCGCCGTGGGGCAGGTGGAGCGGGGCGCGCACATGCTGGACGTCTGCGTCGCCCTCACCGAACGCGATGATGAAGAAGCGCAGATGGAGCAGCTGGTCAAGAAGCTGTCGCTGGCGGTCGAGGTTCCGCTCATCATCGACACCACCGAAGCCGATGTCGCCGAATCCGCTCTTGCGCTTTATCCGGGCCGCGGGATCATCAATGGCAACAACCTGGAAAACGGCCGCGAGCGCATCGACCAGATCCTGCCGATTGCGGTAAAGCATGGCGCGGCCGTCCTCTCGATGACCATTGACGAAGCGGGCATGGCGCATACCCGCGAGAAAAAGCTGGAGATCGCCCGGCGCATCGCGGATATCGCGCGCGGCGATTACGGCATGTCGGCGGACGATCTGATCTTCGATACGCTGACCTTCCCGCTGACGACGGGCCAGGAAGAACTGCGCAACGACGCGGTCGAGACCATCGAGGGCATCCGTCTCATCAAGGCGCGCCTCCCGGGCGTGATGACGGCGCTGGGCGTCAGCAACGTCAGCTTCGGAGTCGGCAGCGCGGCGCGGGGCGTGCTCAACAGCGTCTTTCTCTATCACGCGGTCAAAGCCGGGCTGGATATGGCGATTGTCAATCCGGCGCATATCACGCCTTATTTCGAGATCCCCGATGAGCAGCGCAAAGTCGCCGAAGACCTGATTTTCAACCGCGACGCCGATGCCTTGCCGCGCTTCATTCAGTACTTCGAAGAGAACGAAATCCAGGTCGCCGGCGCGGAAGCGATCGACCCGACGGCGGGCATGACCAGCGAAGAGGCGCTGCACTGGCAGATCGTGCATCGCAAAAAAGAGGGCGTGGAAGGGCTGATTGATGACGTTTTGGGGCGCATGGACGCGGTCGCCGCGCTCAATACCGTGCTGCTGCCGGCGATGAAAGAGGTCGGCGACAAATTCGGCGCCGGCGAGCTCATCCTGCCCTTCGTCTTGCAATCGGCGGAGGTGATGAAGAAGTCGGTGGCGTATCTCGAGGGCTTTATGGAAAAGGTCGAGGGCGCCAGCAAGGGCGTGGTCGTGCTGGCCACCGTCTTCGGCGATGTGCACGATATCGGCAAGAACCTGGTCAAGACCATCCTCAGCAACAACGGCTACACCGTGCACGACCTGGGCAAGCAGGTTCCTGCCAACACCATCATTGACGCGGCGCTGGAACACAAGGCCGACGCCATTGGCTTGTCGGCGCTGCTGGTCAGCACGTCGAAGCAGATGCCGCTGATCGTCAACGAGCTGGCGCGGCGGGATTTGAAGATTCCGGTGCTGGTTGGCGGGGCGGCCATCAACCGGCGCTTTGGCCGGCGCATCCTATTCCTCGACGAGTCGGGAGACCCATACCGCGCTGGCGTCTTCTATTGCAAGGATGCCTTCGAGGGGCTTGCGGTCGTCGATCAATTGCTGGATGCCGAGCGGCGCGAACGCTTCCTCGACGAGGTTTTCAGCGAAGCCTACGCCGAAGTCGAGCGGTCGCCACGCCGTCGACCGGTCCGCCGCGAGAAAAGCGGCCGATCCGTGGCTGACGCGCCCGATATTCCGCAACCGCCCTTCTGGGGGCGCCGGGTCGTGCGCGATATGCCGCTGGAAATCGTGCTCCAGCATCTGCACAAGCCGGAGCTCTTCCGCCTCTCCTGGGGCGCGAAGAACACGCGGGGCGCGGAATGGACGCGGCTCGAAGCTGAGTTCGAGGAACGTCTGCTGCGCATGGCGAAAGCGGCCGCTCGCGAGAAGACGCTTCAGCCACAAGCCGTTTACGCCTTTCTGCCGGTGAACAGCGATGGCGACGAGCTGATCGTCTGGGAGGCGGACGCCTATGCCGCGGCCGGCGAAAAGCGCGAGCTCGCCCGCTTCGGCTTCCCGCGCCAGCCCGATGGCGAGCGATTGTGCATCAGCGATTACTTCGCGCCGCTATCGAAGGGGCAGGCCGACCTGATGGTCTTGCAGACGGTCACCGTGGGCGCGGCCGCCACGCTGGAGGTCGAGCGCCTGCAAGGGGCGAACGAATTCAGCGAAGCCTATTTCTTTCACGGATTGGCGGTGCAAGCGGCGGAAGCGACCGCCAACACCCTGACGCGCATCGTCCAGGGGCAGCTGGGCATCGCGGCCGAGCGCGGCAAACGCTACAGCTGGGGGTATCCGGCGTGCCCGGAGTTGGCTGATCACGAAATCGTCCTGCGCCTGCTGCCGGAGTTGACGGGCGAGCTGGGCATGTCGCTGACGGCGGCTTGGCAGTGGCTGCCGGAGCAGAGCACGGCGGCGCTCTTCGCGCATCATCCGGCGGCGAAGTATTACAGCGTTGGGGATATTGACCGGGTCGGGCAGATATTGGGTTGAGATTCTTACGGTCGCTCGCCGATGCACAAGTATCGACCGACGACACCGGGCATCTTGCAAACTGCGGCTCACTGAACTATCGTAGGACTCAAGAGGGAAACTGCGATTGGCGAGTACACCATGACCACTTATCCATATGCAAACACGATGAAGTCGCTTAAGGGGATCCTGAACAAAATCCCGTTAGTTAGAGTTCCCAAGCTGGCGGACAATGATTGGCTTTCGTCGCAGGGATTCGGCCATCCCAATGATTTTGCAGTGATAAATGTGTTACGATTCTTGGGTTTCGTTGATGAGTCGGGAATGCCCACAGAGATTTGGCGAGACTTCAAACGTGATGCGAAGTCTAAGACGGTCATGGCAAAGGCTCTTAAGGGTGAATATGCTGATCTCTTCGCTCAACATCCGAATGCCGGGTCTACAAACAACGGCGATTTGAAGGACTTTTTCGCCGCCCACAGTGACGCCGGCGAACAGGTATTGAACAGAATGGTCAATACATTCACTACACTGTGCGAGTATGCTGAATTTGATCAGGTTGTCGATCATGTTAGCTCTGATGCGGATACAGAAGACATTTCCGGCTCCAGCGATGATCTTGATAGCAGGAACGGATTAAGAGCTCCGGCTTTGCCCGAACAGCAGCCTGCGCTGCACATCGACATTCAGATTCACATTTCGCCTTCTGCGGATGCCGACCAGATTGACAACATTTTTAGGAGCATGGCAAAGCACCTGTATAGTGTTGACGCGAACTAAGCCCAATGATCGAGCGGCTTCAAGGCGCCCTTCGGATTGCGCAAAGAACAAGGGCTGCAATTGCGGATGAAGCGAAGCCGCGCGACGAATACACAAGGGCTGATGCGGACTGGCTGCTAGACCTTGGCTTGCTGGAAGGAAGGGCGAAAGACTATATCGTCAACATCGCGAACCAAGTCAACGGCACATACGGATACGGTTGGTATGACGCTTGCTCCGTGATGTTACGCCGATTTATCGAGTCTCTCATCATTGAAGCCTTTGTTGCCAATGGAATCGTTGACTCAATATTGGAAGATGGGAATTACCTGTCTCTGTCAAAGCTCATTGATCGGGCGGTAACCGAGCCGAAGTTGAATCTGTCCTCCACCACAAAGCGAACTTTGCCCCGGCTAAAGAAATTGGGCGATCTGTCTGCGCACAAGACGGAATATAACACGAGAAGAAAGTACATAGACAATTTGCTGGACGATTTCTTCTTGGACATGCAAGTAGTTGTAGAAGAGTTCCTTTACAAGGCCGATACCTAAATCCAAAGGTCTCCGTGGGAGGTTGAAATCCCATGACCTACACCCTCAAGCGCATCGGATTCCTCTCCGCCGTCAAAATCGCCGCGATCGTCTCGGCGGCGGCGGCCGTCTTGCCCATCCTCCTCCTCGTCGCCCTGAACAACCTCTTCAACTTCTGGGACGTCCAGATCCCCTTTGACGTTCTCGGCCCCATTCTGGCGCAGATCGCCATGATCGCCGCTGTCGCTGGCGGCGTCTCCAGCGCGCTCGCCGTCTCCATCTACAACGTCTGCGCGCCTATTTTCGGCGGCGTCACGCTCGAGCTGGAAGCCCAGCGTCCCCCGCGAAAGCAAAAGGAAGCGGTCGACATCAATTGAGCAATCGCCAATCGCTTGACAGGGTCGCCGTCTCGGTTCATCATTTGCTGTGTTGCACACGGCGCTTTCCAGGAGGCGAACGATGCCGACGCGCTTGCGAAAGGAATACGACGAAAAGGGCTACGTGGTCATTCGCGGCGCCGTGGACGCGGAGCTGGCGCGCGAGACAGCCGAGCACGTCCATTGGCTGGCGGCGCGCCATCCAGACATCCGTCCCGAGCGGTTCGGGCATAATATGCTGGTGGCCGACCCCTTCATGCACCGACTGGTGAGCGACTCCCGTCTGGTCAATATTGTCGAGCAATTCCTCGGCGCCAATATCGCCATGTGGGCGGCGCATTATATCGCCAAGCCGCCGCGCCACGGCCAGAAGGTGCTCTGGCATCAGGATGGCAGCTATTGGCCGCTTGAGCCGATGGAAGTGACGACGATCTGGCTGGCCGCCACCGAATCCACGCGCGAGAACGGCTGCATGCGCCTGCTGCCGGGCACGCAGAACAACCGCCTGCTATCGCGCCGCGAAATGATCGACGTCAAGGATGGCAAGAACGTGCTGGAATCCGGCATTCATCCGTCTCAGATTGACGATTCGCTTGTGGTCGATCTGGAATTGGCGCCGGGCGATGTCTCCGTTCACAATCCGCGCATAATTCACAGCTCCGAAGCCAATACATCGGACCGCTGGCGCATCGGCTTGACGCTGCGTTACATCCCGACATCGACCCGCGTCATGCGCGAGAATCATCCGTCTATTCTCGTGCGCGGGCGGGCGGATACCGGCAACAGCAACGAATACGCCGAGCGCCCGGTCTTCGATTCTGCGGTTCACATGCCGTTTCGGGGCCAAGAAGACTGGATGGGGAACGGCGGGCGACCTGATAGCTAGCCCCTACACGCGGCGGGCGACCAACCCCATCCCCGACCGCCAGTGTCTACGCGGCGCGGTCCCTTGCCCCAGCAAGCTAGGGAAGGGGAGTGGAACCGAGCGAGACGCAATGTGTTTTGCGTGGGCGTTCGAATTGGGGCGTGTGTCTAGAAACAACATACGAATCGCGAAGGCAGTGATAGCGTCTTAGGGACTTCCGCCATGCCAAAACCCAACATCCTCTACATCCACTCGCACGACACTGGCCGCTACCTGCAGCCTTATGGACACGCCATCCCCACGCCCAACCTGCAGCGCCTGGCGGAATCGGGCGCGCTTTTCCGCCGAGCTTACTGCGCCGCGCCCACCTGCTCGCCCAGCCGCGCCGCACTGCTGACGGGTCAGTCGCCGCACAGCGCTGGCATGTTGGGGCTGGCCAATCGTCATTTTCGCCTGCGCGATTTCAAGCAGCATATCATCCACACCCTGAAAACGGCCGGTTACAGTTCCGCGCTGGCGGGCATCCAGCATCTCTCGGGCAGACGCTTTCACGGTGGCGCGCAAGATGTCGGTTATGACAGAGTATTGACCGAAGACCGCGAGCATACGCATATCGCCGCCGCCGATTTCATCCGCTCGAATCCGGCTGAACCCTTCTGGCTGACCGTCGGTTTCTTCGAGAATCATCGCGAGTTCCCGACCGAGCACGACCTCAACCCGGATTACGTTCTGCCGCCGGCGATCTTCCCCGATACGCCCGATACGCGGCAAGACATGGCGAATTACATCGCGATGGCGCGCATCCTGGACGACAAAATCGGGCATGTCCTGGGGGCGCTCGACGAGACTGGACTGCGCGAGAACACGCTGGTCATCTACACCACCGATCACGGCATCGCCTTCCCCGATATGAAATGCAATTTGACCGATCACGGCATCGGCGTCGCCCTCATCGTGGATGGTCCGGCGCCGTTCCAGGGCGGCAAAGCCATCGACGCCATGGTCAGCCATATCGACATTTTCCCGACCCTCTGCGATCTGCTGGAAATCGACCGTCCCCACTGGCTGGAAGGCCATTCGATGCTGCCCCTGCTAAGCGGCGAACGCGACTCGATCCGCGACCAGCTTTTCGCCGAAGTCAGCTATCACGCCGCCTACGAGCCCAAACGCGCCGTCCGCACCGAGCGCTACAAGTACATCCGCCGCTACGATGGCCGCCGCTCGCCTGTGCTCTCGAACATCGATGATGGCTTGACCAAGAGCGAATGGCTGGCGGCAGGCTACGCCGAAAGCGACATCGCGCCCGAAAGACTCTACGATACCCTGCTTGATCCCCTGGAGCGCGTCAATCTGGCTGATAGCGCAGGGCATGCCGAGGCGCTGGCCGATATGCGCGCCCGCCTCGAGCGCTGGATGCGCGACACCGACGACCCGCTCTTGACTGGTCCCGTGCCCGCGCCACCCGAAGCCGAACTTAATGATCCCGATGGTTCGTCGCCGAGCGACCCGACCATGAGATCCTAGCGGCGAGTCATTGGGTCGCCCGCAAGGGAAGCAGCCATGACTGAGCTTTTGCAGCGCCAAATCGATTACTACCGCGCCCGGGCGCCCGAATACGATGACTGGTTCTATCGCCGGGGCCGCTACGACCAAGGCGAGGCTCACACGCGCCAGTGGCAGGCGGAAGCCCAGCAAATCCGCGACCAGCTGCGCAGCCAGACGGGCTTCAGCCACATCCTGGAGATGGCGCCGGGCAGCGGCATCTGGACGGCCGAGCTGATTCAGATTGGCGCGCGCGTCGCCGCCCTGGACGCCTCGCCCGAGATGATTAGCATCAATCGCGCCAAGCTGGGCAGCGACCGCGTTGACTATCAGCTGACCGACCTCTTTCAGTATCAGCCGGCGCGCCAGTACGACATGGTGTTTTTTGGCTTCTGGCTCTCGCACGTGCCGGCCGACAAGCTGTCGGGTTTTCTGCGGGCGGTTCATGCCGCGCTGAAGCCCGGCGGCCGCCTCTTCTTTGTCGATTCGCGCGCGCTCGACCGCTCGCGGAAACGCGCGGGCACAGCCAACCTGGGCGCGGATTTGCAGCGGCGCGAACTCAAGGATGGCCGCCAGTTCGACATCGTGAAGATCTATTATGGTCCCGATGCGTTGACGGAGACGCTGCGCGAGCGCGGTTTCGACATCACGGTGAAGGCGACTGCCAACTTTTTCATATATGCCGATGGTCGGAAGCGGCCCATACAAGGCGCGCAGGACCCCTAGTCAAACGCGCGACAAAGCCGCGGCCCACGCAAAACGCTTTGCGGCCAGCGTCGTTTGTAGACACACGCGCCGCAAAGCGACCGCCCACGCAGAACACTTTGCGTCCCGCTGTACCGGATTGAAATCAGTGGGCGATTCACAGAATCGCCCCTACAGCTGGTAGTCAAAGCGGGCATTTGTAGGGGCGAGGCGGTGACTCGCCCAATCGCAACACTCGCAATGTAAACAGGGGCCAGCCGGCGTCTCGCCCCTAGCTTTTGCTCAGTAAGCGCTAGGGCAGCGCCTGCAGGTACAAGTCGATCACCTGCTGGGCGACGGAAGCCCAGGTCTGCTTCTGCGCCCGCCGCCGCCCGGCCGCGCCCATCGCCGCCGCCTTCGCTGGATTCTCCAGCAGGTCTAAGAGCGCGCGCGGCAATTCGACCGCCACGTTCGCCTGCGAGACGACCAGCCCGGTGAGGCAATCGTCTATCGCGTCGGCGACGCCGCAGCCGTCCGTGCCGACGACCGCCCGGCCTGCCGCGCCGGCCTCGATCAGCGCCAGACCGAATCCCTCGAAGTAGAAGCCGTCGTTCATCGCCGGCAAGGCAAACACATCCGCCGCCGCCAGCCAGGCGCGCATGAGCTCGTCTTCGACGAAGCCCAGCAGCCGCACGCTATCGCCCAGCCCCAACTCCGCGATCCGCCGCTCGACCTGCATCGTGTAGGCGCTGCCCGTCTGTGGATCGCCCATGATCAGGCATTGCGCCGTCGGCAGCCGCCGACGCGTGATCGCCATCGCTTCCACCAGCTGCAGCGTGCCCTTCCGCGCTTTGACGCCACCGGCCGTGATGACGGTTGGTCCGCGCTTCTCCACCCGCAGAGCCGGCGGCTTCAGGAACCGCCCCACGTCGACGCCGTTGTTGACGACCTGGACGCGCGCGCCCGGCATGAGCTGACGCGCCACGGCGGCTGTATAGCGGCTGACGCAGATCATGCGCGCCCGCGCGAACGCCCGCCGATACAGGCTGCCGACGGGAAAGCGGCGCATCCGCGGCAAATTGACGTAGCTGCCATGCGCCGTGACAAATAGCGGTCGCGCGCCCGCGATCGCCGCCGCCAGGATCGCGTAGGGTTCGGCGGTGCAATGCACGAGATCGCAATCGCGCAGCAGGCGCTTCACACGCGGCATCAGCGCCAGCGACTTGATGAAGGTGGCGCCTTCTGGCGGCGTTACCGTGGGCAGCAGGGGATGGGCGTCAAAGTCGACGGCGGGGCTGTTTCTTGCGCAGACGACCGTCGTGGCGATGCCACGCGCTTGCAGCTGCCGTATCAGGTTCAGGCTGTAGGTCGCCCAGCCATTGCTGGCGCTGAGGTCCGGGGTGATCAATCCGACGCGCATACAAGGGGGAGGCGTCAAGTTGTCGCGAGTTCTCAAGAGCGGGGTGGTCTAGGCGTCGCTCGTTTCCGGCGCCTCGGCATCGGCAGCGCGCGCGGCCAGCCTCGCCCGCCAAGCGAGCACGGCGGCGGAATCCTCAGCGGCGACTTCCTCGTGGAAGTCTTCCATCGTGCCGATGCGCATCACCGCCAAAAGCAGAGCGAAGTTCAACAGAATTATCACGACCAAGACCGCTATCGCCATCGCCGTCCTCCATCTTCCTGGCGCGCCAGATTCGCCCTATTATCAGCGATTTTGCGCGCCTGGTCTAGGCTGCGTCGCGGGCGATCGCGGGCAGATGAGCGAGATGCCCCGAAAGACCGCCCCTACAGAAATGCATGATGGCGGCGTATGATTAGCGGGCGACCGATTATCAGCGAAAGGTGGCGCTCGTGCTCAACCCGCTCAACCTCAATGCCGACGCGCCTTGGAAGCGGCGTTTCCGCGCGCCTGGCATCGCCTGGTCCAAACATGCCTCGCAAGCGCCTTCACGCGGCCTCGTCTGCAGCAATAGAGATGGCGTCTACCAGCTTTACGCCTGGGACCGCGAGACGAATGCGCTGACCCAGCTGACGACCGACCCGGCTGGCGTCCGCGCCGGCGCGATTTCCGCCGATGGCGAGCGCGTCTACTATCTGCGCGACCGGCGCGGCGATGAGATCGGTCATTATGTTTGCTTGCCTTTTGGCGGCGGGCCGGCTGAAGACATCACGCCCGACTTGCCCGAATACGCCTCGCACAGCCTGGAAGAGTGTCATTCCGGACGCGCGCTCGCTTTCGTGGCCGCCGACCAAAACGGTTTCCACAGCCATGTTATCGATTCGCACACCCTGCGGTCGCCAATCTTCTCGCGGACGACGCAAGCCCTATCCTTCGGTCCCTATCTATCGCAGGATGCCGAGATCGCCGTCATCGCCTCGACCGAGAAGACGGCTGTTTTCGCCTTCGCGCTGGAAGCCTGGGATTGCGTCAGCGGCGAATTGATCGCGGAATGCTGGGATGGCGCGGGCACGGGCATCGAACCTGGCGGCTTTTCCCCGCTGCCGGGCGATATGCGTTTCGCCGCTTCATCCAACGTTGGCGGCTACTACCGACCCTTGATTTGGAATCCGCAGACCAAGGAACGCCACGACATTCAGTCGGCGCAATTCCGCGGCGATGTGACCGTCTGGCACTGGTCGCCCGATGGCGCGCGCCTGCTCCTGCATCAGATCGACGAAGCGGAACACGCGCTCTATGCGTACGACATCGCCGACGATCGCGTGCGCCGCCTCGATCTGCCGGCCGGCGTGCCCAGCCCGGGCAGCGGTTTCCAGCCCGACGGGACGATACAGATTCACTTCGAGGATTCGTCCGCGCCGCCCCGCCTGCTCGAATTGGATGGCGAGAGCGGCCGCGTCCTGCGCAATGTCATCGACCTCGGCGCGGAGCCGCCCGAGAGCGCGACCTGGCGCTCGGTCAGCTACCATTCCAGCGACAGAACGCCGATTCAAGCCTGGCTGGCGACCCCGCCGGGCGATGGACCTTTCCCGACAATCGTGCATACGCATGGTGGTCCCACAGCCGTGCAGACCAATCGCTGGATGCCCGCCGCCCAAGCCTGGCTCGATCATGGATTCGCCTTTTTCAGCCTGAATTACCGCGGTTCGACCACCTTCGGTTACGATTTCCAGCACGCCATTGATGGCAATCTGGGGGATCTGGAGGTGGAAGATGTCGCGGCTGGCGTCGCCTGGCTGATCGACGAGGGCATCGCCAGGCCTGCGGCGATTCTCAAGACCGGCGTCTCGTATGGCGGCTACCTGACGCTGCAATCGCTGGGAAAGAAGCCGGCGCTGTGGGCCGGCGGCATGGCGGTGGTCGCTATCGCCGATTGGATGCTGATGTATGAAGATCAAGCCGAGACCCTTCGCGGCTATCAGCGCAGCATCTTCGGCGGCACGCCGGAAGAGAAGCCCGAAGCCCATCGAAAGTCGTCGCCAATCACTTACGCCGAAGACATCGCCGCGCCCATCCTGGTGCTGCAAGGCGAGAACGACACTCGCTGTCCGGCGCGTCAGATGCGGGTCTATGAGAAGCGGCTGCGAGCGCTGGGCAAGTCGATTGAAGTCCAATGGTTTGACGCCGGTCACGGCTCGCTGGATACCGAAGAGCAGATTGCGCATCAGGCGATGATGCTGGAGTTCGCGTATGGCGTTCTATGCGATATCTTGTAGGGGCTACTCACCGAGTCGCCCATTGGAGCCGACATGACCCCCTCCCCCGCCAAGCCATTCGAGCCCATCCACGGCGTCATGACCGTGCCGCTGGAAGCCTTCGGCGATGACCGCGGCCGCTTCATGGAGACTTTCCGCAAAGAGTGGTTCCCGCAGGTCGACTGGGATCGCCTGCAATCCAACCGCAGCGACAGCAGCGCCGGCGTCTTGCGCGGCTTGCATTATCACTTCAAGCAAGTCGATTACTGGCTGGCGCTTCGCGGGCGGATCCGCGTCGGGCTGGTCGATCTGCGCGCCTCGTCGCCGACCTGGCTGGCCTCCGCCACGCTCGACATGGGCGAGGACCGATTGCTGGGGCTCTTCATTCCCGAAGGCGTCGCCCATGGTTTCGCCGCTTTGACCGATTGCACGCTGATGTACATCGTCAACAACTATTACGATGGCGGCGCGGATGAATTTGGCATCGCCTGGGACGATCCGCAGCACGGCATCGACTGGGGCGTCGCGACACCTGCCTTGTCTCGGCGCGACCAGCATAATCCGCTGATCGCTGACATCCCGCCCGTGGCAAGACCAGCATAGATGCGTCTCTTAAATCGCCCATCTCAACAAGTTCAAGAATACGATCCAAGGTTTTACCACCGAGAAAACCGAACCTAAGCGAGACCACCGAGATAATAGGAACGATTTTCTCTGCGCCCTCTGTGTTTCCTCATTTCCTCTGTGGCAAGAAAGTCCCGCCCTCATTTTGGGGGAGGGATTTAGGGTGGGGGTCAATCCTGCATCCGCCCATGCCGCGCGATGGTCAGCTCGCGCATCCGCTCGAAGAGGTCGACGCCGATCTGCGCATAAATGTGCAGCAGGTCAATCAGCACCCAGTTCTCGCGGATCAGCCCCTTCTCGCAGCGCCAGAAATCCAGGCTGCGCATGGAGACCGCCCGGTTCGATGGCGCGATGCCCAGCCAGCCATCGCCGCTGATGGTCATGCTCATGCCGGGCCAGCCGGTGAAGCCGACATAATCGCCATCGCCGAAGATCAGCCCCTTGTCGCGGAAGACGCTGCGGTCGGGCATGGCCTTCAAGAAGGGAATCTGATGCCAGTTGCGGAAGCCGGAAATCCGCCGCATGGAGCCGATGCCGGCGGGACCGTACCACATCATTTTTGAATGCCAGAATCGATCCAGCGCCATCGCCTCGACGCCTTCCGGCGAGCGCTGCAAGGACGTTAGCATCGCCGTCACCAGGTCCACGCTCGCGTGAGCCTTCGCCTCGTCGTAGGGCGCGGTGATGTCGCCGTCTTCGCTGGCTGGGCCCGGCGCGACCCATTCAACCGCCAGGCTCGGCGTCAGCGGCCAGGCGCCGGCTTGCAGCATCACCTGCGGGATATCCCAGAGCGCCTGCATTTCGACGATGATGCCCCCTTCGAGCCGGAAGAATTCGTGGTAGCGCATCGCCATCAGATGCCGCGTCGGCGGGATATCGAGCCAGGGTTTCTCGAAGACGCCCATATAATGCCCGCAGCAGCCGACCCAGTCGCCGCCATTCGCCTCGCCCGCCATGACGATGAAATCGCGCCGCTCGAGATCGGGAACCGCGGCCAGCAGGGGCGCGTATGCCTGTTCATAGAGGCCCGCCGGTCCGTCCAGGGTTTCGAACGGAGTGGCGAGCTGCACCAGGCAATCGCGCGCGAAGAGCTCGCTCAGCTGTCCGCGCAGCGCCGCGGGGTCGATGTCGTAGAGCGCCGCACGCAGGTCGCCGATGCGCGTTTTGTTTTGGTTGTGAATCGATTCGGTCATGTTATCTCCGGCTGGCGAGACACGTCTCGCCCCTACGATTTCCACGCAAACGCAGCTGTGTAGGGGCGACATGTCATGTCGCCCGCTGTTGCAGAGAATCGCCTTCGGCCGAGACAAGTCTCGCCACTACGATTTCCACGCAATTGATGCGGTGTAGGGGCGACATATCATGTCGCCCGCATTTGCAAAGATTCGCCTTCGGGCGACCCAATGGCTCGCCCCTACAGTATGATTTCCAGTGTTCAATCCTTCACCAGCCAGTCGCTGGCGCTCATCGCCCCCTGCTGGCGGAATTGGTGGCGCATCCGCCCGAAGACGTCGACGCCCATTTGCAGCAGCAGATGCGGCACGTCGATGGGCACCCAGTTCTCGACGATCGTCTCGTCATCGCAGCGATAAAAGTCCATCACCCGCATCTTGACGCGCTTGCCGGTCGGCGGGACGCCAAAGAGCTCGCCGCCGGTATGCGTCGCCTGCAGATAACCCCAGCCGCCGGTGACCGCGTAACAGCCATCGCCGATGCGGATGAAGTGCCCCTGCGCCGAGCCGCCGCGGTCGGGGAAGGCGACCAGAAAGGGAATCTGATGATAATCTTCGTAACCTGGAAAGCCGCGCGTCGTGCCGATGCCGGCCGGTCCATACCACATAAAATCCTTGTGCCAATGCTTCCGCTGCTCCATCTCGTCCAGGGCTTGGCGCGTTGGCGGCGCCCCGCTGTAATAGCCGAGCGCCTCGTGCATCTTCAGGATGGTCTCGATTGTGCGCCGGGAGCGCGCTTCATCCTGCGGCCTCAGAATCACGCCGTCGAGGGTCCGCGGCGGCATCCAGCGGATCTCGGCGCCAAGGCTCGGCGCCAGCGGAAAATAACCGGCCTGCCGCATGAGATCGAGAAAGTCGAGGAAGATGTAGCTCTTGACGATCTTGCCGCCGCGCAGTTCGTGCCCCTCGCAGAAGCGCAGATGCACGACGCCGCGGGTGGCCGGGATGCCCAGCAGATCATCCGCGAAGTTGCCCAAATAATGCCCCTTGCAGGCGACCCATTCGGCAGCGCGATACCGCCCGCCCGCCACAAAATCCTCGCGCCGCTCCATATCCGGCAGCGCTTTCCGCAGGGGCCGCCACAGCCGCTCCAAGCCGGCGTCGATGCCGCGCAGCGCGTTGATCGGGTGCGTCGCGTTCAAGGCGATGTCCGCGGCGAGTCCATCGCGGGCGGCTACGGTCAGCTGCTCCAGCGGTCCCTCGCTCAGCGCGCCCATGATCGTCATGACGCGGCGCTTGTTGGCGATATTCCGCGCCTGGTCAATTGGGCTGAATTGGAAAGATGAGGTGAAGTATTTGTCGGTTTTGGATGACATGAAGTCGCGTCTTGGTAAAATGCGAGGGCGAGATAAGTTTGGCGCCTCCATATCTTGATCGGGTGGGCGACCCGGTGGCTCGCCCCTACACTTTGATAATCGGGCGGGCGACACGGTGGCTCGCCCCTACAGCATTCGCGGGTCGGCGGGCGGCTCAGGCGAAGAGCTGCTTTAGCAGGACGAATTCGTCAAAGATGGTGCTTTCGCTCGCGATGCGGCCCTCCGTGATCACATGGTGGCTGAAGCCCATGATGCGGATGGGATTGCCCGTCGGCTCGCCATACATGCCGTAGCCCGTATGCGTGCCAGCCATCGTCCAGCGCGTCGCCACGCGATAGCCCGCGCGTTCATCGCCGACATGACAGAAGTGATCAAACTGAATCGACAGGTCGGGGAATGGCGAGAGCAGCGACAGGGCGTATGTCTGAAAATCGCCGATGCCCTTCATCGAGCGCCCGGAGGGCCCGTCAAAGACGAAATTCTCGTGATAATAATCGCGCGCCTTGTTCAGCAGCTTCCAATTCCAGATTTCGTGCATCATGCGCCCGACGAAGTCTTCGGGATCAAAGCCATCGGATTGCGCTTCGGGCCAGGGTTCCGGCGGCAGCTGCCCGACGCGGTGGTCGATATCGCCGGCGATGCGCAGCCCCATGTCGCTGTCCTTTTCTTTTGCGACCATTTCTTTGGCGGTCTTGACCGGGTCCAAGCCGAGCTGCATCACCAGCGTGAGCTCGTCGCGCGAGATCCATTCTTCGACCATCATATCGCGGACGCAGACGCAATCGGCGATGGCGCGATAACTGACGCGCTTGCCCGTGGGCGGCCCGTAAGGCGACCAGCCGCGATTCGTGCCCTCGTGCCGCAGCCGATGCGATGTATAAAAGCCGTCGATATTGTTGCCGGTCCAGATCACTTCTTCGCCAAAGAGCCGCCGATCGGGGAAGGACGCTTGCGATTCGATAGTGGCGGCGATGACGGCTTCGCGCCCGTACTTCAATCCGGCCGCCGTGTGCATCTTGACCGTGTTGGCGTAATAGTCGTAGAGCTTGCCGATGCCATGCTCTTCCCAGATCTCGTGGGTGACGCCGATGATGTAATCGACGATGTTTTTGTAACGCGGATTGTAACCCGCCATCGGCTGCGTCAGCGCGGGGTCGGCTTCATCCATGAATTGAATATCGACCAGTTTTGGCAGCGTAATCCGCGAGTTCGCGTCATCAGGTTTTGCCGCCGAAACTTTCAGTTCATGCGTTTGCTGCTTGTCATTCGCCATCTTCTCGCCTCGGTCAATTTCAGGGTTCGCCACCATATCCCGCGCAATCAGCCGATCCATAGCCTTCTTCGCTGTCGCAAGCCCGCAAAGCCTAACACGCGCGCGAGCAAATTTCAAACCGTCCCCTTCGTCCGCCTGCCCGCCACCGCAGCGCAACCGTGTAGGGGCGAGACTGTCTCGCCCTCCTGCCTTCCGCCGCCGCCGCAAAAACGGGCGTTATAGCGTAACGCCCCTACAGCTAGCATTCTTGGCGCGATTGTGTAGGGGCGAGCTACCAGGTCGCCCGCCGCCGCGCGATTGTGTAGGGGCGAGAGTTGTCTCGCCCTCCCGCCGTCGCCCTCATTCTCGCAGCGCCCAATCCACCGCCGCCAGGGCATGCAGCGCGGTTGTATCGAAGCAGGGCAGGCTGCTGTCTTCCGGCTTGATCAGGAGGCCGATCTCGGTGCAGCCCAGAATGACCGCTTCGGCGCCGCGGGCCTCGAGCGCGTCGATCACCCGCTGAAAAGATCGGCGGGAGTCATCGCGAATAATCCCGCGAACCAGCTCTTCGTAAATGATGTCGTGCGCGATCGCCCGTCCGGCCGCGTCGGGCGTGATCACGTCCAAGCCGAAGCGCTCGATTATGCGTCCGCGGTAAAAGTCCTTCTCCATGGTGAAGCGCGTGCCCAGCAGACCGACTGCGCGCGCGCCGCTGGCGAGAATCGGCTCAGCCGTCGCGTCGGCGATGTGGATAAGCGGAATCCTTATCGCGGCTTCGACCGCGTCCGCCATCAGGTGCATGGTGTTGCTGCAGATGACGATGCAATGGGCGCCCGCCAGCTCCAGCCGGCGCGCCGCCTCGATCATGCGCTCGCTCGCCGTTTGCCAGTCGTCCGCCGCCTGCAAGGCTTCGATCTCGCCGAAATCAAAGGAGTACATCAGGCATGGCGCCGAATGGACGCCGCCCAGCCGCTTCTGCGCCGCCTGGTTGATGATGCGATAATACTCAACACTGGATTCCCAGCTCAGCCCGCCGATCAGTCCGATAGTTTTCATGTTTGTTTCACCACCGAGGGCACAGAAGTAAAACCGAGAAAGTAATTCAAAAGTTTACCACCGAATACACCGAGTTTAAGAGAGTGCGCCGAGAGAATAGCAAGGGTCTTTCTCTATGCCTCTGCGTCCTCTGCGCTCTCTGTAGTTGTCTTTTTGTCGCATGACTTGCTTGCGCTTACAGAAGTAGTTCCAATAGAGTTGTGCGAAAACTAACCAGAATTTTGGCATACGCGGGACGAGCCACCTGCTCGCCCCTATTTTATTCGCCACAACGGATTCTCCAGAAGGGGCGAGCCAATGGGTCGCCCTGGCGCGGTTGATTTCGCTGGCGGGCGTTACAGCATAAGGTCCCTACAGCTTTGTCATTTGATGTCAATCTGTAGGGGCGAGGCGGTGACTCGCCCTTAACCAACGCGAATTGTTTTGCGTGGGCGGTCGCTTTGCGGCGCGTATGTCTACACGCATCTGAAGGTTTTTCGATTTTGCTGTTGAGACCTTGGTTCCAATTATTTGCTTGCGCTTACTGAGATATCTGCTTGTTTTGCAGAGTTGTCACGTCGGAATCCTCAATTTTCATGCCGGTTGCGCTTGAAAACGCGAGAGCCGGTGCAGCGCGATGTCGTGGCGCGTCTCGCCCTTCTGCGCCAGATCGGCCATCACCTCGCCGATGACGCTCGCCATCTTGAAGCCGTGCCCGCTGAAGCCGGCCGCCAGCGACACCTGGGGCGCGCCCGGCAGCGTATCCAGCAGAAAATGCTCATCGGGCGTATTGGTGAACATGCAGACGACCATGTCGGCCGTTCTGCCGGCGCCCTCGGGGAAGTAGCGTTCGGCGAAGGCGCGCAGGAGCGTCTCGTCTTTGGCATGGACCGCCCGGTCGACCGTATCGGGATCGCAGGTTTCGTTCAAATGATGATAACGCCCCAGCTTCATGCCCGGCGTCGCCCCGCTCGGATTGTATTCGGGCAGCCCATAATAGCGCCCTTCCTCGACTTGCGCGTTCCACACCGGGAAGCTATCCAGCTGAAACCATTCCGGGCGTTTCGGCGCGAGCCAGATTAGCGCCTGCCGCTCCGGGACGGCGACGCCAGCCAATTCGGGCGCCAGCTTGGAGGCCCAGGCGCCGCCGCAGATCACCAGCTTCTCGGCGATATATTCGTCCGCGTCCGTGCGCACAGTCACGCGCTCGTCGGGCCGGACGTCCCAGCCAAGCGCGCGCTCGCCCGTATGGATCGCCGCTCCATGCGATATTGCCAGCGCCGCGTAAGACGCGATGCAGCGCTCGGGCAGCAGCAAGCCGCCCTGGGGCTGAAAAACCGCCATCGTCTCGGCTGGCATCTGATAGCCAGGGAAACGCTTGTTTAGCTCTCGGCTGTTGAGGACGGCGTGGTCGAAGTCGTTCTCGATGCAGCTTTTCAGGCTGCCGCGGAAGACCTGACCCTCTTCAGGACCCATATCGATGCTGCCGGTCTGGAAGAAGAGCCGCTCACCGCATTCCTTTTCGATTTCCGCCCAAAGCTCGTAGGCGCGCCGCAGCAGAGGCACATACGACAGGTCTTCGTAATAGGCGAGGCGGATGATGCGCGTCAAGCCGTGGGAGGAGCCGCGATTGTGCGGGATCGCGAACTGGTCGAGGCCGAGGACCGAGAGTCCGCGCCGCGCCAGCTGGTAGAGGGTCGCGCTGCCCATGCCGCCGAGGCCGATGACGATGGCGTCGTACTGTTTTTTCATCGGTTTTGCCCCTGTCCCGTGCCAATGCCTGCGCGCTCAGGCAAATGGAACGCAATCCCCGAAGGCGATCGGCGCCAGCGCTTCAAAATCGGCTTGCGTTACCTTGACATAACGCCATTCAGCGCCGGTGAGCGCGGTCGCGTGTTTCGCCCAGATTATCGCCGCACTGTCCTTATTTGCCACGTCGATGTCTTCACGCCCTTTTGTCTCCACCAGATAAGAAACACGTTGATCATCCACGACGATGAAATCGGGATAATAGTGGCGCAGGTTGCCGCGCGTATCGGCGTAAGGAATTGAAAAGCCAAACCGAAGCGGCAGCTTGCCAAAGCGGGTGACATCCTTCGCCGCATCGAGAAAGCGCGCAAAGGCGACTTCGAAATCGTTATCACATGCGACCCGGTTGAAGACGGTCTTGCGGCAAGCCGGCGCCTGATTGGACCAAGGGAATGGCTCGGTGGCGGACAAGCGGCGGCCCCCGCCCTCCAGCGCCGGTTCTTGCGGCTGCGCCAGCTTGTCTCGCAGCGCGTCCACAAACGCTTTCATCGTCACCATCTGATGCAGCCGCCCGCTGATCGCCTGGAGGACCTCCGGGCTGTCCAAATCCACTTCGCGGCCGAAAGCCTGGAACTTCAGAAAGTCGCGGACTTTTGGCGCGAGAGAGGCGAACTGGCTTGGCAGTCTCAAGGTTTTGGCGATGAAGTTCGCATAATACGCCACCACCTCCTGCGATGTCTGCGGCGTCGGGATGGCGTAAACACGCTCGAATAACTTTTCGGCGGTGAGCAGATCCCGCCCTTCGTACTGGAAGCTGCGCTCCAGGTCTTCGCTGGCCGCGATGGGCAGCGGCTCGCCGCGGTACAGGCGGGTGACATCAAGCGCTTCGATGTCGTCTCGCAGGCTGGTCGTCCGCGCCAGGATCGGGCTGAGCGTCGGCAGCGTGATATCGTACTCGGCTTTTTCCGCCAGGGGCTCAATGACCGTGATTTGCAGCCGGTCTTCGCCAACGCGCCAGGTATCCATCTGAAAGTCTTCTTCGGCTTCCAGCTGCTCGACAAAATCGATGAAGGCGCGGTTGCCGATGATGTCGACGCGCTCTTGAAAGGGCGTTCTTGAGTCGCGGAACATCAAGCGCAAGCCGCGGCCGATTGTCTGCTCGGGCAATATATTGGCTTTGGCGGTGTAGGGGCGCAAGCCGACAATCACGGTTACATTCTGCACATCCCAGCCTTCGCGCAGCATCAAGACGCTGACGATGGCGTTGATGCCGCTGTCCTCGAGATCAACTTCTTTCGCCGCCTTGCGCGCCAGGTCCAGGTCGCGCTTGGCAATATCGCCTCGCTGATTGGTGTGGATGATCAGGGTCTTCTCGCCGCCGAATTCGGCTGGATGTTTCACGCGCAGATAATCGCCGATGGCATCGGCTTCTTTGGTCTTGTTCAGCATGATGAAGAGCAGCGGCTTCTTCTTCATCGGCGCCAGCTGTTCGCGATATTCGCGCCAGCGCTCGATCCCGGCGATGATGAAGGGCTCGTATTTGATGACGGCGTCATCGCTGGGCATCTCGCCGATGTCGGTCTCGCCTTTGACCGGCCGCTTGACGATATTGTCGCGGATCGCCTGCTTCAGCGGATAATCGCTGATCGTCCATTCGAAGAGCGCGCCCTTGCTGTAGCGCGGCGTCGCCGAGAAATCCAGCTGCGCCGCCAGCCCCTGCGGATGCCCGGCGTGCAGCGCCCGTATCGTCTCGTTCCAGGCGCTCTTCGGGTCGTGGGTGTGATGGGCTTCGTCATTCAGGACGAGCAGGGGCGAGCCACTACGCTCGATAATGCGCTCGCGGAAGTCGTCGGCGTCGTCCAGCTTGGCCGGCGGCTTCGCGCCCAGCATCGCCGTCATGACGCTTGGCTCGTCATCGTTTTTGCGCTCGTCGCGTTCATATAGCTGCTGGATATTGGTCAAGTACAAGGCGCCTTCCGATGAGGCGCGTTCGGCGTCGCCGCGCATATACGACTGCATCTCCCAATAAATCTGGAATTGCTTGGGGATGATCGGGTCGTTTTGGAAGATGCGCCCGCCAGCGAAATCGCCTCGCAGCCGCTCGAAGACGATGATATTCGGCGCGATGACGAGGAAGGTTCTGGCGTAATCAGCGCTGTTTTCCAGCACGGCGTTGAAATATTGCCAAGCGATCGCCAGCGCCATGACCTTGGTTTTGCCGCTGCCGGTCGCCATCTTGACGCAGTAACGGGCGAAGAGGTCATAAGCCGGCAGGCGAATTTCCGACTTCAATTCGGCCGGAATGAAGCGCTGATAGAGCGAATAGAGATCGCGCGTTTTGGCGACCTCGTAGACATAAATCAGGCTCTCGATGGCTTTTTGCTGGGCGGCGTAATATTGAAAAGGATCGCCTGTGCGCAGCCGATGATCGCTGTGAAACCAGTAATTCAGCAATTCGCGCGAGGTCTCGGTGGCGCCGCTATAGTTGTCTTCGCGCCATTCCGCCACCGCATAGCTGATCGCGGGGACAGCCGGCGCCGTCGGACCGTGATCTTCCAGGTAGCTCATCTGCGCCGGATTGTATTTCTGTCGCGCCATTTTGCCCCTCCCCGGCGCGGCCCCATAACCTACCCCCCTCGGTCCCCCCATCGCAATGGGGGGAGGCTGCGCCTTAGTGCTGAATCCGCTCATTTGACGACCAAGACTCCCCTCCCTAATGCTTTGGGGAGGGGCCGGGGGTGGGGTAGGAAATCAAGAGGGTCGGATTTCCGTCTACACCACCGTCACATTCAGCGTCTTGGTTGTGTCGTTGCCCAGGATGTCGATGGCTTTCACCAGCACGACATAGTCGCCCGGCGCCTCGTAAGTGTAATTGGCGCGCAGCAGAAGCGTCCGATCCTTGCGCGTGCGATAGGTCTGCCATTGATTGTGAAACGTGTCATCGCGGTAGTTAAAATCGACCGCCCAGTAATCGATCCAGTCCGACCAATGGCGCACCGCCTTTTGCACATCGTCGGGCACATCATCGGGCGGGATCATGAAGTCGGTCAGCTCGATGCTGAGCTCGCGCCGGGCGCAGCGATGAGCCACCGACAGCGCCGCCAGTTCAAAGAAGCGGATATCGCCTTGATCGACCGCCTTCTTTTCCAATACCTCGCGCGGGATGCGCAGAAAGCGTACTTTCAAACCGGCTTCCGCCGCGTATTGCTTGGCGGTATCGTTCGTATCCAAGGCGAAATCCCAACCCAGAATATCGACGCCCGCCATCGTTGGCGCATTCTTGCCGCCGCCGATCGCCCGCCGGAATTCCAGCGCGATGCTGCGAACATCGCCGACCGCGACCGGGCTGTCGACCGAGCCGACATGCACCATGCGCCCGCCTTTTCGCCCGTGCAGCCAGCTGTAACCCTCGACCATCTCGGCGTGATACAAATCGAGGATGAACTTGCGATAGCTGCGCGTCTGGTGGGCGGCTTCGTCGCCGAACTCGGCTTTCTGCCAGACCTGGCGCTCGTACTTGCCCAGGTTCTGCACGATGAAGGGGCGCAGATTGTCTATGCCCAGCAGGCGTTTGCGGGTCGTATGAATGGCGAAGCGCCCGAGGTCGCAGGCGATCCAGCGGCGCTTCAGCTTCTCGGCGACGGCGGCGGTGGTACCGGACCCGCAGAAGCAATCGAGGACGAGGTCGCCTTCGTTGGATGAGGCGCGGATGATGCGCTCGAGGAGGGCTTCTGGTTTTTGGGTGGGGTAGTTCAGAAACTCAATGCGGGATTGACCTGTCTGACCAATGTCCGTCCACCAATCGGGGACTGGTCTACCAAGGCTTTCATCCAAATAGGTGCGTCTTCCCTTAAATTCCTTGTACTGTCTACCGTCTTCATCTTTGAAGGAGAACTTAGCTTTTTGCCTATTGTTCAATTCTGTATGAGGACGATTAAAAACACCATATGCGGATTTGCCGTAAAACATTAATGAATCGTGCTTATGGTGATATGAATACTTCGGCCCCCTGCCCTTTGGTGGATAACACCATATTATTTCGTTTCTCGAATTGTTATAACCGAATACGTTGTCAAGAAGTGTTTTTGCGTAGTGAGAAACTGTTTGATCTAAATGCACATACAAACTACCCGTCTCGCTCAGCAACTCATGCAAGAATTCGGCTGTCGCAGAGAACCACGCGAGGTAGGCGTCCAAGCCATTAGCCCCCCCCCTCGTTTCCCGCCCCATGTATCTCGATAGGCTTTTTGCTCTATAATACTCGGCTCTTTGGTGAAGCGCTCGTCCCCAACCTGTGCCTGAAAGGAAAAATCCTGCCCCGTCGCGAAAGGCGGGTCAATATAAATCAAGTCCACCTTCCCCGCGAACTCCGGCAACAGCGATGGAAGCACATATTTCTTGTCGCCCCAGATCAGCCGATTGCGCCAGTCGGATTCGCGGCCGGCGGCGAAGAGCTCCAGCTGGCGGCGGCGCTCGGTCGGGTCTTCATTGACCGTCTCGACCGTCTGGAAGGGCAGGCTCACCCGCAGGGGCGCGGCGCGTTTGCCGTCTTTGTCGTATTTGCCGTCCCATACCAGTTCGACCATGGGGCTGCCTTCCTTGCCCGCTGCGATAGCTTGACGATTTTCGCCGCAATGATATAGGATATGCGGGAGCAATGGTAGGGAGCAAAGCCGATGAACGAGCCAGGCAAGAGCGCGGTGGTCACAGACGAGCCAGACGAGACGGTTGAGGAAGCAGCGGAGTTGACGCCGGAGCAGAAAGAATTGCTGGCGAGCCTTGAGCGGAGCTTCCAGCAGGCGGCGCGCGGCGAGACACGGCCCTTTGAAGAGCTCCTGGAGGAATTGCGCTTGGAACGCGAAACCGCCGAATCATACGCCTTGTAGGGGCGACATACCATGTCGCCCGCAAAGCGCGAATATCGACGGGCGACCTGATAGGTAGCCCCTACAGTTCTCGACGAGGGCGGCCGGGGGATGGGTTGAAATCTGCCCGCGATGGTCGGATGACGACGGGCGACCTGATAGGCAGTCCCTGTTTTATTCGCCGGTGTTGTCAACGGGCGTTACAGCATAACGCCCCTACAGCTATTCACCTGGAAGACGGTCTGTAGGGGCGAGACTTGTCTCGCCCTCCTCGGCTGCCAACCCCACCCCGGCCTCTGACCGAATCATCAGGGAGGGCTGTAGGCGGGGCGAGGCGGTGACTCGCCCTTAACCAACGAGAATTCTTTTGCGTGGGAGGTCGCATTGCGGCGCGTGTGTCTACAGTTTTCGACGAGGGCGGCGCGCGGTTTTTTCTTCCTCGTCCAGGCGCGCTCGCATAGCCAGCATAGCCGACTTCAGCTGGGGCAGGTTCTCGGTGATGTACACCTACACCGCCTCGTGGCGAATGCGATCATACTGATGCGCCAGCATATCGCGGAAACCCGACAGGCTCCGCCAGGGGATCTGCGGATGGCGATCCTTGAGCGCGGGGTCGAGCCGCTTCACCGCTTGGCCAATGACCAGGAACGCGCGTTCTAGGGCATCCTGGATCAAGGTTGATTGCCGAAACTCGTCGTAACCACCCTTAGTATACTCTTCGATACGTCCGATGCGGTCGAGAATGTCTTTGCAGTACACAATCTGGTTTCGCTTCATTGGCTGGTCGCCTGCGAGTTTCGGCGCGCCCAAAGGCTGCGCTTCAGCCAGGATATTGGGGGCGAATTCCTCTCGCAGTTGATGCCTTGCCGCCACATCGACGCGCTGTCCCAGCAGTTCGCGAAGGTCAACAGTCAAGCGCAGATGATCGCGCAAGGCGTAATTCGCGGAAAAATCGACCAGAAAATCAATGTCGCTGTCGGCGCGCATTTCGCCACGCGCCAATGAGCCAAACACAGCGATGCCCTGCGCGTTATTCTGTTTGGCCAGCGCCAGGATTTGCTCGTGGCATTGCGCCAAGTCTTCCAATGTATTGATGCCGCTCATGCGCTGCCTTCACCGCCGGCTGTCGGATTCGAATCTATGCGCATTCCCGAGGGTGCCATCAGTTTACCGCTATGCGCAGCCCCCAGCCACATCCACCAGCCAGAGCCCGCCCTCCGTCCCGTTCATCGCCAGCGCCAGCGCGTCCCCGCCCGGCGAGAGCCAGCTCCAGGCGCGCGCCTCCCGCGTCAAATGCAGTGGCAGCGCCGTCACGGTTGTCAACGCGCGCGTCCGCCGATTGAAACATTGCAGGGCCGCGATGCCCGCAATCGGACGAATCACGTACACCAGGTCGCCAGCCACGATCGGGGCGGGCCAATTGTTGCCCGGCAGCTCCGCCTCAAATAGCAGCTCCGCCGCGCCAAAAGCGTAATTGAGGTAATAACCGCCGACATCGCCGCGCCGCCAGCCCACGACAGCCGCCAGCCCGTCATCGGCTGGTCCGGGCGTGATCAGCGAGGGCTCAAGCGCGTCCAGGCGCCCCATCAGCATCCTGCCATCCACGCCGGCGGTGAAATATCGAACGCTTTCGCCATAAGCGCCAAAATAATAGGCGAGGAAAATGCCCGGCTGCCGCGCCCAGTTGAAGCCGCGCAGGCTGTGCCGATGCAGCATGTCATGGATCAGCCGCTTAAAGCTGCCGTCCGGCTCGGCCGAGAAAATCGTGTGCAGATCGTTCTGATAGACGATGCGCCGCGCCCCGGGCGGGAAGGTCATATGCGAGCGGTGGAAGAGCGCCGGGTTGCGCTCGCCCGATTGCGTGATCAGGTCGGCGCCGCTGCGTTCGATCATCTCGGCGGTCACCCGGGTCGCCGCCGGATGCTCTGTTTCGGTCAAGGCGTGGTTTTCCAGGTCGTAGCGCCACCAGTCCAGCTGGGTGAAGACGTCGCCATCGCAGCCGAGGCCGTAAATCAGCGTCGTGTCGTCCAGCCATTCGAGCATGACGACCTCGCCCCGCGTGATCCGGGTGGCGGCCGTCGCGTCGATCTCGGGCGGCCAGTCAGGCGCTTCCGCCAAGCCATCGACGGTCAAGACGACCTTCGCCGCTTCGGCCTCGTCGTATAATTCGTAGGTCGCGCTGAAAGCCTGGAGCGAGCCTGGCCGCAGGGCATGATCGAGCAGCGCCGTGCCACAGGCGTCGACCAGGAAGCCGAAGCCCTCGCCGATCAGGCTGCCGTCCGCGTCATAGGCTTCGACGACGATGTTGACGTTGCGGTAGGCTTCCGCGCCGTGATTGAAGACCTGGCCCGTGACTATGGGCGTCTCGCCACCGAATCCGTCGGGCTGGGTTCCGATTCGCGTCTCGGTCGGCAGCAGGCCGGGCGCGCCCTGCCCCACAGCAAGACACGACCACGCCAAACTCACGAGGACAGCAATGAGCATGCCGCTCATCGCGATTGACCAGTTGGGTTGGGATTCTGGATTAAGCTTAGGGCAATCGGCTGATGATGTACAGAACGCTGGGCGCGGCGACTGCAACAAGCGCCGCAAAGAGCGCGATTCCCGTGCCCACGATCCAGCGAATGAGTTTGGCTTCCATCGCAATAATCTCCGCCTTCGAAGCCATGTGTGGGCGTTCGGCGTCTCTGGCCGCCTCGATTGCTGTGACGCGCATTGCCAATTCCGGTTGAGATTTTGCGATGGTTTCGCTTGCCATTTGACTTCCTGGTCCAATTCTTATGCACGCTATTGTACCACAACCCCATCCGTCAGCACATGGATGCTCAGTCGGCACTATCATGCGCGATGCGCCGGGCGAGCCACCGACTAGCCCCTGCGAAGGCCAAGCAAGGGCGACTCGAGAGCCGCCCCTACAAATCGAAATATTGGCGTGGCAAGCGTCTACTCGCTCGCGCCGGTCATGCCCTCCAGCAGCTGCGGGAGGAACCAGATATCCAGCAGGCTGACCGGTTCCATGTCGCCGGCCAGCTGCGAGCCGTCCTGCAGGTTCAGCGGGCCCGACCACAAGAACATCTCGCCGGCGTACATGGGATCGGTCTGGAAGTCGTGGATCTCCTGCGCGAAAGCCTTCAGCGTCTCCACCGTTTCCATGCTCAGGGCATCGCCAAAGACGAAGCCGGCGACGCTGGCGTCGCTGTCGGTGTAGATGCCGTCGTCGTTGATTTCGTCCCACTTCGGCTCCAGCCAGAGCCATTCCTGCGCCCATTCGCCGGCGACGACGCGCTCGACCACGCTGAGATAGGCGGGGCCCCAATTGTAATAAGCCGCGCCGATGCAGGCTTCGGGCGCTTCCGAGCAGCCGTTGACGTTGCCATAGGGCACGCCGTAGCTGGTATCGCCTTCGGCCGTGTACTGCCCGGAGACCGTGATCGCCTCGGTGGTGTCAATGCCGGAGATGATGACGTCCGCGCCGCCGTCGAGGAAGCCCTGCGCTACCTCGGTCGGGTCGAGCGTCACGCCCGGAATATGGAACCAGAAGCCGATCCAGGTCACCTCGAAGCTGATGTCGTCGGCCATCATGCCATCGCGATAATTCTCGGCGCAGTAACGGGCGCCCAGATAGCTCGAGGCGGCCAGACGGCGCGTCTCGGGGTTGATCAGCGCGCCAAGATAACCGATCTGCCCGCTCTCGCTGGTCAAGGCGGCGGCGCAGCCGGCCAGCATCCGCGGCAGCTCCATGTAGACGTTGAAATTGCCGACATTAGCGGGCGGCAGCTCGGGCAATTCGTGCATGATCGCGTGATCGCCCTCGACGACGGCGCTGGACTGAATGGCGTTGCTGCCGGTGATGTTGACGAAGGCGACGTCGGGGAAGGCGGCGGCGACGACATTGGTGTCCTCTTCAAAGCTGTCCGAGGTCGTGAAGATGACCGACGCGCCCTCGTCCACCATCAGCTCGACCACATCCATCAGCGTGGTTTCGGGTGAATCGGCCGGGTTGAGGCTTTCGAATTCGAGCATGGTCGCGCCGGGCATATTGGCGACGACATACTCGCCGGCTTCGTGGTGCGAGGTGCTCCAGCCGCGGTCATCGTTCGGACCAACCAGCACGACGCCAAACACGACTTCGTCCTGCGCCAAGGCCGGCGCGATCAAGATGGCGACCAGCGCCAGCGCCAGCAGAAAAATGAGGGTTCTGCGGAACATGGTATCCTCCAGAGTTTCACAATCGACAAGGGAAGCAGCGGGCATTTAGCCACAGCTAGCAGTGTAACAAATTCCGCTGATAATCCCAAAATCTCGTGCCGCCAGACGCGGGAGTAGGGGCTGCCCAACGGGTCGCCCGCGCAGGATAACGGGTCGGGACGAGCCACCGGCTCGCCCCTTCGAAAGAATGTGTGGACCCGTGTAGGGGCGCTTCTGTGAATTGCCCGCATTTGGCGCGTTTATCCGCCGCCCGCGTCCAGCGCCGCCTGCTGCTCGGCGATCATTTCGTCCGTGCAATGCAGGCTTTCGACAAAGGCTTCGTTGGCAGCGAGTACATTGGGGGCGCCTTCCAACATTTGAATCATCAAGACGACCTCCGGCGCGATCTCCAAGCGATCGCCAGTCGCCGATATCTTGACGAAATGCCCAATCATCGCTTTGGCGGCTGCGTCGTCGGCGCCCATATCAGCCAGGAAGGCGATAAAGCCCGATTCCGAAGCGGTGTCGTTGGCGATTGTGATATCTACCCGCTCCAAAAGCGATTCCGAGATGGCGACGCCTTGGGATTCCGCGGCATCGGCGTTTAAGCCCACCGTCAACTCTTCAAAGACGCCAATGCCTGTGCCGGCGACATCCAAGGAACCATTGAGATATTGCTCGACGAGCGTACCCAAGACCCTGCCTTCAAGGGTGTTTTGGGAGGCGCCAGCGCTAATCGTCGCGCCCAAGGTGATTGCGCCGAAGTTGGAATGGAAAAGCGGCACCTCGTTTTCCGTGGCGACGGTCTGCAAAGCGGGCAAACCTCGCGTCGTGATCAGGTCGGCTGGGCTGACAATGGCTTCCGCGCCTTTGGCTATCAAGCCTTCCGCCGCCACAGTCACATCAGCCAAGCCGACGACCGCGGCCAACTCAACATGCAATCCCATCGCCGATGCTATCGTTTCGATTTCTTCTGCGCCATAAACGCCCGCAGGCTCGGATGCGCTGTACAGAACGCCAATCGTTTCCAAGGCGTTGTCATAAAGCATCAGCAGTTCCACCACATCGCTGTAGGGCGTGTCTTTCGCCAAGCCCGTCACATGGCTTGGTTTGACGCAGGAGGTCTGCGCCACCCCCGATTCAAAGGGGTTGTAGACATGGCTGAAGATGATGGCTGGCGGGTCATCCAGGTCCGCCGTGGCGTTGATGGCTGCCAGGGTCATCGGGCTGGAAAAGGTCACAAGCAGATCCGGGCTCTTGTCCAGCGCGCTCTCGATGATAAGCGCGACATTGGCGAAATTGTAATCGGCATCGCCCCAGTGCAGGTTGAGCGATTCGCCCATGACATCCTGACGGTTTCGGGCGAGGAAGAATTCCTCGTCACTCAGGTAGCCGGCGCCATGCAGCCGCCCAAGCAAGCCGTCTTCGGTCAAGCTGCCGGTAAGCAAAGGACCGAAGCGCAGAACGGCGATGGTTGGCGGGTCGTCGTCCGCGAACGACGCGGGGAAAAGGGGCAAAGCCAAAAGCAAAGCCAGCGTGAACAGTACAAGACTCCTTGTCATGGCGGCACTCCATTGCTAGTTGATATTACTCAAATAATAATGCATTTGTGGCGAGGCAACAAGAAAGGGCGGCTGCTCTTCACCGCCCTTGATCAAGGTCCTGGAGGTATGGCGGGTGTGGTCGCTTGCAAAAGGCGTGAGGCCGCGCCGGCTGGGAATTGGCTCAACCGCCGCAGACGGCTCTTATGGCGCATCGCCCCCGCAGACGCCGTCGTGGTTAGCCCCCCGCCGCGTCCAATGCCGCCTGCTGCTCGGCGATCAGCTCGGGACTGCAATGCAGGCTGGCCAGCATGGCCGCGATATCGTCGGTTTGCGATTGCGCCGCGATCGCCTGGCTAATCATGTCGGCGATTTCTGGTGGCAGGTCGGCTTCGATCTGCCCGCCACCCAATTGCGCTTGCGACACCGCTTCGAGCACGCGGGCGATCATCTCGTCGTCCAAGCCCCAGCTCTCGAGCACCTGCACGATGCGCCGCCCGGAGAGCGTGCCATCTTGCAGCAGCATGTCGGCGCGCGCGAACAGCGACTCGGAGATCTCGATGCCCTGCATCTCGGCCATATCCAGGTTCACGCCGACGCTCAAGTTGTCAATGAGGGCGATGCCGGTGGTCGCGATATCCAGCTCGCCGCTGAGATAACCCGCCAGCATGGCGCCGATGATATTGCCCTGCAGCGTATTCTCCGAGGCGCCGGCGCTGACTGTCGCGCCCAGATTGATCGTGTTCGCGGTTGAATGGAAGACGGGAATGCTGTTCTCTATCGCGATCTGCATGATCGTCGGCAAGCCGCTCAAGGTGACGAGATCGGCGGGAATAAGAATGGCTTCCACGCCTTTTTCGATCAAGCCCTCGGTCGCCAGCGGCAGATCGGCGATGCCCGTGACCGCCGCCGTCTTGACCGACAAACCCAGCTCCGCGCCCACTTCGGCGATGCGCTCGGCGCCCACCCAGCCGCTCGCTTCGGACGCGCTGTAGAGCGTGCCAATGGTCGTCATGTCCGGGTTCTGCAGCAGCAGCAGCGGCACAATGTCTTCATACGCCGTCCACGATTCGATGCCGGTGACGTGCGCGGGCTTGAGGCAGGTGGCTTGCGCCAGACCAGCGTCGTAGGGGTTGTACACCGAGGTGAAGAACAGGGCCGGCGGGTCGTCCATGTCGGCGGTGACGTTCAGCGCCGCTTGCGCCGTCGGCGTCGAGATCGCAATCAGCGCGTCCACCCCGCGGTCAAGCGCCTGCTCGACGATGACGTTGGCGGCGGCGAAGTCGAAATTGGCGTCGCCCCAGTAAATGTTGATTCGCTCGCCTTCAAGGTTGTCGCCGGCCTGCGCGATGGCGTGCTCGGCTTCCGTCAAGAGACCGGTGGAGAGCAGGGTGTCCACGATGGCGTTTTCGACGTAAGTGAACGAGAAGAAGGATCCAAAGCGCAGAATAGCGACAGTCGGGACGTCATCAGCGCGCGTCATCAGCGGGCCCGCCGCCATCAGCAAAGTCAACAGCGCCAGCAGGGGTTTGAACATGGTTGATCTCCTTGTTTTCGATTCGTCTCGTGGCGGGCGACCTGGTGGATTCGCCCCCTACAGTTCGCGTTATGGCGGACGGCGACTGGCTCATGAGTTCCCATCCCAATTACAGCCGCCGGAATCGCGCGATCACCATTTCGCGGCGGGCGCGGATCAGGCAATCGTCCGCCAGATCAGCCGTCACGCTCGCGACCCGCTCCAGCAGCCAGTCGGGCACGATGCTGCGGCGCAGGCTCGCGGCGAATTCGCGAAAGTCGGCGGCGGAGTCCATGTCGGTCGTGAGTTCAAAGCGCGCCTGATGCTCCGCGCGCAGCCGCCCCTCGGCGCAAGCCTGCCGCAGCGCTTCGTCCGCGGCCGCATGATCGGGAAAGGTATGCGACGAATCGATCTCTCCCAAGCGCAGTCTCGTGCCGCCCAGATCCAATTCCACCCGACGATTGCGCGCGCTCGGTCGCAAGTCGATCAGCTGGCCGCCCGGCTTCAGCGCGCGGCGCGCTTCTTCGAGGGCATGAACCATGCCCGCCGGCTCAATTCATCAGAACGAGAGCGCGAATATCACGGCGTCGAAGCGGCACGCGCTGAAGGGCAGGGCGACGCCGCTGGCCGCCACCATGCTCACCGCGCCCGGCATGGGCTGCGAAGCGGCGGGACCGATGCTCCGTGGCAAGTCTATCGCCGCGACCCGCGATGCCAGCGTGGCGTATTTTCGCGTCAGTCTCCCCTCGCCGCAGCCAATCTCCAGCACCGCGCCCGGATCGCCCGCCAGCATATCCAGCAGGTAATCGCGTTCGCTGCCCGCCACATCATGCCGAATCGCCATCGCCCCTCGGCGCCCGTCTAGCCGCAAGCGCCCCTGCGGAAGACATAATCAATATGCACCCAGCTGATTGTATCGTCTAAGTCGACCCTGAACCAATCGCCAGATCGCGCGCTGGCGTTCAAGCTGGTGGCCTCGGGGATATCGGCTTCAATGTGGTGTTCCAGCCCGGGTCCCGCCCCGCAGGCTGAGGATGTCGGCGGTCAAAAGCTGGCAGTCGCTGACGGGCGATTTCATCTCGTCAGCCATCGCGCTTTCCGCGGCTTGATCCTTGGCGGGCTCGTCCATCATCCCGGGCGCATCCGCGTCCATATCTTCCGAACCCGGCCGGGGCGCCAGGAAAATGGCAGCGCCGGCGGCGTCAGCGACACGCCGAGCTTCAGCGCCTCCAGAAATATGAATAATGAATAGCCAGTTGCGGCGACGTCGCTTGACTGCAACAGAAAGAGGTCCTGTCCAAGTCCTTTCGCGCGGTCATATTGTAATCGCCTCGAAGCGCCTGTCACATGAGGTTCTCCCGCCCCGCTCTTGAACCTCGAAAGCGGGACTCTCCTGCCCTGACTGTGTGAGATTAATGTTATGATATTATGATAATGTCGTGTGACATCATGCTGCGCCAGTGGGACAGGTCGCTTGGCAATGCGCTTCATATTGTTGGCATTGGCGCAAAGTCTGTCAGCGCTGCTTGGCTTGGGGTCCGCCGCGCAGGACGGAGGCAAACGGACTATCGCCACTCGCTGCTCTAGAAGCGCGTCGGGCAACGAATTGGCGCGCAGAGCCTATCTGAACGTGATGGAAGCCTACGGGTTTTTCAACTCGCTGGGACGGGTCGTGCTGAATGACGCAACGCAACTTGACCGGTTGTATGACAAGGAGCTTGACTATGAGGCTTAAACTGCTGGGAATTCTGCTGCTGCTTCCCGCGATGCTTGGCCTGCCAGCGGCCGCGCAGGACGATGGACAGCCGACCATCGGATTGCTGCGTTATTCGCATTCTTCGGGGATCGAGCTTGCGCGCCGCGCTTTTCTTGATGTGATGCAAGCCTACGGCTTTATCAGCGAGAGCGAACGCGCCGTGCTGAACAACGGGGAAGACCTGGACGGCGAGAAAATCAACATGTTCTGGGGCGATGCCGGCGGTGATTTGCCGACAGCCAATCTGTTGGTCGAAAAGGCGCTTGACCGCGGCGCTACCCTTTTGGCGACCTTGTCGACGCCGGTCTCCCAAATCGCCGTCCTCGTGACCAACGACATGGAGACGCCGGTTCCCGTCGTTTTCAGCGTTGTGGGCGCGCCCTATACCGCGGGCATCGCCGAGGCGCCCTGCGTAAAGCCCGCCCATGTCGCCGGCACTACAGCGTATCTGCCGGTGAATCGCACCGTGCCCCTGCTGCGCATGCAAAACCCGGAGGCGACGACAATTGGCATGCTTGCCAATGCCGGCGATGCCATCAGCGTCAGGAACGCCAAACTTATCACGGCCGCGGCCATGGAAAACGGCTTGATGGTCGAGACTGTCGCCATCTCGGCGGCGCCAGACTTGCCAATCGGCGTTTCATCCTTGATTGACAAAGGCATAGACGCCATTTACATCACAGGCTATGTGGACACGGTTGGCTTGCCAGTGGTGGTGGCCGGCGCAATGGAGCTGGGCTTGCCGGTGGTGGCGCTCAGCCCCGGCTCGACCCGCTTCGGCGCGCCGATCGGCGCTGGCTTCGACGAGTTTTATCGCGAAGGCGTCATCCAGGGCCGCATTATCGCCAACTATCTGAATGGCGATGTCGACCTGTCCAAGCTGGCGATCAGCGAAGTTGAAGGTTTGACCGTCGCCCTGCATCTCGATGTCGCCGCGGAGTACGACTTTGTGTTTTCCGACGATCTGCTGGCGCGCGCCGATTATGTGATCGAAGACGGCAAGAGCACGCGCGACCCGACGCCGCCATCGCTGCCTGACCTTAGCCAGGAAGCCATGCGCGAAGCTGATTTGGAATTCCTCGCCGGGCTGGAATGCACGCCGGAGATGATCGCCGAGCAGCAAGCCGAGCTGGATGCCGCCAACGCTTAGGGGCGATCTGTCCGGCGCCCGCCTCAGTCGCAATTGCCGCGGGTCAGCACGAACTCGCCGCTGACCCAGCCGGATGTGCCGGCGTATTCGACCTTGTACCACTGATCCGCGCTTGCCGATGCGCTAAGGCGCGTTTGATAGGGGATGACTTCCAGCCGCTCATAGCCGACGCCGGGACCAGCGCGCAGGCTAAGCATGTCCGTCGTCGCCAGCTGACAATCGCCCAGCGCGACCGCTCTGCGCGAAGGGGAATCCGCTTCTTCGGCCGGCGGCGCGACCAAAACCAGCGTCCCGTGCCCGCTGATATGCGAGCAGGTCCAGCCATTCGCATACGCATGCGCGATCCAGCGCGCGGTCCGCGGCGCTGTATCCGCGTCCAGGAACAGCATCCGGCCATAATGCTGGAAACAGACCTCGACGCCCTGCGATACATAAGCCCAGACGTCTACCGCGTCGATCACGCCCAGGTTCAGCACCGCCTCGATGCCGATGCCGGCGCCCGCCACCTGCTGGCAAGCCACCCCGCTGCGCAAGCCATAAGTCGCGTAGACCAGGATGTCCGGGTTCGTGGCCACCAGCTTCTCGCATGTGAAGACCTCAACCCGTTCCATGAATCCATTGTGGTTGTTGCCGCCATTTTCGTCACGCTCTTCCTCATCTTCCTCAAGCTCCGCAGCGAGAGGGCAGAAGACTCTGGAACCAGGCAGCTTGATGGTGGCGCCGCTTGACTTGAACTGGAAATCCGTATCGCGGGATACATCGTCGCTTGGGTCGACATTTTTGTTCGCGTACATATAGGTGTTGGCGCCCGTGCCGTAGGCTATCCAGTTGCCATTCAGCGTGGCTTTGCCTTGGGAGACCGACACGAGATGTCGCGCCTGGTTGCCGCAAATCTCCGCGCCATCAATCGTGATTTCGGTCGCCGCGCCCCTTGCGGTTACGACGCCGGCATAACCGGGATATGTGGAGATGAAGGTGTTGCCAAGCAGGATAAGGTTCTTGAAGCTCGCCTTTGACCCGTCAACGAACTCGAAAGGGGGCCCGCCCCTGCTGTTCGTGATCGTGACGCCTTGCGCGTCCAGCTCGCTGTCCGTGACATAAATTAACGCGTCGCACCACCACCAGCCCACGCCGGCGGGATAGTTTGGAAAATCGGACGAGGTGTATTGGTAGCAGCGGTGATCGTAGTCGGCGTCCTTGATGGTGACGTTCTTCAGGACCACCTTGGAGTCGTTCTCGGCGAAAATGAAGGTCGTGTCGTCGTCTGGGCCGTAGATCGTGTAGCCGTCGCCATTGATGATGAAGGTCGCGTCGGCGACATCGCCGCCGTGGTTCGCGTAGTGCAGCCAGGCGGAATCATCCGCGATTTTCGGCAATAGGCAATCGGAGGTCAGCGTCCAGGTATATGGTTTAGACAGCGAGGGATTATCGGTGTAGAAGTCTTGATTCCACCAGCCGTGCACGGGCATCCCGCAATCGAGCGTCGCCGTCGGGTTTTGCAGGCGCGGCAAGGGCGTCGGCGTCGGCCCAGGCGTCGGGGTGGCCGTTGCCGGGGCCTGCGCCAGAGACGCGCTCTCCATGGACAGAAGCGGCACAAAAACAACAAAATACACCGCGCAGAACGCAATTACGCATCCAATTCCGACAATGCCTTTCATTATTCCGCTCCATGCAACAGTAGAAAGCACCATTAGGAGCAGACTGTAACATACGGTCAGAAATTGTCAAGATATTTGTTAATCTCAATTCATTCCGTGTAGTTTTATGGCCTTATGTGTCGCCCGCTCCGCAGCCACGACCGCTTTCCGCCGCCGTCTTTCGCTGGGCAATGGCTATAGATGGCTTTACAATTGGATGGAACCACCAGTCTGTTTTCTGCCGTCCAGCCGCGAGCGCGACCATGCAAAGCGCCTCCCCCTTCTGCCTGAGCCACGACAGCGAACTGCCGCTTTATCGCCAGCTCATTACGCAGATTCGCGCGCAGATTGACGGCGGCGACCTGCCGGCTGGAACGCGCCTGCCCGCCAGCCGAAGCCTCGCCCGCGAGCTGGGAATAAGCCGCGTCAGCGTCGTCAACGCCTATAACGAATTGCGCGGCGCCGGTTACCTAAGCGCACAGGTCGGCCGCGGCACGTTTGTCGCCCAGGTCGGCCGCGGCGCCCTCGCCCCCGCTCCGCGCGAATCGCCCGCAGGGGATCAGCCGCGAACGCTTCCGCCAGCGACGCAGCGGCGCGCTTCTTCCATCCGCCAGATGATGCGGCTGGCGCGGCGGCCGGGCATAATCGATTTCAGTGGCGGGGCGCCGCCCAGCGACTTCTTCCCGCTGCGCTACCTGCAAGACGCCATCAATCACGTCATCGAGCGCGACGGCGCCGATGCCCTGGCCTATGACGCGCCGGAAGGTTACCCCCCGCTGCGTGCCGCCGTGCGCGATTACGTGCGCGCCATTGGCATCCACTGCCGCGTCGAAGACGTTCTCATCACCGGCGGCGCCCAGCAAGCCATCGACCTCGTGCTGCAGTCGCTGATGCGCGACGGCGAGACCCTCGTGACCGCCGACCCGACCTATCTCGGCATCATCGATATCGCCGAAGCCCGCCGCGTTCACATTCACGGCATCCCAATCGACGAGCACGGCATCCGCGTTGACGCCCTGGAGAACGCCCTCGGCCATCTGCGTCCGCGTCTGATCTACGTCATGCCCAGCTACCAGAATCCGACGGGTCACCTCATGCCGCTGCATCGCCGCCGGCAGCTGGTTCGTTTGGCGGCTCGTCACGGCATCCCCATCCTCGAAGACGAGGTCTACCGCGAGTTCCGCTACGATGGCGAGGAGCTGCCGCCCTTGAAAGCGCTGGACGAAGGCGGCGTCGTCATCCACACCAACGCTTTCACCAAGGTGCTGCTGCCGGGCATCCGCATCGGGTATCTGGTGGCTGACGGGCCCACCTACGAGCGGCTGGCGCGGGTGAAGCAGGCGGCTGACATCTCCACGCCCGGCTTGAACCAGCGCGCCATTCATCTGCTGCTGGAGCGGGGGGTGCTGGCCAAGCAGCTGGAGCGCAACCGGCTGGAATTGCGGCGGCGGCGGGTGGCGGCTCTGGCGGCGGCGCAGCGTTACTTGCCGGCCGGCAGCCAATGGCGGGCGCCAGGCGGCGGACTATTTCTGTGGGTGGAGCTGCCGGCGGATGGTCCAAGCGCGGCACAGACTTTCAAAGCCGCGATTCAGCGGGATGTCGCGTTCGCGATTGGCGGGCTCTTTTATTCGGGCGAGGGCGGCGGGCGGGCGATGCGCCTGAACTTCGGCATTCACAAGCCGGAGGCGATCGAGGAAGGCTTCAAGCGGATCGGGGAAGCCTGGGCGGCGGCGCGCAAAAGCATGTAGACGCACGCGCCGCAATGCGACCGCACACGCAAAATACCTTGCGCTTCGCAGCGTCGTAACTCCCCTTCCCTAGCTCGCTGAGGCAAGGGGCCGCGCCGCGTAGACACTGGCGGTCGGGGATGGGGTGCGCCCTTCGCAAATAAAACAGGGGCTTGCCTTGGCAGGCCCGCCCGCCAACATCCGGTTCGTAGGGGCGAGCCGGTGGCTCGTCCCGCCCGCCAACATCCGGTTCGTAGGGGCGAGCCGGTGGCTCGTCCCGCCCAATTTCACCACAGAGGGATTATTCAATTGGAAAGCCGGGGATCGCGTGGTCGATTTCGGACATGACGCGCCTGGTTTCCGACAGGGCGACGATGATTTTCTGATAATGCGTCAGGTCTTCATAAGATAGTTTGCGGCCGCGGCGGTCTTTGAGCCATTTCTCAGCCACGCGATATCCGCCGATGTGAAAGTCCCAGATCTCGGACGTGACGCCGCCGAAGTATTGCGCCTTGTTGATTTCCACACGCGCTTTGGCTTCGCTGTACTTGGGATAACCGCGAGCGACTTCATTGTCGCCTTCAATATCAAAAGTCGTGCTGAAATTTGACAGCTTGGGCGATTTCATCAGGTGCAGGCTCACAAGCTCGGCGCCAAGCTTGACCAGCGTGGCGAACAGGCTGAGGTTCGATGTCAGCGGCAGGCGGGGAAAATCGATTTTGAGGAACTCGGCATAGCGCTGGCGGTAGGTTGGGCTGTGGAAGACGGCGTAGGCGTAGTAGAAGACGTCTTCGGGGCCGAACCAGCCTCCTGGCTTAGCCCGTCGGCCCGTAACCCCCCAACCCCCGGCACCTTCCCCCACAGGGAGGGAAGGGGAGCTTGGTCTTGACGAGCTCGTTGCCGGCGACGAAAGCCCCTCCCTCTTGATGGGGGAGGGGTTTGGGGTGGGGGTGACAAAGGAGCCGCCTTCGGTTTGGAATGGCAGACCGAGTTTGGCTTCCATTTCGCTGACGAAGGCTGTGGAGAGGTTTGGGCGGCGGCCCTTTTCGTTGAAGTCAAAGTAATCTGCTTCCTCTGCGTCCAAAATGCGACGCTGTCTTTTGCGTGAATCCGCATCATCGTCGCTTTTTTCAGAACCCTCTGTCTTATGCGGATAAAGGTAAAGGGGAAACTGAAAACTATTCCCACCACCTGCCGATTTGTTTGCAGCGACATTCTGATCACCAACCAACTCAGTACAGTACATAAATGTAAAGCTGTCAGGCGATTGTGGGCGATGCGTTAATAGAGCAAAATTTTCTTGTTCCATGTATTGCATTATGTCGTATCGTTGTCGCTCAACAACTGACGAATGGTAAATGACAAATCTGAAATCTAAGGGGCGGTAGCAATATGCAAGAATATGGTCCTTTGGGTTTTCTACTTTCAATATTTCGGCTCGAGCATCATCGAGTTTCCAATATGAAACATCTCTGAGCGCATACTTGTCCCGGATCATATCATTGGACAAATCAAGGTTTTGCAAGTCCCTAATTCTTGTCATCAAGGTGTCTGAATCAAATGCTATGCTGAAACTATTCCTTCCAGTTGTGACTGTACTTTTGTATTCGAGGAAGATATCTGTAATCAGCTGTCCAGCGTTATACTCTGTTAGTAGGGACGCATCTTGTGGAATGAACAGGTAATGCGGAGACAATGGTTGGATCTGTTTCGACGGTGTGGTTGCAATATGTAAGGCATTTAACCACTTATACTTCGTCTCTCGGCTGCCCCATATTTCATGATGGTGCACCTCTGCATTTTGCAAGGAGTTGTCAGTCTTTATGAGGACGGAAATCGAAACACCTGTCCTTATGTCGAAAACGTTGACATCTTTTGAGCCATCGGGTGAAACTTCTGACTTGTTTGTATTTCCATGTAAATCCAGAATATGGATTTCTGAGAAAGTCTCTAAGAGCGACTTTCGCATTCCTCGAAAAGTTGGATTGTCCAAGAATCCGTGATTTGTAATGAAAGCTAGGACTCCTTCGCCCGTCCGTTCTATTCGCCATTGACCAAAGCGAATGAACTTTACGTAGTCATCTTGGAGCCACTTGGGGTTTTTTTCGCCCAGTGGTTGCCCGTCGACTCTTTTGTAATCCTCTAGTAGCTTGCCGATGAAAGTCTTGACTATCAGTGAAGCTCGCCGCTTTCTTGTGCGCGTGCCTTGTCTTAGTCCACTTTGCCCTTCAAGCGCAGATCTCTCGATGACTTTTTCGCTTCGATTGGCGCTATGCTTACTGTAGGGCGGATTGCCAAGCACGACCATGATCGGCTTGTCGCGTTTGATTTCGGCGGCGGTGTTGGCTTCTTCGGCGATGAACTCGGCGAAGGGCAGGGGCGGGGCTTCGACCGCTTCTTCCAGCGAATTGGTCAGATAGATGCCCAGCCGTTCGCCTTCCTTGAACTCGTAGCCGGCTTCTTTCAACTGCAGGCTCAGGTTCATGTGGGCGACGGTGTAGGGCGCCATAAGCAGTTCAAAGCCGAAGACGCGCGGCAGCAGATGCTTCTCGACGTAGCTCTTCCACAAACCCTGTTGACCGGCGAATGCCTCCTTGATTTGCTCAATGACAAAATAGAGGAATGTTCCCGTGCCGGCCGCTGGATCGAGGATGAGGGCGTTCTCGTCGGCTAATCCGCGCGGGCGGTCAAAGCGGGTTTTGAGGATGTGGTCGACGCTGCGCACGATGTATTTCACGACTGGCTCGGGCGTGAAATAGACGCCGCGGGTTTCGCGCAGGCTTGGGTTGTAGGCGCTGAGGAAGGTTTCGTAGAAGTGGACGACGGGGTCGGTCTGTTGGGTGCGCTGACCGAAATGGGCGAGGATGCCGTCCATATCGGTGTGGCGCAGGATCTCGACCAGGCTCTCGGCCATCCAGGTTAGTCGCGCGCCGATGTCGAAGCGGCTGTGATAGAAGAGGTCGCGCAGGAAAGGATTGGTGCGCGGTATATCCTCGGCCGCGCCGCGCAGGCTGAATTCGGCCGGGTCGCCGGGGAAATTCACGCGCGAGGCGAATAATCCGTAAGCCAGGGTTTGGGCGTACATATCGGCGAAACGGGGGATATCGAGACCGGGCAGCAAAGTCTTCTGGAATGCCGCCAATTGATGTTGCAGGTTCGCGCTTGGCACATCGCTTTTGAGATCCTTCTCGATAAAGTGCGCGATAAATTGGGCGCTGCGGGCGAGCCGCTCGGCGAGTTCCTGGGCGCTGTTGACGGATTGGGTCGTTTGCCGGGCGAATCGGCGCAGCATATCGTTCAAGTCGGCGTAGGCGGTGGAGAGCCGCGTGATCTTGGCGTTTTTCACTCTGGCGATACGGACCGTTTCGATTTTCTGTCCGTTCACATACCAGCGGAATTCGAGGTAGTTCGTAAGAATCAGATTGCCATGCGCCAGGTAGCGCCTGATTTGGCCGGTCCTTTCAGTGCGGCTCAACTGGTTGCCGATGTCTTTGGCTTCGACGATGCCAATGGGTATATTGCCCGGTTGACGCAAGACGACGAAGTCTGGCATGCCAATTTCTGTGCGCGCGGGATCGTTGACCGCACGCAAGTTTATGTCCGCGGATTCAAGCAGCTTTTTCAGCGCCGGACGATAGGCATGTTCGCCCGCCATGCTGGTCTTGTATTCAGCTTGAATGTCGGAGAGATAATCGCGAATGGCGCCCATGTTTTTCTCTGTGTTCTCTGTGGTGAAATCCCCATCCCCCGGCCCCTTGCCCCCATAAAGAGGGAAGGGGAGTCATGTAATGTATTCTCGTGTTTTAAGCCCTCCCTCGCCCTGGGGGAGGGGTTTGGGGTGGGGGTCAGATTTGGCGGGAGGGCGAGTCACCGCCTCGCCCCTACAATTTATGCTACTTTCGCAGCAGCAGATTCACAACCTCCATGCCCGCCCGCAGCCGCGCCGTCTCCCGCTCGACGTGCGCCGCATCGCCCCAGTCGCGCAGCGAGCCATCGGCTTGGATCGCCTCGACCCGCCCAAAGCCCAGCCCGACGGCCTCAATTAGCGCCGCGCTCGGCTCGTGGCCGCAGGCTTGCAGCGCGCCGGGATTGTATTCCATCACCAGCGCCAGACCGGGCGAGTTCGCGATCGTCCGCCGCATACCGCGCAGGGCCGCCAGTTCCGCGCCTTCGATGTCCATCTTCACGATGTCGACCCGTCCGATGCCCAGCTCGTCCAGGCAGTCGTCGATGGCGACCGTGCGCACGCTGTAGCGCCGCGGCTGGAAATGAGTCGCGCGCCGCGGCGCCACGTCATCGACGCCCATCCGCGCCCGCTGCTGGCGCGCCAGGGCTTCGTCATAATGCAGCGAGCCGCTGGCGGACATCATCAGGTAATCGTGCAGCTCGGCCTGGCCTTCCGTCGCGGAGGCGGCCAGCTGCAGCGCCGTCACGTTGGGCAGGCCGCGCGTATTGTGGCGCAGCGTCTGGCAGGTGTCGGGATGCGGTTCCAGGGCGATGACGCGCCCGTCCGCGCCCACCCGCCGGGCGAGCAGCCGACTGTGATACCCGATGTGCGCGCCGACATCGAGCGCGATCATGCCCGGCTGCGCCAGCCGCTCCAGCCAGCGCCGCGTCTCGCCCTCATGCTGCCCGGTCAACAGCTCCAGGCGGAACCAGAAGGGGTCGTCGGCGATGGTCTTGAAGTCGGCGGCGCGCTCCAGCCCGGGCAGGACCAGCCCGCGCATCAGACGGTGCATGGCGAGGTGGGCGGGGCGGACCCGCTTCAAGGTCTTGCGATAGAGCTGGAGGCTGGCAGATAGCGCGCGCATGCTTATCTTTTACAGCAAACTTCCCAGCGCGCGCAAGGCGGAAGCCGCAGATATTTGAACGCCTGCGCGACAAATGATTTTGACAGATGCGCGACAATGCCGCCGCCCACGCTATCGACCTTGCCTCACGCTGCATTGGACTCCTCTTCCGCAGGTCAGTGTCTACGCGACCCTGGCGCGTTGGGCCACGGGACCGCGCCGCGCAGACCCTGGCGGTCGGGGATGGTGCGGCAGGCGCGCGCGGCGGTCAATCCTGAAACGAGATGGGCTGCGCCGCCTGATCGATGCAGGCCGGGTCGGATTCTATCGCGTCCAGGCCCTGCAGGATATTGCCCAAGGTCCTCTCGTCGGCGCTCGCCCGCGCCAGATCCAGCGAATCGCGCAGCAGCGTCCAGCCGCCCGTGCAATTGCCGGTGTAATAGTGCGACAAACCCAGCCGATAACGGCATGACAGGTCGTACACGCCCGCATCGTGCGCCAGGCATTGCCCGAAGGCGTCCCGCGACTGCTCGAAGCGGCGCTCGCGGTAATAGAGCAGGCCGAGCTGGAATTGCGCTTCGGGGTCGGTGGGGTCGTTGGCGACCGAATCCTCGCAGAAGCCAAGGGCGCGGGCGAATTCGCCGGTTTTGCGGTAAGCCAGGCAGAGGCGCAGCATGGCGCGGGCGTTGCGCGGGTCGATCGCCAGGATGTGGTCGTAGAGGTCGATGGCGCTCTGGTCTTCATCGCGCGCCAGGTACAAGCCGGCCAGCTCAAAGTGGGTTGGCAGGTAGGCCGGGCGCAGCTCAATGGCGCGCTGCAGGTAGGTGATGGCGTCGCTGTAGGCGCCGACGGCGGTCAGCGCATAGGCGTAGGCGCGATTGAGGTCGGCGTCGTCGCCGCTGATCGACAAGCCTCGCTCGCCGGCGTCCAGCCCGTCCGCCCAGCGCTGTTCGTTGACGTAGGCGCGCGAAAGGGTGGCGTAGAGGGGCACGAAACGCGGGTCCAGCTCCAGGCCCGAAAGCGCGATCGGGATGGCGCTGGCCGGCTGGCCGCCCCAGGCGAAAGCGGCTGCCTTCAGCGCGTAACCGCGGACGTCGCGGGCGTTGATGCTGGTGATGGCGGCGCCCAGGTCCTGTGCCTCGTTATAACGCCCCAGCTCGATCAAAACGCGCCCCTGCTCATAGCGGTAGGCGATGTCTTCGGGCCGGGCGGCGACGGCGGTCGCCAGCAGCGTTTCCGCGCCAGTAAAATCGCCGCTGTGAAAACGCGTCGAGGCGCGCGACGCCAGTTCGTTCGGGGATGGCGTCGCGGTGGCCGGGTCGCCGATGAAACCGCGCGCGAAGCCTTCGACCGCCTCCCGCTGCCAGACGACCGCCAAGCCCAGCAGCAAGCCGAGGAGGACGGCGATAAACAAATTGCGAACGGGATGACGTTTGGGCTGGCGAAAGAAGGGCTGCGTATAATCACGCTTGATCCGCATCTTCTAGATGCCTCCGATCGGCGTCGGCGGGACGGGCGTCGGCGGGATCGGCGTGGGCAGGCGGGCGTCTTCAAAGCCCGGGCAATTGGCGCGCACGCTCGCCAGCCCCTCGTTGATGATGCCGATGATATGCGGCTCGCGCGTGTAGCGCAGCGCTTCCTGCAGCACGTCCCAAGCGCGCGGGCACTGATCGAGCACATAATAGGACCAGCCGCGCATGTAATAGCATTCGACGGCGGTGGAGCCCAGGTCGACGCACTTCTCCATCGCTTCAAGCGTGCCTTCGTAGTTGCGCCGCGTGTATCGCATCTGCCCCAGCCACTGCCAGGCGTCGGCGTAATTCTCATCGAGCTCGGTCGCCCTCTCGCAATAGGCGGACGCGGTGAGAAATTCGCCAACTTCGGCGTAGGTCTGGCAGATGCGCAGGTAGGCTTTGGCATTGCCCGGCTCCAGCTCCAGGACGCGCCGATAAATGCCGACCGCCATCTCTTGATAATCCTGCTGGCGGTATTGCAGCGCCAGCTCGAAATAAGGCGCGGTCAAGTTGGGATTGATGCCCACCGCTTTTTCCAGCGCGGCGATCGCTTCGCTGCGGCGGTCGGTGTAGATGAGGGGGATGGCGAAAGCGCGATGACTGAAGGCGTTGAGCGGGTCGAGCTGGGTGGCCAGCAGCCCGCGCTGGTAGCCCTCGCTGTAGCGCCCGATGTTGGTGTAGGCGATGGCGAGGGCGGCGTGCAGGGGGGCGAAATCGGGATCGCGTTCCAGGCCGGAGACGGCCAAGGGGATGGCGGCGCCGGGGTCGCTCCACATCAGGGCGCGCGCCTTCAAGGCGTAACCGCGCGGGTCGTCGGGCGCGGCCGCGATGGCGCGATCGCCGATTTCAGCCGCTCTGACGAAGCTGTCCATCTCGATGAGAATCCGCCCGAATTCGTAGAGGTAGTCGATGTCCCTCGGGCGCTGCTCGACGGCCAGTTCGAAGCGCGCCAAAGCCTCTTCCACCTTGCCTTCGGTGTACAGGCTGATGCCGTCCTGCGCGTATTGGCTGGGCAGGAGCGTAGGCGTTGCCCGTTCCAGGCCCAGAAGGCCGCGCGCGGCGTAGTCGATATCGGCGCTGGAAAGCGAAGCAAAGGCGATGAGGCCGACAGTAGCGCAGACGACGGCGAGGGTGAAAAGCAGGAGGGGAATGCCGGTCAAGCCCCGCCGGCGCTTGCTGAAGAAGGGCTTTCCGCTGTTGCGTTTGATCTTGCGATAGGGTCTCATTGCGGGTAGTTCGTCAACCGGCGCCGCCTATTCTACCACAGCGTTTTGCGGGCTCGTTCCATTGGGCGCTGGCGAGCCGATCGGTAGCCCCCGTTTTGTTCGCCAAAGATCTCGGCGGGCGTTACGGCGAAACGCCCCTGTTTACGTTGCGGGCAGATTTCACCCCATCCCCCGGCCCCTTGCCCCAGCAAGCTAGGGAAGGGGAGCGAAACCCAGTGATCCGGAATGTGTTTTGCGTGGGCGGTCGCATTGCGGCGCGTGTGTCTACAGCCAGGTACTATGACTACGATCTTGTAGGGGCGATTCTGTGAATCGCCCGCAGAAGCAAAAAAATGAATCAAACAGGCGAATTCCCTTGCTTGGGCCAGGGCATAGACGCGCTTCTGTCTACAGGAATCGAGGCTGCGCGGCTGTACAATGGTCGTGCGAAATCGGCGAGGCGAGGGAATGGCAATGGGCAATCAGGTGGAATGGGCGAAGCGGATCGCGGCGCTGGCCAAGACCGGGCTGCATTACGCCGCGAATCATTATGACGAAGAGCGCTATCAGCAGCTGCTGGGTATCGCCGCAGATATGCTGGCGGAGGCTGGCGCTGGCGATGAGGCGCGTGTGAAGCTGCTGCTGGAAGCTGACGACGGCTACATCACGCCCAAGGTCGATGTGCGCGGCGCGGTCTTTCGCGATGGCAAGGTCCTGCTGGTGCGCGAGGCGGTCGACGGGCGCTGGACCCTGCCCGGCGGCTGGGCGGATGTCGGCGACGCGCCATCGGAAGCGGTCGAGCGCGAAATACGCGAAGAAAGCGGCTACGAAGCGCGGGCCGTGAAATTGCTGGCGCTGGAGGATCGCAAACGCCGCCACCCGCCGTCGCTGAACGAAGTCTACAAGGCGGCTTTCCTCTGCGAATTGACCGGCGGCCGCGCGAAAACGAGCGCCGAAACGACAGCCGTCGCCTGGTTTGACGAGCGCGAATTGCCGCCATTATCGCAAGGGCGCGTGACAGCGGGGCAGATCAAGCGCTGGTTCAAGCATTGGCGCAATCCCGACCTGCCGACCGAATTCGATTGATCGGGATGGCGCGCGCTGCCGGGCTTCGCGCATAGTTTCACCGCGGAGGGCGCAGAGGACGCACAGAACAAGGTCCAAGTAAGTCGTAAAACAAAGATTTGCCACAGAGGCGCGGAGGGTACAGAGAAAACCCGTGCCATTCTCTCGGCGCGCTCAATTGGACTCGTCATCCTCGGTGGAAAAGCTTCAGATCTCCGCCGAAGCGGATCCGCTTGCAGCCGGCGATTTTGTTGACAGCTTGCGGGAGAAACGCTACAATCATTCTTACTGATGTAAGTCTTTCACTAATGATACGAAATATCATTATAAGGTCGGCGAGATGCAAGCGAGACGCTTCAAAATCGGCAACATGGATTGCGCCGGCTGCGCGCGCGAGGTCGAGAGCGCCGTTTGCAAGCTGGATGGCGTGCAGGACGCGCGGGTGGACTTCCTCAGCAGCAGCATGCATGTCATCGGCGATGTAGAATTCTCGCGGCTGCGGGCGCAGGTGGAGGCGGTCGGCAAGACGATACGCGAAGGCGATGCGACGCCGGAATTCGAGGCGTCAAAGCGGGCTGGGATCCTTGGCTTCTGGGATTACCTTCTCTCGCGCTCGCAGAGCCGGCTGGCGCTGATTGGGGGCGCGCTGCTGCTGCTGGCGATTGCGGCGGATCTTTTGCGGCTGCTGCCGGCCGCGCCGGGCAACTTGCTGTATGCGCTGGCGATGCTGGTGGCGATGAAGCCGATTGCGGAAAGCGGCCTCAAAGCGCTGCGCGTCAATCGCGAATTCAATATCAATATGCTGATGACTGTGGCCGCCGTCGGCGCGCTCTTTCTGGGGGAGTTCTTGGAAGCGGCGACCGTGATCTTCCTCTTCGCGATCGGCGAGGCGCTGGAGGGCTATACCGCCGACCGCGCGCGCGACAGCCTGCGCTCCTTGATCGCGCTGAAACCGCCGACCGCGCATCGTATCGCTGGCGACCAGACCGAGGTCGTTCCGGTGGAGACGCTGCGAGTTGGCGATATGATTCGCGTGCCGCCGGGCGAGCGAATTCCCATGGATGGCGCGGTGACCGCCGGGCAGAGCGCGGTGGATCAAGCGCATATCACCGGCGAGAGCCTGCCCGCCCTCAAGGCGCCGGGCGACGAGGTCTTCGCCGGCTCGATCAATGGCGCGGCGGCGCTCGATCTGTGTGTGAACCGGACCTCCAGCGACAGCACGCTGAGCCGCATCATCGACATGCTTCGCAACGCGCAATCGCGGCGGGCGCCCAGTCAGCGGCTGATCGACCGCTTCGCCCATTATTACACGCCGGCGGTGGCGCTGGCGGCGCTGTCTATCGCGCTTGTTCCACCGCTCTTCTTCGGCGGGAGCTTCTTGAGCGACGCCGCAGGCGCCGGCTGGCTCTACCGCGCCTTGTCGATGCTGGTCATCGCTTGCCCCTGCGCCTTGGTCATCAGCACGCCAGTGACCGTGATCAGCGCGATTACGGCGGCCGCGCGGCATGGCGTCTTGATCAAGGGCGGCGCGCCATTGGAAACCTTGGCGGGCAGCGATGTCATCGCCTTCGACAAGACCGGCACCTTGACCCGAGGAAAACTCTCGGTCGAAGCGACCTACACCGACGATTGCGAGGAGGGGCCCGATTGCAAGCCCTGCGCCGAATTGATTTCGCTGGCGGCGTCCGTGGAAGCGCAGAGCACGCATCCATTCGCCAGCGCGATTCTGAAAAAGGCGGACCAGAACAAGCTGCGTTATCCGAGCGCGACCGGCGTGGAGACCCTGGCTGGTTTGGGCTTGCGCGGCGAGGTTGGCGGCAAGCGCGTCACCATCGGCAGCCATCGCTACTTCGACGAGCGCTTCGATCATGGCGCCGAACTCTGCGAGCGGGCGGCGGCGGTCGAGGCGCAGGGCAAAAGCGCGGTCATGGTGCACGATGGCGAGGCGGTGCGCGGCCTAATCGCGCTGGCCGATACGGCTCGCGACGAAAGCGCGCAAGTAGTGGCCGAGATCGGCGCGCTCGGCATCGAATCGGTCATGCTCAGCGGCGACAACCGTCATGTGGCCGCGTCGATCGCCGGGCAGGTCGGCGTCGACCGCTATTATGGTGAGCTGCTGCCCGAAGACAAGGTGGCGGCGGTGGAGAAGCTGGCGGCGAAGCGCGGGTCGGTGGCGATGGTCGGCGATGGCATCAACGACGCGCCGGCGCTGGCGCGGGCTTCGGTGGGCATCGCCATGGGCGGGGCGGCCAGCGCGCAAGCCATGGAGACGGCGGATATCGTGCTGCTGGCGCGCGGGCTGCGTCAGCTGCCGCGGACGATCCGGCGGGCGCGTTTCGCTCGCGGGCTGATTCGCGAGAATATCGTTTTGGCTTTTGGCTTGAAGGCGGTTTTCCTGCTGCTGGCGCTGACGGGAAACGTGACCATGCTGGCGGCGGTCTTCGCCGATATGGGCATGTCGCTGGCGGTGACGCTGAACGGGATGCGCGCGCTGCGGGATTAGCCGCCGAAGTCGCGTTTGAAGCGGACGCCAACGCTAGCTCGCGCCGATGCTTTTGCATACAAGCTTGACAAGAGGCGTCAAGTCGCCGGCGGGCCACGCGCACTCCAATGCGTCGATATAGTGATCGCGCTGGCTCTCGCGGATGATGCTTGGCGGGCATCCATTTCTCCGCAATATTAGATTCATAAGCGCGCGGGCGGTTCGGCCATTGCCGTCGCTGAAAGGGTGAATCTGCGCGAAAAGCGCATGCGCCGCGGCCGCGCAAAATATCGGAGACTCGGCGAGTTCAGCCTCCGGCGATGCAACAGCGGCAAGAAAATCGCTCAGTTCTGTCATGAACTGCGGCACGAGGAACGCGGCCGGCGTCGAGTGACTCGACTTTTGGATGACGACTTCTGTCTTGCGATATCGGCCCGCGTCTTCTTCGATGCCAGCCATAAGCACGGCGTGAAACTCGCGCAGGACGTTTTGCGTCACCGGCTTCGTTTTGTCAAAAGCGACTTCTTGGGCGAAATCGAGCGCCGCCGCCAAGTTTGCTGTTTCAAGCTGGTCCAATGGAGGTTTGCCCGAAATGGCATCGCCAGCTTGAATCACTCGGCGGGTCTCGCTATAGGTGAGCCGATTGCCTTCAATCCGATTGGAATGATAGACTTCATCCAGCCTGGTCTGTTCATAGAGCGCCCGCTGGATAACGGCGCTTAAGCGGTTGTCTTCGCGTTGCGCTGTTACCTCCTCGTCCAGGTCGCGGAGGTGCGGTTTCAGCGACTCGTCAACATGGAAGGGGCTGCCATTAACCGTCTTTGGCGGGAACATCGTAATACGCCCTCCTCACCCCCGCGGCCGCGCCTTCCAGCTGTACCGATCGCGGAGGTCGTGCTTCATGAGCAGATCGTCGTACAGCCGCGAGAAGCGCCTGCGCATGACCTTGTCCAGCGCGACGCGCATGTCCCAGGCGTCTTCCTTGTCGCTGTGGTAATAGTTCCGTCTGCGCCGGACGCGGCTGAAACCGTACTTTTCATAGAGGCTCTGCGCGATGGCGTTGCTGACGCGCACCTCGAGCACGATGAACTCGGCGTTGAGGCGCAGGGCTTTGCCGAACATGCCCGCCAGCAAGATCTCGCCGTAACCCTTGCCGCGCTGGCTCGGATGCGTGGCGATGGTGCTGATATGCGCTTCGTCCTGGATTTTCCACAAGCCGCCATAACCGAGGACGGCGCCGCGTCCATTGCAGGCATGCGGTCGGGCGCGCAGCATGTCGCCAATATGCGCGAGCCAGCCAGTCCGCCGCGCTTCCGCAGGCGCTGGCCGCGACGCCGGCCGGGCGAGCACGACCATGTGGCTGATGCGAGATTCCTTGATTTCAAAGGCGTATGAATCGCGCGACCAGGGCGGCTGGAAGCTAGCGGCGTCGATGGCAGCCACTTGCTGGATATCCGGCAGCTGCATATAGCGCAGGGTCAAGGACATGGAATGGCGGGACATCCAGGCGCCGGCCGAGTCAAATCGAGTCTCGGCCCGCGCCAGCCACGCTTACATCGTCATCTCGAAGATCTGCACGACATCCAGCGCGGCGACTTGCACATAGGGGCAGGCTTTTGCTATCTCGATGGCGGCGTCCATGTCGTCGGCTTCCACGATTGTCAGCCCGGTCAGGCGATCGGCTCGCGCCTCGCTGGAAACGCCGTCGGCGGTTACGCGGGTCGGCGGTCCCATGGGGATGCCGCGGTTGACGACTGCGTCCCCCAGCCCATCAAGCCATGCAAAGTATTGCTGGGCGTTGGCTTGGCCTTCTTCCGGCGTCGCGAATTGCGGTTCGCCTACATATAGCAGTCCAAATTGCGCCACGATCAATTCTCCTCGTTTGATTTTGCACTGTCTGTTTCCGCATCAAGCATAAGCGCGCGGCAATCGTGGTCAATACCAATTTCCGTTCTTGATTGGACGCGCCGCCTTGTGTTAGCTTGATGGGCGTGGCGGGGGATCATTGCTAAAGATTCTGAAATGTGTCGAGCGCATAACAGACCGCCCGCCTTTCATCGAAGTGAGACCCGCGACATGCTACGCATCGGCGATCTGGAAAAACTGCGCGAGGCGCACCGCGCGAACAGCGACCTCTCCGCCGCCGCCGCGCATCGCCAGATTGGCGATCCTCCAATAGACGCGGTGGTCGCCTTCGCCGTTGATCAAATGGCGAATCCGGATCGCAACGTTCGCGTTTTGGCGCTGCGCGTACTGGCGCATCATCGCGGCCCCTTGGCGGCGCGTGGCCTGCTCGCGGGCTTGGGCGATGAAAAGCGACGCGTTTGCGCCGTCGCGATCCAAGCCTGCGGCAATTATCTGGATGATGTCGATATTGTGGCGAGCCTGGAGGCGATCGCGCGGGATGCAAAAGCAAAACGCAAGCTCCGACGCCGCGCCTTGAGCATGCTCGCCGGCGACGAGGGGCGACTCCAGGACGACTTGAGCGAGCCGGCGGCATCGGCGCTTAGGCGGCTGATGTCCGAGGAGCCATTCCGATTCGCCATCGTTTTTGGCTTGGCCCGGCTGGACTTGGCGCCGCGGGTGAATGCGATTCTGAAAGACTTCGTCAAGTCGAAGGACGGCCGAGAGCGCGAAATGGCTCGAAGGGCGCTGGCCGGCGAGCGCGTGATTCACATTGACGGCTATGCCGCCGACGAAGCGCTGCAGCGGCGGATCATGGCGTCTTGTGATAGAGCGCACGGTCGCATGTATTATTGGCTGCCGCGCGCGGAATGACCCCATCCCCGACCGCCGGTGTCTACGCGCGCCCAGCGAGCCAGGGAAGGGGAGTTAAGCGCTGCGGGGTTAAAACAGCGGCAGGCCCCGGATGCGCCCGCGCGCGCGATAGAGCGTCGTGATGCCCGTCAAAAAGAGGCCGCGCAGGTCCTCATCGCCGAAGGTGAAGTTGGTCACCTGCATCGGCGTGCGCAGCCGCCCCAAGCCTGTTCCATCGGGCGCGAAAACGTGCAAACCGCCGGCGGCGCAGCAATAAAGATTGCCCGCGCTGTCGATCTTCATGCCATCGGGTCCGCCAGGTCCATCACCGCCCGTCTCGGCAAAGACGCGGCCCGCGCCCAGCGTTCCGTCAGCCTGGACTTCATAAACGCGGATCAGGCTTTCCGGCGTGTCGTTGATGTAGAGCAGCGACTCGTCGGGCGAAAAGCACAAGCCGTTGGGACGATTGAAGTCGCGCGTTAGCAGGGTCAGCGCGCCGTCCCCGGGGTCGAGGCGGTAGACGCCGTTGAAATCCAGCTGCGGTTCGCGCGGGATGCCGACCTTGCCTTCGCGCCCGTATGGCGGGTCGGTGAAGTAGATCGCGCCGTCGCTCTTGACCACGAGGTCGTTGGGGCTGTTCAATTCCAGCCCCAGGTAATGCGTGGCGAGCGCGGTCATCGTATCGTCGTCGTCCATGCGCGTGACGCGGCTGCTGGCGTGGTGGCCGCTGAGCAGGCGCCCCTGGCGGTCGTAAGTATTGCCGTTTGCCATGTGGCTGTTGGCGCGGCAGACGCTCAGTCCATCCGATGCCGACCATTCCAGGGTGCAGTTGCCCAGGATGTCGCTGAAGCGCAGATGCCTTTCGCGCGGATGCCAGGCTGGTCCCTCGAGGAAGCGGTGTCCGGCGGAGACGGTCTCCAATTCACTATCGGCGTCGAAGATCTCGCGCAGTCGCTGGTCCTGAACATCGAGTTCGATCGCTGGCATGCGGGCGCCCCTTTCCCGGCTCGATTCGCAGACTGCGGATTCTATCACTGTTTCGGCGATGACACACTGTCAGCGTCTGGTCATGGCGGGTATCATCGGGCGCGCAAAGAGCGTTACGGGGGTTCAGCCAGTATGTACGATATCGCGGTGATAGGGGCGGGTTTGTTCGGCAGCGCGGCGCTGCGGCATTTGGCTTTGAACTTCCCGGAATTGCGCGTCTGCGCCATTGGACCGGACGAGCCGAAAGACCGCAAGTCGCACGAGGGCGTCTTCGCCAGCCACTACGACCAGGGGCGGATCACGCGCGTGCTGGATCCGAGCCCGCTCTGGGGTCAGCTGGCGCGGGCGTCGATTGCGCGTTATCCGAGCATCGAATCGGCGGGCGGCCTCAAGTTTCATCATCGCGTCGGCTGCCTGCGCGCGACCGATATCCCCGAGCGCGTCGCTCAGATCGACGCCTGCGCTGCGGAGTTCGAGCCGCCGCATCAGCGACTGGACGCGGCTGGCTGCCAGCGGGAGTATCCATTTCTGGCCTTCTCCGATGATTTTGTGGCTTGGGACGAAGGCGGAGACGCCGGTTACGTCAATCCGCGTCAGTTGATCGAGGCGCAGCTAGGGGCGGCCCAGGCGAAGGGCGCGGCCGTCATCCGCGAAATCGTCAGCGCGCTCGAATGCGGCGACGACTGCGTGACGCTGGCAACGCGCGCGGGGCGCCGGCTGCGAGCGAGAAAAGCGCTGCTCACGGCTGGTGGGTACAGCAACATCCTGCTCCGGCGAAAGCTCGTCCTGCCGACCAAGTCGCATACGATTTTGCTGGCGGAAGTCGCGCCCGCCGAGATCAATCGCCTGCGCGCGATGCCCTCAATCATCAGCTCCTTCGATAATCCCGAAGTGGCGTCGCTGTATATGCTGCCGCCGGTGCAATACCCGGATGGCAAGACCTATATCAAGCTGGGTCCCAGCGGCGAAGACGAGCAATTCTTTGACGCGACCGAGGACGACCGCGAGCTGCTGCCTTGGTTTCAAAGCGATGGCAGCGCGGAAATCGCGGCTTGGCTGAAAAAGGCGCTGCATCGCATGATACCGGATTTGAAGGCGGTCTCGTATCAGACCGTGCCCTGCCTGATAACGCGGTCGGCGCATGGCAATCCCTATGTCGACGCGCTTGTCGACGGCCGGCTCTATCTGGCGACGGCGGGCAACGGCTACGGCGCGAAATCGTCAGACGAGATCGGTCGGCTCGGCGCCATGCTCTGCGCGACAGACGAGTGGCATAGCGAACTGGATCGCGAGGCTTTTCGCGCCGTTTATGCCGATGGCGGGTCGAAATAGACGCGCGACTGGGCTTCCAGCGCGAGGCTGATCATCCAGCGGTGGCGCGGCAGCATGTTCGCGGGCAGGGCGCCGGCGGGGAAATAGCGGATGTCTTGCGATTCGTCATCGTTGACGCGCGGCATTGCGGCGTTCACTGGGCGGCAGCGGAAGACCGTCGTCACCGTCGCCAGCTGGTCGCCGTTCGGGAAGGTCACATCGTAGTCGTCGCCGGAGAGCACGGCGACGATCGCTTCTGGCAGGATTTCCAAGCCCGCCTCTTCCATGACCTCGCGGATGGCGGCGTTTGCGATGGTCTCGCCCGGCTCGACGCCGCCGCTGGGTGGCGCCCAGGTGTCGGTGTCGCGGCGCAGCTGCAGCAAGACTTCAGCTTGTTGATTGATGACGACCGCCGTCACGCCGGGCAGGAGCAGCAGGTCACTGCCGATCCTGGCGCGGATAGTTTTGACGTATTCCGATATTGGCACGATGGCTTGCGCCCCATCCCCTGGCCCCTTGCCGTAGTGCTGTGTCTACGCGCACCCAATGAATCAGCGAAGGGGAGGCTGCCGAGCGAGGCGACTGCATTATGCGACTAACGCTGACCAACTGAGACCTTGAGGTCGACGGCGTCCTTCAGCGTGTTGGCGACGATGCAGGCGCGCTCCGACATCAGCACCAGCTTCTCGAATTCGGCGCGGTCTTGATAAGCGGAATTGACGATCATGTCGATGGAGGCGAAGCGGGCCGGCGCTTCCGCCAGATCGCCGCTGACTTCAATCGAAATATCATTGATGTCCAGGGCGCGCGCGCGGATGGCGGCCAGCAGATTGCTGTTGAAGCAGCCGCCGAGCGACGCCAGCAGCAGCTCGCCCCCCATGGCGCCTTTGTCCTTGCCGCCCTTGGCTGCCGGGCGGTCGATGTCAATGGCGTGCGACCGGATTTGGGCGGCGGTGGTGGCTTCATCGACTTGGCTGAGGTTTACGGTGATGATGGGCATGGGGAATCCTCCAGTTCGGGCGACCCGATGGGCGGCGCCTGGTTTATTTTCGTGGGCAATCGGCGGGCGTTGCAGCGTAATGCCCCTGTCTTATTCGCGAATGATATCGACGGGCGTTACAGCGTAACGCCCCTACAGCTCTGTTTTTTGATGACGATCTGTTGGGGCGAGGCGGTGACTCGCCCTTAACCAACGCGAATTCTTGAGCTTGGGCGGCGGCATTGTCGCGCATGTGTCTACAGTTCACGACGCGGGCGACCCGCCGGGCAGCCCCTGCAAATCATCTTGAGCGCTTAGCCTTTGACCGCGCCCATGGTAAAGCCTTGCACCAGGCTGTCAAGGAACAGGTTGTACGCCAAGCCCACGGGTATGGCGATGATGAGGGCGGCGGCCAGCAGCGGCTGCCAGAAATACACATCGCCCAGGATCAGCTCGGTGGGCACGCCAACGCTTAGCGTCCGCTGAGAGGTGTCGGCGATGAAAACCAGCCCGTAGATGAACTCGTGCAGGGTGAGCGTGAAGGTGAAGACGATGGTGGAGATGATGCCGGGCAGCGACAATGGCAGGACGACCCGCAAGAATGCGCCGACGCGATTATGCCCATCGACCAGCGCCGCTTCTTCCAGTTCGGGCGGCACCGCTTTGAAAAAGCCGCTGAGCAGCCACATGCTGAAGGGAACGGTGAACGACGGATAGACGACAATCAGCGCCAGCGGGCTGTCCTTCAAGCCCAGGAGCACGACGATGCGAAACATGGGGATGAAGAGCAGGGTGGGCGGCACAAGATAGACCAGGAACATCATGATGCCGGCGCGTTCGCCCCAGCTGCCGACGAGGCGCGCGAGGGCATAGGCGGCTGGCAGGGAGAGCAGCAGCGTGATGGCGACGACGGCGATGCCGACCACGACCGAATTGCGGATGAAATCGAGATAGGCGGTGTTGTTGAAGAGCGCGTCCAGGTGCTCAAGCGTCGGCTCCTGGCGGAAGACGAAGGGCTGCGGCCTTCGGTATAGATCGCCATCGGTCTTGAAAGTGTGCATGAACATGATCAGGAAGGGCGCGGCCGCGAAGAAGCAGAAGGTCAGCACGACCAGATAAAAGGGGCTGCGCCGCAGGATGTAGCGGAGTTCCGCGCGGGTGGCGCCATATCTGTGAATGCGCCAGGCGATGCGCAAAGCGACCAAAGCCAGCAAAGCGACGACCAGAAGCGCCCAGAAATTCTGCAGGATCCAGCTTAGCGCGCCCATCAGCGCACCTCGGCCCGGCTGGCGGCGCGCAGCATGAAGATCGCCATCGCCAGCAGCAGCGGGAAAGCGAAGAGCGAGATCGCCGCGCCCTGCGCCAGGTTGCCGCCCTCGATGCCGACCTGGAAGCTGTAGAGCCCCAAGACGCGCGTGTAGTCGACCGGTCCGCCGCGCGTCAGCACGTAGACGACGGTCATGTCGCCGAACATGGTGATCATGCTGAAGAGCAGGGCGATAACCATGATGGGCAGGATCAGCGGCAGTTTGATTTGCAGCAGGGTGCGCATGAAACGCGAGCCGTCGACCTCGGCTTGATCGAGGATGTCGGTGGGAATCGACGATAGCCCCGCCATCAGGATCACGGTCGCCAGCGGGGTCATGCGCCAGACTTGCACGAAGATGACGCTGATCTGCGAGAGATCGGGCGTCGCCAGCCAGAAGAGATTGCGGCTGCTGCTGAGGATGCCCTTGGGACCGAGCAGGCCCAGCTGCAGCAGCAGATAATCGATGGGGCTGTACTTGGTATCGAGCATCCAGAGCCAGCCGATCATCGCCAGCGAGACGGGGGTGGCCCAAGGCAGGATGAAGATGAAGCGCGCGAACCACTTGCCGGTGAAGCTCTGCGTGAAGATGATGGCCAGGATATTGGCGAAAAGCAGGATGAACAATTGAGAAATCAGGGTGAAGCGGATGGTGGTTTCGAAGACCTGGCGGAAGATGTCGTTCTCCCAGACCGCCAGGAAATTCCGCAGCCCGACAAAATCGATGTCAGTATTGCCGACGGTCACATCGGAGAAGCCGAAGGCGATCGCCAGCGCGAAAGGGAAGCCTACCAGCAGCACGATATAGAGCAGCGCCGGCGTCAAAAACAGAAAGCCGACCACGCGGCGGTTATCCAGCGGAAAAGTCAGCGGCGCCAAGCGTGCCATCAGAGCGCCTCTGCCAAATCTTGCGTTTCTATGCGCTCACCCGTTCGCTTGTCGAAGAATTTGATGTCGCGGTAGTGAACGGCGAATTCGTAATGGCTGTCGATTTCAAGCGCGTCGCGGACGTTGGAAGGCGCCTTCGCCAGCGTCAGCGCGTTTTCATGCCCCTGGACGTAGCCGTAAACCAGGCGGTCGGAACCGAGGTATTCGACCCGTTTGACGTAGTAATGAAATATGCGCGAGTTTTCCGGGTTGTCATGCAGGGTCTTGGGCAGGAAGTGCTCCGGGCGGAAGCCGAAACGATAACGCTCGGCGCTGAGGATGTTCATGCTGGGCGAGCCGAGGAAGGTGGCGACGAATTCGTTGGCGGGGTCGTCGTAGATATTCTGGGGGCTGCCGATCTGCTGGATCTTGCCCTCGGACATGACCACGATGCGGTCGCCCAAGCCCATCGCTTCGATCTGATCGTGGGTGACGAAGACGGCGGTGATATTGGACGAGCGCTGAAAGTCTTTCAGTTCGTCGCGGGCGTTGGCGCGCAGCTTGGCGTCGAGGTTGGAAAGCGGCTCGTCCAACAGGAGCACGGCCGGCTGCGTGACCATGGCGCGGGCGATGGCGACGCGCTGTCGCTGACCGCCGGAAAGCTGGCGCGGGCGCCGATCGAGCAGCGTGTCGATCTCCAGCAGGCGCGCGGTCGACTCGACCTTTTCGCGGATCATGCGCTTGTCGAACTTGTTCTTGCGGCGCTGCGCTCGCAAGGGGAAGGCGATGTTGTTGAAGACGTTCATGTGGGGGTAGAGGGCGTAACTTTGGAAGACCATCGATACGCCCCGTTTGCGCGGCGGCAGGTCGGTGACGTCATCGCCGCCGATGTGGATCTCGCCCGCGGTCGGTTTCTCCAAGCCGGCGATCATGCGCATGAGGGTGGTCTTGCCGCAGCCGGAGGGGCCGAGGATGACGAGGAACTCGCCCTGGTCGATGGCGAGGTCGACGCCGTCAACGGCATGGACGGAGTCGAAGTGTTTTTTCAGTCCGCTGATTTGGACGATGGGCATGTGGTGAAATTACCCCCACCCCGGCCCCGCTTCACTCGAACGCTGTAGGGGCGTTACGCTGTAACGCCCGCTGTTGAACGGTCGGAACGCACCCTAGTTTCCGCGCGCGGGGGCATTGTCGCGCGAATGTCTACAATTTCGCATTATCCCGGCGACTCACAGAGTGGCCCCTACATTTTCGCTTTATGCGGGCGACCTGGTAGATCGGCCCTACGATTTTGCGTTGCGCGGGCGACCTGGTCAGTCACGCCGAAATCGTGAATGTGTACGGGCGAGCCGCCGGCTCGCCCCTACGAAATTGGGGGTTGGGGTGGCTTATCCTCCGCCGCCGACCATGCCTTTGGCGCGCCATTCGTTGAAGATCTCCTCGACGCGTTCATGCGCCTGGGCCACCGCCTCTTCCGCGCTCAGCTCGCCCAGCGCCACCTTCGCCGTCATATTGGGAATCACGCTCTCGGCGAAGACCTGACTGATGGCCGGGTTGGTCACGCCCGGGAAGCCGAGATGCACCGACCAGTCGTTGACGGTCTTCAGCACTTCGAACTTGTTCGGCGGCTGCGAGCCCCAGGGGTCTTCTTCCAGCCAGCCGTCCAGCTCCGGCACGGTGCTCGGGTGGCAGGGGAAGTTGTAGAGCTCGCTGTAATAGGTGGCTTCGCTGTAATTGGCGGTGTGATCGAGGATGAACTGCTTGGCCGCCGCCAGTTCATCGCCTTCGACATACTTGGGAATCACGTAGATCTGCCAGACGTGCGAGGAGGCCCAGGCGCCTGCGGGCCCCGCGAGCGCGCTGGTGAAGCCGATATTGGCGGCGGCCGCTTCATCGATCTTCTGCAGGCTGCGATAGGCGGAATTGGAGTTCAGGATGTAGCTCAGCTCGCCGGCGATCAGCCCTTGATTGTTGCTGGCGGCCGTCCAGCCGAAGACCTCGTCCGTCATGGCTTCGTTCTGCAGCTGCGCCAGGTATTTGACGGCGGCGATGGTCTCTTCGCTGTTGAGCACGACATTTTCGTCCTCGTCCTGCACGCTGCCGCCGAAGCTCCAGATCGCGGCGCGGTTGGCCATGCGGCTGTCCAGCTCGGGGCTCATGCCGATGCCGACCGGGATGCCGGACGATTCAAAGATGGCGCGTCCGCCTTCGAGCAGATCGTCCCAGGTCTTGGGTCCGTCGGGATAGCCGGCGTCGGTCCAGAGGGCGATGTCATAGTCGCCGGGGTCGGGCACGTAGCCGCTGGTATAGGCGTAGTAGGTGTCGACGACGGGCAGGTAAGAGGCGGCTTGGCAAGTGCTGGCGCGTTCGCCGTGCATCTCGGCCGCGGCTTCGTTGATATCGCCGAGGTCGTGCAAGCCGTCAATGAACGAGGCGGGCGAGAAGAGCACCTCGACGATGGAATGGCCCGCGCCGGCGTCAATTTCGGCCGCCAGCGTCGAGAACAGTTCGGTGAAGTTCACGTGGTCGACCGTGACGCCGACGCCGTTTGCCTCGCCCCACTCGGCGGCGTAGGCATCGAACCACTCGTCATAGCGGGGCACAAAGTGGCTCCATTGCAAAAGGCTGATTGCCGTGCCGTCGGCGTAGTCGGCCTGGGCGGCGCCGCCAATAGCCAGCGCGGCGAATATGCTGAGTGCAATTAGAAAATGTATGGCGCGTTTCATGAAACTATCTCCTTCGCATTAGGGAAAACCGTCGTTGCCTTGCGGCTGTGTGCCACCGGTCATTCTAGCGAAAGGCGCGCGGCTGCGCAATGTTTTGCGCATTTGGCGGGCGCGGTCGGGTAAATCTTCCACGCAGGGACCTCAGAAGTAAAACCAAGTAAGTGATTCAAAAGAATCACCACCGAGGACACCGAGCTAATCGAGTACACCGAGAGAAAAGCAAGCGCTTTTCTCTGTGCGCTCTGTGCCTCTGTGGCAAATCAATGTCTCATGACTTGCTTGGACTTACTGAGATTCAGGAGAAACTGCAGGGGCGTTTCGCTGCAAGGCCCACCTGAGTTTGTCCTCTGCTTTTCCTCTGCGGCCTCTGTAGTTAGCTGTCCCCGCCGATTAAACCGCGCTCCCGCCAGGCATCGAAGATCGCTTCAATCTGTTCATGCGCCTGGGCGACCGCATCGGCCGCGCTCAGCTCGCCCAAGGCGGCGCGCGCCATCATGTTCGGCAGGATGTTCTGGGCGAGTATCTGCGCCGTCGCCGGGTTGTTGAAGCCGGGATGCCCCAAGTTCGCCGACCACTCGCCCACGCTGCTGAATGGCGACAGCTTGTTGGCTGGCCGCGAGCCGAAGGGGTCGGCCGCCAGCCATTCCGCCATCTGCGGCGCGGTATCGGGGAAGCAGGGCAGGTTGTAGAGCTGGCTCTGATAATGCGCCTGGCTGAAAATCGCCGTGTGATCGAGGATGAATTGCTTGGCGGCCTCCAGCTCGGCGCCCTCGACATATTTCGGGATGACCGAGGTGAGCGCCTGCGTGCCGGCAAGGGCGGCTGCGGGACCGGACAGGGCCGGCGTGAAACCGATGCCAGCCGCGGCCCCGGCGTCCACCGTCTGCAAGCTGCGATACGCCGACGCCGGGTTCAGGATGAAGCTGACTTCGCCGGCGATCAGCGCCTGGTTGTTGCTGGGCACGCCCCAGCCGAAGACCTCTGCCGTCATGGCTTCGTTCTGCAGGCGCGCCATGAATTCGACCGCGGCCACCGTCTCCGGGCTGTTCAAAACCACATTGCCGGCTTCGTCCTGGACGCTGCCGCCGAAGCTCCAAATGACCGACCGCGCCGCCATCTCGCTGTCCGGCTCCGGGCTGAGGCCGATGCCGACCGGGACGCCAGTGGCTTCGTATATCGCCCGTCCGCCATCCAGCAAATCTTGCCAGCTGGCGGGTCCATTGGGATAACCGGCTTCCGTCCAGAGCGCGATGTCATAGTTGCCGGCGTTGGGGATTTGGGTGCTGACGAAGCCATAGTAGCGGTCGGCGGCTGGCAGGTACGACAGTTTGTGACAGTAATCGTGCTGCTCGCCAAAGCGTTGGCGCGCCTCTCGGTTGATGTCGCGCAAGTCGTGGAGGCTCTCCAGGAAGGCGGCGGGCGAGGTAGCCGCTTCGATCAAGGTATGTCCGCTGCCGGCGTCCAGTTCTGCGGCCATGGTCGAATGAATTTCGACGATATTGACGTGGTCGACGGTGACTCTGACGTTGTTGGCGGCGCCCCATTCGGCGGCGTAGTCATCAAACCACTCGTCATATTGCGGCACAAAGTGGCTCCATTGCAGGATGCGCAGCTCCGTGCCATCGGGGTAGCCGGCCTGCGCCAGGCTAGCGGACGCCATCAACAGCGCCAACGCGAACAGAAGCGGCCAACTCAATTTGCGCGCCATCACGCCCTCCTTCAAAAAATAAGTGGTTCTGCTGGCAATTGCGCTTGTCTTCACTATAGGGCAGGCGGGCGCTTGCGGTCAAGAATCTGCGGGAAAGCGCTAGAAGAGCTGCAATTGTCGCGCGGGCGGCCGGCCATTGAGCAAGACGTACTTCGCAAGTTTCTGCGGGGCGCGAATGCCGATCCGCTTCAGATGCGCCAGCTCGGACAAGGTCCCGCGGCGGCGCGCGCGGATGATGGCGTCCGCCCCGACGGGCCCCACGCCCGGTATCCGCAGCAGCTGGAGGCGCTCGGCGCTCATGATTTCGATGGGGTCCTGCGCCAGATGTTCATCCGCCCAGGCTTGTTTTGGGTCCACGTTCAAAGGCAAATTGCCATCGCCCAGAAAGGGCAGCTCCTCGACATCCCAGGTGTAATCGCGCAGCAGAAAGCTGGATTGATAAAGGCGGAATTCCCTAAGCGCTTCGGTCGGCGGCAGATGCTCGAAAGGCGTGCCGGGCACGGGCGAAAAAGCGGAATAATAGACGCGCGCCAGCTTCGCCAGGCTGTAGAGCTTGTCGCTCATGGACAGCAGCTCGAGGTCGGTATCGCCGACGGCGCCGACGACGAATTGGGTGACGCTGCTCGCCAACTTCTGATGGCGGTTGTCGCTGCGGATCTGCTGCGCCCACAGCAGCATTTGCACCAGTTCTTCCACGAAGACCTTCTTGGGCGCCAGCTTTTCCAGGCGGGCGCTGGTCGGCGCTTCGAGATTGACCGAGATGCGATCGGCCAGCTGCATGGAGCGCTGGAGCTGGTCGTACTCGATGCCGGGCATGATCTTGAGGTGGATATAGCCTTTGTAGCCCTGCTTATTGCGGATGATATCGGCGGTATCGATGATTTTGTCCTGCGTCGCGACCGAGCCCTTGATGATGCCGGACGAGAGGAATAAGCCATCAACTTTGCCGGCGCGCTCCAGGGTAGCGAAGGCGCCTGCCATTTCATCGGGCGAGAAAGTGACGCGCTTGGTCTTCGTCCGCCCGGCGCGGAAGACGCAATAATGGCAGTTGCGCTCGCAAGCGGTGGTCATCATGGTCTTGAGCACCGGCTTGGGTCCGCGCGGGGTTTGCAGGTTGGCGATGCAGTCGCTGAAGTTGAATTCTTGCTTGCGGCTTCGGCGTTGGCGCTCTGCTTGCGGGCTGTCGCCGGCGGGTTCGTGCAGGGTCACATCGCCCATTTGCGAGAGTTTGGTCAAGGTGTCGGAGACGAGACGGCCAGCCATGCCCCTATGCTATAGAACATTTGTTTAGCTGTCAAGCGATTGCGGCGGGAAAATCCGACGAATACGTTGACTTGGGGAAAGGCGTCGATTTGGCATTCGCGCTGGCGTCACTGGAGCAAGAGCGGCGGCTGGATGCGCAGCCAAGAAGGGCCGTGATCTCTCAGCTCGGTCAGGAGGGCGTCGAAGACCTGGTCAAAACTGTGATTGGCGTCTACCTCGACAATAGTTTCACCTTTAGCGCGAAGTAGGGCGATGCCGGCTTGATACTTCTCGGCGCGGTCCGCCAGATTATTCTCAAATAGATCGCGCTTTACTTTCCGCGCGCGCAAGCGAGCATAGGCTTCGTAGGGGCGGATATTCAGATGCAGCGTCAAATCTGGCTGACGCGACCAGCGATTCAAGCAGTAAACATCGTCCATGCTGATGTCGTCAACCGATTGGTAGACCAGCGAGGACAGCAGGTAACGATCACAGACAACGATTCGCTGGTCGCCTTCGAGGAAGGGTTCTATAATCCGCTCAAGATGATCGGTGCGGTTCAAGGCAAAAGCCTGCGCGAGCGCGACTGGACTGATGCGGATTTGACGCGCCAGCGCCGCCCGAATTTCGGGGCCAGCCAGGGACTGATCCTCGGGCTCGCAAGTTAGCAGAACATCATCTTGATATGTTTGTTTCAAGACCGTATGCAACAGTTTGGCATTGACGGTTTTGCCCGCGCCGTCCATGCCCTCAATTACGACGAAAAAGCTGTCGTTCGCCATAAGACGCCGCGTCCACTTCTGATTGCCGCGCAGTCCGCCTAGCATAGCGTTAGCTTGCCCCGCTGACAAGCGCCCTATCGGCTCGCGCGGGCGCTGTGTTAAGCTATGACGCTAAACGAAGGGAGGCGCCGGCATGGCAGCGGCAATGAATGATAGGGAGATCGAGGCAGGGCTCGCCAGACTGAATGGCTGGGCGCGGGCTGGCGATGAACTGGTGAAGGAATTCGGATTCGACAATTATCTCGCCGGTCTGGCATTCGCCTCGAGCGTCGGCGTCATCGGCGAAGGTTTGAATCATCACCCGGATATGGAAATTGGCTGGCGGCGCGTTCGCGTGGCCTTTACGACGCATGACGCCGGCAGCAAGATCACGGCGAAGGACATGGCCGCGGCCGAAGCGATCGATGGCTTGGGCTATCCGCGCGCCTAGCTGTCACTGGCAGCGGCCTGATGGCATCGCGCTGAGTCCAGCCGTCTGATGCGCCTCCTGCTCTTCAATTTGATGACCAACGAACGCGATCCGATTCTGGGCTTCGCCTGCGACTGGATCGACCGGCTGGCGGCGCAAAGCGAATTCGTCGATGTGCTGACCATGTATCGCGGCGAGTACGATTTGCCGGGAAACGTAAATGTTTTCTCGGCCGGGCGCGAGCGTGAATGGAGCAAGCCGGCGCGGGTCGCGGTGTTTTATCGGCAGCTCCTGCGGCTGCTGGCGGCGCGGCGCTACGATGCCTGCTTCGCCCACATGACGCCGCTTTTCGCGGGCATGGCGGGGCCCTTCTTGACGGCGCGCGGCATTCGGACAACGCTGTGGTATACGCATCGGCAGCGCTCGCTTCAGCTGCGGCTGGGGCTGACGATGTCCTGGCGGGTCGTCAGCGCCGATGCCAGCAGCTTCCCCTATCGCACGGACAAACTGCGCGTCATCGGCCATGGCATTGACACTGAGTTTTATTCGCCCCAAGCCCCTGGGTTCCAAAATGAGGGCGAGGGAAGGTTGCCGCTTATCGCGCAGGTTGGGCGGCTGGCGGCGATCAAGCATCAGGCCACGACCATCGAGGCGGCGGCGGAAACCGGAGCGCGGCTGGCGCTGATCGGTGGCTTGCAGGCGGGCGCGGATGGCGCGTATGAACGGCAGCTGAAGGATCTGGCGCGTCAGACGGGCCTGGGCGCGCGCTGCCACTTCGCCGGCGACCAATCCCGCAGCGAAGTTCGCGACTGGTATCGGCGGGCGGCCGTGGCGGTGAACATGAGCCCGGTCGGGTTGTTCGACAAGGCGGCGCTGGAGAGCATGGCATGCGGCTTGCCCACCATCGTCTGCAATTCGGCTTTCGCGCCCCTGCTCGGCGAATACGCTGACTTGCTGCTGACGGCGGGACCGCAAGACGTGGCGGGCTTGCGCGAGCGGCTTGAGCGCGTCCTGGCGCTATCGGAGCGGGAGCGCGGCCAGATCGGGCGGCAGCTGCGGGCGGCGGTCAGGCGCGCGCACAGCCTGGACGGCTTGGTTGAACGGCTGTTGGCCGTGCTGCGGACGGGGGAATTGCCGGCGCCTTGAATCGGCGGGCGACCCAGTGGCTCGCCCCTACGGATTCGGTTCGTGGCGGGGGTTTCGGGCGACACAAGTGTCGCCCCTACAGCATTCGATGAGATGGCGGTCTAGCCGGCGTAGGACCAGCCGAGCTCGGTCAGCGAGAGGACATCGGGCGGGGAAGCCTCTTTCATCACCTCGGCGTTGATCGCTTCGCCGACGATGATGTCGTGGTCGCCGCCGACATCGACGATTTGCGTCACCCGGCATTCGACATACGCGGCCGCCCCCGCCAGCACGGGCACGCCGGTCTCTGGCGCCGGGCTGTAATCGGCGTTCTCCATCTTTTCCGGCTTTTTGGCGCGCCCGCTGGTGACGCCCATGATGGCATCGGAATCGGCTTGCAGGAAGAGGTTCAAGCCGAAGCCGCCGCCGACCGCCAGCAAGCCGCGCGAATAGCAGGATTTCTGGATGCCGACCGCCAGCAGGCGCGGGGCATAGGACATCTGCGAGACCCAGTTGACGACCATGGCGTTGACCTCATCGCCGCTCTTGGTGGTGAAGGCGTAAAAGCCATAAGGCATCATGCGCAGGGCGTCTTTGACTTTGTCGTCAGACATTTTGGATTCTCCTTCTCTTGTTGACCCCCATCCCCCGGCCCCTTGCCCCCAAGATGAGGGAAGGGGAGTGAGAAGCGGAATTCGCGCCAGTATAGCCAATTGTGGCGGGCCTGTCATGGTATGAACGCGTGTAATCCGCCACCCCCGGCAGTCAGCGCAGTTTAGGGCGACACATGTGTAGCCCTTACGAATCTGGCGAATTGGCGGATTGGCGCGCGAGCTGGGCTTCGATGCGCTCCAGCACTTCGAGGATCCTTTCGTCTGTTGTCGGCTCGGGCTCGGGTTCGGGTTCTGGTTCGGGTTCCGGCTTTGGCTCTGGTTCGGGCGCCGGCTCTGGCGCGACCTCTTCTTCGCCCTCGATCATATCGCCGATGTCCTCGACCGCTTCGTTCAGCCGGTTGACGAATTTGATGAGCAGGAAAACGGCGACCGCGGTGATGAGAAAGTCGATGACGACATTGACGAAGTTGCCGATATTGATTGTCGCGGCGGCGGCCTCGACATCGCGCCCGAAATTGAGCAGATCGAGCGGGATGACCCAATGCGAGAAATCCAGCCCGCCCGTGAGCTGCCCGATCGGCGGCGTGACGACATCCTTGACCAGCGAGGTGGTGATGCCCTTGAAAGCGGTGCCGATGATGATGCCGACGGCGAGGTCGACCACGTTGCCGCGCATGATGAATTTTTTGAATTCTTCGGCGCCGCCGTGGGCGCTGTTGCGTAGACCCTGGAACATGGTGGCTCTCCTTGATTCGCTAGTGGCATGATTGTAGCAGGGGGCGTTTTTTTCACCACAGAGGGCGCAGAGGAAACACAGAGAACACAGAGGGATTTTGCCACAGAGACACAGAGGCGCAGAGGGTATTACGCCGCTTGGATTAGCCGTTTTCGGGCGGCGCGGTTATTATTGAGGCGAACCGAAGGGGGAATCGTGGTCGCCACAGCCGATATTCGATTCAAGCGGATGGGCGCCAAGTACGAGGTATTGGAGAATGCGCAGGACGAGGTGTTCAATAAGGTGGACAGTCTTGAAGCGGCGCTGCTGGGATTGACGGAAGCGGTCGTTCGCAACAGCGAGCAGATCGCTTTGCTGCATGAGAAGGTGGACGCCATCATGGAGCACCTGGAAGTGCCATACAAACCGCCGGTGGGATTCATCAAGGAGTGAGCGGATTTTGCCGCAGACGCGCGAAGGTTCAGACAAGGTGGACAGTCTCGAAGCGGCGCTGCTGGGATGATGGTAGCGCTGGTTGAGGCCGGAAGAGTGGATGAATGGTCGCGCACTGTAGTAGGCCGCGGTCAGTGTGAACAAGGGCTCTTCGGCTAATTCAAATGGACGAAACCGCTGAATCAATCACGGTGTGGTGCAATCCAGTATTGATTCACGAACGGGACCAAGAGTCTTTCAATCAGAGAGGAGGAAAGGCCTAGTCTGACTAGAAGAAAGGTCTTTATTATAATGTCTAGCTTGATTGTGTAGTCAGGAATCCTTGCCTTGGGAATCACTCCTGAATCGTCTTGAGATCGGTGTGTATAGTAGTTGCGTGTAATTACAATCTTGTTAACGAATGTGGCGTTGTCGACCTCGGGATCACCTCCAAAAATGTCGTCAAAGTGCTCTTTTATCAAAGTATCAGTTATCCTTGCAAGCCGACGTCTGAAAGTATAGTCGTTCCCGCGGTCCATAGTGCTGCGAAATATGTCTTTGAATGACTGATCACTGATCAATGTGTCCGTAACGGCTTCGAGTGCGTTACGCAGACATCGGTACTCGCCTTCGTCAATTAGCTTGCCATTGTATAACTCCCGATGATATCCTTCCAATGCTTGTGTCAACAGGAGAAAAGTCGTTGTCGGAGCCGAACGTGAGTTGAAGAAACTGTCGAAATATACGTCGTGGCTTGCTCTACATATCTCATAGTCGGTTAGCCATTTGCTCAAGTAATTGCCAAAATCAGAAGTTACGTCTCGGTATCGGAATAGCATATGTTCATGTGCACGATCTGGCGAAGTTGTATCGTAGCCAAGAATCGCAGTAAAGATCTCTACTCCGCGCCCATGTGCTTCCCCGGGAAGACTCCCGTACATGAAGAGGGGATACACGGGACGCGCTACCGCTAGTGTAAGGAAGTTTCGCAGGTAGATGTTTATATATTCAATGTATCTAATGATGCTCTTATCAGCCGATAGACGCACGACGACATGTTTGTGTGTGGTTATCACCCTTTCATCTAGCTCAATTTCCGGCGAGTTCTCAGAAACGAAATGAAACGATGCATCGTCGCATTCCACCACAAATGATTCGAAAACGTCATGATAGAATAGTATGTATGAGGAGCTACCCTCGGAGCAATCCAGCAATTCTTTCTCCCATGCTTCGTCATCGTTCATGCTTGGTGCAACCAGCCAACTTAGCATGAATGTGTAGCACGTCTTGACTTCTTCAAAGAGTATGTCGTCAGGCGTTTCAAACAGCCTCCCTTTGATTGCTACATCACTACGCAGGCCAATGGTATACCGGAAATATGGTCCACATCTTTCGTCAACCGTATAGTGCGGCAGGCAATTCAAAAGGGTAAACTCGTCATTCTCATGTGTCTCGCCAATTACTATTGGGATGCGACCATCCGTCAGACTCGACTCGGCGTTCCACGTGCGATAGTCGACCGTACAAATCGTAAGCTGAGCATGAGATGCAGGGTCAAACGTTAGCACTCCTGGTAATTTCGTGGCCCTGCCATTTTCTGGCAACCACCATTCGCCTTCAACCCGAAACGCTTGCATCACATCACTCCTCCACAATCGCAATCTCATCAACTGTCAAGCCATACAACTCATAAACCAGCGCGTCAATCTCATTATCGACTGTATTGATAAGCGCTTCCGTGATCCTACGCCCTTCGCCGGCAAGACCCGGCAGCCGATTATGCAAGTCCAGCATTTCGTCGACAAGCTCGACCATCTTATCGTGCATTTGGACGTCCGCCGGGTTGTCGAAGTCAATTGTCCGGATTGGAAGTTTTGCGAGATACATCGGCTTGTATTCAAAATAGCCGCCCTGCTTAGTAGACGATATTTGATGCATTACGAAATCCAGCACTTTGGAATTCAGCAACCCGTACAAATACAAATCATCTGAGACTATGATGGTAGTTTTGTCATTAGAATAGAATCCGTTCGTGTCAAACAAGTACGAAGCTGATTTGACGATACAAGGGACAATGATTTTGTGCCTTTCAAATTCCTCATAGTAGTCAACTGCGTCTTGGATTTCGTACCAAGCGTAACTTCCTGGCTTGCGACCGCGCCAGGCTCCGCGCCAACTCGTGGGTTTCGGCTCGAGAATGTCGCGATACTGACTAAGGTACGACTTAATCGCGGGATAGTTCTCGATGTCAACGCCACGCCTTGTAAAGATGACATATCGCTCCGCCTGGGGATCTGCGTATCTGAAAATATCGCGACCCATGAGGAAAGGTTTGATAACGTCTGCGCTGGACGAGTCCTCCTGAATTAGTGCGCTCTTGGTCGCGGAGTCGATGATAAAAGCGCTGTTTCTTCCAGTTTTGATGCCATAATGAATCTTGCCATCCACGTATTTTGTCAATGGCACGCCGCGATTAACTATTTTCAGATATAACTCTTGCGTCGACCTTTCGGCCAGCGACCATCCATTGTCATCAAGCGCATTCTGCAATACCTCATAACTGGCACTACTGACGTATTCCTGCAAACTTGAAAACTCAAGGTTCTCAACTTGTACGGAGTTGAAAACGCCCCTGGGCCGGTCATTGGCGATCCTGAGAATGCAAGGATATGTCGTGGCCTGCTCGAATACAGGCAAGGCGCCGAAGTCCACAATTTCGATAACCGCCTGTTTTTTCAACCAGGTTCGTAGCGGCTTGCCATATCTTGCGCGCATCCATTTGTTTGCGACGATTATGCCAAACAGGCCATTCTCCCTGAGCAGCTTCACGCCTCGCTCAATAAAATACGTATACAGATCCGCCATGCCCGCGTATGTTTCAAACTTCCGTTTAGCATAATCCTTGAAATCCCTGCCCAGTGTCTCTTGCCGCACATAAGGCGGATTCCCAATCACCGCGTCAAACCCGCTGGCCCGCATCACCTCCGGGAAGCCGCCCGCGCTTGCCCAATCGAAGGCTTTGACCCGCAGCATCTCCTCTTCATCCGCGAACAAGCCCCCCTGCGCCCCGCGGTAGAAGTCGCTGCCAATCAGCGAATTGCCCCATTTGATGTTGTCGCTGAGGTCGGGCAGGATGCGGCCGCCGGCGCTGAACATCAGGGTCTGGGCGCCGGTCGCTTCCGATTCGCGCTCCAGCATTTTCAGCAGCAGCGAGAGCTTGCTCACCTCGACCGCGTTCTCGTCCAGGTCGACCCCATAGATATTGTTCTGCAGGATGCGGCGTTTTTCCGCCGTTTTGAGGCTGATGCCTTCGCCGGCGATATCCAGGATGCGGTTGCGGTATCGGGCGGGCTGCCCGCGATAGTAGGCCAGGTGCCAGTCGAGCAGGTATTGATAGGCGCCGCTGAGGAAAGAGCCGCTGCCGCAAGCGGGGTCGAGGATGCGCAGCCTGGCCGCGTCTTCGGGCGTCGCCCCCTCCAGCAGCGCGCCGACCGTGTTCTCCACGATGTAATCGACGATGTAGGTGGGCGTGTAATAGACGCCGCCGGCTTTGCGCACCTCGGGTTTTTCCTGGATTGCGACCGCGCCGCCCGGGCTGAATTCGATGACCTTGCCCAGGAAGCGCTCATAGACCTGCCCGAGGATATCGGCGGGCAAGACCGAGAATTCGTAGGGGCTGCGCGGGAAATAGAGGCTGCGGATGATCTCGCGCAGGGGCTCGTCGGGGATGCTGACGTTCAGCGAGAGCTGGTCGGGCTGGCTGGCGCGCGAGTCCGCCCCGAAGTGGAACAAGCCCGAGTTGTATTTGTCGTCCGCTTCGTGGAAGAGCAGCTTCAGCTCGGCGTAGACATTCTCGCGTGCGGCGGCGCGGAGCAGGCGGCCGTAGGCTTCGATATCGCGGTCTTCGGCGATGCGCAGAAAGACGATGCGGTCGATCGTGCGCTGCACCAGCAGGTTGAGCTGGCGCTGGCTTAGGCGCCGGTTGTGCAGGGCGATATGCCCGGCGAGGCTCTCGCGCCAGTTTTCCATCTCGCGCAGGAATGCCTGGTCGACGCTCTCGACGCCGCGGACGCGCTCGCCCTCGACCCATTTCTCCAGGCTGCCCGCCGCCACCGCCTCATAGCTGAATCGCGCTTCAATCTCCGCCCACTTGTCAACGTACTCGCCATATTCGTAATAGCTCAGGCGCGCGGTCGCCGCCGTATCGCGTGGCTCGGGCTGGATGCGGCAATCGTAGACGCAGAACTCTTCAAAGTCGGTCAGGACGCTGACGGCGCAGGTCCCCGACCAGCCATAACGCCGCAATTGATAGGCGGGCGCGGCGTTGCGCTGCAGGTTGTGGCGCGGCTGCTTGGTTTCCAGGTAGAAGCGCGGCCGCCCGCCCGCGTGAAAGCTGTAATCGGGCCGCTTGGAGCGCGCGACGCCGTCTTCCTGGATCGTGACCCGCGGCTCGTGGCGCACCTGGCGTTTATCGCGCAGGTCCCAGCCCAGCGCCGTGAAGAGCGGATCGACGAACTGGATGCGCACTTCCGTTTCGCTGCCGGGCTCATCGCGGCGGAACTTCGATACCAGCTTTTGAATGCTCTCGGGCGCGCTCATAGTGGCTCCTTCCGCGCTCGCTGTCGTCTAGTCCCCATCCGCGCCAAACTTGACAGCGCCCGTAGCCGCTGATAAGTTAGAGCATAACCGAGAGGATGCGCTAATGCAGGATACAGTTGAACTCCGCCTTCCGCGCGTGGAAAACGACATCGAGACCCTGCCAACGACGCAGCGGGCGATGATCGATCGCTTCGGCGATTTTGGCAAGACGTTGCGGGAGATGCGCGACATCGCCGGTGAAAATCGCATGCGTCTGGATCGCGTTGAGGAAGTTGTGCTGGAAAACCGCGCGCTCATCAATTCAAACCGCGACGTCATCCTCGAGAACCGAGAACTCATCCTCGAGAACCGAAAGCTCATCCTGGAAAACCGCGAGGGCATCCAGGCGAACCGAAAGCTCATTCTGGAAAACCGCCAGTTGATCCAAGAGAACCGCAACGGCATCAACGAGAACCGCGAGGGCATCCAGGCGAACCGAAAGCTCATCCTGGAAAACCGGGCGTTCATTCTTGAAATCCGCTCAGTCGTCTTTTCCATCGCCGACCATCTCGACTTAACGATGGAGAAGCCGAGCGGCGGCGGTCAATCGGACTGAGCCGCCCGCGCAAGGTTCAGCGCCAGCCGTCGCAGCAGAATCTCGTTCTCATCATCCAGAATCGCATACGCTCAGCCACAGGCGTTGCCGACCGGCTGCGCCTCATGCTGCACCATATCCCATGCGTAGCGCAGGGGGCCGCGTCGTCAAATCCGCGCCCGCCATGGCAATCGGCGAAACCGAACGATGCTATACTGCCCTGTATGACGGACGAGAAAGCGCTTGCCGACTGGATACAAGCCGCCAAAGAACGCGGTGGCGCGCCATTGCTGCTGACCCTGCTGGACGCGCTTGAGCCGCTGGCGCCTGTCCTGGCGCAAAGCCTGCTGGTGGCGCAGCCCGTGGCGAGTCTCTGGCGCGCCGGCGACGCCTCCCGCGAGCTGGCCGACCTGCTGGAAGCGCCGGCCGGCCTGCTGGAATTGCGGCGGCGGCTCGGCGATGAAAGCCTGGAGTGAGCGCCTTGGACGATACGACAGTTCAGGTCTATAGCGTCATCTTTGTGCTGGCGACCGCTCTGCTGGTCTACACGGCGCGTTATTTTCGCGGGCGGCGCGGGCGGCGGCGGACGCAGCGCAAAATCGCCGGCTTCGAGCAAATCCCGCGCTGGACGCTGCAAAGCGCGGAATCCAATCGACCGCTGCACCTGGCTTTCGGCGATGCGGGCGTGGGCGGCGAGCATACGCCTTCCGCGCTGGCGGGCGCCGAGCTCTTTCATCATGTCATCGATGGCGCCAATGCCAGCGGCATCGCGCCGATCGTCTCGATGTCGGCCCCCTCGACCCTGCCGCTGGCGCAGGATTCGCTGCGGCGCGCCTGGCATGACGGCGATACCTTGTCGCGCGCGCGCTGGTCGCCGCGGGGCCTCGCCTACGCCGGCGCGGTCACGGCGTCGCTGGCGGAAGACGAGCCGACAGCCCATGTCATGGCGGGCAGTTTTGGCGCGGAGCTGGCGCTGATGCTCGAATGCGCGGACAGGCGCGGGCAGCCCAGCCTGGCGGTCAGCGATCGGCTTGACGGGCAGGCGGTCGCCTACGCCCTAGCCGATCACGCGCTGATTGGCGAAGAGCTTTTTGCCGCCTCGGGCTATGTCTCCGATGACGACGCCGGGCACGGCGACGCCGCGATTATTGACGTCTTGCGCGTCTTGATCATCGTTGGCGCGACCATCGCCCTGCTGCTGGGGTTCAGCCGAGAGCTGCCACTGATGAGTTGGCAGTTGGCGCTCGCCGGCACCGCGATTTTGTTCGCGCTAGTCTTCATCATCAGCCGGAGCTCGTAGGCGATGGGCGCCCCGGGCTTGTCGGCTTTTGTCGCATTTGCCGTCGGCGTAACGACGATCCTTAGCCTGCTCCTGGGCGATAATCCCGCGCTCTTTGGCGATCAGCCCGGCAGCGGCGAGCTGGCGCGGCGGCTGGCGGCGCCCGGCGATGTATTGCTGCAGCTGGCGGTCATCGTGGTCGCCATCAGCCTCATCATCGGCATCGCCAACCTGCTCTATGTGCATGTCGGCCGGCTGGCGCGCGGGCGATTCTACAGCGCGGTCGTGCTGGCGAGCTTCGCCTTCACGATCTTCTGGTACGTGACCAGGCGGGGCGACACGTCGCTCTTGGAAGCCGTGCAGGTACCGATTGAATCGGCGCTTGCGGCGCTGCTTTTCTTGTCGCTGGCGCTCGGTGGCGCGCGCGTCTTGCAGAAGCGGGCGGACCTCTGGGGCCTGCTTTTTGTCGCGGTCACGCTGATTGCGCTCCTGGGCAGCCTCCCGCTGGCAGAGCTGGCGCCGCTCAAAGCCTGGAACGACTGGCTGATGGCGGTTCCGGTGAGCGCTGGCGCGCGCGCGATTCTGCTGGGCATCGCGCTCGGCGCGGTCGTGACGGGCCTTCGCGCGCTCTTGGGGCAGGATCGGTCGTATCGCGGCTAGGCATAGACGGAAAGCGGATGAGCGAAGATTTCAACTGGCTGGATTACGCGGAGCCGGAAGAGAGCGCCCCAGAGCCACCGCGGCGCCGGCGCCGGTTTGCGCCTCGCCTGCCCCGTTTGCCACAGCTGCGCCGGCCAGCGCGCCCGCGTTTGCCCCGCCTGCCCAGTTTGCCAGCCCTGCGGCGGCGGTCGGCATTGCCGCCAGCGCAACGGTCGGCGACCGATCTGATCAGCGACCAAGCCGAGCGACCCCTTGATGAACTGGACGAGCGCTTGCAGCTGCTACGCGAGCGCTCTGTTGACAGCGCGCAGGGGGCCGCGACCCCGCAACCCGCGCTTTACGACGTAGATGAGGTCTTGGCGACGCCTGAGGTCGCGCGGAAGCCGGGCGGCATCATCAGCGCGGTGGCGCTCTCCAAAGCGCAGGAGCGGCAGGTTGAGCTGCTGAAAGACATCGTTGGCGGGGCGCAGGCGGACGAAGGCGGCGACCGCCGCGTCAAGCCGAGCAGGGCTCTGTTTTCGCTTGGCGCCGCGCCGCGGATCCTCGCTTCCGTCATGCTCTTTCTGGTCGCGGCATTGCCATTTGCGTCATCGGATTTCTCTCAGGGCGATTTGCCGCCGGCCGACTTCCCCGCGGAACGGTCGGGACCAGCCGCCGTCTACAACGCGCTGGATACTCTGTCGCGCGGCGAGTACGCCCTGGTCGCCCTTGAGTATGGGCCGACGGCCGCAGGCGAGCTGGACGCCTTCGCGGAATTGGTCTTGCGTCAGCTCTTCGCGCGCGGGGCAAAGCCGCTGATCGTCAGCAGCAATCCGATTGCCATCGCGCGCGCGCAGAACATCATACGCCGGCTCGCCCCGGCGGAGGCCTCAGCAGCGGGCGGCTTGCGGGCGGGTTTGGACTACCACATCTTGCGCTACCTGCCTGGCGGCTCGCTGGGCTTGCGGGAATTGAGCGAGAATTTCGGCGCGGTCGCGCGCGTCTCGCACAAGGGGGCCTTGACCGGGCTCGAACTCGACTCGCTTGACGATTTGGCGGCGATCGCGCTTATCGCCGAGCGCGCCGATGACCTGCGCAATTGGGCGGAGCAGGTGGCGACCGAGCTGCGCCAGACGCGCCTGCTCGCCTTCACTGGCTATTCGGCCGCGCCCCTGGCGCAAGTCTATGCCGACAGCGCGGATGCCATTGCGGGCGTGATAATCGGCTATCGCGACGCCTTCACCTATGGCGAAAAGCTGCAGCGCGAATTCTCCACAGTGAATCCCGCGCCGACCCAGCCCACAGTCATCCCGACCGCGACCGCCACGACGCCAGTTTATGACGAGCCGACCGCGACGGTCGCGCCGAGCATGACGGTCCCGGCGCTGGTTACCGACTTGCCGCCGCCGACGCCCGAACCGCCCCTGGCCGACACGACGCCGATTTCCGACTTGCCGCCGGCGACGGTCGATCCCGGCTTGCGAGCCACGGACCCAAGCGCCGAGAGCGGGCAGGCGCAGGCGGAACGCCCCCTGGCGAGCGCGACCCCATTGCCGAGCGCGACGGCGACGCTCGCCACCATGCGCATCGTCGAGGTGATCTCGCCGCGCGAAGTGCGGATTCGCCGCGGACCGACGACGGTGGATGACATCCTGCGCCTGGCGCGCGCCGGCGACCGATTCGAAGCGCTTGGCGCCAACGCCGACGCCAGCTGGTACAAGATCGCGCTGGGCGATGGGCTCGAAGGCTGGATCGCGGAGTTTCTGGTGGAGGCGAAAACGGTCACAGTGGCCGAATTCGTGGCGAGCCAGGCCGAGGCGTCGGCGCGGCTGCCGGATGAAAACTATCACTTGCGCTGGGACTTCATCGTCAGCCTGGGCAAGAACCGTCCGCGGATCTATCAGGCGCCGGCCCCTCCCGCAAGCGACAGCGCCGCTTTCGTTCTCAATCGCGATCGCTCGGCGGAAATCCCCCGTCTGGCGGCGATGACGCTCGGGACGATTGCCGCCGCCCTCGTGATCGCGCTGGGCAACGTCTTTTACGCCTTTGGCGCGCTGCGTTCGCGCCGGCGCGTGTCGAACGATGGATAATGCGGTCGGCTTGATGGACGAGAACAGTATCGCGCTCCTCAGCTTCGTCTTGACCCTCATGGTCTTCAGCTACGCGCTGGGCGATTTGCCGCTTATCGGCAGTTTGTATCGCATCGCCGTCTACATCTTTGTCGGCATGACGGCCGCCTTTACCCTTGTCGTCAGCTACGAGGGCGTGATCCTGCCATACCTTCAAGATATTCAGAACGCGGCGACCAGCTGGACGACGCTCGGCAATTCCACCGACATTGGCATATTCTTTGCGGCTCTGCTTCTGGGGCTCTGCCTGCTGCTCAAGCCGATTCGCGCTTTGAGCTGGCTGACCAACAGCGCTTACGCCGTCGTGATTGTGGTCGGCGCGTCGGTGGCGGTGACCGGCGCCTTGAGCGGCACGCTTTTTCCGCTGCTGCATGCGACCGCGAGCGTCCCGGACGGTATCGCGGGCGATTTCGGCGCCTTGGCCGACCGACTGATAATTGTCGTCGGCGTGCTAAGCGGACTGTATTACTTTCATTATCAGGCGCGCGCCAACAGCGATATCGGCGCGGAGCGGAGCAAGCTCGCCAGCGGCTTCCGCCATATTGGCAAAGCCTTTATCGTTACGGCTTTGGGCGCGATCTACGCCGCGGCGATTCTAACCAGCTTGACCATCCTCACCGAGCGGCTCAGCTTCCTGTTTCAGTTTGGCGCCTGAGTCATGAGCGAGCGGCGCGTCCACTCAATCCTGGCTGTGGATATCGGCGGCGTGCACACGCGCGCGCTGCTCTTTGAAAGGCTCGATGGCGCGTTCCGCTTGGTTGGGCAGGGCGCGGGGCAGACGACGCTTGGCGCGCCAAACGACGACGCGCGGGCTGGCTTGGCGCCGATCCTGGCGGATATGAGCGAGACGAGCGGGCGCCGCATCGTCGACGGCGCCGGTCGCGTGATACGGCCGGCGCGCGACGAGCGAGAAGGCGTCGATCACGTCCTCATCACGACCAGCGCCGGTCCTCCGCTGCGCGCGGCATTGCTCGGCTTATACCCGCAGGTCAGCATCGCGTCGGCGCGGCGAGTCATCGCCCCCTTCTACATCGAGGCCGTCGCCGAGGTCCATCTGGAGGATGGCTTCAGCGCTCGCGGCCGGCTCAACCGCATCGTCCACAGTCGGCCCCAGCTGATTTTCATCGCCGGCGGCGTTGATGGCGGGGCGGGCAGCGCGCTTCTGGAGATGCTCGCCATCACGCGCGAGGCGGTCACGCTATTGGGCGAAGGCAGCAAACCGGTGGTCCTTTACGCCGGCGCCAGCGGCCTGGCGGCGTCCCTGCGCGAGATGCTCAGTCAGCGGGCTGAAGTCTTGATCGCGCCCAATATCCGGCAGCCGGAGGGGGAAGCCCTGGAGCCGGCCCAGGCTTTGCTGGGGCGTTATTTCGCGAGCCGCAAGCGCAAGAGCGCGGGTTACCAAAGCCTGGCGTCGGTCTCCAGTTCGGGAATTTTGCCGACGGCGCGCATGGTCGAGACGATGACGGCTTTCTTCGGGCGGTCGCTCGGCGAGGACGCGCTGACCATCGATGTCGGCAGCGGACGCACGATGCTATCGCTGGCGCGAAGGGGCGGCTTGGAAAGCGTGATTCGCAACGATATTGGCGTCGGTCATAGCGCCGCGACCGCGCTGGAGCTGATCGGCGCAGGCGAGCTGGCGCGCTGGCTGCCCTTCCGGGCGCGAGCGGGCGAATTGGCAGCTTATGCGTTGCGCAAGAGCGCGCGGCCGCAAAGCAACCCACTGGACATGCGCGCGCGCTTTATCGAGCACGCGCTGCTGCGAGGCGCGGTCGCCTTCGCCGCTGGCAAGTTTAAGTCGCTCGATCGATCGCGATTGCGCCTGGTTGTCTTGGCGGGCGCGACCTTCTGCGGCGCCGGGCAGGGCGCGCTGGATATGCTGCTGCTGGCGGACGCGCTCGAACTGGACGGCGTGACGCAGGTGAAGGCGGATCCGCGCGGGGCGCTGCCGGCGCTCGGGGCTTTGGCGTCGGTGGCGCCGGCGGCGGTCGTGCAGCTGGTCAATTCGGACCTGCTGGAGCCTGTGGGCGCGTTGATTCGCGTAACGGGGCGGCCCGCGGCGGGCGCTTTGGCGTTGCGGATCACGGCGATTGTCGATGGCGGCGACGCGCTTGAACGCGACATCAAAGTCGGCGATGTCTGGCATTTGCCCGTGCCGGCGGCCGGCGCGGCGGAGCTGCGAATACAGGCCAGTCGCGGCTTGTCCATCGGCGGGAAGCGGCGCTTGCGCTTGACGCTGGCGGGCGGGCGAGGCGGCCTGCTGTTCGACGCCCGGCTGGACGCCCAGGCACGAGCCAAGACGATGACCGAGCGCGGGCTGAATCTGCTGCGCTGGCACGCGGCGGTGACGGGGCCGGGGCGGCCGGTGGCGATCCCTGAAAGCTGGCTGGCGGGTCCTGAATGAACATACGGCGCGGACATCGAGTCTCGACCGCAGACTCTTAGAGACGGTCCAAATCTGCCAAAAAGTTGAATTTGGAAGCGTTTCATGGTAGATTTGGATTCGCACTTGACTGAAAACAGAGTTGTTTAGAATGCAACCCAAATCAACCGGCCTTGGAAATTGATGCATGCTTAGCGTTACACAGGCGCGAACAATTCAGTGGAGCCGTGACGCGTCTGAGCTTGATGATTCGACTATGGTCGATATTGCCAGCGACATGTTGAATGCGCCGAGATTCTGGACCGACCTCAAGGACGGTCAAATGCGTTCGGACCATATTGTCCATGACGGGCGCAATTATCTTGTCCTGTATTATTGCTTGAGTCCGGAAGATGATATTGTGCTTCAAATCATGGATATACATTAGTTGGAGAGGGCCGCTCATGCCTTTGGAATACCCTGAAGAGATTCGTATTCAGCAGGCAATTGTCAAGCGCGAAATTGAAAAGCTGGCGCGAATGCGTACTGAGCATTTGATTGCCACCGGGCAGATGCCTACGAAGAGCGATATTGCCGCCTATCTCAAAGCGAATGGTCAGGACGCCGAGCCGGCGGCCAACCGGAAACAGTCCAGGCCTGCTTAGCCACCGCGTCGCGCAATCGTTGTTTCTCGCTCTACGTTCCGCGGCGCCGCGGGGATTATTTCACCGCGCCCATCGTCAAGCCGTCGACCACGTTCTTGCGGATGAAGAGCGCCAGCAAACAGACCGGCGCCATCACGACCAAGCCCGCCGCTGCCATCTGTTCCCACATGATGCCGCGCGCGCCGCTCGTCGTCATCAGCGCGACCTGCATCGTGCGCATCTCCCGCCCGATGATCAGGGCGAATAGGAATTCGTTCCAGGACATGATGAAGGCGAAGACCGAAGCCACCAGCACGCCTGGGCGGATCAGGGGCAGCGAGATGAAGAAGAGGATCTGAAAGTCGTTGCAGCCGTCAACGAAAGCGGCTTCTTCGATCTCGCCGGGCAGGGCGTCGACGAAGCCCTTGATCATCCAGATGGCGTAGGGCAGCACGATTGACATGTTGACGATGATCAGGCCGAGCTGCGTGCCCAGCAGCGGCTTGCCAAAGACGACCACATTGCGAAAAAGCGTGAAGAAGGGGATGGCGACCACGATGGCGGGGATGAACTGGGTCGTCAGGATCCAGATCAAGAGGACGCTATTGCCGAAGAAACGGTAGCGGCTGAAGGCGTAGGCGGCCAGGGTCGCCAGCGGAATCGCGATCAGGATGGTGGCGCCAGAGACGATGACGCTGTTGAAGACGTTGGGGATCATGTTGCGGCCGACTTCGCCGCGTTCGCGCGCCGTGCCTTCGTTGATGATGACCGAGCTGTCTGAAAAGATGATTTCGAAATTTTCCAGGGTCGGCGCGAAAATCAGCGTGGTGGAATAGGCTTTCTCCTGCGGCTTGATGGCGGTGATCGCCAGCCAGAGGATCGGCAGCATGATGAAGGCGATGATGAGAAGCAGCGCCAGGGTCTCCAGCGCTTTGAGGCTCTGCGCGCGCAGGTGGCTCCGGTTCTGCCCGATTGTTGCGCTCTTCACCGTCATCGGCAGCTCTCAATCGCGATTCAGCACGAGCGAAACGTATAGCGCGGCGCAGATCGTCAGCACGACGACAAGAATATAGGACATGGCCGAGGCGTAACCGATATCCAGGCTGCGCACGAAGCCGATTTGGTGAATGTAGTAGTTGATGGTCTGCGTCGCGCGGACGGGACCGCCGCCGGTCATGGTCACGACCTGGTCGAACATCTTGAGCGAGAAGATCGTCTTGAGCATGGTGACGATGAGGATGACGGGTCGCAGCAGCGGCAGGGTGACGCGGAAGAAAATCTGCAGGCGATTGGCGCCGTCTATCCGCGCCGCTTCGAAGATCTGCTCGTCGATGGAGCCGAGCGCGCCGACGAACATCAGCGCGATCAAGGGGGCCCAGCCCCAGGTCTCGCTCATCGCCAGCATGAAGAGCGCCCAGAATTTATCGCCCAGCCAGACGATTGACTCGCTGATCAGCGGAATCTCGATGAAAGGCAGGGCGTTGACGATGGACAGCAAGGCGTTCAGCGGCGCGACGATCAGCTGGTCGATGAGAAGATCATAAATGCCGTAATTCTCGTTGAGCATGAAGCGCCAACTGTAGCCCTTTAGCGCCGGGCTGACGGCGAAGGGGAAGATCAGCAGCACTTTCGTCAGCGTATGCAGGCGGCCGCCCTTCTGCACGACCACCGCGATGAACAAGCCGATGATGACGGAGAGGGCGACGCTGATGACGGTGAACCATAAGGTCACGCTCAGGCTGTTGATGAAGCGCGAGTCGCTGAAAGCCAAGGCGTAGTTGTTCAGCGAGAGCAGGCTCCAGTCGATGTGGATGCCGTTCTCGCCGATCTGCACCGCGAAAACGGGCGGGCGGCGCAGATTGTATTTGTGAAAGCTGAAATAGAGGGCGGCCAGCAAGGGATATATGGTCGTCAAGACGATTATCAGCAGGGCGGGCCCCACGAGCACCCAAGGGACCCAGCGTTTCTTGCGCATGTTGTCAGCCCCTCAATGCAAAATCATGGGACACGGCGGCGGCGTTAGGGCGACCCAGTGGCTCGCCCCTACGGATTTTTCATGGCAGGCGGCCCGATGGGTAGCCCCTACAATTTAGTCACGGCGGACGACCCGATGGGTAGCCCTTACAGATTCGTCATGGCGGGCGACCCGATGGGCAGCCCCTACAGTTTCGTTGCGGCGGGAGGGCGACCCAGTGGATCGCCCCTACAGATTTGTCGCGGTGGGTGGGCGACCCAGTGGATCGCCCCTACAGATTTGTCGCGGCGGGCGGACGATCCTACCCGTCGTAGTAGCCAGCGGCTTGCATGACAAAGCGCACGTCTTCAGCCGTCCGGTCGAGGACCGCCTGAATATCGGCGCCGGGGTCGGTGGCGATCTCGTTGATCGCTTCCGCCAGGAAAGGCACGATCTCGGTGTATTCCGGGATTAGCGGGATGGTGCGCGCGTCCGCCAATACCGCCGATGCCACGCCCTGCAAGCCGTTGTGCACTTCGTTGACTTCTTCGTCGGCCAGGACAGAGAGGCGCACGGCCACGTTGGTATCCAGCGCTGGGTCGGAGGCGTCGAGCACGATGCGGCGCTCGGTGATCGGGTGCGTAAGCCATTTCAGGTATTCCAGAGCGGCGTCGCGGTCGGACGATTGATCGAGCACGCCAACGGCCCAGAGGTAGCCGTAAGAGGTGGTCTCGCCGCCTTCCCAGCCGGGCGCGGGCGCGAATGCGGCGTTATCCGCCACTTCGGGAATCTCCGAATTGGTCATGCGCGAAGCCATCCACCACCAGCCGATGAACATGGCGGCGCGGCCCTGCACCAGTTCCTGGTTGGCTTCCTGCTCGTTCCAGGCGACCGACGCTTCCGGGCTGTGGCCATCGCGGACATAGCTGATGTATTGCGCGGTGGCGGCGACGCCGGCTTCGTTGTTGAAGATCGGTTCCCAGTTGTCGTCGAAGATATCGGTGCCGGCGCCCCAAAGCTGGGCGTACCAGTTGAAGAGGTTCTGGTCGACGTTCAAGCCGTAGTACATGGCGATGGGCGCGATGTCCATGCCAGCCGCTTCAATCGCTTCGCCGATGGCGGAGATGTCCTGCCAGGTGGCCGGCGGGTCCATGCCAACCGCTTCCAGCACGTCGGCGCGATAATGCAGCAGCAGCGGATGACCGCGGAAGGGCATGCCATAGATGGTGTCGCTCATGCCGGTGGCGGCGCCTTGATAGGCGGGCCCGTAATCGTCCCAATCGAAGCCGGCGTCCTCAACGAAGTCGTTGAGCGGGTGCAGGAAATCGTAGATGTTCGTGCCCCAGGCGTCCACGAAGGCGACAACGTCAAATTCGGTATTGGGGTTGGTGGCTTCCAGATAGAGCTGTTCCTGGAAAGAGCCGAAGGGCAGGTCGCCCCAGCTGACGGAAATGCCGGTCATGGCGGTGAATTCGGCATCGCCCTTGACCGCGGCGGAAGCGAACTGTGGCGCCGTGCTGCAGCAGATCAGGAAGTTAAGGTGCGTGCCATCGTAGGGTTTGCTGGCGTCCAGGCCGAAAGTGGCGGGGTCCATCACGTCGACGTCGTCCGCGCTCACGGCGGCCAAGGGCAGCGCCAGGAAAAGGGCGAGCGTCACAAAACATAGAAACTTGCGAGATAGAGTCATCGAGAGAGCTCTCCTTACTAGTGAATCGGTTTGAGATTCGAGCGCGATGCATGGCTGCGTTGGAATGATTGCAGAGTGTATCACAGACCGCGCGTTATTGGAAACGGATTTGAAACGGGGAGAGTGTTGAAAGTCGTGGAGGTTCTCCCGTCGCGCATTCTGTACAGTTTTTCACCACAGAGGCCACCGAGGATGCACAGAGAACACAGAGTGTTTCGGGTAGTTCTCTTGCGGCGGGAGTTTGTTCTTCCGCGCGTCTTCTAAGTTATAGTTCGCCGCCAACAAATAGCGCATGAGACAATCTCAGTAAGACCAAGTAAGTCGTGAAACAGTCTTTTGCCACAGAGGCACAGAGGGCACAGAGAAAAACCTATGCTTTTCCTCTCGGTGTACTTAATTCAACTCGGTGTACTCGGTGGTTAGTTTTTGCATGACTTACTTGCACTTACTTCCGTGTCCTCTGCGTTGCCACTTTTCCTCTGTGGTGAAGTTTGTCGCAAGCCTCGCTCGAGGGCGATAGCTAAATATTTCACCACTGCCCCCATTTTTGAGAAGTTGATTTCACGCAAGGCGCGAAGTATAATACGCGCTGTTCGCTTCGCTTATCGAGAATTGGAGAGAAACACATGAACAGGCGCCCATTCCATTTGCTTTTGCTTGCGGTTCTGATGCTGGGCTTGGCTGGTCCGATGGCGGTCGCCCAGGATACCCAAACCCTGACGGTCTCCATCTGGGGCTTCAACCTGGATGTCCTCGAAGAGAATGTCTTCGCGCCCTTCGAAGAAATGCACAATGTAGACATCGTGCTGGATACCGGCAACAATTCGGATCGCTTGGCGCGGCTGCAGGCCGAGGGCGAAAACACCGATATTGATGTCGTGCATTTCGCCACGCAATTCACTTATTTGGCCAGCCAGGAAGGCCTGCTGCAGCCCTACAACCCCGACGCCCTCGAAAACCTGGGCGAATTGTACGATTGGGCGCAGGACCCGCTGGGCAATCGCGCCGGGGTCGGCTACACCGTCAATAGCCTGGGTCTGATTTATCGGGCAGACTTGGTTGAAGCGGGGATCACATCTTGGGCCGACTTGCTGCGCGACGATGTGGCGGGCTTCGTCAGCATTCCCGAAATGTCCACCACCTTTGGTCCCGCCGCGCTCATCATGATCGACCGCGCGCTTGCCATGCAAGCCATGGACGAGGGCGAGGCGCCGGCGGAAATCAACTACGACGCCGACCTGGCTTGGGAAGCCCTGCCCCAGCTGGCCGACAACCTGGTGACGACCTATATTCGCAGCTCCGCGCTCACGTCTCTCGTGCAGGAAGAAGAAGTCTGGGTCGCGCCCTATGCCAGTTTCGCGATTGGCAACCTGATGAATACCGGGCATGACCTGAGCACGGTCATGCCTGTGGAAGGCATCGTGGGCCAGACGAATATGATCAGCGTCACGGCCGCCAGCGATCAGGCCGACCTGGCGCATGCCTACATCGACTGGTTCATCTCGCACGATGTCCAGTTGGAAGAAGCGCTGGATTTGATCGATTCGCCCGTCAACGCCACGGTCGAGCTTCCGGAAGAGACCTGCGCCCTGCTCACCTGCGGCGAGATGCTGGATACCATGATTGTGCTGGATCAGGCGGAAGTGTCGGACCGCCTTGAAGATTGGCTGGAGCGTTGGAACGAAATCATGGTCCGCTGAGGCGGTTCGTCAGCGTCTTTGCCACTCCGCGTAACGGGGGGCTTCGCGCCCCCTGTTTTCAACCATGATTCGGCGACCCAATCAGCGCCGCACTCTCCTTTTGCTGGTCGCGCCAGCATTTATTTTTGTATTCGTATTCTTCGTTCTGCCGCTGATTTTCCTGCTCTCGCAAAGCGTCTTGCCAGAAGATGGCGGCTTCACGCTGACGGGCTATGTTGACTTTTTCCAGAGTCGCGTATCGCGCATCGTCTATCTGCGCACACTGAAGCTCGGCTTGATCGTCACCGGCATTAGCGTGGTGATGAGCTATCCGGCCGCTTTCGTCCTGGCGCGGATGCCCGCCCGCCGCCGATCTTTCTTGATGTCGCTGGTGATCCTCCCCTTGATGACCAACGCGGTCGCGCGCACCTTCGCCTGGCTCATCATCCTGGGGCGGCGCGGCATGATCAACCAGACGCTCTTGTCATTGGAACTGGTCGAGCAGCCGGTGCGCTTCATCTTCACCGAAACCGCGATTGTGCTGGGCTTGACGCAATTGTTCCTGCCGCTGATGGTCTTGCCACTGGTGAGCGCCATGGAAAATATACCGGATGACGTGCTGGAAGCGGCGCGCAGCCTCGGCGCGAACCGACTCACGACTTTCGCGCGCATCGTTGTGCCGCTCTCATCGGATGGCTTGGTGCTGGGCGCGACGCTCGTCTTCACCGGCTCCGTAACCGCGTTTGTGACCCCGGCGATACTTGGCGGTTCGCGCTTGCTGCTGATGTCGACGCTCTTGCGGCAAAAGGCGGTGATTCTATTTGACCAACACGCGGCCGCCGTGGTCGCGGTTGTGATGATCGCCACGACTCTGGCGGTCAATCTGCTGCTGCGCGTCGGGCGCGTGCGACAGGCTTAGGAGCGAGTCGGATGGTTTCGCGCTGGATGTACGCAAGTCTGGTCGTCCTGTATATCTTTTTGCTCGGTCCATTCATCATCATTTTCATGGCGAGCTTCGGCGCAAACGCGACTATGGCTTTCCCGCCACAGGGCTTCACGCTGGATTGGTTCGCGAATGTCTTCGAGACTTCCCAATTCATTGACAGCTTCTGGATCAGCCTGCGCCTGGCGCTATTATCCACAATCGTTTCGCTCATCATGGGCATGCCGGTCGCCTATGCGCTGACGCGATTTCAGTTTGCCGCCTCTGGCTTTGTGGAAACCGTCTTTTCGGCGCCGATTCTCGTGCCCGGGCTGGTCATCGGCTTTGCCATGCTAAACTTCTTCGTTCTGCTGGGCGATATGCATGTCATGACCGGCTTGTTCATTGGCCACACCGCGATCCTGTTTCCCTACAGCGTTCGCGTCGTTTCCGCCAGCCTGCGCAACCTCGACCCCTATGTGGAAGACGCCGCCGTCAGCCTGGGCGCCAACCGCCTGCGCGGGTTTCTGCTGGTTGTGCTGCCCAATATGCGCGCTGGAATCGCCGCCGCCTTTGTCCTGGGTTTCATCACCTCATTCAACAACGTGCCGGTTTCGCTTTTCCTTAGCGGGCCCGGCGTAACCACCTTGCCTGTTTCCATGCTCAGTTACCTGGAATACTATTTCGACCCGACCATCGCCGCCGTCTCGACGCTGCTCGTCATCTTTACCGTCGTGCTCGTGCAGACCGCCGAACGCGCGCTCGGTCTATCACAGTTTGTGTAGCCTATGCCTCATCTCGAGATCCATGATCTGACCGTCTCTTACGAAAAGGACAAGCCGGCGCTGGCGCGGTTCAGCCTGCAGATTGAACAAGGCGAATTGCTCTCGCTGCTGGGTCCAAGCGGCTGTGGCAAGACGACCACCCTGCGCAGCGTCGCCGGCTTCATCCAAGCCGACGCCGGCAAGATTGTCATCAACAGCCGCGACTGCACAAACCTGCCCCCCAATCATCGCGATATAGGTCTTGTCTTCCAGAGTTACGCGCTGTTTCCGCATCTGACCGTCTTCCACAATGTCGCCTTTGGCTTGCGGATGCGGCGCATTCCCAAAGCCGAGGTCCAGTCCCGCGTATCCAATGCGCTGAAAATGGTGGGCTTGGAGGCCTTTGCCGACCGACGACCGGCGCAGCTTTCGGGCGGTCAACAGCAGCGCGTCGCGCTCGCCCGCGCCACAGTCATTGAACCGCAAGTGCTGCTCCTGGACGAGCCCTTGAGCAATCTTGACGCGCGCCTGCGAGTTGATATGCGCCAGGAGATTCGGCGTTTGCAGCAGCAGCTCGGCATCACCACCCTCTATGTGACCCACGATCAGGTGGAGGCGATGAGCATCTCCGACCGCGTGGTGGTCATGAACCAAGGCGAAATTGAGCAGATCGGCGCGCCAGAAAGCATCTTCGCGGCCCCCGAAACCGCATTCGTGGCGGACTTCATGGGTTTCGACAATCACGTCCGCGCGGCTGTCGTATCGGCGCGGGCGGAAAAGCTGACGGTGAATTGGGGCGGCGCGCCCATCGAGCTGCGTTGGCGCTCCAAGTTCGGTTCACCGAAACCCGGCGCCAATGCCGATGTCTTTTTTCGCGCGGATAACGCCAGTCTGTCGGCGGGAGCGGAAGCGAGCGGTCTTGCCGGGCGCGTCATCCTGCACACTTTTCATGGCAACGAGGTGCGCTACCTGGTCGAGACCGAAGTCGGCGAATTCAGCGTCATGCAAGACAGCGCCGGCGAACGCTTCGAAAATGGCGCGGCGGTGACCTTGCGGCCGCAGACGCAAAAGTGGATCGCCATCATTGAAGACGAGGGGAGCAAGGCATGAAGGGCTCGGAAAACGTTGAAGTCCAAAAGCATATTCGCTGCGCGCCAGGCGATGTCGCCCGCATCGCGCTCTTGCCGGGCGACCCGGCCCGCGCCCGCCGCATCGCCGACGAGCTCGATGAGGCCCGCTTGATCGCCGAAAACCGCGAATTCGTGGTGTTCACCGGGAGCGCGCATGGGGTCGATGTCAGCGTCTGCTCGACCGGGATTGGCGGTTCATCGGCAGCCATCGCCCTGGAAGAATTGCGCAACGTCGGCGCGGAGGTCTTCATACGCGTCGGGTCTGCTGGCGGGCGGCGCAAAGATATCCCGATTGGCTCGCTGGTGGTGGTGACGGCGGCTTTTCGCGGCGATGGCGTATCGGATGAATATCTGCCGCTGGGCTTCCCGGCGGTGGCCGACCTCGATGTGAACAATGCTTTGATTCAAGCCGCAAAAGAATTAGGCTACAGCGCCTTCAGCGGCATTGGCACGACGCGCAGCGCCTTCTATGCGCGCGACCCGGAGCTCAACGAACGATTGCGGCGGGTCGGCGTCGTCGCGGCCGAGATGGAAGCGTCGACGCTCTTCATTGTCGGCGCTCACCGCGGCGCGAAGGTCGGCTGCGTGGTCGCCACCGATTCCAACATTTACCTGGACGAGCAGCCCACGCTTGCCGAAAAGGAGGCGCTTTATATGCAGGGCGAAAAGATGACCATTCGTACCGCGCTCTTGGCGGCGCAATTGCTGGAAGAGCAAGCCTGATGAAATTCGATTTGCTGCTGACTCGGGCTCGGATCGCTGATGTCTTTCGCTACCGGCTCTTTGAGGGCTGGATCGGCATCCGCGATGGTCGTTTCATCGCCGTAGAAGCGGGGGAAGCGCCGGGGGGCGTCCGCGCGAATGAAACCCGCGACCTCGACGGGCGCGTCGTCCTGCCCGGCTTGATCGATTCGCATATGCACATCGAGTCCAGCTTGCTGACGCCGCGCCGCTTTGCCGAAGCCGTCTTGCCCTTCGGCACGACCGCCATCCTCAGCGACCCGCATGAAGTCGGCAATGTCGCCGGCGAGGAGGGCGTGAAGTGGATGATCGCCGCGTCTCAGGATTTACCGCTGCGGATCTATCATTCGATTCCAAGTTGTGTTCCGGCGACCGCGCCGGAGCTCGAATGGACGCCCCAGGTCTTTGAGGCCGCGACGATTCGGCGCCTGGCGAAGCAGCCTGGCGTCATCGCGCTGGGCGAGGTCATGGATTATCGCGGATTGCTGGGCCCGAACGAACGCTTGCGGGCGATTGCGCGGGCCGCCAGAGAAAGCAATCTGTTGATCGAAGGGCATATCCCGACGCTCTCGGGCCTCGAACTATCGCAATACCTCGCGCATGGGATCAGCTCCGACCATACGCTGACCTTCGCGGCGAAAATCGATGAGCAAATCTCCAAGGGCTTGGCGGTCATGCTGCAAACCAAGTCGGTGACGCCGGAGAATATGGCGGCGGTGGCGCAATTGCCCGATCGCTCGCGCATCATCCTCATCACCGATGACATCGAACCCTCGCTGCTTGTCGATGGGCATTTGTCGCGGATTGTGGCGCTGGCGATCGAATGTGGAATGCCGCCGCTGGAAGCGATTGCCGCCGCGACCATTCGCCCGGCGCGGTATCTTGGTTTGCGCGATCACGGCGCGATCGCCCCCGGTTTTCTGGCCGATTTCCTGATTATGGACGAGATCGCCGCCTTCCCGCCGGCGCAAGTCTATATTGGCGGACAATCGGTGGCTGCTGCGGGCGCCATGGATAGGCCGGTGACGCGCGCGAATCCAGCGCTGCCGGATTATCCGGGCATACCCGGTCCCTTCACCGCCGATGATTTCAAGCTGGATAGCAGTGGCGGCAGTGGCGACGCGCGGGCGCAGGCCGTTGTTCTGCAAAACAAGCATTCGACAATCACGGCATTGGAAGAGGCGTCCCTGCGTCTGCGGGATGGTCATGCGCAATTTCAGGATGACGATGGCTTGGCGCTGGCAGCGGTCATCGCGCGAGACGGGTCTTCGCGGTCGGTTGGCGTGATCGGCAATACGGGACTGAAAGAGGGCGCTTGGGCCAGCAGCGTCGCCCATGACTGCCATAATCTGCTGGTGATCGGCCGCAGCCCGGAGGCGATGGCAATTGCTGCCAACGCGGTTCATGCGATTGATGGCGGCGTCGCCGTGGCCGCGCGGGGCGATATCCGGGCGTCTTTGAAGCTGCCCTGCTTCGGCTTGCTGAGCGATGAACCGGTCGCTTCAGTCGCGCGGGGGCTGGCGGCGGTGGAGGACGCGATGCGCAATATCGGCGCGCACCAGACACGCCCCTTCCTGACCTTCTCGATCATGAGCTTGAGCGTCAGCCCCTACGCCAAATTCACCGACAAGGGAATTATCGACACCGAGACGCGCCAGTTGATTCGACCCATCGCTCTGGCAGAATGAAATCGGGCAGCTTCTCCAATTTGCGGTTTTCGCCATCGAAGGTCAGACGCGTCCGCGTTGCCCGGCGCCACCGCTCTTGACGGCGGCTCAGGCAATCGGATTCCAGCGGAAAACTCCGTCTTCAACGCTGACCGTGCCCAAGCCCGGGAATGGCATGTGATAGAAGAGCGTCAGCAACTCCTCGTCAACGCAGCGCTGCAATACTTTCACCCGGGTCGCTGCCGCCAGCTCGGGGTCGGAATCGAAGGAGAAATGCCAGTCGGTGTTCGCGAACTGGAAGGGCTGGTGCAGGATGTCGACGACATGAAGCAGCGGCTCGCCGCCCGATTCGATCAGCAGCCCGGAATGCCCCAGCGTGTGCCCCTTGAGGTCGACGACTGACACGCCGGGCGCGATCTCGTCGCCGGGGCGGACGAAACTGAACTTGCTTTCCAGCGACGTAAAGAGCTCCAGGTTCGCCTTGTCCTGGGGCGTATCAGACGCCGACCAGCGCCCGATCCATTCGTCCCATTCGGCCTGCGTCGTGATGTAGCTGGCATCGGGAAAGGCGAGCGCGCCCGCGGAATCGGTCATGCCGGCGATGTGGTCGCCGTGAAAATGCGTGAGATAGACGATGTCGATATCAGCTGGCGCAACCCCAAGCGACTTCAGCGCCGCTTCCGTTTGCCCCGCGGCCGGTCGACCGGCTTCGCCAAAGCCGACATCCGCCAGAATGCGGGTGGAGCCGCTCTTGATGTAGGGCAGGTTGATGCTGCCGGCCGGCTTCTGCCCGGCCAGCGCGGCTTCAATTTGGGCTTGCGACACGCCCGGATAACGCAGGGCAAGGTTGTTGGCGATGAGGTCGGATTCGCCTTCGTGCAGCACGGCGCATTCGATGTCGCCGATTTTGAGCGAATGTACAGTCATGAGATTATCCTTCTTGTCATCGAGAATCGTTGGTTCAGGCGATGGGATTGCGCGGCGCGAACTTGGCTACCCGCCCGCGAGAGCGAGCCCGGTAAGGAAAAAGACGAGACCGGCGCCTATCCGACCGATGATAACCGCGCTGCTGGAGCCAGAATATACTTTCAGGAGCGAGAACGCCAAGCCGGTGAGAAAAGGATAGACGTTGTCGTACCATGGATTTATGTAGAGAGCGCGATTAGCGGCTGAGAACACGGCAAGATGCAGCAGGGTAAAGAGCGCGCAGGTCAACAGCAGGCCGATCCAGGGTCCGAAACGCCAGCGCAGCGAAGGCAGAACGATCGCATGAAAGACCAGAGACTCGGCAATGGGCTGCAGCAAAATCAAGAGCAGAGCCGCGGAAATGATATTCCTGGGCGCGACCTTCCAGAAATCGAATAATTCTGGAATGGCGCAGAACTTGCCGCTTGCCAGACCGACGAAGAGTTGGATGGCCAAGGCGATCGCAACGCCAGCCAAAAGCGCAAATGGAAGCGGCAGATGGCCCCTCCGCAAGTCGAGCGCGCTCCACAGGCCGGCGCCGCCACGGCGACTCGCCAAGGCGAAGACGATGGTGAAGGTCATGCCAAAGCACCAGCTAAGCATGAGCAGAAAGTGCGAGATCGCTTCTGCCCCGAGCAAGATCGACGCAAGCGCGGGACCTACCATGATCAGGGCGATCAGCATGGCGATTACGGTGAGCGCGGCGCTTAGCAAACTCCAGGGCGGCGGCGCCACTTCCGGCGCGGAAAACTTCTCGCGCAAAGACAATTCGCGGCGGTTTTTCTGTTTTTCGGTCATCACCTGGGCTCCCGCTTTGATGTCGCGCGCTCACTCGCCGCGCATTACGCGTTCATAGACCGCAAGCGTCTCTTCGGCGGTTTTGCGCCAGGAGTAGTTGCTCGCCAGCGCCAGCCCCTGATTGATCATCGCGTCGCGCAGCGGCTCTTGCAGCAGCAATGCCAGGATCGCGCCCGCCATCTCGCGCGCATTATTGACGATAAAGGCGGCGTCTTCCAGTATTTCTTCAAAGACGATGGCGTCCGAAGCGACCACCGGCGTGCCCGAGGCCATCGCCTCCAGCGCGGTCAAGCCGAAGCCTTCATAGACGCTGGGGCAGACGAAGACATCGGCGAGGCGATAGAGCGACGGCTTGTCGGCTTCATCGACGAAGCCTATCCACTGAACGTAGTCTTCGATGTTGAGGCGCCGGCTGTAGGCGCGCAGGTCGGGGAAGAGGCGGTCGTCGTAGGCTGGCTCGCGCCCGGCGATGACCAGCGGGAAGGCGTCGCCATCAGCTTCGCCGACGTAGGTGTAGGCCAGCAGCAGCTCGTTCACCTGCTTCCGCCAGTCAAAGCCGCCCAGGTAGAGGACGAAGCGCTCGGGCAGGTCGTATTTTTGGCGAACGGCGGCGTCGTTTTCAGCGCCGATATGCGGATGGAAGCGCTGATCGGGCGCCAGGTAAGTCACGCTGATCGACTCCTCCGGGATGCCCAGCCGCTCTTCGATATCGACCTTGGCCGTCTCGCTTATGGTGAGGATATGGCTGCTGCCGCGGGCGGCCGCGCTGACGAGCGCCGTGTACAGGCTCGCGAGCGCGCCCCGACTGTAGATGGGGTAGAGCAGCGGAATGACGTCGAGGACGGTCGCGACCAGCTTGACCGGGCAGGCGAGCGGGGGCCCCCAATAGGGCGCGTGGGCGATATCGGCGTCGATCTCCTTGGCCAGCCGCGGGAAGGTTCGCTGTTCGAAATAGACCTTGGCCGCCCCCCTCTGCCCGCCAAAAGCGTTTAGGGGAAGGCGCGGGTCTCGGGCGCGGACGACATCAATCGCCGCGGGCCGGTCGGCTGGCGACGGAATGTGAGGCGGCAAGACCAGCAACAGCGCGATGTCGGGCGCGGCCTGGCGCAGGCTCGCCAGCAGGCAGCGCAGATATTGTCCGCTTCCGGTCGATTCCTGGTCGTAGAACCAGCCGTTTATGGCGACGCGCACGATGGGGCTCGCGGGCGACTTACCGCGTCGCCTTTACAAGTCTTGTCCGATAGTACGACATTCACTACCGCAAAAGCAGTATGCGCCCAAAGACCCCCACCCCAAACCCCTCTCCAATAAAGAGGGAGGGGCTTTACATGCGCGAATGTGCTGAAATAACTCCCCTTCCCTCCTTGTGGGGGCAAGGGGCCGGGGGATGGGGGGTAGCATTGCGCGTCGCCAGGCCGGTATCGGACAAGCCCTGCTGCCATCATCATGTGGCTTTGGCGCAGCGCCTTCATCGCTTGATCATCTGCGCCTGATAGTAGGCGATGATTTGGTCGATGGTGGCATCCAGGGAGGTCGTGGGCTGCCAGCCGATGGCGCGCTGGATTTTGTCAATGCTGGGCACGCGGCGGCGGAAGTCCTCGAAGCCGGGCTGCCGGTAGGCCTGTTCGTAGGGCACCAGTTCAATCTCGGAGGCGCTGTCGGCGCGGTCGCGAATCCGCTCGGCCAGCTGCATGATGCTGATCTCTTCGCTGCTGCCGATATTGTATAGCTCGCCGATGGTCGCGTCGGATTCAGCCAGGCCTTGGATCGCGCGGACGATATCGTGGACGTTGGCGAAGCAGCGCTGCTGGCGGCCATCGCCATAGACCTGGATGGTTTCGTTTGCCAGCGCCCAGCGGACGAAGCGCGGCACGACCATGCCGTATTGCCCGAGCTGGCGCGGCCCCACCGTGTTGAAGAGGCGAAATAGGGTGATTGGCAAGCCGACTTCTTCGTGATAGGCGAATGCCAGAAACTCGTCGATCGCTTTGGAGGCGGCGTAGCTCCAGCGGCTGCGCCTGGTGGGGCCCGATAGCGTGTCGTCATCTTCGCGGAAGGGGAATTTGACGCCCTTGCCATAGACCTCGGAGGTCGAGGCGATGAGGATGCGCCGGCGATAGCGGCTGGCGGTCTTGAGGATCATCTCGGTGCCGCCGATATTGACTTCGAGGGTGTTGATCGGGCGGTCGATGATGTTGCGCACGCCGACGGCGGCTGCCAAATGGAAGATGATGTCGCATTCGCTGACGAGGCGGTCGATGACGTGAATGTTGCGGATGTCTTCGACGGCGTATCTGAAATTGGGATCGGGCAACATGCCTTCGATGTTGCGCAGCTGCCCGGTCGAGAGATTGTCGATGATGGTGACCTGATAGCCGCATGTCAGCAGCCGCTCGGCCAGATGGCTGCCGACGAAGCCGGCGCCGCCGGTGATCAAGGCATGGGTCATTCATCCTCCCAGGTCGCGTCGAAAGTTCCGCCTCTGCCTGGAGTTTACACGCGAATGGCGAATGTTACTTTGTCTGGCGGCGGCAGTGTCGCCGGCGGCGAGCCAGATAGAGCAGCGCGACCGTTTCTCTTATGACTGAGCCACTGAAATCGCGCTCAATCAGCCGCTTGATTTCCGCCAGCAGATGCTGTCGCCGGCGCGCGTCCAGCGTCTGATGATCGGAGAAGGTGGCGAGCAGGTCGACGTATGCAGGCGCGCTGTATGTCGTCGCCACATAGTGCCTGCGGATCTCGAGCTCGGAAAAGAAGCCGCTGGCGGGAATGAGCCTTTCGTATTCGGTGGAGACGCGATCGGGGCCGGGCGGTTCGTCGTGGCCCTCAGCCAGTTCGGGCGCGCATCGCCGGTAGACTGGTTGCAGCGCCTCGAGATAACGGCGGCTCGTCTCGGTCAAGACGGGGCGATGCCAGCAGAGCGCGAGCGCGCCGCCGCTTTTGAGCAGGTCGCGCGCTTTGCGGAAGCGAATCTTGGGATCGACCCAGTGAAAAGCGGTGGCGGAGAGCAGCAGATCATAACTGGCTTGGGGCGCGGCGAAGCTCTCGAAGTCGCTGCATATTATGGTCGCGCTGGGATAGTCGGCGAGCTTGGCGCGGGCGATGGCCGCCATTCGCGCGCCCGGCTCGAGGCAGTCGATGTGGAAGCCGCGCCGCGCCAGTGGCAGGGTCGCTTGCCCCGTGCCGCAGCCGATTTCGAGGATGCGCGCGCCCTCGGCAAGTCTGGCGTAGCTGACGATGTCATCGAAGAGGGCGGCGGGATAACCGGGGCGGGCGCGGTCGTATACATGAGCCACTTGGTCATGGATGAGGGGCGGGCGCCGGTTCTCGCGCACGACGACGCCTAGAAGCGATTCTGCATCGAGCCGGCGTAACCAGTCAGCTCGGCGTAGCCATAACCGCTCTTGTCGCCGCTGATCCGCACGGCGCCTTCCCAGTAAACGATGTCGCTGCCGTGCAGTTCCTGGTCGGCTTGCAGCGGCGCGACCAGGATGCGGAAGCCATCGCCGCCGCTTATGACAATCTCCCAGCCGGCCGGGTATTCGGCATCGCTGTGCGGGCTGCGCCAGGCATCGGTCGCGCGGATGGTGAAATCGGCTGAATCGAGATAGCGCGTCGTGCCATCGGCGTAGACGTACAAGCCGCCAAACACCGGCTCGAGCCCGCCATCGACTTGGCGAATCTGCCCGACCATCAACTCCGTGTCGTCGTCGAAGATCAAGCCGAACCAATCCCAGCCTTGCGCGTTTGCGCCCAAAGCCGAGGTGCTGAATTCGTGATCCATCCAACTGAATCCGCTGACGCTGTAGCGTTGCCCGCCGATGCTTATGCCGCCTTCGGTGATCAGCCGCGTCAAGCTGTAGTAATAGCTGGCGTTGCCGATCTCGGCGCTTTTGGGGCTTAGCCCGTCGATGCCGTGCAGCGCTGGCTTCTTCGTTTGATACAGGCGCAGATCGATGGCGAAGTCGTCGCTGGCGGCGCGGATATGGGTCTTGTTTGCCTCGTCGTCTCCGGCGCGGACCTCCCAATCTTCCAGCCAGACGCGATAAAAGGGCTCGACGCTCGCGCCCGCCAGCCCGCCGCCGCCGCGGGAATAGCGGACGTCATGATAGAAGTCGCCCTCGGCGATATCGCTGACGGTGAAATGCGCCATGTAAATGTCGCTGGCGCGAAACTCGGACTCCGATGGTTGGGCGCGGGGCGAGAGGGCGCGGCGGAATATCGTGAATTGGAAGCCGAAGCGCCTGCCCTCGTCCGTCGCCGCGACCCCCGTGTAATACCACCATTCGGTCTGGAAGTCGGGATGGGCGCCGTGATCGCGCGGGAAAGTCCACTTCCAGGGTTCGATGGCGCGGGCGAATCCGCTGAGGTCCTGGGGCGGTGGCTCGATCCGCGTGTGGGCGCGCAGGGCGGCGCCGCTCGCCGGTTCATACCGGCTGATGCCGAAGAGCAGCGTCAGCCCGAGCAGGAGCGCAAGGATGACGACGCGCCAGTTCATTGTCGCTTGTCCATTCGCCGCGTTCAGGCGTGCGCTCAGCTGGCGACGCCGGCGACCTCGAGGACGGCATGCAGCAGGACGTTGCAAACGTCTTCGAGGTCCTCCGGCTCCGCGCTCTCGGATTCATGGTGGCTGATGCCGTCTTTGCAGGGCGCGAAGAGCATGGTTGTCGGGCAGCGCGCGGCCACGTAGCAGGCATCGTGACCCGCGCCCGAGGTGATGTAGGTATGGGAGACGCCCAGCATTTCGCAGGCCGCCTTGACCGCGGCAACGCAGTCTTCATCGAAGGCGGTCGGCGCGGTATAGGAGATCTGCTCCAGCGACAAATCCAAGCCGATTTCGCCGGCGACTTCATGGCAGACGGCGCGCAGGGCGGCATCCATAGCCGAGAGCGTTTCCGCGGACGGATGGCGCATGTCCACGGTGAAGTTGACCGCGCCCGGGATGATATTGCGCGAGCCAGGCGCGACTTCGACTTGGCCGCCGACGGTGCCGCGGGCGAGCGGGGCGTGTTCCTGCGCGATGTCGTCGACGGCTTGCACCACCTTCGCCATGCCGAGCAAGGCGTTGCGCCGGCCGACCATCGGCGTCGAACCGGTGTGCTGGGCGAAGCCCTCCAGCGAGATGTCGTACCAGCGGAAGCCCTGCGCCGCGTTGACCACGCCAACCGACAAGCCCTCGTTTTCCAGGATGGGACCTTGCTCGATGTGACACTCGAAGAAAGCCGAGAACTCGCGCTCATCGACAGCGCTATCGCCGTGATAGCCGATGCGCTTGAGTTCATCCAGCACGGTGGCGCCGCTATCGACCGCCCGGCGCGACTGCGCCCAGTCGAGGTCATAGACGCCGGCATAGACGCCCGACGCCAGCATGGCCGGGGCGAAGCGCGCGCCTTCTTCATTTGTCCAATTGACGACCTCAAGCGGGGCGATCGTCGCGATGTCGTGGTCGTTCAGCGCGCGAACGACTTCCAGGCCCGCCAGCACGCCGAAGACGCCGTCGAACTTGCCGCCGAAGGGCTGGGTGTCGAGGTGGCTGCCGATGCCGACCGGCGCTTTGCCGCTGTCCTGGCCCCGGCGCCGCGCGAACATGTCGCCCATCTCGTCGATCGTCAGGCGCAAGCCGGCCTCGGCGCACCAGGACGCGAAAAGGTCGCGCGCCTCTTTGTCGCCGTCGCTGAGGGTGAGGCGGTGGCTGCCGCCCTTTTCGGTCGCGCCGATCTTCGCCATTGCCATGATGCTGGCCCACAGGCGGTCGCCGTTGATGCGGATGTGGTCGGTCATTGTGGTTTTCCTTTGATTTTTCGGGCGACCCGATAGCTCGCCCCTGTCTACATTGCGGGCAGATTTCACCCCATCCCCCGGCCCCTTGCCCCAGCGAGCTAGGGAAGGGGAGCGAAACTCAGCGGACCGCAATGTATTTTGCGTGGGCGGTCGCATTGCGGCGCGTATGTCTACGAATGCTCAGCCAGGGTGGGGTCCTTGAAGCGCGCCTGGCGTTTTTTCAAGTCGGCTTGCAGTCGAGAGCGTATTCCGGCGAAGGCTGGATTGGCGCTAAGATCGTTGGTCTCGTAAGGGTCGGCTGCCAGGTCGAAGAGCTGCCAGGTATCCGCGCCATCGACCCGAGTTTGAATCAGCTTGTTCCGCTCGTCTTTGATGCTGCGCTGCCAGGGCGCGCCACGCGGCGGACCGAAGACGCTTTGATACGCGGAGAAAATCTGTTTGCGGTGCATGGTGGTGTCTTCGCGCAGCAGGGCGGTCAGGCTGTGCCCGACCGTGCTCTCGGGGATATCGATGCCAGCCAGCTCCAGCAGGGTCGGGTAAAGATCGAGCAGATAGAGCAGCGCCTGGCTGCTTAAACCGGCGGGTATGCCCGGCCCGCGCATGATCAGCGGGATGCGCATGCTGTGGTCATAGAGATTCTGCTTGCCCATGAGCCCGTGCTGGCCAACGCCCAAGCCATGATCCGAAGTGTAGACGACGACCGTGTTATCGCGGAGTCCGCGCGCCTCCAGCGCAGCCAGGATGCGGCCGATGTCGTCGTCCATCTGCGAGATCATTCCGTAGTAATCGGCGATGTGACGCCGGATTTCGTCTTCGCCGCGCGGATAGCCGGCCAGGACTTCGTCGCGGATGTCGCGGACGCCAATGTCGAAGGGATGCTCGGGCCTGAAATTGGGCGGCAAGTCGATTTCGCCAGGCGCGTACATCCTGTCGTAAGGCGGCGGTGGCGTGCGCGGATCATGCGGCGAGGTGAAGGCGACATAGGCGAAAAAGGGCGCGTCGTCCGTGGCGCTCCGCGAATTGAGGAAGTCGATCATCTCGTCGCTGAAGACGGTGGTGGCGAAGCCCTCCGCCAGGTAAGTGTCTTCTGGCGGGTATTCGCCAGCCGGATCGAAGTCGTTGACCGGCATGGCGTATTGGTCGTTCATGCCGCCGAAGAAGACTTTGCCGCTCTCGCCAAAGCAGCGGGCGTAACTGCCGCGCCGATTGTGCCATTTGCCCGTGCCGAAGGTCGCGTAGCCATGCTGTCGCAGCAGTTCCGGCAAGAGCGGGATCTCATCTGGCAGCGGATCGGGCGTATCGAATAAGCCGCAGCCACTCATCAGCATGCCGCGGCTGGGCATGCAGACGGCGCCGGAGGTCGAGCCCATGATATGCGCCTGGGTGAAGCAGGTCCCTTCGGCGATCAGCTGGTCGAAGGTTGGCGTGCTGACCGCTTCCATGCCCAGCGCGCCGAGGGCGGAATGGCGATGGTCGTCGGCGATCATGAAGAGGAAATTCGGTCTGGTCATGGCGGCTCCCTGCGATGCTGCGCTCGACTTTGATGATACAGTTTGCCGGCGCGTCGGGTCAAGGTTTTGCGACTTTCAACCGAAATTTATCCATTACCCCGCCGCCAATTTATTGACATTCTTTTGCGGCGCGATATGCCCATGCCCTAAACGTCGGTTTGGAACTCGGGAGGCGCCGATGCCGCGATCTTGAAACGCAATAGGCTTTGTAAGAGGTTTTAGTTGAAGGAGCTAGCAGAAAATGAATCGGTTTAGAATACTCTTGGCAGTTGCGTTGATGCTGACGGCGGTCCTTGGCGCAGGCGCGCAGGACGACGGATTGGTCAGCGAAGCCGGCACTGGCGAAATCCAACTTCTCTTCTGGAACGGCTTGACCGGCCCCGATGGCGAGACCATGATCCCGATGATCGAGGACTTCGTCGCGCAAAACCCCGATGTCTCGGTGCGTATGGAGCGCCTGAATTGGACGCAGCAATACTTCCCGAAACTGCTGGCCGGTCTGGCGGCGGGCAATCCGCCGGATATCTTCCTGATGCACGAATATGAGATGACGCAATTTAATCAGATGGGCGTCTTGCGCGACTTGAGCGACTTGTATTCCAACAATGGCGGTCCGATTCCAATCGACGATGTTTCGCCGGCCATCATAGACTCGCTGACGGACCCCAATGGCAGGATCATGGGCGTGCCGCTGGATTTCCACGGCTATGGCGAGTGGCACAACTGCGATCTGTTTGACGCGGCTGGCGTGCCCTGCGACACGCTCGCGACTACCCCCGACGAGTACCCGGATCTGGCGAAGAAGCTGACCCTGGACGCCAACGGCAACAACGCGCATTCCGACGACTTCGATCCTGACAATATCGTACAGTGGGGCACGTCGATCTTTTGGTATCGTCCCGGGTTCCTGACAGCCTTGGCGCAGAACAGCATGAGTTGGGCTGATGACATGGGCAACGCGCTGCTTGAAGATCAAGCCAACATCGACACGATGCAGTGGTTCCAGGATCTGGAATGCGCGCATCATGTCGCGCCGCCGCCGGCCGGCTTCGATCGCTATCGCGCCTTGTCCATCAACATGGCGATATTCAACCATGGCAGCTGGGCTTGGAACTTCGTGAGCCAGAACGTGGAGAATTGGATGGCGCTGCCCTACCCGGCATTGGGCGAAGAGGGCAACCATGCTGTTTGGGCGAGCGCGCACGCCTTCTATTTGCCGATCCAAGCCGATGGCGAACGGCTGGACGCGTCCAAGCTTTTCTGGCCTACATGTCCGACGCCGGTTTGGATTGGGCGCATTCGGGCATGCCGCCGGCGCGCATCTCCCAGATCGAAAACATGGATCCGGAAAAGTATCCATCGGCCTCGGTATTCGGCGAAAACTTGTTGGCAAACGGCGTCTTTGATCGCCAGCATCGCAACTGGCTGGAAATCGAAGCGCAGTATGCCGATGCGATGGCGCGCTTTCGAGAGCGAATGCGAGGTCCCGATGGCGGATGTCTTCCCCGAAGCCAACGCGCGCATCCAGCGCATTTTGGATCGCTACAAATAGGCGGCTGGATCGCAACCCCCTTAATCTCCCCCAATGCGTTGGGTCGCGTAGACACTGACCGTCGGGGAGACTGGCCCATGACGAGCCCCTTCTCTGATGCTGCGGAGAAGGGGCCGGGGGCTGGGGTTGGCAGGCAGGCAAGACACCGATGTTCGCTCGATACAGGCAGTCGCTTCTGCCCGATAAACGCGGCGTTTCGGGGAGTTGGCGAAGCTGGAAATGGTACCTCGGCAATTACGCCTTCATATTGCCGTTCATGCTGCTCTTCGTCGTATTCATCTTGCGTCCCATTCTCGCCAGCTTTCAGATGAGTTTCTTCCGCTGGGAGGTTTTTGGCCCCAAACCTTTCATCGGACTCGAAAACTGTGATGAGCTTTTGAATGACGACCTGTGGTGGGTGGCGCTGCGCAATACCGTCTACTTCGCTTTCTTGACCAGCGCCTTGCTGACGACCCTTCCGATTTTCATCGCCATCACGTTGAATTTGCCCTTTCGCGGGCGGAACGACTTTCGCGCCCTCTTCTTTTTCCCCTACGTTTTGAGCGCGTCAGTCGTCGGCTTGGTGATGAGATGGCTGCTCGGTCAGCAATTCGGGATTGTCAATCATTTGCTCGGGTCCGTCGGCGTCGGTCCCATCCCCTTTATCGCTGATTCGGATTTGGTCATTCCCTCCTTGAGCGTGATCACGCTGTGGTGGGCTTTCGGCTTCCCGATGCTGATCTACCTGGCCGGGCTTAGCAATATCCCGCAAGACATTTATGAAGCGGCTCGGATAGACGGCGCCCGCGGCTGGCAGATGACCCGTTACATCACCATTCCCCTGCTGCGGCCGATCATCCTCTTCGTCGCCGTCACCCAGCTCATCTCGCACTTCCAGGTCTTCGCGCAGCCCTACGTAATCACCAACGGCGGACCGGCGCAAGACTCGTTCACCGTCATCTTTTACATGTTCCGCGCCGCCTGGACTTATTTCCGCATGGGCTTTGGCACGGCCATGGCGGTCTCGCTGGCGGTCATCATCATGGCGTTTACCTTGCTGCAATTCCGCTTTGGCGGGCGCCGTCTGGAATACTAAGGAGCAGAGGCGCAAATGGAGGCAAAGCCGCCGCAGTTGAGCGACGCCAACACGCAGATTTCGCGGATTGCGCTTTATGCGCTGCTTGTCTTGCTTGCGATTGCGATTCTCTTCCCTTCTTATTACTGGATGGTTGCGACCTCCTTGAAAACGAATCCGGAAGCTTTCTATTATCCGCCAGACTTCTATCCGCCGAAGCCGACTCTGGAACACTACCATGAGATCATGACGCGTGGCGATATCAATGTGCCGCGCTGGGGCTGGAACAGTCTGGTCATCGCCGTCGCCACCACGGCGGTCACGCTCTTCGTGACCAGCATGGCCGCTTATGGTTTCGCCCGGCTGGAGTTTCCCTTTAAGAATCTGATATTCATCGTAGTCATTTTCACGCTGATGATTCCATCGCAGATTTACATGATCCCCAATTATCTGCTGGTGCGCGATCTGGGCTGGCTGGATAGCTATCACGCGGTGATTTGGCCCGCCGCGCCCAATGTCTTCGGCTTGTTCTTGCTGCGTCAGTTCTTTTCCACCTTCCCGCGCGAGCTGGAAGAAGCGGCAATTGTCGATGGCGCGGGCCGACTGCGCATCTACTGGCAGATCTTGATCCCGGTCAATCGCAACGCGCTCATTGCGCTCGGCATCTTCGTGTTCCTGCATTCCTGGAACGATCTGTTCTGGCCCTTGATCGTGCTTAGCCGGGTCGAGAATCGTACGCTGCCGGTGGGCTTGGCAGTGCTGGCGGGCGCTTACGGCGCCGGCGATTCATTCTCGGAACCCGCGCTCATCATGGCCGCCAGTTCGATGTCCAGCATTCCCGTGCTTATTGTTTATGTTATATTCCAGCGGCGCATCACACAGAGCTTCATGCTCACCGGCATGGGCGGACGCTGAACACGGGGCAAGCGCAAAATGCTACGAGCCATACCCGAAGTCATGACCGTCCCCAATTTCGAGGGTGGCGGCATCATCAGTTTCCACGAGAAGGAAGTACCAGTTCCGGGGCCGGGTCAGCTGCTGCTGCAAGTCGGCGCGAACGCCCTTTGCGGCTCGGAGCGCGGTCAATTCTACGCGGGCAGCGACGTGACGCCCGGACACGAAGGCGCCGGGATCGTCGCGGCGGCCGGCCCGGAAACGAACACGCCGGTGGGGACGACTGGCGCGGTTTTTCTGATGGACTTCTGCGGCGAATGTCGCAGCTGCGCGCTCGGCTTCACCAATCAATGCCTGGCGAAACGCGCCGATTATGGCTTCAACAGCGATGGCGGTTTCGGCGCTTACGAACTGGTGAACGAGAACGTTTTCTTCGCCGTCGACAGCGACATGAGCCCGACAGAGGCGACCCTGCTGCTGGATATCATGGGCACGAACGGGCATGGCCTGCGGCGCGCCAGTAAAATGCGAGCCGATATCGAATCAGCGGTCGTCGCCGGCGCCGGCCCGATCGGGCTGGGCATGCTGGCGATGCTCAAGGTCATGCTTGGCTTTGAGCTGCCGGTGGTCGTCACCGATGTGCTCCCCTATCGGCTGGCGCTGGCGGAGCGGCTGGGCGGCTTGCCGGTTGATGTGGCGGAGACCTCGCTGGCGGCCGGGCTGAAGCGGCACGGTTTGGCGGAAGTTGACGCCGGCTTCGATGCCAGCGGCAAGGGCATCGCGCGCCGGGCGGCTTTGGACGCGCTTTCGCAGCGCGGCGTCCTGGTCTGCATCGGGCATGGGCAGGGGCTTGAACTGGAGATTTCGCCCGACCTGATCGGACCCGAACGCGCGGTCATCGGCAGCGAATATTTCTGCTATGACGAATTGCCCGCGAACCTGGAATATCTGCGGGCGCACAAGGACTACTTGACGCAAATCATCACCCATCGCCTGCCGGTCAGCGAGATACAGCGCGCCTTCGAGCTCTTTTTTGCCGGCGCCACGGGCAAGGTCGTCATCGAGCAATGACTGGTAGCGCGCGAATCAGGGTCGCGCTGGTCGGCGCCGGCGGCTGGGGCTATCAGCATGCCCGCGTCTTCGCGGCTCGCGATGATGTCGAGCTATGCGCCGTCGCCGGGCGGACCGAAGAACGAACGCGGGCGCGAGCCGAGCAGTTTGGCATGCGCTGCTACCTCGATATCGACGAGATGCTCGCCGCCGAGAAACCCGATCTGGTCAGCCTCAGCCTGCCGAATATGAGCCATTACGAGCCGACGCTGCGGGTGATCGGCGCTGGCTATCCGCTGCTGGTGGAGAAGCCGCTGGTCTTTGATTTGACCGAAGCGGAGACCTTGCTGCGCGAGGCGGAAGCGCGAAATCTCTTCTTCGCCATCAACTTCAATCATCGCTATGCCCAGCCCGTGCGGCTGGCGAAGGCCGCGATTGAGGCCGGGCGCCTGGGCGAGCTGGTCTTCGCCACCTGGCGCTTCGGCGGCGAAGGCGGCTGGGGCGGGCATCCACATGCCAATCTCATCGAAACGCAATGCCACGGCTTCGACATGCTGGAGCATCTCTGCGGGCCGATTGCCGCGATCCAGGCAGAGATGACGGATATCACCGGGGCCGGCTTCAGCACGATGGCGCTCTCGCTGAAATTCGACAAGGGCGCGGTTGGCTCGCTTGTCGGCTCCTACGACTCGTCTTACGCCTATCCCGCGACGCACCGGGTGGAGGTCAACGGGACCGAGGGTCGGATTCTGATTGAGGACACGGTCAAGCGCTACAGCTTTCATCGCATCGGCGACGAGCGGGGCGAAACCTGGGAGGCGGGTTACTTCAACGACTGGGATCGCGAATTTCATCGCACCTTTGACACGCATGTCGACGCGCTGCTGGCGGCTTTCAGGCATGGTGGCGAGCCGCCGATTCACGCGCGCGCGGGTTATCGCGCTCTGGCGCTGGCTTTTGCGGCGATCGAATCGTACGAGACCGGACGGCGCGTTGACGCGGCTGAGGCCTCCTATTGCATTTGAGGCCGAGGCGCGCCTCAATCGCGGGCTTTGCCGCTGGTCATCGGAAATCGCGATTTCTGTGCTAAGCTTGGCGTGGCAAACCCGATCATAACCTTCAGGTAGACCCCATGGCTCGCGTCTTTGCGCTTTTCACCCTCTTTTTCGCGCTCGTCTTCACGCTCTCGGCGCAATCCAGCGGGGCGACGCTCGTGCTGCAACACGGCAGCAGCGTGCGCGCAGCGGCCTGGAACGCCGATGAAACGCGCGTCCTGACGGCGGAAGGCAATGGCTCGGTTCACCTCTGGTCGGCGGAAGATGGCGAGCGCCTGCTTACCGTACGCGAAGGCGGCAGCGCGATCACGCATGCGCTCTGGGCGCGGGACGATGCGGCGATCCTTTCTGTGGATGAAGCGGGCCTGGCGCTCTTGAGCGACGCAGCGGATGGCGAGACGATACACGAGTGGCAGCTGGGAAGCCTGCCCCTGACGCTGGCATTGAGTCGGGATGGGCGGGCGGCGCTGGCATTCACGCGCGCGGGCACGGGGGCGATTCTGTCGCTGGACGATGGCGGGCTGACGCGGCGTTTCGCGGCGCCGGTCGAGATCGGCGGGGCGGGCTGGAACGCGGATGAGACTGAAGCGCGCGCCTGGTCGGAAGCGGGGCGGATCTACGTCTGGGACACTGAGACGGGCGAGGAACGGAATTACGCCCTTCCTCAGCGGAGCATGCTCCTGGGGCTGCAATGGAACGCCGATGACACCCGCGTCTTGGCCTGGTTCACGAATGGCGCGGCGCAAGTCTACGAGACCGATGGCATGAGCGTTGGCGGGCGGGCGGTTAGCGGCGTGCGCCACCGCAGCTTCGTCAAGCGGGCGATTTGGTCGCGCGATGAATCGCTGGCGATGTCTTGGGCGGGCGACGACACGGCGCATATCTGGGCGGTCGAGGGCGGCGCTACGCAGCGCGTCTTGCGGCATGACGACTGGGTGATCGGCGCGCGTTGGGACGATCAGGAAGCGCGCGTGCTCTCCTGGTCGCATATCTACGTCTACCTCTGGGACGAGGAAACGCCGCGGCGCCTGCGGCACGACAATCTCGTCAATGGCGCGCGCTGGAACGGCGATGGCTCGCGAATCTTGTCCTGGTCCTGGGATGGGACGGCGCGGGTCTGGGAGACTTGAGACTGCCTTAGCCGCAACTCCGCTCGGTCAGATAGCGCGAGCTAATCCATCCCTGCGTCCCGTGATAATCGACCTTGACCCAGCCGTCCGCGCGCTCTAGCGCGGTGAGCGTGGCATTGTATTCGATCAGCATGGCGCCATGCTGGTTCCGCACCGGCGCCCCGGCAAGCGATGGCGACTGACGAATGTTCACGATGTTGGTGGTAGTCACCATGCAGCCGGCCGGCGCTGGGGATACGGCGACAGGCGACGCAGGCGACCCGCAGTCCTTCACTTCGCTCGTATAGGCTGCGCTGACCCAACCCTGCTGTCCGTGATAATCGACTTTGATCCAGCCATCCACCTGCTCCAGCGCGCTGAGAGTGACGTTGTAGGGCAAGATATTAATCAATTCTCCTGCCGCGTCTGGGGCGCCGCGCAGGTTCAGGCTGTAGTTGAGCGTCACCATGCAACCGGGCGGAAGGACTGATGACGCGGTTTCGTAGGACGCTGGCAGAACGCCGGGCGGGGCAGTCGCGAGCAGCACGACCACGCCCGCGCTATTGCCGGATACGCAGGTTTGGTCGAGTTCGTTCACCGCTGCGCCTGGATTAAGGTCGACGATTGGGTCCCCCGCATTAGGCTTGTGGATGAAGACGACGGCGCCGCCCCCGACCTTGCCGCTATCATAGCAGACATCCCAAGGCTGTTCGGCGTAGCCCCAGACTTCGACCGCGTCGGCGATGCCTGCGTCAACGACCGTTTGAATGCTCGCCGCCCGCATCATCATAACATCGCCGGCAGAGCGCCGCTGGAACTGCGCGCCGCTGTCGAGGCCATGGAAGGCGGACACGTTGATGCCGTTGGTGGCGTCGTCGTTGAGTTGCTGCCCCGTGGATTTCGTTGACTTTGCAGATGCGGAGGCCCATGAGAGCGAGGACGGGGATGTGACCGACGGATCAAAACTGCCGCCGGGGCAGATTATCGTCTTGGCGACGCTAGAGCCCCAATCGGAGAGCCACCTGGTTGTGGTGTCCCGATGTACTTTTGTACGCCACGAAAAGCCGCCAAGGTCGCTGGTTGTCAGCACAAAGGCGCCATCGTCTGTGGTGTTCTTCACAAACGCAGTGAGGATGAACCCGCGGGAGAAGGCATTGGGCGCGATCGTCGCCACGCCGGTGCCCGGCAGCAAAAATGGGTACTCCGAATAGGTCCCTGTCGCCAGGTTCTGCTGTTCAACGTAGAGTGCCGCCGTATAGGCGATCTCATTATAGGCTTTGAGCGCAAGCGCTCCTACCGCGACTCCCAATACAACTGGCCCGCCCACGGCGCTGGCGCCCGCCTTGATCGCAAGCGCGGCGCCGCCTTTTGCCGCCAGACCGGCCTTGGCGGCAATGGCGACTTCCCTGATATGATAAACCGTTGCGCCATACTTGATCACCTTCGCGGCATCATCAATATTGGAGCTGAGATTCTTGAGCTCGTCGTAATCTTCCTGGCTCGCCTGATCGATAGTCGTGAGCGCAAGCCAGAACCATGGTTCTTCGCTTCCGGCGCCCAGTTTCGCGGTTTTGAGGTCCACATGAAGGTTGAAGCGAAACGTAGGCGGTTTGTAACCGAAGGTGATGACTCCAATATCATCTGTCGCGCTGATCGCGCAAGCCGCCCGAAAAACCTTGAACCTGTTCTTGTTCGCGTACGCGGTCAGTTGACGGCGGCCCAGGGTCAGCTCATAATTGACCTTAATGGCCGAGTTGTCCGATTTCTTTTTCGCGGACACCTTGATATTGTACGCGTTAGGCGAACCCGCTATCGCAAAATTGTATATTAGCGCCAGTGTCTGGTTTGAGGCATCGATCTCTTTGGAGACGAGCGGGGCACTGGGCCAGAACCTGCCATCGTAGTAGATCCCGTAGACTTCCACCTTGACCAAGGCGTCGCTTTGTTTTTCCGTTTCGAGCAGGATCGATATATTGTTGGAAAAGTAGCTGTTGAACGAAAAGACATGCGCATCGGTGTGGTTGGCATAGGACCAATTCGTCCTGAAATCCACCTTGGTCTGCCCCAGACCAATGCCGGGGAATTCGTAGGCGCCAATGTCGCAGCCCCTCCCCTGCGGCCTCCGCGCCCCGCGCCCGTCGTTTCCCGTGCAACTGGCTTTGCGAATCACCCCCGCGTCGATGGCTTGGCTTCCCTTGTTTAATGGCAAATGCGTCTCATACCAGCTGCCAAACCCGGGATTGCCCCTCAGGTTAAACGCTGAGACTATCCCCAAGCACGAACCGTCCTGGATGAGGTTGCCGCGCTTGATGCCAATGGTGCTTCCGCCGTCACTCACGCAGTCTTTGCCGCCGCCGCGCGTTCCCGAGAGGATGCTATTCGCCAAATCAAGAGACGCTTTCGCCTCGCTTACCACCGAGCCGCCGCCATTGTCGCTCTTGTTGTTGTGGACGGTGACATGAGTGAGCTTCAGCGATGCGTCGTCGTCGTCCCAGCCGGAGCTGAAAATGGCCGCGCCCGCTCTTTTCGCTCGGTTGTCGTACAAGGTCACGTCCTCCAGCGTTGCAGCGCCGAAGTTCGCGATAGCGCCGCCAAGCGCGTTTACCGCTCGGTTGCCCTTGAAGTAACTGCTCTCAATATAGGAGTGAACGCCGTCGCCGAAGTACAGAGCCCCGCCTGTATTGCCGGCTTGATTATTGATAAAGCCGGAAAGGAAGATGTCAACACGAGCGCTGCCCGCGCCGAAGACGGCGACCGCGCCGCCGAAACCTCTGCTTCCACTGCTTGCTTTGTTGTTCCTGAAAATCGTGTCGCTGATCACGACAGCTTGGGATTCTCCCGACGAAACGCTGCTGGCGACCGCGACGCCATAGGGGACGGCGCTAGACAAGGACCCGTTGCCGCTGATTACGCTGTTGGTAATGACAAGATCGCTATCAATAAGCGTGATCGCCGCATAGCCAAGATCGCTGTAATTCCCGCAGCCTTTACCGCCTTTGCTATCCTTTATGACGCTGTTATCTATAGTCACCTCGGCATTGTAGGCATCTATTACCGCGCCAAGATTCGAGTTGCAGTGCCCTCGGAAGTCCTTAAGCGTAATGTCTGACAACAAGAAAACCAGGTCGCTGACGCCTTGGCCATCGACATGGAAAAGCGAATGCTGCGCGCCCCCGCTGATCGTATGCCCGTTGCCGTCAATCACGATATCGGTCGTAATTGAAGGCGCGGCGCCCGACACAGTAAAGCTAGACTGGATCTCCAGCCTGTCTTGGCTGCTGCCTGCTGTGCAGCCACCCACCGAGGCGTCGGTATTGGCTGACCTGATCGCGTTATCGAGCGAGCAGCTCGAATTCACGTTGATCGTTGCCGCCTCCGCCACAAACGCCGAAAGCAGACAGAACAAAGCCGCCGCCACGAGCGCCAGCGTTTGAATCAATATTCGGTTGTAGAGAATTGAGACTAGGTCAATCGGGGGGGGGGGCTTAATGCTCTATTCAGACGAATCATGCGATTTTGCTCCGGCAATTTGCATCCAATATGATACAATGTCGGCGAGCATATATCACTTTGCCATCAATGTCAAGCAATTCGCCAATGGGGAATCACTCACGCAAGGTAGCGCCAGGAATCGGCGCCTAGAGCAGCATCCCCAAGGCGGCGACCGTCCCTAGCGGCGTGAGGACCCCGATCAAAACGCCGAGGATGATCTGCGCCGGCGTATGGCGTCGCAGCGCCAGGCGCGCCAGCGCGACCAGCAGCAGCACGGGCAGAAAGACCAGCCCGGCCCGCAAGCCATAAATCAGCGCCGTCCCCGAAATGACGCTGGCCATGCCGGCCGCGTGAAAGCTGATGTGTATGAAGAGCGTGCCGATTAACATGATCGCCAGCTCGACGATGGTGACGAGCGTCAGCACATAGAGAACGGGGTCGGCTTCAAACTGCCCGAAGGCGAGCGCGCAAAAGACGCCGCCGATGATGGCGATTGAATAGGGGACGTATCGCTCGCGGCTTTCGCGCATATTCAAGTCGCCGATGCGCCCGTTGTGAACCATGAACGAGACGAAAAGCATGGGCGCTGCGCAGACGGCGCCGGCGAATAGCGCTGCGAATTGCAGGCTGGCGAGGCGGGCGGCGTCTGAAGACCAGGCGATGGCGCTCGCCCAAACCGCCCAGACGACCGGCGGACTGAGCAGCAGCGATGTCACATAAGCCCAAAGACAGTCTTCCGACTCGACACGATGGCGGAGGGCGGCCGGCAGCGGCAGGCGGATATCCATAGCGCGTTCTCGGTTGGCGAGCCTGCCGACCATTATAGCGTTATTGGGCGAGATTGGCAGGCGGGCGGTTGTGGCCGCGTCTATTTTGATGGTTATTGCTCGCCGCAAAAGCGATTTGTAGGGGCGCCTCTGTGAGTCGCCCACACGATGGATCTCTGAATTCGGGCGACTTACAGAGTCGCCCCTGTTTTATTCGCCACAACGGATTCACCTGCAGGGGCGAGCCACTGGGTCGCCCTCGCAACAGCAATTTCGATGGCGGGCGTGTCAGCGTAACGCCCCTACAGCTATGTCTTTTGATGACGATTTGTAGGGGCGAGGCGGTGAAAGGCCCTTTAACCAACGCGAATCCTTTTGCGTGGTCGGTCGATTTGCGGCGCGTGTGTCTACACAAACCCCTGTGCGAGCTGAATTCGCCATGTTGGACACTATGAGGTTATGGCGCATTTGCGTCCAGCAGCGCGAGCAAGCCAGCCGGATAAAGCGGGGGCGCGTCCTCGCCGCGGAAGCATCCCAGGTGCCGCCAGTCCGCTTGGTAGAGGACTTCGCCATCATCGCGGCCCGTGACCGTGAAGCCCTCGTCATACATGGCGCGATCGCGGAACTTGCCGTCGTAAATCAAGACGATTTCGTGATGCGACGCGCCTTCGTAGGTGAAGACGCTCTCCAGCGCGCCGAGATAAACCAGGTCGCGGACCTCGGCGCCGATCTCTTCCATGACTTCGCGCGTGACGGTATCCGCGCCGCGTTCGCCGAATTCGATGCGGCCGCCGATGGGACGGTAGAAGGTCTCGCCTTTATGTGAATCGTAGCCGCGGGAGAGGAAGAGCTTGTCCTCGTGGCGGAAGACGCAGAGGGCGAGCGGTCGGATGCGGCGTCTTTTGCGTTTTTTGGGCATGTTGTTTTGTGCTTGGCGGGCGACCCGATGGGTAGCCCCTACGGATTCGTGATTTGGCGGGCGACATGGTATGTCGCCCCTACGATTTTCGCGCTATTGCGGGCCGCTCATTCCATCTCGAAGCGCGTGCCCAGCGCTTTTGGCGGGTCGGAGCGCAGGAAGGCGCGCAGCCGGCGCTGGACCGTGCCCGGCATATAAGCCAGCAGCCGCTCGGTCAGCCCGCCGCTGACGACAAGCAGCGTGACGATCATCAGCAGCCAGGGCAGGGCGTTGAGCAGGACGAACGGAAAGCTGATCTCCGCGCCCAGGATGAAAAGCCCGTTGGTCTGGATATGGCTGGAGACGGCGCGCAGGGCGGCAAAGAGATAGGCGCCGAGGACGACGCGGAAGGGATGCCAGCCGCCGAAGATGACGATCGCCAGCGCGATCCAGCCATCGCCTTGCATCGCCGGCGGGCTCGACCAGCCGGGCTTGACGTTGAGCGAATAAGCCGCGCCCGCCAAGCCGACCAAGGCGCCGCCCAGAAAGGTGTACCAATAACGCAGCCGCTGGACGCGAGCGCCACGGGCATAAGCCGCTTCCGGGCGTTCTCCGATGGCCCGCAATGTCAAGCCGCCGCGCGCGCGAAAGAGCCAGAACCAGATGCCGAACATCAGCGCGTAACTGAAGTAGACGAGCAGATTCTGCTGGAAGAAGACGGGACCCAGCAGCGGCAGCTCCCCGAGCAGCGGGATGTTGAAGCGCGTGATTTGCGGGCCAGGGATGCGCGTGAAATCGGCGCCGAGGAAGCGCGCCAGCTCGGCCGCCAGCAGCGTCAGCACGAAGCCGACCGCCACCTGATCGCGGCGCAGCTTGATGCTGGAAAAGCCGACCAGCAGGGCGATCAACGCGCCGACCAGCATGGCGACGGCGATGCCCAGCGCGATCTGCATCGGCAAGTCGACGACTCCGGCTGCCTGCGCGGTCCAGGCCGCGGCGAAGCCCAAAACCGCCGCCAATGCCAGGCTGCCATCGAGCGACAGGTTGACGACGCCGGCGCGCTCGGTGATGGTCTCGCCCAGGCTGGCGATCACCAGGGGCGTGGCCGTGCCGACGATGCTGCCGAGCGTGTTGAGGAATTCTTCGTTCATCGTACCCTATTCGCATTGTCACAACTGTAGGGGCGTTTCGCTGAAACGCCCGCCGGTCACAAACGGGCGATTCACAGAATCGCCCCTACGAATCGACCCCATCATCCTCATCCTCCAGCGTGCCCGGAAAGAAGACTTCCTGCACGCCGTGAAAGAGGATCACAAACAAGACCAGCATGCCCTGCAGCACGCCGGCCAGCGACGAATCCAGCTTCAGCGCGATCTGCAGGCGGGTGCTGCCCGTCAGGATGGCGGCGAAGGCGAAGGCGATCAACGGGACCCAAAGCAGGCGCACGCTCAGCAGCAGCACGACCAGCAAGCCGAGGAAGCCGATCCCGCCCGATGCCAGCGGTCGCAGATTATCGAAGGTGAAGAGCACGCGATACGAGCCGGCGATCCCTGCCAGCGCGCCGCAGACGAGAAAGGCGCTCATCGACGCCCGCTCGGTGGCGACGCCCAGCAGCAATGCCGAGCGGGCGTTCTTGCCGACCGCTTTCAGGTTCAAGCCCCAGCGGGTGGCGTTGAGCATGACCATGACAATCAGGTAAGCGGCGATGACCAGGGCGATCATGAAGAGATTCACCGGAAAGGTCGGCGCGAACTCCGGCAGCAGGGCGGGCGCGGGGAAGGGCTCCGTGCCTTGCGCCGATCCGCCGATGCGCGGCTGCCAGGGGCCAGAAATCAGCCAAATCGAAATGACGTTGACCAGCGCGTTCAGGGCGACGCCGCCGAAGATCTCGTTGACGCCCAGGCGGATCTTCAGCGCGCCGACCACGAATGCCCAGAACATGCCGCCCACTGCCGCCAGCGCGATCAAAATGATATTCAGCAGGGGCGAGAGACTCTCGTCCAGGGGGATGTACTGCGCGCCCCAGCTGGCGAAGAGCGCGCCCATCATCATCTGGCCTTCCACGCCGATATTCCACAGGCCCGCGCGGAAAGTGACGACCAGCCCGATGCTGACCAGGGTGAGCGGAATCCAGAAATTGAAGACGCCGCCGATTTTGCGCGTGTCTTTGAAAGCGCCTTTCCAGAGGGCGTCGACGACTTCGAGCGGGTCGCGCCCGACGGCGGTGACGAGGATGGCGGCGATGGCCAGGGAGATGGCGATGGGCAGGAGGAGGAAGGCGAGGCGGATAGCGACGGCGCGTTGGGGGGTCATGTGGCTAGGAGCTCGTCTATTTCTCGGCGCATCAGTTCCACAGGAGCTCGTACGCCTTCCGACGGCTGCCACGCGCGGGACATTGTAATGACTTCAGCTAAATCACGACTATCGGAGTGAATTATACCTTGCCGATTTGCATAGTACTTTGCGCCTCTCTGAAGCCCATTATGCGCGACGAACCACCCGACGATTGGGCCTCGTTCGCTTGCGAACCAGGTTGGTATTAGGTCTCGGACATCTTCGCTCCGCTCTCGGATGCTGCTCAAGATTGAAGCAAACCGCTGGAGCATGCCTCGTTCCACCTCTTTAGCATGCTTTTTGCTCTGCCCAACTATCCTGACTGGACCCATTCCGCCATCTAGCAACCGCGACCTTCCTAAAGATGGAATTGTGGCGAAGAAATCAATCCCAAACTCGTTGGCCGCTGGCGTAATACCGTAATGAGAAGCTCCACTCAACTTGCAAGCCAATAGTGACAGCGCTTCATACTGAACGGGACTCAATGAGCGAATCGTCTGAGTGATGTGCGTCCTACTGCGAATGCGGGTCCGTTTATGTCTATCCACCTTGGCGAGTTTTGGCGGAAAAAACATCGGCAACCAGAAAAGCCGCTTTACGCCGGCAGCGACCTCGGAGAAAGTGGGATAGAAGCCGCGCTGTCTATCCGACTCGATTCTTAGACGAAACTGATTCCATAGCCTGTTGGAGTTATTTGTCGCGAAACGTTCAGCGTCCATTTGGGAAACTGTGCGACTGTGCTGAATTGCCGATACAAGATGATCGTCAAAGTCAAGCCAGCTGCGATCAAAATCTTGCTCGTAGTACCAGTCGATGATAGATTGAGAATTAGCCATGCCGAGCCGAACTTACGCTGGAATAGCTTCGGTGACTTCCGCGACGGAATCTGACAACCAGTAGTCGGCAAACTCTCCTGTCAACTCGCCAATGGCGTCTTGCATTAGCGAAAGCCTTTCCAGAAGTTCTTCGCGCAACGCATCGTCTTTCTTAAATCGAATTATTGGCGCATTTCGCAGATCTCGATTGAGATCGGCCAAGTTGCGCAGCAGGTCTATTGCTGGCTGCTTTCTGCCTTCTGCTTCCTCTTGCGCTTCTTCCAGTCTGGCGGCTGATACAGATTTCGTCAGATCCTCACCTCGTCGAAACGCTTCAAAGTGAGGAACGGCATTCTTGATCAAATACGAGATATCGCGCAAGCCACGATTCGTTGTGATGCGTCTGTTGTCCCAATCACCCTCGATGTTTTCAGGGTCTTGGTCGTCGCTTATCTCATCTTCGTGTGGTTTAGGATACAGCCATCCCAAGAACTCGTTGAAGGCGGTGGCGTCGCCAAAACGATACTCTGACTCGTTCCATTGCATCCATTCGCGCAATGGCAGGTTGGAACGACCAAAGAGTTCTTGAAAGTAGGTGTAGGCGGACTCGGAAGTCTCGCGACTAAATTCAGACTCGTCCTTTGCCTGTCGAAACGCGTTGTAGCCACGGATCCATTGACCAGCACCGTGGGGCGACAATCCAAATTTCTTGCCAACTTCCGTCAGATTCGTGCCCTCTTCTTGCAAGAGTCGATTCATCAGTTTCGCCTTGTTGTATGCTGACCAAGGCTTTATGCCCGTAATGTGCCGCAAGCCCTGAAAGATCCAGGCCGCCTCGACGTCTGAACCCGTGTACAGGAGGCAATTGATGCTACGAATAGAACGCAATACATCTTCGTCGATATCGACGCCTTTTTCTTCCATTTCGAGGATTTGCTTGGCGGCTGTAATTCGTCGGTTTCCTTCCAAGACCACGTACAGGTTTGGCTTGAACTCCCGGACGATCACCTGGTCGATCGGCAAAAAGCCATTGATTTCCATGTTAATTCGAAGCTTATCGACATCGTGAAACTTGACCATTTTGTCTTGCGTGTCGCGCTGGACAGCTTCGTGGTCAATCTTCTCGTCAAGTCGCGTCTGCCAATTGTCATCGACGAACCGCGGATTATTCGGATCGAGATAGATCTGCTCAATATTCAACTCAATCGGAATCAATTGATCTGAGATTATGCCGTCCATACTTCGCTCCTTGTTTGCCTAGCCGTCCGCGTCATCATCCTCAAAGTCTTTCCGGTCTTTGAACTCGTCGTACCAAGACTGCCCGTCCCAGAAAGTGTACTCGTATTCTTCGTTTGTTTCCAGGATAACGAATCTCGAACGATTTCTGATCGGCGCAAGGATATGGATGATATCCTCATAGCCGTACATCCGATACCGTTGCCGCGCGTGATAATGCTCAAAGTCATCCATATTCAGAAGCAGTCGCCAAGCGCTGTCTTTCATGCCGCACCTCCATCATCGGATATTCTCCGCCGATAATAGCGGCGCCAAACAGGGCGCCAACCCTACTTCAGCGTGATCCCCACCCGATGCCAGGCGTTGTTCACATAGCCCTTGAAATTCCACACGCTCGCGATCGTCTCCGGCTGGCTGTTCGCCGCGCTGTCCCAAGCCCGCACCACCAGCTCGCGCTGCCCCTGCGGCAGGTCGAACTCGGTGCGCCAGAGCTGCCAGGTCCATAGCTGCGGCTCATTCAGAAACTCGGCGCGCTGCCAGGTTTCGCCGCCATCGGCCGAGACCGTCACCCAGGTGATCTCGTGCTCGCCATCGCTCATGGCATAGCCCTCGACCGCGACCTTCCCGGCCGGCAGCAGGCTGCGGTCTTCCGGGCGCACGATGACCGAATTCACCGGCAGCTTGGTCAGCTGCATGCCTTCGTGATAATCGACATTGTACATATTGATATGCGGCGGGAAGAGCTTATAACCGACCTGCTGAAAATGATTGTCGGACGGCTCGGCTTGGACGCGGATATCGCTGAGCCATTTGACGCTGCGCGCGCCGATGTAACCGGGCACGATGACGCGCAGGGGGCAGCCGTGAACCAGGGGCAGGTCGTCGCCGTTCATCGCGTAGGCGACCAGGACTTCGCAGGCGAGCGCCTTGTCCAGCGGAATCGAGCTGCCGTAGGCTTCGCGCTGGCCATCGCGCATCAGCGTGTCCAGCCCGAGGAAGGCGACATGAGCCGCTTCCTGGCAGCTGATGCCGGCGCTGGCGAGGATGTCGCCCAGGCGGACGCCGGTCCATTCGGCCGTGCCGATGGCTTCGATGCCCCAGGCGAGCCCGTCGTCGATCGGCTTGTGGCTGACCATTTCCTTGCGGCGGTTGCCGGCGCATTGCAGGGTGGCGATCAGCCTGCGGCTCTCGAAATCGCGCTTGAGCTCGTCCAGGCTCAGCGAGAGCTCGCGCGAGACCAGCCCATGCACGCCCAGGCGGTAGCTGTCCAGCTGCAAATGCGGGATTTGGCTGTGATTGCGCACGAAGAAGAGCTCGGTCGGCGTGATGAACTCTTGCGCCAGTTGATTCAGCGGCGGGCCGGCGTTGAGGATGTCGTCGTAGGTTTTGGTGTCGTCGTGCTTTTCGCTTAGCGGCATTGGCTGTCCTCCTGCCTCGCGGTACAGCCAATGATAATACAGATTCCTTTGCCTCGCCCCTGCGCCTCCCCTACACACCCCCATCCCCCGGCCCCTTGCCCCCATGAAGAGGGAAGGGGAGAATTACCAGCAGATCCGCGCAGTTGAAGCCCCTTCCTCATTTTGGGGATGGCCGCCATAGATATGGCGGGAGGGGCCGGGGGATGGGGGCGCCGGGGCTTATTCCGATTCCAGCGCGGCTTGCTGCTCGGCGATCGTCTCTGGCGTGCAGCGGATGCTCTCGATGAAGGCCTGGTCGGCTTCCAGGCGCGCTTCCAGGGGCGGCGGCATCATCATCTGGCCGAAAACCTGCCGTACGCGGGCGGTTTCGATCTGCATTCGGCCGCCGGGCGCGATGCGGACGTCGGCCTCTTCCATGATTTCCGGCGCCAGCTCGATGTCCCATTGCTCGGCGTAGGCTTCGTTGATGGTATAGCCGAGCAGCGGATCGACGGCGCTGATGCCCGCGTCGGCGATGTCAAGTTCGCCCTTGAGCCAGGCGACAGCGATGCGCCCGAGGTTGTCGCCCTGGTCATACCATTGGTTGAAGCTGATGCCGATCAGCGCGCCCTGACGGTACAAGGAGCCGTCCATGCCAATGGTGAAGACGGGCACGCCGGCCTCGCCCGCCACATTGATGACGATGGGCTGGCCCGCGACCAGGAAGGAGATATTGGGCAGGATGATCGCCTCGACGCCGCGGCTAATCAAGCCGCCTGTGGCCGGCGCCAAATCCGCAAAGCCCGTGACGCCCGCCAGTCTCACGTTCCAGCCGAGCGCGTCGCCAGCGGCGGCGATCTGTTCCGCGGCGTCCTGGCTGCTGCCTTCGTTGGAACTGAAGATGACGCCGATGGCTTGCAGGTCCGGGATTTGCGCCAGGTACATGGGCAGGATCTGGTCATAGGGCACGACGCTGTGCGTCCCGCTGACATGCGCCGGTTTGAGGCAGCTGGCGTCGGCGATGGCGACGCTGTAGGGGTTGGGCACGGCGGCGAAGAGCACGACTGGCGGCGCTTCCATGGTGGCGGTGGCGTTGACGATGCTAAGCGCGGCGATTTCTTCAATCGCGATGACGATGTCCGGCTCGGTGTCCAGCGCGCCGTCCACGAGGAATTGCATCGCCGCGAAATCATAGTCGGCGCTGAAGAAATGGAGAGTCAAGTTTTCCAGGTCGGTTCCCGCCAAGCCTTCGCGCAGCGGGTGCCCGGGGGCCGTCTGTCCCAATTCCTCCGCCAGGATATAACCGTAGGCGCGCAAAGTATTGATAATGCCCGCGCTCACAAAGCTGCTGACGGCGTTTTCGCCAAACTGAACGATAGCGATCGTGGGCTTGTCATTGTCTTGGGCTTGCGCGGCTGGCGCTGCCATCAACACAAGCGTCAGCAGCAAGGTTAATATGATTCGCAACATGGCGGCGCCTCCTCAGAATATGGCGTATTTTAGGAAAATATATCGTAATTCCAAAGTGACTGCCAGGATGTTCCGCGATTACGGGCGAATCAGAAGTCGCCGCCGATCATGTGCCCCAGCTCGTCGATGGTCGTCCGCTCCACATCGGGGACTTCGCGCGCCCGCCCGGCGTAGAAAACGAAGATGCGGTCGCTGTAGGTGACCAGCTCTTCCAGGTCTTCGGAATTGAAGATGATGGCGGCGCCGCGACCACAGCGTTCCAGCAGCTGCGTCCAGATCCAGCGCGCCGAATCGACGTCCAGGCCCCGCGTCGGCTGCTCAAGGATCAGCAGCTTTGGCTCGTCCGGCAGCAAGCCGATGAGCACGCGCTGCTGGTTGCCGCCGGATAGCTGCTCGATGCTGTCGCCGGCGCCGCCTTTGACGCGGTATTGCTCGATCCGCGCGACCGTTCGCTCCTCCACCAGCCTCCAGTCGATGCGCAGCCGGTCATCCGCCACCAGCGCGCTGTGCTCGGTCAGCGTTAGACCGGCGATCAAGCCTTCTTCCAGCCTTCCTGCGGCCCCGAAGACGCAGCCCCGCCGAAAGAGCTGGCGGTAACTGGCTTTGCTGATGTCGTCGCCGGCGAAACGCAAATTGCCGCTGTTGACGCGCCCCAGACGAGCGCAGGCGCGCATGAATAGCTCTTGGCCGCTACCGCCCAAGCCGGCCAGCCCGATGACTTCGCCGGCATGCGCCGTGAGGCTGACCGGCCGCATATCCAGGCGCGGGTCGTGGGCGACGAGCTCCTCGGCGACGAGCACTGGCGCGCCAATTTCATGATGCGGGCGGTTCTGGGCTTCCAGCGCTTCGCCGAACATCAGGGCGACCAGGCGCTGCTTCGTATGCGCGATGACGGCGCTGGACAGCCCCTTGTCGCTGGCGGGCATGTCCATCTCGCCGACCAGCCGCCCCGCGCGCAGCACGACCACTTCGTCGCAGAGCTCGATTACGTCTTCCAGCTTGTGCGAGACCAGCAGGATGATCATGCCTTCGCCGCGCGCCAGCTTGCGCAGGGCGTCGAAGAGGAGGTCTTTCTGCTCGGCTGATATGCCGGTGGTCGGCTCATCGAGGATCAGCGTCCCGACGCCCAAAGCCAGCAGGCGGATGATCTCCAGCTGCTGCCGCTGGGCGATCAAGAGGTTGTCGATCGGCTGGTGCGGGTCCAGTGCGAAGCCAAAACGCGCCGTCAATTCGCGCAGCCGCGCCTGGGCCCGGGCCCGCTGCAGCGTAAGCCCCTCGGCGCCGCCATAGATGAAGTTCTCGAGCACGGTGAACGCGCCGACATCAAGCGGGTCCTGCTGCAGCATGCCGATGCCCATGGCGATGGCGGCTGTGGGACCGCCGGCGTCGATGATATTTCCGTCAATCAGGATCTGCCCCTCGTCGGCGGGCTGAAAGCCGGAGAGGATCTTCATCAAGGTCGATTTGCCCGCGCCGTTCTCGCCCAGGATGCCGACGATCCGCCCCTGCCCGAAGCGGACGTTGATGTCGTTGTTGGCGTGGATCGCGCCGAAGCGTTTGTGGATGTTTTGCAGCTCGATGTTCATACGAGCCTATTTTAGCTCAGTCGGCGGCGCAGTCCAAACGCGGGCGGCGACTCGCCCACCCCCCTCGGTCCCCCCATAGCAATGGGGGGAGGTTTTCGTCACGGGAGGGCGGGATTGGGATTTGGCGGTGGCGGGCGAGTCGGTCTACCCCCCTCGGTCCCCCCATAGCAATGGGGGGAGGTTTGCGTCGCGGGGGCGGGATTGGGATTTTGCGGGCGACCTGGTAGGTCGCCCCTACAGATGTCCTGTTTTGCATCCGAGACAGTAACGCGCTAGACTGTCCCATAAGCCAGCCACCCGGAGACCCGCCATGCCCCGCGCCTTCCTCTTGCTCATCCTCTTTCTTTGCCTCGCCATCGCCCACGCCCAATCTAACGACACCAGCGAAACCAGCGACACCGGCGACACGCCCGAATCCCCCGAGATCCTCGCGCTGAAATTCCGCACCTACGAACTCGGCTGGATCCGATTCAAGAATGTCGACGCCGACGGCAAGCCCAAACTCAGCGCCGACGCCGACATCAAATTTCCCTTCCAGCGCGTCAACAACGGGACGACCCGCCTGCGCCTGGACGACCTCGATGCCGAGACCATCACCGACCTGATCGAAACCCACGACATCGCCTGGGACGAAGACGAGATTGACGGCCAATGCGACCCGAACAAGCTTCCCGGCGCGCGAGCCGACCTCTTCTGCGTTCCCGGCACGAAAGGCATGGCGCAAGGGCAGATTTTCCTGGCGATTTTTGACGCGGAAAGCGAGAGCCTGCTCGCCATCACCGAGAGCATCGACAACAATGCCGGCGGCGCGCTGAAAGACTGGTCGGCCGCGGCGACCCCCGAGCCGGCGAGCGAGACGGCGACCGGCTGCGGACCCTACGCGGAGGGCCAGTGGATTCCCGCGAGCGTCGATGTGTCCGGGCATGGCTTGCCGGTCAAGGATGAGAAGGCGAACGTCACCGATTATCAATGCGTCGTGGCGGCGGACGGCTCGGCCTACTTCCAGGCGCACCACTTCGCGAATGGCGGCGGCAATGGCGGAGCGAATGGCAGTGGCGGCGCAGGGGGCGACAGTTTCCCCGTTGGCGGTGATGGCGGCCATGACAATTCAGATAGAGGCACCATCACGCCCCGCAACCCCGACCCCTGCACGAGTCCTTTCGGCTGCGACAACGATGATAACGACGAATAGCGCCCCCCACCCGCCGGCGCTTCCGCCATCCGCCACAGTCGCGACCTGTAGGGGCGAAATATCATGTCGCCCGCAAATCTCAGCATCGTGTTTTCCGTAGGGGCGAGCGACTGGGTCGCCCTAACGTCCGCCATTGAAGCATCCCCCTCGGTCCCCCCATGGCAATGGGGGGAGGTTTGCGTCGCGGGGGCGGCGAATGGGATTTGCGGGCGACCTGGTAGGTCGCCCCTACGCGGGCGGGCGGGATTGGGATTTGGCGGTGGCGGGCGGGGTGGTATATCGCCCCTACAGGGGGCCTGATTTTTGTGATTTGCGGGCGGGTCACGGCCGCGCGATGACCTCCAGCGCGATGATATGCGGGTGGCTGGCTGTGCCATTGGCGCGATAGGCGATTACCGCGAACTTGTGCCAGCCCAGATCTTTGGCGTACCAGTTCATGGTGACTCGATAATCCTTGACGGCGCCGCTTTCGCTTTCGCTCGTCTGCTGCAGCTCCTCGTCGACATAAAGCTCGACGCGCTGGACGCCGGCGGCCGGATCCGAGGCGAGGATTTCGATATCAAAGATGACGCCCTCGACCACCTGCTGGTTGTGGGCGGGAAACAGGATTTGCGCTTCTGGCAGGGCCGGCGTGGGCAGGGGGGTCGTGAGCGCGGTCGGCGGCACGATATTGCAGGCGCAGAGCCAGGCGAGCAAGGACGCCAAGAGCGCGAGGCTTCGCATTGGAAATCCGGGACTGGGCATAGCCGTGATTATGCGGATTCAGGCTGCCCGGCGCAAGCGAGGCGGAACGCGCCCGGCGCTGTTGATTTGGCGCGGCCGCGGCCTAGGTTTCATGGGGCGAGAGCCCTTCCAGCATGTCGTGGACGTAGGCGGCGACTTCGGGGCGGATCTGCTCGGCGGTGAGATCGTCGCAGGCCGGGTTGGCGCGCCAGGCGATCGCGCGCTCGATAAGCCCGGCCCAGCGCGGATAGCGCCGCTGCGCCCAGCGGGCCGCTCTGGCTTTTGACGCCGGCTGACGATGCGCAAGCGTGTAGAGGCCGCGCGCGACCGTCAAAACGATGTACGAGAGCGCGGGCTTGTTCTGCGGCTTCTTGACCGATTCGCGATACTGGCAAATGTGCTCGCCGACCGCGTCCAGGTACTCGTCGAGCGTGATCGGGTCGATGAGGGATGCTATCGGCGGGCCGAGGAGGGCGATGCCATCTTCGCGCAGGGCGCGCCAGCTGATCAGCCAGTCGGGGCCCGCCTCGAGCAGGTGAAAAGGCTCGCCCGGGCTGATGATGCCGATTTTGCTTTTTCGCTGGCGGAAACTGCGCAGAGCCGGCCGCGAGATATAGGCCAGTTCCAGGCGGTCATGCCAATCGGGATGGCGCGCGACGACGCTCTCGTGCAGCCGGTGTAACGCGTCGAACTGGAGCGGGTCCAGCGAGGCGGTCATGACGACGGCGAGATCGACATCGCTGACGCCGCTATCGAAATCGCCGGTGACCAGCGAGCCGTAAAGATAGAGGCCGACAAGCTGGTCGCGCAGGATGGACCGCAGTCCGCCGGTCAAGCGCTCCAGGATGCGCTCGACATGGTCGTCGCTGCTGAAGGCGATGGCTTCGGTCTTGGGCATGCTGAAGGCGACCGGTCTCGTTTTGGCTTGCGCGAATCGCAATTGGCGCGGAATCGCCAGGATTCGGCTACACTATAACGCATCGGCAAAGCGAGCAAGAGCGCGGCCTGCATGAAAATCGAACGCGTGGAAGCCTATGTCGTCGAGCAGGCGCTCGATGCGCCCTTTTATTTCTCGCAGTTTGAGTTTCAAACGCGGCAGATCTGCCTGGTCAAGGCGACGGCGGAGGATGGCCGTTATGGCTGGGGCGAGGGTTATGGGCCGGCGACGGTGGTCAAAGCCGGCGTCGAGTTCCTGGCGCCCTTGGTCATTGGCGAGGATCCGCTGCAGGTCGAGGCGATCTGGCAGAAGACGCATCTGCGCGCTTTGGATTACGCGCGGCGCGGCGTGCTGGTGGCGGCGATAAGCGCCATCGATATCGCCTTGTGGGATCTGCGCGGCAAGCTGCTCGGGCAGCCGGTCTCGACCCTGCTGGGCGGGCGGCGGCGCGAGCGGGTCAAGGTCTACGCCACCGGCATGTATTTCACGCGGACAGACGATTTGGCCCGGGCGCTGGCGGAAGAGGCGGCGATGTATGCGTCGCAGGGCTTCCGCGCGATGAAGATGAAGGTCGGGCTGGGCGTGGAGACCGATGTGGAGCACGTTCGCGCTGTCCGGCGGGTGATCGGGGATGACGTGGAATTGATGGTGGATGCCAACCACGCCTATTCGCTCAGCGAGGCGCTGCGTTTCGCGCGGCAAGTCGAGGAGCTCGATATCCGCTTCTTCGAGGAGCCGGTCTCGCCCGAAGATTATGACGGCTACCGCGAGTTGCGGCAGCGAATCGCGATCCCGGTCGCGGGCGGCGAATGCGAGTATCTGCTGGCTGGCTTCCGGCATCTGCTCAGCCATCGCTGCGTCGATATCGCCCAGCCCGATATCTGCGGCGCCGGCGGCTTGACCGAATGCAAGCGGATCGCGGCCTTGGCGTACGCCTTTCAGACGAACCTCATCCCGCATAGCTGGGGCACGGGCATCGCTTTCGCGGCTGGCTTGCACCTGGTCAGCGCGCTGGATATCGTACCCGGCCGGCTGCGCATGCCCGACGCCATGCTGGAAATGGACCGCTCAGAGAGCGCCCTGCGCGACAACCTGACGCATCCCAAGTTCGCCGTCGATGATGGATTCGTGGCTGTGCCGGCCACGCCCGGGCTGGGCGTCGATGTCGATAGCGATTATCTGGCGCAGTACAAGCGGGCGAACTGAATGATTCCCCTCGAAGCGATTCAAGCGGCTTCTGAACGCATCGCCGATTCCGCCATTCGGACGCCGCTGATTCGGCTGCCGGTTGAGGGCGCGGGCTGCGAGATCTATCTCAAGCTGGAGAATTTGCAGCCGATCGGCTCCTTCAAGCTGCGCGGGGCGGGCAATGCGATGGCGCTGGCCGGGCGGGAAGCGCTCTCGAAAGGCGTCTACACGGCGAGCGCAGGCAATATGGCGCAGGGAGTCGCCTGGAACGCGCGGCGGCTTGGAATCCCGTGCAGCGTGGTCGTGCCCGATCATGCGCCGGCGACCAAGCTGGCGGCGATCGAGCGACTGGGCGGGCGGGTCGTCAAAGTCCCTTTCGCGCGCTGGTGGGATGTGATTGTCACGGGCGAATTCGCGGGACTGGACGGGCGCTTCATCCACCCGGTGCGCGACCCCGACGTCATGGCCGGCAACGGCACGATCGGGCTGGAAATCCTCGAGGACCTGCCCGATGTCGACGCGGTGGTGATTCCCTACGGCGGCGGCGGGCTGAGCTGCGGCATCGCCTCGGCGATTCGGGCGCTGAAGCCGGCGGCGCGCGTCTACGCGGCCGAGGTGGAGACGGCGGCGCCCTTGGCCGCTTCGTTTGCCGCGGGCGAGCCGATGGAGGTCGAGTACGAGCCGAGCTTCGTCGATGGCATCGGCGGGAAGAGCGTGCTGCCAGAGATGTGGACTCTGGCGCGGGCGCTGCTGGATGGCTCGCTGGTGGTGTCGCTGGATGAGACGCGGGCGGCGATTCGGCTGCTGGCGGAGCGGAGTCGGGTTGTCGCGGAGGGCGCGGGCGCGGCATCGGTGGCGGCGGCGCTGGCGGGCAAGGCCGGCGGCGGCGCGGTCGTCTGCGTGGTCTCGGGCGGGAATATCGACAGCGCGGTCTTGGCGGGGATATTGGCTGGCGAGTAAAGCGCGCGGCGGGCGACGCGATGGCTCGCCCCTACAACGGTCACCCCATCCCCCGGCCCATCCGGCAATAATTCGACGGTAGGGGCGAGACTTGTCTCGCCCTAACGTCCGCCGCCGAACTACCAAGGCCTCTGTAGGGGCGACATATCATGTCGCCCGCAAATCACCGCATCGCGTTTTCCGTAGGGGCGAGCCACTGGGTCGCCCTAAACCCCGCCCAAATGCCGCAAACCGATTTTGCCACAAAGACACAGCGATTTCTCTGCGCCCTCTGCGTTCTCTGCGATTAATGAAGATTTTGGGCGAGGTACCGCCTAGCCCCTACAGGGGGCCTGATTTTTGTGATTTGCGGTGGCGGGCGAACTGGTAGGTTTCCCCTACGCGGGCGGGCGCGAGCGCTATTCGCCCGGCGGCACCGCGGCCAGCACAGCCAAACCCGCGCCCGACTCCACATCCTCCCGCCGGCGCACGATGGCGCTCTCCAGGTATTCCAGCGCGAAGACGATGACCCCGCCAAGAAAGAGCCCGGCGAGGAAGCCGACCACTGTGTTGATGCGAACGTTGGGGCGCGCCAGCACGGTGACCGGGCGGTCTTGCAGGCGGGCGACGATGCGGTCTTCGCGGCGCCCCTTCTGGTTTTCATCGTTGCGATAAATCACGAGCAGCTGCGCCCAGGCGGCGGCGACGCTCTCGGCTTGGGCCGGGTTCCCATGCTCGGCGTCGATCTGGATGATCAGGCTGTCCAGGTCGGGCGCGATGCGCACATCGGCGCGCAGCTGCGGCGGCGTCATATCCATCTGCAGGCGGTCGATGACTTCGGCGGCGCGCAGGGAGCTATCGAGGTAGGCGACATGGCTGTTGAGCGTCTGCTTAGCCGCTTGGGTCAAGCCAAAGTCGCTGCGGCTGGGGACGATGAGGACTTTCTGGGTGGCGCGGTAGACGGGATCCATGGTCTGGCTGAAGGCGAAGGCGGCGGCGGCGGCGATGAGGGCGAGCAGGAGCGGAATCCAGCCGCGGCGGATGAGGATGCTGGCGTAGTCGATGAGGTTCATGGGCGGGATTGTAGCACAGGTGATATTGATTTTTCTCCACCGAGTACACCGAGTACACAGAGGGGTTTTGCCACAGAGACACAGAGGGCGCAGAGAGATTTTGTAGGCGCGAAGATGTGATTGACGGCAAGCTGGACGCCATCATCAAGCACCTGGAAGTGTCCTACAAGCCGCCGGTGGGTTTTCTGAAGGAGTGAGGGGCGGAGGGATTGAACCGCAGAGGACGCGGAGGGCGCGGACGGTCCTGTTCAGCAGATCTCCTCCACTAAATTGTTCAGGATCGTCAGTTGTTCACAGAGTCGGCCATACGAGCGGGCGAAACGCTTGTGCGGCGAATCAATGGCCGGAATGTCACCACAGAGTTGTTTCATCTCGCTTCGGAAGGACTCTACCTGAGTCTGTCTGTCTTTTAGTTCAAAAATTAGGCTGGGCAACTTAGGTGGTAACTCATTTAGCTCTTGCATAATCTCTATGTACTGACTGCTCTCCTCGTCCGCTGCTTTGTCAGATCGCGAATCCACTATTTGAGCGGATGATCTGAGTTCGGCAATAATTTTTTGAAGCCTAGAATTTATCCCTGTCACGGCTTTGGTACGCGGACTCAACTCCGATGCAAATTGTTTCGCAATGTTGATATAGTCCTGCGTTAAGGCGACGCCCGCAGGATATTTGTTTAGCGTATCAGTGTGGCGTCCAAGAGTACGGGCAACGTCGCCAATCTCGGCTTCAATCTGAGTAATGTCGAAAATTATCGTGGCAATGCCATCGCGTATATTCTGAAGTTGATGAACATTGTTTGACATGTTGTTTTGGAGTCCATTGACGATTGTATGGATACTGAGTACAGGGTTGCACGCCTACTATGGTTTGTCAAGAGGTTGAAGACGGGTATGCTGGTCAAGGCATTGATCAACTAGATGACACGAGTCTGGCCAGGATGATCTGTCTTTCAAGTACTGCGTAACTCAAGTCCAATTCAGACACCAACTGGCTCGCAGACTGGTTAGCGGCGGCAATCGGATCTTCAAGACCGACTAGACCTCCTGCGCTTGATGTTATGGCGTTAGCCATTTCCTTAACTACCGCCCGGGTCGGCGGTACTTTGTGTTGCATGTTTTTCATTTCGACAATCAGCTTCGCAATGTCATTCGACTTGACGCTGCCTTCACGCTGTACCGCCAGTAGATACGAGGATAAAGCCTGATCAAGATCAATCCATGCGCGATTTAGAGTCCTGAGCAACGGCTCCATACGAACTGCAAATCCAGTCAGTTCGGCACCATATTCTTTGACTACTTCTTGCTTGCGCCGCTCTCTGGCATCGTATGAGGGATTGGACGCCAGTAGGTTGAGAGTGTCCATAGCTATGCTCCTCGTTCTAGATCCGATGCGTTCAATTTCAGAAGTGCATCTACGAATCTGTGAGCTAGCCTGATTGATTGCTGTTGTCGCGAGTTCGCGATAACTTGAGGAATCGAGTCGAAGTGAACTTGTGTATTGTTCTATGAACTTGTCAACTGAATCACCAATGGAAACAGCGACAATCCTTTTCGATTGGGTAGACAGATATTTGCTTACTATGTTCGAAAATTTGTAATCGCCTTTTTCGGAGCGATGAATTATTCCGAGGATTGTTCGCGCGAGTTCTCCAGCCCTTTCTTCGTTAGCTCGGTAGGAGATTACAGTGTGCCATTTGATGTCGAACGGTATATCGAGTTGCTGTGAAATTCGAATCGTGCGTTTGTCTAAAGTGTGCGCAATGCCCAACTCGTAGAATACGTTTGGGTTGTTTTCGGTCAAATCTGCAATGATATAGTCGGCATACCATAAGTTTTCCATGATGTCGTCATAAATGTCTTGATGTACAGTGCCGTCGTCCTTTGGGTCATCGGCGCGGCTTACCTTGTACCCTTGCCGCTCGAGCGGAGCTTTGATTACATCAGAATAGATCCACTTCATATCTGGTTTGAATGGCATGATTACAAAGATATTCATCTGGCCTCCAGCTTTTCTGCACTGACCATAATTGGCCCATCGTTGCAAACAGATGTTTGATAGTCTAGACTAATTCATTGTGCTTCTGCGATGAATTGACGAATCACCCACTCACCACTACACGCACTTCATCCTCGCTCAAGCCATACAACTCATAGACAAGCGCGTCAATCTCGCTATCGACTGTTTCAATCAGCCGCTCGGCAATCTTGCGGCCTTCGCCCGACAAGCCTGGCAACCGCTTGTGCAAGCCCAGCATCTCATCGACGAGCTCGACCATCTTGTCGTGTATGGCGACATCGGCGGGATTACCAAAGTCGATTGTACGGATTGGGAGAGACCTCATTATTGCGTTTGACAACCGAATCGTGAGATTCCCTCCTCCCGTCACCGTGAACTCGACGTAGGACTTGAGCAATTGGGAGTTAAGAATTCCTAACACATATTGCAGTGAATATGGGACAGATTTATCCGCCTTGTAGACAAAGTTTAGGGCATTCAGCGCGACTAAGCCCTCTGTGTCGAGATAGCCACGCAGCGACTTCGAGATTCGTATGAAATAGAGCTTTTCTTTCATGTTGTGCAGGTCTTTGTAGTTTATGCCCTGCAAGTCTAATTCGACCTTGTAGGAAACTTGCTTTAGTCGATACCGGTCAATGGACGATCCGATAAGCAGACCCTGAACATTAAGCCACGAGTATTCTTCGCCCGACTTGAAAATAAACGTTTCGTCGTAATCGTCAGCAGATATATCAACTGATGCTCGACATGACTTGCACTTTATTTCCTTGACCTTCCTGTTCCTTTTGCCTGGTCGCTCGAAGTGGCTACCACAATGTGGACAGCAAATCAGATCGCCTTTCCGTCCATGTTCTAAGCCTCTCCCGACTTCAAACTTGTCTCCAAGTTCGATTGATATGGATTCCATTTTTCGCGCTATTGGGCTGAGATTGGGCATTCTGGCCAGAGTTATCACGCGAAACTTGTCTTCGCGGATGTCCTCGACGTTGAGCGCGTCCATGCTTATGAATTCACTATTTTCTACATAAACGCGGTGAATCAGATTTGTACCTGTTTGCTTCGCATTGACAAATATCCCAACCGCCTCTTGCGCCACACCAGGAAACTGTCCGAAGTCAACGACCAGATTGAGACTGTGCTTCGCGAGTATGTCTTCTCGATAAGGTTTGTACGCTTCTGTTTTCGTGAAATTCTTGGGAATCAGGAATCCCAAGCGGCCCCCTCTGGCCAGCAGACGTTCTAAGCATTCGTCAATAAAAATCGCGAAGATATTCATGTTGTGGATTGCACGCTTATACTTCCTGGCGATATATGGCAATTCGTCGCCTGTTAAAACTTCTTTACTTCCCCAAGGCGGATTCCCAATCACCGCGTCAAACCCGCCGGCCCGCATAATCTCCCCAAAGCCATCCGCCCCCGTCCAATCAAAAGCCTTGATCCGCTGCATCGCCTCTTCATCGGCAAACAGCCCCGCCTGCGGTCCGCGGAAAAAGTCGCTGCCAATCAGCGAGTTGCCCCATTTGATGTTGCCGCTGAGGTCGGGCAGGATGCGCTCGCCAGCCGAGAACATAAGCGTCTGCATGCCAGTCGCGTCGCTTTCGTGCTCCAGCATCTTCAGCAGCAGCGACAGCTTGCTCACTTCCACCGCGTTCTGGTCGAGGTCGACGCCGTAGATATTGTTGCGCAGGATGCGGCGCTTCTCGGCGGTGGCGAGAACATATCCGCCCACGACGCGGCGCAGGACATTCTTATGCTTGTCGGGATCGTGGCTGTAATGCTTCAAATGCCAATCGAGCAAATATTGATAAGCGCCGACGAGGAAGGAGCCGCTGCCGCAGGCCGGGTCGAGGATGCGCAGCTTCGCGGCGTCCTCGGGACTCTTGCCCCAGAGCAAATCCCCGACGGTGTTCTCGACGATGTAGTCGACGATATAGGTGGGCGTGTAATAGACGCCGCCGGCTTTGCGCACTTCGGGTTTTTCTTCGACGCGCGCTTCGCCGCCCGCGCCGAGTTCGATGACTTTGCCGAGAAAGCGCTCATAAACCTGGCCGAGGATATCGGCCGGCAGTACGGAGAATTCATAGGGGCTGAAAGGAAAATACAGGTTCTTGATGATGTGGCGCAGCGGCTCGTCGGGGATGTGGATTTTGAGGGAGAGCGTATCCGGCTCGCTGTCCCGCTTTTCTCTTCCGAAGTGGAATAGGCCCGAGTTGTATTTGTCGTCGGCCAGGTTGAAGCGAATTTTCAGTTCTTCATAAACTTGCTTGCCTGCTTCCGCGGCGCTGCGCAGGCCGCCGTAAGCTTCGATATTGCGATCTTCGGCGATGCGCAGGAAGACGATGCGGTCAATCGTTCTTTGCACCAGCAGGTTGAGTTGGCGCTGGCTGAGGTCGCGGTTGTGCAGGGCGATGTCTTTCGCCAGCAGCTCGCGCCAGGTTTCCATCTCGCGCAGGAAGGCTTGGTCGACGCTGAAGAAGCCGCGGACGCGCTCGCCTTCGACCCATTCACGCAGCGCGCCTTGAGCCACGGCTTCGCGGCTGAAACGCGCTTCAAGCTCCACCCATTGGTCGATGTAATCGCCATATTGGAAATAACGCAGGCGGGCTTTGCTGGCGGGGTCGCTGCGCTCTGGCTGGATGCGGCAATCATAGACGCTGAATTCTTCGAAATCAGTCAAGACGCTGACCGGCGCATTGCCCGACCAGCCGTAACGCCGCAATTGAAAAGCAGGGATGGGATTTCGTTCCAGGTTGATATGCGGCATCTTGGTCTCGACGAAGAAATCCGGCGCATTGCCAATATGGAAGCTGTAATCGGGTCGCTTGGAACGTTCGAAGCCCCCGTCGCGAATGATCACGCGCGGTTCATGCCGCACCTGTCGCTTGTTCTGCAGATCCCAGCCCAGCGCCGAAAACAGCGGATCGACAAATTGGATCCGTACTTCGTGTTCGCTGCCGGGCTTGTCGCGGTCGAACTTCTCGACCAGTTGGTAGATCCTGTCGGGCGCGCTCATCGTCACTCCTCGGTGACCTCGGTGTACTCGGTGGTAAGAACCTACCCCTCCATATCAATCACGATCTTCACCGCGCCTTCATCCTGAATCCGATGCAGCTCGTAGGCCTCGAAGACGTCTTCGAACTTGAAGGTATGCGTGATCATGTCGGCGACCGGGACACTTCCCTCGCAGATCAATTCCAGCGCTCGGCGCGTGCTGGCATGCCCCGGCTCAAAGATCGTGCCGACATTGCTGCGCGCCGTCAGCGACTTCCAGAAGAACTCGAAAATCGGAAAATCCATTGTCTCGAAGCGGGGCACGCCGAAGTAAAGGATGAAGCCGCTTTCGCGCGCGATCTCGATGGCGAGTCGGATCGATTCGTTCTCGCCGGCCGCCTCGATGACGACATCCGGCAGCTCGCCGCCATTCAGGTCGCGCAGGGCGTCGGCGATGGCGATATCGGCGTTGTGCAGGGTGTGGGTGGCACCGTAGGTCTTGCTGAAAGCCAGGCGATAGGCTTTGAGGTCGAGGGCGATGATTTTCTTGGCGCCGCGCTCTTTCAGGGCGAAATTGAACCAGAGGCCCGCCGACCCCTGGCCGATGACGGCGACCGTTTTGCCGCGCAGGTCGGGCAGGTGCGTCGCCGCGAAGAGCACGGTGCCGAACTGCTGCGCTTGGACCGCGTGCTCCAGCGGCGTCCCGGCGGGGAAGGGCAGCAGGCGGTCGATTGGGGCGCGGTAATATTCCTGCATCGCGCCGTGGTCGGGCGCCAGGCAGAGCACGATATCGCCCGGCTTGACGCTGCCCCGGTCAGATTGGGGGTCGATGGCTTCGACCCGGCCGACCATTTCGTGGCCCGTTTCGCCGACTGGCGTGGGATAGCGGTCATCGGGCAGGTAATGGATATGGCGGATGTCGCTGCCGCAGAGGGCGAGACGCAGAGTCTTGACGATGGCGCTGCCCGGCTTCAGGGTCGGCTTTGGCGCGTCGACGAAGGCGCACTGACCGCGGGCGATGATCTGGACGGCTTTCATGGGTTTGTCGCTCCGGCTGGATTTTGGCGGGTTGGCGGGCAGTATAGCAGTTTCGCGGCGATGGCGGGCGACCCAATGGCTCGCCCCTACAGCTGACGAATTTGAGCGAATGGCAGCGGAAATGGCGCGGAATGTGTCCAGGCGTTTCTCCCCTTCCCTAGCTTGCTGGGGCAAGGGGCCGGGGGATGGGGTGAAAACAGGCGCGGTTGCGGGCGACCCAATGGCTCGCCCCTACAGCTAAGAACTTTGACTACGACCTGTAGGGGCTTGCCTTGGCAAGCCCGTTACGGCTCCCGAACCCATTCCCGGCCCTCCCCGAAGCAAGTTTTCATTTACATCTCGCGATGCTGTGATAAAACAGAGGCGATCCTATGACATAAACGCGCTGCGGCTTCGCGTGGTCGGCGGCGGCGGAAAATTGACGGGAAGGGCGATGAGCGAACAACATACCTTTCAGGCCGAAACCCAGCAGCTGCTGAACATCCTCATCCATTCGCTGTACACCGAGAAAGAGATCTTCCTGCGCGAGCTGATCTCGAACGCCTCGGACGCGCTCAACCGGCTGCAGTTCGAGATGCTGACGAATGACGGCGTGGTCGACGCGCAAGCCGATTTGGAGATTCATATCGAATTGGATGAAGCGGCGAAGACGCTGACGGTCAGCGACACCGGCATCGGCATGAATCGCGCCGAGATCATCGCCGGGCTGGGCACGATCGCCAAATCGGGCGCCAAAGCCTTCATCGAGGCGATGGCGGAAAAACCGGCTGACGCAGCGGCCATCATCGGGCAATTCGGCGTCGGCTTTTATTCAGCGTTTATGGTGGCGAAGCAGGTCGATGTGATTTCGCGCTCGCATCGCCCGGAGGACGAAGCCGTCAAGTGGTCGGCGACTGGCGGGACGAATTATACGCTGGAGCCGGCTACCAAAGACGTCCGCGGCACCGATGTCGTGATTCACCTCAAGGACGATGAAGAGGAATTCACGCGCGGCTTCCGCATTAAGGACATCATCCGGCGGCATTCGGATTATGTCGCTTTCCCGATTCACGTTGGCGATGACGAAGAGCCGACCAATAAACAGCAGGCGATCTGGCGGCGGGCGCCAACCGAGGTCGAGGACGAGGAATACGACAGCTTCTACAAGATGCTGACGATGGATTTCGGCGGCGCCAGCCATCACATTCACATCCGCGCCGACGTGCCGATGCAGTTTTACGCGCTGCTATTCGTGCCGGGCAGCGGGCAGCAGAATATGTTCAGTCCGCGCAGCGAGCCGGGCTTGAAACTCTACGCGCGCAAGGTGCTGATCGAAGAATACAATCGCGATCTGCTGCCGGAGTATCTGAGCTTCGTTCAGGGCGTGGTTGATAGCGAAGACCTGCCGCTTAGCGTCACCCGCGAGAGCATCCAGGCGACGCGAGTGATGGCGAGCCTGAAAAAGACGATCACGCGGCGGGTCCTCTCCGAGCTGAAACGGATGGCGAAGAACGACCGCGAGAAATACCTGGGCATTTACCAGGAATTCGGCGCCTATCTGAAGCAGGGTCTGGTGATCGACAGCGAAGATCGGAGCGACCTGGAGCCGCTGCTCTTCTTCCAGACGACGCATGACGACGACCCGGGCAAGTTCCATACGCTGGATGAATATGTCGAGCGGATGAAGGAGAATCAAGACGATATCTATTATGTTGTGGCGGATGATTACGCCAGCGGCGCGCGCAGCCCGCATTTGGACGCCTTTCGGGGGCGCGGGATTGAGGCGCTTTATTTCACGCATCCGGTGGACGCCATGCTGCCCATGGGCTTGACCGATTTCAAGGGGCATAAACTGGTCAGCGTCGATTCAGCCGAGTTGAATCTTGACGATGTTGGCGAAGCGGCGACGGAAGAATTGGAAAATCAAGCGCTGGAAGCCGATCGCCTCGGCGCGCTCATAGACCGGGTCAAGGCGACGCTGGGCGGGCGCGTCAGTGACGTACGCGAGAGCAAAACCCTGATCGGCAGCCCGGCCCGGCTGGTCAGCGAAGACGGCGGCGCCAACCGCTATATGTTCCGCATCAATCGCTTGCTGGACAAGGATTACGAGTTGCCAGTCAAGACGCTGGAGCTGAACCCGCGGCACGAGCTGACGCATAATCTCAGCGGCTTGATCGCGGCTGGCGGCGATAAAGCGCTTGTCGACGCGGTGATTGAGCAGGTCTTCGAGACGGCGCTGCTGCAAGACGGCATCCATCCCGACCCATCGAGCATGGCGGCCCGGCTGACGCTGCTGATGCAGGCGGCGACGGGCTCGGCAAGCGCGGATCTGCCTTTCGCCGATGCAAAGACCGTCATCAGCGAACCGGCGGCTATAGAGCCCCCGCAAATTGATTTGGGCGATTTGGATCTTGGCGACGCGCCATCACCCGACGATCTGTAGGGGCGAGACTTGTCTCGCCCGCGCAAACCAGCGGATGTAGGGGCACGCGCCGCAATGCGACTGCCCGCGCAAATGGCCTCGCCTCCCGCAGCAGTTGACTCCCCTTCCCTCCTTGTGGGGGCAAGGGGCCAGGGGATGGGGGGTTCTTTGCTCGCAAATGAAGCCAGGGCGACTCGTCCGAATTAGCCGAAGGACTCTTCTATGGCGGAGAACAAAACGCAGCGCAATGACGGCGACCCGCGGGCATATCTCGAATCCGTATCCAACAAGCGCCGGCGCGAAGATTCGCTGGTCATGCTGGAGATGATGGAAGCGGTGACGGGCGAGCCAGCTGAAATGTGGGGGACGAGCATCGTCGGCTTCGGCAGCTACCATTATCGCTATGCAAGCGGGCGCGAAGGCGACATGATGCTGACGGGCTTCGCGCCGCGCAAAGCCGCGTTGACGCTTTATATCATGGGCGGGCACGAGCGGCACGAGGCGCTCTTCGCCAGGCTGGGCAAGTATCGCACCGGCAGCTCCTGCCTGTACATCAACAAGCTGGCGGACGTGGACCTGGACGTCCTGCGCCAGCTGATCGCCGCGTCGGTCGATTACATGCGAAACGCCGATCACATCGCCGAGGCCTGAGAGAGTCCGCGGGGCAACGGACGGGCGCGCCAATGCGTATACAGTTGCAGGCGGGTCAATCGGCGCCAGCGCTTTGTGTATAATACGAGAAGCCAGCACAAGAGAACCAGCGGTTCAGACGCGATGGATGGATTGAAGCTGCTCGGTCAAATGGTCAAGGGCATTGCCAAGACTGTCGAGTTGGTCGGCAAGGGCATCGGCGTGACCGGGCAAGCGCTTAACGACGGCTCAGTTGCAGTGAGGACGGCTATGCCAGTTACGGAATTGACGTCGGTGTTCAATACGACTGATGAGACGATCAAGTTCGTCAATCAGGAATCGCCGCGGGACAGCAAGGAAATCCTGCCGCAGAGCGCGGTCTCGATGAAGACGCAGAAGACGGAAGGCGCCTGGGTGCCCTGGTTTCATCCGCCGCGGTTCGCGCCCTTCAGCCGCCGGCGCATGGAAATCGTGGTCGATGACGTGCCGGTGATTTACCTCTGGCAGCGCGATGACCATATCTACTGGTGCAATCGGCTGGACAGCCAGGGCAATCCCGCGAAAGCCTACGAGGCGCCGGGCATCTCGCATGTCGGCGGCAAACGCATGCTCGTCGTGCGCAATGATCCGGAAAATGGCTACAGCGCCTTCCTGAGCGAGAGCGTGGAGAACAAGTAGGGGCTACCCATCGACTCGCCCGCCTAAACACGAAACCGTAGGGGCTACTCATCGGGTTGCCCGCCAGCGCAATCGGTAGGGGCTTATCCGCGACTCCCCCGAAAGCGACAGCGGAAAATCATGATCACCTCAATCGCGACCGTCACCGTCTTCGTCGAAGACCAGGACCGGGCGAAAGCCTTCTACACCGAGAAGCTCGGCTTTGAACTGATCAACGACTCGGAGATGTTCCCGGGCGCCGATATCCGCTGGCTGACGGTGGCGCCGCCGGGCTGCCCGACGGAGCTGACCCTTTTCCCCATGGGCGGGCAATGGGAGCATTATCGCGAAGCCATGGGCAAGCCGCAGTGTTTCACCCTGCATTGCGACGACCTCATGACGACCTGGCGCGAACTGACCGAGCGGGGCGTGCGCTTCCTGGGCGAGCCGCAGGTCCAAGCCTGGGGCAGCTTCGCCATCCTGGTCGATTCCGAAGGCAACCAAATTGTGCTGGGGCAGCGGGCTTGATGCCCAGCCATGCGCGTAGACGTCCGCGTCGCAAGGCGACCGCCAACGCAAAATACATTGCGGCTCGCAGCGTCGTAACTCCCCTTCCCTAGCTCGCTGGGGCAAGGGGCCGGGGGATGGGGCGAGCCCTTCGCAATGTAAACAGGGGCCGATTTTGTGAATCGCCCGCTATGGAGGCAAATCACCAATGATCAACCGTGTAGGCACAGTATCCATCTTCGTCGAAGATCAAGACCGGGCGAAATCCTTTTACACCGAGACGCTGGGCATGGAATGCACCGCCGATAACGAGCTGTTCCCAGGCGCCGATTCGCGCTGGCTCTCGGTGGCGCCGACGGGGGCGGAAACCCAGATCGTCCTCTACAAGTTCGACGACAGCTGGGAGCACTACCGCTCGACCTTTCAGCAGTCGCAATCGCTGACGCTGCAATGCGACGACATTGACGAGACCTGGCGCGTCTACAAAGACCGCGGCGTCGACTTCCTCGGCGAGCCGGAGACCCAGTTTTGGGGGCGCTTCGTGATGATGAAGGATTGCGAAGGCAATACGCTTATCCTGGTCCAGGTGTGATGCCGAGCGACTTGTTGGCGCTGTCGCGGCGAGTTGGCGCGGCGCTGATTGACCGGGGCGGCACAGTCTGCGCGGCCGAGTCCTGCACGGGCGGCTTGCTGCTCAGCACATTGACGGATTGCGCCGGCAGCTCGGCTTATGTCGTCGGCGGTCTGGTCAGCTATTCGAATGAAGCGAAGACGCGGCTGCTGGGCGTGCGCGAGGCCGCCTTGATCGCTCATGGCGCGGTTAGCGAAGAGACGGCGGCCGAGATGGCGGCGGGCGCCCTGGCCTTGTTCGGCGCGGATTACGCCTTGAGCGTGACCGGCATCGCCGGACCGGGCGGCGGCGCTGCGGAGAAGCCCGTCGGCTTGACGTATATCGGCTTGGCGGGCGCGGACGGGCTAATGCGGGTGGAGCGCTTCGTTTGGGACAGCGACAGGCTCGGAAACAAAGCGGCCAGCGTCGAGGCGGCGCTGCGGCTTCTGTTGCGGGCGCTCAAGGCTTAGTCCGAGGCCGGCTCGTCAAACGCGATGCCGCGGTACACCTGCGAAAGCGGCAGATTGCAGTCCAGGACATCCAGCGGGACGACATCGTCCAGCGTCTCGTAAGAGACCGGCTGCCAGCGGCCGCGCGAACGCAGGCGGAGCTCGGCGCGGACGCGATGCTGGTCGATGATCAGATAAGCTTGAATTGACGGAACCTCGAAGTAAAGGTCTACTTTCTCGCCGCGATCAATGTCTATCGAGGCGGGCGACGTGACTTCAATGACGAGCGCCGGATTGACGAGTTCCATTTCATTATCGCGGGCAAACTGAGCTTCGCCACAGACCACGGACATATCGGGATAAACGAAGCGCGCGCCGCCGACTTTGACCCGCATCTCGCTGCTGAGAAGATAGCAGTCGGAATCATCAAGCTGTCGCCCAATCGCGGTACTGGTATTTGACATGATCCGATTGTGTCTGCCCTTCGCCCCTGCCATGCAGCGTATCTCGCCATCGATGTATTCGTGCTTTTCAAAGTTCGTCTCTTCCCAAGCGAGATACTCCTCGACGCTGAGGCGGACCGGGATATCAACAGCCATGACATTCCTCACGTAACTCGTCGCGATTCAAGTATAGCGCGTCCTGGAAGGAAGTAGACTCCGGAATGCGCGGAACGCTGGCAGCTTAATCGGCCGGGCTCTCGTCAAGCGCGACGCCGCGGTAAACCTGCGACAAGGGCAGCTGGCAGTCCAGGGCGTCCAACGGAACGATGTCGTCCAGCGTCTCGTAAGAGACCGTCTGCCAGCGGCCGCGCAAACGCAGGCGGAGCTCGGCGCAAACGCGATGCTGGTCGATAATCAGATAGGCTTGAATTGACGGAACCTCGAAGTAAAGGTCTACTTTCTCGCCGCGATCAATGTCAATTGAAGCGCGTGACGTGACTTCAATGACGAGCGCCGGATTGAGCAGCTCCATCTCGTTATCGCGCGCAAAACGCGCTTCACCACAGACCACGCTAAGGTCCGGGTATACATAGCGCGCATCACCGACTTTTGCCCGCATGTCGCTGCTCAAGATGACGCAGTCCGAGTCGGCGAGCTGCTGCCAGAGCCAGCTTCCCGTGTTCATCGCAATCTGATTATGTTTCCTGGTAGCCCCTGCCATGCAGCGCACCTCGCCGTCGATGTATTCGTGCTTCTCAAAGTTTGTCTCTTCCCAGGCGAGATACTCCTCGACGCTGAGGCGGAGCGGGATTTCAACAGCCATGAGCTTCCTCGCGATAACTTGACGCGATTCAAGTATAGCGCGTCATAAGCGGACTGGAACCACTTGCTGTGAAGGCGAGACGGGCGACGGCTCGCTTCTGCGCGCGAAATTGGGACTAAGTCGCCTGCTCGCCGAGCGCGATGTCGCGGTAGACGCGGGCGAGCGGCAACTCAATCTCGAGCGCTTCGAGCTTGATCAGGTCTTCCAGGCGCGTAAAGACTTGCAGACGCCAGCCTACGTCGGCGCGCTCGTACTGCTCCACATTGACGCGGTGCTGATCAATCACAAGATACGCGCAGACCGATGGCATGCGCAGATAGGATTCGCGTTTGCTCCCACGGTCGTCTTGCGCCGATGAGGGCGACGTGACTTCGACCACGAGGATTGGATTGACCAGCGCCAGGCGGGACTCGTCTTCATATTCCGGCGCGCCGCAGACGACGCTGACGTCAGGATACAAGTACTTGTCGTCGCTGACCTTCAGCATCATGTCGCTGGTGTGGACGCGGCAGGAGGCGCCTTCCAGACGGTTTCCTAGGCTAATAATCACGTTTGACGCGATCTGGCTGTGCTCGCCATTGCCGCCTGACATGTCATAAACTTCGCCGTCGATGAGCTCGTGCTTGAACTCGCTCTCCGCTTCGAAAGCCAGAAATTCTCGCGCGGTCCAGTAATGCCTGCGCTTCTCCGCCATGACGCTTCTCCTGCTGGCTGATGGCGCAAGTATAACGGCTGTTCCGACAGAATGCCCTTGCCCCAGGCAATCGCCTCAGTACCGGGGTCCGGCGCAGGCTGCCGAACTCGCCGATGCGGCAGGCTGTAGACTGCGTCCCTGCCCGTTTGAAGACGCGGGGCCATTGCCTGTTTCGCAATTTTTTCATCGTGTCTTGGCGCCGAAAGGATTGGGGCGAACGGCTTGGGGAAGATGGGGAATATTTGGACATGGCCGCAAGCGTCGTTATAATTGTGGCGGCCAAAGGAAGGACCGGTTTCAATCGGCCGATATGGACCCTTTAGCGCCGAGCGATTGGCGGATTCTGACAAGCCGGCGCGCGATCTGTTGGCGATTGTTTGGATGACGGGCGACGGTTTTCGTGTTATGCTTGTGGCATGAGCCAATAGCGTATGGCAAACGTAGAATAAGCGTTGGCGGCGAGGACGGAATCTGCGATACACTATAGGCAGGTAGCCGACTGGGCGATCATGTACGACCAATATCCGATGTATGACATACCGCAGCAGAATGTGATCCAGCGCTTCTTTTCGCAGCGATGGAGCGCGATTCTGCTGGAGATCGTGATGACGGTCGTGATCACGGTGGCGGCCGGCGCGGCTTTCGATTTCTTTGATCCGCTGGATGGCGCGCGGGCGACTTCCGCCGATGTCGCCCCGGCTGCGGCGAACGCTGTCGAAATCAAGGAATTTGCGACGAAAGATCCGCTTGAATTCATCAAGGAACGCGGCAAAGCCTATGCAGAGGCCCGGCGATTCGCGGCCGCGCAAGCGATGTTCGGCTGGGCGATCGCGCTGGCGCCGGGAGATGCCGAGAGCTATTCCTGGCGCGGTTACGTCAATATGCTGGGTGGCGATTATCTCGAGGCGCAGTTGGATTACGCCAGGCTGCTGGCATTGCGGCCGGGGAGCTTTGACGGGCTGAACGCGCTGTGCTGGGCGCATGGCGAGACCCGGGAATTCGATTTGGCGGCCGAATACTGTCAGCAGGCGCTGCGAGAGGCCAGGAACCGCGCCAATTACGCGATCGCCTTGGAGAACTGGTGTTGGCTGTTGGTCGAAAAAGGCGACTACGCGGCGGCGTCGAAGTATTGCCGATTCGCCTTGGAGTACGCGCCTGAATATGAGGAAGTCCATGCCCTGGCGCATTACAACATGGGAAGGGTATTGCTGGCGCAGGGAAGAACGGCAGAAACGCTGGCGCATTTTCAGGCAGCGCTGCGTCTCGGCTCGTCTTATTCGAAGATGTATTTGGAAATTGGCAAGATATGCGATACACTGAATTATCATGGCTGCGCGCGGGCGAGCCGCCAGAGTTACCGGCGCTTGGCGGGCAGCGTAGAGCAAGCGCAAGGTTAGCGAAGGTTTTGGGCTGGCGAGACCGCTTGACGGCGGCGCAGCCAGATGTGTTATACTAAGTGTCACGGTCTTTTGTTCAGTGGTCGGTAGCCGAAAGAGCGGGGGGTAAGTTATGAAGAAGACCTACGCGGAATACGACGTTCCCAGACGGTCACTCAAGGACCGCGTGCTCAGCCAGCGTCCAAGCGCCTTGATTATCGAGGGCTTGCTGGTGCTGGTTGCCGTCGTGGTCACCATCGGATTTCTGACTCCGGCAGCGACAGTGGAAGACAACAGCGACGCTGTGATTGCCGAGTTGGAGGCAATCATCGCCGCGCAGGAAGCGGCATTGCAGGAGGCGGCCGAAGCCATGGCGCAGGCGGCGGAAGCGGCTCGCATGCCGGCCGGCTTTTTGAGCGCCAGCGCCGCCAAGAACATGGCTTGGTCCAGCCTGTCCAACGAGGAGTATCGTTCGGCGATAGCGCTCTACGACGCTTTGCTCGCGGAAGGCGAAGCCGACGTCCAGACGATTTTCGCGCGCGGTTACGCCTACAGCATGATTGACGAGCACGGGCTGGCGGCGCAGGACTATTCCTTCGTCCTGTCGCAGGACGCGGATGATCTGGCGTCCTTGAACAACCGCTGCTGGGCATTGAGCGAGATCGGCGAATACGAGCGCGCCCTGGCCGATTGCGACCGCCTGATGTCGCTCGCGCCGGATGCCGATTACCCCTATCTGAATCGCGGCATCGTCTACGAGAAGATGGGTGACATGGGTCCGGCGATGAAGGACTACGTCGAGTGGATCAAGCGCATCAAGACGAACGTAATTCGCAATGACAATCTGGTTTGGGAAGGCAGCCTGGACGTGCCGATGTCCGAAGGCATCGTCTACATCTTCCCCTTCACCGCCAGCGCCGGTCAAGAAATCGAGGTGAGCGCCATCAGCAGCCAGCGCGACCTGGATGCCGACCCCTTGGTCTTGATTCTGGATCCGGATGGCTTGCCACTGACGGCGAATGACGACACGGGCGAATGGTGGGACAGCTTCGTGCAGTTCCAAGCGCCGGCGACGGGCGAATACGCGATTGTCATGACGCACGCCGGCGGCAGCACCGAAGGCCGCGTCGAAGTGTCCTTCGATATCTCGGGCTTGTTCACCCAGGGCAATGACGGCGCCCGCTTCAAAGCCGACGCCTACCGCGCCTTGATGTCCGGCGATTACACGGTCGCGCTGGAGAACTTCCGCCGCGCCTTGAATCTCAATCGTCATGACGCCGAAGCCATGAACTGGATGGGCGTGACCTATCGGTATATGGGCGAGTACGACGCTTCGATCAGCCATATCAGCACGGCTATGCAGCTGGACGAAAGCTACTCGCTGCCGTATCTCTCGCGCGGGATCACCTACGAAGCCATGAGCCAGCCCGGCGAGAGCGCGGCCGACTATTACCGCTACGCGATGATGAACCGCAATCGCACGCTCTTCCATGCCGAGCTGGAGGGCGACAGCAGCTTTGAACTGCCGATGCGCGAAGGCTGGGTCTACAGCGTGCCCTTTGACGCCAAGCGCGGTCAAACGCTGGATATCGCCGTCGACACGGTGGAGCCGGGCTTCGTCGATCCGCTGATCATCTTGATCGGACCGGAAGGGCAGGCGCTGATCGGCGATGACGATATTTCGCAAAGCGAGTACGACGCGGTCATCAGCGATTACAAGGTCAAAGAGAGCGGGCAATATACGCTGGTCATCAGCCATGCCGAGGGCGGCTCGAACGGTACGCTCAACGTCGATCTTGACGTGACGGAACGGGCGCCGATGTCGGTGGCTGACTACGGATACGACTGCGATCAGTAATTCGCGCCAGGCGCAAGTTTGCGAAGGGGCAGGTCGAGAGGCTTGCCCTTTTTTGTTTTCCCGAGTTGCCCTGGTCGGCGGGCGATCCGATGGGTAGCCCCTACATTTTACGTTGTGGGGGTTGACGGGCGAGTCGCCGCCTTGCCCCTACGAAGATTTGAATAGAAAACGAGTGTCAGCCGCCGGTGACGGACTTCGCCTCGCGGAAGATCTGTCGCAGGCGCGCCGTGATGTCGTCCGGCAGGGGCGGGCGCTGGAATGTCGCGAGATTGGCTTCGAGGTGGCGCGGGTTGCCGGTGCCGGACAAGATAACATGCGCGCCGGGCTCGTCGCGGCAGAAGCGATAGGCGGCATCGGCGATTGACGGGGCGGCGCCGCTCTCGACCAGGAAGCCAAGCGGGTTCGCCAGGTCGATGTCGCTCGCGTCGACTTCGCCGCTTTCGATCAGCGCTTGCAGGGTCGCGATCAGTTTCTCGCGTCGGCTGAGGGCGCGGCGGATGGCGAACATGATCAGGACGCCGATATCATTCGCCAGGGCCGGGCGCAGCACCGTTTCACGCGCGCGCTGATTCAGCAGATTGAAGCCGACCATGATGACATCCCAGACGCCGTCCTGGAGCGCGCGCTGGAGCATTTCGTGCTGCAGGTCGCCGCTCCAGTTTTCGGTGACGCCGAGGAAACGCAGCTTGCCTTCGGCTCGCAAGTCTTGCATGGCTGGCGCGATTTCATTGAGATAATAGTCGTATTGCTGCGGTCTCAAGCCGTGCAGATGATAAACATCGACATAATCGGTGCGCAGGCGGCGCAGGCTGTCGTGCAAACCGGCGCGTAATTCATCAACCGTGATGTTCTCGCCGCGCAGCCGTTTCTTGGTCGAGATGATGATTTTGTCGCGATCGCGTTTGGCGACGGCGGCGCCAACGATGTCTTCGGTGCCATAAGCTTCGGCGGTGTCGATGAAGTTGATGCCGGCGTCCAGCCCGCGCAGGACGAGATCGATCGATTCCGACTCGCTGTTGACCTCGTCGCTCTGGCCCAGGCGGCTGGGTCCGCCGGCGCCGATGCCCATGACCGAGACTTGCAAGCCCGTGCGTCCCAAGGTGCGATATTCCATTTTGCCCTCTTGCAGCCTAGCTGGCCGCCGATTATACCCTTGTGGTGGTCGATGGGCGAGTCGCCGCCTCGACCCTGCGCGCGCTTTCTTGCGGCGGGTGGCTTGGTTGGAAGCCCATACAGATCGTGAATCCGCTGTTATAATCCAGGCGCCGAATACGGGGGCGGAATCTTCATGCGAATCCATACATTTTCCATCGTCGCCCATTGCGCGGCGGAAGAGGCTTGGGGCGTGGCGGTGGCGAGCAAGTTTCCGGCGGTTGGGGCGGTTGTGCCTTGGGCGCGGGCCGGCGCTGGCGCGGTCGCGACCCAGTCTTACGCCAAAATGGGCTTCGGACCCGATGGCTTGGCGCTGATGGGCGACGGGCTTTCCGCGGCGGAGGCTTTGCGGCGGCTGCTGGCGGCCGATGACAACCGCGAGACCCGTCAGGTGGCGCTCGTGGACGCGCGAGGCGGCGTCGCGGCGCATACGGGTGGCGAATGCCACGATTGGGCGGGGCATCTGATCGGCGACGGCTTCTCTGCGCAAGGCAATCTGCTGGCGGGCGCGGGCGTCGTTGAGGCGATGGCGGCCGGCTTCAGGCGGGCGGAAGGCGAATTGGCGGATCGCCTGGTCCAGGCTCTGCGCGCTGGCGAGCTCGCGGGTGGCGACAAGCGCGGCAAACAAGCGGCCGCGGTGCTGGTCGCGCGCCCGAATGGCGGATATGGCGGCGATAACGACCGCTATCTGGACCTGCGCGTGGACGACGCCGCCGAGCCGGTCGCCGACCTCATCGCGCTGGTCAAGCTGCATCATCTCTATTTTCAGCCGCCTCGCGCCGAAGACGCGCTGCCAATCGATGAAGGCATCGCGCGCGAGCTGCAGGCGATCATGATCGGGCAGGGCTATATGACGGGCGAGGTCAACGGCCGCTGGGATGAAGTCTGCCAGCAGGTTTTCCGCATGCTGATCGGCAACGAGAACCTGGAAATGCGCTGGACGCCGCAGCAGAACCCGCATTCGATCGATCGCGTCGCCCTGGAATACCTGCGGCAGCGCTTTGGCTGAGACGCGGCTCGGGCGCTTCGGGCGTCTGGCGATCTCGATTCCGCTCCTTCTATTCGCCAGCTTCGCGCAGTTTCATCAGATTGCGCGGGATGCGCGATTCCTGCCCGATGAAGCCTTTTTCATGACCTTCGCGCGCGGCGCCGCCGTCGAAGGCCATTGGCTGCTGCCAGGCGCCTTGGATAAGCCGCCGCTCTCGATTTATCTCAGCGCCTTGAGCCTGGTCGCGGTCGGCCTTAGCGCCGACTCCAATGGCGTGCTGCATCTCGATCCAGTCGTCGGCGAGTTCGCCGGCAAATTGCCCAAGGCCTGCCTGGCGCTTCTGCTGACGGCGCTGATGATGCGGCTGGCATATCGAATGTCGGGCGGCGGCTGGGCGCCAGTCTTCGCGGGATTGCTCGCGGCGACCTCGCCCTTCATGCTTGCCTTTGGGGCGAGCGCCTTTACCGATATGAGCCTGCTGTTTTTCTCGGCGCTCGCGCTGTATTTCGCCGTGACGGGTCGCGCGGGGCTGGCGGGCGCGGCCCTGGGGATGGCTTTCTGGAGCAAGCAGCAGGCGGCTTTCATCGCGCCCTTAATCGTCTTGGCGCTGCTGGCGCGGGGCGCGAAACCGCGAGATTGGCTGGGCTTCGCGCTGGCGCTGGGCAGCGCGGCCGTGGCGTTGATGCTGTGGGATGGCGCGCGGACGGATACGAGCATCTTCCTGCAGGCGGCGGCCAACAACACGCCGGGCAGCTGGCTGGCGCCGCCATCGCTCTGGCTGGAACGTCTCATTCGCTGGCTCGAGCTTGGCGCCTGGCTGCTGGGCCCGCCGCCTTTGACCCCCATCCTGCTCCTGGCTCCGCTCGCCGCAATTTCGCGTCGACGGCATTCAGCGCGGTTTGACAGTCAGGCACGCGCGGTTGGGCGGGCGCTGCTGCTCTACGTCATCGTCTATCTCGGCGCGCATGTGGCTTTCCCTTTCAATCATTACGACCGTTATCTGCTTCCGATTTTGCCGCCGCTGATACTGGTGACGGCTCGTCCATTGGCGCGCCTGCCCGGTCCGCGCGGTTTGCGAATCGGCTTGGCGGCGCTGACGCTCGCGGGCGGCATCTGGACCCTCGGCCAAGGCGGGGGGATCGGCGGTGACCGCGCGTTCCAGGCCGGCATTGACGCCCTGGCGCGGCATCTGAACGCGAAACCGGTCGCGACCGTGATTTACGATCCCTGGCTGGGTTGGCAGCTGGATTACTATTTGGGCGCCTGGCACGACAAGCGGCGCGTGCATTATCCGACGGCTGATGCGCTGGCGGCGGGCGCCTTGGAGCTCGATGAACGCGGCGACCGCTTCTTCGTCGCGCCCATCGATCAGGCGCATGACGAGTGGCTGGCCGCCTTGCGTGGGGGGGGATTCAGCGTGGCGGTGGATTATGAACGCGACCGCTTCATCGTCTATCGCTTGAGGCCGCCATCGCCCAGAGCCCCAAGGATTGGGGGTTAAGTCGCTGGATTATGGCGTATACTGGGTTCAGGAGTGGTGCGGAGGTCTCTGATGGGTTGCCTGATATTGCTGCTGCTGGCCTTCATATTTCGCGGGGCGCTCATTAGCTTGCTGACTGCCTTCGTCGGTCTGATCATCGCGCTGCTGTCGTTCTTGCTCAGTTTGGGTTTCTGGGGCATTATCGTCATTCTCGTTATGCTCGCGATTGTGGCGGCGCTGGGCTAGGGGCGGAATCATGGAGCAACTGCTTGATCCAAATGTGATGTATTTGCTGCTGATGGCGGGCTTGTGGATCAGCGCGACCGGCGCCTATATCCCGGGCACGGGCGTGGCCGAGGTTGGCGGCGCGGCTCTGATCTTGGGCGCGGTCTTCTTGCTGGCGCAGGTGGCGACCAATTGGATCGCCGTGATCGCGGTGGTGATCGGCGCCTCGGTTTTCTTCATGCTGCCGCTGCTCAAGCCGGATTGGGAGCGCTATGCCGTCGGCGGCTTGGCGCTGCAGGCGGTCGCCAGCTTTTTCCTCTTCGCCGAGGCGGGCGTGTCGCCATTTTGGATCCTGCTCGGTTTAGCGGTGGCTTTCGCCTATCATCGCACGGTGCTGCGCTCGGTCCTGTCGCAGCAGCGTACGCTGTCCTCGACCCAGAAAGACGAATTCCTCGTTGGGGAGCGCGGCCGTGTGGTGGCGGCGATTGAAGAGCGCGGCACAGTGCAGGTGGGGGGCGAGCGGTGGACGGCGCGGAGTCGCTCGCGGCTGGAGAGCGGCGCCGAAGTCATCGTGACGCGACAAGACGGCTTGGAGCTGCACGTCGAGAAAGCCAAACGACTGGAAGATAGCAGTGAAAACGAATAAAGTCACTGTAGGGGCGAGCCGCGGGGTCGTCCGCCAAATCGCAAATCTGTAGACACCCGGCCGACAATGCCGCCGCCCACGCGAAATACTTTGCGCTCCGCTGCATCTGACTCCCCTTCCCTAGCTTGCTGGGGCAAGGGGCCGGGGGATGGGGTGAAATCTGCCCGCAAATTAAACAGGGGCGTTTGAACCGCCGTGTCTGCGCGCGGCGCCGCAACGCCCGTCAAGTCGCAAGGCTGTAGGGGCGAGCCATGGGGTCGCCCGCCAAATCACAAGGCTGTAGGGGCGAGACTTGCCTCGCCCGCCATAACCAAGAAACTTTCGTATTGAGATTCAAAGGAGAAAAGACATGAACGGAGAACTGTCGGAAGCCTTGGGCGCGGGCGCGAGCGGCCTGCTGCTCGTCATCGTCGTCCTGGCGATATTCATGCTGCTGCGGAGCGCGATTCGCGCGGTCAAGGAATACGATCGGCTGGTGATCTTCTTCATCGGGCGCTTCAAGACTGTGCGCGGGCCCGGCTTGATTTATGTGATCCCCTTCCTGGAGTCGGCCATCAAGGTGGACATGCGCGAGAAGATCATCGACATCCCGTCGCAGACCGCCATCACCAAGGACAACGCCTCGATCGGCATCGATTTTCTGGTCTATTATCGCATCACCGATCCCGAACAGTCGGTGACCAAGGTCGGCGATGTGGTGGACGCGACCGGCAAGATCGCGACGACGACCCTGCGCGCGGTCATCGGGGATATCGTGCTGGACGATGTGCTCTCGCGCCGCGACCAGATCAACGACGTGCTGCGCGTCAAGCTGGACGAGACGACCGAGCGCTGGGGCATGAAGATCACGACGGTCGAGATCCGCGAGATCGAGCCGCCGCGGGCGATTCAGGACGCGATGAATCGGCAGATGAGCGCCGAACGCGACCGACGGGCGGAAGTGACCTTGGCCGAAGGCGAACGCGAAGCCGCTATCGCCCGCGCCGAGGGCAGCAAGCAGTCGGCCATCCTCGAAGCCGAGGGGCAGAAGCAATCGCAGATCCTGAAGGCGGAAGGCGAGCGAGAAGCGCAGCTGCTGACGGCGGAAGGCTATGCCAAGGCGCTGACGGCGATCTATGAAAGCGCGCGCGATATCGACAGCAAGACGATGGCGCTGCAGTATATGGAAATGCTGGAAAAAGTCGGCAGCAGCCCATCAACCAAGTTCGTGCTGCCAATGGAGCTGACGGGCATCGCCCAGAATTTCGCCAGTACGATGGGCGCGGGCGCGGCGCTCTCGCCGGCTGGCAACGGCGCGGAAGTCCACGAAGAACAAGCTGTAGGGGCGCCTCGCTGAGACGCCCGCCGAATCACGCAATCCGTACACACGCGCGCGACAGTGCCACGGCCCGCGCAATATGCTTTGCGCCCCGCAGATTTGCAACTCCCCTTCCCTCCTTGTGGGGGCAAGGGGCCGGGGGATGGGGGGGCGTAGAATCGCGTGTCGAGCGACCAGTATCGGACAAGCCTTATACCGTTGCGCTCCAGCGGCTGAACCGATTGGCAGCCCTCGCCGCCTTCATTCCAGCGTGATTTCCCAAGCCGATACGCCGATGACCACGCCGCCGTCTTTGACTAAGATGACCGGCTCGAGCGCGGCCTCGGCATCCAGGAATGCCAGCGGCTCGCCTATGCGCAATTCGTTGAAATAGGCGCTGATTTCCCCGCTGGCACGATCGCGATCCAGGCGCAGGCGAGTGATGAGATTGTTGACCGAGCGCTGGCTGATGGGGCGGATTTCGCCGTTGGCGACGAGGGCGAGACTGATGACGTCGCTGTCGACCTGTTGGATCTGGATGCCGGCCTCGCCGTCGCCGTCCGCGCCGCGCAAGAGGATGCCGAAATAGACTTCGTCGGCCGCCAGCGACGGGTCGGTGCTGTGCAGGGCGATTTCGGCCTCCACTGCCGCCACGCGACCAGCCGCCGCATTTCCATAGCTGCGATCGAGCAAGTCGGCCGGGACCGCGTGGTAAATCGCGTCGCCGTCGCTTTCACCGTCGCCGCCAAAGCGCCAGGCGCCATTATCCAGGCGGAACGCGTTTTCATCCCAGAAGGGCGCCCCCCGCGCGTTCTCGTGCAGCGCAAGCAGGTTCTGCGCGCCACTCAAGCCGTCGGGCGGCAAAACGGCGGTCGGCAAAGGCGTCGGCGCTTCGGTGCTGGCGAGGGTGGGGATCTCGCTGGGGATGGCGGTCGGCTCGGGGAGCTGGGTCGCATCGGCCGAAACGCTTTCATTTTCGTCCGCGGCTGGCACCGGTGCGGCCGCTTTTGATTCCGCGTCAAGGGCGTCGCTGGCGGCAACTGGGTCGGGGCTCGCCTCGACGGCCGACTTGGCAGGCGCCGGCATTATCGCCGCCAGGATGCCCTCAAGTCCCTCGCTATTCGCCAGTGACAGCAAGCCGCCGATGACCAGCAGGATGCCGACCAGGAGCGCGCCGTTGAAGACCCAGCGATTGAGCCGGGCGGGCTTCGCTTCCGATTCTGGCGTCGGCTCGGCATCGGGTGGCGCGGCTTGTGGCGCCGGCTCGGGCGCGGCTGGCAGGTCTTCTGTCGCGGGCGCTTCCGCTTCGGGCGGCTCGGCGGGCATGGCTTCCACCTGGCGATACCAGTGGCGGAAGAGCGGAAAGGCGGGATTGCGATCGATGAACATGGCTTTGAAATGCGCGTCCATCGCCTCCAGCTTCTGTTTTCGCGTCTTGTCGCCGCTGTAGATGGCGAGGAAGGCTTCGTAGGTATCGCGCCAGCCCAGCATCATCTGCGCGTGCTTGAAGCCGAGCAGGTCTTCGGTGATATCAGCCTGGGCGTGGATGGCGTCGCGGATGCCGGGCTGCGGCTCGTCAAGCTGGCGGTCGATCTCGCCCATCAGGTTGCGCCGCTTCACGCTGAGCTCCGCCAGCGAAGCCTGCAGCTCGCGCATCCAGTCGCGGTAGGCGCCCAGGTCGATGCTGGCGTTGGCTTCCGCTTCGGCGACGCTGCGCAAGACCTGCTCGATTTTGTTGCCGGCCGCGCGAAACTCGGCGTCGGCCCAATCTTGCAAGGCCGATTCCAGCGCCTTCAGGCTCTGGATGCCGGGCGTCAGCAGGCGCGATTGTGGATTGCTCTCCAACTGGCGAATCAGCTCGCCGAGGCTGTCGGTGATATGCGGGCCCGTGAGCTCGGCGAAGATGTCCTGGGCGGCGAGCAGACTTTGGCGGCGTTCGATGAATTCGTCCAGCTTGCGCATGGCGATGTGGCTTCGGGCGTGATCAGGCAGGGCGCGCTGGCAGGCGGCTTGCCAAAAGCGGGCGTCTTCGATCGCGCCATCGTGGGCGTCAAGCGCGCCGGAGAGGATGTATTGCGCGAAAAGCAGGCGCAGCGCGGCCGTATTGCCTTCGGCGAAGCCCTGGACCAGACCTTGCGCCATCGCCTTTAGGTAGGTTTCCGTGCTCGGCATCTGCGCCGCAAAGCCATTGATGGCGCGGTTTTCGCGGTCGGTGAAGAGGTCTTCGATATCCATCAGCGCCTTTTGCGTGCGGCTCTCGCTTTCGACGCCGTTGCGCTCGACCCAGTCGCGTACGATGCGGGAAACGCGCCAGAGCCGCTCGGCGATGAATTGCTCGCTGTCGCTGCGGGCGATCTCCATGGCTTGCTGGCCCAGGCGCTGGGCATCCGCCAGTTGGCCCTGATCAAAAGCCGCCCAGCCATCCGCCAGCGTCCGCCCCAGGTGGCCCGGCACCGAGTGGCGCTCGACATAATTGGCTTTCGCCACCACGCTGGCCAGCTGCTTGAACCAGCTCGAGAGGGTGGGGCTGATGGTGCTGACGGTCTCGGCGGCGCGGTTCAAGGCGCCGGCCGCTTCCGTTTTGTCGCCGGCGACGATGACATCGCGATACCGCTGCCAGGCGGTCGCCGCGGTCGCGATGCCTTCGAGCATTTGGCGGAGCATCTCGTCGAAGAGTTGGTCGGCGAAGGGCAGCAGTTCGTCATGCGTCGTCCGCAGCCAAGCTTCAAGATCGGCGCCATCGGCGGCCGGCACATAGGTTTGGCTGTTCTGCAGGATTTCGTAGAGCAGGCTGAGGAAGTCCTCGACCTTGTCCCAGGCGGGGTTGGCGGGGTCGATCGCGCGGCTGGCGTCGATGGCGGAGAGGGCGTCGCGCGGGTTGTTGGCGGCGCTCTTGCCGACGACGTGCATGTTATCAGCCAGCGCCATTGCCGCGTTCAGGGCGCGGGTCAAGGCGTCGAGCGGCAAGCGCCTCTCGGAGAACTCGTGCTGCAGGCTTAAGGTCTGCAGGCTGGCGTTGAGCGCGGACAGGCTCTCGACCACGCCGCGAAAAGCATCGCGCAGCTGCCCGGCGCCGGGGGCTTCCAAGCGCTGCGCCTCGTCCAGCGCCCGGTTAACGCCCGCGAGGATCTCGCGCGGCTCGTCTATCGGGATGCCTTCTTGCCCCAGCTGCTGGATGTCGCTCTCGAGCCGATGGAGGTTCGGGCGCAGCAGCAGCACATCGGGGAAATGCGACGAGACGCGCTCCGCCAAGCGCCATCGCAGCGGGCGCTCGGCTTCGTCCGCGCCATCCTCGAGCAAAAGCGTGTTGGCCGCTTTGTCGGCTTTGTACGCGAAGAGCAGGCTGGCGGCTTCGTCTATCGCGGCTGGCGCGCGCTGGAGTTGGCTGTCGGTCAGCAGCAGGCACCAATCAAGCAAGAGACGCACCAAGCCGCCGGTTTTGCTGCCGGCCCGCCCACGAAGCTCCGAAAGCAGCTCGGCGGCGCTGGACCAGTTGTGGCTGCGCATATAAATGCTTACGGCGTCGAGATCGGCCGAGACTTCGAGATCGCGCATGCGGTCGATGATTTCCTGGTGGGCTTTGCGCGCGGCTGGGTAGGCGGGGTTCTGGCGCAGCGCCATTTGCAGCTGAGTCTGCAGCGTCTGCAGGTCGTTGCGGCTGAGATCGGGCGTCCGCAGCCTGTCGATGGCGCGGGCGACGATGCTGTTGCGGTCTTGCTCCAAGGGCGAGCGATAACGCAGCAGGTCGGCATTCAGCTCGCCGAGGGAGGCGTAGCGATAACGCAGATTGGGATGCACGGCGCGGGTGACGATGGCTTGCAGGCGCGGGTCGATGGCATCGCGGTCTTGATGGAAATCGACGCGAAAATCGGCATCGGCATCGCGCGGGACCTCGACGCGGTAACCGCCGGACAAGATGAAATAAATCAACTCGCCGATCTGGTAGATGTCGGTCTGGCGGCTGACGCCTTGCAGCGTCGACTCGTCGCCTTCGAGGAAAACGGCGTTGCCCCAATCAATGACCTTGAGCTCGTAGCGTTCGCGATTCCAAAACAGGTGTTTGGCATCGACATCGTTGTAGACAATATCCTGATCGTGCGCGGCGCGCAGAAGCTCGACAAGGCGATCGAGGACCTCCAGCATCTCAAGCTCGGGCAGCCGTTGACGCCGGCCAGCCAGGCGCACGACTTCTTCTTCGATGATGATGCCCTCGGCCCGTTCCATGACGATGTATTGCTGCGGGATGCCGCCGACGAAGAATTGCCCGCTGCCGAGCAGCTCGGTCAAGACGGGGTGGCCCGCCAGCCGCTTCAGCGCTTCCCGCTCGTTGATGATGCTGACTTCCTGGCCCGCGCGGATGGGCGGCGCGTCATTGGGGTTGGGGCGCTTGATGACCACCGGGCGATTATCGGCAACGGTGTCGAGCGCGCGCAGCGTCTCGCCAGAACGCCCCCGCGGATAGATGAAATTGTAGCGATAGCGGTTGTCAAACAGGCTGTCCGCCATGGGTTTTTCCCTCAAATGAAGCTGCTGCTGTTCTGCTTCCTGGAATAAAATGAGATTGCTCCCGCCGGCGCATGCTTCTAAGCTTCCGCCGCTAATCCGATGCGTTTCCGCGCTGGATCTGATGCCGCAACGCCTTCAATTCTAGACCGAATCACCCCCCGCGCAAGGGATATATCGCAGAATTTTTGGGATAAATGCGCGCACGCTTGGGATATTGCCGGGCCGCTTGCTCGACTAGGCAAAACAGCCGCGTCTGTGTATAACAGAACTGGCTTCCACCCGCGCCACCGCGCCCAAAAGAGATTCGGTGACCATTGATGACGATGCCGCTGCGCCGCGCCGCGCCCGACCTCGCCCTCGTCCTGTTGCTGCTGATCGCGCCCCTGGCGATGTTTCACCAGCAGACCCTGGGCGACCGCACGCTGCTGCCCAGCGAGAACCTCTTCCAGCATTTGCCCTTCTCCGCCTATCGAGAGGTGGCCGGGGCGCCGGCCAGGCCGCAGAATCATCTGCTCTCCGATATGGTGTTGCAGAACCTGGGTTGGAAACGCTTCATCCGCGCGCAGATCGCCCAGGGCGAGATCCCGCTTTGGAATCCGCATCTTTTCGCGGGCATCCCCTTCTTCGCCGCCGGGCAGCATTCGGCGCTTTATCCGCTAAGCGTTATCTATTACATATTGCCCTTGAGCGCGGCTTATGGCTGGTTCATCGCGCTCAATCTGTGGCTGGCGGGCTTGTTCATGGCGGGTTTCCTGCGCGCCTTGGGGGTCAACCGGCGGGGGGCCGGGCTGGCTGGCATCGTCTATCAGCTTTCCGGTTTCATGATCGCGAGCGCCGTCTTCCCGATGATGGTGGCGGCGGCGGTCTGGCTGCCGCTTGTTTTGTGGATGATCGAAAATATCCTGCGCGGGCGCAGCCTGTGGATCTTCCGCGGCACGGCGCTGCTCTGGGTGGCGATCGGGGCGCTGGCGCTCGGATTTAACATCCTGGCCGGGCATATCGAGCTGACCATCTACACCCTCTTGATCGCCGGCTATTACGCGGCTTTTCGTTTGATCTGGGTTTTCCATGCGCGCTGGCGGCGGACCGGCGGACCGCCCTTAAAATGGGCGCTTTCGTCGGCGATTTGGCTGCTGGCGCTGGCTGGGCTCGGCATCGGCTTGGCGGCGCTGCAGCTGATTCCGCTATACGAGTTTGCGGGCAGCAATTGGCGGGCGGAGCGCTCCAGCCTGGAGACGGTGCTGGGTTACGCCCATCCGTTGCGGGATTTCGTGCAGTTTCTGCTGCCCAATTTCTATGGCAGTCCGGCGCATCAGAGTTATGTGGACGTCTTCAGCGGCGAGCTGGTCAGCGACTTGCGCGACGCCGCCGGCGCCTCGCGTGATTTCATCTACTGGGGCATCAAGAATTATGTCGAGGGCGCGCTTTATGTTGGCGTTTTGCCGCTGGCATTCGCGGCTTTCGCGCTGCTCATGGGCTGGCGGCGGGGCTGGGCGGCTTATCTGGCGCTCTTTGGGCTGCTGGCGGCCGCGGCCCTGTCTTTCATGTTCGGCGCGGAGACCTATGCGCTGATCTTTCAGCTGCCGGGCATGAATCAGCTGAACTCGCCATTTCGCTGGGTCTTCGGCTTGACCCTGGCGGTCGCGGCGCTGGCGGGCATCGGGCTGCATCTCTTGTGCGAGGGCGGCGGACGATGGCGCCGGGTTGCGCTGTTGTTCGGGCTGGCGCAACTCGTCGCCGGGCTGGGGCTGCTGCTCGGCGTGGCGGCGGCGCAAGCCGATTTCGTCCGCTTCGAGCCGCTGCTGAATCGCCTCTTGATCGAGCTGGCGGGCGCCGATCGCGCCTTCGCCGACGGGCGGATGTTCTTCAGCTACGTACAGCCGCAGCTGCTGACCCTGGGCGGGCTGCTGCTGATCGGCGGATGCCTGTTTCTCGGGCTGGCTTGGCGGCGCTCATGGCTCTTTGCGGGGCTGGCGCTGCTGGTGACGGCGGTCGATCTGCTGATCGCGTCCTATGGCTTTAACCCGGCCAGCGACCCGCTGCTGCTGAATTTCAAGCCGCCGGCGATTGAGTTCCTGCAGGGGCAGGCCGGGCGCTTCCGCGTGACCAGCCTGGAGCGGCCCGGCGACGAGCGGATTCTGCATCCGAACGCGGGCATGCGCTACGGCATCGACGACATTCGCGGTTACGACAGCATTATTCCGGCCGGTTATGTAGCGACTATGCGCGCGCTGCAGCCACAGCATCTGCTGGATCACAATCAGATCGCGCCGCTCTACACGGACGAAGCGCGCAGCCCGGCCGGCTATCAGCGCCTGCTTCAATCGGATTTGCTGAGCCTGCTGAACGTGCGTTATCTGCTGACGGCGCCCGATTTCGAGATGCGCGTGCCCGGCTGGGTCGAGGTCTATCGGCAGGAAGTGGCGATCTGGGAGAATGAAGCGGAGATGCCGCGCGCCTTCACCGTGGCTAAAGCCGATTGGCAGCCGCGCTGGCTGGCGGAAGCGGGCGGCGGCTTCAAATTCGGCGAGATGGACATTCTGGAAGGCGGCTTGAAGGTCCCGCGTTACGTGGAAGCCCAAATAAGCCGAGACACGGGCCGCGAGAAGTTCATCGAGCTCAGCCTGCAAAACGACAGCTGGCTGGTGATCAGCGAGAGTTTTATGCCGGGCTGGCGCGCTTTCGCCCGTCCCGCTGGCGGCGGCGAAGAGGCCGAGTTTGGGCTGGGCGTCCGGCTGGTCTTGCTGAACCTGCAGGGGGTGGAATTGCCGGCCGGCGATTGGACGGTGCGCCTGGTCTATAGCCCGGCGAGCGTACAGCTGGGCATGTTCGTCTCGTCGATCAGCGTCGCCTTTATCGTGTTTATGCTGGGCGCCTGGCTTTGGCGGGCGACCATCGGCTTGAATACGGCGGCCTCTACCGGGCTGGCCAAGGTGGCGCGCAACAGCGCCGCCCCGATCATCCTCAACCTCTTCAATCGCGGCATCGATCTGGCCTTCGCGATTGTCATGTATCGCCTGCTGCTGCCGCTGGACGTGGGGATTTACAATTTCGCCATCACGCTCTTCGTCGCCTTCGATATTTTCACCAATTTCGGGCTCGATCTCTTCCTGATCCGCGAAGCCTCGCGGCGGCGGGAGCGGGCCGGGCATTATCTCTACAATACATCGGTCGTTCGGCTGGCGCTGAGCCTGGCGGGCGCGCCGCTGCTGGCGGGCCTAATGCTGATTTGGCAGGCTTCGGGCGTGGAAGCGATCAGCGCGGACGGGCTGCTGGCGATTGGCTTGCTCTATATCGGCTTGTTCCCGGCCAGCCTGTCCAAGGGCATGACCTCGCTCTTCTACGCCAACGAGCAGGCGGAAAAGCCCGCGGCGATCGCGACCATCACGACGATGAACAAGGCGGTCTTGGGTGTCATCGCCCTGCTGCTCGGTTATGGCATCGTCGGCTTGGCGGCGATCAGCATCTTCAACAACCTGCTGACCCTGCTGGTCTTGATCTGGGCCGGGCGGAAGCTGATCGGGCGCATCGGACCGCGCCTGCCCAATTGGCGGCTCATCCGCGAGATGGCGCGCGAGAGCCTGCCGCTGATGCTGAACCACCTCCTGGCGACCGTCTTTTTCCAGGTCGATATCATCATCTTGCAGGCGCTCAAAGGCGCGGCGACGGTGGCGCAGTACAGCACCGCTTACAAGTGGCTGCTGGCGATCAACATCGTGCCGGCTTTTTTCACGCAGGCGCTCTTCCCGGTGATGTCGCGGCAAGCGCAGGCGGATCGGCGCGCGCTGAGCCAGAGCTATCGATTTGGCATCAAGCTGCTCTTCGCGGCGACGCTGCCCCTGGCGGTGGCTTTCACCGCGCTGGCGGAGCCGCTGACGCTGATTTTGGGCGGCGCGCGATATATTCCAGATGGCGCGATCGCCCTGCGGCTGATGATCTGGAGCATCCCCATCGGCTGGATGAACAGCTTGACGCAGTACGCGCTGGTCAGCCTGGGTTTGCAGCGCCAGGTGACGCGCGCCTTCGCGGCTGCGGTTGCTTTTAACGTCGTGGCGAACCTCATTTTCATCCCCATCTACGGCTTTCAAGCGGCGGCGCTGGCGACGATCGCCTCGGAGCTCGTTCTCTTTCTGCCATTCGTGGTTCTGGTCCGCGGCCAGCTGCCGGATCTGCGACTCTGGACGCTGCTCTGGCGGCCCCTGCTGGCGCTGCTTTTCATGCTTATCATTCTGCTCGCGCTGGGCGGGACTGTCTTCGCGCTATTGGTCAGCGGCGCGGCCTACCTCGCTATGCTATTGCTGCTGCGCCCCTTGGATGCGGCTGAAGGCGAGGCGCTGCTGAAGATGCTGCCGGCCGGCTCGCGGCGCAAATGGATAATACGCTGGGTTGCGGGTGCGTGAACCCAGTGGCGGGCGACCCGATGGGCAGCCCCTACGAATTGTGGTGGCAGCTGGGTGTCGTGGTTGGGCGACCCGATGGGTAGCCCCTACGAATTGTGGTGGCGGCTGGGTGTCCTGGTTGGGCGACCCGATGGGTAGCCCCTACGAATTGTGGTGGCGGCTGGGTGTCGTGGTTGGGCGACCCGATGGGTAGCCCCTACATCGAATGCCCGTCGGCCTGAGGCAAATCGCTGGATTTGGCCGGGCGCGTCCAACGGTTGCTGAAGACCAGGTCGCCAAATTCGACCTTGTCGTCCAGGTCGCTCATGCCCCTGTCGGCGATGCTGATGTCCAGGCTGTAGACTTCGCCCGCATCGCATTTGAGCCGCAGCGCGAATTCGCCCTCGGGGAGCAGATCGGCCGTCAAGCCGCTGAGCATGATATGCGCGCCGCCCGGCCGCAGCTCCAGCATTTCGCCGGCCGGGATGACCAGCGTCTCGAGCGCTTCCATGCGGGCGACATCGTCCTCCACCAGCGTGCGGTGAAACTCGATTTGCTTGGCGGCTTCGCTTTCCGCCGAGACGATGACGCGGTCGCTATCGCCGCGGTTGCTGATGCGCATGTAGACGGCGCTTTTTTCGCCGGGCATGCCGCCGTGGTCCATGCCGGCCAAGCCCGCGCCCGCTTCGGGCAGGATCTCGAAATTGAAGATCTCGGTCGCGCTATCGCCATTCGGCAGCGTGAGTCGGGCTTCGACGATCCAACTGCCAGCCATCGTCCACGCGAAGGGCAGGCTGAAGACGCCATCGACCGCTTTGTCCGATGCCGCGAAGCTGGGGATCATCCCGGCATGGTTCATGTCGGCACGGAGCTTCAAGGCGCCGGGCGCGGCGACGGGCTTGCCGTCCTTGTCTCTCACCGCCAGAAGCAGCGTGGCGTCGCCGACGAGCCGGTCGCTGGCGCTCAGCTGCATCTGCAGGTCGGCGGCTGAAATCCGCTGCTGGCGGCAGGCGGATAAAGCCAGCAGCAGGACGAAAGCCAAAAGCGCGGCAAGTCGCCTGGCGGAAGGTCTTGAAGTCACGGGCGGGCTAGGCTGAGACGCTGGCGGGGGGCGCGGGCGGGCGCAGGAGCATGCTCAAGCCATAACCGAAGGCGCCGGCCAGCGCGGGCACGCCCAGCCACATGTGGATCAGCCACCACAAGCCGCCCGTCCCCCAGACGGCGCCGCCAAGAATATTGATCACGATCATGCCGCCCAGGCTGTAGACGAATGGAATCAGCACTGCCGCCAGCCGCAGCCGATGCGTTTCGGGCGCTTTGGCGCCGCCCAGCAAATAATCCGCCAGCAAACCAGCGACCGCCGCGTTGATGACCAGAATGAACTCGCCCGATTCGCCCACGCGATACCAGGTCATCAGCAGCGAATTGACGACGAACAGGAAGGTGAGCGCGCCAAAGGGCAGCCGCCAGCGCCGCGTCAGGAACAAAACCGAGCCGAGCAGGACGTTGCTCTGGATGACGAAGGCGACGATGCCAGCCACATCGGACAGGCTGTGATCGGCCGGGCGCGGGCCCGTCAACAGGATCATGTCGCCGCCGATCGGAGCGTAGGCGTTGAAAAAGGTGAAGACCGAGGTGATGCAGGTGTAGCAAAGAATCACCGGCGCCAGCCCAGCCCAGTCGCCCGCGTCCCGCCGCCCCCAGAACGCGCGGATGGGACCCGTCATGATGAGCAGACCCGTAAAGGCGAGATACAGATGCGCCGGGCTGATCAGCGCTTCCACGCCCGCTTCAAAGCCAAAGGTCTCGTGCCAGAGCATATCAAAGAGGCCCCCCGCGCCAAACGCGAAGAAGCCGACCAGCGAGAGCCGGTACCCGGGGGGCAAGGCATTGCTCCAGCGGTGTCCCCGGCTGACGTTGCGGAAGTGGCTGACGACCAGGACGAGCCCCGACAAGCCGACGGCGCCATAGAGCACGGCGTGCCAAGGCGTGAAAAAGCTGTCGTCGACGAAGCCGTGATTATGCGCCCAGCCATCAATGTACAGACCGAAGACGATGGCGCAGCAGATCAGCGCCATGAGCCAGTCGAGGCGCAGATTGCCGGCTGGCGCGCCAACGCGGCTGCCCCGCCCTCCAGCGCGAGCGACGCGGTCGACCGAGGTTGTGCTGGCCATAAGAGACTGCCTTTCGCTTGCCATTTACTTCTATTGTATTGGAGAAAGGCAGCGGCGCAATATCGTCGCCTCGCCCGGGGCGGCCGGGCGCAAGGTCGGCGCATTTCGCTAGCGCCGTTCGCGCATTCCAGTAAAATCGAATTATTGTCTGCTGGGGGGACGTTTTTGGTGCGGCATGGCATTTGAATTGGAAGCGCTGGTCGGGCACCTCTACATCGTCGGCGGGCGCGTCATTAACGTTAATCCACCGGGCGCGTTAGTCGAGGTGGCGCCGCCAACAGCCGCGCAGGGACGCGCGGGCGATACCTTTTTTCTGCTGATCGTCCCCTCCGGCTCGATCGCGCCAACCACCTTCTACGAGCAGCTGGCGCGCCTGGCGGCGGAGCGCTATTTCGCCATGGGCGGCAGCGTCACCATCGCCTTGCGCACGATGTTTCAGCAGGTCAACCGCAACCTATACGAGCATAACCTGGAGCGCGGCGAAAACGACGGCCAGCAATTCGAGACCAGCATGATCGCGGCGGTCTTGCACGAAGACGACATCTATGTCGCCCGCGTTGGTCCTGTCGTCTCGGTATTGCAGACGGCCGGCTTAACGCTGACCTTCCCCGAAGATCTCTCGGACGAAGCGCCTTTGTTCAGCGTGCCGCTGGGTTTGCTGCCAGAGCCAGAGATTTCGATGGTGCGCTACGGCGTCAACGCGGGCAGCCGCCTGGCGCTTTCCGATGGCAACCTGGCCGATATTCCGCCCGACCGGCTGACTAGCATCTTACTGGAAAACGACATCGAAAAGGTGCTGGAGAGCCTGCGGCGCACGATCAAGATTCAGAGCCAGCTGATGCTGGTCGAGCTGGTGCCGCCCGAGTACGAGAGCCCGATCCTGGCGGCGCCGGGCGAATCATCGCGCGAAGTGAGCATGAAACTGGGCGCGGCGCGGCAGCATATCGAAGCGGATGTGGACGGCGAGCAATGGAAGCTGCCTCGGCGGGGCGACTTTGGCTCGCTGCTGCGCTGGGGCTTGGCGCGGCTGGCCGGGCGCGTGGCTGGATTCCTGCTCTTCTTCGCCGATTTGTTCCTGCGCCTCTTCCCGCTGCCAGAGATTACGCCGACGCGCCGCTTGTCATCCAGCACGATGATTCTGACCGTTCTGCTGATTCCGCTGATTATCGTCGGCATCGTGGTCTTGTCCTGGGTGTCCAATCTTGGCGAGACCGAGTTTGAGCAATGCCTGGGCAAGCTGCAGGAAACGGCTGGCTTGGCGCGCTCGCTGGATACCAGCAATCGGCGCAACGTCACCTCGGCTTGGAACGCGGCGCTGCAAGTGGCGGAGGCCTGCGACGCCATGCGCGGGGACGACCCCACGGTGCGGGCCATGCGCGAAGAAGCGCAAGCGCTGATCGACGCCATCAACAACGTCAAGCGGCGCGTCGCCACCCCGCTGACGAACTTCGAAGACGCCGTCATCACGCGGCTGCGGCTGCAGGGCGCAGACCTCTATGCCCTGGACGACAAGAACGACCTGGTCTACAGCATCAAACTCTCGGACGACGGCAAGGTCCCGCTGCGGCAGGAGCCCATCTCGCTGATGCGCATCGGCGCGACGCACGAGGGCGGCTACACCATCGGGCAGATCGTCGATATCGCCTTTGACGACCATTCCGGCGACTTGGCCATGCTGGACCGCAACGGCACGCTGGTGCGCTGCTCGCCCCAATTCATCCTGAACTGCGATGCCCAGCGCGTCTTGAACGCCAACAACTGGGAAAACCCGATGGCCTTGACGATATGGGCGCGGAAGCTCTATATCCTGGACAGCGAGGCTGGTCAGATCTGGCGTTACGATCCCTCCGGCAGCAGTTACGTCAGCGCGCCGCGGGAGTATTTCGCCGGCTCGGCGCGGCCCAACCTGCGCAATGTGGTCGATTTCACCATCAGCCGCAAGGGCACGGTCTATGTGCTCTACGCCGATGGCATTATGAAGACCTATGTGGGCGGCAACGAATCGCCCTTCGTCTTCAGCGGCTTCAACGAAGGCAGCCAGCCGCATATCGCGCGCACCGAAGGCTTCTTCCTCAACGACAGCCCCTTCGCGCCGGGGTTCTTCATCATCAGCCGGCGGACGCGCACCATCTTCGAGACGACGGTGGCCGGCACCTTCATGGATAGCTTTCAGGCTTTCGATCAAGAGAAGCTGGGGCTGATCTCGGCGGTGGTGGCCTATCCTGAGCAGAACCTGGTGTATGTCGCCAGCGGCAATACAATCTTTTACCTCAGCATGGTTATGCAATAAGCCGCCCGCAAATCCACCATGAATCCGCAGGGGCGAATCTGTGAATCGCCCGCGCTTTACGGCGATCGTGCAGGGGCGAGCCACCGGGTCGCCCTTCGCCGACCCGTAAACGGGCGCTAACGCCGAACGCCCCTACACCAAATTAGTCGTTGTGGGTATAGTTGCGCTACACGTAATCAAGACGCGGAAAAGGCAGGCATGGCATGAGCAAGAAGATTCTGATGGTTTATGGCGGCTGGCCCGGGCACGACCCCAAAGAGACGACGCACCTCTTCGCCGGTCTGCTGGAAGCGGCGGGCCTGGACGTAACCTTGTCCGAGACGCTCGACAGCTTTCTCGATGAAGACCTCATGGCGTCGGTGGATATGGTCACGCCGATCAACACGATGAGCAGCATCAGCAACGAACAGGAAGCCGGGCTGCTGAATGCGGTGCGCGAGCGCGGCGTCAGCGTCGGCGGCTGGCACGGCGGCATGGCGGACGCCTTCCGCAACAATACCGAGTACCAGTTCATGGTCGGCGGGCAGTGGGTGGCGCACCCTGGCAACATCATCGATTATCGCGTCAACGTCAACGACCAGACGCACCCGATCACGGCCGGCATCCCCGATTTTGACATGCGCTCGGAACAGTATTATTTGCATACCGACCCGTCCAACGAGGTGCTGGCGACCACCACTTTCAGCGGCGACCACGCGCCCTGGATCGAAGGCTGCGTGATGCCGGTGGTCTGGACGCGCTACTATGGCAAAGGCAAAATCTTCTACAGCTCGCTGGGGCATGTCATCGGCGATTTTGAGGTGCCGGAAGCGCGCGAGATCGTGCGGCGCGGCTTGCTCTGGGCGGCGGACAGTTTGTAGGGTCCACGCGTCGGCGGAGGGCGAGACAAGTCTCGCCCCTACACATGCGATTCTGGCAGGACCGGGGAGGGATCGGCTCGCGACTCACAGAGTCGCCCCTACAATTCGTTGAGGTCGAGCGAACCTGTAGACACACGCGCGACATTGCCACCGCCCACGCAAAGCGATTCGCCCGACGGCGGCGTCCCAATTGCAACGGTAGCTATAGGGGCGTTACGCTGTAACGCCCGTTTCTGGGTCGCGGAATGGCGAGTCGCGCCTAGACGGCGTAACCGCGCGGGCGGCGGTCGGATGGCTTCAGCGCGCGGTGACGAAAGCGGATCTGCCAGACGCGCATTGCCGCTTCAAAGGCGATGGCGCTGGACATCTTCGAGTCGCCATGCAGGCGGTCGGGGAAGTGAATCGGAATCTCGCCGATGCGGTAGCCCAGGCGATGCGCCACGAAGGCCAACTCGACCATAAAAACGTAGCCATTCGCCTTCACTTTGTCCAAATCCATGCCGATCAGGCAATCCCGCCGATAAAGACGGAAGCCGCCGGTAGCATCGCGGATCGGCAAGCCCAGAATCGCGGGCGCATACACGCGGTTCGCCCACCAGCTGAGCAGCTTCCGCAGCGGTCCCCAGCCCTCGTCGACGCTGCCGCCCTCGGCATAACGCGAGCCGATGACAATATCGTGACGCCGCCCGAGCTCCAGCAGCCGCGGGATGTACTTCGGCTGATGCGAGAGGTCGGCGTCCATCTGAATCACGATATCGGCATCCAGCGCCAGCGCCCGCTTGAAGCCTTCGATATAGGCGGGGCCGAGCCCCTGCTTCTCTTTGCGGTGCAGCGCGTTCAGCACGCCCGCGTATGCCGACTCGCGCGCCAGCTCGGCGACGATTTGCCCGGTGCCATCGGGGGAATTGTCATCGACCACCAGCAGGTGAAAATTGGGCAGGTCCAAGGCGAATAGCGCCGGCACGATCCGCGTGATATTCTCGCGCTCGTTGTAGGTGGGCAGGACGACCATCACCTTTGGCGGGGGCGGGGACATGGCTGGCTCGGTTTCCGTCAAGCGTCGAGCAGCGCGGCGACCGCCTCGGCGATATGCCCGGGCGTGAGACCGAATTCTTCATAGATGCGCGAATAGGGCGCGCTGGCGCCAAAGCGATCGACGCCAATGGCGACGCCGCCATCCCCGATATAGCGCGACCAGCCCAGCGTGGCGCCCGCTTCAATGCTGACCCGGCATTTTACCGCCGGCGGCAGGACGCTCGCTTTGTAGTCGTCGTCTTGCGCTTCGAAGAGCTCCCAACAGGGCATGGAGACGACGCGGGCGCGCACCTCCGCCTCTTCCAGCAGGCCCGCCGCATCCAGCGCGATCGCGACTTCGCTGCCGGTCGCCAGAATGATGGCGTCGATCTCGCCCGATTCATGTTCAGACAGCACGTAAGCGCCCCGCGCCACGCCTTCATGAATGCCGGCGTCGTTGCCAGCCAGCGCGGGCAAATTCTGGCGGCTGAGCGCGATGGCGGCCGGGTGATCGAGCTCGGCGATGGCGGCCCAAGCCCCGACCGTCTCGGTGGCGTCGGCCGGGCGGAAGACGTGCAGGTTGGGCATGGCGCGCAGGGACATGAGATGTTCAATCGGCTGATGCGTCGGCCCGTCCTCGCCCAAGCCGATGCTGTCGTGCGTGAAGACGTATACGGCGGGAATATCCATCAGCGCGCCGAGGCGGATGGCCGGGCGCATATAATCGCTGAATGTGAAGAAGGTGGCGCTGTAGGGCTTGACGATGCCGCCGTGCAGCGCCAGCCCGTTCACGATCGCGCCCATGCCGTGCTCGCGGACGCCAAAGCGCAGGTTCCGCTCCGCGGCTCGATTGCGACCGGTGTTTTCCGCGCCCTTGATCAAGGTGCGGGTGCTGCCGGCCAGGTCGGCGTCGCCGCCGATCATCGTCGGCGCGAATTGAGCGAGGGCGTTGAGGGCGTCGCCGCCAGCGCTGCGGGTCGCGATGGAGTCGCCAGCCGCGTAGCTTGGCAGCCGATTGCGCCAGCCGGGGGCGAACTCGCCGGCCATCGCCCGCTCCCAGTCTTCAGCCAATTCCGGGCAAGCTTCCCGCCAGGCTTTGAAGCGCGCCTGCCATTCCGATTCGGCGGCGGCGCCAGCGTCGATCGCGCCGCGGAAATGCTCAAGCGCCTCGCCCGGTACGTGAAAGCTCTCGCTGGTGGGCCAGCCGAGGGCCCGCTTCGCCAGCGCGACTTCATCCTCGCCGAGCGGGCTGCCATGCGCGTCGCTCGTGCCTTGTTTGTTAGGGCTGCCATAGCCGATGATGGTGCGGATGGCGATAAGGCTGGGCTTGTTTTTCTCCGCCGTCGCCTCATGCAGCGCAGCGTCAATCGCGGCGAGATCGTTGCCATCGGCGACGCGGCAATAATGCCAGCCCATCGCCCGGAAGCGCGCGGCGACATCTTCCGAGAAGGTCATCTCGGCGGCGCCATCCAGCGTGATCTCGTTGTCGTCGTAGAGGAAAATGAGCTTGCCCAAGCCCCAATGCCCTGCCAGGGCGGCCGCTTCCAGGCAGACGCCTTCCATCAGATCGCCATCGCTGACCAGGACGTAGGTGCGGTGATCGACGATCTCGTGCCCCGGGCGATTGAAATATCGCGCCAGATAGGCTTCCGCCAGCGCCATGCCAACCGCGGTGGCCGCGCCTTGCCCCAACGGTCCCGTGGTCGTCTCCACGCCGGCGGTATCGCCATATTCCGGATGCCCGGGCGTATGGCTGCCCCATTGGCGGAAGTTCTTGATCTCGTCCAGCGGCAGATCGTAGCCGGTCAAATACAGGAGCGAATAGAGCAGCATGGAGCCATGCCCGGCGCTGAGCACGAAGCGGTCGCGATTGTGCCAGGCAGGGTTGCGCGGGTTGTGGCGCATGTGCTTCCGCCACAAGCTGTAGGCGAATGGCGCCGCCCCCATTGGCAAGCCAGGGTGCCCGCTGTTGGCTTGCTGCACCGCATCCATCGACAGCGCGCGGATAGTATTGATCGCGAGTTTGCTCAAGTCTGACACCAGATCGCTCCTCTTGGCTTGGCGATGTCATTAACGCAGGCATTATAGCAGTGGCGGGCTGGCAGCGGAAAGGTCAGAGGGGAAGCTCGCGCGGGCATCGCCAAGCGGCAAAGGAAGGCGCGTCTCGCTGCGTGCTGCTCCCCGTGCGTTCCAGCGGGGGCAAAGGGCTTTGGGGTAGGGGCTAGGCTGCTCTCAATGCAAAAAGGGGCGCGGCTTTTGGCGCTCGCCCCGGCCGCTATTCCGGGCGCGCCTCGACGCGGAAACGCACAGCCGTTCGTTCTTGCCCGTCGATGTCGACTTCGGTGAAATAGGGGGTCGTCACGATGTCGATCTCATCGCCTTCGAGATAGCCGCGGGCGATCGCCAGCGCCTTCACCGCTTGATTGACGGCGCCGGCGCCGATCGCTTGCACTTCGGCGCCGTGATGCTGCCGCATGACGCCGGCTATCGCGCCCGCCACCGCGGTCGAGCGCGAACGGGCGGATACTTTGATAATATCGGGTTTGACGTCGGCGGCATCGCTGTCGTCGACGTAAGCCTCAGTGAGCGATACATGGCTGTCGTACTCGGACATAGAGCGCCCCCGTTATCAAAGAAAGAAATTGATGAAATGCACTAAGCGAATTAGCGTGATTGTACCTTGTCTGCGACGAAATGTCTATAAAATTGTGAATAATTCAGCGAAAATCAGTGTATCGGCCGGCCTGTCGCCCAGAAAAACCGAATCTGATTTCGCTGGATGGCGCCGGATATCCCAAGACCTACGCCTCATTCTGAACAGGATCGCGCTCGGCGGAAAACGCTGGCAGGGCGTCGGCCGCGTCGCCGCGCCGCGATGAACGGGCCCCCGGGCCGAACGCTGTGGGATATCTGGGAAATACCGGGCGCGTTTCGCGTTTTCCGCGCCTTTATCCCAAGTCGCGGACCGACAGGAAGTTGCTCGAAATCGGCGCGCATATCCCAAGCGCGGGCGGGAAATATCCCAAGATTAAAGTTTCACGATTCGCGCGCGCTTTGCTTGAGGCGCAAGTCGCTCTCGACTATACTGGCTGAACCTGCGGCTTTAGAGTCCGCGCGACCGCTCGACAGCCGGGCGCCGCGCGAGAGGGCAGCGATTGCCCATAGACATCTGCAGGTTGGTCTGCGCTTCTGGTCGTCAAAAACAGCCGGCAAACACCCCGGTCGGCTGCGAGACAGAATGCGCGCCCACCCAATTCAATCCAGATTGCGCCAGAAGCCGAGGCGGGAAGGCATTCCCGCGCGTTGAGCCTGCCTGGCGCGGGCGCCAGCGCGACCTTGGAGACTCGTGGAGAATTCGACCATGGCTAAAGACGCGCGCCATGCCTGGAACGCGGCTGCGAAACTGATGGCGCGACGCTGGGACCGCGCCAGTTACGAGGCTTGGCTGCGCCCGACCAGCTTCTTGCGCTGCGAGGGCGATACCTTCGTCATCGGCGTGCCCGATAGCTCCGTCTTCGATATGCTGTCGCATCGGCTTCACAGCGACGTCGTCGACGCCTTGCGCGAAGTGACCGGTCGCCCGGTTGATGTGGCCTTCCGCGTGCGGGCCGCGGCGGCGGGCGCGCCTGATGACGAGCCCGAGATGCCGCTGTTCCAGGCGATGAGGCGCCGGGCGGAAGCGCAGCCCACAGCGCCGCGCGGGGCCGGGAAGGGCGCAAACCCGGCCGATTCGCCCGAGAGCGCCATCAACCCGCGAATGGTCTTCGAGCGCTTCATCGTCAGCGACTCCAATCACCTGGCGGCGGCGGCGGCGCGCGCGGTCGCCGAGCACCCGGCTACGATTTACAACCCCTTCCTGGTTTACGGCGGCGTCGGCATCGGCAAGACCCACCTGCTGCACGCCATCGCCAATACCTGCCAGGCGCGCGGGCTGCGCGTGCTATACGTCTCGTCGGAAGCCTTCACCAACGACCTGGTGCATGCCATTCGCAACCGCACCTCGCCGATGTTCCGCGAAAAGTATCGCTCGGTGGATGTGCTGCTGGTGGATGATATTCAGTTCATCCGCGGCAAGGATACGACGCAGGAAGAATTCTTCCATACCTTCAATACGCTCGTGAACTTCAATCGGCAAATCGTGCTCGCCTCCGACCGGCATCCGCGCGAGCTGAAGACCCTGGAAGACCGGCTGCAGTCGCGCTTTCAGGGCGGGCTCGTCGCCGATATTGGCCCGCCCGAGCTGGAAACGCGCATCGCCATCATGGAGCTCTGGGCGCGGGAACGCGATATCGAGGTGCCGATGAAGGTGCTGCACGTAATCGCCGAGCGCTCGTCCAGCTGCGTCCGCGAGCTTAATGGCCTGTTCAACCAGATCGCGGCGCGGCTGCGGCTCAATGGCGGCGGCGACCTCAGCGCGCGGCGGGCGGAAGCGACCTTGAATCGCTATGAAAAACGGGCGGAACAGATCACCGTGAGCCATATCATCGACGTGATCGCGGCCGCCTTCAACCTGGATAGCGCGACCTTGAAGGGCAAGAAGCGGATCGCGCGGGTGAATCAGGCGCGGCAGGTGGCGATGTTCCTGGCGCGAGAGATGACCGAGTCTTCGCTGCCACAGATCGGCGACGCTTTCGGGCGCAGCCACACCACCGTCCTGCATGGCTGCAACAAGATCGAAGCGGAAATCAAGCTGGACGCGGCGCTCGCCTCGCGCGTGGGCCAGCTGCGAAGGCAAATCGCGCGCGTTTGAGCGGACCGCGGCGGCGCCCCCTTGCCCTGTAAAGGCGCTGGTCGATTCGTTACAATCTAAAGGCGCTGTATCGCTTCGGCGCGCCAGTCAAATTGACCCGGATCGGCAATGCAGCTCACCGCCCCGCTTGTCGCGCTTCTCTTGCTTATCGTCTTGCCAGTGATCTGGTTCATTGGCTTCCCGCGCCACGCTTTCCGCCGCCGCCGCGATATCAGCAGTCTGCTCCTGCGCACCTTGATCATCGTCTTGCTTGTGCTGGCTCTGGCCGGCTTGCAGCATGTGCAGGCCGTCGATCGCCTGGCGGTGGTCTTCCTCGTAGACGCCTCGGACAGCATGAGCCGCGGCAGCGAAGACCGGCAGCTGGCATACATCCGCGAGGCGATCAAAGCCAAACAGCCGGATGACGAGTGGGCGGCCGTGATCTTCGGCGACAACGCCCTGCCCGAGACCGACTTCAGCCCGGCGCGCGAGCTCGAGGGCTTTTCGTCGATACCGCGGACGGTCGGCACGGATATCGCCAACGCCATCCAGACGGGCTTGTCCATGTTCCCGCCAGAGGCCTCGCGGCGCATGGTGCTGCTGAGCGACGGCCAGGCGACCGAGGGCGATGCCATCGCGCGCGCGCAGCGGGCCGCTGTTTCCGGCGTCGAGATCAGCTATGTGCCTTTCGTTGGCGCCGCCGAGCCCGACGTGCGCATTACGGCGTTGGACGCGCCGAGCCGCGTTAGCGAAAACCAGAGCTTCGATATCTCTGTCGGCATTCACGCCGAAAGGGCGGGCCCCGCCGAGCTGCTGATTTTCTCTGGCGGCGGGCTGATCCACGAAGAGGCGCTGAACCTGCAAGCGGGCGACACGCGCTTCAGCTTGACGCAGACCAGCGAAAACAGCGGCTTCCTCGATTTCTCGGCGCGGATCGTCGTGCCCGGCGAGAACGACAGCTACAGCCAAAACAATCAACTTGGCGCCTTCAGCCAGGTGGTCGGTCCAGCGCGCGCCCTGCTCATCCGCGCCGACGAAACGGAGACGGCGCATCTTCTGCCGGCCCTGGAACAGGCGGGCGTCATCGTGGACCTGGGCTCGCCGCAGAGCCTGCCGCTGAACATGGCGAGCCTGGCGCGCTACAAATGCGTGATCCTCGTGAATGTGCCGGCGACGGACATGAGCGGCGCGCAGATGAGCTTGCTCGATCAATATGTCAGCGATATCGGCGGCGGGCTGGTCGTCATTGGCGGTCCACAGAGTTACGCGCCCGGCGGTTATTTTCAGACGCCGCTGGAGCGCGCCCTGCCGGTCGAAATGCAGATCAAGGATCAGAAGCGCCTGCCGCAGCTCACGATCGCCTACCTGATCGACCGTTCCGGCAGCATGGGGCAGACCGGGCGCGGCGGCGTGCCCAACCTGGAATTGGCGAAACGCGCGATTGTGCTTTCTCTGGGCCTGCTGCAGCCGAGCGACCGCGTCGCCATCGGCACCTTTGACACCGGCGGCGCCTGGGTCGTGCCTTTCCAGCAGGTGAACGACGCCCAGGCCCTGATCGCGATGACGAACACGATCCGCTCGGGCGGCGGGACTGATATCCTGGCTGGCCTGCAGCTGGTCGAGCGCGACATCGCCGAAGAGCCGTCGCAGATCAAGCACTTGATCCTGCTGACGGACGGCGGCGCGAGCCCGACCGGATTGGTCGAATTAACCGAAAGGCTGCGCGAGCGTTTCGATGTGACGCTTTCGGCGATCGCGATTGGACGCCGACCCGGCGCCGTGCTGCAGCCGATGGCGGAGGCCGGCGGCGGCAACTATTACGCGGTGGAAAATGTCGAGCAGATTCCGCTGATATTCGCGCAAGAGACGGTGCTCGCGTCGCGTTCCTATATCGTGGAAGAGCGCTTCACGCCGCGTCTGACCGGCAGCGGCGCCATGATGGATGGCATCGGGGAATCGCCGCCCTTGCGCGGTTACGTGGCGACCACGCCCAAAGTCGCCGCCCAGCGCATCCTGAGCGGGCCCGAACCGTATTCAGATCCGATCCTGGCAACCTGGCAGTATGGGCTGGGGCGGGTGGTGGCCTGGACGTCGGACGCCAGCGCGCGCTGGGCGAGTGAATGGGTGGTTTGGGAAGACTTCTCGCGCTTTTGGGGGCAGGTCGTCGCCTGGAGCATCAACGCCGGCGCCAGCCAAAACCTGGAAACGCGCATCTTGCTGGAAGGCGACCAGGCGCGGATCGTGGTCGACGCCCGCGATGACGACGGACAGTTTCTTGATGGCTTAAAACTGAGCGGGGCGCTCTTGAACCCGGCCGGCGCGAGCAAACGCCTCCCGCTGCAGCAGACGGCGCCCGGGCGTTACGAAGCTTCTTTCGAGCCAGAGAACGAAGGCGCCTACTTCCTCACCGTCAGCGGCGAAGCGCAACTCTCGGCCGGCGCGACCAGCCTGAGCGATCTCAAGGGCTGGGTGATGTCTTACTCGCCAGAGTATATCCCGCGACAGCATGACGAGCGCAGCTTGGCGGAGCTCGCGGAGATCACTGGCGGGCGCAACCTGGCGGCGGCGCCGGCCGATGTCTTCGCGCACAACCTGGGCGAGCGGCAGGCGGCGACCGACATCTGGGAGCGGCTGGCGCTGCTGGCGGTGATATTGCTGCCCTTTGACATTGCGGTGCGGCGGCTAATCGTGACGCGGAGCGACTTGCAGCGGCTGCGCGCCTATCTTTTCGGGGGCGGGCGCGATGAGGCGCGTTCGCGGCAGATGCAGGCTTTATTCAGCGCGCGCGGGCGTGGCCGCCAGGCGACGCAATATGGCGACGCCTCGACCTTTCGCCCCAGGCGGCCCCGGCCCGATCGTCCGCCCTTGCCCGGCTCGGTACCGGCGATTCCGAAATCGACCGAGGGCCGAGACGCGCTGGAGCCGGAATTCAAGCTGGAGGAGACGGTCGTGGTGAATCTGGGCGATCAGCTCTTGCGGCGGCGCAATCGGCGGGAGGGGGAGGAAGGCGACGAAACGTAGGGGCGCTCGGTTTCATCGGTTGCCCATTTAAGACACGCTTCCAGGTCGCCTACAATGATTCTTGTTCGTATGCCCGTACACAGGAGACCGCGTCATTGAACAGTTAATGAAAAGCGCTCCGGCGCTTAGTGAACTGAAGAAGATTTACGGAAGCGATGAAGCGACTTCAGTCGACGCGCGCATTGAGTTGGAGCTCAAGTACAGTTGGATTTTGCAGCCGACGCAGCGCTTTAATCGACGACTTGTGAGCTTCCAAGCCAACAAAAATGTGAAAATGCACAGATGGTTCAAGTACAAAGAGGCTTTTTCCGCGCAACTTGTTCACAAACTTATGGAATCGTTCCGCTTGGCGCCGTCAAGCCACATCTTGGATCCCTTTGCTGGCGTCTCCACGACTCTGCTGGCCGCCCGCGAAATCGGATGCGATGCGACCGGAATAGAAGTGTTGCCGATCGGTGATCTGGTTTGGAAGGCAAAATCGCAATCCAGCGCCAATCTCAAATCCGATTTGAAAGCGGTTCGCCGCTGGGTGGAGTCCACTCCTCCCGGAAAATCTGAGCGACCATTCCCTCACATCCCTATTACGCAGCACGCGTTTGACGCTGAATCTGAAGCGCAGCTGATGTGGTACGACGAGCAGTTTGCGGAATTCGAACTGCAAAGCGGTGTCAAGAATCTGTTGAGATTCGTGCTTCTCTCGATTTTGGAAGATATCAGTTATACGAGCAAGGATGGGCAGTTCTTGCGTTGGGACATTCGTTCCAACAAGGTGCGGAAGCGAAACAAACTGCGTGTTGCGGCAGGAAAGAAGCCGTCCAAGGCATTTCGCAAAACGTCGATTTTGGATGTCAAAACCGCCATCCTCCGGGCGCTGGACTTGATCATAGTTGATGTTGATCTGTCACCGGACACTGTGAACCGCTCCGGAAATCAGCGTCTCATTCAAGCGACGGTGCTGGAGATTCTGCCACGGCAGCGGGCGGACCAATTTGATGCCGTAATCACTTCGCCGCCCTACTGCAACCGATACGATTACACTCGAACATACGCGCTCGAACTGGCATATCTGGGCATGACGAACGACGAGGTTATAGCGTTGAGACAAAGCATGATTAGCTGCACGGTCGAGAATCGATCCAAGCTAAGCGGCATCCGAGAGCTTTACAAGAAGCTGGGACGTTTACATGACTTTGAACGTGTATCGGAAGTTCTCTCCAATAACGGCGCTCTGCAAGAGATCCTGGCGGCTTTGAAGATTCGAAGCCGACGCCGCGAGGTCAATAATCATGGCATCATATCAATGGTTGAAGGTTACTTTACAGAATTGGCATTCGTGACACACGAGCTCTTCCGCGTTTGCAAGCCTGGCGCCTCTGTTGGCATTGTTAATGACAACGTTCGCTACAGTGGAGAAGTCATTCCCGTGGACCTGCTGATGACAGATATTGCCGCGAGTTTGGGGTTTTCGCCGCAAACAATCCATGTCCTTGACCAGCGAAAGGGCAACAGCAGCCAGCAGATGGGAAAGTACGGTCGCGAGGCGCTGCGCAAGAGCATACTGATTTGGAAGAAGCCCGAGCCACATGATGCAGTCTGAAAAGCAGCGCGCTTGGGCGCTGGACCAGCTCCAGAAAAGTCTCTTTTTCCATCAACGTCTTCACGAATGGAACTTGATTGGCGTGGCCCGACAGATCGAAGGCGTATCGGGCGCCGCTCTTGATTGGGACTTCCAAGAGCTTAATATCACTGAATTGGCTTGGAACAAGGTAATTCATAGCGGAATCAAACCGATCATTGTGTTCGCTCACCCGACTGTTCTGATTACCGTGGCGAGGTCGGTGAGCTATTACCGCATGTTGTCAATGGCGTCGCAAAAGTCCATGAATCAAATCGGTCTGGCTACAACGCGATACGAGCAGACAGATAATCTGCCAAGCTCCGAAACTGCCAATCGAATCTGTCATCGGCTGAACGCTTTGATTTGCTCACTGATTGAACAGGACCAAGAAATCGAAGAACGCGAGTTCGATTTGTGGCGCGGAATGGCGGCCGGTTCACAGGCGCAAGGATCTTGGCAGAATCGAAAGGGCGATCTCATTGAAGAGATTATGCGGCGAGATGTGGTATCACAGCTGTCCCGTGTCGGCTTGATTGACACCCGCCATCCTGTTGACATACGAAACCGAACAGTGGAGTTTAACTTAGTTGATGGGCGCATAATTCGAATGGGTTCCGAACCGGACATTGAGGTGATCACGAAAGGCAGGATCCAGGCGGCGGTGGAAGTAAAAGGCGGCATTGACCCGGCGGGCGTGCTTGAGCGTGTCGGCGCGGCAATCAAGAGCTTGCGTCGTTCTAAAGAGCAGAGCCCGGGCGCAATCACGGTTCTTGTCATGACGGCGGTTTCGCTATCCGCGCAAGCCAGGAGTGATATCGCGTCCAGCCGACTTAGCGTCAACTATTTGTTCACGGTTGAGGACGTTCTGCATGACGCCGCCCACAAAGCCGAATTCTACAGTATCTTGGGGCTGAATTCTTTGGAACTTGAATAGCGTGTGGCGGCGCAATCGACGCGAGGGCGAGGCTGGCGACGACGCGTAGAGGCGCGCGATCGCGGCGCCACACCCGCCGTCACCCCTGCAGCAGGAAAACAGCGAAATCCATATCCCCCGGCGAGCAGCCGAAACCCGTCAATATCGCGGCGCATTCCGCGCGGTGCTGCGTCCCGTGATTCACGACATGAGCCAGGCAATGCCACAGGACGCGATAACGGATCACGTCCCCTTCATAGCTGATCGTCGCGCCCAGGTCCTCATCGCCAAGACCGGCAAGATAGCGCCAAAACGCCGCTCGTTCGACTTGCCAGCGCGCGCGAATCGACGAGACGTCGGGGAAATCTTCCGGCTGGAGCCATTTGACATGCTCGCCGTCCTTCAACAGGTTGCGCCAGACGTATTCGGCGTCGAGCAGATGAACCAGCGCGCCGCGCAGGCTGCCCCAGCCGAGGTCGTTCGCGGCGGTCAGCTGCTCGGAGGACAGGGCCTCGGCCCTATCCAGGATGCGATCATTCGCCCAATCGTTGTAGCGGAAGAGCAATTCAATGGCTTGCCTATCCATGGTTTCGGACTGGCTCGATCGGATATCCCGGCTGTTGAGGAATAAGGTGAAGTCCATATCGCCGGGCGAGCGGCCGAAGCCGGTCAAAATGGCGGCGCATTCGGCGCGGTGCAGCGTGCCGTGATTGACGACATGGACCAGCGCCTGCCAGAGCACCCAGCGGTAGGTCTTTCCGCCGCGCTCGCTGCTGTGGATGCGGTTCATGTCCTCGTCCCGCAGCGTATCGAGGCATTGGCGCGTTATCTCGCTTTGCCATTTACAGGTCCCCCGCAGCGCCGCGACGTCCGGGAACTTCGCCGGATCCAACTCGCCTTCGTCTTCGCGGTCGAAAAGGAAGCTGAACCAGCCATATTCGGCGTCAAGGATGTGTACGAGCGCACCCAGCAGGCTGCCCCAGCCGAGGTCGTTGGCCGCCCGCAGCTGCTCGGCGGAGAGCGCTTCGGCCGCGTCCAAAATGCGATTATTCGCCCATTCGTTGTACTCGTAAAAGAGTTTGACGTCTTCGACTTTCATGAGACCTCCGGCCTGGATGTTTTCGACGCGCGACAGGCTCTTGCCATTTTTGTTATACTGGCAGTTGAATCAGATTTTGCCTATGGTCCATGCCCGTCAATTACGATGAAGCGGTCGAGTTTTACGATGCCACCCGCGGCTACCGAGAGGGGGTCGTGGAGCGCTATCGGCGGACGCTGCTAGAGCGGACCGGTCTTGGCGCGTCGGCGCGTTTCCTCGAATTGGGCATCGGCAGCGGGCTGATTGCCCAGGCTTTCTTGCCGGTGGCGCGGCGCTATGTCGGCATCGACTACTCGCGCGGCATGATGCGGCTGATCGAAGGCAAGCTGCGCGGAGGGCGCGCTCCCTTGCTGGCTCAAGCCGATGCCAAGTCTCTGCCCTTTGCCGCGGAAAGCTTCGAGATCGTCCATGCCGTTCGCGTCTTTCACCATTTGGCCGCTTGGCGCGCTTGCATCGACGAGGCGCGGCGTGTCTTGGCGCCCGGGGGCGTCCTGGTCATCGTCGAGAATTTGCCGCCGGCTGATGCCGAAGCGCCACCCTGGGCCGTCGTCCAAGCGAAGTGGGACGAGATCCTGCGCGGGATGGGCAGCGGCGAGCGAGGAGGCGACGGCGGCATCTGGCTGACCGACGAGGCGATGCGCGATTACATCAAGGCGGGTGGCGGGCAAGCCGAACTCGCCGATCTGCTGCGCTACCTAGAAAAGCCGGTTTCGCCCCGCGTCATGGTCGAGCGGCGGGCCGCGCGCATGTTCAGCAGCGACTGGCCTTTGCCAGACCAGGTTCATCGCGAGGCGGCGAGGCGGCTGCGCCTTTGGCTGGCGCGAGACTGCGCGGCGCCCGATCTCATGGTCGAGCGCGAGATGCGCTTCTGCGCCCTGATCGCCCGTTGGTAGACAGTCGCGCGGTCAAGCCGCCGTTCACGCACGATTCGCTGCTGCTCGCCCGGTTTGTAGACACAGGCGCGGCATTGCCGTCGCCCGCGCAAAAGTAATTGTGGCTTGGCGAGCGACTTACTCCCCTTACCTGGCTTGCTGGGGCAAGGGGCCGCGCCGCGTAGACACTGGCGGTCGGGGATGGGGTTGGATGACTTGGAGGGCGAGACAAGTCTCGCCCCTAAAGAGAGTTAGCTGCGGCACGGTGGCGGAGGTTCGCCGCCCGCAATGTAATCAGGAGCGAAGGTCGATGGCTGAAGTCCTTTTGAGTTTGGCGGCGATTCTGGCGTCCGTTTTCGCGCTGGCGGTCCTCACCGACAAGTTCTTCATCCCCAGCCTGGACGCGATCTCGCGCCGGCTGAAGCTCTCGGACGAGGTGGCGGGCGCGTCGCTGATGGCGATCGGCTCGTCCGCGCCGGAGCTGGCGATCGCCTTGATGGCCCTTTTCACCGCTGGCGGGGCGCACAGCGATGTCGGCATCGGCACGATCGTCGGCTCGGCCGTCTTCAATATCCTGGTCATCACCGGCGTATCGGCGGTGGTCGCCGGCGGCTTGCGCATCCATATCTTCGCTGTCGGGCGCGACATCGTCTATTATCTGATTTCGATTCTGTATCTGGCTTTGGTCTTTTTTGACGGGCGGATCTCGCTGATAGAAGCGCTGCTCGGTTTGGTCGGCTATGTCGTCTATATGGGCTTGCTCATCGTGTTAAAGGCGCCGGCGCCAAATGAGGAAGCAGCGACCCCGGACAATCAAGTCGGCGAAGGGGAGGAGCGCCAAGTCGCGGGCTGGCGGCGGCTGGAAGCGCTGATCGAGACGGTCTTGCGGCCGATCACGGGCGCGCCGGAGCGGAATTTCGTCCGCGCTTTCGCCGGCTCGATCGCCTTAATCGTCGCCCTGAGCTATGTCCTGGTGGAGGCGACGATCGTCTTCTCGGCGGGCGTCGGCATCCCGCCGGTCATCGTCGCCTTGACGCTGCTGGCGGCCGGCACGTCGGCGCCGGACTTGATGGCATCGCTGGATGTGGCGCGCGCTGGCCGCGGCGGCATGGCGGTCGCCAACGCGGTCGGTTCCAACACCTTCGACTTGCTCGTGGGCTTGGCGCTGCCCTGGACGATTGCGCTTTCGCTGCTCGGCTTGGGCGCCGTCGATGTTGGCGCGGACGATCTGTGGGCCTCCATCGGCATCCTGGTGGCGACCACGCTTGTGCTATTCTGGTTCTTGTGGACGGAACGCGAGTTGAGCCGCCGCGAAGGCTGGGCGCTGCTGCTGCTCTACGGCGTCTTTGTCGTCTATACGCTGGCAGGCGGCGCGGCTGTGTAGGGGCGGGCCGGTCGCTCGCCCGATAATGCAGAATGGTGGCGTCGGCGGGCGGCTCGGCGAGTGGCCCCCCGGCCTTGGGCAGGGCGGAGCCTGTGATCAAGGGTGAAAACACCGGACCTCAAAATCATCAGTCCGCGGTCGGCTTGGACGTCCTGCGTCTTCCCCTGATCGGGCGGCTGCTGCGCGGGCGGCATGGCCGGCTGCTGCTGCAAGCGCCCTTCACGCTCATCGCCTTGGCGCTCGTGATCGATGGCATCGTCGGTCCGCAGTCGGCGGCGCGCAATCTGGCGACGGTGGCGCCCTGGGTGCATCTGCGCGGTCTGGTCGTGCTGGCGCTGCTGCTGGCGGGCAACCTGGTCTGCATGGGCTGCCCGTTTACCCTGCCGCGGACCCTGGCGAAAAGGCTGTCGATAAGGGGCCGGCGCTTTCCGCAGCGGCTGCGCAATAAATGGCTGGCGATCTTCAGCCTCTTCGCGCTTTTCTTCGTCTATGAATACTTCGATCTGTGGGCGAGCCCCTGGCTGACGGCCTGGCTGATCGTCGCCTATTTCATCGCGTCCTTCTTGCTGGAAGCGCTTTTCAGAGAGTCGGCCTTCTGCAAATACGTCTGCCCGCTGGGGTCCTTCAACATGGTGTATTCGACGCTCTCGCCGAGCGGCATCGCCGTCAAATCGCCGGCGGTCTGCGCCCACTGCGTCGGGCATGAATGCGTCAACGGGAGCTACGCGCCAAAGCCGATCATCCGCCTCGACGAGATTCCGGTGGATGGCGGCGGCGATGCGCGGCAGCTGCGGGTTGAGCATGGCCCGCGCGGGACCCTCGGCTGCGGCACCGAGCTCTTCGCGCCACAGATGCGCGGCAATCTGGATTGCACGCTCTGCCTCGATTGCGTTCGCGCTTGCCCGCACGACAACGTCAGCCTGTTCACGCGCGCGGCCGGCGCCGAATTGAGCCGGGCGGACAGCTGGACGCGGCGCTGGGATCTGTCGCTGCTGGTCATCGCCCTGGCTTTCATGGGCTTGTCGAACGCCTTTGGCATGGTCCCGCCCTATTACGCGCTGCAAGAGGCTCTGGCGCTGACTCTCGGCATCCGCAGCGAATTCCTCGCGCTGCTGCTGATCTTCGCGGTCGGCAATTTGCTGCTGCCACTGATTGCGGCGCTTGGCGCGGCCGGTCTGGGAATGCGCCTGACCCGCTCCCACAAGCGCGATTCCCTGCGCGATACCGTCGCCGCTTTCGCGCCCGCTTTCGTCCCGGTCGGCTTCGGCATCTGGTTCGCCCATTACAGCTTTCACCTGCTGGTCGGGCCCGGCTTGATCGTGCCGGTGATTCAAGAGTTTCTCGGCGGGGCGGGCGATTGGGCGGGCTGGAGCTTCAGCCTCGATACGAACCTGATCGGGTTGATTCAATTGCTCGCGCTGCTTGGCGGCTTCCTGTGGAGCCTGCGGCTGGCGCAAAAGACGGCGCTGCGGCGCTATCGGCGGAAGGCGCTGCTCGGCTTGCTCCCCTGGGCGCTGGTTTTCCTCTTGCTGATGCTTTCCGCCTGGCAGATCTTCACGCTGCCGATGGAGATGCGCGGCACGCTGGCGCTCTTTGGTTAGTTTGGCGCTCCAAGGCGCTCGCCATCCCGCAAAATCGGCTCCGCGCGCCCCCATAGCTTGCTGCCTTCGCGATTCATGATTGGCTCGGCTGAGTATTGCGCCAGGTAGCAGCGGCGGTATTGGTCGGTCATGTTGGGTCCGCTGCGATGAAACGTGCGGCTGCTGAAGACGACGATGCTGCCGGCCGGCACGATGGCGGGCTCGCCAGGGTCATCGCCGCGGTAGCCAACCTTGTCGTTGCTGCGCGCCTCGATCGTATGATCGATGATCTCGTCGGTCGAATGCCGCCCATCGCGCGAGTAGGGCAGGATGTAGACCGTGCCGTTCGATACTGTCATGTCGTCCAGCGCGCACCAGCACGAAAGATACGCGCGGTGATAATGCCCGACATAGCCGGAATCCTGATGCCAGGCGAATTTGGAATCGCTGTCGGCCGCCTTGACCACATACTGTTCGTGAAAGAGGTAGGCGGTGTCCCCCAAGGTGGCGCGGCAGACCTCCGCCATCAAGTCGCTGAAGAGAAACTCGGTCATGATAGGGCTTTCGGCGCTGCGACTGCTGATGAAGTAGCGCTTCCGGTAATGCGTGATGCCTTCGCTGGCGACGCCCTTCGCTTCCATTTCGCGGTCGCGCGCGGCCACCAGGCGCATGCATTCCTCAAGCAGGGCGGCCACCACAGGCTCGGGTATCGCGGATTCGAGGATGAAATAGCCTTCGCTTTGGTACTGTTCCACTTGTTCTGCCGTCACTAGCGGCATCGCGCACTCACCTATCCCTAGTAATGCGGACATTTTACTCGCTTTCTCGTGGCGTCGCCAATAAGCTCGGGCAGGCAGGAAGTGTCGATTGCGGTGGCGATACGATTCTTTACCCCCACCCCAAACCCCTCCCCCATAAAGAGGGAGGGGCTTAAGACGCGCGAAATCGTTGCAAGTCTCCCCTTCCCTCGTTCTGGGGATGGCCGCCATAGAGATGGCGGGAGGGGCCGGGGGTTGGGGGCCGATTTGCGAAGTCCACCAAATTGGACACTCCCGGCAGGAAATGCGCGCTGGATTCGACTACACTTCGCGGTGGACGCGCATCCGAAATTGCGGAGACGATGTATGACCGACCGACCGAATATCGTGCTCTTCCTGACCGATGATCATGGCGCCTGGGCGAATGGCTGCTACGGCAATGGCGAGGTGGAAACGCCGGTCCTGGACGCGCTGGCGCAGTTGGGCGCGCGCTTCAGCCATGCCGCCACGCCCTGCCCGGTCTGTTCGCCGGCCCGCGCTTGCCTGCTCACCGGCAAGATGCCCTCGCAGGTGGGGATTCACGACTGGCTGCAAGAATGGATTCCAGAGATCGGCGAGCGCGACTGGCTGGGCGAGACGCGCACGCTCTTCGATTACCTGTCGGATGCGGGCTATCACACCGGTTTGAGCGGCAAATGGCATCTTGGCCAGTCGCATCGGCCCCCGCGCGGCGCCGATTATCATTTTGGCTTGCCCGGCTGGCAGGGCGCGCACAAGGGCGCCTATACCTATGTGCGGAACGGCAAAATGGTGGAACTGGACGGCAACAAATCCGAGTTCATCACCGACCACGCCATAGCGTTTTTGGATACGGTTCCGGAGGGAAAACCATTTTTCCTCAATATCGGGTATATCGCTACGCATTCGCCCTATCGCCGGCAAACCCATGATCCGCAGCGGACGGCGAAATACGAGAATTGCGCCTTCGACGAGATTCCGCCCTGGGAAGCGCACCCCTGGGTGAAGAACGAGGGCGGGGGCAACGAGCTAAGCGACGAGGAACTGCGCGATCGCTATATCGGCTATTATGCCGCCGTGAACGAGATTGACGACAATATCGCGCGCGTCATCGACGCCTTGAGCATGCGCGGCTTGTGGGAGAATACGATCATCATCTACACCTCCGATCATGGCTGCGCTATCGGGCATCAGGGCTTTTTTGGCAAGGGCAACAGCACCCGCCCCCTGAATATGTACGAGGTATCGCTGCGCGTGCCGCTGATCATTTCGGGCGCGGGCGTCGAGCCGCAGGACATCAAAAACCATGTCGATCACTGCGATGCCTTTCATACGATCTGCGACCTGGCCGGCGTCGATCTGCCGGCGGCTGAAATCTATGCCGGCGAGTCCTATGCGCCCCTGCTGCGCGGGGAGCGAATCCAGTGGGACAATACGCGCTGCGGCGAATACGGCGACCTGCGCATGATCCGCGACGAGCGCTGGAAGCTGGTTTGGCGCTATCCGGCCGGTCCGCATGATCTCTTCGATCTGGCCGCGGATCCGTCCGAGCGCAGCAACGTCTATGACGATCATCCGGTTGTGGCGCGGCAGTACAAGGCGCGCCTGGACGCGTTTTATGCCGAGCGCGACGTGGCGGCATTGAGTGGCTTGCGGGTCAAGGCGCTGCCGACGCACAATCACAAAGAAGCCTGGCGCGATGGCGAGCGCGAGGCGCGCGGCCTGCAGGTCTATTGAGGCGCGATACCCACACGCTCCGCGCAGGGGCGGCAATCCGCGTCGCCCGAACGATGAATTCGGCAACTTGGCCGGGCCTAGGGCCGCTCCAGCGAGACCGCCAGCGCGATGCCGTCGTCGTAGCCGAACTTCTCCAGCGTGACCACTACGAGCCCGCTCATCGGCGTGACGAAGGGCAGCGGCAGTTCGTCCGGCACGCCCATCGTGCTGTAGGACATGACTTCCATGCCGTCAATCGTGGCAGTGACGTAGAGGTCTTCGACAGCGCCGCGCAGCACGCGCAGATTGAGCGCTAGCAGCTCGTCTTCGGCGGCCTCGAAGACGACCAGATCGCGGATGGCTTTGTCGTTGAGCGTGATGATGACATCGCCATCGTCCAGCGAATGGACCGGGTTGCGGGCGACATGGACCCTGCCGTCCCCCTGCGCGCCGGCGTCAAATGCCGAGATGACCAGCACATAATCCGCCGCGCGGTCAAAGACCAGGCTGCTCAATTCGGCATCGAAACCGGCCCCGCCGTCGTCGTCAAAAGCGAGCTCCTCGCCGGCCGGCGACACGACTTGCAGCTGCGTATCCAGCCGCCCGCCGCCCTCGACGCTGATGGACAGGCTGTCGCCAGTCGCCACGGGCAGGGCGTAATAGAGCGCTGGCGTTTCGGCGCTGAGGGCGAAGCGGATATCGGCGTCAAAGGCGAGGGCGCGCACTTGGACCGGCTCTATGCCGACCGCGAAGTCGCCATCCTCAGCCCCTTGCGGCATCATCAGCGGCGCCGCGTCAATCGCAAGCTCGTATTCGCCGGTGTAGGGCAAGGGCAGCGGACCGATGATGGCGGTCTTCTGGCCGCGGGCATCATCGTTGAAGGCAAGTTCGCTACCGTCGCGGCCGATCAGGCTGGCCGCCGGATCAAAATCCTGCGACGAGACGCTGATGAGAACGTAGTCGCCCGCCTCGCCCGCAAACGAGACGCGCGCGCGCCCAGCCTCCAGGCGGCTCTCGATCGCCTGGGCGCCGCCGATCACGGTCGCTGGCGCGACGGGCGGCTTTGCGGTGGCCGTCAAGACGACGGCGGGCTGATTTCCCGCCCGGCGTCGCAATTGAATGACGTAGTCGCCCGGCTGATCGCTCTCATCGGTGACCAGTTCCAGCGTGAGCGCGCCGCTCGCGTCGGCTGTCTTTTCGGTCGTGAAGACGGTTTCGCCGGCGAAGACGACATCAATGGTGATGGTCTCGTTGGCGGCCAGGCTGCGCGCGCTGACGAGATGGCTCGAGCCGATCGGCGCCGATTGCGGCTCGATTGAGACCGTGGCTTCGGGCGCGGCGGCGGCTGCGATCTCGAATTCGGCGCTCGCCAGCAGCAGACCACTATCCTCCGCGCGGACTTCGACGGCGTAGGCGCCCGGGTCGTCTTCGTCCGTGCTGGAGACGGTCATGCTGAATTGGCCCGCAGCGTCCGCCTGGCGGGGCGCGCTGTATTCTTCGTCGCCCTGCGGATCCCGGATGATCAGCGCGAAGGCTTGGCCGGCTGCGAGACCGACGACGCGAATCCTGTGGCGCGTGCCGATCGGCGCTTGGGGCGGTTCGATGACGACTTCCACATCCGCTCCCGCCAGCAGGGCATCGCCGACGCTCAGGGACGCGCTCTCGAGCAAGTCGCCTTCGACATAAATGTCGACCGGATACAAGCCATCCGCCATCGTGGCCGGCGCCGTGAATCTCAGCCGCGCGTCGCCATCGCTGGAGGCCCGCGCCAGCGACGTGTCGATGAGCACGCCGTCGGCGCTGCTGATCTGGGCGGTGACGCTGTCGAAGGCGGCCAAGCCGCTCACCTGGATCTCGACCGCTTCGCCCGCCTGGATCGCCTTAGGCGACAGAGTGACGGCGAGGGCGCGTTCGGGCTTAGGCAGGATGGTGAATATGCCGGCCGCGATCAGCTCCTTGGCCTGGTCATAAACCGCAATCGCATGCAAGCCCGCGGCATCGCCTTCCGCCGCGAAAATCTCGACTTCGATCAAGCCCGCGCCGTCGCTGCTGTGGGGGCGGCGGTAGGCGACTTCGGCAGTCTCGCGGGCGGTGATTTCGACGGTGTATTCAGCGTTTGGCTTCAGGTTGGCGATGCGCAGGTTCTGGCGCTTGCCAAAGGGCGCGGTCTCTGGCGAAACCGTGACGTCGCCGAGGCTGTCTCCCGCGTCTGCGTCAGCCGCCGCTTGCGCCTCGGTCAGCCGGAAGCTGGCGCTGGCGACGGTTTCGCCATCGAGCCGAACTTGTATCTCGTAAAGGCCCGGCGCGTCGCCGTCGGTGCTGGCGATGGGATAATGGATGTGACCCGCCTGGTCGCTCTTTTCTTCGCTGCTGAAGACGATCTCGCCCGCAAAAACGATCGCGATCTCGTAGCGCGCGTCGGCTTGCAGCCCGTCAATCTCGATGCTGAAGACCGCTTTCGCCACCTCGCCGGCCGCCGGGGATATGCTGATTGCCGGCTCGTCTTGCGCCCAGGCGCCCATCACGCCCATGATGATGAGCAGACATACAAGAGTGAGGCGGGCGGGCTGGTGAAGCATGGCGCTGTCCTCTGCTCGGCAAGCTGCATTCACGCTCAATACTAGCGTCATTCTAGTCAGCGCATGAGAAGAATCATAGGGCAATCGCGGGGCTCGCGCGCCGCCCGGGCTAAAGCCGCTTGATCGCGCCGGGCTTTCATTCCGCGCGCCACTGACGGTATACTGCCCGCATGACGAGCCTAAACGCGGCGGAAAACTGGCGCCTGATCGGTCATGACTGGGCGGTCGGGCTATTGCGGCGCAGCTTGCTCAACGGGCGGCAGCGGCACGCTTATCTGTTCACTGGCGCGCGCTCGCTTGGCAAGCGGTCGCTGGCACTGGCTTTCGCCCGGGCGCTCAACTGCGAGGCAGAGGCGGTCGCCGCGCGACCCTGCGAGAACTGTCGCGCCTGCCGAGCCATCAACCGCGGGCGCGACCCCGACCTGATCATCGCGCAGGGCGACGCGGGCGCGCCCTTGAAGATTGAAGCGATCCGCGATGTCGCCCGTCTGCTGGCCCTGCAGCCCTACGCCGCGCGCTATCGAATCGCCATCCTGCACGACTTTGACCTGGTCGTCCCGCTGGCGCAGGACGCGCTGCTGAAGACCCTGGAAGAGCCGCCAGCCCACGCCATCATCATGCTCTTGGCGAACGCCGAAGGCAAGGTGCTGCGCGGCAAGCTGGAAGATGTCATCCTGCCGACCATCCGCAGTCGCGCCCAGACCATCCCCTTGCGCCCATTGCCCGTTGATCTGATTAAGCGGGCGCTGCTCGAACGCGGCTGCGATGAGGGCCGGGCTGATTTGATCGCGCGCCTCAGCGGCGGACGAGTCGGCTGGGCCCTGAACGCGATGCGCGATGACGAGCCCTTGGCTTTGCGGCAAGAGGCGCTCGAGACCCTAAGCGCTGTCGTGGATGGCGGGCGGCTCTTGCGGATCAAAACGGCAGAGCGGCTTAGCAAGCGAGTCGCGGGGGACAAAAGCGCCATGCGCGGCATCCTCGAGATCTGGCAGACGTATTGGCGCGATGTCTTGCTGCAGACGCACGACTGCCCGGTCAAGCCCTGCAACAGCGACCGCGCCGGCGAGATTCGCGCGCTGGCGACGCGCCTCGAAGCGGACGACGCCCGCGCCGCCATCAGAGCGACCGGCCGCGCCATCGACGCGCTGGCGACGAACGCCAATCTGCGGCTGGCGCTGGATGCCCTCTTTCTCGATTATCCGGGCTTGGACTAGCGGGCGCGCCTACTCGATCGGGATCCAATTGGCCGGCTTCGCCCGCGCCTCGAGGATCGCGTCGGGCACGAGCACGATCTTGCCGAAGCCGGGCGCTTTCTCCAGTTTGCGCTGCGCCTTCCGCGCCTGGCTTAGCGGCATGACCGCGTCAATCAACGGCTTATAGGTCCCCGTAGCCACAGCCTTGAGCAGGGTCTCGCCATCTTTGGGCGCGATCGAGCCATAAGCGCCAAGGACGCTGAGATTTCGCAAGTAGAGATCCGCGGCGTTTAGGCGGGTCTGCGGCTTGCGCAGGGGGCTGGCGATGACGAGACGGCCCCCAAGCCCCAGCATGTCCAGTGATTCGTCCAGGTTGAGGTCTTCGCTGCAATGCAAAACGAGGCTGGCGCCGCGTTCATCCGTAGCGACTTTGACTTGGCGCGCCAGATCATCGCCGGCGTCTTCCAGCGTCACCTCCGCGCCGATTTCGCGTAGGCCGGCGGCGAAGTCGCCTGCGCTGATGGCGATGACTTTGGCCCCGCGCGCGTGGGCGATCTGCACGGCTGCGGCGCCGACGTTGCTGGCCGCGCCACGGATGACGACCGCGTCCGCCTTTTTGAGCTTGCCCTTGCTCACCAGCGCGAGCCAGGCGTCGGCCATGCTGGCGCCGGCCGCCACCGCCGACTGGAAATCGAGATCGTCCGGCAGCCCGATGAGCTGATCGGCGGGCAGGACGCAGAACTCGGCATAAGCGCCGTTGATCGCGCGCCCCAGCGCTTCGGGGAAGGCGGCGACGCGCGCGCCGGCCGCCCAGCCTTTGACGTCATCGGCGACAGCGACGATTTCACCGGCCAGGTCCGCGCCCAGGATATGTGGCATGGGCTTGCGGATGATCAGCCGGCCGCTGCGCAAATGCAGGTCGCAGTCATTGACGGAGGTGGCCTGGACCTTGACCAGGGCCTGCCCCCGCGCGGGCGTCGGCACGCGGATTCTGGCGATCTTGAGCACGCGCGTCCCGCCGATATTTTCCATGACGATGGCGCGCATGGATTCGCCGCTGAGAGCCATTTTCCAACCTGCCGTTGCGCCGCCAGTTTCGGGGGAAGTCTAGCGCATGCGGCTCTGGCTGTAAACGGCTTATGCCCGGTCGAAGCGCTTGGCGTTACGGGCGCGCGCCTTGGCGATTTCGGCTTGGCGATTCCGCGGCGGGGCGGTCGTTGAGAGGGAAGCGAGCAGGGCGGCCGTGGCGCGGGCGACGTCGGCGACGGCTTGCTCAAAGGCGGCTGCGTTAGCGGCGGAGGGCTTGCGATAGCCGCTGACCTTGCGCACATATTGCAGCGCGGCCGCTTCGATATCGGCGGATGCGCTGGGCGGGTCATAATTGAAGAGCGCGCGGATATTGCGGCACATGGGCGATTCCGTCATCCAGCTTGAGCGAGGCAAAACCTATTCTACCATGCCGCTCGGGCATCAGTCGCGGTGCAGCGCGGGCTTCAAATCGCGATATTCGGGCGGCATGTAGGGGCGCGGGTCGTCCAGGCGCATGAATTGATCCAGCAGGTCGACGCTTTCGGGCTCGTCGGGAAAGTGACGCGTCTTCCATTGCAGGAAGGGCCAGAGGCGCATGCGGGCGGTCTCGAACTCTTGCAGGAGCAGCCTGGCGGTTATGCCGCAGCGCTGAACGAATCGCTGCGCCTCGAAGGCGTCGAAGAGGCGCTCGCTGCAAAAGGGAACCCGGCGATGCGCGGCCAGAGTCCAGCCCGCATGATCGCCATCCAGCAGCATGTAGCTGGCGCTGCGCTCGCCATCCAGCGGGATGCCGACCGAGCCGGGATTGAAGATATGCCAGCGACCGACATGCCGTTCGAGCGGGATATGGCTGTGGGCGCAGATGACGGTCGCTTCGGGAACGTCGCCCAGCCAGGTTTCGACTTGGCTGACGCTTGAATGCGGCGTTATGGCGATCCAGGGATTGCCGGGAACGCCGTGGCAGACGTGGATTGGCGCGGCATCGGGGAAGCGCAGCGAAAGCGCGTCTGGCATGGAGGCGAGAAGGTTGATCCACTTTTCGCCAAGCTGATCGCGCAGCCACGGAGGCAAGGTGAAGCGGGACCAATGAGCGGGCATGCGAGGCGTATCGAACTCGGTGACGTAATACCCGTTGTTGCCGCGGATGACCGCCCAGTCGCGCGCGCGGATCAATTCAAGCGCTTCGCGCGAGAAGGGACCGCAATTGACGCTGTCGCCGGCGACGACGGCGTGATCGACATCGAATTGTCTCATGTCGTCGATGACGGCTTGCAGCGCGTGCAGGTTGCCATGGATATCCGCCAGAACCGCCAGTCGCGTCATATCGGCTCCCTTCCCAATGCGCTGTAGAGACAGGCGCCGCCCGGCGACCGCGGCCGCAAAACACCGTGCTTCCCCCTAGCGTTGGCGCGGGCGAGCCGCCGGCACGCCCCTAGGGCTTGCTTGATTGGGGGCAAGGCGCCAGGGGTTTGTCGCGTAGGCGCATACGTAACTGATACAGGGCGAGACGGCTTTTTCACCACTCAGGAATCGTAGCCCTTTGGATGGCGGCGGTGCCAATTCCAGGCGGTCTGGATGATCGCTTCGAGATTATTGTATTCCGTCTCCCAGCCGAGCTCGCGGCCGATCTTGGCGCTGTCGGCGACGAGGACGGGCAGGTCGCCGGGGCGGCGTGGCGCGTCGATGGCGGGGATGGCATGCCGCGTGACTTTGCGCGCGGCTTCGATGACTTCGCGCACGGAGTAGCCGCTGCCGCTGCCGAGGTTGTAGACGCGGCTCTCGCCATCCGCCAGCGCTTCCAAAGCCAGGACGTGGGCGCGCGCCAGATCAAGCACGTGCACATAATCGCGGATGCAGGCGCCATCGGGCGTGTCATAATCGGTTCCGTAAATCTCGATCGCCTCGCGCTGCCCGAGGGCGACCTGCAGAACCAGCGGGATCAGGTGGGTTTCGGGGTCGTGCGCTTCGCCAATATGCCCGTCGGGATGGGCGCCGCAAGCGTTAAAGTAGCGCAGGCAGCAATACTTGATGCCATAGAGGCGATCCATCCAGGCGAGAAGACGCTCCGCCATGAACTTGCTTTCGCCGTAGATGCTGCCGGGCCTCAGCGCCTCGCTTTCGTCGATCGGGACGCGCTGGGGCCGGGCGTAGAGGTTGGCGGTCGACGACAGGATGAAGCGCTTGACGGCGTGGCGGCTGGCGCATTCGAGCAGGTTGATGATGGGGTAGACGTTGTCGCGCAGATAATCGAAGGGCTGGCGCATGCTTTCGCCGACTTGTATCCGCGAGGCGAAATGCAGGATGCCGTCAAACGCGTGCCGGTCGAAGAGCCCCGCCAGCGCGTTTTCGTCGCGCAAGTCGCCGACGACGAGGGCCGCGTCGGGATGCACGGCGCCGCGGTTGCCCTTGATGAGGTTGTCGAAGACGACGACCTCGTAGTCGCGCTCAATCAGCAGCTGCACGACGTGGCTGCCAATATAGCCGGCGCCGCCGGTCACCAGGACCTTCATATCTGCGCTTTCCACATGGCTGCCGAGTATAGCTTACTTTCTCGGCTGTCGTACAACGAAAGCTCGTCGCGGGCGCATGGGCGCGGCTTGTTGCGAGTGGCGGGAGTGTGGTTTAATCGAAGCGGCAGAGGGATGTGGCGGGATGATGACGCGGGACGACTCTGAGAGCAGGCGCGGGTGGACGGCGGCCGAGCGGCGGGCTTTGCGCAAGCTGATCCGCATGGCGCTGATTCTGCTGCTGGCGATTGCGGTCGCGGGCACGATCGCCGCGCTTCTGAGCGCCGCGTTGGGGACGGTGTGAACTCGTCCGGGTGATTGTCGCTGCGATACGCGTTATAATGGGATGGAGGAAAGGGAGATGCTGCCATGAAGCAAGACTCGAAATGCGATGTGTTTTGTGTAGTATCCGATTTTTTGGCCTCTGACCCCACGACAGAGGAGCTGCTCGCCTTCAAGTTTACGGATGAGATGCAAGAGCGAATAGGATACCTGCTGTATCAAAACCGCGAGGCTGAGCTGACTTGTGAAGAACGGCACGAGTTGAATGATTACATGCGCGCGAATCGAATGATGACGAAGCTGAAAATCAAGACCGAGTTGCGGATGAAAGGTCTGCCTTCGTGAGACCAACGCGGCAGCAGCGCCTCGATGTATTCGAAAGAGCGGGGCGATGCTGTGAGTATTGCCGAATTGGCGATGGCCGAGAGCCGGCCGTCTTCCAGATTGATCACATCATCCCAATCAGACACGGCGGTGGCGCTCTGCTCGACAATCTGTGCCTTGCTTGCGCCGACTGCAATCAATATAAGGGACCAGAAGTCGCCATGATAGACCCGCAAACCGGCGCCGCGACAAGGCTCTTCAACCCCCGCCAGCAGGTTTGGAACAATCATTTTCTACTCAACTCTGACGGCTGGCTTTCTGGAAAGACTCCCGAAGGCCGGGCGACAGTCGTTGTGCTGCGCATGAACGACGACGAGCGCGTCGAGCAGCGCCAGGGCGAATTGCTGCTCGGCAACTACCCATGCCAGACGACGCACTGACCCTCGTCGCGCATACGCCCACTCAGCGGCTCGATATTTTCCTGCTGGGCAAATTGCGCGGCTTCTCGCGCGCGCAAGTCCAGCGCTTGATCCGCGATGGCTGCGTTTCGGTCGATGGCGCGGCGCGGAAGACCGGCTACAAACTCAAGGGCGGCGAACGCATAACCGTGCGCCTCCTGCCGGCTGAAGAATCAGCGATCGAGCCGGAAAACATCCCCCTCGATATCGTCTACGAAGACGAGCAGCTGGCCGTCATTGACAAGCAGGCGGGCATGGCGGTTCAGCCTGGACCGGGCAACGAAACCGGCACGCTGGTCAATGCCCTGCTTTCGCGCTACCCGGAGCTGGCGGATATGCTGGACGACCCGGAAGTCGGCGAGCGGCTTGGCATCGCCCATCGGCTGGATCGCGGCACAAGCGGCTTGCTGGTCTGCGGCAGGAACAAGGCGGCGCTGCTGGCTTTGATGGCGCAGTTTCAAGCGCGTATTGTGGACAAGGCGTACCTGGCGCTGCTGGAGCGGCGACCGGCGTCGAATACGGGCATCGTAGACGCGCCAATCGGGCGGGATCCGAAGCAGCGCAAACGGATGGCGGTTCGGCGCGATGGCCGGCCCGCGCAGACGGAATTTCAAGTGCTGGATGACGATTTTCAGGGCGATCGGGCGCTGGTCAAGCTAAAGCTGCTGACCGGGCGAACGCATCAGATTCGCGTTCATGCGGCCTTCATCGGCTGCCCGGTCGTTGGGGACGCGGTCTACGGCTTCAAGAAGCAGCGGGTGAAGATGAAGCGGCAGTTTCTGCACGCGCATGAGCTGGCGTTTGATCTTCCCGCGAGTGGGGAGCGGATGGGGTTTACGAGTGAGCTGCCGGTGGGGCTGCGGAGCGTGATGGCGAAGCTGCGGTAGGGGGACTTTTACCACCGAGTACAGCGAGTACACCGAGAACGCAGAGGGATGGGATAAAACATTCTGCCACAGAGGCGCGGAGGGCGCAGAGGGGTTTTGTCCGCAGAGGCGCGAAGGTCACGAATAGTGTGATGGCGAAGTTGCGGTGACTAGGGGACCCAAGCCGGCAGTCTGACAATCGCGGCAAAGATGGCTGTCATAATACTCACTGCGATGACGATACGCCAAGTCAGGTCTGATTTAAGCTTTTCCATCTCAGCTCGCAGCGCTTCAACGTCTGCTTTGGTGGCGACGTGTTCCTGGCTGGCCTCCAGCTTGGCAATCTGTGCGACCTGCCTGTTTACTGTATCAAGGACGAAGCTGTCTTCCGCATTTGTTTGAGCAGCCACCGGTGATTCCTTAATGTGCTTTGCTTGACGAGTCTTGCTATTCAGTTTCTTTCATCTAGTGGGCGTTGTCAAGCAAATTCTCGGCGGGGTTCGGTGTGTGATGGCGAAGCCGCGGCAGGGACTTTTACCACCGAGTACAGCGAGAACACAGAGAACGCAGAGGGATGGGATAAAACATTCTGCCACAGAGGCGCGGAGGCGCAGAGGGGTTTTGTCCGCAGAGGCGCGAAGGTCACGAATAGTGTGATGGCGAAGTTGCGGTAGGGGTTTGGTTTGGAATAGAGAGGGCGTGGAGGGCGCAGAGTTGTTCAATCTCGCTAAAGTATTCCGGTTACAACGTATCGCCCTCTTCCCCGAAACTCATACTTAAAGTCAAAGCGATCATAATCAGGAATGACGTTGACAAGTCTTTTCGCTGGCGGCGGATAGTCGTTTTCGACGCGATGGCTTGTGGATATTTCGATATCCATTTCTAGATAACATGTGCCGTCAAGAATTCTTTCGTCTTCAACCCAAAAGTGTTTCTCGCCCGCCGCGTCATAGATTTTCACAGAACCTCTTCGATTCTTAATGAATCCTTTTGCTGTCTTTATGCCCCACTCATACAGCCGGCGTGCTGGATATGAATTGTCATGAATTAACCTGGGTTCGGACCTTCTAGGATCCGAGATTACGGGCATTGGTGACCGCGAATGAACTGCGCTAGTTGCCGACAGATTTCTCTCTGCAAGATCTAATTCGTCTCTACCCGAAGTAAGATCCTGTGGTGCAGTCCCTTGCTCAGTCAAAGCCCCACTCGTCTGCCTACTTTGCCTCATAAGTCGCCGGCGAAGTTCGTCGTCTGTGATTAAGAGATTAATATCGTCATCTCTGCCTGTACTGCGATTGACAAACTTCCAAAATGTCCAGCCGTTAGGATCTGAAGCTTTAGGGTTGACCGACCGAATCGCACGTCCGGCGGCCTGAGACGGAGACATAATCGTACCCTCATACTCAATTATATCTTGGTGTCTGCCGATGTTGTCGGACAGATGCAGAATTCCTCTCAAAACATGCGTCTGATCTGAACCACGTGGGCGGTATTCAATAAATACAGGTATGGCTACGGACGTTCTTGAAATTTCGTCTTCAGATACTTGCCGGCTTTGAGCGGCATCTGGCTCTCCTGCAGGTTGGACAACTTCGTGTGCGGCGTCTTTATCATGGGCCTGGATGCGATCCGCGACCTCATAATCTATCAAGTCGCGCCAAGCCGCGTTCAAGAGTGAAGCGTATCGCTTCAGATCTGATTCACGAAGTCGACCCGAATGAACCTGTCGAGCAAACAGACGTACTAATTCATCAGAAGGGTTCTTCATTTCCTGCCGCAGCGAGCGCGCGATTAGTCGCTTCTGCGCGCTGGCCATAATCTTGTCGGCGTTAAAGCCAGACTTTGTGAATACGTCCAAATCATTGACCAACATCTCTTCCAAGTTAAGCATGTCAATCGACATAAATGGCTGCTTGTCCATGATGTTGCTTTTCTTGAGGTCGGTATAGAAACGAAACACCAGCCCATTCGTAAGAATACCAATGCGCACATCTTCGGCGTTGAAATAATGGTGCAGCTGCTTCCAGTGATTCTCGTTTAGCGCGATGTTGGCCGCTTTGGCTTCAATAAAGATTATCGGCTTGCCCCGGCGCATTATCGCGTAGTCTACCTTTTCACCGCCAGTGGTCTTGGCATCGGCGCTGAACTCAGGGCGAACCTCTGCCAGATTCTGCGTGTCGTAGCCCAAGGCGCGGATAAACGGCAGGACAGATACCAGAATTGTCGCCTGCTCCGAGTTCATGAGCATTCGTTGGCTTTCGACCTGCCTGGAGATCTTCTTTATCGCGTTTGTCAATTCCATGCCTGACTTCCTCAAAACGCCTTCCAAGCCCGATATAAATTCTAGCATAGAGTCACCTGAACCGCTTAAGGCTCCAGCGCTCGGACGACTCGCCGTGTAGCCTCTCTCTTGTTCGCGAGCGCTGCAAACCGGCGTTACAGCGTAACGCCCCTACAGCTAGCTGCATAGTCCAGAAGTGAGGCGGTCTAGCCCCTCTACAGTCAGATTCGCTTCCCCCTGACTCGTCGGGGGGACCGAGGGGGGGTTAATCTCCGCGTTTCTCTGCGCCTCTGTGCCTCTGTGGCAAAATCCGCTATACTCCCCACCATGCAAGCGACCGCGACCCAACCCACCGCCTTCCACCTCATGACCAAGCCGCGAGGCGCGATCTGCAACCTCGACTGCAAATACTGCTATTTCCTCTCCAAAGAAGCGCTCTACCCCGGCAGCAAATTTCGCATGTCGGACAATCTGCTCGAGGAATACATCCGCCAATACATCGCGGCGCAGCCGGTGAACGACATCAACTTCGCCTGGCAGGGCGGCGAGCCGACCTTGATGGGGCTGGACTTCTTCCGCCAAGCCGTTCGCTATCAGCAGAAGCACAAACGACCCGGCATGCGAATCACCAACGCGCTGCAGACGAACGCCGTCACGCTGGATGACGACTGGTGCGAATTCTTCGCCGCGAACGATTTCCTGCTGGGGGTCAGCCTCGATGGCCCGCGCGACGTGCACGATTTCTATCGCGTGGACAAGGGCGGCAACCCCACCTTCGACAAAGTGATGCGCGGCATCCGCCTGCTGCAGAAACACGAGGCCGAATACAACATCCTGACGACCGTGCACGCCGCCAACGAAGGGCAGGGGGCGCGCGTCTACGAGTTCCTGCGCGATGAGGTCGGCACGGCTTTCATGCAGTTCATCCCCATCGTCGAGCGCGACAACGACACCGGCTATCAAGAGGGCGACCAGGTCACCGAGCGCTCAATTTCGGCGGAGGGCTACGGCCAATTCCTCATCGACATGTACGAAGAATGGGTGCGCCGCGATGTCGGGCGCGTCTTCGTGCAGATCTTCGATATCGCGCTGGCCGCCTGGACCGGGGCGCCGCCCGGGCTCTGCATCTTCGACGAGACCTGCGGGCTGGCGCTGGCGATGGAGCACAATGGCGACGTCTTCTCTTGCGATCATTATGTCGAGCCCGATTATAAGCTGGGCAATATCATGGACGTGCCGCTCAGCGAGATCGTTGTCATGGACGAGCAGGTCAAGTTCGGGCAGGACAAGCGCGACACGCTGCCGCAATACTGCCTGGATTGCGAGGTCAAGTTCGTCTGCAACGGCGGCTGCCCCAAGAATCGCTTCATATCGACGCCCGCTGGCGAGCCCGGGCTGAATTATCTTTGCGCCGGCTATCGCGCCTTTTTCAATCACGTCCGCCCGACGATGAACTTCATGGCGGCTGAGTTGGCGGGGCGGCGTCCGCCAGCCAATGTGATGCTGGAGCTGGCGCGCTACGACGCCGAGCTGGAGCGGGCTTTCGCCGCGGCTGGCCGCAATGACCCCTGCCCCTGCGGCAGCGGGCTTAAGTTCAAGCGCTGTCATGGGCGGCGGGGGCTAGCAAATAGTTTCTAGATTTTGCGGCCGGGGCCTGTTTAGAGTCCCCGATCATTCGACCAAGTTCGGACTCAATAAATCCTTCGTGTTCTGTCTAGGAGCAACTGGCCACTAGAACGAAGAGATTTCGCTCTTTCACCCAGTAGTAAGTGCGGAATCCGCCGCTCTTGCCGCGCCGAGCCGACCGATTCGGCAGGCGGGTTTTATAGACTAGGTAACCCAAGCCAGACAACTTGGCGCCTGGCCGCGCATCCTGCTCAAGTTGCGCGATTAGCCGCTAAACTTCAGCCTCTAACGAAGGAAATCGACGAGAAAGTCTTTTGGATTGCCTGTCAAAGGCCTCTGAAGATTCAACGCGAGTCGGCATCTTCTGCAACGATTTCGCGGAGTTCGCGCAAGAGTTCACGCGCTGGCCGCGTCCGACCCGCTTTCACGTCTTCAAGACTCTCCCGCAGCGTTTCAATGAGTTGTTCCGTCGTCGGCTCGTCATCGTCCAGTTCAGGCGCGGGTCCGCCATCCTCTTCTATGACCTTGGCCGGCGCCCGGCGCTCAATGGGATCCATCAGATTATCCTTCCCCTTGACACTCGTCTCAAAGATACCACAATGCCCATTTAATCGTTATCAATCTTATAGGACCAAGCCCATGCCAAAACAAGTCATCTCCACCGAGAACGCGCCCGCGGCCGTCGGCGCCTATTCTCAGGGCATCATCGCCAACGGATTCGTCTTCACCGCCGGGCAGATCCCCCTGATTCCCGGTACGTCCAATCTGCGCGAGGGCGGCATCGAGGATCAGACCGACCAGGTCATGAACAATATCCGCGGCGTGCTGGAAGCGGCCGGCAGCGGGCTCGACAAAGTAATCAAGACGACCGTCTTCCTGGCGGACATCAACGACTTCGCCGCTTTCAACGCCGTCTACAGCGAATTCTTCCCGCATGACCCGCCGGCGCGGACGACGGTGCAGGCCGGCGGCTTGCCCATCGGCGCGCTGATCGAGGTCGAGGCGGTCGCGCTGCTGGAATCGTAGGCTACGCGGCGCGGGCGGCGTCGGTTATACTGGCGCGGTCGAAGGCAAGCGTGACAATCGAGGAATCACCGGCGATGATTGACGTCAATCAACTGCGCAAGGGCACCACCTTCACCGAAAAGGGCAATCTCTATCGCGTGCTGGAGTATCGCCATCACAAGCCCGGGCGCGGCAAAGCCACCATCCGCGTCACCGTGCGCGACCTGCGCAGCGGCTCCACGATTGAGATGACCTACAACTCGGGCGAGCGCGTCGAAGACGTCCGCGTGGAAGCCAACACGGTCGAGTATCTTTACGCCGATGACGACTTCGTCACTTTCATGAACACCGAGACTTACGATCAGCCGCAGCTGAACCGCGCGATATTCGCCGACGATCTCAAATTCATCAAAGACAGCATGGCGATCAAGCTGCTGAGTTACGAGGGCGAGATCATCGATTACGAATTGCCCAAGACGATGGAATACGAGGTGATCGCGGTGGAAGCGGCTGTCGCCGGCGACACCGCCAACAGCCCGACCAAGAAGATCACGCTGGAGAGCGGCTTCGAGGTCAGCGCGCCCATGTTCATCAATGTCGGCGATGTCGTGAAGATCAATCTCGAAGAAGAAGCCTACGTCACCCGCGTCAGCAAGTAATCTCTTGAATCGTGGCGCGTAAAGTCGAAAATCAGAACACCGAGTGAAATCGTAGGGGCGAGCCATTGGGTCGTCCGTACACGCCACATTGTGACTTGGCGAATCGATTCCTACGTCGGACTTAAGCCCGGCGCGATCACCCAAAACAGCAGATAAACATCCAGCGCGAACAGGCAGCTCATCGTCAGCGGCGTCAGCCATTGCAGCGCTCCCCAGCGTCCGAACAAGCTCGCGCGCCAGAAATCAATGCCGGCAACCAGCGCCAGGGCAATTGGAATCAGCGCAGGGTAGAGGTAACGCCCTTGCCATTGCTGAAACTCGAGGTTGTAATAAACGAACTGCAGCGCCACCAGCAGCAGGGTCGCCACCAGCAGAATGGAGAAGTCGCGGCGCCAGCAGGCTCTCGATTGCGCTTGCTCCACCTTGAAGCCAGCGCGAAAAGCGAAGAGCAGCCCGCTCACGCCGGCGATGACGAGCAGCAGAAAGCCGCGGTAGATCCAGCCGCCAAAGACGCCATCCAGCGGAAGCGCCATCCAGCCGAACTGCCCCCAAAAGCTCTTGAAGGACGTGCTGGACAACTGAGTTATGTAAGTGGCGAATCCATGCTGGGCGACATAATCTGCCGTGCGCGGCTGATCGAAGACGACGGCGTCATGCGCGCCCAAGCCGAGAAAATCGGGGAAGCCGTAGACGGCGATATTGCGCAGCCACCATGAACTGCCGAGCAAACCCGCAACCAGCGCGAACAGGGCGATCGCGCGAATAAAGGCCGCCGCCGGCCGGTTTGCGCGCCGCCACTTCAGCCAGATCGCCAGCGCAGTGATCGGAAGCAGAAAATAGATGGTCAGCTTGCTCAAGAGCGCAAAGCCGGCGATCAAGCCTAACTGCCAGGGCGGGACCGAATCCGACCGCAGGTAGCGCAAAATCCAGAGCAGCGCCACGCCGACGAGAAGCTCGGCCAAGGCGTCGTTGTTGACCGCCGCCATCATGCCAAGATGCTGCGGCAGGAAAGCGACCAGCGCCATCACGCCGAGCGCGACTTGGGGCTTTTCCGGGAAGACCAGGCGGCTGATTCCATAGCTCAGGCCGACGACCCCCGCGCCAAGCGCCACCGAGAAGAGCCGCAGCGCGAACAGATCGCCCGCGCTCAGCTTGTAGACGACCGACGCGGGCAGATAGTAGAGCGGCGGCTGATGATCTTCGTATTGAATCGTATCAAGCTGGTCAAGACGCTCGGGCGCGAACTTGCTGCTGGTCAATTGTGACAGATAATCGCTTTGCCAGTCGCCGCTCTCGATGCGCGGGCAGCAGCCGGCTTCGGCGATCTGCCGGATATAGTTGTAATGGGCGGGCTCGTCAGGCGCTTGCCAGGCCGGCGTGACTATGGCGTAGAGCGCGCCGGCGAGCAAATAACCGAGCAGGATAAGGGCGAAAAACATCTTCTCAGGGGCGCTGCGCGGCATGAAACTCTCTCGGGAAAGGGCGGACGCTGACGATGGCCAATGATGGCATAAGCTGGCGGAATTTCCAGTCGGCGCATCGACTGCGCGACCATCGCGCGGGCCCGATTGGCGCAGTATCGCGCGCTCCATTTCGATAGCGCCGCCAAATATCGCGAATTAGATTCTGCGCTATACTTAGCTATCAATCGCGGAGCAGTCGAGAGCGCAATGAGACAGAGCGGATTCAAGGTCGTATCCATTGGCGGCGGCTTGGGCGCGGTGCAGATCATGCTCGGCATGCAACGCCACACCGAAGATTTGACCGGCATCATCGCGGTGACCGACACTGGACGCAGCACCGGCATCGTCCGCGAATTCGCCCAGATCCCGGCCCCGGGCGATATCCGCAACGCCCTGGCCACCCTCGCGCTGGATGACGACTCGCTGCTGACGCGCTTGATGCAGCATCGGATCGCCGCGCCAGGCGACCCCAAGCTGGATGGCATGGCTTTTGGCAACCTCTTCATCGCCGCCTTGACGCAGATGTCCGGCAGCTTCGTCATGGCGATCGAACAGCTTAGCGACTTCCTCGACGCGCGCGCGCGCATCTATCCGGTGACCGAAGAGAACACGCATATCTGCGCCGAGCTGGTCGATGGCACGATCGTCGAGCAGGAATTCAACGTGCGCCAGCTGGATAAAGCGGCGATCAAACGCATCTTCGTGCAGAACCCTGAAGCCACCGCCTATCCGCCCGCCATTGACGCGATCCTGGAGGCCGACCTGATCACGATTGGGCCCGGCAGCCTCTTCACGACCGTCATCGCCTGCCTGGCTTTCAAGGGGATATCGCAGGCGATTCGCGATTCCAAAGCCGTGAAAGTCTACGTCTGCAACACCACCACGCAGCCCGGGCAGACGGACGACTACACCCTCTCCGACCACGTCCAGCAGGTGATTTCTTATCTGGGCATCGGCGTGCTCGATTATGTCGTGCTCAACTCATCACACCCCAGCGACGAGCTGATGGACCTGTACAAGCGCGAGAAGGTCGACGTGCTGCTGCCGACCTCGCACGAGTTTCACAACATCCTGACGATGAACGTGCGGCCCGTGCTGGCCGATGTGGCCGATACGCAATCGGGCAAGCGGGCGCTCTGGCAGAAGCAGGACACCATCCGCCACAACCCGGAGCTGATCGCGAATACGCTGATGGAGCTGGTGTCGGAGCGGCGGGCGGTCGCGCGGGGCTAGAAGGGCAGCTCGTCGTTGGCGCCGCTTTTCGTATCAAGGAATCTGGCCGTGCTGGGTTCGCCACTGTACTGCAGATCGTTACTCTTGATTACGCAATCTATCTTTACGAACTTGCGATCCAATTGCCGGGTTCGCGTGCCGGTCAAGGTGTGAAAGTCATCATTCATCCCCTTGAATCGTCGTTCCAGCTTGTCCATTTGATCCGTGTATTTTGTCCACTCGATGCGAATATCGTCGACAACTTCGATTATCTCCCGTGATCGTTGCTCAATATTGAAATTCTGAGCGGCTTGTCTGATGACGGCCAGCACAATGTAGAGAGTCAGCGGCGAACAGATGATGACCTTGTGCCGCAGCGCGTCTTCGATGATGGTTTGGTCTTGTTCAAAAATAAAGCGGTAAATCTGCTCATTGGGGATGAAGATCAGTACACAATCCAGCGTTTCCGCCGCGATATAACCGCGCTTCTGAATTTCCGACACGCGCTGAGATACATCGCGCAGGAATTTCTGGCTGAATTCTTTTCTTTCAGCTTCATTGTCCGCCTCTATGTAGCGCAAGTAATTGTCCAAGGGAAACTTCGCGTCCATGTTCAGCGATTTCTGATTGGCAAAAAGGAAGGTAAAGTCTGGTCGCGAGCCGTCGCCCGTCAACTCTTGTTTGACATAGTTCACGCCCTCCACCAAGCCCATGAAGCTAAGCAAATCCTCCGCCATGCGCTCGCCCCATTGTCCGCGCGCGCGATTGTCCGCCAGCGCCTTTTGCAGCGACGAGGTCGTCGCCGTCAAGTCTTGAAGTTGCTGCCCCAGCGCCCCGTACTGTTCCTTGCGGTCGGTCTGCAACTCTTGCACCAGCTGTTCGACCTTGCCCAGTTTGGCATCCATGTTGGTCAGGCGCTGATCAATCAATTCCTTCTTCGATTCGAGTTCCTTGTTGTGCTTCTCGGTCTGCGTCTCCGCTTTTTCGCTTAGCTGCGTCAGGTAATTCTGATTGGACTCTTTGAGGTCTTTGGTCGATTTGTCCAAGACTTCCGTCACGCGGTTCTCGTTCCTCTCAAGGTTAAGCGGCACCGTGTTCAAGGTTTCGCTCATCGACTTCGACATGGAATCGAGGCTCTGGTCGATGAGCTCCTTCTTGCTCTCCAGCTCGGTCGCGTGCTGCTCGGTTTTCTTGCCCAGTTCGCGGTCGGCCAAGGTCAGGAATTCCTGCTGGTTCTTGGTCAAGGCTTCCGACGACAAGCTGCTGAACGAGGCTTTCATCTCGCTCAAGGCGCTGTCGAAGCCGTCTTTCTGCGCCGCCAGCGCCTCGTCAAACGACCGTTTCATGCTGTAGCGCGTCAGCATCAGCAAGCCGACGCCGGCCAGCAGACCAATAATCGCGCCGATGACGAGGCTGAGTCCATCCAGCCCCGCAATGATCGTGGCAAAGTCGTCCATGCGGCCACCCCCTTCAATAAACCAATTCAGCTTACTCCGATTTCGGCGACAGTCAACATTGGCTTTCGCGCCGACGCTGCAACTTTCACAGCTGGCGCGCGCGTGGTATACTTAGCGGCGACTTTCAGCCGACCAGCCGGGTTCAGAAAGGGAATCGCTTGACTTCTCTAGCGCTAACAGTACGGGAGACCCTGCGTTATCGCGGCGCGATCGGGCAATGGAGCTGGGTGCTGCATCGCCTCACCGGCGTCGGCGTCGTGCTCTTCCTGGCGCTGCATGTGATCGACACCTCCTGGGCCGTCTTTTATCCCGATTTATACGTCAAAGCCATCGCCGCGTATCAGTCGCCGCTCTTCACGATAGGCGAATTTGGGCTGGTGTTCGCGGTCGTCTATCACGCTTTCAACGGCATCCGCATCGTGATCTTCGATTACAAGCCCGAGCTCTGGCGGCATCAAGCGCAGGCGGCGGTCGCCGTGCTTGTTTTGACCCTGCTCGTGCTGGCGCCGGTCTTCCTGGGCATGCTTTCGCACGTGGTCGACTTTTACGTGGCCGAAGCCGCGATCGCCGGCGACAAAATGCTGGATGTCGTCGTCTTTTCGATGCTGGAACAGCTGCCCTTCATCGCCGGCTTCGTTGGCGTGCTGGCGGCGGCGATCGTGCTGGCGGCCGCCTACAGCCTCATCAGCGGCGACGCGCCCCAGCGAAGCCCGGTTCCGCAGGCCAGCGCAATCGAACGCTTCTGGTGGGGTTTCATGCGCCTCAGCGGCATCCTGATCCTGCCCCTGGTCTTCGGCCATCTGGCGCTGATGCATGTCGTGCAGGGCGTCTTCGATATCACGGCCGCGCAGGAAGTGGCGGGCACGATGGCGAGGAACGGCACGATCGGCGCCGTGCCAACCGCGGTCGAGTTCGTCTATCACCGCTGGTCGTACGCCGCGGGCGGACTCTTCGTCTGGCGCGTTTATGATCTTTTCCTGCTCGTGCTGGTCACGATCCACGGCTTCAACGGCTTGCGCTACGTGCTGACGGATTACGCCAGCGGCAGCGATTTCGCGCGGCGGACGGCGGTCGCCCTTTGCACGCTGATGGCGGCGATTCTGCTGGCGGTCGGGGCGGCGGCGCTGCTGGTTCCGCTGGAAAAAGACATCATCGACGAGGCGATGGCGGCGACGGCCGAAATGTACGAACTGCGCGGCGAAGAGCTGCCGCCGGAATTGGAAGCGTTTCTAGGCGAGGAATAGAATATGCTCGCGACTGCGCAGTTGCCTAAGCAATAGCGTTCGCGCGCTTAATGTGCCAAAAGAATGCGTTGTGGGCGATTCACAGAATCGCCCCTACATGTCGCTATAAAAACGCAAAACTGTAGGGGCGTTACGCTGTAACGCCCGTCCAAAAGATTCGCAACAGAAACGGGGGGCGATGGCTGAATCGCTCGCCAGGCAGGGGCTGAATGCAAATTCACAAGCATGACGCGATTATCATCGGGGCGGGCGGCGCGGGCCTCATGGCGGCGCTCTATGCCAGCAAAGCCGGCGCCGATGTCGCCGTGGTAAGCAAGCTCTACCCGACCCGCAGTCATACCGGCGCGGCGCAGGGCGGCATTGGCGCGGCCTTGGGCAACCTCGACGAAGACAAGCCCATCTACCACACCTACGACACGGTCAAGGGCGGCGATTACCTGGCCGACCAGCACGCCGCGAAGATCCTGGCGGAGAACGCCGTCGACGCCGTCATCGAACTGGAGCACATGGGCTTGCCTTTCGACCGCACCTCAGCCAAGCGCATCAGTCAGCGGCGCTTCGGCGGGCATACGCGCAACTTCGGCGAAGAGCTCGTGCGGCGCGCTTGCCACGCGGCCGACCGCACCGGGCACATGATCCTGCAAACGCTCTATCAGCAGTGCATCAAGAACGAAGTCAACTTCTTTGACGAATTTCACGCGGTGGATATGATCGTGGTCGATGGCGCGGTCGCCGGCGTCGTCGCCATTGAGCTGGGCACGGGCGAGTTTCACATTTTTCACGGCAAAGCCAGCTTCTTCGCCACTGGCGGCTGGGGGCGCTGCTGGTCGGTGACGAGCAACGCCCATGCCCTGACCGGCGATGGCGCGGCGATCGCCCTGCGCCGGGGCGTTCCGCTGCAAGATATGGAATTCTTCCAGTTTCATCCCACCGGCATCTATCGCATGGGCATCCTGATCACCGAAGGCGTGCGCGGCGAGGGCGGCGTGCTTATCAACAGCGTGGGCGAGCGCTTCATGGAGCGTTACGCCCCCAGCGCCAAAGACCTGGCCAGCCGCGATGTGGTCAGCCGCGCGATCTACCTGGAGACGCGCGCCGGCCGCAGCATCAAGAATCGCGGTTATATGCACCTCGACGTCCGCCCGCAGACGGTCAATCGTTATTTTGCCGAAGAAGGGCGCGATCGCGCCGATTTCATCGACGAAAGCACGGTCGAGCGCAAGCTGCCCGATATCCTCGATTTCTGCCGCACTTATCTGGGGGTCGACCCCGTCCACGAGCCGATGCCGGTGCAGCCGACCGCGCATTACGCCATGGGCGGCATCCCCACCAATATCGACGCCGAGGTCGTCATCGACGCCGCCGGCGCGGTGATGCCGGGCGCTTTCGCGGCCGGTGAGACCGCATGCGTCAGCGTGCATGGCGCCAATCGCCTGGGCACGAATTCGCTGGTGGACCTGGTCGTCTTCGGGCGGCGCGGCGGCATGAAAGTGGCGGAATTTGTCAAAGCGGCGGATTGGGCCCCGCTGCCCAAAGACGCCGGCGCCGAGATCGAAGCCGAGTTCGAGCGGATTCGCAGCAGCGCCGGCAAGTCGCGCCCGGGCGAATTGCGCGCCAAAATGCAGGCGACGATGATGGACAATGTCGGCGTCTTCCGCACCGAGGAGACCCTGCGCCAGGGCATCGACGACCTGGCGGCATTGCGCGAGCGCTTCTACAAAGACCTGCATATCGATGACAAGGGGCGCGTCTTCAATACGGACATGATGGAAGCTTGGGAATTCGGCTGCCTGCTGGACCTGGCGGACGCGACCGCGCGGACGGCGATCGAGCGCAAGGAGAGCCGCGGGGCGCACAGCCGCGAAGACTTCAAGGGGCGCGATGACGAAAACTGGCTGGCGCATTCGCTGATTTCGCAGAAGGGCGACTTGAGCGATCCATCGCATGACGTCCACTTCGATAAGGCGGTGGATCTATCGCTCTGGGAGGCGGAAGTCGCGGCGGGCCTGCCCGAGGATCAGCAGAAGTTCCGCCCGATAGAGCGCGTCTACTAGCGCCCGCGCATGGCGAAAATTGTAGGGTCGATTCTGATAATCGCCCGCAAAACCGATAAAACTGCGCTAAAATGGGAGCATCCGCCAGTGCCCGGTTGCGAAGAATCTGAACAGGCGACTGCTGAGCAGATTGACATGATGGATAGCGCTTTCGCGAGATACGTCAAACTGCAATTGAAGACCTTGCGCTTGATGCTTCGCTTCATTGGCTTGCTTGTCCGCTACTTTTTCCTGCGCGTGCAGTACGTCTATTTGCTGCTTCACCTTTGCCTCATAAAGGTGGCGGGCGCGCTGCTGATCGAAATTGTCAAGTTTGAGGGCTTCTTAAAAGCCTTGTCGAAAGAAGACCGCATCATGTTGGCGGCATGCGTCGCGGTCTCTATCTATGTTGTGACGCTCGTCTTGTCGATCCGCCTGTAGACTGGATGTGAACGAATGGAAGTCACTTTCAAAATCAGACGGCGCAACCCGGACCTGCCCGGCAAGGAAAAGCCCTACTGGCAAGAATTCGTATTGCAGGATGTCGACCCGACCGACCGCGTGCTGGAAATGCTGCACCGCATCAAATGGGAGCAGGACGGCACGCTCTCGCTGCGGCGTTCTTGCGCGCACGGCGTCTGTGGCTCCGATGCCATGCGCATCAACGGCGTCAACCGGCTGGCTTGCAAGATACTCGTGCGCGATGTCGGCCAGAAAATCCAGGTGGAGCCGATTTTGGGGCTGCCGGTGATCAAAGACCTCATCGTCGACATGGAACCCTTCTTCGATCATTACAAGCGGGTGATGCCCTTCTTCGTCAATGACGAGCCGACGCCGGCCGACGGGCGCGAACGCCTCCAGACGCAGGCGGACCGCGAGCAATTCGACGACAGCACCAAGTGCATCCTCTGCGCGTGCTGCACGACCGCCTGCCCGAGCTTCTGGGCGAACGAGCAATACGTGGGTCCCGCCGCTATCGTCGGCGCGCATCGCTTCATCTTCGATACGCGCGATCAAGCCGGGAAAGACCGCCTGGATATCCTCAGCGAGCCCAATGGCGTCTGGCGCTGCCGCACGATTTTTAACTGCACGCCCGCCTGCCCGCGCGATATCGAAGTGACCAAAGCCATCGGCGAAGTCAAATTGGCAATTCGAAAGGGATCAAATGTTGGCATTATCCCGACAAGTGCGATAGACTAATGGCGTAGCGCTGTAAACCGACCCGGAGGGGGTCGGCGCAATCGGCAGAAAAGCAAATTTATTGGAGGTCGATATGAAGCGTATAGGAAGAAGGTCACCCTTTTGGTCGCGACTTCTCGGCTTGCTGATCGCCTTCGCCATCATCGCTGTCTTGGTGTTTGGCGGCGTGAAGAACCTGACGAGCGAGCTTTCCGCGGCGCACGAGGCATTGGCTGCCAGCCAATACGAGCTTGGCAGGACGCGAAACGCGCTCGACAACGCGCGCGTGCAACTCGTCGCGAGCGGCAACGCGCTGGAACGGGCGGCGGCGGAAGTCGACCGCATTGGCCGCAAGCTGGAAGCCAGCGAGCAGCAGCTTGACGCGGCCGGCGGCAAAATCGTCATGCTGAGTCATGCCAAAGATCAGATGAAGCAGCGCTGGGGACATACTTTGCAGGCGCTGTCGCAGCGCAACAAACAACTCGTGGCGACCGACCAGGCCTTGCGCGCAACGCAGGCGGAGCTTCAGCGTCTGCGCAATCAGCCGCAATGGAGCGTCATCGTGACGAGCGAGCGGCAGATGCAGCAGGCCTATCGCGAACGCACCGCCATTTCCAAGGCGCGCATGTTCATGGAAGGCGATGGCGGCGCGCTCTATTTCGAGGGCATGGCGACTGAGCATGAGGTTGAGCGGTACGCCTCCTACGCCGAGCGCACGCAGGTCATCCTGACGACCACGGCGCCGGGCCAGGACGTGCTGCGCTGCCTGCAAAACGCCAGCCTGGGCTGCGGCACGGTGGTCGCCGCGCAGACGAAGGCCGCGCGGATGCAAGCCTGGTCCTATGAGGCGCAGTCGCTTAGCCAGGAAAAACTCTTGGTAGTGGGCCGGCGCTAGGCATTTCGGTCGGTTGAATCTCGCAACGCGTTCTAAGGGCGGAGGGCGCCAGTCGTTGGCCTTCCGTCCGCCTGTTCGCGTAGCCTCCGGCAATCGGCAATCGGAATTTATGATTATTTCGCGGGCGGCCCCCAGGGGTCGCCTTTGCGTTTCTGCGGGCTGATTCGCCGGCGCATAGGAGCCCCAATGAGCGAGATTGCAATGCCGCAGCGCGCGGCCATCATCGGCGCCGGCACGATGGGCTTGGGCGTCGCCGAGTGTTTCGCGCTGGCTGGGCTGGAGGTCGCCTTGGCAGACGAGACGCCCGAAGCATCGCGGCGAGCGCTCAAAAAGCTGGCGGGGCGCGTCCGCGGGCATGTCGAAGCCGGTCTCTTGCCAGATGCCGCCATTGACGCGGCCGGGGCGGCGCGCGCGGCTGACGATATCGCGCAGGCCGTGGCTTCCGCCGATCTTGTGTTTGAGGCCGTGCCAGAGCGGATTGAGCTCAAGGGCGCGGTGCTGGCCGCTTGCGACGCTCACGCGCGGGCGGGGGCCATTATCGCCAGCAATACCTCGTCGCTGCCGATGGACGAGCTCGCAGCCTTCGTCGAGCGAAAAGAGCGCTTCTTGGGGCTGCACTTTTTCAATCCGCCAGAGTGGACGCCGGCGGTCGAGGTCATCCCGTCGGCCTGGACGGACCCGGCGGTCGTCGCGCGCGCGAGCGACTTCCTGCGGGCGATCGGCAAGAAGCCCGCGACCGTCGCCAGCGCGCCCGGTTTCGTCGCCAACCGCATTCAATTCGCGCTCTTCCGCGAGGCGCTGGCCTGCGTGGCCGAAGGCTTGGCGACGCCGCAAGCGGTCGATGAAGTCGTGCGCAGCAGTTTCGGTTTCCGCTTGCCTTTCTATGGTCCTTTTCAAATCGCCGATATGGCGGGCCTGGACGTCTACGCCAGCATTTTTGAGACGCTCGCGGCCGGCTTGGGCGCCGATTGGGAAGCGCCGACCGCCCTGCGCGATATCGTCGCCGATGGACGCCTTGGCACAAAAGCGCTGGCGGGTTTCTATGACTACAGCCGAGACGAACGCGACGCACTGCTGCTCGAGCGCGACCGGCGGTATGCCGCTCTGTCGCGTCTGCTCGACGAGTTTGGCCCGCGCGCGCAGGAAGAATGATGCGGCAAATTCAGCGCGTCGCCAGCATCCAGGATATCGACCGCGCCTGAAGCATCAAGTCCGGGCGCGTGAAACCGCCGCCCTTCGCGCGGATGGACCGCATCGGCCTGGATGTCATTCGCGATATCGAGCTGCGTTTCGCCGCCGAGAGTGGCGACCCCGAAAACGCGCCAGGCGCCGGCCAATCGAGAACTCTGCGTTTCAAACAGAAATCTCTGTGTACTCTGTGTATCCTCGGTGTCCTCTGTGGTAAGTGCCGTATCGAGTCCGCTGAAGGAAGGCTCTCGATATGTCGTCACATCCCTGCCGCATCCCCCACTTGACATCCCGCCGATAGCCGTCGTACAATGACCGCCCGTCATGGGAAGCGAGCCTTGAGCGCGCTCTGCCGGCGTGATACACTTTCGCGGTCGCGCCACCATAGCTCAATTGGCAGAGCGCCTGTTTTGTAAACAGGTTGTTCTGGGTTCGAGTCCCAGTGGTGGCTAAGGCTTAACAGCCGAATCAATTGGGGTCGGTGCCCGAGTGGCTAAAGGGGGCGGACTGTAAATTCGCTGGCGAGAGCCTACACTGGTTCGAATCCAGTCCGGCCCACTTGTTTCGCAATCGGCGCTTGCAGCGGCATGGCGAGCGATGACACGCCTCCGTAGCTCAGGGGTAGAGCGCTCCCTTGGTAAGGGCGAGGTCATGAGTTCAAATCTCATCGGAGGCTCTGTACATAGGGGCGCATTGTAAACCATTTACACCCCCGCCCCAAACCCCTCCCCGGACCGCCTGTGTCTGCGCGGCGCATCAAGAGGGAGGGGCTTAAGGGCGAAGGATACTCCCCTTCCCTCCTTGTGGGGCCGGGGGATGGGGGCAAGGAGAAGATCATGGCGAAAAAGGGACAGCGCATCGTGGTAAAGATGCGCAGCACGGAAAGCGGGCATATCTACATTACCGAGAAGAGCCGCCGCAATACGCAGGGGCGGCTGGCGCTGCGCAAATTCGATCCCTACTTGCGGAAGCATGTGCTGTATCGAGAAACGAAGTAGATTTGCGCCGCGTATTGGTGTATAGTAGGCTTGGGACGCGCGAAAAGCATAGGGGTATAGCTCAGTTGGTAGAGCGACGGTCTCCAAAACCGTAGGTCGAGAGTTCGAGTCTTTCTGCCCCTGTATCGCAAGCCATAAGCACCGTCCTCCGCGGCGGTGTTTATCTATCAGGGGCGGGCGGGCTAGCCCGGCGCCAGCAAGAGGAGCGAAGGCGAATGGCGGTAGACGAGCAGACACGAGGCGCCCTCACCCAGAAGAAAGGCAAGGCGACGCCGGGCCGGCGCACGCGCAAAATCAAAACGACCGCCAAAGCCGAGCCGCAGGGCAACGCCGTGACGCGCCCGCTCTACATGACGGTCGACTACTTCAGCAATGTGCGTTCGGAGCTGAACAAGGTGGCTTGGCCCAGCCGGCACGATACCCGCCGACTGACAATCCTGTGCATCAACGTCACGATCGCGTCGGCGATATTCCTCGGCATTTTGGCGGTGATCTGGTCGGAATTCATGCGCATCGGCTTGAACCCGGGCATGGCTTGGATGCTGCTGGCGGTGATTGTCGCGATGGTCGGCGGCGCCTTTTTCATGATCCGCCGCGGCTCGATCTAGAGGCGCGCTTGGGCTCGGGGACGGCAAATGAATTATTGGCTCAATCTGTTTTCCGAAGAGAGCTGGAGCGAGTTCGTAAGGCATGGAAGCAGCGTCTCTGGTTTCCGCGAGAGTCGATGGACCGTCGCCAGGCGCGTGCAAGCGGGCGACATCATGCCCTGCTATATGACTGGCGGACGAGGATTCTTCGGCATAACCGAGGTTACGGCAACACCGTTCTTTGACAAGTCTCCACGTTGGGATGGTTTTGATTTCGCGGCTTGGATTCCCCTCAAGGTGTCTTTGCTGCTTCCGGATGACGCCGGTATCCGGCCGCCAGACTTGAGAGAGTTGTCTTGGATTAAGGGAAAACCGGAAAACCATTGGGTGGGTCGTGTACGCGCGGCGCTCGCGCCAATTGAAGACGCTGATGGCGAGATCATCGTCTCGGCGCTAAACCAGCTACTGCTCGATTGAGCGGCCAAATAGTTTCAGAGAGACAGCATGAGCGAGCAACGAGCGGACACATTCCCACAGACCGATTACGATCCAAATCCCGTCGTTATTGACGAGCCCGCCGGCGCTGAACCCGGCTTGGCCAGCAAGCTGGAAGACGGGGGCGGAAGCGAAGACGATCTGGAACGCAGTTGGTTCTTCATCCACTGCTACTCGGGTTATGAGAAAAAGGTCGAGCACGCCTTGCGGCAGCGCATCGAAACCATGGGCATGCAAGACCAGATTTACGATGTGCTCATCCCGACGGAAGACGAGATTGAAGTCAAGGATGGCAAGCGCCGCACGGTCGAGAAGCGCGTATTTCCCGGTTACGTCATGGTGCAGATGCGCTGGGTCTGGGACGATAACGAGAGCCGCGATCGCCTCGATGACGACGCCTGGTACACGGTGCGGAATACGCCCGGCGTGGTCGGCTTCGTCGGCGCCGATCATGACGCCGGCATCCAGGCCACGCCCCTGCGCGTGGAAGAGGTCAAGCGCATCATGGATCGCATGGATTCCGAAGACACCGTGGTCAAGGTCGATTACAAAATCGGCGAGCGCGTGCGCATCGTCGGCGGCCCCTTCAACGACTTCCCCGGCACGGTGGCGTCCATCGATTCCGGGCGCGAGAAGGTGCGCGTCATGGTCGATTTCTTCGGGCGCGAGACGGCGGTCGTGCTCAGCTTCATGGAAGTGGAGAGAATGTAGCACCCCGCCAAATTGCGAAACTGTAGGGGCGTTACGCTGCAACGCCCGCAAAGAACATGCGCAAACCTGTAGGGGCTGCTCGCCGAGCCGCCCGCCAGAGCGAGAGAGGCATATCATGGCGAAGAAAGTCAAAGCGATAGTCAAGCTGCAGATACCGGCCGGCAAAGCCAATCCCGCGCCGCCGATTGGACCGGCGCTGGCCCAGCACGGCATCAACCTGATGCAGTTCTGCAAGGAATACAACGGCCGCACCTCGAGCCGCATGGGTGAAATCGTGCCGGCCGAGATCACCGTTTTCATGGACGGCTCCTTCAAGTTCGCGCTGAAGAGCCCGCCGACCTCCTTCCTGATCAAGAAGGCGGCTGGCATCGAAAAAGCGGCATCCAACCCGCTGACGGAGACTGTAGCCGTTTTGAATCGCGACCAGGTGCGAGAGATCGCGCAGGTCAAGCTGAGCGATATGAACGCCATCAACATTGAAGGGGCGATGCGCCAGGTGGAAGGCACCGCCCGCCAGATGGGCGTCAAAGTTACCGATTGAACCCGCGGCGCGCCGGCGATAACCGGACGCGGCGACTGAGCCTAGTTTGTGGGAGGGCGCGAAAGCCCGATGACCACGAGGAGAGATGAGCATGGGAAAGCGATTCAAAGCGGCGCTGCAGACCTTTGATCGGCAGCAGTATTACCCGATGGACGAGGCGCTGCGGCTGGTGAAGGCGAACGCCAAAGCCAAGTTTGACGAGACGATCGAGGTGCATTTTCGGCTGGGCATCGATCCGCGCCATAGCGATCAGCAGATCCGGACGACGGTCATGCTGCCGCATGGCACGGGCAAGACGATTCGCATTCTGGCTTTCGTCGAAGAAGGCCAGGAAGCGGCGACGCTGGCGGCCGGCGCCGATATCATTGGCACGGACGAGATGATCAACCAGATTCGCAATGACGGCTGGCTGGGCTTTGACGCGACCATCGCCACCCCGCCGATGATGCGCAAGGTCGGTCCCATCGCGCGCATTTTGGGTCCGCGCGGCTTGATGCCGAATCCCAAAGCCGGCACCGTCGTCCAGCCCGACGATATCCCGCGCGTCATCGGCGAGCTGAAAGCCGGGCGCGTCGAATTCCGCAACGACCGCACCGGCAACCTGCACATCCCCTTCGGCAAAGCCAGCTTCTCGCAGGAACAGCTGCAAGAAAACCTCCAGGCCCTGGTCGATACGGTGCGCGGCGCCAAACCCGAATCGCAGAAGGGCGCCTACGTCCGCCGCATGGTGCTGACCTCGACGATGGGCCCCGGCGTGCGCGTCGAGTCGCCGATTTAGATTGCGTCGGTCCGCCGGCGCCACCTTCATAAACGACCTGCAGGGGCTAGACTTGTCCCGCCCTTTTTCGTCGGCGGGCGACCTGATAGGTAGCCCCTACACCGATCGCGCGACTGCGGGCGACCTGATAAGCCGCCCCTACAAATTCGACTGGGCGCTGTGTGTAGGGGCGATTCTGTGAATCGCCCACAGTATTCTAACTGGCGCAGCGGCGCGCGATCCCTTTTGCCCGGATGAATCGCAGAGTAGAGGGACGCTATTTCTTCAGCCGCTTGAAGTATTGCTTGCGGAACTTGGCGACCTTTGGCGCGATGATATAGGCGCAGTAACCGGCGCGCGGATTCTTGACGAAGTACTCCTGGTGATAAGCTTCGGCCACCCAGAAGTCGCTGGCGGGCGTGACCTCGGTGACGATTGGGTCGCGGTAGAGCCCCGCGGCGTCCACGCGCTTGATCGTGGCTTCGGCGATGCCTTTCTGTTCGGCGCTGTGATACCAAATGCCGGAGCGATATTGCGGCCCGATGTCGTTGCCCTGCCGATTCAAGGTCGTCGGGTCGTGTATGGTGAAGAAGATATTGAGGATGTCTTCGTAGCTGACGACCGCGCTGTCGAAGCTGACTTTGACGACTTCGGCATGTCCAGTGGTCTTGGCGCAGACCTGCTGGTAGGTGGGGTTCGCGACATGACCGCCCATGTACCCCGAGATCGCCGACTCGATGCCGACCAGCTGGTTGTAGACGGCTTCCACGCACCAGAAACAGCCGCCGCCCAAGGTCGCGATTTTTATGGTCATGCTAGTAAACCCCCGTTTCCAGCCACCTGCTATCTATCTGGACGCGATCCGCCAGCGATTTCCTACGGCGGCCCAAGCATTCTATCCTGATTTCAGCTTCGCCTCGGCCAGCGCTCGCGTCAGCCGCGCCCATTCATGCAGCGAGAGCGTCTCGGCGCGGCGCCGCGGGTCGATATCGGACGCGTGGAGCAGGTCGCGCGCGCCAGCCGCCGTGATTTGCAGACCGCCCGAAAGCGCGTTCTTGAGCTGTTTGCGTTTCATGCTGAAGCCGGCTTTGACCACGCGGAAGAACAGCGCGGGCGAGGGCGCGTCGACCGGCGGCTTCTCATGCGTGTCGATGCGCACGACGGCGCTGTCGATATTGGGGCGGGGCCAAAATACCGCGGGCCCAAACCGGCTGACGATCCGCGGGATGCCATAGAACTGGACCGCAATCGAGAGCAGGTTCATGGCGCCGGGCGCGCCGACGATGCGTTCCGCCACTTCATATTGCATCGTCAGGATCATGCGCCGGGGCTGCCGCCGCGCCTCGAGGAAATGCCAAATGATCGCCGAGCTAATGTAGTAGGGCGCGTTCGCCACGACAATGTAATCATGCGCGCCAACCAGGGCGGCGGCGTCGGTCTTGAGAATATCGCCGAAGACGAGATAGACGTTGGCCGCCGCGTCAAAGCGCGCTTCAAGCAGCGGGCGCAGGCGCTGATCGACCTCGATCGCGAAGACTTGCCCCGCAGCGCCCGCCAGTATCGCCGTGAGCGCGCCCGTGCCCGCCCCGACCTCGATCACGGCGCCGCCCGCGCGCAGCTCCGCCGCCGCCACGATCTTCTCCAGCGCTTTGGGGTCGTGCATGAAGTGCTGGCCCAGGCTCTTCTTGGGTAGAATATCGTAGCTGTCTAGCAGCGCTTTGGGGCTGTGGGACATGGCGCGCCTTCGCCGGGTCGCTCCGCCGGGCGCGTCCAGTTGACCATAACGCGGCGGTTTTGAGTAGGGTAAGGGCAATGTGGGCTGCCGATTCTGCTAAAATGAGAAGGGATTAAGCGCAATCGTTGGCGGAGCAAATGACGATAGTAGACCCCGGTTTTCTGCCCGTTCTCATCTTTGTTCTGCGCGTCACGAACAATGTCATCGGCACCTTCCGCTTGATCCTGGTTTCGCGCGGGCAACGGGTTTGGGGCTTCGCTTTCGCCTCGCTGGAGTCGCTGCTCTTCGCCTATACGGCTGGGCAGGTCATCACCGACTTGAATAATATCCCCAATTTGACGGCTTATGTCTTTGGCTTCGCGGTTGGCGGCGTGGTCGGCATGCAAGTCGAGAATCGCTTCGTCAAAGCCTATGAGAGCGTGACCGTCATCGCCTCGCGCGAGGTCTCGCACGAGATGGCGCTGGCGTTACGAGCGGCGGGGCACGGCGTCACCGAAATCATGGGCGAAGGCGCGCATGGCGAAGTCGAAGAATTGCACATCATCGTGCATCGGCGCGACCTGCATCAGGTCCTGCGCGTCATTCGCGGCATCAAAGACGATGTATTCGTGACGGTGGAGCATTCGGAGTTCATACGCGGCGGCTGGATTCGCGCGCATCGGCGCTGAGCTCGCCTATTCCGCCGCCAGCGCCAGGTCCACGAAATAGGTCGGGTACTCCAGCAGGCGGTGGATCGGGCATTTGCCGGCGATATCGCGCAGCCGCTTTCGCTGTTTCTGGTCGAGATCGCCATGGAACACCAGCGCCTCGCGCACCTCGTGGACGAAGGCGTCGCCGCCGTCGTGGCTCGGATAATCGCCGCCCTTGAAGCGCTCATAATCAAGCTTGACCTCGACGCGCCGCAAATCCCAGCCTTTGCGCTCGGCATAGAGCCGGCAGGTGATCGCCATGCAGCTGCCAAGCGCGCCCAGCATCAACTCGCCGGGCGTGGGCGCCGTGTCCGTGCCGCCGGCTTCGGCTGGCTCGTCGGCGTGAAATAGATGATGGCGGACGCTGATGGCTGCGCGCGTGCCGCTATCCAAGGCGATGTCGACGGGCATGGTCTGCTCCTCTAGTATTGCGCGTGAGCTGGCTGCTGGCTAGTCGGATTCCGGCGGAAACAGTCTGTCTACCGCCAGTTCAAAGCCGGGCATGAATTCATAGCCGCCCAGCAGGTCGCCTTGGCGCTTGAACTCGGACTGGATCGCGCCATCTTCGCCCAGGCGGCAGACTTCAACGGCTTGGCTCTCTGGCTGAACGAGCCAAACGACGGTCTTGCCGTTCTCCAGATAAGCTTGCGCTTTGTGTTTGAGTTTCAGGAGTGAATCGCTCGGCGATTGTATTTCGACCGCCAAGTCCGGCATCTTTGGTACATAGTCTTCTGGCGGCGGGTCGGGCAACTGGTCGAAACGCTGAAAGGCGACATCGGGCAGCAGCGCGGTGTGGCGTGTTTCAGGTGGGTGAAATCCGCATTCGGTGGTTGCTTCGCCCAGCCCAAATTCTTCTTCGTATTCGTAGAGGAAATGCCCGATTCGTACTTGAAGTCTCGCTTGTGGCCGTTTGGGCATCTCGTCCTCATACAGTACGCCATCAATGAGATAGAACTTGCGATTCTCGAAAGCGGGATCGCTCTCCAGCGCCCACAGGTCGTCGACTGTGTAGAGCTTTTCTTTGACAGCCACGTGTGTTTGTCCTCCTGCTCGTGACACAGTATAGCAGACCCGACGCGGAATCGGCTCAAGAGAGGGCGGGTGGATTCGCTTGCCTAAATTCCGTAACCGCTGGGCGGGATGGCGAGCAAATACATGATCGACAGGGTGGCGATCAGCAGCGGCAGGAGGATGACGATGGCGATCAGGGGTTTTTCGCTGCGGAGGTGCATATAAAACCATATCACCAGACTGGACTTGATGATGGCGATGCCCAGCAGCAGCACCGCTTTGATCGCCTGCAAGGCCGCGGCCGCCTCCGGGGCGTCGTGGATCGCGCCTTTGAGGAACTCGGCGCTGAGGACTTCGATGACGGTCAGCACCGCCAAAGCGCCGAAGACCACCGTGTAGACGCCGCCCTCGACCGTGATTTCGCGCCCCAGCAGCTGCACGGTGTTGCTGTGATGTTCGCCCTCGTGGCTCATCGCCTCTGCCATCGCTCGCGCTCCTAAACCAGGTAGATCAAAGTGAAGAGCATGATCCAGACGACATCGACGAAGTGCCAGTAGAGCCCGAACATTTCGATGCCGATGGGGTTGCTGTCGTAGCGGCCTTTGGCGCCGCGCCGCATAACTTCCAGCGCCCAAAGCACGCCGACGAAGACATGCGCGCCATGGAAAAAGGTGGGCGCGTAAAAGCGCATGCCGAAGGTATTCCACTCGGAGGCGCTGTCGAAGCCGAGCACGATGCCCAGGTGCGCCAGCTCGCTGTATTCGATGTATTGCCCGCCGAGGAAAACGATGCCACCCAGCGCCGTCAAGCCGATCCAGCGCAGCATACCCGCCCGATTGCCATTCTGCATGGCGCGCAAGCCCATCACCATGAAAAAGCTGCTCGCCAGCAAGACGAAGGTATTGGCGGTGACGAGGGCGACGCCGAGCTCTTCATGCGCCTGCGCCACGATGTCCTTCTCGTTGATGCGAAAGATGATGTAGCCGACAATCATGATCGAGAAGATGACGATTTCCGACGCCAGGTAGAGCCAGACGCCGAGCTTCATGTTGGTGTTGTGCTCTTCTTCGCTCATGTGCCCGTGGTCGTCGTGGGCGGGCGCGGCGAGTGGGGTCGCGGTCAATTCTGCCATGCTTTGTCTCTCAGTCTATTTCTGATAGCCGATGGCGCGCGGGATGGCGCGGATCACGCCAACGACGCCGCCAGCGATCTTGCCCGCTTCACGGATCGGCAGGATCTGGGTGCGCTGGCCGTCGGTCGGCTCGCTCTCTTGCACTTCGCGCACCCCTTGATGCGCCAAATAGAAGAAGATCGCGATGCCCCCGGCCGCCAGCGCCAGCGACAAAAAGATGATCACTATGAAGCCAAGCAGGACGGTGAATTGACTGGTCCCGGCAATCGTCTCATTGGCGAAATCATCGGGCGGCAAGAGCAGCCCGAGAATGTCTTGAATCGGGATGACGAAGTCGCCGAAGCCATTGGCGAAGAAATCGGCGTTTGGCTCGGTGGCGATCTGCAAACCCAGTCCGTGCGGCAGCAGCGCGAAAGTGAAAAGCGCCACCGTGACGATGACGGCGATGGTCAGCACCAGGAAGAGTTGCCCGGCATAGAAAGCCAGGGTCTGCCACAGGCACGAGACGGTCATCAACAGCGCGCCGAGCGTGCCCGGGAGGCCAGCCACCAGCATCAGCAGGACGCGCCAGAGGGCGAAGCCGAAGACGAACCAAATCACGAACCAGACGACGTTGACGATCCAGTTGATCAAGAAAAAACTGACCTGCTTATAAGGAAAGACCCAAGGTTTTGGCGTGTCGTTGATGATGCTCCAGGTCAACTCCCAGAGCCGCTTGCCGGCGCGGAAGACGGGACCGCTTGTCTTCAAGGCGAATTCTTTCTCCGGCGCTTGGTCTTCATGCTCGTCGGCGTGGTCGCCATGCTCGCTCATTTTGGGGTCGAAGGCGCCGACGCCCCACATGAAGGTCGCCATCGAGACGAAAGCCGCCAGCACCATGCCGACTTGCGCGCCCTCGCTGGAATCGGCGTTCATCCAGACCGGCTCCATATTCTGCAAGACGCGCAGGGCATAGACGAAAGCCAACGAGGCGATGAAGCCGATGATCAGCGCGGGTATCGCCCTGGAAAGGCCCGGTTTATCCATGCGCCGCTTCTCCCTTACTTCTTGACCACAGATAACGCAGAGACTCAGTTCCAATAGGTTCCTGGCATTTCACTGGAGCGCGCAACTGCGTCTTGTTTCTGCGCATAATTGCCACCATGGACGCGATGCCTCGGCGTGCGCTTTGGTTCATTTAGCGGATCCAATACAGAACGACATAAAACATAATCCAGGCGAGCGTCACGAAGTGCCAGAGCTTGGCCGCGCCTTCGACGGGCCAAGACTCGTGCTCATCGCCGCTGTAGCCGCCAGCCGCGCCCCCCCGATACACGCGCGCCAGGATGCCCAGGATCGCCAGGGCATGCACAAAATGAAAGCCGGTCATCAAGCGCATGGTGATTCCGTACTGCGTCGCCAGCGCCGCTTCCGACACCGAAGCAAATTCGTAAACGATGATCGCCATGAACGCGACCCCGAGCACGATCGCGCCGCGCCACTGCCACAGGAAGGCGGACGGACGCCGCGCCCGCAGCAGACTCAAGCCGCGCCTGACCATGAGCGAACTAATCAGCAGTGCCACGGTGGCCGCCGAAGGCAGCAGCGGATCGAAGGGGGCGACGCCAGCCGGGGGCCACTCCGCATAACTGAATCGCAGCTGCCAGTTGACGACGATCAGCGCCAGAAAAACCATGATCCAGCTGAGCTGAAAGATAGTCATGCCCAGGCGATTGTTCTTCAACCTTGTGTCGGCGCCGCCAATTTTGGCTTTGCCCTGTCGCTCAACGCTGATGGTCATCGCTCGTTCGCCGCTTGTTCTCCGCCAGGAACGTAGATCCGTCTCAATGACTGCCTCTGGCTGGCGCAGGACCGCGGAAAGCCTCGTCGACAGCCTCGAGATACGCGGCGCTGGCTTTCGTGCCATAGCCGTAGGGGTCTTCAAAAGGAATGGGGTCATCATCGAAGTTCATCGCTGGCGGCGGCGAGCTCGTCTGCCACTCCAGCGTCAAGGCCCGCCAGGGATTCGCCCCGGCGATCGGCCCATGATTGTAGGACCGGATGACGTTGTAGACGACAATAAGGGTCGAGAAGCCGAGCACAAATGCCGAGAAACTTATCAGCTGATTCCAGGGCTGGAATTCGGACACGTAAACGGCGACGCGACGCGGCATGCCCAACATGCCCACAACGTGCATCGGGAAAAACGTGAAGAGGAAGCCGAAATAGGTGAATACGAAGTGGATGCGGCCCAGATGCTCGTTCATCATGCGGCCCGTGACCTTGGGGAACCAGTGATAAAGCGCGGCGTATACGGCGAAGACGCTGCCCCCGAAGAGCACAAAGTGGAAGTGGCTGACGACGAAATAAGTGTCGTGGACGTGAATATCGAAGGGCAGAGCCGCCAGCATCACGCCGCTGATGCCGCCGATGACGAAGAGCGACAGAAAGCCGAGCGCGAAAAGCATGGCGCTGGTGAAGTGGATCACCCCGCCCCAGATCGTGCCCAGCCAGCTGAACATCTTGATGCCGGTCGGCACGGCGATGATCATCGTCGTGATCATGAAGGGGATGCGCAGCTCCGGCTGCAGGCTCGTGAACATGTGATGCGCCCAGACCGTGAAGCCGACGAAGGCGATGCCCATGCTGGACAAACCGACCATGCGATAACCGAAGACCGGCTTGCGGCTGTGCACCGAAAGCACCTCGCTTAGCACGCCCATGCCCGGCAGCACCATGATATAGACGGCCGGATGGCTGTAGAACCAGAAGATGTTCTGCCAGAGCAGCACATCGCCGCCGCCAGCCGCGTCAAAGAAGGTCGTGCCGGCCACGCGATCGAGCAGCAGCAGCGTCAGCGCGCCCGCCAGGAAGGGCGTCGCCATGACCGCGATGATGCTGGTGGCCAGCACCGCCCAGCAAAGCAGGGGCATGCGCCATATCGTCATTTCCGGCGGCCGCATGTTGAATATGGTGACGATGAAGTTGATCGAGCCCATGATGGAGGAAATGCCGAGCAGATGCGCGCCCAATGCCCAGAGTGTCTGCCCGTCGCCGCTGAACAGGGTGGAAAGCGGCGGATAGGAAGTCCAGCCGGCTTCGGCCGGGCTGACGAAATAACCCAGCAGAATGACGACCGCGGCCGGCGGGATCAGCCAGAAGGCGAAAGCGTTCAGCCAGGGGAAAGCCATGTCTTTGGCGCCGAGCTGCAATGGCACGACAAAATTGCCGAAAGCCGCCCACATCGGGATGATGAAGAGGAAGATCATGATCGTGCCGTGAATCGTGAAGAGGCTGTTGTAAGCCGCGCCAGAGACCATCAGATCCAGGTCCGGCGTCCAAAGCTCGAGGCGGATGAGCATCGCCATCGCGCCGCCGATGAGGAAGAAGAGGAAAGAGCTGACGCCGTATTGCACGCCGATGATCTTGTGATCGACGCTCCAGCGCAGATACTCGCTAAGGGCAGGCCGGCGAAGCGCGTCAGCCTCAGCCTGTTCCGCTTGTGCCCCCAAGGGGACGGCAATTGTCGCCATAGTCGCGCCTTCTCACTTCGCTAGCGAATCCAGATAGGTTTTGCCAGGGCCGAAAGCCCCCATCCCCCGGCCCCTTGCCCCCACGAGGAGGGAAGGGGAGTTTCCCGAGTGACTTCGCAGGTTCTTAAGCCCCTCCCTCGCTCTGGGGTCGCGTAGACACTGACCCGCCGGGGAGGGGTTTGGGGCGGGGGCGAAGAAGCGCATTTCACTCATCATCCGCTTCTGGCATCGCGTCGGCCTCGCCGCCATTCATGCCGAAGGTGATATCGACATCATAGCCAAAGACGGTTTTGATGGCGGCCGGTATCGCGCTGCCGGGATCTTCCATGTCGCAGTCGGAAGCCTCGCCCTGCGTACATAGATAAGCCACGATCGAATACAGCTGCTCGGGCGACATGACGTTGCCGGCTTCCACCACCTCGGGTCCAAAAGCCGCCATCTGCTGGTCGTAGCCAGGGACGCGGAAAGCGCCCGAATTCCAAATCGAAGTGACGATATATTCTTCCGCCGATTGCCCGGGCACCCGTTCGCCGGCGCGGTCGGCGATGCCATTCAGCGACGGACCGGTCGTCGCCGTCCAGCCCAGGCTGTCCAGCACGTGGCAGCTGTTGCAGATGTAATTCTGAATCTCGACCTCGCCGCGCAGCACGGGGTCGGCCGGCGGATTCAAAATGGCGTAGATGGCGGGCTCGTAGAAGTTTTCGAGGAATTGGCTTTCGCTCTCATGCACGATCACCGAGCCGCGCATGCGCCCGTGGCCATCGCCGCAAAGCTCGGCGCAGACAATCGGGTATTCGGCCGGGTACGAGCGGCCCTCGACGCGCGCCGGCGTGAAGCGCAGCTGGGTGGGCCGCCCGCCCGCCGCCGGATCGCCCGGCAGCAGGTCCTGCTTGACGCGCATGGCCGGCGCCCAATACGAATGGATGACGTCCTGGGTCTGCAGCGTCAAGTCGACATTCTGACCGATATAGGTGTGCAGATCGGCGCCGCTGTTGATGACGAGCTGCTTGCCATCGGCGTCGAAGCGCTCGGTCACGTAAGTATGCGTCCAGGCGTATCGCGCGCCGGTCACGTTGATGGAAATGCTGCCGCCATCCACCATGTTGACGGCGGCTTTGGGCTCGGAGTTCTGCGTCCAGATATTGAAGCTGATCACCGCCAGGAAGACGACGACCGCCGCCGGGATGATCGTCCAGATAATCTCCAGCAGGGGGTTGCCATGATAGGTGGGCCCGTCGCTCATGTCGCCCGGGCGCGCGCGAAAGGCGATGACGGAAATCAGCAGCATGCCCTGAATCAGGAAGAAAACAATGCCGCCGATGATCATCAAGATGTAGAACAGCTCGTCGACGCTTTTGGATTCGGCCGAGGCTTGTTCGGGCAGCACAACCGGCACAAAGGACGCGAACCAGTTGATGCCGATGACGCTGACGAGCAAGAAGACCGCGGTGACGACCACCGCCGCCGGGCTGATCGAAGGACCTCTGGAGCGCGAGTTTTCCATACAGGGCTACCACCTGGATTGCACAGCCGCCGATGCGACCGTCAGTCAATTCCGCTACCGGCTCGTTCCGCTTGTTAAAATTATCACAATTCTACCGAAAAGCGGAATCGTTTACAAGTTCTGGTCTTCAGCTTGCGCCGCGTTTGAATCGCGCCCGGCTTTGGGGTAAGATTCGCCCGTACAGGCAAGCGCTCGAAAGAGGTCGGGTGAAAACGAAACGGGATAGCGGCGACTGGTGGTGGCTAGTGTACGCGGCGGTCAATTTCGGCCTGCTGGCGGCGGTCATCGGCTTGGGTTTCGTCGCCCTCTTGGCGTCGCTGGAAATCGCGCTGAGCATCGGCGCCCGCGCGATATGGCAAGCCATGGGCGAGACGGTGCGCGCCCGCTATGCCTTCGCGACCCTGCGAAACCTCTGGCTGATCGCCGGCGGGCTCGTCCTCCTGGTCGCCATCATCTATTGCGTCAACAGCTACTTCAAGCGCTGGCGCGAGCGGCGGCTGCTGCGGGTCAATCTCGTGGCGCTGGCGGCGGAATTGCTCATTCTGCTCGCTGCCAGCCTGCTCGGCGTCATCTGACTCAAGCCCCGCCAAAATAATAAGTTTCCAGGATTTCGCGCGTCAATGGCGCGGCCACCGCCGAGCCCTCGCCCGCGTTCTCCACCATGGTCACGATCACAATCTGCGGCGCTTTGGCCGGGGCGTAGGCGATGAACCAGCTGTGCGGCCGGCTGTCCGCGCCCGGCGCCTGGGCCGTGCCCGTCTTGCCGCAGACGCCCACATCCAGCAGCGGCGAGCTGTAGAATTGATGCGCGGCTGTGCCGGAATAGGTATTGATGACATCGCACATGCCACGACGGACGATGGCGAGCTTGGCCGGGTTCAGCTGGGCGTCGGTCATGACATCGCGTTCGGCGACCCGCGTTCGCTGGTCGAGGATTCCCCGTTCGCGCACGAGATGGGGGCGCAAGACGTAGCCGCCGTTGGCGATGGCGGCGTAAAGGCGCGCCATTTGCAGGGGCGAGGCTTGTACTTCGCCTTGACCGATGGACAGGTTGACGGCGTGCGCGTAGGACCAGGGCAAGCCCGTGAATCTCGTGATGTTCTCCGGCGTCGGCAGGATGCCGGCCGTCTCGGCGATCGTGTCAATGCCCGTTGGCGCGCCCAAACCCAGGAGCCGGCCAAAAGAGGGCAGCAGCCAGGGGTCCCTGGCGTTCAGGCGGAAACCGGCCTGATAGAAGAAGGGATTGCAGCTGTTGGTGATGCCGCTCTGCACCGACATCAGCCCATGCCCGCCGCGCAGCCAGTCGTAGCGGATATCGGCGCCATAAGCCCAGCTGCCGGTGCAATTGTAGCGGGTGCTTTCGTCGTAGACGCCGCTCTCCAGCGCCGCGACCGCCGTCAAGCCCTTCATGACCGAGCCCGTCGCGTAGGCGCCTTGGGCCGGACGGTTGAGCAGGGGTTTGCGCTCGTCGGCGACGATGGCCGCCAGCTCCGCGTCCGCCCGCGCCCGGCCCATTGACGGGAATGGATTCAGAACGTTGCCGTCGTAGGCGGGATGACTGACCATCGCCAGCACTTCCCCGTTGTTGACGTCCATGATGACCACTGCCGCGCCCGGCGACTCGTCCGACCAGGCGCCGCGCTCGTAAGCCGCGTTCAGCAGACGCGCCACAGCCGCCTGCAAGTCGGCGTCGATGGTCAGCCAGAGGCTTTCGGGGATTTGCGAGCGCACTTCGCTAAGCGCGCGCAGCCGCCGGCCATCGGGCGCGACCAGCGACAGCCGACCGCCCGGGCGCCCGCCCAGGACGTCGTTCAGGCTCGCCTCGAGGCCCCCCTTGCCGATGATGGTCTCGGCGTTGAAACCGAGGGCTTCCAGCGCGGCGATCTGGCTGGCATCGGGATAGCCGACAAAACCGAGGACATGCGGCAAGAGCGCGCCCCGGGGGTAACGGCGCGTCGGCTGCTGACGAAACTCGGCGCCGCAATAGACCTTCATCAAGTCGTTGTTCTTGATGAAAACGTCCGGCTCCATCAAGCCCGCGTCCACGATCCAGTCCGCGCCCGAGCGCAAATTGAACAAGTCGGAAATCTCTTGCAGCGGCTTATCCAGCGCTTCCGCCAGCGCCTGAAAGCAGACATCGCGGTCGGGGATGCGTCCGTTATCCGCCAGGACGCGCACCATGCGGCCATTTTGGTCGGCGAGGACGGCGCCATGGCGGTCGTAGATATTGGCGCGGCTGGGGATTTGCGCTTCGAAAACGAGCCGCGCGCCCTCGCCCATCTCGGCGAAGATATCGGCCAGCGACCAGGCGATCCGCCATTCGCCGGCCTGCGGGTCGACGACCAGATGCAGCTTTCGTTTGGCATCGGTGAAGCGGCTCAGGATGCGCGTATGGAAAACCGCGTCGTACTGAAGCGTGAGGACGCGCCCCTCGCCGCTCAGATTGGTCGGCGCGTATTCAAGCCGCTCCATGGTCATTTTGTCGCGCGCGTTCTCATAGGCGGCGCGGAATTCGTCCAGGGGCGTCAGCTCGCGGTTGCGGAAGGTCAGCAGGCGGTGCATCTCGTCGTAATCGCCCAATTGCCAGGCATCCAGGAAGCGTCGGGCCGTCCGCTCAGCGCTGTCGAGATTTGGCGTCGAAGGGGCTTCCGCGTCGACGGCGGCGGGGATAGGCGCCCGCTCCACGCCCGCGCCGCAGCCGGCGACGACAAGGCTGGCGACAAATAGAAGCAGGGCGAAATAGCGCATGGCGACTCGATGGATTAGGGCTGGGCACGACCTATCATTATAGTGGAATCGCCCGATCCGGGTTCGTCAGCGCCAGGAAATCGGCGGCACGTCCCGGCTAGCCCTCAAGCGGCGCGACGGTGATTTCGCTGATGAGCAGGCGGTCGTCGCCACTGGCGGAAAAAAGCCGCAGACCCGTTAGCGGATCGTAAAAGCCGCTGACGAGCTGATACGCGCCTGGGGTCAGATCGGCCGGCAGGCTCAGGGTAAACTCGCGCCCGAGCAGGATTTCGTCGGGGTCGTCCCAGGTGGTCGTGTCCCGGCGCGCGTCAAAGAGCGGGAAGCTGTCGGCTTGGGCGACGATTGCGCCCGCTACGTCCAGCAGGTGATTAAAGACATGCACGGGGGCGTCGCTGGGCGTCTCGGCGCGCCAGTAGTGGCGGAAGATGATCTTGTCGCGAGCCGCCAATTCATTGGAACTGAGGTCGTAGCCTAGGAGCTTGATGCCGCCAAGCCGCCCCCCATGCGCATTCGCCATCGGACGCAGCCAGAGCACAACCATGTCTGGCCCGCGAAACCTGGGGTCGACCGGGTAAGTCTTGAGCAAGACCGTTTCTTCTGGATTGTAAATGGACGGATTTCCGAGCAGAGGCGCATGCGGCATGACCGCGTAGTCGACGCCTAGCGCGCGCCATTCTGCCAGCGGCTTGTCGCTCAGCATGGCGTATTCGCCCTGCCAGGCAAAATCGTTGATTCCCGCGTAACCGCCCCAGCTGCGGTTGAAGGTCTTGTGATTGTCATGCGGGCTGGCGTACTTGCCCGGCGGCAAAGACGTATCCATATAACGCGCCAGGTCGTTGCGCCGGTCATGCCGCGTGAACTGCCAGGCGATATGACGAGATTGCTCGAAAGCCGGCGCGAAAAGGGCGAGGGCAAGCGCCAAGGCTATCACGGTTGGCAGAGCCTTTTGCGCTGCTGGCCGCTCTTGCAAAAGCTCAAGGCGCGAAACCGCCGCTTCGAGCATGATGATCAAGCCGGTTAATCCCAGCGCGAATAGCAAGGTCAACTGCGTCCCCAGCACATAGAACTGCCGCGGCTGCTGGATGCCAAAGAGGCTGACGCCAATAAGCCAGGCGCCGGCCGCCACGACCGTCACGCCCAGCGCGAGCGGATCCCGTGACCGGCGATGGCGCGCCAGCGGAATCAGCAGAAAAGCCATCGCCAGCCACAGCGCCAGCGGCTGAATCGAGCGCAACACTGGCGCCAGATTCGCCCACAGGGTCGCCGGCGAGGGCAGGGCGAGCGACTGCGATGGCGCGACCCAGAAGGGGATGCGGTCCGCTTCCAGCGTCGGATAAAGCAGCAGCAGCCAAAACAGAAAAGCGCCGCACCTGACCACATTCCAGAATTGCAGTCGCCAGATTTGCGCGCGCCCGCCACGACCGCGCAGAAGGTTGATCAGCGGCAGCGCCCAGATTATCGGCAGGAGGAAGATCGCCTGCGTCTTGAAAACGATGGCCGCGAATAAGCTGTAAATCGCCGCGCTGGAACAGCTGCGCCGCCCGGTTGAAGCGCCAGCGAGCGCCAGCCACAAGCTCAGCAGGACGAAGAAGGTGACGTAGGCATTGGCTTCGGCAAAGCGCGCTTCAGCGACCACCCAGGGGTTCACGGCCCAGATGAGAGCCGCGAGCAGACCGGTGACGGGACGCGCCAGCCCTGAGCCGATCAGGGCGAGCAATGGCAGGCAGCCCAGCCAGGTCGCGATCGTGAGCAGGCGCAGCAGGGGCAGTACGGATGAGAAGTGGGCGCCATCGGCTTTGGCGTATTTGACGAGCAGGTAATTCAGCGTGATGACGCCGGGCGGGTAGGCGTCAAAGGAGATTGAACGCGCCGAGCCGCTGTCGATGATCGTCTGCGCGGCGAGGTTGAAGGCGGGCTCGTTTGGGTTGTCGATGTAGGGCAGGCTGGCGTCGTAGCCGGGCAGATAGAGCGCAGCCGAAAGCGCGAGAATCAGCGCCAGCCCAAGCCACCACCACTTTGAACGCGGGAGGATTGGCTTGTCACTGTCCCAGCCTGCTCGCGTAGTCAAAATCAAGGCTCGGCAATGGTGATGTCGCTGATGAACAGGCGGTCCTCGCCGGCTTCGTTCGTCAGCCGCTGCCCGGTAACCGGGTCGTAGAATCCGCTGAAGAGCCCGTAGACGCCGGGCGGCAAGTCTTGAGGCAGAGTCATGACGAATTCGCGGCCCAGCAAGATTTCATCGGGGTCGTCCCAGGCGGTCGTTGGCCGGCGATCGTCCCAGAGCGGCACATAATCGACTTGCGCCACCAAGTCGCCGTCGGCGTCAAACAGGTGATTATAGACGTCCAAAACGGCGGTCGTTGGCTGTTCCGCCCGCCAGTAATGGCGCAGCGTCAATTCATCGCCGGCCGAGAACTCCCTTGCGTTGAGGTCGTAACCTGCCAGGCGAATCGGCCCAAGCTGACCATCGGCCTGGTACTGCATAGGGTACAGGCGCAGCACAACCATGCTGGGGCCGCGGAATCGCGGATCGGGCGGATAGCTTTTCAACAGCACGGTCTCATCGGGGAAGTAGACCTGCGGGTCGTCGGCGTCGTCCGGGTAGGGCGCTATGGCATATACAGCGTCATTGCCGCGCCATGCTTCCAGCGGCTTTTCAAGCAAATCCAGGATATTCCCCGCTAGCGGATAATCGTGGACGCCATCATAGCCGCCCCAGGAGCGGTTGAAGGTCTTGTGATTGGGACCATTCCGCTCAGTGACGTAGCCGCCAGGCGGAAGCGATGTATCCATATAGCGCATGAGATCGCCGCGGCGATCATGCAGTGTGAATCGGTATACTCTGCTTTCGGACCGTTGATACGTTGGCAGCAGATAAAGCGCCAGCAACAGCAGAACCGCGGCGGTCGCCAGCTGCCGGCGCAAGCGCGGCGAAAACGGCAACGCGGGAATGCGCGCCAATAGCTCTTGCCCGGCGAATAGCAAGCCGGTCAACCCCGCGCCGAAAACGATCGCCATAATCGCGGCGACGGCAAAGTAGTGGCGGCGGCCCTGTATATTGAACATGCTCATGCCAAGCAGCCACAAGAGCGCCGCGCCCGCTATCACGGCGAAGGCGGTGAAGTTGACGCGCTGCCGATAGCGCCAGAGCAGACCGCATGCGAGCGCGATCGCCAGCCAACGGTCAAGCGGCATGAAGCTGACAAGCGCATTCTGGAGACTCGCCAAAGCTGATCCCAGGTCCGGCAGGCCGATGCTGCTGTACGACGTCGGAAAGTACACGATAGAATCGACTTCCAGCGTCGGATAAATGAGCAGCAGCCAGAAAAGAAAAATGGCGAAGCGAACGCAATTCCAAAAGGTCTGCCGCCTGGCATCGCGCCGTCGAGCGGGGTTCCGCCACCCGTTCAGCGCCGGCAGCAGCAAGACAATGGGCGCCACGAATAGCGCCTGCGTCTTGAAGACAATTGCCAGCATGAGGCTGTACACTGCCGCCGTGCTGCAACTGCGCCGGTTGTGCAATGCGCCGACCAGCGCCAGCCACAGAGCCAGCAGCGTAAAGAGCGTGAGATAGCCATCAGGCAGCACGTAATGCGCGCGATCGACAATCCAGGTGTTCACAACCCAGAACGCGGCCGCCATCAAACCCGTCAGCGGGTGCGCCATCTTCGCGCCGAGCAGGGCGATAAGCGCGACCACCAGCATCCAGGCCACAATCGTGGTCAGCCGCAGGGCCGGCAGCATCGTGCCGTGATGCGCCTCCGCTGGCTTAAGGTGCTTCAGGAACAGGTAAATCAGCGTTCGCATGGCGGGCGGGTAGGCATCGTGCGCGACGCCTCGGGCATTTCCCATGTCGACCATGTGCTGACCCGCCAGCAAGTGATGGGCTTCATCGTTATGTTTGATGAAGGGCAAACCGTGATTGTAGCCGCGCAGATATAGCCAACCCGCCAGCAGAAGCAGCAGGGCGAGGCCGAGCCACCACCACTTTGAACGCGGGAATATGTCGTTCCGACCGGTCGCTTCCGGCATGAATTGCGATTCCTGGTCAGAGTTAGAATTGAACTGAAGCATCAGCCAGTGTCATGTTGGTCGCTTCCGCAGCTTATACCAGCTGGCAGGCGCGCCAATCGCCCGGTCGTCGCCGCGCTGTTCCCAGATCAAATCCAGGCGAGGCGAAAATGCCCGCTCGACCTGCCCTGGCGCCCAGCCGACCGCCGATTCCGGGCGCGGATGCCCGGCGTAGAGCATGAAGATGCCGCCCGGCGCCAGCCGATTGGCGATGGCACTGGCATAACTCTCCAAAGCGCTCTCGCCGAGGTTGTGCCCGCAGCCGATATCGATGACGAGATTGTAATCGCTCCGCAGCGCGGGCAAGTCGTCCATGCTCGTCACGTCGTGGCGGAAAAGTCGATATGAATCGGACGGGAAATCGCTGAGCTTGGCGGCCGCCAATTCGATTGCGCGCTCCACAAAGTCGATGCCATCGGCCCGCCAGCCTTTTCGCAGCAGATCGCGCAGGACCGTGCCCGTGCCGCAGCCGAGATCGAGGGCGTATCCCGCAGGCAGCGCGGCCAGCAGCTCCCTGATCTCCGGCGGGGTGAGGCCGCTGTCCCAGGGCGTTTCGCCATCGGCGTAGCGTTGGCTGAAGCGGGCGTGGCTTTCGTCGGTCACGGGTCGATCATAAATGCAATCTGTAGGGGCGACATACCTTGTCGCCCGCAGCCGTCGTGTGTAATCTTCGGGCGACCCGTTGGGTAGCCCCTTCAAAGGTTGCGCAATTGCGGCCGACCTGATAGGTAGCCCCTACAATTCTCGCGCTTGGCGTCGGGCGTTTCACGCAATCGGGACCATGTGAATGACGGTGACGCCGGCGCCGCCTTCCTGCTGCTGGCCCTGAGTCACCTTGCTCACGAGCAGATGATCGCGCAGATAGCCGCGCACCGCCTGCCGCAGACGCCCGGTGCCTTTGCCATGGATGATGCGGCCGAAGGGCAAACCGGCGTTGTAGGCGGCGTTGATGTAACGATCGAGGATCTCCAGCGCCTCATCGACGCGCTTGCCGCGAATGTCGAGTTCCATGCCTGGCGATTCCGATTTCGGCAGCTGCGTTTCCACCGGCTCGTATTTGCGGACGTGACCGCGTTCCGCCGCCCGTTTTTCGCTGCGCGTCCGTTTGCGCATATCGCCGAAGCCGGCCCGCACGCGCAATGCGCCGACCTGCACCTGCGCCGCCCTGTCGTCCAGCTCGTCGATGACGCCTTCCGCGTTCAGCGTGTCCAGGAAGACGGTATCGCCGACCCGCGGCAGCCAATCGGCATCCGCCAGGCGCTCCGTCTCGTCTTCATCCAGCGGGGCGCTGGTCCAGTCCGCCATTTTCTCGGCGGCCGCCTTCAGCGCGTTCAGCGTCTGCGCGGGCATCCCGGCCGAACGCAGCTCGACCCGCATCTTTCGCAGCTGCTTATTGAAATCGGCCAGGTCGTCTTCGGCGTGTCGGCGCGCGGCGCGGATGACATTGCGGCGCTCGTCTTCGATATTGTCCAGACGCGCCTGCAGCTCGTCGCGCTGCCCGCGAAGCTGCTCCTGCAAGAATGCCAAGTCATCGTGCCGCAAGCGGATATCGGCTCGCGTGCGCTGTATCTCGTCCAGCAGGTCGTCCGCCGCCAGGTCTTCCGTGGCCACCATGCCCCGCGCGTCTTCGATGATCGTTCGCTCCAGCCCGAGGCGCTCGGCGATCGCCAAGGCGTTCGAGCGGCCCGGCAGCCCGACGATCAGGCGAAAGGTCGGCTGCAGCGTTTCCAGGTCGAATTCGACGCTGGCGTTGCGCGCGCCGGGCGTCTCTACGCCATAAACTTTCAGCTCGGGGTGATGGGTGGTGACCAGGGTGGTGACGCCGCGCTTCTTCAGGCGGTTGAGCAGGGCGCGCGCCAATGCCGAGCCTTCGGTCGGATCGGTGCCGGCGCCAACCTCGTCCAGGATCACCAGCGAGCGCTGATCGGCCCGCCCCAGGATCTCGATGATATTGGTCATGTGCGAAGAAAAGGTGGAGAGCGATTGCTCGATGCTCTGCTCATCGCCGATATCGGCATAGACCCCTTCAAAAACCGAGAGCCGCGCTTCATCGGCCGGCACCTGCAAGCCGCATTGCGCCATCAGCGCGAGCAAGCCGACCGTCTTCAGCGCGACCGTCTTGCCGCCCGTGTTCGGCCCCGTGACCACCAGCACCCACGTGTCCTGATCGAAGCTGAGATCCAGCGGCACGACCGGCGCCTGCAAGAGCGGATGCCGCGCCCCCGTGAGCTGGATGACGCTGCCGGGTCGGTCGACGCCCTCTGCGCGCGGCGCGATGCCCGTCATGACCGGCTGGACGCAGCCATGATCGATGGCGTAACGCGCTTTGGCCAAGGTCAGATCAAGGTAACCGAGCAGCTGCACCGTGCGGACGATGCGCTCGCTTTCGCCGGCGATCTCGTCGGTCAAATCCGCCAGGATGCGGCGGATCTCCTTCTCTTCTTCGACTTGCAGTTCGCGCCATTTGTTGTTGAGCTCGACCGTTTCCAGGGGCTCGATGAAGATGGTGGCGCCAGAGGCCGAGGTGTCGTGCAGGATGCCCTTGATCTTGCCTTTGTGCTCGGCTTTCAAGGGGATGACGTAGCGGTCGCGGCGCATGGTGATGATCGCTTCTTGCAGCTTGCTCTGGTTCGCCTTGCTGCTGACGATGCGATGGAGCCGGTTCTGCAAGCGCTCAAAGGCGACTTTCAGGTCGCGGCGGATGATCGCCAGGCGGGCGCTGGCGGTGTCTTTGATCTCGGCGTTGTCGTCAACCGTCTTTTCGATTGTGGTCTGCAGCTCGCGGCACTCTTCGATCTCGTTCGCCAGTTCGGCCAGCAGCGGGAAGGTCGCGTTCATGCGCCCCAGCGTGCGCTTCAGCGTCGTGCCGCGCCGCAGCGTGTAGCGGATATCGAGCAGAATGCTGGGCTCGATGATGACGCCGCGCTGGGCTTTGATGACCGGCTCGCGGACGTCGCGCGCGCCCCGCACCGTGATATGCGAGCGCTCTTCCAGCAGGCTTACCGCTTCCGCCGTCTCCCGCTGCCACAGCCGCACTTCTTCCAGCTCGGTCGATGGGCAAAGCTCGATGGCGAATTCTTCGCCGGCGCCGAAGGTCGTGTAAGCGCAGAGCTGGCGGAGGATCTTATGCAGTTCGAGGGTAGCGAGCGTTTTTTGGCTGATCATGGGCAATGGCGCGTCGATTTGGGAATCCAGCGCGTTCATTGTAGGGCAAGGCTTTGGCGCTGTCAATCAGCCGCCGGTCGTGGATGTCCCTGCACGCTTGGCCGGCGCCGGCTTGCGATTTCCGTTTCAATTGCGAATCTGTAGGGGCGTTACGCCGTAACGCCCGTTTTGTCATGCTGGCGCCATGTTGGTTGGATTCGCGGGCGGTTTGCCCCCCATCCCCCAGCCCCTTGCCCCCACAGGGAGGGAAGGGGAGCTGCGAGTCTGCAGGGCGCATGGTGTTTTGCGTTGGCGGTCGCGTTGCGGGCGGGCCAAGGCATGCCCCTACAGGCGGTGTGGCGGTAGATTGACCCCCAGCGCTTGCAGCTGGTCAATGGCGCGGACGAGATACTGCGCTTCGGCTTGGCGGGGGGCGGGTCCATACTCCATATCGGCCGGGAAGTCGGGGTCGTGGCGCGGCGCCGGATGGACGACGATCTCGACTGTGCCGCTCATTCGCGCGACCCGCTTCGCGAATTGCGCCGGGGGGCGCTTCAGCCAGCCCTGGATACCGGTCATATAATCGGGCATGGCGAAGCGGTAACGCGGCGACGGCTTTTGCGCCCGCAGCAGCAGCTGGTTCGGCGTCAGCGTGGCGCGGAAGTTGTGCCCGCGCACCCATTCCACCTGATACACAGCCGCCAGCTCGTGTACGATCTCGCGCAGGATCGGCAGCGTGTGAAAATGGTGATGCGTGGTAACGTGCCGCGGCGCGACGCCGGCGTCCAGGCAGCGGCGCATCTGCGAATCGAGCTCGTTGCGAATCCAGTGAATCGCGCCCGTATTGAAGAAGAGCCCGCGCATATACAGGCTGAACTTATCGCGGAAGCGGCGGTCATCGCGCAGCAAGTGCGAATGCGGCGGGCCGAACTGGGTGACGGGCAAGCCATCGGTCAGGTTCAAATGCACGCCGATATCGAGCCCCGGGCAGGCGCGGAAGAGCGCAAGCGCGTGCCGGTGCGCCGGGAAATTGGTCATCACGCTGGCGGCGCTGATATAACCGCGCTGGTGCAGCTGGACGGTCGCTTGATTGATGCCTTCGGTGACGCCGCAGTCGTCGGCGGTGACGATTAACTTGGGCATGGCGCTAGCGGCGCTCGGCCCGGCAGAAAGCCTCGAACTCGTCCAGGACGGCGCGCTGCCGGGGCGTGAGATGGACGAAGGGCCGGACATTCTTGATACGGCGCAAAGCCTCGTTTGGCGTTTCGCCCCCCGCGATCAAATAGGCGGCCGCCATCGTCGGGGCGCGCCCGCAGCCGACGGCGCAATGAACGTAGACCTTGCCGCCGCGCTCGATTTCGGCTTGGATGAAGGCGGCGCCGCGCTCCAGATCGGCAACCGACGGCGGCGTGTTGTCGACCGTCGCCAAATGCAAGTGGCGCTCGCCGGCGATGCCCGCTTCGATATCGCTGCGCTCGCGGCGCATGTTGACGATGGCGCTGATGCCGTAATCGAGCATGGCGCGGTAGCCCTTGCGATAATGCTGGCCGCCGACGATAAGCTGCGGCGTGATCGCGCTCAGCCGCCAGACGGGGACGCCCGTGCGCCGGCGCGATATTTGATCAATCCAGCGCAGGGCGACGGCGCGAGGCCCAGCGCTCAACAGGCTGAAGACGCGCGTGATCGGGTGGGGCGGTTTCTGGGGCGCGGTCATGGCGGCATTATAACATAGGCGCGGCGACGGAATGTATCGCCACGCCGCTCTCGAAAGCGCCTCGGCTTTGTGTTACCGTAGGGCAGGCTTGAATGCGCCGGAAAGGACAGCCCATGAGCCCTATGGAGAGGCTGGCGGAAGCGGCACAGCCGGTAACGCGCCATCCCTACATCTTGCGCGTTCGCCGCAATCATGGCTTGGAGCACGCCACCATTCACATCCTGAATAAGCATGGTTACCGGCTCTCCGGGCGCAGCGGCGGCACGGGTTTTGTCTTGCTGGGCGAAGCGCCGACCGAACTGGTCGAGAGCGCCGTCGTCGAAGCCTTGGCGCGCATGAAAGCCGGCGAGCGCAGCCTGGCGGTCCATGCAAATTGCGGCACGAACCTCGTGACGGCCGGCTTCCTGGCGGCGCTGGTGGCTTTCGTCGGCTTTGCCGGGCGCGGCCTGCGCAAAAGCGGGGAGCGCTTTCCCAGCATGGTGCTGGCGATGATGGCGGTCGTCTTTCTGTCGACGCCCCTGGGCATGAGCCTTCAAAAGCACTTCACGACCGAGGGCGATCTTGGCGACATGGAGTTGGTCAGCGTAACGCGCGAATCGACGACCCTGCCTTTTAAGGACGGCAAGGTGACCTTGCACCGGGTTGTGACGAAACAATTGTAGGGCTTGTGAGCTACTGTGGTAAAATCGGATTCGCATGAAGTATTCTGCCCGCAAACCCCCACCCCAAACCCCTCCCCGACCGCCAGTGTCTACGCGGCGCATAGAGAGGGAGGGACTCAAAATGTGCGAGAACGTTGAAAAACTCCCCTTCCCTCCTTGTGGGGGCAAGGGGCCGGGGGATGGGGGGCAGCATTGAGCGCGACGCCGACATTTTACATCCTCCATGGCGACGACAGCATCAGCCGCGATGCCGCCCTGGCGCGGATGCGGTCGGCAATGGGCGAAGATGGCGGCCTCAACCGCAGCGAATTCGACGGCGCGCAAACCTCCGCGGCCGAGGCGCTAGGCGCGGTCAAGTCTCTGCCATTCCTGGCGGAGAAGCGGCTCGTGATCGTCAAGGGGCTCATCCGCCACAGTACGCGCAAGGGCGCGGGCAAAGCCGGCAAAGCGGCGATCGACAGGCTGATTGACGAGCTGCCGCGCTTGCCCAATTTCGCGCGGCTGGTGCTGGTTGAAGACGACATGCTGAAGGACGGCAGCCGTCTGCTGAAAGCGGCGCGGACGATGCCAAACGGCTTCGTCAAAGGCTTCCGCAGGCCGCAGAATCTGACGGCTTGGATTCAGCGGCGGGCGCGGGAGGAATACCATGCCGAGATCAGCCCGCGGGCCGCGAGCGCCATCGCCCAGGTCGTCGGCGAAGACCTGCGGCGCGCCGATAATGAACTGCAGAAGCTGGTCAGTTATGTCGCGGACGAACGCGCGATCGACGAAGCCGATGTCGCTACGCTGACGCCCTACGTGCCGGAAGCGAACGTCTTTGAAATGGCGGAGGCCCTGGCGGCCGGCGATGGCAAGCGCGCCCTCACGCTCATCCAGCAGGCGCTGCATGACGATCCGCGCGACCCGGGCATTCGCCTCTTCGCCCTGATTACGCGGCAGTTTCGACTGCTGCTGATGACGCGCGACCACCTCGATAGCGGCGGCAGCGCGCAGCCGGCCGCGATCGCCAAAGCCGTTGGCGCGCCCCCCTTCGTCGCGGGCAAGCTGGCGACCCAGTCCAGGCGATTCAGCGCGGCGCAGCTGGATGCCATCCTCAAACGGCTGCAGCGCTATGACCAGGACATGAAAACGGGCAGGATCGCCCCGCGGCTGGCTTTGGACCTGCTGGCGACCAGCCTGACGCAGGGCTAGCGGTTGATATTGACATTGGACAAAGGACGAAAATGATGAGCGGGAATGATGGCATGAATGCGGACGAGACGGCGGCGGATCTGGCGCGGGAAGACGGCGCGCCGGCGGTCCAGGAAGTTACGCCAGACTTGATCGATAGCTTGACCGGCTGGCGCGATGAATTGACCGACGCCCTGGAGCAGATGACCACCGACGCCTACCAGCGGCTGATTCTGCAGCTGCTCGAGCGCGATGGCGTGGTGGATATCGAGCTCAGCAGCGCCAACGACACCATCGAAGGCATCGGCATCTTCGGCGGCGGCGGCTTCTTGACCTTCCGCGTCTCCTTCCGCTGCCTTCGCGGGCGCGGGCGCGTCAGCTCGGCCGAGGTTGATGATTTTCGGCGCGGGGTCATGCTGGGGCGGGCGGACAAGGGCTTGCTGATCACGACCGGGCGCTTCACGCAAGAGGCGGAGTTGAAAGCGGCCAGCGATCGCGCGCCGGAGATCCGGCTGATTGATGGGGAGGAGCTGATCGTCAAGCTGAAGGAGCTGGCGCTGGGCGTGCGCACGGAGCAGGTGACGGTGGAGCGGGTGGTGATTGACCGGGCCTGGTTTGAGGCGGTGTAGGGAGAAACTTATGTTTCCTGTTTAGTATCATATTGAGTCAATCTCGACCGTACACCTCCTCGGCATGCTCCTTCTTTAGCTCCTCTTCATATCGCTTGGAGCTCAATTGAAGTCCTACCACGGCGATTTGGCGAATCGTTTCGTCTTCATGATTCGTGATAGCCTTGAATTGCTCAACCCAATTCTTCCAGATGCTGGAGTACTCTCCCCACCAGGAGTCGGCTATTCCTACCGCAGCAAATGTATTTGCGACGATATGTTCTGGAGTATATCCTTGTTGAGAGGCTAATTTTGCAAAGCTAGTCCATACGGAGTCAATTCGCCTGTGCAACGGGGACAAAAGGGTTGTGTGTTCCCGACAAGATTGTTGAAGCAAGGACTTATACAACATAGGCGAATTGTCAACTACTCCCACAATGATTGAGTTATACAAATATCCGTCTGGCAGAATTTCCAGCAGCTCTTGGCGGTCACCGGCATTCAGTTTTTCAAAAAGACTCTTAATACTGCGCTCATATTGGAATGGCATAAACTTGCCCGTGCCGAGTCTATTCTTTAGCCATTTCAATCCTAATTCTGTTTCTGCTGAAAATATTTCGCCGAGCCAGAAGTCGTCTTCGGAGTACTCGACAATTGCCTTTTCCCATAACGGCCTGATAGCGTCAGTTATAGTTCCCGTTTCGTTTCGTTGCCATTCAGCGATAGCGAGATGTCCAACAAGAGATATATCCGGATGACTGAATAGCTCGATAAGGATTTCGTCCGTCAGTTGATTAGATCGCAGCAACAATTCCAGTTGAAAGGGGTATGTGCCTGCAATATCCAACGCAGCTAGTTTTAGGTCATCTGGTGGTTGCTTATGCAGAAGAATTATCTGTAAGGCATCGCCTCGTAATCTTTCCGTCTCGAAACCAGATCGTAATGCCTGTTCCCAACCCTCCGTTTCTCGCTTAATTGCTTCTCGTAAGAATGGCACAACTGTATCGGCAGGCAAAGTTGTGTTCAGCATCAAACTAAGCCATGGTAGGGGCTCTTTTGCATTTGCGGCAAGCCGATGACATAAGTTGGGCGTCAATCGCGGCCCTCTCGTTTGCCCTATGTTTGACTCACTCTCAATATGCTCAAGCTGCGCAACGACTTCGTTAGGTTCTTGTTCCATCAGCTGATCAACGAGCCTGCAAATATCTTGCTGCCATTTCTCTTTCTGTTTATCAAAGTCATCTTGCGGCATATAGCTTGGATAAAGAGTTTCCATTGTTTCGTCTGTCTCGATTTTGAGATCAGGGTGCGATCGCTCCATGAGGCATTGCAAACTGTGCAGTACGCCAATGTGGTCCGCAGCCAAACGCGCGACATCAAGCGCCATCTCTCTTGCAAAAGATGTCAATGCTTCGTATGATCCATCACTCGTATTGTGGCTAATGTCTGGGTACGCCCATTCGTGAATTGCATCCAGAAACACTAGCCAATCTGGCGTCGCAATGACCTCGGCGCAAGCAATAATATCTTTCCAAAAGTCCTGTAATCTCAAAATCTCGTCCTTGGTCAGATAACCACGATACAAAGTAATTGCATTGGCACTGCCTGGACCGGCTTCGTGGGTTTCAAAGTGTGGAAGCATGGAGAAGAGCATCCCCTTGTAACCTGTTTTTGGATCATTGACTTCATTTAGCCACCGCTTTGCACTCTGCAAGACTGTTGCGCGTCGCTGTATCGCTGCTGGTGTAGTGGGATAGGCGGACTTGATCCAGTCCTGCAATATTCTGAGAGGATGATCGGGACTAGGAGGCAGCTCACGATCGTCGCCGACAGCTTCCGACAAAAGATTTGGAATGGCAAGTTGAGGAATATGTTTGAGTAAGGGATGCGCTAACAAAGAGAGTCGGCCACTGAAATTCTCAATCACCCATGTTGCCTCGGCGTATCCGAGCCAGGCATATTCCAACCAGATATTGTGCATCTTTTCGTATTCCAACCATTGTGATTGCGGAAAAGAAAGAATATCTTTCCATTCGGGCGGGAGTGTTGATAGCGACTGTTGACGTCTCTTCCACAGTCTTGGAGCAATATGAGTGATGTAAGCTTCCAAAAAGTCTGACGGAATGTTGCCACCACGGGCCTTGGTTCTTATAAGTTGCGTAGCCGTGTCTTTTGGGTTTGGCGTTTCTGCAATTAATCGCTTGAGGACGGATTGCGGCAACGATGAGACGCCTGAAAAGAAAGCCTCACGTATCAGTGCATGTCGCAGCGCATCAGGACGAACTCTGATGTGATCGCAACGATTCGCGACCTCCGCTATAATGCCACCACTAGCCAGGTTGACTAGCGTTTGGCTTAGATTAAGTGGCGCGATGCCTAGCGTGGAAGCGACCATTTCTTTGTGCATTCCTTGTTCGCCTCCGAGTGCGAAACAAGCCAAAATTCCACGCACAGAGTCATCAGTTCGCTTAACGTGAAATGTCAGCATCTCGCCGGATAATGCCGCCGCGGTGCGAATCTTTTCAACACCGCCATTCAGTGCCAATTGTGATAATGTTACTGCTAATCCTGCCAATCCTTCAGCTTGCCGGATGATTTCGTGTACTAGCCAATTCACTCTTTGAATTCCCGATTCAGCGATGACTTGAACCATTTGATCTTGCGTTAATCTTTCTAGTTCATGAATATTTTCTTGATGGATATTGAGGCTGGCCTCGATCTCTTGTCGCTCGCCATTCCAGCAGGTTGCAATGATACTGAAATCAGCGCCGATCCTGTCTCGCAGATGTTTTACTGTTCTAAGCAGTTGGTTCTCTGCGTGTACATCGTCCAGTATTAGTATCTTCGGTTGCTGATCCCTAACGGCATTTGCTATTTCGCCTTCGTTGTTATCAACAACAAACAGCGCACCTTGCTCTTCATCTTTAGCAATATGATACAGTAACGATGTTTTTCCTGCGCCGGGTTCACCTATTAGCAGTCTGTCACCTTTAGTATTTCGAAGCCAATCCATGACTCCTTCACGGCCAACAAGGTCATGATCTAGCAATTCCCTGTCTGTTATGGGAATAACCGACAAAGCCGAAGGTTTACCGGCCAATTGCAGAAGCTCTTTACACCACTTGGAGTCATGATACAGACGCGCTGCAATCGCAGGCCGGTCTAGTATCTGGATAAGAGTAAACTTAAACTTAGAAGCTCTTACTCTTAGATTTTTGCGTCTGCGAGAAGTGAGCAATTGAGAAGTCGCTACGATACACTTGCGGCGTTTCCCATCTTCACAAATGTACCGTTCCAAGTTTCTCGTCATATTTCCGATAACGTCTTTGCCGATTGTTGTGATGATCGGATATGGCTCGCCTTCACCATCTGCAACCGCGCCGTCCATGCCACTATCTTGGCCTCCGAGTATTGGAACGGCAAAGTATCCGTCATAGCGACAAATGAGGTCTACAACGCATTCTTCAAATAGGGCTGGGTCGAGTTCTCCATTAAGCCGTTCAACAATCTGTCTGTAGAATGGGTCATGTTTCATCGCTAAGTCTCTCTCGCGTCTTCAATTATCGGAACATTATACTGTATATCTGCCCGAATCTGTCCGCCTTGTCAAAGCGCGTAGTTAAGGGAAGCAACCATGCCCCGCCTCATCTCATTCCTGCGCGGCATCAACGTCGGCGGACGCAACAAAATCAAAATGGCCGACCTGCGCGCCCTCTACGCCTCGCTCGGCTTCCATGACGCGCGCACCCTCCTCCAGAGCGGCAACGCCATTTTCGTCTCCGCCGAGACCGACCTCGCCAAGGTCCAGCAGCGCATCGAGGCCGGCATCCAAGAGCGCTTCGGCTTTGCGGCCGATGTCGTCTTGCGCCGCGCCGACGACTTCAGAGTCACGCTCGCTTGCCACCCCTTCACGCAGCCGCAACTGGAAGCGCCGGGCAAGTGCGCCTTTGTTTTCCTGTCCGCCGAGCCGGATCCAGCCGCCGTCGAAGCGCTGCGTCAGAGCAACCCGGGCCGCGAAATCATTCATGCCTCCGGGCGCGAATTATTCATCTTCTACAGCGATGGCATCGCGCGATCCAAGCTGGATAACAAGCGCATCGAGCGGCAGCTGGAGCGGGTCTCGACCATCCGCAACTGGAACACCTGCCAGCGGATCATCAAGCTGCTTGACGAAACAGAAGCTCAGCCAAGCGCCTCCACATAGCGCCGCGCGTTATCCCGCAGCTTGCCCCAATCGCGGTCGGCCACCGCCTCGTTGTTGATCAGCGACGAGCCGACGCCCAGGGCGAAGGCGCCATTGTCAAGGTGTTCGCGCAGATTGTCGAGGTTGACGCCGCCGGTCGGCATCAACCGCAGATGGGGCATGGGCGCCAGCACATCCATGATATAGCGCCGCCCCAGGTGGTTCGCCGGGAAAACCTTGACGACGCTCGCGCCCCATTCCCAGGCGTTCAGGATCTCGGTCGGCGTGAAGGCCCCAGGCATGAAGGGCAGCTTGGCTTCCTGGCAGGCGCCGCTGACCGCGCGCTTCCAGACCGGCGATACCACGAATTGCGCCCCCGCCTCCGCCACCGCCCAGACTTGCTCAGCCGTGATGACCGAGCCGGCGCCAATCGCGACCGAGTCGTCGACCGCCGCGCGCATTTCCGCAATCGTGGCGACGGCCTCGGCATTTGTCAGCGTGAACTCGACCGCGCGGATGCCGCCATCGACCAAGGCGCTCGTCAGCTCGCGCGCAATCGAAAGGTCGTCCAGGCGGACGATGGCGACGAGCTTCTGTCTTTCGATGATTTCCAGCGCGTTCATTGGCAGATTCCACTTCGCTTGGCTCGGCGTCATTATAGCGGAAGCGCCGCGCCTAGACACCGCGGGTCAAAGGTCGTCCGCCTATTCTTGCGTCTCAGCAAGTTCAAGCGAGTCGTGAAACAAGAATTTGCCACAGAGACACAAAGGGCACAGAGAAAACCCCCGACTTTTCTCTCGGCGCACACTCTCAAACTCGGTGTCCTCGGTGGCAAATCTTTCAAATGCTTGCCTGGCTTTGCTACTGCGCCAAGGCGCTCTCTGTAGTTCAGCTGAATTCTCTGTGTTCTCTGTGTTTCCTCTTTTCCTCTGTGGTGAATTATCGGCGGTTTTCGTCATAAACCGACTGCGAGCGCGTTCACAACGTCCGCCGATACAGATATTTTGCCAGCCTTTTACACTTGCGAAACGAATCCAGGCACATTGTTTACGGGTCTGGCTTAGCCTTTCATTGAATCAGTTTTGATTCGACTGTCCAATTCACGCGAAAGGCGAAACGACATGAATTTCAAAAGCATCACCTTCACGCTTCTGTTCCTGGCGCTTGCTGCGAGCCTCGTCGGCGCGGATGACCATTCGCGCCCGCGGTCGGCGGCCGGCAAGGTCAGCAGCGTCCTGCTGGATGCGACGGGCTTGGATGAAGCTCAACTGCGCGAGGCGATTCAGGCGGGTTCGACGCCGGCCGCGCTGATCGAAGCCAATGGCGGCGATGTCGCAGCCGTCGCCGACGCCCTGATCGCCGAAGCCACGAGCGCCATCCAGGAATCCGTGGCGGCCCGCAAAGCCGAACTGGACGAGCGCTTGACCGCCTTGCTCAATGGCGAGGAAGTGGCGCGTGGGCGGCGTCTGCCGATGAAACGCAGCGTCATGCTCGCGACTCTAAGCGAAGCGACCGGCTTGGACGAAGCCCAATTGCGCGAGGCGATAGGGGCGGGCGCGACCCCGGCCGAGTTGATCGAAGCCAATGACGGCGACTTGGCTGCCGTTCGCGACGCCCTGTTGGCAGAGGCTCGCGGCGCCCTGGACGCGGCGATTGAAGCGCAGATCGCACGCCTGGGCGAGAATATATCCGTCATGCTGAATGGCGAGCGGGGCGGCATGATGCGGCGCTTGATCGTCGGCGGGAATGCGGTTCAGGCGATCATGGAAGAGGCGACGGGCTTGGACGCGGCTGAGCTGCGAGAGGCGCTGGACGCGGGCGCGACGCCGGCCGAACTGATCGAAGCCAATGGCGGCGACGTCTCCGCTGTGATGGACGCGCTCTATCAGGAAGCGCGCGACGCTCACGAAAAGATGCGTTCGCGCTTTGACGAGACGCGTACGCGCTTTCACGATATGAAGCGCCGCTTCGGGCCCGGCCTCTGGCGCATTCCGCGATTCCTCGCGCCGCAGGGCTAGCGGCTGAAGCCCAACATTCGATAGTGAGCGCGGGGCTAATCGCTCTGCGCTCTTTAGTTTTCCCCCGCGATATCCGCAGATGGATCGAAGTCGGGGTGCATTGGCGTCCAGACCGGGTAGAGCGCCCTGAAGTCGTGCGCCTTCTGCCGCGGCCGCATAGCGATGATTCGGCCGCCGGTCAGGCTGAGGTAAATCCAGCCGCGAGGATGAACCGCGACCGCCAGCGGCTGATTCGGGTAAAAGCCAAAGCCCAATTCGCTGACGTGGATGAACTTTTCCCAATACAGCCCTTCGCCGCGATAGGGGAGGTAAGCCTGCCGCGCGGCCTGATACCGATACGGGATCAGAACAGTCGCGCCAAGCGGTTGATGCGCCTCGTCGAAATTGATCATGATGACCTTGTAGCCGACAAAGTCGATCTGGCTTGGCTCGCCGCCGAGCACGACGATCAAGCTGTCTTTTGTGCCGGGCAGCGTGTCATGCGGATAAGCCGCCAGACGCAGGGGCGCCGCGCCGCTGCCAAAAAGCATCGCCGGCGGGACGCTCTCGGCGCAATCCACCTCGGGCGCCGGCAGGTTGATCTCGCCCGCGCCGATGCAATAGGGGAAGCCGTACCACCCGCCCGGCTCGACCCGATTCAACTCATCGCGCGCGTTTCGCGTGGTTTGCCAGGGCGCGCTGTCCAGAGTCCACAGCTGCCCGCGAAAGAAGGCGACATCGGCTGGCTGGCGGAAGCCGCTGGCGACCACGCGCCGGCCGCTCCCATCCAGATTCATGCTCAGAATCGCGCCGCGTTCCGGCTCGTCAAATTCGCAGTTATCGCAGGGCGCGCCCACCGCCACATAGAGCCGCTCGTCAGCGCCGATTGCGAGGCCGCCAGTCCAAAAGCCGACCCCGCTGGGCAAGTCGTCGACGATCGTCTCTACCGGCCCGGACATGGAAACCCGATAAATATGCGCGCCGCCAGCGACAAAAAGCGCGTCGTCGTAATAGGCGATGCCATTGGGCAGGGTCATGCCGTCGGCGAAGGTCTCCAGGCTGTCGGGGAGTTCATCGCCGTCTGTATCTCGAATCGCCACGACCGCGCCGCCCAGGGGCCTCGTCGCGAATAGCGTGCCATCGGGCGCGAGCGTCATATCAGTGAACGAGAGGGGCTCCATCCGCGGATCGTGGTATACGTCTTCGACGCACCAGCGAAAGACGTCGGCGTAGAGCTCGTGGCTGATGGCCGTCGCGCGCTCGCTGCACTTGCCCAAGTCCGGCTGCTGCGCCCGCGATTGCCCGGCGAGCAGCCAAAGCAGCAATAACAGCGTCAGGACAATAAGCGGCGATTGCCGGCTCAGTAACGCAGGGACAGGCACGTCAAGCCGCCATCCATCTTCACGAACTCGCTCAGATCCAGCCTGACCACGCGCTGGCAATGCCGCCTCGCCGCTTTGTACGCGCCCGGGCAGTTGGCGGCGATGAAAAGCATGCCGTTGACCGGCATCACGTCAGCCGCGAAGCCTTCTTCCGCCGGCAAATCCACCACCTCCGCCCAGGTCAAATCGGCATCGGTCCGCAGCGCGGGATCGCGAATCAAGACACCCGGCGCCAATTCGGTCAAGCCGCTTTTCAAATGCAATACGCCGCTGAAGGGTATGGCTTCTACGCGGATGCTCGCTTGAACCGACTGGAGAGCCGCTCGCAGCGCCGCAAAGCCGGCCCGATTCGTGCGCTCCGAGATGCCGACCAGCACGCGATCGGCGCAGAAGAGCGCATCGCCGCCATCAATGCGGGCGTCGGCCGGCGGCTCGACGATCCGCAGCCCGGCCAGATAGGGTCTCAGCGAGTCGCCTTCATCGCGCCGTCGCTGCTCGCCCGAGCGGCAATGAAAAGCCAGGTCGCGGAAGATCACGAAGGGGTCTTCGACGAAGTGTCCGTCGGGGAAACGCTCGTCGGCGGGGACGACTGTGACCGCGAGCCCGCAATCCCGCAGCGCCTGGGCGTAGGCCTCGTATTGCCGCAGTGCCAGGGCAAAATCGGGCGCGCCCAAATGAGCCGAACTCGTGATTCCCGCGGCGAAATTGGCGGCCGGGCGGCGCATCAGGGCGCGGGTGAAAGGCGGCAGCAGGCTCATGCGTCTCCTTGACTGTCGCTCGCGCGCTGCGTAATCAACATTAGGAACGGCGTCTTGGGAGCGACGACGGTAAATGCACCGGCGATAATGCCGCCGCCCACGCCATATACATTGCGCCCGCCGCGAATAGCACGCCCTCCCTGCCTGGTCGGCGAGGGGGCCGGGGGTGGGTTTGCGCCCCGGCGCGCGACAGACCCAGTGTAACCGAGTTTAGTTTTGCGCGCGTCGCCGCTACAATGGAGGCGGAGAAAGGGAGCGCGTTGACCGATGGCGAGAAACAGCCGCTACGATTTTGACGTTCAGGCGCACCGCGAGCAGTTGATCCCCTTGCTCAAGGTCATCCTCGATGCGCCAAAACGCCTTAGCTCGCGCGAGCATCAGCAATTGATGCGGCGCTATCCGCGGCCGGCCGGCGCGGGCTTCTACAGCCTGGCGAACCTGGTCGACGCCTGGCGCGCATTCGCCGGGCAGGAGGGCCTGCCAGCCTACGACGAGTCGCTCCTGTTCAAGCTGCGGCGGAAACCGGTGCGCACGCTTTCGGGTGTCACGCCGCTGACCGTCTTGACCAAGCCCTTTCCTTGCCCGGGAACCTGCATCTTCTGCCCGAATGACGTTCGCATGCCCAAAAGTTACCTGGCGGACGAGCCGGGCGCCCAGCGCGCCGAGAAGAACGCCTTCGACCCCTATCTGCAAACCACGATGCGCTTGCGGACTTATCACAATCTCGGGCATTCCACCGACAAAATCGAAATCATCATCTTGGGCGGCACCTGGTCCTTCTATCCCGAGACCTATCAGATCTGGTTCGTCAAGCGCATTCTGGACGCGCTGCACGACTTCGGCCGCGGCGTCGACCGGCGCGCGGACGTGCTGGCGGCGCTGCGCCAAAAGTCGATATTCGCCGGCGAGCCCGTCAGCAATGTGCGGCTCGAGGGCGCGCGAATGACAGCCTCATACAACCAGACGGTGCAGGATATTTACGCCGGCGAGATGCATCGCTCGCGCGGCATGGCGGAGGAAATCGCGGCGGGCTTGCGCGAGCGGGGACCCCTTGACGAATACGCGACCTGGAACGAGCTTGAAGCGGCCCAGCGCGAGAACGAAACGGCGGCCTGTCGCGCGGTTGGCATCGTCATCGAGACGCGCCCCGACCACATCAGCGAAGACGAAGTGATTCGCGTGCGCCGGCTGGGCGGCACCAAAGTGCAGATCGGCTTCCAAAGCTTGAATGATCGCGTGCTGGCGATGAATAAGCGCGGGCACGACCTGGCGGCGACGCGGCGCGCGGTCAGGCTGCTGCGCAAAGCCGGCTTCAAGATCCACGCCCACTGGATGCCCAATCTCTATGGCTCGTCGCCGCAAGACGACCTGGCCGATTACGACCGGCTCTTCGGCGACCCGGACTTCAAGCCCGACGAGCTGAAAATCTATCCCTGCTCGCTGATCGAAAGCGCCGAGCTCATGCGGCAGTATCAGGCGGGCGAGTGGCAGCCCTACAGCCATGACGAGCTGCTGGAGCTCCTGGTCGCCTGTTTCAAGCGGACGCCGGAATACTGCCGGCTGACCCGCGTCATCCGCGACATTCCGGGTACGGACATCGTCGATGGCAACAAAGTGACCAACTTTCGTCAATTGGTGGAGCGCGAGCTGTCAGAACGAGGCGAGCGCAGCAGCGATATTCGCGCGCGCGAAATCGGCATGAAACCGGTGCGCGAGGCGGCGCTGCGCCTGGATCGGATCCGCTACGACACGAGCCATGGCGGCGAAATCTTCTTGCAATTCATCACCGACGAGCGCGAGATCGCCGGTTTCCTGCGCCTGTCGCTGCCTTCGGAAAGCGAAATCCCGCTGCTGGACGAGCTGCGCGGCGCGGCCATGATCCGCGAAGTGCATGTGTATGGGCTGGCGCTGGGCATCGGGGCGGCGCAGGCCGGCAAGGCGCAGCACGTGGGCTTGGGGAGGCGCCTGATTGACGCGGCGGCGGACATCGCGGCGGCCCGCGGTTATCGGCGGCTGGCGGTCATCTCTTCGATCGGCACGCGCGAATATTACCGAAAGCGCGGCTTCTACGATGGCGAGCTCTATCAGTTCCGCGATCTGGAAGCGAGGGCGGCGCAGGATCCGGCGCTTCCGCTAGAATGAATTTGGCGCTCGCGAGGCGCGCTTTCGCTGATTCTCGCCCGCGCGCCGTCATCTGATGAGAACCATCGACGTCGTACAGGCTCAGAGCGAACGCAATCAGTGCTTGCGCCTGCTGATGCTGCTGATCATCGTCGCCACTTTTCCGTTCTACGCCATCGCGATCTTCATCATCGGCAGCGCCCCGGTCGAAAACGCCGCGATCCAGGCGACGCAAACGGCGAAGCAGGCCGCGAGCGTCACGCCATTGGGGGCGATGGAGGCGCCCGTGCCCACCAACACGCCGCTCGCGCTGCCAGCCGCCAGCCATACGCCCCTCAGCGCCCTGCGCGCCACCCCCGTCCAGTATGTGCCGCCCACTGCCCTGCCCGCCCAGACCATCGTCGCCCAGACGGTCGTCAGCCCCACGCCGATCGCGATTGCGGCCTCACCGACCGCAGCCGCCACCACCGGACCCGCCGATGCCGATCGCGATGGCGTGCCAGATAATGAAGACCGCTGCCGCGAGGAGTTTGGCTTCGCCGATAACGCGGGCTGCCCCTACGCCGACGATGCCGACCGCGATGGCATTCGCGCCGCCGCCGACCGCTGCCCGGGCGAGTTCGCGCCAAATACGCCGCGCGGCTGCCGCGACTTTGACGACGACGGCTTGGACAGCGCCGAAGACGAGTGCCCGCGCGCCCCGGGACCGGCGTCGAATCGGGGCTGCCCCTTAACTGCCGATGCCGGCGGTTGATGGCTCTTGCCAGTTTCATCGCGCGGCTTCAGCCAAGATCCCGCGCCCCTGATCGAATCCTGTAGGGGCGTTACGCTGTAACGCCCACCGCCCAAGCAAAATACTTTGCGTCCCGCGGCGCCGGTTTGAAATGCGTGGGCGAGTCACTGCCTCGCCCCTACAGATCGTCATCAAAAGACAAAGCCGTAGGGGCGTTACGCCGTAACGCCCGTCGATATCATTCGCGAATAAAACAGGGGCGTTACGCCGTAACGCCCGCTGAGATCTTTGGCAAATACAACAGGGGCGAGACGTGTCTCGCCCTCCTCGGTTGCCAACCCGCCCCTTCCGCCTGTGTCGGCGGTCCTCGTGGTGGCGAGCGGCAGCGGGAATCTTTTACGCGCGCGGGATATTGCGGTAAGATTCAGCCGCAACCCAAAGGAATCAAAGGCGCAGACCATGACAATGCTGGATAGAGCCAAAGAGATGGAAGAGCAGCTGGTCGCTTGGCGGCGCGACATTCACATGCGCCCCGAGCTCGGCTTCGAGGAGCGGCGCACATCGCGGCTGGTGGCGGAGTCGCTGCGCGAGATGGGCATCGAGATCGAAGTCGGCGTGGCGGAGACGGGCGTGGTCGCGCGCATCGGCGAAGGGCGCCCGGCTGTCGGCATCCGCGCCGATATGGACGCCCTGCCCATCGACGAAGCCAATGACGTGCCCTATAAATCGCAAACCCCCGGGCTGATGCACGCCTGCGGCCACGACGCCCATACCTCAATGCTGCTGGGCGTCGCCAAAGTGCTGAACGACCTGTCCGACAGACCCCCGGGCGAGATCCGCCTGCTCTTCCAGCCGAGCGAAGAAAAGTGGCGGCAGGAAGACGGGCACAGCGGCGGCAGCCTCATGGTCGAGGAAAAAGCCCTCGACAACCTCGACGCGGTGATCGCCTGTCATGTCGCCAGCGGCCGCCCGGTCGGCGAAGTGCAGGTCTGCGATGGCTTCTCGATGGCCGCGCCCGATGCCTTTGAAGCCAAGATCATCGGCGAGGGCACGCATGGCGCCTCGCCGCATAATGGCTTGGACCCCATCTGGCTCAGCGCCCAGGTCATCAACGCGCTGCAGGCGATCCGCTCGCGCCGGCGCGACCCCACGGAACGCTCGGTGGTCACCATCGGCACGATCCACGCCGGCGTCGCCGTCAACGTCATCCCCAACGAAGTCCTCATGTCCGGCACGATCCGCACCTTTGAACAAGAGGCGCGCGAAGAGATTCATCAGCTGGTCGAAGAGGCTTTCGCGCTGGTTCGCTGCTTCGGCGGCGATTTCGAGCTGGATATCTCCACCGGCTACCCGGCGCTCTATAACGATCCGGGCGTGGCTTCGCTGATTCGATCAGTGAGCGCCGAATTGCTGGGGGACGAGCTCTCGGGCGAGGGCGAGCCGATCATGGCGGGCGAGGATTTCGCCTTCATGACGCAAAAAGCGCCGGGCGCGATGCTGCGTTTGGGCGCCCAGCTGGACGAGGTGAATCGACCCCATCACAGCCCCATCTTCGACATTCACGAGGGCTGCCTGCCCGTCGGCGTCGGCGTCATGGCAGAAAGCGCGCTGCGTCTCTTGCGGAGGCACGGCGGTTGAAACTCGCTCAAATTCGCCAGCTGTAGACACCCGGCCGACGATGTCGCCGCCCGCGCAAAACACTTTGCGTCCCGCAGATTCGCAACTCCCCTTCCCTCATTTTGGGGGCAAGGGGTCGGGGGATGGGGGGAAAGCTGCCCGCAACGTAAACAGGGGCGAGCCGGTGGCTCGTCCCGCTCGCTATGCAACCAGAACCTGGCGGAAAATCGTCAGTACCGGACAAGCCGTGTAGACACACGCGCCGCAAAGCGACCGCCCACGCAAAACACTTTGCGTCCCGCAGATTCGCAACTCCCCTTCCCTCATTTTGGGGACAAGGGGTCGGGGGATGGGGGGGCAAGCTGCCCGCAATGTAAACAGCGGCGACTCCGTGAGTCATCCGCCGGCGCTAATCAGCCGCTTCTTCAAAGAGCGACGAAAAATGCCGCAGCGGATCGCCCGGCTCGCGCAGGAGCATCTGCTGGCGCGGCGTTAAGGCCACGGTCTCTGGCGCGTCGACGCGTTTGCTCGTCCAGGCGAGGTGCGAAACGCAATACTTGTACAATAACGCTCGCCGCTCGTGCTCGGCGTGCCAGGTGGCGGTGCCGTGGGTCAGCGCTTCCGTGAAGAGGATGACCGAGCCAGCCGGCGTCTCGGGCCGGATGACCGCCGGCGATTTGTCCTGCTCGTCTTTGATTTGCCGCGGCAGTTTGTAATGACTCTTGTGGCTGCCGGGGATGCAGCAGAAGCCGCCATTATCGCCGCCGGCATCGCTAAGCGCCCAAGCCACCACGATGAAACCCTCATAAATCTGATTGGCGCGGAAAGGGTAATACTCGCCCGGCGCTTGAAGCGACTGCGGGGCGCTCGCGCCATAATCGGCGTGCAAGGCGCCATAGGACATGCCCTTGCTCATATTCATGCCATAGAGACGGTCGAGGCGGAAGGCGTCGCCCAGGCGCATGCGCAGCAGCGGCAGGATCGCCGGGTGATCCAGCAGATCGCAAAAGGCTTGCCCCCAGCCCAGAAAGCCCGAGCCCGCGGGCGCGCTGCCGAAACGCGTCGATGACGACGGCGGCGGCAGATTTTGATCATCAATGAGCCGATTCAGCGCCGCGACCTCGCCCGCTCTCAAGGCATTTTCGATGACCAGATAGCCATTCAAATCGAATAGATACTGCTGTAATTCAAAATCGGCCATGCGAAGTTCTCCAGCGGCTCAAGAGCGTCGCAGACTTGCGCTCAACCAAATAATAGCGCATCCGCCGTCTGTAGACACAAGCGCATTCTGGCGGGGTAGGTCGCCCGGCAATCTTAACAGGGTGTTTGGCGCGCCGTCTGGAACGCTAGGCAGCCTTCTCCTCCACCAAAGTGATGAAATTGCCGCAGGTGTCCTTGAAGACGGCCATGATGGCGGGCCCGATGTCGGTCGGTTCCATGGTGAATTCGACGCCGCGCTCGCAGAGTCGCTCGTATTCCGCCTGGATATCGCTGCTGTTGAACTGCCCGCCCGAGATGCCCTGCGCGAACATCGCCTGCTGAAAGTCGCTTGCAAGGGAGTTGCTGCTGGGCTCGAGCAGCAGCTCGACGCCATGGGCGCCTTCGGGGGACACAAGCGTCAGCCAGCGATCGCCGGCTGGATTGCCGAGGGGCATGTCTCGCTTCAGCTCGAAGCCGAGTTTTTCAGTATAGAATTTCAGCGCTTTGTCCTGGTCGTCCACCAGTACGCTGGTAAGCCCGATGATCATTTTCCACTCCTTCTGCTGGCTTCATCGACGCGCGCGGGAATGTCATACGCGCCCGCCTATCTTGTGGCAAGATCGCCGCGCTGTCAAGGAATTGGGCGGATCTGCGGTCATCGCCCTCGTAAGCCGCCGAGGAGAAAGAAGCGACGGCCAGAGGTCCCGCGAAAGCGATGGCGTGAACCTGCCGCTGGATATGTTATAATCCCCTTGAAACTATCCAAGTGGCATGCGGGAAGGCTGTATGAAGCTCAATCAGGATGCGAAGAGGATGTTGGCGACGGTGGCTTTGGTCGGCGCGGTTATCGCCGCTCTGAATGGCGTGATCGCGCCGGAGACGGGGCGAGAGATGTTCCCTTGGTCGCTCGGTTTGCTGGCGGTGGCGCTTCTTTTCTGGATCTGGCTGCGCCGCGACGCCGGGACTGGCGAGGCCGGGGCCGCTTCCGATGCGGTCGACGCCGCCGAAGATGCCGCGACCGAAGCCGAGGCTCTGGCCAAGCGCCGCGAGGTGCGCCGCGACGTTCAGCCGCGCGCCAGCGTCGCGCCCGACGACTTGACCCGGCTCAAGGGCATCGCCGCCGGCTATCAGCGGATCCTGAACGACGCCGGCATCCGCACTTATACCGAGCTGGCGGGCAAATCGGCCGATGATCTGCGCGCCATCTTCAGCGCCGCCAATCGCCGCGCGCCGGTCGGCCTGGAGACGCTGCCGCGCCAGGCGGAGCTCGCGGCAAAAAGCGATTGGGAGGGCTTGAAGGACCTGCAAGACAGCTTGTAGGCTTGGCCGAGCCCGAACCTCCGGGCGGCTGTCTCGGGTTGCGTCCCATGCGCCCTCCAGACGCCGATCGCGCGACCCTGCCGCGGCCGCGTTCGCGTCGACGTCGAAAACAAGTACACTTGAGCTTGACGCGTCCGCGATTCCGCCAGGCTCAGCCGTGCCCACAGTCGCCAATATCATCCGCCGCCGCCACAGCCGCAAACGCCGCCGCCTAAAGGAAAGCCGGCGCTCCGCCTTTTGGTTCGCGCTTATCGTCGCCCTGCCGCTGGCTCTCGCGGCGACTCCCTTGCTTGCTGCGCTGGCTTTGGCGCTCTGGCTCTATGCCGCCGCGGCCAGCCACATGCCGACGCCGCAGGCGACCGTCTTCTTCGGGCTGGAGGCGCGTGAAACGCAATTCTATGACGCCAGCGGCCAGACGCTGATCCATACAGTCGCCGACCCGCTGGGCGATGCGCGCCGCTGGCTGCCGCTGGATGCCTTGCCGGCCCATGTCGTCAGCGCGGCCCGGATGGCCGACGCCGCCGGGCAGACCAGCGCGGACGCTCGATTCGACCCGATCCACGCCATTTTGCAGGTCTGGCGTTATATCATGGGCCTGCCCCTTTCGCCCGAGGGCGGCCTCGGCGGGAAGCACGCGCGCGAAACGCTGCTGCCGCTGGCGAGGGCGAGCGGGCTGGACGCCAGCCTGCTGGAGGTCGCGCTCGCCGCGGAGAGCAGGCGTCTTTATGCGCCGCCGGCTTTGCTCGAGTGGCGGCTGAACAGCGCATATTATGGGCATGACGCCTTTGGGATCGAGGCGGCCGCGCAGGTGTATCTGGGCAAATCGGCGGCCGATCTGTCGCTGGCGGAAGCCGCGCTCGTGGCCGCCATCGTCGCCGCGCCAGCGCTAAATCCCATCGACGAGCCCGTCCAGGCGCGCGAGCGGGGCGCCGACCTGCTCTTCCGGCTCTTGGACGCCGGGCATATTGATCAGGCGCAGTTTGACGAGGCTTCCGCCAAAGCCGTCAGCGCGCGAAGGGGCGCTGGCAGCGAGCCGGCGACCGCGCCGGACTTCATCGCCTATGCCCGCGGCCAAGCGGAAGACATCCTCGATCGGCAAGGCCTTGACGGCGCTCGGCTCCTCGCGCGCGGCGGGCTGCGGATCACGACATCGCTCGATTTGACGCTGCAGCGCGAAGCGGAATGCGTCCTTCGCGCCTATCTGCAAGCTGATGAAGCGACGGCCGCCCCCGAAAAGTCCGACTGCGCGGCGGCGATCGAGCGCAGCTTGCAGGCCGATGCGGGCGCGCTGGCCCTGCTTGAGGTCGACAGCGGCAAACTGCTCAGCCTGGTCGGGGACGCGCTGGACCATGATCATCAGCCGGCCGTCGCCTTGCAGCCCTTCGTATACCTGAACGCCTTCCTGCGCCGCGAGTTCACGCCCGCCTCGATGGTGTACGATCTGCCGCAGACCTTCCCCGGGCGCCGCGAAGAGCTGATTTACGCGCCGCTGAACGCCGATGGCATTTTTCGCGGTCCGCTGAACCTGCGCGATGCCATGGCCGCTCAGCTGCTGCCGCCGGCCGTGCAAGTCGCCAGCGCGACCGGGCTTGAAGCGGCGATAGGTACGGCCCAGGCGCTCGGCTTCAACAGCCTGGACGCGAGCCGACACGACCTGGATATTCTGGAACGGGGCGGGGCGGTCTCAGTCCTGGACGCGGCTTACGCCTACAGCGTGCTGGCCGGGAATGGCGCGATGCGCGGGATATCGGTCGCGCCGATCGGGGATGGCTTCCGCAGCCGCGATCCCGCCGCGGTATTGAGTATCGAAGACGATTTGGGGCGTCTGCTCTGGTCTTACGACGAGTCGGCGAAGGCGAGCCAGTCCGCCATCGTTGAGCCGAGCGCCGCCTACCTGGTGAACGATGCGCTCGCTGACGCCGACGCCCGGGCCGCGATGCTGGGCGCGCAGACCCGCAGCCCGTGGATTGATCGCCCGGCCGCTGTCGTCAACGGCAAGAGCGCCGACCAACGCGAAAGCTGGACCCTGGGTTATACGCCCGACCTGGCGCTGGCCGTCCATGCCGATTATGCCGAGGGCGCGCCAGGCGGCTCGGATAAGCGCGAGGGCGCGGCGACGGCGCCGGTCTGGCGCTCGCTGATGAATTTCGCTCATGCGCATCTTCGGCTGCCAGCGCGCGATTGGGCGGCGCCGGCCGATATTGAGGAGTTTCTGGTCTGCGAGATCTCGGGCCTGCTGCCCGCCACGACCGCGCACTGCCCGACGCGGCGCGAGATGGTGCCCAGCGGCACGCGGCTGCAGCGCGATCGCTTCTGGCAGACCGTCGAAATCAACCGCGAGAACGGGCAGCTGGCCTCGGTGCATACGCCCGAGTCTCTGCGCGAGTCGGTCGCCTATTTCATGCCGCCGGACGAAATCCTGGACTGGTGGCGCGCGGAGGGCAAGCCGATGCCGCCCAGCAGCTACAGCACGGAAAGCGGCGCCGCCAGCGCCAACCCCATTCGCCTCAGGTCGCCCGCCGATTACGCCTACGCCGGCGCGACCGTCGATATCGCCGCCGTCATCAACCGGGCCGACGCCGAAAGCTGGCTCCTGGAATACGGCGCCGACGTCAATCCCGATCAATGGTTCAAGATCGGCGAACGGGGGACCCTGCCCGAAAGCGGCGAGCTGGCCACCACTTGGGAGACGGCGCTGTTCAGCGGCATCTACACGCTGCGCCTGTCGGTGACCTTCGCCGATGGCAGCATCGAAAGCGATACGCGGCTGCTGACATTCGATAATACGCCGCCGTCGATCAAGCTGCGCGCCGGCGCCGGCCTCAGCGCCTTTCGCTTTCCGTCGCAGCGCGTCGTGCCCCTGTCGGCCGAGGTCAGCGACAACCTCACCATCGCGCGTGTGGAGTTCTATCGCGATGGCGAGCGCCTGGGCGAAGATCGCAATTGGCCCTACGGATATGAGCTTGCCCTCGATGGCGCCGGCGAATTCGCGCTCGAGGCGCATGCCTACGACCAGGTGGGCAATCGGGCGGTATCGCGGCTAAAGCTCTCGGTCGCGGAAGGGTAGGCGCATCGTGCTCGCCCGCTTGCGGATGAGACTCGGCGGCGGCGTCATGAAGCTCGCTGCCCTGCCGCTGGCAGCGCTGCCGCTCCTGCTCTTCGCCTGTCTGGGCCAGTTCAGCCGCATGATGGGCGATGATTACGCCCGCTTCGCGACCGCCCTGCAGCTAGGCGGCCGGCACAATTTCTTGCATTGGTGGAATGGCTGGGATGGCAGCTACAGCGGCATTCTGTTTCACGATTTGATTGCGCCCCTGGGCGCGATAAGCATCCCGCGCGTCTTCCCGGCCGTCGTGATCGCCTTGTGGTGGGCGGGCCTGTCCGGGATATTTCGCCTGGCGCTTGACGAGCTCGGTTTCCGCCAAAACAGCGCGCTCGTGGGCTCCGCGCTGGCCGCCTTGACAACCGGCGCGGCTGTCAATGGCTTTTATGCCTGGGAGTCGATCTATTGGTACACGGCCTGCGTCGACAATACGCTGCCGGTTGGCGGCCTGCTGATCGCCCTGGCCATCGCGTTCAGGCGCGCGCGCCCTCGACGCTCGCGCCGTTTCACAGTATTGTCGGCGGTGGCGGCGGCGGCTCTGTGCTTCGCGCTCGGCGGCTTCTCCGAAATGTACGCTCTCTACCAAGTCGCGTATCTGTCGCTGCTCCTGGCGGCAGTCCACCGCTGGGATCAGTCCGCGCGCCGGCATGCCCGGCTTGTCCTTCTTCTGGCCGGCGGCATCGGCGGCTTGGCGGCGCTGCTGACGCAGTTTGCCTCGCCGGGCGTGTCGTTTCGCATCGAAAGCGCCGCGACCGTGAGCGGGTTGCAGCCGCTGCGCTCGGGCGCCGCGCTCGTCGGCGAGACCGTCCGGCTGTCGCTCGAGGTCTTGGGTCATCCCGGCGGCATCGGCGGCTTTTTGCTTTTGCTGGCGGTCGGCATCGTCCTGTCGCTTAGCCTGTTTCGCGCGCGCGCGGCCCCGTCCATTGCGCGATCGCCCGCGCTGGCGACGCGTCCGCTGGCGCTTGGGCTGCTGGCGCAAGTCGGCTGTCTGGCGATGCTGTCCATGGCGCTTGGCGAGGGCTGGATGGGCGGCGGCGCGCTCTCGCCCCTGGAAGCCGGCGCCTTGGCTTCCGCGCTGCTGTCGGGCGGCCTCTTCCTGCTGCTGATATGGCGGCGCGAAAGCCTGGAGATCTGGCTGCTCGGCGATGACCGGCGGCTGGCGCGATTCGGCGCGGCGATCTTGATTGGCGCGTTATTGCTCTTGGCGGCGACGCAGCTGCCGGCCGCGACCTGGCCCGTTTCCTGCGCTCTATTCGTAACGGCGCTGGCTTGGCTCGGCAATCTGCTGGCGCTGCTGTTATCATCGGCGAGTGAGGCGGCGCCGATCTGGATTAGCCGCGCGGCGATCTTGTCTCTCGCGCTGGCAGCGGTCGCGATTGCCCTGCCGGTCGCTGTAGGGCTGTATTTCAACGGCGTCGTTTATGCGCGCGTCATGCCGTCGGCGGCGCTGGCGATTGTGCTGGCGGGCTTGGTTTGGGGCTTTGGCATCGGCATCCTGATGCGGCGCGTCTTCCCGCCAGGGCGCGCTTTTTCGCGGTCGCTTCGCCCAATGTGGATGGCGGCCCGCATCGCTGTCGCCGTCATGACCCTCGGCATCGTCGCCAATCAGCTGTCGCTTGTTCCGCGCTTCGCCGCCTACGCCAACGACTGGGACGCGCGACACGAGCGAATCATCCAGATGCGGGATCAGGGCGAGTCGCGGATCGAGGTGGCGCCCTTCAGCTTCGATATGACCGCCTTCATCGCCGCCAGCGGCAATGCCATCGCCGGCAGCGACGCCTACTTTTACGGCGTGGACGCGATCATCGAGGTCGGGTCCTGAGGCGGTCGGCGAGAATTAGCCCGCTTTTGCGCGCGAGAACGACTATGCCGCGATCCAGCCACATATTGAGGATGCTGGCGGCGCTTTCGAGCGCGCCCGTCCTCCTCTACGCCGCGCTTGGCTTCTCCGCCCGCATGATGGCGGACGACTATGGGCTCTTCGCCACGGCGCTGCGGCTTAGCGGAAGAGACAATTTCTCGTACTGGTGGCAGAACTGGTACGGCAGCTACAGCTTTATTCTCTTCAACGACTTGCTGGCGCCCCTCGGCGCCGCTGCCCTGCCGGCGATCATGCCCGCCATCATCATCGCCTTGTGGCTGGGCGGCTTGACGTGGCTGGCGATGCTCGTCCTGCGCGCGCTGGGCCTGCGGCGGGGCGCGCTCTCAATGTCAGTCATGCTGGCGGCGTTGACGGTCGCGGCGAGCCTCAGCGCTTTCCCGACTTGGGAGGCGCTCTATTATTACGCGGCCAGCGTGCGCTACGCCCTGCCCGTCGGCAGCCTGCTGATCTTTTTCGCCCTGGCCTGCGCGCTATCGAAGCGGCGGCGGCGCCGACCGCAAGTCGCGTTCATGGCCTTGATTTTCGTGCTTTTCGGCCTCGTCAATGGCGGCTTCTCGGAGATGCACGTCGTCTATCAGCTGATGGCGCTGTCGCTGACCTTGGTCGGCGCTGTCGCCCTTGGCCGCTGGCGGCATCACGGCGCGCTTTGTGTCGCTTCCGCCTGGCTCGGCAGCGTCGCCAGTCTCGGCTTGCAGCTGCTCTCGCCAGGGCCCGGCGTGCGGCTGAAAGCGTATCTGGCTAGCGGATTGGCGCAACCCGTGTCTGACTTTGGCGCGCTGGCGAGCGATTCGCTGCGGATATCGCTCGAGTATCTATTGCATCGCGAAAGCATCATCGCTTTTGTCATGGCGCTGGCGGCGGGTCTGGCGCTTGCGCTGCTCGTTCATCGCCCCTTGCCCAGGCCGGGCGCCCCACGCGAGTCCTTGTCTTCAAGTTTTAGCGCGCGGCAGGCTGGCTTGGCGGCGGCGCTTTTCTCGGCATCGGCTGTCATCGCGGTCGTCGTTCCCGTCGTGATCGGCCTGCGCTCGATCGGCATCGTCTATGCCCGCGTTTTGACCGCCCCCGTCCTGCTGCAAGTCCTTTCGGGCTTGATCTGGGGCGTCTTCGCCGGCTTGACGCTCCTGCGGCTGTGGCGGACAAATCGCGTCTCGCAACGCTGGCTCACCTTCGCGAGCGGCGCCGGGATTGTCGTGGCGGGCATCATCGTCTTCTGCATCGTCGTTCATCAGCTTCGGCTGCTGCCGCAATTCGCGCGTTACGCCAGCGAATGGGACGCTCGACATCAGCGGATCATCCAGGCGCGCGAAAAAGGCGAGCGCGTGATCGAGGCCGCGCCCTACAGCTTTGACTTGACCGCCTATATCGCCGAGCACGGCGAATCCTTTGGCGGCAATTTCCCCTACTTTTATGATGTCGACGCCATTCTGGTCGCTGGAGAATGAGGCGGCGGGCGGCCGCGCCATTAGAAATTCGTTTAATTTTTGGCAATCGCCCCCAATCTCTGCCAAGTCTGTTGACTATCGCGCCTCAATATGATACATTGCCCTTGATTTTCTGGCACTCAAGCCAATCGAGTGCCAGCGATTGATCGGCACGAGCCGTATCTATTGTCGGCAAGCTTAGTCAAGAGGGAGAAGGAAATGCCTGTCTCGATTCGTCCGCTGGGGGACCGCGTCTTGGTGGAACCGGTGGAATCCGAAGAAACATTCGCAGGTGGCGCTTTTGTATTGCCGGAGACGGCGAAGGAAAAGCCGCAGCAGGGTTTGATCCGGGCGGCAGGCCCGGGCAAGTACGATGAAGAAGGCGAAAAGCGCATTCCGATGGACGTATCGGAAGGCGACCGCGTCCTCTTCGCCAAATACGCTGGCACCGAAGTCAAGCTCGATGGCGTCAGCATGCTCATCATGAAAGAATCCGACATTCTGGGCATTGTCGAAGCCTAAAACCGGCGTCGGCAGCGCTCGTTTCAAACTCGCTACGGAGCGACAAATCAGGAGGAATCCATGGCAAAGCAACTCGTATTCAAAGAAGACGCGCGCCGCAAGCTGCAATCCGGCGTCGACAAGGTCGCTAACGCCGTCAGCACGACCTTGGGCCCCAAGGGGCGCAACGTCGCGCTTGACAAGAAATTTGGCGCCCCGACCGTGACGCATGATGGCGTCACCGTCGCCAAAGAGATCGAACTCGAAGACCCCTATGAAAACATGGGCGCGCAGCTGCTCAAGGAAGCGGCGACCAAGACCAACGACATCGCCGGCGATGGCACCACCACCGCCACCGTTCTGGCGCAGGCCATCGTGAGCGAAGGCTTGAAGAACGTAGCCGCCGGCGCCAACCCGATGCTCTTGAAGCGCGGCATCATCCACGCCGCCGATATCGTCGCCGGCAACATCCTCGACCAGGCGACCCCCATCGAGACCAAAGACGAGATCGCCAATGTCGCCAGCGTCTCGGCGCAGGACAAGGAAATCGGCAATCTGATCGCCGAGGTGATGGACAAGGTCGGCAAAGACGGCGTCGTCACCGTCGAAGAGAGCCGCGGCCTCGAATTCGAGACCGAATATGTCGAAGGCATGCAGTTCGATCGCGGTTACATCAGCCCCTATTTCGTCAGCAACAGCGAGACGATGGAATCCAGCATCGAAGAGCCCTACATCCTGATCCACGACAAGAAGGTCAGCGCGGCGCAGGACATCATCCCCATCCTCGAGAAGCTGCATCAGGTCGGCAAGCGCGAGCTGGTGATCATCGCCGAGGACGTGGACGGCGAGGCGCTGGCGACCATGGTCGTCAACAAGCTGCGCGGCGCGATCAACGTGCTGGCGGTCAAGGCGCCGGGCTTCGGCGATCGCCGGAAAGCCATGCTGCGCGACATCGCCGTTCTGACGGGCGGCACAGTCATCAGCGAAGAGACCGGGCGCAAGCTCGATAGCGTCGGCGTTCAGGATTTGGGGCGGGCGGCCAAGGTCGTCAGCACCAAGGACGACACCGTTATCGTCGATGGCGCCGGCGAAGAAGGCGCGATCGCCGGGCGCATCGAAGAGATCCGCCGCGAGATCGACGCCAGCTCCAGCGATTACGACCGCGAGAAGCTGCAGGAACGGCTCGCCAAGCTGAGTGGCGGGGTAGCCGTCATCCGCGTCGGCGCCGCGACCGAGACCGAGCTCAAAGAGAAGAAGCACCGCGTCGAGGACGCCTTGAGCGCGACGCGAGCGGCTGTCGAAGAAGGCATCGTGCCGGGCGGCGGCGTCGCTCTGATCAACGCGATGGGCTCGCTGGACGGCGTCAGCATGGAAATCGGCGACGAGACTACCGGCGTCACCATCATGCGCCGCGCGCTCGAGATGCCGATGCGCAAGATCGCGGCCAACGCGGGCGAAGATGGCGCGGTCATCATCCAGAACGTTCGCCGGGCGCAGGAAGACGACAGCAATCACCGCGTCGGCTTCAACGTCATGAACGGCGAATACGGCGACATGATCGACGCCGGCATCCCCGATCCGGCCAAGGTGACGCGCGGCGCGATTGAAAACTCCGCTTCTATCGCCGCGATGATCCTGACCACCGAAGCGCTGATCACGGACGTGCCCGAAGAGACGCCCCCGCCGATGCCCGGTGGCGGCATGGACGGCATGGGTGGCATGGGCGGCATGATGTAAGCTGGCGCCACGCCACGATGCGCAAGACCAAGCGAGGACTGTCAAGCGGCAGTCCTCTTTTGATTGTTGAGCTGGTTGATCCATGCTATCCTTATCATGACACAGACGAAATAGTGGGGGGCGCAACGACATGCAAGAGATCGCGGATGTTCAGGAATTGCGTCTTCAACAACTTGAAGACATTTCAACGTCGCTTTTTGAGGGGCAGTTTAAGCTGGGGCGGACGCTAACGGACCAGCGAAAACAGTTGACGTCCATAGAGACGCGAATGCACAAAATTGATGGACGAATTGAAAGCTTGGAAGAGCGCATGGACCGTCTTGAAGCGCGTATGGACCGTCTGGAAGCGCGCATGGACCGTCTGGAAGAGCGCATGGACCGTCTGGAAGAGCGCATGGACCGTCTGGAAGAGCGCATGGACCGTCTGGAACTTCGCTTGGAAAGCGTTGAAGCGCGCCTGGAACGCATGGAAACGCAGTTGTCGCAAATGATGGACATACTCACCAACGTATCCGATGAACTAGGCTTCATGCGGGAATACTTGAAGCGGAGGTCCTGAACTCGCGCTGGCTTGGGCGCTGATCCTCACATTGCGAGGGGGCTTCGTCTCACCATGGTCGTTTGCCGAAGGTCAGACCCTTGACAGCCCTCGATCTGAAGTTCGCCAAATTGGTATGGACAGTTTTGGTTAAGTGCGATCTGGACTAGGAGAGGACGGATGCCATGCAGGAACAGATTGATCTCTACGAAGTTCGGTTGCGCCGTTTGGAACAGATGATGACTGCGATGGTAGAGGGTCAGTCTTCAATAGGGCAAGTGTTGCAAGACCACACCGCGCGCATGGCTCGGCTGGAAGAATTGCTGACGATCATGCACGACGACTTGGCTTTCATAAAGAATTACCTCCAGCGTAAGGAGTAAGCGCGCGCATCCACCACCTAAACGTCGCGCCCTGGCCTTGCCGTTTAAGGCTGTCGGTCTCGTCGCCTGGACTGGCCGATGGCTCGCGATTCACGATTCCACAGCGACAATCCGATCAACGCCGTAATATATTGGCGGGCAAGTCTGCCCATCGATGGTCCTGCGCTGCATGAACTCGTCCAGATCGAAGGTCAGGCTTTCCACCCTGATCGTCCGCGAACCCCTGTCGCGCTCTTTGATGATGTGATCGTGCCGCGCCTGCCATTCGCCCGCGTATTGCTGAAAGGGCGAGACCAGCGGAAGATGACCAAAGACGATGCCAGCGCCGATGACAAAGGCTGTGATCAGGCAAGTCCCGCGCAGCCAGCGGCGCCCGAGGTCGCTGCGAACCGCCGCGCCGCGAAACCGCTGCAATGCAAAGCCCAAAACGCCCCCCCAAATCAAGCCGAACAGCGCTATCGAATGCGGGGCGAAAGCCGGTATCCGCCGCTGAAGGAAGCCGTAGGTATGCAGCTGCGGGATCAAAATGGCGACATTCGCGGCGAAAGCGATGACGAAATAGATGGCCACGAGCAGGCCGAGCCGGCGCCTGACCGCCCTTGGCAGCGACGGCGCGATGAGCCACAGCAGCAGCGCCAGGATCAGGTTGCAGCTGAGAAAGAGATAGGTGGACGCGCGCCAGTGAACGCCGCGCAGCTGGGTCATGGCGAAGAGCGACACGATGACCAGCATCGCCACGCCAGGCAGAACGCCGAATGACGAGACGCCCTCGCGAAGCCGTCTATTCACGCGCGCCTGACCCCCCGCGAGCGCGACCAAACTCATGACCAGCGCCGCGTTCAACAGGAGAACGATGGCAAAGCCCGCGCTGAATCGCCCGAGTATCTGCGGATTGTCGCTTGTGTGCGACCAAAGCATCGGCACGCAGATCAGCTGAAAGGCGAGAGCGCCAAGCAGCGGCAGGCGCGCAAACTGAATCGGCTTATGAATCCGGAGGCGCGCGGCCGGCTCATAAAACGCCACCGTCAGGGTAAGGCTGGCCGCCAGCAGCATGATAAAGGCGGCGAAGGACCGGCTGTCGGCAAGGTAAAAGAATACCTCTTCGACCGAGCGCGAAAGCATGTAGACCAGATCGCGATTAGGGAGCGCCGTCGTTTCCGCGATGCGGCTCGCGCGGATGCTCACGCCCGGCGCGGTCAGCTGCACGGCGAGGCTGGCCAGGGTCGCCGCCCAGCCGCTCGCGAGCAGGAGCAGGAAGGGCGCGCGCGCCGACTTGGGGACCAGCGCGTAAACCGCCGGCAGGGCGAGCGTAATGACGACGATTTGAAGCGCCAGATGAATCTCCGACAAGCCGCCGGCGAAGAAACAGAGCGCGAATGACGCGCAGATGGCGGCGCCAGTCATGCGGCGAGAGCGCGGCCGACAGCCATACTCCAGCGTCAAGCCGCCATATATCGCAAGCAGCGCCAGCGGCAAGGCATATCGCGCGGAGGCGGCGTACCAGTATATCGATTCCAGCGAAAACAGCGCGTTGACGGAGACGGCGACGATGAGCGCCGCCAGCCCCAGCGCAATCGGCAAACGATGGCGGTCGACGCCCAGCAGCGCCAAAACACGATGGACGACCCAAGCGAGCCCAGCCAGCCACAGGCTCATGATCGCGGCCGGCGCGAGCGCGGGGGCCGCGGCCCCAAGCGGGGCGACCAGCCCATGCAGAAAATAATCGGCGTAACTGCCGTTCCAGGTCTGCCGCCAATGCAGCGCGCCCTGCCACGGCCCCAGGTCCAAACCGTAACGCAAATGGCAGTAGTCGTCCGACATCGGGCGGCTGTGCCAGCCGAGGTAGGCGAAGAGGAGTACAGGCAGGAAGCTTAAGACGATTGCAAAATGGGGCAGGCGGGCTTCGGCGAAGGCTCGCGCTCGAGTCATGTCGCTTCGGGCGCGCGCCCGGCCTGGGGGGAGGACTTTTATTGCTCGGCAGCCGCCTGCAAGCCCGCTTCCAGCTCGCCGGCGACTTCTTCTTCCTCGACCGAAACCATCGTCAAGCCGCCATCGTCATCGACATCGATGCGCACGACGCTGGCCAAGCCGAACTCGCCGGAGAGGATGCCATCGGAGAGGCGGTCTTCGACTTCGTTTTGGATCAAGCGGCGCAGCGGGCGCGCGCCAAACTCGGGGTTGTAGCCGTTGCTCGCCAGCCATTCGACGCCGGCGTCCGTGGCTTCCAGCGTGATCGCGTGTTCCAGCAGCCGCTCGCGCACTTTATTCAATTCCAGATCGACAATCTGTTTGATTTCGTCGCGGCTCAGCGAGCGGAAAATGATGGTGGCGTCTACGCGGTTGAGGAATTCCGGCCGGAAAGTGCGCTGGAGCCGGTCGGTCACGTTGCGGCTCATGTCTTCGTATTGCTCCTCATCGAGCTTGTCGGCGTCCAGCGGCGTATTGAAGCCGAGGCTGGAATTGGGCTTGATCAACTCGGCGCCGACGTTGCTGGTCATCACGATCATGGCGTTGCGGAAGTCCACGCGGCGGCCCCGGGCGTCGGTCAAGGTGCCTTCTTCCATGACTTGCAGCAGCATGTTGAAAGCTTCGGGATGGGCTTTTTCCACCTCGTCGAAGACGACAATGCTGTAGGGGCGGCGGCGAACGGCTTCGGTGAGCTGCCCGGCGTCTTCGTAGCCGACATAACCGGGCGGCGCCCCGACCAGCCGCGCGACCGAATGCCGTTCCATGAACTCGCTCATATCCAGCTGGATCAGCGCCTCTTCGCTGCCGAAGAGAAACTCGGCCAGGGACTTGGTCAGCTCGGTCTTGCCGACGCCGGTGGGGCCAAGAAACATGAAGGAGCCGATTGGCCGGCGCGGGTCTTTCAAGCCGGCGCGCGCCCGGCGGACGGCTTTGCTGATGGACACGATGGCTTCGTGCTGCCCGATAATGCGCTCGTGCAGCTTGTCTTCCATCTCCATCAGGCGTTCGCTCTCTTCGTTGGCGATGCGCGTGACCGGGATGCCCGTCCACATCGCCGCCACTTCCGAGATGTCATCGCCGACCAGCCGCGGCTGCCCGGTCTCTTCATTCCAGTTCAACCGGATATGCGCCAGCTGCGCGTCCAGCGATTCTTGCCGCATCTTCAGCGACTCGGCCTGGCGCGGCTCGACGGCCTCCTCCGCCAGTTCCAGGTCTTCGTGAATCTCTTCGAGCTCGTCCATGACGCGGCGGACGGAGGCGGCTTCCGGGCTCTTGTACATGCGCAGGCGGGCAGCCGCTTCATCAATCAAGTCGATGGCTTTATCCGGCAGGAAGCGGTCGGGGATGTAGCGCGCGCTAAGGTTGGCGGCCGTCTCGATGGCGTCATCGGTGATTTCGACATTGTGATGATCTTGATAAGGGAATTTGATGCCTTGCAGGATTTCTATCGTCTCTTCGATGGTCGGCTCCGCCACTTGAATCTGCTGGAAGCGCCGTTCGAGGGCGGCGTCGCTTTCGATATGCTTGCGATATTCGTCCAGCGTTGTCGCGCCAATGCACTGCAGCTCGCCCCGCGCCAACGCCGGCTTCAGGATATTGGCGGCGTCGACGCTGCTGCCGGCCGAGCCCGCGCCAACCAGCATGTGCACCTCGTCGATGAACAGAATGGTATCCGAGGTCTTGAGCTCTTCGATCACGCGCTTCAGACGTTCTTCAAATTGACCGCGATACATCGTGCCCGCCACCAGCGAACCAACGTCCAGCTGCAGGACGCGCTTCCGCAGCAGCGGCTTTGGCGTGTCGCCTTCGACGATGCGCTGCGCCAGGCCCTCGACGATGGCCGTCTTGCCGACCCCCGGCTCGCCAATCAGGGCCGGGTTGTTCTTGCGCCGCCGGCTAAGCACCTGGATGACGCGCTCGATCTCCATTTCGCGCCCGACTACGGGGTCCAGCTTGCCGCTCTCCGCCAGGCTCGTCAGGTCAGTCGCCAGCTGATCGACCAGGGGCGTGCTGTCCTTGCGCGAATGTTTGCCATGCGGGCGCTCGACCGTGCGATGCGCCGACTGCACCGGGCTCTCCTGCAGCACCTTGCTCGTCTGCCGGCGGACTTCATCGGGGCTGACCCCCAGCCGCCTCAGCACGTCCAAAGCGATGCCTTCCTGCTGCCGCACGAGCCCCAGCAGTAGATGCTCCGTGCCGATGTAATGGTGGCCCATCCGCCGCGCTTCATCGACCGCCAGCTCCAGGACCTTTTTGGTGCCCGGCGATAAATCCAGGTTGCCGGCGTTGACGCGCTCGTCGGCGCGGGAAAGGCGCGAAACCAGCTCTTCGACGCGCCGCAGATCCAAGCCCAGATCGCGCAGGACGCGGCCCGCGACGCCGCCATCTTCGCGCATCAAGCCGAGCAGCAGATGCTCCGTGCCGATCTGATGGTGCCGCAGCCGTTCCGCCTCTTCCTGCGCCAGGCTCAGCACGCGCCGCGCCCGCTGCGTAAAGCGTTCCATTTTGTTTGGCACGGTCCCGTCCTCCATCTTTAGCGCTCGAAGGCCTGGCGTCATTCAGATCTGCGCCTGCCCTCGATTATAACAGCGATTGCTTGCAAATGCGGCGGCGCATTTTGCCTGTCTGCGCCTTCGCGGATGGTCGTCTGCGCCAATGGTAGCGGATGAAGGCGAGATAATCAACGGAGCGTTGTCGCGCGCCATCCCCCCCCCGCCATCCCTCCGCCACTACCACGACCTGTAGGGGCTTGCCTTGGCAACCCTGATGGCAGGCCCGCAAGGTCTGTTTTGTGAATCCAGGCGACCCAATCGCTCGCCCCTTCGGGATCTTGGTCTGGTCCGGCCTTGGCTACGTTGGGCAGTCGGGCGTGACGCTGAGGTCCACGCGGCGCCACACCGGCTGGGTCTACGTCGACTTTTGCGGACGCCAGGGCTGGCTGCGCCTAACGCAACACGCTTTGCGCCCCGCGGATTCGCAAGGCCCCTTCCCACTATCACTGTGGCGGGCATCCTACTTGTGGCGGTAAAGGGCGGGGGTTGTCTGCCCGCAATGTGAACAGCGGCGCACCCCCGTCTCGCCCCTACACCCCTTATTGTGGGGCGCGCGCAGACGCTGTGCTGCGGCAAGGGGCGGGGGTTGTCTGCCCGCAATGTGAACAGCGGCGCACCCCCGGCTCGCTCCACAGATGCTATGTCTGCGGTTTAGTCTTCGCTGAGGCCGTCGGCCTGCGCCTCTTCGGGCTCGTTCTCCGTCAGCGCCACCGACTCCGCAATCGCCATCTCCCAATCGAGATCCAGGAATTCGGTGGAATTTACCGACTTCAGGCTCAAGCCGAGCCGCCGCTCCTTGAGGTCGATCTTGACGATGCGCAGCACCAGCTCGTCGCCGCGTTTGACGACTTCGCGCGGGTGGCTGACGCGCTCGCCCGAAAGCTCGGAAATGTGAATCAGCCCCTCGATGGCGTCGTAATCGGTCAAGCGGGCGAAAGCGCCAAATTTCGTCAGCTTGGTGACCGTGCCGCGCACCAGCTGGCCGCGGCGCAGGGCGGTCGCCACTTCGTCCCAGGGGTCGCTGATCACGCGTTTGCGGCTGAGCCCGATGCGTTTGGCGTCGGGGTTGACGCTGATCACCTCGACCTCGATGTCGTCGCCGACGGTCACCGCCTGGCGCGGGTGGGTGATATGTCCCCATGCCAGCTCGGAGACATGCACCAGCCCCTCGCCGCCGCCGATATCGACGAAAGCGCCGAAGTTCTCCAGGCTGACGACTCTTCCCTTGCGGATGTCGCCCACGCTCAGTTCGGCGATCAGCGCTTCCTTGCGCGCCTGACGGACTTCGCGCAGGGCGGCGCGTTCCGACAAGATCAGGCGGTTGCGGCCGCGGTCGACCTCCATCACTTTGACGCCGATGGGCTGGTTGACCATGGGTCCGTAGCGCTCTTCCGGCGTCGCCCCGCTTATCTGCCGGGCGCGCTCCTCCGCCAGCTGGCTCTGTGGCACGAAGCCGCGCAGGCGCCCGAAGCGCACGATCAAGCCGCCTTTGTTGTAGCCGCCGATCAGCGCCTCGTAGACCGCTTTCGATTTGGCGTATTGCTTGGCGTTGCGCCAGTCCAGCTCTTCCAGCGCGTGATTGATCGACAGGATCGTCTCGCCGCGATGATTGCGCGGGTTGACGACGTATACGTCCACCTCCGCGCCCACCACCAGCGATTCCAGCATTTTTCGCGTCATCAGTTCCAGCTCGCGCCCGGGCACGATGCCAATGTCGCCGTCGCCCAGGTCGACCGTGACCGCCGTCGGCTTGGTCTCGCTGATGGTTCCGCGATGCACCTGACCGCGCTTGAAACGTGGCGGGTCTTCGGCGGGTTTTTCCGGTTTCGCCGCTTCCGGTTCGGCGGCGGTTTCGGGCGTTTCGCTTTCCGTTTCCGCCGGAGGGGAAGCTTCTTCCGCGATCGGGGCGGTTTCCGTTTCAGCCTGGTCCGCGCCGGCGTCATCGTGTGCCGCTGCGGGGTCCGGGGCGGGCGCGCTCTCGTTGGCGGCTTCGGGCGGCGCTTCCGCCTCGATCGCGTTTGCGCCATCCTCGCCTTCTGGCGGCGCTTCCGGCGGGGCGTCGTTCTGCGGGGCGCTGGCGGCTTCCGCGTTCTCTGCTGGCGACAACTCGGCTGACGAAGCTTCCGGCGTCATTTGCTCGTCTGCGCCGCGTTCTTCTTGGCTCATGGCGACTTCCATTTCATGCTTGGCTTGCGCCAGGCAATTATAGCCATTGCGCGGGCAGTGTCAAAGGACAATTCCAATGGGGCGGGCGAGCGAGTGTCTAATGGTGTGGATATTCCCCTGGCCCTCATGCGGATTGTAGACACACGCGCCGCAAAGCGACCGCCCACGCAAAATACATTGCGGCTCGCAGCGTCAACTCCCCTTCCCTAGCTTGCTGGGGCAAGGGGCCGGCGGATGGGGGCGGTATCGCGCGTCAATCAAGGATGGCGAGACAAGTCTCGCCCCTACAGGCGCAATTCTGGCGGGGCGGGGTTGGTCGCTTGCCGGCGCTTAGCTGAATCCGCCAAAATCCTCCGAGCGGCTCTTCGGCGCCGGGAAGGGGTCGAACTCGTCATCGTCATCCGTCCGCGACAGGAAATCGGCGAAGTCTGCGTCGTCACAGTGGGCGTCGTAGTAGTCGCTCGCGGCATAACTCGCGCCATAGTCGCCGCCTCGCTGGTCGGCCGGGGTTTCCGCGTAGTCGCTCGCCTGGTCATGGTGGCGGCTGAAATCCAGCTGGTCCTTCGCTTCGTCAATGACGATCAGGTCGCCGGCGCTGAAGTCGCCCTGCAGCAGATGAATGCTCAGCGGATTCTCGATATGGCGCTGGATGGCGCGGCGCAGGGGGCGGGCGCCAAATTGCGGATCGTAGCCCCGCTTCGCCAGCCAGTGACGGGCCGGCTCCGTCAGGTGAATCGCCAAGCCCGATTCTTCCATGCGCTCCGCCAGATCGCGGATTTGCAGATCGACCATCTGCTCGACGGCCTCCAGCGTCAGCGGCTCGAATATGATCGTTTCGTCTATCCGATTGAGGAATTCTGGCCGGAAGGTATCGCGCATGGCCTGCTCGATCTTGCGGTGGTCGGCGACGGCCTCATCATCGCGCGGCAGGAAGCCCAGGGCGCCGCCTTGCTTGGCGAATTCCGTGCCCAGGTTGCTCGTCATGATCAGCACGGTATTGCGGAAATCAACGCTATGCCCCTGGCCATCAGTCATGCGGCCGTCTTCCAGCACCTGCAGCAAGACGCTCCAGACGTCCGGGTGCGCCTTTTCGATCTCATCGAAGAGAACGACGCGGTAGGGGCGGCGGCGGATGGCTTCGGTCAGCTGCCCGCCCGCTTCGTAGCCGACATAGCCGGGCGGCGCGCCAAAGAGCCGGCTGACCGTGTGCTTCTCGCGGTATTCGCTCATGTCGACGCGCACGAGACTTTCTTCGTCATCGAACATGAATTCCGCCAGCGCCTTCGCCAGTTCCGTCTTGCCGACGCCGCTGCTGCCCAGGAAAATGAAGGAGCCGATGGGGCGCCTCGGGTCTTTGAGCCCGCTGCGCGCCCGGCGGATGGCAGCGGCCAGCGCGGAAATTGCCTTCTCCTGCCCGATGACGCGCTCGTTGATGACCTCCTCCATGCGCAAGAGCTTCTCCGATTCCGTCTCCAGCATGCTCTGCACGGGTATGCCGGTCCACTGCTCGACCACTTGGGCGACGTTGTCGGCCGTCACCAGCTCGTCCAGCGTGTTCTCCTGCCGCCATTGGTGATGCGCCTGCTGGAATTCTTCTTCCAGCTGAATGCGCTGCATCTTGCAGTCGGCGGCGCGCTCGTAATCGCGCGATAAGCCAGCGGCTTGCTCTTCCATCGCCAGCTGGTCAATAGTCTCGCGCATGTTTTTCAGGTATTGTGGCATGGAAAAGAGGGCGACGCGCAATTTGGCCGAGGCCTCGTCCAGCAGGTCGATGGCTTTGTCCGGCAGTTTGCGCTCGGTCAGGTAGCGGGCGGAGAGTCTGGCGGCTGATTCGATGGCGTCATCGGCGATGTTGACGCTGTGATGCGCTTCGTAGCGCTCTCGAATGCCATATAGCATCTCGATCGTGTCGTCGACATTGGGCTCTTCAACGAAGATCGGGGCGAAACGCCGATCGAGCGCGCTGTCTTTTTCGACATGCTGGCGATATTCGTCCATGGTCGTGGCGCCAACGGTCTGCAGTTCGCCGCGCGCGAGCGCCGGTTTCATCATGTTGCCGGCATCCATTGCCCCGGCCGCCGCGCCCGCGCCCACCACTTGATGCAGCTCGTCGATGAAGAGAATGATCTCGCCTTCGGAACGCTGGATTTCTTCGATCGTGCCTTTCAGGCGTTCCTCAAATTCGCCGCGGAAACGACTGCCGGCCAGCATGCCGCTGAGATCGAGGCTGAGCACGCGCTTGCCCAGCAGCAAATCGGGCACGTCGTTGGTCGCGATTTTCTGCGCCAAACCTTCGACGATGGCCGTCTTGCCGACGCCGGCTTCGCCAATCAGCACCGGATTGTTCTTGGTGCGGCGGCTGAGCACCTGTATCACGCGCAGGATTTCGCTGTCGCGCCCGATGACCGGGTCGAGCTTGCCTTCCAGCGCCATGCGCGTCAGGTCGCGGCTGTATTTTTCCAGCGTGCGATAGCGGCTCTCGGCCTGGGGGTCGGTGACGCGCTGCCCGCCGCGGATGTCCTTGATGGCATCGGCGACGCGGTCGCGGGTGACGCTGTATTCGATCATGGTATTGGCGACATCGGTGTTGCGCTCGTTCAGCAGCGCGAGGAAGATGTGCTCCGTGCTGATGTACTCGTCGCGCAGCCGATTCGCCTCTTCGTTGGCGCGGTCGATGGTGTTGCGCAGCCGCGGCGTAATGAAGACCTGGTTGGCGCCTTGACCGTAAATCATCGCCGTCCGCGGGCTGCCGCGCAGGATGTCGTCCACGCGGGAGCGCAGCGCGCCGATATCGACCGCCAGCCGCTCCAATATCAGCGGCACGACGCCATCGGCCTGCTCCAGCAGCGAGAGCAGGATATGCTCGTTATCGACCTGGGTGTGGCCATAGCGGCTGAGAATCTCGTAGGCGCGGGAGGCGGCGTCTTGCGCGCGCTCGGTGAAGCGGTCGAACTGGATCATGGACGAGTCTCCGGAAAACGATTGCCATGCATTCTAATTCTACACTGCCTGTGGATTCAGACGCGCGATCTGATTATGCGCATGTGAACTTTCTGAATGACGTACGATGGTCGCGAACGCCGTGCATTCGATCGGAGTTTACTTGCGACGCCGCTTGTGGCGCCCAGGCGAGTAGCCAACACACAACGCGATAGCGGTCGCAACTTTGTCCAAAAGAGTCTGCGATTGCACAGAGCCCAACTGCCTAACAAATCGTTTGGTGGAAGCAGGCTGGACCTGGGAGGCGTCGGCAAAAGAATCGTTGTCAAGGCCAGTTGCCGAATCTGCGAGAATCCTTACCATCCACGCCAAATTGACGAATTTCTCTTGGCCAGTCGTTATCGGGACTATGATTCGCATTTCTTTGCGCCCTGCCCTTGGCGCGTTTATTACGAGCGAAGGGCGCGCTTTGCGGATTTCCTGGCCGCGAGCCGATTCAAAACGGACCTGCCAGATCTCGCCGCGCCGGGGGTCGAACATCGCCATACTAGAACTCTTCCTCGCCGAATGCCTCAAAAACTTCGATGTCCAGAGTCTCGGCGAGTTCAAACATCTTTGCCATCCACATGTCCCTCTCGCCTTGAGTCATTTCCAGTAGTTCTCCGGCTGTTGGATACTCTCCGTCACGGTTCAAGTCGTTATCCTCATCCAGGATGTCTATGGCGACGCGGGCAATGCGATCTGGACTTATCAGTCCTTCCGCTACTGCGCGCTGCGCCATCTGCTTCAACTGCAAGGGCTCCTCGTCGCCAATGTATTGTTCTGGTTCATCTCGCCGCCAGCCTCTTGAGCCAAAGTCCTGCCACATTTCCAAGTGATTGTTTTGGGTGACAATCTCCAGGTCGCGCGCGCGCATCAACCAAGCTGCCATGCTCATGCCATATTTGCGCTTGAGCGACATTAGTTCGCCCCAGCCGATATGAGGCCGATTTCGGCCCAATTCACGATAGGCATGGTCAGCGGGGACAAGGAGGGAAGCCGCGAACCTGTACGCCAGCTTTTCTTCATCGGCTTCGGCGGCGTCTGCAACATCCATTACGAGATGCCCGATTTCGTGCGCCAGGCTAAGCCGAAATCGGTCCAATGGGACGTTAGTGTTGACGACAGCAACGGGACGTTCGCGACATCTGCCCGAAAGGCCATCGAAATACCCGGTGTCGTCGCGCCAAGCAATAACGGCGATGCCGCGGTCTTCGGCTGTCTGCGCCAGATTGTCCAGGGGACGGTCGCCGACATCCCATTCGGTCCGCAGCTGCGCAGCGGCGTCCTCCGCGTCGGCAAGCGTCTTTACAGGTATGACACGCATTTTGGGATTCGCGTTTGGAAAGAGAAGCTCGCCTAGCTCAATCTGTAATTCCGCGACATCGCTGGCATAGGCTTTGATTCTGTCACGCTCCCGCTTGCTCAGGCGGCTGCGGCAACGAAATGCCAGCCATTCCACCCGTTTCAACGGCTGATGACTGAAATATGTGCTCGGCACATCCAGCACGTCGCTTGCGGTCAACCAGAACCGCGCCGACGGGAAACTCTTTTCGCGCTCGTATTTTGAGATCGCCTGCTTGGTTATTGCGTATTCCGACGTCGTCAATTCGCGAGCAAGCTGCTCTTGCGTCATGCCCGCCAGCAGCCGCGCCTGTTTCAGCCTCGCCCCAATCATGAAACACCCCCTTCATCCGTTGACAAGTTTACTGTTTTGGCGCAAAAAGTCAACGGATTTCGCGTCTGCCCGGCGATTGGAGCAGTGCTAGCTGATGCCCCGATACACAGCCTCCAAGCGCTCGGCAACCCCGCGCCACGAGAAACGTTCCTCGGCCAAGGCCCGCGCGTCCTCGCCCATCCTTTTGCGCGTCTCGTCATTTGTCAGCAGCAGCCGCAGCTTTTCGGCGAAAGCCTCCGCCGTCGGCTCGACCACGAAGCCTGCGCCAGCCGCCTCCGCCGCGTCCAGATTGCAGCCGGGCGACAGCAGAACCGGCAGCCCCGCCTCCATCGCCTCCAGCGCCGCCATCGGCTGACCCTCGCCGGTGGCCGGCAGCGCAAAAACATCGCTCGCCGCCAGCGCGCCCAGCCGGGCATCGCCATCCAGGTAGCCCGTGAATACGATGCGCCGGTCGCCGCCAGCCAGCGCTTTAAGGCTGGGAAGCATGCCCTCGTCAGGTCCCACGATCAGCAGCGCCGACTCTTCCACATTGGCCGCCTTGAAAGCCGCGATCAGCCTGTCGACGCCTTTCCGCGCCTGCAGGCGACCCATGAAGAGCGCGACCGGCGCGTCGTCCAGGCCGTATGCCCGGCGGCATTCCGCAGCCAGATCGCGCCGGTTGAACGCGCCCAGGTCGACGCCATTGGGTATGACGCTGAAACCGGTCGGCTGCTGTCGTTTCCCGAAGCGGCGCCACAGCGTCTCGGCTTCGGCCCGCTCCGCCTCGGTCAGAGCGATGACCTGATCAATGCGCAGGGCGACGCCGGGGCTAAGCAGGCGATCCCAGCCCGCTTTCAGCCGACCGCGCCCGCTGGACAGATTGAGCGTGCCATGCGGCGAAAGCGCGATTGGCAGGCGCACTTCCCTAGCCAGGGGCGTGACGAGCAGGTTCTCCAGCGTGCGAAATTCGTGAACGTGCAAGACGTCGAAATCAGGCAGGAGCGTCTCCGCCGTCCTTCTCATGCCGCGCGGCGTCGACAGGTTCAGGCGACCGCGCAGCCAAGGCAGGACGTTCGGCTTCCGCAGCACGCGAATGCCATCGATAGTCTCGTCTTGGGGACCCTCGTAGCGCCGCCTTTGATCGAGGGCGTCGGTCGTCAGCACCGCGACTTCATGCCCGCGCGCCGCCAGCGAAGTCGCCATGCCTTCCACCGCGCGCACGACGCCGCCGAATGCGTAGGCCGGCTTGTAATAGGGCGTCAGATGCAGGATGCGCATGCCCGCCTTCACCAAGTCCCTTCGCGATCGCGCCGCCGGAAGCGCAACAGTGAAGAGCCCCCTGGCAGCGCCGCCGCCAGCCGAAACAGCAGATCCCAGTCGTCCGCGCCCAGGACGCGCCCCATCAGAACGCAAGCGATGTAGACGGACGCGCCAGCCAGGACGGGCAGCGGAATGAAGTGATCGCGCAGCGCCAATAAGACGAGCGCGGTCGGGATGGCGATGACCAGCAGCCGCATCGCGCTGTCGGCGACGCCGCGCGCATGCCAGCCGACGGCGCGGAAACTGGCGAGCAGCAGACTAACGACCAGAAACTCGCCGATGATCGAGGCGATGACGGCGCCGCGAGGGTCGCCCCAAGTGAATAGCAGCAGCGCGGTCAGCGCCACGTTGACTGCCAGCCCCGCCCCGCGAACGAAAAGAAGCCGCCCCTGCCGATTCTGAATCAAAAGCGCTTTGCTGAAGACGTTGCCGAAGATCGTGATGGCGGTATACCAGATCAGCAGGCGGAGGATGCCGGCCGCCGGCGCATAAGCCTCGCCAAGCAGCGGCACGATGATCTTGTCCGCCAGAATGCTGATGCCCAGCGCCAGCGGGACGCCGACTAGCAGCATATAACGCGCGAGCTTCTCGATCATGCCGCCAAAGAGGGGATTTCCACCCTCTTGATACGTGCGCGAAAGCAGCGGATACGCCGCTACCAGGACTGATGTGCTGAAGAGCTCGATGACGCCGAAATTGATGACGAAAGCGGCCGTCAAATAGCCGGTGACGCGCTCTCCCAGGATGCCCGTCGTCATCAGCTTGTCGGCATGTTGATACGCCAGCGTCAAAAAAGAAGACAGAGCCAGGGGCGCGCTGTTGACCACCAGCGGAAGGGCGATGGCGCGCTGGAGCGGGAATTCCGGTCGCAAGCCCGCGCGGAAATTCAAGGCGACCAGCGCGGCGGAGCGAACGCTGCCCGAGGCGATGGCGGCGACGTACACGCCCGCCAGCCCCCAGCCCGCGGTCAGCGCCAAAATCGCGAGCCCGATGCGTAAAAAGATATGCGCGATCTCGACCAGCGAGGTCTTGACCATGTCCTCCCGCGCCAGCAGCAAGTCGTGGCTCATATTGCCGAAGAGATCGACAAAGAGGTTGATGCCCGCCAACGCGGCGTACGCGCGAATCGTCTCGCTGTAACCGACCGCCACGCCATTCATCGCGACATAAGCGGCGAGCGCCAGCAGCGTCTGAACGTAGAGCATCGCCGACCAGTATCGGCCAGCTTTATGCGGCGCGCGCGCGACATCGCGGATGACGATCAACCCCATGCCGAAGCTGGCGGCGGCGGCCGCGTTCACCATCAAGCCGCCAATCGTGCCGTATATCCCGTAATCGCTCGGGCCCAGCCAGGGCGAAAGCGCGAGCTGCCAGATGTAGAGCGCGCCCTTGCTGATGACGCTGGCGATCATCAAGACGCCGAGGTTGCGCGCCGCTCGTCGGGCGTCGCCGCCGAGCCTCGCCGATTGGGTTTTGGCGCCCGGGCTCGTCATCGCGTCGGCATCCGGAATCTAAACCTGGCGACCGCGGAATGGGGGCGTCGGCGGCGCTGGTCGCGTCAGGCTGGCGCGGTGGCGAGGGGCGCAAGGGCATGGGACGATACAGCTAGGGATGATCGGGCGCATTCGCTATGATTGTGGCAAGAGCAGACGAGAGGCGCGCCAACTGATGTTTGAGTCGATGGAGGCCGCCATCCGCTACATATTCAAGACGCGCCGGCGGCTTGATGGAGCGCCGCGCGGTCTCGATGAGTATACACGCGATGTCGCCCCAACGCGCGAATTGCTTCGGCGAGCCCGCCTGCTTGACGCAAGGCGAGAGTACGCCATCGTCACCGGCAGCCGCGGCAAGGGCTCGGTCACGACCATGATGGCGAAGCTGCTCGAAACGCTGGGGCATCGCGTCGGCACGATCACCAGTCCTCATCTGGTGCGCTGGAACGAGCGGATTCGCGTGAATGGGCGGATGATCCCGAGCGAGGACTTCCTGCGAATCCTGCATGATCTGCTTCCCCGCATTGACGAGATCACGAGCGCGCTTTCTGATTCGCAATACCTCAGTCCGCAAGGCATCTTCCTGGCGATCGCCCTGCGGCACTTCGACGAGCGACACGCAGACGTTGCCGTCCTCGAGGTCGGGCGAGGCGGGCGCTTTGACGATGTCGCGGTCGCGCCCAACTGGCTGGCGGTCTTCGCGCCCATCATGCTGGAGCATACGTCGCTGCTCGGGAGCCGCCTGGAGCGCATCGCCTGGCACAAAGCCGGCATCATCAAGCCGGGCGGCGAAGCGGTGACCCTGCCGCAGGAAGACGCGGCGATGACCGCCCTGCAAAGGGAAGCCGACGAAAAAGGCGCGCGCTTGACTTCTATCGCGCCGGCCGAACGAGCGCGGCACGTGGCCGATCGCCCCGGCGGGCAAATCATGCGCCTGCCGCCTTATGGCGAGCTCTTCCTGCCATTGCTCGGGCGCTATCAGCTCGAGAACGCGACCCTGGCGATACGGGCCGTGGAGCGGCTGCATGAGAGACTGGGCGATAATTCGCGCGATTCAGCCGCTTTTCAGCATGCGATTCTGCGCGGACTGGCCAAGGCGAAGTGGCTCGGGCGCGTCCAGCGGCTGGAAGACGAGCCGGCGATCTTCGTGGACGGCGCGATCACCGTGGCGTCGGCGCGCTCCTTCGTCGAGAGCCTGCGCGGCCGCCTGCGCCCGCCGGTGATCTCCATCGTCGGCGTCCCGCAAGACCGCGATTACGCCGGCGTCTATCGGGTCATGGCGGATGTCAGCCAGGCTTTGATCATCACCGAGACCGATATCAACCCGAATACGCGTTTTCCGGCGAAAGAGGCCGCCATGTCCGCCGCGCGCGAGTGGACTTCCGATGTGTCTTTTGCCGACAATTTGCCGGGCGCGCTTGCGATCGCGCGGACGAAGGCGGGCGACTCCGGCACGATTCTGCTGGCGGTATCGCTCATGCTGGTCGGCGAGTGCATGCTGATCTGGGAGGTCGATACGCGCGTTATCTAGGCGCGCCGAGAATTGACAAAGACGGGCTTAAGCTTTAGGCTTTCGTTTACTGATTGGCAGGATCACCGCGCTTGGAAGGAGCGGCAGATGGATCACCCCCGGCAAACGCAGGCGAGCATGGCGGCGCGCGTCATGCGCTTCGAGGAGCTGAAGAACAAAGGCATCCCGATCATGTTCATCGACAGCATGCTGCCGCGCCACATGCGAATGAACTACGCCGTCATCGGCGATACCGCGTCCGAGAACCCCGATTTCAGCATCCGGCGCGCCATCACCGAGCCGCATCGTTACCAGATTGGCATGGTCTGGGCGCCGCCCGGCTGCGGACCGGCCTGGCATACGCACGATTATGTCGAGTCCTTCTTCATGCTCACCGGTCCCTGGAACTTTTATTGGGGCAACGAAGACGATCCCGACACGGTCGAAGGCGAGTTCACGCTGAACGCCTGGGACATGATCTCGCTGCCGCCGGGCATGTATCGCAGCTTCGAATACACTGGCGACGAAATCGGCTGGATTTATGCCGTGCTCGAGGCGCATGAAGTCTTCGCAGGCAAAGATCCCTACTGGTCGCCGCAGATCGAAGCGGAAGCCGCGGCGATCGGCTACGAAGCCGACGAAACCGGCAAAATGGCGCCTCCGCCCGATTACGAAGCGCAGAAGGCGGCGCAGAACGACTACCTGCTGAAGACGTTCCGCGAGCGGACCGGGGTCGATCTCAAGGATTTCCGTCCGCCGCGCTAGAGAAGGAAGGCAGCCATGAGAACCAGCACGGAACGCATTCTCACCACCCACGTCGGCAGCATGCCGCGCCCGCAATACGTGGTCGACCAGCTCTTCGCGCAAGACCGCGACGACGACTACGACCAGGCGAAATTCGACAGCGTGATGCGCCGGGCGGTGCGCGAGGTGGCGGCGAAGCAGGTGGAGGCTGGCGTCGATGTCATCAGCGATGGCGAGATGAGCAAAATCAGCTACGTCACGTATATGCGGCATCGCTTCACCGGCTTCGAGATTGGCGATGTGCCGCGCGCGACGCCCCAGGATCTGGACGATTTCCCAGCCTATAAACAGCGCCTGGCGGAGGCTGGCGGCACGCCTGTATACCATCGCCCCATCGTGCGCGACGCCATCACAATCAAGGACCTGGGCCCGCTGGAGAAGGACATCGCCAATCTGCTGGCGGCGAAAGAAGTGGCGGGCGCGGAAGAAGCCTTCATGAACTCGGCATCGCCGGGGGTCGTCGCCGGCTTCCAGCCCAATGAATATTATGCGACGAAAGAGGACTATCTCTGGGCGCTGGCGGACGTGCTGAAGGTCGAATACGAGAAGATCACGGAGGCGGGTTTGATCCTGCAGGTGGATTGCCCGGATCTGGCGATGGGGCGGCATATCCTCTTCCGCGGCGAGGACATCGACGGCTTCAAGAAAGCGGCCTGGACGCAGATCGAGGCGCTGAATTACGCCCTGGAAAACGTGCCAGCCGAGCAGACGCGGCTGCACTTGTGCTGGGGCAATTATGAAGGCCCGCACCACCACGATGTCGACCTCGCGGAAATCATTGACATCGTGCTGGCGGCGAAACCGCAGGCGATCCAGTTCGAAGCCTCCAACCCGCGCCACCAGCACGAGTGGCAAACCTGGGCGGAAGCCGATATCCCCGATGACAAGATCCTGATCCCCGGCGCGCTGGATACGACCACCAATTTCATCGAGCACCCGCAGCTGGTGGCGGAGCGGATCGAGCGCTTTGCCAAAATCGTGGGCCGCGAACGCGTGCTCGCCGGCACTGATTGCGGCTTTGGCACCTTCGCCGGCTTCGGCGCCATCCACCCCGATATCGCCTATGCCAAATTGCGCTCGCTTTCGGAAGGCGCAGCAATCGCCAGCGAACGGCTCTGGGCTTGAAGCCCATCAGAAACTGTAGGGGCTTGCCTTGGCGAGCCCGCTTTGCCGCGTTTCTTGCTTGTACTTCCCGAGGTCAAACATGGCAATCCAATACATCAAACGGGGCAAGACCACGGAACAGAAAGCCGATGCCGACGCCGCCGTGCAAGCGACCGTCCGCGGCATCCTGGCCGATATCGCGGCGCGCAAAGACGAGGCCGTGCGCGAGCTTTCGCTAAAGTTCGATAATTGGGAACGGCCGAGTTTCAAGCTGAGCGCTGACGAGATAGCAGCGGTCATCGCCACCTTGCCCTCGCAGGCGACAGACGATATCCAATTCGCGCAGGCGCAGGTTCGTAATTTCGCCCTGGCGCAGCGGGCGGCGCTGCAGGACGTCGAAGTCGAGACCCTGCCCGGAGTCGTCCTCGGGCACAAGAACATTCCCGTCAATCGCGTCGGCTGTTATGTGCCCGGCGGGCGCTATCCCATGGTCGCTTCGGCGCACATGAGCGTGGTGACGGCCAAGGCGGCCGGGGTCAAGGAAGTCATCGCCTGCACGCCCCCGATCAATGGCGAGCTGCCGGCCGCGACGATCGCGGCGATTCATTTCGGCGGCGCCGACGAGATTTACATCCTGGGCGGCGTGCAAGCCCTGGCCTCGATGGCTTACGGCGCCTTGGGCATGAAGTCCGTCGATATGCTGGTAGGGCCCGGCAACGCCTTCGTCGCCGAAGCCAAACGCCAGCTATTCGGCCTGGTCGGGATCGATCTGCTGGCGGGGCCAACCGAAGTGCTGATCGTCGCCGATGAAAGCGCCGACGCCGAAATGTGCGCGGTCGATCTGCTGGGGCAGGCGGAACACGGACCGACATCGCCGGCGGTGTTGCTGACGACAAGCCGCGCCCTGGCTGAAAGCATCGAAGCCGAGATTGGACGGCAGCTCGAGAACTTGCCGACGGCGGATCTGGCTGGCGTCGCCTGGCGCGATTATGGCGAGGTCATCCTGGTCGATACCGATGAAGAGATGCTGCAAATCGCTGATGAGATCGCCAGCGAACACGTCCAGATACTCACGCGCTACCCCGATTACTTCCTGGAAAACATGAGCAACTACGGCGCGCTATTCCTGGGGCCCGAGACGAACGTGGCTTACGGCGACAAGATCATCGGCACGAATCACACGCTGCCGACCAGGAGAGCCGGGCGCTACACCGGCGGCTTATGGGTGGGCAAGTTCATCAAAACTGTGACCTACCAGCGCGTGACCGAAGAAGCGAGCGTTCTCATCGGCGAGTACGGCAGCCGCCTCTGCGACCTCGAAGGCTTCATGGGGCATAAGGAACAGTGCGATCTGCGCGTTAGGCGGTATGGCAGGGGCTAAAGGCGCCGAATCTCGACCGTGGCAGTTGGCAATGGGAGTCAGGATTCGACACTGGACATCGCTCGCGCCTCTTGGTGGCGTCAGTCCCAGGCGCTAGCGATTAGTTTAACGACGTGTCTGTCAGGTACCAGACGAGATTGCTAACGTCATTCCTATTGTATCGCGACTGAAACTTTCTTAACTCCTTAACAACGACGCCTATCTTGCGATAACGGGTAGGCACGAATACGACGCCGGCATGCTCTACACCCTGCTGCGCGATTTTGACGAAATCGTCGTCGTAAGTTACTAGCACTTGATTCTGTTCAGTCGCGCGTTGTAAGTGGCTGGGATCATCATCACTGAGCTTCTTCAGATCGCGTGCCGTGACCGCCTCAATCCCCTCATGCTTTAGCTGCTCCGCGATCACGACCTGCACACAGGCGTCGAAGTAGAACGCAATCGCTTGGTCACTCAACGTCTTTTTCCATCGGGTCCAACACGCCCATAGTCGTAGTATCTACGGCTTTCCTTAATGCCTCGCGAATCACTCCCTCATCAAGACCGTCCATTGCGTCTCTATCCGAAACCGATTCCAAGTCTTCGTAAACGGGTCTCTCCACCTTGGCAAACGCGCCGTTCCCAATGGCATCGCTCCGCTTAAAGTCCTCGCGAATATCCTCATCGATTTCGGCTTTGTTACAGTGATAGTACGCCAGCGCCGCATATACCTCAGCCATCGAAAGCGCGTAGTCCTCCGCCAATTGGTCGGGTGTGCGCTCAGCGAAGATCTTTGAAATGACGATATCCAAGACTCGCAAGCTTGTGCCGACGATGCAGGGTCTGCCTCCGCGCACATCGGGATTGCGATAGATCAGGTTTGCGCTCTCTATCGTGTTCATCGCAGGCTCCTAGCTAAGTGCGTCATTTTTCATTGTACCTTATTCTGGCGCAACAATGTCATGTCGGGATTGCCTCTGCGAGCTCGAGGGCTTCATGGGGCATAAGGAACAGTGTGATCTGCGCGTTAGGCGGTATGGCCGAAATCGCCGCGGTTAGTCCAGCCGAGCCAGATACTCCACCTGATTTCGCGCTTCTTCGGCGGTGTATACCCGTGCCATTAGATCAAGATAGCGCACAACGACGCCGATTTCGCTATGCTCGCTGGGGATGAAGACGATTCCCGCATGTTGCGCCCCGTCAGCTGCGAGATCGACGTAATCGCTGTCCATCGTGCAGAGGACCCGCCCAAGCTCGGTAGCGATCCGCAATTGCATGGGGTCGTCCTCGCCTTGCGTTTCAAGCGTTTGCACGGAGATTGTGTCGATGCCGAGTCGATTTAGTTGCCGCGCTATCTCTACATTCATATGCTCGTCGAGATAAAAGCGAAGCCGGTCCTCATTCAAGGAGCTTTTCCCTTTGCGCTTCTGGAGAGGCATCCAACGGTCGCTCCGCGGCGTCCATCTTGGCGAACAGCGCCTTGATGCGGTCGCCGCGATTGTCGTCTGAAACCGCCATCGCGTCCCTTAGCGCGGCGCGGAAATCATCGTCCCGCATGTAACGCTGCAAACGAGAATATAGTGAATGCTTGTCCGCAAGAACGGTTTCGGCGATTTCTTTGCTCCGCCGCTGGTCCTCGCGAATGTCATCATCGATTTCGTCTTGGTTCTCATAATAATAGGCCAGCGCCGCATGAATCTTGCCTGGCGACACCTGATAATCTTCCGCCATCTGCGCCGGGCTGCGATCGGCGAATTTCATCGCCATGACAATATCGATCACGCGCAGGCCCGTGCCGACGATGCAGGGGCGCCCGCCACGAACGTTCGGATTGCGATAGATCAGGTCAATGCTCTCAATTGTATTCATCGCCGGCTCCAGGTTGCTGCATACACTCTGATTCTACCAAATCGATCTGCGAATACGTTAGGGCGATGGCGCCGCTCGCCCCTCATCAACCACCACCGTCCCCGCCATCTTGTCGTGCCAAGCCTGCTTCTCTTTGTCAAATAGCGCCCAAAGATAACCCAGCAGGAAGATCTGCGAAATCATATAACCGAAGACATTTCGCAGCAGGGCATCCAGGATCGTGATGCGGCCGCCGCTTTTCTTGACCACGCGCAGCCGCAGCATCATCTTGCCCAGGGTCTGCCCGTTGAACAGGACCATCAGCAGCGTGTTGTAGACGGCGCTGACGAGCAAGTTGATCGTGAGCGTATTCGACTGAAAGTTGGACACCGCCTCGGAAAAGACGGCCGCGTCGGCGCTCGCCATGGCCTCGTCCAGCGGCGCCAGCGCGCCACCGACGACCAGCAGCAAGACGGTCACGATGGCGACGACGAAGCCGTCAATGATGATCGCCAGCCAGCGCTTGCCGATCGACGCCAGGCGAGTTTCAGGCTGCGCCGCCGCGGCCGCCGGGGCCGGCTCGATCGCCCTCTCCTGGTCTGGCTTTTCCTGCCGCCCGACCACAGGCGCCGGTTTGGGCTCTTCTTGCGGCTGCATCGCCGGCGCCGGTTTGGGCTTTTCCACCAGCGTGATTTCCGCCAGTTCGTCGAGCGCCGGCTGATAGGCGGGATCAATTTCCAGCGCCGATTTCAGGTAGCGAAGGCGATCGCCCTGCTTCAGCGCCGCCTGCGCCGCCAAAAGGTAGGCGGCCGCGCTGGGATTCTCCTTCAACTCTTCCTTCAAGAGCGCGCGCGCCTCGTCCCGCTGGAAACGGTCGAGCGCTTGCTGGATCGCCGCCAATCTGTCCGCCATGCCGCCCCGTTCCTAAGCCCGTATATCCGCAATCATACTTGATTTTGCGGCGCTTGTGTTATGATAGGCTGCTGGCGATCGCGCTTGGTCGATATTGAACTGCAGAGGAGGCGGCAGCAAACGCAAATGCGTGATGAAACTTTACCACCGAGGACACCGAGTGTGAGAGAGTTCACCGAGAGATAGGCAAGGGGTTTTCTCTGTGCCCTCAGTACTTCCAAGAAAGTAATGAGAATGATTGCAGCGTGGAAGAAATCCTCAAAGTAGTCGAGAAGTTGTAGGGGCGAGCCGGCGGCTCGTCCCGCGTATGCCAAACATCAGATCACTTTTCGCACGACTAACTTGGAATTACTTCTGCGCCTCTGTGGTGAATAGTTGTTTCACGACTTGCTTGAACGTAATTCTGCGCCCTCTGTAGTTGAACTTTACGAAGCGGCTGGAAGAATTCTAGCGATGACGACGGACTTGAAACAGCAAATCGGCGCGAGCAAAGCCGGGCGGCGTTTCATCGCCCAGACGCGCTATTACAACGAGGGCGACTTTCGCAAACTGCGCGGCTTCATTCGCAGCGGCTACTACGACCTGGCGCTGATGGAGCATCCGCTCGAGCGGCGCCTGCTCGATCTCAAAGCGGCGCGGCGGCTTCATGGACGCCTGAAAGTGGCGGAAATCGAACGGGCGGAAGACTATGGCATCGTCGTCGTCATGAGTGGCGAAAAAGGCGGCGCCCGCCTGCGCCTGCGCATGACGGTCAACGAAAGCTATCCGCATCAGATCGTGCATTATTCGCTCGAGTCGGCAAATGGCGATGGCTAGCGTGGCGGAAGAGCGCGCCAACGCGGAAGCGGTATTGCCGCGCCTGCGGATCAACACCGAGCTGGCGACGCGCATATTGACCGGCTTCATCCGCGACAGCATCACCAAAGCCGGCATGACGCGGGCCGTGATCGGCTTGTCCGGCGGCATCGACTCGGCGGTTTCAGCCTGCCTGGCGGCGCGGGCGCTGGGCGCGGAAAACGTGCTGGCGCTGCGCATGCCTTATGCGACCTCGTCCGCCGAGAGCCTCAGCGACGCCGAAGCCGTCATCGAAGACCTGGGCCTGCCCAACCTGACACTGTCGATCAGCGACATGGCAGACCCGCTGATCGAGCGCTTCCCCGATATGAGCCGGCTGCGCAAGGGCAATATCATGGCGCGCCTGCGCATGATCGCGCTTTACGATCAGTCGATGGCCTGGGGCGGCTTGGTCATGGGCACCAGCAACAAAACCGAATTCCTGCTCGGCTACAGCACCATTTATGGCGACAGCGGCGTCGCCCTGCATCCCATTGCCGATCTCTACAAATGCCAGGTGCGCGCGATGGCGCGGGATTTGGGCGTCCCGACTTCGATCATCGACAAGCCGCCTTCGGCCGATCTCTGGATCGGGCAGACCGATGAAGACGAGCTGGGCTTCACCTACGACCAAGCCGATCAAGTCTTGTTCCTGCTGGTCGACGAGCGCTACACCGTTGACGAGGCGGCGGCCGAAGGCTTCGACCGCGATTTCGTCGCGCAGATCTGGGAGCGCGTCAAAGCCAACCACTACAAGCGCACCATGCCCAATATCGCCAAGCTCAGCAAGCGCAGCATCGGGCACGATTTCCTCTATCTGCGCGATTACACCGGGCGAGCCGGGCGAGTGTAGACACCCGGCCGACGATGCCGCCGCCCACGCAAAAAACCTTTTGTCCCCCGCCGTTTGTAGGGGCGAGCCGGCCGCTCGTCCCGCCTGCAGCCCTCCCTTATGCTTCGGGGAGGGGCCGCGTAGACACCGGCGGTCGGGCTGGGGTTGGCTGCTCGCAAATGAAACAGATGCGTGGTCTCGCCCCGGCTACATCCCGTTGACCTTGCTCGGGTCGATCTTGTAGATGACGCGCCGCTCTTTGCCCTTGCCTTCGGGGTTGAACGAATAATAGTCCTCGTTGCCGGCGTAGAGGCCCGAAAGCTTGTTGATATGGGCGACCGCCGCCTCCGAGTCGTCAAATTCGACCACCTCGCCGCGGATCTCCACCCAGTGGAAGTCATTCTGCGGATCGAGGATCATCACGGTCACCTTCGGGTTGGCGCGGATGTTGCGGTCTTTGCGCCGCCCGACCGCTGAATTAATCCAGACTTGATCGCCCTCGAGGCTCGCCCAGACCGGCGTCACCTGGGGCTGGCCATCGGCATTGCTGGTGGCGAAGGCGACGACAATCGGCCGCTCGAGCAGATCTCTTACGTTTTCGGGGATGGCTGCGGGCATGAGTCGATTCTCCTCTTGGTTTTGAACGCGGATTGGTCAAGGTCTAACCATTTACAGGCGGGCCGGGGTTGGTCTCGTCGTCTGGCGGCGGCTGCCAAAACTCGTCCTTCGGCGGGAGCGCGTCCGTCGAGCTGGCGGGCTGGGCGGGCGGGCGGTCCTCTTCACCGGCTTGCGCAGGCTGAACGAGCCCAGCCAGCAGCCGCGTCAAATCTTCGCGCAGGCGCCCCCGGTACGCTTTCTTGCTTTCGCCCGATAGCTGCCCCTTGAGCGTGAAGGTGAACTGCTCCGGCACATGCTCGCCCACCGGACCTAATTCCGGCTGCCACTGATCGAGCAAACGCCAGCCACCCTCGCGAAATTGATAGAGCTCGAATTGAATCACTATATCGTCGACGGCGCCCGCGAAGCGAATATCCAGCGCCATCGGCAGCATCAGGTTCTGCCGCTCGACCGGCGCGAGCGCGAGTTTGCTCATGCGCCTGGCAATTGGCGCGATCGCCTTCTGCAGCGCTTCGGCGGCATCGCCCGGCCCCCGCCCCAGCGCGCGATTGAGCCGGCGGACCAGCTTTCGCGGCATCACCGTTTCCGTCTTGTTGATGCGCCCGTACACGTCATACTGCTCGCTGCGCATCGACTGGATCTGCCAGCCGCCGAGGACGCGACCGCGCTTATCCAGCAGCCGCTTGACGACCCGCACTTGATCGGGCGCGCCGGCCGAGGCTATGGCGCTGTTCTGGGCGTGATACTGCCAGCTCTGGCGGCGGCCCAGCGCCGAGTTGGGGTCGTGCCAATTGTTGACCGCATAGGGCGGCTGCCACTGCTCGAAGCGCGGCGGACGGCGAAAAATCAGCCGCAGAATCAGGCTCAGCAGCCACAGGCAGAACAGCGCCAGCGCCAGCGCCCCAAGCGCCACCAGAATGTCATTAGCGCCGTAGCGCCGCTCGTTCACCTCAACGCCGTCTTCCAGGAAATTGACGCCCACATTGACGAGCGGAATGAAGAGATTGTATGGCGCTGGCTCGGGCGATGCGCCGGCTGCCGATCGCGTGCCGGCCGCCGCCCCCGCAGCTGCCCGGTTGATGCGGAAGAGCTGCGCGTTGTCCCGCGCGATTTCACTCTCCGCCAATTCATAGGCGTCGATGCCCGCCTCAATCTTGAAGAAGATGTCGCCTTCGCGATAAGCCGCCAGCGGCAGCTCAATCGAGAATTCCCGGCTCTCGCCCGCGGCCAAGGGGGGCAGGCTCTCCCTGACTTCGACGCGACCGCTTTGGTTCTCGGTGACGACGATCTGCGAGGCTTCGCGCGCCGCGCCGCCTTGATTGCTCACCGTGAAAGTGATAATCGCGCGGGCGCCATCGCTGCTATAACTCACGGGCGGTGGCGAGATCGAATAATCGCGTGGTTCGGCTTGAGCGCCGCTCGCATGGGGCGATAGCGACAGCCAAATGAACAGGGCAAGAGCCGCCACTGCGCGACTTCCAAAAAGGGCTGATCGGCGCGACCAGCCTTGGCGTTGCGTATTCTCCATTATGGTCTTACTATAATGCCCTTGTGGCGCTTTTCCTAGTCTGCGCGCGGCGAAAGGCGGGCGATGCCAGCGGTTGACCTTCAGGCCATCGACGCCTTCATCCGCGATTTGTCGGGGACAAGACTCGCCGATGACGCCTTCAACGAATATGCGCCGGGCGACGCCAACAACGCCATTCGCCGGGCGAATCTGCGCCTGTACCTGCGGGTGATGGCGGGGCGCCAACCGCGAACCCTGCTGGTCATGGAGGCGCCCGGTTATCGTGGCTGCCGCTTGACCGGCGTGCCAGTGACCAGCCGCAAAGTCTTGCTGGAGGGCTTGCCCGCTCACGGCATTTTCGGGCGCGAGGCGGGCTTTCAGGATGTTTCCGATATCGGCTTCGAGCGCGTCTATGGCGAACAGTCGGCGACCATCGTCTGGGGCGCGCTGGCGGGCGTGGGCGCGCTGCCACTGATATGGAACGCCTTCCCCTTTCATCCGCATAAGCCGGGGCAGCCGCGCAGCAACCGCAAGCCACGCGCGGCCGAAATCGCGCTGGGCGCCCCTATTCTGCGGCGTCTGCTGGACGACTGGACATTCGACGAGGTCATCGCGGTGGGCAATGTCGCTTATGAGACGCTGCTGGGCGAAGGGGTCGGCTGCGAAAAAGTGCGGCATCCAGCGCAGGGCGGCAAGCCAGAATTCGTCCGCGGGCTGTCCGAACTGCTCTCAGTCGGGCATTGAGGGTGGGGCGCTCTCGGAGACCGCGATCGAGTCCGCAGCCGCTTCGGCGGGCGTCTCCTCTGGCTCGGCATGCCTTGTGCTGCCGCCCGTTTCTTCGTAGACGTCGGCCATCAGCAGCTGAAACGAGTCCTTCGGCAGGCGCTTGAAGAGCTCCCTCCCGGCCTCCTGCCCGACCGGCGACATCAATGCCTCTGTCTGCGCGTCGGTCGAGTCAAAGTAGAGTTCCAGGATGCGGTAGAGCGATGGCGCGCCTTGCGGGCTGCCGGTCACATGAACGACCTGGCGGCGCATTATATTGGGCATGCGCTCGACCAGCGCCAGGAAATCGGCGTAAACGCTTTCAAAGCTGTCGGCGTCTTCCGGCCTCTCGAAGAGAATCATGAACTTGATCATCGCGCGAGCTCGTTCCACTGCCCGGTCCACGCTCAATACGATACGAGACATGGGATTGATATGCAAGGGGAGCGAGCTTCCGCCAAGACCTTGTTTCTTAATCCCCGCCCCTGTGGTACATTTTCTCGACGCTCACGCGCCAGAGAAGACAGGAAACCGCCATGCCGCATCTGAATGAAGTTGGGCGCTTGCCCACGCCAGCCGACAATTGCGCCATCGCCATCCGCGATCTGCCGGCCCGCGCGCCGGTGGAAGTCGGCGATGAATCCTTTCGCCTGTCGCATCACGTGCTGGAGGGGCACCGCTTTGCCGTCCGCGCGATCGGGCGGGGCGAGCGACTGACCTCCTGGGGGCAGCGTTTTGGCGTGGCGCTGCGGGATATCGCCCCCGGCGACTACGTGATCAACGAAGCCGTTCAAGTGGAGCTGGCGCGGCGCGACCTGGACTTCGCCATCCCGAGCCAGCCCAACTTCGACAACCAGATCTCGGCATACCAGTTTGACGAGTCGACGTTTCGCCCGGCGCCACCCATCGTCCGCCACGATGACATGCGCCGCTTCGACGGGTTTCCACGCTCGGGCGGCCGCGGCGTCGGCACGCGCAACATGATCGTCGTGCTGGGCACTTCATCGCTGGTGGCCGGCTTCGCGCGCACGCTGACGCAGTTGACGGCCAGCCTGGCGGCGGACTACGCCAATGTCGACGGCATCGTGCCAGTCGCCCATACCGAAGGCGGCCACAGCGACCCGAACAACCGCGAAATCTTGCTGCGGACCCTGGCCGGCTTCATGGTTCACCCCAACGTCGGCGCGGTCGCGGCGCTCGACTTCGGCAGCGAAGCGGTCACCAATGCCGACTTAAGCGCCTATATGCGGGAGCATGGCTATCCCCTGGATCATGTCGCGCACTGCTTTCACTCGCTTTCGACCAGCTTCGAAGCCAATGTCGCCTGGTTTAAGCGATTGCTGGCGCAGTGGCTGCCGCAGGTGAACGCCGTCGAGCGCGGCCCACAGCCTTTGAGCGCGCTCAAGATCGCCCTGCAATGCGGCGGCTCGGACGCCTTTTCCGGCATCAGCGGCAATCCCCTGGCGGCTTGGGTCGCGAAAGAAGTGATACGCTATGGCGGCTGCGCCAATTTAGCCGAGACCGACGAGCTCATCGGCGCCGAATCCTACGTGCTGGACAAGGTCGAGCGGATCGAAAGCGCGCGCAAGTTCCTGGGCATGGTCGAGCGCTTCAAGGAACGGGTCGGCTGGCATGGCGAAACGGCGGAAGGCAACCCCTCCGGCGGCAACAAATATCGCGGATTGTATAACATCTATCTCAAGTCGCTCGGGGCGGCCGCCAAGCGCCATCCCGATGTGCCCATCCACGACGTGATTGATTACGGGCAGCGGATGACCAGCGGCGGCTTCTATTTCATGGACAGCCCGGGCAACGACCTGGAGAGCGTCGCCGGGCAGGTGGCCAGCGGCAGCAATATGATATTTTTCGTGACCGGCAATGGCTCAATCACCAATTTCCCCTTCGTGCCGACCATCAAATTCGTGACGACAACGGCGCGTTTCCAGCTGCTGCGGCGCGATATGGACGTGAATGCCGGCGCCTACCTCGATGGGGCGCCCCTGGACGAGCTGGGCGCCAAGACATTCGATCTGACTCTGGCGGTCGCTGGCGGGCAGCCATCGGCGGGCGAGAAAGCCGGGCATTATCAGGCGCAGATCTGGCGCGACTGGCAGCAAACGCGGCCGGCCAATGTCGCCTTGATCGAGCGGCGCAGTTATTCGGGCGAGCCGGTCGCCCTTGCCAAGGACCTGCCCGTGCCGGCGGCGCGCATCCCCGTCTACGAGGCTGATGGCGAATGGACGACCGAGCGCGTTGGCTTGATCATGCCGACCAGCCTCTGCTCGGGGCAGATCGCCAAAATGACGGCTGACACGCTCAACGCGCAAGGCATGGGGCGGGCGGCCGGGCTGTCGCGCTTCGTCACCCTGGTGCACACCGAAGGCTGCGGCGGCAACGTCGTGCCCGAATACAAAGATATGCAGATCGGCTATCTGCAGCACCCCAAGCTGCGCCACGCCCTGCTGCTGGAGCACGGCTGCGAGATTACGCATAACAGCTATTTTCGCGGCATGATGGCGGAGCGCGGGCTCGATCCCAACGACTTCGGCTGGGCGAGCATCCAGCTGGACGGCGGCATCGATGCGGTCATGCGCAAAATCGCGACCTGGTTTGATGAACGGCTGCGAGAGGACGACCCGCCAAGGAAAGCCATCGCCGGCGTCGAGGCGCTGCGCGTCGGCTTGTTATCGCAGGGCGCGCCCTCGGGGCATTTGGCCAGCGGCTTGGGGGCGCTTTGCAAATCGATTGTCGCCGGCGGCGGCACGGTGGTGACTTCGGACAAAGACGCGCTCTTCGAGGGCGTTTTCGCGCCCGCGTTGGGTCTGAAGGCGACGCCTAGTGCCACTCTCGGTTACGGGCAGCGCGCCAGGCGACCCGGCTTCCACGTCATGGCGAACCCGCGCAGGCATTGGGGCGAGACCCTGGCCGGGCTGGGCGCGAGCGGCGTCGAAATCATGCTGGGCTGCGTTGACGGTCATCTGCTGGCCGGCCATCCGCTCGTGCCGGTGCTGCAGGTTGGCGCTGGCGACGCCTCGCCCGACGACCTGGACGCCGTCTTGAGCGCTGACGATGATGTCGCCGCCCGTATGCTTAGTCTGCTGGTGGCGGCGCTCTCCGGCGAGCATATTCCCCGCCATCAGCTGGTCGGCAATCATGACTTCCAGGTGACCCGCGGCCTGCTCGGGGTCTCCTTCTAAATTGTTCGAATTCTTCGCGATTTGTAGGGGCGCGGCGGTGACTTGCCCTTAACCAACGCGAATCGTTTTGCGTGTGCCGAGGCAACGTCGTGCGTGAGTCAACAAAAGCCTCCGCGCGCCTGACTTGCGTTTCGTCTCAGCCGCGGCGCATCGCCAGCTCTCGCCAGAAGCTGACGATCCGCTCGATGAGAATCGCGTCGGTAGTGTAGGTGGCGTCGAATTCGACCACGTCTTCGACCTCGCGAATCCGCCATTCGCGCTGCAATTCGCCGATGGCGCGCGCCCGCTCGTCCGGGTCGTGATACCGCGCGCCCAGCGTGAGATGAATCCGCCTCAGGATCGAATCCAGCGACGCCACCAGGCAGACGACCACGCCATTGCGCTGCAATTCCGCCAGGTGCCCGCTGGTGAGCAGGGTATGGCCCGAGACGCGGATCAAAGCGCGGCGATGCAAGACGATCTCGTCCATAATCTGCGTTTCGATGGCTTTCAGGCGCCGCTCGCCATAGAGCCGGCGGATGCTGTCGACGCTGTCGCCCAGGCGTTCTTCAATTTCGCGCTCGACATCCACCAGCGCCAAGCCCAGCCGCAGCGCCAATTGCTGCGAGATCCGCGGTCGATTCGGCTCGAGGTAACCAGTGACGATCAGATTGAGATCGCCATGCAGCGGCAGGTCACGCGCGACCATTGCGCCAGCCGGGATACCACCCGTCCAGGATGGCCGGCAGCTGCTCCAGCGAGCGCAGGCGCGGCTGAAAATCGGCGAGTTCGCCATCGCCCTGGTCGCGGCGGCCCAGGCGCAGCACCGCTTTCATGCCGACCGACAAAGCGCCGGCAATATCGGCCTCCGGGTTGTCGCCGATGAAGACCGTCTCGGCCGGCGCCGTGCCCAGCCGTTCCAACGCGCATTGGAATATTCGCCTGTCCGGCTTGATATAGCCAACGTCAGCCGCGGACAGCCGACAGTCGGGGAAGAAGTCGAGCAAGCCATGCGCTTCCAGCTCGGCGTCGCGCATCGCCATCGTCTGCGAGGCGTTGGTGACGATGCCCAGCTTCACGCCCGCCTTCCGAAGCGTTTCCAGGATGGGCGGCGCATCGGAGAAGACGACCGTGCCCGGCACGACATGCCAGTCGTAAGCGCGCAAGACCTCGTCGACATCCAGCCGCTCCGTCGGCACGCCCAGCGCCGCGAGCGCGTCCATCAGAATGCTTGGCATGTGTGGGGCGCGCAGGCTCGCTCTCGCTTCCACCCAAGCCAGACGCGTCAGCCGCATAAACGTATCCAAAAGCGCGTCGCCATTTAGCGCCTGGGGCGGGCAGACACGCTCGACGAGGTCCTGGACGCCGGCCAGCCGGGGCGATTCAAGCTCGCGCCAGCTGAGCCGCACGCCACTCCAATCGATCAGGGTGTCGTCGAAATCGAAGAGCAGTCCCTTAAGCTGGGGCGCCACGAGCGATTAGGCTCCGGCGCTTCTGGCCGCGCGTTTCGCCTTGCGTTCGAGCGCGCGCCGACGCCGTTCTTCGCGTTTGGCGTCGTCTTCATTCCAAGGGGTTGGCCCATCGGCGGGCGGTGGCGCCGCGGCTTTGACCGGCTCGGGCGCCGGCGCGGCCGCGGCTTCTTCGGCGGCGGGCGCTTCCGAGGCGGCGGCTGGTTCGGGCAGCGGCACGTCATAAGCAAAGGCTTCAATCGCGGCGGCCGCCTCGTCTTGATAGCGGTTGTAGAAGTCGTCTTCGTGGACGGCGTCCTTCATCCGCCAGACCAGCGCCGTCGCCTCCATGCCGCTCTCCAGGCTGTCGTGGCGCGGAACCCAGCCAAAGCGCTCTCGCAAATGCGCGCCGTCGATGCGGATTTCTCGCGTCAGCAGCTTGTCGCGCAGCGTCTTTTCCCGCAGCGCGGACAAGAATCCCGAGGTGGCGAATCGCGGAGCGCCCAAACCCAATGCCTGCGCGAGGGCGCCGCAGTAATCATCAGGCGTGGCTGTCGTCGCCGCCGCGTTGACCGTCTCCATGCCACTCGGTTCATCAACCGCTTCCAGCAAGGCGACGATCGCCGACGCCAAATCGTCTTCATGGATCCAAGCCGCGGGCAAGCTCCCCGCGGGGAGTCGCCGCGCGCTTTTGATCGCGCTGGCCAGGGCGGCGGTGTCGGCGCTGTTTCCGCCATAGACATAAGCGCTGCGGACGATATACCCCGACAAGCCGCTTTCACGCAGGCAATTCTCAGCCGCGAGCATGGGCGCGTAATCGCCCTCGCGCATGTCGTGATCGCCTTCTTTGGCGGCGCCATGCCCGGCCTCATACAGATAGGCGAAGCTGAGCGAAATCAAGCGCTTGACGCCGCGCGCCTGTGCCGCTCCAGTCAGCGCCGCCGTGAAGTCGACGAGTTGATCGGCGCGTTCGGCATAGTCGTCGCTGGCATGCGGGCTGCCGCCAAAATACTGCGGTCCGGCATGAACCACGGCCTCGGCCTCCGTCATGCGCAAGACGCTCAGGATCTCGCTGGCGCGGCTGAGATCCGGGAAGACCGGCAGCGCCCCCGCCAGCCGCAATGCGAGCGCGCCCTCGGCGTCGCAGGCGGTCGCCGCGACCTTGTGCCCGCGTCGCAGCAGCGCGCGAACCGTCGCCAAGCCCGCGCCTTCCGCCCCGCCAGTGACCAGAACACTCATAGCCTGATTCGCGTCTGCCATCGTTTTGTCTTTCTTTTTTGGCGTGAATTTCGCCGCCATTATGCCACAGTTTCCCGCCCTGTGGCATGCGCGTTTGCCATCGATTTCAGCAACCCCGCGCCACGGCGCCAGCGGACGCTGTAAGAACTCGCAGTCCGCGCGTATAATGGAAGCGGCCGGCGGCGCCCGAATCAGGAGCTCGTGGATCAATGCAAGCAGTCCACAAACGGAAGCGAGACCGACCGCGGCTGATTACGCTGCGCGGAATCCTTTTCCTGCACGTCTTCGTCTATATCGGGGGGATTCTCTACGCTTGGTGGTCCTTCGTCGATCTGATGTATCGCACCGGCTTCATCTTCAACGAGGCGGACGTGCCGCTGCCCCTGCATTTCGCCTGGACGGGCATCCTCGCCGGGCATATCGCGCTGACGGCGGTTTTGAGCTTGCTGAACCGCTGGCGATCGGCGCGCAGAGACCGCCGGCAAATGCGCGCGCATTCCAGCGTCAAAGCCGACGAAGCGCGCTTCGACGCCTTGCTGACCGAGCTGACCGCGCTGCGCCATTCCCTCGATAGCCGGCAGGACGGGGCGTCGCCCTATCGGCTGATCGATTGGGACGACGAGCCCGATGGCGAGATGATGCTGCTGGAGCGCTATCGGGCCGAACGCGAGGCGCGGAAGCGCGGATGAGGCCGGTCGCGACAAGCTGGATCTGGGCGGACGAAGCCAGCGGCGGCGTCAAGGGCGCGCGCGTCGATCTTGAGGCCGGCTTCATCGAGTGGGTCGATCAGCCGGGCTGTGGCTGCGGAGACGCGGCGACGAAGCAGGACATAACCGACTTTCTGAGCCGTGGCCCGCTTGAGCCGGCGCCGGACGATGTCTGCGAGGAGATGCGCCAAGCTTTTTCTATTGACAGGTCGTGGCAAGGGCGTTAAGATGGCGCGGCTTTGAGGGCCTGTAGCTCAGTTGGGAGAGCGCCACAATGGCATTGTGGAAGTCAGGGGTTCGAGTCCCCTCAGGTCCATTGCAAACTTGATAGCTTCAGCCAAAGGGCAATTCAGTGGCGGAACGCAAACGCAGCGTCTGGGAAGAATTGCTCGAGATCGGGCGGCGGATACGCAAAGAGCTTGAGGGCCTGCTTGATCCTGCGATGCCGCGCCCGCGCCAGCCCGCCCGCGCGCCAGTGCCCGTCCGCAAAGACCCTGGCGATCCCCAGCGCCGCCCGCCGCGAGGCTGAAAGCGCGCCTCCAGCCTTATTTCCGATTCAAGCCCGCATAATTCGCCTGCGCGCGGTCCGATGCGCTGATTGCTCGACGCCTCGGCAGCCCGTCCCCTCTCCGCGCCGGCCCTGTTTGCCCCCCCGCATGCCGTCGGACTATTCTGCCTATTGCAAAGCAATTGGACCTGCTGTAGCATTATGCATCGTGTATTCACTATGCTAAGAAGGATGTAATTGCGTGATTGAGATACGCGATCGTTTTAAGCTAATGATGCGATTTGGCGGCGCGGCTTTCGGCGTCTGCCTGCTATTGCTGGCTTTTGCGCGCCCTGCGCTCGGGCAAGCGGAAGACGCGGAAGCGCCAGAAGAGGAAGCGGCCGCCCAGGCCGAAGACGCGGAAGCCCTGGCCGAATCAGATGCGCCCCCGGTCGACCTGGAGTCGATTGCGGCGCTCGAATACAGCACCTATGACACGGGCTGGGTCCGCTATAGCAATGGGACCCACGTGGATCACCCAATCCTGCGCGTGGAAGGCGTATCGCAATTCCCCTTCCGCACGGTCAGCCTGCCTGGCCGCATTGATATGCGTCTTCTGGGCGATCTGGACTTCGTCGGCGCGCTGATCGACGAATATGACTTGCATTACGACGAAGCGGGCCTGCAAGGCATCTGCGATACCGAGCGCATGCGCCGCTATCAGTCGACCGATACGCTCTGCGTGCCCGGCACCAGCATCATGGCGCCCGGCTTGATCATCACAGTCGTGTATCACCCGGAGACGAATGCCATCGTCGCGCTGACGACCACCATCGACAATATCGGCGGATACGCCACCCGCGCCGATGAATGGAAGCATCTGCGGCAGCAGGCGGCTGAAGCCGAACAAGCCACAGACGCGACCACCTGCGGACCCTGGAACGCCGGACGCTGGATCACGGCCGAGGAATATCAAAATTCGGGCCTGAGCCTGCCGATCAACACCGACCGCTTGCTCGGCGGCATCACGCATTACGAGTGCAGCGTGCCCGAGAATGGCGCGCCCTTCCTCATCGCCTGGACGGTGATGGAAGGCGGTGGCAGCTCCAGCAGCGCCGGCGATTCCGGCGGCAGCGGTGGCGGTGGCGGTGGCGGCGGAAGTACTGGTGGCGGCGACGGCGGCGGTAGCGGTGAGCCGAATTGCGGTCCGCCCGACCCCGACCCGCGCTGCATCACCGACTTCTAAGCGCTGGGCCAAGACACGACGGCAAGCAAGCGCCTTCCATAACCGGAGGGCGCTTTTTCTTTCCCCCGCTCGCCATCCGCGCCTCGCCTTGACGCGCTCTTGAATCCACCCCGCTAAATCGTTTCCCCGCGTCGTAAAGCGCGCCCCCTTCGTCGCCAGCGGTCACTCTCCCTCTCATTCGCGGGTTGCCTGCGGGACCAGCCACATCCGCGAAACCGCCTGACTTACTGATACAGATAGGCGGATTTTATACCAGTTCTTAATATGGTGATTGACACGCGTGGCGCGGTCGCTATGATGGGTCGTTAATCCAATTCTGGGTCAAAGGAGCGACATCTTATGTTGCCAAGCATCAGCCTTTACTTTGGTCTGCGTCCGTCTTTCACGCTCTGTCTGGCGGTTCTGTTCGTCCTGCCCGCGCTCTTCCTGCCCGCGCTGGGGCAATCCGACGAGGACAATGCCGCGGAAGACGCGGATAGCGCCGAGATAATGGACGCGAAAGAAGAAGCGCCGGAAGAAATGAAGCCGCCGCTGGATCTGCAGGCGATCGCCGCGCTTGAATACAGCACTTACGACACCGGCTGGGTCCGGTATCTCAACGGTGTCGACTGGGATAATCCAGTCCTTCACGCGGAGGGCATAAGCCAATTCCCCTTCCGCACCGTGAGCTTGCCCGCCCGCGTGAATATGGAGCTGCTGCAAGATCTCGACTTCGTCGGCGCGATCATCGAGGAATTCGATCTGCATTATGACGAGGCCGGGCTGCAAGGCATCTGCGACACCGAACGCATGCGCCGGTATCAGTCGACCGATGCGCTCTGCGTGCCGGGCACGAGTGTCATGGCGCCGGGCTTGATCATCAGCGTTTTGTATCACCCGGAGACGAATGCCATCGTCGCGCTGACGACCACCATCGACAATATCGGCGGATACGCCACGCGCGCCGATGAATGGAAAGACCTGCTGCAGACCCAAGCCGCCGACCCAGCGCCAGCCGAGGGCGGAGACAGCTGCGGACCCTGGAACAACGGGCGTTGGCTCACGGCCGCGGAATACCAGAACTCCGGCGTGAGCCTGCCAATCAACACCGACCGCTTGCTCGGCGGCATCACGCATTACGAGTGCAGCGTGCCGGAGAATGGCGCGCCCTTCTTGATCGCCTGGACGGTCGTTGAAGGCGGCGGCAGCTCCAACGTTTCGAGCGCCGGCGGTAACGGTGGCGGAAACATGTCAGTTCCTCCAAGCGGGGACAACAACTCAAGCAATGGGGGTGGCGACCTGAGCTGCGGCGGCGGATCCTGTGACCCGGGCGATGTGTGCTGCAAGCAAGGCGATAGCTACTATTACTGTGCGCCATCCTGCAATTAGCGCGGTCGCGCCAAGATTGAGACAGCGCTTTCCTTCGGGAAGGCGCTTTTTCGTTTTTCGCTTGCAATCCGCGCCATAAGCTGACAGGATTAGGCGGCACGGTTGGCGCAAAGGAAATTGGCTCATGGCGCAGTATCCGATATTCGACGGCCACAACGACACCCTCTCGCGTTTCCAGCGTGATGAAGCGGTCTCGCTCGAGGACTTCTACGGCGAGATGGAGGGCGGCCACGTCGACCTCGTTCGCGCGCGCCGGGGCGGTTTCGCCGGCGGCTTCTTCGCCGTCTGGACGCCCACGAAAGAACCGATCGCGCCCGACAGCATGCCCGATACCTCCAAGCCATTCGCGCCCGAAGAAGCCGACTTCGCCTTCGCCCAGAGCTTCGCCATGCGCATGACCGCGGATCTCATCCGCCTCGAAGCCGGTTCCGAGGGCCAGGTCAAGATCGTGCGGACGGCTGATGAATTGCAGGATTGCATCGATAATGACGTCATGGCCGCCATCCTTCACTTTGAAGGCGCGGAGCCAATTGACGAAGACCTGGACGCGCTGGAGGTCTACTATCAGGCGGGGCTGCGCTCGCTGGGCATCGTCTGGAGCCGCCCGACGATCTTCGCCCATGGCGTGCCCATCGCCTATCCGTCCTCGCCCGATATCGGACCCGGCTTGACCGAGGCCGGGGCGCGTCTGGTGCGGCGCTGCAACCAGCTCGGCATCATGATCGACCTCTCGCACATGAACGAGAAAGGCTTCTGGGATGTCGCCGCGCTGAGCGACGCGCCCCTGGTCGCCACCCACTCCAATGTCCACGCCCTCTGCCCGATCTCGCGCAACTTGACCGACCGGCAGCTGGACGCGATCAAAGCCAGCGATGGCATGGTCGGCTTGAATTTCGCCACCGGCTTCCTCAATGAAGACGGGGCCTGGGACAGCGACCGCGGAACCGACGTCATGGTGCGGCATCTCGACTATATGGTCGAGCGGCTTGGCGAAACGCGGGTCGGGCTGGGCTCGGATTATGATGGCGCGCGGGTGCCCGACGCCGTCGCCGACGTCTCCAGGCTGCCCAACCTGATCGCGGCTCTGCAAGCGGCCGGCTACAACGACGGCCTGCTGCAAAAACTGACGCATCAGAACTGGATCCGCGTCCTGCGCCAGACCTGGGGCAGGTAGGGGCTACCCATCGGGTCGCCCGCCGCGTTGTCGGGACGAGTCGCCGGGTCCGCCCATCCGCCTCGCCGCCATGTAGGGGCTACCTATCAGGTCGCCCGCCGCGTTGTCGGGACGATCAATCGCCTCGCCGCCATGTAGGGGCTACTTATCAGGTCGCCCGCCGCCTCGCCCCTACAATTGCCAATCCGCCCGCGCGAACTCGCCATTTACGGATTTCGCTAACACTGTTACACTCGGGTCGTCATTCAGACGAAACGGAGCCTGACATGAAAGCTAAAATCCAGGGTTTCGGGGTGACCCGCTCTTTCCTTATGTAGTCCATAGCGACTGCTCGCTTCGGCTTCCCTCGCGACTTTCACCCCTTCTCACAAGCACAATCCAACTGACGAATTCGCCGGTTTCCCGCGCAAGCCGGACGCCGCGCTCGCCTATCCAAAATCTGACAAGGGAATTGACCGCCAATGACTGAAACCTATCAACCTCACGCAATCGAGCTGAAATGGCAAAAGCGCTGGGAAGACAGCCAGCTCTATCGCTCGAAAGTCGATTGGAGCAGGCCGAAGCACTATGCCCTGACCATGCTGCCCTATCCTTCGGGCGATCTGCACATCGGCCACTGGTTCGCCATGACGCCCTCGGACGCCCGCGCCCGCTGGATGCGCATGAAGGGCTACAATGTGCTTTTCCCCATGGGCTTCGACGCCTTTGGCTTGCCCGCCGAGCAAGCCGCCATCTCGCGCAATATCCACCCCTGGAAGTGGACCTACGCCAATATCGAACGCATGCGCGAGCAGCTGCGCAGCATGGGCGCCATGTTCGACTGGGAGCGCGAAGCCATCTCCTGCACGCCCGAGTATTACCAGTGGTCGGAGTGGTTCTTCAAGCAATTCTACGAGCACGGCGTCGCCTACCGCGGCTCGGCCCTGGTGAACTGGTCGGAGAGCCTGCAGACCGTGCTGGCGAACGAGCAGGTCATCGATGGCAAGGACGAGCGCACCGGGCAGCCGGTCGCGCAGAAGCTGATGGAACAGTGGTTTTTCCGGATAACCCAATACGCCGACGAGCTGCTGAACTTCGCGCCCCTGGATTGGCCCGAGTCGATCAAGATCATGCAGACCAACTGGATCGGCAAGAGCGAAGGCGCCCGCGCGGCATTCCACACCGAGCAGGGCGGACACGCGATCGAGATTTACACCACCCGCCCGGATACGCTCTGGGGCGCGACCTTTATGGTGCTGGCGCCCGAGCACGACCTGGTCGAGAAAATCACGACTGGCGACCAGCGCGCAGAGGTCGCGGCTTATATCGAAAACGCCGCGCGCGCCACGGAAATCGAGCGCATGATCGAAGACCGCGAAAAGACCGGCGTCTTCACCGGCGCCTATGCGGTCAACCCGGTCAATGACGAGCGCGTCCCGATCTGGATCGCCGATTATGTGATGATCACCTACGGGACGGGCGCGATCATGGCGGTGCCAGCCCACGATCAGCGCGATTTCGAATTCGCCCGCGCCCACAATCTGCCGGTTCGCGTCGTCATCCAGCCTGACGCCGCCGACGAGCCGCTGCGTGGCGATACGATGAGCGCCGCCTACGATGGTCCGGGCGTCATGGTCAATTCCGACGCCATGAATGGCAGCCAAAGCACGACGGCGAAAGGCCGGAAGAACCCCGCCATCAGTCGCGTCATCGACTGGCTGGAAGCGACCGGCAAAGGCGAAGAAGCGGTCAATTATCGCCTGCGCGACTGGCTCATCAGCCGCCAGCGCTATTGGGGCGGGCCGATTCCCATGATTTTCGACGGCGACGAGATCGTCCCCGTGCCCGATGAAGACCTGCCGGTCGTCCTGCCCGAAGATGTCGATTTCGTGCCGACCGGGCGCAGCCCGCTGACCTATCACGAGCCCTTCTTCAAGGTCGACGAGACGCGCCGCCGCGAGACCGACACGCTCGATACCTTCATGTGCTCCTCATGGTATCAGCTGCGCTACCTCTCGCCCGATTGCCACAGCGCGCCCTTCGACGCCGAAGAAGCGGCTTACTGGCTGCCGGTCGACGTCTACACCGGCGGGGCCGAGCATGCCGTCATGCACTTGCTCTATACGCGCTTCTTCACCAAGGCGCTGCGCGATATTGGCGTATTTGACGACGCGGCCGCGGCGATGCGCCGACATGGGCGCGCTCCCGATGGCGTCTTCGACGAGCCGATGACGGTGCTGCGCAATCAAGGGCAGGTGCTGGGTGGCGAGCGGCAGGGCGATTTTGTCTTGTGCGGCGGACGACGGGTCGGCGAACGGCTGCTGGCGGACCGCGTCGAAGTGGTCGACTGGAATCAAGTGCCGGCCGGCTTCGATGGCGTCTTTGGCGAGCTCGCCCATCGCACTGAAAACGTCCTCCACGTGGATATGGCCGGCATCACCCAGTTCGTCGACGTTCAGCCCGACGCGCGGATCATCATCCCCGATATCCCCGGCGAGAACAATGTGAATCAATTGCGGCATCACCTGGATATCCAGCGCATGTCCAAGAGCAAGGGCAATGTCGTCAATCCCGACGAGCTGGTCGAGCGCTATGGCGCCGATGTCGTGCGCTGCTACCTGATGTTCAATTTCGACTGGCAGAAGGGCGGGCCCTGGAACGAGAATAATATCAAAGGACCGCAGGGTTGGCTGCACGACCTCTGGGAGATCGCGCTGGCGGGCGCGCCAGATGTTCGCGGCGACCCGACTGCCGAGCGCGATATCGAACGCAAGCTGCATCAAACCATCGCCGTCATCAACCGCGGCCTGGAGGAGTTCAGCTTCAATACCGCCATCGCCGAGCAGATGAAGTTCAAGAACGCGCTTAAAGCGGCTCTGCGCGCTGGCGCGATCGGCGCGGAGGCTTGGCGAAGCGTCATGAACCGCCTGATTCGCTTGCTGGCGCCTTTCGCGCCCCATATCGCCGAGGAGATCTGGGCGCGGCTGGGCTGGGAGTTCAGCGTGCACACGCAGCCCTGGCCCGAATATGACGCGGAGGCGGCGCGCGAGGAAATGGTCGATCTGGTGGTGATGATCAATGGCAAGCCGCGAGAGACGATTGGCGTCGACGTGGATATCACGCGGGAGCGGGCGCAGGAGCTGGCGCTGGCCAGCGGGGCCGCGCAGCGCAGCCTGGCCGGCAATCCGCCAAAACGCGCCATCTTCATCCCCGGGCGCAATGGCACGGACCCGAAGGTCAATATCGTCGTCTAGCCCGAAATCGGAACCTGTAGACACACGCGCCGCAAAGCCACCGCCCACGCAGATTACCTTGCGTCCCAAGTCGTTTGTAGACATACGCGCCGCAATGCGACCGCCCACGCAAATTACATTGCGGTCCGCTGGGTTTCGCTCCCCTTCCCTAGCTCGCTGGGGCAAGGGGCCGGGGGATGGGGTTGGGTACGGTTGCGGGCTTGCCAAGGCAAGCCCCTACAGGCACAGATTCCTGCGGGGCTGAAGGATGTGGTTAGCTGCCCGCAATGTAAACAGGGGCGAGCCGGCGGCTCGCCCATTGGCAGCGCTGGCGAACAAAACAAGGGCAGGCTTTGGCGCGCTCGCCCACACGCAAAACTAAAGGGGCGACTCTGTGAATCGCCCCCTTTACGCCTATCTATGCAGATCCGACTCAACCACAGCCGCCGCGCAGCACCTTGCGGTAGAACCGGCTGACGTAGCCGCTCTTGCCCTCGAACTCGATCTTGTACCAGTAGCCGTTGATCTCGTAGGCGGGCACCTCGGAATGCAGCCAGACCAGCCCGGTGATCTCGCCGCCGGGCGTGGCGCGCAGGAAAAGCGTCTCAATCAGCTTGATGACGCAGCCGGAGAGCGGGATGGCGTCGAATGTGGGCAGCGCGGCAGCCGCCGGTTCGCTGACGCCCGCGTCTGCGGGTTGCGCGTCAGTTGGCTGCGCCGCAGCGCCATCAGCGACCAGAACCACCGTGCCAGCGCTGTCGATTCGGCCGCATGTCATGCCAGCGCGCGGGTACGATTCGAGATCCATCGCCATGCGCGGCGAGTAAGCGGCGTCCAGGAAGACCAGCGCCCCTTGATTGCGGAAGCAGACTTCCAGCCCGCCGTTGACGTAATGCCAGACATCGACCGCGTCGATGAAGCCGCGCTTGATCACGTCCATCTGACCGACGCCAGCCGCGTCTACCATCTGGCATTGCGTGCCGTAGCTATGGCCAAACACGGCGACGCGCGCGGGCAAGCTGAGGCAGGTCATGGGTATCGGGTCGGGCAAGGCGGGGCCGTTCGGTTTCTTGGTCTTGGGCTTGGTGGCGACCGTGATCGACTCCTCGCCAAGCGGATGCGTTAGCGTGATCGTATACCATGTATTTGGCGCCAGCCCCCTGAATCGGTAGCCAGTACCACGAACGTACACGCTCTTGCCGGATTGGCCGCTCAGGCTCGTCAGACGCAGGGGGTACTCATCCCAACCTTCAACCTTGCTCCACGAGGCCTTGATACTGGAGCTGCTCACGGCGGACGCGCTCAAGCCGCTCTGCGCCAGGCCGGGCGCGGCCGCCAGCAGCAGCGCGACCAGGCAAAGCGTCAGGCGCAGGCTAGTCTTCCGCCAACTCGTATTCTCGCTCATTGTTTTCTCCTTTCGACGCGTGACTTGCCGCCAGTGTCAAGGCAAGCCAATTGCAAGTCAAGCGAATCGGCGGCGCTGTAGGCGAGCCGCGCGGCGGGCGTAGGGCGGGGATAGGATTGCGGCGGAAAAGCGCCCGTCTCGCTCGCGCGCTTGCAATTTCTGTTCCAGCGGCTACAATAGACGCATCGTACGCCTCGAGCCCAAAGAAAGGTCAAGCTCATGCAAGAAGGTGGAATGGACATCGTCGTCAAGTATTGCGCCACTTGAGGACACCAACCCAATGCCGTCAGTTTGACGGACGAAATCTTGAACGAGCGCGAAATCGAATACTACATCAGCAGTTGGAAGCTGGTTCCCGGCACTGGCGGCGTCTTTGACGTCACCGTCAATGGCGAACTGGTTTACTCCAAGCACGAGACGGGCCGCCACGCGGAACCGGGCGAAGTGCGCGCGGGCATCCTGCGCGTGCTGGAGACCGTCCGCCCGGCCAATGCCGAACTGGTTCCCAAGTAAACGCCGGCTCTTTGCGAATCCGATTCTCAAACGAGCCACATCCATCAAGCCGCGTCGTTATGCAAACGCTAAGGCGCGGTTTTTGTTTTTTCCGCTTTGCAAGTATTGACGCAACCATAATTGATATACAATAGAGACAGGTATGCAAGTTCCGCAGAGGCGCGCGAGAGGCATCGGCGCTTTCAGCAGAGCGCATACGCAAAACTCATGTTCCAGAAGGAGGAGGGGAAAAAATGAAACGTATCGTATTGCTAGCGCTGCTTGTCGTCGCGCTCCTGGTCTTCGGCGCGAGCCTGACCGCGGCCCAAGATGGTCACATCGTCGAACGCATCCGCGACCGCGGCGAGCTGATTTGTGGCGTCAACTCGGTGCTGCCGGGCTTCGGCACCCAGAACGACGCCGGCGATTTCGAAGGCTTTGATGTCGATATCTGCCGCGCCGTCGCCGCCGCCATCCTGGGCGACGCCAACGCCATCGCCTTCCGCCCGCTGGCCGCCGCCGAGCGCCCGACCGCCCTTGCCAGTGGCGAGATCGACATGCTCAGCCGCAACACCACCTGGACGCTCAGCCGCGATACCGAATGGGGCGCCACCTTCGGTCCCACCACCTTCTATGACGGCCAGGGCATCATGGTCAAGGTCGACTTTGGCGTGAGCAGCATAGAAGAGCTCGGCGACGAGAGCATCACCATGTGCGCCACGGCCGGCACCACCACCGAGCTGAACATCACCGACAAAGCCAACGCCCTCGGCGCCGATTGGGAACTGAACACCTTCCCCGATTTCGACGCCATCATGGACGCCTACGAAGCCGGCGCCTGCGACGCCTTCACCAGCGATATCAGCAGCCTGGTCTCGCGCAAAGCGACTTCGGCCGATCCCGCCGCGCACTCGATTCTGCCTGGCGCCATCAGCAAGGAGCCGCTCGGCCCCGTCAGCCCGCAGAACGACGCCAACTTCGCCGACATCATCCGCTGGGTGGTTTGGGGTTTGTTGACCGCTGAAGAGTTCGGCATCAACAGCATGAACATCGGCGACTTCATGGATAGCGATGACGCCGGCATCGGCCGCCTGCTCGGCTTGGGCGACAACGTGGCGGGCGACTATCTCGGCATCAACGACGAGTTCATGGTCGACGTGATCACGCAGATGGGCAACTATGGCGAGATCTTCGACCGCAACCTGGGCCCCGATACGATCTTCGGCTTGGAACGCGGTTTCAACGACCTGTGGACGAACGGCGGCTTGATGTACGCCGCGCCCTTCCGTTAAACCGCGAAGCAAATGCAAGGACGGGACTTGTCTGTCTCGTCCGCCGTAGAAACAGCTTCTGTAGGGGCGAGACTCGTCTCGCCCTCTTCGTCGTCCAATTCCATCCCACAGTCCCGGGCCCATAGTGACGTCCGAACCGCCAACTCGCCCCTACGGAGCGCAATCAAACTTCATAGCTGTAGGGGCGTTTCGCTGTATCGCCCGTCGAAATCATTGGCAAATTAGGGCAGGCGCATTATGAAAGCGCTCATAGTCATCACAGTTAGCCTGCTGGCGGCATCGACCCTGGCGCAAAACGACGGCGACATCCGCCGGCGGATTCAAGCGCGCGGCGAGCTGATCTGCGGCGTGAACGCGGTGCTGCCCGGCTTCGGCGCGCAGAACGACGCCGGCGACTATATCGGCTTCGACACTGATATCTGCCGCGCGGTGGCGGCCGCCATCCTCGGCGACGCCAATGCCATCGCCTTCCGCCCGCTCACGTCGGCGGAACGACCCACCGCCCTCGTCAGCGGCGAGGTCGATATGATCAGCCGCAACACCACCTGGACGCTCAGCCGCGATACCGAATGGAGCGCCTCATTCGCGCCGACGACCTTTTATGACGGGCAGGGAATCATGCTCAAGGTCGACTTCGGCGTCGCCACGCTGGATGAGCTGGCGGAAGAGAGCATCACCATCTGCGCCAACGCCGGCAGCACGACCGAGCTCAACATCACCGACCTCATTGACAGCCTGGACGCCGATTGGACGCTGAACACCTTCCAGGACACGGACGCCGGCATGGACGCCTACGAAGCCGGCGCCTGCGACGCGCTCACCTCCGACCTGAGCCAGCTGCTCTCGCGCAAAGCCACCGCCGCCGACCCCGGCTCCAACCTGATTCTGCCGAATGTGATCAGCAAAGAGCCCCTCGGCCCCCTAAGCCCGCAGTACGACGCCAATTTCGCCGACATCATTCGCTGGGTGGTCTGGGGGCTGCTGACGGCCGAAGAGTTCGGCATCCACAGCGCGAACATCGGCGAATTCATGGACAGCGACGACGCCGGCATCGGCCGCCTGCTCGGCTTGGGCGACAACGTGGCGGGCGACTATCTCGGCATCCACGATGAATTCATGGTGGAGGTCATCCGCCAGGTCGGCAATTACGCCGAGATCTATGACCGCAATCTGGGCCCCGATACGATCTTCGGCTTGGAACGCGGGGTCAACGCGCTCTGGTCCGATGGCGGCTTGATGTACGCCGCGCCCTTCCGCTAATCCGTCAGCTTCAAGCGAAAACTGAAGACACACGCGCCGCAATGCGACCGCTCACGCAAAACACATTGCGGACCGCTGGGTTTCGCTCCCCTACCCTAGCTCGCTGGGGCAAGGGGCCGGCGGATGGGGTGAAATCTGCCCGCAATGTAAACAGGGGCTTGCCTTGGCAAGCCCGTGTTGCCAGCCAACCCCATTCCCCGGCACTCCTGCAAATTCGCCACATTTCCCATAGCAAAATTTGTCATATCGCCTCCAATTGACTAGAATAACGTCAGTCAGTCAAGCAGCTGGGCTGAAGCCCGACCGAATCCGCGCGAGGCGATGGCAGTGGCGGTAAAAGCGCAGGCGCAGCAAGAAAATCTATTGCCGGCGATATTCCGCGATGGCCGCATCCTGCAAGGCATCGCCCAGATCATCTTCGTCGTCATCGTCGTCATCGTGCTGAACGACCTGCAGACGCGCATCAACACCGCCCTCGAATCGACCAATCAATCGCCGAACTTCGAATTCCTGCAGAACCGGGCGGGCTTCGATCTGGCGGATTCGGGCAGTTATTCGCCGCACGACCGCTACATCGACGCCTTTGAAGTCGGCTTCATCAACACCATGCGCGTCGTCCTGCTCGGCTTGCTCTCCACCACCGTCATCGGCATCCTGGTCGGCATCTTCCTCTTGAGCCGCAATTTTCTGCTGCGCACGATCTCGCGCGCCTATGTCGAAGTCCTGCGCAACACGCCGATTCTGCTGCAAATCATCGCCTGGTATTTCATCGTCATGCTGTCCCTGCCACAGCAGCAGGAGTCCATCGCCTTCCCGCGCGAAGGCGTGCGCAGCCTGCCCTTGATGCAATACGGGCTTTCGCTGCTGGTCATCCTCGTCATTTGGCAATACGGCGGCACGCTTCGCCGTCCACTCTGGCGCAATGGCGTGCGCGAGGTGGGCATCGCCGCCGTCGTCATCGTTAATCTGCTCGGCATCGAGCTGGTCGGCGCGGGGACGCCGATCGAATTCCACCCCGGCCTCTACATCAGCATAAAAGGCGTCGCCATCTTCGAGTTGATCCCGTCCGCGCTTTTTGGCGTCTGGATGGTCTTCGTTGTGATCGGGGCGGTGGTGGCCGTGGCGATGTCGCGTTATTTCGCCTTCGTCACCGAGAGCACGGGCCAGCCAATCCCGCGGACGCGCTTCGCCCTCATCGCCTTCCTCGGCTTTGCGCTGCTCGGCTGGCTGATTAGCGGCATGCGCCCCACGCCGTCGATGATAGCGGTCTATGATGAGGCGCGCGATGAGCTCATCGAATTGGAATACGAAGAGGCTTTTGAATCGGGTATGCTGACGATCGAGCAGGAGCTGGAATACACGCGGCAGCCGCTGCTCTATCGCCCGCCAACGCTCGATCGCCGTGGGCGCAATATCGAGACCGGCATCGAGTTCTCGCCCAATTATCTGGCGGTCTTTCTCGGGCTGGTGATTTACACCTCCGCTTTCATCGCCGAAATCGTGCGGGCGGGCATCCAGGCCGTCCCCAAGGGCCAGTTGGAAGCCTCCCGCGCTTTGGGGCTCTCGCAGGCGGACATGCTGCGCCTGGTCATCCTGCCGCAGGCCCTGCGCGTCATCATCCCACCGCTGGGCAACCAATTCCTCAATCTCGCCAAGAACTCCAGCCTGGCGATCGCCGTGGCCTATACCGACATCTATCAGGTGACCTTCACCATCATCAATCAGTCGGGGCAGTCGGTGACCGGCATCGTCATGGTCATGCTTTCCTACCTCGTCATCAGCCTGTGCATTTCTCTGGTGATGAACATGATTAATCAGCGCTATCAGTTGGTGACGAGGTGAGCCGCTGATGCCCGAAGACATGAAAGCCGACCCCGGCCAGTCGATCATCCATCACGAGGACGAGCCGACCCTGCCGCCGCCGAAGCTCGAGGTCGGGCTGGCCGGCTGGCTGCGGCAAAACCTCTTCAGCTCGCCCATTGACGGGGTGGTCACGGTCGTCTCGTCGCTGCTGATTCTGGGTCTGCTGATCGGCTTCTTCGATTGGGCGGTCCGCACGGCGAACTGGTTCGCCATCATCAACAACCAGCGCCTATTCATGATGCTATCCTTCGAGCCCGCCTTTGAATGGCGGCTCGCGCTGACCGTCTTGCTCTCCGCCATGCTGACCGGCATGAGTCTGGCCGCTTGGGCGCGGCGCGCCGTCCTGCGCATGCTGGCGATCGTCTCGCTGGCGACTGTGGTGATTGTCGGCGCTCTGCCCTCGATCATCAAAGCGACCATCCCGCAGCCACGCTCCTATCTCACGGCCGGCAACGTGGATATCATCGACCGCGCCAGCGCTCTCAAGCCGCAGCCGGAGCTGGCATTCATCGCGCAAGCCGGCGAGAGCCTGTCCATGCGTCTGGCGCTTGACGAAGTCGCCGATATCGAAACCTTGAGCCGGCTCTCGGGCTTTTCCGACCGCGCCGCCAACGCCTTGGCCAACGCCGCCCGCAATCGCATCGAACAGCGCCACAAAACCGGCGAAACCTTCGACCAAATGGCCAGTGGCGAGCTGACCGAGTCGCTGGAAGAACGCACGCGCCTGAACATCCGCACCTTCACGCGCACCAACGACATGCTGGCTTCGACCCGGAATTATGTCGCGCGCGTCGGCGGGCTGCTCGCCAGCGCCGAGGGCGAGGTCGGCGAATTGCGCTTCTGGCTGGGGCGGCTGGAACGCGCGGCGAAGAGCCTGGACCCGCGGGAAAGCGCCATCCTGGAGGCGGCTGAGACCGTCGACGACGCCGTCAAGAACCTGTCGGTTAATGACGCCATTCCCGCCGACCTGCATCCCGCGCTTGAGAAGCTGACGGCGACGGCGCTGGCGAGCGAAGCGCTGGAAGACCTGGGCGAGCTCCTGGTCTTGCAGCTTTCCGAAGATCTCATCGGCGAGCGCGACCAGCCCGATGACGATGAGGAGCTGATCACGCCTCTGCCGCGCGAAGCCGCTTTCCTGCGCGATCTCTTCGTGCGCCTGCTGACGCCGCAATCGGTGCTGGAGCTCTACGCGCTCGGGCAGACGCCGATGTCGGTCGCCATCCTCGACGCCGGTACGCTCGAACCGCTGGCTGAGGGCCTCTTGAGCGGCGCGAACGACAGCCTCTCCTTCGATATTCCGCGCGACGGCTGGTATGTGCTGAGCAAGAACGCCGCCCCCGGTGAAGAAGGCAGCGCCATCTTGTCGGTCGCCGGCATTTATCCGATCGTCGAGCGCACGCTCAGCGCCACCGAATCGCAGTTCTCGCGCTTGACCGACAACGAGCTGGTTGTCACCGCAAGCCGCCCCCAGCGCGAGGGCAAGTCCATCCCGGTCGCCGTCTTGATCGACAATCAGTTCCGCGGCTCGCGCAACTTGCAAACCTATCTCGTTCATTTCATTCCGCCCTTCTTTGAACAGGTCGACGCGCTGCTGATTCCCTTCCTCATCACGGTCGCCTTGGGGTTCAGCCTCGGGCGGGGCTGCGCCCACCTCTTTGGCGAAAACTCGATCTTCACCAACAACCGCGGGCGGGCGCTGCTCCTGGGCTGGTCGCTGTCGCCCTTGATTATCCTGCTGCTCTACTTCGCGCTGCTTGATGGCGCGGGCGCGATAACGGGCGTGATTGGCGTGATTCTGCGGGTCGCCGCCGCCTTCGGTTCGGTGCTGGCCGCGCGCCGCGTCGACGCCTGGCTGAAGCAAAGGAACAGCGGCGAAGACGCCGAAGGCTCGATCAATCGGCTGCTGATCTATGGCTGGGGCGCCTTTCCCTTGATCATGTTCGGCTTGGCATCCGGCATCGGCGGGCTCTCGGGCGCGACCCTCGGCAGCCTGGTCGGCGGCTTGATTTGGCTGCTCCTGATGTATTTTGTGGGTTTCAACTTTGAAGGGCGGCTGGGTTATGCTCTGCTGGTCGGCGGCTTCTTCCTGCAGATCGCCCAGGCCTTCCTCATTGATCTGGTCTGGGATGGCTGGTATGCCGATTCGGCCGGCGCCTTGCTGATTTGGCTGGCGCTTGCGGTCATTGGCGTCTTCGCTGGCATCACCGGGGCTGGCGCCGGCGTCGCGCTGAACATGAATGTCAAGCGATATGGCTTCCTCTTCTCCTGCGCCGCCTTTCTCTTTGTGCTGGTCGATACCCGCAGGCCAAACGAGCTGGCGGAGCTCGCGGCGTCGCCCTTGGCCGGCATCGCCTTTTTGCTGTGGATCGCCTGGATGTTCTTCAGCGGCGCCAGCAAATGGACCTCCAACCGCGTCATCATCGGTTTGCTGCTGCTGACCTTCTTGTGGATGCAGAGCTTCACCGCCGTCGATCGCTGGTCGATCATCTATTTCATGCTCTGGCTGGCGGCTGGCGTCATCGTCTTCAAACGCGGCGAAAGGGCGAAAGCCGACAAGCGCCCGGTCTTTGGCGCGCCCGGGGGCCGGCTGCTCAATCAATACCCGAGGCGCGCGCTGGCGGTGGCGGCGGCCGCCTGGCTGGCTGCCCTGTGGATCGTCCCCAGCCTCGTGTCGGGCTTGGCCGCGCAGGGCGCCTTGCAGACATCGCCGGATGATTTGCTGCCGCTTTCGGACAAGCGGCTCTGGGGCGGGCTGATGATCACCATGCAGCTGACCGTGCTCGGCATCGCCGCCTCCTTCCCCATCGGGCTGGCGCTGGCGCTCGGGCGGCGCAGTCGGCTGGCCGTGGTCAAATACGCCTGCATTCTCTATATCGAGCTGGTGCGCGGCGTCCCCTTGATCACAATTCTGTTTCTGGCCTCCCTGCTCGTCCCCCTGGTCGACCCCAATTTGGCGGCCATAGACCAGGCGGTGCGCGCTTGGGTCGCCTTCACCATGTTCAGCGCCGCCTACCTGGCCGAAAACGTGCGCGGCGGCTTGCAATCCATCGACCGCGGCCAAACCGAAGCGGCGCAAGCCATCGGCCTGTCCAACTGGCAGACGACCATCTTTATCTTGCTGCCCCAGGCCTTGCGCGCGGTGATTCCCGCCTTGGTCGGGCAGTTCATCTCGCTTTTCAAAGATACGTCGCTGGTCTTCATCGTCGGCTTGGCCGACATTCTGGGCGTGGCTTCGCGCGTCGTGGCCCAGTCGGAGTTCCTGCAGCGGCGGCAGGAGACCTTCCTCTATGTCGCCATCATTTATTTTGTTTTCAGCTATATCATGTCGTATATCAGCCGGCGGATTGAAGCGACCGGCTCCGGGGCGGCGCGCGCCCAGCAGCTCTAGGCGCATCGAGACCTTGTAGGCGCGACCTGCCATGTCGCCCGCATGGATTGCCAATACCGGCGCCCTTATCGCGTGGCAAACTAAGTAACCGAAGGCAAATGATTGAAAAATTGACCCGCGAAACAATGTAGTGAGAATCATCGAATGCCTGTTAACACACGCGCCGCAAAGCGACAGACCACGCAAAATACATTGCGGCTCGCAGCGTCAGCTCGCCTTCCCTAGCTTGCTGGGGCAAGGGGCCGCGCCGCGTAGACACTGGCGGTCGGGGATGGGGTGAAATCTGCCCGCAATGTAAACAGGGGCGAGCCGGTGGCTCGTCCCGCGTATGCCAGAATTCTGGTTAGTTTTCGGAAAACTTAGTTGGAACTACATCGCTGTAACCAGGCGGAGGTTGAGATGGAAGAGGGCAGAAAACAACACATGGCGGGCGACGAGCCAATCATCGTCTGCCGCGACATGAACAAATGGTTTGGCGACTTTCATGTGCTGCGCAATATCTCGATTGAGGTGATGCCGCAGGAAGTGCTGGTCATCATCGGTCCCTCCGGCTCGGGCAAATCAACCTTCATCCGCTGCATCAACCGCCTGGAAGAGCATCAAGACGGGCAGATCATCGTTTACGGCATCGAGCTCAGCCACGACTTGCAGAACATCGCCGATATCCGCCGCGAGACCGGCATGGTCTTCCAGCAGTTCAACCTCTTCCCGCATTTGACCGTCATCGACAATATCACGCTGGCGCCGATGAAGGTGCGGCATTGGGCGCGCGACAAAGCCGAGCAGCGGGCGATGGAACTGCTCGAGCGCGTGGAAATCCCCGAGCAGGCTTTTAAGTATCCCGGTCAGCTCTCCGGCGGGCAGCAGCAGCGAGTGGCGATCGCGCGGGCGCTGGCGATGGAGCCCAAGATCATGCTCTTCGACGAGCCGACCTCGGCGCTCGACCCCGAGATGATCAAGGAAGTGCTGGACGTGATGAAGGAATTAGCGCGCACAGGCATGACCATGCTGGTCGTCACCCACGAGATGGGCTTCGCGCGCGAAGTCGCCGACCGCATCATCTTCATGGACATGGGGCGCATCGTCGAGCAAGGACCGCCGGAGAACTTCTTCAGCCCCGAGATCGAGCATCATCCGCGCACGCAGGAGTTTCTCGATCAGATTCTGTAACGTTAGCCGGATTTGCGTCTGGCATTTATAGCGGGTACGCGGGCGACTCACAGGGTCGCTCTGTCTTCTTGGACAAGGAGCCGGGGGTGGGGTTGGCCGCTACTCCGCGCCGCCGAGCTTCAAAAGCGTATCCGGATAAAACGCGGCCCAGGCAAACCAAAAGTGCGGGAAGGCGTTGATTTGCCGCAGCTGCGCGCCAGCCAGCTCGCCGGCGATTGCCGTGCCAAAGATATTCCAGCGGCTGCCCGTCTCCACATCAATGAGTTCGCCAGCGACCGCCTCGAAGGTCAAAGTCTGGTCGCCAAGGGTTCGCTCGAAAAGCGCCGCCATGCCGACATCGCGCGACCGATCGATGCTGGCGGCATCCAGCGCGCTTTTGGCGCCCGGCTGCCAGATCGCGACGACGTTTCGCTCGCCGACGCGGTCGTTGATTACGCCGCTTCCCGCCAGAAGCGAGAAGGGCCAGGCGACGCCTGCGCCCTCGACGACGGCGCCGAGGACGCGCTCGGTCGCCGGCAGCCGCTCATCCAGCGCGCCCATGAACAAGAAGGGCCGCGCGCTGCCGTCATAATTGACATAGGGGTTGCTGCCATAACGGCGCCCGCCCGTCGACAGAACTTCGCCCTCGGGATACCGCGCCTTGAAAGCGCCGTAACCCACCAATTGCGATGGCACGATTTCCAGCAGCCTTCCCGTATGCGCGCCGACGATGCCATCGCCGGTCAGCTGCTGCCACAGGCTCTGCGTCTTGTCGTCCCACATGATGAGATCGCTGTGGCGCAGCAAGCCGCTGACGCCGAATCGCAGCGTCTCGCCATCGACGCGCCGGTCGAAGACGATCGCGCTATTGCAGAGCGGGCAGAAAGTGACGGCGACTGGCACGCCGCTGACCACATCGTTGGCGATCTCGTGGCGCGTCAAGATCGCCAGCGGGTAAGCGCGCGCGACGCCATCAATTTCGAGCGCGATCACGGGCGAGGCCTCTTGCAGCCAGGCATCGGCCGTCTCGAGGTCATCAAATTGGGGGTTGTCGATCGGCGGGATGCCATCGCGCCCGACGCCGCCCGAAATGATCTCATCAAAGACGCCCTCCTGCCGCTTGCAGACGTCCGTCAAATCCCAGACCCGCTGCCAATTTCTCAGCGCGCCTTCGTCGTCAAAGGGGGCGGGCGGGTTTTCGCAGCTGAGCTGCGCCAGCGCCGCGCCCGGCAGAAGCAAAAGCGTCAGCAGCAGCGGCAAGCCAAGGCTTTGGCGCAGTCGTCGTCTCATCGTCAGTCCCCCATTCCAATTGTCGCGCGTCAGCCTCGGGCGGGCAGGACGCTCAGTCGGCTGCCCAGGTTTGCGCTGCCTCGCGCAGTGCCAAAGGCGCCCGCAGTATAGCACAGTTCGCACGCGCCTCCGCCGACTGCCATGCGCCCGCCCCTGACCGCGCGTCGGCGGCTTGCAGTGGCGAAATCGCCGAGCGACGCGCCGCGGAATTGTCTAGGAATGACGCTCAACGTATAATGCTGAACGAGGCGGCGCCCACGATCATCGTCAAGGTAATCACTTTTGCGGCCGCCGGCGGAGTCGTCCAGCATGTCCAGGCGTTTTCTCAATCTCTTGGTGATCCTGGGCTGCCTGATCGCGGGCTTTGGCGCTGGAATTGACTTTCTGCTGCCGGGAACCAGCCCAGGGCTGAACCTCCCGCAGATTCTCATCATCCTGGCGGGCTTGTCGCTTGCCGTCATCGCCTGGCAGCTGCGCCATTCGCGCTTCCGCGGCCGGCTTTCACGGGCGATGCGCCGCGCCAGCGTGGCCGCGCTCGGGACAGGCGCGCTAACGTTGCTCGCGCTCGAATTCGTTTTGGCGCTTTCGGGCATGCCGACCTATTACTTCGCGACGCCGCCGGAGATCACGGTGACGCCGATCGACTGGTGGGTCTGCGACGCGCCCGGCTGCCACTATATTTATGACAGGGTGCAAGTCGCCTGCCAGGCGGGCGGCGTCCCCGAGCGGATCTGCGCCATCAACCGCCAAGGCTACGCCGGTCCGGGTGACTTCATCCCTCCCGATGTTGACGATGACGCGCTGCGGATCCTGCTCCTGGGCGATTCTTTCGCCTTTGGCCGCTCGGCTGATCTGGGCAAGTCTTATGCCGAGTTTCTGACGAATGCCCTGCCCGAGGCTCTGATTTGGAACACCGGCATGTCGGGCACGGGCACGAACCAGGCGGTGGAAGCCTTCCGTCATTTCGCGCCGCAGCTGAAGCCCCAGCTTGCGCTACTCGGCTTTTATATGAATGACTTCAACGACAATCTCTTGCCGATCGATAGCTGGTTCCGCGTGCTCGATGCGCAGAATCGGCCGGTGTCGGCGCGCTATTATTTTTATGACGCCTGGGGACATGTCTTCAAGTCGGACATCGAGACCGCCATGCGTTATTTCGGGCATAATGTCGGTCCCCCGCGCAACGGCTTGGAGCGCGCCATCGGCATCACGCGGCTCGGGACCTTGCTTCTCAGATTGCGCGATAGCCTCGCGACGCTTTCCGGGTCGCTTGTGGCGGCGCAGATCGAAGCCACCAGCCGTTACCTGACCAACTTGCGCGAGCTGGCGGCTGCTCAGGGCGTGGAGCTGCTCGTCCTGGTTATCCCGCGCCAAACAGACGTCGACGCCCCCGGCGATCAGTTCCGCGCCGCGCTCCAATTGATGCAAGATGCGCGCCTGCCATACATTGATCCGTCGCCCCTGCTTGATGCCGATACCGACTACGCGACCGGCGGCGATGGCCATTGGAATAACGCCGGCCACCAGAAGATCGGCGCGCTGCTGCATGCCTGCCTGGCGTCGTTCCGGGAAGCGGGGCGCTGGAGCGACTGCGAATATCTTGCCCTGCCGACCGAGGGCAGCTGAAATGGCGAGCGAGGCGCTGGCATGAGCAAACGACGGACTTCGTACCGCTGTTCAAATTGCGGCAAGCGCAGCCCGGCGCGCTTCGGGCGCTGCCCCCAATGCCGGCAATTCGGCACGATGGTCGAGCAGATCGAGGACGCGCGGCAGTCATCTGGCATTCAGGCGCGAACCGCAGGCGAGGGGCAGAACGAAGCGACCCTGCTATCCGATATCGACGGCGCCGATCGGGCGCGCATCCCCGTGCCTATCGCCGAGTTCAGTCGCGTCCTCGGCGGCGGGCTCGTCCCAGGCAGCCTGGTCCTGCTCGGTGGAGAGCCAGGCATCGGCAAATCGACGCTCGTGCTCGAGCTATCGGCGCTGCTGGCCGGGGCGGGGCAGAAGGCGCTCTACGTCAGTGGCGAAGAAAGCGCGCGCCAGCTCAAACTGAGAGCGGACCGCCTGGGCCTGGCCGCCCGCGGGCTCTACCTGCTGACGGAGACCGATTTAGACCTCGTCCTGCGGCAGATCGCGGCGCTGGAGCCGGCGCTGGTGGTGATCGATTCGATTCAGACAACGCGCGTCGCCGAGCTGGAGTCGTCGCCGGGCTTGGTCGCCCAGGTGCGGGAATGCGCGATTCGCCTGCAAACCGTGGCGAAGCGGACGGGCCTCAGCGTCTTGATGATCGGCCACGTGACCAAAGACGGCCACATCGCCGGTCCGCGGATTCTGGAGCATATCGTCGACGCCGTGCTCTACCTCGAAGGCGATCCTTTCGGGCAATATCGGCTCTTGCGCGGCGTCAAGAATCGCTTTGGCGCCACCAGCGAAGTCGGCGTCTTTGAAATGCGCGGCAAAGGCCTCGTCGCTGTCGAGAACCCGTCGGCCGTCTTCCTCGAAGAGCGCGTCATCAACGCGAGCGGTTCCGCCATCGCGATTACGATGGAGGGCACGCGCCCCCTGCTGGTGGAGATGCAAGCCTTGACCAGCCCCTCGGCCTCTGGCAACCCGCGGCGCACGCCCAACGGCATCGATATGAACCGCCTGCTCTTGATCAGCGCCGTCTTAAGCAAACGCGTCGGCTTGAAACTCTGGGAACAGGACCTCTTCGCCAATGTCGTCGGCGGCTTAAGAATATCGGAGCCAGCCGCGGATCTGGCGCTGGCGCTGGCGATCGCCTCCAGCTACACCGATCGCCCGCTGCCGGCTGACATCGCGATCGTCGGCGAAGTCGGCTTGAGCGGGGAAGTAAGAAGGGTCGGGCAGCTGTCCGCGCGGCTGAGCGAGGCGCGCAAGATCGGCTTCAAACGCGCGCTGACGCCCAGGCTCCGCCGCGACGGACAGGACTTGCCGCCGGGCATCCAGATCATTGAGGCGCGCAGCGTGACCGAGGCCATCGCCGCCGTCCTGCCGAAAACGAAGTCATAGGGCGGAGGGATGTGGTCGCCCGCCCCCTCTGTAGACGCACGCGCCGCCCTGCGACCGCCCACGCAAAAAACCTTGCGTTTTACAGCGTCCTAACTCCCCTTCCCTGGTTTGCTGGGTGCGCGTAGACACAGCACTGCGGCAAGGGGCCGCGCCGCGCAGACACTGGCGGTCGGGGATGTGGTGCTACGCTCGCAACCTAAACAGGGGCGAATCTGTGAATTGCCCTATGTTTCACGGCTACGGATACTTCCGGTTCAGCAGGCGCGCATAGGGAATCGTCTCGCGGACGTGGCTCAAGCCGCAGATCCAGGCGACGGTGCGCTCGATGCCGATGCCGAAGCCGGCGTGCGGCACAGTGCCATACTTCCGCAAATCCAGATACCACTGATAGGCTTCGCGCCCGAGCCCCATGTCGTCGATATTCTTCGCGAGCAGCGCCTCATCGTGTATGCGCTCGCTGCCGCCGATGATCTCGCCATAGCCCTCCGGCGCCAGCAGATCGACGCTGCGGCAGACTTCGGGGCGCCCCTCGACCGGCGTCATATAGAAGGCTTTGACCGCTGTCGGATAGTGATAAACGAAGACCGGCTTGTCAAACATTTCCGCCAGCGCCGTCTCGTGCGGGCTGCCAAAATCCTCGCCCCATTCGATCGCCAGCTCCCGCTTCGCCGCCGGCTCGTCGATTTGCGCCGAGAGCGCCTGCAGCCGCGCCACCGCGTCATCGTAGCTGATGCGGGCGAAGGGCGGGCGGATCGCCTTCAGCCGGTCGATATCGCGCTCGATGATCGCCAGTTCCTGCGGATGCTCCTCCAGCACTCGCGCGACGACATACGCCACCAAGCCTTCTTCGATATCCATCAGTTCTTCCAGGCTGCAGAAGGCGATTTCCGGCTCCAGCATCCAGAACTCGATCAGGTGCCGGCGCGTCTTGGATTTCTCGGCGCGGAAGGTGGGACCAAAGCAGTAAACCTTGCCAAAAGCCATGATATTGGCTTCGTTGTAGAGTTGCCCGGTCTGCGCCAGAAATGCGTTCTCGCCGAAGTAATCGACATCGAATAGCGTGGTCGTCTCTTCGCCGGCCGCCGGCGTGATGATCGGCGTGTCCACGAGCAGAAACCCTTGATCATCCAGCCAATCGCGCATGGCTTTGATGATCGTCGCCCGGATCCGCAAAATCGCCCATTGGCGGTTGCTGCGCACCCACAGATGGCGGTGGTTCATCAAAAATTCCGTGCCGTGCGCCTTGGGCGTGATCGGGTAATCAGCCGCCATTTGCACCAGCTCCAGCCGTTTGATGCCGATCTCGTAGCCGCCAGGGAAGCCGGGCGCGCGTTCATCGGCGCGGACCTCGCCAGTGATGATGACGGACGATTCCTGCGTCAGCCCGCGCGCGAGTTCAAATTCGGCGGGGTCCATCTCGCGCTTGAAGGCGACGCATTGCGCCTGCCCGCTGCCATCGCGCAGCAGAATGAATTGCAAGCGTCCCTTGCCCGTTCGGCTGTAAACCCAGCCGCGCAAGGTAACTTCCTGGCCCTCGTAGGCGCCGATATCTTCAATGCGGATGACCTGATTCAAAGCGCGCTTCTCCTTCGGCTGGCTGTGGCAAAGAGTATAACACAGCCCCTTCCGCGCTCGCCTCGCTCATTGAAATGCGCTTATGCTCTTGGTAAGCTTTCCGGGGCGCGAAACCACCACAATTCACCGGCCCGGGAAAGGCGCAGTCAAGTGCCGCATTCTGATAGCTTGCCGCAGCGGCGGAAGCGCCTTGCACGTCTGGCGGGCGCCTGTCTGGCGGTCGCCGGTTTGGGGCTCGATGCGCTGCCGAGCACGCGCCCCGGCTTCAATTCGCTGCAGATTATTGTCATCTTGTCGGGCGTGACCCTGGCGCTGCTGCCGTCGCTCATCCCGCGTCTGGCTGCGCTGCTGCGGCGGCCACGGGGCAAAGACGCCGTCAAAGTTGCGCTCCTCTCCCTGGTTACCTTGTTCGTGTTGGAAATCGCGCTGGTGGCGATCGGCTACGAAACGTATTTTCCGCAAGACATGCCGAGCGTCCTGTTGCGCCCGGCGCCTTGGTGGACCTGCGACGACCGAGCCTGCCATTATGCGCGGGACGAAATGACGCGGGCTTGTGACAGCGGGCAGATGCGCGGCCGCTACTGCATCGTCAACGCGCAAGGCTTTCACGACACCCAGGATTTCCTGCCAGGCGAGGCGCTGCAGCGAGGCGCGCCCCGTGTGCTGGTCTTGGGCGATTCCTTCACCTTCGGCGAAGACGCCGACATCGGCTATTCCTATGTCGAGACGATCGAGTCGCTCCTGCCAAATGCGCTGCTTTGGAATACCGGCATCTTCGGCGTGGGAACGGATCAGGCGCTGGCCGCCTTCAAAATGTACGCGCCAGTCATGCAGCCACACGCGACCCTGCTGGGCTTCTATGTCAACGATTTCTTCGACAACCTCTTTCCCATCGATGGCTACCTGGTCGCCATTGACGAAAAGGGCGAGGCGCATAAGCTGCAGCAGTATCACCTGGACCCCTGGGGCAACGCCACCAAGTTGGACATGCGGCAAATCTTTATGTATCGCTGGCGCGGCGTAGAAGCGCCCGCCAACGAATTGGAGCGGTTGCTGGGCGCGACGCGGATCGGCTCGCTGGCGCTCAGCGCGGTGGATTATCTTGGTAAACAGATCGGCCTGGCGCAGCAGACGCAGCGGCGGCGGGCGGTGGCGCAGACGCGCGAATACTTGCGTGAACTGAAGGCGGGCAGCGCCGCGCTCGGCAGCCAGCTAATGATTATGCTCATCCCCAGCTTGCCAGACCTTCAGAAACCGGGGCCAGATTATCTGCAGGCGATCCAGCTATTTGAGGAGCTGGAAATCCCCTACTTCACGCCCAGGGACACGCTGGACGCCGAGGTGGATTACGCGCCCGACCGGCATTGGAGCAACGCGGGACACCAGAAGGTCGGCGCTCTGCTGGCGGATTGCATCGCAGCGTTTTACGCCGCTGGCAGCCTGAGCGCCTGCGACCAGGTCATCATGCCCTGAGGCGCCGCTAGACCGCCACCACCTCGCCCCCGGCCGCGCGCAGCAGACGATCCCACACCGCCAAGCCCAAGCCCGACTTCGCCGGCGCCCGCGCCAGGATGCAGTCCACGCCTTGCCGGTCAAGCGCGCGCATGGCGGCGAAAAGCCGTTGCGCCGCCTGTTTGTCATTCTTGCCCAGCCGCTCGATTTTGACGCCCAGCCGGCGGAAGGCGGAGGCGTCGGCATTGGCGACGATGACGCCGACATTGCGATGGCGGGCGGCGGCGTCGCGCATGGCCGCTCGCACGGCGGAGTCGCTGCCCTGGAAGACCAGCAAACGCGCGCGCGGCGAATAATGCTTGAGCAGGCTGCCGGGCGCTGGCGCAGGCTCGCGCTCGTCCAGATAGCGCGGCTCAAAACGCAGCCCCGGCATGACCTCGCGCAGGGCTTCCATCGGGACGCCGCCGGGCCGCAGCAGCCGGGGCGGGTCCGCCAGCAGGCTCACGATCGTGGATTCGATGCCGATACTGGTCGCGCCCGCGTCCAGCAGCACATCAAGCGCGTCGTGCAGGTCGTCCAGGACGTGCTGCGCCGTCGTTGGGCTGGGGCGGGCGAAGAGGTTGGCGCTGGGCGCGGCAATTGGCGTTTTTGCCGCTTTCAGCAAAGCCGAAGCGACAGGGTGATCGGGCACGCGAAGGGCCACGCTGTCCAGCCCGGCGCTGAGGTTATCCGGGATGTCTGGCGATTTCTTGAGCGCCAGCGTAAGCGGACCAGGCCAGAATCGCTCGCCCAGCATGGTGGCCAGCGGCGGGATATCGCGGGCGACCGCCGGCAGCTGGTCCATGCTGGCGATATGCACGATCAAAGGGTCGTTGGCGGGGCGCTGCTTCGCGCGGAAAATCTTGTCCACAGCCGCGGCGTCCAGCGCGTTAGCGCCCAAGCCATAAACCGTTTCCGTGGGGAAGGCGACCAAGCCGCCCGCGCGGATGACATCGCCCGCTATATCGATGGCTTCCGCGTCCGGTCGCTTGGCTTTCAGCCGAAAGTGATACAGCTTCGGCAGCACATGGTCTATGCCTTGCGTCACGTTGCTTCCTTTTGCTTGTCGCGGGCGCTCGCGCGGCTGCATTATACCACGCCGGCGCCCCCGTCTGTGGCGGGCGGAGCGCGAGAGGTGTTTCTTGTGATGGATATCGCTCGCCTCAAAAGCGACTTGCAGGGGCGACTAAGTAATCGATAGCAAGTAAATCAAAACTGCTCCGCAAAATAATGGCACTATAATCATCAACTGCCTGTAGACGTCCGCGCCGCAACGCGACTGCCCACGCAAAACGCTTCGCGTTGGTTAAGGGCGAATCACCGCCTCGCCCCTACAGATCGTCATCAAATGACAAAGCTGTAGGGGCGTTACGCTGCAACGCCCGCCACCGAAATCAGTCGCGCTAGGGCGACCCAATGGCTCGCCCCTGTTTACATTGCGAGTGCAACACCCCATCCCCCGGCCCCTTGCCCCAGCAAACTAGGGAAGGGGAGTTGACGCTGCGAGCCGCAATGTATTTTGCGTGGGCGGTCGCTTTGCGGCGCGTGTGTCTACAGCTGACGAAATTGAGCGAATAGGCGCGGAAATGGCGCGGAATGCGTCCAGGGTGTCTCCCCTTCCCTCATTTTGGGCCGCGCAGACATTGCACGACGGCAAGGGGCCGCGCCGCGTAGACACTGGCGGTCGGGGATGGGGGCTGAGGCTTCGACGCCACTCGATTAGACACTGCCCGCGGCGTGGATAATTTGCCTGCGCAGGCTTTATAATATTGTTAAGCGCAATAATTTGGCGAAAGGCGCCTGAGATGACAATTCTGGTGACGGGAGCCGCCGGTTTCGTCGGCAATCAAACGGTGAAACGACTGGTCGCCGCCGGGCGCCCGGTACGCGCGCTGGCGCGGCACAAGGCGAAAGCCGCTCTGCGCTTGAAAGATGTCGCCGACCAGATCGAGATCGTGGAAGGCGATGTCACCCGGCCCGCGAGCCTGGCGCCGGCGCTGAAGGGCGTCTCGGCGGTTATTCACACGGTCGCCATCGCCATGGAGAAGGGCGAGCAGACCTACGAAGCGGTCAACTTCCAAGGCACGGTCAACGTCTTGCGGGCGGCGGAAGCGGCCGGCGTCCAGCGCTTCATCCACATGAGCCAGAATGGCGCCCGCAGCGACCTGCCCTATCGCTTCCTCGCCAGCAAGGGGCGCGCCCAGGAAGCGGTCGCCGCCTCCGATTTGAAATGGACGGCGCTGAAGCCCTCGGCGATATTTGGACCGCAAGACGAATTCTTCAATTCCTTCGCGCGCCTGCTCAAGGTTACGCCGCTCTTCTTTCCCTTGATCGGCGGCGGCAAGGCGGAATTCCAGCCCGTTTCGGTTGATGACGTCGTCGAAGCGGCCCTCCGCTGCCTGGATGACGAGACCACGATCGGCGCGGAACTGGCGCTGGGCGGGCCCGAAGTCTTGACCCTCGGCGAGATCGAAAGGCGCGTCATTGCGGCGCTGGGAACCTGGCGACTGCTGCTGCCGGCGCCAGTCGCGCTATTGCGCCCGGTCGTCATGCTTATGCAGGCGCTGCTGCCCGGGTCGCCCGTCAGCGCAAGCCTGCTTGACCTGCTGGCTGTGCCCAATACCGTGCCGGAAAACGCCCTGGTGGATCGATTCGGCATCCAGCCAAAAGCCTTCGCCGGCGCGCATATCGCCTACCTGAACGACAATACGCTCGGCGATGTCCTGGCGAAGTTCCTGCGCAACGCCACCATCAACTAGACTTTCGCTTTGTCCAGCGCCCCTTCCCAGCATCTCTACGGTGCGCATCCGCCTTGTTGCGGGGTGGGGCTGGGGGATGGGGGGCGGGGTTTTCCGCTCGCGCTGGAAACGGGGTCTAGTAAGCTTTCAAATATCGCGCTGTGGGCTGTGGCGGCCGCCTCCATCGAAAAACTGCGCTCGACATGTCGCCTGCCCGCCGCCCCCATGCTTGCCCGGAGGCGCCCGTCCCCCAGCAGTCGCAGCGTATTCGCCGCCAGCGCGTCTACATCGCCGGGGTCGACGAGGCAGCCGGTGACGCCATCCACGATCGTCTCCGAGGGCCCGCCCCGGCGCGTGCTGACGACGGGTTTCCCGCAGGCCATCGCTTCGAGATTGGCGAGCCCGTAGCTCTCAAAATCGGAGGGGCAGACGTAGACGTCGGCGGCGGCGTAGACGGCTTCGACATCGCGCCGAAAGCCGAGATAATGCAGCCGCTCGCGCAGCATCGCATCGGCCCGCGCCCTGGCGAGCGTCTCATCGCGGTAACGCTGGTCGGCGGCGACGCCAAAGACGTCATCGCCAGCCACGATGAAATGCGTCTCGGGGCTTTGCGCCAAGACGCGCCGCGTCATCGCCTGAAAAGTATGATGCCCCTTGACCGCCTGAAAGCGCGCGACCATGGCGACCACCGGCGTCTCATCCGCCAAGCCAAGCTCGCGGCGCAGGAGCCTGCCATCCAGCCCCGGACGAAAGCGCCCCGCATCCACGCCGGCATAGACGACCGGCAAGCGCTCGGCGGGCATGAAGGGCGGCTCGCCAAGAAAGCCATCGCGGATCGCCTTTGAGCGCGCGGCCGCCACGGGAATGGCGCGGAAGAATTCCCGCTGCCAAGGCTTCGGTTTGAACCACCAGCCCCAGACGGTCCAGGTCACGGCTATGCCAAGCCCCCGGGCGGCCGGCGCAATCAGCGGCAGCGTATGATAATCGCTCTGAACCACATCGATTGCCTGCTCGCGGAGCAAGGCGGTCATGCGCCCGACGGCCGGAAAGCGCGCCCAAATCGCCGCGACGAAATAGACCGACGCGCCGCGGTAGGGCAGGATATGCGCGTGAAAGCCATGCGCGCGCCAACGCTCGGACAATTGACCCTCGGCCGGCAGCAGCAGATGCGGCTCAAAACGCCTGCGGTCGAGCGCCGCAGCAAGCGTGAGCAAGTCGGTTTCGCCGCCGCCAAGCCCGGTATACCAGGAGGTGAAGAGGACGCGAATCATGCCTGTCACTGGCAGAGCGGGGCGACCAGGTAGCGCTCGCGTTCGGCGCAGCTCAAGTCGCGCGGTTGATGGCGGGCTTGGACGCGCGCCAGCAGCTCGTCGGCGCTCTCGACCTGCCACAGGCGATGGTGGCCGTCCTCGTCGAAGGTTAATACGCGCCGCCCGTCGCCGCTGAGGCTGAAATCCATCACGCGCTCGGCATGGGCGAAGCGCTGATCAACCGTGCCGGCCTCGGCGTCCCATAGCAGCAGATCGGAACCCGAGGCGCTTAGGAGCGTCCGCGTGGCAGGCTCGTATCGCAGCTTAAGAATATCGCCGCCGTCGGCGCGGAATTCGTGTATGCTCGCGCCATCGGCCGTCGAGAGAACCTCAATGCGCCCGTCGCCGTGTGCCAGGGACAGGTTGTCGCCCGCCACCGAAAGCGCCGCCGCCTTCACGTCGATGAAGGTCTGGCGCCGCGCTTCATTGCGGGCCAGGTCAATCCGCGTCAAGCCAGCCAAGCCGTCCGCCAGCCGCACGAAGAACACGAGGCTGTCGCCGTCCGCGCTGAAAGCCGCCTGCAGGGCTGCGCCGCTGGGGAGCCCAAGTGGATAGCCGGCGCGCGCATTGCCCGTCTCGCCATCCCAGAGCCAAGCCAGCTCGTCATGAACCGTCACGATCAAATCGCCCCCAGGCGCGAAGCGGACGAGCGACGGGCGCGCCATCTCGTCCGCCAACCGCTGCGGCGCATCGGCATCGGCTCGCGCCAGCCAAAGCTCATTCGACGCGCTGTAGACCAGCAGCAGCGCGCCATCGGGGGCGAGATGGAGGTCGGTGATTTCGCCCGCCGTCCACTCCCAGCCGCGGATTTCGGCGCCGGTTTCAAAGTCGTGGACGACGATGCGCCCTTCATTTCCGCTGGCGACGCCGGCCTCCGCAACACTGATGGCGCCCGCCGGACCTTGCATGAGCGCCTCGCCCCTGTCGATATCGCGCAAGCGAAAGCCGTCTTCCGCGAAGACGAGCATGGCCTCGCCGCTGGGGCTGATTCTCGTGCCGGGCAGCGCCTCCTCCAGCGTCAGCAGCGCTTCGGCGGCGCCGTCGTGCAAAGCCCAAAGCGTGGCGCCGCCATCGACCGCGCGCGCGGCTGCCAGATTCGCCGACGGATTCGCATCCAATTGCGTGATGGGCGCGGACGCGTGGCCGAGCTCGCTTATCAAGCCGCCATCGACGCTCGACCAAAGCACCGCGCGATTGTCGCTCGTGGCCGATAGGATTGTCTCGCGGTCAATGAACGCGGCCGAGGTCGCGCGCGCGGCGATCTCGCCGTCAAATTGGCGCAGCAGTCGCCCATCGGCGCTGGCGACCAGGCTGGCGCGTTGCCCGCTCTCGCTGTTGTTCACTGCGACAAGCGCGATATCCTCAAAAAAGGCGACGAAAAGCAGCTCATCGCGCCCCGTCGTCAGGCTGTCGCCGCTCAGGAAGGTCCAGCTGAAACCGTCGGCGAGGATAGCGCGGCGCGCTCCGGTCGACATGTCCCAAAAGACGAGGTCGCCAGTGTTGCTGTCGCCGGGGAAGGCGGGCAGGCTGCTGCCACCGCTATACGCGATTCCACTTGCCGCGTCGAAGCCGCGATAGACGCGCCCGGCGCTGTCGGCGGCCAGCGGCTCCAGAGTGTCCGCCGACCATTGCCGCATGAGCCGGCGTCCGTCTTCCTCATAAAAGCCGATGACGCGCGATCCGTCAGCGCTGACGACCAGCTCCTGAATCACCAATTCTTCGTCTTCCGCCCGGTAGGCCGCCAGTTCGTCGCCGCTTGTCACGTCCCATGCCGCCAGCAGTGGATCGCTGCCCGCGCTGATCAGCCGCTCGCCGTCGGGGCTCAGAGCCAGCGCCGTGACTGCGCCGCGATGAGCCGCCAGCCGCCGCGCGGGTTCGCCGCTGACGCCAGCGCGTATGATTATCTCGCCGTCGTCCGAAGCGCTGATCAAGCCCGCGCCAGCGTGATTGTACATGATGGTCGAGACCCGCGCTTCATGCTCGCGAAAGCTGGATTGCCGCGCCCAGGACTCGCCGCCGTAGACGTGAATGGCGTCGCGGCCCCGGGGCACGATAGCGAAACCTGCGCCCCCGGGGTGAATGTCCAGAAGCGCGACCTCCTCAATCGTTAGGGAGCGCCGGCTCACGCTCGCGCGGCGCAAGAGCCGGTGTGCTGGTCTCGGGTTGTCGAGCCGGTCTTTTGCCGCCCAAGCCAAGGCCAGCGCCAGCTCCACTTCGCCGCCGTCCAGCGCGTCTTCGCCCGCCGCCACGAGACGCTTGCCCACTTCGTCCCGCTCCAATTCAGCGATTTCGGTCGCCCGCAGCTGAGCGGCGCGCGTCTCGGCCTGCGCGACTGCGCTTTGCGTGGCATGGGCGGCCGCAGTCGCCGCGATCGCATCGGCCGTCGCCGTTCGCGCGTCGGCCAGCCACAAGCCCGCGCTGGTCGCCGCCACCTTGTCGATCAAGCCGATGGCGCTGTCGCTGGCGGCAGTCGCGTGCGCCGCGCCGAGCGCCAGTTGCGTTTGCGCCGCCCGTGTCAATTCGCTCGCCCTTTGCGCCGTCTGCCAGCCCGCCACCGCCTGTTGAAGCAGGAGCAGGCAAGCGCCAAGCGCAAGCGCCGCCACAATCCCGAGCGCCACCGGCTTCAGAGGCATTCGCCCCGGCCTCGGTGGCTGACGGCGACTGCTGTGCACATAATCGATCTGCAGTGGCGACGGCTTCGGATGACGCGCCGCGGCCGCCCCCAGCCAGCCCCGCGCCTCGTCCAGCCGGCCGGGCGGCAGCAGCAGCTCCGCTGGACGCCCGCGCGCCCGCCACTTTTCCGCCAGCACGAGCAGCTCCGTATGCAGCTTGAGATGATGATCGGCTCGCAGGTACGCGCGCAGCTCGTTGACCCGGGCGACCAGGTCGTCGCTTTCGCGGAAGAATACGTAAGGGTTCTGGGCGATTGACGGATGGACTTCGACATCGATCCTGTCATCCAATATCAGCGTCACCAGCTGCTTGCCATGGCTGACCGCGTATTGCAGCAGCTCGTTGCAGAGCTGGCTCTCGGCTGAATCGGGCGACATCACGAAGGCGGCCGCATACGAGCGCAGCGCGCCATCTCTCAGCCGGGCGACGCCCTCGGCCGTCTTGCCAAATTCGTCTTCGTTGAAATAGATGGCGGTGTCGCTCGCGCCCAGCTGCGCCGCGATCCGCCGCGTCTTCTCGATATCGGCTGGATGGAAGATGAAAAATATGTCGTAGAAGCTGTCGTTGTCGCTCATGGTTAAGGTTGCGTAACTGGCAGAACTGATCCAAAGCAAGCAATGATTTGGATTGAAAAAAGCATGTAATCGCCACAATTATACAGGTCGTTGTAGACACACGCGCCGCAAAGCGCCCGCCCACGCAAAATACATTGCGGCTCGCAGCGTCAACTCCCCTTCCCTAGCTTGCTGGGGCAAGGGGCCGCGCCGCGTAGACACTGGCGGTCGGGGATGGGGTGTTGCGCTCGCGATGTAAACAGGGGCGGGGCGGTGATTCGCCCGCTTTCGCCATCTGGCGGAAATGCGTCTATCGCATGACAGTCTGTACGTTATCGCGATGGCGAACTATTCCGACTATATCATAGAAAAACCTGTTACTTTTCGCTATCGCCGCTGACCCGACGCGGCGGCGCCCGGCAAAACAAAAGACCGCCAGCGGCTGCCAGCGGTCTCTCGTCCTTTAAGGCGCGGCTGCGCCACTTTGCCGCGGCGTCTATCCGCCAGCCTGATGCGTGATTCGCCCCTCGAGCGCGGCGCTCAGCGGGCTGTTGGCGGCGATATAATCGGCCACGACCTGATCCAGCGGGCTGCCCTGGTCGTAAGGATTCATCGCGTTGGTCTCCAGGATGCTATAGCCGTCGCCGCCGCCGCGCATGTAGTCGTTGGTGGCGATGCGATACACAGCCTCTGGATCCAGCGCGCTGTATTCGCCATCGCGAAGCGCCTCGGCGCTGACGATGCGACTGCCGGCTTCTTGCGTGGCGTCAAAGGTATAGCGCATGCCCGCCACCTGCGGGAAGCGACCAGCGGCGCCATCGACCAGCGGATTGCCATTCTCGTCGACGGCCACTTGGCTGACGCCGTTTTCCAGCGCGGCCAACACATCCGCGCCAGTCAGGTCCAGCGTGCTGATAAGGTTGCCGAAAGGCAGCACATTCAGCACCTCGCCCAATGTGACTTCGCCTGCGTCGATATTGGCGCGGATGCCGCCGCCATTTTGGATCACGATATCGGCGCCGGTGTTTTCCAACATGGCATCGGTGATCACGTTGCCCAGCAGGCATTCTTCAATGCGGCAGAGGCGCGGGCTGGCGCCGGTCAGCTCAACGGCGCTCTCGCCAACGGGCACGGCGCGTATCAAGGCGATCGGCTCCGCCAGTTCGGCAATCAAAGCGCCGACTGCGGGGTCGGGCGTGATGTAGCGGCTGAGCAGAATGGCGTCGCCGTCCCAGTCCGTGAGCAAGCCATCGGCGTCGAATTCCAGATCCAACCGGCCCAAGTAGATGGTCTTCGTGTTCGCCTGGACAACCAGCACCGGTTCGCCACTGGCGCTTTCGAGCACGGTCGGGTACTCGCCGAGCGCGCCGGCATAGGCGTTGCTGAGGAAGGTATTGGTATGCCCGCCGACGACCACATCGACTCCGCTGACCGCCTGCGCCACCTCAAGATCCGGTCCATAGCCGAGATGCGTAAGCAGGATGATCTTGTTGACGCCTTGGGCGCTCAAGCTGTCGACCTGCGCTTGCGTAATCTCCGCCAGGTTTTCGTGGAAGACGAGATCCTTGCTGGGCAGGTTCAAAATCACCGTTTCTGGAGTTGTCAGCCCGATGATGCCAACCGACTCGCCACCCACCTCCAGGACGACCGACGGCGCGACCAGACCCGCCAGATAGGGATCCGCGCTGAAGTCGATATTGGCGCTCACGGTCGGCGAGTCCAGCCCCTGCACGAACTCCGCCAGATTTTCGCTGCCTTCATTGAACTCGTGGTTGCCCAGCACGAAGGCGTCGTAGCCGATGGCGTTCATGATCCGCACGCTGTCCTGCCCGCGATGTTGGACATGGAAGAGCGTGCCGGTGTAGCGGTCGCCGGCATCCAGCAGCAGGCTGTTGCCGCCTTCCGCGCGGATCTGCTGGACGACGGCCGCTTGACGCGCGGCGCCGCCATCGCCACTGCGCTGCGGCTCGTGGTGGCCATGCACATCGTTCGTGTGCATGATCGTCAGCTCAAAAGCGTCCTGCGCGCCGGCCAGGCCCGCGACCAAAACGAGCAGGATAAACGCTGAAACCAGTTTTCGAGTCATGATTATCTCCCTGTAACTAGACTTTGCCTGTCAACCCATAAATTGAAACCGCCGAACGAAAACCCAAACGCCGCCAGACTCAGACGGCGACGGCGCCGCCTTTGGACCGCGTCTGGCGCAGGCCGGGCGCCACGCCAGCGAATCCGCGCGCTCCCTCGCCCTAGGCGCAACTTTAACATATTTGCGCCGATTCTTCACATCGGAACTTCACCGGCCGGGTTCGCGACGCAGCCGACGACCTGCCCCCAGCGCGGTTCCGCGATCGGATTAGCGTAAAGTCTCATGCCGATGCGGCGCATCACGCGCTGGGAAGCGATATTGTCGCGCTCTGTGGTCGCCACCGCTTGCCGCGCATTCAGTTCAGTGAAGAGGTAGTCCAGAAGGGCGGCGGCCGCCTCGGATGCAAAACCGCGCCGGCGATAGTCCGGCAATACGCCCCAGAACAAACCAAATTCCGGGCTGCGCAGGTCGTCTGCGGGGTCGCCCTTCAGCGCGCCCCAAGGAACCAGCGCCGGCACGATGCCGACCGAGCCGATGAACGCGCCGCCGTCCGCGAGCGAAACGGCGTAATCGGCATAAGGCGGCTGGGCGAGGCTCGCCAGTTCGCGATAGCTGGCGAGCGTCCAGCGCAGCCAGGCTTCAGCCTTCGCGCCCGATTCGCGCAACCCAAAGACCTCGCGGCGAAAGCGCCGGCAGTTATCCAGGTCGGGCGCTTCAAATGGCCTGATCTGCAGGCGCTTCGTTTGCAAACACTCGAGTTTCATGTCGCGGGCGACTCGCCGAGCCGCCCCTGCAGCGCGAAAATCGCGTCGCTAGCAGTTTCCAGACTTCGCGAGATAGTCCCCGCTCAGCCAGCCGAGGATGCCGTAGTAGCTCACCCGGTAGTAATTGTTCGCCTTTTTATCGGCTGTCAGCTGCACGTTCGTTAGCACATTGCCGAGCACGGCGCTGGAACTGTTCGGTTCGCCGCGCAGGTTCAAAATCGCTGTGGTGGTGACGGCGCAGGAGCGCAACTCCCAACTCGGATCCGTCACATAGCCGGAATTGACGAATTCCGGCGGCATCAGCAGCACGGTGCCGGCACGCGAAATGTCGGCGCAGCTCATGCCGCTTTCGATCCGCCCGCTCAAGGGAACGATGTTGCGGGGCGCATTGGCGGCGTCCAACAGAATGAGCAGACCAGACGCGCCGCGGAAGCAGACGGTGACTGTCGACGACATATCCCCGAATATGTCAACCGCGTGATAAAAGCCGTAATCGAGCACGGTCTGGTGACCGATGCCGCCCTGATCCAGGACCTTGCAGCCGGTGTTGTTTCGGTAGCCCACAATCGTGATATGCGAAGGCATGCTGGCGCAGGTCGAGGGCACGGGCGTCGCTTCCGGCTCGCGCTCGGGCGGGGGCGCGTCGTCCGACGAGCTCGAGGACCCGCCCGGCGCCGGCGGATTCAGCATGGCCAGCGCGCTCTGAATCTGGAATTCAAAGGCGCCGCTCTCATACTCGGCCGCGCCGATATCGCAGGCTTCCGGGTTGCGCAGGATGCCGCGCTGGTCAGTCGGCAGGCAATACTCCCCTGAGGCGGCGTTAAGCGCGGGGCTGCCCCGCTGTGGCAAATAGTAGGCGGGCGCGCCGCTCAGCCGCAGCAGATTGGGATCATCGCTTAGCCCGTCGTGGCTGCAAGACAGGTCGCGAATCAGGTTGCCGATCGTGGCGTTTAAGGCGCCATCGCAGTCGCCGCCGATATTCTCCGACAAAATGCTGTTGTATAGCTGCAGCGTCGCCTCGTCGATGATGCCGCCCGCAGTCGCCGCCGCGTTGTGCACCACCGTGACGTGCGCCAGCGTGGTCTCGCCGGCGTTGTAGAGCGCGCCGCCAGCCGTGCCCGCCTTGTTCTCGTTCAGGGTGGAATTGGCTACCAGCGCGCTGCCGCTGGCGATATAGACGCCGCCGCCGCTGGAATACGACGCGTTGCCTTCCACGCCGCTCTTCCTGATGACGAGCTGGCCATCGTCGCCTTCAAAGTAAATGCCGCCGCCGTATGTGTCCCAGGTAATGGGGTCCGGCGTTGGCGTTGGCTCCGGGGTTGGCGTTGCCGTTGGCTCTGGCGTTGCCGTTGGCTCGGGCGTCGCGGTGGGCGCCGGCGTTGGCGTCTCTGCCGCCTCGTCGCTCTGCGCTTCGGCCGCCTGGGCGTCCGCCTCGTCTACGGTCAAATCAGCCGCCTGGGCGTCCGCCTCTTCAGCGGTCAAATCAGCCGCCTGGGCGTCCGCCTCGTCAACGGTCATTTCAGCCGCCTGCGCCGATTCCGCGTCGTGGCTGTGGCATTGCTGATCGACATGGCCGCTGCCATCGGCGTGGACGTGACAAGTCTGCGCCTGAGCCATCTCTCGCACAGGCTTCGTCAGAATGCCAGTCGCGTTGCCGCTGACGACGCTATCCAGCAGCGTCAATTGGCTGTCCCTGGCATAGATGCCGCCGCCCATGCCTTTGGCGCCGCTGCCGCTTACAACGCTGTTGAATAACGTGAGCGCGGCTTCGCGCACGGCGATCGCGCCGCCATTCTCATCCGTCCAGCCGCCGCGGATATTAAGATTGTTCGCCGTCAGCGAGCCGTCAGTGACCGCGAATACCTGGTTGCCCGCGCCGTCGATGACCAAGCCCTCGCCGTCGATCACGATGTGCGACGTCACCGACAAGGTCGCGTCCAAGGTGATGACGCCCTCCACCGTGCCATCGAGATCAATCAGTATCGAGTCAAGGCCAGGCGGTATCTCGATGCCGTTTTCATCCACCTGTGAATTGCCGTCATCGGCGTTGCCGGTCTCGCAATTGGCGCGCGGCTCGACCTGGGCTTTTTCGTTCGCCGAGCGGATGGCGTTCGACAAGCTGCAATCGCTGTCGACAAAGATATCAAACGACTGCGCCTGCCCAAATGGTGCTAGCAGCATAGCCAACACCACTATTAAACCAGTCCTCTTGCACAGAAAGCTAGGTATCTTCACGGCTCGTTCCTATCCATTATCTGGGCGATTTCCAGGGCGACAGTCGTCCCCCGGCTCTGAAGTGACGCGCGCAGCCCGACGAACTGCCGCCTGACGCTGACAATCGCCATTAAAATACGATTCACTTATTCGCACAAATGGTTCTGCCACCGATTTGCCCAATGTCGGCAATTGCCTGGCGGCGGGGATTTGGATCGCGGGCGAGAGGCGGGCTTCGGCTAGCCGCTTTCCGCCATTTTGTGGACGAGCGCGAGGGTCATGCGGGCATCGTCGAGGGCGTCGTGCGCGCGCGCGACGGGCAGCCCCTCCTGCGCGACGGCGACGCCCAGCTTATGCCAGACGTAGCCGCGGCCCGAGCTCTGCCGAACGCCTTTGAAGCGGGCGTACTGTTTCATGGCGCAGTCGCGTTTGCCGATGCGCATCGGCGGCAGCCCATATCGCGCCGACGTCTGCTGCAGCATGCGCCAGTCAAATTCCATGTTGTAAGCGATGACGACCTGCCCGGCCAGCAGCATGGACAGCCGGATATATATGTCCTTGAAGCTGGGCGCGCCGACCAGGTCTCTATCGCGGATGCCATGTATCGCCGAGGCGACCGGCGGAATGGGAATCGTCGGCTTGATGAGCTGCCGCATCGCGACCGCGCCGCCGCCATCCAGAACGGCGATCTGCACGATTTCGTCAGCGCCGCCCAAGCCAGTCGTCTCGGTATCCAAGACGTAGAATTGTCGCGCGATCAGATTCCGCGCCCATTGGATCGCCTGCCGGCGGTGCGCCGGATGAAAATGCCGCGTCATCGTCTTGCCCGTTCCCGCCCCCTTGCCGCGCGATTATAACATAGCGCCCGCGCCATACCGATCTGTAGGGGCTGCCCATTGGGTCGCCCGCCGCCCGCCAGCGCAAATTTGTAGGGGCTGCCCATTGGGTCGCCCGCCGCCCGCCAGCGCAAATTTGTAGGGGCTGCCCATTGGGTCGCCCGCCGCCCGCCAGCGCAAATTTGTAGGGGCTGCCCATTGGGTCGCCCGCCGCCCGCCAGCGCAAATTTGTAGGGGCTGCCCATTGGGTCGCCCGCCGCCCGCCGGCAGCAAGATCTTATTGCTTGCGCTACACGCGCGCCTGTGTTATGCTCTTCCTATCGTTGGCCGAGTAAAGGAGGTGATCAGAAATGTCAGGTTCTAAGGGGGCTGCCCTCTAACTGAAGTACACCTCTAGGGGTTTCTCCGTTAGGGGCGAACCCGAAACCGCAAGACTGTGACTCTAACAGTCGAGGGGCCGCAGACTAACCCTCTGCGGTCTCTTTCTTTTTTCCAGCCCGCGCCGCCTCATAATCCGCCCGCAATATGCCATAACGAAGCTCGTCCTTGAACGCGCCCCAATGATAGAGCGAACCCCGCAGCCTTCCCTCGTAGCGCATATTCGCCTTCTGCATGACGCGCCCGGAAGCCGGATTGCCCGGAAAGTGCCCGGCCGCGATGCGATTGAGCCCCAGCTCTTCAAAACCGAATTGAATGAGCAAGCGCAGGGCGGCGCTCGCGAAACCGCGCCCCCAATAGGGCTGGCCGATCCAGTAGCCGACTTCCGCCCGTTGATGCGGCGGCTGTGGATGGATCCCCATGCAGCCCGCGAAGTCTCCGCTCGCCCGCTCGAGGATCGCGAAGACATAGGCCTCTTCCTCTCGCCACTTTTCGCGCGCGTTCTCGACGAAGTCCTTGGCGCCATCGGGCGGGTAAGGATGCGGCACGAAGGTATGCCGGGCGATTTCTTCGGCGGCTGCCAGGCGCTGCACATGCGCGATATGCGAGAGCCCCAGCGGGCGCATGCGCACCAAGTGGGATTCCAATTCAATCTGATTCATAGCTTTCCCAACTATTGCGTCGTTTCGCAGTCGAGCAGCGGCCTGTCCCTCGGCGGCCGGTTTTGCAAGGCGAGGGTGAACTCAGATGCCTGCCGGTCGCGGATGACGACCAGCTTCGCCTCGTCGCCTGGGCGCGCGTTTTGCACCAGGTACGTAATCAGCGAGTCCAGGTCGTCGATATAAAAGCCGTTGATGGCGACGATGAGATCGCCGCCGGCGCAGACGCTTCTTCCGCGAATCTCGACCGCGCTATCGCCACCGCGCAAGCCCGCCAGATGAGCCGGCGACCCTTCGCTGACGCCCCGCAAGAGCACGCCGCGCCGCACCGGCAGATCCAATATGTCGCTCAAGCCAGCCACGCCAAAGCCGCCTTCTTCGGGCATAACCGAGATGCCCATCCAGGCGTAATCAACTCGCCCCCGCGCGATAAGATCGGGAATGACGCGGCGCATCGTATCGGCGGGCACGGCAAAGCCAATGCCTTGGAAATGACCGCTGGCGCTCTGCATCGCCGTTGTGATGCCGATCACCAGACCATTGGAATCGAGCAGGGGACCGCCGGAATTGCCTGGATGGACCGGCGCGTCGATCTGAATTATCGAGGGATTGTCGAAACCAGCGGCGAGCCCGGCGTCGATCAGCGCGGCGGAAGGCAGGCTGCGTCCCAGCCCGCTGACGATGCCGCTGGTCATCGAGGCTTTCAAGCCGAAGGGATTGCCAATTGAAATGGCGCGCTGGCCCACTCGCACGCTCGCCGATTCGCCGATTCGCAGCGGCGTCAGGCGGTCTTCGCTGGCGCTTATCTTGAGCACGGCGAGGTCGCTGAAACCGTCCAAACCCGCCAGCGCCGCCGGCAGCGGGTAGGCGTTCCGCAGCGTCACGATGAGCCGCTCGGCGTCTTTCACCAAATGCGCGTTGGTGATGATATGCCCCTGGCGATCGTAGACGAAGCCGGAGCCGCGGCGCGTCTCGCCTTGGATTGCCGCCTCGATGTTGACGACCGAGTCGCTCGAGCGCGCGTAAATATTGGTCAATAGCCGATTTTCGGCATCGGCGGCGTCCACGATCGCGGCAGGCAGAGGCGTCGGCGTTTCCGACAAAGACTCGGCCTGCTCGGCCGGGCCGCTTTCGCGCGGTCCGGTCAGCTCGCCGCAAGCCGCCAGCAGCAGCAGGCTCGCCGCCAGGCAAAAGAGCGCTCGCATGCCAGTACCGGGGCCGCAGCGCATGCCGCGCTAGCGCAGACTGTCGCGCAGCGCTTCCGCCAGCGCGCGCTGTTCGGCATCGAGCTGGGTCGGCACAGTGATGACCACGCGGGCGTACAAGTCGCCGTATTCCTCGTCCTTTCGCAGCTTGGGCATGCCTTTGCCGCTGAGGCGCAGCTTCGTTCCCGATTGCGTCCCGGCGCGAATCTTGGCGCGTACGGGACGGTCGAGCGTCGGCGCCTCGATGTCGCCGCCCAGCATCGCCGTCAGCGCGTCGACTTTGACGTCGACCTGCAAGTCGTCGCCGCGCCGTTCAAAAGTCGGGTCGGCTTCGACTTCGACCACCAGGTAGAGGTGCCCGCTGGCGCCGCCCAGGTAACCGGGCTCGCCCTCGCCCGCCAGCCGCACCTTCGTGCCAGTGGCCGCGCCTCGTGGAATGCGCACGCTGATGTCGCGCCCGTCCTTGCTGACGACCCGCTCGGCCCCGCGGTAGGCTTCGCGCAGGCTGATCCGCGCCGCCTTTTCGATATCCGCCCCCGCCCGCGGGAAATCGGCGCGCTGGTGGAAGCCCGGATGAGCGCCTCGCCGCCCGCCCGCGAACATCGTCTCGAAGATATCGGACATATCGGCGTAGCGCGCGCCCCCGCCGTAGGGATTCGCCCCGTTTGCGCCCTGGAACTGCCTCCAGTCGGGCCCGAAGCGGTTGTAGGCCGAGCGTTTGTCGCCGTCGCTCAATACCTCATAAGCCTCGTTCACTTCTTTGAAGCGGGCTTCGGCGCCGGCGTCATTCGGGTTGGCGTCGGGGTGATACCGCTTCGCCTTCTGCCGAAACGCTTTCTTGATCTCGTCATCGCTGGCATCTCGCGAGACGCCCAGCGTGGCATAATAATCTCTGCTCATGGTACGCTTCCGTCGTGGGAATCACCGGCGCCCAGCAAGCCTATTCTAGGGCAGTTTCAAGGCACGGTCAATTCTGGCGCGAGCGCGGGCGAAGGCGCGAATGGCTGGGCCGCCCCGGCGCCGCATGCTTAGCGTAGCTCAACTCTGTTAGAAACGCGTCGGCGCGGACGACCCAAAGCGCGATTTCAGCCTGTGTTATGATAGAGCTTGCCGCGGGCCTTTTCGGCGAATGCCGGTAAAGCTGGCGCGCGCAAACCCGGTCGCCACGGTCCTGGAACGCTGAGGCAGGCAAATGAAGGCGCGAAGAGAGGCCTCGGGCCCATCGCAATCCGTTGAGGACTTCCTGAAAGCGGTCTACACCTTGCAGGGCGAGCGCGATCGCGTCGCCACCAACGCCTTGGCCGAGTCCCTGAACATCTCGGCGCCGGCCGTCACCGATATGGCGCAGCGCCTGGTCGATGAAGGCACGGTCGATTATCTCAAATATCGCGGCGTGCGCTTGACCAAAGCCGGCGAACGCGTCGCCCTGCAGATGCTGCGCCGCCATCGCCTGATCGAAACCTATCTCGTCCAGGATTTGGGCTATCAGCTGCACGAAATCCATGACGAAGCGGAAGCGCTTGAACACAGCGTGTCCGATCGTTTTGTCGAGGCGATCGCGCGCAAAATGGGCGAGCCCAGCTACGACCCGCATGGCGACCCCATCCCCAACCTGGACGGCGTCATGCAAGAGCGGAATCTGCAGCCGCTCTCAACCCTGCGATTGGGCGCGCCGGCGCGCATCCGCCGCTTCATCATGGACGACCCGGCCATGCTGCGGAATACCCAGGAGCGCGGGCTGACCATGGGCGCCACCTTGGAAGCGCTCGAGCGCGATCCCTTCGACGGGCCGGTGACGGTCCGCCTGGGCACGGGCGGCGCGCAGACCGTCGGCTACAAAATGGCGGCGCTGATTCTTGTTGAATCTATTGATCACTTGTGATACCATCCAAGCCCTTTTGGACATGGAATCGTGGCGCGGGCTTCGGTGAAGGCGCGTCTGCCTGGCTGGTCTTGCGGCGGCCGAGCGTTGACGAAGCGACAGTGGCGTTGAGCGATGTTAGCGAACTCAAAACGGAAAAACCTGATCAATCGACGGGTGCGCGCCCTCTTGCTGACGGGCGATGGCTCGCTGCTGATGATCAAGCGCGTCAAACCGGGCAGGCCGCCTTACTGGGTGGCGCCGGGCGGCGGCGTCGAATGGATGGACCTCGACCTGATCGCGGCGCTGGAACGCGAGCTTTATGAAGAGCTGGGCGCGGACGCGACCGTGCTCGCCACCGCCTTCGTGCTCGAGCACCAGAAAGCCGGCAAACAGCTGGAAGAGCATTTCTTCGTCTGCCTGCTGCATCATTTTGACCTCAGCAAGCGCTATGGACCGGAATTCCGCGATCCATCCCGCGGCGACTTCATCCCCGAATTCATCCCGCTGGCGTCCGCCGAGTTGGAAGCCATCCATTTCAAGACGCCGGAATTGCGCGATTGGATGCTCCAGCACCTGGATTATCTGCGCAGCATACAGCTTCTGCCAGCCCGCGCCTGAAAAGCGCCCCGGCCGCGTCCTTCATTGAGATTGCTGGCGCTTCGGCAGCGAAATGATCCCGGTTGACCGTCCCAGGCCTTTCCTCTGCGCCCTCTGTGTTTCCTCATTTCCTCTGTGGTGAAGCTTTGTCGAGTCCCCGCCAAAGGTCGACCCCCGCCAAGGTCGCCACGCCCCCGGCATCTCGAGAATTGCCGCCGCCGCCAGGCTGGATTATGATTGCGCCCGGCAGCCGGCGAAGGAGCAGCGGTCATGCGCATCAACATCGGCCTGGCGCAGATTTACCCCAAACTTGGGGATGTAGAACACAATCTGGGCGTTCACCTGGACAAGATTCGGCAGGCGCGCGCGGAGGGCGTCGATCTGCTCGTCTTCCCCGAGCTGTCGCTGACCGGCTATCAGGTGCAGGACCTCGTGCCGGAGGTGGCGCTGCGGGCGGACGGCGATGATCCCGTCTTTGCCGAATTGCTGAATGCCAGCGGCGACATCGACATCGTCGTGGGCTTCGTGCATGAAGACAAGCGCAACCGCTTCTACATCGCGAACGCCTACCTTTCGGGCGGCGAACTCGTCCACCTGCATCACAAGCTCTACCTGCCCACCTACGCCATGTTCGACGAATCGCGTTATTTCGCGCAGGGCAACAGCGCGCGCGCCTTTGATACCCGCTTCGGCCGCGCCGGCATGCTCATCTGCGAGGACTTCTGGCATGTGTCGCCACCCTATCTGCTCTGGCTCGATGGCGCCGATATCATGATTCTGAACAGCGCCAGCCCCTCGCGCGGGCTCAACGAGAGCGACCGGCTGATGGGGACGCGCTGGGTCGAGCATGTGAATCAGGCTTATGGCGGCATGTTCACGGCTTACATCCTGCACTGCAACCGCGTCGGTTATGAAGACGGCAAGAATTTCTGGGGCGGCTCGTCGGTGGTCGACCCCGATGGCGAGTTCATGACGCGCGGGCTTTATTTTGACGAGGCTCTGATCACGCAGGAGATTGATTTGAATCAGCTGCATCGGACGCGGGCGCGGCTGCCGCTGCTGCGGGATGAAAGGCCGGGTCTCGTGCGGCGGGAGCTGGGGCGGATTCTGCGCGAGAGTTTGGGGTAGGGGATATGGAAAGAGACGAATTTGGGATTCCGATTATTCAAGGCGATACCGCGGAAGAGTTCCTGGCTCAAGTGGATGAGTTACATCCGCGTTGGAATAAGGGAAGATGGATCTTTCGTGGGCAGAACGACATTGATTGGACTCTATTGGCACCAACAATGCGAGAGTCGTTTTTTCGGGACTACGTCGTAGATTATGTAATAGGCCCCGATAAAGGAGCCAAGATGCAAATGGAATTCGGTGATGTTTTGGTGCGGGACGTTTTGGTAGACCATCCGTGCTTTCGACTTACAATGCATGCATATGTAGAATCCCACTTGGTGAAGACTTTCATATCGCTGTCAGATAGGGCGAGCCTGACAATACCTTATGAGCGTGTAGACACGGCTGAGATGTTTGAAGACATGATGCAAGTAGTACAGGACTGGCGGAATAACGAATATGATCCGGCTAGACTCAGCATAAGGATTAGTCCAAATTCTATAAATTATGCCTTGGCTCAACACCATCGAATACCGACCAGGCTTTTGGACTTTACTTATAGGCCGCTGATCGCTGCATTCTTCGCGTCCGCAGTTGAGAAGAACCTTGACAAAAAGCCAACTCGTTTCGTTGTCATTGCTATCGATATCAACCAATTGGAACACACGAGTCTTCAATTGGTCAGGCACAGAATGAGCCAGATAGGTTTCCTTCAAGCACAAGAAGGCCTTTTCGTTTATGACAGCCTGGCCGATGTAAAGTGGATGCAAGGTGACAATGTGAACTGGATACCATTCGAAACCGAATTGCAGAAGCTTGTCCCGACAAAGGGAGTATACAAAATTGCAGCGCCATTTGATGAACGAGAACAGGTGCTCATTAAGTTACAAAAAAAGCGAGTCGCCAAACCGTTTCTAATGCCGTCTTATGATAACGTTTCTCAAGCTGTACGTGAAGACCTTCGACTATGGAAAGAATATATAGAATGACCACGATGATTGAATCTGTGCTCCTCCGCAATGGCACGATCTACGATGGCAGCGGCAGCCCGCCTGTCAAAACCGACCTCCTCATCCGCGGCGACCGCATCGCCGGGGTCGGCGACCTGCGCCATGAATCCGCCGCCAGCACCATCGACCTCGACGGCCTCGCCGTCGCGCCCGGCTTCATCAACATGCTCAGCTGGGCGACCGAATCCCTGATCGAAGACGGCCGCAGCATGAGCGACATCAAGCAGGGCGTCACCCTCGAAGTCATGGGCGAGGGCACCTCAATGGGCCCGCTCAATGAGGAGATGAAGCGCAATCGCGACACCATCCTGTCCACCGCCGATATCCAGTACGACATCGAGTGGACGACCCTGGGCGAATATCTCGAATTCCTCGAGCGCAAGGGCGTCGCCGCCAATGTCGCCAGTTTCGTCGGCTCAGCCACCCTGCGCGTCCATGCCGCCGGTTATGACGACCGCCCCGTCACAGAGGGCGAGATGGCGGAGATGAAGCGCCTGCTGCATGAAGCCATGCGCGAAGGGGCGATGGGCATGTCGGCTGCGCTGATTTACCCGCCGGCCACTTATCAAAGCACGGAAGAGTTGATTGCGCTATGCCGCGTGGTCGCGCAGCACGATGGAATGTACATCACGCATCTGCGCAGCGAAGGCGCGCAATTCCAAGAGGCGCTCGACGAGCTGATTCGCATCATGCGCGAAACCGGCGTGACGGGCGAGATTTATCACCTGAAGGCGGCTGGGCAAGCCAATTGGCGCAAGATGGACGAGGTCATCGCCCGCGTGGAAGCCGAACGCGCCGACGGTCTGCCTTTGACCGCCGATATGTACACCTATCCCTACAGCGGCACCGGGCTGGCGTCCTGCATTCCCGCCTGGGCGCACGATGGCGGCTTCGACGCCATGATCGAACGGCTGAAAAACGCCGAGCTGCGCGCGCGCATCAAGCGGGAAATGGCGCTGCCATCGCATCGCTGGGAGAATATGTTCGAGGAGAACGGGCCCGATCGCATTATGCTGGCGGGCTTCGCCAAGCACGAATTGCGGCGTTTACAGGGCAAGTGGCTGCGCGATGTAATGAACGAACGCGGCGCGTCGGGCGCGGACACGGCGATTGACCTGCTGATTGAAGACCACAGCCGCATATTCTCGCTCTATTTCAGCATGTCGGAGGACAACTTGCGCAAACAGATTCAACTTCCATGGGTCAGTTTCTGCTCGGACGCCGGCTCGATAGCGACCGAAGGCGCCTTCCTCAGTTATCATCCGCATCCGCGCGCCTATGGCAGCTTCGCCCGCGTCATCGGCAAATACGTCCGCGACGAAGGCTTGATCACGCTGGAAGACGCTGTGCGCCGCCTGTCCGGTTTCGCCGCGGACAACCTCAAGCTGCGAGATCGCGGTTATCTCAAGCCCGGATGCTTCGCCGATATCGCCATATTCGATCCCGCGCGCGTGCAAGACCATTCCATTCCAGGCGACCCGCATCAATACAGCGCGGGCATGGTTCACGTCTTCGTCAACGGGGCGCAGGTCTTGCGCGATGGCGAGCACACGGGGAATATGCCCGGGCGGGTCGTTCGCGGTCCTGGCTGGCGGTCCCTCTCGTAAGGCGCTTCTGGACACACGCGCCGCAAAGCGACCGCCCACGCAAAACACATTGCGTCTCGCAGCGTTTGACTCCCCTTCCTTAGCTCGCTGAGGCAAGGGGCCGGGGGATGGGGCGCGGTCAACTCCCCTTCGCTGGCTCGCTGGGGCATGGGGCCGGCGGACGGGGGTATTCCGCCTCCGCCGCAACCTATGCTATAATGTGCTCGTACATCTAGGATAGCGAACGCAAACGCTATGAAGGAGCGGACATGAATTTTGGTGGCTTATTAGGAATCGTCGCGGTACTCGCCTTCGGGGTCGGGATATTGGGCGTCGCTTTCGCGTTCACGCTGGCGTCGCAGGGGCGCTCGGCGCGCGGCGGCGTATTGCTGGCGCTGGTCGGTTTCGTCGGGGGCGTCGTGCTCTTCATCATCAGCTCGGGCATCTTGATCGTGCAGCCGGCGCGGGCGGCCGTCATCGTCAACGTCTTGACGGGCGAGCTGGAGGATCCGGCGCGCGCTCCTGGCACGTCGATCATCATCCCCGGCTTGCAGGAGTACATCATCTACCCGACCGATCAACGCGAATACACCATGTCGGGCTATAGCACCGAGGGGCGCTTGCAGGGCAACGACGCCGTGGAAGCGCTGACGAAGGACGGGCAGGAAGTCAAGCTCGATATCACCGTGCTCTATCGCATCGAGCGGGGCGATGTCAACCAGATTCACCTCAACTGGCAGAATCGCTACGAATCGGACTTCATCCGCCCGACCGTGCGCGCCGTCTCTCGCGATATCGTCTCTCTCTTCGAGGCGGAAGCCATCTATGGCCAAAGCCGCGAAGAGCTCGGCAACCAGATCGCCCAGGCTGTCGGCGCGAGCATGAAAGGGCAGGGCTTGACGCTGACCTCGCTGCTCGTGCGCCAGATCGAATTCAACACCTCGTTTGCCCAATCCATCGAAGAGAAGCAGATCGAGGAACAGAAGCTGCTGCGCGCCAAGACCGAAGCCGAGCGCGTGCAGACCGAAGCCGGCGGTCGCGCCGACGCCCTGGAGCAGGAAGCCCGCGGCCGCGCCAACGCTCGCTTGATCGAAGCGCAGGCGGAAGCGGAAGCCTTGCGCGTCATCAGCGACCAGATCGCCGCCAACCCGAATCTCATCCAGTATCTTTACGTCGCCAACTTGTCGGATAACGTCACCTTCGCGTTGCTGCCATCGGATTCGCCCTTCATCTTCAATGTCGATGACTTCGCGCAATTGGGCGCCGACTTCCAAGCGCCGGAGGCATCGGTGCGGCTGACCGACGCCGGCAATTAGCGCGGCAAGCGCATAGTCTGGAAGCATCGAGGACGCTCTAAACAGGGCGTCCTCTTTACGTTGGCATCGAACATAAAGTTAGTCTGTAGGGGCGAGGCGGCGACTCGCCCGTCGCCGACACAGAAGGCCTTGCGGCTCGCAGCGTCAACTCCCCTTCCCTAGCTTGCTGGGGCAAGGGGCCGGGGGATGGGGTGTTGCACTCGCCCTCAGAGATCCACCTCCATCACGTCGAGCACAGTCTGCATTGGCGTGAAGATGGTCGCGCGGCGCGAACCCGCGAAGAGCAAGCCGACCGCGTTGAGGCTGTCGCGCTCGATGACCAGCGCGCCAGAATCGCCGCCCTGGCTCATTGGCGTGGTGATGACCTGCCCGACGAAACGCGCCTGCATGTCCTCGCCATAAGACACGTCCACCGTCGCGTTCATCAGCGTAACCGCGCCTTCGGTGTAGCCGGTCGTGCGTCCCTGCTTCCGCACTTCCATGCCCAGCTGCGCCAGTTTGATGCCGTTTGGGCGCCCGATCTCGGCGATCGCCTGCTGGAAGAGCATCGGGTTGTTGGGGCGGGCGAGCGCCGCATCCACGCGATTGGGGTAGATGGGCAGAAAATCCGTCTGCGATTTCACGCGCGGCACGCTGGTCAGCCGCTTTGACGAGCCGCTGAGACGGCCGAGCGCGTTGCCGACAGCCGCCCACAGCTCGACGATGTCGCAGCCGCCCGGCGGGAAGAGCGGCGGCGACGTGCCGGGCGGGGACGGGTCCATGCCCGCCTCGTTATAGAAGCGCAGCATTTCAAAGCGATGCAGCTTGGCGACGACATCATCGGGGCGCAAGCCATGATCGGTCGGCCCCGGCTGCAGGATGGCATCGCCGATTTCACCCTGATTGCTGTTGGCAAGCACGTGATTGTTGGAGAGGATCAGCGGCTCGCCTGTCTCGCGGTCGAAGACGATGGCGCCCAGCGTGCCGGCCGTGACCTTGTAATGCCCGATGCTGACGCCAGCCGGGATATTGGGGCGGAAGCGGTCGCGCGGGTTGACCAGCGCCTCCAGCCTTCCCACCTCGACGACATCGGTGCGCGCGCCATCCACATCGCGCGGCACAAGGTCATCGGCGCTCAACGCCTCTATCGGCTTCTTCTGCTGCACCAAAACCGCCAGAGCCAGCTGATCGGTCGCTTGCTCCTTGTAATTGCGGTAACCGACAGCCACGCCGACCACGCCACGCCGCCGCAGCAAGTCCGATTGCGCCCGACGCTGCGCCTCGAGCGTCTGGCGGAGCAGGTCCTGTGACATGCCGAGTCTTCCTCATGTGAATGCGCCAAGCCATTATACGACGGATTGACGAAGCGGGATAAGGCGGGGCGTCCCTGGTCCCTCAGGCGAGGTTCTTGAGGCCGCTGCCGGTGAAGGCGATGACCAGCTCGGCCGCATCGCCGAGTCGCTCGCGAATTTGGGGCAGGGCGGCGGCTGGCGCGGCGCTCGTGCTCTCGATGAGGAAGCCGCTGGCTTGCAGGCTCTTCCGCGCCCGCGTGATCTCGCTATTGCTGACGCGCAGGGCAAAGCCATCGGATTCGTACAAGGCGCTTAAGATCTGCTTGCCGCGCACTGGCGCGTCGATCAGGATGCCATCGGCGATGCTGTGTCCCGGCTCAATCGCAGGCGGTAGGCTGGCCCCCGCTTCCCAGCCGCGGACGACGGGATCGACGCCGGCCGATTGTACGGCGATCATGCGCGGCGCCCGCGCGATCAAGCCAGCGTCCAACAGCGCTTTGAAGCCGCGATAGAAGCCGAGGAAGAGCCCGCCATGCCCGACCGGCGCCGCCACCGCGTCTGGCGCGCGCCGCCCCAGCTGTTCCCAGGTCTCCCAGGCGGCCGTCTGCTGCCCGAGGACGAAGTAGGGGCTCCAGGCGTGGCTGGCGTAGGGCGTCGTTTCAGCGGCCGCGTAGACATCGGCCAGGTAATCATGCGACTCGATGATGGCGCCGCCGAACGACCGAATCAGCCGTTTCTTGCTTTCCACGGCGGTAGCGGCAGGCACGAAAACGGTCGCGCGCAGCCCGGCGATGCCAGCGTAAGCCGCCAGCGAGGCGCCGGCGTTGCCCGATGAGTTGTCCATGGCTTCGATCACGCCCTGAGCGGCAAAATGGTTGAGCAGCGTGGCCGTGCCCCGGTCTTTGAAGGAGCCGCTCGGGTTGAGGTATTCCAGCTTGGCGGCGAAAGACAGTCCGTCCAGCGCTGCGGGAACCAGCGGCGTCATGCCTTCGCCCAGGCTGAAGCGCCGCGCGACTGGCAGCATGGCGCGGTATCGCCAGAGCGAGAAGTCGCCGGCGTCGATGAGCGAGGCGTCGAAAGCCGGCAGATTGACCAAATCCAGCGAGCCGCCGCAGCCCGCGCAGCGCCAATCCAGTGGTTCAGCTTTTTCGCCGCATTCGCTGCACTGAATTTCGGTCATCGCATGCCCCGTATCGTATCGGTGAATTTCGCCAGTCGACCTGGCAAAGAAAAAACGCGCAAGCTCAATTCTAAGAGAGATAAGTTATACTTGCTATAGGCGAGGATAGCGACGCCCGGTCCGCGGTTCGGCGGGCTTGATATGCGCCCGACGCCTCGCTACACTGAAACGCGGCCGCGACGAGAACGATACCGGATGATGAGCCTGCTGGACAAGTACGAGCGCCCCTTGCGCGACCTGCGGATATCGGTGACCGACCGCTGTAATTTCCGCTGTCCATATTGCATGCCCGCCGAGATATTCAACGAGCGCTATCGCTTCCTGCCCAAGCGGCGTCTGCTGACCTTCGAGGAGATCGCGCGGCTGACGCGGATCATCCTGCGGCTGGGCGCGGTGAAGATTCGCTTGACCGGCGGCGAGCCCCTCCTGCGGCAGGATATCGAGAAGCTGGTGGCGATGCTGGACGTGCTGGACGGCGTGGACGACCTGGCGATGACCACCAACGCCTTTCTGTTGCCACAGAAGATCGACGCCTTGAAATCGGCCGGCTTGAAGCGCCTCACGATCAGCCTCGATACGCTCGATGACGAGATCTTCCGCCGGATGAATGGCGGCCGCTCCGGCGTGGACACGGTGCTGGCCGGCATCCGCGCGGCCGAAGACGCTGGCTACGCGCCGCTGAAGATCAACGCGGTGGTGCAGCGCGGCGTCAACGATCACACGCTGGTGGAGCTGGCGCGCTTCTTCAAAGAGCGCGGTCATATCCTGCGCTTCATCGAGTATATGGACGTCGGCAACATGAATGGCTGGAAAATGGACGAAGTCGTTTCCGCCTCAGAAATTGTCGAGCGGATCCATGCCGAGATGCCGCTGGAGCCGGTCGCCGGCAACTACTTCGGCGAGGTGGCGCGGCGTTATCGTTATGCCGATGGCGAGGGCGAAATCGGACTCATCAGCTCGGTGACGCAGCCTTTCTGCGGGGCCTGCACGCGGATGCGCCTCTCGCCGGAAGGGCGGATTTTCACCTGCCTCTTCGCGATTGAAGGCGCGAATTTGCGCGATCCGCTGCGAGAAGGCGCCAGCGATGACGCGCTTGAGGCGATCATCCGCGCGACCTGGGGCGAACGCATCGACCGCTACTCGGAGATTCGCAGCTCTCTGACGCAAGAGGTCCGCGACCGCCGCAAGAAAGTCGAGATGTACCATATCGGCGGTTAGCGCGGCGACGTTTCGCTCTCAGAGCGTCCACGCGAGCTTTTGAACTACAGAAACCGCAGAACGCGCAGAAGTAAAACTATCAAAGTACTTCAAAAGCTTACCACCGAGTACGCCGAGTTCGAGAGAGTACACCGAGAGAATAGCAAGGGTTACGCTCTGTGCCCTCTGCGCCTCTGTGGCAAATGGTTGTTTCACGACTTTGTTGGAATACCTTCTGCGCTCTCTGTAGTTAGGCATTTCGCGCAACAATCCTGCATTTGCTCGTGTGGCAAAATCTCCCATCTGTGGTATTGTCGCGCTTGCGAAAATGGCGCAGGCGCGGAGCGAGGACGAGCATGACTTATTCCGACTTTAATCTCAGCGGGCAGACGGCGCTGATCACCGGCGCTGGGCGCGGCATCGGCTTGGCCACCGCGAGGCGATTGGCGGCGGCTGGCGCTGATGTCGTCATCGCCGAATACATCGTGGAGAACGGCAAAAAGGCGGCCGCCGAAATCGAAAGCATGGGGCGGCGGTCCATGTTCATCGACGTCGACGTGCGCTGCTCCGAGAGCGTCAATCAGATGGCGGCGACGGCGCTGGCGGCGTTCTCCGATATTGACATTCTCGTTTGCAACGCGGGCATCGCGCAGGGCGTCCCGGCTGAGGAATGCAGCGACGAGGACTGGCTCAACATGATCGCGGTCAATCTCAATGGCGTTTTCTGGTGCTGCCGCGCCATCGGCCGCCACATGTTGGAGCGGGGCAGCGGCGCCATCGTCAATCTGGCGTCGATGTCGGGCATGATCTCGAATTGGCCGCAGCCTCAAGCGCATTACAACGCGGCAAAAGCCGGCGTCATTCTGCTGACGAAATCGCTGGCGGGGGAATGGGCGAGCCGCGGCCTGCGCGTCAATTGCGTCTCGCCCGGCTACATCGGCACGGATATGACCAAGCCCGCCATGGGGAACCCGGAGTGGTACCCCACCTGGCTGGCGATGACCCCGCAGCGGCGCGTCGGCGAGGCGGAAGAGATCGCCCAAGCCATCCTCTACCTCGCATCGCCCGGCGCCAGCTTCACCACGGGCACGAATCTGGTCGTGGATGGCGGCTATACGTCCTGGTAGCGCGCCCGAAGCCCTCGATCAGGCACGAATCGGGCCGGTTTCGATGACGTCGACCGGCGCGCCCTCCAGCGCTCGCGGCACGATGTCCTCAGCCGCCAAGTCCGACAATGGCAGCTTGCGATTGACCATCACAATCAGGCAAATCTCATCGGTCGCCCGTCTCGCCCGCTGCCGAAAGCCGATGCCGAGCCCGACGACCTGCGGCAGGCTCATCAGCCCATGCTCTTAACGCGCCTGGATGGCGGCCAGCTCCGCCGATCGCGCTGCCAGGTCCATGAGCGATGGCAAGTGTAAGCCGAGATCGAGACTAGGGAATCTCCGGGCATTCGGTGCCCAGGCGGACGCTGACGATATCGCTGCGAACCCAGCCCTCGAGGGTGGCGTCGTCAACGCTGATTTGAACGAAATACCAGACTGGTCCGGTGGGATTGCGTTCTTGCCGCTCGAGCTTGTGGACGGGGGCGACTGTTCCCGTGGGCATCCAGCCGACGATCGGCGATTGCGTCGTTGGCCGCGTGCGCACTCGAATCGCGTCAGTATTGAGCACGATGACCTCGCAGAGCTCTTGCGGCGTCGCGGTCGCGGTCGGCGTGTTGGTGTTGGTTGGCGTGTCTGATGGCGTTGCCGTGTAGGTCGGCGTGCTGGTCTGCGTTGGCGTCTTGGAGGGCGTGAAAGTGGCGGTGGGCGTGAGCGTGTCAGTCGCTGTTGGCGTATCGGTGGGCGTAAAGGTGGCGGTCGGCGTATTGGAAGGCGTGAAGGTCAGCGTTGGCGTGGGCGTGACGGTTGGCGTCTGCGTCGGCGTTGGCGTGAAGGTCATCGTCGGGAAGAAAATGGCGCCCAGGGTGTCCTGTATCGGCTCGCGATTCATATAACCGAGCGCGCCGCCAACGATGCCGATGACAAGCAGCGCAACCAGAATGACCAGGCGGCCCCGGTTGCGGCGGCGGCGGATGATGCTGTCTATGCGGGTGATATCCGCCCGGCGGCCGAGGATGCGGAAGGGGTCTTCGCGCAAGATCTCCAGCCAGGCGCGCGCCTCGCGGTTTCTGCCTTCCTGCAGCGCTTCTTCGGCGCGTTCCAAATAGCGGCTGAACAAGTCGTTCACGGTATTGCGGAAGCGCTCGTCCTGGGCGTAATCGGCCGTCATCTCCGCCAGCATCTGCCGCGCCTGCGCCAGCTCGGCGTCGAAGTTCTGCGAGACCAGCGCCTGCGCCCGGCGGATCGACTGCTGCGCCCGCGATATGTCCGCCTGCAAATTGCGCGCGCGCATCAGCATTTCGGAAAAATGGCCGTCGGTCGGGTCGAGCTCCAGCCCCAGTTCCAGCAGCTTGACCGCGGCGTTCATGAGCAGAATGCGTTCGTCCAGGGTCGTTGAGTTATTGGCGTGGTTGAGCGACATCTGCGCCTGATCGTTGACCTGGCTGCGAATGCCGGCCAGCTTGTTGTCCACTTCCTTCTGCATTTGCGCCAGGCGCTGGCTGTTCGGCATCAGCTGGCGCGTCTGCGACAGGAGGCCGCGAAGGCCCGCGACCTCCGCCACCTGCTCTTCCAGCGTGCCGCCGATGGTGTTCATGTTGACGGCGATCTGGTCATAATCGCGCTGGATGCGCCGGATCATTTCCAGGCGCTCTTCCGCCTGCGGGTCGTTGGGCACGACGCGCAGCGCGCCTTCGTATTTGCGCAGCGCCTCCGACCAATTGTCGTTCGCCATCAAGCGGTCGCCATCGGTCAGCAGCTCGCGCGCCAGGGCCAGATCCTGAATATCGAGCAATGCCTGTTCGACGTCTTTCCAGGTCAAGATGCCGTCGCGCTCCGCCAGTTCTCTCGCCTCGCGATACAAGCCCGATGCCTGTTCGTAGTTGCCGGCGCGCACCAGCGAATTGGCGCGGTTATAGGCGACGCGCGCCTCGAAGGGGATGCGGTGATCGGGCACGATGCCGCGAATCAAGTTGTCTTCCGATTTCTCGCGGTATTCCAGCGCCGTCGGGTTATTCGCCTGCTGCGCCAGGATCCGGTTGGCCACGTCTATCGTCTGCTGATAATCGCCTGAGTAATAGCTCTCGGTCAGGCGAGTCAGCAATTCGTCCATCGGCGGGGCGGATAATGGCGCGCGTTCCTCCGCTGGCGGCTGCTCGGCGTCGCTTGCTCGGCGCGGAGGTCTTTCGCGCTCGGCTGATCTCGTGTAGGGGGCTGACGCGGGCGCTTCGCCCCCGGGGTCATAGGCGGTCGTCGGGCGTGGCGCTTCGGGGCTTTGCGCGGGCGCGCTCGGGGTCAGGGATGGCGCCGAGCTGACGTCGTGGCGGTCGAAGAGCTCCTGCACGCGCTGTTTCGCCTGGGCGTTATGGGCGCCGGCCTGCTGCAAGAGGCTGATGACATCGCTGTTGCCCGCGTCCATCCGCAGGGCGTCCGCCAGGATATCGATCGCTTCGTCGACATCATCATCGTCGCCGGCGATTTCGATGCGGATGCGGGCGCGCCGCACCAAGCCGCGCAGGGCGGCGGAATTCGGTCGTGGGCTGCTGGCTTGGCCGCCGGCGATCTCGGCGAAGAGCTCTTGCGCTCGGCTCTCCAGCGGCGTGTTCTTCGCCTCCATCAAGAGGTCGCGCGCTTCTTGCTCCAACTCTCTAAAAGCCGAGGCGTCGCTCGTCCGCTGCGCGCGCTGGCGCAAATCCTCGATAGCCCGTTGCAGTTCCTGCATGGATGGCATTCCTGTAACAGCGGTCGTCTTTGCGCCCGAGCGTGAAAGGAAGCGCCAGACCAACAGCTATCGCGATAAGAGCCTTACCACGTCGAGGGATTCTGTGATAGAGTAAAGCGCGACCGATAGCCGATCACGATCAACCAATCATGGCATCATTTCAGCATATCAGGCCAAGATACAAGCTCATCCTATTTTATAACATCAGACGCGATAAACAAGACCAATACTACCGCTACATGCTCAGTAGCTTTGTGCCCGATATACAGAAGCTGGGCGTCTACATGCACATGGTCTGGCACGTTGCGTATGGCGATTACCCCATGCGCAAAATTGAATTCGTCACCGAAAGCGCCGATATCCTGCGCCGGCTCTTCCAAAGCGACCAATGGGACGACCTGGAAAACCGCCTCCAGCAGTACGTCGACGATTATGAGCGCAAAGTCGTCGACTATCGCAACGGGTTCCAACTCTGACGCGGGGCGCCCGCAAGCCGGCGCCGACTTGCCAAAAGCGACTGTAAGCGTAGAATGTAGAGTGTATTTCGCGGCGATGCCGAGGACGCGCGCGGCATGGATCAAATCGACCTGCTGCCATTGCTGGAAGGGCAGCCGAAGTTCATCCAGCAGCTCATTGTTGATATTTTCCCCTTTGTCATCGCGCTGCTGGTCATTCTGCTGCTGCGCTGGCTGCTGACGGCCTTGATGCTGCGGCCGCTGCGAGCCATCGCCAGGCGCTCCGCCAGCGAGATTGACGACCGCCTGCTGGAAGCGAGCGTCTCCCCCCTGCGGCTGGCGGTAGTCGGTTTTTCCCTGTTCCTCGTTACAGAAATGTTCGCCTTCAGCCTCGAGGTCGAGCGGCTTGCCCGGCTGGGGGCGCGCAGCGTATTGGCGGCCTCCGCCTTTTTTGCGCTGGCGCGCTGGTTTGATGTCGTGTCCCTGCAGCCGGAGGTCTTCCGCCGCGTCACGGGCTGGACGATACCGGATCGGCTGCTGCCCTTTCTGAATACGGTGGTCAAGTTCCTCATCCTGGCGATCGGCGCGATCTTTGTCTTGCAGGAGCTGGAGTTCGATGTCGCCGCGCTGATCGCGTCGCTGGGCGTCATCGGGCTCGGCGTCTCGCTGGCGTCGCAAGATACGGTCAGCAACATGTTTGGCTTCGCGGCAATCGTTTCCGACAACCCCTTCAAAGTCGGCGATTTCATCACGACGCCGACGGTCACGGGCATCGTGGAATCGGTCGGCGTCCGCTCGACGCGCGTTCGTCAGCTCGACCAGGCTTTGGTCACCGTGCCCAACAATCTCTTGACCAACGCCGCCGTCCTCAATCGCACGCGGCTGGCGAAGCGGCGCCTGGACGCGACCCTCGGTTTTACCTACAGCACAAGCGCCGACCAGCTGCGCGCGGTCGTCCGCGAGATACGCGAACTCTTGCAGAACACCGACGGCATCGACCCGGAGTCGGTTATGGTTCATTTTGTCGCCTTCAGCGGCAGCTCGCTGGACGTGCGCGTCATCTGCCAGGCGCTGGAGCCGGATTTCCGCAAGTTCGCCGCGCTGAAAGAGGGCTTATTTCTTGAGATCATGGGCATCGCCGAAAGGCTCGGCATCGACTTCGCCTTCCCCAGCCAGTCGATTTATGTCGAATCTCTGCCAGCCGGCGTCCCGACGCCGCGGGCGACAGGCGCGGAAGCGGAGGCTCGCATGAGCCCCGACCCAGGCGGGCCGCCGACAGACACAGGCGCCCCCGACTCATGACGGCGGCAGCGAATGCGCTGGAGGCGGCGCTGGGTTTCACGGAAGCCGACCTGGAAGCGAACCGGCGCGGCAAACTCAGTCCAGCGCAGATCATGCGAATCAAGCGAAGGCGCAAACGGACGGCGATGGTCGGCGCGCTGCTCTTTGTCTGCCTAACGCTCGGCGCGACTCTTCTCTTCTATCTGGGCCAGCAGAACCGCAGCCTGATCCTCCATGCCGCCGGCGCCATGCTGACGGTCATAAACGCCTTGTTGGCGGCGCGAGCGGGGCGGGCGTATCTGCGGGTCGGTGGCGACCTGAAGACCGGCGGCGTAGACGTGGTCGCTGGCGCGGTGGAGCGCGTCTTGCGCCCAGGCCGCGGGCCCGGCAATTATGTTTTGCGCATCGCTGGCGTCGACATGGTTGTGAGCCGGGCGGTTTTTGTCGGCTTTGAGCACTTGGCGGCTTACCGCGTCTATCGCAGCGCCGTTTCGCGCGTCCTTTTGTCGGCGGAAGCAGCGAGCTGAGCGCGCATGACGATCCTCCCGCGCCGCCCTGCCAATCCGCGGCGATGCCATGAAGCCGACGACTGCCTCGCGATCGCCGTGCCGCGCATTTGCCCCGGCGGGCTGGCCAAGGCGAAGCCATGTTGAGACGACAGCCCTTCCAGCCCTGGCTGGCGCTGCTGGCTTATCTACTGGTCGCGCTATATCTTTGCGCGCCGATCCACAGCCACCTGACGACGCGCTTCATCGGTGGCGATTCGGGCGACGTCTTCGAGATGGCGCGGCATGTCTGGTGGGTCAAGACCGCGCTGCAAAGCGGCGAGGATGTCTTTCATCACGCCTTGCTGGGTTATCCGGTCGGCTTCCGCGCGACCCAGCTCTGGGCGCATCCCTTGCAGTTTTTCCCCATGTGGCTCTTCGCCTTCGCGGCGCCATTGCCCGCCGCCTACAACCTTGGGCTGCTGCTGACATTCGCGCTAAACGGCGCTTCGATGTACCTGCTGGCGCGGCGCAAACTTGCGTCGGCGAGCAGGCTGCCAGCGTTTTTCGCCGGCTTGGTCTACATGGTTTTTCCAACGATGCAGGGTCATCTCTTTCAAGGTCATGCCGGTCTGCTGGTTCAGTGGCCGCTGCCGCTGCTCATCCTCATCCTCTTTGACTTTGCCGATACTGGGGGGGCGCGCCGCTTCGTCTTCGCCCTCGTTTGCATTCTGCTTACGGCGCTTGGCAATATTCTGCAGAGCGTTTACGTCCTCGCGCCCTTGATGGCGCTGTTTTTTCTGGCGAGGCTGAGCCGCCGCGATCACGTTGGGGCCGCGCGCGCGCTGCTTTTGGCCGCCGTTGGGCTAGGCGCGCTGCAGATGTTTGTGTCGCCCGTGCTCGGCGACGTCTTGGCGAACCAGCAATTCGTGGAGGCCGGCGGCTACGTCCGATACAGCCTTGATCTGTTGAGCCCGATATCGCCCTCCTTCGCCAACCCGTTCTGGCAGTCCATCGCCACGCATTCGCCCCAGGTGATAGGAACGAGCCTCGGGGGCGGCGCCGCCTATCTCGGTCTGCTGGGCGGGGGCCTCGCTCTCTTGGGCGCGCTGCATCGGCGGGCGGCGAGATGGTGGCTGCTTGTGGCTTTTGTGGCATGGCTGCTGGCCCTGGGTCCTGTGCTCAAAGCAAACGGCGAGGCGGTCTCCACCTTCATCGCCGGTTATGAGACGGTCGTGCCGCTGCCATACGCGCTTTTCATCAATCTGCCGATTCTTGAACTGGCGCGCACGCCCGACCGCTTCATGTTCCTCTTCGCCGCCATGTTCGCGCTGCTGGTCGGCTTCGGCGCGGACGTCCTCTTCTCAAGCCGTTTGGACCTGCGTCGGAAGCCGCGCTTGCAGCTGGTCGTCGCCATGCTGCTCGTGCTGCTCGTGATCGAGGATTATCGGCTCTTCGCCGCCTTTCCCAGCGTGCCGGCCGAGATACCGCGCGAGATTGAGAGCCTGAAGCACCGGCGCGACGTTAGCGCGATCTACAACGTGCCCTACGACAATTTGCTGGCGGCGAAGGAAGCGATGTATCTGCAGACGGCGCATAGAAAGCCGCTCATCGCGGGCCACGACGCCCGGGTCACGCCGGTCGATCCCGCGCGGCTGGCTCTGCTCTCCAAGTTTCGGCCCGCGCTGCTGCAGGACGCGGGCGCCGATGTCGTCATCATCCACAAGCGGCGCGCCCAGGATAGCGGCCAGTTGGATCTCTTGCAGTGGCGGGCGCGGCAGGGGCTGGGCGAGCCGCTTTTTGAAGACCAGCGCTATGCCGTCTATGAAACGCCAAACCGACGCGATCGGGCGCGGGCCGTCTATTCGCCAATCGTCGAAGCCCAGGCGCACGTGACCTACATCTACAAGGAACAGCCGGGCTGGCTGGAGTTCAACGCCGCGCTCGAAGCCAACGATCGGCGCGTGAATTTGTCGCTCAACGATACGCCCTTGGAATCGATACGCGTCAACGGGCGGTTGCCGCTGTCGATCCCCCTGCCGATTGACCGGCGCGGCTATCATACCCTGCGCATCGCCTTGGACCCGCCTTGCCCCGCGCTCGTCGACGCCAGCGTGCTCGTCTGCGAGCGCGTCAGCGTTGAGAACGCGCGCCTGGAAGTCTTGTCCGATGGCGCCATTTACGATCCGATTCGCATCGAGGACGGCATTATTCTGGCTGGTTGGCTCTTGCCCGACGAGGCGGCGGACGAGACGATCAAGATACGCTTGTGGTGGCGCTTCGAGGCGGAACGGTCGCCGAAAGACGTGCGTTTCGTGCACGTTCTCGACAGGCGGGGGCAGCCCGTGCCCGAAGGCCCGCCCGATCGTCATTTTGGCGAGATCGCGGCCGGCAGCGAACTGACGGAAACGGTGACCCTGGACGGCGCCGCGCTTGAAGCCGGCGAATATCGCGTCTTGACAGGCTGGTACGAGTTGCCGCAAGCGATACGTTATGACGTGCTGACGGACGTAGAAGGCGCGCAAGACGACACGGTGGTCCTCGGCGCCCTGCGGGTCCGCGAGTGAGGCGCTGGAAGGCTGGCGCGTCTGTCGGCGAGGCTGTGCCAAGCGCTTTTGAAGACTTGGCTGAACAGAAGTACGTCATGGCAAGTCGTGAAACAGAGATTTGCCATAGAGACTATAGACATACGCGCCGCCCTGCGACCGCCAACGCAAAAATCCTTGCGGCTCACAACGTCAACTCCCCTTCCCTAGCTTGCTGGGGCAAGGGGCCGGGGGATGGGGTGTTGCACTCGCAACTTAAACAGAGGGCACAGAGAAAACCCCTTGCTTTTCTCTCGGCGCGCGCTCTCAAACTCGGCGCCCTCGGTGGTGAGCCGTTTTGAATTGCTTACTTGGTTTTACTGAGGCGAGCGCATGATGAAAAGATGCATTGAGATTCTGCTGGCTCTTGGGCTGGCGCTCGCAGCCTTGGCCTCGGTTTGGGCGCTGGATTACGACACCGGCAATTATCGCAAAACCATGATCCAGATGCTGGCGGCGGCGCACGACGTGGCCCGCGGCCGCAGCCTGGATCTGAGCGTTTTCGAGGCTCTTGCCGATTCGGGCGATCGCCTGTATATCGCGCCTTTAATCGATATCGCCTACTTCGCGCGCAGCCCGGAGGCGGCAGGCAGCGTCTTGGGCGCGCTGCAGGCCCTGACTGGCGAGCGACTAGGCTGGCAAGGCTATTTCGAGCAGGCGGCCGCCAACGATATCGCCTTGCCGCCGCATTACGACGAATTCAAGGGGCAGCTGCTGGCGGCCTTCGTCGATGCCGAGTTCAGCCGCTTCTTCGCGCCCGGCGTCTTGGATAGCGCCGCGATCAATCTGGTGGAGCCGGTCTGGGGCGGCGTCACGGTCGACGGCATTCCCTCGCTCGTCAACGCGCGCCAGATCAGCCCGGCCGAGGCGCGGGACGAAGGCAATCGCTTCGTCGATTTCTGCCGCGATGGCGATTGCAGCTACCCGGCCGCGGATGAGCTGGTCTTCGGCCTCAGCATCGATGGCGACAGCCGCGCTTATCCCTTGCGACTGCTGAATTGGCACGAGATGTTCAATGACGCAATCGGGCAGGCGTCGCTCTATGACGCGCCGGCGGGCGAAAAAGTCTGCGATTTCCGCGCGCCGACGGTCTTCGATTTGCGCGGCCGATACGGATCGGACTGGGCGCTGATTCACGGTCGGTCGGCTGGCTGCCCGCGCGAGGGCTGGCTGGTTACCGATTCGATTAGTTTGCTGGACGAGGAGGCCGCCTTCGCCACCCTGCCGGATCTCGCGGCGGGCGACGAAGCTCTGGAGAGCGGCATCCCCGGGCGCGTGCATGGCAAGGCGGTCATGCTGGCTTATTGCACTTTGTGCGGCGCCGGCGTGCTTTACGACGCGCGCGTCCCGGATCTGTCGTATATGGACCGGGACGGTGAGCGCGTCGACCTGGGCGAAACGGCGCTGGAGTTTGGCTCGACGGGCTTGCTGATGCGCTCGAACAAGCTGATGTATGACCGCAATACCGATACCGTCTGGAACGCGATCACGGGCGAACCGGCTTTCGGTCCCTTGGCGACCAGCGGCGTCGTCCTGGATGTCTTGCCCGTGGTCGTGACTGACTGGGCGAGCTGGCTGGCGGCGCATCCCGATACCAGCGTGCTGAGCCTGGATACCGGCTTCCGCCGCAACTACATGAATGGCGCCGCCTACAGCGATTACTTCAACAGCGCGGACCTGATGTTCCCGTCGTGGCAGCAGGATACGGCGCTTATCGAAAATAAGGAGATGGTCTTCGCGCTTCGGCTGGGCGGCCTGGCCAAAGCCTATCCGCTGGCGGCGATCATCCCGCGGCGGATCGTCAACGACCGCCTGGGCGCGACCGATGTCGTGATCATCGCCGAGGCGACGCCGGAACGAGATTTCTTCGAGCCGGGCGGGGCGGCTGTTCGCGCGTATGCCTCGCAGGGGCTCAACTTCAGCGCGGGCGCGGACGACGCCAGCCTGGTCAGCGATGACGGACGCGCGTGGCGAATCACCGAAGAGGCGCTCTTGGCGGAAGATGGCCAGCGGCTGGAGCGCATCGGCGGGCATCTGGCTTTCTGGTTTGGCTGGTTCGGCTTTTATCCCGATACGCTCGTTTATGGCGAATGAGGCGTCGTCTTTTCGGGGTCGAAGGCGTCGCGGTGGATTTCACGGATAAGCGTGCGGCGCGCGATGGTGGTCAGATTGCTGTCGTGGAGGCCCGCCGCTTCGTATTCGTAAGCCGCGCCCTTGCGAATGGCGAAGAGCCAGCCAAGGCTCGCGCCGATGACCGCGCCAGCGACCGCGCCTTCCAGTAAGCCGTCCGCCAGCAGGGCGAATGCAGCGCCGGCGATTAATGCGCCGCCACTGAGGCAAGCCGCCAGGCGAATCATTGACCGGTCTCCTTGTTTTTCTCTGCGCGGGCTCTGTCGCTGTCGACGGCGTATTCATCCAGCTTGCTCATGAATTGACCTGTGGACGCGGCCGCCGTTCTGTCGCGATCAAATTGGCGGATTTGCTGTCTACGCGCGGAGAGCAGCGCGGCGCTTCGTCTCGCCGATGCCGGGTCGGAGCTTGCCAGGATGTTTTCCGATTGGCGCGCGTCCAGCCGAGCGGCGAGGATGACGCCGGCGCTGCCGCCCAGGATCGCGCCCATGATCGCGCCTTCGGGCAAGCCGCCCGCCAGGATGTAGATCGCGAAAGCGCCAATGACCGCGCCCAGAAGCCCGGCGCCGACGGCAAATAGAAGCAGCCTGAACATGATTTAAGTCCTTTTTCAATGATAGACCGTTTCAGTTAACCGCCGCCGCCGTCAAATCCGCCGCCATCGAACCCGCCGGCATCCAAATTGCCAGCGTCCGGGTTCTGTCCGGGATCCGTCGACCCAAGAAAGTAGACGCCGCTGGCGTCGCGCATGTGATGGGCCATGTGGCTCTGTCGGCTATGAAGGTGGCTGGGCGTATGCGCGCGCATGCCGAAGAGCGCTCCAACCAGCGCGCCGATGAATGCGCCCATGACCGCGTTATCCGTTTGCCCGCCAGCTAGAATCAGTAGCGCGAAACCGCCGATGATTGCGCCCAGGGCCGCGCCCTTCAATGCGGACTGAAAGAACTGTCGCACGTGTGCTTTCCCTCCGAACTCATTGGTTTCGCCGACGACCGACTCCATTCTAGCACGTCCTGGCGCGCTGTTGCAGTGAGCATGGCTTTCAGCCCCGCCGCGCGAAGAAAGCCTGCATGATGCCGCGGACCTCATCCGAGACCAGCCGCTCGCCGATGAGCTTCAGCTCGAATGCCATCGTCTCCTCGACCGCCCGCGCAGCGCCCCGCCGCAGCAGCATCTTGGTCTGACGCAGCGCCTCCGGTGGCTTCGCCGCGAGCTGTTTCGCCTTCTCCCCCGCGAGATCGGCAAGCGCGTCGGCCGCGGCCACGTGATTCACGATGCCGCACTCCCGCGCTGTTTCCGCCGTGAAGGCCTCGCCCAGCATCAGCAGCTCGGCGGCTTTGGCATAACCCAGCATGCGCGGCAGCAGGGTGGTCGAGGCCGCTTCTGGCAGCAGGCCCAGGTCGATGAAAGCGAACTTGAATTTGGCGTCTTCGGCGGCATAGACGAGGTCGCAATGCAGCAGCATGGTGACGCCGACGCCGACTGCCACGCCATTGACGGCGGCGACGATTGGCGCCTTGGCTTTCGCGATCGCCTGGATGAAGCGGGCGGCTGAATCGTCGCCGGGGTCGGCAAGGAAGGTGTTGAGGTCGTTGCCGGCGCAGAAGCTGTCGCCGCTGCCGGTGATGGTGATGACGTGGATGTCGGCGTCGGCGTCGGCGCGCTCGATGGCTTCGCGCAGGGAGTCGTACATGGCGGGGGTGAGGGCGTTTTTCTTGCGCGGCCGCGTGAGCTGGATGTGGAGGATGTGGTCGGATAGGGTGAGGCGGGTGTCGGGCATGGTGGTTTCTCCTGACCAAAAGCTGTTGGGGGCTTTGGATTAGCCCCCGTAAGTATGCCTACCTGCTGCAAGCCGATGCAACTTCTGCGGCATTTAACAGGAACATCTCGGTTGTACCTGGAACGAGGTTCCTGCGCCTCTGTCGGTCGAATTCCTCGAATAGCTTATTCTCCAGTGATTTCATGTCGTCGGTTTTGATAATGCAGGTATAGTCTAGCTTGCGGCCGGTTTTTGATTGCAGGGCTCTAAGTCGTTCTACAGGCTGGGTTGTCTTGCCAATTTTGAAGCGCCCGGATTTCGCGGCGTCTTTCATGACGTATACGTATCCTTCGTTGCCTCTGCTGAAGGTTTTAGGCAGATTTCTGAAATTAGCGGCATTACCGACGTTGCGCGTATGGTTAAGCCATGCGCGTATCCCGTTGACAATAGACTTCGCGGCATTCTTTATTCCCGTTATAGCGTCGTCAGCCGCGCCCACGACGCTATTGGCAAGGTCATCAGCCGTCCCCGCTACGCTTCTCACGGCGTCATCAAGCCAGCCAAATATGCTTCGGATAAAATCATCAATCATTGCCAAGACCGGGTGAGAAGTTGCGCCGGCGAGTCCGAAAACTCCGCCGGTAACTGCGCCGCCAACCGCGCCGGAAACTGCGCCGCCAACTGCGCCGTGCGCCGCGCTCTCGGCCACGTCTTGGATAACTGCTTGATTGACTTCTCCATGTTCCTGTAATACTGCTACGGCCTCGCCGCCACCGCTAACTGCGCCTCCAAAGAATGCGCCGAATAATGCGCCAAGCACAGCGCCTTCCAATATCAGTTGGATTGGCGCGGCCAACCCAGAGAGTGCGGGTAATACTATCACGGCATCCTCTTGTTCAAACTTTCATCCGATGCTCTCAATCAAAGCAGAGCTTCGAATGCTGCGCAGCCCCAGAATTTTGGGGTTTTCAGCCCATCGCCAACAACCCCTCCACCCGCGCCAGCCTTTGATCGTAGCGATGATTTGCCAGCACGTGCGCCCTGGCCGCCGCCGCGATCCGCCGCCGTTCGTCCTCATGCGCCAGGAAGTAGCGAACCTTCTCGCGCAGGTCCTTATGATCCTTAAACGTCACCAGATGCTCGCCGTCTTGGAACCACTCATGGACGCCGGGTCTGTCATCGACGATCTGGAAGCTGCCCAGGGCCGCGCATTCGAAGAGGCGCATATTGCCGCCGTAACGCATGAAATCGCCGTGAATGTTGACGCTGATTTTCACCGACGAAATCACCTGCATCATCGCCTCGCCCAGGGCGCTGCCGCGATGAAAGGCTTGCAGCGGCGGCGGAACTTCGTGCATGCTCCAGATTCCCAGGTCGAAGTCGCGCAGGCTTTCCAGCGCGGCGACGCGCTCGCTGTACAGATTGTCCGGCACGAGCGTGCCGACAAAGCCGACATCGCAAAGATAGGCATCCGGCGCGGCGGTAAAAGGCTGCGGGACGTGGATTTCGGGATCGACGCCGACATAGGGCAGGCATTCAACCCGCCCGGCGCCCAGCTCCTTCCATTGCATGCCGTGATAAAAGTCGTTGACCAGCACGAGATCGTAAAGCCGCGCGGCCGCCCGTTCGTTGGCGCAGGAGAAGACGATGGGCGAGACGCCGTTGACGTAAATCAGCTTGCAGCCCTGCTCCTGTTTCAGCCGCGCCAGCGTCGCCGGCGTGATCTCGCGATTGTCGCCCGAGAGCCAGACGATATCGGGCTGGAAGCGCGCCGCCTGCCTAAGCAGCAGCTGATTGCGCCGCGCCAGATCCGGCTGCCAGCCTGGCGGGACGCGCCGCAGCAGCGCCGAGCCGACCCGCGCGGGCGTCCAGCGCGTGCGATACACCGCCGTACGCAGGCGAGCGATATCGCGCCGCCCAAAGCCCGGCAGGTTGCGCCAGAAGACCTCCTGCGCGTAGCCAGCCTCATGGAAGGCGCGCTCCCAATAATGCTGTCCCATGCTGCGCGGGAAGAGCGGGGCGGGCTCGTTTTCGGCGCGGTTGGCGATGTCCTGGAGGAGCTGTTCCGGATGGTGCAGCGCGGCGATGAAGAGGACTCGGCGAGGCATCGCGGGCGGCTAATAGGCTTCTAGCGAAGACTGTTCTTTCCAGTAATTTTGCCAGAGCGCTTCTGGTCCGAACTCAGCGATACGCTCGATGACTCGCCACACCAGTCTCGATCCGATTTGGCCGCGCGCGTCTGGAAAAAGGATTTCGTGATTCTCGGCCAAGCGTCGATTTAGATTGATCGCTTCTTCACGAATTGACGAGCCGCCGGGCCAATGCCTGTCAATCGTTGTCAAATCGAAGTCCTCTTGTCGCAGCAGCCACGTCAAGCTCAGCGCCAGCACTGCCCCATCGTCGACGAGCGCGCGCACTTCGCCATTCTCGCTATTTTCTGGCATCAGGTCGACGGAGCTGAAGACATAATTCGCAGCCACCATCAAGGCCGACTTGTGCTTGTAGGCTACGCGTTCATCGTCAATCAGACGGACAAACAGATCGAGCAAGGGGACCAGGTACAAGAGAATTTCGGTATGCGGCGCGTCCTGGTTCGCGGACACCCAGCGCAACAGCGGCTCTTCCCACTTTCCCAGCCATTGCGCGCTCATTTGCCCAATAGAGAAAGGACGATGACTGCTGTCTTCCGGCTTGATTCGCGCCTCGTCAAGAAAACTATGTAACAGTTCTACCATTGCCTTAGCAGTGTCATGTGTCGCCAAATACGGGTCGTGTTTGCAAGTGTTCCAAACTTGGTTTACATCCTTCAACGTGGCCACATTCAAAACTGCAAAGTTAAGATCCAGGTGTGTGCGCAGCTTTTCAAGGATGCGTCTTCTGCCATATAACTGCACCCAGCTGTTCAGCCCCCAATACTGGACTCTCGCGCCAATGCGGTTTTCCTCGGTTCGCACGTCATTCATCAGCGACTTCGCTTGACGTTTGCTGCTATGCTGTAGTTTCGCGTGAAGGTTGGCGACGAGGAATTCCAATAGCAGCTCAACAGCGCTGCAAGCCGTTAAGGTCGCTGAGTGATGCAGCATATAGTGGAGACAGGCGTCGGCTTCCGTTCGCCTGACGATGATATGCTCTCGCTCAATGCTGCGGAAACGGGTCATTGCAAGCGTAATCTACACCCCGCTCAAATCCAGCAGCCGCAGCGGATTCTCCACCAGCTCGCGCAGGTGGTTCATAAAAGCCGCGCCCTCCGCCCCGTTGCTGACGCGGTGATCGACGCTCAGCGTCATGTTCATGCGCGTGCCGACGCCCAGCGAGCCATCGGCCAGCACAACCGGAATGCGCCGCGAAGACGAAACCGCGAGGATGCCCGCTTCCGGCGCGCTGATGATCGCCGAGAAGTCTTTCACGTTGAAGGGACCCAGATTGCTGATGGTGAAGGTGGCGCCGCGGATGTCGTCCGGCTTGATTTTGCCGCCCCGCGCGCGCTCGTACATCGCCTTGTTCTTGACCGCCATCTCGCTCAGCGACGCCGAATCGGCATCGGGGCAAACGACATTCACCAGGCCATTCTCGGGCAGCGCGACCGAAATGCCGATGTTGACGCGCTGATGCCGCACGAAACGATCGCCGTAATAATGCGAATTGAGATTTGGGAAGGCTCGCAAGGTCAGCGCCAGGGCCTTGATCAGCATATCGTTGACGCTGATCTTGACGCCGCCTTCCGCCAGCGTGCGGTTGATCTCGGCGCGCATCGCCAGCAGCGGCTCGACATCGGCTTCCACCGTGACGTAAAAATGGGGCGTATTGCTCTTGCTGCGGACGGTGCCATCGGCGATCGCGCGGCGCATCCGCGAGAGCGGGATGAGATCGACATCGGCTTGCGGGAGGGCGCCCCAGGTCGGCTGCGGACCCGCGGCTGGAGCGGCCGGCGGCGCTGGCGGCGGCATAGGCGTCGCCGACAAGTTTTCGACATCGGCTTTCACGATGCGCCCGCCGGGGCCGGTGCCCTGCACCCGGCTGAGGTCAATGCCTTTGTCCGCGGCGATGCGGCGCGCCAGGGGCGAGGCTTTGACGCGCCCGTCCGCGGTCATGCTTTTGCCGTTGGTCGCCCCCTCGGCTGGCGTCGCGGCTGGAGCGAGCTCAGCCTCGGCCGGCGATTCGTCGGCTGGCGCGACCGCCTCGCCACTCGCGCCGATGACCGCGATCACCGATCCCTCGCCTATTTCGTCGCCTGGCTCCGCGCGCAGCTCCAGCAGCTCGCCATCGCTGCCTGCTTCGATCTCGACAGTCGCTTTGTCGGCTTCGAACTCGGCGATGATATCGCTCGCGTTTACGCTGTCGCCGATATCTTTCAGCCAGTTGATGAGCAAGCCATCCATCGTGAGCTTGACTTCGTGCGCCATTTACAAGATCTCCTTGACCGCCGCAACCACCTTTTGCGCATCCGGCAGCGCCAGCAACTCAATGTCCTTGGAATAGGGCAAGGGAACGTCTTCCGCCGCCACCCGCTTTATCGGCGCGTCCATATAATCGAACATGTTCTCCTGCAAGCTGGCCGCGATCTCGCCCCCGAAGCTGTACAGCGGCAGCGACTCTTCCACGATGACGCAGCGATTGGTCTTCTTGAAGCTGTCGTACACCAGCTGCATATCCAGGGGGCGCAGCCAGCGCAGGTCGACGACTTCGGCTTCGACGCCGTCGCGCGCCAGAATACGAGCGGCTTGCAGCGCCCAATCGACGCCGCGGGCATAAGCCACCAAGGTGACGTCCGCCCCCTCGCGCTTGATATCGCCTTTGCCAATCGGAATCAGATAATCCGCATCGAGGTCTTCCGGCATGGGGCTGGGCTTTGGATAAAGGGCGATGCTTTCGGTGAAGAGCACAGGATTGTCATCGCGGATCGAGGTTTTCAGCATGCCGTAGGCGTCCAGCGAATTGGAAGGGCAGCCGACATAAATGCCGGGGAAATGGGCGAAGATGGGCTCGGGGGCGTGTGAATGCGAGGCGGTCGCTTGATTCCCCCAGCCGCTGGCCGCCCGATAAACCAGGGGCGCCTTGAACATGCCGTCAAAGAAGTAGCGCACCTTGGCCGCGTGATTGGCGATGGCGTCCAATGCCAGAAACGCGAAATTGATGGTCATGAATTCGGCGACTGGACGCAAGCCGGCCAGCGCCGCGCCAACCGCTGCGCCCCCGATCGCCATCTCGCTGATGGGCGTATCGCGCACGCGCCGCGCGCCAAACTCCTCGAGGAAGCCGCGCGTCACCCGGTGCGTGCCTTGCCAGTAGGCGACTTCCTCGCCCATAACGAAAACATCTTCGTCGCGCCGCATTTCTTCTTGTAGCGCCCGGCGGATCGCTTCCCGCATGGCGACGTTTCTAGCTGCCATAGATTTCGCATTCTGCGCTTTTTCGCGCGGGCGAGTCAGCGTCTCGCCCCTACGGATTCGTTTCGTTTTCGGGCGAGTCACCGCCTCGCCCCTACAGATTCGTTTCGTTTTCGGGCGACCCGATGGGTAGCCCCTACGGATTCGTTTTGTTTGTGGGCGACCCGATGGGTAGCCCCTACAGATTCGTTTCGTTTTCGGGCGACCCGATGGGTAGCCCCTACAGTTTCGTTTTGTTTGCGGGCGTTACGCTGTAACGCCCGTTCTTCGCTGACAGGCCTCAGTCGATTCCCGCGCCGACGCTGCTCTCCGTTTTGTATACCAATTCTGACCCCACATAAGTATTCCGCAGCAGGTCGTCGTAGGTGCTGGGCAGGTCGCTGGCTTCGGCGAATTTGACCGCATCAGCCACGATGGCTTTGGCTTCGGCTTCGTGCTGCGCCAGCGTCTCGCCGACATCGCCGTGCTTGCTCTCGATGCAGTCGCGCAGGATCTTGATCGGTTCGCGCGTTTCCATCCATTCCTTGAGTTCAGCCGACATGTCGTCGCGGGCGTCGTATTGCTTGTCGGAGACGCCATGCCCGCGATAGCGATAGGTCACGTGCTCAATGACCGCCGGTCCCTGCCGCCGCGCGTAGTCGACCGCCTTCGAGGCGACCGCGTAGACCTCCAGGGCGTTCTGGGCGTCGACCCGCCCGAAGCTCTTGATGCCATAGGCCTCGGCTTTGCGGTGCAGCTCAATCTGGCCGCTGGCCCGCTCGACCTCGGTGCCCATGCCATAACCGTTGTTCTCGATGATCCACACGACCGGCAAATCCCATATCGCGCTCATGTTCAGCGATTCGTGGAAGTAGCCGTTGTTGGTGGCGCCATCGCCGACGTAGGTCATGGTGACGTCGTCTTTGCCGCGGTAACGCGCTTCCAGGGCGATGCCGGCCGCCAAGGGCAGGTGCCCGCCGACGATGGCGTAACCGCCCCAGAAATTGTGATCTTTGGAAGCCAGGTGCATCGAGCCGCCCTTGCCGCCGCTGCTGCCGGTCTTCTTGCCCATCATCTCGGCCATGACCGCCTTGGGGTCCATGCCAAGGATGAGGGCGATGCCGTGATCGCGATAGGCGGTGATGACATGGTCGCTCTTGCGCAGCGCCGCCATCGAGCCGACGCCGCTGGCTTCGTGCCCGCTGTAAAGGTGCATATAGACGCCGGTGATGCGCTTCGCTTCGTAGAGTTGATGGCAGGTCTCCTCGAATTGACGAATCAGCGTCATCTGCCGATGCCAGTCGAGGAGCATCGCTTTGCTCGGTGAGGCCATAGCCGTCCCTTCGGCGTGGATTGCCGCGCGCGCTTCCATATCAGCGCCAGAGTATACCATAGATGATTCGGGATTTTGAATTCTTGTTTTTGGCGGCTGGCTTGACAAGGGCGCGAAATGATCATATAGATCAAGTGTGCGATTCACCGAAACGCGCTTGCGGATCGCAAACAAGGTACATGGCTGTCGGGGCGTTACGCTGAAACGCCCGCCGAACTCATTCGCGAATACGACGGGGCGACTTTCTTTCGCCCGCCAGCGCCAAACGCAACAGGCAAGGATTATGCCGCAGCAGCCCTTATCCGTCGACTTTGCGGGGTCCAGCCCCGCGCGGGCCAAACCCTTTGTCAAGTGGGTGGGCGGCAAACGCAGTCTGCTGCCCGAGCTGCTGCGCCGCGTCCCAGCCGACTTCAACAACTATTTCGAGCCCTTCGTCGGGGGTGGCGCGCTCTTCTTCGCCTTGAAAAATGAAGGCATGCTTAATTTGGCGGGGGGGGGCAAGCCTTCTTAAGTGACGTCAACTTCGATCTCATCAACACTTACCAGGTCATCCAGCGCGACCCCGAGCCGCTGATCGAGAAGCTGCGTCAGCATCAGGCGAATCACTCGAAGGATTACTACTACCGCGTCCGCAGCCAGCATGCGCTCGACGACCGCGTCGAGATCGCGGCGCGTTTCATCTACCTCAACAAGACCTGCTACAACGGCCTCTGGCGCGTGAATTCCAAGGGACAGTTTAATGTGCCGATGGGCAGCGCGGAAAAGCCCGCCATCTGCCAGGACGCCCTTTTGCGAGTCTGCCATGTCGCATTGGCAGGCGCTGATATCCGCCCAAAGGACTTTCGCCAGTCAGACGCCAGAGACGGCGATTTCGTCTATTTTGATCCGCCATACCACCCGCTTGATGGCGGCTCGTTCACAGACTACGACAGACACGGCTTTGGCGAATCAGAGCAGACGGCATTGCGCGATCTCTGCCTTGAACTGCACAGGCTAGGCGCAAAGGTGATGCTGTCCAATAGCGACACCGCGCTTATTCACTCGCTGTACAGCAAGCCGGCTTTTGAAATCAAGGTGGTGCAAGCCCCGCGCATGGTCAATCGCAATGCGTCCGGGCGTGGCGCGATTGACGAGTTGCTCATTACGAATTTCTAGCGGAGGAAACATGGCGAACGACTGCGCGAAACACGCTGGAAGAGAGAATCGGCAACGACGTGCTGAGCTGGATTCCTTGATGAAAACTCTGCCAGAAAATCAATCGCAATTTGGACGGCACAAATGCCCGTATTGCGCCTACGAACGCGGCTTCCAAGCTGGAGTTCGACACGCGGCCGAAACAATCCGCGAATTCATTGACCGAGGGGCTCTCACGACAGCCGATCACGACATCTGAATTAACTCTCGGCGCACTCGGTGGTAAAAGTCCTACTCTCCGCCTTCTTCCGCGCCCAGCAGCCCAGCCACCACAACCACAACCACCGAGCCCAGCGCGCCCACCAGAATCCCGCCGATGAAAGGCAGCTTCACCAGGCCGGTGATCCCGAAGATCGTCACCAGCAGCGAGCCGACGAAGCCGCCGACCAGACCCAGCAGAATATTGCCCAGCAAGCCATAGCCCTCGCCTCGCAGCAGCTTGCCCGCCAGGTAGCCGCTCGCGCCCCAGACCAGCAGCGATAACACGAGCCCAATCAGCTTGCCCAGCATGCCGGGCAGAAACAGCAAAATCAGAAACAGCGCGATGGCCAATCCAACGCCAATCTTGAATTTCATGCGCCAATGCCTCCTTCAGTTCGCCTCGTTCATTATACGCGATTGCGTCAAGCGCGGTTGCGCCATTCCATGCCGCAGCGGCATGATGAATGTCGTGACGGCGGCCGTTTCGGCGCACCCACATATACCCTCTGCGTTCTCTGCGGGTACTCGGTGTCCTCTGTGGTAAAGAAAATTGCGCGACGCCCGTCATATAGCGACAGCCAACATTATCGCGCCCGCCCCGCCGGCAGCGCTTAGCAATTTGGCCTGTCTTACAGTATCATTCGTATACCGGCTTTTGCTGGACTGGCGGACACATACGAGCGGCGGCATGATTGACGCGTTAGACGACCGGGCGCCGGAATTAAAGCCCGAGACCTTCATCAATCGCGAACTGAGCACGATTGACTTTCAGAAGCGCGTGCTGGCCCTGGCGGAAGATGAATCGACGCCCCTGCTGGAACGGGTGAAATTCATCGCCATCGTCGGCAACAACCTCGATGAATTCTACATGGTGCGCGTCGGCGCCTACTTCCAGCGCCTGCACCTTAACAATCCCCGCACCAGACCCGATGGCATCACGCCGATGCAATTGCTGCGCCGCATTCACGACGAAGTCTCGACCCTGATCGCCCGGCAGCGGCAGGCGCGCAAGGACGTCTTCGAGCTGCTCGCGCGCGAGGGCGTGCATTTCATCACGACCGACCAGCTCGGCGAGAGCGAACGCGATGCCATCACCTATTATTTCCGCTCCGAGGTCTATCCCGTATTGACGCCCCTGGCTGTCGATCACGCCCGCCCCTTCCCCTTCATTTCGAATTTGAGCCTGAACCTAAGCGTGTATCTGGAGCGCGAAAACAGCGAGCTCTCCAGCGGCATCGATTTCGCCCGCATCAAGGTGCCGGTCGATATCCTGCCGCGGATCGTGCATCTCGAGAAGGTGATGACCAATTACACCGGCGAGGTGCATGACGGTTATCACTTCCTCTGGATCGAAGACGTCATCGCCGACTACCTCCGGGATCTCTTCCCCGGCATGCAGATTCGCGAGGCTTTTCCCTTCCGCATTTTGCGCAACGCCGATATCGATTACGAACACGAGCAAGACGAAGACCTGCTGGACGTCAAGTCGATCATCGAGCAGGGCGTGCGCGAGCGGCGCTTTGGCTCGGTGGTGCGCCTGAGCGTGCCGGCCGCCATCAGCGAGCGCATGCTCAACCGCTTGGCCAGCTCCCTGGAAGTGCCGTCCACGCGCGAGGTTTTCCGCATCGATGGCAAATTGGGTTCGGCCGATCTCTTCGAGCTGCTGCGCCTCGATCGCCCCGATCTGAAAGACCCGCCTTATGTGCCGCGGCTGGCGGCGCCCTTCGCCCAGTCGCCCGATTTCTTCGCCGTGATCCGCAAGCAAGACGTCATCGTGCATCATCCCTACGATTCCTTCTCGCCGGTCGAGGAATTCTTCAAGCGGGCGGCGCGCGACCCCGACGTGCTGGCGATCAAAACCGCCCTCTACCGCGTCGGGCAGAACTCGCCCGTGGTCAACAGCCTGCTCGAAGCCCGCGACAACGAAAAACAGGTCACCGTCCTGGTCGAGCTGAAGGCGCGCTTCGATGAAGAAAACAACCTGGAATGGGTGACGGCGCTGGAAGAAAAAGGCGTGCATGTCGTCTACGGCGTCGAGGAGCTGCCGGTCAAGACGCACGCCAAGATTTCGCTGGTCGTCCGCCGCGAGCGCGACGGGCTGCGCCGCTACGTTCACTTGGGCACAGGTAATTACAACGCCGCCACCGCCCGCCTCTATGCCGATATCGGCCTCTTCACCTGCAACGAGCAGATCGCCGATGACGCCTCGCGCCTCTTCAACCGCCTGACGGGATACGCGCCCGACACGACCTACAATCTCATGCTGGTGGCGCCCGAGTACCTGCAAGACACGCTGCTCGCGCTGATCGACAACGAGATCGAAGCGGCGCGGCGCGGCGATGACGCCCGCATGATCTTCAAGATGAACCAGCTGGAAGAAGACCAGGTCATTCGCAAGCTCTATCAGGCGTCGCAGGCTGGCGTGAAAGTCGACCTGATCGTGCGCGGCTTGTGCTGCCTGCGGCCCGGGCTGCCCGGCTTTAGCGAGAACATCCGCGTCAAGAGCATCGTGGGCCGCTACCTGGAACACAGCCGCGTCTATTACTTCCGCAACGCGCCCGAACAGCGGCAGCTTTACATGGGCAGCGCCGACCTGATGCGCCGCAACCTGCTCAATCGGGTGGAGGTGGTCTTCCCGGTGCTCGACCCGCGAATTCAGTGGCGCGTCCTGCGCATCCTGCAGACCGACCTGCAAGACGTGAAGAATTCCTGGGCGCTGCGAAGCGACGGCCGCTACGACCGGCTCTGGGACGCCCAGGACAAGGACGTCTTCGACTCGCACGTGCAGTTCATGCGCGACAGCTTCGGCCTCTGCGAGACGCCGGATTGACGCCGACCAAACAGCCGCGACATTGCAGGGGCGAGCCACTGGGTCGCCCGCAAACGACGAAGAAAAAACGGGCGACTTGATAAGTCGCCCCTGTTTACATTGCGAGCGCAACACCCCATCCCCCGGCCCCTTGCCCCAGCAAGCTAGGGAAGGGGAGTTGAAGCTGCGAGCGGCAATGTATTTTGCGTGGGCGGTCGCTTTGCGGCGCGTGTGTCTACATATGCGCAATTTTGCGCAGGCGCGGAACCGCTAATAGTTCGCCGGAAAGCGGTACTCGACCGTGTAGGTCAGCGTTTCTTCCGCGCCCGGCGCCACATCCAGGACGAACATGATGCTTCCGCCATCGACATTGACGAAAGGCGCCGAGCTCTCGATGATCTCCCAGTCGCGCCAGCGATAGAGCCGCTCTGGCACGACGATGGAAGCCTGCTCGTCTTTGTGATTGCGCAGGCGTATCTCGAAAGACTCGCGCGCCACCCGCCGCGAAACCAGGCTGTAATCCGTCTGGACGCGTTCGCCCGCCAGGCCGAAAGCCGCGCCCAGCCCTATCCGCAGGTCTTCGCCCATGGGCGTATGGCTGATGTGGCTTTCGCCGATCAACAGGCTCGCGCCATCGATATCGGCTTTGTAGACGCGGACGCGCCCGGCTGGCAGGTCCGCGCCCAAGCCGCCGTCTTCGCCCGTGTTGATGTCGAGGATGGTCTGCGCCTGGCCGCCGCCCGCGCCATACCCTTCGGGATAATCGACCGGCGAGTAATAGCCATCGGTTTGAGGCGAACTGTCGAAGACGAGAATGGTTTCCGCCGCGATATCGGCGCCGCTGACAAAGTCAATCTGTTTCGTCTCGTTATGCATGATCGAGACCGGCCGGTTGATTTCATAAAGTTGATACTCGTGCAGCTCGCGCTGTTCGACCGGCCCGGCCGCCTGCGCCATGTCGAATGCCATTTCGCGCGCTTCGGCACGGGCCGGCGTCGCCCGAATCCGCCGCAGATCGCCCGCGATCAGCTTCAGGCTGGCATCCTGGAAGGCGGCGCCCGAGCGGTTGCTGAGCGTGACCCAGCCCTGCAGGTCAAAGGCGCTTTCATCGGCGTTCAGCAGCAGCGTGTAGTCGGCGCTCCAGTTGATGCCGCCCGCCAGGTAGGTGACTTCCAGCGCCTGTTCGCCAGCGGCGTCGCTCTGCAGCCGCCATTGCAGGGTCGGCTCGGTGACCAGCGCCTCGGGGAAGCGCGGGAAGCGGATATCGCGCGCGTCGTTGATATTGGGCATGACGATGCCGCCATCGGTTTCGCGCAGGATAAGATCGTCGCCGCGCCCGAAAAGCAGCTCGCCGCTATAGATGGCGCCGTCGCTGGCGGTTACCGTGATCGCTTCGCCGGCGAATTGGGCGAAGAGGGCGTCGCGATTCGCCAGGTTGCCCTTGTAGCTCTGCTCGATGACCTGGATCGCCGCCGAGCCCGCCGCGCGGACGTTGACGGAGGTGGGGTCGATCGTGGCGGCGACATCGCGCACCATGACGAGATTGGACCCCTCGTCCAGGCTCAGCGTCCTTTGATCGCGGATCAGGGCGCTGCCTTCGTTGTAGACGGTGAGAGCGACGCGACCGCCGCCGTCCTGTCCCGCGACCATCAGCATGCCTCCAAAAAGGAATATGCTCGCCAAGGCGAATAGGCGCAGTAGCATGTTCTCATCTCCTTCAGATGCTTATCGTTTGCGAATGCGTGTTCACGTTGATGCTGTAGTCGCCCGCCTCGAAGCTGCCCTCTACCTGGATCGTGTCGCGATAGGGCTTGAGGATCATCGGGCAGAAGACATCGGCCGGCACCTCGCGATACACCTCGATGTCGACGCGATTGCCACGGCGCGATTGCCCGACGATCACCGGGTAGTCGCAGCCATCGGGATGCTCGCCCTCGACGTCCAGGCTGACGCGCATGGGATAGGATTCCATGACGCGCGCGTCCACGCGGAAGATATTGGTAAAGACTTTGTCGCTGTCGCTCACGGCTTGCTCCCCGTTGTCTATCCATTGCCTAACAGCCAATAACGCATTTTCGGGCAGTTCGGTTGCGAATCGCCCGAGCGCGAGCAGCGTTAGAGCAAAAACTAGCCCCGCCTTGAGCATGGCCTCTCCCGCCGCGTAAATCTCATGCCAATTCGCGCCAATCGCCATCGACGAGCCGCCAGACTTGTGGCGCGCGGAGGTCGTCGTCCCAGTCGGCCGGGTGCGGCACGAGCGCGAGATTCAACTCGCCGCGGCTGGCGCTGGCCGGCGCTCGAAGCGTCTCCAGGAAGCGCTCCAAGCCTCGCGCTGGCGCCGCCGCGATGAGCAGTTTTTGTGGCGCGGCGCCACAGGTCAGGCGGTTGATGGCGACGATCGCTTTCCGCCAATCGCGCGAGAAGTCGACTTCGACCTGCCACAGCGCTTCGGCGATGTAGCGAAAGTCTTCGGCCTGGCGCTCGGCGGTCGTCCCGGTGGCGATTCGGCAGACGGCGATATCGTGAAGCAGGCGGTTCGCGCCAAAATCAGCCGCGTTGCCGCGCCGCAATGTCGAAAAGACGCGATGGTCTTCGGCGCCGCCGGCCCGCTGAAAATGCGCGACAAGCGTTTTGATCAAGGCGCGTTCACGAGCGCGCGCCAGAGCCCGCGGCGACGTGCCCATCGTCAGGCTATGCGCCGCCTCGCGGTAGCTGGCTTCGATCAAGCGCGCGATATTCATACGCTCATTATACACGCGAGACCCTTTCGCGGGGGCGCGTCGCCTCCGGTCGCCGCCTGCGCGCCTGAGTAAGTCAAGGTACGTCGTGATACAAAGATTTTCCACAGAGACACAGAGGGCACAGAGAAAATCCCTTGTACTTCTCAAGGTGTACTCTCTCAAACTCGGTGTCCTCGGTGGTGAGCCCATTTAACTACTGACTAGGTTTTACTGAGGCGCAGAAGCAAAGAGAAAGCCCCCTGTTTTTCTCTCGGTGTACTCACTGAAACTCGGAGTCCTCGGTGGTGAGCCCTTTGAATAACTGACTTGGCGTCAATTGCCCGCTTTAGCAATCCGCTTCTGTCGCGCTGCCAGGACTCTTGCGCGACAGTGGTACACTGGGTCCGCGACCTTACGGCCAAGAGTGTAAGCATAGAGCAGTGCCGATCATGCGGAGCCTGCCGCCCGCCGATTATTTGACGCTTCCGGGACTTTCGTGCCCGGCCGCCTATATATGCGTGATCCGCGATGTAGACAGCGATCGATATCGCTTGCAAGCCGCCGCTCGTCCGCGCGACTTGATCGACGCGGTATTGGCGGAACGCGCGCGCGACTTCGGGATTGAGCTGCTTTCCATCCTCGAGTCGGACGATATCGCCGCCAGCGAAGCCCGCCTTTACGCGCGCCATCACGCGCAGCTGGGCAGCGACTGGCTGTCGCTAGACGCCTATCAGCTGCGGGCGCTGAAAAAGTCCGAACTACGCGTCAACGATCATGGCAGCCAATACATCAGCCAGGTTTCGCGGTCGAAACTGGAAGGCGACGGGCAGCGGCCAAGGCCCGCGGCGGAGCAAAAGCCCGTCCATGGTACGAGCGCGAATCGCGATTCCAGGTCGCCGCCATCACTGACCGCAGGCCGCTTTGATCCGCGCGCGACCAGAAGGCGAAGCGGCGCCCAGTCAGCGCAGTCGGCGCAAAAAGAGTCGACGCGGAAGGGCATAAGACAGGCTATCGACGAGGCGCTTACCGACATCTGGACCAATCATCCGTGGAAATGTCTGCTGGCGCTGACGCTCTTGGCGCTCCTTTGCTTCGTCTTGCTGACCTATTTCTGTCCTGGTCATCGCATTAGCTGCGTCCAATAGAACAGGGCGCCAGGAGCCGGCCCCCTTTCGACCGGTCCCGCGTTCATTTGCCCACCGGATCGCCTTCGCGCGCATCGCAAAGTCGGTCCGTCCGCGCTGTGACGTGCTAAAATCTGGCGACGACTGCGAAGCCCGGCGGAGGCGCGCTTGCAGTACAGGCATGGCGAGAAGGAGATTGACGGGGGCCGCGCGTCGCGCTTGCCTTGGGTCGCGCCGCCAGCCGGCTACGTCATCCTCATCCAGGACGTGGCTTATGGCAATCGTTACAAGGTCGCGCGCCATCAGCAGCTGGATCAGCGCCAGATCAAACGTGGCGCCAAATTCCCGTTCGAGACCCGCGTCGCCCTAATCCTCGAAGCCGAAAACGCGGCTGGCGCCGAGCGCGACTTGCATAACCGGCTGGCGGGCGGCGCGCCCCTCGGCGACTGGTTCGACCTCGATCCGCTGCACGCCGCGCCTGCAATGGCGACCAGCCCGCCAGTATCGGCGCGTCGGCCGGGTGCGGTCGCCCTGCGCGATCTCGTGCGCAACGACGCGGGCGCCGAGTCGCTCCTCGACGATGCGAAAGTCGTCGAGACGACTGCGGCGCCAGCCAGACCGCGCCAGCCGGCCGGCGACGCGAGCCCAGCCCTTCGGCCGCAGCCGCGTCGCTTGCGCTGGGCGATGAGCGTGGGCCTCCTGATCGTGATCGGCTTCCTGATCGCCGAGCGCGCCGATGACATCCAGCGCGCCCTGAGTTCGCTGCTGATTGAACCGACGCCGACGGAATCCCCCACAACCAAGCCGCCAGCCGCCTCGCCAACCGCTGAGCGCGAAGCCATGAGCGAGGTCTTCTATACGACGGCGCGCACGATATCGCGCAAATGCCCCAGACTCAGCTGCGCGAGGGCCGCCCCGCACGGCGCTGGACGCAGAATCACCGGCCGGTACGTGAATGGTCAGAAAGTGGCTGGCAGCGCCCTTTGGATCGAGTTTTTGTACAAGGACGAGCTCCGTTATGCGCAGAGAAGCGCGCTAGCGAGAACCCATCCGCCCGAAACGGCGACGACCCCGCCATCGCCGACGCCAAGACCGACGCGCATCAAAGCGACCGCCTTGGGGCAGGGCGAGGTCTTCTACGCCGCGTCCGCCGCCAACGCGCATCTATGCGCCAGCCGGGACTGCGCGATGCGAGACGTCTTGCCGCGCGGCGCCAAGATCAGCGCGCTGCGATATGTGAAGGGACAGCGAATTGGCGGCCGGGACCGCTGGATAATGTTCGCGCGTCAAGGGCTGCGTCTATACGTCCATAGCCGCGAGCTGTCGCGCGTTCGTCCCGCGGAGCGCGCTTCGCCGAGCGCGACATCCACCGCGACGGAGCCGCCGCCAACCGCGACATTCACCGCGACGGAGCCGCCGCCGACCGCCACCGATGCTCCGCCGACAGCAACATCCAGCGCGACAGATCTGCCGACCGCCACTGCCACCGTCATGTCAAGAACCAAATATGTCGTGGAGACGGCCGGGAATGCCAACGCCAACATCCGCGCCTGCCCGCGCACCAGCTGCGAGATCGTGGCGAAGTTCGCGCCCGGCACTGAAGTCGACGTGCTGGGGCGGGTCAGCGGCGAGACGGTCTACGGGACGGATGAATGGCTCGAGATTGGGTTTGAAGGCGGCCGCGCCTTCATTCACAGTGAAATCGTCGAAGTTCCCTTGCAGTCAACGCGACGCAATTCGACTGCGAGTCTGACTCGGTACGCATCCCCCGAGCGCAAGTACACGCACAGCCGCTTAAATGTGCGGACGGGCCCCGGCACTCATCATGCCTTGTTTGAATCTCTACCCGCGGGCACAGCTCTTGTAGTGATTGGTAAAAGTGGCGATTGGAATATGATCCGCCGAGGCGGACGCGAGCTTTATGTCGCTGCTTGGCTCATCCACGACACGCCACTACCTGCATCGCTTGAACCGCATGCCGGCGCAACTGCGAAAACCATCTCTAGCAGACCTAGTGGACAGAGCGCCGTCGTTGTTCAAGTAATTGATGGCGATACAATTGAGGTGCAACTTAACGGTAGGACACTCCGCCTGCGTTATATTGGCGTTGATACGCCTGAGCGCGGCGAACCCTGCTATGCTGAAGCGACGAACTACAATCGCAGTCTGGTTCAAGGGAAGGCGCTGACCCTCGTGCGAGACACTAGTGATTATGGACCTTATGGCCGCCTGCTGCGCTATGTCTATGCCGATGGCGTCTTCGTCAATTTGGCTTTAGTGCAAGCCGGTTACGCCGATGCCAGTTACTACGCGCCAAATGGCAAACACCGCCATGAATTCGAGGCGGCGCAACGTTCCGCGCCAAACCGGGGCTGTCTAGGCGCGCCATCACCATCCAATGAACCCAGGGTAGCGTCTGCGCCGGTAGACAATTGCTGCTTCATCGGCTGGCTATGCAAAACTGAAGAGGAATGGAAACAGGGCTACTTCGCGTTTCAGAATAACCAGTGCGAGCGATCATCGCAGTTGTCTAGTTCACAGCCAGAACAGCCAGATATTAAGCCCGGCGGTAGTTGCCAAGCCTCATACGTGAAGAATTGTACCGATGCGCGCTCCAAGGGATGCCGCAACATACCCAGAGGGCATCCTGCGTATAGACAAGCGCTGGATCGCGACAACGACGGACTTGGCTGCGAATAAAGGCACGACCAGCTAGACATCCAGCGTCAGGCTGATCGGGCAGTGGTCGCTGCCCAGCACGCCGGCGTGGATCGCGGCGTCCGTCATCTTGTCCAGCAGGTCGGGCGAGATGAAGAAGTAATCGATCCGCCAGCCGATATTCTTGTCGCGCGCGCCGCTGCGCATCGACCACCAGGAATAGGCGCCTTCCTTTTCCGGGTTCAAATGGCGATAGCTGTCGATATAACCCTGCGCCACCACCTTGTCGATCCAGTCGCGCTCTTCGCGCAGGAAACCGGTCGTGCGCCGGTTTTGCTTCGGCCGCGCCAGGTCAATTTCGTTATGCGCCGTGTTGATGTCGCCGGTGAAGACGACTGATTTGCCCGCCGCGCGCAGCTTGTTGGCGTAATCGAGAAAGGCTTCTTTATATTCCATCTTGAAAGGCACGCGTTTGTGATCGCGCCCGCCATTGGGCAGGTAGGTCGTCATCAGCGTGAAGTCGCCATAATCGGCGATGATGGTCCTTCCCTCGCTGTCGAATTTCTCAATGCCCAGACCCAGCTTGACCTCGCGCGGTTCCGTCTTGCTGAACAAGCCGACGCCGCTATAGCCTTTGCGCTCCGCCTTCACCCACCAGCTGTGGTAGCCTTCCGGCTGGCGCAATTCGGGATCGAGCTGCTCGGGCCAGGCTTTGGTCTCTTGCACCGTCAGGACGTCCGGCTGTTCGCTGTGGAGCCAATCAAGGAAGCCCTTTTTCTGCGCGGCGCGGATGCCGTTGACATTCCATGAGTAAAGTTTCATGCGCTTCTCCGTCGATTGGCTTGCGAACGATAGCCTATATTATAATGGGGCGGGCAGGCTGCGGTAAGGCGGAATCATGCGTTGCGCTCGAATGTTGTCAAGGGCCGCCTTTTGCGCTAGCGTCATACCGTCTCGATCGAATCAGGGAACGAAGCCAAATGCTCAGAATCAACGAACAGCGCCTGCTGGGCGATATCGCCGACCTGGCGCGGATCGGCGCGACGGCTGATGGCGGCGTCAATCGCCAGGCGCTGACCGCGGCCGATATCGAAGGGCGGCGCTGGTTTCGGCGCAAGATCGACGAGGCGGGCCTCGATTACGCTATGGACGGCGCTGGCAATCAGTCGGCGATTCTCTTCAGCGATCCGCCCAGCGAGAAGCGAATCCTGGCTGGCTCGCATCTGGACAGCGTGCCCAATGGCGGACGCTACGATGGCGCGCTGGGCGTCTTGGCTGCCTTCGAGGCGCTGCGCATGCTCAAAGACAGCGACATCACGCCGCCAGTGACGTTGGAAGCGATCAACTTCACGGACGAAGAAAGCGCCATCATGGGTCTGATGGGCAGCAAGGCGGTCGCAGGCCAGCTGAGCGCGGAAGACTTTGAGCGCAGCCGGGTGGATATCGCCGAATTGACGCGCCGCTTTGGCGCGATCGGCATCACCCGCCAGTCCATGCTCGCGGCGACCCGCGCTGACGCCCTGGCTTGGGTCGAATTGCATATCGAGCAGGGAACGCGGCTGGAAGCTGCGGGCATCGATATCGGCGTCGTGAACGCCATCGTCGGCATCCGCTCGATTCATGTAACCTTCAGTGGCGAGGCGGCGCATGCCGGCACGAAACCAATGGATCTGCGGCGGGACGCGCTCTGGGCGGCGGCGACCTTCGTCTTGCGCGCGCGCGACATGGTGATGGCAAAATACCGCCCTGGCGTCTGCAACGTCGGCATGATCCACGCCAGGCCCGGCGCTTTCAACATCGTGCCGGCCGAGGTCTATTGCGCGCTGGAATTCCGCCATGGCACGGAGCGCGAAATGGATCAAATGGAGGCGGATCTGATTCGCCTGCTGAAGGACTGCGCGGCAGAATTTGACCTCGGCGTCTCGTATGAAGCGACGCCGCCGGTGGTTCCGGCCACCATGAGCGAGACCGTCATGCGCGCGATCGAACGTGGCGCGGACAAGCTGGGCCTGTCGCATGAGCGCCTGCTCAGCTTCGCCGGGCACGATACGCAAAACCTCGCCGACATCGCGCCGGCCGCCATGTATTTTGTGCCCTCGGTCGATGGCGTCAGTCACAACCCTAATGAATACACGCGCGACAGCGACTGCGTCAATGGCGCGAACTTGATGCTGCATGCGCTGCTGGAGCTGATGAGCGCGCTTGCCTAAGCGCCCGTCGGCGCCCAGATGTTCTTGACCTCGATCGACTCGCGCAGGAACTCATGGCCCGCGCCTTGCTCGGGGTCTTGCCAGTCGCGTTTCACGCCATAGCTGACCCAGGTTCGCTTGATATTGTGGCGCGAGCGCGCTTCGACCTGGCGCCCCCCTTCCGCATCGCCGAAGTACCACAGGCTATCAACTTCCTCGTGCTCGGCGAGCGTCTTCGTCAGGTGGTCGCGGTCGCCGGTGACGATGTTGACGACGCCGGCCGGCAGATCCGATGTGTCGAAGACTTGATAGAGATCGGTGGCGCTAAGCGGGCAGGGCGGGGAGGGGATGCATACGACCGTATTGCCGCGCGCGATGGCTGGCGCGATCAGCGATGCGAAGGCCAGCAGAGGCGCCTCGTCCGGGCAGGCGATGCCGATGACGCCGACCGGCTCGTGAATGGCGGCGACGAGACCGCGCAATGTCGTCTCCTGCACGCGGCCGCCGGCTTTGTCGGCCATGGCCGCCCAATGAAAGAGGCGCTCGATTGACATGGCGACTTCGGCTTGAGCGTCTTCGGGCGGGCAGTCGGTCATCGTTGCGAGGCGCCCGGCGAATTCGTCCGCCCGCGCCGACAGATTCTCGGCGATATAGTAGAGGATCTGCGCGCGATTGTGTGGCGAGTAAGTTGCCCAGTTCTTGGCTTTGAAAGCCGCTTCGACCGCGTTGCGTATGTCTTTGCGATTGCCATCGCCCGCTTGCCCGACGAGAATTCCCGCTGGCGAGCGGACCTGGAGGGTGTAATTGCCGTCGGGCCGCGCCTGTTTGCCTCCGATGTAGAGCTTCGCCGTGCGGTCGAGCGCGACCCCCCTCGCTCCGCCCGGCCAGTCAGGGGGAAGGATGGCTGGGGCCGGCGGCGTATGCGCGCCCCAATCGGCGGGTGGATCGCCAAGCGCGGGCCGCGCCCGCTTCTGCCAGCCGGGGCGCAAATAAGCGTAGAGCCCCTCTTTGCCGCCTTCGCGCCCGTAGCCGCTTTCGCGATAGCCGCCGAAACCCGCGGCCGCGTCAAAGAGATTCGTGCTGTTGATCCATACGCTGCCGGCTTTGATCTGCCGCGCCATCTCCAGCGCCAGGCTGATATTCTCGCTCCAGATCGACGCCGCCAAGCCGTAGCGCGTATTGTTCGCCAGCTCGACCGCTTCGCTCGGCGTCCTGAAGCTCATCGCCACCAGGACGGGACCGAAGATTTCTTCCTGGGCGGTGGCGGCCGAGGCTTCCAGATTGCTCAAGAGCGTCGGCGGATAGAAGCAGCCATTTGGCGGCAGCTCGCATTCGGGCTGGTAAATGTCGGCGCCTTCGCTGAGGCCTTTTTGCACCCAGCGGTCAATCGCCTCGTATTGCGCGGGGTCGATAATCGCGCCGATATCGATGCCTTTGTCCAGCGCGTCGCCCAGCCGCAAACGCGCCATGCGCCGCTTTAGTCGCGCCAGGAAGTCATCGGCGATATTCTCCTGCACTAACAGGCGCGAGCCGGCGCAGCAGACTTGACCCTGATTGAAGAAAATCGCGTCTACCAGCCCTTCTATCGCGCCTTCCTGGTCGGCGTCGTCAAAGACGAGAAAGGGCGACTTGCCGCCCAGCTCGAGCGTCAGCTTGACGCCTGTGCCGGCCGTTGCTCGACGGATTGCGCGCCCAACCGCCGTCGAGCCGGTGAAGGCGATCTTGTCGAGGTCCTCATGCGCGACCAGCGCGGCCCCCGCCTCGTCGCCGCCCGTTACGATATTGACGACGCCCGGCGGCAAGCCCGCTTCGGCGATGATCTCGGCGAAGAGCAGGGCGGAAAGGGGCGTGTAGGGCGCCGGTTTGATGACGACCGTGTTGCCAGTCGCCAGCGCCGGCGCGATCTTCCAAGCCAGCATCAAGAGCGGGAAATTCCAGGGGATCACCTGCCCGATGACGCCGAGCGATTTGTAGTCGCGGAGTTCGCTGTCCATCAGCTGCGCCCAGCCGGCGTGATAGTAGAAATGGCGGGCGGCCAGGGGCAGGTCGATATCGCGCGATTCACGGATTGGCTTGCCGTTGTCCAGGCTCTCGACGACCGCCAGCAGACGCGCGTGCTTTTGCATATTGCGGGCGATGGCGTAGAGATGGCGGGCGCGTTGATGCCCCGGGAGCGCGGTCCAGGCTGCGTAAGCGGCGCGGGCGGCTTTGACGGCGGCGTCGATATCGGCGGCAGAGGCGTCCGCGGCTTGCGCCAGGGTTTCGGCTCGGGCGGGATTGGAGACGGTCAGGAACTTGGCTTCGGCGGGCGGATGCCACTGATTGTTGATGAAGAGGTCGAACTTGCGGTTGTGGGCGTCGAGCCAGGCTTGGGCGGCGTCGGCGGCTTCGGGGGCGGGTCCGTAGGGCAGGGTTTGGAAGAGTTCAGCTAGTTGGGGCATGGCGTGGTCCTTACCACTACGATAGGAATTGCAAGGTTGAATTCACAGTGGGATTCTGAAGTCCAGTTCGCGGATGAGATCGAAGGTGTCAATGCATCGAACGCCTAGTTGCCGGCATACCATTGGTATCTTTCTGTTTCGTGGCATGGGGAGCGTTGCGACAGACGGCTGATCTGCCTCAAGCGTGACGACGCAGCGGTCATTTCTGTCAGCCAACGCGTAGGCAATAAGCAGGGCGTCACGTGTGTTCGCGATAGAATCAGCGCTCTCCAGATTCGCCTGAGAATATCCGTATCCTCGCGTAAGCACGACATCCAGGAGCGATCGAGGACGGACTTCGGAAATCGAGAGATCTGACCAATTTCGTTCCAGCCATTGGCGAAATTCTTCACTCGCAGGAGAGATTTCAGATAAAATTTCCTCGGGCAATTTGACAACATTTCGTCGCGCCTCAGCGAGGATCCAGTTCCAAAACTGCCGAATGCGTCCAATTTCGTAATAGGTGTCATTTGCGGTGATCAAGACATTGCTATCCAAGAGGTATCGCATGCGTGTTTACGCTCCTGATCGTTCTGGGTATAGCAGCGTATAAACTTTTGCCGCATTAACGCCAAGCACGACCCCCGCTTTGGAAGGCGTCAATTCGCCGCCCGAAACGAAATACCTTGCCATGCCAATCAACCTCGTTCCGAGATGGAAACGCCGAACGACGTAGTAGCTTGGTCCGCCTTCTCGCTCTCGGCTGCGCGTTGTTTCGACTTCCTTCTGTTTTGCCCAGTCTTCGGCGAATCGATCCCGGAGCGCGCGCCATTGAGTCCAAGTTATCTTGTCCGCCTGCGCCAGATTGTAAGCCACCATAGAGCGACTGATGTTACGTGGAGTCGCGAAGTCGCCTATAGCAGCCGCAGCCTCATATAGCGTCGCCGCGCGCAATGGCGGCAGTTTTCGCAATTCGACGGGGGGCAGCAAGACGGTCGCCGCGACTCGGTCGCAGAATCGTTCGATATCCGCATCGCCCCATGCGCCGGAGATGCCGCTGTTGCCCAGCCAAAGATGCGCGAGTTCGTGCAGCGCGGTGAAAGCCCAGGCGGAGACGGCGTCATTGCGATTGATGACAATATAAGGCGCGAGATCGTCGGCGAAGACAAAACCACGAAAGACCTCAACCGGGATTGTCGTGTGGTGGCTGCCCAAATCGCTTTGCAGCAGGACAAATATGCCGAGACGCTCAATCCGCTCGCGAAGAAACGCGAAAGCGTCACCGACGGTTTTCTGCTCTCTGAAGGTCCTGCGGTCAAAGCCCAGCGTCTTTACGATGGCTTCGGCGAGATTGTCCGCGCCCATCGCGACATTTGCAGAATTGACGAATGACATGGTCTGCGCTTCGCCTTCTTCTTCCAACAGGTTGCGCATAATATTCTGCGACGCCTTGACGTTCCGCATCAGCAAGCGGAGGCGCGCTTCGCCCTTGCGGTCAAATTCTCTCGACGCCGCGGAGCGAAAGTCTTCGCCATAGTCGCCATCTCGCGGTGGCATAGGCAGGTAAAATGCGATGAGGGGCTGGTGATACGTTTTGGACATTTTGTAGAGTTGCGGCCGGGTTGGATGCTTTTCCCCGCTTTCAAGCAAGTGAAGCTTCTGGCTGGCGGTACTCCGCTTCGAATCGGTAAAACCCAGTTTCCTGGCCGCCTCGTCCAGTTCCAATCCCGCTGTTTCCCGCGCCCATACCAATATATCGGGCTTGACATCAATCATGGTCGTCGCTCGCTGTTCTTGGGGCGAATTGTACACTTGTACTTTTGGCACGCCAATATCGACGCTACACCGGAGCGCGCATCTCTGCTACCCTGCCCGCACATTTGCGTCCAGCCCCAACAGGAGCCCGCCCCATGCCCAAACAATACGCCAGTCCCCCAGCCATGCAAATCGACCCCAAGAAGACCTACCGCGCCATCATGAACACCAGCAAAGGCGCGATCAACATTGACCTCTTCGCCGACCGCGCGCCCGTAACCGTCAACAACTTCGTTTTCCTCGCCCGCGACGGCTTCTACGACGGCGTCATCTTTCATCGCGTCCTCGAGGGCTTCATGGCGCAGGGTGGCGACCCCACGGGCAGCGGCCGAGGCGGACCCGGCTACCGCTGGGACGACGAGCCATCGGCGCTCAAAATCCGCCACGACGCGCCCGGCGCGCTCAGCATGGCGAATGCGGGACCCAACACCAATGGCTCGCAGTTCTTCATCACCTTCGCGCCGACGCCGCATCTCGATGGCAGGCACGCGGTCTTTGGGCGGGTCGCCGATGCGCCAAGCCTGGATGTGCTCGCTTCGCTGCAGCGGATTGACCCGCAGCGCCCGAACCGCGCCATCGTCGCCGACCGAATCACGTCGATAGCCATCGAAGAAGCCTAGCTGTCCCGTCCCCGTTCGCGCCGCTGCCCGCCTGCCAGCGACCTCAAGCGGCTGCCTTTCGCGTCTTTGCAAGCGCTGTTACGATAATCTTGGCAGCGACGATAGTTGTGGTAAACTACCCGGACTGCCGCCAGCGCGTGGGCTTCCGGTTACCGGGCGCGCCTTCCAATGGGCATCGAAAGGTCTTGAGATGTTGTCGCAAGAAGTGACCAATGTTTCTTTCGAGTCATTCCGAGCGTCTGCCGAGGGCAAGAAAGTCATTCTGCTCTATCCCTGGACGAATCACCGCAATGTCTTCCTCAGTTATTTCTTGCGCGACCTCAGCCGCGGCTTGCTTTATTTTCGGCTGCCCGAGCGCCCGGGCGGTCTGGCGGACTGGCTAGGCGCGCTGATAGACGAGATTCGCCTGGTCGCGGCTGATTTCGGCGCATCGCTGGAGGCGTCGCTGGCGGGCGGCGCGGCGCAGGACATGGGCGAGGCGCTCGCGGCCGATCTGGATGCGCTGGCGCTCGAGCGGGTTGTCCTCTATCTGGACGAGTTGGATCGCGTTCCGCTGGACGCAGCCTTTCGCGAGTTCATGAACGCCGCGATCGCCAATCTGCCGGCCACGGCGCAGTTGGCGATCAACGCGCGACTCTTGACCCACGAACCCTGGATAAGCTGGGTGCGCCGCGACGAGGTCGTCGTCCTTGGCGCCGAGCATCGCAGCAGCAATCTGCTCTTCGCCCGCGAGACCAGCCTGAAACCGCAACTGGAGATCTATGCCTTCGGGCGCGGTCACGCCGTTTCGAACGGGCAAGAGATCACCAGTTGGGATGGCGTCTTGCCGCGCAATCTCTTCTTCTATTTCATTGACAATCCGCTGGTGACGCGCGATCAGATTTTTGAGAATTTCTGGCCAAAACTGTCGGTGCGCGACGCCACCAACGTCTTTCACGTGACCAAACGCAAGATCACCGAGCGGATTTCCGCATACGTAGACGACGGCGCCAATTATGAACTGACCAGTTACTCGACCGGCTTTTATGTGCCGAGCGATAAAATCGTCCGGCATTATGACGTGGCCGACTTCGAGCAGGCGATGGAGGGCGCGTTGCTCTCGGATGACGCGCGCGAGCGGGAACGGCTCTACCGCCGCGCGATCGAGATTTACAAGGCGCCTTTCTTACATACGGTCAAGATTCCCTGGGTGGCGGCGCGGCGCGCGCAACTCAGGTCCATGTACGCCGAAGCCTTGATCGGCATGGCGCGTTTGAAAGCGAATCAGGGCGCCTGGCAGGAAGCGCTGGGGTTTTATGTCCGCGCCTTGAAAGACGCGCCGCAGCGCGAAGATATTCATCGGGGCGCGATGCGAATGTACATCAATCTCGGGCGCAAGGCCGACGCGCGGAAGCAGTACGGCGTCCTCGAGCTCATGCTAAAGCGCAGCCTGGGCCTTCAGCCCTCGGGCGAGACGCGCGAACTCATGAATCAGCTGATTTGAGAGGGATTGCCGCGCCGCTTGCCTGCTCACAGTCGGCTGGCGGCGTACAATGTTCGTTGTCGCCAGTCGGCGCGCCGCGGCGCCACCACAGGCCGGCGCCAGTACAGTCAGGTTCTGGAGCATGCTTCTCAACCGTTCAAACCCGGAAAGTCGCGACCGCTTGACCGCGCCGTCGCAGCGCCGCTCGCCCGGCGAGTTGCGGGGCGTGCTGCTCGCCGCCATGCTCATGTTCATCGCGGGCTGGGGCGGCTTGGCGCATCTGGTGATGTCGGCGCGTCCGCGCATCGGTGGCGAACTCTGGCTTTTCTTCATCCTCCTGCAAGTCGCGGTGACGGGCACAGCCATCCCCATCATCGCCCTCCTGAGCCGGCGCCTGGCGGGGCAGGGGGACGCGGCGCCCCTTGCGGGCTTGATCGTCCGGCGCAGCGTTTGGATCGGCATCATTGTCGTCGCCTGCGCCTGGCTCATGATCCCGCGCTATCTCTCCCTGCCGATCGCGCTGATTGTCATCCTGCTCTTCGTCGTGGTCGAGGTCTTTTTGCGCAACCGGGAATTGGCGCATGAACGCTAGCCGGGAGCAGCTGCGGCGCTTGCCCTCTGTCGACGCCTTGCTCGCAAACCGCGCCATAAAAGCATTGACCGACCGTCATGGCCGAGAGCTCGTGCGGGCTGCCATCCGCGCGCAGCTGGACGACGCCCGACAGGCGATACTGGCCTCCGCGCCGGCTGAAACTTGCGAAGACGCCTTGGCTGCGGCGATCGAGCGCAGACTAAGTCGACTGCATAAGCCGAGCCTGCGACCCGTCATCAACGCGACTGGCGTGATCATCCATACCAATCTGGGGCGGGCGCTTCTAGCCAAAAGCGCGCAAACCGCGTTGCTGGGGGCGGCGAGCGCCTATAATACCCTGGAGTTCGATCTGGATAGCGGAAAGCGCGGCAGCCGGCTGACGCAGGCTCGCGGGCTCTTGCGCGCTGTGACCGGCGCCGAGGACGCCCTCGTCGTCAACAACAACGCCGCGGCGCTGATTTTGATCCTGAGCGCCCTGACGAGAGATCGCGAAGTTATCATCTCGCGTGGTCAGCTGGTGGAGATCGGCGGCGGCTTCCGCATCCCCGATATCATGCGCGAGAGCGGCGCGCGGCTCGTCGAGGTCGGCACGACCAATCGCACGCGCATCGCCGATTATGAAGACGCGCTGACTGACGCTACTGCCATGCTCATGCGCGTGCATCCCTCGAACTTCAAGCAAATCGGCTTCGTCGAGCAGCCAACGCTGGCGGACTTGACCGGCTTGGCTCGCGCCAAGGGCTTGCTGGCGGTCGACGACTTGGGCAGCGGCGCGCTGATCGACACGGCGCGCTTCGGGCTGGAGCGCGAACCGATGATTCAAGAGAGCGTCGCCGCCGGCGCCGATCTGGTCTGTTTCAGCGGCGACAAGCTGCTCGGCGGGCCGCAGGCGGGCATCATCGCCGGCAAAGCCGAGGTCGTGGGGCGCCTCAAGCGGCATCCATTGACCCGGGCCCTGCGCGTCGACAAGCTGACCTACGCCGCGCTGATCGCCACGCTCGAGCATTATCGCCGCGGCGACGCAATCAGCGAGATTCCGGTCTGGCGCATGATCTCGCGCTCGCTGGATGATATCGCGGCGACAGCCGAAACCTGGGCGGCGAAGGTCGGCGGCGCGGTCGTCCGCGGGGAATCGACCATCGGCGGCGGCAGCTTGCCCGGCGCGACCCTGCCCAGCGCTCTGCTCGCCATCAAGCGCGCCTCGCCCGATCGCGCCTTGACCCGGCTGCGCGCTTGCGACCCGCCGGTGATCGCCCGCATCGCCAACGAGCGCGTCTTGCTGGACCCGCGCACGGTTCTGCCCGAGCAGGAGGCGGATCTGCTAGCCGCTCTGGACACCATCGTTTGAATAGCGCCCCGAATACCGGATAAACCGGCGGACGCGCGAGCGGGCTTTTGTCGCCGCTTTCAAGGAGTGCTGGCATGAAATCAGATATGGATCGGCTGATGCGCGAACGCCGACTCGACGCCATCATCGTGACCGGTGGCGAAGAATTCAACACGGCGCGCTATTACCTGAGCAATGGCGCCAATATCACCCATGGCGCGATCTTCAAGGTCCATGGCCAGCCGGCGCTGCTCGTCTGCAATCGCATGGAGTTGGAAGAGGCGGAAAAGTCCGGGCTTGCCGTGCAAACCGATGTCGCGCTCGGCTACTACGATCGCTACAAAGACGCGAAAGGCGACGGCATCAAGGCGACTGTCCTGCACTGGTCGGACGTCCTGCGGAAGCTGGGTTTGGGCGGCGGACGAGTCGGACTCTATGGCGCCTGGCAGGTCAACAAGACGATCGCGCTCTTCAAGGCGCTGACCGCCGAACTGACTCGGTACGAGTTCGTGGCGGAAGCCGATAAGACCCTGATCGAAGAGGCGATGCTGACGAAGGACGCCGACGAGATCGCGCGCCTGAAATCGGTGGCGGAACGAACCAACGCGGTGATGGCGCTGGCTTGGGACTTCATCGCCGGTTTGCGGCGCTCGGGCGACGCTCTGGTGGACGATAACGGGCGGCCCGTCACCATCGGCGCTGTCAAGGACCTGGTTCGGCGCGAATTGATGGCCCGCGGCCTGGAAGATACCAATATGATCTTCGCGCAAGGGCGAGACGCCGGCTTCCCGCATAGCCGCGGCGAGGCTGATATGCCGCTGCGAACGGGGCAGGCGATCGTCTTCGATCTCTTCCCGCGCGAGCTGGGCGGCGGCTACCATCACGACATGACGCGAACCTGGTGCATTGGCTGCGCGCCGCCCGAAGTCCGCGACGCCTATGACAGGGTCATGGAGGCTTTTGACATCGCCGTCGAAGCCTACAGCCTGAACAAGCCGACGCACTTGATGCAGGAAGCGGTTCTCGATCACTTTGAGCGCGCCGGTCATCCGACGACCCGGTCGCATCCCAGCACGATGGAAGGCTACGTGCATAGCTTGGGGCACGGCGTCGGCATTGATATTCACGAGCGGCCCTCGATCTCGCATCTGCGCCAGGACGACCGCTGCCAGGTCGGCAACGTCTTGACCATAGAACCCGGCTTGTATTATCCTGAGCGCGGCTTTGGCGTCCGCGTGGAAGACCTCTTTGTGATTGACGACAAGGGCGAGCTCGTGTCGCTGACGCCATTCCGCAAGGACTTGGTCATCCCATTGAAAGACGGCGACTAGGCGGCGCGATGTCAAATTCCAGTACAAGCGCTTCGCGAATTCGAGTGGCGATCATCGGCTCGGGTCCGTCGGGTTTCTATGCGGCCGACCATTTGCTGAAGCAGCGCGCCCCGCAGATCTTCGTCGACATGTACGAGCGCCTGCCAACGCCTTTTGGTCTGGTGCGCGGCGGCGTCGCCCCCGACCACGCCAAGATCAAGTCGGTCACCAAGCTATACAGTCGCATCGCCTCGCACGAACGCTTCAGCTTCTTCGGCAATATCGAATTCGGCGTCGACCTCAGCCGCTTCGACCTGAGCCAGCATTATCACGGCATCATCTATGCCGTTGGCGCGCAGACCGACCGCAGGCTGGGCATCGCCGGCGAAGACTTGCCCAACAGCTATGCCGCCACGGAATTCGTCGGCTGGTACAACGGGCATCCCGATTATCACGATTACGATTTTGATCTGACTGGCGTCAAGCGGGTGGCGGTGATTGGCGTCGGCAACGTGGCGATGGACGTGGCCCGCATCCTGGCGCGCACGCCAGAAGAACTCTACGGCACCGATATCGCCGATTACGCCTTGGACGCGCTGCGCCGAAGCGAAATCGAGGAAATCTATGTTCTGGGAAGGCGCGGTCCCGCGCAAGCGGCCTTCACCAACCCCGAAATCAAAGAACTGGGCGAGATGGCTGACGCCGATATCATCGTGGAATGCGAAGACGCGTCGCTGGACGAGCTGAGCGCGACCCACCTGAAAAAAGCGCGCGACCGCAGCGCCATCCGCAACGTCAAAATTTTGCAGTCTTATGTCGATCGCGGCTTGACCGGCAAGTCGCGGCGGATCATCATGCGCTTTCTGGCCTCGCCCAGCGAAATCATCGGCGAGCGGGCAGTCGAGGCCCTGAAGATCGTCAAGAACGAACTCTACCTGGACGAAAACGGCCGCCTGCGCCCCCGCGCGACCGATCAATTTGAAGTCATTCCCGTCGACATGGTTTTCCGCTCGGTCGGTTATCGCGGCGTGCCCCTGCGCGATGTGCCATTTTACGACCGCTGGGGCACGATCCCCAACGAGCGCGGACGCGTGCTGACCCGGCACGAGGGCAAAGAGCGCCTGGCCGGCAATTATGTCGTCGGCTGGATCAAGCGCGGACCGAGCGGCATCATCGGCACGAATAAACCCGACGCCATCGAAACGGCGAACTGCCTGCTGGAAGACTTGGCCGCGGGCCAGCTGCTGCAGCCGCGCGATACCAGCGACGAATCGGTGTTGGCGATGGCGCGGACGCGGAAACCGACATTTATCTCTTTCGACGAGTGGAAGATCCTCGACCAGATTGAGCTGCAGCGGGGCGCAGACAGCGGGCGCAGCCGCGTCAAGTTCACGACGGTCGAAGAGATGCTGGCGGCGCTAGGAAAAACTCCCGAATTGGCCCGCGCCGGGAAGTGACTGTCGGCTCGCCAGCGCCCGGCGATTCCGCTCGATTCAGTAAAAACGCACAAATTCAAGCCCGTGGTTTTGGTCAAAATCGCTTGACAGCCACCCTGCGGCCTGTTAAGCTATAGTCGGTAAACTAATCTTGTTATAAGCAGATTTCTTCCGTCCCCCGACGCCCCGCGCCCTGTGGGGCGTCTCTCGTTCCGCCCGTCGTACACGCTGCCACCAGCCCGCGCCGGCGATTTCCTGGCTCGCCGCTCGCCACAGCGCCAAGTCTTCGTTCTCTTCTAAATTGCGGCCGACTGCGCTAAGCTCGTCCCGAAACCGCCGATACGGACAGGGAGACCGGCTATGGAGGCCAAGGACATCATTCTCAGTCACATCAGGGAAAATGATGAAGAATTGAGTTACATCGCCAAAGATATATGGGATCATCCGCAAGTGGCGCTGCAAGAGACCTACGCGTCGCGGCGGCTGGCGGAGAAGCTGGAAGCGGACGGCTTCGCCATCAGCTGGGGCGCCGGCGGGATGGACACCGCCTTCATCGCAGAATGGGGCGAGGGCGCGCCGATTATCGGCTTCCTCGGCGAATACGATGCCTTGCCCGGGCTCTCGCAGGCGCTAAGCAGCAGGAAGACCGCGCTGGAAGCGGGCGGCGCCGGGCATGGCTGCGGGCATAATCTCTATGGCACGGCTTGCATGGCGTCGGTCATGGCGCTGAAGGCGGCGATGACGCGGGGCGGCATCGATGGCACGATCCGCTTATACGGCTGCCCGGCTGAAGAGACCCTGGTCGGCAAGACTTTTATGGCGCGCGATGGCGTCTTTGATGATCTGGACGCGGCGCTCACCTGGCATCCGGGCGATACCAACATCACCTTTAACGGCTCGTCGCTGGCGATGAATTCCTTTAGGGTGAACTTTCATGGCGTGGCCGCCCATGCCGGCGGGTCGCCTTGGCTGGGCAGGAGCGCGCTTGATGGCGTGATGCTGATGGACGCCGGCGTCAATTATATGCGCGAGCACGTGCCGCCCGAGTCGCGGATTCACAGCGTCGTCACCAGCGGCGGGCAAGCGCCAAACGTCGTGCCGGCTTTCGCCCAGGTCTGGTATTTCGTGCGGGCGCCGCGGCGCGAACAAGTCGAGGAGATGTATCGCTGGATGCAGGATATCGCCCGGGGCGCAGCGCTGATGAGCGGCACGAGGCACGAGATCGAATTCATCACCGGCTGCTACGATATTCTGCCCAATAAAGTGATTTCCGGCCTGCTCTACGAGAAGATGACAGAGGTCGACGACATGACCTTCAGCGAGCAAGAACGCCAATTCGCGCGCGAGCTGCAGGCGACCTTCCCGGAGGGCTCGGTGCGGAACGGCTTCGACTGGATGCAAAAGGCGACCAGCGCCGAGTTGGATCCGGCTGCGATGGACGACCCGCTCTGGGATGCGGTCTTCCCGCATTCGCCGGCGCCGCCGCGCATGGGTGGCTCGACCGAAGTCGCCGACGTCAGCTGGATCACGCCGACGGGCCAGATCACGACGACTTGCTGGCCCCTGGGCACGCCCGGGCACAGCTGGCAGACGGTGGCGTCGTCCGGCTCGAGCATTGGCGCCAAGGGCATGATCTTCGCCGCCAAAACGATGGCGCTGGCGGGCCTTGAGCTCTTGACGAATCCCGATACCTTAGCTTCCGCCAAAGCCGACTTCCAGCAGGCGCGCGGAGAAAACGTCTATGTCACGCCGCTGCCGCCAGAAGCCACTCCGAAATAGATGAGACTGGAATCCACTCCGCAGGGCGTGGTCGCCGGCAGCATCCCGCTCTTCGCCGGTCATCCCTCGCCCGATTTGCTGCCGATCGCGGGGCTCGGGCGCGCCATTTCGGCCGCCTGGCAAAAGGGCGGGGTCGAGCGCTTTCTGAATTATGGCGACGAGCAAGGCAACTCGCAGCTGATCGATTTTCTGGTCGCGCGGCTGAACCGCGCCGAAGCCCTCGATATCAGCCGCGAGAACCTCATGATCATCGCCGGCTCGACCTGGGGCGTTGACCGGGCTGCGCGGCATCTGGCGCGGCCGGGCGACGCCGTCTTGGTGGACGCGCCGTCGTATCGAGACGCCCTGCATATATTCCGCGATCAACAGTTGGATATGCGTGCTGTGCCAATCGACGACGACGGCATCGACATCGCCGAACTGGAGCGGGAGCTTCTCGCGCTGAAAGCGGCTGGCAAGAGCGCGCGCTTTTATTATGTTGTGCCCAATTTCCAGAATCCGTCGGGCATCACCATGTCGCGTGAACGGCGCCTGGCGGTCATTGAACTGAGCCGCGAATTCGGCTTTGTCATCCTCGAGGACGATGTTTACAGCGCGCTGCGCTTCAAAGGCGATTTGCCGCCCAGCTTCTTCTACCTGGCGGGCGGCGAGGACGTCATCCGCCTCGGCACATTTTCCAAGACGCTGGCGCCGGGCTTGCGACTCGGCTGGCTGGTGGCGTCGGCCGAGCGGGTCGCGGGCTTCGTCGAGAGCGGTTTGCTGCGCATGGGCGGGGGCGCAAACCCGTTCACAGCCGCGCTGGTCGCCGATTACTGCCGCAGCGGGGCCTGGGCGGCGCATGTCGAGTGGCTGCGCGGGCAATACCGGCGGCGGCGCGATATCGCCTTGGCCGCGCTGGACGCGTCCATGCCGGCCGGGGTGGAATGGACGCGACCGGATGGCGGTTATTTTGTATGGCTGCGGCTGCCCGCCTCAGTTCATGTTGACGAACTGGAGGCGCGCGCGCAAGAACTTGGCGTCTATTTTGCCTCTGGGAAGGGATTTTTCGTGATTCCCGAGCAAGGCGCGCGTCATCTGCGGCTCTCCTTCAGCTACGTGCCGCTGGCGGACCTGCAAGCTGGCATTGGGTTGCTGGGCGATCTTGTCGGTGAGATGAAAAACTAGGCGATTCGCGAAGACAGGCCGCTTCGGCAAGGGGCGGCGCCGCGTAATCACTGGCGGCCGGGGACGGGGGCTGAATCTACAGGGAAGAAAGGACTCGAACCTTTAACCTTGCGCTCCAAAGGCGCTTGCTCTGCCGATTGAGCTACTTCCCTATTGTCGCTTAATCATAATCAATAGCGCGGCAAGCTCAAGGGCGAGATGGCCTGCCCGTAATGGGCGCCGCGCGGCGCCAGCTGGATTTCAAATAAGTCGTTCGCTTACGGATCCTTCTGTTTTGCGATATGATGCTCACATTCGATGAATCAATTGTGCCTGGGAGTCGCGAGTGAGAGCGAAATGTTTTGCGCTGATAATCGCCGGCTTTGTCCTTTGCGCGGTGTCAGCCGCTCAAGGATATGCCATTCGCGCAAACAGAGGCTTGAACCTGAGAGCCGCGCCAAGCCTGGACGCCGAAGTCGCTGACACTGTGATTTCGGGAAGCATTCTGCATGTGATTGGCAAGTCGGGCAATTGGCTTAAGATCAATAGAAACGGCAACGAAGTCTGGTTGGCGGATTGGGTCAACTTCAGCCGAGTCGACAGCGCCGCGCGTTCAAGTTCCGAAGAGCCGACAGCGCCAATCGACAACTGCTGCTTTGTTGACCGGCAGTGTGGCAGCGACGGGGAATGGGAAGCCGGATACTGGGCGTATCAGCGCAATCAATGCCCGGCGTCCGCGCAACCGGCAGTTGAATTGTCACCGGAGCCCGCCACGAACGCTTCGACTGCAATTGACAATTGCTGCTTTGTGGATCGGCAATGCCGAACTGAGGCCGAGTGGGAGCGCGGTTATTGGGATTTTCAAAACAGTCAATGCCCGAGTTCGGCTCAACCTTCCGACCTTGCAGCCTCCAGACCGCGAATCGAGGGATCAAGCGTGTTTATTAGGCAAATTGAAGCAACGCTCGACTTAGTGCAGAATAAAGCGCCGGAGTGGCATGAATATATTGTTGGCGGCATGGATAGAATTGTTGAAGTGCCGTCGCGCCCGGGCGATCCATCTTCATGCGTTGGCGGCGCCCACTCGCCCGGCAAAATGGTATCGGCGCACACGGGCTGCACCTTTGTAGCTTCGACCTGCTGGTCACAGCGAATGTGGTGGATTGGCTTGCTCGCGCACGAAGCCTGCCACATTCGCACTTATGAAGCGGGAATCAACTATGCCGATATGGGGCTGGATGAGGAAAAAGAATGCGGGAAGATCGGCCATGCGGCGACTCTGGCGGTCAATCCCGCGTGGGCGAGAAGTGTTGTCAAATATAATCTGAACGCTACTCGCGTCAGTCAGGGGCAGTCAATTATTGTTCCGACCTGCTAACAGATTTTTTAATGTTGAACGCAATGATCAACATTGCGATTGTCAAGAAAGATTGATCTTTTCCTCTTATTTCGCTGAGTCTGGATTGCGCACGCCGATAGCCATGTCAAGCGGCACGACGAAGGCGACGCCGTGATTCGGCTCCAGCAGGTCGCCCATGACCGCGCGCCTACAACAGGGTGGCGAGCGCGTTGGGTCGAATGTTGGCAAGATCTTTGCAGAAAGTATTTCGTGATTCCTCTGCCTGACGACTGTCTTTGGCTTCAACGATAGCGCGAATCGGTTGCAGGAGTCGCCTTATGAATTGCCAGCTTGGCCAAGGGGACACGGAATCAGGAACTGGAATGCGCAATTTGAACTTGGCTTGCGAACGCGCTACAGTTCAATTCGCGTTCTTTGCGAGCAGATCTTCGCTTGTAAAGTTGGAGGCGATCAATGAAGACGAGACCGATTACATTCGCGATACTCTTGCTTTTGCTATGCGCGATGATTCCCGCGTCTCGGGCGCAGGCCACAGAAGAAGCTTGCTCTTCGCTTGACGCGGTTTACCCCGTGGTCCAGATTGCCATATTGAATGAACCCAGTTACCAAGGCGTTCGCGTCCGGTATGCCGCCGCTGGGGAGCGGCTCGAAATCGTCGGTTCAAAGCGTATCGCCTGGTGCTGGATTCAAGTCAGCGATGGCTGGCTGATTGACAATCCCCGCGCGCTCAGCGCTGTACCGCGCGAGCTCTCATTGCTTCGCCCAAGCCAATCGTCGAGCTCGCTCGCAACTCTCCAAGGCTGCTTCCCGGCTGACAGGGCCTACGTCTTTGGCAATATGAATATCCGCTCCGACTCCTCCACTAATAGCCCGGTGGTGGCGAACGCTCAAGCGGGCGATGTCTTCGAGGTTCTTGACACAGCGGCAGGCGCGGACTGGTGTTGGCTCAAGGTCAACCTGGGCTGGTTGGCGAAAACCGGAAGGGTCAACTCGACGACGCTGCCAATCGCGGGCTCGAGCGGGTTTGTTCGCCAAGTTGAAGCGGCGCTGCATTGGATGGAGCTTGAAGCGCCGGAGTGGCATCACTACGTAATAGGCGGAATAGACAAGGTTATCGAATTCACCGATTTGAATTCAGCGCGCTGCATGGCATACGCGCTTACGTACCAGAGACAAGTTAGCCTGGAAACATGCCTCAGCAATGGTTTTCAACAGAAAGGGCTAAGCGCCCGTTTCGATCAGTTAGAATTAGCGGTCTTCCTTGCCCATGAGGCTTGCCACATTCATAGACATGAAGCCGGGTATGTGTATAACGCATCTACAAGAAACCGAGAGGAATCGGAGTGCAAGAAACCTATGTTCGGGGTAAGGGGCGCCCTTGATCCTTTCGGGAGGTATGGGGCTGTTACTAACGAGTTGGGCGAGTCGACGCTCAGTCTGGTGAAGCGTTACTGCTCCGAAGGGATAGAAGACCCCGAACTGTATTGTCCAATCATTCGAAGACTGCAAGGCGGATAAATCTGCCATTCGCGGTCTTTCGCCTGCGTATTAGCCATCGTCTCCATCTGGCTGTCGCACGCCGATCGCCTCGTCCAGCGGCACGACGAAGGCGACGCCGTGATTCGGCTCCAGCAGGTCGCCCATGACCGCGCGCGCCTCTTCCAGGAGCGTCTCGACCAAGTCTTCTGGCACGACCGACAGCAGCACATGATTGTTCAGTTCCATCTCGCGCAGCACGTACGCCATCATGCTGGACATGGAGCTGGCGATATGCAAAGGCACTTCCAGGCTGTCGCCCGTCATCTTGCGCTGCAAACTGTGGAGGCCGAAGCTCTTGAGGATGGTGACGCCCGGCGCGCCCGCCTCTTGCCAGCGCACGGCCACGTCCAGCCCGTTTTCGACGTTGGATGTGATAAGAATGAGCAGCTTCATCATGGTCAGTCTCCCCTCGCGGCGCCCGCCAGCGCAGGACTGTTGATCGCGTCTTGATTCTTGCCTTGGAATACCCAGCGCACCATCGGCGGCGTCAGCACCGTCGTAAGCAGGATGACCATGAAGAGCGACGCGTAGAGTTCGCTGCCACCATCCAGCAAGCCGCTGGACAAGCCGATCGAGATGATGATCAGCCCGACCTCGCCGCGCGAGACCATGCAGACGCCAACCCGCAGCGATTCGCGCAGGTTGAAGCCGCCAAGCCGCGCGCCGATTCCCGCGCCAGCCACCTTGCTGACGACCGCCATCACCAGCAGGATCAGCATGAAGGGCAGGGCCTGCAGCGGGAAGGCGCTCAAATCGGTCTCCAAGCCGACGTCGATGAAGAAGATCGGCACGAGGAAGACATAAGCCAGGTGGCTCATCGTCTGTTCGATCTCGTGTTTCATGCCGGCCGACAGCTTGCTCAAGCCGACGCCGGCAATGAAGGCGCCGGTGATCGCGGCCACCCCGCCCAGATACTCCGCCGACCAGCCGAAGAGCAGCGCGCTGGCCAAGGCGAAAATCGGAATGCCATAAGCCTGCGAGAGATGGGGCTTTTGCTGGATCATGCGCATCAGCCGCGGCAGAACGTGCCAAGCCAGCAGGAAGGCGACGGCGATATATCCCGCCATTTGCAAGACGATGACGAGCAGCTGACCGTAATCCGCGCCTTCGCCGGCCGCGCTCGCGCCGGCCAGCACCAGCGTCAGCGAGACCGCCAGAATGGCAAGCACGTCATCAATCAAGGCGGTGGCGAGCAAGGCGTTGCCTTCTTTTGTATGCAGGTAGCCCAGCTCCAGCAGGACCTGCGCCGATATGCTGACGGAGGTGGCTGCCAGCGTGACGCCGGCGAAGAGCGCGGGCATCATGTCGTAGCCGGCCGGCAGCGCCACCACGACGGTGAAAACGACTGGCACGACCACACCCAAAACGCCAGCGAAGACCGCCACTTTGCCCACTTTCACCAACTCGCTGAGATGCACCTCCAAGCCGATGTTGAACATCAGCAGCAGCACGCCCAGCTCGGCGAATTCTTTGATCGTATGCTGCAAGTCGACGCCCTGCAGGATGCCCCAGTGCAGCATGTCCAGGACGGTGGGGCCGAGGATGAGGCCGACGATCAGCTGCCCCAGGACGCGCGGCTGATTCAGGCGGCGTGCGACCGCGCCACCGGCCCGCGAGGCCAGCAGGATCACGCCCAGGGCCAGCATCAGCGGGATGAAGGGATTTACGTCGGCCGCCTGCTCGTCGGTCGACGCGGCCAATACCGGCAGCTTGCCGACGATGAAGAGCATGGCGATGGACAGACCGAGAACCAACAGTCGCCGGGAAAAGAGCCCGCTCGTTCGGTTCAAGGGAGCGTGCCTTTCTACAGATGCGTCAAGCCAATTTCAATTGGCATTATAATTGAAAAATGGATTTGGCGCATTTGAACAGGGAGGCGGCTACATGAAAATCAGCGCGTTGGAGCTCTTTACCGTCCCGCCACGCTGGCTCTTTTTGAAAGTGACGACAGATGACGGCTTGGAAGGCTGGGGCGAGCCGATCGTCGAAGGCCAAGCCGGCACCGTCCGCGGCGCCGTGGAAGATATGTCGGATTACCTGCTCGGTCGCGATCCGCGGCGGATTGAACACATCTGGCAGACCCTGTTCCGCGCCCGTTTCTATCGTGGCGGGCCGGTGATGATGAGCGCGATTGCCGGCGTCAATCAGGCGCTCTGGGATATCAAAGGCAAATATCACGGCGTTCCCATTTATGACTTGCTGGGCGGCAAAGTGCGCGACCGCGTGCAGATTTACGCCGGCATCGCTCGCGACAGCCCGGAAGAGGTCGCGGCGGCGGCGCAGCGGCAACAGGACCAAGGCTTGAAAGCGGTCAAGATGGTCGCTTCAAGCGCCTTGCACTACATGGACAGCTTCCAGCATATTGACGAGATAGTGGCGCGGGTGGCGGCTGTGCGGGCGCAGGTCGGGAACGATTTCAGCATCGCCGTCGATTTTCATGGCAAGGTGCATAAACCGATGGCGAAGATGCTGATCCGCGAGCTCGAGCCCTATCACTTGATGTTCGTCGAGGAGCCGATTCTGCCGATGCACAACGAAGCGCTGCTCGATCTCAAGCGCTCTACGTCGATCCCGATCGCCACGGGCGAGCGCATGTATTCGCGCTGGGATTTCAAGGAGATCCTGGCGGCCGGCAGCGTCGACATCATTCAGCCGGACGTCTCGCACGCCGGCGGCATTTCAGAAGTCTTTCGCATCGCGGCGATGGCGGAAGCCTACGATGTCGCTCTGGCGCCGCATTGCCCGCTGGGCCCCATCGCGCTGGCGGCCTGCCTCCAGGTGGACGCGGTCGCCTATAACGCCCTCATCCAGGAACAGAGCCTGGGGCTTCATTACAACCGCAGCGCCGACCTGCTCGATTATCTGGCCGATCCCTCAGTCTTCGCCTACAAAGATGGCTATGTCGATGTGCCGACTGCGCCCGGACTGGGCATCACGCTGGACGAAGCGAAGATCCGCGCCGCCTCGGACCACGACTTCCGCTGGCGCAACCCCAGTCTACGGCGAAAAGACGGCTCCGTCGCCGAGTGGTGACCGGGGCGCTAGTCAAAACGGGCGACATCGACGGCGCCGGCGGGCGCGCCAGTCAAGAGCTTTTCCACCGCGCGCTCGGCTGTGGCGGCCGCCAATGCCAAGCCATGCCCGGTGAAGCCGACAGCGAAGCCGACATTTGGCTTGCCCGGCAGCGTCCCCACCAATGGCAATCCATCGCCGCTGAAACCCATGATGCCGCTCCAGCGATGCGCGACCGGCTTGTCGACATCGGGGAAATACTTTTCGAGATAGCGGTCGAGGAAGGCATGCACCTTGGGGTTCAGCCGATCTTCGCTGGTGTCGTTTTCCTCGTCCTGATGCTGCTTCCGCCCGCCGCCCAGCAGGAAGCGCCCGTCAAAGGTTGTTCGGTAATACATATAGCCGTAATCGCTGTAGCCGCAATAGGGCAGGGGCGCGCGATCGAGTGGCTCGGTGACCAGGCATTGCGCGCGCATGGGCAGCACCTTGCCAACGAAATAGGGGTCGATCATCGGCGACCAGGCGTTCGTGCAGAGCATGACGTAACGCGCCTTGAAGACGAATTTGCGCGTGTAAACCCGCACGACATCGTCTTCCTGCTCGAGGCGATAGAGCTCGTTGTTGGGGATGAGCTCGGCGCCGCTCTGCGCCATCACCGTCTTCACCAGCAGGTAGGGCTGCACGCCGGCGTCCAGCGGCTGCTCAATGGCGGCAAAGTAGCCTCGTCCCAGCGGGTCGCGGCTGTAATACGCGATCTCGATTTTGTCAGCCTCGAGCGCGCGGGCGGCGCATTCCAGTTCCTTCGCCTCTTCTTCCGTCTCCGCCAGCAGCAGCGAGCCGCCGTTGTCGATTGGCACGTCGAAGTCGCTCTTTGCGATGAACTCGCGCCAATGGGCGAAGCTTTGGAGCGACATGCCCCAGACTTCTCGCGCGACTTGATGACCATATTCTTCAATCGCGCGGTGATAATAGGTATCGAGCCCGCTGATCATGAAGCCGGCGTTGCGGCCGCTGGCCCCCAAGCCGACATCGCGGGCGTCGGTGACGACCACGTCGCGGCCATGGACCTGGCGGGCGAAGAAGGCGGCGGCGCCCCCGGCGAGGCCGGCGCCAACCACCAGGAAGTCGATTTCGCGCTCGGTCTGTTCGGCGCGCTGCCAATGGGAAACGGTCATTGTCTTTCAGTCCGTGGCATAAGCTTGGTCACGTCGATCTCACTTGATAATAGTCGCCGAGTCCAGAATGTCAATTCGCTAGGACATCGGCGGATAAAGTGCTAGACTATATGTCGTGCGAATTTCTGATTCGATTGCCGATACAACGAACTTGGGAGGCTATAAATGAAATCCCTTATGCGTATCCTGTTGCTCGCGGTGCTGGCGCTGCTGGTTTTCCCCCATGCGGCGCTGGCGGATGGTCACGTGCCCGATCTCGGCGGGCGGACGGTGACGGTGGCGGTGGAGAACGCCTATCCGCCCTTTAACGTGCTGAACGAAGAGACCGGCGAAGGCGAAGGCTGGGACTATGACACCCTGGGCGAGATCTGCGCCCGGCTCAACTGCGTGCCCGAATACATCGAGACCAGCTGGGAAGGGCTGATCGTCGCCGTCTCCAATGGCGAGTACGATATGGCGGCTGATGGCATCACCATCACCGAAGAGCGCGCTCAAATCGTCGATTACTCCGAGGGCTACATCGACGTCATCCAGCGCATGATGGTGCGCGTTGGCGAAGACCGCTTCGCGGACGCGTCTGATTTCGTCGCCGGCGATTTCGTCATCGGCGTCCAGGTGGCGACCACCAACTACATCGCGGCCTCCGAGCTATTAGGCGGGAACGAAGACCGCATCGTCGGCTACGGCGAATTCGGCTTGGCGGTTCAGGCGCTGATCACCGGCGATATTGACGCCGTGGTCATTGACGATGTCGCCGGGCAGGGTTACACCGGCTTGAACGCCGACAAAATCAAGCTCTTGCCGGACGACCTGATCAAGCAGCAGCTGGGCTTCATCTATCCGCAAGGGTCGGACCTGGTCGCGCCCTTCAACGCGGCGCTGGCGGCGATGCGCGAGGATGGCACGCTGGCCGCGATCAACGCCAAGTGGCTGGGCGATGGCGAAGCCGACGCGATGACGCTGCCCGATCTGGGCGGGCGCGCGGTGGTCGTCGCGGTCGATAACGCCTACATCCCCTTCAGTTTCATCGACGAGAGCGGCGAAGCCATGGGCTGGGATTACGATGTCATTGGCGAGATCTGCGCCCGCCTGAATTGCGCGCCGGAATACATCGAAGCGGCATGGGAAGGCTTGATTATCGCCATCTCCAAGGGCGAATACGACGTCTCGGCGGGTGGCATCACCATCACCGACGAGCGCAAGGAAGTCGTCGCTTTCTCCGATGGCTATATGAGCACGATCCAACGGCTGATGGTTCAGATTGATGACGACCGCTTCGCCGACGCCGTCGAGTTCGCGGCTGGCGATTTCGTGATCGGCGCGCAAGTCGCGACCACGAACTACATCTTGGCGGAAGAGCTGGTCGGCACGGATCGCGTGGTTGGCTTCGAGACCTTTGGCTTCGCCGTGCAGGCTTTGATCGCCGGCGATGTCGATGGCGTTGTCATTGACGACGTGGCGGGCCAAGGCTATGTCGGCGTCAATGCGGAAGACATCAGGCTGCTGCCGGATGAACTGGTGTCGGATGAGCTCGGCTTCATCTACGCCCACGATTCGCCGCTTATCGAGCCCTTCAACCAGGCCCTGGCCGCCATGGTTGAGGATGGCGCGCTGGCGGCGATCAACGCCAAGTGGTTCGGCGGCTGACTGCCGGACCTGGGCGGTCGGCGCATTACGGTGGCGGTCGAAAACGCCTTCATGCCCTTCAACGGCATCGATGGCGAAAGCGGCGCGGGCATCGGCTGGGATTATGACGTTCTGCGAGAGATCTGCGCCCGGCTGAATTGCGAGCCCGACTTCGTCACGACGCCCTGGCAAGGCATGCTGGAAGCGATCGCGCGCGGCGAGCATGACATGGGCGCCGATGGCATCACGATCACGCCGGAGCGCGCCCAACTGGTCGATTATTCGGATGCCTATATGCAAGTGGGCGAACGGCTGGCGGCGCGTGAAGATGACCACCGCTTCGATTCGCTCGCGGGTTTCGTCGCCGGCGACACGCTCATCGGCGCGCAAGCCGATACGACCAACCACGCCTTGGCTGTCGAGCTGGTCGGGGCCGGGCGGACGCGGGGCTACGGCGAATTCGGCGAAGCGATGAGGGCGCTGCTGGCCGGCGAAGTAGACGCCGTGGTCGTGGATGAATACGCCGGGCAGGGTTACAGCGGCGTCCATGCGAGCGCGGTCAAGCTGCTGCCGGAGGCATTGACGCGGGGCGAGCTCGGCTTCGTCTTCACGCCAGGCTCGGATCTGATCGACCCAATCAATCGGGCGCTGGCCAGCATGAATGCCGACGGCGCGCTGGACAAGATCAACGCGCGCTGGTTCGGCGGCTGAGGCGCCATAACGCGCGACAGAATGGGGCAGGGCGCGCTCTGTCCCATCTTGTATTCTCTGATTCTGGCAAATTTAAGCAAGTTGTCAAACAAAGATTTGCCACGGAGGCACAGAGAAAGTCCTTTTTTCACTCTCGGTGTACTCGGTGGTTGGCGTTTGCATTAGTTGCTATCACATACTTTGGACGCGAAGGACGAATCATGAGGCCGCCCCCCGAGCCGGATTTGGAAGAGGTCATCGCGGAATCGCGCGGGCGGGCGATGCGTCTGGCGCGCTTCTATACCTTGCCCTACTGGATCTTCTTCCTGGTGATCCTGGGCGGCCTGTTGGCCATCAGCATCATCACCGACAAGATCTACTCGAATATTTTTCAGCAGCTGATGGAAGGCGTGAGCATGACGCTCTTCGTCAGCATCGTGTCCTATTTGTGCGCGCTGACGCTGGCGGTCATCGTCGGGATCGTGCGCTCGAACCCGCCGACGGCGCCGCAATCGCGCGAATCGCGGCGCAAGGGCGTCGCGCGCGTCTTGCGCATCGGGCTCTACAACGTCTGCACCGTCTACGTCAGCGTCATGCGCGGCATCCCCATCCTGGTCGTCTTGCTGGTCACCGGCTTCATCGTCGTGCCGGCATTGCGCGACCTGATCAACACCAGCGTCGTGGAGAGCCTGCGCGACCTGGCGGATAATCCGGAAATCCCCGATCTGATATGGCGCGGCAGCTCGGCTGGCACGGCGATTGTGGCGCTGGCGATCACCTATGGCGCCTATATGTCGGAAACGGTGCGCGCGGGCATCCAGTCGATCCCAAAAGGGCAGTTTGAGGCGGCTTATTCGGTCGGCATGACCTACTGGCAGACGATGCGCTCGGTCATTCTGCCGCAGGCGTTCCGCAACGTGCTGCCGCCGCTGGGCAACGATTTCGTGGCGATGATCAAGGATTCATCGCTGCTGGCATTCCTCGGCATCCGCGACATCACGCAGATCGCCAAGACCTCGTCGGGGCGGTCCTTCCGCTACGTCGAGACCTATGCCGTGGTCGCCTACATGTATTTGACGCTGGTGATCCTGGCGACGACCGTGGTAAACCTGCTGGAGGACACGGTCAACATCGAGCGCGAAACGCCGCGTCTGGTTCGGCGGCTGGGCGCGCTGATCCCCGGCAAGAAGAAACGCGAGCCGATCGCCGAGTCCTTCGATTAGGCGCTACTCGTCCGAATAGAAGCCGACCTTGTTTCCTTCGCTGTCCTTGACCCAGGCGACGAAGCCGCCGCCGGCGTTCTCGCCCAGCGCCGTCTTGGGCAGCAGCACCTCGCCGCCAGCGCCATCCACGCGCCCCAGCGTGTCATTGAGATCGCCGCTGACCGACAGATATACCAGCGCGCCTTCGCTCGAGGGCGTATAACCAAACTGCGGATTATGCACGAGGCAGCCGCCAACGCCGCCCTCATGCGGGAAGACGCCCAGCATGCTGCCCATCGTCTCGCGCTGATCGTTGATGAAGAGCTGCGTATCCATCACAGTCTCGTAGAAGCCGCGGGCGCGCTCGAAATCCGAGGCGGGAATCTCGAACCAATGAATTGCCGACATGACCCTTCTCCTTGTCGCCTTTCGTCAGAGCGAGAAGCATAACGGGAAAGCGCGAAAACGCAAACAGTGGTTGCGCCGGATGCAAATGTACAGGGATGCGGCGGCGGGGATTCAGCGCGATCGCGCGCTTGTCAGTCGTTCGTCGCCAACGGGGTCGGCCGCCAGGTCGCCGATTTCATCGCCAGTTTCCGTCGACAGTCGCTGGCGCGTCAGCTGCTCGCTGCGTTCGCGGTCGGCGTCGTCATCCGCCTCTGCCAGCGCGTCCATGAAATCGTCGCTCAGGCGCTGGCTGTAGAACTGCACCTCGTCCATGGCGTCGATGGTGTCTTGCAGCTTGTCGATCTCGTCTTTGATCTCGATGCTCAGGCGCTGGCCCCGCGTGCTGCCGGTGTCCTTCGTGCCGAGCAGCGACATCTGGGCGTAGACCGTGCCCAGCGCCGACAAAGTGCTTTCGAGGTGAATCTCGGCGCGTTTGATTGTGCGGGCGCTGGCTTCCAGGCTCATCAGCTGCTTTTGCAGGAGCTCCAGCTGCTGCATGCGGTCGCGGCGCGTCTGCTCGTTGGCGTCGTTCTTGATCAGGCGCTTGACTTCGGCGATTTTGCGCGGCACCTGCTGCAAGTCGCGGGCGGCCAAGTCGTTGTCTTCAAAGTAATCGATGCGGTTCGCCAGGTTGTACATGTGGGCGATCCAGTCGTTGATGTCGCTGATGAGAGTGCGCTTCCGCGTTCGCATGGCGCCGCGCGCGGCATCCGCCAGCTTCAGCATATTGCGGCGATACTCGAAGGCGTCGCGCAGCCGCTCGCGCGAGATGCGGTTGCGGATGTTGCGCAGGTCGTATTCGCGTTCGAAGTCTTCCGCCAATGCCTGCTCGGTCGCTTCGGGGTCGGCCAGCGTAGAGGCCACCAGCACCGTCTCCGCCAAGCCGCCAAGCACGAGCCAGAACCAGGGCTGCCATTCCATAAAGGGCAGCGTGACATCGCCCACGAAGAGGAAGAGGATCAGCGTGACCATGAGGGTGACGAGCGTTTCCCAGCGGAGCAGGGCGTTGGCCAGAAGCGTGCCAAAGACCTTCTGCCGCGCTTCGGTATTCACTGTCATGGTTCTGATCGTCCTCTTGTCCCGGCGGGCGGCGCCGACTGACCCGCTATGACGCCGCTGGCGGTAAATCGCGCGAGCGCTCTCGGAAACGTCTATGGCGCCTTATACGCTGCGAGACGGCGCTACCGGGCGCGTTCAGCTGGCGCCAAGCAAACGTTGGCGGCGCTCTTCCAGCTGCAATTCGACTTGGCCAATGCCGACGGTGTCTTCAATCTGGTCGGTGAGCCTGCGGCTGGCCATCTCGGCGCGGGCGTCTTCCTGGTCAATCTGCGAATAGATGGAATCCAACAGGCTGTCGATCTCTTGATCGCCGGAGGTGTCGAGCTTGTCCATGCTCTTCAGGGTCTTGGTCATGACCTTCTTGGTCTCGGCCAATTCGAGCAGGGAGCGCATTTTCTCGCGTTCCTGCTTGATGGTGGTGACGCGGCCCTCCAGCTTGAGGCGCATACTCAGCATGCCCTGATACTGCTCTTCCTGCGCCTGCCACTGTTCGTAGTATTCCTGCGCCAATTCCTGCTTGGTGTTGAGCTCGGCTTGCGCGGCCGCCGCCAGGTCGTCCTTGCCCCGCAGGATTAGCGTGTCGATATCGCGGTCGAGCTTGTCGGCTTGGTTGGAGAATTCTTCATACTTGCGTTTGAGCGTGCGCACCGAGCCGCCAACGGTCGCGGCGGAATCTTCCAGCGCTTCCAGATTGCGCTCCACCTGGCGGATGTATTCATCCATGACCTTCAGCGAATTCGTCTCCAGCGCGCGGTCAATCATCCCGTGCAGGTTGGCGCTGAAAAGCGTTTGGACCTTCTGTAAAATCGATGGCATGTTTGGATTATCCCCTAACTGAACTTGGCGATGCGCGCCGCTGAATGCAGCCAGTATAGCATAAGTGAGAACGCCATTTCAAAAGCGACTTTCGGGCATTTACCTAGAATTACGAATGATTGCGGGGCGGGTTGCGGCCCAATTGTCAAGTTGTGCGGGTGGCGCGCTGGATCGCCAGGAGATCGGACAGGATGGCGGCGCCGGTCTCCAGCCGGCCCGCGCCGGCCCCTATCAGCGTGATATCGCCCAGCAAGTCGGTCGAAAGCGTGATGGCGTTCGTCGCGCCGCTGACGCTGGCCAGGGGGTTATCCCAGGGCAGGCGGATCGCCTTCACCTCGCCGCCGTCGGGGGTCGCGCTGGCGATGAGCTTGTAACGCTGCCCCACCGCCTTGGCTTCCGCGATATCGCTGGCGCTAATGGCGCTTATGCCGCCGACGTCCAGGTCGCTCATGCGCAGATCGGCGCCAAAAAGCGCGTTCGCGAGGATCAGCGCCTTGCCGGCCGCGTCCCAGCCATCGACATCGCCGCTGGGGTCGGCCTCGGCGTAGCCTAAAGCCTGCGCCTGCGCCAGCGCCGCGTCGTAGGACATGCCGCTTTCCATTTCGGTCAGGATATAGTTTGTCGTGCCATTGAGGATGCCGCGGGCGGAATGAATCCGGCAGCCGGCCAGCCCCTCTCGCGCCATTTGCATCGTTGGCGTGCCCGCCATGACCGTGGCTTCGAAGCGCAATTCCGAGCCCTTGGCCCGCGCCTTCGCATTCAGACTGGCGTAATCCAGGGCGACTGGACCTTTGTTGGCGAGAACGAGATGCAGGCCCGCGTCCAGGGCTTGATGGCATAGGCCGAGGGCGGGCTGCGCCGTCTCCAGGTTGGTCGGGCTGGCTTCGATCAAGGCGTCGGCCTCGCCGGCGGCGATCATGTCGCCCGCTGTCATGCCGCGCCGAAGACCGGGCTCTTCGGGATAGCGCTCGAAGCTGCCAGCCGCGGCCGCCGCAAGCAGACTGTCGATCTCCAGCCCGCCCGAGCGATACAGGCTGCCCTTGCTGGCGGTGACCACGCCGATGACCTCCGCCGCGAAATCGTGCGCGCGCGCGAGCTCCGCCGCCTTGTCGCGCAGGATCTCGGCGAATCCCTGTCCGACGACGCCGAAGCCAATAAGAAGCAGTTTCATCTCAGAATCCCGTTGCCCTGTGATTGACGACGCCCGTCATGATACTCGCGTGGCTGGCGCGGGGCATAGCCTTCATTTGGGCGGGCGGATCGCAACGGTGGCAGTCCGTCAACCGGCCGGGGCCAGCGCTTCAAGCGCCGCAAGCGCCTTGTCCACGCTTTCTTTGGGGCGCACGCCGATCTGCTGGTCGACCAAAATGCCGGCCTCGTCGACGACCCAGTAGGAGCGCGTCGCGCTGATTGGCAGCTTGATGATGAATAGATTGAAGCCCCAGGCGTCCCAGGCGTCCAGCATCTTGTGATCGGGGTCGGAGAGCAGGTCGTATTGCAGGCGCTGGCGCCGCTTCCAGCCCGCGAGATCAGCAACGCTGTCGGAGCTGACGCCGAGCACGACGGCGCTTTGGGCTTCGATCCGCGGGAAGGCGTCGCGGAAGGAGCAGGCTTGATTGTTGCAGCCCGGCGTATTGGCTTTGGGGAAGGCGAAGATGATGACGGGCGAACCGCGAAAGTCGCTGAGACGCACCGGCGCGCCATCTTGATTCATGAGTTCAAAATCGGGCGCCGCCTGGCCGATGGTTGGCATATATTCCGCTCCCGCGATCGAATCTTTCCACGAGCTTAGTATAGCATTTTCGCGTGAACAGTGAACGCGGGAGTCTGGATTTCGCCACAGCGGCGCGCCGACACGGTAGGGGCGAGCCATTGGGTCGCCCGCATCTGAAAATCAGGCATGGCGGGCGACATGGTATGGCGCCCTTACAACGAAGCGTTGATGTCGTCCCTACGGCGAAGCGACGAACTTGACCGATTAATTCACCCCGTTTCAGGCGCGGACGAGGCCGTGCTCGGCATCTTCTTCGCGGGCGACGCGCTGCCCCGCGGCGATATCGACGCGGCTGAGCAGGTAGCCGCCGAGCGCAAAAAGCAGGATCAGGCTAAGGATGGCGGGACGGCTGCTGCCCAAGACGATGCCGGCGAAGGCGAAAATCAGCGGACCAATGATTGAGGCGAACTTCTCCATAATGCTGTAGAAGCCGAAGAATTCGCCGCTCTTCGCCGTGGGGCAGAGGCTGGCGTAGAGGCTGCGGCTAAGCGCCTGGCTGCCGCCCTGCACCATCGCCACCATCAGCGCCAGCATCCAGAATTCGACCGTCGCCTCCAGGATGAAGCCCCAGCAGGCGATGAGACAATAAACGAAGAGCGACAGGAGGATGCTGCGCCGCGTATCCAGCCGGTTTGACAGCCCGACGAAGCGCGATCGCAGCAGCCGCGCGGCCACGACAGCGATGATCTCAAAAACGATGATGATGGCGGCGATCGTCGGCAGGCTGCTCTGGCGGGCGGGTGGCAGCGCCTCAATCTGCGAGAGGGCGATGACCGTGCCGCGCGCGTCTTCGCTGTCGCCGGAAACGTTGACGATTTCGAGCTGGCGCCGCCCCGCTTCGGCGATTGGAATGGTCGCCGTTTCGCCATAGCGGATGGTCTTGTTATATGTGTCGATCCGCATCGCTTCGCCGCTTTCATCGAGCAGCGCGTCGCCATCCAGATTGAAGCCAATCACGCCGCCATCGGGCGATAAGCGATAGGTCAGCTTCAGGTCTTTGCCATTGAAGGCGAAGGCCTGTGCGCCCGCTGGGTCGTCGCTCTGGACGTAGGCGAGATCGTCGGGAACGCCCGTTAGCAGCGCGGTCAGCTGCCCCATGAGGCCCTCGCCGACCAGCTGATCGCCGGGCACGGTGAATTCGCTCCAGTCGCCGATGCGCGTCAGCGCGTCCGAACCGGCTTCGTACACGCCCTCGCCCAGGAACTCGCCTTCGGCGACGTAGGGCTGGGGCGGGGCGCCGCTGATTTCGGCCGGCAGACTTCGCGCCAGCGCCAAGCCCAGGACCGGCAGGGCGATGGCGTTGATCAGGATGAAAGCCAGGTAGAAGGGCGCGCGTTCGTCGTTGTGGGCGGGCAGCCGGCCAAAGATGATGCTGAAGGGGATGCCGGCGAATTGCACCATCAGAATCGCCAGCACCAGCTCTTCCAGGCCGAAGCCCAGCTCCGCGCCATAGATGGCCGCGACCGCGATGATCGTGCCGATGGCGTCGTTGTAAATGAGAAAAGCCACCAAATACTTGAAAAGCTCGCGATATTTGCGGATATTGCCAAAGGTCTCGCGCAGCCGCCGCAGGCTGACGCCGAGGACGGTCTCGCCCCGTTTGAGAGTCGCGGTCACCGCTGGCGGCTCGGGCACGCGGCGCAGCACCGGCAGCGAGAAAACCAGCCACCAAATCGCGACGCTGAGGAAGGACAGGCGGATGCCGGCGTTCTCAAAGACGCTGTCGGGGATGAACAGATACATCGCCACGTTGATCGCCAGCAAGATGCCGCCGCCCAGATAACCGAGCGCGTATCCGCGGGTCGATACCCAGTCGCGGTCTTCTTCCCGGGCGACATGCGGCAGCAGCGCGTCATAAAAGATGATCGAGCCGCCGAAGCCGATGCGCCCCAGCACAAAAAAGAGCGACGCCAGCAGCCAATCGCCCGTGCTGACGAAAACCAGCAAGCCCGTGCCGATCACGCCGCCGCCCACGAAGAGCGCCAGGAAGCGCTTCTTGCTGCGCATAACATCGGAGACCGTGCCGAGGATCGGCGACAGGATCGCCAGCACGAAGAGCGAGAAACTGATCGTCAGCGACCAGTAGGCGGTGGCGGTCGCCTCGCTTGGCAGCCCGCTGCCGGCCACCGTGCTGTAATAGATCGGCAGCAGGCTGGCGAGGATGGTCGTCGCAAATGCCGAATTCGCCCAGTCGTACATCGCCCAGGCGTTGATGCGCCGCCGATAACTGGTTTCGCTCTGCGCTTGATTGTCCGCCATCGCCGCTCGCCTCCATCCGGGCTCTGTCTACGCCATAAATATACATCGAAAGGCGCGAATCGTCATTTCAAAGGCGCTCGCGCCTGGCGCGGTTTTTCGCGCTCCGCCGGGTTCCTCAGGAAGTGTCGATTGCAGTGGCGATACGATTCTTCAACCCCACCCCAAACCCCTCCCCCATAAAGAGGGAGGGGCTTAAGACGCGCGAAATCGTTGCAAGTCTCCCCTTCCATCGTTCTGGGGATGGCCGCCATAGAGATGGCGGGAGGGGCCGGGGGTTGGGGGCCGATTTGCGAAGTCCACCAAATTAGACACTCCTATCCTCATCGCAAATTGAAGGCGAGCGATCCCCGCTGTATACTTGTGCGCCGGTTTCCCCGCGGGCAGAACCCGCGCCGGCGACCAGCGGTCAAAGCAGTCAGACGAGGTTGCGGGTGCAGTTTCTCGGCAGCGCGCGAATACGGCATAGCCACGATCCCGGGCTGGCGCTCGTCCTGCTGCTTAGCCTTTTCAACATCGTGCCGCTGGCGAGCAATCCCGGCCTGCCCAATGGGACGGACGTTCTTTATCACAGCTTTCGGGCCGCCGAGATGTGGCGCAGCTGGGAGCACGGTCTGCTCGCTCCCAGCTGGGCGGAGGGCTTTTACTTCGGCTATGGCTCGCCCCTGTTTCATTTCTACGCCAGCTTGACCTATTATCTCACGAGCGTCTTGCGTTTTGGCTTGGGCTTTGGCGCGCTAGAGGCCTTGCGCTGGCTGCTGCTCGGGGCTCTGCTGGCGGGCGTCGGCGGCATGTATCTCTTCTGTCGGCGGCGCAGTGGCCGCTTGGGCGCGGTCATCGCCGGCTTGCTCTACGTCTACAGCCCCTACCTGATGTTCACCGAAACCTACGCCCGCGGCGCCTATCCCGAATTGCTCGCTTTCGCCCTCTTTCCCTGTTTGCTGTGGCGGGTGGACGCGCTGCGAGACAAACCCGGACGACTGAATTTTCTCGCGGTCGCGCTGCTGCAAGCGGCGCTGATCAACGCGCACAACCTGATGGCGCTGACCTTGACCGGGATTTGCATCGCCTGGCTGCTGTTCGAGACGGCAACCCAGCATTTCAATCGCGAAGCCAGCCAACTGACGCCGCGATCGGCCCTCTTGTCGCTGCTGGCGCTGCTGCTGGGGATCATGCTCGCGGCCAGCTTTTGGCTGCCGGTGCTGCTGGAGAGCGACTCGGTTCATCTGGAGAATCTCACCGCCAGCGGCCTGCTCGATTATCATCGCAACTTCGCGCGATTCGGCGATCTGCTCGCGAGCCCGCCAATCCACGACGCCGGCGCCATCAACGGCTTGCGCGAGCTGCGGGTTCTGGGCGTCGCCCAATGGATCGCGGCGCTGACGGGCGCGTTGGGCGGGGCGGCGCTTTATGCCCGCGGTTATCGCACGCGTCATCCACAGGCCTTCCTCGGCGCCCTCTTTTTTGGCTTGCTGGCGCTGGCCTTGATCTTCCTGATGACGCCCGCTTCGGCGTCGGCATGGGCCGGTCTGCGCCCGCTGCGATTCTTGCAGTTTCCTTGGCGTCTTCTCGGGCCAGCCGCCGCCTGCCTGGCAATCGTCGCCAGCATGAATGGCTTCTGGCTGGCTCGGCTGGGCGCGCGTCATCAGCTCAGCCTGATCGCGCTCGTCATCGCGCTGCCAATCGCGACCGCCTTCCCGCTATTCTACGTGCCCGAATGGCGGCACAGGCAGCTGGATACGTCACTGGGCGCCTATCACGCGGAGGAAGTGGCGGGGCGACAGCTGGGCACGACCTTCACCGACGAATTCCGCCCGCGAGACGCGCATACCACGCCAGCGCCGACCTTGGATCTGCTCGTGGATTACGCCGATGGCTACCCGATTGACAAGCTGAACCGCGCGAGCTTGCCGGCGGGCGTCCAGGCTGAGTTCGTCGCCAATTCGCCGCAGGCTTTGAGCTGGCGCATCCGCGCGAGCGAAAGCTTCGAAGCGGAGATTTACAGCTTCTACTGGCTGGGCTGGCGGGCGGAAGCGGATGGGCGCGCGCTGAATGTCGAGCCGTCGGCGAATCACGGCTTGATCACGGTGGCGGCGCCGGCCGGCGACTACAGCCTGCGCGTTTTTCTGGGCTCGACGCCCGCGCGCGATGTGGCGGCCGCGGTTTCAATGGCAGCCGCGCTCGTTCTGCTGTTCATCGTCTGGCGGCTGAGGAAGCGCGCCGAGACGACTCGACCCTATTGGACGGCGCCGCGACTGACGCGAACGCAGGTCTTGGGCGTCTTGACGGGCGGGGGCCTCGCCCTGCTGGTCTTCGCATTCACCTTCCGCGAAGGCGTCGCCTGGCTGCATTCGCCGCCGGGAGAGGCGCTGCCAGCGCAAGTCCAGCGCCGTTTCACGCTCGACGATCGCTTTCAGCTGCTCGGCTACGATATCAGCGCCGAGCGACTTCGGCCGGGCGATACGCTCACGGTGAATGCCTACTGGCGCGCGCTCAAAGAGGGCGACATCGACTTCTCCAGTTTCTTGCATCTGTCCAGCGGCGGACCTCCCCATGCCCAAGTGGACAAGCTGCATCCCGGCGGCCGCGCCGTCAGCGAATGGTGGCATCCTGGCGGCTATGTCTTTGACGCCTACGCGCTGGAAATCCCGAAGCGTCTGCCGGCCGGCGACTACGACCTGATCATCGGCTTATACACTTGCGCGCTGATGCCCGCTGATGACTGCGGCAACGGCTATCGTCCCGGCGTCAGCGACGAGAGCGGCGAGCCGGTCGGCGACAGCATAAAACTGGCGACCATTCAAGTGGACGCGCGCTAATAGCCGCCATCGGGGTCGGGGTAGGCGTGTCCGCCGCCATAACTGAAGGAAGGCGTTGGCGTGGCGCGTGGCGGCAGCGGGACCCTGTAGTCGATCGGCAAGGAGCTTATCACCGACTTGGTCTCCAGGGTGAAGAGCGCCATCCAGCCACTTTCGCCATCGGCGCTGACCTTGACCCAGGGACTGTAGGGGCTGCGCGCCAGCAATTTGAGCTTCATGCCAAAGGGAATGGTGCGCTTGACGCGAAAGGCGGTATCGGGCGCTTCACGCAGGTTGCCGCCAGCCGGGACGTTGACCGTGGCCAGCTCGGCATAGACGCCAAATCGTTGGGGCGGCGCCGGCGTCGAATCGTAAACCGGCTCGATCTCGCCCAGATTGCGCGCCAGCAGTTCCGCGCTCATCCAGCCAGTCTCGCCATTGCCCAGGCGAATATGCAGCCATGCGCGATCCACGCTGATGCCGAGCACGCTCATGGTTTCGCCGGCCGGCACCTGAAACAGCAGGCGCGCTTCGATATCGGGCGCGGCGCGCATGTTCACGCCGCCCTGGGTCTGCGCGTAACCGGGCTGTGGAAGCGGCAGCGGTCGGTCAAAGAGCGTCACCGGCAGCGCCTTTATCAAGTCGTAATCAAGCAGCGTCGGCGTGCCGGGCAATTCCGCCGGCTTGGTCCAGTCGCCGGCCTCATAGCGCAGGTTCAGCTGCTGCCCGACCTTCAAAACAACCGTATTCCCATAGGCGACAAGCCGACTTTGCCCTTCGATGGCGATGAACTTGGTGGTTTGGCTCTGCGTAACGACTATCAGCGTCCCGTTGATTTCGGCCGCGACGCCGTTTATCGTCAGAAGCGCGCTGCCGCCATAAACGCTTTGCAGCGCCAACGCGCCGAGCTGTGGCGCCGCCTCGCAGTCGGAGGGCATGGCGCCGCTTTCCACGGTGAAGGATCGCCACTTGCGATAGCCGCTGTCAGCTGCGACCCGGTTGTGAATCCGCAGATCGCCGATCAGCAGCGCGTTCGCCAGCAGGCTTTCGTCCAGGCGCAGCCAGACCAGGCCGCCGGCCCGCCCTTCAGCCGGAGCCGGGCTGTGCAGCGCGTCAATCACCGCCGCATCGGCCGCGGCGCCGGGCGCGTCCAAGAGCCCCGAGTCCGGTTCGATAGCTGGCGGTCCGCCGCCGCTGCAGAATTGACCCTTCGGGCCCGCGAGGCAGCGGTCGCTGGCGGCTGCGTAGTGGGCTTCCAAGGCGTCTTCGCAGGCCAGGGCGTCCGGGGTGGCGGGCCGCGACTCTTCCAGCTCCGCGGGTGTGGCTGTCGGCAGGACGCGCGCGACCGTTGGCACCAGCGTCGGCACGGCGGTCGGCGTCATGTACACGATGTCCGAGCGCGCCCGCCCGGTGTCGTCAGCGGTCAGCGGCGCCGCTTCCTCCGCCGCGCAAGCCGACACCAGGCATGCCAATACCAGCGCCCAGACGAAGGGCGCCTTCATGGCGCGGTTTCCGCTGCGGAGGCGGTCGACGTGTGAAGGCGCGCGGCGGGCGGTCCCTCCACGCGAGCTTGGAGGCGGGCGCTTCATATCGCGCTGTCGCTGGGCGGCTTAAGCGCTCGCCAGGAATTTCAGCGCTTTTTCGATGCTCTTCTTGGGGCTGACCTTGAGCTGCTCGTCCAGCACGACGCCGTCCTCTCCGATGATCCAGTGCGAGCGAATGACGCCCATGTACTTCTTGCCATACATCGACTTTTCGCCCCAGGCGTCCCAAGCCTCCAGCACCCGGTGCTCGGGGTCGCTGAGCAAGTCGTATTGCAGGTTTTCGGCGTCGATCCACTTGGCGAGCGCTGCCGGCTCGTCCGGGCTCAAGCCCAGCACGATGGCGTCGGCGCTTGCGATCTGCGCGAAATTGTCGCGGAAGCCGCAAGCCTGCGCGGTGCAGCCTTTCGTCGCCGCTTTTGGATAGGCGAAGAGCAATACCTTCTTGCCGCGAAAGTCGCTCAGCTTGACAGGTTCGCCACGCTGGTTCCGCAATTCAAAGTCGGGGGCCAGGTCGCCTTTTGCCGGCATGATCTCGTCCTTTCTTCCTAAGACGGCGGTTGAATGTCGTTCGTCTGTCGTTCCGTCCGCCCCGATTTTAACCTATCCCGCGCGCGTATGGCATGGCGGGCGGCAGCGCTCAGCCGGCGCCTATGATTAGGCGGCGCGCTTCGTCAATGCCCAGCCACAGGGTCGCGCTGGCCTGCGCCGGCATGGACAGGTGAAGGTCCGGCGCGAAATGCGAAAGGAAGGCGGCGTCGCTGTCGATCGGCGCCATTACGAGGCTGTCGGCGCGGGTTTCGTCGGCGGTCACGAGGGGCATATCGCTGTCGGCGGCCGATACGCGGGCCTGCCAGGCGGGGTCGTGAATCAAGAGCAGGGCGCTGATTTCCGGGCGCAGCGTCAAGAGATTCAGGATGAGGCCAGTCGCGAGGAGCTGGGCTTTTCCGCCGTCAATCAGGCTTTCCAGGTATCGCAGCGCGGGATGTTCGGTGAAGAAATCCCAGCGGGGCGGCTCGCGTTCTTCGGGCAGGCCGAAGAGCTCCTCCAGCAGTTCGCGCATGATCTGATGCCGGAGGCTCCACTCGCGCGGGTCGGCGAATGTCGCTGTCGTCGGCGCGAACATCATGGCCGGCAGCACGTGAAACATGTCGCTGTCGAAAGCGGTCGCTTCCGAGCGGCGCGCCAGGATCGCCCGATAGGTCTCGCCATCGTTGAAGACGGTCAAGACGCCGATGCCGATGGCGGCGCTGCGTTTCTCCCCGCGGATCAGGGCTTCGGCGGGCGGCGCATGGCGGTGATAAGCCGAACGCAATGGCGCGCGCAATCGCCCCTGCTCGGCGGCGTCTCGCATTTCGCGCTCGAAGGCGGCGCAGGTGGCAAGCATGTCGTAGTAGCGGCCGATCTGTCCGCGCAGCTTCAGCGGATTAAGTTGGAGCCGCTTCATAGTGAAGGTCGTCCCGTTGTAGAGCGCGGGCTTGGCGTTCTGCAGGTCGTGCAGGTAGCTGAAATCGTAGACGGCGAAATCACGCGCTTCCGGCCTGGGCGGCATGGGATCAAGCAGGCTGTCGATATCGTGAATCTGCGCCTTGGACGGGGCATGGACGACGACCGGATGGTCGACGCCGTTCCGCGTGAAGGGCTGGCGGTCGTAGAAGCGCGCCAGGTAGTTGGTCATGCATTCGTAGGCGAGTTGATCGAGTGGCATTACTGAATCAAATGGCTCCACATGCAGCAGATATAGCTTGCGTCCCTATGAATTCTTACGATATTCTACTTGTACCTGCGAAATTGGATGCGGCCTGATTGAGAGGCAAAGGCGTAAAGCGTCTAGGATCGAGCAATTAGCAATATGGTCATTCATCTGGTTACTTGGGTCTGTCTCAGTATTCTGTTGCCACTCCTCCCTATTGGACTTGGAATCCTTGTTGCGACTCTTCAGGCGGTCGAAGTAACTCTAATTGAACTGCTCAACGGCGTTGAGCTTTTATTGATTTCTTTAGGACTGGTAACCGCAACGGGCATTGACTTCTCTCAGGCCATTATTGAGCGATCATCGCGTCCTCTTGCATTCTTTAGTATTTGACTATTGCTAATTGTTCTTGGAATCGGCAGCATTATCCCTTTGACGCTGATATATGTTGACGAAAACGTTACTTACATGGAATTTGATCCAGCGACAAAGTTTTCCTGCGTGGTGACCTTGGCGACGCCGGCAGCGCTTGTAACGGTTGTAATGCAACTCTACATCGGTTTCATTCGTTATAGGAGGAGTGTGGAGGTCATTGGTTCATGAGTTCTGAAATCCTAGCGATTCTATCAGTTTTCTTGATTCTGCTGTTGTGCAGCTCAATTGCAATGAGTATTTTTCTGCTATACGATATCAAGAGTGGCAATTACCGCAAATTCCTGCCGGCTGGCAAGGAACATGGAGAGCTAGCTGACAAAGTGCGGAATGTTCGCAACCAAAACCTGGGAAAGGCGGAATGTCGGCCTGAAGTACACTTGTTAGCTCTCCGGACTGCATTTGTTAAAATAGCGATAAACAGGCATTAGCTGAGTCGCCGGCTTGAGCCGCTAGCCCCGGCTCTCCGAGAGCCGCCCCGCCAGCAACATCATGCCATCGGCCGCCAGACCCAGGCCGAATACCCAGAGCATTAGCGCCAGACTGATTGTCGAGCCATAGCTTGCCCGATGCCAGATCTCGCCCAGGCTGCCCAGTTGCGCCAGCAGCAGCCCCCAATCGCCAAAGACGCTGTAACCCAGAACAAGCGCGTAGGGCAAGTCGGTTGTTGACGGCGCGCCGCTGCCGAGCGCCTGGACGATTGTGAATGCGCCGGCCGCCGTCAGCGCCAGCTGTAGGGCGATGACGAGCGTCAGAATGACCAGCGCGTAGAACCGCTCCCTGACCGCCACCGAGAGCAGGATGCCAAAGGCGGCGACCGCGGCGATCTGCAGAACGGGGAGCGCGAGATTGACCGTCATCGCCAACGCGATCAGCAGCAGATCGGCGCGCCAGTCGGGCAGTCGCGGCCTGGCTTCCGCCCCCAGCATCTGCGCGTAAAGCCCGCCAAATGCCGTCAGATCATATAGCATGCCGGCGACGAGGATGAGCCGCGCCAGGAGCATCACCGCGATCGGCGCGCGCAGCCGATAGACAATGCCCGCCCAGCGCGCGCGCAAAGCCAAGCCCGCGCCAAATTCGGTCGCGCGAAGAGCATCCCAGGTCTTGCGTCTGCGGTCGCCGCCGACCGCGGCCGCGCCGAGCGTCAATGCCATGATCATGGTGAAGAGTTGCAGAATCAACGCCGGAAGGTACAGACTTTGCCAGACGAGGCTCGTCAGGTTCAGGCGCTCGTCCGGGCTCAAGGCCGCCAGCGCGCCGATCGCCGCCCCGCCCAAGAGCAGCGAAAGCGCCGCAAATTGCCGCCGCTCGTCGCGCGCCTGAAAATGAGACAATTCGTAATGCAGCAGCGGATGACAAGACCGCGCCCAAGCCGGCAGCAGCCATTCGCTAAGCGTGCGCATCGGAAGCCATGTAGTCGCCAATCGCCGCTTCCAGCTGGTCAAGCGCGCGCTGGCATTCTTCGCTGGAAAGCTCAATCAGTTGATTGGCGCGGAGGTAGTGGACGAAGGCGCTTGGCGGCGTCTCCAGCCCCAGCCGCTCCTGCACCGCCGCCGCGTAGACGCCCAGCTGCAGCCGAAAACGCTTGGCGTGCTCAACAAAGGCGCCGGCTTCGACCTGGCTCGTCTTGTAATCAATGATCGTCCAGGTATGGTCAGGTTGCCGCAGCAGAACGTCAATGACGCCATGGACGATTCGGGCTTCGGCGCGGAACACGAACGGCAGCTCGGTGTAGACGGGAAGTCCGGCAGCGCGCGCGCTTTCGATCCAACAATGCGTTTGACTGCGTCTGTACGTTTGCAGCAAGCCGCGAACCTCCGCCAGCACCGGTCGCAGCGCCTCGGCGTCCGTCAAGCCATGCCCCCAGGCGATGGCGCGAATCACGTCGTCGCTGGTCTCCGCCGCGGCCGAGAAGTCGACATAGCGCAGCGCCTCATGCGCGATCAAGCCAATCAGCCGTGCCGAGCGCTGCCCCGACTCGTGCCTTGAGTCGTGGTCATCCGGCGTCAAGTCGCTCAACGCGTCTTCGCGAAAATGCCGGCTCAAGTCCTGTCTCTGTCCTGCGCTTTTGGCTTGCTGCCAGTCGCCGAGCAGCGCCAGTTGGGTGGCCGAGATGTGACGGAAATGCGGTTTGGAGCTGTCGGGCGGCAGGGGCTTGAGCAGCGGCGGCGCCAGCGGCGGATAGGTTTGCGGGTCGGCTTCCCGCTCCCAGCCTGCCTCTGCGCTGCTGGCGGGCTGTCGCAGACGCTCTCGCGGGGGCGGCGCCGGTGGCATCACGACCTCCAGCGGGAAGCCGGCGAATTCCAGCATCTGGCGTGGCTCGCGCTTAAGGTCGCTGAGCCCGAGAGCGGGCGCCAGCAGCTTCATCCAGCCGAGCGGGCGCCAGCCGCCGCTCTTGTTCCTACGCGCGCTGCCGCTAATGAGCAGATAATCCTGCGCGCGCGTCGCCGCCACATAGAGCAGGCGTTTTCGTTCCGCTTCTTCCTTCAGCGCCTGTAGATTGAGGCTGCGGCGGTGGGCGAAACCGCTTTCGTATTTGTTGGTTTCGGCGCTGTAGACGCTGCAACTGAGCCCGTATTGCGGATCCACGGTCAAGGGCGAGCCACCGGTCGCGCGGCGCTCCCAGGAAGCGTCCGCCAGCACGACCAGCGGAAATTCCAGCCCTTTGCTGGCGTGGACGGTCATTAATCGCACGGCGTTGCCCAGCTCGAGCTGCGCTTCGCCTTCGCGCGCCTCTCGCGTGGAGAGGTCCTCCAGATACCGCGAGAACTTGCCCAAGGTGGTCTTGCCGCTCTCTTCGGCCAGCTGCAGCAGCTTCTCCACGTTGCCGCGCCGCCGGTCGCCATCGGGCAAGCCGGTCAGAATGGCCAGATAATTGGTCATCGCCAGGGCGCGCCGCAGCAACCCGGATATGGACGCGCGGCCCGCCAAGCGCAGCAGCGACCTCAAGGTCTCTACGGCATGTTCAAGCGCCGGCCGATCGGCCTCGGTCATGCCAGGAACGGGCGATACGGCGGCGACCTGCAGCGCACGCCAGAGCGGCGCCGGCTCTCGCAAGTCAAGCTCAGGGTCGCGGATCAAACGCAGCGCGAATAGCAAGTCGTCGCTGAAGGCGAAGATCGGCGAGCGCAAGACGGTCGCGAGCGCCAGGCTGTCCGCGGGGTTGTGCAAGAAGCGCAGCAAGTCGAGCATGTCCCAGACTTCCTGGCGGTCGAAATAGCCGCGGCCCGAGAGCGTCAGGAAGGGAATCGCTTGCGCTTTGAAGACCTCTTCATAAAGCGGCAGCTTCGTCAGTGATTGAAACAGGACGGCGATATCGCGGAACTTCATGGGGCGGGTCGCGCGCTTCTTGTCATAGACCGGACGCCGCTCGGCGATCATGCGCTGGATTCGCCGGGCGATCTCATACGCTTCCCAGCGGCGCATGTCGTCGGCGCTTCCATCGTCGAGCGCGTCTGAATCGAGCAGCTGGATGGCGATGGCGGGCATGTCGGGCGGGTCGGCGCGAAAGGCTTCCATCGGCCTGTCGAACTCAACTTCGTAACTCTGTACTTGGCTGTCTCCATCTCGCGTCAGAATCGTGGCAAACAGGGCGTTAAACTGCGCGATGAGCGGCTGATGGCTGCGGAATGAGGTTGAAAGCGGCAGCTCGCGGGCGCTTTCGAGCGCGGCAAACTGCTCGCGAACGCAGTTAAAGACGCTGACGTCGGCGCCGCGGAATTGATAAATGCTCTGCTTCGGGTCGCCGACGGCGAAGAGCGAGCCACCCTGCATAATGTCCGCCAGCGCCTTGATGATCGCCCATTGCGCCTTATTGGTGTCCTGAAACTCATCGACCAGCAGATGCTTGAATTCGGCGTCGCGGTAACGATTCTGGACGGCTGGGTCGGCCAAGAGACGTTCCGCCAGCCGTTCCAGGTCGTCAAAGTCGAGCTGGGCGTTCTGCCGTTTTCGCGCGCGATAGGTCGTCCGCAGGTGTTGCAGAAGCCCATGCCAGAGTGGCAGCATTTCCGCGGTCGCGCGGTCGATTTCGCCCGGCGGCTCGCCGATTGCGTCCAGCGCCTGCTTGACGCGCGCGCGCAGGTCTCGTAAGGCTTGCGCCGCCTCGCGTTTCGCCTCTGCGCCGCCCCAGGCTCTTGCCGAGCCTGCGTTGCCGACGGCGCCTTGGGCCTGGCATTCACTCATCAGCCGCGCGATTTCTTTGGCGTCTTCAGCGCCCTCAATCTGGTCCAGATAGCGCAGATACTGCACGATCAGGGCCGCCAGTTTGTCTTCTTCGGGCGCCGGCCCCGCTTCCGGGATTTCCGCCGATTCGAGCAGCTTCGTCCGCTCCTTGAAGACCTCTTCCGACCACTCCCCCTCCCATTGGCAAAAGAGCGCGTCGGGATCAGCGGGCATTGGCGGTAACTCGGCATTGACGAGGCTGAGCCGCCGCAGCTCGCTTTCAATGATGAAGGCGTCGTACTGGGCGAAGAGCCGAGAGAGCGGCGCTTCAATCGTCGCCAGCTGGTCTTGCGCGGCCTCGTCGAGCAAGAGGGCTGATTCGTTTTCGTCCAGCACGGCGAAGAGGGGATCGATGCCGGCGCGCGCCGCATTCGCCCGCAGGATGTCGGCGCATAAGCCATGAATCGTGTCGATGCGCGCGCTATCCAGCTCAAGGAGACGCCGCGCCCACAGATCGTCCGTCGAGCTTCGCGCCCGCGCCTCCAGTTCCTCCCGCAGCTGCCGCCGCATGTCAAAAGCGGCTTCCCGCGTGAAGGTGATGGCGACCACCGAACTGAGACGCCAATCAGGATTGACTTCCAGCAGTCGCAGATAACGCTGCACCAGGACGCGCGTCTTGCCCGAGCCGGCGCCGGCCACGACGATCAGATTCTTGTCGTGGGTCTCAATGGCGTCGCGCTGTTCGCAGGTCGGCTGCATATCGCTTACTCCCGCGCCGGGCTGGCCGCGCCGGGCAGCGCTTTGTAGGGATTGGTGACCTGGCGCCGGCAGAGATGCGAGAATTCGCAGTATCGGGAGCATTTGCCCGCTTCGAGCGCGGTGGCGAGAACCGGAAACTGCCCCTTTCGCGCGCGTTCCAGGTTGGCGGCGGCATGCCCGCGCGCCGCTTCGATCGCGTCCGCGTCCTCTTCGTCATCGGCGGCATAAACGCCGCTCGCCCGCAAATTGCGCAGATGCCAGAACAAGCCGCCAGCCAGCTTGCGGTCGCTGCCGTCGCGCTCGAGCAGCCCCTGCAGAGCGAGCGCGTATACCCACATCTGAAAGTCGCGCCCGATTTCCATTTCGCGCCTCTGGATGGGGGTCGAGCCGCTCTTGTAATCGATGACGACCAGCTTGCCATCGACCAGGTCGACGCGGTCGATGAAACCGCTGACGCGCAGGGGAGGCATGTCGCCCGGCAGGTCAATCGAGACGTCGGCGAAGCGCAGTTCGAGGTCTTTCACCACGCGTTCATCGCCAAAAAAATTCAGCGGGCTCTCGGGCGAGAAGTCCTGTTTGATGAAAGCCAGCAGGCGGCTGCGCAAGACTTGCTTTTCCTCTTGCCAGGTCGGGCTGGCGCGGAAATCGAAAAGCGCCGGCGCTCGCTCCAGGATGTCTTCGGCGGTTGCCGCTAAAATAGCCAGCGCGGCGCCCAAATTGCTTTTGTCAATTCGCAGCCCGCGCGCGGCGATCTCGCGATAAGTCGCTTCCAGGATGTGGTGATTGAGCGAGCCCAGGCGCAGGTCATCGAAGCCGACCTCCGGCGCCGCCGTCTCTTCCAGCTTCAGCAGGCGCTTGGCGAAGAAGCGGAAGCCGCAGAGCCCGTAATCCTTCAGCTGCGATGCGCTCCAGACGCGATCCGCCCCCAATCGGCGCTCGACTTCCCCAAGCAAATGCGGCCGCGACAGGATGCCGCTGTGGCGATCAAAGGGCGAGTTTGAGAGCCGGCCGCGCTCAACCCCGCGCCCTTCCTCGATCCGCCGCCACTGCTCCCGGAGCTCGGGGCTCGTCTCCAGCCAATTCCTGACCTTCAGCGCGGACTCGGCGGGGCCGGACGCGCCTCCATTCAACTGCGCCGCCAAGCCCAGCAGCATTTCATGGGCGTTGCCGGCTTCCGCCGCGGGCACGACAGCGCCGACAGCCGCGGTTTCCGGCTGCAAATGGGGGAAGACCTGCCTCACCGCCGTCCAAAGCCGACTTTTGCTCCAAACCTTGCCGCCTTGATAATTTGGACGGGAGAGCGTAAGCGATTCGCGCGGCAGGCTGATGAGCTCGTAGAAGAGGCCCCGGTCGTCAATGCGCTCGGCTCGGGTCGCCAGCGGGATCTGGCGCGCCTGCATGGCTTCGCGCTCGGAATCGAGATAGAGCGGGTCCTCGGCGACTTCGGCCGGGAAACTGCCTTCCGCCAAGCCCACTATGTAGACATGATCATGCGGCAAGCCCCGCGCCTGCGTCGCCGTGGCGACCAAGACGCGACCGACGCGCGAGCGAGCTTCGGGCTCGATGGCGGTCGATTCCAGCGCCATCCCCAGATCCGACCAGAAATCGCGCCAGCTAAGGGCCGAGCCGCCGCCAATCGTCGCCCGCAGCACCTCATCGCTGGCGGCAATATCGCGCAGGAGACGCCGCAAACCAATCAGCGCGGCGATATCGCGGCGAGTGATCTCGGCGTCGTCAGCTTCCAGCGCTTGGAGGCGCTCGTCGATGTTCAGCGAGAAGGCCGCAGTCGCCGCCGGGACTTCGCGGTCGGGCGCGCCTTCCGATGACCCAAGGCCGAGCAAGCTCTCCAGCCAATTGACATAAGCGCCGGCCTCCGCGCGCGCCGGGGGCGTGACGCCATCGAAAAAAGCCCCGAGCCGGGCGGACAAAGCCTCGCTCTCATCGGGGGAAAGCCGCTTATGATCATGGTCGCCGCGCTCGGATTGCGCCGCCGCGCCCGCAAGTTGGACGATCTCGAGCCAGCCGGCCGCGTCGCCGCCGAGGTATTGCCGCTCCCGGCTGATCGCGTCCAGATGGTCTATCTGCGCGCCATCCAGGTCCGCGTCGATATAGGGGGAGCGCAAGACGTCCAGGAGGTCCTCCCGGCGGAATCGCGGCGCCAGCCCGAGCAGGTCCATCAAGGCCGCGATCAGGGGCGCGGAACCAAGCCGAGCCTCATATTCCAGCGCCAGCGGCAGATCGTAATCGGCGCGCCCGCTTTGGAAATGCGCCGCGTAGCGCTCCCACTGGCGAATCGCCACCAGAATGTCGTCCGGCTGGATGCCATCCAGCAATTGACGCTTGATCTCGCGCAGCACGCGCTTGACTTCGTCGGCCGGGCTGGGCCGCTCGATCAATCGAATGACGTCGCCGGCGGTCTCGGCGGACTGATCGCGGAAGATGCGCTGGCTGAGCCGCTCGAGATCGGCCGCGCGACCGCCCGGGCCTGGCGCGATGGTTTCGATCGCCAGCTCCTGTCGCGCCGCGGTGAATGCCTCGCGCAGGCGCATTTGCGCATGGACGCTGCGATTGGGCAGCGCCGTGACGCGCTCGTCCGCGATATCGGTCAAGGTGATATTCACCTCCGGAATCGCGCGGGCGAGCGCCGCCAGCATCTGCGCTTGCACCGGCGTGAACTGGTCGTAACCATCGACGATAAGCATGTCGACATCGCGCGCGATATGAGGCCGCTCTTGCAGTTTCGCCAGCGCCAGCCAGCCTTCGCCCTCGATATCCGCCAGGTCGCTCCGGCGCAGCAGGTCCTGATACGCGCGGTATATCCTGGCGATCTCTTGATCTTTCGCGCTCGCCGCCGCCTCCGCGAAGTCTTCGACGTCGACTTTCGCCTGCTTCAGCTCATTGATGAAGTCCGCCAGGATCTTGACGAAGCCGCGGGTATCGGCGATGCGCTGAAAGGTCTCGAGCTCGCCCGCCGCTTGCATCTGCGCCAGCAGCCGGCGCAGCAGGCGAAAGCGCGTCTGGGGGTTGAGGCGGCGGACCGGCGCCCCCGCGATCTTGAGCAGACGCGCGTTAAGCGAATAAAAGTTGAAGAATTCGATATTGAAATAGGCCGACGCGGCGTCCTCCGCCTCGATCAGCTGCTGGCGAAAACTGAGGGTCTGCCGCCGCGTCGCCAGCAGCGCCCAGATTTTCGGCAGCCGCTCCCCCTGCGATCGCTTTAATGCCCGCAGGCGCGCCAGGACGAAGGCGGTTTTGCCAGGCCCGGCCGGCGCGAGAAGCAAGCGATGCGCCAAGAGCCCCTCCCTATTGATAGAGCAGGTTGACGACGCGCTGCACCGTGCCCGCGTCGAGCCTGCTCCGGGCGAAGTAACTATCGCTTAATTCCGCCGTGAAGCGGCCAGCGCTGAGGACCGGCACGGCCGGCTCCCGCAGCTCCAGCTCAACCTCGGGCGCCGCGCGCGTGAAGACCACGGCGGCGAATACCGGCGCCTCCGATAGCTGATAACGCTTCAGAAGCGCGCGGACCTTGAAGGCGGAGCGCACGACGTCGCGCGTCGGGCTGCCGCGCAGCGCTCGCCATTTGCCCCGGCGATCGCGCCGCAGCCAGTCGCCACCCTCGTTGAAGAACCTGCCCCGACGGTCGGTAATCCGCAGCACGAGCACGCCATGATGGCTGACCAGCGCCGCGTCGATATACCCGAGCGGCCCCTTGCTGATATTGCGGATGAAGACAAAACGGCGATCGAGCTCCAGCGCCAGCGATTCGCCAAGCCGCCAAGCCAGGGCGTTGTCCGTCTTCCAGGTGACCGCCCGCAGCGCCATCAGCATCGAGACGAAGGCGAGGCCGAAGCCGAGCGAAATCAGGGCCTTGCGCGTCAGATCATAAATGGCGAAGCCGCGATTGAAGGGCACGACCAGGCTGACGACATGCAGCGTGATGCCGGCCACCGCCAGCGCCGCCCCGAACAGGAAAACCAACGCGGCCGCGACCATGAAATCGCGCGAGCGCCGGTTCAGCCTTCGCGTCGGCGCCACATTCTGCATCACGCGCAATCAGCCCCCGTCTGCTACTCGCCAACTGCCTACGATGATAGCCCATCCCTTGCCGCCTGCAATCTGCGCCGCCTGCAGTTCGCCCCCCGCCTGGTCTTTGACTATAATCTAAGGACTTAGGGGCAAGCAAAGGCGCTGTCGGGACGGCGATGACTGAGACGCCTCGCCAGGCGAATGGCGATGTCGACGGGGATTTGGCTGACGTTCACCACTTTGGCGCGGCGAGCGAATCGCTGTTTCGCCGGCTTTATCGCGGGCTTGGCCGCCGCCGGCAGCTTGAACGGGAGCTTGCGCGTCAACGGCAGGTCGCGCGCCGCCACACCGCCGAGAGCGCCAGCCTGCGCCGCCGCTACGAACGCCTCGAGAGCGACGACCGCCGCCGCCGCAGCGAGCTGGATCGCCTCACCAAGGTCTTGAGCAGCCTCGAAGACGGCGTTATCGTGCAAGACGTCAACGGCAAAGTAACGATGATGAACCCGGCGGCGCAGACGCTGCTCGGGGGCAAACGCGCCTTTTGGGATAGCAAGCTCGGCGCCATGTTCGAGCGGCATCGTGACATTCGCGCGGTCGCGGCGGAATTGACTCCCTTGGGCGCGGCGGCCGAGCTGCCGCTGAACAACCGCGTCGTGCGGGCGCGGCTGGTCGCTATCGGAGACGACGGCGGGCGGCGCATCGGCACGGTCGTCATCCTGGCCGACGTGACCCAGCAGGCGCTGGCCGACCGGCTGCGAGAGGGTTTCGCCGCGCATATCGCCCGCGATATGGAGCGCCCAATCAGCGTCATCAAGCTGGCGAGCGAGCTGCTGAGCGGGCAGCCGGAAGACGCCGCCGTCAACGAGCGATTGCTCGAGAAACTGCTGGGCAATGTCGACCGCCTCGATCAGCTGTCGCTTGAGCTGCTCGATCTCTCGCGGATGGAGGCCCGCGCCTTGGCGGTCAAGCGCGAGCCGGCAAGCGTCGAAGACGTGATTTGGTCGGTCGTCAAGAGCGTCGAGGGCGACATCAGGGTCCGTGGCATCGACCTGCTGGTGATGACGCGCGATTTACGCGGCGTGGGCCTGCGTGGCGATGACCGGCGGCTGCAGTGGGCGCTGGCGCATTTGGTCCGCAACGGCGCCGCGTTCAGCCAGGACGGCGGTTACGTGGCGCTGGCCGCCCGCCTGGAGGCGCGACATGGCAAGACTTACGCGCTGATCAGCGTCAGCGACAACGGAGACGGCATCCGCCCGGAAGTCCTACCGCAGATTTTTGAGCGCGCTTATCGGGGGAGCGCCGATCCCGAAGGCGCCGGTTTGGGGCAGGGCATGTATATCGCGCGCGCGATCTGCCAGGCGCATGGCGGTTTCCTTGAAGTCGAGAGTCGGTTCGGCATCGGCAGCGTTTTCACCATGGGTTTGCCCGTGCGCCAGCCCGCGGTGGAAGTGGCCTAACGAAAAGGCTGGCTCGCGGCCCGCCGCCGCTGTGGCAGATTGGTCGCGACGAGCGAAATCAGCGCCTGTTAAAGGGGGCGGCCATGCCATATTTGATAGACGGGCATAATCTCATTGCCTGCCTGCCCGATATCAGCCTGGACGACCCGCACGACGAAGCCAAGCTGGTCGCCAAGTTGAAGGGCTTCGCCGCGTGGACGCGCAAAAAATGCGTTGTCGTCTTCGATCAGGGCTTGCCCGGCGGCAAATCGCGCATGTCAACGCGGGGCGTGCAGGTCGTCTTCGCGGCCGCCAGCCACGCCAGCGCCGACGACCTGCTCAAGCGGCGCATCGGCGCGACCAAAGACGCGCCAAACTGGACGGTCGTCTCTTCCGATAACGACGTATTAAATCACGCCCGCCGGCATGGCATGAGGCGGATGAGGTCGGCGCAGTTCGCGCGGCAGCTGGGGCCAGCGAGCCGGATGGAAGAGACCCGCGGCGAAGAGGTGCATCCAAAAGTCTCCGCCGATGAGGTCGACGAGTTCTTCGCAGCTTTTGGCGGCGGGACGGAAGGATAATGTCGCGATCGATCGCGTGGATTATTTCCCCTTGCGGGCTTGCTTTCGGCTTTACAGGCGCGCGCATGCCAAGTATGATGGTCGCGCATTCGGGGCGTGGCGCAGCCCGGCAGCGCGCACGGTTTGGGTCCGTGAGGTCCCCGGTTCGAATCCGGGCGCCCCGACTGCCGGCTTCATGCAAGAGCGCGGGTATGGTGTAACGGTAGCACTCCACCCTTCCAAGGTGTCAGTACGGGTTCGAATCCCGTTACCCGCTTCATGAACAGACGCGAGTCAAGGGAAGTCGTGAAACAAAGAATTGCCACAGAGACACAGAGGCGCAGAAGGAAATCCAACTTGGTTATGCGAAAATTGACCAGATCTTTGGCATTCGAGGGACGATCCGCCGGCTCGCCCCTGTTTTATTCGCGACTGATATCGACGGGCGTTACAGCGTAACGCCCCTACAGCTAGGTCTTTTGCTGCGATCTGTAGGGGCGAGGCGGTGACTCGCCCTCTAACCAACGTGAATTCTTTTGCGTGGGCGGTCGCATTGCGGCGCGGACGTCTGCACGCAGTCGATGATTCCAGTACTATTGTTTCGTAGAGCAATTCTCAATTACTTACTTTCGATTACTGAGAATAGCCCTTGATTTTCTCGCGGTGTACTCGATGGCAGGCTTTTGAATTGCTTTCTTGGCTTGACTGAGATTGCGACGTTTGACGGCGAGCAAGCGGGTCCATAGCTCAATGGTCAGAGCAGTCGGCTCATAACCGATCGGTTCCAGGTTCGAGTCCTGGTGGACCCACCTGATACAAGCGCCCGGCCGCCTGTTGGACGAATCAGCCGCCCCTCCTGGCATCGACGCCGCCGGCAAGCTGCTGGAACACAGCGTCTGGGAAGACGAACGCGTCTGGAAACTTGCCATCGCGCCCGTGACCGAGGATCAATTCATGCGCGAAATCGGCCTCGGCTCGGGCTCGATTCGGCGCGAATGCCTCCATATCATGAGAACCGAGACGTTCTGCCTGCGGCGCCGCCGGAAACGACGCATTTCGCGCGGACCCAGGCGGCGTCGAGCGGATGTCGATTAAGCCCGACGGCGAAGAAAAGCTGGATCGAGCAAGAGTCCATCCTCAGCGTGATTGAGGAGCGCGATCCTTGGCTTGGCCAGTCGGTCAGCCTGAGAGATAGCGCTTTGGAGTCGCCTGCCGCCGTTTAACAAGCGATAATCACGGCGAAGTGTTCTCGTTCGCCAACAATGAGGTGAAACTTGCATCCGCGAGACCAAATTGCGCCCGTCGACAAGGCGGCGCTCTTCGCCAGTTTGCCCGCCGAGTGGCCGCATGATTTGATTCCAGCGATTCAGGCGCTGCTGCGGCGGACGAATCAGAAAGTCTTCGTGCTCGATGACGACCCGACCGGTACGCAGACCGTTCACGACACCATCGTATTGACCGAATGGTCGCGGCCCGCGCTCGTCCGCGAGCTGGAAAGCGCCGACCCCGTCTGTTACCTCCTGACGAACTCGCGCAGCGTCACCGAGCCCGAAGCGGTCGCTCTCAACCGGGAAATCGCGCGCAATCTGCGCCTGGCTTCGGACGAGAGCGGGCGCCCCTACACCCTCATCAGCCGCAGCGATTCCACCCTGCGCGGGCATTATCCCGCCGAGACCGACGCCCTGGCCGCATCCGCCGAGTCGCCGCCGGATGGCACGCTGATCATCCCGGCGTTCATGGCGGGCGGGCGCTATACGATTCGCGGCGCGCATTATGTCGAGGAGGGCCGTCTGCTCGTCCCGGCGGCGCGGACGCCCTACGCGCGCGATGCCGTCTTCGGGTATCGGCATTCGGACCTGCGGCATTGGGTGGAAGAGAAAACCGCCCGGCGCGTCAAGGCGGCTGATGTCGTTTCTTTGCCGATCGACCTCATCCGCGGCGGCGGGCCCGAGGCGGCGCTGGCGACGCTCATGGCGCTGGCCGATGGCGCGGTCTGCGTGGTCGATGCCGTCAGCGAGCGCGACCTGGAAGTGGTCGCCTTGGCTTGCATCCGCGCGGAAGCGGCTGGGAAGCGTCTGATGGCTCGCAGCGCCGCGTCATTCGCCGGCATTCGGGGCGGCATCCCGATCCTGCCGACGCTAAGCCCGGCGGCGATGCCGCGCGTATCCGCGCATAGCGGCTTGGTGGTCGTCGGCTCCTATGTCGAGAAGTCATCGGCGCAGCTGGCGGTCTTGCTTTCGAGCGGGCGGGTAGCGGGATTTGAGCTGCCGGTCGCGGATTTGCTGGCGGCGGCCGATTTGGCGGCTTTCATCGCGCCGGTCGCCGACGACCTGGCGGCGGCCCTGGAAAGTGGCCAAGACGCCGCGCTTTACACCAGCCGCGCGCTCGTCCGCGGGGCCGATGACGTCAGCAGTCTCGCCATCGGCCAGCGTGTATCGCAGTGCCTCGTCGCGATCACGCGCCGGCTGCCGCTCCTGCCGCGTTTCATCATCGCCAAAGGCGGCGTCACCTCGAGCGATCTGGCGACGGGCGCTCTGGGCATCAAGCGCGCGCGGGTCCTGGGGCAGATTCTGCCCGGCGTCCCGGTCTGGCAGCCCGATGCCGAGAGTCGCTATCCGGGCGGCAGCTTCGTGGTCTTCCCTGGCAATGTCGGCGATGACGGGGCGCTGCTGCGCGCCTTGCGGATTCTCGCGGATTGAGAGGCGCTTCTCACGTCTTTGTCGGCTCAGCGCCAGCGCTGGCGCCGTTTGATGCGCTCGTAGGCGGACTGCACTTCCTTGAAGCGCGCTTCCGCTTCGTCTTTGTCGTGCGCGCTGACGTCTGGGTGATATTTGCGCGCCAGGCTGCGGAAGGCTTCCTTGACCGCCTCTTGCCCGGCGCCGACTTCGATCTCAAGCGCGAGATAGGCGGCGCTGATTGGCTCGGCGTCGCCAACTTCCACCGGGCGCGTTTGCCGCGTGCGATAATGAAAGCGCTGTCGCGCGCGTTCATCGCTGACACGGCGTTTGAAGCTGGCGGAGGCGAGATCGCCGATGTGCCAGCTGCCGCGGATGTTCGTCAGATAATCGCGCTTGCGCACGGCAAGGGCGTCGACGGGAAAGTCCAGCGTGTGCCAGACCATGAATTCGTTTCGCTGCGCCGTCTCGTCAAGATTGACCTGGATCAGGCGCGGGCGCTCGCCTTCCACGACGAACGCGAATATGGCGCCGGCATTCATGACGCGCAGGTCGTCTTGCCAATCGCGCAGGCGGCCGCAATAACCGTCAGCGGGCAAGAGCGCCGCGTCCACCAGGAAGAGCGAGCCAATGCTGGCTTTGCTGTTCTGCTTGAGAATGGCTTTGATCAGGCGCGGTTTCGGCGGTTTTTCAAGGATGTAGACGAAGAGGCGGCTGTTCATCCAGGTCTCAACCACGATATCGGGCTCGTGGCTGCGCGACGTGAGCGTCAAGTCGGCGCCCGTGCCGGCCGCTCTTACATCCTGGATGGCGCGCAGGCGGAGCGTGATCGCTTCGGCGATTGGGTTTGGCACGGGGCCTCTCGTGATGACCGGGCGCGGTTGCCGCATGATACGGCGAGGGGGCGGGCTTTGTCAAATGGCGCGCCGCAAACGCGGATTTCAGCCAAACCCTTGCGGAGCGGTTAGCGCCTCATGTATACTGAGTGTGAAACGGGCCGTTAGCTCAACTGGCAGAGCGCCTCGTTGACGTCGAGGAGGTTACAGGTTCGAGTCCTGTACAGCCCATATCTCGCGAGCGGCCGGCGGTTTCGTCGGTCGTTTTTGTTTTCGCCACCCCGTTGGCTCGCCGATGCGGTCACGCGCCGCCATCCTCAAGCGCGGCCAGCACCGACTGGATCGTGCTGTGCGCGCTTGCCCGTCCCGCAATTGTGAGCTTCCATCCGGTTTCGCCGTCGTTTCGCCGCGCCACGTTAATCGCGCCAGGTTCATCGCTCAATGCGTAGCCGGAACGCTCGAGCGCCCGCCGCATCCAAATCGCCTGCGCGCCGCCGCCTCGTACGCAGACAAGGCGACCGGGCGACGACGCCTGAATGAAGGCGCCGGAGTCCTGGTCGAAGCGGAAACCAGCGGCGTCGAAGGTCTCGCCCAGCGCGCCTGCCAGAACGAGATCTTCCGGCGCGCCAGTCACGACGCCGGTCGCGCTCATCAGCCACAGCTGATCGCAGCTTCGCAGGGCGAGGTCAAGGTCGTGGGTCGAGACCAGGATGGCGCGTCCCGCCGAATGGGCGAGCCTTTTGAGCAGCTGCATCGTTTCGACGCGGCGGGGCAGATCGAGGTAGGCGGTCGGCTCGTCCAGGAGCATGACGGGCGCCTCTTGCGCCAGCGCGCGCGCGATCATGAGCTTCTGTCGCTGGCCATCGCTGAGCGCGGCCAGTGGCGATGCCGCCAGCTCGTCGGCGCCGACAGCGCTGATCGCCCAGGCGATGGCGGCATGATCTACGTCGCCCAGGCGCCCCAGCCAATCGCTTTGCGGCTGTCTTCCCAGCGCGACCAGGCCGTAGCCGGTCATCAGGGCGGGCTGTGGCGCGAAGGTCAGCACCAGGCTCAGCTGCCGCGCCAGCGCCCTTGGAGAGAGCCGCGCCAGGTCGTGCCCGGCCAGGCGGACGCGCCCGGCCAGCGCTGGATGCAGCCCGCCCAGGGTCCGCAGCAGCGTCGATTTGCCGACGCCGTTTGGTCCCAGCAAGCCAATCAGCCGGCCGCGCGCCAATTCGAGGCAGAGACTGCGCGCGAGAACGAGATCGCCTTTGCGCCGGCGGCGATAGCCTATCGTCAAGCCGCGGGTCGTCAATGCCGGCGCCGTCATGCGATGCCCCGCGCCCGCCGCAGCACGACGACCATGACGACCGGCGCGCCCAATATCGCGGTCACGACATTCAGCGGCAGCACCAGATTATTGCCGGGCAGCTCGGCGATCAGGGAGGCGCAAATGGCGACGCAGGCGCCCGTCAGGCAAGTCCCCGGCAGCAGCAGGCGATGGTCGGCGCTGGCGAGCAGACCGCGGCAAAGATGGGGCACGGCGATGCCGATGAAGGCGATAGGACCGCAATAGGCGGTAACGGCGCTGACGAGCAGGGCGACGGCCAGCACGATGCCGCAGCGCGTCCGCGGCAAATCGACGCCAAGGCTGCGGGCGTATTCGTCGCCGAGAAGCAGGGCGTTCAGGGGCTTGATCAGCGCCGCCGAAAGCAGCAAGCCCCCCAGCGTGACACTGGCGAGGATGGGCAGCTGTTCGACCGTCACGCCGCCAAAGCTGCCGAAGGTCCAGTTGATGTAGGCTTGAATGCGCTCCGGCAAGGCGAAGTATAGCAGCAGGCTGACCATCGCCGATACCAGATAGCCAAACATCAGCCCGAGGATCAAGAGCGTGACCCCGCTGCGAACGCGCAGGGCGACCAGCAGTACGATGCCCATGGCGAGGGCGGCGCCGGCCCCCGCGGCCGCCGTCAGCAGCAGATCGCCCGCCAAGCCCAGCCCGGCGAGCAGCGCGCCCCCGACGCCGCCGCTCGTCAGCACGATCAACGCGACGCCCAGGCTCGCGCCCGATGACAGGCCCAGGACGAAAGGCTCGGCCAGGGGATTGCGAAAATAGGTCTGCATGAGCAGCCCGCCAGCGCCCAGCGCCGCGCCGGCCAGCATCGCGGTCAGGCTCTTGGGCAGGCGGAATTTCAGCACGATATTCGTCCAGGCGGGGCTGTCAGCTTCGCCACCGAGGAGCGCGCGGAGGATCTGATCGAGAGGGATCGCGGCCGAACCGAGCGCCAGGCTAAGCAGGAGCAGCGCGCCAAGGAGAATCAGCAGCGCCGGCAAGACATAGAGCCGCGCCCCCGCGAACTCGCGGCTCGACGGCGATATCGCCTGTCGCGCCCTGTCAGCGCCCGCCAATGGCCGCCTCGAGGCCGAAGGGATGGGCTCGCGAGCCAGCCGCGTCATCTCACTCGACCGGCAAGCGCTGATAAAACGCGAATTCGTGCGAGGGATTGATCTCGGGATGAAAGATCGCCAGCAGGTCGGCCAAGACCAGATGCGGGCTGGTCGCGCCCAATTCGTAATAGTTGTTGCCGCCGTTGACGTTTTCATCGCGGTTGTTGTTCCAGAGCGCGCCACTCTTGAAAGCGGCAAAATCGCCGAAGCGGCTGTCCAGCGCCAAGAGCGCCGCGCCCGTGTCCACGCCAAAGGTCTCGATCAGCCAGATGTCGGCGTCCAGCCCGCCTGCGTAGACGGCCTCGAAGCTGAGCGCGTGGCTGGCGGAGCCCGCCTCCGATAGCAGGAGCCGCCCGCCGGCGTCGCGAATCAAGCGGCTTGCGTAGGTGTCCGCGCCGGGGATGAACCAGGCGTCGGCGTAGCCCAGGAATGAATTCAGCAGCACGGCTGGCCGCTCGTCGGCGTCGACGGAATCCGCCAAGGCCTTTATCGCCTGATAGCCGGCGACGATATCGGCGTAGATGGCCTTGGCCTCCGCCTCAAGATTGTAGAAAAGCGCCAGAAACTTCAGCCATTCGGCGCGGCCAAGGGGCGATTGCTCGCGCCAGCTGCCATCCAGCGCGGTGAAGACGTCGGCTTCCAGCAGCGCCGGATGAGCGTCTGTCGCCGGGTCGAGGCCATAGCTCATCACGAGATCCGGCGCCAGTTCCAGCACCATTTCAATGTTGATTTGCGCGCCAAAGCCGACCTCGGCGACCGCGCCCGCGGCGATCATGTCGGCCACTTCCGGCGCGCTTATGTAGAAGCCGCTGTCGACGCCGACGAGATGATCCAGCAAGCCGAGCCGCGACAAGGGCGGCAGCTGCGAGGTGGACAGGGTGATGAGATCGCGGGCCGGCACGGCGATGAACTGGGCGTTATCGGCGAAGTCAGTGGCGGGTGGCGCGGGCGTCCCGCATTGCAAAAGCACATAAGTGAAGTCGGGCGCGCCGTCGTAGGCATCGGCGACGCGAACGACCTTGTAATTGCCGAAGTAGCCGACGCTGAAGCCGGCCGCGTGGATGATTTCGGTCTTCTGCGGGAAGTAATCGACATTGGCGTCATAGTCGCTCGCGCAGCCATCGGTCAAATTGGCGTCGAGGGCGACGGCCGGCAGCAGGCTGGCGACGAAAATGGTTAGGGCAAGCAGCGTGGTTTTCATCAGGTTCCTCCTTTTGGCGCGGGAGGAAGCGAGGCCGGGCAACAAAAAACCCGCCGGCGTCGGGCGGGCAATGGGCGCTGGTCCATGCTCGTCTCCCTTTTGACGCGAAAGATTACGAGCTAAGGCTCAGGCAGGCATTCGGACTTCTGATGCGGGCATCAGTCACCGCTGCGCGACAGTGTCGGACTTGCACCGACTTTCCCGTTACGTGCCGAAGGTCGAGATTCGAGCACGCCTGAGACTTAGAATATGTTGATGGCGCCGAGTCTAGCGCATCATGGCATGGCTGTCAAATCTGGCTCGGCTAACCGCCTGCTTTGTCGCTCGGCGCTGTGTGCTTGTCGCTCGGTCGCTATAGGGGCGACTTTGTAAGTCGCCCGAGTTTTGAGATTGGTATCGTGGGCGACTCACAGAGTCGCCCCTACAAGGCTTTTCCGATACCGACGATTTTCCGCCAGGTTCTGGTGGTGTCGCGAGCGGGACGAGCCACCGGCTCGCCCCTACAGCTGAGAAATGCAAGATATTTTGCGCGGGCGGTCGCGTTACGTCGCGGACGTCTAGAAGGCTTTTCCGATACTGACGATTTTCCGCCAGGTTCTGGTTGTGTCGCGAGCGGGACGAGCCACCGGCTCGCCCCTAGAGCCTTGTAGGTTGATTACGATCTGTAGGGGCGAGGCGGCGACTCGCCCTTCGTCGACGCTACTTCCCGGGTCTAGTCCTCGGCTGGGTAGCGCAATCCAAAATCGGCGCGGATGCGGTCCAGAGTCTGCATGATCGCCAGCGTCTCATCCAAGGGGTAGACCGCGCTCTCGGTCGCGCCGGCGCGGATGCAATTGCCGACTTCCATCGCCTCGTATTGGAAGCCCTCGCCCTCGTAGGGGAAGCGCAAGGTCTCCGGTTCCTGGCCCGAGACGACCACCGTCATCTCGCTGGGATGCCAGAAATTGGGGATGGCGATATAACCCTCGCTGCCCATCACGCGCGCCTCGTGCGGCGTCGTCAAGCGGATCGCCGATGTGAGCGTCGCCATTTCATAATCGCTGTAGCGGCAGACCACCACCGAGAGCTCGTCCACGCCGGTCGAGCCGATGGCGACCTGCGACACGATATCGGTCGGCTGCTTGCCATAGATCATAGACGCCAGCTGCAGGCAATAGGAGCCGACATCAAGCAGGGCGCCGCCCGCCAGGTCGGGATTGAAATGACGCTTCTCTGGCACGACGGGGCCGCGGCCGCCAAAATCGGCTTGCACCAGCATCACATCGCCGATGACGCCATCCGCCAGCAGTTCGCGCAGCTTGGCCATCACCGGGAAATAACGCGTCCAGAAGGCGTCCATGAGGAAGCGCTTCTTTTCGCGGGCGCGCTCGATCATGATCCGCGCTTCCGCGGCGTTGACGGCGAAGGGCTTCTCGCAGAGCACGTGCTTGCCGGCCTCGAGGCTGAGCAGCGTATGCGCCAGGTGATAAGTATGCGGAGTGCCGATATAAGCGACATCGACATCCGGATCGTTCACCAGGTCTTCATAGCTGCCATAGCATTTGCTCGCGCCGAACTCCGCGCCAAAGGCATCGGCTTTTTCTTGCGAGCGCGACGCCACGGCGTAAATCTCGGCATCGGGCAGGCGGATTAAATCGTTGGCGAAGCGGCGGGCGATGAAACCGAGCCCAATCAAACCCCAGCGGATTTTGTCGCTCATGCCGGTTTCTCCTCCGTTTTGAGTTCGAGCCAGGCGATTTCTTCGGCGCTGAGCTCAATATCGGCCGCGGCCGCGTTATCCGGGACTTGATCGACCTCCCAATTGGCGACGATGGCATGAATTCGCGGTCCATTGCCGACGACATAGGCGACGGCGATCTGAGTCGGCGAGAGGCCTCTGTCCGCCGCCAGCTCGATGACGCGGTCGAGCCGCCGAAAATTGTTCTCGTAGGCGTAAGCGCCGATGGGGTTGGTGTCCCAATAATTGGTGAAGCTGTCGAGGTTGTCGCGCGTGAACTTGCCGGTCATGAAGCCGCCGGCCAAGCTCGACCAGGTGAAAAGCGAGATGTCATTCTCTTCGTAATAGGCGCGGTCGGCTTCGCCCTGTTCGCCGCTGACGCTGATGCAGCCTTCCCAGGGCGGGTTCACCATCTCGGCGACGCTGAATTGCGGGCTGACGGCGCCGAAGCCGGTCTTGCCATTGGCGGCGGCGTAGTCGTTGGCGGCTTTGACGCGATCGGCATACCAGTTGGAACCGCCGAAGACGCCAACCTGGCCTGCCGCTTTCGCCTCGTGCAGGGCGTCCACAATCTCGCCGACCGGGTAGTCGCGGCTGTCGCGGTGCAGCAGGTAGAGTTCGACCGAATCCGTCTGCAAGCGCTCGAGCGATTCGGCCAGGTCGCTGAGGATGAATTCGGGGCGGACGCGGTCGGGGATGCCGTTTTCCGGGTGCGCGCCTTTCGCCAGGATGACCACTTCATCGCGAATCCCGCGCGACGCGATCCAGGCGCCGAGCTCGCTGTCGGTGAAGCCCGCGCCGTAAGAGTGGGCGGTGTCGTAGGCGTTGAAGCCCTTTTCGAAGCAGGCGTCCAAAAGGCGAAAGTTGCCGTCGCGGTCGTCTTGCGAAAGCATGATGCTTCCTTGCAGCAGACGCGAAATCGGTTTGTCGATGCCATCGATGCGGGCATATTTCATCAGGCGAGTCCTTTCTGTCCGCGCGCTATTGTAGCGCAATGGCGGGTGATGCGCAGGCTCTGTTTCGACGGGAACGCTCCTGATTACATTGCAGGCAAGACAACCCCCCTATCCTCCCGGCGCCCACGAGGAGGGGCGCAGAAGCGAGTCCAACTTAGTTATGCGAAGAGTTGCCGGATGTTTGGCATAGGCGGGACGAGCCGCCGGCTCGCCCCTGTTTACATTGCGGGCAGATTTCACCCCATCCCCCGGCCCCTTGCCCCAGCGAGCTAGGGAAGGGGAGTCAGCTACAGCGGTCGGCAATGTGTTTTGCGTGGGCGGTCGCACTGCGGCGCGTGTGTCTACACGCATTCGATGATGCTAGTACTATTATCTCGCGGAGAAAGTTTCAATTGCTTGCTTTCGATTGCTTCTTTAGTTCAATTGCTTGCGCGGGCACACTGAGGACGCAGCGCAAATGCGGGGGGCGATGCGCCATGTCGCCCGCGAGCCGCCGCGCCATTACCCCGGCAGCACATCGCGCGGCTTGGAGCTGCCTTCCTTCGGGGGCCCGACAACGCCACGTTCTTCCATCATGTCCATCAAGCGCGCCGCCCGCGTATAGCCGATGCGCAGACGCCGCTGCAAAAGCGAAATCGAGGCTTTGTCGAGCCGCCGCACCATATCGACCGCAGTCTGATACAGTTCGTCCTCATCCGCGCGGGCGCTCTCGGGCTTTTTGCCGCCCGCGGGCTCCATATCCCAGAACGCCCCCTGACTGCGGCCCGCGTCGCGGGAGGCGCCGCTCTCGCCGTTCTGCGCCTCGACCGCGCCCCTTTGCGCCGGTGGCGGGGCGGGCAGCGGGATTGGGTCGACGCCGTCGAGGCCCGCGCCTTGCCGCTTCCAATATGCGATGATGCGGCTAATCTCTTCGTTGGAGACGTGCACGCCTTGCATGCGCATGGGGGCGGGCGAATTGCCCGAGAGGTAGAGCATGTCGCCCTTGCCCAGCAGGCGTTCCGCGCCCGGCTGATCGAGGATGACGCGGCTGTCGACGCTGCCGGCGACGGCGAAGGCGATGCGCGCCGGGCAGTTCGCTTTGATCAAGCCCGTGACCACGTCGACCGAGGGCCGCTGCGTCGCAATGACCAGGTGAATGCCAGTCGCGCGCGCCAGGGCGGCGATGCGGGTGATGGCGCGCTCGGTGTCGTCTGGCGCCATCATCATCAGGTCGGCGAGTTCGTCGATGATCACGACGATATAAGGCATGGGCGCCAGGTTGGGGTCGAGGATGCTGTTGAAATCGACGATATTGCGGGCGCCCGCTTGGCTGAACTTCTTGTAGCGCGCGTCCATCTCGGTGGTCACCCAGCGCAGCACGCCGATGGCGCCTTCCAGCTCGACGACCACCGGCGCCACCAAGTGCGGCATGCCATTGTAGCCCGTCAACTCGACGCGCTTTGGGTCGATCATGATGAATTTTACGGCATCGGGCGAGTTTACCGCGATGATGCTGTTGATGATGGCGTTCACGCAGACGGACTTGCCGGAGCCGGTCGTGCCCGCGATCAGCAGATGCGGCATTTGCGTTAAATCGCCGGAGACTGGCGTGCCGTCCACCGAGACGCCGAGCGCGATCGCAAGGGGCGATTCAATCTTGCGGTAGCTTGCCGATTCCATGACATCGCGCAGGCTGACGCGGGCGGAATCCGGATTGGGCACTTCGATGCCGACGTAGCCCTTTCCCGGCACCGGCGCTTCCACCCGAATCGACTTGGCGCCCAGGGCCAGCTGCAAGTCCTTGTCCAGCTTGGCGATGGCGCCGACTTTCACGCGGTTCTGCTTGCCCGTCTTCGCGGTCAGGTAGGCCGGCTCGACGCCATATTGGGTGATGACGGGGCCGGAATTGATCTCGACGATGCGGCCCGGCGCGCCAAAGCTGGCGAGCGTGTCCTCGATGACTTGGGCCTGGCGCATCAGCGGTTCGCGGTCCAGCTCGCCTTCCGTGCCGCTGTTCAGCAGTTGACGATAATCGGGCAGCTGCCAGTCGATGCGCGGGCGCGGGCCAGGCAGGCTGGGCGCCTTCGGCTTGCTTGGCGCGCTGTCAATCGGCGACCCCGCATCGGCAAGGTCCAAGGGGACGGCCTGGTCGTCGAGTTCGGGCGTGTTTTCGGGTTCGCGCGTTGTCGATTCGGCAGCGGGTTTTGACTCCGGCGGTGGCGCGTCGCCGCTTTCAGGCGGGCTGACGCTGGATATTCTCGCCGTCCGGGCCGCGCGCGGGGTTGGCGCTTCATCCCTGGGGCCGGCGCCGTCAAATGGGGCGCGCGCCTTCTCCATTGGCGGGTCGAGCGGCGGCAGCGTGGCCGGCGGCGCCACAGACGCGGGCGTGATCGCTGCCGGCGTCGGCTCTGGCCTTGGGGGCGCGTCCGCCGTGAACTCGCGTTGCGGGCGGGGCGGCTTGCGCCAGACTGGAGACTCCGCCGTCGAGAAGGGCAGATCGTCGCCCAGGTTCAAGAAGCGTTCCAGTGGACCGGCCGAGGCCTCCGGCCGCGACTCAGCGGCAAGGGCGCCGCCTTTTCCGAAGAGCCGCTGCAGGATGCGCGAGTTCTTCGCCCCGTCCGCTCCCGCCTCCAGCGCGATCGATTCGCGCCCCAAAGCCGCGGAGAAGCGAGCCGGCAAGCCGAAGAGCCCGCGCAGGCGCTGCGGGACGGGCATGGTGTCGTGGCGGGGTTCGGGCAGGGCGCGCGCGTCCGGCTCGGCGCCGGTCAACTGGGCGGCTCTTGGCTTGGCGACGCGCACATGACTCTTTTGACCAGCCAGCGCCATCGGCTGCCCCGCTTCCAGGCGGGCGGCGCGCTGCTTCGCCGCGTATTGACTCAACTCGGTGCGCAAGCCGCGGCCAAGACCAATCGCCATGGCCGTAAGCTCCGCCATGCTCGAGCGCGTGATCAGCATCGCGCCGAAGGTCATGACCATGATCATGATGACGAAGCCGCCCGGCTCGGTCAGGTTGTTGACGAGCGCGCTATAGACCCAGCCGCCGACCAGCCCGCCGCCGCGCCCCGCCTGATACGACTGCCGCACCAGCGCGTCGACGCAGGCTGAGTTGGTCGGGTTGCGGCATGGCGCGATTCGGGCTAGCGCTTCGCCATAATTCAGACTGTCGATGAATTGGAAGAGCACGAGGATGCCCAGAAAGGCCAGGGCGACGCCCGACAGGCGCACCGGGTCTATCGTTGGCGCCTCATCGCCGAAGTGACGCACGATCAGCCACAAGCCAATGGCGAACATCGCGACCGGGACGGCGAAAGCCCCCCAGCCAAGCAATTGACCGATGATCGTGTTGACGCTGCTGATGGCGGCGCGTTCGGCCGATATCGCGCTGAAGAAGAGCACGATCGCGCCAAATACGAGGGCGACGCCGATCAAGTCCAGCTTGCGATCCAGGTCGAGCCAGCCGGCCGAGTCAATCTTGGGCGCGCGGCTGGCAGGCTGATGGCGCGCTGGCGCGGTCTGGTCTCGCGCCCCGCCGCTGGAGAAGGCGCCGATGCCGGCCGCCCCCGGTCGCCCGCTGCGTCCGCCATTCGGCAAGGTGGCATCCGCGCCCAGGTCTCGCCCGTCGCCGGTTTCGGGGCCCCGGCCCAGTCGTTGGCGCAAGCTGCCGATGCCTCCGCCGATGCCCTTTCTGATGCTGGCGAAACGCGATGATTGCCCAGCGGATTCCGACGGCCTCTCTTTGTCGGCGCGGCGGAATCGTTCGCGCAGGCTCTGCGGGCGGCGCTCGCCCTGGGACTCGCCACTTTGCGCGCGCGGCGCGTCGTTTCGCTGGCGGCGCTGCGAATTGCGCTCTTTGCTGCCCGGCTTCTTGCCAGCCAGGCGGGCCCGCCGTTCTTCGCTGCTGGCGACGGCGGGCGCTGGATTGCGCGGCTTTAGCGGGCTGCGGCTCGACCTGCTCCGTTTCGGGCGTTTCAGCGGCTCGGCGCCTGGCATATCCGCCCGCCCGGCAAAGCCAAGATCTTCCGGCGGCTCGTCAATGCCATCATCATCGCGAAAGGAACCGCTGCCGCCCAGCACATTGCTGTTTCGCCGGCGCGCGTCCCTGTCGTCCGGGTCGAAAAACTCATCGTCGTCCATGTATTCTGGTTCGTTAACGCCGCGATATGACATGCGTCAAAGCCGTTCCCCAAGAAAACGGTAGCCGCTCACGCAATGGCGCGCGCAGGGCTTGCCATTCAGCATAGCATGATTTCATTTTTGGGGCGATAGCGCCTAGAACAGATATTCGCGTGTTAATCCGCGACGTCGAGGCGCGCTAGGGCTTTAGAAGGATCTTGCCCAGGGCGCGCCTTTCCATCAGTTCGCGCAAGGCGGCGCCGCCATCTTGCAGGGGGAAGACGCGATGGATATGCGGCTTCAACTCGCCGGCGGCGTACCAGCTGACTAGCTCTGCGAAGGAATCGCGAATCACGCCCGGATCGTTCTGGAGGTAGGCGCCCCAGAATGTGCCGATTATCGAGGCGTTTTTCAACAGCGCGATATTCGCCGGCAGCTGGGGGATGCGCCCGCTGGCGAAACCGATGACCAGATAGCGCCCTTCCCAGGCGATCCGCCGCACCGCCTGGTCGAATAGCGCGCCGCCGACCGGATCGTAAATCACATCGACGCCTTTGCCGTCGGTGAGCGCCTTCAGCCGCTCGCGCAGGTTCTCCGTCGTATAATTGATTAGCTCGTCGGCGCCTTTGGAGCGTGCCAAGTCCAGTTTTTCGCTTGTGCTGGCCGCGGCGATGACGCGGGCGCCAAGACGCGACCCGATCTCCACCGCCGTCAAGCCGACGCCGCCAGCCGCCCCCAGCACGAGCAGCGTCTCGCCGGCTTGGAGCCGCGCGCGATGCCTCAGGGCGAGGTGCGACGTGCCGTAAACCAGCGAGAAGCCGGCCCCATGCTCATAACTCATAGTGGCCGGCATGGGCAAGACGGACGCGGCCGGGACGACCGCCTCTTCTGCGAAGCCGCCATGCATCATCGTCGCCATGACGCGCTCGCCGATGCGCATGCCGCGAAGGTGATCGGCCACTTCGATGATCTCGCCAGCGACTTCCAAGCCCGGGCTGAAAGGGAAGGGCGGCTTCAGCTGGTACAGCCCCTGGATCATCAAGAGGTCGGGGAAGTTGAGGCCGCAGGCGCGAACTGCGATTCGCACATGGCCCGCGCGCATTGGCGGACTGGGAATATCCGCGACCGCCAAGTCTTCCGGCAGCCCGAACTTGTGGCAGAGCAGCGCTTTCATCGCAAATCTCAGCCGGCCGGTCAGAGCGCGATTCGATTCGCCAGCAAGCCCGTCAAAAGGTCGGCGCAGGCGAGCACGTCGCCGATATCGACCGTCTCGCTGGTCGTATGCAGATAACGCGTCGGGATGGAGATGCAGCCGCTGGGCACGCCGGAATCGGTCAGCTGGATGACCGAGGCGTCGGTGCGGCCGCCGGTCAGCAGCTCCAGTTGATAAGGGATTTTGTCGGCTTCGCAGCGCTTGATCATCCAGTCCTTGATGGCGACCGGCACGACCAAGCCGGGATCGTGCACTTTGATCGCCGCGCCGCCACCCAGCTTGACCGGCATCTTGTTACCGCGGATCTGGTCGCCGCTGCTCGTCACGTCGATGGCGATGCCGATATCGGGGCTTACGCCTTGAGCCGCGGTCTTGGCGCCGCGCAGGCCGACCTCCTCCTGCACGGTGAAGGCGAAGTACAGCTCGTTCGGCGCTTTCTTGTTCAGGCGGCGCATCGCTTCGATGGCGACGACGCAGCCGATGCGGTCATCCAGCGATTTGGCGACGATGCGCTCGCCGCGGCGCTGCATGTCGCGTATGAAGCCGGCAGGCTGCCCGACCGGCGTGGCGTTGCCCTTGTCGCCCGTCTGCACGTCAATATAGAAGTCGCTCAGCGCCTTGCCGCCGCCCGCTTGCACGGCGATCACGCCAATTGTGCCGTCCTCGAACAGTACGCGATTGCCGTTCAGCGTATCGAGACGCAAGCCGCCGAGATTGGTGAAACGCAGGTAGCCGCTCTCCGGCTCCTGATAATTCGCCATCAAGCCGATCTCGTCCATGTGCGCCGCGATTAAGACTTTTTTCCCGCCTTTGCCGACGCGGCAGATCAGATTGCCCAAGCCATCGACCCAGGTTTCATCGGCGAGCGCGGCGACTTCGTCTTGGATCCGCCCCCGAATGCGATGCTCATAACCGGGCGGTCCCCAGGTTTCGACGAGCTCACGCGTGAGCGCCAGCATGTCGGCGCTGGCTTTTGGCTTGGCTTGCTCGGCGGCGGCTTCTTCGCGTCGCCTGGCATCGCGGAGTCGGATGTGTTCGCCCCATATATCGACGCCCTCCAGCGTGTCGATCCGCGCGTCGGCCTCTGGCGTCAAGCCCCAGAGACCCCGCCTGGGATGCGAGACGACGCCCACGCTGCGCAACGCGGTGCGCAAGTTGCTGATGCGAATATGCTGCGACTGCTTGTATTTGTCGCCGAGTAGCCGCCGGACTTCAGCGTCGAAGCGACGGTTCGGGACGGGCTCGCCCGCCTCGCGCAGGATATTGATGATCAACTGAATGCTGGGGTCTTTGGTGGTTGTGGGCATGGCATGGCGCTCCTTTTAATTGGGCGGTATGGCGGCTTCTGGCAGCGCGTCGGCCGCAGGCGCGGGCTTTGGTTCGCGTTTCTCCAGGCGCATGGGCAATCCATCGCGCGGGAACATGGTGATCAAGGCGGCGGGCTTGATTTCGACGCCGTCGATCAAATGCAGCCGGTAACGCTGGGCGATCGCCGCCAGCAGCAGGTTGGCTTCCATAATGGCGAAGCTATTGCCGATGCAGACGCGCGCGCCGCCAGCGAAGGGCAGGTAGGCGTAACGATGCAGATTCTCGATCTCGGGCTCGAGCCAGCGCTCGGGCATGAAGTCGTTGGGCCGCTTCCAATGCTCGGGGTGGCGGTGCAAGAGATAGATCATCACCTGCGCCGTCGTCCCCTTGGGCATGGGGTAGCCGCGGACCTCGGCGTCTTCGGATGCGGTTCGGCTGACGGACCAGACAGCTGGCATGAGGCGCAGCGCCTCCTTGATGACGATATCGGTGTAGGGCAGCCGGCGCAGGTCTTCCAGCTTTGGCGGGCGCCCGCCGAGGACCGCGTCCAGCTCCGCGTGCAGCTTGGCTTCGATCTGCGGGTGCTGCGCCAGGAGCCACCAGGTCCAATTCAGGGTGTTGGCGGTGGTCTCGTGCCCGGCCAGGAAGAGCGTCACCGCCTCGTCGCGCGCCTGCAGGTCGGTCATGCGCTCGCCATCCTCGTCTTCCGCCAGCAGCAGCATCGACAGCAGGTCGCCGCGGTCTTCGCCGGTTTCGCGCCGGTGATTGATGAAGCGGTAGACGATGCTGTCCAGCGCTCGGTTGGCGCGCCAGGAACGAATCCGCAGCGGCGTCGGCAGCCAATGCGGCAGGATGCTGGCGGTATTGTTGGCTTTCTGCACGACCGCCACCGCCTTCTTGACCGCACTGACCGTGCTCGAGGCATCGGCGTCGAAGAGCGTCCGCGCGACGATCGCCAGCGTCAGCTCCATCATCTCTTCATCGACATCGACCACCGCGCCGTCGCCCCATGCTTCCAGCCGCTGCAGGGTGTAATCGACCATGGTGTCGGCATAGGCGTGGACGCGGATGGCGTGAAAAGCCGGCGCCACCAGACGCCGCTGCCGCTTCCAGAAGTCGCCGTTGCTGGTCACCAGCCCCTCGCCCATGAAGCGCGCCAAACCGCTCTTCCGGCTGGTATAGGCGGGGCCTTTGACGAAGCGCTTTGCCTGGCGCACGAAGAGTTCGTAGATGACATCGGGGTTGGCGACCGAATAATTGTGCGTGTCGCCGATCATGAAATGCCAGACGTCGCCGTAAGTCTCCATCCAGCGCGTGACATGGCGCAGGGGATCTTTGAAGAAACGGCGATAAAACAGGTAATTCTGCCAAACGCCTTCGCCCATCTCGGTGGGCCCCGGCGGGAAGGCGCTGGCGGGGAAGGGACTGCCAGACCGGCTTGCCTCTTGCGCCATTGTCAACTCCTTGCATCCGCGCGCGTAACCCAATCCTAGCCCAAAACGCCGCTTTCGGCTATGCCTTCCGCCAAGCCCTTGTTGCCAAGCCCGCGCGATTGCGAGACAATATGCGGCAATACTGGCGATTGCGCGGAAGCGAGGTTTGCCCATGTATACCATCGGACTGGACTTTGGCACGCTCTCGGGCCGGGCAGTGCTGGTCGACGCGCGCGACGGGGCGGAAGTGGCGGAAGCCGTATTTGATTATCCGCACGCCGTCATGGACGCCGAGCTGCCATCGGGCCTCAAGCTGCCGCCGGATTGGGCGCTGCAGCACCCGCAGGATTACCTGGACGTCTTCGCCCACGCCGTGCCCGCCGTCTTGCGCGATGGCGGCGTCGACCCCGCGAGCGTCAAAGGCATCGCCATTGACTTCACCGCCAGCTCGCCCATGCCGACGACCAGCGATGGTACGCCGCTCTGCTTCTTGCCCGAATTCAGAGACGAGCCCCACGCCTACATCAAGCTGTGGAAGCATCACGCGGCGCAGCGTCAAGCCGACCAGATCAACGAGACGGCGCGCGAAATGGGCGAATTCTGGCTGGCGCGTTATGGCGGCAAAATCTCGTCGGAGTGGTTCTTTAGCAAATTGTTGCAAATCCTGCAGGAGCGCCCCGACATCTACGCGCGGATCGACCGCTTCATCGAGGCGGCCGACTGGGTGATCTGGCAATTGACCGGCGTCGAGACGCGCAACGCCTGCACAGCCGGTTACAAAGCCATGGCGCAGGATGGCGGCTTCCCCGATTCCGCCTATTTCAGAGCGCTGCATCCCGCCTTTGAAAACGTCGTGGACGAGAAGGTGGGGCGCGAATTCGCCGAGCTCGGCTCAAAGGCGGGCGAGCTGAAGCCAGAGATGGCGGAAATAATGGGTTTGCCGGCTGGGCTCGCCGTCGCCGTCGCCAACGTAGACGCCCACGTCACCGCGCCAGCCGTCAAAGCGACCGAGCCCGGAATCATGGTCATGGTCATGGGCACCTCGACTTGTCACATCCTGTCGGGGACGGAACTGGGCGAGGTCGATGGCATGTGCGGCGTCGTCATGGGCGGCGTCATCCCCGGGCTCTACGGCTACGAAGCGGGCCAAAGCGCGGTGGGCGACATCTTCGCCTGGTTCGTCGATCATGCCGTGCCGCCCGAATATCACGCCGCGGCGCAAAATGCCGGGCTCAGTTTGCATGATTACCTCGAGCGAGAAGCCGCCAAGCAGACGGTCGGCGAACACGGCCTGCTCGCGCTGGACTGGTGGAATGGCAACCGCAGCACCCTGGTCGATGTTGACCTGACGGGCATGATGCTGGGCATGACCTTGGCCACGCGCGCCCCCGATATCTACCGCGCCCTGATCGAAGCGACCGCCTTCGGCACACGCGAAATCATCGAAGCCTTCGAAGCCCAGGGCGTCGAAGTGCGCGAGCTCGTGGCGGCCGGCGGCCTGCCAGAGAAGAACGCGCTGCTCCGCCAGATCTACGCGGACGTCACCGGGCGCGCTTTCAAGCTATCCGGCTCGGCGCAGGCGCCGGCCCTGGGCTCGGCCATGCACGCCGCGGTCGCCGCCGGCATCTACCCGAATATCCACGAAGCCGCCGATAAAATGGGCAAGCTGAAGGACGAAGTCGTGCGGCCGATTGCGGAAAATCAGAAGGTCTATGACCAGCTCTATCGCGAATACAAGACGCTCTACGACAGCTTTGGGCGGGGCGCCAACGATGTCATGAAACGCCTGAAAGCCATCAGGCGCGAGGCGCTCGGCTGATTGAACGAGAGCGCGCAAAAGGAATGGTGAAAACATACAAAGACGCCCCTGCGGGTTTCTTGGCTGGCGCCCAAGGACGAGCGCTCGGCTAGCGGAGGCGGCCCGATACGACCTGCGGGATGCCTGCGAGACCGCCGGAATTCACGTTTCCGACCTCTTTCCTCAGCGGTTTTGTGCGCTGATAACAAATCAAAGTCAGAGAGCGCGATGCACGCTGGCGGAACGTTCCGGCGCCGCCGCGATTACCGGGCTGGAAGCGGGCCGCCTCGCCGAGCCTTGTAAGAAATCACCAAAAGGATTGCCGGTAATTGGGATATTATTGCGCTTATTTGCGCTGCCGAGCGGCCTGTAAACTAATAGCCATGATGCCTTTACCGAGACAATTCGTCCGCGCGGAGGGAAAAATGACAAAACGCAAGGTGGGATTGGGTAGCAAGCGCAAAGCCATTTACCGACTGATCTCAATATTCCTGGGGCTTGTAATCCTCTACAGCTTTGGCTTTGGCACAATCGCACAAGACGACCCGCCGGCGGAAGAAGCGGCGGTAGAACTGACGGCAGCCGATGTGCAGGCGAATGTCGACGCCGTGCAGAATAACCTGGATCACGTCTGGATTCTGCTGGCGGGTTTCCTGGTTTTCTTCATGCAGGCCGGCTTCGCCATGCTGGAAGGCGGCATGATCCGCGAAACGGGGGTGGTCAACTCGCTCGCCGAGAACTTCATGGACGCCTGCGTCACCGGCATCGTCTTCTTCATCGTTGGTTTTGGCATCGCCTTTGGGAGCGTGGACGGCGGCGGCGTCATTCCGCAGTTCGAGTTGTTCCTCGGCGGCGCGACAGGCGCGGGCGAGGGCGACGGCTCGCTCTTCGTGAATTTCTTCTTCCAGTTCGCCTTTGCCGGCGCGGCCGCCACTATCGCCACCGGCGCCATGGCCGAGCGGACGAATTTCGTCGGAAAGCTGATCTACAGCGCGATTCTCGGCGCGGTCATTTACCCCGTGGTCGTCTTCTGGACCTGGGGCGGCGGCTGGATCACCGAAGCCGGCTTCCTGGATTTCGCTGGCTCGACCATCGTGCACATGACCGGCGGCATCGTCGCGCTGATGGGCGCCTATATGCTGGGTCCCCGCGCGGGCCGCGTGTTTGGCCGCCCGCCCGAAGCCTCAAATCTGGCGCTGGCGTCGCTCGGCACATTCATCCTCTGGGTCGGCTGGTACGGCTTTAACGTCGGCTCGACCCTGGGCGCGAGCGATGTCAATCAGCTCGGTTTGGTCGCTGTAAATACGACGCTGGCGGCGGCCGCTGGCGCGCTCGGCGCGATGTTCCACAAGTACATGCTCACTGGCAACTGGAACGTCAGCTTCATTTTGAATGGCTCGCTGGCGGGGCTGGTCGGCATCACGGCCGGCTGCGCCTTCGTCACGCCCATCGGCGCCATCGTCATCGGCGCGCTCTCCGGCGCGGTCCTGGTGATCTCGATACGCGTGGTCGAAAACATGAAGATCGATGACGCGGTCGGCGCCTTCTCGGTGCATGGCGCGTGCGGCGGTTTCGGCACGCTGATGATCGGCATCGTCGGCGCGTCAGCCTTGGGCGCGCCCAGCCTGCTGGATGGCGGCACGCTGGATACGCTCGGGGCGCAAATCGTTGGCGTGGTCGGCGTCGCCATCTGGGTCGGCGTCACCAGCTTCATCATGTTCCGGGTCTTGAACGCGGTCGACGTCCTGCATGTCGATCCCGAAGCGGACAGAATCGGCATCGACGCTTACGAACATCACGCGTCGGTCTGGCCCAACGTGCTGCCGCTGCGCGAATCGGATGACGAATAAAGCCGCTTGAAGCAAGTCGGAGCGGAATACACGGGCGATCCAGACGGGTCGCCCGTTTCGATTTCTCCCGCGCTGATACTAGAAGCGATCGCTGTCCAGCATGATCGTCACCGGCCCGTCGTTGTCGATCGCCACCCGCATCATCGCCCCGAAGACGCCCTGTTCCACCTGCTGAACGCCCGCCTTCGACAGTTCCGCCGCGAAAAGGCGAACGAGCGGCTCGGCGACCTCGGGCGGCGCGGCCTGGATATAGCTGGGGCGCCGCCCCTTGCGCGCGTCGGCGTAGAGCGTGAACTGTGAAACCGCCAAAACGCCGCCGCCGACATCCAGCAGCGACAGGTTCATCTTGCCCGCGCTATCGGAAAAGACGCGCAGATTCGCCGTCTTCTTCGCCAGCTTCTCGGCTTCGGCCACCGTGTCGCCATGCGTAACGCCGACAAGGGCGACGAATCCGCTCGCGATTTCGCCAATGACCGCGCCGTCAACGCTCACCGCGCCGCTCGTCACGCGCTGCAAGAGAACACGCATAGACCTTCGCTCCTCCGCAATCGGCTCAGGCGCGCTTATTCAAGACTTGCATCACGCGCAGCAGGAATGGCTGGCAGCAGGTATCCACGTGATATTGGATATCCATCTCTTCGATCGCATTATCGTAGACGCCGCTGATTTTGAATCTTGGCGCGCTGCCGTGCTCCGGGCAGACGACATCGGCGAACTTGCGCCGCAGGTCCGCGCCCAGCGCGCGTCTCGTGCTATCGAACATCAGCTTAAGCTCGTAACTGTCGAGGAAGGGCTCGCGATGCGCCTCGCCGTCGACGCGCAGGTCAAAACCGATCTTGAGGCTCATGCCGCGCTCAGTCGATCATGCGGCTGACGCGCTGCACGAGCTGGACCGTGTGCCCCCAGGGATCGCGCAGGAATGCCAGCTTGTCGCCATTGGCGCGATGATTGACGCCGCCGTCCAGGGTCGCGCCGGCCGCCGCCAGCCGCTGACGCTCGCCCTCCATGTCGTCCACGGCGAAGGCAAGATGAAAGGTGACCGGGTGATGCGCGGCGTAGTCGATGAGACTGCCTTCCGGATCGCTGTAGACCTCGATCAGGCTCTTGCCGGCGCTATCCGACAGAAAGTGGATATAGGGCGGCTCGTCTATCGAGCGCACGATTTTCATGTCCAAGTTGGTTTCGTACCAGGCGGCCAGCGCGGCCACGTCCGCCACATTAAATGCGATATGTTCCAGTCTCATGTCGATAGTCCTCATTCCAGTTCAAATCGTTCGGCTTCGGGCTCGCGCGATTCGTCGGTCGCGTCCCAGTCTTCTTCCGGCAATTGCTGGCTGCGCAGCCAACTGACCGCCATCATGCCCAGAAACACGACCGCGACGCCCAAGAAGATGATTTCATCGAAGGCGCCCAAAGCGCCGTGCGCCAGGATGACGGGCATGGCGAATCTTTCCCCCGCCGCGGCCGCGCTAGTCCAGATCGACGGGAATCTTCAGGCTGCCATCGGCCGCGCTCGCCTCATCGTCATCGGCTGCCTCGTCCGGTTCTTCCGACCCGCTGCTGATGTCGATGCGTACGGCTCTCTTGCCCATTTGCGGCCGCGACGCTTTCTTGCTTCGGGCTGGTTTCCGGTTGCGCGGCGCGACCAGATTCACCGGCACGGGCCTGTCTGTCGCGCTCGGGGCGTCGCTCGTGACCTTGATCTTGCTAACCCGGCTCTTGGCGCTCTCGTGTATCGCTTCGCTTTTGTCCGCCGCGGGTTCTGGCGTGGGCGCCGTTTTCTCGCGGGCGGGGGCGCCGGGCGCTCTCTCTTGCGGGTCCGCCCCCAGTCGGGCGTCTTGCGCGGACAGATCCTCCCGCATCGCCTTCACCATGGCTTTGACATCGGCTTCGAAGATATCCCAGCGGGAGGGCGCCAGCGACTCCAGCATGAGCTCGAGCGCGTCCAGCAGGGCGGTCGCATGCGAATCGGCTTTTGCCAGCGCGAAGATCCGCCAGGCGCGCAAGGCGCGGTAGCTGGGATGCGCGCGCAGCCCGGCTTCGACGGTGGCCAGCGCTTCGGCCTGGTCGCCCGTCTCGAGCAGGGTCGCGCCTAGCTGGGTGTAAAGGCGTGGCATATCCTTAGGCGCCAAGCCTTCGCCCTTTGGCATCGCCAGCAATTCGCGATAGAGCGGCAGCGCCCGTTCTGGAACGCCAAAGGCGCGCCAGCAAGCCGCCAGCTCGAACATGATGCGCGCGTGCCCCGGATAGGTCCGGCGCAGCTGCTTGAAATGCTCAATCGCGCCGCCCAGGTTGCCGCCCCGCTTGAGCCTCATGCCCGCTTCGATCAATTCAGTGATGACCGCCATCGCGCCAAGTCCCTCTTGCCGGCCGCGAACACAAGTATAACACGCGCCCGCAGCCAGCCCTAATGCCGCTTTCGCCAGGCGCTGCGGAAAGATAACGATAGCGTGGAATCACGGGTCGACGACCGGCACGACAAAACCCTCGTCCAGCCAAGCGCGCAGCGTCGCAGGCTCAAGGTCCGCGCCGCGGAAACCCATCGGCTGATCCATCGCCAGGCTGACGAGGCGGTCGTCTTGCTGGTAGCTGGCGCGGAAATCATGATAAATGCCGCGCTTTCGCGAGATGTAACACCAAGGCGCGAGCTTATAGACGGCGCTGCCAGTCAGCTTCGGCAAGCGATAACGAAGGGGCGGCTTCTTCCGCGCATTGAGAATGAGCTCGGCAAAGCGGCTGACCATCGCGTCCAGCGAAAACTCGGAACGCAGGTAGCTGAGCGTTGCGGGCGTGGTTCGCCGCCGCTCGCTCAAGATCCGATGCGCAACCGCGGCCGCCGCCTCGATATCGCCATAATCGACGCGATCGATATGCGCGTCGGGCAGCAGATCGCGATAGGCAGCCACGCGCGAGACGATCGCCGGCGTGCCGCATCCGAGCGACTCGAAGGGCGTATTGCCAAACGTCTCCACGCAGTTGCCAATGCACATCGTCACATCCGCCAGACTGTAATATTCGGGGATCAGCGCCTCGCTGATCCAATCGTGAAACACGAAATTGTCGCGGAGGCCCGCTTCGTTGATCGTCCGCCGCAGCTTGTCATAGTAGGCGCGGTTCAGCGGATCGCTGTCGGCATCCAGCCAGCGCGGCACGAGCACGCGCAAGCCCCGCCAGCCCATGTCATGCGCCAGGCGCCGCGCCACCTCGACAACCTCATAAATGCCCTTGTTGAGGTCGGGACGATGCGGAAATAGCAGCACCGGATGGGTGGCGACCGCGGCCGGGATGAGCTCGAAGATGTCGGCCGGCGGCGTATAGCGATATACGTCCCAGTCAAAGCCGTTGTGGACGGCGTGCATGCGCTCGCGGACTTCGGGCGCGAATTGCGACGCCACCGCTTCATACGAGGCGCGCGTATGCTCCGATGGCAGGATCCACTCGTCGCCTTGGAAAAGCAGGGCGGCTTGCATCGTCTCCGGGTAGATGATGCTGCGCAGCGAAATCACCGTCGGCTTGTCTTGATAGACCAGCGGGAAGATCAGCCCGCCATCGTGGCTGTAGTGGATATCGGCGCCGGCGATGGCGTCGCCCATATAGCGCATGGCGTTTGCGATATGGTATATCGGCGTGAAATAGGGCTCGGGGTAGGGCTGCTTGAAGCGCAGAATCGGCTGAATTTCTACGTTGTCATGCCAGTTGAAGGGGCTCGTCGAGCCTTCGCGCCGCGTCGACAGGATGGTCAAGCGATGCCCCAACTCGCCAAGATGCAGCGCCACCTTCTTCAGCTGAACCTGGCCGCCGCCCATGGCGAAATCGGGGAAGAGCGGCGTCATCGAGAATACGGCGATATGCCTGGACTTGCTCATGCTGGAGGCGCGCGCTCCTGCTTTCATGCGATTGTAGGGGCTGCCCGGTTGACACGACAAGCTGCCTGGCGCCGCCCGTCATTGCGCCCGAAGAGGCTTCACAAGGGCAGCGCCGGCTGACGCCCCGGCGTGTCGCTTATGACGGTGCCGACCGCCTCATCCCCGCGCAGCGCCTTGACCAAATCGTCCGGATTCCAGAAGTTGAGCACAATGATGGGCATCGCGTTCTCCTGGCAGAGCGTGAAGGCGGTGGCGTCCATCACCCGCAGCTGCTGATTGAGCACGTCATGATAGCAGAGCCGGCGATAGCGCACCGCTGCAGGGTCCGCCAATGGATCCGCCGAGTAGACGCCATCGACCTTGGTCGCCTTGACGATGACGTCGGCGTGGATCTCGCTGGCGCGCAGAGCCGCCGCCGAGTCGGTGGTGAAGTAGGGGCTGCCGATGCCGCCCGACAAAATGACGACCCGCCCTTTTTCCATGTGGCGAATCGCGCGCAGACGAATGTAGGGCTCGGCGATGGAGTTCATCTCGACGGCGGTCTGCACGCGCGTGCCGATGCCGAGGCGCTCGATCGCGTCTTGCAGCGCCAGCCCGTTCATCACCGTGGCGATCATGCCCATGTGGTCGGCCGTGCTGCGGTCCATGCCCAGCTTGGCAGCCGGTTCGCCGCGCCACAAATTGCCGCCGCCGATGACGATGGCGACTTGCATGCCCAGCGCATAGACTTCGTGAACGCGCTGGGCGATATAAGCCGTCTTTTCCGGGTCGATGCCCGTTCCATTGACGCCAGCCAGCGCCTCGCCGCTCAGCTTCAGCAAGACGCGTTTATAGGGCATGGGTTCATTCGCTGTCATAGCCGCTCCCCAATGGTTCGCCACTACGCATATTCGCTGAAATTTCGGCGAAGGGCAACTCAATTCGGCGGAATCGTCCAGAACTCGTCGGTCAAGCCGAGCGCGCGAAAGATGGCGATGGCTTCCTCGGTTGAACGCCCGCGAAAAGCCGGCGACATCCGATCTTGATACCAGCGCTTCGAGAGTTCCCACACCAGGTCAAGCGTCAAGGCGGCGCCGCCCTCACGCCGCTCCCGCCGACGCCAATGGTCGATTTCCGCTTCCGACCGGAAGAGCAGAATCGTCGCTCAAGTATCAACGATGTCATCATACCAGCGGCGAAAGGGCAGCGCGAAATGAACGAGCCCGCCGCAATCGCCCGTCAGACGACCGCCTTGGACGCCATATTCGATGATTTCGCCGTCCAGCGGGTGCCGCGCCTCGATGCGAGCGTCCGAGCCGAGCATGGCGGGAATGCCGAGCGAATCCCAGGCGCAGTTGGCGTAGAGCGCAATATCGCCGACCAGCGCGCGATAATCGGTCGGCGCGGCCGAAAGCGGGTTCGCCATGAGGACGGCGCCGCTCCCCGCCTGCAGGACCAGGGCATGGGCCTCGTGCAATCGCTGCAAAGCCGCCTTCGCCTCGGGAAGCGCAATCCCGAATTTGGCCGCTATGTCAGACGAGTCCGGCGCGCTGCCGCCTGCTGCCAGCATTCGATAGATGAAGTGGCGGATGTCCCAGTCGGTTTCGGTTGGCGTCATCGGCGATTCACCGAAAGAGGATTAGCAAGATTGGCGCTTAGCGTTTCAGGTCTCGGCGCTCTGATCGAATTCTTCCAGCCTGATCTTGGCTAGGTGTTCGAGGCGCCGCGCCTGCGCCCATAGGGTACGTCTGATGCCTGGTCGCACGCTGCGTTCGCTGATCACGCGGGCCAGATTCGCGATTGTCCGCGCTCGCCGCGCCAGTCGAATATCGGGATGGTCGCGCTTTTCTCGCAATTCCGCCGGCAAGACCGACACGCGCGTCGATCTTGGCAGAACGATATCATCGGCTGGCGTTATATCTTTCTCGTTCAGGACAACGCTGAACTTCGACTCGCGCAGCGCCATTTGATATACCGCGTATTCCGCGCGGTCGAGTGTTTCATCCGCTTCGACTCGCCGCAAATTCCAAAAGGGCCACATCTCGATTTCGGCGACTTCGAATGGATCCAGCACACTCATCGCAACCGCGTCCGTGCGCTGATTGGTCAAATGGCGGCGAATCCGCCCCCGCAGTTTTTCTTTTGTTCGGCCGACATAGATGGGTTCGCCATCATAGTCATAAAAGAGATAGACGCCATATTGGCAATCGCCGACTTTGCGCCCGTCGCCGCAATCCGTATCTAACGCATTCTTGACGCCGACATACAGGGCGGTGACTTCATCCGGCTCTTTCCTTGGCATCATTTACGCAGCAGCGGCCTTAGGCAATGCTTTGCCAGCCATTCAATAACCGGGACGCAGACCGCGTCGCCAAGCGCGAACATCGCCTGCGAGCGAGTTACTGAATCGTAGCGCATATGCTCTGCGCCTTGCAGACGCGCGTACTCAATCAGGCTCATCCAGCGCACGGCGATATCTCCACGCCCGGCGCGAACGATCGCTTGCCTGGCCGAGCCGCCGCGTGTCGTGCGAAGGGCGCCGGCGCGTTCATCAGCGCGCACTTCCCAAACCGGGCGGCCATTTCTGGTTCGGCGAAAAGCGCCATAGAAACCGGGCCAGAAACGACCGCGATAACGGGAGACGCGTTTTGACTGGATTGGCGACAAGGTGTCCAGAAACGCGCGGAGGCGGTCGGCGGACCACCAGTCTCCCTGTTCTTCCGCAATGCCAGCCAATCGCAGATCCTTGCGTATCGCCGGCGGATCTGGCAGCTCGATTCTGCCCTTGTGGCCGAAAAGGAACACTCGCGCGCGGCTCTGCGGGACGAAGGCGCTGGCGTCAACGATTATGTGCGCGGCTTGATATCCTAGTTTCTGGATGCCACAGACAACCGTCTCCCAATCACGACCACCGTTCGCCGTCAAGAAGCCCATGACATTTTCAATCATCAGCGTTCGTGGCGCACGCTCGCCCATCTCGTCAAGAATCCTGAGGAAATCCAAAACCAGGCTGGATTCTTTACCCTCAAGCCCTTTGTAGTGACCGGCAAGCGACATGTCAGTACAGGGAAAGGAGGCGGTAACCAGGTCGGCGCTCGGGATGTCATCGCCATGCAGCGCGCGTATGTCGCCGACATGCAGCTCCTCGCATCCCCAGTTGGCGGCATAGAGCTTCGCCTTGGTTTTGTCAATGTCGTTTGCGAAGACAGTCTGGATCCCGACGCTTTCCAAGCCGGCGCGCATGAGTCCCATGCCAGCAAAGAACTCAACTGCGCAGCTCATGGCATCAAGTCTCGATTCGTTGTGGCGCTTGGCGCGCGTTCCTCAGGACGATTATCCCGAATTATGCTGCATTGCCTCTGATTTCGCAAACCAACCGCGTTGACCGCAGCCACTCGGAGGTCACTTCTAGCACGTCATCCAAAGCGAGTCTCTCTTTGCCTCGCAGCGCGCATTCCCAAATCGTCATGACCCGCCAGCCTTCTTGCAGGAGGCGACTACGATTGGAAATATCGCGTTTTCTATTTCTTGCGACTTTTGACTGCCAATATTCGGCGTTGGAGCTTGGCATCCTGCACAGCGGGCAAGAGTGGCCGTGCCAGAAGCAGCCGTTAATCTGTATGACGGACTTGTATCGCGGAAAGACGAGATCGGGCCTGCCAGGAAGGTCTTTGACGTGCAGACGATAGCGGAAACCTAAGGCGTGCAGACCCCGTCTTATCAAGAGTTCGGGCTTGGTGTCTTTGCTCCTGACCCTCGCCATGACCTCGCTGCGTTTTTCGGGCGAAACCGTGTCGGTCAACGCCCGTCGCCAATCGCAAAACGCTGGAAGCGGCCGATATTGATCGTCTCGCCGACCTCCGCCACCGTCTCCTGCAGGTATTGGCTGACCGTCTTGTCGTCGTCCTTGACGAAAGCCTGTTCCAGCAGCACGATCTCTTCGTACCACTTGTTCATCCGGCCCGCGACCATCTTCTCGGCGATATGTTCCGGCTTGCCTTCGCCCAGCGCCCGCTCGAGCTGCGCGCGCGTTTCCGCCGCCACCAGGTCGCCTGGCACGTCTTCGCGCTTGACGAATCGCGGACTCAAATTGGCGATGTGCATGGCGATGTCTTTGGCGAAGGCCTTGAACTGGTCGGTGGCGGCGACGAAATCAGTCTCGCAGTTGACTTCGACGATGACCGCCAGCCGATTGTCAAAATGCACATAATTGCCGATGACGCCTTCGTTGGCGCTGCGCCCCTTGCCTTGCAGCTTGATGCCATCCTTCAGCGCCTTTTCGCGCAGATACTCGGCGGCCGCGTCCATATCGCCGTCGTGCCGCTCCAGCGCTTTCTTGCAATCCAGCGGACCCGCGCCGGTCTTGTCTCTTAATGCCTTGACCTCTTTTGCCGTAACTGCCATCTGTCGATTTCTCTCCGTCTGTCTGCTTGCCAGGCTGCTGTTTCGCGTCAGTTTGAGGGCGCGGGAGCTTCCGCTGCGCCAGCGCTGGCCTCCGCCCCGTTTTCGCCGCTCTCGGCCTCGCCGGCTTCGCTTTCTTCATCGCCGAAAAGCTTGGTGTCGCGCAGTTTCGCCAAGGTCGATTCGCCCAGCAGGTCTTCATCCGCCAGCTCTTCTTCATAGGCGTCGGCGAAACTCTCTTCCGTTTCTTCTTCGATGCCAGCCGACTGGCGCAGGTTGTGCCCTTCCAGCACGGCGTCCGCCAGCGCGCCGACCAGCAGGCGAATGGAGCGCATGGCGTCATCGTTGGCGGGCAAGATATGATCGACCATGTCTGGATCGGCATTGGTATCGACCAGCGCCATCACTGGAATCTTGAGGATGTTGGCTTCCTTGACCGCGGTGAACTCGCGCTCGGCGTCCACGACGATCAGCAGTTCGGGCACGCGCTGCATATCGCGGATGCCGCCCAGGCGCAATTGCAGCTTGGCGATCTTGCGCTCCAGCACCAAACCCTCTTTTTTCGTCAGCCGGTCAAACTCGCCGGCGTCGCGGCGCTGTTCGAGCTGCTTCAAGGTGTCGATGCGGCTGCGAATCGTTTTCCAGTTGGTCAAGGTGCCGCCCAGCCAGCGATAGTTGACGTAGGGCATGCCGCAGCGGATGGCTTCTCGCTGGACGATCTCCTGCGCCTGCCGCTTCGTGCCGACGAATAACGCCGAGCCGCCATTGGCGACCAGCGCCGCCAGCATATCGTGGAAGCTGTTCAGATTCTTCAGCGTGATTTGCAGGTCGATAATGTGGATCCCGTTGCGCTGGGTGAAGATGAATTCGTCCATCTTGGGATTCCACTTATTCGTGCGATGCCCGAAATGGACGCCCGTTTCGAGCAAGGTGCGCATCTGTACAGTTGAAGGCATGGGGAAACTCCTTGTGCAGGCGGTGTTTGAGTCTCGCACATCATTCATCCTCCGGTGATAAGCCGCCGCAGCGGTCAACACCCACCGCGAGTCCTGATGTGTGGGATTTGGAATCCGCGCCAATTGGCGGGATGCCGCCGCGCATCATAGCATAGGCGCGCGATCAGAGCAATACAGGGTTTGGCGGGGCATTCGCCCGGCGCGGCTCAGGGCTTGTCCGCGTTCAGGATTTGTTCCAAAGTCTTGATGAAGGCTTGATTGTTCGATCGCGTGCTCGCGCTGACTCGCATGCCAAAGGGCATATCGTTGCGCGTCTGCGCCCGCAAGAGGAAGCCGCCTTCCCGCAGCCGCTCGTTGAGGTTTTCGGCGGGCATGCGCGTCTCGAAGAGGATGAAATTCGTCGCCGGCTTCCAGTACTTGATATCGAGCCGATCGAATTGCGCGCAGAGCCAGGCGACTTCGCCCCGCAGAAAATCGACGCAGCGCCGAACGTGCGCCTGATCCTGGCAAGCCGCGATCCCAGCCGCCAGCGCCAGCTTGTTCTGGTGGAAGCCGCGATGCAGCCCGGCGATTGCGTTGGCGATTTCGGGCTTGGCGATGCCATAACCGAGCCGCAAACCCGCCAAGCCATAAGCTTTGGAGAAGCTGTGCGCGATGACGATGTTATGCCCCGCCAGCGCGTAACCAATCGAATCGGGGAAGTCGGGCGCGGCGACGAAGTGATGATATACCTCGTCGGCGACCACCACGACATGATCCGGCAAGCCGCGCATCAGCTCGTCCATCGCCTCGGCCCGCGAGACTGTGCCCGTAGGATTATTGGGATTGCAAAGCATGATCAGCCGCGTTCTGTCGTTGACCGCGCGCAAGACCGCTTCCGGGCGATAGGCGAAGGTCTGCCGCGTCAAGGGAACGTTGACGATCTTGGCGCCGAGCGGCTCGGTCACCTTGCGGTAGGCGCCGCTGAAGGTGGGTGGCGAGAGAATCACCTCGTCGCCTGGGCGCAGGAAAGCCCGCGCGATCAACTCCAGCGCTTCGAATCCGCTGCAGCCGGTGAAGATATGCGCTGGCGTCAGCCCGCGCCCAAGCGCGCCGCAAATCGCCCGCCGCAGCGCGATATCGGAATAGTCGGGATAATAGGAGAGCGTCGGCGCGGCCGCCTGGATCGCTTCGATGACATGCGGCGACGGACCCAGCGGATTCTCGTTATTCGCCATCGGGTAGACCTTGCTCGCGCCGGGCGGCTGGCGAATGTCTTCCTCCGAGGCGCGCTCCTCCCGCCGCCTAAAGGGCGCAATATGCGGGTTGCCAAGCCATTCGCTCATAGGCTGCCGTTCATTTCACTTAGACCTGCGGGCTAGTCTTGACGCGCATGATAATTGATTCCCCAATCACATTTGTAGGGCTTGTCCGATACTCCGAATTTGACACCCCCATCCCCCGGCCCCTCCCGCCACCTCTTTGGCGGCCATCCCCAAAATGAGGGAAGGGGAGAAACCTTGGACACATTCCGCGCCATTTCCGCTGCTATTCGCTCAAACTCGTCAGCTGAATGGGCGAGCCGGTGGCTCGTCCCGCTCGCTACACAACCAGAACCTGGCGGAAAATCTTCAGGAGCAGACAAGCCTTGTAGCGGCGCGGCGGCGACCCGTCCACAATCCAGCATCATCCCGAATTCACCAAGATCATCGAACTGCTGTCCTTGGGTTTGAAGCCAAACTTGCCATAAAAGCCCTCCAGCGCCGGCGCGCAATCCAACATGATCTCCTCGATATGCTGCAGGCGCTTGAGCAGCTTGTCCAGCATCGCCGACGCCACGCCCTGCTTCCGATGCGCGCTATCGACGACGACATCGTCCACAAGGGCGCGATATCGATCATCGGTGATCACGCGCGCGAAGCCAATCAGCCGATCCTCATCCCAGACGCCCAGGGTCAGCTGGCTGCGATCGAGCATCCGCTGAATGTCGAGCGGTTCCCGCGCTTTCGCCCAGGGCGTCTGCGCGAAGAGCGCTTTCAATTGCTCGGGATTGATCGGTTCCGTAAATGAAAAGATGTAGTTAGTCGGCATCGCTGTCCCTTTGCCTCCCCGTCCAAGGCGATTTCAAGCCCAACTGCCCCTGGCGCAAATCGCGAGCGGCCGCGCGAAGCTCTCTTCATCATACCGCAAAGGCGCGAAAACGGTTGCGACTTCTGGCGAGCGCTTCTGCCCGCTCTCCGGTTTCCGCGCCAACAGGGCTCGGCGGCCAGGGCGCGAGAGCCTGGGCTTATGGCGTTTTGCATCCGCGGCGCAACTGCTAAAATGTGACTGTCGCCGCCACAAGGGCGGGGGAGGGCGGCTTGGCGTCTTCACGCTGGAATTCCTTCATTCAATTCTTATGCGAGATTTATCAGACGCCGGATGACGAGCGCCAGAGTCTCGTCGACGAGCTGCTCGCCACCCACGATGAATGGCCCTGGGTCGAGCGCGACAAAGCGACCTTCGTTTACGATTCCTGGACGGCGCAGAACGTCGCCCTGAATGTCGATATTATCAATCGCGATCCGCCATTTGAGAATATGGCGCGGCTGGACGACACCTCGCTTTGGTATTTTCAACGCTTCTTCGAGCGCGACGCCTTGTTGGATTATATGTTCGCGATCGACGACCCGGGCACGCCGCTGGCGCAGGAGATCGACTTGATGGAGCGCGTCGGGCGCTTCTGGCAGGCGGATTCGCGCAACGCCCTGTCGATCAGTGCGAACCAGGTGGACGCCTCGGTCTTGCAGATGCCGCGAGCGCGTCCCTTCCCCAGCTGGAAAGCGATGAGCGCCGTCGCCCGCGGGCGCGTCTATCGGCACCGTTTCAGCTCGGTTCAGCTCGGCTTCAGCAATCGCAGCCTCTGGGTCTATACGCCGCCGGGTTACGACGCCAATGACGGGCGCGATTATCGGCTCCTGATCCTGATGGATGGGCAATGGGCGATGAACGCGCTGGAGGCGCCATTTATCGCCGACGCCCTGATCAAGCACGGGCGGATGGCGCCGATCATCATCGCCATGCTCGCCGGCGGGAATCAGTCGGAGCGCCTGGCCGAATACGTCGGCAACGAGAAGCACTACGCCATGATCGCGGCGGAACTTCTGCCCTTCTTGCAAGCGGAGCATCGGATTGAACCGCTCGATCTGGGGCTGGGCGGCGTCGGCGAAGGCGCGATCGCGGCGCTCCATGCCGCTTTGAAGAATCCGGCGATCTTCGGCCACCTGATCCTGATCTCGCCACCCCTCGGTCGCGAGCCGGCGCTGCGGCACTTGAAGGACTTCGCCCAGCGCCTCCGCGATTCGCCGATCCTGCCCAATCGCATATTTCAGTCGGTCGGGCGCTACGAGCAGGACCTGCGCTTCATTCAGCCGGCGCTGGCGCTGCGCGGCATCCTGGAGCGCCGCATGACACACGACCCGGCTTTGAAGTACCGCTTTGTCGAGCTGGGCAGCGGGCACAGCCTGGCCGCCTTCAAGAGCGTCATGCCCGAAGCGCTGGCGCACGCCTTCCCGCCGCGGTAGCTGCGGAGTCGCTTGCGGATGAGCACGCTTTTCATCGTCCCGACGCCGATTGGCAATCTCGAGGACATCACCCTGCGCGCCTTGCGGGTCCTGCGCGAGGTGTCGCTGATCGCCGCTGAAGACACGCGGACGTCGCGCGTGCTGACGCGGCATTACGACATCGATACGCCAATGATCAGCTATCACGAGCACAACAAGCTCGCGAGGCTTGATGCGGTATTCGCCGCCTTGCGCGCCGGCGACGTGGCGCTGATCTCCGACGCCGGCACGCCGGGCATCTCCGACCCCGGCTACGAGCTGATCGCCGCCGCCATCGAGCGCGGGCATGCGGTGACGCCGCTGCCGGGCGCCTGCGCGATCACGACTGCGCTGGTTGGCGCGGGCTTCGCCAGCGATCGCTTCGTCTATCTGGGTTTCCTGCCGCGCAAGCCCAAAGCCCTGAGCGCGCTGCTGCAAAGCTATGCCGGGCGGACGGAAACCCTGATCGCCTACGAAAGCCCCTACCGGCTGGGCGCTTCGCTGGCGGCGATCGTCGACGTCCTGGGCGCGGAGCGGCAAGTCTGCGTCGCGCGCGAGATGAGCAAGAAATTCGAGCGGTTCTATCGCGGCGCGGCGCGCGACTTATGCCAGGCCATCGCCGCGGAGAACCCCAAGGGCGAGGTCACGCTGGTGATCGCCGGCGCGGATCCGCGAGCGGGCGCCTGGACGGAGGAAGCCGTGCGTCAGGCTTTGATGGCGCGGCTTGAAGATGGCGAATCGCTCTCGCGCGCGGCGGGCGCCATCGCCAGGCAGGCCGGCTGGAAGAAGAAGGCGGTTTATCGGCTGGGCGTGAAAAGCGGCGGCTAAGTTTACGATTCATCCCCGAGTAGCAAACGCGAATCGTCAACATCGATCGCCAGCTCCGCCAGGCTGTCTCGCAGCGCTTGCCACTGGTCGTCGCGGACGGCGCAAGCCAGCGTCCCCAGGCGCGCCCCCAGATAACGGCGCAGGGCGGGCATCGCGAAGATCTTGTCGAGCGCCTCTTCGGAGGTGGCCCGCATGATAATCATCGGCTCCAGCGACACCGAGGCTTTGGCGCCGCTTTGCCAATTGCGCAGGAGCTGGAGGAGCGGCGGCGGCAGCGGCTTGCCCTCCAGGTGGCGCGCGAGGAAAGCCTGTATCTGCTTGGCGCTGATGTCTTGGGCGGCGGCGCGCTGGATGCTGGCGGCGTCAATGCGATACTGAAAAGGATCGCCCGCGCGCAGGCAATCGGCGAAACGCGCCAGCTGAAAGCGCTCGAATCGATTGACCCGGCGCGAAGCCAGCAGCGTCCCGTCGTTGCGAAGCTCGAGTGCCTCCGGGCGGTCTTCCGGCCGGGGCCAAGGCTCATGTTCCAAAAAGGCGCGCCCGTAAGCCGTCAGCCGGGCGACATCCTCGCCGATATCCACCAAGCCAAGCCAGTGCATCGGTCCCGCCAGATAAAACTCGATCAGCGCCCCCTCCACCGCGTCCCAGCTCGCGAAGCCGGTTAGATACTCGCCGGCGTCGCTGCGGATGTACCAGCTGTCGTAATCGCCATCGAGCCGTTGGAAATCGGGCTCAAACTCCTTGATGATCTCGACGAGATCGTTGATGGACACCCAGCCCTGCGCCGGCAGCAGATCGGCGAGCAGCTGCATGACCGCCCCGCGCGCGGCGGACGCGTCGTACGACCAGCCGGAATCTTCTGGCGTTAGCCCGGGGATATGCCACAATTCGCGATAACCCGCGCCGGCGAGCCAGGCGATTGCCAGCTGCTGGATCTGTCGGGCGCGCGTCGCTTCCAGCCAGTTTCGCGCCTCATCGCGCTTTGGCTGCGCCCGGCCCTCGTTGATCGAAATCAGTTTGGCGCTCTCGGCGATTGCCAGCATGAATTTCAGCCGGTTTTCATCGCGCTTCAAGAGCATCGCTTCGATATCGGCCGTCATGTTCTCGCTGTCCAGCGCTTCCGGGCGCGATTGCAGCGCCGCCAGCACGGTCGTCAAATCATCGACGATGGCGGTATCGGCGCGGCTGACCTCGTCGACCGCGTCGACGAGCGCCAGCGACGGCATCTCGGCGCGCCCGCCGTCGTCCGCGGCCTTTAGCGTTTCATAGCTCGTCTTGTGCATTGGCAAGGCGGCGATGAGGTCCGTCGGCACGAAGATAAAAGCGATTAGATTGCCGTCCAGCTTGTCGAAGCCCTCGCCGATGAAGCCGCGATAATACAAGGTCTCGGCGATGCTCTCGCCCTGGACGTGCGGCTTTTCGCGCTCGATCTGCGCCCGCCCCAGTTTGCGGATTTTGCCGTAGACGCGCTCGAACTGCCCGACCTTCATGCGCCCGCCGTCGCTGCTGACGAGCAGCTGCAGGGCGCTGCGCGCGCGCTCGTCAAGGCGGTCCCAGGCCGCTTCGGCGCTTGGGGGGTCGAGCATGGCGGCTTGCAGCAGCCGAGTCAAGTCGTCATCGGCGAGGCTCTTGCCATCGACGCGCCATACCTCCGTCAAGGCCGGCAGCATGCCCGGGTCATAATCGTACAGGGTGGCGAAGAGATTCTTCACGGGGGCGGCTCCCCGGCGCCCACCAGCGCGGCGTAAATGTCGAAGTGGTAGGCGATATTGCGGTAGTCGTCGGCGCCATAGATGATGCGCGTCGGCGCGGCGCAGGTCGGGCAATAAAAGTCGAGGCAGCCCTGCTCGTCGTTTGCCAGCGTCGGCGTCATGTCGTCAAAGACGCGCCGGAGCCGGCGCTGGAAAGCGGAGACGCCATCGGCTTGATAAAAGCTGCGCCAGCGGAAGCGCACCTGGTGGCCGCAGCGCGGGCAACGGTAAATGCAGCTGCCGGCGACGCGGTTGCGAAAGTCTTCGCCCTGCAGCAAGCCACGGAATACCGCGGGCGCGTCGTAGTGGTCAATTTGCGCGCCAAGCATCGTCCTCACCAGCGGGCATTTTGCGCTTCATTCTAGCATAAATCCGCCGGGCGCCCGGCTAATCGATGAAGAGCGCGCCATTGCCGAGGTAGGCGCATCGTCCGCCGATGGCGACCTGGCTGAGCGCCGCGCCATTTCCCGTCGCCTTGATGTGAATCAAGCTGGGTCGCCCGATCTCGAAGCCCTGTTCGCCGATCATCTCGCCCGATTCCACCAGGCGGTATCGCAGCAAGTAGGCGCCCAGGGGTCCGCTGGCGGAACCGGTCGCCGGGTCCTCGACGATGCCGAGAGCCGGCGCGAACATGCGGCTGTGCGCGCTGGATGTCTCGTTGACCGTTTCCAGCGTGGTGACGAAGATGTTTTCCGCGGCTGTGCCCTGCAGCTGCGCTGCCCACAGGTCTTGGCGAAAGCGTAGCCTGCGCATGGCGCCCAGGCTTTTGAGCGCGACGAAGAGGAAGGGCAGGCCGCTGCTAAGGACTTGCATCGGCGCGTCCCGGCGGATGTCGGCTTCGCTCAACGAGAGCATCGCGGCGATGCCGGCGCGGTCGTCGACGACATCGCCGAAGCGCGGGTTCGGCTGTCGCATCCAGACGATGGCGGGGTCGCCCTCATTATCGGCGTGAATCGTCGCCGCGATCGGTCCCACGCCTTCTTCGAAGACGATCGTCTTTTCGCCGGCGAGAGCCCCCAGCGCTCCCAGTCGCGCGAGCAGGTAGGCGCTGCCGACAGTGGGGTGGCCCGCCATCGGCAGCTCGGCGGCCGGCGTGAAGATCCGCAGGCGAAAGTCGTTCGCCGGGTCAGCGGGCGGGAAGATGAAGGTCGTCTCGCTGAGATTGAGTTCTTTGGCGATGCGCTGCATGAGCGCGGCTGGCAGCGTTGGCGGCGGGTCGGGGAAAACCGCCAGCTGATTGCCGCCAAACTGGCGCTCGCTGAAGACGTCAAGCAGATGATAATCCAGGCGCATTTTGGCGGCTTCCTCGCATTTGCCTCTTTTCCGGCTGCGCCCTTACGATAAATGCCGACCGCGCGCTTGTCATTGCCGAAAACCGGCGGCGGCTGGCCTCTGCACCGGCTTGCGCTCAGCCTTCGGTAGACGAATGCGGCAAGGCTGGTCTACAATCGGTTTACTGCGGACGCATAGACAGGGAGGCGCTTCTGATGATCGATTACGCCGCGCGTTTGGATGATCTGCTGGCGCGGAGCGGCGCCGATCTCGTCGCCTTCGTGCCCGGCGAAAACATGGTCTATTTTACCGGATTGCATTTTCATCTGTCCGAGCGCCCGATTCTCGGCCTGTACAGCCAGCGGGGGCTGTCCTTCATCATTCCGGAGCTTGAAGTGGCGAAGCTGGAGGCGCGGCCAGACCTGGAAGCGCGCCGCTTTACCTGGACCGACCAGGCCGGCTATGACGGCGCTTTTCGCGAGGCGGTATCGGCCCTGACGACCGCTGATGCCGCCTGCGCCATGGACGGCCAGACCTTGCGCTTCTTCGAGTGGCGGGCGCTGGAGGGGGCGGGCGTATCTTCGGCGCGCGCCATTGATGTCGGCGAGCTATTTCTGAACATGCGCGCGGTCAAGGCGCCGGACGAGATCGCCAATATGCGGCGGGCGATCGAGATCAGTGAAGCCGCGCTGGAAGCGACGATGAGCTGGGCGCGGCCGGGCTTGACCGAGCGCCAAATCGCCGACCGGCTGTCCGCGGAAATGCTCGAGCGGGGGGCGCAGGGTTTGGCTTTCCTGCTGGTCTTGACCGGCGAAAAGAGCGGGCTGCCGCATGGCGACACCGGCGACCGTGTCTGGGGCGAGGACGAGTTCCTGCTGATCGACTTCGGCGCGCGTTACAACGATTACCCGGCCGATATCACCCGCACCTTCTGTTATGGCGAGCCAACGGCGCAAATGCGGGCGATGTATGAGGCTGTACATGGCGCGAACACCGCGGCGCGCGAATTCGCCAAGCCGGGCCTCAGCTGCGAGGCGGTCGACCGCGTCGCCCGCGCCGTCATTGAAGCGGCCGGCTTCGGCCAATACTTTATCCATCGCCTGGGGCACGGCCTCGGCTTGAGCGTGCACGAGCTGCCTAATATCGTCGAAGGCAACAACCAGGTCTTGCGGCCGGGCATGGTATTCACCATCGAGCCGGGCGTGTATGTGCCGGGCCTTGGCGGCGTTCGCATCGAGGACAACGTGGTGGTCACTGCGGACGGTATCGAGTCGCTGACGTCGTATCCGCGCGAGCTCTAGCGGCGCGAGGCTTCCTCCTTTTGCGCGCGATAAGGAATCTGCGGCGGCTTCGCTGGGCGCTGCTGATCATCGCCTGGCTGATAGCCAGCCTCATTCTGCTCGAGCTGGGCTTGCGTCTGTTCGCCTCGTCGCTGCCAGCCCGCCTGCAGGAAGCCGCGCATATCGCGATGCATGGCGTGCCCTTCCCCGAGCCCTGGGAGCGCGCCTGGGTGCGCAATGCCGAGCATTACTTCGTCTTGAAGCCGGGGCTGGTCGACGCGCTTCAGTTTGGCAGCCCAAGCGTGCGCTTCCGCGTCAGCACCATTGAATTGTGGGCGGGCGGCGGCATCGGCTTTCGCACGCGCCCGGTCGATTATTTCGTCGATGCCGTCATCGTTGGCGATTCCTTCGCCTTCTGCTTCACCGAGCGCGCCGACTGCTGGGTGACGCGGCTCGAGCGAGACACCGGGTTGGGCATGGTCAATCTCGGCCTGCCGGCGACCGGCAGCCACAGCCACTATCTGATTCTGCGCGATGTCGGGCAGCCGCTGAAGCCGCCGCTGGTGATCTGGCAATTCTTCGGCAATGACTTCAATGACGACTACGGCCTCTTCCGCGCCAGCGACCGGCTCGAGCCGCTGGATGACGACGAGAGTGGCGCGAACGACGCAGGCGCGGGCGGCGGCGGGAACCTCCGCGTCTGGCTGCGGGCGCGATCGTCGCTCTATGCCGTGCTGGAGAGCCTTCTGCCCGGCTGGCAGCGTTATCGCGATCCGAATGCGGCGCAATTTGACGAGCGCTATGCCGCCACCTTGCCCACGGGCGAGCGCCTGCTCTTCGGGCAGCCCTACGAGATTGCCGCAATGGATATGTCGCGCCCCGTCAATCAGACGGGCTACGAGATTTCGCGCCAGGCTTTCGAGATTGCCCGCGACCTGGTTTCGTCCTGGGGCGGTCAGCTTGTGATCGCGCTCGTGCCAACCCGCGAAGAGGTCTACGCGTCGCATACGGCGCCGGCATTAGGCGAGGATCTCGAGACGATCGGCAGCGCCCGACTGGCGATGCTCGATTTATGCGCGCAACTGGACCTCGTCTGTTATGACGCGCTGGCGGACTTGCAGGCGCAGGCGGCGGCGAGCCCCTTGCTCTATTACGCCGACGACATGCATCTGAACCCGGCCGGCAATCGCGTCTTCGCCGAGCTGCTGCGCGATTGGCTGGCGGCTGGCGGATATCTGGCGGGCTGAAGCCTCAGGCGCCCATGACGCCGCAGACTGGCGCGCGCCAGGGCAAGGCTTGGTGGCGGGCGAGCAGTCTATCAAGCCTGGCTTTTTCCGCCGGCGGGAAGGGCGTGCCGCGCCGACGGGCGATATCCACGTTCATCATCACGACTTCGACCGTCGCCGCCAGTTCCTCGCGCGTGTCGTTGATGAGGAAGCCGATCAAATAGGCGCGCTTTGGCGTCAATTCGAGCAGCCGGCTGTAAACGCTCACGCGGTCGCCCAGCAGCAGCTCGGCGAAGTAGCGAATATGCTGTTCCAGGGCGAAGTTGCCAATCTCATCCGCGGCTGCGTAACGCTCGCCCAGCCCAACGCGTTGGAAGACCGCGCCCATGCCGCGCTCGACCAGGCGCAGGTAGTACTGCACGTTGACGTGCCGGTTCTCATCCAGAAACTCAAGCGGAATCGTCGTTTGATAGTCGCGCCCGAGCTGCCGAATCTGCGCCAGCGTCGTATGGATTCGCGCCATGCCGCCTCGCGTTCTGGTGGTCGAGCGCCTATTATAATCGAAGCGCGCGGCAGAGCGAACGCAGAAGTCAAACGCATAGCGTCGCTCTGTATTCAGCTTCCCCTCCTTGACTCGTCGGGGCGGGGGCCGGGGGGTGGGCTTGACCCCGCAATCAATCAGTCGCGACAACGTAAATGACTTGCGCAGCTTTGGCGCGGTTCGCTTCGGCTGGATCTCGCGGCTCTGCTGGTCGCCCGGCGGCGACATGCTGGCGATTGCCGGCGGCGACGGGATTGCCCTCTACGTCGATGGCTTTGGCGGCGCGCCGACAATTCGATTGCGCGCGCATTCGGCGCCGGTGAAGGACATCGCCTTCAGCCCGAATGGCGAGGGCCTCGCGTCTTGCGGCGCCGATGCGACCATCAAGCTTTACGCCCTGGCTCGCAAAGACGCGGCTGTAGAAGCGACCTTGACCGGGCACAGCGGATCGGTCGAAGCGCTGGCGTTCAGCCCAAATGGCGAGCTCTTGGCTTCGGGCGGCGCGGACGCGAGCATTCGCCTCTGGTCAATCGCGGCGGGCGAGCAGGTCGCGGCGCTCACAGGGCATGCCGACGAGCTCAAGTCGGTGGCCTTCGCCGCGGATGGTCGGGCGCTGTTTTCGGCGGGGCGCGACGGCGCGATTCTCCGCTGGGATATCGAGCCGGGCTTCAAGTCGGAAGTCCTGGGCGTTCATGGCGATTGGATACGGCGGATCGCGCTCGAGCCCGCCTCCCGGTGGCTGGCAGCGGCCGGCCGCGACGGGCGGATCCACCTGGTTCCGCTCGCTGCGGGTTTTGAATCGCGAAGCTGGCGCGCCCATGCCGGCGGCGTCGACGCCTTGGCATTCTCGCCCGATGGCATTCTGCTGGCCAGCGGCGGACGCGACAACGTGATTCGGCTCTGGGATCTCGCTTCAGGGCGCGAATTGCGGGCGCTGCGGTCGCACAGCCATCCCGTGCTGGCCCTGGCTTTCAATCCGACTGGCGCGATGCTGGCCGCGGGCGCCGGCGACAACCGCGTGACGCTCTGGGCGGCAAGCTGAGTCTGAACCGCGATATGGCGCGACGCAGTCAACCAGACTAGAATGCAGCGTCGCGCAGACGGAGGAGACTTGGAATGAGCGCAGGGACAACGACTTGGACGCAGGCGCGCGAACGGCAGATCGCGGCGATGCGGCTGAGCTGCGAGATATTGGGGCATATCCTGCAAACTGTCTCGGCGGAGCGGGCGCGGCAGTCACGCGATGGCGCCGACGGCTGGTCCATCATCGAGATCGTCTGCCACTTGCGCGACTTTGACGAGATCTTCCATAACCGCGCGCTGATGATGCTGGCGCAAGACCATCCGCAGCTGCCCGCTTTCGATCACGAGACGATGGCGATCGAGCGCGATTATCAGACGCAGTCGCTGGACGAGGCTTATGGCGCGCTGCAAGCCTCTCGCGCGCGATTTGCCGATTTCTTCGCAGGCTTGACGCCTGAACAATGGGAGCGGGGCGGCATTCACCCGGAGCGCGACAGCTTCTCCATGACCGACGCCTTGATGCAGGTCTGCGCGCACGACCTCGATCACATCGAGCAGATCACGCGTATGTGCAGCCGCTTGCCCGGGCGCGCTCGCGCAATTGACGCCGGATGACGCTTGAAGAAGCCCCGCTCATTCTTGGCATGACGCTTTTGACCTTCCTGGCGCGGTATCCGCTGCTGGCGCTGCTCGGGCGGGTCGCCCTGCCGGGGCGCGTCATTTTCGCCCTGCGCATTGTGCCCGTCGCCGGCCTGACCGCCACCAAGGCTGGGCTCGTCGGCGGGCTGGCCGTTCTGCTGTTCGCTTGGCGCTGGGGCAATCTCCTGCTGACGATCGTGGCCCGGCATGAGAAGCTTCTTCCTGTGGCGAGCGGCAATCGCCGCCATGTAGAATGGGGTCGCCCATAGCTTGAAGGAGGCGCGATGAAAGCGCTAATCGAGCGAATTCGTTCCGAGGGCGTGCATCTGGGCGGCGGCATCCTCAAGGTGGACAGCCTCATCAATCATCAGCTTGATCCCGCGCTGATGGCCGATATGGGCGTCGCTTTCGCCGAGCGCTTCGCGGCGACGCCGGTCGATCGCATCCTCACAGCCGAGATATCGGGCATCGCGCCAGCGCTGATGACCGGCATCGAAATGAATGTGCCGGTGGTTTACGCGCGAAAGCGGAAGCCCATCACGATGTCGGGTCCCGTTTTCCTCGAAACGGCGCCGAGCCACACCAAAGGCGGCGAGACCCTGCTGCTTGTCTCGGCGGAATTCCTGCATGCGGGCGAAAACGTGCTGATCATCGACGACTTCCTGGCGACCGGCAAGACGCTGCTGGCGCTGGCGCGGATCGTCCTGAGCGCAAAAGCCAATCTGGTCGGCGTCGGCGTGGTGGTGGAAAAAACCTTCGAAGGCGGCCGCGACGCCATGCGAGCCGTATACGATGTGCCGATTCACGCGTTGGCGACGATAAGCGCGATGGAGGGCGACGCCATCACCGTGCTGGACGCCCCCTCATAGCCTGACCGCCGCCCCTATCCGCGCCGACTCTTGCGCCGCCAGCGCGAATCGCAGCACCTCGCGCCCTTCTTCGCCGGTTAAGCTCGGTGGCTCGCCCGCAAAATACGCGTCGATGAAATGCCTGGTCGAGTTGATGAAGCTTTGCTCCCAGCCGACCGGCATATCGGAAAAAGTTCGCGTGCCCCGATCTTTATACAGCACCACCGGTGGCAGGTCCATCATCTTGCCATGCCCGCGCGTCACCCAGATCACGCCCTTGCTGCCAGTGATCTCGATGCGGTCGTCCTGAGCGTAATGCCGCGTGTCCAGCGTTAGTTCCGGCGAGAAAACCGCTTCCAGCGAGCCGTATCGATTGTTCGGGAACTTCCAGGACACGATGGCGGGCGCGTCCAGGAAGGCGCCGGGCGCCACTTCCGTGCGGCCGATCCAGGCGTGCACTTCTTCCGCCATGCCCATGAAATGCCAGCCCAGCGCAAACTTGTGGTGCCCGTCATCGAACACCAGCGGTCCGCCGCCGCATTCTTGCGGGTTCAGCCGCCAGGCGCGCGCCGAGGCCGGCACCTGCCACTCGCTTGGGCTGATGCCCGAATTGCTCTTGACGCGGATCGTCAGCGGGTCGCCGATCTCGCCGTTGTCGATTAAGGCTTTTGCCCGCTGCACCGGCGGGTAGAAGATGAAGTTCTCGTAGACTTTCAAAATGAGACCGGCGTCGCGCGCGGCCGCGACCATCTCGTCGGCTTCCGCCAGATTCAGCGCCATCGGCTTTTGCACAGAAACGTGCTTGCCAGCGGCCACGGCGTCCAGCGTCGCTTGATGATGCAGATGGTGCGGCAGCAGAATCTCGACCAGGTCGATCTCGTCCAGCGCCAGCATGTCGTGATAATCCGAGAAGACGCGGCTAGGCGGGATGCCCCATTGTTTGCCGCGCTGTCGAGCGAGGTCGATATTGTTGTCGCAGACGGCGACGAGTTCGGCCCGCTCGTCGTCCAGGTAGGCGAGGGCGTGCAGATCGGAGATGCGTCCCGTGCCGATGAATGCGACCCGCAGTTTTTTCATGATAAACGCTTCTTTCGTCAATTGAGTTTCGCGCAATCGTATTACTGATTTTGGCTTCTGTTAATGGCACTTTTGCCAGCCAGGCGCCGGCGGCGTTGCCTGGCTTCGTCGGAAAATGCTACAATATGGTTGCGTTGCCCCATTTAGCGGGGCGGCGAGCGCGAGGTGAACGATGCACAGCCAGACCGACGCCCATGCCATGAAGCTGCTCGATCTGCCCATGATGCTGCGCCTGCAGCAGAGCGCCGTCATTCTGCACAGCGAGCTGGGCTTGACCGAAGACGCGCGCGGGCAGAGTAGCGCCCTGCTCTCCAGCATTGGCTTTCCGCGCGGGCTGCACACCTTGGTCGCGCAGCTGGAGGGCAAGGATGTCGCCGGGCAATTCCGCTATCGCCCGGACGATGCCAACGCGCATATCGTCTACCTGGCGCCGACCCTCGCGGAGGCGGAAGACGACTCGATCTGGCTGCACATGCTGGACGCCATGGCCGAGCAAGCGGGCAGAAACGGGGCACAGACCCTGGTCGGCGAAGTCGAGGTCAGCCATCGGCTCTTCGAGACCATGCGCCGCGCCGGTTATGCCGTCTACTCCCGGCAGGTCATCTGGCGGCACGGTCCAATCGCCGCGGCCCCCGCGCCCGCCAGCGTGACCGTTTCCGCAGAGACCGAAGACGACCAGATTGGCATCGCCGCTTTGCTCGGCTGCACAATTCCGCGGATTCTGCAGACTGTCATGGGCCCATCGACCGACGCGACCGGTCTGGTTTATCGCAAAGAGGGGCGGATTGAGGCTTACCTCGCCTTCTCGGAAGGCCGGCACGGCGTTTATCTGATGCCCTACCTGCACCCGGAAGTGCTGGACGAAGCGCCCGATATCGTCGCCGACGGGCTGCGCCAAATCGACCGCTGCCGCAGGCTGCCTGTTTACGTCTGCGTGCGCGGTTACCAGGGCTGGCTGGAGAATGCGATGCGGGACCTGGGTTTCCATCCCTGGCTGGAGCAGGCGGTCATGGTCAAACACTTGACGGCCGGCGTCCGCCAGACCTCTTTCGAGAGCGTCAAACTGGCGACCAGCGGCGGCCAGAAACCAGCCGCGACCTTGAGAATGGTCAGCATCGAGGCCCGGCGGCGATCGCGCGGCGGGCGAAAAAGCCTGAAAAAGCCGCGCTTTTGAGCGCAATCCCCGATAATGGGGCGCGACAGAATCCCTTGTTTGGAGGACTCCCACCCGCTATATGGACAGACGAATTACAGACGACTTTGACATACTCAAGAATATATTGCCGGCGCGGATTCGCAGCGCAATTGACGAGTATGGCGACAGCGCCCGACTTCTGGAAATCGTACTCGATCTTGGAAGAACGCCGACCGCGCGATACATCGACAAAGAGCTGGAACTGTCCGACGCTGAGGTGACGGCGGCAGACCTGCGCCAGCTCGTCGACGAGCTTGGCGAATTCGACGACGACAATCGCGCGGGCATCGAGCGCTCCTTGCATCGCATCTCCGCCATTCGCAATCGCCGCGGCAAGATCGTCGGCTTGACGGCGCGCGTCGGGCGGGCGGTTTACGGCGCCATCGGCATCATCGCCGACTTGATCGAGACCGGGCTGAGCGTGCTGCTGGTCGGTCCGCCCGGCGTCGGCAAGACGACCTTGCTGCGCGAGGCGGCGCGCGTGCGGGCGCGGGACAAACGCGTCGTCATCGTCGACACCTCCAACGAGATCGGCGGCGATGGCGATATCCCGCATGAGGCGGTCGGCAAGGCGAGGCGCATGCAGGTTTCTCAGCCGGATCGGCAGCACGAAGTCATGATCGAGGCGGTCGAAAACCACAATCCCGAAGTCATTATCATCGACGAGATCGGGCGCGAACTGGAAGCCAAAGCCGCCCGCACGATCGCCGAGCGAGGCGTACAGCTGATCGGCACGGCGCATGGCAACACGCTGGAGAATCTGCTGCTCAATCCGACGCTCTCCGACCTGATTGGCGGCATCGAGTCGGTCACCCTGTCCGATGACGAAGCCCGGCGGCGCGGAACGCAGAAGGTCGTGCTGGAGCGGCGCACCGCCCCGACTTTCGATATCATGATCGAAATCCAGGCGCGCGATCGCTTGGTCGTGCATGCCGATGTCGCCTCCGCCGTTGACGCCATGCTGCGCAATCGACCGTTGCCGGCCGAGCTGCGCGAGCGAGACGCGGCCGGGTCCATCCTTGTCAGCGAGTGCCTGCCCGAGACCGATTCCCGCTCCGCCCCCGCGCGGCATGGCGCGAAAAAGCTCGGGGCCAGCCCGGCCGCCAATGCGCATGTCGTGCGCGGCAATCGCGAAAATGGGGTAACGCGCAACGAGCTGAAGGAAGAGCTCGGCTCGGGCGATGCGCGCAATCTGCGCCCCGTCAGCGTTTACGCCTATGGCGTCGCCCGCAATCGGCTGGAGCAGGCCGCCCGCCGCCTGTCTGTGCCGCTCGCGCTGACCGACGACTTCGGCGAGGCGGAAGCCATCGTGACGCTCAAGACGCATTACCGCCGCCGCCCGCGCTTGATCAGCGATGGCGAGAAACGCGGCTTGTCCATCTACGTCTTGCGCGCCAACACCGTGACGCAGATGGAGAACTTCCTGGTGGATCTCTTCCGCTTGAATGGTCGGCGCGATGCCGACGTCTTTGGCGACGCCCTGCTCGAGGCGGAGCAAGCCATCAGCCGCATTCGGGCCGGCGAAGATTACATCGACCTGAAACCGCAAGCCTCGCAAGTGCGTAAACGCCAGCATCAGTTGGCGCGCCGGGCGCGGATGCAGTCGGCCAGCGTCGGCAATGAGCCGCGGCGCTATGTGACCATCTACCGTGGCGCTTGAGACTTCATCGCCAGCCGCAGCCGATCATGACGCGTGACCGCGGGCGTCCGCCGCCGATCCGCACGGACGAGAGCAACGCCTTCGCCAACAACACGATGCGCGTTCGCCTGCCAGCGATCATTGACGAGGTAGCGGCGCTGAACCCCGATTATCCGCCGGGCATAATGCGGCAGCTGGCGAGCCTGCGGCGCGACTTGGCGGCCGGCGCGCGACTGGCGGAGACCGCGCTCCTGCCCGCGGGCGACCTCGGCGGCTGGACGAGCGCTTTGCAGCGGCAGCGCGACAGCCTGGGGCGCGAGCCAACCTGACAGAATGCCGAGTGGTTCTTCGCCGAGACCTACGCCTATCGCTGCTTGATCGAAGCCGTTCGCTGGCGCGAGAGCGGGCGCGATCCCTTCCTGCCAAAGAAGCTGGCGGAGCTTCACGGCGACGCGCTGTGGCGGCTGCTGGAACGCGCCTTCAAGCCGCTTGATTCGCCCGAAGGCGACTTGTCGCGCGCCGTCGAATACGCGCTCTGGGGCAATCGCATCGATCTGAGCTATGCCGCCTCAATGACGCGCGGCACGGCGACTGACGCGGATGATTTGCTGGTCGACGACCGCGACGCGCTGAGAGCCTACCTCTCCCATTCGCGGACCGCGCCGGGCGGCTTCATGGGCGAGGCGCCAGTCTTTATCGTGGCGGATAACGCCGGCTCCGAGCTGGCGATGGACCTGGCGCTCAGCGAATGCCTGCTGCGCCATGTGACGCCCATGGTAGCGCTCTGTCTTAAGGCGCATCCGACCTTCGTCAGCGACGCCACGCCGGCCGATGTATGGATGATGCTCGGGGAGATGCATGCGCGCGGAGGGAGGGCCGCGGCGCTGGCGAAACAGCTGCGCGGTCGCTGGCATTCGGGTCAGCTGCGCTTCTTGCCGCACCCGTTCTGGAATAGCAGCCGCTTTCTGTGGGATCTGCCGGCCGATCTGGCGCGCGAACTGAACCGCGCCCGCCTGGTGATCATCAAGGGCGATGCCAATTATCGGCGAGCGGTGGGCGATTGCCTTTGGGCCCCGGCGACGCCCTTCAGCCGCGCGCTGGATTATCTGGACGCGCCCGCGCTTTGCCTGCGCACGCTGAAGAGCGATCCGGTCGTCGGCCTGCCATCAGCCGACACCGCCGCGCGGCTCGACCAAATCGACCCCGAATGGCGCGTGAACGGCAAACGCGGTCTGATTCAATTCAAAGGCTAGAGCGCAAAGAGCCAGCAGGTTGCGGTCGCGGGAAAATCGCTCTCGAGCCAAGCCATGACTTTCCGCGGCAGCAGCCGAAAAAGCAGCGCGCCCGCCTCGTCCAATTGCGGATCCAGCGCGTATTTCTCGACGTAGCGCTGGCTGATGCGCTCAAGCTGCGCTTCGGAGACCCGCGCTATCACCAGCTCGCCTTCGAAGATCACGGTCTCGTCGCCGCTTTCCAGATGCAGCGACACGCGCCTGTCTCGGGCGATGTTGCGCGCCTTCACCGAATTCTTGTCCGTGCCGAAAAACAGGCTGCCATCGACCCAAACGCCCCAAACGGGAGCGCCATGCGGGCGGCCATCGGCGCGGACGCTGCAAACCCAGTAATTGCGCGCTTGATCCATCCGCCGGTCGACCCAATCCCAAGCCAGCATGCCATCGGTTTCGTCGGGCATGACGCCGTAACTGGGCATGGACGGACGAACGCGCCGCGCGCCCATGGGCTGGATCATGACGCTGTCTCCGCGCTGTCGCCGGGCGCTATTTGCTCATCGGCATGATGACGTGCGTGAAGTCGTCGCGGTTTTCGGGCCGCAGCACGCCGGGGTTTTCCGGGCCGTTGCTCTCGAAGATGACGCGCTCCTCGTCGATGACGCGCAGCACGTCAATCAGGTAGCGGATGTTGAAGGAGATATCGAGCGCTTCGCCTTCGGCCGTCGCGTCCAGCATGCCCTCGCTGTCGCCGCGTTCGGCGCTCTTGCCGACGATCAAGACCTCGGCCGGCTCGCCGGGGTTCATCGCCGGCTTCACCTGCAAGTTGGCGCTGTTGGCGTTGTCCCGCGCGAAAATCTCGGCGCGCTGGCAGACGGTTAGCAGATCGCTGGTGTACATGATGGTAGAGGTCACGAAGGAACGCGGGATGATCGACGCGAAATCGGGGAAACGCCCCTCGAGCAGCTGCGACGACACCACCACGTTGGGCGCGAAAAAGGTGATGCTGTTGCGCTGGGTCGGCAGCGAAACGCCAACTTCGTGGTCGTCTTCGACGATCCGCGCGACTTCGCTCATCGTGCGCGCCGGCACGACCATGTCTCGCCGCTCGTCGAAGGTCTCGCCAATCTCGGCGGTGCGCACCGCCAGACGGTAGCCATCGGCGGCCGCCATCGTCATCTTCGCGCCTTCCAGCTGCAGGAAAACGCCCGTCAGAATGGGACGGTTCTGCTCGCGCGCGGCGGCGAAGGCCGTCTGCACGATCATCTCGTTCAAGGTCTCGCCCTGGATCTGCAGGTCGGCGCTTTCGTTGTGATTGATGGGCGGGAACTCATCGGCGTCGATGCCGCGAATGTTCGAGGTTTGGATGCCGCAGCGCAGGTGCGCGGTATGCGTGGCCGCGTCCAGGCGCATATCCACGCGCTCAGGCGACAGGCTGCTCACCAGCTCGTTGAAGGTGCGCGCGGGCAAGGTGATGCTGCCCGTCTGCTCCACCTTGGCGCCGATCCAGACGCTGATGCTCATTTCGAGATTGGTGGCTGAAATCTTCAGGCGCGAGTCTTCGGTCTCCAGCAGCACATTGGCGAGCACGGGCAAGGGCGGGTTGCTGTCCACCGCCTTGGTGACGATGTTCAGGCTCTTCGCCAGGTTTTCTTGAAGGACGCTAACAATCATGATCGACCTCTGTTTTCGGCGCGCGGCGTCAACGCGCAGGCGCAAAACGCCGCGGGGCTAAGCTTGACTTATAGTTCGTCTAGTATAGCCGAAGATGGCTGCAAATCCCACAGCCTGTATTCTGATCTGTGAAATGCCAGCCAGCGTGGGGGGCCAACAACGAAGCGCGGCTCATGGGGCGGGGCGCGGCGGCCCACGGCGTTGACGCGACTGGACGCGTCGCCCGCTCAAGCGCGTCGCCTCAGTCGTCAGCAGGCGTCACATCGGTGACGTCATCGCCCGATATCAGGATGGTATCGGCGTCGTCATCGATCTCTTCGGCGCGCACGATATCGAGCTTGAGCTTGGCGAAAAGCGCCGCCAGCGCGCCCAAAGCGGCCAGCACCGGGCTGATCAAGGTGGCGACCCCGCCAACCACGACAGCCGACGTCAATGGCACTTCGATCAATACTTCATTGTTGGCGTTGCGGATGATCAGGCGGCGCACGTTGCCTTCCGCGACCAAAGCCTTGACGCGATCGACCAGCTCGTTGCCGGCCACCTCCATCTCTTCGACCCAGTCGCGTTGATTCTTCGGTTTCTGCGGCTCGTTTTCCATCTCGGCGCCTCCCGTGGTCGGTCTCACTGGGAATACGCGGCGAGCAAGCGCAAAGTTGCGGCGTGGCTAGCGCAGCAGCTGACGGAGCAAGGCTTTCCAGCGCGCGGCATCCACTTCCCAGCAGATGGATGGCTTCTTCGCTGTGCCAAGCAATTCCCGCCAGACCGGCGCGTTGCGTTCGTCGTCCGCCAGATTGAGCTTGTCCACCACTGTCATGCCCCGCGTCAGTTCGCTGGCGCATTCCACATCGATATAGTGCTGGCTGCTCGCAAGGCATATTGCCGGCTCGATCGCAACCGCCATCGCCACGCCGTCGGGCAGCGAAATGCCGATCTCGCCAGTTTGAATCTCATAGCCGCGCATGCCCTTGATATTGCAGTCGATGGCGAATTCGGCGAATGGCGTTTGAATCGCGCGAATGGAATCGATATCGGCGAGCGACAGTACGAAATCGCCCGTGCTGAATTCCCAGCCGACCATCTCGATTGGCAAGCCGGAGCGGAAGACGATCCGCGCCGCTTCCGGGTCGCACCAGATATTGTATTCGGCCGCGGGCGTGACGTTGCCATGCGTGCAAGCCGCGCCGCCCATGACCACGCAGCGCGAGACCAGCGGGATGATATCGGGCGCCTTGCGCAGCGCCAGAGCCAGATTGGTCAGCGGGCCCAGCGTGACGATGACGAGACCGGGCGTCGAGCGCGCCGCCGCGATGATGGCGTCGACGGCGTGCATGTCGCTGGCTTGCGCCCGCCGCGGTTTGTAACGATCGCCCCAATCGCCAAGTCCGTCCGCGCCATGGAACCAGTCGGCGGAGACGTATTCGCGCAGCAGCGGCCTATCGGCGCCAGCGAAGACCGGCGCGGCCCTTTGGCAGAGCTCGGCGAAGTAGAGCGCATTGACGACGCCTTGATCCAGCGGGACGTTGCCAGCGACCACGGTGATCGCGCGGACGTCGACATCCGCGTGCCGCAGCGCCATCAGAATCGCGACCGCGTCATCGGAGCCGGCATCGGTGTCAATCAAGAAGGGGCGGGGCATGGCGGCGCCTCGATCAGACCGTCAGCGCCAGCGCTTCGACCGCCGCTCGCAGCCGTTGCAGCCCTTTTTCCAGCGTGGCGCGCGGGCAGCCAAAGTTCAAGCGCACGAAGCCCTCGCCGGCATCGCCGAAGAATGTGCCGGGGCTGGGCGAGACGCCGGCGCTGTCGTGAAAAAAGTCCATCAATTCGCCTTCGATGGGCAGCGCCCGCATGTCCATCCAGAGCAGATAGGTCGATGTTGGCACGGTCGTCTTGATTTGCGGCATGTGCTCGCGAATGAAGTCAATGGCGTAGTCGCGATTGTCTTTGAGATAAACGAGCAGCTGCCGCAGCCACTCATCGCCGCCGCTGTAGGCGCCATGAGCCGCTTCATAGCCCATGATGTTGACATGCGCGCTGATGGCTTGCAGCGAAGCGGCCATCGTTTCGCGAATCTCCTTGTTCTGCGCGATCAGCACCGAGCAGGCCATGCCGGCCAGGTTGTAGGTCTTGCTGGGCGCGATCATGGTCAGCGTGCTCTGGGCGATTTCCTCCGACAGGGTCGCCATCGGGATATGCCGCCCTTCGAGGATCAGATCGGAGTGAATCTCGTCGGCCACGATGAGCACATCGTGCTTCAGGCAGATCTCGCCGATGCGCTCCAGCTCCGCGCGCGAATACATGAAACCGGCCGGGTTCTGTGGATTGCACTGCAGGTGGATCGACGTACGCGGGTCGCGCGCCACCAACTCAAACTCATCGTAATCGTTCTCGTAGTGGAAAGTCTGCGCGTCATCGGCGACGTAGGTCATATTAATGTTGCCGCTGAACTTTCGATTGGCGCGAACCGCCTTGAAGAAGGAGCCGTAAACCGGCGTCTGGATCAAGACCGTGTCGCCCGGCTCGCCGAAGCCGCTGCAAGTCGCGCAGAGCGCCAGCACCAGCCCGGGCGAAAACAAGACGTCATCCGGCGTGATATGCCAGTCGTAAAGCCGCTCCATGCGCTCGACCACGACTTCCTTGAGCTTTGGCGGATCGAGCGTATAACCGAAGACGCCGTGTCGGGCGCGTTCTATCATCGCGTCGATGGCGGAGGGCGGCGAGCGAAAGTCCATATCGGCGACCCACATCGGCAGGCAGCCGGCTTCAACCGCGCCCCACTTGGCGCTGTGATGCCCGCTGCGATCAATGATCTCGTCGAAATTGTAGTCGGTCATATTTCCGCTTTCATCAGCCCGAATCGCAAGTCGTAGGCGTAGAAATATAACCGAATTAGCCGCCGAGGCATAGAGCCGCCAATGCCGCTTCTAAACCGACCTAGACACTCGCGCGGCGAAGCCACCGCCTTCGCAAGAAATCTTGCGCGCCGCCGCGGTTTGCTCCCCCTCCCTCCTCGTGGGGGAGGGGGCCGGGGGGTGGGGGTCAAAGTCTGCACTCAGGCGACTATTCTGTCGAATCCGCCGCCGTCTATAGCGCAGCGCAGCGCGAATACGGCACGAGGATCGTCGTAGACGCGCGAAAGGGCGACCGGCGCGCCAAAGAGTTCCCTCAGCAGCTCGGTCACGGTCGCTTGCGATTCCGCGAAGGCCTCTGGCGTATTCCGATAATTCATGCGGTCGAGAAAGCTGATCTTGGCGCAACCGTAATCGAAAACGATATCGCGGGGCGCCTCTTCTTCCAGCGCTTTCGCCGCCAGCAGCGCGCCATCGAAGACGAGCCGCAGCGCCGCCGCCAGGTCGCCCGGCAGCGCGCGTTTGCGAATGTAATGCAAGCCCGTCTGCCCGTCCATCAGATCGTAGGCGATATCGGCTTCATCGGCGATCAGGACGACGCCCGGTCCCTCTGGCACATGTTTGTAATCGATGACGTCGATCAGCATGCCCGGCAGCCGGCGCTCCTGAATCCAGCGCTGGAAGATTGGCATAATGTCTTCTGGCGCCAGGCTCGGCGCCTGTTTCAGGCTGAATTTGACGCCTAAACGCTTTGGTACGGTAATCAAGGTTCTCTACTCCGCTAGTCAAAGCCCCCTCCCTCATGTTGGCGGAGGGGGTATTTGGGTGGGGGGTCAGCCGACGATGACGCCGTTGATGCGCTGTTCGGCGGTATGCACGTTCTCGATGAAGAGCTGCGTTTCATCAATGATCTGATGGGCGTAGTCTTCGTTCAGGCGGGTTGGCGCGCTCGCATGCCGCTTGAAGAGGTAGCGCGCGAACTTGCCTTTGGCGAAGCGGTCGTAAATCAGCTCCGTGTCATAGAAGCGCGAACGGAATTCGTCGATGATCGTGTCATAATCATCGCCGACATCGAGATGTTTCGTGCGCACCAGCGCCCGCGCCGCCTGGACCATCGCCTTGTAAGCCTGCTCGTCCGCGCCGCGATAATCGCCGTCATCCAGCGCCAGCAGCGCCTCGAAATGCGTCGACTCGGCTTTGGATATCTCCATCGAGAAGAGCGAAACCACCTCGCCGGCGCATTCGCCGACGCCGATATCGTCAATGGTGTAGACGCGCGAATCGCCCCAATCGCTGAAAAAGACGGGCGCCTCCTCAAATTTGGGCAGTTGCATGAAAGGCTTCAGCATCGCCTTGATTTCCTTGCGTCCCAGCGCCTTGACCCAAATTTGGAAGTTTTCGCCGTTCGCGCGCTCGGCGACGTAACGCTCGGTCAGCGCTTCCAGGACATCGGGCACGCGCCTGGCGGGCACGGCGCCGACCGCCAAGCCATAAGCGCCAGCGTTCTGCTGCCATTGGCCGCCGAGCACGACCTGGAAATGCGGCATTTTGTGATTGCCCGAGCGGCGGCTGTTGCCGAAGAAGCCGATATCCGCCACGTGATGCTGGCCGCAGGAATTGAAGCAGCCGCTGACCTTGATCTTGAGCTCGCGCACGGCATCGGGCAGCCGATTGATCTTGTCGATCAGGCGCGCCCGCAGTTCCGCCGTCAAGCCCCGCGATGAGGCGATGCCCAGCTTGCAGGTATCCGTGCCCGGGCAGGTGGTGATATCGAGGATCGTGCCGGCGTTGGCGTCGCCGAAGCCAATCTCGCGCAGGTCGCGATAGATGGCGGGCAGGTCCGCATTTGCCACCCAGCGCAAAACAACATTCTGCTCGACAGACAGGCGGATGTTGTCGCCGACATACTTGCGCGCGATATCCGCCAGCTGGAAGCCCTGCTGGGCCGTGAAGTCGCCTAGCGGCGTATTCAGGGTGATCGTGCTGTAGCCCGGCTGCGCCTGAAGATAGACGTTCGTGCGATACCACTCGTCAAAGCCTGCCGGCGGCGCCGTCCCGTTCAGCGCCATGCCCGCTTTGGCAGGCGCGTAGGTGAAATCGCCCAGGCGGTCGATATAGGCGTTGTGGCGCTCGTCGGGCGGCACGGTCTTGAGCTCTTCCTCAACTTCGCGGCGAAATTCGTCGATGCCGAGCTTGGCGACCAGGAACTTGATGCGGGCGCGGTTGCGATTCTTCTTCTCGCCCAGGCGGGCGAAAACGCGCGCGACCGCCTGCGTCAGCGGCAGCAGCTCTTCTTCGGTCGCGAATTCCGCCAGCACCTTGGCTTGATGCGGCACCGTGCCCAGCCCGCCACCGACATAGACGGTGAAGCCGCGGACGGTCTCGCCATCGATTTCGCGCGTCTGCGCCAGCAAGCCCAAATCGTGCATCTTGACCAGGCCGCAAGCGTGACCGGCGCAGCCGGAAAACGCGACCTTGAACTTGCGCCCGAAATCCTGCACGTCATCGTGATTGAGCAGGAACTGCGTCATGGCGTCGGCGTAGGGACTGACGTCAAAGACCTCGTCGTGGCAGACGCCCGCCAGCGCGCAAGCCGTTATGTTGCGCACCGAGTTGCCGCAGGCTTCCTGCGTGGTGATGCCGACCGCCGCCAGCCGCCGCATCAAGTCGGGCGTGTCGTCGATGTGAACGTAGTGAAGCTGGATGTCCTGCCGCGTGGTGATATGCAGGATGCCATCGGAGTACTCGTCTGCCAGCTCGGACAAGACTTCGAGCTGTTCAGCCGTCAAGCCGCCATAGGGGATCTTGATGCGCTGCATGCCCGGCGCGTCCCAGAGCGTATCGGGCCCCTTGACGATCTCGGCGGAAGGATAGCTCAGCTCGCGCGTTTGCACGCCATCGTGGCGCTGCCCATTGTCATAGCGTTGGCCATAGACGCCTTTGCGCAGGCGGGCTTCCGCGAATACTTTTTCATCAAGCTTGCCCTGTTTGCGCAATTCCATCTGCGCCTCGTAGGTGTCGATGAGTTTGCCCATTTCGGCCGGGATATCGTCTTTCAGAATTGCTTTCCAGGTGGTCATTATTCTGATCCTTTCACTTGTTTGCGGGCGTTACTGCGCAACGCCCCTACAGTTTTGGTGTCAGTCGGGCCTTGCAGCGCAAGGGCCCTGTTTTGTTCGCCAGTGCCGCCAATGGGCGAGTCACCGCCTCGCCCCTACCGCTATCGTTGCAATCGGGACGCCGCCAATGGGTGAATCGTTTGGCGTGGGCGGTCGCTTTGCGGCGCGGGCGCCGACAGTCTTCGTGGCTGCGCGATTCTCGGACGCCTTCATGCCAGCGCCTCGGCCGGCAGCCCGTCATACCAGGCGACCCCCGCGTCGCGCAGGTGGACGACATCGCCGATGACGGTGATCGCCGGCGGCTGAATGTCATGCGCGCGCGCGATTTGGGCGATCGTCTCGACTGTGCCGACGAAGACGCGCTGGCTGGGCATCGCGCCCTTTTCGATGATGGCCGCTGGCGTTTGCGCGTCCAGCCCGTGCCGACTCAGTTCTTGCATGATCGCCGGCAGCCGCTTGACGCCCATCATGATGACGATCGTGCCGCCCATCCGCGCCAGCGCGCGATAATTGATGCTGGAATCGCCCTTCGCTGGGTCTTCATGCCCGGTGATCACGGTGAAGGCGCTGCTGACGTGGCGATGCGTCAGCGGGACGCCGGCATAAGCGGGCGCGGCGATCGCGCTGGACACCCCGGGCACGATCTCGAAGGGGATGCCATAATCGCGGCAGACAAGCGCCTCTTCGCCGCCGCGGCCGAATACCAGCGGGTCGCCGCCCTTAAGCCGAACGACCTCGCAGCCCCGCAGCGCCCGGTCGATGATCAGCGCGTTGATATCCGCCTGCGCCAGACGATGACGTTGTGGCGCCTTGCCCGCGTCAATCAGTTCGGCCTCGTGGCGCGTCTCCTCCAGCAGCGCCCGCGCTATCAGCCGATCATAGATGACGACATCCGCCGCCCGCAGCAGGCTGAGCGCCTTGCGCGTGATCAGGTCGGGATCGCCGGGACCGGCGCCGACCAGGTAAACCTTCCCAATGTTCATGGCATTGCCTCTCCCAGTTTTTGAGCGGCCGAAAGAAAATAGTTGCATGGGGCGCGGCAGGGCAAATCGCTTTTGGCGCCGCCATTCTCGCGCTGCCAGATCGGCTGACGGACGCAATTGCCGCAGACCTTTGCCAGCGTCGGCGCGATTATTTCTTTGGGCAGGCGATGAATATCCTTGAACATGCCGTTCTGTCGCAAGCCAATGTCTTCCAGCGATTCGGTCTTGGGCGCGCCGCGCTGTTTCGCCGCCCAATCGGCGACTAATCCCGGATACACCGTCTCAATCACGGCATGCGCCTCTGCTGGCGATTCCAGCTCAACCTGCCATCCGCTTGGCAAGTCCGCGCTGGTTGCCAGCGGGCGAAAGGGCGACTCGCGAAGGAATGTCCGCAGCGCGGCCGCGGATGAGAAGGTTCTGGCGTCGGCCTGAGTTGCGCGATGCCAAACTCGCTCTCGATTGGCCCTCGCTTGACCGAATTGAAGCGTCCTTCCCGATGCCAAAGCCTGGCTCAATGCACGCCCGCCAGCTCGCGGGAAATTCCGCCATTCGCCTTCGCCGGCGCGCCCTTCAAATGGCAGCCCGCTCGTCCGCGCCAGATCAAGAATCATTTGGCAGACTGCGTCGTCTGACCCGACCGGCTCGCAATAATAGACCGACCGCCCCCTGACGCGACTGACGGAGTCGGATGGTGAAATCCCGAGCGCGCGCGGAATATCGTGCCGCACATGCGAGCCACGCGCCACGAAGTAGGGCAGCGCGATGATATTGGGGGCGGTCGTCCTTTCGTAGACGCTGGGGATATTTGGCTCGTCATCGAGATAAACGGCGACCGATTCATACAGCCAGTTCAATTCGCCGATTTGCCGCGCCTGATCGAAGGCCGTGTCGCGGCTCTGGCGATCGCGGCGCGTGCCATGCCCGATGATGGCGGCGGCGGTCTCGCCCGGCGACAGTCCAAATTTTTCAATCGTCCGGCGCAGACGCCTTTCTGAGATGGATCGCAGAGCCGGATGTTCGCCGAGCGGCTTCGTCAGGTGGATTCTCCTGCCATCGCGGCGGGTCAGCGGGCCAGCCAGCCCGAACTCGGTCGGGATGATCTCGCTCGTGAAATAGCCGCGCGCGGTGAATACGGGCACGATGACAACCTCGTCGGCGACTACCGTTTCAAGGACCTGCGAGAATGCCGGCGCCTCTTTCCAGAAGCAGGCGGCGATCTCTTCCGCCACGCCCCATTGGCGCAGCCGGTCGACATAACTCCAAACGACGCCAGCCGTATCGGCGCTGACATGGGAGCCGTGCCCCGCCAGGATAAGCGCGGTCCTGCTCATTTCGGCGCTCCCGCGGCCACGATGTCCTGGAAGACCCGCCGCGCCTCTGCGGGCTTGCCGGCGCGCAAGAGCGAAAGCGCGTCCGAATCGAGCAATGCTTCATAAAGCGCTTGACGTGAAGGCTGCGAGCCGTTTCGCTTGCGGGCCTCGCCGCGAATCTCGCCCAGCCAGGCAGCCAACACGCTATACTCCTCGCCGATCTCATCCGCCAGCTTGGCTATCAATGCGCGCAGAAGCGCCGGCGATTTGCCGCCCGCGCTCAGGGCGATGGTGAGCGGCGGCTGATCAATCTGCGCCATATTGCTGAAGTCGCTGTCATGGCTGCTGCCGTTCGTCACATTGCACAGGGCGCGGATGCGATGGGCGTCCTGCGCCACCGTCCGATTGACGCGCTCGTCATCGGTCGCGGCGATGACCAGAATCGGCATGCTGTCGTTGAGCATGTCGCGTTGATAGCTCGACTGGATCCAGACGATTTCGCCGGCGTCAACCCGATCGCGCAGGCGGTCGCCGATTTCCGGGCTGATCAGAAAGACGCGGGCGCCGGCGTTCACGAGGCGCTGGATCTTGCGCGCGGCCACCCGTCCGCCGCCGACTACGACCACCGGCTTGTCTCGCAGGTTCAGCATGATTGGGTATGCGGACATATCGCTAGACCTTGACCTCGCTCGCCAGCAGCGCCGGCTGAATATGAATGCCGCATTCAGTCTTGCCGCGGTTCGCCCAGCGTCCGCCGCGCCGGTCTTCGTCTTCATGGGTCGCTCGGGTGCAGGTCCAGCAGCCGATGCTGGGATAACCGACATCGTGCAGCTGGTTGTAGGGCAGGTCGCGCTGGCGGATGTATCGCCAGACCTCGTCTTCCGTCCAGTTGGCGAAGGGCGCTATTTTGATCGCGCCACTGCGGGCGTCTCGGCTGACGATTGGCGTATTCGCGCGCCCGGGCGACTGATCACGGCGCAGCCCCGTTATCCAGGCGTCGAAACCGGCGAGGGCGTCGCGCAAGGGAATCGTCTTGCGGATATGGCAGCAGCGGTCGGGGTTGCGCTCCCACAGGCGGTCGCCATAATCGCGCGCTTGCTGGGAAGTCGTCTGCCGCGGCTTGACTCGGCGCAGGTCCAGGTCAAAGCGGGCTTCCAGCGCGTCCATCAGGTCATGCGTCTCGGGGAAGAGCAAGCCCGTATCCAGGGTCAGGACGGGCGTGCGCGGGGCGATGCGCTGCATCATGTGCAGAGTCGCGATGCCGGTGAGCTGGAAGCTGGTCACGATTGCCAGGCGCCCGCCAAACGCGTCTCTCGCCCACGACAGGATCTCGAATGGGCTGGCGCTTTCGAATTGATCGGCGTAGTCTTGGATTTTCGTGTTTAACATGGTCTCTCCGGGTCAAGCTGATCGCTGCAAAAAAGCAAAAGCGCCTCGGATTATCCGAAGCGCCCCAAGATTCCTGAACGTTTGCCGGCGACATCGCTGCGCCAGCCCCGGATAACCCTGCCTTATCGGCAAAGTACAACAACAGTCGGGACAACAGGCCAGTCTCTTGACGATCATGCTTGCTCCTCGAGAGCGCGAAAATAAAAAACCCCGCAGTCGATACGGGGCATCCTGGTTCTGCTATGCGTCAATCACGACCTAGCAATGCGCCACCGCTCGACTCTCGGTCGATTCTTTCCGACAACAGCAGGCGCAACAGCAGGCGTACATCACGACTCGTTTCCAGTGCTTTCTTGACGCTGAACCGGAGCTTAGCGCAGAATTGCCCGCCTGTCAACTGATTGCCGGAAATTCGCGAAAACTCGCCGGAATCCGCTAGCGGCTGCCCATTCTCAAGGCGCCATCCAGGCGGATCGTCTCGCCATTGAGCATTGCGTTCTCGCTGATCTGCTGGGCCAGCCGGGCGAATTCGGCGGGCTTCCCCAGACGCTGCGGGAAAGGCATTTGCTTGCCGAGCGAGGCGCGGATCTCGTCCGAAAGCTGCCCGAGCAGGGGCGTATCGAAGATGCCCGGCGCGATCGTGCAGACGCGAATGCCGTAACGCGCCAGATCGCGGGCGATCGGCAAGGTCATGCCGACGATGCCGCCCTTGGAAGCGGAGTAGGCCGCCTGCCCGATCTGCCCTTCGAAGGCGGCGACGGAAGCGGTGTTGATGATGACGCCGCGCTCGCCGGATTCCAGGGGTTCATTGTCCGCCATGATCGCGCTCGCCAGGCGGATAGCGTTGAATGCGCCGATAAGGTTGATGCGGATGACCGCCTCGAAAGCGTCCAATGAATGGGGACCGCGGCTGCTCAGCGTGCGCATGGCGATGCCGACGCCGGCGCAGTTGACGAGGACGTTCAGCCCTCCTAATTCCGCGACCGTATATTCCAGCGCCCGCTGAAGGTCGTTTTCGCTAGTGACGTCCGCTTGAACGAAACGCGCTTCCTCGCCCAGGGAAGCCGCGAGCGAGCGGCCTTTTTCTTCATCACGATCGAGGATCGTCGCGCGCGCGCCCTTGGCGATGAAGCGCTCGGCCGTGGCCGCGCCAAGCCCGGAGGCGCCGCCAGTGACAACCGCGATGACGTCTTGCATATTCATCGGCAACTATCCTGACTGGGCAACCAGATGCGCCGCTCTCGCCTTCCCGCCTCGCGGGGCGCAAGTAGACGCTGCGCTGCGGCAAGGGGCTGCGGGATGCGGGGTTGCCTCGGCCGCCAAACCTAGCGCCCGTTGGCGCCGTGCAGACTGTTGAGGAATTCCTCGTTGGTGTCGTAGAGGCGGAAGTTGTGCAAGAGCTGATCGGTGGCGCCGGCGATGCCCTCCGGCTGTTCCGCCAGGTGCGACCACATGCGGCGCATCGTATAAACCCGCCGCAGCACGTCGGGGCCCAGCAGCAGTTCTTCGCGCCGGGTGGAAGACTGTTCGATATCAAAAGCCGGGAAGATGCGCCGTTCCTGCAGCTTGCGGCTGAGGTGCAGCTCCATATTGCCGGTGCCTTTGAATTCTTCGTAGATGACATCGTCCATTTTGCTGCCGGTATTCACCAGGCAGGTGGCGACGATGGTGAGGCTGCCGCCTTCTTCGACGTTGCGGGCGGCGCCAAAGAGCCGCTTCGGCGGGTGAATCGCCGAGGGATCGAGACCGCCGGAGAGCGTGCGGCCGCTGGTTGGCACGACCAGGTTGTAGGCGCGCGCCAGGCGAGTCACGCTGTCCAGCATCATCACCACATGCCGCTTGACTTCCACCAGGCGTTTCGCCCGTTCCAGCGCCATCTCCGCTACGCGAACGTGATGATGCACGGGATCGTCAAAGGTCGAGGCGATGACTTCGGCGTCGACCGAGCGGTCCATGTCCGTGACCTCTTCCGGGCGTTCGCCAATCAGCGCCATCATCAGATGCACTTCGGGATAATTGGTGCTGATGGCGTTGGCGACATCCTTGAGCACCGTGGTCTTGCCCGCTTTGGGCGGCGAGACGATCAAACCGCGCTGCCCGAAGCCGATTGGCGCGATCAGATTCAGCATGCGCGTCGACATGATCCGCGGCAGCGTCTCGAGATCGAAACGCACTTCGGGGAAGATTGGCGTCAGCCGCTCGAAGTTCGGGCGATGCTTGACTTCATGCGGATTCAAGCCGTTCACCGAGTCCACGCGCAGCAGCCCATAATAGCGTTCGGTGTCCTTCGGCGGGCGGACTTGCCCAATGACCATATCCCCCGTGCGCAGCCCAAACTTCTTGATTTGCGTCTGACTGACGTAGATGTCGTTCTTGCCCGGCAGGTAACCCTCCGCGCGCAAGAAACCAATGCCGTCGTCGACGACTTCCAAGATGCCGCCGCGCAGCTGATGCCCGCGCCGTTCCGCGTCTTGACGCATCAGGCCGATGATCAGGTCCTGCTTCTTCAGGCGGCTGAAGCGCGGCACGTTGTGGCTGCGCGCCATCGAGCGCAATTCGGGCAGCGTTTTTCCTTCAAGGGTAGCGATATTCATGCAGTTCTTCCTGGAACACTTGGCCGCGGCGAGGCAGGCAGGGTGGGCGCCGCTTGACTTCAACTTGTTTCCTGATTGGCAATCGGCGGGAAACACGCCGCTCATAGCTTGCAAGGCGGATTGCGCCACATGCCAACCGAGGTCACTGACACTGAACGCTAATACTGGTTTCTGGCAAGCTAGTGGAAAATGTAACTACGCAACTAACTATATCATAAGAATGCCGGCGCGTCAAATCCGAGAATGACCAATGCGCGCGCGGGCATCGTTTCGAGGAATTATTCATCTGTAGCCGCCGAAGGTGAAGCCCCGCCATGAGACGAGGCTTCGCGTTCCGGATTGTTCGGCAGCTTAGGCGTCGAGCTCGTCGTGCAGCTCGGCGACCTCGGCGTTGAGTTCGGCCAAGGCGTCGGCCGGCGCCGCGTCGCCATTGACGACCTCGGCGATCACATTGGGCACGATGCCGCGAACGGCGCTATAGCTCGGCAGGCCCGGCGACGAATACACGCTTACGGATTCATCGCCCAGAATGCCGTTGACCTCGACGAAGCGGGCGTAGGGCATGCGCGGCTCGGTGAAATCGGCTTCGGTCACCTCGATGTCGTTGCGGATGCTGAAGTAGCCGGTCGCGCCCGACCAAGCCAGCTGCGCGTCTTTGCCCGCCAAGTACTTGACGAAGAGCCAGGTGGCCAGCTCGGCTTCCGACGTCGCCGTCAATATCGCCTGGCTGGGCACGAAGAGCTGGATCGTGGGGCCCACGCCTTCCCCACCCGGGAATGCGGTGACGACCCATTCGTCAGTCATCTCGGCGGTGGCCGCGTCCCAGGTGATGAAGGGAATGCCGGCCGAGCTGCCAGCCGCGAAGGGCGTGACGCCTATCGCGAAGTCGCCGGTGTTCTGGTAGCGCTCGGCGAAGAGGTAGGCGCAGTCGTTCTCGAGCATGCGCGTGAACAGCTCCATCGCCGCAACGACCTCGGCCGATTCAAAGATATAGGCGTCGGCTGCCCCGTCGTAGATCGCCCCGCCATGTGCGGCGACAAAGCTCTCAAAATGCGAGATGCCCGTATCCAGCGGATAACCCTGATACATGTCGCTGGCCCCCGCCGCGCAGGAGATTTCCTCGAATTCCGCTAGCGTGGCGGGCGCGCGCCGCTCGAAGCCCAGCGCCTCGATGATGTCCAGATTGCTGTAGAAGACGTTCAGCGAGTTCTGGTTCGCCCAGGCGACCCGCATGCCATAGAAGGGCGGGTAATCCAGCTGATTGACGTCGAGCAGATTGAAATTCAGCATCGCCTGTTCTTCGGCGGCGATGCCCCATTCCGGGCTGTTGAGCAGCAGATTGATATCGACCACGACGCCTTCGTTCGCCCAGCCGGCGACGGCGTTGGCGTATCCGGCGACCAGATTGGGCAGCTCGCCCGACAGGATGGCGGTATTCATCAAATCCTGGATCGTGCCATAGTGCCCTTGATGCTGGCCCTCGACGGTGATGCCATAGTCGTTCGTGCTGTTGAAATCGTCGATCAGCGCCGACATCGTCTCGGCTTGCGAGCTGTCGTCCGAATACTGATGCCAATACACGACAGTTTGCCCGCTCGGGTCGACGCCTTCATAGCTCATGTCCTCCTGCGCCAGAGCCAGGCCAAGCCCCAGCGAAAGCGACAGCAGTACGACAAGTAGAAATCGGTTCATGAGAAGCGCTCCTTTTTTGATCAATACCGTTTCCCGACCAATGCACTCTGGCGCGCCCGAGCCCGGACGCCGCTGTCTACAATAATATCACGCATCATGCGCAAAGACGCCCCTAAATGCTAGCCTCTGATTCCCGTTTGGGCGATGCCTTCCGTGAATTGCTTCTGCGCCACGAAATACAGCATCAGAATCGGAATGACCGTAATCACCGACGCCGCCATCTGCAAGTTCAAATCGCCGGGCGTGTCGGCCGTCACGAAGTTGGACAGACCCACGGCGATGGGCCGCCATTCATCGTTGATGGTCACCAGCAGGGGCCACATCAGCGCGTTCCACGAGCCGATGAAGCCGAGGGTGACGATGGTCATGATCGGCGCTTTGGAGAGCGGCAGCACGACCGCGACCAGGAATCGTGGATGCCCGGCGCCGTCTATCCGCGCCGCCTCCCACAAATCGTTGGGAATTTGAAGAAAGAATTGCCGCAGCAGAAAAATGTTGAAGACCGACGCGAAGAAGGGAATGGTCAGCGCGGGCCAACTGTTGAACCAGGCGCCGGCCGGCCCAAACAGGCTCTCGCTAAGCCGCCCAAGCCAGATCACGGTTAGCAGATGCGGGATCAGCATGACGATGCCGGGGATCATCATCGTGGACAGGAAGAGCGCGAAAATGAAGTTGCGTCCGATGAATTGCATCCGCGCGAAGGCATAAGCGGCCGGGATGCAGACCGTCAGCGAGCCGAGCACCGTTATCAAGGTGATGCGCACGCTGTTCCAGATATAGCCGGAGACGCTTAGCGATTGCAGCATGCCCGTTTGCGGATCCGTCGCGATCTCAATATCGAGGAAGTTGGCGCGGCGCAAGGCGGTCGCGTAGTTCTCCCACAGCAGCTTCTCGGGCAGCAGGCGCGTCAGATTCACTTCGCTGAGCGTCATGAAAGAGGCGCTGATCATCCACAGGAAAGGACCGATGGCGATGAGCACGCCGGCGAAGAGCACGGCGTAAATGCCCAGCCGCTTCAAATCCAGCGGGGCGGGCGGCGCTTGCCTAGCCATAGAAAACTCGCCTCCCCATGACGCGATTCTGGAAGAGGGTCATCAGCAGGATCAGGGCGAAGAGCACAAAAGCCATCGACGAGGCGTAACCGTAGCGATTGCTGTTCTGCAGTTCGTCGAAGATGTACACGCTGGCGGTATTTACGCGGTTGCCGACCGCGCCCGTGCGCAGGATCCAAATTTGCGTAAAAGCCTGGAAGGTGCCGATGATCGCCACCAGCGACAGGAAGAAGACCGTCGGCGAGAGCAGGGGCAGGGTGATATGGCGGAAGATGCGCCAGCCGCTCGCGCCGTCGATCCGCGCCGCTTCATAAAGCTCGCCCGGGATATTGCCCAAGCCCGCCAGGAAGATCACCGCGTCATAACCGATGTAGGTCCAGGTGGAATAGATCATGATCACGATCAGCGCCAGGCTGGGGCCCGCAAGGAAATCGGGCAAGCCCAGCAGATCGCCAATGGTCGAGCGCTCGAGGATCCAGCGCTGCGGCTCCAGCCCGAAGACGCTGAGCATGCGGTTGGCGGGCGCCTGGGTCCGCGCTTCAAAGATGATGCGAAAAACGATCGAGGTGGCGACGAAGGGCGTGATGTAGGGGATGAAATACACCATGCGGAAAAAGGCGCGGAAACGAATCGGCTGGAAGAGCAGATAAGCCAGCAGCAAGCCAATCGACAGCTGCGCCGGCACCGTGCCCATGGCGTACATGATCGTGATCCAAAAACCCTGCAGCAGGTCGTCGTCCGCCGCGGCCAAAGCGGCCGGCGCCTCCGCCATCAGCAGGTAGCCGCCGACCGCCAGCATCAGCCCGCTGACGATGAGCAGGCCAAAGCGCCGATTGTCATAAGATTTGATGCCGCGCCGGAATATCCGCCAGGCGAACGCGATCATGCCGAGGCCCGCGCTGATGAACGCCAGCTGCGACCAGATCGGCAGCGATTCGCCGCTTTCGCGCGCAGCCGCGATCGCCGCGACCGTCTCCGTCAAAGCCAACTGGAGCAGGAAGAGACCCGCGCCAAGCAAAGCCGTCGTAATGCCGCTGAGGACGATGACTTTCCCGCTCTCGGCCCCGCGAAAACGCCAGGCGACCAGCATCAGCGCGATGATGGCGAGCAGCAGCCCGCCAAGCATGAGGTTGCCCGCGGCGTAGACATGGGCGGCGGTGAAACTCTCGCCGAGCTTTTCCATGAAGAGCGCCAGGGTCGTGTTCTGCCCGCGGACCTGGCGCGGGATCAACATGATGACCGGAATCAGCTTGAAGAACCAGTCGATCGCGAGCAGGGCGGCGTATCCAACGACGAATCCTGCGCCGACGCTGGCCCATTGGCGGCGGATCCCGCTCATGCGCAGCTGCCGGAGCAGGCGCCGCGCCACGCCGACGGTCGCGGAAAGGGCGATGAGCGCCAGCCAGAAGAAGAGAATATATCCCAGATTGCCCAAGGCTTTTTCGTAGTTCGCCAAGCCGACATATTCGTCGGGGAAACGCCGCCAGCGATGCAGACTGACGAAGAAGGCGAATGCCACAGGATAGACGCCAAATAGCAGAATGAGCAACCCGGCCGGCGCCAGGAAAGCATAGGCGGTCGCATTCTCGATCACGAGTCGGCCGCGTCGGGTTCCGAGGGCGCGGGAAATCGCCGGGAGCGTCGCCATTGGCTCTCAGGGGACTCGATTGACAGTTGACGATTATATCCCCTGCGCGCGGGAAAACAAATCAGTTCGTTCACAATTGACAAGCGCCTGACGCGCCTGCGGCCCCTCCAACCGGCGGACCGCTTTTCGGTCTTGGCCGCCCTTCATGTTACAATTAGAACGAGAATATGCGGGCGGGAAATGATGGCTTTGATGCCGCGACTCTTTGTCATCGGGGCGCTGGTCTACGACATCGTGTTTGAGGTGCCGGACTGGATCGAGCCCAATCGAGCGGTGCACGCCGGGGCGATGACGATTTCGCCCGGCGGCAAGGCGCTGAATCAGGCGACGGCTGCCCGCCGGCTGGGGGCGGAAGACGTCCGCTTGATCGGCTGCGTCGGCGACGACCTCTTTGGCGCGGAGATGCTTGCGGTTTTGCGGCGCGAGGGCGTCAATGTCGACAGCGTGCGCCAGCTCAAAACGCGCGCGACGAGCCTTTCCAGCATCATCGTCATGGACGGGCTGCCAGGCTTCATCGGCGCCCCCGACGCCAGCCGCCGGGTCAGCCAGGAACAGATTCGCCAGGCGCTGGCCGATCTGAACGAGAATGATATTCTGCTGGTCGATTTTGAGATCCCGCAGCCGCAGGTGCAGTTCGCGCTGCAATTGGGAAGGCGCGCCGGCGCCACGACCGTGCTCAATCCCGCCCCATTTTTCACGCGCGACGCCTTCGTGGTCGATTACCTGCCCCTGGTCGATGCGCTCATCCCCAACAAGCTGGAAGCGCAGCTGATCCTCGATAGCGCTTCGGACGACGCCGACGAGCTGGCGCGCGGTCTGCTGCGTCATGGCATCGGGACGGTAGCGCTGACGCTTGGCGCGGCCGGCAGCAAGCTCTACGACGGCAAGCGCCAAATCACCCAGCCGGCTTTTGAGCTGGCGGCGGTGGATACGACCGGGGCGAGCGACGCCTTCGTCGGCGCTTTCTGCCGGGCGCTCGCGCAGGGCTGGTCCCCGCGCGCGACGCTCGCCTTCGCCTCGGCGGCGGCGGGCTTGGCTTGCAGCCGGCGCGGCACGATGACCGCCCTGCCGACGTTGGAAGAAGTCGAGGCTTTGCTGGCGGGGCAGCGCGCCGAATGATAGGCGGCGAAACGGCGTAACCCAAAAGGCGGTAACGGGTTTTGAGAATTACCGAATGAAGAATCCATTCACAAAGCGCATTGATTACACGGCGCTTGAAGACAAGGAATTGGTCGCGCTGGCGAAGGCGGACAAAGCCGCGTTTGGCGCGCTCTACGAGCGCTATTTGGGGAAGATTTACAGCTACGTGTATAATCGAACGGGCAACGCGCATGATGCCGAAGACTTGACCGCCAAGGTCTTCTTTCGCGCATTGGCGCATATCGGCAATTATGTCGACCGCGGCTTGCCCTTTCAGGCTTGGCTCTATCGCATCGCGCATAACCTGGTGGCGAACTGGCATCGCGATCAGGGGCGGCGGAAGATCATCGCGCTGGATGACTACGTCGGCCAGGCTTCCACCTCCGAGGCGCCCGACCGCCTGGCTGAGGAGCGCGAAGAGCGAAATCAACTGCTGGAGGCGGCGCGGCGCTTGCCAGAAGATCGGCAGCAGCTGCTTTTGCTGAAGTTCGTCGAGGGGATGTCCAACGCGGAGATCGGCGCGATCATGGGGCGGACGGAAGGCGCGGTCAAGTCGCTCTATCACCGCACCTTGCTGGCGCTGCGCGATGAGATGAAGGCGGCGTGGCCCGGCGACGGCGCGCGCCGACGGGGTGGAGAAGAGGGTTAAGGCGACCCATGGCGGAGACTGCGGAAAGCCAAATGCGCGATTTTCTCGACGACCTGACCGCGCGGCTGCGGAGCGGCGACGACATGCATCCGGCGCCGGCGCCAGTTGAAGCCGGGCAGGACGATGTTGAGGAATTGACCGAGATCATTCAAGCGCTGCATAGCACGCTGAGGCCGCGCGCCGCGCCAGAAGACTTCGCCGAGCGACTCCGCGCCGATCTGCTTGATGGCGAGCCCGGCGTCGTCCAGCGCCTGCGCCAGATGCCGGCCCGCGTGCATATCGCCGCTGTGCTGGCGGTCTTCGCCGGCTGCGGCCTGCTGATGCTGCGCCGAGTCTTCGGCTCGGGGGCGGCGCAGGACGTGCCAGAAGAAGCGGTAGCCACGCCGCTTTAGCGCTCGTCCGTTTCTCCCGCGTTTTAGCCATCCCCTTCTGACCGATTTACGCTTGCCTGCAACACCAGAAAAGGAAGCCGACTTGCCGCCAGAACGCCTCTCCCTGCGCCGGCTCAATCGTGCGCTGCTCGCGCGGCAGCTCTTGCTGGAGCGGCGCGCCCTGGATTGCGTCGGGGCGATCGCGGCTTTGGCTGGCATGCAATCGCAGATTCCCAATCCGCCTTATATCGGCTTGTGGACACGACTGCGCCGCTTCGAAAAATCGCATCTGACGGCGGCGCTGAACGCACGGGAGATCGCGCGGGCGCCTTGGCTGCGCTCGACCCTGCATCTGGTCGCGGCGGCCGACCATCAACGCTTCCAGGCGGTCATCCAGCCGGCTTTGGCGCGGGGCTTGCGCTCATTCTTTGGCGCGCGCGCGAAGGGGCTGGATATTGAGCGCCTGGTCGCCATCGCCAAGCCCTGCCTCGAGGCGGAAGAGCCCGCAATCGGCGCCTTGCGCGACAAGCTGCAGGAACACGAGCCGAACGCGGACAAACAGGCGATGGCTTACGCGGTGCGCAGCTGGCTGCCGCTAGTGCAGGTTCCGCCTAGCGGCACATGGGGCGCGGGCACGCGCGCGACCTACACGACTGCGGAAAGCTGGCTGGGCGAGGCGGCGCCATTGGATCTGCCTGCGCTCTTTCGCCGCTATCTGGCTGCTTATGGCCCCGCAGACGTGATGGACTTCCAGACCTGGTGCGGCATGACCAGCCTGAAATCCAGGCTGGCGCCAACCCTCGACGCGCTGGCCGTCTATCGCGATGACGCGGGACGCCTGCTTTACGATTTGCCCGATCAGCCGCTGCCCGCTGGCGACCTGCCGGCGCCGATCCGCTTCCTGCCCGAATACGACAACATCCTCATCGGCCACCGCGATCGCAGCCGCATCCTGCCGCAAGCGCATCGCAAGAAAGTCTTCGTCTCGGCCGGGCGCGTGCTTGGCACGGTCCTCGTTGATGGCTTCGTGGCCGCGATTTGGCGGTCGAAGCGCGATAAAACCGGGGTGACCCTGACCGTGACGCTCTTTGAACCGCAAGCCAAAGCCACCGTCGACGCCATCGCGGCCGAAGGCATGAACCTGCTTCGCTTCATCGAAGACGACGCCCCCGACTGCCGGGTCGAGTTCGCTCGCTGCGAGTAAGGTCGTCTGGCGCGCTCTATGCCTTCGGTCGATTCAATGGTAGCCTTTGCGCGTGGCATTCGTTCAGCGGCGGCAGAGCCATGGCATCCGCGGATAAAATCACAGCCTTGCGCGGCATGCGCGACGTCTTCAGCGGCGAATTCGCGCGGCGCCGGCGGATTCAGCAGAGCCTGGAGCGGCAGCTTCGGCTCTACAATTACGTGCCGATTGACCTGCCGATCCTGGAGAATACCGAGCTGTACCTGCGCAAGTCGGGCGAGGACATCAGCGCGCGGCTCTACGAATTCGACTTCAAGAATCGGCGCGTCGCCCTGCGCCCGGAGCTCACGGCGTCGGTCGCGCGGGCTTATGTCGAGCGCCTGCAAGACGAGCCGCTTCCCTTGCGGATTCAATACAGCGGTCCCGTGTTCCGCTACGAGAAGCCGCAGCAGAATCGCTATCGGCAATTCACGCTGACGGGCGCGGAACTGCTGGGCGCGGGCGGCGCAAGAGCCGACGCCGAGCTGATGCACCTCGCCTGCCGCGGCTTGGAACGCGTCGGCGTCAGCGATTATAAACTTGTCATCAGCCACACAGCCGCGCTTGATGGCTTCCTGCGCCAGCTGGGCTTGCGGAAGCAGCTGCTCAACCACCTGCTGCGGAATATGGAAAACTTGCGCAAACGGGGCTTGCCCTATGTGATCGAGTCGCTGCGAGCGGTGTTTCCCGAATTCGAGCCGGCGCCGGCCGCCGACGAGCCCGGCGCCAAAGCGGGGGACCAAAGCAGCCCGCAGCTGATCGACATGCTGCGCGACATGACCGATGGCGAAGCGCGAGGGGCGATCGCCGACTTCCTGCACAGCCTGAATATACGCATCGACGCCAGCCGCGACGAGGCCGAAGTCATTGACCGCCTGCTGCATAAGATCCGCGAAGACGAGCAGAGCCCCAAGCTGCGCATCGCCCTGGACTTCATGACCCGGCTCGGCGAATTGCTCGGTCCCCCGCGCGACGTTTTGCCAAAGGCGGGCGCGCTGGCGGCGGAATATGATCTGGATCGGACGGCGATATCGGCATTGGAAGAGGGCTTGGATTGCCTGGCGGATTGCGGCGAATTGAGCGGCGAAATCGAGCTCGACTTTGGTTTGAATAGGGGCTTGCATTATTACACCGGCTTGATGTTCGAAATCCATGGCAGAACGGCCGATGGCGAGGCGATCCAGCTTTGCGGCGGCGGGCGCTACGACAATCTGGTCAGCATTCTCGGCGGGGGCGAGCCCGTGCCGGCGGCCGGCTTCGCCTACGGCATCGAGCGAATCGCGCATATTCTTGAACCGGGGGCGCGCGAGTCGCTGAATCAGCCTGACGTTTATCTGATCCCGATCGCCGATGCCGACGCCGCGGCTGCGGGGCAGATCGCCAATGCGCTGCGCGCGCGCGATATTGTCGTCGAGACCAGCGTGGACGGGCGCAGCCTCCGCCGCCGCCTGCGACATGCCGACCGCAAAGGCGCGCCGCTGGTGATCATCGTTGGCGAAGCGGAACGAGAAAGCGGGTCGGCGATTCTGCGTCAGATGGGCAGCCATCAGGAATGGACGCTGCCGAGCGACGAGCTGCCGCGCCGCGTCGAGGAGCTCTTGAACGCGCATGACTGAAGCGACGCCTGCCGAAAAGCTAATAATCGCTTTGCCGAGCAAAGGACGCCTGGGCGAGGCCGCCGACCACTTCCTGGGGCGGACTGGCTTGCAGATCTTCAAGCCGAACCGCCGCCAGTACAGCGCGACCATCCCCAGCCTGCCGCTGGCGGAAGTCGTCTATCAGCGGCCCCGCGATATCGTCAGCAAGGTGGGGGAGGGTTTGGCCGATATCGGCGTCACCGGGCTGGACAACGTCTTGGAATATGGCGAGGACTCCGCCGATATCATGGTGATCGACCGGCTCGGTTTCGGCCGCTGCGAGCTGCTGCTGGCGGCGCCGGATTCCTGGATAGACGTGGCTTCGATCGCCGACCTCGCTGATTTGAGCCTGCGTGATCACGAGCGGGGCCAGCCTTTGCGCATAGCGACGAAGTACAGCAATCTGGTGAAGAGTTTCTTGTATCGGCAGGGCATCTCGCATTTTCTGCTGGTGCATGCCGAGGGGGCGATGGAGGCGGCGCCGCGTATGGGTTACGCCGATATGATCGCGGACTTGTCCGAGACGGGCACGACCCTGCGCGAGAATCACCTGCGCCCGGTCGATGGCGGCCGCATCATCGCCTCGGAAGCGGTCTTGATTGGCAATCGCCGAACGATGCGTCAGTCGCGCGCCAAGCTGGAGACCCTGCGCGAAATGCTGGAATTGATCGAAGCCCAGCGGCGCGCGGGCAAATTCGTCTCCCTTCGCGCCAATATCCGCGGCGAATCGGTGTCGGACGTGCAGGCGCGCATCCTGGCCGACCCGGCGCTGAGCGGCGCCAAGGGGCCCGGCGTCGTCGCCATCGCCAGCCCGCCAGGCAGTGACGAGCGCTGGTTCGAGACGACGCTCCTGGCGCGGACGAATCTGATTCACAAGACCATGCAGCATCTGCGCGCGCTGGGCGGGACGGATATCATCGTAACCCGACCGAATTACGTCTTTGACGAGCGCTCGGAGACCTATGACCGCTTCGAGCGGCTTCTGCGTTCCACCGACCGAAGCGCTGAAGCGATGTAGGGGCGATTCTGTGATTCGCCCGTTTTCACTAGCCTTCGTCAACGAGTCCTTCGCTTCACTTGTTCGTAACTATGGAGGCTTTTGAGGGCTGCAATGACCAAAATCGGCATTCTCAATCCGGGCGCGATGGGCGTCTCAATCGCGGCCTCCGCGCAGTTGGCGGGCCACGATGTCTACTGGGCATCGAGCGGGCGAAGCGCCGACACCCGCCAGCGAGCCGAAGCGCAGGCTCTGCAGGAAATGGCAACGCTGGCGGAGCTCTGCGCGCGCTGCGAGACGCTGCTCTGCGTCTGCCCGCCAGACGCGGCCCTGGCGGTCGCGGAGGCCGTGATCGCCGCCGGTTTCCGCGGTCTTTACTGCGACGGCAACGCCATCGCGCCGCAGCAGGCGCGAGCCATCGGCAATAGGCTGGCGGACGCTGGCATCGACTTCGTCGACGTCAGCCTCATCGGTCCGCCGGCCTGGAAGCGCGGGACGACCCGTTTCTACCTGTCTGGTCCCGCAGCCGCGACAATTGCCGCGCTCTTCGAGGGCGCGCCGGCCGAAGCCATCGTTATCGGCGACGACATCGGCAAGGCGTCGGCGCTGAAGATGGTCTTCGCCGCCCAGACCAAGGGCTTCACGGCCCTGCTCTCGGCGATCCAAGGCGCGGCGGAAGCGCTCGGCGTGCGCGGCGAGCTCGATCGCGAATGGGCGCGGCGCGACCCCGAAGTGGCGGCACAGCGCGTCAATCAGGTGCGGGGCGTCACCGCGAAAGCCTGGCGCTTCGCCGGCGAGATGCAAGAGATCGCCGCGACTTTCGAGTCGGCGGGCATGCCCCCAGGTTTCTTCCAGGCGGCGCATGAGGTCTATCAGCGGATGGCGCGCTTCAAAGACGCCGGCGAATCGCCTGACATGGTCGACGTTCTGGCCGCGCTTATGGACAGCGATTCACCTTCCTAGCGCCTCGATCAACTCCGGCAAGCCGGCGAAAACCATATCTGGCTTGATTGCGCTTTCGCGAAGGCTCGCTTCCGTCTCCACGCCCGTAAGCACCAGCGCCGTCTGGATGCTCAAAGCCTGCGCGCCGGCGATATCGGTGCCGATGCGGTCGCCGATCATCAGCGTCTCTTCCGGGCGCGTTCCCAGCAGATCCAGGGCCGCGTCAAACATGCCGCGTGCCGGCTTGCCTATGATGGTCGGCGCTCGATCCGAAGCCGCTTCGATTAACGCGATAATGCTGCCCGCGCCCGGCACGAGCCCTTCTGGCGCCGGGAAAGACGAATCGGGATTCGTGCCGATGAAATGCGCGCCCGCCCGAATCAGCAGAGTGGCGGTCCGCGCCTTGTCGTAAGTGAAGTCGCTGTCGATGCCGCAGACGACGACTTCCGCGTCCGCCTCGACCAGCTTGAAACCCGCCTCGCTCAAGCTGCGCTTCAAACCGGCGCCGCCAACGACATACAGGCGCGTTCCCGCTGGATATTCCGCCTGCAGGAAGCTGACGGTCGCCGTGGCGCTAGTTACGATGTGGCGCGGCTCGATCCCCGCCACGCCCATGCCCGCCAGTTTGTCGACATAATCTTGCCGCGTTCGGCTGCTGTTATTGGTGGCGAGCGCGAAATCCATATCGCGCTTGAATAGCCGGTCGAAGAAGTCGCTCAAGCCCGGCAGCGCCTGCGGCCCCCGCCACAGCACGCCATCCATGTCCGAGATTACCGCTTTGATCGAATGCGACATATAAAGAGACCTCTGCAGCCTTAGATTTGTCGTGTGTAATGGCATCGCCAGTCGAGCGCTTGCCTGGGCCGGGGAGGGGCTCGCCAACAGCGCCCGGACGGCTATTTCAGCCTGTCGAGGGTCCCCTGCTCCAGCGCGAATAAATGCTGGCTTTCCTGGGCCTGCAGCAAGCTTGAGAGCCGCGGATACCCCTGTTCATACTCGCGCGACCACTCGATGGCGAAGTCGCCCTGGCGGATTTCGTCCAGCGTCGCTTCCATCAAACCCTCCAGCTTCAATTCCTTAAAGCGGTGCAGGCGACTGAAAATGCCGTATTGCCCGGTCAAGGACGACAGGCGCAGCGCATGCAGCAAGCCCATTTGCGAGGCGCGCGAGAGGTAATCGGTGAATTCGCCGCTGATGATCAAATCGAGCATGACCGCTTCTGGCGGATACCCCATTTCCAGCAGCAGGGCGGCGGCAGTCGTCATGACGTGGTGAAAGGCGGGCAGGATCGCCTGCTGCACGAATAGATCGAGCTGCGATTCGTGCTCCATCGAGATCTCGATGGCGCCGGCTTGCAGGCTGCCCATCGCTTTCGCCAGCGCCAGCAGGGTCTCCAGCGCCGTGCCGGTCGAATCTTGGCCGACGCCGACGAAGCTGAAGAAGCCGCTGCCGTCCTGGAAGCGCGTTCGCACAGCCGCCCCGATGGTGCGCGGCGCGATCATGCCCACGTCCACGAAAGGCGGCGGCTCCACAAAACCGAAGGCGACATTGTAGCCGCTCGCGAAGACCAGCAGATGCCCGCGCTGGAGATAGGGCGAGATCCGCTCCAAATAGACCTCGGGGACGACTTCGTCTGGCAGGAAGAGCATCAGAATATGGCAGCGCGGGACGACCGCCTCGATGCTTTCCGGCTCGAAGCCGTCTTCGCGCGCATGATCGCGGGTCTCGTCCCGGCGCAAGCCGACCAGGACGCGCACCCTTGAATCGCGCAGGTTATTGGCGACCGGTCGTCCCAGGTTGCCAAAGCCGATGATGCCCACCGTTTTGCCCGTCAAGACGTTGAGATTCGCGTCTTCTTCCCGATAAATCGTCGCCATAGCGTCTTTTCGCGATCTTGGCAGGCGCGGCTTAACGCAGCCGCTTTCGCCAGAATTCGATGTCTTTCCCATTGCGATAGAAGCCGAAGCGCTCATAGAGCCGCTGCGACGGCTTATTGCTCAACTGCGTGTTGACGGATAATTCTGTCAAATTGCGTTTGCCGAAATCCCTTAGCAAGCGATGCATCAAGGCGGAGGCGATGCCTTTGCGGCGGCAGGCTGGATGGACCGCCAGGCGCGCCAAATGCCCGACCCCGTCCTGGCGCGTGCTCAGCTGATAGGCGACGGCTTCGTCATTCAGGGTCGCGAGGGTGACGCAGTTCGATAGGCGCAAAGCCTGCCGCATATCCTCGCGCGAAAGCTGCCAGGGCGGCTCAAATGCCAGACGGTCGATCCGCGTCATGGCTTCAAGATCCTCGGATTCAGCCGGCCGTATCCGCGCGGGTATCGCTGGCGCCGGCGGCCGTCGCCCCCCGATCTGGCTCATGGCGATGACGTCGTCCGCGTAGTCAAAACCGCGCTCGCGCAGGTAATTGGGCAGCCAGTTGGTGAGCATCAGCACCGCGACATTGGCGATCTCCAGCTCGCGGCAGCGCGCTTCCGCCGCTTCCCAAAGCTCGCGCACGACCATGCCTGGCATCCTGCCATCGCGAATGCCAAGCAGCCGGATCCAGCTCCAGCCCGCTATTGGCTGCGAAAAGCCGAGGTAACCGACGAGTTGGTCGCCATGCCAGGCGAGCAGAACGTGACCGCTGTAGCCGTCCAGCCACTGGCTCGTCGACTGCCAGTCCAAATGCCTGTGCGTCCAATGGCTGCGGTCCGCGAGGTCTAGCAGGTCGCTTCGGCGCTGACGGGCGTAGCCGGTGATTTTGAGGCGCGCGCCCGGCATCAGCGCTTCGACTTCAACCGCTTGACGTAGCTATTGACCTCGCCGAGGTCGAACCAGTCGCAGAGCCGCCGGTCAAAGAGGCGCGTGGCGAGCCGGGGCGAGTCCTCCTCGATCGCCTGCTTGGTATCGGCGGTCGTTATGACGGTCGGGCTTCTCGACAGATAGCGATAATCGATGATTTGAAACAGCTTGTCCTTCGACCAGGCGGTGGCGCTGGCCAGGTTCAGGTCATCCAGGATCAGAATGGGGATGCCAAGAATGTCTTGAAATCGTTTGTCAAAGCGCGAGCGCGATTGCGGATCGAAGGCTTGCCGCAGGTAATCAAGGAGGTCGGGCGCGGTCGCGAACATGACGTCCTTGCCGCGTTCATTCAGGTCGTTCGCGATTGAGGCGGCCAAATGCGTTTTGCCGGCGCCATAATCGCCTATCAGGCAGAGCCAGCCGCGTGGCTCCCGCGACCAGGCGCGCGCCATGCGCAATGCCGTCTTTAAGCTGGCGACTTCGTCGGCGATGATGCCTTCGGTGGTGAAGGACTCGAAACGCATGTGTTCATAAAGGCGCAGGTCGTTGAAGCGCATGTCCAGCGCCTGCGTCCGCGCGACGCGGCGGTAATCGGGCGCGTTGATCCTGATATGCTTCACGACTTCGCCCTGCATCATGCGGCTGCTGATGCGCGGATCAAGGTCGTCGAATGGCGTATTGGTGGTCACCACCGTCGGCAGCCGATTGACATGGCGGAAGTTGAGCAGCTGGAAGAGCTTCTCCTTCGCCCAGCCGCTGGGGTTCTCCACGCCGAGATCATCCAGCGCGAGCAGCGGCGCCTTGCGGATGCGTTCAAAATAGGCTTCAAAGGTGGCGTCGGATTCCGGACCGTAGGTCGAGCGCAGCATATCCAGCAGGTCGGGCGCGGTGAGGAAGACGACTTGTTCGCCAAAGAGTTCCAGTCGGGTATTGGCGATGGCTACCGCCAGGTGCGTTTTGCCGCAGCCATAGGCGCCTTCAAACACGAGCCAGCCGACCGGCTCCCTGGCGTAGCCCTCCGCGACGAGCTTGGCTTGGTGCAGCGACGAAATGTTGACGGGCGTATAGCTGCCGCCCAAGTCGGCGATTCGGAAGCTGTCGAAGGTCTTGTCGCGATAGGCGTCCAGATTGCCGAAGCGCCGCAGACGCTCTTGCATGCGCAGGTCGTCTTCGACCGGATTATTCGGGCAGCGCTGGAAGCGGCCGAAACGCGGGTCGGTCTGCGGGACGGCGAGCGTGAAGACGCCAGCGCCGCCACAGAGCGGGCAGGGCAGATCGCGGGCTTCCGGGTCGTGGCAGACGATATCCAGCGCCGGCGGACCCGCGTCAATTGGCGACTCGTCGGCGGTTGAATTGCCGTTGTCGCTCTCAATAGGGTTTGCGCCGCCGAAGAGCTCGCCCAGGTTTTTCACTGCCCCGTCCTTCCCGCCGCCATCGTTCGAGGATCGCCCGCACGTAGCGCCAATGCCGTTTATTGCCCTCGACCGCCAGCCGCATCGCCTCTTCAATCCAGTCTGGCGGATAAGTCGCTTCCGCGTCTTTCAGCGCATCAACGATCATGGGCGTCAAGACGCCGAAATTATCTTCATACCGCCCGTAAATCGAGGGCCGCGCCGGCAGCAGCTCGATCTCGCCATCGGCCGCGGGCTTCCACTCGCCGGCTAGCATCCGCCGTTGCAGCGCTCTTCCGGCCTCGTCGGCGAACAGGTAGCAGCGCCGCGCCTCGCCATCGACCGCCAGTTCCGCCAGCAGCAGCGTTCCGCGCGCCGTCGCTTTCTCAAGCGCGCCTTCGAGCAGGGTCTTGGCATGCGCCGACCTGTCAACGAGGGCCAGGCCGCGCATCAGGCGCTCGTCGGCGAGCAGCTCTTCAAAGCGCAGAAAGCGGTAATCGCCTTCCTTCTGCTGGAGCGCCGCCAGGCAGAAAATCGTCAGCTTCAACTCCGCCAGGTCGTCGATCGCCGGCATGATTTCGCTGAAGAGCGCGGCTGGCAGGGCGACCGGCTCTTTGTCCTGAAGGCGAAACGCGCCGTTGCGGGCGGTCATGCGGCTCAATCCAGGTGGCTGATATCCGCCAGGTTCAGGTTGACCTTCCTGACGTCTTTGAAGCGCGTGAACGACTTCTCGAAATAGAGCTGCACGGCGCCGATGGGACCGTGGCGATGCTTCGACAGCATGACGTCGGCTTGATTGGGAAACTCGGTCGTTTCTGGATTGTAGACTTCATCGCGATAGAGAAAGAGCACGGCATCGGCGTCCTGCTCGATGGTGCCGCTTTCGCGCAGGTCGGAAAGCTGCGGTTTCTTGTCTTGCCGCTGTTCCACGGCCCGCGAAAGCTGCGCCGTCGACAGCACGGTCACGTTCAGTTCGCGCGCCAGCTCTTTCAGCGACCGGCTGATGTAACTGATCTCCTGGACGCGATTGTTCTCGTAGGCGCGGCCCGCGGACATCAGCTGCATATAATCGACCATCACGATATCCAAGCCCGATTCGTGCTGCAGCCGGCGGCATTTGGTGCGCATCTCTACCGGCGAGATGGACGGCGTGTCGTCGATGAAGAGCGGCAGGACGGAGATGCGACCGATCGCTTCGGCCAGGCGGGTATGCTCGCGCGCGCTGATATTGGCGGTCCGCAACTGCTGAATGCCAATGCCGGTTTCCATCGAGATCAAGCGCTGCACCATCTGTTCCACGCCCATTTCCATGGTGAAAATGGCGACGCGGCGGTCTTTGCGCGCCAGGTTCAGCGCGACGGACAGCATCCAGCTCGTCTTGCCCATGCCCGGGCGCCCGGCGAAAACGACGAGGTCGGACTTTTGGAAGCCGCCGAGCAAGTCGTCCAGATCGCTGAAGCCGGTGGGCATGCCGATCGCGCCGGTCCCGATCTCCAGCAGTTTTTCGATCTCATCGTAATACTCGCTGGCGGCCTGCCATATCGGCACGAATTCGCGCTTGATCTGGCTGTTGCTCACCGAGAAGAGCGCCTGCTCGGCTTCGTTGATGACTTTCTCGATCGGCAGCTCTTCGTCGAGCGCGAGCTGGCGGATGCTATCCGAGGCTTGCAGCATTTTGCGGCGCGTGGCTGTCCGCGCGACCATTTCGCCGTAGACCTCGGCGTGCATGGCGGTCGGCGTGCTGTTTGCCAGGCTGGTGAGATAGGCGTCGCCGCCGATCTCGTCCAGTACGCCCATGTCTTGCAGCTCGCGCGCGAGCGTCACGTAGTCGATGGCGTCGCCGCGCTCCTGCAGACGGCTGCAAGCCTGCCAAATGTATTCGTGCCGCTTGATGAAGAAGTCGTCGGCGTTCAGGAAGGCGGCGACGCTGAGGTAAACCGATGGCTCAATCAGAATTGAGCCGAGCAGCGCCTGCTCCGCCTCCTGGCTCATGGGGGCATGCAAAGTCGTCAGCTGTTCTTGATAATCCATAGCCGGTCTTCCTGGAAGGCGATGGCGCCGCCAAGCTTCCAGAACATGCGATTCGACCGAGAATCCGCGTTTTGATTGCGAATCAGGCCACTTGGCGGCCCGAAGGTTACTCTTCGTCTTCGAGATCTTCCAGGTTCAGCGTGTCGACGAAATCGGCGAAGGCGCTTAGCTTGCTCTCGTCGACGCGCTCGCCGTTTTCGCTGCGTTCGTGCAGGTCGTCGGCCAAGCCCAGGATCTCCGGCTCGACGTTGCGATCGGGGCGGATGCCGGCGCGGTCCATCACGCTCTTGTCGACGTATATCGGCGCGTTCAGGCGGACGGCCAAGGCGATGGCGTCGCTGGGGCGCGCGTCGATCTCGATTGTCTCGCCAAGGGCGTCGATATTGATCACGGCGAAAAACACGTCTTTACTGAGGTTGTTGATATGAATGCTGCGGACGGCGCCGCCCATTTGCTGGATGGTGGATTTGAGCAGGTCGTGCGTGAGGGGCCGTTCGCGAATCATGCCCTGCAGCTCGAGCGTAATCGCCTCCGATTCAAATTGGCCGATCCAAATCGGCAGGTAGCGTTCTTCGTCGACATCGCGCAGAACGACCAACCGATGCTGCGACATCAAGCTTACCTGTACGCGGTCCACGATCATTTCAATCATAAGATGGTCGCCTTGTTCGCAATCGATCCATGCGACATTATACACCGAATGCGCGCCACTTCAAAGAATCGGCGAAACTCCGCCCGCCCCATTTTGACCATACTGCCGTCGCCCTGGGCCCCGCTAGCAATGGCGACTGCGGATTGGCTACACTCTTTACAGTCGAGTGAAAGGGGAAAGCGCCTTGCCAGGGCTTGTAATCCTTTTTGCGCTGGCGCTCTTGACCGCCTGCGGCAGCATCCAGCAATTTGCCGCGAGAAAGCCCGCGCCCGCGCTTGGTTTTCGCTTTGTCGATTTGCTCGTCGAAGACGGCTTCGCCAGTGCCGTCCATTGGCGGCAGTATGAGAAGGGCGACGAGCTCTTTATTGGCGCGCGCGATGGGAAATTCCGCATGGATTTCAGCGGGCGTCAATTCGTCTGGGCGGGGCGCGCTGGCGATTACGCCAATGTCGCGATCGCGGCGGAAGCGGCGCAGGTCTCGGCCTACGATCACAACGCCTACGGTCTGGCTTGCCGCCTCGACCCCGGCAACAGGGGCCGCGGCTATTTCTTCTTGATCAGCGGCGACGGCTATGCCAGCATTCGCTGGAGCGACGGGCGTTCGCTGTCGCCGATTGTGCGGGCGGCGCCCACCGCGGCGATCCGGCGGGGCCGGGCCGCCAACCGCCTGCGCGCCATCTGCGTTGGCGATTACCTGGCGCTCTGGGTCAATGGCGAGTTCGTCGCCGACGCCCGCGACAGCCGCGCGTCTCATGGCGAGGTCGGGCTGGCCGGCGTCATGAATTACGCGGGCAGGCGCCTCACGATTGATTTTGACGACCTCCAGATTTGGCGAGCGGCGCTGGACGACGGCGAGTGAGGGCGCGGCCTCGCAACGTTCGCGGCGCCCCTGCGTATACAAGCCAGAGACAGGGGCGAGAAGTCTATGGGACTTGAAGATACGATTGCGGAAGCCATCGTCATGGCGATGGACGAGCTGGCTGGCAATCCGCAGCGCGCGGTGGCTTCGGCGCTGGACTGCGATTCGCCGGCGCAGTGGATCAAGCAGGAGACGACCAAGCTGGCGGTCATCGGCGGCGCCGAGATGGTGGTGCCCGGTCTGCACGCCTTCACCATCCCCACCGGCGTCAGTTATCTGCTGCACAAAATGGGCTATATCAGCTGGGGCATCGGCGCGCTCAAGGGGGCCTACATCGTCGAGACCGAAGCCTATTCCGATCTGCGCAATATCCTGGCGCTCTGGGCGAATGAATCCGATTTCAACGCCAAGATCATTGAGCATCTGGCGATTTCGCTGGATTCGCTGCGTTGGGCGCTTTCGGCCGAGGGGCAGGCGGCCATGCCTGACCTGCTCGCGGCGCCCGTCGATGAGACGACCCTGCGCAGCTTTCACATTTTGCAGAAGCTGGCGGAGCATTTCGTGGCGGGCGATGAACGGGGCAACGCCATCGTCGCGGCGATGCTGGGGGCGGACGAGGCGGAGCGCGCGCTGGCGGCGGGCAAAGAAAACGTGGTCCATTTGAATTGCGAAGTCATGCTGACGCGACCCCTGGGGCGGAAGATCAGCCGGCGCCTGGCGTATAAGCTGGCGTCGCGGATCAGCGCGCGCGTCCCCGCCAAGATGATCGTCGGCTTCATTCCGGTCGCTGGCGCGGTGGTCAACGCCTTCCTCAACGTGCAGACCATCCAAAGCATGGCGCAGGCGGCTGAGAAGTATTACGACCGCCGGTTGCGCCGCGAGCACCTGGCGGCGGCCATGCCTTGAGCGCGCTCAGGGCGACTCCGAAGCCGTCCGCAGATCTTCAACCACATCCTCAACAATCACTTTGAACGCTTCCAGGGTCTCGGCGCTGCTCAGGCTGTTCAGCGGGATTCCCGGGCGGCCATCGGCTTTTGCCTTCGGGTGTCGTTTCGCCTTCGGCAGCAGGCGATTAAGGGCGCGCAGGACGTTTTCACGCGCGGCGCGTCGATGGTAGGGCGCGTGGCGAGCCAGATTGTCCAGCGGAATCTGCGCCGATGGGTTGCGGCGAAAGGCGCGCACGGTCAGGGCGGTCGCCCGTTTGTCCTCCAGTTGGACGCGGACTTGAAAGCCCGGATTCGCCGCCCCGCCGAATGTCACCTCGTCAGCCGCGCCCCGCGCCCAGTGAAAGAGGTCGCGCGCGACCAGCGCCGCGATATCACCGGCCGGCAGCTGTTCGACATAAGGGAAGAAGTTGGCTTCCAGGGGCTGGCGAGAGACGGCGGCGATCCGATGCTTTTCTTTATTCTCGTTCGCGCCAACTGCCGCGTGGATGGACGCGACCAGCTGCGTCATGCCCGCCTCCGGCTGCGCGCGCATATCGCAATACTGGATGTTGATGAGATGCAGCGGAATCAGGATATCGGCGAAGAGCGCGGTGAAGACGGGCTTGCCCAGCTGCCAGGCGTAGAGGCATTCACGCTCCACCCAGACCGAACTCGCGCTGGCTTTGGTTAGCGCGATGACCAGGGCGTCGCAGCGCTGGATGCCGGCTTCGATCTCGCAGAGCCAGTCGGCGCCGCCGCGGATATTCTCGAAATCGACCCAGACGGCGAAGCCAGCGCGCCGCAGCGAATCGGCGACGAAAAGCGTCTGCTCGCTGTCGATATTGCTGTGGCTGAGGAAGACTTTGGGCATGGCTTCTTTTTGTCAACCCCTCATTTCCCGCTCCCACTGTTGTAGGGGCTTGCCTTGGCAAGCCCGCAACGTTAACCAACCCTGCCCCCGGCCCTTTGCCCCAGCAAGCTAGGGAAGGGGAGTTGACGCTGCGAGCCGCAAGGTCTTTTGCGTGGGCGGTCGCAGGGTGGCGCGTGTGTCTACAGTTGCTTTTTCGGGTCGCCCGCGCCGTAACGCTTGATGACGTCGCGCGCCACCACCATGCGATGCACTTCGGAAGCGCCGTCGTAGATGCGAAAGCTGCGCGCTTTTTCGTACCAGCTGGAGAGGGGCAGATCGCGCGAGATGCCGCTGCCGCCACAGATCTGCACGCAGCGATCGAGGACGCGCCCGACGATCTCCGAGACCTGCACTTTGGCGATGGAGGTCTCGATCCGCGCTTGCTCGCCCTGCGCCAGCCGCCAAGCCGCTTCCTGGATCAGCAGCCTCCCCATTTTCAGTTCCATTTCGGAATCGGCCAGCATCCACTGGATGGACTGGTGGCTCGTCAGCGGTCCGCCGAAAGCCTCGCGCCCGGCCGCGTAGTCGGTCGCGATTTCGAGGGCGCGTTGGGCGATGCCCGTCCAGCGCATGCAGTGGGTCAAGCGGGCGGGACCCAAACGCGACTGCGCCAGCATGAAGCCCTGCCCGGCTTCGCCCAGGATGGCGCTATCCGGCAGGCGGAGGTCTTCGTAGAGAATCTCGACGTGGCCGCCGAAGTCCTTCGTCCCCATCACAGGCACGTCGCGCCGGATAGTAATGCCGGGCGATTCGCGCGGGGCGATGAACTGGGTGCAGCCTTGATAGGGATGCGCATCGGGGTCGGTCACGGCCATGATGATGAAGAAGTCTGCGATTTCGCCATTGGTGGTCAGCCATTTATGCCCGTTTATCAGCCAGTCGCCGCCATCGCGGACGGCGCGCGTCTTTATCATGCGCGGGTCGCTGCCGGCGCCGGGCGCGGGTTCGGTCATGGAAAAAGCCGAAAAGGTCTCGCCCTTCGCCAGCGGCACGAGATAGCGTTCGGTCTGGGCTTGATCGGCCCAGTGCCGCAGCAGGTGCATATTGCCTTCATCAGGGGCGGCGCAGTGGATCGCCAGGGGACCGAGCAGGCTGCGCCCGGCCGCTTCGAAGACGGGCACGATCTCCTGGATGTTCAAGCCCATGCCGCCCCATTCCTTGGGCATGGTCGGCGCCCAGAGCCCGGCGGCCTTGGCTTTCACGCGCAGGTCTCGCAGGATGTCGTGATTCAGATCGAGGCCGGCGCGCAGCATCTCAGTCTCGACCGGGATGACGTCGGCGTCGACGAATTGGCGGACGCGATGCGCGATTGCCTCGACGTGGCGGGGGATGCTGAAATCCATGGGCTTCGACCTCTGGGCGGCGGGACCGGATCTGGGCGCGAGTATACCATAGGGCGGTGGACGAGACGCGAACGTTGAGTCGCGTAAAGCGCGCTGTCACGGCCAGTTTGCGCCCCTGTCGCGCCTCAAATATACTGGGCGGAAGCGAAGGAGAGACGAATGCGCAACTTCATCATCGACAGCGACACCGCCTCGGACGACGCCGTCGCCTTAGTCATGGCGCTGCGGCAGCCGGATATCGACGTCAAGGCGATAACGGTCGTGGCGGGCAACGTTCCGCTAGACCTGGGCGTGCAGAACGCCTTGTACACGGTCGCGCTTTGCGACGCGAATACGCCCGTCTACGCGGGCTGCGCCAAGCCGCTTCTGCGCGAGCTGGAGACGGCGCAATTCGTGCATGGGCGCGATGGCATGGGCGATATCGGTTTGCCCTTGGCCGGGCGCGCGCCGGCTGCTGGCCACGCCGTCGACGTCTTGCGCGAGGTCATCAACGCGAACGCGGGCGACATCACGCTTGTGACCCTCGGTCCGCTGACCAATGTCGCGCTGGCGCTGCTGCGAGAGCCGGCGCTGGCGGGCAAGGTGTCGCATTGCTATATCATGGGCGGCGTCGGCGCCGGGCATGGCAACGTGACGCCGACGGCTGAATACAATATCTGGGTCGACCCGGAAGCGGCGAAGATCGTCTACGAATCGGGCATGAAGATGACGATGGTCGGCTGGGACATCTCTTGGCGATACGCCACGTTTGACGCCGCGCAAGCCGATGAAATCCGCCGCATTGGCACGCCGCTGGCGGCTTTCGCCATCGATATTCAGGCGACTTTGAACGAATACGCGAAGACGGCGAGCGCGCTTGCGGGCTTCGATTTGCCCGATCCCATCGCGATGGCGGCCGCGATTGACCCGACAATCGCCGAATACCGGGATTTCCGGGTCGATGTGACGACCGGCGACGGCTTGGCGCGGGGGATAACGGTGGTGGACGCGCTGGGCGTCAGCAAACGCGCGCCACAGATGCGGGTGGCGACCAGCGCCGACCGAGCCGCCTTCGTAGAGATGCTGAAGCGCAGCGTTTCCTAAGCGCGAAACGAGCCTTAGTCTCCGCGGGTGGCGTCGAGCGGGACGTCGCCGGCGCCGGCGAATCCGCTGCCGGGGTTGGGGATGACCAGCTTCGTGCCGACATAGAGCTTGATCGGTTCGTCGCGCAGGTTGGCGAGGATGATGTCGGCGACGCTGGCGTCGTACAGGCGGGCGATGCTGTAGAGGCTGTCGCCGCGTTCGACGGCGTGCATCGTCGCCGGCGGGTGCTTGAAGGTCTTGTATTCGCCCCAGCCATTGACGCGGGCGAGGCGGTTGAGAGCGTCTTGCGCGCGCTGGCCGCGGGCGATTTCCGCCTCGGAAGCCGGCAGAGCGCCGCTCCAGTCCAGCGCCCGCCAGTCGCGTTCGCGCCGGAGGATGCCTATGACGCTTTCGCCTTGCCGCACGATCGTTCCCGAGACGGTCGTCGCCTTGCCGCGATGCACGGTCAGGCTGAGCGCGCTGCCATGCGCCTGCTGGAAGCTGACGAGCGAGCCAATGTGAATATCGACGCCATTGACCGTCAGGCTGAGGGGACGTTCGGCCGGCGTCTGAATCGCCACCATGGGCGCGGCTTGGGCGCAGGCCGGGTATTCGCTGCTGGTGGCGATCGATAACGCGCGGAAGGGGAAGGCGGCGCCAAGGTCGAGCTTCGGCAGCCCGTCCATCGCCTTCAAGCGGGCGACATGATCTCGCTCTACCCAGGCGATCATGCCCTCATTGACGACGCGCAGCCAATCGCCAGCGTCGTCGATGGCGTCCACGAGCAGCAGATCGTCGGCGGCGACAGTCGCGAGCGCTTCAGGGATGAGGCCGGGGTGGCGGAAGAGCGTGGTTTCGCGCAGAGCGGCGGTGTTAAGCGGCTCGCTGATTTCAATGGCGGCGGCGGGGTCGATCTCGTTGATGATTTCGGCGGCGCCGGCCAGAAGGACGAGGACGCCCGGTCCTGTGTAGGTCTGCGGCAGGCTGGCGCCCAGGTGGAGCAGGGCGACGCCAAAATGCCCCGCGTCCATATCGAGCCCGCTGGATTGGACCTTCGCGAGGTCGGCGGCTGAGACGGGCTCTTGCACGCCCTCGGCGTAGCTGGCTTCCACCTGGGGATGGCTGACGCAAAGCTGGTCGCGTCCCAGCGTGGCGCAGATCTGGGGAACGCTCGCCAAGGCGCTTTCGACAATTTCGGCGCAGAGGTCCTCCTGCGCCCGCGCGGGCAGCAGACTCGAGCACGCGAGCAATAGAAGCGCCGTATAGAAGCGGAGGCAGGTCACTGACGACGCGCCTTTCGCCTGGCTCTCGGTTTGTGTCGGCATGTGATCACCGGAGCGCCTCGGCCGCATTTTCCCCGCCGCGATTCATTGGCGCGCGGGCTTCTTCCGCCGGCGCTTTTTACGTTTCGGTTTCGCCGCCTGTTGCTGCTGCTTTCGCCACTGGTCGCGCAGCGGGACCGTGCGATTGAAGACGAGCCGCTCGGGGGTCGAGTCTTCATCGACGACGAAGTAAGCCAGGCGCTCGAACTGAAAACGATCGCCGGCGCGCGCCATTCGCAGATGCGGCTCGACATAGATGGGGTCGACAACCTTGAGCGAATCCGGATTGATGAAATCGGTGAAGTCGGCGTCGCGGTCGCTTTCCGGGTTCGCCACCGTGAAGAGGGTGTCATAGAGGCGGGCTTCGGCTTCGATGGCATGCGCGGCCGAGACCCAATGCAGAGTCGCTTTGACGCGCCGGCCATCGGGCGCGGAACCGCCACGCGTCGCCGGGTCGTAGCTGCAGCGCAGCTCGATGATCTCGCCGTTTTTGTCTTTGACCACGTCTTTGCAGGTGATGAAATAGGCGTATCGCAGGCGAACCTCTCGCCCGGGCGCCAGGCGGAAGAATTTGCGCGGCGGGTCTTCCATGAAGTCGTCGCGCTCGATGTAGAGGACTTTGGAGAAGGGGACGGCGCGGGTCCCGGCGGATTCGTCTTCCGGGTTGTTGATCGCTTCCAGCTCCTCCACCAGGTCGTCGGGATAATTTTCGATGACGACTCTGAGGGGATTGATGACCGCCATGACGCGGTTCGCCGTTCTGTTAAGGTGCTGGCGCAGGTGATATTCGAGCTTGTGCAGGGCGACGACGCCCTTGACCTTGCCCACGCCGATATCGTCGCAGAATTCGCGGATGGCTTCGGGCGTATAACCGCGGCGGCGCAGCCCGGCAATCGTTGGCATACGCGGGTCGTCCCAGCCATTGACGACGCCCTCGCGCACCAGCCGAATCAGCTTGCGTTTGCTGAGCACGGTGTGGCTGAGGTTCAAGCGCGCGAATTCGATCTGCTGCGGATGGAAGATCTCGATATTGTCCAGATACCAGTCGTAGAGCGGGCGGTGGTCTTCATATTCGAGCGTGCAGATGGAGTGGGTGATGCCCTCGATGGAATCCGACTGGCCGTGGGCGAAGTCGTACATCGGGTAGATTTTCCATTTGTCGCCGGAGCGCGGGTGGGCGGCGTCCAGGATGCGGTACATGACCGGGTCGCGCATATTGATATTGCCGTCGCTCATGTCGATCTTGGCGCGCAGGACGGCCTCGCCTTCTTTGAAGCCGCCGGCGCGCATCTTCTCGAAAAGCGCCAGATTCTCTTCTACCGGGCGATTGCGCCAGGGGCTTTCCTTGCCCGGCTCGGTCAATGTGCCGCGAAAAGCGCGGATCTCGTCCGGGCTGAGCTCGTCGACGTAGGCGCGCCCGATGCGGATCAAGTCCAGCGCCATCGCGTAGAGCTCGTCAAAATAATCGGAGGCGAACATCACGCGATCGTGCCATTGATAACCCAGCCAGCGGACGTCTTCGGTGATGGCGTCTATGTATTCCTGCTCTTCTTTGGCGGGGTTGGTGTCGTCGAAGCGCAGGTTGCAAGAGCCGCCATATTGTTCGGCGATGCCGAAATTCAGGCAGATCGACTTGGCGTGGCCGATGTGCAGATAGCCGTTGGGCTCGGGCGGGAAGCGGGTATGCACTCGCCCCTCGAAGCGGCCGCTCGCGTTGTGCGCGTCAATGATGTCGGTGATAAAGTTCCTGCTGGGCGCGTTTTCCGGCATGGAGTCCGTCTCGCTTGCGCTTAAGTCCGTCGGGATAGCCGGCCAATATCTTAATCAACGACATTATCTCATTCAATAGGCTATCGGCAGAGCGGACCGCGGGCGAGGCGATTCAGGTACAATAAGGTCGCGCTGGCAAAGACGATATCGGCTGAAAACGGGGGCGAGAATTGAATTGGCGATGCCTCATTTTGGCTGTTCTGGTTTTTGTCATGTCGCAGGCGTCGGCGTCGGCGCATGGCTATGTCGTGCGCGCCATACCGGCCGACCGCAGTACGCTGGAACGCCCGCCGACGCGCCTGCAGTATTGGTTCAGCGAAGCCCTGGAGCCGCGCTTCAGCGAGATTCACCTGCGCGACCAGAGCGGCGAAATCTTGGCCAGCGGCGGCGTCGATGACAAGAATCACGCGCTTTTGACGCTGCGCGCGCCGGCCGATCTGCCGGATGGCGCTTATATCGTTGAGCTGCGGCCCGCCTTCGCCAGCGACGGGCACGTCATCGCCGAGAGCCGCGTGTTTTTCGTCGGCGACGAAGTCGGGGGCGTTTCGGGCTTTGGCGCTGACGATCGCGCCATTCCGCTGGAGGCGCTTTGGCGGGCGGGGCTGAATCTGGCGAATTTCCTCTTCTTCGGCGCGTCTTTGCTTTACGCGCTTGTTCTGCTGCCGGCCTGGGGCAACGCGCGCAACCCGTCCCTTGGCTTGCCCGAACGGGTCATGCGGCGCCTGCGCGGCCTCATGATCGCGGCGATCGCCCTGGCGCTGTCTTCCAGCCTCATCGCGCTCCTGCAGCAAACGATGGTCTTCTTCAATGTCGGCGCCGGGCAAGTGATTCAGCAGAACTTGTGGCAGGTCGCGCTCATCGGCTCGCGCTTCGGCGATATCTGGATTTTTCGACTCGTGCTGCTGATTTTCAGCGCCGTCCTGATTTTTGTATGCGAATATTATCGCGGCTTGATGCCGGAGCTGTCGGCTGGCATTTGGCGGGGCATGCCCTGGCTGGGGGCGCTCTTCATCGGCTTGACCATGGCGACCAGCCACGCGGCCGGCTCGACCCTGCTGCCCTGGCTGGCGATCGCGGTGGATTGGCTGCACGCGCTGGCGGCCGCCTTTTGGCTGGGCGGGGCGCTGGCGCTGACGCTGCTGCTGCCGCCGGCCCTGGCGCCGCTCGACGCGGAGGAAAAGCGGGCGGCGATTCGGGCGGTCATGACGCGATTCTCGCGGTTAGCGACGCCTTTGGTCGCGCTGATGATCGTCAGCGGCCTGTACAACGCCTTGAACTTCTTTGTTTCGCCGGCGGATCTTGGCACGAGTTACGGGCGATCGTTGTGCCTCAAGCTGCTCATGATCGCGCCGGTATTGATCCTGGGCCTGTGGCAGCATGTCATGCTGCGTCCGCGGCTGTCTGCTCGGCTGCAAAGGGCGTTCGACCGGCTGCCGCGCGCGTGGCGGACGCGGATGGAGCGTGCCGCCGCCAGTGGAAGCGCGCTGCGGCTGGAAGCGGTTTTGATGCTGGCGCTGCTTTTCGCCGTCGCCTGGCTGAGCGCGACGCCCGTGCCGACGCCCGAGGCGCTGCAAGCGAAAATCGAAGCGCCGCAGATCACGCAGACCGCCGGCGAGTTCACGGTCACCTCCGCGATTATCCCGGGCGGACCCGGCGTCAACACTTATGACACGGTCGTCCGTAGGGGAGCGGACCCGGCGACGGATCTCAGCGTCTACTTGCAGCTGGTCAATCCCGCGCGCGGCATCCGCGGCCCCTGGCAGCTGGCCGAGCAGGTGGAAGACGGCTTGTTCGTCGCGGCTGGCGATGACATCGACGCGCCTGGCGAGTGGCTGTCGCTGACGGATATCGTCGCGGCTGACGGCGTGGTTACGCGGGCGGCGGCACGGTGGACGATAAGCGAATCGGCGGCGGTCATCGTCTCGCGCCCGCCCAATATCGTCCATCTGGCGCTGCTGTTTTTGATTGCGCTGCTGCTTTTCGCAGTGGGTCGGCGCCGGGCGATGCGCCTGCTTGATGCCCTCAACTTGACTCCGGCGAGCGTCATGCTGGGGCTTGGCGCCCTGGCCGTCGCGCTTGGGGTCATGGTCTTCGGGGCGATCTCGATCAGCGAGCGGCAGCGCGGCTACGAAGCGACCTTGCACCCGCCACCCGAGCGCGTGAACGTTGTGCTGCCGGACGCGGAATCGCTGCGCCGGGGCGAGGCGCTGTATCGCCAGCGCTGTCTGGTCTGGCAGGGGCAGTCGGCGGATTTTCGGGCGCTGCGCAGTCGGCTGGGGTCGGCGCGCGATGACTTTCTCTACGGCGTGGTCGATGGTGGCTGGCGGGATCTGCCGGCTTGCGGCCGGAATTTGAGCGAGCGGGAGCGCTGGGATATTGTGAATTATTTCCGAACTTTTGAAGCGCGGGAGTGATTTTGCCATGGAGGAATAGAAGCGCCACGCCCGCTAGTGTCAAGGCCTGGGCGAGTCGCCGCCTCGCCTCTACAGACTTCTTTATCGACTGCTTGTTGTGGGGGCGCCTCTGTGCATAGTCCGCAGAATCCCATCACGCAAAGCGAGACGCGAATTCTATGCCGAGGGCGGCGGCATCGTCGCGCGCGTGTCTGCAAAGGCCGGCATTTAGCGCAAGAAGCCGTTGCTCAGCCCGCCATCGACATTGATGATCTGCCCGGTCGTCTTGCTGAAAGCTTCCGTAATCAGCAGGTAAGCCACCTCGGCTTGATCCTCCGGGCGGATCGCCTGCTTGGTCAGCGTGCGCTGGGCATAGAAATCGGCCAATCGGCCGCGAAGGCGCTCCGTGTCGTCGTCTTTGCTGAATTCGACCGCGTATTTCGTCAGCGAATTGATTACGCGGTCGCGCGGGAACATGCTGCTGCCGGCCACCACGGTCGCTGGCGCCAAGCCATTGACACGAACCAGCGGCGCCAGATCAATCGCCAGCTCGCGGACGAGGTGATTGGCGGCGGCTTTGCTGAGGTCGTAGGCGATGGAGCCGGCTTTGGCGACGACGGCGTTGACGCTGGTGGTCAAGACGAGCGAGACGGGCAATCCCTGCGCATCCCAGAGCGGACGAGCGCAATCGGCGATCACATAGCCGCCGCGGACGTTGACGTCGAAACCGGCGCGCCATTGCTCGGCCGAGTTGCGGCCTGCGGCGTCCGGCGTGAAGAAGACGCCTGCGGTGACGATGATGTCGTCTATGCCGCCATAAGCGAGGATCGCCTGTGTCATCATCGCCTGGACGTCAGCGGCGTCGGTGATGTCGACGGGCAGGGCGATGGCCGCGCCACAGCCCGAAATACCCGAACCAGCCACGCCGATGCCCGCGCCATATTTTTCCGTGAGCGCGCTGGCGGTCGCCCTGGCGCCATCCAGGTTGCGATCGGCGCAGACGACATGCGCGCCTTCCGCGGCGACGCGTTTGGCGGTCTCGACGCCGATGCCGCTGCCCGCGCCGACGACCAGCACGACCTTGCGCGCCAGCTCGTTCTCGGGCGGCATGCGGCGCAGCTTGGCTTCTTCCAGCGTCCAGTATTCGATGTCGAAGGCTTCCTGCCGCGGCAGCGCTATATATTCGCCGACCGCTTCCGCCCCGCGCATGACGGCGATGGCGCAGCTGTAGAATTCCGCCGTGACGCGCGATTCGCTTTTGTTCTTGCCATAAGCGATCATGCCCAGGCCGGGGATCAGAATCACGGTTGGGTTGGGGTCGCGGATTGGCGGGCTGTCTTCGCGCTTGCAGGCTGTGTAGTAGTCGCTGTAATCGCCGCGGTATTTTTTGATGCCGGCCGCCAGCTTTTCCAGCAGTGCGGCGGTGTCTTGCGACTCGGGATTCCAGTCGACGTATAGCGGCTTGATCTTGGTGCGCAGGAAGTGATCGGGGCAGGAGGTGCCCAGCTCGGTCAGGCGCGGGGCCTCGGCGCTGTTGACGAACGTCATCGTATCGGCGTCATACTGGACGGTGCTGATGAAGCGATTCTGGCGCGAGACCAGGCCGCGCAGGGCCGGCAGGATCTCCGCCAGCAGCCGCTGCCGCTCGTCATCGGGCAGGTCGGCGTAATTGGCGCCGCCGAAGCAGGCCGCGCCTTGGTCACGCTCGGCCAGGTGGCGCGCCGCCATTTCGATCAGGGTCAGCGTCAAGTCGTAACAGGCTTTGTCGTTGTCCGCCCAGTTGATGAGCCCGTGGCCGCCGAGCACGATGCCAACGATGCCGGGATTGGCGGCGATGGCTGCCTGCAGGCGCAAGCCAAGATCAAAGCCCGGGCGCTGCCAGTCGAGCCAGAGGACGCTGTCGCCATAGATCGCTTCGGTGAGCGCTTTGCCGTTGCGGCTGGCGGCGATGGCGATCAGGGCGTTGGGGTGGGTGTGATCGACATGACGGAAGGGGATGAAAGCGTGCAGCGGCGTGTCGATGGAGCTGGCGCGCGGATTCAAATTGAAGACGCAATGCGGATACATCGCCACCATCTCGTCTTCAATCGGCGTTTTGACGCCTGTCGTCTCCGCCGCGTTGTAGACGGCCGGCAGGCGCATGATTTTGTCCATGTACAGGGCGGCGAAGTTTTCGCGCTTGGCTGTGCGCAGGTCGCCGCCGGAGCCTTTGACGAACATGACGTCGGCGCTTTCGCCGGTCAAGGGATCGACTTGCCAAATCTTGCTCGAGGTGTTGCCGCCGCCGGTGTTGGTGACGCGCTGGTCGCCGCCGAGCAGGTTGGAGCGGTAAACCAGGCGGTCGACTTCATCGAGGGACCGGGCGCGGGCATCGTCCCAGAGATAGTTGACGTGGCGGTAATCGGCTGGATCAATTAAACGCATGAAGTCTCCCAATTGTGCTTCAAGTCAAATGCGCGACAAGTATAAGGTTTGTCTCATCAATAGATAAGGGCGACCCACGGGGCGCCCCTACAGCATCAAATTGTGCGGCATGTTGGATGTCTTTTTGCTAACTGCGTTTGGACAGAACCGTCCGCTCGTAGTCGCGGATTTCGTCCATGAAAGCCATGCCGACCGGCACTTCCTGCGCCTGGCAGTAATGATCCCAGACGGCGCCGAAAGGCAAGCCCTTGAGTTCTTCCAGCAAAGCCAGGCGGCCGGTGAAATCGCCATCGTTTTCGTAGCCCCGCAGCAGCTCGCGCGGCTCGAGCAGCGCCATCAGCAGGGCGCGGCAGGCGTTGCGCGTGCCGATCGCCCAGGCGCCGATGCGATTGATGCTGGCGTCGAAGAAGTCGAGACCGATATGCACCCGCTCCAGCGCGTCGCAGCGCACGATTTCTTGCATGATTGCTTGCAGGTCGTCGGTCAGCGTGACCACGTGATCGCTGTCCCAGCGGACGCCGCGGCTGACGTGCAGCAGCACCTCGGGCACATAGAAGAGGATGGACGAGAGCTTGTCGGCGATTGTTTCCGTCGGGTGGAAGTGGCCCGCGTCCAGGCAGAGCGCTATTTGACGGGAGGCGGCGTAACCGAGATAAAACTCGTGCGAGCCGACCACGTAGCTTTCGGACCCGAGACCGAAGAGTTTGCATTCGACGGCGTCGATGTTATGCGCCGGGTCCAGTTCTTTCGCGAACATCTCATCAAGCGCGTCAATCAGGCGCTGGCGGGGGGCGAGGCGGTCGGCCGGCATATCTTTGTAACCATCGGGGATCCAGACGTTGTTGATCGACGGGCTGCCCAATTCGCGGCCGAAGGTGGCGCTGATTTCGCGGGTGGCGATGCCGTGATCGATCCAGAACTGGCGGATGCCGGCGTCGGCGTGCGAGAGGGTGAAGCCGTCGTCCGCCAAGTCGTGCGAGAAGAAAGTCGGGTTGAAATCCAGACCGTGATTATTCGCTTTCGCCCAATCGACCCAGGAGGCGAAATGCTCGGGTTTGAGCTCGTCGCGCGCCACCTTGGTCGGGCTGTCGAGATAAGAGCCGTGCAGCGCCAGGCGGTGGCCGCCGGGGATCAGGCTGTAGGCTTTGTCCAGGTCGCCGCGCAGCTCGTCGATATTGCGCGCCTTGCCGGGGTAGTTGCCGGTCGCCATGATGCCGCCGCTGAGCCCGCGCTCGGGGTCTTCGAAGCCGCCGACATCATCGCCCTGCCAGCAATGCAGGCTGATGGGCACGGTTTTGAGGATGTTCATGGCGGCGTCGGGGTCGACCCCGAAGGCGGCGTAACGTTCGCGCGCGATGGCGTAGGCGGACTGGATTTGCTGGTCGGAGGGTTGGAAGGTCATTCGATCGTTCCTTTGGGGTCATTGCCCCCCATCCCCCGGCCCCTTGCCCCCACAAGGAGGGAAGGGGAGTCTTTTGACGACTCCGCCGGTAAGCCCTTCCCTCTTCATGCGCCGCGTAGACTTAGGCGGTCGGGGAGGGGTTGGGGATGGGGCAGCCAAATGCGTTAGCGGGCGCCGGCCGCTTGCAGGCAGGCTTGCATGTGTCCGCGCGCCTCCGCGCCGATCGTGATGCACTGCTCGAGCGTGTGGCCCATGCGCTTGGTACCGATCACTTCGAGATTCAGGGGACCGGTATAGCCGTGCTCGTGCAGGACGCGGATGTAGCCGACCAGGTCGATGTCGCCGCGGCCATTGGCTTGATCTTCGGGCGCGCCCGGTCCCTGCTGACTTCCCTTGCAGTCGCGGATGTGCACGTGTTTGATGCGGTGGATGACGGCTTCAATCGCTTCGACCGGATTTTCGCCGGCGCGATGGATATGCGACGGGTCCATGTCCAGGCCGAAATTGGGCGAAGTGATGTCGTTCAAGATCTTGAGGCTGGTCGGGGTATTGTAGACATAATTGTTGACGTGCGCCTTGACGCAAAGCATGACGCCGTAATGCTCGGCGCGTTGAACCAACGCGCCCAGTTGATCCAGCACCTGGGGATAGGTCGATTCGTCGTCCGACTTGCCGCCCGGTCCCACATTGATGATGGGGATGCCGGTCTCGACCGCCGCCTGCATGGCGCGCTCCATCAGGTCGGGATCGCGCGAGGATTGCTCCATCGCCAATAGCTCGAGCTCGTATTCCTTGGATAGGCGCACGACCTCAGGCGCGCATTCCTGCCAGCGCGACAGCACGAGGTGCTGGCTCATCTCGTCAATGGCGGATATTTCGATGCCGTCATAGCCGGCCATCTTCAAGTATTTGAAGGCCGTCTCCATGTCCCAACTGCCGAATAGAAGTGAGTTTGCTCCGAGTTTCATGTTGTGGTCATCCTCCCTATTTCGGGCGAGTCGCCGCCTCGCCCCTACAAATGCCTCAATTTCGGGCGGGTCAAAGCGTCGCCCCTACAGTTTTGTTTCAAGCGAGCGAGTCAGCGCCTCGCCCCTACAATCCTTGGCGGGAATCGAATCAACATGAACCACCGATTCCGTCTCAAGCGACTCGATGGCGGCCGCCAGCACCTTCTGCGCCGCCAAGCCATCCGCGCCGCTGCCATCGATATCTTCCGGCGCGACGCCGTCGGACACTTGCTGCAAAAAGCAATGGATGCGCTCGCGGAAGGTGTTTTCGAAATTGTGGAAGCCGCCGAACAGCGGATCGGTATAGACCGTCTTTTCCATGTCGCCGGCGGGGTAGAGCGTCAGCTCGCGCCACATGTCGTCCAGCACGAAGCGCCCGCCCGTGCCGGCGACTTCGCAGCGCTCCATCGGATGCCCGCGCTCGATATCGTAGCTGCCGGTGAGCGCGCCGACGACCCCGTTGCCGAAGCGGAAGTTGAATTGCGCCGTCGACCAGATTCGCCTGCCCGGCGCCTTGGTCGCGAAGCAGTGCACCGCGTCGATATCGCCGCAGAAATAGCGCATGACGTCGACCGTATGCGGATGCAGCGACTTGATGTGATAGTGGGGCGAGGTCTCGGCGGGGTTCATGATCCACATCGCCATATTGACGAAGAGCAGATGCCCCAGCCGGCCTTGATCGATCCAGGATTTTGCCAGGCGGGCGGCCGGCGTGAAGCGGTGATTGAGGTTGATGCCGTAGCGCAAGCCCAGTTCGCGCGCCTTCGCCACCATCTCTTCGGCCGGCGCGATTTCGTTCGAGATCGGCTTTTCGCCCAGGACCTGGCAGCCAGCTTCCAGAGCCTGCATCGTCGGCAGGTAATGATCGCTGCTGTTTTCGTAGCCGCCGGTGGTCACGCTGACGACATCGGGCGCCAGATCGCGCAGCATGCTTTCGACATCATAGAAGGCGGGAACGCCATGCAGCGCCGCCGCTTTATCGGCTCGCTCGCGGATGATGTCGCAGACGCCGGCCAGCTCCGCCAATGCGTCCTGGGCGTAGAGCTTGGCATGTAGATTGCCGATCGGCCCCAAGCCAATGACGGCTACACGTAATGGCATTTCCAGTCCCTATTTCGTGGGCGACTCGCAGAGTCGCCCCTACAAAGATCTTCGGCCGGCGGAATTTCATAACCGTATTCGCGCATGGCGGGCTCGAGGAAGTCGAAATAATTTACGTCCTCATCGCGCCGCCAGCGGTTGATGGTGTCCTGCCGCATGACCACGCGCGCCAGCGGAATGCCGAGGAAAGCCTCCAGCCGCCGCAGGGTTTCGTCTTGCCTGGTCACAAAATCCTCGAAGCGCACCTCGATCCAGCGTTTGGGCTTCGGCGTGGATTTGACCAGGTCGTATTGATATTTCCAGGAGATGGCGCGGCGCAGGCGGATATCGGCGGTGGTGGCGTCTTCGCCTTCGGGCAAGGCGGGGTATTGGATGCCGAAATCGCGCAGGTCGTCGGTCTTGTGCGCGCCGATGATGCTGTCGCGCGGGTTGCGGATCCAATAGATGTAGTGCGCATCCGGGAAGAGCCGCAGGATCCAGGGGAAGACCAGCGTGGTCTCGGGCACCTTCCAGCCCTTGAGCGGGCGAGAGTGCTGCAGCACCGATTCCAGATAGCGATTGAGATTTCGCGTGAAGGCGGGCGGGATCTCGCTCTCGTGGGCGCGGCTGAAATCCCAGCTGAGGCCGCCGTTCCAGCTGACGTAGCGGGCGAAAACACGGCAGGCGTCGTACATGGCGTGCGCGGGGACGAGGTCGCCCGATGGGTTCAGGGTCTGGCCCATGTAAACGCCGGACGCGTAGAGCGTATGGGATATCGTGCGCGTGCCGCCGTGTCCGCGCCCAATGATAGTTATCACAGCGCAATCACGCTTCCGGTATCCCAGGAGTCGATGGCCGCTTCGATGATGCGCTGGACGTGCAGCCCGTCGGCGCCCGAGGCGTCGATTTCCTCGGGGTCGACGCCGGCCAGGTTCTGATTGACCCAGTGGTTGATGCGGGTTTGGAAGGTCTCGCCGAAGTGCTTCATGCCGCCATAGTATTCGTGGCGTTCGGTTGTGCCTTGAAAGCGAGGGTAATAGATGAGTTCTTCGCAGGCGTCTCGCAGGAAGACGCGCCCGTCCGAGCCGAAGACGTCCAGCGTCTCCAAGCCATAGCTGCCGCCGCCCATGCTGGTATGGCCCCAGTTGCCGTCGTAGCTGCCGCGCAGGTGGCCGATGATGCCATTCGCGTAGCGCAGGTTGACCTGAACGTTGGACCAGATTTTGCGTCCTTTGCCTTTCTTGAAAAAGGCATGCACCTGCGTCACGTCCGATTGCGCGAAATAACGCATGACATCGAGCGAATGGGGATGCAGGGCGCGCATGTGGAAGTGGGGCGAGGTTTCGTTGGGGTTGTTGATCCACATGGTCATGTCGATCATGTTGACCTCGCCCAGGCGGCCGCGCAGCAGCCATTCTTTCGCCAAGGTGGCGGCCGGCGTGAAGCGGTGATTGAGGTTGATGCCGTAGCGCAGGTTGTTCTCGCGGGCGAGCGCGACCATTTCTTCGGCTTCGGGCACGCTGTTGGAAATCGGCTTCTCGCCCAGTACGGGATAACCGGCCGCCAGCAGCTGCATGGTCGGCGCGTAATGATCGCCGCCATTTTCGGCGCCGGCGGTGGTCACGCTGGCGGCGTCGAACTCGATGCCGCTTTCCAGCAAGGTCTGCACTGAGTAGAAGCCCTGGCAGCCGAAGGTTTCGGCGGCTTTGTCGGAGCGCTCCGGGATGATGTCGCAGACGGCGACGACTTCCGCCTCTGGGTGATTGGTATAGCAGCGGCCGTGATTGTTGCCGATGCCGCCCATGCCGACGATGGCTACGCGCAAGGTCATGTGGGTGTCTCCTCATTTGTCTTGGGCGACCCGTTGGGTAGCCCCTACAGTTTCGTTGTCTGCGGGCGACCCGATGGGTAGCCCCTACAGTTTCGTTGTCTGCGGGCGACCTGATGGGTAGCCCCTACAGTTTCGTTGTCTGCGGGCGACGCCCCTACAGTTTCGTTGTCTGCGGGCGACCTGATGGGTAGCCCCTACAGTTTCGCTGTCTGCGGGCGACCCGATGGGTAGCCCCTACAGATCATAATTGCGTCTATTCTTCTTCGCGGGATTCGGCTTGGAGCCGTATCGCTTGTTCGAGATCGGGCAATGAGAGGGTGTCGTAGGCCTGCTGCGATGTCTTGAAGGGGCCGACGCCGGCGTGGCCGTGCCAGTCGCCTTGGGTGAGCATGGGGTTGCTCAAGCCGGTTTCGGCTTCGCGCTTTTTTATCCAGGCCTCCATGCGCGCCCGCAGCGCCGCCACGACATCGGGGCGTTCCTCCGCCAGATTATGGTCTTCGTTCGGGTCTTCCACCAGGTTGAAGAGCTCGATTTCGGGCTTGAAATGGAAGTCCGGCTCGAGGGCGACCATCAGCTTCCAGCCGGGCGTCCGCCAGCCGTGTTTGCGCATCCAGGTGCATTCGCTGATGTAAAACTCGCTGTCAAAGGAAGTCGCTTCGCCATCCACCAGCGCCATCAGGCTCTGGCCGTCGAACTCGTAGCCATCGGTCGCCGCCTTGTCGTCCAAGCCAGCTAGATCCAGCAGGGTGGGCAGCAGGTCTTTGTGCTGATTGAAACCGCTGAGGCGCTTGCCAGCGGGCAGACGGCTCGGGTAGCGGATGATCAGCGGGACGTGCAGGACGTTGTCGAAGATGCCGTGGTGATCGAACCAGAGCTCGTGGTCGTAGAGCGTCTCGCCGTGGTCGCCATTGAGGACGACGATGGTGTTGTCGGCGATGCCCATGCCGTCCAGCGCCTCGAAGATCGACTGGATGCAGGCATCCATATAGGCGATGGCGCCATCGTATTGGGCGATGACGTAGTCTTTGTCGGTGATGCCCGGCGGCATCCAGGACTTGTAGAAGACGGCGAAGGGCTTGAAGCTGAACACCGGATCCATCGAGCGGTTGTTCGGGTCGCATTCGTCGCCGTGATAAAACATGCGCTCGTAGGGTTCCGGCGGCAGGTAGGGCGCGTGCGGGTCCATGTGGCGCAGCGTCACGAACCAGGGTTTGCCCTCGGCGGTCAGCCGCTCCAATTCGGGAATCGTAACGTCATTTAAGTTCTGCGCCTTCGGGCTGCGGCCATGCGCGTAGCTGCCCCAACCGGCGAACTCGACGTAATTGTCGTAGCCGCGCGAGCTGGGATTGCCTTTGAAGCCGACTGAGGTGGTGTTGTAGCCATAGCGGCGCAAGATCTCGGCGGCGGTCGGCGCTTCGGACCGCAGCGGGCCTTGATGGCGCAGCGCCACCACCTGCGTGCCGAAGCAGTCCAGCCCGGTGAGCATGGAGGCGTAGGCCGGCGTGGTCGGGATGTGCGGGCTGAAGGTGTTTTCGAAGAGCGCGCCGCTCTGGGCGAAGCGGTCGATGTGGGGGGTGGTGAGGCGCTCGTATCCATAACAGGACATGTGGTCGGCGCGGATGGAGTCGATGGCAATCAACAGGATATTCGGTTTATCAGGCATAGGCTGCTCTCCTCAAGACGCGGGAAGTCTAGCACAGGCGCTGGCACGCCGCTACCGATTCGCCAACAAGCCAATAACTTAGCCATTCTCGCGCGATTCCGCAAGCACGGGAAACGGATTTCTTGCAGAGCCGCGATTCCGCGTTACACTATTCCTGCGATTGCCCACGCCGGGCAAGCTGGGGCGCAAATTGAACGCTCCCCAAAAATACTTTCCCTTAACGAAGGAGTTTTCCAATGGCAAGGAAACTTGTGTTTTTGCTCTTGTTGGCAGTGTTTTCCATACCAACATTTGTCGGGGCGGCGCAGCTGCCAGTCGATGTGCCGCGTGAAGAGGTCTTTGTAGTTGATGTGATCATCACTGCGCCTGTGCCTCATAACCATAACTTCTGGATCACAGGACCGCATCCGCTCGTTACCCATGCCATTATGATGGAAACGCTGTGGATTCGGGACCAGGAAACCGGCGAACGCGTCATGGGCGCCGCCATCTCCGACCCGATGTACAACGATGACTTCACCCAGATGAGCGTTGAACTGCGTGACAATATCTATTGGAGCGATGGCGTTCTATTCACAGCCGACGATCTGATCTTTACCGTGGAGACGGTGAAAGCCACGCCGGGACTGAACGCCCGGGGCTGGCACGCCAACCTGAACAAGTCGATGGCTTCGGTGGAGAAAACGGGCGATTTCAGCGTCACCTTCCATCTGACCGAGCCGACGCCTCGTTTCCATGCCCTTTTGGAGGCTCGCTGGGGCGCCCTCTACATGATGCCCAAACATGCGTTTGAGAACATCGACGATCTGCCGGCTCACACCTATCTGGATGGTCCCTTCCTGGGCGGCTACCTCCCGGTGGAGGAGGACCCCAGCGGGGTCTGGCAACTGTTTGTCCGGCGCGACGATTGGGAACGCTCGCCGGCCGGTATGATCACCGGCAACCCGGGACCGAAGTACATTCTGGAGATCAACTATGGCGGCCCCGACAGAAAAGTGATCGCCATGTCCCGCGGCGAATTGGATGTGTATTACGATTCGGATTTCGAGTCATTCCAATCCACGCTCGAAACGGCGCCGGCCGCTCGTTCATGGTATGCGGGCTTCCCCTGGGGGTATATGGGTGAAGTCAGCACGCGGGAGTTGATCTTCAACTTCGCAGCGGAAAACCAGCCCTGGTTCCACGAAAAGGATGTGCGCTGGGCGCTGGCAATGGCGCTGGATATCAAGTCAGTCGTGACTGATTACATGGGCGGCACCGCCAAGTTGACCAACATGCCAGTGCCATCCACACCGGCTTTGACCGCCATTTATCATGACCCGATGGAAGAATGGTTCCAGAATCTGGAGATCGAGATCGAAGAGGGCGTGATGTACAAGCCCTACGACGCCACGATCCCCGATCAGATCGCGGCCTGGGCGGAAGCTGAGGGTTACGAAGTTCCGGGTGATTCGCGCGCTGTATTTGGTACCGGTTGGTGGGCCTACGCGCCGGATGTGGCGGACCGCCTGCTGATGAAGCACGGTTTCAGCCGTGATGATGGCGGCAATTGGCTGACGCCAGACGGCAATCGCTGGGAACTCGAAGTCCTCAGCGATACAACTTCGGTTCAGCAGTTCCATTTCGGGAATGCGGCGGCCGATATGTGGAAAGACTTCGGCATCGATACCAGCCTGTCGGCGCACGAACGCACACTATATACGTCGACCAAAACGACTGGGCAGTTCGACATCGCCGGCGATTGGTTCTCTTTCACCCTCGTAGATGGTGATGCTTGGCCGGTGTTCAACATCTTTCACCCGGACCTGGTTGTTCCGATCGGGGTGGATACACGCACCACCGGCGGCCATGCGACGCGCCTGACAGATCCGAAGATTGGTGAATTTATCGATGCCATGGTGTCCATCAATCCCGATGCGCCGGAAAACTTCGAGCTGACTACGGAGATGTTGCAGTATTGGGTTGAGAATATGTACTCGATACCCATCGTCGCCTTCAACAAATTCGTCACCTGGGATGAGCGCTATTGGACCGGTTTCCCGACCTTTGAGAACCCGTCATCCATGCCCTTGTACTGGTTCATGGGCGGCAAGCTGACTTTCCAGAATCTGAAGCCGGTCGGTGGATCATAACTGACCCCCACGCCAAACCCCTCCCCCATTACTAGGGAGGGGCTTGGAATGCGCGAAAACGCTGGAACACTCCCCTTCCTTCGTTCTGGGGGAAGGGGCCGGTGGATGGGGGTTGAGTTGCCGAAACCACGAGAAGCGATATTCCTTGTGATCACTTAGTGTGACAAGACTGCGCTTATGAATCTATTCAAACAATTCATACTGCCTCGTTTTGCGCAATGGCTCATCGTCATTTTCGTTGGCGTCACGATTACATTTTTCATCCCTCGCTTGTCTCCGGTCAATCCGGTGACGGAAGCTCTGGCTCGTGTGCAGATGTACCAGACTCTAAACCCCGAGGCAGTGCAAATGCTGCGTGAGACCTTGCTCGATCTATACGGGCTGGATGGCAGCATTCTGGAACAATATATCAACTTCTGGAAACGCGTCCTCAAGGGTGATCTGGGTCCGTCACTTGCCTCTTTCCCGATGTCGGTCAATCAATTGATCGGCGTAAGCATTGGCTGGACGATTGGATTGCTCGGCACGTCTATACTCATCGCCTGGACGCTGGGCATGACACTCGGCTCGCTGGCAGGCTACTACCCGAACCGCTGGTGGTCGGAAGGCTTGGAGAAATCGCTGATCACCGTTTACCCGGTGCCCTATTACATTCTGGCTTTTGTATTGCTGATGGCCTTCACGTTTTATCTCCCGATCTTCCCGCTTATCGGCGGCGCGCGCGGCACAGCGGCTTTCACCTGGGAATACATCAGCAGCGTGCTGCATCATGGTTTCTTGCCGGCCCTATCCATCGTTATTGGCGCGACCGCCCATCGCTTCATTATGGCCAAAGCCCTGACGACGACTGAAAAGTCCAGCGATTATGTGCAGTACGCGCGGATGGCGGCGCTGCCTGAACGCAAAGTATTGTTCCTTTACGTCACCCGAAACACGCTCTTGCCGCAGGTGACGGACTTGAGCTTGTCCTTGGGAGCGCTTTTTGGCGGCGCGATCATCGCCGAATTCGTATTTGGTTATCCGGGGATTGGCACGACGATGTATACCGCCATCAACAACGGCGACTATAACGCGATTATGGGCATCACTTTGCTGTCGATTGTGGGCATTGCCACGGCTTCACTGCTGATAGATCTCATTTACCCGCTGATAGATCCCCGCGTACGCTACCGCTAGGTTACCTTGCGAAAGACACTTTGATGGCTATGTTGCGGGCTACGATTAGAGACCTCTTTCGTTTCAGCCTGTCGTTCCGGTTCGGTTCTGTCATCTTGATGATCGTAGGCGTTCTTTTGCTGCTTTCGTTTTTCTCCCCATTTGAATCGGATGACCGGCGCGTTGTGCCCCGCAATAAACCGCCATCAGCAGAATTCATTCTTGGCACAACGGGAAATGGGCAGGATGGCTTCTGGCTCCTGACATTCGCCATCCGCAACACCTTGATGGTATCTGGCGTGGCAGTGCTCATCGGACGCAGCATCGCCGTCATGTTGGGGATGATCACCGGTTATCTGGGCGGCAAGACCGATCGGGTCATATCCTCAATTGTGGATAGCATCATCGTCATTCCGCGACTGCCCTTGCTCATTTTGATCGCAGCGATTATGCAAGGCGAGATGACCGTCTTGTCGCTTGCCTTGTTATTGGGCATTCTGGACTGGGCGCATCCTTCCAAACGTTACCGCGCGATGATTCTGTCCCTGCGCGAGCGAGAGTTTACCCATACGGCAATCTTCTCGGGCATGAACGCCATAAAAGTGGTCGTGCAAGAGCATTTGCCATTTTTGATCCCCCTGCTGCTGGCGGACGCGGTGGCTGGCTTCCTCTGGGCAATCGGCATGGAAGTGACGCTTTCCGTTTTGGGTCTTAGCGACCTGTCCACGCCCAGCATCGGCACCTTGATCTTTTGGGGCAACTACAATCACGCATTGCTGAGACGCCGCGTCTGGATCCTGGCGGCGCCGATTGCGGCATCGGTGTTGATGGTGGTCGGCTTCTATCTGGTCTCGCTGTCCTTTAGCGAATATCTTGATCCCAGAACCCGACTCAGCCGCCTGACAGTGGAAGAATAGACTTGGCTCGGCTTTTGCTGAGGCTGCGCAACTGAAAGCCTGCGGGCGCTCAGTCGGCGCTGCAGAACCGACGGCAAGCCATTGAGCCAGCCGGTCTCGCGCGATTTCCAAGTTCGGTTAACCGATTACTTGCAAAGTCGTGATTCTGCGCTACACTACGCTAGCGATTGTCCGTTTTGGGCATACAGGGGCGCGACCCGAGCGTTCCTGAGCATATCGTTCCATTCAGATAAGGAGTTTTTCCTATGACAAGGAAACTTGTGTTGTTGCTTTTGTTGGCGCTGCTTGTCGTGCCAACGCTAGTCGGCGTCGCCCAAGAGCCGCAGGGTCTGCCGGTGGAAGTGCCGGGCGGGCGCGCGAATCTGTTTGTCTTCGACCAGATCTTCCGCTGGGGTTCGGTTGGCAACTTCAATGTTTGGCGCACCGGCGGCAATACCCCGCACCACCACGCGCTGATGCTGGAGACTTTCTGGAATGGCGACCAGGAGACTGGCGAGAACATTAACGCGCTGGCGATTTCTGGCCCAGTGTACAACGAAGACTTCACCGAAATGTCGGTCGACCTGCGCCAAGGCGTCATGTGGACCGATGGTGAAGAATTCAACGCCGATGATGTGGTCTACACCGTTGAGACGGTCAAAGCCAACCCGGGCTTGACGCAGCAAGGCTGGCACGCGCAGCTGACCAAATTTGATGTCGGCGTGGAAAAGACCGGCGAATTCAGTGTCAAATTCACGACGCTCCCGAACCCGCGTTTGCACACTGTGTTTGAATCGCGCTGGGCGGGCCTGTACATGATGCCAAGCCACTACGTTTCCGAGGTGGAAGCGAATCTGGCCGAGGGCGAGACCCTCGCCGATTGGCATTGGAACGCCGAGGACGTCATCGTGCTGGGCAACTACCTGCCGCAGCAGGTCGATCCCAACGGCTATTGGGAGCTGTTTAAGCGCCGCGATGATCCGGAGAATTCGTTGGCTGGCATCATCACCGGCGGCAGCGGTCCTCCCTATGTGTTGAGCATCTTCTACGGCAACGAGAATATCAAGAAGGCGATCGCCATGTCTCGTGGCGAGCTGGATGTCTACTTCGATGTCGATATCGAGTCCTTCGAGACGACGCTGGATACCACGCCGACCGCGCGCAGCTGGTACAAAGATTTCCCCTGGGCTTTCCCCAATGAGTACAGCACGCGTCACTTGGCTTTCAACTTCGAAGGCGACCCCTTGCTGCAAAACAAGGACGTTCGCTGGGCGCTGGCGCTGGCGATCAACAATGTTGAGCTGGCCGGCGATTATATCGGCGGGCTCGCCAAAGTCACAACCTTTGCGGTACCGCCGACGGCGGCCATGACGGGGATTTACCATGAGGCAATGGAGCCCTGGCTGAACGAGTTGCAGATTGACCTGGGCGATGGCGAGATGTTCTCCGTGTATGACCCGACTGTGCCAGACCAGCTCAACGCCTGGGCGGAAGCGCAGGGCCATACGGTGCCGGGCACGCCAGCGGAGATATTTGGCACCGGCTGGTGGAAGTTCGCGCCCGAAGCGTCCGAGAAGCTGCTGATGAAAGCCGGCTTGAGCCGTGATGGCGGCGGCAACTGGCTGACGCCCGATGGCGAAATCTGGACGCTCGACCTGCAGTCCGACCCCAGCGAGAACGATGCTTACCGCATGGGGCAAGCGGCTGCCGATATGTGGCAGGACTTCGGCGTTGACGTCAACTTCATCACGCTGGATCGCGGCGCCTGGTCGCAGAACCACCACGTTGGCGCTTACGAGGTCAGCACGCCCTGGGGATCCTTCGCGCTGCCGGCCGGCGACTTCTGGCCGCGCATCAACGGCATGCATTCGGACTTCTATGCCCCGGCTGGCGAAGATTATCGTCCCTTGGGCGGCAACAGCCTTCGGCGCCTGATCGATCCCAAGATCGATGAATTGCTCGATGCGATGGAGGCGGTCGATCCGGTTGGCCAAGCCGATCAAAACATCGCCTTGAACATCGAGTTCATCCAGCACTGGGTCGAGAACATGATCGACATCACCTGCATCGCCTTCAAGAAGCTGGTCACCTGGGACGAGAAATACTGGACCGGTTTCCCCACCGCTGAGAATCCGTATGCGATGCCCTTGTACTGGTTCCAGGGCGGCAAGTACGCCATCCAGGGTTTGACGTCGACATCGTAACTAACTTCACCCCCACCCCAAACCCCTCCCCGACCGCCAGTGTCTACGCGGCGCATAAAGAGGGAGGGGCTTTGGCGGATACAGTCAAATCTCCCCCCTTCCCTCATTTTGGGGGAAGGGCGGGGGATGGGGGCAACAGGAACATTTTATGAATCTGCTGCGCACTTACATTCTGCCGCGCATCCTCCAATGGGCGCTTGTCATCTTCGTCGGCATATCCGCCACGTTTCTGATACCGCGCTTGTCGCCCAGAAATCCGGTCGACGAAATGATCGGCCGCATGACCGCGTTCGCGTCAATCGACCCCCATGCGGTTGTCAGCATGCGCGAATCGGCAACGGCGCTCTTTGGCTTGGATGGCACATTGCTTGAGCAGTACGGCCGGTTTTGGGGCCGTTTGCTGCAAGGAGATTTGGGCGTGTCATTTGGCAATTTCCCGCGCAAAGTCTCCGATATCATCGCTGCTGGCTTGCCCTGGTCAGTGGGTCTCTTGACGACAACTATCATCATTTCATGGACTATTGGCGTGTTCTTGGGCGCTTTGGCTGGTTACTTCCACGACAGGCGTTGGTCGCAATTCCTCGAGCGCTTCGTGGTTGTGGTCTATCCCGTGCCATATCTCATTACCGCTTTGGTGCTTTTCATCATTTTTGGAGCATGGCTGCAGATATTTCCGATAATGGGCGGTTCACGCGGGGAGCCGGCCCTCACTTGGAAGTACATCAGCACGGTGCTTTATTTCGGCTTCTTGCCGGCGCTTTCAGTCATCATCGGCGCTATCGCCTTTCGCTTCATCATGGCGAAGGCGCTGACGACGACCGAGATCGCCAACGATTATGTGCAATACGCTGAACTGGCGGCCGTGCCCAAGCGCAAAATCATCTTGTTTTATGTCGCGCGCAACACGATGCTGCCGCAAGTGACGGATCTGGCATTGGCTTTCGGCGCAATCTTTGAAGGCGCGCTCATCACCGAAATCCTGTTCGCCTATCCCGGTTTGGGTTTCGTGTTGTATAACGCGATTTACAACGCCGACTACAACATCATCATGGGTATCGCGCTTTTATCGATCGTCGGGGTCGCCACTGCTATGCTGATCATTGACCTGCTTTATCCTGTCCTTGATCCGCGTGTGCGCCTGAGATAGGGTCGCGGGCGCCGATTACAGTTGTCGCCTTTCGGAGGCTGCATTGTTTACTACGATACGAGACCTGATCAAATTCAGTCCCTCTTTTCGTTTCGGCTCGCTGATATTGCTGGCAGTCGCGGTTATGATCGCGCTATCTTTTCTCTCGCCCTATGAAGCGGGGAAGCTGCGGCGAAAAGTCAAACGAAACCAGCCGCCATCGGCTACTTTCGTCTTCGGCACGACATCACAGGGAGAAGACGTCTTTTGGTCGACCACATTCGCTATTCGTAACACGCTGACGATATCGCTCATCGCGGTCGCCATTGGTCGCGGCATCGGCGTGATGCTTGGCATGTTGTCCGGCTATTTTGGCGGCATCTTTGACCGGGTCGCGCAGTCCGCCGTTGAGAGCTTCATCGTTATTCCGCGATTACCCCTGGTAATCCTTATCGCGTCCATCCTTCGCGGCAGTATGACCATGTATTCCTTGGGCATACTGATCGGCTTGTTCGACTGGGCTCATCCATCCAAGCGATATCGCTCGCAGGTTTTGAGTTTGCGCGAGCGCGACTTCACCCATACGGCGGTTTTCAGTGGCATGAGCACCGTCCGGATCGTCATTCGGGAGCATCTGCCATTCATCATTCCTTATATGCTGGCTGATGTGATCAGCGGTTTCCTCTTCTCCATTGGTTTTGAAGTGACGCTGTCATATCTCGGCTTGGCCGACCTCGACAGTCCAACTGTTGGCACCATGATCTATTGGGCGACGTATTATCAATCAGTCTTCGCTGGCCGAGCTTGGGTTATTATCGTTCCTATCGTCACCGTGGTCCTCATGGTCTTGGGCTTCTATTTGATGTCGGTCGGCTTGGGCGAATATCTCGATCCGCGCAAGCGCCTGGTTCGTCTCTCGGCGGACGCGGGCGACGAGGCGGCGGATGACGACCCGCGCAAAGACAAGGATGACGCATGGGCGCCATAATCGAAACCAATAATCTGCGGGCCTATTACATCACCAAAGCGTACGGCGTCGAGCGCACAGTCAAGGCGGTGGACGATATCACCCTGCGCATTCAAGAGGGCGAAGTTTATGGGATCGCCGGCGAATCGGGCTGCGGCAAATCGACCCTGCTGCGGATTTTGCTAGGCGCTTATCAGCCGCCTTTGACGGTGGTCGGTGGCGAGGTGATTTATCATCTCGATGGCGAAGAGATGAACGCGGCCGACATGACCGAGGAGCAGCAGCGCGACCTCAAGTGGCGCACGATTTCTTATATTCCGCAGGGGTCGATGCATGTGCTGAATCCCGTGCGGCGCATCCGCGATACCTTTCACGACTTCATCAGCGCGCATCGCGATGTAACCAAGAAGGAATCGTTTCAACTCACGGCGGAATACCTGCGCGATCTCGGGCTGCCCGAGAAGGTGATGGCGTCGTATCCGCATCAGCTCTCGGGCGGCATGCGGCAGCGCGTGACCATCGCCCTGGCGACAATCCTCTGGCCCAAGCTGATCTTCGCCGACGAGCCAACGACCGCGCTTGATGTCGTGGTGCAGCGCGGCGTGATTCAAATGCTGAAAGACGTGCAGCAGAAAGAAGGCAGCACGCTCGTTCTCATCACGCATGACATCGGCGTGCACGCCAACCTGGCCGACCGCATTGGCATTCTCTACGCTGGCAAGCTGGTGGAAGAATCGGACACGGGGACGATTTTGGAAAACCCGCGTCATCCCTACACGCGGTTTTTGATCGAGTCGCTGCCCAGCCTGGACTCGCGCGAGGAGCGTCTGGCCATCCCGGGGCGGCCGCCAGCGCTGGATCGCCCGCCGAGCGGCTGCCGCTTCCATGAGCGCTGCCCGCTGGCGAAGGAAATCTGCAAGACGGTCGAGCCGCAGCTGATTGAGATCGAGCCGAAGCATTTCACGGCCTGTCATGTGGTCGAGGAGGAGTTGAATCGTGTCGCAGTCTGAACCGCTCCTTCAAATCGAGAATCTGACCAAAGTCTTTCACATCCGCCAGGGCTTCGCCTCGCAGGAATTCCATGCGGTCGACAATGCCTCGATCGTCATCGACTCGGACAAGCCGGAGATCTTCGCCGTCGTGGGCGAAAGCGGCAGCGGCAAGACCACGCTGGCGAAGATGGTGCTGGGCATGGAGAGCTCGTCCGAGGGCATCCTGCGCTACAAGAACCGCGTCATCAACGACATCAGCCGCAAAGAAATGCGCGCCTGGTTTTACCGCGAAGTGCAGCCGGTGTTTCAGGACCCCTTCGCCGCCTTTAGTCCGCTAAAGCGCATCGACAGCTACCTGTATGAGACGGCGCAGAACTACAAAATGGTGGCGGACAAGAAGGAAGTGCCGCGTTACATCAACGAAGTCTTGAGCGCGGTCGGTTTGACGCTGGCTGAGATCGCCGGGCGCTATCCCAACGAGCTTTCCGGCGGGCAGGCGCAGCGCGTCGCCATTGCCCGGGCGCTTATCACCAAGCCGTCGCTGATCGTCGCCGACGAGCCGGTGTCGATGCTGGACGCTTCCCTGCGCATGTCGATTGTCAATATGTTCCGCAAGCTGAAGGAAGAGAACAAGGTCAGCGTCATTTACATCACGCACGACCTGGCGACTGCCTTTTACACTGGCGACCGCATCGCCGTCATGCTGCGCGGCTGGATCGTCGAGATGGGGCCCACGGAGCGCGTGCTGGGCAATCCCCTGCATCCCTATACGCAGAACCTGAAGAGCTCGATACCCAGCGTCAAGTCGAGCGACGCCTGGGACGAGAAAATCGACCTCGCGGTGATCGAGACCGATGAATACACGCGCACCGGCTGCAAATTCGCTGGGCGCTGCCCGGCTGTCATGGACATCTGCCACGACAACGTGCCGCCGAGCGTCATGCACGAGGGCCGCAGCGTCAAATGCTTCCTGTATGATGACGCGGCTGCCGCACACATGAAACCGGCGCTGGCGCCTGCCGCCGTATAGACATGGTCGCGCGATCATTCGTATGGCTTGGCAACCGGCAGCATTGGCGCCGTGATTCAACTTGAGTCCTTCTCCAACTCCAGACTGGCAAATTGGCTGCAGGCGATAATCTGGCATTTTCGGATCCGCGCTCTGCTTTGGCGTGAGTTAAGCCGAGACGCCTCTCATCCAGTGGCGGCTCGCTTGCGGCGGCAAGTGAAAGGCGCGCGCCAGCTGCCGGTCTTGCGTTTCAGCCTGGCTGTGGGCGCGGCGCTCGTGGTCGCCCTCGCTTATTTGTATAACGCCATCGGCCACGTGATTTTGTGGCTGCTGCCACTCTGGCTCATGCTTTTCAGCGCGTCATACTGCCTCGTGTGGATCGCGCGCATCGTGCCGCTGATTTCGCGGCGGTCGGTTTTGGGCGCGCTGGACGAGATCAGCGTGATCCCGCCGGGGCGTGTATTCATCTATCTGACGATATGCAAGGTTGTCCTGAACCGCGATGACGCCGTCGTCTGGCTGGGCTATCTGCGGCGCGGGCTGGCGGTCTTGGTGGCGCTGATCCTGCTGATGACGCTTTGCATCGCGCTGACGCTGCTCGCCGAAGGGTCGCTACTGGATCTGGCGGCCATATTGGTCGACCTGGCGCTGACGGCCGCGGTGATTTGGCTCGAACATTCGCAGTCGACCGCGCTCGCCTGCCTTCTCGCCATCGAGGCGGCCACGCGCGTCGGCGGCGCCGTCGACAAGAACAGCGTCGCGATGACGACCTTCGCGCTGGCGCAGCTCCTGGGCTATTGCCTGGCGGTCGCCGCGGTCATCGTCTTGGAGCTGGTCAGCCTGAGCGCCTTGCTGCTGCTCTTCTTGCTGCTGCGCGAGTTGATGATTTCGGCGATATGGCGGAGGATTCTGGACGGCGCCAACGAAGAGATCGGCTATTTGCCAGACGCGGCCGATCGTCCCGCAGCCATTATGACGGGCAGGCGCAAGAGGGCCGCCGCGCGCGCACTTGCCAAGCGCGACTGAGCGGCTTATACTTGCGGCGACATGCCAGCCAAAGCGGGGGCTGTTGGGGCGAGACTTGCGTCGCCCGCCCGCCGGGGGAGGATGGAATTGAATCACCAAGTCAGCGATGAACAGATACAGTTTTACCAAGACAATGGATTCGTCGTCATTGAAGACTTCCTGACCGATGAGGAATTGGCAACCTGGCGGCAATATGTCGGCGAGGCGGTTGGCAGCCGCGGCCGGCATAAGCTGGCGGATGGCAGTTGGCTCGAAGAGGACAACTACAGCGCGAAAGTATTCACGCAGCGGTTAAACTTGTGGAACGATCACGAGGGCATGCGCCGCCTGATGATTGATGATCGGCTGGGCAAGATGGCGGCTGACCTGGCGCAGGTCGATGGCATCCGCATTTGGCATGATCAGGCGCTAATCAAGCCGCCTTGGGGCAATCCGACCGGCTGGCATCTGGATAATCCCTACTGGTCGTTTTATTCGCGCGACGCCATCAGCTTGTGGGTGGCGCTCGACGATGTGACCGCCAACAACGGCTGCCTCTATTTCATACCCGGCGCCCACAGAACAGCCACCTGGGACAATGTCGGGATCGGGCAGAACATCGGCGATCTCTTTAATACGTATCCGGAATGGGGCAAGCGAGAAGCGGCCGCCATTGAGCTGAAGGCGGGCGCCTGTTCGTTCCATAACGGCCTGTGCGCGCACGGGGCTGGCGCCAATATGACGCCGTATCATCGACGCGCCATGACCTGCGCCTATATGCCTGATGGCAGCACCTTTAACGGGCAGAAGAATATCCTGTCAGACGAGCAGGTCGCGCGCTATGTGGTCGGCGAGCCGCTGGAAGATGACGCGCAGACGCCGCTGATTTATCATCGCAGCAAGGATTACGTGCGTTTCGGGGATATGTAGGCGGCCGAGACAAGTCTCGCCCCTACGGCCTGATGGGGACGGCGCCGGTGTCGTCCAGCGCATACCCCCAGCGCTTGATATAAGCCATTCCCTCGCGGAAGTCGTCCCCGACCGCCGCCAGTTCGCGCTGCAAGAGCGCCTCCAATTCAGCTTGAATTTCGCTGTATGCTGGATCGTCGACGCGGTTCTCCATTTGGTATGGATCGACATCGTTGTCGTAGAGCAGCCAGGGTTCAGCCAGGGTACGGCAATAGGTAAAGCGTTTCGTGCGAATGCCGCGATATTCTCTGCCGCCGACTGGGCGCGACCACTCGCCAAAGGGATGGAAGCAGGCGAGCAAAGCCCCATCGCTGTGAACGGAATCGCCCGCCAGCGCCGGAGATAAGTCGCGACCGTCGACGCTTTCGGGTATTGGCAGGTCGCAGACGCCGAGCAGGGTCGGCATGATGTCGTGGGCATTGAGGAAAACGCCCGTTTCCCGCGAATCGCGCCCATACTTCGCCGGATAGCGCAGCAGGAAGGGCACGCGGATCGACTCTTCCCATGGTTTCTGCTTCCGCGTCCAGCCCTGCGAACCGAGCATATCGCCATGATCCGAGGCGAACACCAGGACGGTGTCGTGGCTGATGCCGCTTTCGTCCAGCGTGCGCATGATATCGCCGACGGATTTGTCGATCGCGCTGCAATGGGCGTAGTAGCCGGCCAGCCATTGGCGCGCGTCTTCGGCCATTTCGGGCGGCACGTTCGGGCGCAGTTGGATGGCTTGCGGGTCAACCATGTCGCGAAATTCTTGTGGGGCCGTCTCGTAAGGATTATGCGGCGGACCCCACGAGAGGACCAACATGAAGGGCTTCTCGCGGGTCTGTGATTCGATATAGGCTTGGGCGTCGGCGGTCTGGGCGAAGACGTCGTAGCCTTCCCAGTGGCGCAGGGTCGGGTCGTCATTATCGTAATAGGCGGATTGATTGTAATCGTGCGAGCACTCCAGCGCCTTGAAGCAATCGAAGCCGAGGCGGCGCTCTGGCGGGATGTAGCTCGTTCGTCCGCGCCCGTCCACATGCCATTTGCCGATATAGGCGGTATGGTAGCCGGCGCGCTTGAAGGCGTCGCCCAAACCGACCGGCTGGCTGCTGATGGGCACGTCGTTGACGATCACGCCGTGGGTCAGCGGGTATTGCCCGGTGAGGAAGCTGGCGCGCCAGGGGCAGCAGACCGAATATCCCGAGATGGCATTCGTGAAATTGGCGCTTTCGCCCGCCAGCCGATCGATATTGGGCGTTTTGACCTGCGCATTGCCGGCGTAGCCCAGGGCCTGCAGACGCCACTGATCGGTCAGCAGAAAGACGACATTGGGTTTCGACATGATGGCTCCATGTTGGTGAGTTTTGCGCGAGTCGCCGTCTGGCGTCGTCAACCCCGGAAGTCGTCCCACTGGGCGCGGAACGTCGCCAGCGCTTCCTTAACGTTCAGGGCGCGCCGCCCGAGGGCCGCGGCCGTTCGATCCACGCTCATGCGCGTTCGCCAGGGGATGCCGATGTGGCGCATTTCGTCCAGCACGGCTTCGTCGGTCCGCGTCGGCATGATCAGGGCGGGGTCGGCTTCGAAGGCGTCCGCGATCGCATGCGCCAGGTCGATGCGGCTGATCGCCTCGCTGCCGCAGCAATGGAATATGCCCTTGCCATCGTGGCGCGCCAGCCGCAGCAGCATGTCGGCGCAATCGGAAGCGAGCGTGGGATGAGCGACGTCGTTGACCTTGGGTCCAGTCCAGACCTCGGCGGGCCGTCCAGCCGCCAGCCGATGGATGACGTATACGGAGAAGTCGAAGCCGAGCCCGTTGTCCTTCCGCGCCAGGGAGGGGGCGGCGTAATTCAAGCCGTAGACGCCCGCCAGCCTTCCCACGCCATAATTCAAGCCCTCCAGCGCCCCGAGATCGCGCTCGGAGGCTGCTTTCATCACGCCGTAGAAGTTGACCGGATTGGGTGGCGAGCGCTCGTCCACCAGGTCGACGCGGCCATCAAAGACCCAGTCGGACGAGACGAATACCAGTCTCGCGCCAACTTCGCGGCAGGCTTCGGCCAGAGCGCGCGTGCCATCGACCATGATCGACCAGCAGCGCTCGCGATTGGCGAACATGAAGAGCTGATCGAGCACGGCGGCGCAGTGGATGACGGCATCGGGCTTGTACTTGAGAATCGACGCGCGGATGGCGGCGTGGTCGGCGAAATCCAGCGGATCGAGGGGATAATTGACCTGCCATTCCGGCGCGGGGCCATATTGCGAGGCGATGATATCCGAGCCTCGTTCGCGCGCCAGCCGGATGATATTGCTGCCGACCAATCCCGTGCCGCCGGTTACGTAAATGCGCATGTCTGGCCTGCCTCCGAATTGGGCGGTCAATCAGGCTTTGGCGGCGCGCGCGCTCAAGTCGGCGATGCGGCTCGCCATTTCGTCAAAGGCGCCGCGCAGTTCCGCCAGGCTGGCGCTGCCGCTCTGCGCCGTATTGATGACGACGGCTTCGGCCGCGGCGTAATCGTCGCAGGCGTCGGCGACATCAGCCGCGATTTCGCGCGGGATGGTCGTCACCCCGTTGGCGTCGCCATGCAGCAGGTCGTTCGGATAGACGTCCAGCCCGCCCACTTGCACGGGAATGTGCAGGTCGAGCAGGTGCATATAGCCGTGGGCGCAGACGATGCCATCGTGGAAGACGGGAAAGTCGAGCGGCTTGATACCCGCCAGGTCGCGGCCCGGCCCGTTGGTGACCAGGCCGAGGGCGCCGAAGGCTTTGAAGGAGTTGCAGAAGACATCGCCGAAGTTGGCGGCGGCGCCATCGGTATCGAGATTCTGCAAGACGATCACCGGGGGGCCCGCCAGCTCGTCAAAGCGGCTGATGAGATCGGGCAGTTTCGGGGCGTCGCGCGCCGGCGGTTCGGCATAGGTGCGGCAGACGGCGGTCGAGGCGAAACCGACCATTGGCGGCAGATCGGGGAATGCCGCTTTGATTTCGCGAGTCATGAAACCGCGGTTGCGCGGGCGCACGCGGAAGAGCTCGATGACGTTGGCGATCGTCGCCGAGTCGTAAGCGCGCAGCTTTTCCAGTACAGCGTCTGTGACCATCTTCAATCTCCCTGTTTTCCTTATTGCTGGCTTTATCTGCGCAGGAATGGCGCGCGCATCTCTTCGACGACCAGGGCCTGGCTGGGCATGACGTTAGCGACGTTGGCGTCCTCGCCGAAGAGCCGAAAAAACAGTTCCAGATTGTCGCGCCAGAGCATGGGGCCTTCTTTGGGCGATGTCGCTTCGAAGACGACAGTCTCCAGCCCGAGCGCGGCGACGACTTTGCCGATTTCGCGGGCGGTATGCTCGCCCTGCAGGTCGAATTCCTCGTGGTCGATCATGAGCATGACAGCGCCGTCCTCGAGGGCGGCTTCGGCGCCGCGCAGGATGTCGTCGGCGCTTGAGGCGCGCGGCTTCAGGCGCCCGTCCCAATGGTAGAGCGGATGATGTTCCTGGATGACGCGCATGCCCAGATCACTCGCCAGTTTGCGCCAGGCTTTCCACTGCGCGGGGCTCACCTCATCCGTGGTGTTCATGAATTCAATAGCGCGGAAGCCCAGCTCGCGCCCGGCTTCGATGGCGCTCTCGACCACGCCGTGCAGGTACGCCTGCATGAAGAAGGAGTGATCCAGGTAGGGCTCGATGGCGAAGCGCTGGTAGGCGGCCACCTTGCGCTTTAGCCAATGGTGCGGGCTGAACATGACTTGGGTGGTGACGATCTTGACGTAGTCCAGGCGGTCGGCGGCGACTTCGAGGAAGTCTTCCAGCTCGGTCAAGCCCATGCGCTCGACGTATTTTGGCGCTTCGTCGTAGCCGACGTCTTTCAGCCAGGTTTGCCGCAGGCTGCGCGGCTTGGGATAGCGTGGAATATCGAACGCGTCTTGCATGGTCTTCACAGGCGGCTTTGCCTCCTCGCGGCTGGATCAGGCTTTCGTCCAGTCGATGATTATACCGATGGCTTCAGGCGACCAGGAAGCCAGAAGGTCGTAGGCGGCTTCGAAATCGGCGTAGTGGAAACGATGGGTGATCAAAGGCGCGATGGCGATGCGCCCGCGTTGAATCAGCCGAAGCGCGGTACCCTGTTCGTCGTGCAGCGTCCACCAGCCGGGCGCCGAGGCTAGCCGATCCGCCGTGCTGATATGCGCGCCGATAAGGGTCAGCCCGCGCTTGTGGACGCGCTTGTAGAAGTCGAAATCGCTGCTTGCGCCGCGCGAACTGCCGAGCAGGGCGACGCGTCCGCCAAATGCCGCGAGCTGGCAAGCGGTCTCCAAGGCGGCTGGATTGCCGGTGGCTTCGATGACGACGGGCGGGCGACTGGAAATCGCGTTGGCATCAAGGTCATGCTGATCAATATGGCGCGCCAGGCGGGTCTCGTCCGCCCCGAGCGCCGCCGCCCGCCGCAGCCGGCCCGCGTCGGCGTCTATGACGATGGTCGGCAGGGCGCCGGCCGCGCGACAGACTTGCAGCGCGAGCAAGCCCACCAATCCCGCGCCCATCACCGCGGCCGCCTCGCCAATATCAAGCCGGGTCTTGCGCACGGCTTGCAGCGCTATCGCCAGCAATTGGAAGAAGGTCGCCTCTTCATCGCTCAACTCGCCGGGGAGCTTGTGGCAGCGGCTGGCTTTGACGACGGCGTGGCTGGCGTGGCGCGAGCGGCTGGCTACGCGGTCGCCGGCTTTCAGCGCGTCGACGGCGGCGCCGACGGCGACGACCACGCCAACGTGACTGTAACCCAGCGGCTTGGGGAAGGTCACGTCGAGGCCCGGCAGGTTCAGCAGCAGGGCGCGTTCCGTGCCCGGGCTGATCAGCGTTGTGGTCGTCTTGACCAGCACCTCATCGGCGGCGAGGGGCGGCAAGTCGACGCTCCGCAGCTCGAGGGCGCCTTTCCTGGCGACTGCGATTTGGGCGGCGGGGATGGACATGGCGCTAGTGTACTGCGTGTGGGCGGGGCATGAAAGAGCGTTGCGAGCGGTCGCCTGCATGAAATCGCGCTTTTGGCGGGCGCTTTGGCTGCGGCGCGGGGATGTTTGCGGGTACAATCAGCGAAGCTTCGATCAGGCGGGAACGCGGACATGCGAACGAGCGCGATCATCCATATCGTCAATTGCCAGGCGGAGGGCGAAGTCGGCGATGTCATCGTTGGCGGGGCGCCACCGCCACCGGGCGACTCGCTCTGGGAGCAGTCGCGCTATATCGCGCGGGACGGACGACTGCGGCAGTTTGTGCTGAATGAACCGCGGGGCGGCGTCTTCAAGCACGTCAACCTGCTCGTGCCGCCAAAACAGCCCGAAGCCGCTTATGGCTTCATCATCATGGAGCCGGAACACACGCCGCCGATGTCCGGCTCGAATACGATCTGCGTGGCCACGGTGCTGCTCGATACCGGCATGGTGGAGATGCGCGAACCGGAGACGTCTTTCATGCTCGAGGCGCCGGCCGGCCTGGTGCGGGTCCGCGCCTTTTGCCAGGACGGCAAAGCGACGAGCATCGAATTCGAGAACGTGCCGTCGTTTGTCGATCGGCTCGACGCGCCGCTCGAGGTGGAAGGGCTTGGCGCGCTGACGGTCGATGTCGCTTATGGCGGCGACAGCTTCGTCCTGGTCGACGCGCGCGCGGCGGGCTTCGAGATCGTGCCGGACGAAGCGCTTGATCTGTCGCGGCTTGGCGCCCGCATTACGGCGGCGGCCAACGAGCAGCTGGGCTTCCAACACCCGATTCATGCCGAATGGAATCAGATTTCCTTCTGTCAATTCACGCTGCCGGTCGAGCGGCGGGGCAAGGCCTTAAGCGGGCGCAACACGGTCGCGATTGATCCCGGCAAGCTGGATCGTTCGCCTTGCGGGACGGGCTGCTCGGCGCGGATGGCGGTCTTGCATGCGCGCGGCGAACTGGGGCTCCGTGATCGCTTCGTCGCCAGGTCGATCATCGGTTCGCGCTTTGATTGTCATATCGCCGGCGCCGGCGTTTTGGGCGGCCGCGACACGATCATCCCGCGGATCCGCGGACGCGGCTGGATCACGGGGACGCAGCAGCTGATGCTCGACCCCGACGACCCCTTTCCCCTGGGCTATCGGCTGACGGATACCTGGCCCAAGCCGCCTAGCCGCGATTGAGCCAAACGGTCATCGCCCCCTCGCCGCGATGCCCCCAGGCGTAATAGGGGATGGCGGTGAAGGTTTGCGCCGCGCCACTTGCGTCTCGCCCAGCGCCGCGAAGGATCGTCATTCCGCCGAGAAGCTCGCTTTGATGGTCGCTTTCGAGCGGGCTGCTGTCTTCCAAAGTCAGATCCAGCACGGGCGAATCATTGTCGGCCGCCTCGAGCGCGTAGACAAGCGGTCCTCTTTCCAGCGCGACACTTCCCTGTAAATCGGTGACGGCCTCGTGCGCAACCACGCGGCGGACGGGCATGGGCAAACGCAGCTCAACCCGGGCGCGGCCGGTCCAGCGGCGCGAAAGGACCGCGTAGCCGTCATTGACATCAAGCGGCGTCTCGTCCCCGTCGAGGAATAATTGCGGGGCTTCGTCATCGTCGTCCAGGTAGCGATAGAGGTCGCTTGGCAGCGGCTGCCCCTGGGCGAAGGACGGAATCCGCAGCTTGAGCGCGAAGTCGATCGGCTGAGACACGGCGACGTCCAACTGAATCGCGCCGCCCCAAGGATAGTCGGTCGTCTGTTCGATGCGGATGTCGCAGCCATCCAGCTCGAAGCGGGCGCGGCCCGCGACGTATAAGTTGACGAAGACATCGCGGCTGCGTCGGGCGTAAATGTAGCCGCCGAGCGAAGGCAGCAGGCGCACGATGTTGGTGGGGCAGCACGAAGTCTGATACCAGGGCTGCCTGCTCGTCGCTGTGCCCAGATTGAATTGATACTCGCCGTCGCAAGCCAGCGGATTGACGTAGAAGAAGGATTTGCCGTCCATGCCGACGCCGGACAAAAAGCCGTTGTACAGCGTCCGTTCTAGGATGTCGATGAATTTTGAGTCGCCCGTCAGCAGAAACAGACGCTGATTCCATAAGATGCTGGCTTGGGCGGCGCAGGTTTCGTTGTAGGCGGTCAAGTTGGGCAGTTCGTAGTCGTCGCCGAAGGCTTCGCCCTGGTGGCGCGCGCCAATGCCGCCCGTGAGCGCCAGCTTCTTGCCGAACACGTTGTTCCAAAGCGCCTCGACAGCCGCGGCGTAAGCGGCGTCGCCAGTCAGCGCGGCGATATCGGTCATGGCGGCGTACATGTAGCCGGCGCGAACAGCGTGCCCGACGGCTTCTCGCTGCTCGGTCGCGGGCAAGTGATCCTGGCAGTAGGGACCGTAGATTTCGCGCCCCTTGGCTCGCCCGCGCTCATCAAGAAAGAACTTCGCCAGGCGCAGGTATCGATCAGCGCCGGTGACGCGATACAGGGCCACCAGTCCGATCTCGATCTCCTGATGACCGGGCACGTCGCGCAGTTTGTCGGCGCCAAACACGGCGTCGATCAGGTCAGCGTTTTTGATGGCGACCTCGAGGAAGGCGCGTTTGCCGGTCGCTTCAAAGCAGGCGACCGCGGCTTCGTACATGTGGCCGACATTGTATAGCTCGTGATTGACGGCGAGGTTCGACCAGCGCTCGGGTCCGCAGGCTTCGGGCGCATTCGCCGGGTCGATGGTGCGGGCGGTGTAGAGGTAGCCGTCGTCTTCCTGGGCGGCGGCGAATTTGTCGATCAGCGCGTCCAGGCAGGCTTGCAGCGCGGGGTTCGGCGCGATCCGCAGGGCGTAGGCCGCGCCTTGGACCACTTTGAAGACATCGGAATCGTTGTAAAAGATGCCCTGATGCGCGCCTTCCATCAGCCCGCCGGCTTTGGCGAAATTGTCAATGCGCCCCGTCTCTTCGCATTTCTCAAAATCGTAAGGAATCGTCACCTGGATAGCGGCGTCGACACGCGGCTTCCAGAAGGCGTCGCGTATCTGGACGCTTGTGAAGGGCAGGGATTGAATCGGGTAATCGCCAGTTTCGCTGGTCATGTCATGTCTTCGTCTGGCTGCGCGATGGGAAAGGCCGCGATCCGCAATTGGGTCGAGCCGTAGGGAATCAGGGTAATCTCTTCAATCGCCTCAGAAGTGGGATGGGGGCCCGCGTCGATATCGGCGGCTGAATTATCCACCAGCGTCCAATCGGGCAGTTGCCTTGCGGCGGCTCTCAGGGTGACCGGCGGCGCGTCGGTGGCGAATGGCGTGGCGCTCGGCTCGGCTTCTTCGACCTGTAGATCGGCGATGTCGCTCTCCTCATCAAGAATCAGGCCATAATTCCAGGCGGATTTGGGGGTGATTTCCCAATCGGCATGGGGGAGCTCGCCGGCGATCTGCTTCCAGTCTTCGGCGATGCGCAAGCCGAAAAGCAGCGGACCGCGCAAGACGGAAATCAAGCCCTTGTGGCCCCGGCTCAGGCGCGCGTCCATCGGCAAATCCAGCCCGACGCGATCGCCCGATTTCCATTGGCGGCGGATGACGTGAAAGGCGCCGGCTGCGACGTCGCGGGGCGCCCCATTAATCGTCAGACGCGCCCCACCCGCCCAATCGGGGATGCGCAGCTGAAAGTCGAATTCGCAAGGCGACCCCAGCTCGAAGTCAAAGTGGATCTCGCCCTTGAAGGGGTAGTCGGTCGTTTCGGTCAGCGTCAGCGGAATGCCGTCCGCGACGGTGGCGCGGGCTTGGCAGGGGGCATAGGCGACCGCGGCCAGTCCCTCAGTCGGCGTCGCCATGAACAGGCTCTTGGCGAATTTGGGAAATGCCTGGTGCATATTGGCGGTGCAGCAGCCATAGTGCGGTTCCAGCCCGAAGATATTGGAGTCGTCGCTGTTGTCCGTCCAATTGCGCTTGGCCACGGTCGCCAGCGCTTGATTCACTTGCTGGTCGTATTGATGCGCCCACATATCGGGCGTGAAGGTGGCGGGCAGGGCGTTGAAGGCGACGCGCTCGAGCTGATCGCCGAAAAAGGGATCGCCGAGAATGCGCATCAGCTCTTCCAGCGAGAACATGAACTCGCTGACCGCGCATAGCTCCGTGCCGCTGACTGGCGACCTGCCGTTGAGATGCTCGTCGCAGCTGAAGATGCCGTTGGGCTGGCCGTGATGCTTCATCAGGTTCTCGATGCCGAGGCGCGGCGCCAGGCGGTGCCAGGCTTTGCCCGTCTGCGCGTAGAAGACGCCGCCGGCTTTTAAGCCCATCGCGTTGTTGGGTCCATGCGTCAGCATGCCGTGATTCCACTCTTGCAGCGGCAGGACGTGGCGCAGGCTGTAATTGGCTTGCAAATCGAGCCAGTCGAGCGTGCTGTCGATCAGCGATTGCGCCAGATCCAGAATGAAGGCGTCGCCAGTGAAGTTGTAGAGCCAGTGCGCCGCCAGAACGTTGTCCATCGCCCGCGCCCAGCCCCAGAGGTAAAGCGGCTTCAGCGGCAGGACGCGCAGCTGATAGCGAAAGTATCTGGTCATCAGCGCGATGACGCGCTCGTCTTCGCTCGCCTCGTAGTGCTGCATCAGGACCTTGAGCATAATCATGCGCGGCCACCAGTCGGGATCGCGCGTGCCGAAATAACCGCGCTCGTCCTGGCTGTTCAGCGTCCATTCGATCCAGGGCGTCGCCTTGTTCAGCAGGCGCTCGTCTTCGAGAAGATGCGCCAAGGGCAGCAAGCCATCGAGATAATAGGGTCCGCGCTCCCAGGCGTCGCCATCGCCGCCCAGCCAGCCGTTGTCGGGTCCCAGATCGGGCCAGAATTCATCGAGGTGGCCCGTGAGTCCATTCGCCTGCACTTTGAGTTGATTCAGCAGCCAGCCTCGCGGTTTGATCGCGCCGAGGGGCAAAGCCTGGAAGGCGGCGGGATAAAGCGGATCGCGATTCTTGGGCAGCTTGTTCATGTCGAGCCTCAGTGAGCGCGCCGCTAGCTCTTGACGGCGCCGCCCATCAGCCCGTCCATATAATAGCGTTGCAGCGCCAGGAATATGACCAGGCTAGGGATGATGGAGACGATGACGCCAGCCTGCAGCGCGCCCCAATTCACTTCGCCCCAAATGCCATAGCGGATGGTGGTGAGGAAAACGGGCAGGGTGAAATTGTCTTGATCGGACATGAAAATCAGCGCGGCGAGGAATTCATTCCAGGAGTTGATGAAGGCGTAGATGGCGACAGTGACGATGCCCGGCAGCACGAGCCGCAGCATCACGCGGTGGAGGATGCTCAAGGAACTGCAGCCATCCAGCAGCGCAGATTCTTCGATCTCCTGTGGCACGGCCAGGAAGCTGTTGCGCATCAGGAAGATGCCGAAGGGCAGCTGAAAGGTGATGTAGACGAGCGCCAGCCCGAAGAGCGTGTCGTGCAGATCGACCTGCACAATCATGACGAAGAGCGGAATCAGAATCGATTGAAAGGGGATCATCAGGGTGGAGAGCACCAGGATGAACAAGACGTTCTTGGCGGGAAAGTCGAAGCGCGCGAAGCCATAGCCGCCCAGGGTGCTGAGCGCGACGCTGCCGACAACGGTGATCAGCGCGACCACCGTGCTGTTGTAGACGTGCTGCGCGATGCCGACCTTGCCGTAGGTGGTGAGCTCTTCGTAGTTTTGCAGCGAGACTTCACGCGGGAGATAGGTCGGCGGCACAGCCAAAGCCTCGGACCGCAGTTTGATCGAATTGATGAAGGACCAGGCTATTGGAAACAAGAAGAGCAGAGCAAGGACGACCAGAACAAAATATCGCAGGGCGGACAGAGCGCGACGGCGCAAGCGGCGGATTTCCTGCTGCGAGCGCTCGGCTCGGGCGTCAATCGCGGGCGCGGTCATCTAGTCCTTCTCCCGCAAAACGTAAAGCTGCAGACCGGTCAGCGCGACGAGAATGCCAAGAAGCACGATTGACATGGCGGCCCCGTAACCCATCTTGAAATAGGTGAAGGAGTTATTGAATATCCAGAAAACGATCGAAATCGTGCTGTTGCGCGGTCCGCCGCGGGTCATGATGTAGAACTGGTCGAAGGACAGGACCGAGCCAATGACGGACAGGATCAAGGCGAGCGCGATGAAACGGCGCATCAGCGGCAAGGTGATGTAGAGCAGCTTGCGGAAATAGCCGGCGCCGTCGACCTCGGCCGATTCGTAGAGTTCGTCGGGTATCGATTGCAAGCCCGCCAGCAGCAGGATCATGGTGAAGCCGACCGTCTTCCAGACCACCGAAAGAATGATGACGTTCATGGCGGTGTTGGGCCGGCCCAGGAAGAGCTGCGCCTTGGGGACGAGGTTCAGGTCGAGCAGGATTTTGTTGAATACGCCGATGCGGTCGTCCAGCATCCAGACCCAGAGCAAGCTGGAAACGCCCAAGCCGATGACCACGGGCATGAAGAAGATGGTGCGAAAGATGCCAATATAGCGGATGTTGTGGCGCACCAGCGACGCCAGGATGAAGCCGAGGATGAAAATGGGCGGGGTGACCAGCGCGGTGTAGCGGAAGGTGAAATCGAGACTCTTGAGATACTGCCGATCTTTGGACAGTTCCTGGTAATTTTCCAGACCGGTGAAAGCGCGTTCGCCGAAGAGGGGCCAATCGTGAAATGACATGAAGACTGTCATGAGCAGGGGGATGATGAAAAAGATCGTCACAAAGGCGACGGTCGGCAGAACGAAGAGCAAGCCCGTCAGCTTGCGGCGCTGCCCCCAGCTAAGGTTCACGATCGCGCTTGGACCGGTCAATTGATCGTTCTTTCCCGTCTTTGCCGGCGTCTCAACCGCGCAGACGCGGGCGGGCGAGACGAGCCGCGCGCCTGTTGTATTCGCGAGCGCCGCCGGCGGGCCTTACAGCGTAACGCCCCTACAGCCTTGTCAGTTGATAACGATCTGTAGGGGCGAGGCGGTGATTCGCCCTTAACCAACGCGGCTTCTTTTGCGTGGGCGGCGCGTCGTTGGCCTTTGGGCGAGACAAGTCTCGCCCCTACAGAACTAAAGGGCTAGCCTTCCATGATCTGAGTGAATCGTTCTTGCCCAAGCTCGATCGCGCCGTCGAGGTCGCCATCGAGGATCGCCACTTGCAGCATCTCGAGCCAGGGTCCGTTGGGATCGTTGAAGAGATCGTTGTAGACGGTGGTGTAGGGCGTATGGCCGACTCGCAGCGCGCTGGCGGCGGTCTTCTGGCGCTCGTCGCCCTCGAAGTAGGGGTTGTCCTCGAGCGCCAGGCGGACTGGAATCTGCCCGTTGGCGGCATAGATTTCGATTTGCGCTTCGTCGCTCAGGGTCCACTCGATGAAGCGCCAGGCTTCGTCCACATGGGCGGAGCCGCTGGCTATCGCGATGACGTCGCCGCCGCCGAAGGAAGCCGCGCCGCCCTCTTTGCCCGGGATATGGAAGACGTCGAAGTTCAGATCGGGATGATCGTTCGTGAAGAGCGGGATCGCGAAGTTGCCCATGCCGGCCATGCCGATGTTGCCGCCGGTGAAGGCGCTGACGAAGTTGCTGCCGTTGTCGATGCTGGCGCCCTCCGGCACGAGCCCCTCTTCCCAGATCGTGTTGTAGAAGGCAAGGGCGTCGCGCACGATCGGGTCGCTTGCGATGGTCGCTTCCGAATAGTCGTCACTGAGCACGTCGCCGCCGCTCGCCCAGATGAAGGGCAGGAAGGTGAAGGCGTTGCAGCCGGCGCAGTTCATCGAGAACCAGTAGCCGTAAATGTCGTCGCCCAAGGCGTTGATGGCGCGCATCGCGTCCAGCATCTCGCCCCAGGTGCTCGGCGGATTCTCCGGGTCCAAGCCCGCCTGCTCGAAGAGGTCGATATTGTAGACGATGAATGAGCCGTCCACGCCCGTCGGCACGGCGTAGTTGCGGCCCTCGTACATGCCCAGTTCCATGTGCGCAGGCGTCAAATCGTCGGCATAGGGCAGCTGCCGCACCCATTCGGTGATATCGACCAATTGCCCGGCCGCGGCGAAGGCTGGCGTATAGATGAGGTCGATGCTGGCGATATCCGGTGGTTCGCCGGCGGCGATGGCGGCGCCCATCTTGGTGACAAACTCGCCGCTCGGGATAATGGTCAACTCGATCTGGCTGTCGTTGTTGGCGTTCCACTCGTCAACCATCGCCTGTGTCTGGAAGGGGATCGAGCGAACCCACATCGTCATGTTGATCTGATCGTCCTGCGCCGCCAGCGGCAGCCCGCCCAAGACCAAGACAATCGCGAGAACTAGCATAAGCGACTTGCGAGAAATCATGTTTGCGCATCCTTTCGGGTTCTGTGAATCGTGGCGCGCATTCCGCCCAATCGACGAGATAGCGCCCCAAAGCCGGTATTGACTCTGGCGAGCTAGTATATTGCTTTTTTGCCGCATTACCAACACGAATTGCGCCTGTGGATCGGTTGTTTGGCGGTCGGCGGCAGGGACGAGCCAGCGACTCGCCCCTTCGCGCGTTCATTGGCGCCGGCGCCCCTACTCGGCTGGAGATGGGCGGCGCGCGGCGGATTAGCCTTCCGCCATGATCTGCGTGAAGCGTTCCTGCGCCACTTCCAGCTCGCCGTCGATATCGCCATCAAGGATTGCGATTTGCAGCATCTCCAGCCAGGGACCGTTGGGATCGTTGAACAATTCGTTGTAAAAGAGCGAGTACGGCGTGTGTCCCACAGCCAGTGCGCTGGCGTGAAATTCGAATTGGATTGCCGCCGACGCCTCTGCGCGAGACGATGTTGACGCCGAGAGCCTCAATAGTACTTGCGGAAGTACCCATACACGTCAATGTCATTGAGCGCTTCCTCAATCCCGAAGTCAACCCAATCGTCGTGGCACGGATCATGCCCACCCCTTCTGAAAGCATGGACGTGACAGGCTTCATGAACGAGAAACATGGCGATTGTAGCGTATCGTCTATAGCCGTATACGCCCGGCGCCGGAGCACATGAATCCGTTTTGGGATCACGCCAGTCCATAGTAGTCACTGCTCCATTGACTACATTCACATGGGCTCCGCCGGTGCAGGATACCATCGTGATAGCTGTGATGGCGTCGGTGACGTAATTGTGCCATTGTGGCGCGTAGGTCAAAAGCCACTGGAAACCGCGCAGCGTATCGGCGACGTAATCGGCGGGGCCGTAAATCGGAATGCCCGCGGCGACGCTTGCTGGCGCCTGAGGCGGGGGACATTGGTTGGCTCGATACGCGTGATAGCCATCCACCCAATTCTGGTCGCTCTGGCAATTCCAGCCGTAATGACAGCAATTGTCATCCCGATTGACATAGGAATCGAGTCTGGGCAGGTAAGTCGTCTTCACGTTAGGCGCGCAGTGCTTATACTCTTGGAACGCCCAAGCGCCCGCTTGAAAATGCTGTGCTTCCAGGCACAGCCAACCCGGCGCCGTGCAGCAATTGTCACTGCCGCTCGCCGGCATATATCTTGGGTCCGGCGTTCTTTTCCATTGCACGTAGGCGTCCCAGCATTCCAGCGCCTGGAAAGCCGCGTACCCGGCTCTCCACTCTTCATCGCTGTGGCAAGACCGATCCAAATGACAGCAATTGTCAATGCTGGCAAGGGGGGCGGCGCCTGAAACAGGGACGACCGGCTGACCGCTTGTGGCGGCCGAGTGATGGACGGCTGGGCTGACGCTTGTGGCGGGCGCCTGGCATTCCCCGGCTTGAAATGCGTACCAGCCGGCTATCCATTCAGGCTCGCTTTGGCATAGGCGGTCTATGCCGCAGCAATTGTCCACCTCCGGCTGAGGCGCCGCTGTTGTGGCGACTCGCTCGTGCCGCACCCAACTCGCCATCCAGGCATCGCCCCCTCCCCGATTTATGCGCAGCCATCGATTGTATTCGCCAGTAACTTCCAGCACTGTGCCGGCTGGCACGCTCACTAGCCATGCGCCGCTTAGGCTGGGCTGGGCGCGGATGTTGGCGTTGACCTTGACGCGAATGCTGTAGGGCTGCGCGCTCGCGAACAGGCTTTGCGCCGCCAGCAGCGCCAAAGCGACCAAGAACATACAGAGCTTGCGCGCATTCATTCTGTCGTCTCCCTTGGCAAATTGATTTCTATGAGCGTGCACAATTTCAGATTGTTGAATCCGGCCAGCGTGTAACGCGGCGGCGCGTCCGTTGCAAAAACGCGTCGACTGCCGATCTGGCGGCGCCATTGGCGTGTAAAGCGGTTCTTGCTGTACTCGATAATACGCGTTTAACTAGGCGGCGAGCGTGTGTGCAGGCAGCGCGCCTAAAGCAAATTCGGCGGGACGCCCAGCTGTCGGAAAGCCGCGCAGGCCGCGTCCAGATGCGCCTTGCCGCCGCTCAGCGAAATCTGCAAGTGCCCGGGAATCAGGGCGTCGAAGTCGTAGGGCTCTAGCTTGAACATGCTATCGGCATAGGCGTCGATGCGGCAGTCGTGGATGTTCTGCCAGACGACCTTGCCGCCCCAGAAGACCAGGTCGGCGCCCAGCAGGTAGGTCCGGTCGCCGCCGCGCATGAGGAAGCTGAGATGGCCATCGCAGTGGCCCGGCGTCTCGAAGGTTTCCAGCGCCAGATTGCCGACCTTGACCGCGTCGCCCTCGGCCAGTTCCACATCGACGGGGCAGGGCGGCAAATGAAAGTCGTCCGGATAGAAGCCGGCCGCTTTCGCCACATCCAGCGCGACCGCTTTCTCATCGGCTTCGCGGATGACGGGCGCGGCGAAGGCGGAGGCGTAGACCTCGACATCGAGTCGCTTCTGGGCTTCGGCCGCGGCGCCAATGTGATCGCAGTGATAATGCGTCAAAATCAGCTTGCGGATCTTGCCGGGATCCAAGCCGTCAGCGCGAATGTGATCCAGTATCGTGTCGAAATCGCGATCCATGCCCATGCCGGGGTCGACCAGCGCCAGTTCATCGCCGCTGTTGAGCACGAAGACGTGGCAGTCCAGGTAACCGGACAAGCCAAAGCCAAAATAGCCGCCGCCGACAAGGTGTAGATCGCTCGTCAGTTTCATGAGGATGCTCCAGATCCAAGCCTCAGTAAATCCAGGAGTGTAATGCCAAAGTTTACCACCGAGTACACCGAGTTTAATGGAGTGCGCCGAGAGAAAACGCAAGGGTTTTCCCTGTGCCCTCTGCGCCTAAGTAGAACGAACTCGCGGGTCTTCGTCAAGGAATGCGCGCGCCCGGTGTGATATACTCGCCCAGCGGCCTCAGTAATTCCAAGCTAGTTGTGCGAAAACTGACCTGATGTCTGGCATACGCGGGACGAGCCGCCGGCTCGCCCCCTACACGCAGTCGATGATTCCAGCTCTATTATTCGGCGGGGCAGTTTTTCAATTGCCTGCTTTCTATAACTTCTGCGAGGAAGGGCGAGCAATATGATCCTGGGCATCGACCATATCGTGATTGCAGGGCCGGATCTCGACGCGCTGACGGTGACTTTCAAGGCGCTCGGCTTCAAGGTCGTCGGCGGCGGACGCCACCCGATCGGCTCCTTCAACAGCTTGATTGGCTTGGCTGACGGCGCCTATATCGAGCTGCTGTCTTTCTATGAGCCGAGCCCGAAGCATTATTGGTGGGATGCCGTGCATGAACGCGGCGGCGGGCTGATCGACTTCTGCGTCCAGACCGACGATATCCATACCGATTATGCGGTCTTCGTGCAGCAGGGCGTGGAGATGAGCCCCTTGGTCGGCTTGAGCCGCGAGCGCGTTGACGGCTATCACCTGTCCTGGCTGAACAACGAAATTTATGGCGCTTTTCAAGGGCTGATTCCCTTCCTCATCGAAGACGAGACGCCGCGCGAGGAGCGCGTGCCAAAAGAAAACCGCCACGTGAACGGAGTCACTGGCATCGCGTCGATTACGCTGGCGACGCGCGATGTTGACATGGCGAATCGGATCATGAGCGCGGCTCTCGGCGTCGATGGCGAGCCGACTCGCGATGCGGCTCTTAATGCCTCTGGCTTCGTCTTCGAAATTGGCCCGCATCGTCTCGAATACTTGCAGCCCGATGACGAATCAAGCCCGCTGGCCGAGCATATCGCCTGCAAGAGACCAGTTCCCTATCGGATTCGCTTCAAGACCGAGGGTGAGAAGCGCATGGTCGCACCCGGCGAGGCGGCGGGCGCGCGGATTGAATTCATCTAGTCGGCTCATGCGAATTTGAATCGAAGTCGGCGGGACGACAGCCGCTGGAAACCCGAGAGAGCCAGAGAGGCGCGGATGCCACCAAGACAAAGGCGCTTGCCGAGGGCATTTCTCGGAGCCCTCAATTTGACACGGTAACCTCGATGGCAACGATCTGTTGTTTCCACCGAGAAGGAGTCGCGGCCTCCAAGGGCTTGTTTTGGCAGCCCCAGGCAAGATTGGCTATACTTTGGCTGACGGCGGGCCGCCAGCCAATCGGCCGCCATGACCATTCCTTGTCAAATTTTTCTTGCTGAAAGGACGATTTATGAGCGCAAAACGAGAGTACCCCGAGTGGATGGGCAAGATGCGCGCCCTAGACGCCGACGAGCTTCAGGAGTTCCTGGATGGACCGGTGGTCGCGCGGGTCGCCACCGTGGACAGCAAGGGCGACCCTTATGTCACGCCCGTCTGGCAGGAGTGGGATGGCGAGAATATGTGGATCATCCCGCGCGCCAAGACGGTCTTCGCCCAGCATCTGCTGCGTTTCCCGCGCTGCTCTGTCTCCTGCGCCCAGGACACCAGCCCCTATACGCGCGTCCTGTTTCGCGGCGGGGCCGAAGTCGTCGAGGGGCCGGCGCTGATGCATGGCGAATGGCTGGAGATTGCGCGGCGGATGTCGGTGCGTTATCTGGGGGAGCGCGGTCCCGAGTATCTGGAGCCTTCGAGAGTGCGTCCGCGTTATCTGGTCAAGATCACGCCTGAGAAGACGATTTCCTGGGAAGGCGTGGAATGGGCGGCGAAGTATCTCGACGATCAGGACGCGCCCGCCGCGCCGCACTAAACCGCGGCAGGCTGCATTCCAGCGCGGAACCGCTTGATAAATTGGGACGCGAATGAGCCTCGCCAAGCCCTACGACAGCGCGACCCTCGGCGGCAATTGGCGGACGCGCCAGTTCATCGCCGATTATGGCGTGTATATCGCGCTCCTGGCGTTGCTGGTCGCCGCCGCCTTTTTGACGCCGAAGCTCTACGACGTCAATACGATCGCGGTCGTGATGCGGCAGGCGTCGCAGCTGGGCATCGTCGCCATCGGCCAGACGATGATTTTGCTGGTCGCCGGGCTTGATTTGTCCATTGGTGGCATCTTCATCATGACCTCGATCGTGGTGGCGGAGGTCACCAACGGGCGCGATGAGATGGTGATTCCGGCGATTCTGATCGCGCTGGCGCTGGGGGCGCTTGTGGGCCTGGGCAATGGTCTGCTGGTGACCAAGCGGCGCGTGCCCCCCTTTGTGGCGACCCTGGGCATGCTGGTGCTGGTCAAGGGCGCGACGCAGGCGTACACGCGGGGCGTGCCCGGCGGCTTTGTGCCCGATATTCTGGGCATCGTCAATCAGTCCTGGTTCGTGCTTTCGGTTCCGCTGCTGCTGTGGCTGGGCTTGAACGCCTTCTTCATCTTTGTGCTGCGGCGCACGGCTTATGGGCGCAGGGTCTACGCGGTCGGCAGCAATAGCGAGGCGGCGCGCCTCTCTGGCATCTCGGTCGACCGGATCCGCATCTCGGTTTACGTGCTTGGCAGCTGTTTGGCGGTCGCTTCCGGCGTCGTGCTGACTGGCTACGTGGGTTATGTCGATCGCTTCATCGGCACCGGGCTCGAGCTGGATTCGATTGCGGCGGCGATCGTGGGCGGCACGGCTTTTGTTGGCGGGCGCGGCGGCTTGCTCGGCACGATCGCCGGCGTGCTGATGATCCAGATCCTGAGCACGATGGCGCTGCTGATGGGCTTGGATATCGAGGTGCAGTTCATCATCAAGGGGCTGGTGATCCTGGGCGCGGTGACGCTCTACAGCCTCGCCAATGTCGAAGAGTAGCCAAATAAGAGAAAGGGAGGGCGATGGGAAAGAGAAATATTGCGGAGGCTTGGTCGTGCGAGTCGATTCGCATAGACCGCTTGTAAACTCAGGGAGGAAAGCCAATGTTTCGGAAACTCATTTACACGCTCTTCATTCTGTCGCTGCTGCTCGGCGCGCCGCTGGCGTCGCTGGGGCAAGACGATGGCATGATGGAGTTCGAAATCACGCAAGAGATGATCGACGCGTCGCCCTACTTGCAGAGCGTGATGTCGCGCCTGGACGAGACCTACGACACCAGCGAATTCGCTAAAGAGCCGCCCTATCGCATTGCTTTCGCCGCGCAAGGCACGAGCAACGCTTGGTCGGCGCTGATGGACGCCCATGCCTATTGGTATGTCGATGAATTGGGCGAGGAAGTCGTCTCAGAATTGCTGTATGGCGATGGGCAAGCCAACGCCGGCGTCCAAGTGCCGCTGGTCGAGGATTTGCTGGCGCAGGATCCAGACGCGCTGATCCTCGTGCCGATGGGCGCGGCCGCCTTGTCTGCGCCGGTCGAGCGGGCGATGATGCAGGGCGTTCCCGTTGTGCTCTGCGCCAGCGCCGTCGAGACGGACAACTTCGTCACTGAAGTCGGCACGAACCTGTACACCGTCGGCGCGAACCTGGCGCAATGGCTGGTGGCCACCGTCGGCGCGGATGGCAACTTCATCATGATGACCGGCATCCCGGGCGTGACCACGTCAGTCATCATGGAAGAAGGCGCGCTCGCCTTTTTCGAGGCGCAGGGCATCGAGCTGCTGGATAATCAGCCGGGCTTATGGTCGCCAGCTGAAGGCAAGAAAATCATGGAGACCTGGCTGGCGCAGCACGGCGACGGGATTGATGGCATCTGGACTGGCGGCGCGCAGATGGCGCAGGGCATCATCAGCGCCTACGAAGACGCCGACATGGCGATTCCGCCTATCGCGGGCGGGGAACAGCAGAACGGCTTTTTGCGTTCGGCGATTGAGCATGGCTTCCCCTTCTACGCCTGGATGTACCCCAATGCCATGATCACCACTTGCCTGGACGCCGCGATTGGCATCCTGCAAGGCGAGCCGACCCCGCGCTTCATCGACTTCATCCACAGCATCCCCGAGGCGCAGCCCTTCACCGAAGAGGCGGCTGAGGACTATTACATGCCCAGCTGGAGCGACGACGTGCATGGTCCAATCCTCATGCCGGATGAGAAATTGGCCGAGCTCGGCTTCCTGGTCGAAGAAGAGTAAGTTAGACCTCGCGATTTTGCAGGGGCGGGACTTGTCTCGCCCATCGACTGCGCCAAAAAGGGCGTTACAGCGTAACGCCCCTACAGATCTGTCCGGGGGCGGGGTTGGGAATCAGCCAGCGATGAGCGAATACATCCTGGAAATGCTGAATATCTCCAAGTCCTTCGCCGGCGTCCACGCGCTGAGGGACGTCTCCATCCGCTGCCGGCGGGGCCAGGTCTATGGACTCGTCGGCGAAAATGGCGCCGGGAAATCGACCTTGATGAAGATCCTGGCGGGCGCCTACAAAGCGGATGCCGGCGAGATCATCTACAAGGGCGAACGGCGGCTGCAGGCTTCGGCTGGCGATGTCATCGACAGTGGCATCAGCATCATCTACCAGGAATTGGCGCTCGTGCAGCAGATGTCCATCGCCGAGAACATCTTCCTGGGCCGCGAGCCGCGTTACGCCCTTGGGCTCCTGCGCGTCAACGAGCTTCACCGGCGCGCCGCGGCGCTGCTGAAACGCCTGGGCATTCGGCTGGACACGCGCCTGCCCGTCAGCGAATTGACGGTCGCCCAGCGCCAGCTTGTCGAGATCGCTAAGGCGCTTTCGCAGAACGCCGACTTGATCGTCATGGACGAGCCTTCGGCGATTTTGGCTGGAAGCGAGTTGGATCAGCTCTTCCGCATCATCGAGTCGCTGGTGGAGGAGGGCGTGACCATCATCTACATCTCGCACCGGCTGGACGAGGTCTTCCGCATCGCCGACGAGGTGACCGTGCTCAAGGACGGCGAACTGGTCGACACGCGCGCGATCGATCAGCTGGATCGCGCGACGCTGGTGGAGTTGATGGTGGGGCGCCCGCTCGCGGAAATCTTCCCGCAGACCGATCACGAACAAGGCGAATTGGTTCTGGTCGCGGAGAAGGTTTCCACCGACACGATCCTGCGAGAGGCCAGCCTGGAGCTTTACGCCGGCGAGATTCTGGGCGTTGCCGGCATGGTTGGCTCCGGGCGGACGGAGCTGGCGCGCGCGCTTTTTGGCGCCGATGCCTTGACCAGCGGGAAGATTGCCATGGTCGGCGCTGGCGGCGCGAGCTGGAGCAGCCCGGCCCAGGCGATCGCGGCCGGTTTGGCGCTGGTGCCGGAAGATCGCAAGACGCATGGGCTCTTCACCTCGCTGTCGGTGCGCGTGAACGTGACGCTGCCGATCCTCTCGCGGCTGACGCGGCTGGGCGTGCTGCAAGCGAGGGCGGAGGACGCGGTCGTCGACGAGGCGAAGGCGCGCCTGTCCATCGTCATGGCTTCGGCCGAACAGGAGGCGCAATACCTCAGCGGCGGCAACCAGCAGAAGGTGGTGCTGGCGAAGTGGCTGGAGACGAATCCGACCGTTGTCATCCTTGACGAGCCGACCCGCGGCGTCGATGTCGGCGCGAAATTCGAAATTTATAAGCTGATGCGCCAGCTGAATGACCGCGGCATCGCGATCGTGATGATCTCGTCGGAGCTGCCGGAGGTGATTGGCATGAGCGACCGCATCCTGGTGATGAACGACGGGCGCATCGTTGGCGAAGTCGCGGGTGAAGCGGCGACCGAAGCCCACATCATCGCGCTGGCGACGATGGCGGAGCCGGGGTCGCGCGCGTCATGAACTTGTCGGCGTGGCGCTTCGGCGGCTTGACAGCTTCGCAGCGGCTCTTCCTGCGGCGTTACGGTCCGATATTCGCCGTCTATGGCTTTATCGCGCTGCTGATATTCATCGGCGCGACCCAGTCCGAGCGTTTCCTGACCCTGCGCAATCTGACCAATGTCGCCCGCCAGGCGGCTTTTCTGGGCATCGTCGCCTTGGGTCAGATGCTTGTCATCTTGACGGCTGGCATCGACCTCTCGGTTGGCTCGCTGGTGAAGCTGTCGATCCTGGTATCGGCGATCGTGATGAACGGCGAGACGGGCAATCAAGGCGCGGCTATCGCGGCGACCCTGGGCTTGGGCTTGCTGGTCGGGCTGATTCATGGCTTCCTGGTCAATGAACTGCGGATCGCGCCCTTTATCGTCACGCTGGCATCGCTGGGCATTCTGCGCGGCATCAGCCTCAGCATTTCGACATCGCCGGTCGGCTCGGCGAGCAAACCCTTCATTATGTTTTATGTGCAGAAGCTGGGCCCCATTCCCGTCATCGCGGTCATGTTTGGCGTCCTTCTAGTCTTGACGGCGCTGCTCTTGCGTTATACCGCTTTTGGAAAGTATCTTTACGCGATTGGCGGCAACCTGGAGGTGGCGCACCTTTCGGGCGTGCCGGTCAAGGCCGCGCGCTACGGCGTTTATGTGATTTGCAGCATCAGCGCCTCGATCACCGGCTTGCTCTGGCTTTCGCGCATGGGCGTCGGCGACCCGGCCATCGGCGACGGAATTGAGCTGCAGGCGATCACGGCGGTCATCATCGGCGGCACCAGCCTCTTCGGCGGGCGCGGCACGGTGATCGGGACGCTCGGCGGCGTGCTGCTGCTGGGCGTGACGGCCAATCTGCTGGTGATGCTGGGCGTGAATCAATTCATTCAAGGGCTCATCCAGGGGCTCATCATCGTGGCCGCGGTGGCGCTCTACAAGCAAGAGGGAGACTAGCGTAAATGGCGATACGGGCGAACCGTCCCAGCGTGCAGGCGCTGCAACCGAGCTTGATCCGAAAGCTGTCCAATATCGCCATCGGGCGGAGCGACGTCATTCCGCTGTGGTTTGGCGAGCCGGACAAGCCCACGCCGCAATTCATCCGTGAGGCGGCGAAGGACGCCCTCGACGAGGGGCAGACCTTTTATCAGCCCAACCTCGGCATTATGCCCCTGCGGGAGGCGCTCGCCGACTATATTAGCGGCTTATATGGCACGAGCCTGGACGCGGGCAATATCGCCGTGACGCCATCGGGCATGACGGCGCTGGCGATCGCGCTGCAGTGCATCGTGGCCGAGGGCGACGCCGTCGTGATCCCGTCGCCGGTCTGGCCGAATCTGCCGGCCGCCGCGCAAATCCTGGGCGCCGAGATCGCACGCGTTCCCATCCGCCCAATCCGCGGCCAATGGCGCCTTGATCTGGACGAGCTATTCGCCGCCTGCGCGCCAAATACAAGCGCCCTGCTGATCAACTCGCCGAATAACCCCACCGGCTGGATGCTCGAAGACGACGAGCAGCAGCTGATCCTGGATTTCTGTCGGGAGCGTGACCTCTGGCTGATCTCGGACGAAGTCTACAGCCGCATCGTTTATGATCGGGCTTATGCGCCTAGTTTCATTGACAAGGTCGGCGAGGACGACAAATACCTGATCGTCAACAGTTTCTCGAAGTCCTGGGCGATGACGGGCTGGCGTCTGGGCTGGCTGACGGCGTCAAAATCGCTGGTGAATCGGCTGGAGATCGTGACCGAGTTCAACTATTCCTGCATATTCGCGCCCGTGCAGATCGCCGGCGTCACGGCTTTGCGGGAGGGCGAGGCTTTCGTCCGCGCGTCGACGGCGCGTTATGCGGAATCGCTGGCGGCGGTCGAGCGCTGTTTCGCCCGGCTGCCCCGCGTGAGCCTGGCGGCGCCGCGAGCCGCTTTTTACGCTTTCTTCTCGGTTGATGGCGCGGAGGACAGCTACGCTTTTGCCGAGCGCGTCCTGCGGGAATGTGGCGTGGGGCTGGCGCCGGGCGCGGCATTTGGTCCCCAGGGCGAGGGCTACCTGCGCCTCTGTTTTGCCGCCGACCCCGCTTTGATCGAGCGGGCGCTTGAGCAGATGAAGCCCCTGCTCTCGTAATCATCCAGCTTGAAATCGCTCCGCTGCTCACAAACGGGCCCGCCGGGGCGCAACCTGTAGCGGCTACCCACCGGGTCGCCCGCTTCAGCGCAAGTCGGCTAAAATATGGCGCAGACATAAATTGGGGAGGAGCGAGGCAATGAGACGAAGCAAGGTGCTCGCAAAATGGCGGGCGGGTGAATTCGCGCGATTCTGTTCTTTGGGGCATTTCATCCCCTTTTATGTGCAGCGCGCGTCGCAGCATAACTTCGATGGCATTTGGCTGGATTTGGAGCATCGCAACTTCGATTTGCGCGAGGTGCAGCACCTGCTGGCGCTCTGTCATCTGTATGACATCGACTGTCTGGTGCGCCCGCCCACGATTCAGCGCAGCCGCCTTTACCGCTTCCTGGAAGACGGCGCGGCCGGCGTGATGATCCCCTTCGTCTCGGATGCGGAAACGGCGCGCGCGATCGTCCAGGCGGCGAAGTTCCCGCCAATCGGCAATCGCGGGCTGGATGGCACGGGGCTCGATGCCGATTTTGGACGCGAGCGCGGCAAGCCGGACGACCCATTTGTCGCGGACGCCAATCGCGAAACCTTTATCGTCGCCCAGATCGAAGAGCCGGAGGCGGTCGCCAATGCCGAAGCCATCGCCGCGGTCGAGGGCATAGACGCGCTATTCGTCGGTCCCGCCGATTTGGGGCTGCGCCTCGATACCTATCCGGAAGCGGGCATGACGCTGGATGAAGCGGTGGCGATTGTGGCGGCGGCGGCGAAGAAGCACGGCAAAGTCTGGTCGCGCACGGCCTCGACGATTGAAGAAGTGGACAAGTATCGGCGGCAGGGCTCGCTGATGATCCCGCATGGTGGCGACTTCGCGCTGACGCAGGTTTTGGCGCAGGCCGGCGATGAGCTGGACCGCATGCTGGAAGGGCGCTTGTAAGCGGCGTTTCAATCGCCCCAGGCGGCGTGGAGCAGGCGCAGCCAGTTGTCGCGCATGATATTCGCGATGTCGTTTTCCCCGTAGCCGCGCGCCTTCAGCAAATCGGGCAGCCGCTGTAGGTCGGCGATGGTATCGAGGTCGGCGGGGGATTGTTCGCGCCCGAAGCCGCCGTCCAGGTCCGTGCCGATGGCGGCGTGTTGGCTGTTGCCCGCCAGCTGACAAATATGGTCGATATGGTCTATCACGGCGTCGATGAAGACGCCGTCGTTGCTGCCCCCGCGCAGGAAACCGGGCTGCAGCATCCAGATATCGAAGGCGGCGCCGATCACGCCATCGCGCTCGATGATCAGCTTCAGCTGCTCGTCGCAGAATTGACGCTGATGGGGCACGAGCGCGCGGCAGTTATTGTGGCTGGCCAACACGGGACCCGCGTAAATCTCGACCGCTTGCCAGAAGGCTTGGTCGCTGAAGTGCGTCAAATCGAGCAGCATGCCCAGCCGCTCCATTTCGCGCAGCAGTGGCGCGCCCAGCTCGGTCAATCCCGATTCTACGCCCGTGCCGCCGGCATAGCGCCCGGGCCCGTAATGGGCTGGACCCAGCAGCCGCAGCCCGAGAGTCCACCATTCTTCCAGCTGCGCGGGGTCGCGGATGGGGTCGGCGCTTTCCATGCTGAGCACGAAGCCGAGGGGCGGCGTTTCGGCGGGGTCGGCGCCGGCGATTTCCCAGGTTTCCCATTCCGCGATATGCGCGCGCAGGCTGGGTCCGTCTTCCAGGATGCGGGCCTGCCCGTCCATCTCCAGCGCGCGGTAATAAGCCAGCTGCCCGATCGCGATGCCATAAGCTTGCGCCTGCGAGCCATAATCGAGGTAGTCGCGCTTATGTCCTGTGGCCCGCGCCAGCATGGTGACGAAGCTGAGGGCGATGCGCCCGCGCCGCATATCGGGCAGCGACACCGTGTTCTGTGCTCGTCCCTTGCCGGGCGCGCCCGCTTCGGTCGCCCGAATCGTATAGGCCGCTTCGAGCAGATTGCGATTCCACTGCAGGGCGTTCCATGCGAGATCGAGGTGGGCGTCAACGATTAGCATTCTGGCGGTCCTCTGAATTACCAGACCATGCCGCGCGCGGCCACGTCCCAGACTTCTTCGATCAGGTCGCCGCGGACGCCGTAAAGTTGATTATGCAGGTTGGTCACGACGCAGGTATGCACTGGGATGACGTTCAGGGCGTCGCCCACCTGCGGCAGGGCGTCGCAGTCGCTGAAGTCGGTATAGCTATGCTCTTCGTTGACCTTGTAAATGCTGGCGCCGGGAAATTCTTCGATGTAACCGAAGCGCCCATTGACCGTTTCCGAATGCAAGGCTTTGCTGCCGCCATCGAGGATGACGCGGGTCGCTTCGTTGGCGCTGACGACAGTCGTGCGGACGCGCATGGCGCAGTTTTCGAAGCTGGTATAGCCGCTGTCCACGCTGCCCCAATCCCAAAAGAGATATGTGCCGACGCGCATCTCAGTTAGCTCGGGTATCAGGTGGGCTTCGCGGATGGCGCCGCTGCCGCCGCCACTGACCGTCTTGACAGCGAGGCCGGCTTCGGCGAGCAGAGCAAGCGTTTCCTGCAGGCGCGGGCGAATCGCGGCGTCCGAAGGGTAGATCATCAAGCCGGCGAAGCGCAGGCTCGGCGTCGCGCTGATATGTTTGGCCAATTCCAGCGCCGCGGCCGGGGTCGTGCCGGTGCGATTGTTGAGGGACACCAGCTCCACCATGACGTCAATCGACGCGCCCATCGCTTGCGCGGCTTCGGCGATGCCATCGATCACGGGTTTGCTATCGACTGTGACGCTCACCTCAGCCCGCCGCGCCAACTGCGCCAACCGCCGCGTTTTGCGCGCGCCGACAATGTTGTAGGGAATCTGAATATTGCGGAAGCCGGCGTCGGCGAAGACCTCGGCTTCGCTGACCTTCTGGCAAGCGATGCCGATGGCGCCGGCCTCGATTTGACGGCGGGCGATATCGGGGATTTTATGTGTCTTGATATGCGGGCGAAAGTTGATGCCCAAGTCGTCGCAGCGCGCCTGCATCCGCGTGATATTGCGCTCCATTTTGTCCAGATCGATGAGCACGCTCGGGGTTTCAAGGTCGCTGACGCGGGCGATTGTCACGGGTGGGTTGCCTCCTGCGGGCTTGTTTACCAGCCGCGCTTGCCCAGGATGACCTCGTCGGGCGTCACGTTGATGCCGACCATCGCCTCGCCCAGGTTGCGGCTGACGTCTGCCAGGATAACGGCGTCGCGGAAATGCGTCACGGCCTTGACGATGGCGCGGGCGCGTTTCTCCGGCGCGCCGCTCTTGAAGATGCCGCTGCCGACGAAAACGCCATCGACGCCCAGCTGCATCATCAGCGCGGCATCCGCGGGGGTCGCGACCCCGCCGGCGGCAAAATTGACCACGGGCAGGCGGCCCAGTTCAGCCGTTTCCTTGACCAGATGGAAAGGCGCGCGAATCTCTTTGGCGTAGGTGTAGAGCTCGTCTTCGTCCAGGCAGCTGATTCGGCGGATTTCGCCGTTGACAGAGCGGGCATGGCGGACGGCTTCGACGACATCGCCGGTGCCGGCTTCGCCTTTGGTGCGCATCATGGCGGCGCCTTCGTTGATCCGCCGCAGCGCCTCGCCCAGGTTGCGGCAGCCGCAGACGAAAGGCACGGCGAAGTTCCATTTGTTGATATGGTGCTCTTCATCGGCGGGCGTCAAGACTTCGCTTTCGTCGATATAGTCGACGCCGAGCGCTTCCAGGATCTGCGCTTCGACGAAGTGGCCGATCCGCGCTTTGGCCATCACCGGGATGGAGACGGCGTTGATGATGCCATCGATCATATCGGGGTCGCTCATGCGGGCGACGCCGCCGTGCGCGCGGATATCGGCCGGCACGCGCTCGAGCGCCATGACAGCCACGGCCCCGGCGTCTTCGGCGATGCGCGCCTGCTCCGGCGTGACGACATCCATAATCACGCCGCCCTTGAGCATCTGCGCCAAGCCGCGCTTGACCTTGTCGCTGCCCTTTTGACTGCCTTTCTGCTGGTGTCCATTCGTCGCCATGATCTAACCTCGTTTCTGAGCTGGTTTCGCTGTCGCCTATCCTAGAGCAAGCGCCGCGCTAAATGTATGTCCATTGCAGTCCATTCATACCACTTATCGCGCGCCAATGCCAGTCTGGTTGAATGCGAAGCGCAGCCCAGGGTACACTCGTGGGCGCGACCGGGAGTTGGACGATGAGAAGCGACATCATCCGCATCGAGACGATCGCGCCGCGTTACGCCCGCGCCCTCGAGCAGCTGCAGCGCGACTGCTTTCCCACCTTGGCCGCCGGCGAGTTAATGCGGGAGGCGCATTTTCTCAATCATTGCCGGCTCTTCCCCGAAGGCAACTTCGTCGCCCTGGCCGGGGATCGAGTCATCGGCCTGGGTTCGGGCTTTCTCATCGATTTCGACTTCGATCATGCCCGGCACAGCTTCCAGGAGATCATCGCCGGCGGCTACTACAGCCATCACCAGCCAGCGGGCGCCTGGTATTATGGCGGCGATATCAGCGTGCATCCGGCCTTCCGCAGGCGCGGCGTCGGCTCGCGGCTCTACGAAGCGCGCAAGTCCCTTGCTGCTGCAATGAATCGGCGCGGGATCGTGGCTGGCGGCTTGATCCCCGGTTACGCGGCGCATAAAACCGGCATGACCGCGCGCGAATATGTCGACAAGGTCGTCGCCGGCGAGCTCCACGACAGCACGTTGTCGTTTCAGCTGCGGCGCGGGTTTACGGTCCGTGGCTTGCTGGAAGAATACATCAAAGACGACGCGTCCGATAATTGGGCGACCTTGATCGTCTGGGAGAATCCGTCGTATCGCGCGGACTGACACTGGTTTGAGCGCTTACCGCGCTTCTATGTAGTAATCGGCGCCACTGCCCGCGGCGATCCAGCCCAGGAAATGGCGGAACTGAATCGGATACCAGCGCAAGCCCGTCCAGTCGCATTCCGGTCTTCCCGTGATGGAAAAGGTATCGCTCGCGGAGACCAAGGTGATCACGTCTGTGCCATCCACGCCTTTGCCATTGCGGACCTCGAGCGAACGGTTGCCGGCGACGGTGGCGCGCATGGTGGCGGAGAGGCGAATGGGCGGGCTGCGATGACAGTCAATGTGATAGAGCAGCCAGTATTCGCCGGCGCCGCCTTCCGCGGTCCAGCCGGCCAGGTCGGCGGCGCGCGCGAAATACCAGTGGTAGCCGTCCGCGCAGACGGGACCCGCTTCGATTGTGACGATATCGCCCGGCTGGAGCGCGCCAATGATATCAGCCGCGAGCGAGGCGGCGTTGCGCACGCGATTGGAAAGGCCGGGCGCGATGATGGCTTGCTGACCGGCGCTCAACAGGGGTGGCAGGGGGCATTGGGAAGCGACGGGCGGGAGGGCCGGCGCCGCTTGCGCGCTATCCAGCGAGCCCGTGGTCACCCATTTCGTCGGCGCCCAGACCACGCCAAAGGGCTGGGGAATTGGGAAGGCCCAGCTGCTTGACGCTTCGAAGAGTTGGCGACCGCCACCGATCTGCCAGCTGTCGATGCCTTGCGCGTCGGGCCAGGCGATCCGCTCGCCGTCTGGCGCGATGGCGGGGCGATTATTGCGATTGACGCGGGCGCTGCGGTAACCGGTATCGAGGGCGCCGCCGCCACGGGTCGCGTGCCAGTGAATGCGCCAGTCGCCGCCGGCGGTCGCGACCGAGCGCGGGATCAGCTGTAGGCCGCCGGCCGCGTTTCGCGTCTGCATGCGAGGCGGCTCGGAAAGCCGACTGCGCGCGCCGGTCTGGGGGTCGATGAGTTCCCAATAATCCTGGATCTGCAGCGCCATGAGGCTGCGCCCCAGATGCTCGACCCAGAGGAAATCGCGCACGGAATTGTCGCGGCTTTCGTTCAAGCCCAGGTCGAATTGGGTCAGCGCGCCGCTGCTGGCATCGTAGAATTGGATGTGCAGGAAGGGGTTCGCGCCGTCGCCGGGGTAGTCAAAGTGCAGTCGGGCGATGCCGCCCGCGCCCCAGCGGAGGCTTGGCATGCGGATATTGCTGCCCTGAAAGCCAAGATCGACATTGCTGGCCAGGGTCGTGGTCGCGCCCGTGTCGAAATCGCGCAGTTTTAGCCGGGCGGCTTCCAGCGCCTGTAAGCCCGGATCAATTTCCAGCCAGAGGAGTTGACGGCTGTCGGGCGACCAATTGGGCAGCGAGCGCAAAATGCCGGTCGCGCTGGCGCCGGTTTGATCGGCAATCAGCGTGAAGGCTTGGGTCGCCACGTCCATGATCCAGATATTGGCGGGCGCGCTGCCGCCGGTCTGCGTCGCCGTGCCCGCCTTGTGCTGGTCGACGAAGGCGGCGCTGGTCGACAGATAGGCGATCGTCGTCCCATCGGGCGACAGGATGGGGCCGCCGTTGTAGCCCCAATGCGTGAGTTTGGTCGCGGAGTCGCTGGTCGCGTCGTATTTCCAGATATCGCCGCTGCGATAGGCGAGGAGTGGCTGACCGCCGTCTTGGGCGGCAAGGCTTGTGGCGAGCGCCAGGCAAATGACCAGCGGCATAGCCAAAATTAGATGCTTCATGGTCGTAACCTCTCCCTAGCCTGCCAGTTAATCCTAGCACGAAACGGCGAAAGGGGAGATTGAGCGCTGGCGCTTGTTCACCTGGGAAGGCGTGGAAGCCCCCGCGACCAGATCAAGCGCGCGGCGAAAAGGGCGCCGGCGATATTCGCCAGCAAGTCGATGAACGAAGGGTAGCGATCCAGCGTCAAGGATTGCAGCGCCTCGGTGATGACGCCCAGGACGATGGCGATGCCCAGAGCGGCGAGCAATGGCTTCAGCCGATCGGAACCGCCGCGCAAGGCATAGAACCACAGGGCGCATGTCACGGCGAAAGCCAGCAGGTGCAGGCCGCTGAAGAAGGCTTCGCGGGCGAGCGTGCTATCGCCCCGGGGCAAGCCCAGGTCGATGATCGGGTCGGCTTCCGGCTGCAGCAGGAAGAGCGTGAGCAGCAGCGACCAGCCGATCGCCATTGTCCAACGCGTTGGCGCCAGGTTCAGAATGCGTTCAGCGCTTTTCATCTGCGGCGCGCCGCCACCACCAGCCCGCGGTTTTGCGCTCGCCATACTTCAGCCTGGCATCCAGCCAGAGCGCCAGCCGCCGCCAGCGATTGCCCAGCATCCAGCGCAGCAGGCGATTGAAGCGCTTGGAAAAGTCTTTGTTGTAGGGGCAGACGCGGATGCAGATCGAGCAGTCCGTGCCTTGATTCACCCAGAACTTGAAACACAGCTTGGCGTCGATCGTCCACTTTTTCACGCCTTTGAGGTGCGAGATTTCATCGGGCGTCTCGAACTTTGGCGCGTCGGCGGGGATGGCTTTGATCGGGCAGGCATCGCTGCAGCGGCGGCAGATATTGCAGGTCTCGGTGACGCCGAAGTCAATTGGCTCATCGGCGATCAGAGGAAGGTCGGTGAAGACCTTGGCGATGCGAACGCGGGGACCGAATTGGGGCGTGATCAAAAGGCCGTGCCGCCCGTATTGGCCCAAGCCGGCTTGGATGGCCAGCGGGATGGAGAGCGCCGTGTCGTTGAGGCTGGCGACGGCGCGGTAACCCAGATTGCGGATGTATTGCGTCAGCGAGAGGGCGGCGATGATATCGCGGCTGTAGCCTTGGCCGGTGGCGGCGCCGCTCAAAGCCGAGGGCACGGTCTGAATCGTCTCGTGATCCATTTCGTTGGCGATCACGACCACGTGCGTCAACTCGGCGGGCAAATCCATTGGCTTGTCGGTCAGCTTCTGGCGGCTGTAGTTATGCGTATACACCCAGCGCTCGTCAAAGTCGCAGATGCCGATGGCGTCCGCGCCCAGGAACTTGCCGGCGCGCTTGACATCAGCAGTGTTGACATCGGCGGTCGCTTCGATTTTGCGGGTCGCGCCTTCGCGGAACATGGTATAGCTATCGAGGAAGCCCTCTTTGCGGTCGCCGCTCGTCTCCAGCAGGTCGGCGGTGAAATCTGCGATATACCAGGCGGCGTTGCGCAGGGCGTAATCGCGATGCTGGAAGCCTTCTACCTTGCGGAACTGCGCCAGGTCGGTGAAGTAGGATTCGAAGAACTTGCGCGAGCGCTCGGAGCGGACGCCGTCGTCCCAGATGGCGCGGTTGAAGACGTCGTATTTCTGGTTGAAGCGCTCGAACGCGGCGCTGACCTCAATGCCGGTTTTGACGTCGACCGCTCGGCTCGGCCAAGAGCCCGTTTTCCCATTTCCGACTGTCTTGATGCTTTCGGGCGCGATCATCGCCAGGCTCGCCACTCAGATGTCGATCACCCCGATTGTACTCGCTGCGAGCGGCCGCCGCCATAACCCGCCCTCCATCAAAATGGGCGACCGATCGGGGTAGACCAGCGATCGTCAACCCTCCAGTTCAGCTTTCTCCGCGGCGATTCGCTCATCCGTGCATGCCAGCGATGCAAATAGCTCGGCATCGGCCGCGCGCTGAGACTCGAGATCTGGCAGGCCTCCGCCGCCATGCTGGACATTTATGCGAGCGAATTCCATCGCGGCTTCCATGGAATTCATCACGATTTCGCCTTCAGCCGTCAGCGCGAAGTCGGCGCCATCGGCTACTTCCGCACTTAGCTCAACGCCGGCCTCGGCCGCCAGCATGTGATTTACGCCGTAAATGACTGCGCTGCCGCGCTGATTGATGGCGGTGCTTGCGATGTCCAGTTCGCCATTGAGATGAGCGGCGATCATGGAGCCGATGTCTTTGCCTTGATCGTACCAGCGGAAGAAACCGGCGCTGACCGTCGCGCCCCAGAAAATCCCCATTGGATCGCTGTGATAGACTGGGATGCCAGAGCCCTCCACGGCATCGCTGACGATTGGAAGCCCTTGCAGGCTTAACGAATCAGACGGCTGCACGAAGGCTTCTACGCCATCAGCGATCAGTCCGGCGGCCGCCGCGCGGATATCCGCCGTCAGCGCGACGCCTTCGACAAGAACGGTCAAGCCTTGCGCTTCCGCCGCCGCCTTCAGCTGCCGCACATTCACCGCTCCCAAACCATCACCGAGCGCATAAACCGCGCCTATCGTTGTGAGGTCAGGGTTCTGTGAAAGCGTCAGGCTGACGATTTCGGCGTAAGGCACGGGCGCCAAAGTGCCCGTCACATGGGCTGGTTTGATGCAAGGCGCGTCGGCGATGCCCAGCTGGAATGGGTCTTCCACCACGGCGAAGAGCACCGGAATCGGCTCGTCCATTTCCGATGTTATGCCGACGGCGATCTGGGCGATGGCAGGCGTCAAGGCGACGATGACGTCCGCGCCGGAATCCAGCGAAGATTCCACGACTACATTGGCGGTCGGCAGATCAAAGTTGGCATTGTGCCAGTTGATGGCGAGCTTATCGCCGGCGTAATCGCTTTCGACCAGCACCACAGCCGTGGGGTCGTCTTCTGCGACAAAACCATAAGACGCCAGCGCATGCAGCATGCCGATGGCAGTCAAGGCGGATGCTTGATCGGGCCCAAAGGTGATGAAGTCGATCTGCGGCGGGTCATCCGCCAAACTCGTTCCCCGGCCCGTCAGCGCCAGCAGCATGAAAGCCGCGACCAATCGCCTTAACATAGCGCGCCTCCAAGTCATGTAGTAGAAGACGCTATGCTAACAGATTTTGCCCCATTCGCGCCAGAAGCGAAGCTGACCGCGCAATAGCCTCATGGATAAGGGGGGCGAGGGGGTAGACTAAATGCGGCGACCGAGGGCGATAGACCAGATCAATTGGCCAGGATGGTCGCGCTGGAATCTCGCCAGCTAATCTTCAAACATTGCCCAACATCCGCAGCGCCGCCCGACTCTTCGCCCGTATTCTGCAAACGCGCCACAATCTCCAAATCGTCCGCGATGCGCAAGGTATAACGCGTATCGGTGCCGATGTACTGGGCGTCGGTCACGACAGCCTCGAGCTCGGTGGTGTCATTTTCCGAACTTCCCTCTGACTCGTCGGGAGGACCGAGGGGGGTCAACAGACTGACGCGCTCGGGCCGCACCGCCAATGTGACCGCGCCCGAGTTTGCGTCCAGCGCCTCCGACAGCGCCGCCTTCACCACAGCGCCAGTTGACAGCCGCGCCATGCCAAAGCCATCGTCCCCGCGCTCCAGCAGCGTCGCTGGCAAGAAGTTCGTCTCGCCGATAAAATCCGCCACGAAACGCGTCGACGGGCGCTCATAGATGTCCTTCGGCGCGCCGGCTTGCAGCAGCACCCCCTCGTTCATGACGGCGATGCGGTCGGCCATGGTGATGGCTTCTTCCTGGTCGTGCGTCACGTAGATGAAGGTGATGCCGACATCGCGCTGCAAGGCTTTCAGTTCGGTTTGCATATTCACGCGCAGCTTGAGATCGAGGGCGCCAAGCGGCTCATCCAGCAGGAGCACCGCGGGCCGCTTGACCAGAGCCCGGGCGAGCGCCACCCGCTGCTGCTGCCCGCCGGAGAGCTGATGCGGCTTCCGCGCGCCGACCCCGGGCAGACGCACGAGTTCGAGCGCTTCTCTGGCGCGTTTGCGCGCGTCACGCTTGTCCACGCCTTCCATCTGCAAGCCGAACATGACGTTCTGCTCGACGGTCAGATGCGGGAAAAGGGCGTAATCCTGGAAGACGGTATTGACCGGGCGATGGTATGCGGGGATGCCTTCCATGGCGATGCCGCGGATCAAGACTTGACCAGCGGTTGGCTGCTCGAAGCCGGCGATCAGACGCAGGGTGGTGGTTTTGCCGCAGCCGCTGGGCCCGAGCAGGGCGAAGAACTCGCCATCGGCGATTTGTACGCTGAGATCGTCCACCGCGCGGACGCGAGCGCCGCCGGAGTCGAAATCTTTTACGATGTCAATCAATTCGACATCGTGTGTTGTCATGCGCTTGCCCCCATCCCCCGGCCCCTTGCCCCCAGAACGAGGGAAGGGGAGTTGATCAGCTGTGGACACGGCGTGACCTTTCCTCATCGCGCCTTGATTCCCCCTCCCTCATCTTGGGGGAGGGGGCTAGGGGGTGGGGGTTACTGCCCCAGGAAAATCAGCAGCTCGTCCCAGGCGTTGTTGATCAGCTCCTCGGCTTCCGCGCCCACGTCAATGATGGCGAAGAGATTCGCGACCTGTTCCGGCGGCGGGAAGATCGCGGGATCGTTCAGGATCTCTTCATCGATGAAACCGGACTCGATCGACGCCTGGTTGGGCGAGGCGTACCAGATGTAATTGGTCAAGTCCGCGCCGACCTTGGCGTCCAGAATGTAATCGATGAAGACCATCGCCAGCTCGGGGTTGGGCGCGTCGACCGGTACCGAGAGGTTGTCGATCCAGACGTTGCTGCCTTCTTCCGGTATGGCGTAGGCGTAGTCGTCGCATTCGCATTCCCAGGAAATTTGCAGGATGTCGCCGTTGTATTCGACCGCGATATCGACATCGCCGCGTTCCAGCAGCACCTGACCGTCGTCTGCGGCGACTGCCACGACGTTGCCGCCATGCTCGATCAGGTAATCGCGGGCGGCGCTGATCTCATCGGCGTCGGTGGTGTTGGGGTCATTGCCGAGGAAGAGGTGAGCGATGCCCAGCATGGTCTGGCGATCATCCAGCCAGGCGACGGGACCGTCATGCGCCCAGACCTGCTCCCAGGAGCTGATGCCATCGGGGAAGACTTCGGTGCTGTAGCCGACGCCGACGGTGCCCCATTGGTAGGGCAGCGAATACATATTGTCGGGGTCGTAGGCGGCCCCCAGCAGATCGGGAATCACGTTGGCGACATTCGGGATCATCGCCATATCCAGCGGGATGAGCAGCGACTCTTCCGCCATGCGCTGCACCGTGCCGCCGCTGGGCACGACGATGTCGTAGCCCGGGTTGCCTTGGCGGATGCGCGCCAGCATGGCTTCGTTGCTCTCGTAGATGTCGTAATTGACGGTGACGCCGCAAGCCGCCTCGAAGTTGGGCACGGTGTCTTCGGCGATATAGGTCGACCAGTTGAAAATGCTCAGGGTCTGGCCTTCATAACCTTCGGGGCAAGCCCAAGGCTCGTACTCCATGTCGTCAGCCATGGCGGCGGAAGCCAGCAGACAGAGCAGAGCGACCAAAAGCGTTAGTTTCTTCATGATAGTCTCCTCCTATTGCGATACTGAATCAGGTTCGGGACGCGGCGCGCCCCTGCAATGCGAGCGAAATGCCGATCAGTAAGGTACTCAAGACCATCATAATTGTCGAGATGGCGTTCACCTCGGGCGTGACCGTCAGCTTGAGCAAGCCATAGACGAAGACGGGCAGGGTCGATGTGCCGACGCCGGAAGTGAAAAAGGTGATGACGAAATCGTCCAGCGACAGCGTGAAAGCCAGCAGCGCGCCCGCGACGACGCCGGGCAGGATCAGCGGGAAAGTGACGCGCCAGAAGGTCCGCCAGGGGTTGGCGCCGAGGTCGTTGGCCGCTTCTTCCAGCTGCGGGTCCATATCCGCCAAGCGCGCCCGCACGACGATGGCGACGAATGAGATGTTGAAGGTGACGTGCGCCAGGATGATGGTGTGAAAGCCGGGCAGAATGCGCTCGCCGCTGATCGTGGCGATCCAGTCGAAAGCGACTTTGAAGAAGATCGCCAGCGAAATCGCCTGCGTGATCTCCGGGATGACGACCGGCAGAAAGAGCAAGCCGTCGATCAAACCCTTGCCGGGGAAGCGTCCGCGCGCCATCGCCAGGGCGATCATCGTGCCGAGGACAGTGGCGATGGCCGTGGCGATAACGCCGACGAAAAGGCTGTTGCGGAAGGCGCTGAGCATGATTTCGGTCGAGAAGGCTCGTTCCGCGCCCATGACGTTGTTCAGGATGTTGTTATACCATTTCAGCGTGAAGCCGGTGAAGGAGGCGACAGACCGGCTGGCGTTGAAGGAGAAGAGCACGAGAATCACGATCGGCGCCCAGAGGAAAAAATAGGCGAAGGCGGGATTCAGCCAAAGCCCGAGCGTCCCCAGCCGGCGGACGGCGCGGTTGCGCCCCATGGCCGCTTCGTTGACGAGCCGGGGAGCGCTGGCGTCCAGGCTCATGCGCGCGCCTGACGCCGATTGGCGAAGACGTAGACCAGCAGCGAGAGCATGACCACCGCCATCATCACAATCGAAAGCGCGGAACCGAGGGGCATATTGCCGGAGCCGCCGAACTGTTTGTTGATCAAATTGCCGATCATCAGCCCCTTCGTGCCGCCCAGCAGATCGGGCGTGACGAAGGCGCCGACCGAGGGGATGAAGACCAGCGCGCAGCCGGCCAGCACGCCGGGCAGGGTCAAAGGCAAGACGACGCGGATGAAGACGCGCAGTTCGTTCGCGCCAAGGTCCTGCGCGGCGTCGACGTAGCGGAAGTTGAAGCGCTCGACCGAGGCGTAAATGGGCAGTACCATGAAAGGCAGGAAGCCATAAACCAAGCCGACCAGCACGGCGAATTGCGTATTCAAGAGTGGCAGCGCGTCGTCGATCAAGCCGATGCCCAGCAGGAAGCCGTTGATCACCCCTTCTTCGCCCAGCAGGATGCGCCATGCATAAGTGCGGATGAGGAAATTGGTCCAGAAGGGCAGGATCACCAGAAATAAAGCGATTTGCCGCGTGACGCGCCGGCGCCGCGTGCTTATGAAGAAGGCCAGCGGATAACCAATGACGAGGCAAACGACGGTCGCCAGCGCCGCCAGGGAAATCGAGCGCTGGAGGATGATCATGAAGATGCCGAAGGCGCGTTCATAATGCCCGAGCGTGAAAGGCATGATGGCGACGCCGCCGCGCCCACGCGACATGAAGCTGAAGACCAGCACCACTGCCAGGGGCAGGACGAAGAAAATCACCAGCCACAGTATGGTGGGCAGGGCGAGAAAGACGCCGTTCTTCCGCATTCGCCGCAATCGTTCGGACATGGCATTTGACCGCCTGCCAGTCTCGGACTAGCTATAGTCTAAACCGAGATAGTAACGTATCGTATGGACATGCGCCATTTACTGGCTTTGCCGTACTAAAAACAGGTGAACTTTTGAGCATTGGCGACGACGAACGCAAGTTGCTGGAACAGGCGCTGAATTACGGCTGGCCCGAGATCCAGCGGCATCTGATTGAGGAAGCGGCCAAGGCGCAAAGCCAGGAAGGCGACCCTTACGAGCCGTACTGGACGACGGAGAGCGACGGAACCAGAACGCTCCACGCCAGCCCGGACAGCTGGTGGCTGAAGGAATTACGGCGCGAGGATGTCATCATTCAGCTGCCGGGCGTCGCCATCATGAACAGCGCCGAATGGACCGTTGATAGCATCGTCTCGACGCTGATTGAAGGCTACGGCAGTTTCGGCGAGCCAGACGACGACCTCTTCACAGAAGAGCATATTCTTGCGCATATTGAGCGCTTTCCATGGGGGCAATTCATGGCGATTCGGCTCGGTGGCATGGGCGCCGGGCACGCGGTCGGCATGGCGGCTACCATGCGAACCTCCCGTCCGCCGACAGAAGCCGTCTTGCCCTGGCCCGAAGCGATTGGCGATATGCGGCTGGGCGCGCATGAAAGCGATGGCGACTGGCTCTATGGCGTGGAGATGGCGGTGCGCCCCATGTATCGGCGGCATGGCATCGGCACGGCGCTGTACGCGGCGCGTTTCGCTCTCGCGCGGCATTTGAACTTGCGCGGCTGGTACGCCGTCGGGATGCTGATGGGCTACAAAGATCATGCTGGCAAGATGGATGTTACGGAATACGGCGAGAAAGTCGTCGCCGGCGCGCTCAAGGATCCAACCGTGACGATGCAGATGAATCGCGGATTTCGGGCGGAGCGGGTCGTGACTGAGTATGTCGACGAGCCGGACGCGGGCAACGCCGGCGTCTTGATCGTCTGGGAGAATCCGGAGTATGAGGCTTAGGGCGCGCGAATGAAGGTCCTTGTCATTGGCGCGGGGGTCGCCGGGCTTTCGGCCGCTTATCATTTGAAGCAGGCCGGCATTGAAGCGACGGTCCTGGAAGCGCGCGATCGCGTTGGCGGGCGCGTATGGACCAGCCGCGACTTCGCCGATATCCCGGTAGAATTCGGCGCGGAGTTGATCCATGGCAATCATGCCTTGGTCAATACCTGGGAGTGGGTGCGGACGCTGGGTTTGAGGACCTGGCATTGGAACAAACGGGCCGACTCGATGATCCGCACGGAAGCGGGCGATTGGCTGACGATGCACGACGCGCGGAGAGCCGACCCCGAGCTGGAGCAGACGCGAACCTGGGATTTGGGCGACGCGCCAGAGCCGCGCGAAGATGAAGACCTGGGCGGCTACCTGCGGCGGATTGGTTTCAGCGATCGCCAGCTGCGTTACGTCAAACGCGCCTTCGCCAACGCGGAAGGCGACAACATGGAATGTCTAAACGCGGCGGCGCATGCGCAATTATTCAAAGACAGCGATGGCGAGGACGACTACAGCGATTATCGCATTTTGGATGGCTACGATTCTTATTATCAGCGGCTGGCGGAGGGGCTGGATATCCGCTTGAATTGCGTGGTGGAGGCGATTGACTGGTCCGATGGCGTCCGCGTCAAAACTGCCAAGGGTGAAGTTTTTAGTGCAGAGGCCGCCGTGATCACGCTGCCGCTGGGCATCTTGCAAGCGGGCCGGGCGCGGTTCAATCCGGCGCTGCCCAAGGTGAAGCGAGAAGCGCTGGCCGGCTTGAAGATGGGGCCGGTGATGAAGCTGGTCTATTTGTTCGACGAGCCGCTGCTGGATTCGTCAATCGGGGGGATCTACGCGCGCGGCAATCCGCCGATGTGGTGGTCGCCTTCGCTGGGCCGCGACGATGGCGCGATCGTCTGGACCGGATTCGCGACTGGCGATTACGCCCGCGAGCTGCTCGCCCTGGGCGAAGAGGCGGCGCTGCAAAAGGGGCTGGCGACCCTGCGCGACGAAGTCGGGCAGCCAAGCCTGCAATATGTCAAGGCGCGCTGGGTGAATTGGCCCGAGGAGCCTTTCGCTCTCGGCGGCTACAGCGTCTGCTTGCCGGGGCATTACGACGCGCGCGAGAAGCTGGCGCGGGCGACCCCGCCGCTGTATTGGGCGGGCGAAGCGACGGCGCCCCATCACATGGCGGCCACGGTGCATGGCGCCTACTTCAGCGGAGAGCGCGCCGCCCTGGCGATCGCGGAGGGCCGATAGCGGCATGAGAGACATTCACATCGCGCTGGCGCAGGGGCATTGGACCGGCGACCAGGATTCCACCAAAGCGCTGTATCGCCAGCTCGTCGCTGAAGCGGCGGCGACGGGCGCGCGCCTGGTTTGCCTGCCGGAATTCTCCATTCTGCCATATTTCCCCGGGCGGCGCGATCCCGCGGGTTTCGCTTGGGCGGAGCCGCTGCGGGGCGGCGTTTCGGAGCGATTCTTTGCGGAACTGGCGAGCGCGCATGGCGTTTCGATCCTTGGCAGCCTCTTCGAGCGCGACGAGGGAGGCCGCCACTGGGACACGGCGACCGTGCACGACCCGGGCGGGCGGCTGCGATACTTCACGCGCAAGGTGCATATCCCCTCGGGCGAGGGTTATCACGAGACGGATTACTTCGGCGGCGCGAGCGATTTCCCAGTGCACGACATCGCCGGCGTCAAGCTGGCGGCGCCGACCTGTTACGATCAATGGTTTCCCGAAGTGGCGCGGATATACGCGCTCGAAGGGGCGGAACTCATCATATATCCGACGGCGATTGGCTCCGAGCCGACCGCTGCCGATTTCGACTCGGCGGATGCCTGGCGGACGGTGATGCGCGGGGATGCCGTGGCCAATGGCTTCTTTGTCGCCGCCTGCAATCGCGTGGGCAAGGAAAACGCCGTGACCTTTTATGGCAGCAGCTTCATCTGCGATCCGCTGGGGCGGGTTTGGGCGGGGGCGAGCCGCGACCGCGACGAAGTGGTTCACGCTGTGCTGCGCGCCGATATCCGCCAGCAGTATCTCGAGCTTTTCCCCTTGCTGCGTCAGCGGCGTCCGCAGCATTATGGCCGGCTGCTTCGGGGTTACGAGCCGGAAGCGCCATCACGCTGCAAAGAACCGGGCAAAGAGAAGGCGAGCAATTAGCATGTCGCGCATGGAATTCTTTATCGTCGATGTCTTCACTGTCGGTCGGAAATACACCGGCAATCAACTGGCGGTTTATCTGGGCAATCCGCCGGCGGCGCTGATGCAGCAGCTGGCGAAGGAAATCAACTTTTCTGAAACCACCTTCGTCACATCGGAGGCGCCGGAAAATGGCGGCTACGACGTTCGCATCTTCATGCCCGAGGTCGAGGTCGATTTCGCCGGGCATCCGGTGCTTGGCACGGCTTACGTCATCCAGCGCGAAATCATCGGGCGCGCGGTCGATGAGATCCGGCTGAACTTGCCGGTCGGTCAGATCCCGGTCCAGTTTGGCGCTGACGGCGTTCTGTGGATGCGGCAGAATCCGCCGGTGTTCGGTCCGACATTCGCCGCGGCCGATCTGGCGCAGATCCTCAATGTCGAAGAAGCCGACATCGATACGCGCTTCCCGATACAGGAAGTCTCGACCGGCATGGCTTTCGCGCTCGTGCCGATGGTCTCGCTGGCGGCGGTGAACCGCGCCTGGGTCAATCTGAATCGGCTGCGGGCGATGCTGGGGGCGCATGACGCGATCGCGCCGGCCATCTTCTGCGCCGAGACGCTGGCCGCCGAGAACGATATTCACGTCCGCGTCCTGGATGATGTCTATGGCGCGCCGGAAGACCCGGCGACGGGCAGCGCCAATGGCTGCATCGCCGGTTATATGCTGGAGCATGGCTATTTTGGCGCCGGTAACCTGAGACTGCGCGCGGAGCAGGGCTACAAGATCGGGCGGCCGTCGCTGATTCACCTCGAGGCGGGGCGCGACGAGGGCGAGATCGTCATCCGCGTCGGCGGCCGCGTCGAGATGGTGGCGCGCGGGCAGCTGGCGGCGGATGAATGAGCGGCGTCATTAGCGCACGACTGATTGATACGGAGGAGAGCGAAAATGGAATATCGGATTCTGGGTCGCACTGGCGTCAAGGTGTCGCCACTCTGTTTTGGCACGATGTCCTTTGGCGAAATCGCCGACGAGGAAGAATCGGCGCGGATGTTCAAGCGCTGCCGCGAGCTCGGCATCAACTTTTTTGATTGCGCCAACGTCTATGCCGGCGGCCGCTCGGAAGAGATTCTGGGCGATCTGATCGCCGATTGCCGTGACGAGATTGTGCTGACGACCAAGGTGGTGACGCCGACTGGCGAGGACGTCAATCAGGGCGGCGCTTCCCGGCGGCATATCCAGCTCGCGGTCGAAGAGAGCCTGCGGCGGCTGAAGACGGACCGCATCGACGTCTATTTTATGCATCACTATGACGCGGAAACGCCGGTCGAAGAATCGCTGCGGGCGCTGGACGACCTGGTCGCGCAGGGCAAGATCCTGTACCCCGCCGTCAGCAACTGGGCGGCTTGGCAGGTGATGAAGGCGCAGGGCATCGCCGATAAACGCGGGCTGGCGCGGATCGAATGCCTGCAGCCGATGTACAACCTGGTCAAGCGGCAGGCGGAAGTCGAGATCCTGCCGATGGCGGCGGACGAGGAAATTGGCGTGATTCCCTACAGTCCGCTCGGCGGCGGCTTGCTGACGGGCAAATACGCGGCTGACGGCGCGGCGGATGGCGGACGCTTGATCGAAAACCGGATGTACAGCAAGCGTTATGGCCTGGCCGACTATTATCAGGTCGCGGCCGATTTCGCCGCCCATGCGCGGGCGCGCGGGTTGCAGCCGGCGACCCTGGCCGTGGCCTGGGTGATGGCGAATCCGGCGGTGACGGCGCCGATCATCGGGGCGCGCAATCTGGCGCAGCTGGAATCGTCGCTGGCGTCGCTGGATGTGGCGATGACGCCCGAGTGGTATGAAGAGATATCGGCGCTTTCGCCGACGCCGCCGCCGGCGCACGATCGTTTGGAGGAGCGAGCAAGCTGAGGCGGTCGGAGCGCGCAGGTTGTGACTCGGGGTGGCATAGCCCGGAGGTCGGATGAAACTTTGCTTGCGCCGCAGACAGTGCTAGAATAGAGTGCAGACCCTGACGAAAGAGGAGACTATGAGCTTTTCGCGCGCCTTCAAATATCCATTCCGGAATTTCGCCAAAGTCATGAGCATCGTTCTGGCTTTGTCAATCGCCTTCGCCGTCTTCATCGCCATCATATTGAACACCCATGATTGGTCGCCGCTGTTTGAGATGCTGTATGGACTGGAATCGCCGGCGACGGACGACCATATGTTTGCGTCCTTTTCGGGTTCGACCGTGTTTGGCGTTTTCGGTCTCCTATTGGTCGCCATCGTCTCGGGTTTCTGGGTCTCCGGCTATAGCGTTGAGGTGATCCGCAGCGTCATGCGCGAGGAAGAATGGATGCCGGCGATCGACTTCGGGCGGAATCTCAAAGACGGCGCTTATCTTTTCGCGTCAAGCGTCGCCTATTGGGTTCTCTTCGGCCTGCTGATCGTCGCGCTGGCGCTGGCGAACGGCATCTTTGGGCAAATTGGCATGCTGGGCGGGCTTGTCGCCATTGCTTCCGTGCTTGTCGCGATCGCCGCCGCCTTCCTGATGGGCTGGGGTTATTTCGTCGGCATGGCGCGTTTCGCCGCGGAAGGCGATTACAAGGCGTCGTGGCAGATTCGCGACAACATGCGTATCGCGCGAGCCAACTGGCGGAAGGGGATTTCGCTGCTGCTTTACATGGTCGCCCTGTCGATCATCTATGGCGGCGGCGTGCGCAGCGTCGTGGAGGGCGTCTTCGGCGGGCTCATCGGCGCGAACCTCCTGGCCGGGATCACCCTGTCGATCATCATCTACTACGTTTTCAATCTGATGCAGCACTTCTCGACGCAGGTCTTGATCGCGCAGTACGCGACCGCCATCGGCATCCGCAGCGACAATTACGCGCCGGAGAAGGACAAGAGCAAAGGCAAGCGCGGCTTTAACGGGGAATAGGCTGGGGCGCCGCCGACTTGCGGTCGCCGTGCCCGTCCATGATTTGCTTCAGGTTGTCCCACTCGCGGCGCAGGACGCCCTTCAGCGTCAAATTGAAAAAGATGCCAAACCAGAAGAACCAGCGCGTGCGGATATCGAGGGTTTCGCGCACATTGGTCTGTTGACCGCGGTGCTCGAACATGATCGTGTTGATGAACGGGAAGCCCCAATAGGAGCCCTTGAGCTCGATTTTCTTGTTGCGCTCGAAGTCGGTGACGTCGCTGTTGACAAAGCCGTTGCGCCCCATGATGCGGCGCGTCATCGCCACCATCGTGCCGGCGCGGATCGGGTCGCCGCTGGTGATGCCCACGCCTTGCACGTTGCGCCAATGCACGTCGTTGTTGAAATCGCCGACATAACGAAAGACGTGAAACACCGGGCGGTTGATCAGCACTTGCGTTTCGAATTTGGGCATCGGGCGCCAACTTTCGCGTTGAGTGGGGTTGCGGATCGGTCCGCGGTTGGCTGGCGCTGTGTCCAGGCAAATGCGGCTCGACTCGGCTTATTATAGCTTATTCTTTTGGGCGCTTCAAAGGCTAAGGCGGTGACGGTAGCGTATCGATTTCGCCTGAAATTCATGTTGCCCAATCGCGTTTTGTCACAAAGGCGCAGTGGTCGCAAATGGATTGGCTTATTCCGCAAGCAATTCTCGGTGGCCTCAATTTAACTCGGTGTCCTCGGTGGTAGAGATTTATTGATTCAACCGAAAAGGATACGCTTCCGGCGGTGACGGAACGGCGCGCCTTAGAGGATGCCGGCGGCGACGAGATAGAGGAAGACCCAGCTCGCCACCCAGACCAGGGCGTCGATGCGATCGAGCGCGCCGCCGTGGCCGGGGAAGACGTTGAAGCCGGCGACATAACTGTCTTTGACGCGGAACAGGCGTTTCAAAGCCGATTCGAACAGGTCGCCACTGACCGCGAGGAAGGGCCCCGCCACGACCATCGGGATCAGGATGGGCTGGAAGGCGCCGGAAAAGAGCAGGATGCAAAAGGCGGGGATCCAGGCGCCGAGGATGCCGCCGATGGCGCCTTCGACGGTTTTGTTGGGCGAGATCAGCGGCGCCAGTTTCGTGCGCCCGAAGGTCTTGCCGAAGACGTAGCCAAAGGTGTCCGTGCCCCAGGTGATGGCGTAGACGACGAAGAGCCAGATAAGGCCATCTTGCGGCGCATTGCGCAGGCTGACCAAAAACGCGGCGGGGAAGGCGATATAGAAGACGCCGCACAAGGTGGCGCCGACCTGTTTCAGGGCGCGGTCCGGCTGCTGTGGCTGGCGCGAGAGCTCCAGCAGCAGGGTGAGCGCGACCCCGATGATCAGCGCCGCCTGCCAAAGCCAGTCCAGATTAAGAAAGAAGCCGAGGACGACGGCGACGCCGGTCGGGATGCCCGTGAGCGAGCTGCCCTGCATCGCGCTGTCTTTTTCCATCAGATAGAATTCGAGCATGCCGACGCACATGACCGGCAGCGTCAGCAGCACAAAGAGCCAGCCGCCGGCCAGCGAAGCCAGGATGGCAATCGGCAGCAGCAGGCTCGCCGTAATCAGCCGTTCGCGCAAATCTGTCGTGGTTGAGGCGTCGGTGACGAGACTGTCGCGCATCTCATCTGCCTCCGCGGGCAACGTCAAGTCTTTGCCGTCTATTGTCCGTCCGCCGCCCGATTCTGTCAAGTTTGACGGGCTGCGACTTCGCGGCGCGCGTCGCTGTTTCTTCCGCGAGTGGGCGCGCGCGGGCCTGCGCGAACAAGGGCGTTTTGGCGTCTGACGCGGCTGGCATATAATCGGGCGCGCCAGGCGAAGTGGCGGGCATGATGTCGACGGATCTCATTGGCAAGACGGTGAACGGCTACGAAATCCTGCGCCAGGTCGGGCAGGGCGGCATGGCGACGGTTTACCTGGCGCGGCAGCGGTCGATGAATCGCAGCGTGGCGCTTAAATTCCTGCCCGGCGTCTTCCTCCACGACGACGCCTATCTGCAGCGATTCGAGCGCGAAGTCAAGATCGTCTCACAGCTTGAGCATCGCAATATCGTGCCCGTTTACGATTTCGGCAAGTTTGACGACCAGCCCTATATCGCCATGCGTTACATGGGCGCCGGCACGGTCGAGGAGCTGCTGGCGGCGGGGCGGGTCCCGCTGGCGCGCGTCCACAGCATCCTGCGGCAGGTGGCTTCCGCGCTTGATTACGCCCATCACAAGGGCATCATTCATCGCGATCTCAAGCCCAGCAACATCCTGCTCGATGATGGCGGCGGCGCATTCATCACCGACTTCGGCATCGCCCGCATCCTCAGCGAAGGCGGCGGCACGATCACGACTCAAGGGGTGGTCGGCACGCCGAGTTATATGTCGCCGGAGCAGGCGCGCGCCGAGCCGCTGGACGGGCGCAGCGACGTCTATGCCCTGGGCGTGATGCTCTTCGAGCTGGTGACGGGCGTCCGTCCCTTTCAAAGCGACGCGCCCTATAGCATCGCCGTCATGCATGTGACGATGCCGCCGCCATCGCCGCGCCAGTTCGCGCCGGAAATCAGCGCCGCCCTGGAGAAGGTCGTCATGCGCGCCCTGCGGAAGCCGCGGGACGAACGCTATCAGAGCGCCGGCGAGCTGGCCGAGGCCTTGCGACTCGCGCTGGAAAGCGAGCATGCGCCGCCGGCTGGGTCGCTTGCCGCGCCATCTGCGGGCGAAGCGATCGCGGGGGCGGCGACCGCGCCTTTGCCGCCGGGCCTGCGTCAGCCCGCGCGCAATCGACGCCGGCAAATGTGGCTTGGGGCCGCGGCCGGCGGGGCGATTGGCTGCGCCTTGCTCGCTGGCCTGCTGATTGCGGGCATTTCGCTCTTTGGCGCCTTATCTCGCGATGAGCCGGGCGCGCCGTCAGCCAGCCCATCCGCGCCGATCGCTGGCTTGGCGCCGGCGACCGATCAAGAGCGCGCCCCATCAACCGCCACGGCGACCAGAAAGTCACGCCGGGATGATCCGCTGCGCGTGACGAGGAGCGCCCTGAACGCCGCGGCCGACGCCAGCTTCACGGCGGAGGCAAGCTTCGCTCAAGCCGGTCCGACGGCGGCGGCGCCGGAAATCCAGCCGATTGGCCGGCGCGAGCGGGCGACGCTTGCGCCGGCGTTTGCCGCTGTCGAAGGCGAGCTGGTCTATTTTGCGCGGCGCGACAAGGGCGGCGACGAGCCGGCTTTTGAGATCGTCACGCTGGATCTGGCTACCTGGCAGACGCGGCGCTTTGCCCTGGGCAAGAGCAGCAGCACCTATCCCATGCCCTCGCCTGATGGCCGCTGGATCGCCTTTCAGTCGAACCATGATGGCGATTTCGAGATTTACATCGTCAACCGCTTCGGGGGTCAACCGCGGCAACTGACGCGAAATACGGTGTGGGATCGGCTGCCGGCCTGGTCGCCAAGTGGCGATTGGATCGTCTTTTCGAGCGATACGCGCGGCGATCAGACGCTCGATCTCGCGCGCGTCCGCCCGCTTGATGGCGAGATTCAGCCGGTCTACAGCGATGGCTGGCGCAACAGCCACGCGCGATACAGCCCCGACGGCGCTTATGTCGTCTTCACGGCGGGTCCCTCGGCGAGCGACGCCAGCGCCTGGGAGATCCGGCTGCTCGAGATCGATAGCGGGGCCTCGACGCTGCTGACGGAAAACAGCGTCCGCGACGCCTCGCCGGCTTTCCGCCCGGATGGCAAACGCATCGTCTACGTCACCACGATTGGCGGGGCCCGCGCCTTGGCGAGCATGAATCTTGCCGGTGGCGACCGCCGTATACTTTACACGGGACCCGGCCGGGTCTGGTCGGCGAATTACAGCCCGGATGGCGCTTTTCTGGTGCTGACAGCCACCGTGAACGGCTTGGATCAGCTTTTCTTGATGGAGGCTGGCGGCGGGAATGCGCAGCGGATTACGAGCTCGGGCGGCGCTTATGCATCCTGGATCCCGCCCATCGCGCGCGAATAGTCAATTGCGTCGCATTTGCAAACTTGCGCCGGGTCGTCGCGAGCGCAGCCGTCATTCCGCTTACGCTGTTTAACAAATGGCGATATAATGAAGACTTAGGCGGCGCGGGAAAGACAAATCGCACCGGTCGCTGGCATTGACGACGCGCCCAAAACCGCTGCCAAAACTGAATCGCAATCCATTTGGAGAGGCGCCTTCGCGGTTAAAAAGCGGCGAGGAGAGCGTGGGCGGATCATGGATGAAGGAGGGGCAGGGTGATTGAAGACATACTGGACGAAGCGCGGGGCAAAATGGAAGCGACCCTGTCGGTCTTCAAGGATGAGCTCAGTCGGATGCGCAGCGGGCGGGCGAGCACGGCATTGGTCGATCGCATGATGGTCGATTATTATGGTCAAGACACGGAATTGCGGCAGATCGCCAATATCTCGACGCCGGAAGCGATGCTGATTTTGATCCGCCCTTATGACAAGGCGGCGGCGCGCAATATCGAAAAGGCGATACAGATGTCGGATATCGGCGTGAACCCCAATGTCGATGGCGAGAATATTCGTTTGAACATGCCGGCTTTGACGCGCGAACGCCGCCTCGAGCTGGTGAAATTCCTCAACCGCCGCATGGAAGACACGCGCGTCGCCATCCGCAATATACGCCGCGCGGCCAACAGCGACTTGCAGGATTTTGAGAAGGAAAAGCTGATCTCGGAAGACGACAAAAAACGGGGCGAAGACGAGGTGCAGAAGCTGACGGACAAGTTCGTCAGCCAGATTGGCGAGCTCGGCGCGGACAAAGAAAAAGACATTATGGAGGTGTAGATTGGGCAGGGGCGGCTGGCGATTGGCGTTTGCGGAGACTTCGGGACGCCCGTATACAGGCTTGACGACTGCCTTCACGCGGCTTCAGCGCAGCAATAGCGGGATCGAGTTATGACGGTATTCACCAAGGAAGCGCGGCGAGAGCCCAAGGCTTTGCCCGGGCTGGAGAAGGCGCCGGCGCATGTCGCCATCATCATGGACGGCAATGGGCGCTGGGCGAGGCGGCGTGGCTTGCCGCGCTCGGCCGGGCATCGCCAGGGCACCGAAAACCTGCGGCGCATCATCAAGGCGGCGGTCGAATTCGGCATACAAATCATGACCATTTACGCCTTTTCGACCGAGAACTGGTCGCGGCCCCGGCGCGAAGTCCTGCTGCTGATGCGCATCCTGGAGATGGTCATCGACCGCGAATTGCAGGAGCTGGAGGCGGAAGGCGTGCAGATCCGCCACATCGGCGAGCTGGACGGCATTGAGGCGCGTCTGGCGCGAAAAGTGGTCGAAGCCTGCGAATACACCCGCCACAACCAGCGTCTGATACTCAATGTCGCCTTCAATTATGGCGGGCGCGACGAGATCGTCCACGCGGTCCAGAATATCGTGCGCGCCGGCATCGCCGCGGAAGACATCACCGAAGCCACCGTCAACCGGTACATGTACACCAGCGGTCTGCCCGATCCCGATCTGATCATCCGCACCAGCGGCGAATTCCGCTTGAGCAATTTTTTGATTTGGCAGGGCGCCTACAGCGAAATTTATACCACGGAAACTTATTGGCCCGATTTTGGGCGCCGCGCGTTTTATGAGGCGCTTGTCGAGTATGGCAAGCGGCGGCGGCGTTTCGGCAAGACCGATGACCAGATTGACAGCGAGCCCGCGTCGGTGGCGCGCGTGCGCGAGAGGACGATTTGATGCGAAGCAAGCGCTTGGGGCGCACCGATTTGCGGCTGCCCGTCGTCGGCCTTGGCACGGCTTTTGTGGGCGTGCCGACGCAGAACGACACGGTCGTCGAGGTGGATGACGATCGGCGCCGGCTGGATGAAGAGCTGGGCGCGGAAACGCTGGTGGCGGCGATTGACGCCGGCTGCGAATTCTTCGATACCGCCGCGCTTTATGGGCGGGGCCGCAGCGAAGCGATGATCGGCGAGGCGCTGCGCCGCCGGCCAGCCGCCAAAGACAAGATCACGGTGACGACGAAAGCGGGCCGCTCGCACCTGGGCTATGACTTCAGCTATGACGGCGTCCTGCGCAGCGTCGAGGCCAGCCTGGAGCGCATGGGCTTGGAGCGCCTGGAAATCGTGTACGTTCACGACGCCATGGGGCAGCCGATGGACGCGGCGCTTTCCGACCGCGGCGCCTTGGGCGCGCTGCGACGTTTGCAGAGCCAGGGCGTGATCAATCATATCGGCACAGCCAGCAACAACCCGCCGACCAATCTCGAATACATCAAAACGGGCGAATTTGACTGCGCCGTCATCGCCGACTGCTGGAGCCTGATCAATCAGATCGCCGAGCGCGAGATCTTCGCCGCTGCGGAGGAACATGACGTTGGCTTGGTCGGGGCGACGCCGCTCGAGCGCAGTCTGCTGGTTACGGGACCGCGGGCGGACGCCAAGTATCTCAATCGCGTCTTCCCGCAAGACTGCCTTGATCACGTCAGCCGCATTCAGGCGCTCTGCCAGCGTCACGCGGTACCGATGCTGTCGGTCGCCTTGCAGTGGTGTACGCGCCATCCGCGGGTCGCTTCCGTGATACCGGGCGCGCGCGTGCCAGACGAGGCGCGGTCTTGCCTGGCGGCGGCGGAAGTCGACATCCCCGATGCGCTGTGGGACGAGCTGAGCCCGCTGCTGCGCCACTTCGACACGGCGGTGGACGTCTAGCCTGGCTCAGGCGAAGTGTCTTCGGCGCCGCTTAACGCGCTGGCGCGGCTGATATCGGCCCAGCCCATGCCTTGCCTCAGCAGCAGGGCGAAACCCGCGACCGTAATCGGCAGCCAGATGACGATATGCACGACGACGGCGCAGGCGGTGGCGGTCGGCGCGGCGACGCCCAGCGCGGTCAAGACGCTGATGACGACGAACTCGTTGACGCCGGCCTGGCCGGGCGTGGCCGGCAGCAGTCCCGCCAGGTTCACGGACCCGACGAGCAGCAAGGCGACCGCGAAATTCAGCTCCAAGCCAAAAGCCTGCATCACCAGCCAATAAGTCGCGGCTTCGATGCCCCAGGTGAGGTAGGAAGCGGCGATGGCGCCCGGTAGATTGGCGGCGCTTCGCATTCCCGCCAGCCCGGCGGCGATTTCGTCGCTGAATCCCGTGATGGCTGCCCCCAAACGCAGCGGCAGCAGCGCGCTTAACCGCCGCGCAAATCGCCCCAGCAGGGCCGGTTTCGCCGCCAGCAATAGCGCGAGCGCCAGGGCCAGCGTGAAAACCGGGGCGGCCGCGCTGACGATCGTCTCGACCGCGCCGGATCGCAGATCGATCAGCAGCAGGCTGAAGACAACGAAGCTCAGCATGACGCAGCCGTCGATCATGCGCTCGATCGCGACGATGGTGGTGACGCGCACGAGGGGCGCCCCGTGATTGCGGCTGAGCAAGACGATGCGCAGGGCGTCGCCGGCGCGCAAGGGATAGACGTTGTTGCCCATGTAGCCGATGAATACGAGTTTGACGAGTGCGGAGAGCGGCGCGCGGACTTCGGCGCGGAGCAGGAATTGCCAGCGCAGGGCGATGACGACCACCGCGGCGAAATACACGAGGGTCGCGGCCAGGAGCCAAGGCAGGCTGACCGCCGCCAGGCTGCGCCAGAACATGTCCGGCTGCAAACCGCGAAAAGCCAGCGCGAGGAAGATGGCGCTGACAATCATGCCGCTAACTATGGCGAGTCGTTTCCGCGAGCCTCTCACAGCCGTGCCTTTGCCGCCAGCGCCAGGCGGTCCAAGGCCGCAACTATAGCAGATGGAGGCTTTTGCGTGTAGATGCGCGCGTAGGGACGGGGAGAAACCCGGGACGCATTCCGCGCCATTTCCGCGCCTGGTCGCTCAAATTCGTCAGCTGTAGGGGCGAGCCGGTGGCTCGTCCCGCGCGCGGCTCAAGCAGAACCTGGCGGAAAACCGTCAGTATCGGAAAAGCCTTACAAATTCCCAGCGTCGTTTGGACATTAGAGCGGCAGCAGCGGCTCTTCCTCCAAGAAATCCAGCGCGACTTGCGGTTTCACAAAATCCAGCCCGAAGGTCTCGGCGACGGCGGGATGGGCGCAGTGGCCCGCCGCGGTGTTCAGCCCCTTCAAGAGGGCGGGGTCGGCGCGCATCGCCCCTGCCGCGCCCAGGCCGGCCAGCTTCAGCGTGTAGGACAGGGTGGCGTTCGCGAGGGCCAGGCTCGAGCTGCGGGGGACGGCCCCCGGCATATTGGCGACGCCGTAATGCAGGACGCCGTCAATGACGAAGGTGGGATCCCTGTGGCTGGTCGGGCGGGTGGTTTCGACGCAGCCGCCTTGATCGACGGCGACATCGACGATGACGCTGCCGGCCGGCATCGACGGCAGCATGTCGCGCGTGACCAGCATCGGCGCGCGCGCGCCCGTGATCAGCACCGAACCGATCAGCGCGTCGGCCGTCTGGATCGCGCGGGAGATGTTGATGCTGTTGGAGTAGAGCGTGATCAGGCGGCCGCCGAGCGCATCGTCGAGGTAGCGCAGGCGGTCGAGGTTGATATCGAGCAGGGTGACGCGGGCGCCCATGCCCAAGGCGATTTTGGCGGCGTTCGCGCCGACCGTGCCCGCGCCCAGGATGACGACATGGGCTGGCGCCACGCCTGGCACGCCGCCCATCAGCATGCCGCGCCCGCCTTGATGCCGCTCCAGATAATGCGACGCCACCTGCGCCGCCATGCGCCCGGCGACCTCGCTCATCGGCTCCAGCAGCGGCAGCCGCCCCTGTCCGTCTTCGACCGTCTCGTAGGCGATGCCGGTGACGCCGCTCTCCAGCATGGCGCGGGTCAAAGGCTCGTCAGCTGCCAGGTGCAGGTAGGTGAAAAGCGTGAGATCGGGACGCAGAAAGCGAAATTCGCTGGCCAGCGGCTCTTTGACCTTGATGATCAAGTCGGCCCGCGCCCAGACGGCTTCGGCCGAATCGAGGATTGTGGCGCCGGCGCGGCGGTACTCTTCATCCGTGAAGCCGCTGCTCAAGCCGGCGTCGCATTCAACATAAACCGCATGGCCGCGACTCACGGCTTCGCGCGCGGTTGATGGCGGCGCCGCCACGCGATGCTCGTCCAGCTTGATTTCCCGCGGGATGCCGATTTTCATGCCTGTCCCTCGCTGCTCGCTTACCTTCATCGTACAGGCTGTAGGAAACATGTCAAGCAGCTTCGTACAGAGTGCATAAGGACAACCGCTTTCGGTCGACCCGACAAGTCATGGGAAGGCGAGTCACACATTTACCAAGGTGCTGTAGGGGCGAGGCGGTGACTCGCCCAAAAAGCTGAATCAATCGCAGAGAACGCAGAGGGCGCAGAGAAATCGCTGTGTCTCTGTGGCAAAATCGGTTTGCGGCATTTGGGCGGGACGCGGGGTTTTGCAGGCGGGCGTTACAGCGTAACGCCCCTACAGCGATCCTGATTCCGTGACCGGCGGGCGATTTACAAAATCGCCCCTACAGAGGCCTTGGTGATGCGATGCCGTGATTTGCGGGCGACATGATATCTCGCCCCTACAGGTTGCGATTGTGGCGGATGGCGGAAGCGCCGGCGGGCTGGGGGGCGCTATTCGCCGCCATCACCGATGTCGCAGCCGAGAGGATGCGTGCAGGGGTCGGTGGGCGTCAATGTGTTGTCGCCTCCATCATCACTATTATCACCTCCGCTGCCGCCTACGATGCGCCCGTCATTTGCCGCGCCGCCGCTGCCATTCGCCCCGCCGCCAGTGCCGCCGCCATTCGCGAAGTGGTGCGCCTGGAAGTAGGCCGAGCCGTCCGCCGCCACGACGCACTGATAATCGGTCACATTCGCCTTCTCATCCTTGATTGGCAAGCCATGCCCGGAGACATCGACGCTGGCGGGAATCCACTGCCCCTCCGCGTAGGGTCCGCAGCCGGTCGCCGCTTCCTCCGCCGGTTCGGGCGTTGCCGCGGCTGACCAGTCTTTCAGCGCGCCGCCGGCGTTGTTGTCGATGGTCTCGGTGATGGCGAGCAGGCTCTCGGAATCGGCGTCAAAGAGCGCCAGGAAAATCTGCCCCTGCGCCATGCCTTTTGTGCCAGGAACGCAGAAGAGGTCGGCTCGCGCGCCCGGCAGCTTGCTCGGGTCGCATTGGCCGTCAATCGCGTCCGCGTCCCAGGCGATCTCATGCGTGTCGATGAGGTCGGCGATAGTCTCGGCATCGAGGTCGTCCAGGCGCAGTCGGGTCGTCCCGTTGTTGATTCGCTGGAAGGGAAATCTGATGTCGGCGTCGGCAACCAGCTTGGGATTGCCGTCGGCGTCGACATTCTTGAATCGGATCCAGCCGAGTTCGTAGGTGCGGAATTTCAGCGCGAGGATCGCGGGAGGAGCAGGCGTGTCGCTGTTTTCGGGCGTTTCGCTGGTTTCGCTGCTGTCGTTGGCTTGGGCTTGCGCGAGCGCGAGGCAAAGAAAGAGGCAAATTAAAATCAAAGCGCGGGGCATGGCGGGTCTCCGGGTGTCGGGATTAAGAGATATTGTAGCGCGTTCGGTGTCGGATGCAAAACAGGACATCTGCAGGCGCCGACTCTCTTTGCGCGACCTGCCACCCCGCCCGCAAATCACAAGAACCACGACGCCTGTAGGGGCGATTCTGTGAATCGCCCGCAAATCACAAACATCAGGACCCCTGTAGGGGCGATTCTGTGAATCGCCCGCAAATCACAAACATCAGGACCCCTGTAGGGGCGATTCTGTGAATCGCCCAAAGAGCTTCATTAATCGCAGAGGGCGCAGAGAAATCGCTGTGTCTCTGTGGCAAAATCGGTTTGCGGCATCTGGGCGGGCTCGGCGGGCGCGGGGTTTTGCAGTCGGGCTTTACAGCGTAACGCCCCTACAGCGATCCTGATTTTGTGACATGCGGGCGATTTACAAAATCGCCCCTACACAGGCCTTGGTGATTCGATGGCGGGTTTTTGGGGCGAGACAAGTCTCGCCCCTACAGAGGCGCTGATATCGTGATTTGCGAGCGACATGATATGTCGCCCCTACAGCGATCCTGATTCCGTGACCGGCGGGCGATTTACAAAATCGCCCCTACAGCGGCCTTGGTGATTCGATGGCGGGTTTTTGGGGCGAGACAAGTCTCGCCCCTACAGAGGCGCTGATATCGTGATTTGCGGGCGACATGATATGTCGCCCCTACAGCGATCCTGATTTTGTGACATGCGGGCGATTTACAAAATCGCCCCTACACAGGCCTTGGTGATTCGATGGCGGGGTTCAGGGCGAGACAAGTCTCGCCCCTACAGAGGTCCTGAATTTTGTGACGGGCGGGCGAGAGAGTATGCCACGCCTACAGCAGCGCCAGGGCGACGCCGACGAAGGCGCTCAGGATCCCGATCAGCCAGAAGCGCTGCACGATCTGCGTCTCGCTCCAGCCGCCCAGCTCGAAGTGGTGATGAATCGGCGTGCGGCGGAAAGGCCGAATGTCGACGCCATAGAAGCGCCGGCTCAGCTTGGCGGAAGCGACTTGCAGGATCACGCTAAGGATTTCCATGACCGGCACGATCGCGATAATCGGCAGCAGCAGCCAGTGCCCGGTCATGACGGCGACCGCGCCCAGGGTGGCGCCCAAAGCCAGCGAGCCGGTATCGCCCATGAAGAGCTGGGCCGGGTGGGCGTTGTACCACAGAAAGGCGAAGCAGGCGCCGACGATGACGAAGCAGAGCTCCACCATATAAATCTGATTCTGCAGGAAGGCGATGACGCCATAGGCGCCAAACGCGCTGGCGCTGATGATGCCGGCCAAGCCATCCAGCCCGTCGGTGAAATTGGTCGCGTTGGAGGTGGCGACGATGATGAAGGTGCTGATGGCGACGAAGAGCGCGGGATGCAGCGGGATGGTCGCGCCGATGAGCGGCAGCTGCAGGCTGTTGGCGAAGGAGAACTGGAAATGCGATATGATGATCGACGCGATCAAAGCCAGCAGGATCTGCAGGGCGAATTTCAGCTTGCCGGACAAGCCTTCGCCCAGGTTGCCGCGCGAGGTTTGAATGCCTTCCCAGTCGTCAATCACGCCCAGCAGGGCAAAGCCAATCAGCACGATCAGCGGCAGGAGGATGCTGCGCCCCTCGCCTACCTCGACGATGCGCGAGATGTTCAGCGCCAGGGTGACGGCGATGGCGGGCAGGATAATCATGATGCCGCCCATCGTTGGCGTGCCGATTTTGCGCGCGTGGTGGCTGTCCATCAATTCGGCGCGGATCTGCTTGCCCAGCTTGAAGCGATTCAGGATCTCGATGAAGGGACCGCCCCAAATCACGCCCAGTAGAAAGGTCGCGCCTCCTACGCTTAGCGCCAGCGGTAATTGCCCGTCCATATCGCCTTAATCCTGGCTTTCGTCCGCGCTGAGGTCGGCGCGGGCCGCTTCCAGCCGATTGCGCACTTCATCATCGGGTATTTCGAGCAGAATGACAAGCCGGTCGGCGATGCGCTTGAAGACATGCGGGGTTACGGCGTATCCATAATATTCCTTGGGCCGGTCGAGCTTGACCAGAACAACCGCCTGGGGATCGTGGGCGGGCAGCATGCCGATGAAGGTCACGATCGTGGAGTGTTCGCCATATTCCTGGCCTACGGCGGTCGAGATCCAGGCGGTGCCTGGCTTGCCGGCGATGGCGTATCCGCGCATGAAGGCCCCCGGCGCCCCCTCGCGCACGACGCGGATCAGCAGATCGCGGACGATGGCGGCGGTCTCGGCCGAGACGACGCGGCGCACGGTCGTGGGGCGCGCCTCTTCCACGCCGTCGTCGCCGATGACCTGGCGGACGATGCGCGGCTGCCGCATGACGCCGTCGTTGGCGAGCGCGCTGAAAGCTGTGATCAGCTGCATGGAGGTCGCCTTGAGATCCTGCCCAAAACTGTTGTAGCCGAGGTAACTCTCGTTCCAGTTGGTATCGCCGGGGATCTTCAGCTCGCCCGCTTCTTCGGCGAAGAGACCGACGCCGGTGGGCTGCCCGAAGCCGAAAGCGCGCATCATGCTGTAGAAGGTCTCGGCGCCCATCTGCAGCCCGATGGTGGCCGCGCCGGCGTTCAGCGAGCGGATCAAGACGGTGGCGGCGTCGGCTGTGCCATGCGCCTGGAAGTGCCGATTATAAATCTCTTGCCCGCCCACTTCCAGCTGGCCGCTGTCGTTGTAGGTCCAGAAAGGCGAGATCGCGCCCGTCTCCAAGGCGCTGGCCACGGTGATCGCCTGCATGATGGAGCCGGGCTCGTAAGCGTCCTGCACGGCCGGGTTCTCCAAGAGGCTCGGGTCTTCAATATCCAGAAAATTGTTGGGGTCCATCGTTGGCGTGTTCGCCAGCGCCAGGACGTCGCCATTGCGCGGGTCCATCACGATCGCCGTGCCGCGGTAGGCTTGCTGATCTTCCACGGCGCGGGTCAGTTCGCTCTCGACCCAGAATTGCAGGTCGCGGTCCAGCGTCAGGACGATATCCTTGCCGCGCTGTTCGGGGGGGCGGTCTTCGGGCAAGCCCAAGGGGACGTTGCTGATCGACAGATCGAGGACGCGCCCGGAGAGCGTGTCGTTATAGGCGCCTTCGACGCCGAGCGAGCCCACCAGGCCTTCATCCAGGACGATGCCGATGACATGCGCCGCCAGCGTCCCTTGCGGATAAAAGCGCTTGGGGATCTCTTCCAGCCCGAGCGCGATCTCGTCCAGCGCCGCGATCGCCTGGCCCCGCTCCGCCGATATGGGGCCCGCGACGAACTCCCAGACCTTCTGGCTGCTGACTTTCTGGTAAATCTCGAATTCGTCCAGGCCCAGGATGGCGACCAGGGAGTCGGTCAGCGCCTGGTTATCGGCGACCAGGACGGGGCTGACGCCGAGGCGATATTGGACGATGTTGAAGGCGAGGGGCTCGCCGTCGCGGTCGAAGATCAAGCCGCGCTCGGCCGGCACGCGCAGGGTCGTATTCGTCACCGCGCTGCCGATCTTCTCCAGCTCTTGGCGCACGGACCGCGGAAAGAATTGGAAATTCGCCAGGTTGATGACGAGGTAGGCGGCCATCAAGATCAGGAAGATCGCCACGAATGGCAGCCGCGCCTGGATGGTCGATTGCTGTGATGACGGTGTCTGCATCGGAGTGCGCGCTCGCCCTAGCTGCCGAAAGATTCAAATTGCTGACGGATGAGACGGAACTGCGCGCCCAGCCAGCCGCCGAAGGTCTCGTCATAGGCTGGCGCCGCCGCCTCCAGCGGGCTTGACGCGCCCGAGTCCGGCGTGGGCTTGTCGCGCTGTGGATTGTAGCCCTCGATGATGAGGTAATCGATGTCGTTGTTGGTGGCCGGGCGGAAGCCGATCTCGACGGCGCGCGCGTAGAGGCGAGGCAGGGTGCGGAAGCTGGCGATCTCGCCGATGAGCTGTTCATTCTGGCGTTTTAGCTGGTCGCGGCGGCTGATCAAGTCTTCGATCTCGCGGTTGGTGATGGCGAAGGACGCCACCTGCGAGAGGTAAAGGCTGCCGAGAATCAGCAGCACAGCGACGCCCAGGATCGCCATCGCCGTCGCCTGATTGCGCGTGCGAAAACGCTTGCGGCTGAAGGTGTGCTGGAACCAGGTTTGCGACATAGACCGTTGAATTGCGTCAGGCGGCGCGCCACCGCCGACATTCGCGCGAAACGTGCTTACTAATGTATTCGGAATGGGATATCCCGCAACTCGGCATCAAGCGCGTTCCAGCTTTTCCACGACGCGGAGCCTGGCGCTGCGGCTGCGCGGGTTGGCGGCGATTTCGGCGGCATCGGGCTGGATCGGCTTGCGATTGACCAGCCGGACCTGCGCGTCTCGCGCTTCAATGGAGGCCATGCCGGGCGGCGCTTGCACCGATGTCGAGAGCGCCCGGAAACGCCGCTTGACGATGCGGTCTTCCAGGCTGTGAAAGCTGATGACGGCCAGGCGGCCGCCGGGGCGCAAGAGATCGATGGCGATGGGGATGACCGCTTCGATGGCTTCCAGCTCGCGGTTCACGGCGATGCGCAGGGCCTGGAAGACCGTCGTCGCCGGATGAGTCTTTGGCGGGCGCGTCCTTGCTGGCTTTGCGCGCGCCACCAGGTCGGCCAGCTGCGCGGTTGTGTGAATTGGGCGCTGGGCGATGATTGCTTTGGCGATTTGGCGGGAGTGTCGCTCGTCGCCGTAACGATAGAATATATCCGCCAGTTCCGCGAGCGACAATCGATTAACCAGATCGCGCGCAGTCGGTCCTTTGCCGCCGCTGTCAAAGCGCATATCGAGGGGCGCGTCGAAGCGAAACGCAAAGCCTCGCGCGGCATCATCAAGCTGCAGCGACGACAAGCCCAAATCCAGCAGAATGGCGTCGACGCGCTCCCAGCCGATAGACTGCGCTTCCGCCGCCATGTCGACGTAGCTGCCGTGAACCAGGCGGGCGCGGTCGCCGCATTCCAGCAGTCGCTTTCCGGCGTGGACGAGGGCGCGCTTGTCGAGGTCGAGGCCGAGCGCTTCATTGATTCCGGCGCGCAGCAGCGCCAGCGCATGTCCGCCGCCGCCGACCGTGCCATCGATGAGGCGTTTGACATCGCGCCGGCCCGGGCGCAGCGCGTCAATCACGGGCTGGAGCAGGACGGGCCTATGTCGCGTCATGGGCGCTTCGGAGGTGACTGGCATAGTCCGATTGTAACGCAGGCCGCGCGCGCCATGCTGGCCGTGGGCGCCAGGCCGCCCGCGGTCGCAACCCCGCGCGTGAATTCCATCTGTAGGGCTTGTCCGATACTGACGGTTTTCCGCCAGCTTCTGGTTGTGCAGCGAGCGGGACGAGCCACCGGCTCGCCCCTACAGATCGCGCGTCGGCGGGAGGGCGAGACAGGCGGGAGGGCGAGACAGGTGCGCGTAGACACTGGCGGTCGGGGATAGGGGTGTCAATTTCGGAGTATCGGACAAGCCTTGCAGGGGCGGCGCGCGTGTCTACGGTATGTTGGTTGGTCGGGCATTTGGGCGGTGGGCGGCGGGCGTTACAGCGTAACGCCCCTACAGCTTTGTCATTTGATGACGATCTGTAGGGGCGAGGCGGTGACTCGCCCTTAACCAACACGAATCGTTTTGCGTGGGCGGTCGCGTTGCGACGCGGACGTCTACAGAGCGCGAGTGGCTGTGGGCGCGTCGGCGAATCATGCTAAAATCAGGTATGTTCCGCCGCATCGAAACTGCCGATTCGCCATTCATGCGCTATCAGAAGCCGGCTCACATCGAGACGATCCTCAAGCACCTGCCCGCCAAGCCCGGCGTCTACTTGCTGAAGAATGGCGCGGGCAAGGTCATTTACGTGGGCAAAGCCAAGCGCCTGCGCAATCGCGTCCGCAGCTATTTCACCACGCAAGCTGATGGCAACAGCAAGACCCTGCGGATGCGCGGACTGGTCGAGGACATCGATTTCATCATCACGGAGAACGAAGTCAAGGCGCTGATCCTGGAAGAGACCCTGATCAAGAAGCACAAGCCGCGCTTTAACATCGAGCTCAAGGACGATAAGCGCTACCCCTACATCCGCGTGGGCTGGGGCGACGCCTTCCCGAAAGTGGAGACGACGCGCCGCGTCGTCGATGATGGCTCGCGTTATTTTGGTCCGTATTCCGCGATGTGGGTGGTGCAGAAGACCTTGCGGGATCTGCGCAAAGCTTTTCCTTATTTGACCTGCGACCGCGAAATCACCGGCGAGGACGAGCGCGCCTGCCTCTTTCACGACATCAAGCTCTGCAACGCGCCCTGCATCGGCACCGTGGATCGCGACGAATACCGTTTCATGATTCAGGAGCTGATGGACGTATTGGGCGGACGCGCGGAGAACGTGCGCCGGCGGCTGAAGAACGAGATGCAGCGCCAGTCGGCCGCGCTGAACTTCGAGGCGGCGGCCGGCATCCGCGATCAACTCTGGGCGATCGACTTCATCACCAAGAAGCATAAAGCGGTCGGGGCGCGCATGACCGACCATGACGTCATCGCCCTGGCCCGCGACGAACGCGACGCCACCGTGCAGATCATGTTCATCCGCAACGGCAAGCTCATCGGCAGCGATTCGCGCGCGATGGGCAATACCGAAGGCGAGAGCGACGCCGCCGTGCTTGAGCAGTTCATCAGCCAGTTTTACGCCGCGTCCAGCGCCATCCCGCGCGAGCTCATTCTGCCGCACGAGGTGGAAGAAGCGCGCATCCTCGAACGCTGGCTAAGCGACAAACGGGCCGGCTCAAAAGTGACGATTCACGTGCCGCAGCGGGGCGATAAACGGAAGCTGATCGGGCTGGCGCAGGAGAACGCCCTGGAGAGCCTGCAAATGATGCGCGCCCAATACGAAGCCGACGCCACGAAGCACGAGCGGGCGATGGCGGAATTGCAGGAAGCGCTGAAGCTGCCGCGCATCCCCAACCGCATCGAATGCTTCGACGTCAGCACGACCCAAGGCACGGCGATCGTGGCGAGCCGGGTGGTGTTCACGCGCGGGGGCGCCCGCAAAAGCGAATATCGCCGCTTCAACATCCGTACGGTGTCGCATAGCGGCTCGGACGATTATCAGTCGATGAATGAAGCGCTGACTCGCCGTTTCCTGCGTTGGAAGCGCGCCGCCGAAGCCGAAACCGAGCGCGCTCCCGATGGCGCGGACAAAGACGAAACCTGGCGCCGGCTGCCCGATCTGCTGCTGATAGATGGCGGGCTGGGGCAGCTCAACGTGGCGAAGAACGTCTTGGCCGAGTTCGGGCTCGCCGATCGCGTGCCGCTGGCCGCGCTGGCGAAGCGCATCGAAGAAATTTTCGTGCCGGCGCAGGCGGATCCCATCTTGCTTCCGCGCCGCAGCGAAGCCTTGTATCTCGTGCAGCGCGTCCGCGATGAAGCTCATCGCTTCGCCATCACCAGCCACCGCTCGCGGCGCCGCAAACAGGGCATGGCCAGCCGCCTGGAGACGATCCCCGGCGTCGGGCCGAAGCGGCGCAAGGTCTTGCTGAAGCACTTCGAGAATTCAATCGACGCCATCAAGGGCGCGAGCGTGGCGGAGCTCTCGGCGGTCACTGGCATCAGCAAGGAGGTGGCGCTGAATATCAAGAGCCACCTGGATTGACTTGCGAGGGCAGTGCCAAATATGGTGGACACGGCTCGCGCAGGAGTTTGTGTAGGGGCGACTTTGTAAGTCGCCCGAATTCAGAGATTGCTTTAGTGGGCGACTCACAGAGTCGCTCCTACTTATCGTTTGTGAGGCGAGCAATATCCATCAAAATAGACACTCCCCTTGCGAGAGGAAACTTGACACAGCGTGGCGCTTGACGCTAGCATACGCTCCACATGAGCGAATATGAGCAGGTCAATGATGAGAACGAGTCGGTCAAAGATCAAGGCTTATTGTACTTGGACGAAGTTGCTACTGATTTGTTCCGAGACATACTTCCGCGAGGTTTTCGTGCTGAGAGAAAAGCCTGTCCCGCGGAGCTTTCATACGGTATTGCGCGAAATTGGCGACAAGATGTGGAAGTGCTTTATTGAGTTGTCAATTGAAACTGGGTATTGGCCCCGTGGCATGAAGACGCAGGCGCGAATGAGGGGCTACGATGTTTGATTACCGTCCGGTCGCGATCGCTATTTGCGGGGTCACGGTGGTGCGACGCTGAGCGGTCATTTTCCGGGCTGGGCTTCAAAGATAAGTCTCGCTTCGTCACAAACCGCCTGTCTGAAATGGCGGCTCAAATCTTCCTTTGTTCTCAGATCGACATCTCGACCGATAATCTCGCTCAAGTCAACCATGTGCTGGAAGAACGCCAAGCCAATTCGCGCCCCGGCCTCGTACTCGACCAGCAAGTCAAGGTCGCTATCGACGCGCATATCCCCGCGCAGCGCCGAACCGAAGACCGACAGGCGTCGAATGGGCTGATTCGCGCAGTATTCGCGGATGGTGGCCAGCGGCAGATCTATAGTCGTTTGCTTTATCAAGGCGCGCTCCATTTGGCTTGTTGTTTTCAGTATAACGCAGTTGTTCCCTAAATCCGCAGCTGATGCACGTGGCGGATGAAATCCTGCCGACGCAGGCCCGCCATCACCGCTTCCGGCAGCGCTTCATCAAAGGTTAGCGCGGTCAGCGTATGCCCGCCGGGGGCCGCCCGCCCGGTATGCCAGCTGGCGATATTGACGCCGTGCTCCGCCATCAAGCTGCCGACCCGCCCAATCACGCCCGGCTTGTCGTAGCTGCCCATGATGAGCAGATGCCCGCGCGGCTCGAAGTGAATGCGGTAGTCGTTGATCTGCAAGATATAGGGCTTCTGCCGGTCGAGCAGGGCGCCGGCGATGCTGATCTCGTCGCCATCTTCCAGCGTGACCTGGCAGGTGATGACGTTGCGGTATTCGCTGATCTTGATGCCCTTGGCCTGCGTGATTTGCCAGCCAAGCTGCGCCGCCCGCAAAGGCGCGTTGACGACGCTGACGCTCTCGCCCAGGATGGGGCGCAGCAAGCCCTTGAGGATGCCGACCGTCATCGGCTTGATCAGTCCGTTCATGTCGTCGCCGATGATTTCGATGGCGACGCGCTGAATCGGGCTGCGCGCCAGGACGTGCTGCAGCGCGCCGATGCTCTCCGCCAGCTGCATATAGGGGCGAATTTCTTCATAGGAGAGGCCCGGCAGCAGCGGCATATTGACGACATTGCGATAATCGCGGTCGCTCAGGGCGTCGATGACCTGCTGGACGATCCGCAGTGACAGGTCTTGCCGCGCTTCCGCGGTGTTGTCGCCGATATGCGGCGTGTGAACCACCTTGTCCATGCCGATAAGCGGGCTGTTGAAAGGCGGCTCTTCGTTCCAGACGTCCAGCGCCACCCCGCCCAAACGCCCGTCCAGCAGCGCTTCCGCCAGCAGGGATTCTTTGATGATGCCGCCGTGCGCCGTATTGATGAAGCGAGCGCCGCGTTTCATTTGCTTCAGCGACTCCGCGTCAAGGAAGTTGACCGTCTCCTTGGTGGCTGGCACGTGCATGCTGACGTAATCAGAGGCGCCCAGTAATTCTGGCAGGCTGACGAGCTGGACGCGCGCTTCGCTGACCTGCTCCTCGCGGATGTAGGGGTCGTAGGCGAGAACGGTCATGCCCAGCGCCAGGCAGAGCTGAGCGACCCGCTGCCCGACGCGCCCGAGCCCGACGAGGCCGATCGTCTTGCCATGCAGCTGCGCGCCGACCTGCTGCCCGCGGTCGAAGAGCCACCAGCCCTCGCGCAGGCTCTCGTGTACGGCCGGCAGATTGCGATTGAGCGCCAGCATCAGGGTCAGGGTGTGCTCGGCGGCGGCAATGGCGCTGACGCCCGGCGCGTTCATGACCAGGATGCCGCGCTCGGTGGCGCAGTCGATGTCGATGCCGGTCAGCCCGGCCGACATGCGCGCGATCAGCTTCAGCTTCGGCGCATGCTCGAGCAGCGGCGCGTCCAGCTTGAAATCCGAGCGCGTGATGATGGCGGTCGCGTCTTGCAGGGCGGCGCGGACGCTGGCGGTTTTCGGCGGCACGATGGCGACCTCAAAGCCGGCGCAGGCTTTCAGCCGCGCGATGCTCTCGGCGTTGAGGTCGGTGGCGACCACGATATGCTGTCGGCTCACGCGAAGAGCCTCTTTGTTCTGATTTCCCGCATGACCTCATGCAGGCTGCCGAACACCCGGTCGTTGATGTCGGCGAAGTCGGCGGGGCTCGAATGCGAGCGATCGGGCACGGTGAAGCAGGTCATGCCGGCCGCCAGCGCCGCCTGTGTGCCGGCCGGGCTGTCTTCCAGCGCCAGGCAGGTTTCAGGCGGGCAGCCCAGCCGCTCGGCCGCATGCAGATAGATATCAGGGGCGGGCTTGCCGCGCGGCATGAACTCGGCCGAATAGCGCTGCGGGATCAACACGTCCCAGCCCATCAGCGTGACGAAATGCTCGATGATCGCCTGTGACGAACTGGAGGCGATCGCGCGCGGAATCCCCAGCTCGGCGAAATAATTGACCAGGGCATCGGCGCCGGGCATCGCCAGGATGCGGCCGGGCGGCAGGCTTAACATGCCATCCGTGATCGCCTTCTCGATGGCGGCCGGCGACTCGCCCAGTTTGGGATAGTGACGCTTCAGGATGGCGGCGAATTCGTCCACGCGCATGCCGACGCACATCTCGCGCAGCTCAGCGGAAAAGCGGTAGCCACAGGACTCGAGCAAGCCGACTTCGACTTCAAGCCAGACCGGCTCGGAGTCGACCAGCAAGCCGTCCATATCAAAGATTATCGCCTTAAAGTCCATGCTCAAATGAGGTCCTCGTATGCCTTAACGAATCGGTCTCGGAGGCGCGCGTCGCGGAAATGGAGCGCGTCTTGTTCCAGCGCCAGCAGAATTCCCTTTCGATACAGCGCTTCGTGCGCCGTGCCGCGCAGCCTTTGCCAGCCGCGGCGCCCGGCCGCCAGGGGCAGAACTGGCGCCAGCGACGGGCAGCGCAGGAAGAGATCCGCCCCGGCCTTGACCGTCTCGCGCGCGACCACGCCGCCATAGCCGACGAAGAGATCGACATCGGGCTTGGTCGCCAGGTCGGACGCGCCATCGCCAATCATCAAGCGCCGCCCGTGCCGCGCGCCCGCCAGCTCGCTGATGACGGCCGATTTGCCGCTGGATGCCGTCAGCGGGCCGGCGCCGTAGTCCAGATAAGCCTTTGCCTGCTGCGCCTGCGGCTCGGCGTACTCCCACCAGCGCCCGGAGAGCTCGTTGTACTCCAGCTCGACGGCGCGGATGCGCTCGGGCGCGATGCCCAGCCGCCGCCCGAAACCCTTGACGGCGTCGATCAAGCCGCCGCTGATGATGAAGACTGGCTTGCCCAAGGCTTGCAGGGCCGCGATGAGGGCGGGCGCGTCCTCGACCGCGGTTTCCCAATAACGCTGCTCCACCGCTTTCAGTTGGGCGCGCGTCGGCTTGATGGCGCGCAGACGCTTGCCGTAGACGTCGGCCAAGTCCAGCTCGCCATCCATGGCTTTGTTCGTCAAAAGCCCGACGCGCTCGGCTTTTCCCTTCAGGCGCGCCAGCTCGTCGATGCCCTCAATGGCGGAGAGCGTGCTGTCGCAGTCGAAGAAGATCAGGTCGAAGCTGGACCAGGCTGGGCTGCGCATGCGTCCTCGCGGCGAGCAATCGCGATCGGCGGTCATTATAGTGGCTTCGCGGCAGAATTGTAGCGCCGTCTGCGCCGCGCGGAGGATAGGTCATCGTTCCGCGCGGCCAAGCGCCTTTGACGCCACCGTCGGAAGCGATGATAGCAATAGATATGACAGCTCAATTGGTTTCTGTGCCTTAAGTGACGGGGCGAATCCGTAGAGCGCGCATAATGATGTTTGTTTCCATTCAGGAGACTTGCAAAGTCGCCCCTACAATCCTCAAAGAGCCTAATCTAAAATCGAAAGGCGTTTCGATTGGTGGCGGCGAGCGAAGGAGCGGCGAGTTGGCGCGAAAACCGGCTGATCAAACGGTCGACCGCGAAGATATCCTCTGGGCGGCCGCCGAGGCGCTCCACCGCAAAGGCTACGACGCCACGACCATGAAAGACATCGCGGCGCAGGTGAACCTGACCGCCGCCAGCCTCTATCATCATTTCAAGAATAAGGACTTTCTTTTGCTCAGCGTGCTCGAGTTTGGCATGGACATGACGATCGCCAAGCTGGAAGCGATCGCTTCGTCCGACATGACCGGCGCTGAAAAACTGGCGGGCATGATTCGCTCGCATGTCATCAGCGTTACCGGCAACGTGGCGATTGGCGCGGCCATGGTCTTCGAGATTCGCGCGGTGCTGAACCCCAGCGGCAAGAACGGCGACGAGGCGGCATTGGCGGAGTTCGTCGCGCGGCGGGACGAGTTCTTCGTCCGGCGCGATTACTTTGAGGGGCTCTTCCACGAGGCGCTGCTGGCGGGCGTCGCGGCGGGGGAGTTTCGCGAGGTGGACGCCGATATCGTGACGAAGGCGATCCTGGGCGCGCACAACTGGGTTGGCGTCTGGTTTCGCGCTGGCGGGCGGCTGAGCGGCGAGGAGATCGCGGACGTCATGGTGGATACATGGCTGGCGGCGCTGAAAAAGGAGTAGGCTCAATGGCGCAACGAAGATCCTTGACGGCTTGGCTTCCGTCTTTTTCCGACGCTCAGTGCTTCTTGCGAACTGTCGAAGGCACGAGTTACCGGCAGCTTAGAGCGATGATTGACACAGTCCTGGGGCAAACTGGAACGCCGCAAAGTCCGGTCAATTGGTCAGATCCGGGCGCATGGATTCCGGATAGGCTCCACGGAGATGACAGAATCCTTGCTCTTCGGCTATGGACGGATTCGGATCAAGTCATAAACCCGCGCTATTGTCGGGGTCACCTCTCGATCTGTGAGACACATAAGTTAATCGTCTATTCAGACGACAGGATTGCCCTTACCGAAGCGGGAAGAAAGTTTCTTGAAAACGACGCAGAACAACTCGCGCGAATGGACGACTACGACGGCATCCTGGTGATTCTGTCTGAAATCGCCGCCAAAAGCCCTGCGCAACGGCAGCAGATTTTTGACGGATTCCGGCGGTTTTGCCACACCCATACAACTTGGCGGACCGACGGGAGCGTCAAGGATGCGTTAGGCAGGCGACTTGAGAATCTGCTCCAGCGCGATCTCATTGAGAAAACCGGGCGAAGTTATCGGATTACAATTCATGGCTGGGACTACCTTGAGCATTTCGGCGCGCTGACCATTGACGACAAAAGGATTCCAGATGGTTCGCCTGACACAGCGCCGAACCCGCGCGAGAATAAGCAGTTCAACATCTTCCAGCTGGCAGCCCAGCAAGACGCAACAGCCCGCGAGCGGCTGAAACATCACCTGCAAACCATGAATCCGTATCAGTTCGAGCATCTTATCAAGCGACTGCTGGAAGAAATGGGCTACGACAACGTTGTGGTGACAGCCGCCAGCAACGATAAGGGCGTGGACGTCACTGCCGAAATCGAAATGGGCATTGCCAAAGTGAACGAAGTCATCCAGGTCAAGCGCCAAAAGAGCAATATCGGCCAACCCGTCGTCAATCAGTTGCGTGGCTCGCTTGCGTTACCTGAATTCGAAGCCGTGCGTGGCTCTATCATCACGACTGGCGGGTTCACGAAACAAGCGAAAGACATCGCGATTGTGCCAAATGCGGCGCCCATTACGTTGATCGACGGCGCAAGACTTATAGATTATCTTTTCGAATACGAAATCGGCGTCAGGCGGCAAGAATACAGTGTATTCGAGTTCGACGCCGACAGCTTGCGCGAATTTGAGCCCGTATAAGACGCCTTTAACGAGCAAATTGATAGCGAGTGAATACAAGTCATGCAAAAGATCCTCATCACCGGCGCCAACCGCGGCATCGGCTTCGCGCTGACGCGGCAGCTTCTCATTGACGATAGTCTCATTTTCGCCACCTGCCGCCAGCCCGAGAGCGCCGACGCCCTCAAGGACCTGGCGCGCCAGCATCCGGGTCGCCTCACTGTCTTGCGGCTGGATGTCGATGATAAGGCGTCGATAAACGCGGCGGTCAAGGTGGTCGCCGCACAGACTGAGGCGCTTGATCTGCTGATCAACAATGCCGGCATCGGCGGCGACGAGGGCGGGCGCGTCTTGGGGCAGCTGACCGCGTCTGAAGTCGGGCGCGTCATCACGACCAACGCGGTCGCCCCGCTCATCGTCACGCAGGCTTTTCGCGATTTATTGAAAAACGGCAAGAATCCCCGCGTGGTCATGATCTCTTCCGGCATGGGCTCGCTGGCGCGGGCGGACGGCACATCCTACGCCTATCGCATGAGCAAGGCGGCGATGAACATGGCGGCGCGGGTTCTGGCTTTTGACAGCGCGATGAGGGGCGTCGGCGCCGTCGCCGTCAATCCTGGCTGGGTGCGGACGGACATGGGCGGGCCGAGCGCGTCGCTCGCGCCAGAGGAATCGGGCAAGGCGCTGCGCCGGCTCGTCAATGGCTTGACGCCCGCGGACAATGGCAAATTCTTCCAATATGACGGGAGCGAGCTGCCGTGGTGAGCATCGTGCGACAGTGTGAAATGAAAAGCATCTCTGTCTCTGTCTTGATGAAACCTCACTCCCTAGCACGTGTACGGGCGATTCGCTAAAACGCCCGCTAGCAAGGAATTTCGCTTGACGGGCGAGCCGCCGGCTCGTCCCTACACGCATTCTACGGGGCGAAAGGCGAAGGCGCACATGGCATTGGAAATCAAGAAAGCGGCGGTAATCGGCTCAGGCACGATGGGGGGCGGCATCGCCTCGCTATTGGCTGGCGTTGGCATAGAGACGCTTTTGCTCGATATCCCGCCCGCCGACACGTCATCGGCCGATGGGGCGCGGGTCCGCAACAGCGTCGTCGCCGGCAATCTCAAGGCGCTGGGCAGAATGCGTCCGCCACCGCTTTACAGCCCTGACGACCTCGCCAATATCCGCATCGGCAATATCGAAGACGATCTGGAGAGCGCGGGCGACGCCGATTGGATCATCGAAGCCGTCGTGGAGAATCTGGAGATCAAGCGCGGGCTGATGGCGCGGCTGGTCGAGATTGTTCGCGATGACGCCATCGTCACCACCAACACCTCGGGCATTCCCATCGCCAGCATCGCCGCCGGCTTGCCGGACCATTTCACGCGGCGCTTCCTGGGGACGCACTTCTTCAATCCGCCGCGGTATCTGCGCCTGCTGGAGATCATCCCGCACGCGAGCACGGATTCGGCAATCGCCGATTTTATGCTGCGTTTCGGCGCGGAGACGCTGGGCAAGGGGACCGTCCTCTGCAAAGACAGGCCCAATTTCATCGGCAACCGCTTCATGTCGATGTCTGGCATGCAGGCGACCAATTACGCCCTCGATCATGGTTACACGGTCGAAGAAGTCGACGCCTTGACTGGCCCGCTCATCGGCCGCCCGAAGACGGCGACCTTCAGCCTGAACGATTTGGTCGGCTTCGACATCGCGGTTGGCGTGGCGCGTAATCTCTATCACGCCATCCCCGATGACCCCGCCCGCGAGCTGCTGATGCACAAGAAAAATGCCGCGCTATCGGATGAGCTGCTGAAGCGTGGCTGGCTGGGGCGCAAGACGGCCCGCGGCTTCTACCACCTGCGGCGCGAAGGCGGAGAGAAAGCGTTATGGGCGCTGAATCTGGACACGCTGGAATATGAGCCGCCCAGCAAACCTCGCTTCGACAGCGTCGGTAAATACCGCAAGGTCGAGCCGCTGGGCGAGCGCATTCGTCTGCTTATCAACGCCGATGACCGCGCCGGGCGATACCTCTATCACCTGCACGCCTTTCTGCTGGCCTACGCCTCCCAGCGCGTGCCGGAAATCACCGACAGCATCGTCAATGTCGATAACGCGCAGAAATGGGGTTTCGCGCATCAAATGGGGCCTTTCGAGATCTGGGACGCGATTGGCGTCGGCGCGACAATCGAGCGCTTCGAAGGCGATGGCTATCCGGTCGCTGACTGGGTCAAGCGGATGGTCGCGGATGGCAACCCCGCCTTTTACCAGCGTGGCGCCGGCGGCAAGGTGGTCGGCTACTATAGTCCGCAAGCGCGGGCTTATCTGCCGCTCGAGAAAGATCCGCGCGAGGTCACTGTCGCCGATCTGCGCGCGTCTGGCGCCGAAATCACCGGCAATGGCGACGGCGCGGTGCATGACATGGGCGATGGCGTCCTGCTCTGGGAATTCACGACCAAGCACAACAGCATCACGCCCGGTCTGATCGAGTCCGGCTGGAAGGCGCTGGAGCTGCTCGCGCAAGATGATCGCAAGGCGCTGGTCATTGGCAACGATGGCGAGCGCTTCTCCATCGGCGCGAATCTCGATCCAGCGGCGCTAATGGCGGGCGTGGAAGGCATAGCGAAGGCCCTGGCCGCCATGCAGGACTTGACGCAGGCGCTGCGGCACGCGCCAAAGCCGGTGGTCGTGGCCGCGCACAATATGGCGCTGGGCGGCGGCGCGGAATTGGTGATGGCGGGGACCGCTGTGGTGGCGCATGCCGAGCTGTACATGGGCTTGGTCGAGGTCGGCGTCGGCTTGATACCGGCTGGCGGCGGCTGTAAAGAGCTGCTGCGGCGGCTGGTGAATCCGCTGGCGGAAGCGGGCGCGGACGATGTGCTGCCGGGCCTGCAAAGGGCATTCGAGACGATTGCGACCGCGAAGGTCAGCGGCAGCGCGAAGGAAGCGAAGGCCCTGGGCTTGCTGGCGCCGACGGACCGAATCGTGATGAACCGCGCGCATCTGCTGGGCGAAGCCAAGTCGCTGGCGCTGGCATTGAGCGCGACTTATACGCCGCGAAAGCCGGAAAAGGTCTACGCGGCCGGGCGCGACGCTTATGCCGCGCTGCTGCTGGCGATCGCGGGCTTCCAGGAAGCGGGGTACGCCAGCGAACACGATGCCTTGATCGCGAAGAAGCTGGCTTACATACTGACGGGCGCCGCGCTGGCCGCGCCGCAGTGGGTGGATCAGCAATACCTGCTCGATCGGGAGCGGGAGGCTTTCCTGAGCTTGATGATGGAGCCGAAGACGCAGGACCGCATTATGCACATGTTGCGGACGAATAAGCCGCTGCGGAATTAAGACGAGAGTTGGCTCGCTGCCTTATCGTTTGCAATGCAGCGAGCAAATTGGACAAATGAATCGTGCTTGCGCAATCTTCTTAAGTCCCTGCTATCTTTAGGGATTGCCTTCGCGATTTTTATTGCATCGTCTACGTCGCTGTAAGCCGTTTTTTGTCCTCGTCCTTCGCGACGAAAGATATTGATCATCAGGGTCTTGGGGTCTTGATTGCGTTCTAGCCTTGGCGGAGTCTTGACGTTTGCCCTGCGCGTCTTTGTAGAGAGTACAGCATTTACGGCTCTTATGTCTGTAAGAAGCCAAGTTTCAAGCATTGCGTCAATACACACGAGGCACACGCGAGCAAGATCAATAGTAGCTGTCTCAAGCTCATTCTCAATTCGCTTACGATCTTGCCCACACTCGGGCCTGGTTTTCGTCGTGCTCAACTGTTTCGTTCTGACAGGGTTTTCCCATTCAGCTGGGAACAGATCCCAAACAATGATGACGCGATCACAGCCGAGTTCCAGCAAAAGCTTTGCTATCTCTCCACAATCAGCAATCAAATCCGGCTTCTTTCCAAGGGTACGAGACACAACTCGGATTTCTGGATTGATCCGTTTCGCCAAGTATTCCAGCACTTTAAGATCGGGCAATCCTTCAACAATCAAGCCCAACTTCATTGGCTTGCCCCGATACGAAGGCCCTGCATGGTGTACAGCTTGCCTGGACCAAATCGCTCCAGCCAGCTATCAAGTTCAGGCTGCTCGGCGGGACGGAAGAATACAGGTCCCTTGTCATCTTCTCGTTCCACCAGCACGATCGACCACAGCGGCAGCAGATCCAGCAAGTACGGCGAGTGTGTGGTCACGATGACTTGGGATCTTCCGCTTTCTACGACGTTGCGCAATTCTTCTACAATGAGGTGAATAGTCCGCGGATCCAGTCCATTTTCTAGTTCTTCAATGATGACCAGTGGCGGCGGCTCGGGATGACGGAATAACGCAAGCAAACACAGGATTCTTAGCGTACCGGTTGAGAGCAGCCAGCCCGGTATTTTGAACTCTGATTCCGCCATTTGCAAATAGACAGACCGGTTCAATTCCGTTGTCATCGTCGGCTGCATGTCTTTCATGTAGGGAAGAACATATTGAACGGTTTCAATAATGCTATCATATGCCAACTTGTCTCGGTCGCGAATATCAAGCAGATACTGGGCAATGTTTGACCCAGAGGCGTGGAGTCGAATATGTCTGCGGCTGCGCCTGAGTCTGTACGGAAGTAGCATGGATGACGGGTTGAGCTCAGCGAACTGCCATGCCGAAACCCAATCGTGTGTACTTGGATGATGGTTAAGCGCGCTCAAAAAAGAAATTCCATTGTCTAATCGATTCGGCCTGACTTCTTCTGGTAAAGAATCGGGCAAGTGATACATGCTTGTGATTCTTCGTTTTTCAGAATCGAACACTTCACCGCTTGCGTTTCTGGTTGCTACAGTCTTGCCACTAATGTTGAGACTCTCGTTGAAGATAAGTATCTGCCCGTCAATCGGATTGTCTGTAACGGAAAAGGAATGAGTGTGCGCGAACTGCTGCTGTCCGAAAAGAGGCGCATCGCGCATTTTGACGAGATGTCCCGCGCGGAACGAAATCGCGCTTTTGAACTTGTGACTGCGAACATCGGATCGAGAGAATTGTTGGGCCGCAGCCGCATTGCGAATGAATTCGAATCCCTGCCACATCCCCATTGCTGAGTCTAGGCCATCAGTTACGATCCGCTGGTAGGTCTGCAAGCCCTCCACCAGACTGCTCTTGCCAGACCCGTTATCCCCAATCAACACCGTCAGCGGCGTAAACTTGACGACGCCACTATCCCGAATCGCCTTGAAATTCTTCAGCCGGAATGACTTCAACGCCAGATTCTTGCCCATTACATCACCCTATTCTCATCGCGCCACCATCATACCACAGCCCGCGCCGCATTGACCCCGCGCCGATATTCGCTAAGATAAGAGTACGCAAGATACGAAAGGACCCATCATGCGCCAGGCAGTCATCGTAGCGACAGCGCGCACAGCCGTGGGCAAAGCCAATCGCGGCGCCAGCAAGAACGCCCGCTCGGACGAGATGGCGGCGGCCGTCATCGGCGACTTGATGCGGCAGACCGCGGGCAAACTTGATCCCGCCGCTATCGATGATCTGATCATGGGCTGCGCCATGCCCGAGGGCTCGCAAGGCATGAACTTCGCTCGGGTGATCGCCCTGCGCGCGGGGCTTCCGGTCGATACGCCGGGACAGACAGTCAATCGCTTCTGCTCCAGCGGCTTGCAGACGATCGCCTTGGCCGCCAACAGCGTCATCGCCGACCAAGCCGATGTCGTCATCGCCGGCGGCGCCGAATCCATGTCCGCCGTGCCGATGACGGGCCATCACCTCAGCCCCAATCCGCACATGGCTGAGAACGACCCCAACGTTTACATGAGCATGGGCTTGACCGCCGAGCGCGTCGTCTCCGAATTCGGCATCAGCCGCGAAGACATGGACGAATTCGCTTACCGCAGCCACCGGAAAGCGGCGGAAGCCACCGACGCCGGTATTTTCGCGCGCGAGATTGTGCCGCTCGAATGGGAAGAGACGATTGTCGGCGGCGATGGCAGGCCCGCGACCGTGCGCAAATCGCTGGACCAGGACGAGCACCTCCGGCGCGAAACGACGATTGAAGCGCTCGCCAGCCTGAAGCCGGTCTTCAAGCCGAAGGGGTCGGTGACGGCCGGCAATTCCAGCCCCTTGAGCGATGGCGCGGCGGCGGTCATCGTCATGGAGCGCGAGAAAGCCGAAAGCCTGGGTTTGACCCCGCTGGCGCGTTTTGTGGGCTTCGCGGTGGCCGGCGTCCGACCCGAAATCATGGGCGTCGGTCCCATCAAAGCCGTGCCCAAGGTCCTGGAGCGCTGCGGCTTGAGCCTGGACGACATCGACATCATTGAGCTGAACGAAGCCTTCGCCTCGCAGTCGCTGGCGGTCATGCGCGAGCTGGAATTGAACCCGGAGATCGTTAACGTCAACGGCGGCGCGATCGCCCTCGGGCATCCGCTGGGCTGCACGGGGGCCAAATTGACCGTGCAGATCATCAACGAGATGAAACGGCGCGGCAGCGAGTACGGCATGGTGACCATGTGCATCGGCGGCGGCATGGGCGCGGCCGGCATCTTCCAGAATCTAACTTAGCCCCCACCCCAAACCCCTCCCCCAGGGCGAGGGAGGGGTTTAATCGAAGCGAATATGTAGGGGCTTGCCTTGGCAAGCCCGCGAAAAGAAATTTCACCACAGAGGAAAAGAGGCGCCACAGAGAACACAGAGGAACTGCAAGGTCTTGACCGCAACCCCACCCGCCATCCCAGATCTGTAGGGGCTTGCCTTGGCAAGCCCGCCCGCAAAGGCTGACCCCCACGCCAATCCCCTCCCCGGCGGGTCAGTGTCTACGCGACCCCAGGGCGAGGGAGGGGCTTACAATGCGAGAATACATTACATGACTCCCCTTCCCTCTTTATGGGGGCAAGGGGCCGCGCCGCGTAGACACAGGCGGCCGGAGATGGGGGTGTATCATGGCAAAAAACTGCAACCAGCACCAAGCCAAGTCCAACAAAAAAGACGAATTCTACACCCAGCTCGCCGACATCGAAAACGAACTCCGCCATTACACCGCGCACTTCCGCGGGGCGGTCGTCTACTGCAACTGCGACGACCCGCGCGTTAGCAACTTCTTCCACTACTTCGCCTACAAATTCCGCGTCCTCGGGCTCAAGAAGCTGATCACCACCTGCTACAAGAATCAACAGAAGGACATGTTCAGCCAGCACGACGCCGAGCGGGCGATCTGGCTGGAATATGACGGGACGCAAAACGCGACCGGCGTGCCTTCAGTCGAAGACATCGGCATACATTATCTCGAAGGCGATGGCGATTTCCGCAGCGCCGAGTGCATCGAGCTGCTGAAGCAGGCCGACATCGTGGTGACGAATCCTCCTTTTTCGCTGTTTCGGGAGTACGTGGCGCAGTTGATTGAGTACGACAAGAAGTTTCTGATTATCGGGCATCAGAACGCCATAACTTACAAGGAGATTTTCCCGCTGATTAAAGACAATAAACTGTGGCTTGGGATTACGCCGCGCGGAAAGGACATGCTCTTTGATGTGCCAACGGACTACGCGCAAGAATTAGTGGAGACGAAGAAAGAGGGCAGCGCCTACCGGATCGTCGATGGCGTCGTTTATGGCAGGCTGGGCAGCGCATGCTGGTATACAAATCTCGATTACAAGCAGCGCCACGAGGAACTGATTTTGTTCAAGCGCTACTCACGAGAGGAATATCCCAAGTACGACAACTATGACGCAATTGAAGTATCGAAGGTCGTGAATATCCCGATGGACTGGGATGGGGCGATGGGCGTGCCGATTACGTTCTTGAACAAGCACAATCCGGAGCAGTTTGAGTTGCTTTGGACAACTGACCGCGGCGGAGACGGAATGCTCGATGACATAAAGCTTCCTCATGATAGATATGATGCCCCGGTATTGCGCGGAAGAGGGAAATACAAGCGCATAATCATTAGGCGGAGGAGTGAGGCGTGATGGAAATCAACAACGATTATCAGGATCTGGTGGACAAAATGGCTCTTGGTGAATTCGGTTACATTGAGATCCAGGGAATTGAAGGTCGCGATCCAGAGAAGCGTCTTGAAATACATGCATACAGATCAAAAGAATCGCAAGATAAGAGCGCGTACTATTTCTTACCTGAATCACGCAGGAAGTGCATGAAACAGTTTGCTGCCCGACACAGCATCGAATTCGAAGAACTTCCTGATCAAGAGACAAAATCAAAAGTGCAACAGGAGTTTGAAGTATGGATCAATGAATTGAAGGCGAAAGAAATGGATAAGTTTACTCGGTACGACACAGCCGTTCAGATTGCAAAGGAGTTATCTGTTGGAGTTGTGAGAGGGTACTGGAGAAACGAAATTGCTGGATACTTTGACATTATTGACCTTAAAGCAAATGCACGTATGCCGCAGAGTGAATTTTATGTAGGGCGAAGCAGGCTTGCCACATATATGCGTGACCGAATTGGGTACGGCAGGGGCGAGGGCCAGACCTACATCACCAAGAGAGGAGTACAGCATTATCATGGATACAACGAAGTAAGCGCCATGGATTCAGTAATTGGCACACTGGTCGGAATTGGGATGTTGAAGAAAACAGATGTCGGCAACACTTACGAATTAACACGAGAGGCCTTTGATCTACTTAAGAAACGCAAGTGGCATGAAAGGCATGCTGAACTCTTATCGTGGGTATCAGTTGTCTCCGGGATCTTGTCAATTGTGGCCGTAATTCTTTCAATTTACCTAATGCTAAAACAATTGGGCCTCGTGTAGCAAGGATATAGAAGACACAAGCAATGAAAATCCAACAGCTTGACCTCACCATCCGCGAGCTCGTCGAGGGCTACCATGACGATGGCGATGACGGCGTGGTCGGCTAGGGCGCGCGGAATGGCGCCGCCCGAGCTTTCATTGACAATCCGACTTGACCTGTTACACTGTGTCTGGCGGAATGGTCCAGGATTCGCGAGCATGGAAACCTACACGGTTGAAAAAGCGCAAAACAGCCTGAACGAACTGCTTGCGGAAGCGCGCAAGGGCAAAACTGTCGTTATCGCCGCGGAAAGTGGCTGGACGGTGCAACTCGTGCCGGCGCCCGTCAAGGCAAAGACAAGGCGCAAAGCCGGCAGCGCTCGCGGGCAAGTGTGGATGGCCGACGATTTTGATGAGCCCCTCGAAGACTTCGCCAACTACATGGAATGAATTGCTTGCTTGATACTCATGCGTTCCTTTGGTTTGTGAACGATGACTTCTCGCTCGGCGCGACAGCGAAAGACATCATTGAAGATGAGCATAGCCTCGTTTATCTGAGCGCCGCCAGCATCTGGGAGATGGCGATAAAGTCCAGCTTGGGCAAACTTGCCGTGCCTGATTCGCTTCAACAGTTTGTCGAAACGCATATCGTCAGGAATGACTTCGGCTTCCTGCAGATTACAGCGGAACACGCGGAGCAAGTGGCCAAGCTGCCTTTTCCGAAATCAGGCCACCGAGACCCATTCGACCGCATGATCATCGCGCAAGCGATTTGTCATGACTTGACAATCATCACTCGCGACGCCGCTTTCCGTGATTATTCCATTCACCGCCTTTGGTAGCGTTGCTAAGGTTTCCTTGAAACAGGCTGTCGCCATGAACATCCAACTCCACGAAATAACCATCCGCGAGCTCGTCGAGGGCTACGAAGACGATGGCCACGATGGCATCCGCGGTTATGGCGGCGACCTCGATATCCGCCCGCCCACTAGGGCATGGGGAAACCTTGAAGCATGATACAATCGTGGTAGAATAATGATGCATTCAATCAGTGTCGAGGCAGCGGGCAATGGAAGCGACACACTTGGTTATTAGCATCGAAGGGGCTTTGGCGATTGCCGCGGCAATTGTAGGCGGCGCGTTCGGAATCTATAGAGCGTCTGCTAACGCCCACGCTGAAATCAGATCAATCCTCGCCGCTCACACGGAGAAGTTCAATACAATAAACGAGCGATTCAACGCCATAAACGAGCGGTTCAACGCCATAAACGAGCGGTTCAACGCCATGGACGAGCGATTGAACGCTCTGCAAGCTGAGATTAGGCGCGTTGATGACAAGGTGGACAAGCTAGGCGATAGCTAGAGAGTTCTCAGCTTCGTGATGTGCCGCGATTCGTTGCCGCAATGGAAATCCAGCAGCTTGACCTCACCGTCCGCGATCTCGTCGCCGGCTATTACGACGACGGCGACGATGGCGTGGTCGGCTATGGCGGCAAGCTCGATATCCGCCCGCCATTCCAGCGCGCCTTTATCTACGATGAGAAAGAACGCGATGCCGTCATTCGCTCCGTTCTGAAGGGCTTCCCGCTCAATGTGATGTATTGGTTCGACCGGCCGGACGGCAGATTCGAGATCATCGACGGGCAGCAGCGCACCATCTCCATCGCCCGATACGTAGCGGAAAAACCGGGCTTCTCGGTCGACGGGCTTGGATTTGACAATCAGCAGCCTGACATAAAGCTTCGCATTCTCAATTATCCGCTTATGGTCTATGTGTGCAGCGGCACGCCCAGCGAAAAGCTGGAGTGGTTCAAGATCATCAATATCGCGGGTAAACGTTTGACGAATCAGGAGCTGCGCAACGCGATTTACTCCGGGCCCTGGGTGTCGGACGCCAAGCGCCATTTCAGCAGAACCGGCGGTCCCGCGGCCGGCTTGGGCGGGGATTACATGAGCGGCTCGCCAATCCGCCAGGATTATCTTGAAACGGTGATAAAGTGGATTAGCAACGACGACATCGAAGAGTACATGGGGTTGCGTCAGCACGATGAGAGCGCCGCGCCGCTGTGGCAGTATTTTCAAGCGGTTATTGATTGGATCAAGAAGACCTTCATCGTCTATCGCAAGTCGATGAAGGGCGTGAATTGGGGAAGCCTCTACAACGAATACAAAGATGAGAATCTCGACCGAATGGAGATTGAAGCCGAAATTGAAAAATTGCTTGATGATGAGGAAGTAACTAAGGAATCGGGCATATTCCCCTATGTTCTCACCAGTGAAGAAAAGCATCTGAATCTCCGCGCCTTCGACGCCCGCATGAAACGGAGGGCCTACCGCAAACAAGACGGCATTGCGCGATTTGCGAGAATGAATTTGACCTATCTGCAATGGAAGCCGACCATATCACGCCGTGGTCCGATGGCGGTAAGACAGTAGAAGACAACTGCCAAATGCTCTGCCGCAAGTGCAACCGCGAAAAAGCTGCGAAATAGGCAGCTGCTGAAGCGTCCCGCCCGCGCCAGCGCGATTCCAAGAGCCAAACATGTCCGCTTTCTATTCCACCGTCGCTCGCTTTTACGATGCCGAAAACCGCGACAAGACCGACGACTTGGCGATGTACAGCCGGCTCGCCGCCGAGCGCCAGGGCGAGATTCTTGATGTCGGCTGCGGCACCGGGCGCGTCCTGCTGCACTTGGCGGGGGAAGGTCATTGCGTCTATGGCATCGACAAGGACCGCCAAATGCTCGCCCGCCTGGAAGCCAAGCTGGCGCGGGCGCCGCAGCTGCGCGAAAGGACTGGCTGGGTGGAAGCGGAGGCGCTGCGCCACCGGTTCGACCGCCAGTTCGGCTTGATTCTGCTGACTTACAACGCCTTGATGCACTTCATCGAGCTGGAGCGGCAAATCCGATTGTTGGAGCGGCTGCATGGCTGGCTGGCGGCTGAGGGCCTGCTCGTGATCGACCTGCCGAACGCCGGTCCCGTCTTCGCCTCCGAAGACAGCGATTCCCTGACGCTCGAGCGCGTCTTCCTGGACGATGACAGCGGACACATGATCATGCTGCAGTCGGTGAGCCTGCTCGATCGCGCGGCGCAAGTGCTCAGCGTCGATTGGATTTACGACGAGATAGATGGCGATGGCGCGGTGAAACGCACGCTGGCGCCGCATCGGCTGCGTTATTTCTTCCGGCCCGAACTGCGGCTGCTGCTGGAGCGCTGCGGCTTCCGCCTGGACGCGGTCTACGGCGATACGGAAGGCGGCGACTACCACGCCGACAGCGAACGGATGATCGTCCATGCCAGCCGGCGCTGAGGCCGTCTCAAGCCCAAGCTCGACCGCTTGTGTCTACGCGGCGCGCCCCTTCTCGCCATCTCTACGGCGAGCATCCAGCGAGCTAGGGAAAGGGAGTTTACTGAGCGGGCTGGCATCGCGCAGGACTCGCTTCCTATCACTTCTGTTTTTCGGCTTTGCATGTATCGCGCTGGCCGGCTGCGGCCTGTCGCCCGATTGGGCTCCTCCGCCGACCGCGACGCCCGCCAAAGCGGCGCCGGCGATGCCCACCGCCTTCATACTCAGCTCGGAGGCGCTATACGCCGTTCAGGGGCGGCGACCCGGCGCGACCAGCCGCAGTTTCGCCTCCTTGCCAGCGGGCGCGGTCCTGCCGCCGGCGCCTTCGGGTGGCTCGGGGCGCGGCGTCAGCGTCTCGCTGGAGGCCAGGACGGTTTTGCGGGGCGAGCTCTATCCCGCGGGCGGTCAGTCGCAGCCGGCCCTCTTGATGCTGGGCGGGAAGGTCTCGGTTTGGGGCGCGCTGCCACAGCGGCTAGCCGAGGCCGGTTTCGTCGTGCTGGCGCTGCAAACCGAGCCTTCAACCCCGGCGCGGCTGGTGGATTTGATGCTGCAGTCGCTGATCGCGGTTCCGGGGGTGGATGCCGGGAGGATTGGCATGGCCGGGGAAGCGCGGGCGGCCGATCTGGCGATGCTGGGCTGCGCCGTGAATTCGCTTTGCGACGCCTTGGCGCTCTTCAGCCCGATATCGCGCGCGACCCTGCTGAACATGCTGCCCGCCTTTGGCGAGCGAGCGCTCTGGCTGGCCGCGAGCCGCAGCGACAGCGAATCTCATGCGTCCGCCCGGGCGCTTTCGCAGGCGCCGCGGGGGCAAGTCCAATTCCATGAACTCGACAGCGGCTTCGGCGCGAGCCTTCTCGGCGTCGAACCTGGCTTGTCGGACAGCCTGGTCGCTTTCTTCACGCAGCATTTGAAAGCGGATTGAGATGGCAGGGGCGCCTCTGCGGGTCGCCCGCCGGAACGTCCGCTGACCACATTCGCAAATGAAACGGGACGGATTGCCAATGCTGGAAACCTTCAGGCGGCGCCAAGACGAGATGCTCGCTCTGCTGCGGGCGCTGGTGGAACACGAAACATTCACGCGCGAGAAGCCGGCCGTGGATCGCCTGGCGGACTTCATGGAAGCCCAGCTCCGATCTTGCGGCGCCGATTCCATCCAGCGCTTGCCACAGGCTGAGGCAGGCGACTTCCTCATCGCCAAATGGAACGAAGACGCGCCCGGCAAGCCTTATCTCTTCCTGGCGCACCTGGACACGGCGCATCCTATCGGCTCGCTGGAGTCGATGCCGATCAAGGTGGAAGACGCGCGCTTCTATGGGCCTGGCGCGCTGGATATGAAAGCCGGCGTCGTCATCGCGCTGGAAGCCATTCGCGCGCTGCATGAAAGCGGTCAATTGCCACCGCGTCCGATCCACTTTCTGCTGACTACGGATGAAGAGATCGGCAGCCCCTTCAGCGAAGCGCTGATCAAGCAAGAGGCGGCCGATTGCGCGCTCGTCATGGTCATGGAGCCGGCCACCAAGGAGGGCGCCATCAAGACCTGGCGCAAGGGCGGCGGCAAATACAGCTTGACGATCGAAGGGCGCGCCGCGCACGCTGGCATCGCCCCGCAGGAAGGCATCAACGCCATCATCGAATTCGCCCGGCAGGCGTTGGACGTCAACCGGCTAAACGATCTGAAATATGGCACGTCGGTCTCGGTCACGCTGGTCGAGGGCGGTTCGGCTGGCAACGTCATCCCGGCGCGCGTAGAAGCCCATATCGACGCGCGCGTTATGACGATCGCGGCGATGAATCGCCTGCATGACGCGCTGACCAGCCTTTATCCGAAGATGCCCGGCGCCAAAGTCACTTGCCGTCGCGAGCGTCATCGTCCGCCAATGGAACGGCGCCCCGGTCTCTTCGAAAAAGCGGCTGCGATCGGCGAGCGGCAGGGCGTCACGATTTACGAGGGCGGCACGGGCGGCGGCTCGGACGGCAACTTCACCGCGGCGATGGGCATTCCCACGCTTGACGGCCTCGGCGCGCACGGCGATGGCGCCCACGCGACGCACGAGCACGTCATCATCGACAGCCTGCCGCGGCAGGCGACTTTGATCGCGGCGATTTTGCGGGAGTGGAACGGCGGCGCTTGTGAACCAAGTCCAAGCAAGTCGTGATACAAAGATTTGCCACAGAGCCACAGAGGGCATAGAGAAAACCCCTTGCTTTTCTCTCGGTGAACTCTCTCAAACTCGGTGTCCTCGGTGGTTAGTCGTCTGAGTTACGCACTTGGTTTTACTGAGAAGTCCTGCCGGCTGCGTTCAAGGCGCGACCTGCGATTGCGCGCCGCTTTTGACCTGCGTTTCCACCTGCCGGCAGACTTGAGCGGGCACATTATGACGCGCGCCGTCGCGATGGGCTTGCACGCACAGCCAGCCGTTGCGATACACGTATACAACGGCGTATATGCCGCGTTCCGCCTCGAGGTAGGGCATGGTCAGGCGAACGGTTTGGCCCGCTTTCATTTCGCCCGCAAAAGGCATTTGGCGCTCTCAAAGTCGCTCGGCTCCAACGAAGCGGAGGCGCTCGCTGGATCAACCGGCGAGAGCCTGTGCCGCCGCCTCAGAATAGAACAGATGAGCTATGATGTCAAGCGCTGTAGGTCGAGAGAGTGGTGAATTCTGCGGACATGTCTGGCATCGCTTCCTTACGCTGCGGCTGCCGACTTGCAGGGGCGACAAACCTTGTCGCCCGTCTGCGATTCAGCGTCGGTTCGGGCGGCTTGATCAGCCGCCACTACATCATCACCAGGCATAGGTGTATCCGGTTGCTTCACCACTTCCTGGTTCGAGGCGATGTTCACGCGGGCGCCCTTAAATCTCGACGTAGCGTTTCCAGATCTCGGGGCCCGCGCCCAGCGCGATGACGAGATAGCTCGTGCGCGGGGTCTTTGGCTCCCAGAGCAGGCGCATCCCGGCGACGTTATGCAGGCGATTGCCCTTGCGGTGGTTGCATTTGGCGCAGGCGCAGGCGGTATTTGACCAGGTGTCTTTGCCGCCCTGGCAGCGGGGGATGATATGATCGATGGTGAAATCGCGCTTGCTGAGGACCTTGCCCTTGCGCAGTCCGCCGACCTTGAGCCCGCAGTAGACGCAGGTGTAGCTGTCGCGCACGAGCACGCCTTTGCGGCTCCAATGCGATTTGCGGCGCGGTACGTTGACGTAGGACTTCAGGGCGATGACGGATGGCACTTCGAATCGCGTTCGCACCGTCCGCAGGTATTCGCCGGTCATCTCGACGGCGATCGCCTTGCCGCCGAGCAGCAAATTGACAGCGCGCTGCACGGTAATCACCGACAGCGGCTCCCAGGTGCTGCCATTCAGCAGCAGGACGCGGCTCTGCAAAACGCTCACTTTTTCGATCGCCCCTCAGACCAGTCAAATGCGCTGCTGATTTCATGCAACATAATTTATACCATGAATTGGCGGATTTGCCGAAGGTCGCGCATTCACGGGGTGGCGGGTAGATATCCTTTTGCGAACACGGCAATGATTTTTCACCAAAGAGGACGCGGAGGGCGCAGAGAGCTCTGACTGCTTTAAGAGCTCAACGCGCGGTTGAGTGGATTTCATGCCCGCGCATAGACGCAATCGCGGCCTGCAAACTAATCAGGAGAACCAATGCTCGAAGGACCGCAGCTGTCGAATGAGCGTATTATCGTCAAATTGAGCGCGAGCTACGGCTTGACGGTCCGGTCGCTCGACTTCTTGCCGGTCGGCAACGACGCGCGCGCCTGGTCGTTCCGCTTGCAGACGGCTTCGGGATTGTTCTTTCTGAAGCTGCGGGCGGGCGAGCTGAACCGGGCGTCTCTGCTCGTGCCGCATTATCTGCGCGACTGCGGGATCGAGAATGTCGTCGCGCCTCTGCCAGCGGTTGACCGGCGGCTCTTCGCAAGCCTGGACGATTATGCGCTGACGCTCTTTCCCTTTATCCAGGGCGAGTCCGACTGGAATATGACCTTGACCGCGGCGCAGTGGCGCGAATGGGGGCGGATCATGCGCTCGATTCACGCCGCGCCAGTCTCCCCCGAGCTCGCGCGGGCGACCCCGCAGGAAGTCTTTGCCGTGAAATGGCTGGACAAGATAGCGCGTGCCGAGGCGGCGCTTTGGCGGGGCGCTTACGACGGAGAAGTCGCCCGGGCGGTCGCGGAAATCTGGCGCGGCAAGGCCGGCGAAATCGACTTGTGTCGCCGCCGGTACCTCGCTTTGGGCGCGCGAATGACGGAGCGGTCGGGCAGGAGCGTTCTTTGCCACGCCGATATTCACCCCGCCAATATCATCATAGACGCGGCGGGCGTCATTCACATCGTCGACTGGGACGAGGCTTTGGTCGCCCCCAAAGAGCGCGATCTGATGTTCTTCATCGACGACGGCCGCCCCAGCGACACGACCGACGCCTTCTTCGCGGGTTATGGCGACGCGGCGGTCGACTTGCTCGGCCTGGCTTATTATAAATACGACTGGGTCATTCAGGAGCTCGGCGATTACGGAGAGCGCGTCTTCCTGGCGGCCGACCTGGGCGAGGGCGATCTGGCGCTGGCGCGGCGGGAGTTCGCGCGTCTGTTTAAACCAGGCGACGTCGTCGAGCGCGCCCATCGGGCTTACGCGAATCTGATTGCCAGCCGGTGAAGAATCGCGGGCCGCCGCCCATCCTTGGTGAATTTCATTTGGCGGGCGTGCCAAGGCAAGCCCCTGTTTACATTGCGGGAAGATTTCACCCCATCCCCCGGCCCCTTGCCCCAGCGAGCTAGGGAAGGGGAGCGAAACCCAGCGGACCGCAATGTGTTTTGCGTGGGCGGTCGCAGGGCGGCGCGTGTGTCTACAAACGACGCGGGACGCAAGTTATTTTGCGTGGGCGGCGGCATTGGCGGCAGGGTGTCTACAGATTTGGGCTTGGCCGGCGGCTAGAGCTCCACCATTTCAATTGCGGGCACGCCGTCGGCGACGAAGACGCCGCAGGGACCGCCTGCTTCGGCCGCCAGCAGGTCGACTTCTTCGCCCGCGAAGTTCAGCACCGGGTGATAGAACTCGCTGACTTTCTCGGCGTCGCCGACGATGTAATGGGCGATCAGCGAGCGGCGGAAGCGGCTGGCGCTGCGATTAGGGAAGCTGCCGTGGATGACCTGCCCATTGAAGAAGACGACATCGCCGGCCTTCATTAGGACCGGCTTCGGCTGGCTGCCCGGCGGAAGCGGCACGGTGGCGGCGCTGAAGCTCTGCGACAGATCGGCTTCTATCGGGCAGAGCATGGGCAAGTCCTGCGTCCGCGGCACGATCTGCAGGCAGCCGTTCTCCTCATCGCAGTCATCGACCGCCATCCAGGCCGCCAGGCAGACGCCGGGCTGGACGCGCAAAGGTTTCTGATCCTGATGCAGGGCTTGCCCGCGCGCCGTGGGCGGCTTGAAGTAAAACATAGTCTGCGCGGCATAAGGCTCCGCGCCAAGCAGGGCGGTCGTCCAGACTTTCAAGCGCTCGTCCAGCAGCCAGTCCAGCGAGAGCTTGTCCCAGCGATGCGAGTGAATGATGCGGGGGTACTTTTTCAGTGGATCATCGTCGGGCAGCTGGTAAGGCTTGTCGCCTTCGAATCCGTGCCCGGCCGCGTTCAGCGCCATGAAGTGGCCTTTGTAGCGAGCGACCTCCGCGGCGGAAAATAGCGCCGGAACGTTGACGAAGCCCTCGGTCTTGAATTGCTCGACCAGCATTCTATCGATCATTTCTGCCTTCCCGACATCACATCGCGCCCAGAAATCTCGGCGCGAATTGATGGTAAATGTAATACAGAGTCGGGTGCGGCGCAAAATCCCAGGCGCCGATATGCCGCGTCAGCTGGCCGCGGAAACCCCGCTTGAACTGGTAGACGCCCCATAGGCTGTCGCTCGCGTCAAAGACGTCGGGCGCGCCCCACATATCGTAAACGGCGTAGCCCTGCGCCTTCGCCCATTGGATCGCCGCCCATTGCAGCGCGTAATTTGGCATGCGCCGCCGCTCTTCGTTGGACGACGCGCCGTAGAAATACCAGCATTTGCGCCCGAAGTGAAAGAGGATGACATGCGCGACTGCTTTGCCCTCGACTTCGGCGATCAGTCCCTGCGCCAGCCCCGCCCGCATGAAGGCTTCCCAGGCGCGCCGATAATAGTCGAAGTGGCGGATGAGGAAGCTATCGCGCTCGCCCGTGATTTTGTACAGCTGATAAAGCAGGGGAAGGTCGTCCAGCGCCGCCGCTCGCACAGTGACGCCCTTTTTGCCGGCGACGCGGATCTTCCGGCGCGCGCTGCCGCTCATCGCCGCCAGGATCTCGTCTTCGCTCCGTTGCAGGTCGATGGTCAAGGTATTGCGAAATTGCACCTGCGAATCGGAGACGCGCCAGCCACGCCGCCGCAGCAGCCGCTCAATCGCGCGCCCGCCCTCATGCGCCTTGTCGGCGACGCTCTTCGGCAGGCCTGTCGCCGCGATCACATCGGGGTCGATCTTCAGCCAGACGCAGGGTCCTCGCGCGCGCTTCTCCAGCTCGCTCAAGACCTGCGCCACGAGCTCGCCGTCGGCGTAATCCAGAGCGGGACCCTTGCTGACATAGGTCACGCGCAGCTGTCCAATTTGCCGCGTAAGCAGGCTCGCCAGCGCCACGACCTGGCCGCGGCGCTCAAAAGCCAGCCGCAGCGGCGACCACTTGCCCGTCGCCCGCTTGAACTCGCCCCATTCCCAGGTTTGCAGCACATGCGCGCCGGGCAGCGCTCGCAGCCGGTCGTTCCATTCAGCGCGCTCGCCTATCTCGCGAATCGTTAAGATGATTGCCTTCCTTAGTATCCGTAAGCGCGCAATACAAAAGCGCTAACCACCGAGTACACCGAGAGAAAAGCAAGGGATTTTCTCTGTGCCCTCTGTGTCTCAGCAAAAACACGAAAGTAACTCAAAATTTCACCACCGAGGACACCGAGTTTGAGAGAGGACACCGAGAGAAAAGCAAGAGGTTTTTCTCCGTGCCTTTGTGTCGGCGGGCAGTGTCTGCGCGCCCTCTGTGGCAAATCTTTGTTTCACGACATGCTTGGACTTTCTTGTCATCGCCTGCGCTTCATCGTCAAGGCAGCGCGGTAGGCGGTGTAAACCAGGGGATTGAAGGCGAGATCCCAGGCGCCGAGCGAGCGCTGGACTTGACCGCCCCAGCCGCGCTTGAAGCCGTAGACGCCCCACAAGCCATCGTTTCGGCTTTTGAAACCCGCTTCAAGCGTCGCCTCGTCATGATCGGGCGCGCCCCAAAGGTCGTAGAAACGGCAGCCGCGCGCCTTCGCCCATTGGATCGCCGCCCACTGGATGCCGTAGCTGGCGTAGAGATTGTTCTTGCGCCGCGATGACGCGCCATAGAGATACCAGGCGGTGTCTCCCAGTGCGAAGACCATGATCGCCGCCAGCAGATCGGCCTCGTGCCGCGCGAGCAGAAGCGTCCCGTATTCTGGCAGCAGCGTATCAAAAGCCGTCTGAAAATAAGCCTCGCTGTGAACGCCAAATTGGTTGCGCGCGCCGGTTTGCGTCATCAATCGGCTGAAGGCGCCCAGGTCGGCGGACGAGCCTTCGGCGATCTCAATCCCGCTTTTGAGGCTCTTGCGGATTTTGCGGCGCGTGCCTTGATTCATGCGCGCCAGGATGCTGGCCTCGTCGCCGGCGATGTCGATGACGATGGTGCGCGGCGGCTGGATCGTCTGCGGGCTCTCCTGGAAGCCCATGCCCGCCAGGTCAGGCGCGGTTCCCTCGGCGAAATGTCCCGGCTCCAGCTTGATGAAGGCGGCCCCGGTCGCCTTTCCGATGGCAGCCCACAGGCGCGCGTTATCGCCTTCATCGGCCGCGCAGCCGCCCATCGGCACATACGCCATCTTTCCCAGACCGAGCGGCAGGCGTTTCAGCAAGACCAGCGCGCCCGCTTGAATCTCCTGCCCGCTGCCAAGCGCGACGATCCGCGCCTCCCAGCCAAATCGCGACTTCAATGCGCCCCAAGCGGAAAGCTGCAGCAGATGCGCCCGCGGCTGCCGGCGCACAAATTCGTCCCAGTCGGCTGCGCCAGGGTGGATCAGCCCAATGCGGGAAGACTCATGGGCGGGCAGGGCGGTCATAGAATCATTCTGGGATAGCTGGCTGCCAATTCATAGTGCCAGTTTACTCGGCATAACTCGCGGCGAGATACATTGCAGCCCAAAGCGTCTGCCTGCCTTTGCCTCTATCGGCGGGCAAGGGGTCGGGGGATGGGGGGGCTGCCGCTCGTCGTCGAGCCAAAAGCCAAGTCCAATACTCCGTTGCATTAGCCAATTTGCCCTGCTATACTAATCGCGTTTGTGATAAATGGCGCAATCTCACTGGCGGCAAGGCGAGTGGGGCGCGCCAGGACAGCTTAGGGCATAGCGGATTCCGGGGTGCGGCTGCGATGAACGTTCTGAACGAATGGGCATTTATCGGCTTGTTTGCCGTGCTGGCGCCAGTTTTCCCGGCGCTGCCGATCGTCATCGCCTGGCTCTTCCGCCCGAGCAAACCGAATGTGCTGAAAAGCTCGACCTACGAATGTGGCGTGGAAACCATCGGCGACACCTGGGTCCAGTTTCGCGTTCAATATTATATCTATGGTCTGATTTTTCTGGTGTTTGACGTTGAGATGGTTTTCCTGTTTCCTTGGGCGGCCGCTTACAACGAGATGAGCCTCTTCGGTTTCGTGGCTGGTTTCCTGTTCATCTTCTTGCTGACGGACGCGCTCTTCTACGCTTGGAAAAAGAACGCGCTGGATTGGAAATAGGCGCGGGCCGGGCGACCGGGAGACGACAATGGACGAACTCTGCATTGGCTTGTGCAGCCTCTTGACCGACGCCGGCGCGGATGGCGGCTTGGCGCTGTTTTTGTCGCTGCTGGTCGGCGTGCTGCTGGTGAGCGGCGTCCCGCTCATCACCGTCATCCTGCTGATTTGGATCGAGCGCAAGGTGGCGGCGCGCATTCAAGACCGCATCGGACCGAATCGCGTCGGTCCCATTGGCTTGCTGCAGACCATCGCCGACATGATCAAGCTCTTGAGCAAAGAAGACATCACGCCGACATCCGCCGACCGCGCGCTCTACAACGCCGCGCCGCTGGTGTCTTTCGCCTCGGTCGTGCTGATCTGGGCGGTCATCCCTTTCACGCCCTTCCATTACGGCGTCGATCTGGAGATTGGCGCGCTTTATTTCGTCGCCATCGCCTCTTTCGGCACGCTGGCGATCATGGTGGCGGGCTGGGCGAGCAACAACAAATACGCGCTGCTGGGCGCTTTTCGCGTGGTGGCGCTGCTCGTGAGTTACGAAGTGCCACTGGTTTTCGCCTTGCTCGTGCCGGTGCTGCTGGCCGGCAGCATGAGCCTGGTCGATATCGTCAACGCGCAGAACGGCATGTGGTTCATCGTTTTGTCGCCGTTGGCTTTCGTCATCTTTTACATCTCGTCGCAAGCCGAGACCGGGCGCGCGCCCTTCGATCTCATCGAAGCGGAGTCCGAGCTGGTGGCGGGCTTCAACATCGAATATTCGGGCATGAAATTCGGCATGTTCTTCGCCGCCGAGTTTTTGCATGTTTTCACCAACGGCATCTTGATGGCGATCCTCTTTTTTGGCGGCTGGATGGGGCCGCTGTATTACGAATCGCCGCTGATCGCATTCGCCTGGCTGGGCGCGAAAGGGGGCATCATCTACCTGACGACGCTCTGGCTGCGCAATACGGTGCCGCGCCTGCGCATCGACCAGATCATGGCTTTCAACTGGAAATTCCTCGTGCCGCTGTCCATCGCCAATTTGATCGTGGTTTCGTTCGTGCTGAAGCTGATGCAGGAGCTGGGTTTGGCGCCGCGCGACATTCTGTCCGCCAGCTTTGGCGATCTGCTGCCGACCACGGTGATTCTGCTGCTCTGCAATGGCGCGATGATCCTGTACCTGCTCGGCATCATGCGCCGGCGCGGGCGGGAAGCCCGGCGCGAATCGCGGGCGGCGCGGGCGAATCTGGCGCAGGCCCCCAGCGCGGCCGGGCATTAGGGAGGCGCGCGATATGGAACTTAACGCGATCTCTATCGGCTTCATCGTTTTCACGATATTCACGCTTGGCGGCGCTATCGGCGTGGTGACGACGCGCAACCTGTTTCAAGGCACGATCTGGCTCATGGTCAGTTTGTTTGGCGTGGCGGGCTATTTCGTTTTGCTCAGCGCGCCCTTCCTGGCGGCGGTGCAGGTGCTGGTTTACATCGGCGCGATCGCCATCTTGATCACCTTCGCCGTCATGCTGACTCGCAGCGTCGCCCGCATCAAGGTGCGTTACATGCGGCTGCTGCCGAGCTTGATCGGCTCGCTGGCGCTTTTTCTGATCCTGCTGCTGGGCGTGACGATGCCGATCTTCGGCGCGCATCCGCCGGGGTCGATCCCCGATTATGTGGCGTCGACGCGCGACCTGGGGGCGGCGCTGGTCGATGAAAACGGCTACGTCGTGCCCTTCCTGCTGGCGTCGGTGCTGCTGACAGCCGCGATGATCGGGGCGATCTTCATCGCCCGCGACGAGAACGCTTAGGGAGGCGGCGACAGATGGTTCCTCTCTGGATGTATCTGGCGGTCGCGGCCGCCCTGTTCGCGATTGGCGTTTTTGGCGTCTTGTCGCGGCGCAACGCGGTCGCCATTCTCATGAGCGTCGAGCTGATGCTGAACGCGGTCAACATCAACCTGGTGGCTTTCTGGCGCTACAGCGAGACCGGCACCGATCTGCTGCTCAACGGCTACGTTTTCACCGCTTTTGTTTTGATTGTGGCGGCGGCGGAAGCGGCGGTGGGCCTGGCGATCATCATCACGGTGTATCGCAATCGGCGGTCGGTCATCCCGGAAGAAGCGCGAGCGCTGAAAGGATAAGGACGGCTATGGATTTCCTTAACGATCCCCATGTGCTGCCCTGGCTGATCCCGGCTGGTCCGCTGCTGGCTTTCCTCATCATCACGCTCGTCACCAACAAGGCGAAAATGGTCCCCGCGAGCGATCATCACGAATACGGCGGGCATCATCCCGATTACGACGGCATGAAGGTGCCGGTGGTCGCGCGTTACAGCCGCGTCATCAGCGTCGCCGTCGGCATGGCGGGCGTCATCGCCGCGCTCTTGATCAGCTGGCGGACGCTATACGACGCCTCGCAGCTGCATCACATCGGGCCGGAAGTTCTCGCCAGCGGCATCGCCTGGATGGACGCCGGCGCCACGACCTTCAACATGGGCGTGCTCATCGACCCGGCGACCGTCATCATGCTGGTCATGGTGCCAATCGCCGTTCTGATGATCTTCATTTATTCCATCGGCTATATGGCGCACGACCCGCGGCAAGCCCGATTCTTCGCGTTGATTTCGCTCTTCGCCGGCGCCATGCTGACCCTGGTGGTCGCCGACAATATCCTGCTGCTCTTCGTCGGCTGGGAGATCATGGGCGTCTGTTCCTATATGCTCATCGGCTTCTGGTTCGAGAAAGAGAGCGCCTACAAAGCGGCGATCAAAGCTTTCACGACCACGCGCATCGCCGATGTCATCATGCTGCTCGGCATCGCCTATCTGTACAGCCTCACCGGTACGCTCAGCTTCCGCGAGATCATGTACAATCCCGAGACGCTCGATCTGCTGGCGACGAGCGCGCCCATCATCTTTGGCGGCTGGACCGTGAGCGCGGCCAGCATTATCGGCATTTTCCTCATCATCGGCACGGTCGGCAAATCGGCGCAATTCCCGCTGCATGTCTGGCTGCCGGACGCCATGGAGGGTCCCACGCCCGTCAGCGCCATGATTCACGCCGCGGCCATGGTCTCGGCCGGCATCTTCGCGCTGATTCGGCTCTACCCGCTTTTCGCGGCCGGGGGCGACCCGCATCACGGCATTCTCACCGAGCCGCTGGCTTTCATGGCGGTGGTCGGCGCCTTCACCGCGCTGCTGGCGGCGACGATGGCGGTGGCGCAGAACGACGTGAAAGCGGTGCTCGCGTATTCCACGATTTCTCAGCTTGGCTTCATGATGGCGGCGCTGGGCATTGGCGCGTATATCGCCGCGGCTTTCCATCTCATCACGCACGCCTTCTTCAAAGCGCTGCTCTTCATGGCGGCTGGCTCGGTCATCCATGGCATGGAGCACGGCGAACATCACGTCCACGAGCATGACCATGCCTCCCCCCATCCTGATGGGGAGACCGAGGGGGGTTTAGCTCACGATGGGGGGGCAGAGCATTTCGACCCGCAGGACATGCGCAATATGGGCGGCTTGCGCAAGACGATGCCGGTCACCTTCTGGACCTTCCTCATCGGCGGCTTGTCGCTTTCGGGCTTGCCCATCATCACGGCCGGCTTCTGGTCGAAGGACGAGATCCTGGCGGACGCCTGGCTGGTGCTGGACAAATACGGCAGCGGCGCGCACGGCATGGTCTTCATCATGCTGGCGCTGGCCGCTTTCATGACCGCCTTCTATACCATGCGCCAAATCTCGCTGACCTTCGGCGGCGAGCCCCGCAGCGACGCGGCGAAACACGCCAGCCTTGGGCAGGGGCTGGTCAGCTTCACGATGACGCTGCCGCTGATTATCCTGGCGGTCTTCGCGATTGGGGCCGGCTTCGTCGGCGTGCCAACCGACTTTCCCGTCCTCGGTCCGATATTTTCGCCGAAATACAACGCCTTTCATCATCTGGTGATTGAAGCGCTTCCCCTGCCGGATGCCACCGCCGCCTACGCCTCGCTGCCGGATTATCACCCGAAGGCGCCGCCCTTCAACATCGTGCCGGTCGCGACTTCCTTCATCGTCGCGCTGCTGGGCTTGTGGCTGGGTTATATGGTCTACTGGCGGAAGCCGCTGAAAGCCGGGCAAGCCGACCCGATGGAGAACTTCCTGGGTCCGCTGCATCCGATATTGCAGAATCGCTATTATCTGGACGATGTATATGTCGCCGTTTTCGTCAAGCCGTCGCAGTGGCTGGCGCGGCAAGTGACCGTCTTCCTCGATCGTGGGGTCATCGACGCGTTCCTGCACTTGATCGCGCGGGTCTTCACCTGGCTGGGCGATCTCATCAAGGTCTTGAACCTGTGGCTGATTGATGGCGTCGGCGACGGCATTCCCATCGCCATTTTCAACTTCGGCGGCTGGCTGCGGCGCATGCAGAGCGGGCGCGTCCAGCTTTATTTGCTTCTGGTCCTGGCGGCGGCGGTCATTATCGGGCTCGTTCTGGTCTTGTCGGCGGGCGCGGCGCTGCCGCTTTAGGGAGACGCATTCATGTTTCATGTTTTCGGAATAGACGCGCTCTCGGTCTTGATTTTTGGTCCCGCCCTCAGCGCCTTTATCGTGGCCGCCATCGCCTCCTTTGGCGCGAGCAAGCAAGTCGGGCGCTGGCTGGCGCTTATCCTGTCGCTGCTTTTCGCGCTGCTCTCGATCAAGGTCTTCGCAGATTATCAGGCGGCGGGCCTGGCCATCGGCGATGAGCAGTTCATCGTGGCGCAGGACACGCCCTGGTTCGAGGCGCTGGGCGCGCGCTGGACGCTGGGCATCGACGGCATCAGCGCGGTCATGATCCTGCTCACCGGCATTTTGACGCCGTTGGCGATATTGGCGAGCTGGAATATCGAAGACCGCTCGAATATGCACCTGGCGCTGCTGCTCTTCTTCGAGACCGGCAGCATGGGCGTCTTCGCGGCGATGGACCTGATGGTCTTTTTCCTCTTCTATGAATTGACGCTCGTGCCGATGTACTTCCTCATCAATCAATGGGGCAGCCTGCCCAAAGCCGGGGTCAAATTCAGCGGGCGCTTTTACGCCTCGACCAAGTTCATGATTTATTCCTTCGGCGGCACGCTCGGCATGCTGCTGGCGACGCAGCTGATCGGCTGGTCGGCTGGCACGTACAACATGGCGGCGCTCATCGAGACCTGGCCTCAATTCCGCGAGGGGCAGGCGCTGCTCGGCATTGACGTGAACGCGGTGAAAGCGCTGGCATTCGCCGGCTTCTTTGTCGCCTTCAGCATCAAAGTGCCCATCTGGCCCTTCCACACCTGGCTGCCGGACGCGCACGGCGAAGCGCCAACAGCCGGTTCCATGCTGCTGGCCGGCATCATGCTGAAGCTGGGCGCTTACGGCTTCATCCGCCTGGTCGTCCCGCTCTTCCCCGATGTCTGGCTGGCCGAGGTCGTCCTTATCGGCATCAACGTGGCGATGCTCTTCGCTATTCTGTCGGTCGTCGGCATCGTGCTTGGCGCCTTCGCCGCGCTCGGCCAGAACGATTTCAAGCGCCTGGTGGCTTACAGCTCGGTCAATCACATGGGTTTCGTCGGCATTGGCATCGCCGTCTTCGCCCAGACCTACGCCCAGCTGTGGAGCGGCGCGGTTCAAAACGCAGATATGCAGTCGGCCATCCTGGCGGGCAACGGCACGGTCCTGCAAATGTTTAATCACGGGCTGAGCTCGGCTGGCATGTTTCTCTTGGCGGGCGCGCTCTATCACAAGACGCATACGCGCGACCTGAGCGATTATGGCGGGCTCTGGGTGAAAGCGCCGATTTACGGCGGCATTCTGCTCTTCACCAGCTTCGCCAGCTTGGGGCTGCCCGGCTTGAACGGCTTCGTCAGCGAATTCCTGATCGTGCGCGGCGCTTTTCCCGTTTTCACCGCGTTGACCGCCATCGCCATGATCGGCCTGCTCTTCACCGGCGGCTATATCTTGAAGGGCATCCGCGCCGTGCTGCATGGCCCCTTCAATCTGCGCTGGCGAGACGTCAATCTTGAGCTGACGCCGGCTGAATTGCTGGGCATCGCGCCCCTGCTCGTTCTCATGCTGCTGACTGGCGTCTATCCCAATTGGATTCTGCCGATGATCAACACGACGGTCTCGACCATTTTCGTTCGTATAGCGAGCTAGGACCGCCCAATGGAAGCGACGGGATTCTCAATCCTCACAGCCATCATCTTCATCCCGATCATCGCGGGCGTGGTCATCCTCTTCCTCGATCGCAAGAATCGCGACCTGGTGCGCGGCGTCGGCGTTACGGCGGCTTCGGCGGTGCTGGCTTTGTCGCTCGCCGTATTTTTCGGCTATGACAATTACGTCAAGATCGACGGCGGCTTGATCGACCGGCAGAACGCGATGCTGGAAGCCGGCGTCGAGCTCAGTGGCGCGCGGATGTTTGCGGACGCCCTGGCTTTTGAGCAGCGCGTCGTCTGGGTCGAGTCGCTGGGCATCGCCTATCATGTCGGCGTGGATGGCGTCTCGGCGCCGATGGTGCTGCTGACCGGCATGGTGGCAGTCGCCGGCGTCTTGATTTCGTGGAATATCGAAGACCGCCTGCGCGAATTCATGGCGTTTTTCATGTTCTTGGTCGCTGGCGTCTATGGCGTTTTCATCGCCGTCGATCTCTTCATGCTCTTCTTTTTCTACGAGCTGGCGATTTTCCCGATGTACCTGCTGATCGCCGGCTGGGGCTGGGTCAAGCTGCGCGAATACGCCGCCATGAAGCTGACGCTCTATATCCTGGTCGGCTCGGTGTTCGCCTTGGTGGCGGCCGTCGCCATGTATTTCGCCGCGGGCGCCTATTTCGCGGGGTCGGGCGCCGATGTTTTCGCGGAAGCCGTGGCCACCGGACTCCTGCCAGCCGACAGCGGGCCCTACAGCTGGAGCATCACGCAGCTGACGCTGGCGGCGGAGAACGGCGCCTTTGGCATCGACATCCTGGGCATTGACGGGCTGAATTTCGCCAAGTTCTGGTTCCCCTTCATGTTCATGGGTTTTGGCGTACTGGCCGGCGTCTTCCCCTTCCACAACTGGTCGCCCGATGGTCATGTAGCCGCGCCCACCGCCGTCTCGATGATTCACGCCGGCGTCTTGATGAAGGTCGGCGCTTTTGCCGCTTTGCGCTCCGGCGTGCAGCTGCTGCCCGAAGGCGCGGATACGCATCTGCCCTGGATGGTCTTCCTCACGCTGATCAACGTCGTCTATGGCGCGCTCATCGCCTTCCGCCAGCGCGATTTCAAATACGTCATCGGCTTCTCATCGGTCAGTCACATGGGCTTGGTCAGCATGGGCTGGGCGACGATGAATCTGACCGGCATGACCGGCGCCGGCATCCAAATGTTCAGCCACGGCGCGATGACGGCGCTCTTCTTCGGCGTGGTCGGCATGGTCTACGACCGCTCGCACACGCGCGACATCCCCAGCCTGGGCGGCTTCATGAAAGTGATGCCCTGGGTCGGCGTCGCCTTCGTCATCGGCGGCTTGACCAGCATGGGCATGCCTGGCCTAAGCGGCTTCATCGCCGAGTTTCCCATCTTCCAGGGCATGTGGGCCGCGTCTGAGCAGATCACGCTGCAGCTTGGCGCCTTCCAACTCAGCAATTATTACAGCGTCATCGTCATCATTTCGGCGCTGGGCATCGTCATCACCGCCGCCTATGTGCTGCGCGTGGCGGGGCAGGTCTTCTTCGGCGAGTTTGACGCCGAGCGCTTTCATGATGTCGGCAATATCGAAATGACCGACCGCATCGTCCTCATCATTCTGGGCGCGCCGCTGATTATTCTGGGGCTTTATCCGCCGATCATGGCGCCGATGATCGAATCCGGCATCCGACCTATAATCGCCTTGCTTGGAGGTGGCTAGATGGAACTTGATCTCTGGGCGCAGCTGCCATCCGTCTTGCCGGAGATCGGGCTGACTGCGCTGGCTCTCGTCGTGCTCTTCGCCGATATTTATGGCTCGCTGGCGACGCGCCGCAATGTGGTCATCATTTCCGCCTTGGGCATGGCGCTGCTTGCGCTCGTGCCGCTGATCTGGATGCCCGACCCCGCGCTCTACGAAAATGGCGCGCTGCTCTGGGGCGGCATGGTCAATTACGACCCGCTCTCGCAGATGTTCAAGGTCATGCTGCTGCTGGCGGGCGCGGTCACCTGCCTGATGGCGGCTGGCGACAAGGGCGTCGGCGACAAAGGCGAATTCTACTTGATCGTCATCGTCGCCACCCTGGGCGGCCTCATGATGTCCAGCGCCGCCGATCTCATTCTGGTCTTCGTCGCGCTGGAGACGCTGTCGATACCGCTTTATATGCTGGCGAGCTTCCGCCGCGGCGACCAGCGTTCCTCCGAGAGCGGCATGAAATACTTCCTCTATGGCGCATTCGCCTCGGCGATCATGCTCTTTGGTTTCAGCCTGCTCTACGGATTCGCGGGCACGACCAATCTGGCGGGCATCGCCACTGCCATGAATGGCGGACTGGATGATGGCTTGGTCGCCGTCATGACCGCGCTGGTGATGGTCGTGGTCGGCTTCGGCTTCAAGCTCAGCGCCGTGCCCTTCCACTTTTGGACGCCGGACGTCTATGAAGGCGCGCCGACGCCAGTAACCGCATTCGTCAGCGTCTCGAGCAAAGCCGCCAGCTTCGCCCTGCTGCTGCGCTTCCTGACCGCGGTCTTCCCGGCTGATCTGGCCGTCGCCGGCGTCGTCATGCAAGACTTCTGGGTGAACTTGCTGGTGGTCGTCTCGATCGTGTCGATGACCCTGGGCAATGTGGTCGCGCTGCGCCAGAGCAATATCAAGCGTCTGCTGGCGTATTCGTCGATCGCGCAGGCCGGTTACACGCTCATCGGCGTCGTCGCCCTGCAGGGCGCGAATGACAGCCTGGCGGTGGCATCGGTCTCCTTTTATATGTTCATGTACGTCTTCACCAATCTGCTGGTCTTCGGCGGCGTCATCCTCTTCATCGCCAGGACCGACACGGAAGAGATCAGCGACCTGGCGGGCTTGAATCGGCGCAGTCCCTGGCTGGCGCTGTTCATCACCATCGGCCTGCTTTCGCTGGGCGGGATTCCGCCGGCGGCCGGTTTCTTCGGCAAGTTTTTCCTTTTCCAGGCGGCGGTGAACAGCAATCTGGTGGGTTTGGCGCTGATCGCCGTGACCAACGCCATCATCGCGCTCTATTATTATCTGGTGATCATCAAAGTGATGTACGTGGATGTGGGACCCGATGACGACAAACCGATCGTCATCCCGCGGGTTTATGGCTGGTCGCTCGGCATCACCGCGCTGATCGTCATCTTGCTCGGCACTGTCGCGGTCACGCCGATTTATAACTGGGCGACGCTGGGCGCGGCAGGTTTGTAGCTGCGATCGCAGTTTGGCTAATTCGGTTGAAATTGCATTAGCCAGGTTCCATTGCGTGACGGGCGCGCGGGGGACAAGAAGACAGGTCATATTTCGCATACGAGTCTCGGCGCCCTCAATTTAACTCGGTGTTCTCGGTGGTAAAGTTTTCAGTTTCAGCCAAAGAGGAATGCGCTGCCGTGCCGAATCACTGTAGCCATGCGACTGCGTTTGTGATAAAATTCTCGAAGTTTGCCGAGGGAGCTGGCCGGCGTTGCGCGACTGATGACAAGACATGCGATAGATGAAACCGGATAACAACCCCCTCTCGACTTACGGGCTTGTGGCGGGGGTGGTGGGGCAGGTCGGCTGTTTGATCCTGCTGGTCATTCTGGGGACGGTCTTGCTTGGCTTGGCTTTGGACGAAGCATTCGGGACGCGCCCGGCATTCATTTTCATGATGCTGCTGGCGAGCGTGCCAATCAGCATCGGCGCGATTTTCTTGTATACGCGGCACAAAGCCAAACAGCTGCATGGCGCGACTAGCAAGAAGGAGGAAGATATAAGTGAATAGCTTTTGGAACGGCAAACGCCGTTACGTCGCCTTGCTCATGTTCCTGGCTGGCGTTTTCGTGGCGCTGCGAGTCCCGCCTGCGATTCCGTACATCCAGCTGCCGGGCGAGAACTTCCCGGAAGGCTACAACATCCCGTTCACCGACATCCGTTGGACGAACACGATGGTTGGCTCGGTCATCGTCTGGGTCGTGCTGCTGCTCTTCACGCTATACGTCATGCGGCGGCGCCCGAAAGATGGCAATGAAGTCCCGCCAGGGGGGTTCTACTACCTGTTTGAAGTGCTCTTCGAAGGCTTGATGGGCTTCGTCGGCGGCATCGCCGGCGGCCGCCACTTCCGCCTCATCTTCAACATGTTCATGACCATCTTCCTGGTCGTCTTGATGGCCAACTGGATGGAACTCGTGCCCGGCGTCGATACCATCGGCTTCATGCACCCGCACGTCAAAGAGAAGTACGATGCCGAAGCGGATAAATACAAGGTGATCACGACTGACGGCTTCGAGATCTATCAGGGTTTCCTGGGCTTCTCCTACGTCAACGCGCAATGCGACTGGATCAGCCCGGCGGCGGAAGCGGCGGCTGACAATTCGGCCTTGGCGAATGCGGAATCGGCGCGGGCGGCGGCCATGAAAGCGCAGAGCAAAGCAGCGGCTTACGATCGCTATAAAGCCTCGCACAGTGGCGATGACGATCACGCGGGAGGCGCTGTCGAATCGGAAGAAGCCACTGCCGCCTACAACGAAACCCTGGCCGCGCGCGATGCCGAGAAACAGGCGCGCCGCGACCGTGGCTGCTACACGGGGGTGTCGACATCGTCCTGGGAAGCGGGCTATGCCGCGCCGGACAAGAGCGAGAAGAAGCTCATCCCGCTGCACCCCGACCCCGGCAGCGACGAAGCCAAGCTGGTTCCCTGGGTTGTGCTGCCCTTCGTGCGTGTGCCATCGACCGACCTGAACATGACGCTGACGATCGCGCTGATCTCCTTCGTCATGATCCAGTTCATCGGTTTCAGGGCGCTGGGCATTGGCTATCTCACCAAATTCTTCAACTTCGGCACGCTCTTCAAATCGCCGCTGGGCGGCATCGACGTGGCGGTCGGCTTGCTGGAATTGATCGGCGATTTCGCCAAGGTGCTCTCGTTCAGCTTCCGCCTCCTGGGCAATATCTTCGCGGGCTCGATTCTGCTCTTCGTCATGAGCTACCTGATCCCGATCCTGCCATGGCCCTTCTTCATCCTGGAGTTTTTCGTCGGCGTCATTCAGGCGCTGGTCTTCGCCCTGTTGACCGCGATCTTCATGAACCTGGCGACCATCAGCCACCATCATGATGATGATCACGATCATGCCGAGGCGCATTAGTCACTTAACTCGCAGAAAGACAGCGTACAACTGGAGGACACATCAATGGATCCACAATCAACGATTATCCTGGGCAAAGCGATTGGCGCGGGCTTGGCGATGATAGGCGCGGCCGGCGGCGGCATCGGCATCGGTCTGGCAGTGGGCGGCGCGGTGCAGGCGATGGGGCGCAACCCCGATCACACGCCAACGATTCAGACGAACATGATCCTCGGCGTCGCCTTCGCGGAGGCGGTCGCCATTTACGCCCTCGTGGTGTCGCTGATCATCCTGTTCGTACTTAGCTAGGCGCCGCGCGCGAATACGGAGGACACTATGGAAGCACTGGGAATCAACCCCGGTTTGATGCTCATTTGGCTGATCGCCTTCATCGTCGTCTACACGGTGATGACGCGCTTCATCTACGACCCGCTGTCCAACATGCTGAATGAACGGCGCAATCGCATCGCCAAGGGGCTGGAAGACGCGGCCGCCGCCGCCCGCGCGCGGGAAAACGCGGAAGCCGAAGCTGAGAAGATCCTGGCGCAGGCGCGAGGCGAAGCGCAAAAGGTGATTGACGAGGCACGCGGCCGCGGCGAAGACGTCGCCGGCACGATCGAATCCGAAGCCCGGCAAGAAGCCGCGCGGATTCAATACGACGCCCAAAACGAGGCGGTCGCCATCCGCAACGCCGAGCTCGGCAACCTGCGCGATCAGGTGCTGAACATCTCGGTCGCCGTCGCCAGCCGCATCCTGGGCGAAAGCATCAGCAAGGGCAAGCAAGAGGCGCTGGTCAACAGCTTCATCACCGAGCTGCCGGAGGGCGCGAAAGGCGTCGGCGGCAGCGTCGAGGTCGTCAGCGCCATGCCTTTGACGGACGGCGAGCAAGCGCAGATCACCTCCGAAGTCGGCGCGGACGAAGCCGATTTCTCGGTCGATCCCGCGATACTTGGCGGGCTGATCGTGCGCTGGCCCGGCGGCATGGTTGACGGCAGCGTGCGCTCGCAGCTGAATGAGCTGGCGCGCAGCCTGGGCTAAGCCCAATCACATCAACAGTATTTCAAACGCGCTGGACGAGCTCCGGCGCGTTGCTGTTTGTCATAGCCGCGCAAACATGTTCGACTTACGGCGCTGCGCAAAACGCTATACTCAAGAGGAGCAGAGCCGCAATCCAAACAGAAGACATCGCGCCGCGCAGCGTTTCTGCGGGCGAGCCGCCGGCTAGCCCCTCTTTACATTGCGGGAAGATTTCACCCCATCCCCCGGCCCCTTGCCCCAGCGAGCTAGGGAAGGGAAGCGAAACCCAGCGGACCTCAATGTATTTTGCGTGGGCGAGCCGCCGGCTAGCGCCTACATCGCTGACGTGTGGGGGCAAGGGGACGGTGGTATGCTGCTCGTAAGTGGAACTGGTGGTGGGGTAAGCTGTCCATCATGTCGAAGACGCTCCAGCAGCTGCTCGCTTCAATCCCAATAGATCAGACATTATCAACGAGCGGCGATCTTGAGACGGTCATCAGCGCGCCCGTCGTCGAAGCGAGCGGCGAAGTTGAGGCGGGCGGGCTCTTCGTGGCGCGCGCCGGGCAGGCGAGCGACGGCCATCGCTTCATCCCCGCTGCCATAGCCGCTGGCGCCGCCGCCATCATCGGCGAAACTGAAATCGCAAATCTGCCTGTCCCCTACATTCGGGTCAGGTGCGCGCAAGAAGTCTTGGGTCCCTTGGCGGCCGCCTGGCACGACTTCCCCTCGCGGAAGCTGGTCGTCATCGGCGTCACCGGCACCGATGGCAAGACCACCACCTGCCACCTCTTGCACAGCATTTTCAAATTCGACGCCGATATTGAAGCCGGGTACATCAGCACGATTTCAGCCGACTTTGGCGAAGAATCCGCCGCGACCGGCCTGCATGTCACCACGCCGAGCGCCCCGCAAGTTCAGGCTTATCTTGCCAAGATGGTCGCCGCCGGCGTGACGCATTGCATCCTCGAGATGACCAGCCATGGCTTGGCGCAATTCCGCTTGAACGGCGTTGATATTGATGTCGCCGTGATGACCAACGTCATGCACGAACACCTCGATTATCATGGCAGCTGGGAAGACTATCGCGCGGCGAAAGCCATCATGTTTCAGATGTTGCGCCGCGGCTTCCCAAAGCCGGATCAGCGCAATTGGGCTGTGATCAATGCGGATGATCCATCGGCCGCATATTTCGCCGCCAAATCCGAACTCGATCAACGTTTCATCGTGACTTACGGCATTGATTCGGGCGCCGCGCACCGCGCCAGCGACATCCGATATTCGCCCGCGGGCGCCAGCTTTCGAATCGCGGATCGTGACATTCAACTTCGGCTGTCCGGTAAATTTAACATCTATAACGCGTTGGCGGCGATCAGCGCGGCGAGGGCTCTGGGCGTGAATTGGGAGGCGCTCCAAGCCGGCATTGAAGCGGTCGACATGATTCCAGGGCGCATGGAGCGGATCGACGAGGGGCAGGATTTCATCGCCATTGTCGATTTCGCGCATACCCCCAACGCGCTGAAACGGGCGCTGGAAGCCGGGCGCGGCATGTTGGCGCCCGGCAAGCGCTTGATCGCCGTCTTCGGCAGCGCGGGCCTGCGCGATATCGAAAAGCGCCGCTTGATGGCGGAGGCCTCCGCGCGGCTCGCCGACTTGACCGTACTGACGGCGGAAGACCCGCGGACGGAATCGCTTGATGATATTCTGGCGATGATGGCGGAAGGCTGCGAGGCGGCTGGCGGCGTCGAGGGCGAGACCTTCACCCGCATACCCGACCGCGGCGAAGCGATCTACGCGGCTTGCCAACTGGCGAAGGCGGGCGATCTGGTCATGGCTTGCGGCAAGGGCCACGAACGGAGCATGTGCTTCGGCGAGACTGAACACCCTTGGGACGACCGCGAGGCGATGCGCGCGGCGTTGCGCGGGTCGCCGCTCAGCGCGCTGCCAACCGCGCGGAAGCGTAACCATGCGCCGGATTGACTGGCTGGCGGTCACCGCGCTGCTGCTGTTCGCGGCGGGCTTGCGCATTATCGGCCTCGGGTTCGGCCAGCCCAATCCCGACTATTTCCCGTCGTACGCGCCCTACGGCATGATTCACGAACACCTGCCGCTGCATCCGGACGAGTTTTACAGCGTGGCGCTGCCGCTGGAGATGGCGCTGCGCAATCGCTTGAATCCAGGCTTCTTCAATTATCCCGGCATGATCATCTATGCCAACTTCGCCATGTATCGCCTGACGGGCGCATTGCGGGATGTTTCGCTCGCCGATCGCGCGGGCGCGGAATTGAAGTCTTACGCGCCGTTTTCGCTGTATTTTCTCTCCCGCGCCTACTCCGTCTTTGGCGCTATGCTTTCCGTCGCCTGCGCCTACGCCATCGCGCGATTGCTGTCCGGGCAATTCGCGGCGATCTGCGCCGGGCTCCTGGTTGCCGTCTCGTTCACGCTTGTCCAGCACGCGCACTACATCAAACCGGGCACGCTGGCCGGCGGCTGGATGATGCTGGCGGCGTGGGCGTGCGCGGCGTCGCTGTTGAGTCGGCGCGCGGTCGAGCGGCGGCGGCTCTATCTGTTGGCTGGGGCGGTCACCGGATTGGCCGCGACTACACGCTACAACGCGCTGGCGGTGGCGCCCTTGATGCTGCTGGTCGGCGCGCTATTGCTTCTGCGTCACAGATCACGGTCCATGCGCCTTGCGGTCATTTTGTCATGGCTCTTGGTTCCAGCCCTATTCTTGATGGGGAGCCCCTACATCCTGCGTGATTTCGGCTGGTTCTGGCGCGATTTCTCTTATATCGTCGGGCAGTTTACAACCACCGGCGCCAATGTCGCCGATTACTTTCTGGTGGATCACTGGACGGGTTTGGCGCTCCTCTTGCTTTACGCGGCGCTCTTCGCGCTGGGCATTCCTGCCATGGTCTGCGCCATCCTCGCCGTTGCCGCCGCGGCGCGGGGCTTCAGCCTCAAGCGCAACTCGCCCGGTCTCTTCGTCGCGCTCATCGCGCTCATGGTCGCGCTATACATGCTGGTGGCGATGCGCACGATCCGACCCGGGCATAGCGACAATCTCTTGCTGCTGGCGCTGCCCTTCATCGCTATATTGTCCGCCATAGGGGCTGATTGGCTGGTCAAGCGCCTCCCCCTGCCGACGCGTCTCACGATGCCGCTGGCCGCTTTGGCGCTGGTCATTATGCCGCTGGTCCTGTCGGTCCAAGTTGTCGCGATCTTCGCCCAGCCCGACACGCGCCAGGTCATGCTGCGATGGATCAGCGATTACATCCCGCCCGGCGCGCGCTTCTTCCTCAACGGACCCTACAATGTGCCCCTGGATGAAGCGATCTACCCCAGCTGGCGGCAATTCAATGTCTACGCCGCGGAGCTGCCCTCTGGCGCAGACTATGACTATATGATCTACTCAGACGCGCTCGCATTTGATGTGCTGCGCTCCTGGATGACGGTACCTGCGGAGGTCATCCACCAGCAGCAGGATTACCTTCAGCATCTGGATGCGAATTTCAGACGGGTCGCCTGGATATCCCGCCCGGTCTGGACGGGCTCCGAAGCGATGATCAACATGGCAGCTTATTGGCATAATCCGACCCTGATAGTCTACTGTCTCAATCCCGCCAGCTGTGAGACGCGCGGCTGAACATGCGGTATTTTTCGCGCAGGCTGCCGTTTCTTCACTTTATGGTAAAATCGCGTCAACTGAAACGCGCGAGGCTTCTGTGCTTGATCTTGGCATTGTCATCGTCAATTGGAACACGCGCGATCTCCTGAGGCGCTGCCTGCAGACTGTGTACGCCAGCGAAGGTGATTTCGGCTTTCGCGTCGTGGTGGTCGATAACGCCTCGGATGACGACAGCGCCGGCCTGGTCGAGCGCGACTTCCCGCAGGTGCAGCTCATCGCCAACGGGGAGAATGTCGGGTATCCGCGGGCGAATAACATCGGCTTGCGCGCCCTGGGTTATCGAGGCAAAGGCGACGTTGACGCATCGGCGCCACGTTATGCGCTGCTGCTGAACCCCGATACCGAAACGCCGCCGAGCGCGCTTTTTCGAATGGTCGAGTTTATGGATTCGCGCCCCGATATCGGCGTCGCCGGCCCGAAGCTGGTCTTGACCGACGGCAGCCTGGACCTGGCTTGCCGCCGCGGGTTTCCCACGCCGATGGTCAGCTTCTATCATTATTCGGGCTTGGCGAGGCTCTTCCCGCGCAATCGGCGTTTCGGGCGCTACAACATGACCTTCGCCGACGAAGACCAGGACCTGGAAGTCGATTCGGTTGTCGGCGCTTATATGCAGGTGCGCAAGGCGGCGATCGAGCGGGCGGGCTTGCTGGATGAAGCCTTCTTCATGTATGGCGAAGACCTGGATTGGGCTTTTCGTCTCAAGCGGGCGGGCTACAAAGTCTGGTATCATCCAGCGGTGACCGTGCGTCACGTAAAGCGCGCGGCCAGCCGGCAAAGCTCAAAGGCGCAGTTTGAGTTTTGGCGCGCCATGCTGATCTTCTATCGCAAACACTTTCGCCGCGGGACGGTCTTCCCGGTGCATCTGATGATCCTGACGGCGCTCTTGTTCAAGGGAGGTCCGGGTTTATGGCAGGAGATCCGCAACCCGAGTCATACAGCGTAGAGCCGCGCTCGATACGCCTGAGCAACGACCACCTCAAGGCGCTTTCCACGCTGTCGCTGCTGTTGGCCGATACGGTCGTGCTGGTGATGGCGTTCATCATCGGTTACGAGGCGCGCGAGGCGCTGCCTTTCTTCCCTCGCCCGGAAGAACAGCCGGCTTTGGCCAGTTATCTGCCCACCATCATTGTGCATACCGCCACCATCGTCATCATGTTTTACTTCTCGCAGCTTTATCACTTGAAGCGCGCTTTCAGCCGCATTGAGCAGCTGCGCCAGGTGATTGGGGTCGTCACGCTTGGGACGCTGCTCGCGAGCGGCACGCAGGAATTCCTGCTGCAGAACACGACGATGGAAGCGGTGTATCCGCGCAGCCTGCTCTTTTACGTCTGGTTCTTCAGCGTCGTATTGACCGTGGTCGGGCGCGAGCTGCATCGCCGCAGCTGGACTTTGCTGCGCCGGCGCGGCGTCGTCCGTGATAATCTGCTGATCGTTGGCGAGGGCGAGATCGCGCGCAAGATCATCGACCACGTTCGCAACAGCCCCGAGCTTGGCTATGCCATCGTGGGCATCGTAACCGCCGAGGCGCGAGAGGGCGAAATGAGCGGCCACCCGTATATCGGCGCGTATCCCGATATCCCGCGGCTGATCGACGATCGCCAGGTCGAGCAGGTCATCGTCGCGCTCTCGGATTATCGGCGCGGCGAGCTGGTCGAGCTGATCAGCCTCTGTCAGCGCGGCAAGGTCGATATCAAGGTGTATCCGGATTTGTTCTCGTATATGGCGGGCGATCTCAATGTCGATGACCTCGGCGGCACGCCGCTCTTGACGGTGCGCGATATCGCCCTGCGCGGCTGGAAGCTGAGCCTGAAGCGCGCGCTGGACTTGTTTGGCGCCACCGTCGGCTTGGTGCTGCTCTCGCCTTTTATGCTGGTCACCGCGCTCTTGATTCGCCTGGAATCGCGCGGGTCGGTCTTTTATTGGCAGGTGCGCATGGGGCTGGATGGCAGGCCCTTTCCCATGATCAAGTTTCGCTCGATGCGCGAGGACGCGGAATCCGGCGGGCGCACCTGGACGGTCGAGAATGACGAGCGCGTCACGCGGCTGGGAAGAGTTATGCGCCAGAGCAACTGGGACGAGATCCCGCAATTGATCAATGTGCTGGTCGGGCATATGAGCCTGGTGGGCCCCCGCCCGGAGCGCCCGATGTACGTGCAGCAGTTTCGGCGGCAGATCCCGGATTACATGGTGCGGCATCGCGAGAAATCGGGCATGACTGGCTGGGCGCAGATCAACGGCTTCCGCGGCGACACCTCGATCGCGCAGCGCACGGAAGCCGACCGCTTCTACGTCGAGAACTGGTCGCTCTGGCTAGATATCGTCATCATCATCCGCACCATCTGGCAGACTTTCACGCGGTCCAATCCGCACGCCTATTAGCGGGCGCCGCGCCGTGGATCTGGAGACCTTGACGCAAGCCATGTACGAGTTCGTGGCGAGCAAAGGCTGGCTGGCGGACGATTCGCCGAAACGGCAGACGCGGCGCAACCTGGCGATCTCGCTCGTGTTGGAAGCGAGCGAAGTCCTGGAGCATTTCCAATGGAGCGAAGAGGCCGAGCGCCCGGAAGACCTGGCGGATGAACTGGCTGACGTGATGCTCTATCTGCTGCAGCTGGCGAGCGTCAGCGATATCGACCTGGGCGAGGCGGTGATGGCCAAGCTGCAAAAGAATTACGCCCGCGATTGGGAGTCCGATTCTCGCTGACAGCTTGCCTTCGGCAGCGCGCCCTTCGGTCTTTTAATTTGCGGGGACGGCATTATAATATATCGCGCTTCGACGGCTTCCAAGGCCTCCAAAGCTGGCGCCCTTACATGAAGGACTCGTCTCTATGGCAGAACAAGCGGTCACCGCCCAAAGCGAAGACTTCTCGCGCTGGTACAACGAGATCGTCTACCGCGCCGACCTGGCCGCGCCCTCGCCGGTGCGTGGCTGCGTCATCATCAAGCCCTACGGTTACGAAATCTGGGAGGGCATTAAATCGGGGCTGGATCGCCGCTTCAAAGCGACCGGGCATCAGAACGCCTACTTTCCGCTTTTCATTCCCGAGAGCTATATCCGGCGCGAAGCCGAGCACGTCGAAGGTTTCAGCCCGGAGCTGGCGGTCGTCACGCATGCCGGCGGCAAGGAGCTGGAAGAGCCGCTGGTCGTGCGCCCGACATCGGAAACGGTCATCGGCGAGGCTTTCAGCGACTGGATTCAGTCGTACCGCGATCTGCCGCTTTTGATCAATCAGTGGTCGAATGTCGTGCGCTGGGAATTGCGGACGCGCCCCTTCCTGCGCACGGCTGAGTTCCTCTGGCAGGAGGGGCATACGGCGCACGCCACGCATGAGGAAGCCGAAGAAGAGACGCGGCGCATGCTCGATATCTACGCCGATTTCGCGGTCCAAGACGCGGCGATCCCGGTGATCAAAGGCGAGAAGAGCCGCCTGGAGCGTTTCGCGGGCGCCCAGCGCACTTATACCATCGAAGCGATGATGCGCGACAAACGCGCGCTGCAATCGGGCACCAGCCATAACCTGGGACAGAATTTCGCCAAAGCCTTCGATATTCGCTATCTGACGGAAGCCAATACGCAGGAGCATTGCTGGACGACCTCCTGGGGGCTCAGCACACGGATGGTTGGCGCGGTGGTGATGACGCACGGCGACGACAAAGGCTTGCGCCTGCCGCCGACGCTGGCGCCTTATCAGCTGGTGATCGTGCCCATCTACCGGCGCGATGCCCAACGCGGCGCCGTGCTGGAAACGGTCGAGCGGCTGCGCGCGGCTTTTGTGGATGCGGGCTTGCGCGTGCATGTGGACGAGCGCGAAGGGCAGTCGCCCGGCTTCAAATTCAATGATTGGGAAATGCGCGGCGTGCCGGTCCGAGTAGAAATCGGGCCAAAAGACGTCGAGAACAACAATGCCGTGCTGGCGCGGCGCGATGTCCTCGGGCGGGCCGGCAAGCAATTTGTGTCCCAGGACAGCGTGGTCGAGGTCGCGCTCGAACTCCTGGCGGATATCCAGCGCAGCCTGCTGGAAGACGCCACCGAATTCCGCGATGCCCATATTCAGACGGCCAGGAGCTATGGTGAGCTCCAGGCAATCGTCGCGGAGGGCGATTGGGCGCGCGCCTGGTGGGATGGCTCGGATGAGGACGAGCTGGCGGTCAAGGACGAGACCGGCGCCACCATCCGCTGCTTCCCCTTTGAGCAGCCGGGCGAGGCGGGCGAATGCGTGATATCCGGGCGAGCGGCCGAGAAAGTCGCCTTATTCGCCAAAGCCTATTGAGGCGCGCCCGTGTATCAAGTGCAGGCTAGCGGGCTGACGTGGCGGACAATCGCTTAATCTAACGAAATTCAATTATTGTGAAAATTGACACAATCTCAGTTCTGTCGTAAACTCTATTGTAGCGGTCGGCAATTCGTCCTAAACTGGTGATGGATTGAGCCGCGGCGCCGGAAAAATAGAGTGAATCGCAGTCGCCGCGGGCAATGGCTCTACTTATTGACTAATACGAGATGTTATGAATAAGGCCGTAGCATATTTCGTTTTTGAATACCCATGCCCATACATGGATATTTCAGATTTGGCGCCAGCGCTTCCGCTTGGGCTGGCAGCGTCATTTATTGGATAAAGCATGGCTGCTTACTTGATTGTTGATGTCGACGACCTGCTCAGATTTACCTCGCAAAAGGGCATAGATCTGCAAGAGTTGGCGGTCGCCATGCGTGGTCAGGCGCCTTTTACCGCCGGCTTGTTCGATTCGTCCTCTTTATCGGCGGTGGCCGCTGCCGACTGGCAATCGCACGATGGCGGCGCCCGCGCCTTGGACCCGCAGGCGATCTTCCGCAGCGCCGGCTATGATATCGTTGATCTGGCTAATCGGCCGCAATTGCCGGATCAGTTGATGGAGGCTGTCTTCGACGCCCCGCCCGGCCCCAAGGACGAGATAATCATCGCGACGACAAGCCGCGACCTGTTGCCCTTCATCGTCAAGGTCCGGCTGGCGTCCAGCGCGCGCGTCCGCGTCTGGGGCGCGGAGGAAAACTGGCTGGCGGGCACGACTTTCGCTGATGATGTCATGTTCCAGCGGCTGGATACCCTGCCCGGCATTCGAACGAAAAACGTCTGGGTCTATATCGATTTCGAGAATATCTCCATCAGCTTGAACGAGCAGGGTTTCGTCGTCAATCTCGATCATTTGATTGAACGGCTGGTCTCGCAGGCTCAGGCGCATGGCAAGCTGGTGAAGATGGCGGCTTACGCGCCTTGGGGCCAGCGCGGCGCCTTGCCGCCCCTGGTCGATTCTTCGGGGCGCGAAGTCGCCGATGACGCGCCCGCCCGCCTGATGATGGCCAATATCGACCCCGTCTTTCATCTGCCCGGCAAGCAGAGCGCCGATATTCGCATCGCCCGCGACGTCTTGACCGACGCCGGGCACCCGGAAGCCGGCGATGTCATCATCCTGGCGACGGGCGACCGCGATTTCAACGATGTGATCAATCCCCTGCTGCAGCGCAACAAAACGGTCGTCGTCTGGGGCGTGCGCGGCAGCACCGGTCGCCTGCTGCAGAGCCACCCATCGCTGCAGCTGGAGTACATTGACGACTTCACCGATATGCAGACGCATCAGTCCTTGGGCGCCGTCGAGCCCGAGGCGGACACGGAGAGTTTCATCCCCTCGCAATGGTCGAGCGTCATCATCCAGTATTTCCGCCTCAACAATGCCGATCGCGCGAAGTCAATGACCGTGCAAAGCCTGATTGACCAGCTGATCGAAGTTGGCGGGGTCATCTCGAACGATCGCGGTCATGACCTGGTGTCGCAGGCGATCTCGCTCGGCATCTTGAAGCAGCAGAGCGCCTCGGGCGTCATTGAGCTGAGCCTGCAGCATCCCGTCGTGGACAAGACGCTGCTCATCGTCAATCGCATGGTGCGGCGCGTCGCCAATACCTTGCTTTCGCGCAATTGGGAATATGTCAACTACGGCTTTCTGCTCAAGGGCTTGGCGATGGAACGCGACCTGGACCGGCCGGGCATGAACGAGAGCGATCAGTGGCGCTCTCACTGGATTGACTGCCTGGTGCGCGAGAAGGTTTTGCAGCGCGATCTCGTCCCTCACCGCCACAATCCCGACGACTTGGTGCCGGTTATTCGGCTGCCCGCCATCGACGACAAGCCCGTGGAGCAGGGCGCCGCCGAGCAGCCCGCGGCCGTGGCGCAGGAGTGGAGCGGCGTGCCACCGCATACGCTCTCTGAGACGGAAGCCGAGGTCGCGCGCATGGTGACGCGCATCGTGGTCAGCGTCCAGCAGTTCACCAGCTTTAGAAACTTCGCCTGGTGTCCGCTCGGCAGCTTGCATCGGCGCCTGCGCGAATTTGACAGCGGCGTCGTCTTCCAGCATGCGGTCGAATACCTGCTGGTCAACAATATGGTGACGGTGAACGAATATCCCAACCCGCGCAGCGATTACAACACAAAAGGCCTCGAGCTGGACGAAGAATGCCCCTTCGTCGCCGTCATCCTGGCGGAGCGTGATGAATTCGTGCGCGTGCTGCTGGATATGTATCGAGCGAACGTCGCCATCTCGCAGGCGAGCATCGAGCAGCGCCTGAAGGGACAATGGGACGTCCCTTTGTGGATATCCATCATGAAGATCGAGAACGTGCTGAATGCCTTGCCCGGGCGCGCCGACCAATTCAGCCTGTTCCGCACGCATCATACGGTCAAGCTGGTGGCCAATGACGATGTGGACGAAGTCGCCAGAGCCTAGGGGCTTGGGCTTTCCCGCGGCGCCGCGCTATGGCAATTGGGCGACTCGGTGGCTCGCCCCTACACACATTGGATGGCGGCTGCTACAATCCGCCAACGATATTGACCGACAGGCGCCCGCTCCTGCCTGTCCGGTGGCTAGCGAGAGGACGGACGACATGCCATTGGATAAAGCGACGAAGAACCAAATCATCAAAGATTTCGCGCGCGAAGACGGCGACACGGGCTCGCCCGAAGTGCAGATCGCGCTGCTCAGCGCCAGGATCACGCAGCTGACCGAACACCTCAAAGTGCACAGCCACGATGAGCATTCGCGCCGCGGGCTGCTCAAGCTGGTCGGTCAGCGGCGGCGCCACCTGAAATACATCGCGCGCAAGAAGCCGGACGTATATCATGACCTGCTGCAGCGTCTTGGCTTGCGCCGCTAAGCGTGGCTGTCAGGCTGTGGACTCTCGCCCGGCGCCTTGGTAGAAAGTGACAAGTCTGGCGCACTGCAAATTGCCCTTTGGCAAATCTCGAACGAAGGCATGCGCGTCGATCGGCGGCTGCCCCATGGCGTCGGCGGACGGTCCGTCGAAGGTCGGGGCTGGCCTGCGCCTGTAGCGCGCTGCGAAAATATGGAGACGGCAATGACATTGGATATACGTGAATATCGAGGCATGGTCGGCGGCAAAGAGATCATCATCGAGACCGGGCGCTTCGCCCAGCAAGCCGGCGGCGCCGTGACTGTGCGCATGGGCGATACCATGCTCTTCTGCTCGACGACCATGGGATCGCCGCGCGCGCATCTGGATTTCTTCCCGCTCAGCGTGGACTACGAAGAGAAGATGTACGCCGCGGGTCGCGTGCCGGGCGGGTTCTTCCGCCGCGAAGGCCGACCCTCAGAAGGCGCGATTCTCATCTCGCGCGTCATTGACCGCACCCTGCGCCCGCTCTTCCCCAAGAACATGCGCAATGAAGTGCAGGTCATTTTGATGTCGCTTTCGCATGACAAGGAGCATCACGTCGACATGCTCGGCATCATCGCCGCCAGCACCGCGCTCACGATCTCGGACATCCCCTGGAATGGTCCGGTCGCCGGCGCCCGCGTCGGCCTGGTCGATGGCGAACTGACGGTCAACCCCACCTACAGCGAAATGGCGGCCAGCAAGCTGGATCTGCGCGTCTCGGGCAGGGCCGACGCCATCAACATGGTCGAGTGCAACGCCGACCAGGTCGATGAAGAAACCATGCTCGAAGCGCTCTTCCTGGCGCACGACTCGGTGCAGGACATCATCGCCCTGCAGCATCAGATCCGCTCCGAGATCGGCAAAGAGAAAAACGAACCCTCGACCGACGACCTCGACGACGCCTTGCTCGCCGACGTCCGCGCGAAGGTCGAAGATCAGATCCGCGAGGTGATGGTCGCGCATGACGACCGGGGCGCGCGCCGCGAGCCGCTGCGGCAGATCCAAGCCGCGCTTGCCGAAGCTTACGAGAGTCAAAACGGGGCGGCTGCCGATGACGCCGCCAAAGTCGACTTGAAGCAGGTCGACCGCGCCTACGACCAGGTGATGAAAGACGTCGTCCGCGGGCGCATCGTCAACGACGGCGTCCGGCCTGATGGCCGCGATTTCGCGTCGATGCGCGATTTGGCGGCGGATGTCGGCCTCGTGCCGCGCGTGCATGGCTCTGGCATGTTCATCCGCGGCGAAACGCAGGTGCTTACGATCGCCACGCTGGGCACCCCGCGCGATTCGCAATTCCTCGATGGCTTGAGCCCGGAAGATGACAAGCGCTATATGCACCACTACAACTTCCCGCCTTACAGCACGGGCGAGACTTATCCCATGCGGGGTCCTCGCCGGCGCGAGGTCGGGCATGGCGCGCTGGCGGAAAAAGCGCTCCTGTCGATGATCCCTTCGGAAGAAGAGTTCCCCTACGTGCTGCGCCTCGTCAGCGAAGTGATGAGCTCCAACGGCAGCACCTCGATGGCGAGCGTCTGCGGCAGCACGCTGGCGCTGATGGATGCGGGCGTGCCGATCAAGAATCCGGTCGGCGGCATCGCCATGGGTTTGATCAAAGAGGGCGAAAAAGTCGCGGTTTTGACCGACATTCAAGGCATGGAAGACCACCTCGGCGATATGGATTTCAAGGTGGCGGGCACGGTCGATGGCATAACCGCCCTGCAGATGGACATCAAGATCTCGGGCGTCACCCGCGATATCATGGGCCAGGCGCTCGCGCAAGCCAAAGACGCCCGCCTGCAAATCCTCGACGTGATGGTGGCGACAATTCCGCAGACACGCGACGTCATGAGCGACTTCGCGCCGCGGATGGAATCGCTCAAGATCGCGGTGGACAAGATCGGCGCGGTTATAGGACCGGGCGGCAAAAACGTACGCGCCTTGCAAGACGAGCATCAGGTCAAGGTCGATATCCAGGAAGATGGCCTCGTCTATGTCGCGGGCGAATCTGGCGCCGAAGTCGACCGGGCGCTGGAGAAGATCAAAGCCATGGTCGAAGAGCCGGAGCTCGGGCAAATCTATACCGGCACCGTCAAGCGCGTCGAGAATTACGGCGCATTCGTCGAGTTTCTGCCCGGCAGCGAGGGCATGGTGCACGTTTCCCAGCTGGCGGATTACCATGTCAAGAGCGTTGAAGAAGAAGTCAGCGTCGGCGATGAGATCATGGTCATGGTCATCAATATCGATGGCACGGGAAGAGTTCGCTTGAGCCGGCAAGCCGTGCTCGAGGGCTGGGACGTCGAAGAAGCCAAACGGCGCGATGCCGCTGGCGGGCGCGGCGGACCTCGGCGGGGCGGCGGCGGTGATCGTCGTGGCGGGCGGCGCGATGGCAATCGGCGTGATGGCGGCCGGGGCGGCGACCGACGCGGTGGCGACCGGCGCAATTGAGCGCCAGGCCGCCAGCAATCCATAAAGCGCCGCCACAAACTCGCTTTGCGTTTTTCGTCGCGCCGCCCGGCAATCTGTAGGTTGCGCCAGCGAGCAATTGAATTACAGAGACCGCAGAGAGTCAGGAGCAGCTGTAGGGGCGATTCGCTGAAACGCCCGCCAAATCGGTTCGCCCGTTTTTCCTCTGCGCTCTCTGTAGTTTTCTTATTCTCGCATGACATACTTTCGCTCACTTGTGGAGCATGCGCATGACCGACAGCAGCGACTCGCCCAGCCGCGCCCTCGCCGAGACCGACAATTATATGGTCTGGGAAGTGCGCGAGCCCGATGGCGAGGTGACCTATCACGTGGAATTGGGCGCGCTGACACTGCACTTCTTTCAGGAAGAGTGGCGCGAATTCCTGCAGCTGACCAAGGTGGCGGCGAGCAATTCTTGATGGCGGGCAGCCGGCTTCGGCGGCACTTCGTCGCCGTCATGGCGAAACACCTGCCGCCCAGCGCCTCGACCCTGCGGCTGCTTGACCTCGATGGCTTTTCCGGCGCCCAGCTGGCGGAAGCGCGCGCCGACCTGGAGATTCGCCCCGTCGCCGCAAAAGCGCTTGACCGCCACGACATTAAGCCCGATTCCGTCGACGCGGTCGTCGCCTGCGATGTGGAACTGAGCGACCGCGTCCTCCACGCCTGCTTTCTGACGCTGCGAGCCGGCGGGCGTTTCATCGCCGTCCAGTCGCGCGAGACCGTCAGCGAAGCGCGCCTGCGCCAGTTGCGGGCTGTTGGCTACGCGCGCATCCTGATTGAGCCGGCGCTGGATGAGCTCGGCGTGCTGATTCGCGGCGAGAAACCGCATGACTCGCCGGACACCGTGGAACGCATTGGGGCGGTTGCCGACGGCGATGCCGATTCGCTCGACCTCACAACATACCGGCGACCCTACGTCCATCTTTTGATTCAGCAGCGCCCCAACAAGCCGGTCTGGAAGCTGGCGCCGGGCGAAGCGGTCAGTTGGCGCGCCGCGGCGCTGGCTGCCGATTCCGCGCCCCAACTGCTCGGCTTCAGCAGCCTGCCAAAAGCCGTCGGCTTCCTGCAGCGGGCGGTGCTCGCGGGCTTCAGCAGCGACATCAACAAGGTTGGCAAGTTCAGCCGCGCCACGATTCAGGCCGAGGCTTGGGAAATACGCTTGAACCCGACGCTTGATTCGCTCGCCGGCGCGAAGCTGATTTTCGTCGATGTCGAGCCCGCGCTGGCGGAAGCGCCGGACGAATAGCGGCTGGCGCATGTCGCTGACTCTGGCCGACATCGACTTTCTGCGGAGCGATTGCGCGCGCGCTGTCCTCGCCGCCTGTGCTGATTGCGATCTGTCCGAGGCGAATACGCTGCCGCTGCTTACGCGCCTGCGCCAGTCGCTGGCGCCAAGCGAAGCTTCCGCCATCCTCCAGACTCTGAAGCTGCGCGAAAAAGCGAAAGCGAAATTTCCCCGTCACAGCCATGACATGCTCTTCACGGACGCCGCTTTGCAGCAAGCCAGTCATCCGGCCATTCGCCAATATCGCGCACGCACAATCGACGGGCAGTCCCTGCTGGATCTTTGCTGCGGCATCGGCGCCGATACGCTGGCATTCGCGGCGGCCGGTCGTCAAGCGCTCGGCTTGGATATCGACCGCATTCGCATCGCCATCGCCCGCCACAACGCCGAGGCGACCGGGCTGGCGGCTCAGTTTGCAGTCGCGGACGTCAGAAAGCCACTTCCCGCCGGCCACGATTGCATCTTTTTCGATCCTGGCCGCCGCGACGCGCGGGGAAAGCGCCTTCACGATGTCGAGCGCTATCAGCCGCCGCTCGCCACCGTCAAAGCCTGGCGCGCTGATGAAATCGTTGTGAAGCTGTCGCCGGCGGTCGATCGCCGTCAGCTCGAAGCCTATGGCGGGCGCCTCGAATTCATTTCCGTGGCCGGCGCCCTCGCCGAAGCGCTGCTGTGGCTATGCCGGCCTTCCGCGCCGCCCCAAGCCACCAAGCTGGTCGACGATAAAGTCCATCACCTTGAGCATCGCGCGGGCGAGCCGGCTGCCATCGCGCCGCCGATGCGCTGGCTGATCGAGCCGGACCCGGCTGTGCTGCGGGCTGGTCTTGTGCAGCGGCTGGCGCAAGACCTGAAAGCGGCCATGCTTGACGAGTCCATCGCCTATCTGACGAGCGAACACCGCCTTGAAACGCCCTGGGCGCGCCATTGGGAGATTCTGGATTGGATGCCTTTCCAGTTGAAGCGCTTGCGGCGTTACCTGGTCGCGCGCGGCGTGAGCCGGCTCACGGTCAAGAAACGCGGCTTCCCGATGTCGCCCGAAGAGGTGATCGCCAAACTGCGCCTCGAAAGCGGGCAAGAAGAGCGCGTCCTCGTCATGACCCGGCTGCGCGGCAAGCCAATCGCCATCGTCTGCGCGGCCCCGGCATTTGGGCAAAACGAGCGAATACCGTATAATTGACGCTGGCAGCGCAGAGCAGCACAACGAAGGGAATCCATAATGCTGATGCGCCCGGAAGAATCGCGTCAGCCCCGGCTGATAACCTGGGAAGAAGTCGATCAGTTGATTGACGGGCTTGTGCCGCGCATCCAGGACCTTGGTCCATTTGGCGCCATGCTGATGATCACGCGCGGCGGCGTCATCCCCGGCGGCTTGCTGGCGGAGGCGCTTGGCATACAGCATCTCTTGACCGCCTCAGTCGACTTCGTGGCGACCGAGCAATCCGGCATGATGGCCTGGCCCGCATTCCTGCAATTCCCCGACTCCGATCTGCTGCGCGGGCGGCGCACGTTAATCGTTGACGACGTATGGGGCAGCGGGCGGACCAGCATCTCCGTGCGCGAGCGGGTGGACGCGGCCGGCGGCGCGCCCGTCAACTGCGTGCTGCACTTCAATCCGTATCGCACCATGTTTTCCAATATCAAGCCCGAACTCTATGGCGACGTGACGGACACTTACGTGGTCTATCCGTGGGAGATCGACCGCGGCCTGCTGGGGCGTGATTACCCGGCGCGCCAGCCAGAAATCTGACGACTTGCCAGCGAAGCGCAGCCAATTTGGTGACAATCAGACAACAATGCGCTATAATCGCTTGCTGTGGCAGAGAAGCTCGCGCATCCGGCTCGCGTCAAGGCGCGCGGCGAGTTGTCGGGCTTCCGATAAACATCATGGAGACGTCGACCAGCGGATGAAGTGATCGCCTTGTCGGAGTTTTGCCGCCGGTCATCATTGTTGACCCGGGCGTCCGCCAGCCGCCGGTTGCGGCGCGCCCTCGACCTGCTTTAGCGGGAGGCTACCCAAAACAAATGAGTGAAGATCAGGTTCAGAATCCCTCCGCCGACGAGAATTTCGCGGAGATGCTCGCGTCGTCATTTGATTACGCTTATACGCCGCCACGCCGCGGAGAGATCCGCGAAGCCACCATCTTGCAGATTGACGAGCGCGAGATCATCGTCGATCTGGGCGCCAAACAAGACGGCATCGTGCCATCGCAGGACCTGGAGCGCATGGATGACGAGTTCCGCGCCAGCCTGAGCGCCGGCGCCAGCGTGCCGGTTTATGTCGTCAACCCGCGCGACCAGAACGAGAATCTCATCGTGTCCATCAACATGGGCTTGCAGCGCTATGATTGGGAGAAGGCGCGGGAATTGCTCACATCGCAAGACGCCGTCGACGTCAAGGTCAGCGGTTATAACAAGGGCGGCGCTCTGGTGCGCTGGAATCGGCTCGAGGGCTTCATCCCCAGCTCGCACCTGGTCTCGACCAACCTGTCGATTGACCGGCGGGAAGCGATGCAGCAATTGATCGGCAATACGCTCGGCGTCAAAGTGATCGAAGTCGATCAAGACCGGCGCCGGCTGATCTTCAGCGAGCGCGAGGCGCAGAAAGAATGGCGCGCCCGCCAGAAAGCCAAGCTGCTCGCCGAGCTGAGCGTCGGCGATGTGGTCAAGGGGGTGGTCACGGGCTTGCGCGATTTTGGCGCATTCGTCAACATTGGCGGCGCCGACGGCTTGATCCACGTCAGCGAGCTCGCCTGGCACCGCGTCGATCACCCGCGCGACATCTTGCATATCGGCGAAGAGATCGAAGTCTACGTGCTCAACCTCGACCGCGAGACCAACCGCATCGCGCTTAGCCGCAAGCGCCTGCTCAGCGACCCCTGGGACGATGCTCAATACCGCTATCACGAGGGGCAGCTGGTGGCGGGCTACGTCACGAATGTGGTGGATTTTGGCGCGTTCGTCGCCTTGGAAGATGGGCTGGAGGGTTTGCTCCACCTGAGCGAAATGGGCGACGGCGCCTTGAAAGAGCCCTACTCCTACGTTCAGAAGGGCGATCATCTGTCGCTGCGCATCAGCCACCTTGAGCCGGAGAAGCGGCGCGTCGGCTTCACGCAGCGCTGGGGCACGGAAGGCGACGATGATGAAGGCGAAGCGAGCGGCGCGGCCGATGGGCTGAGGGCGCCGGGCGGCGCTTCGGCCGCCGACGGTTAAGCCTCAATTTGACCCCGCCAGGCCGGCGCTTGCCCGCCAGTTTGCCAATCGGCGGGCATTGTTTGAATAATCGCCAGCGCCACTATGGACAGTCGACGCCTGGCTTTGTATAATACCACTCGATTTTCGGCGAGCTTAGATCGTCCATTTAGCGTGGCGGTAACAGACGATTTGCGGCAACCGAACCTGGTCCTTCAGCGCCGACTGAAACCGGGTTTTATTTTGCCAAATCGCGGCTGGCGCGGCTGATTTCGCAATTGGATCGTTCGGGGGAGATAGGTGGGATATGCAAGCAGAAACGGCAGTGAATGAGGCAGTCGAAGAAATGGACTTCGCAGCCCTCCTGGAAGCGTCGCTGGCGGAGAGCCGGCTGGAGCGGGGCGATATCGTCAGCGGCACGGTGCTCTCGATTGACGGTCAGGGGCTGATCGTCGACATCGGCTGGAAGCAGGATGGCATCGTCGCCCGCGGCGATATCGAGCGCATGGGCTTGCATACCGGGGACTTTCAGGTGGATGCCGAGATCGATGTCGCCGTCGTCAACTTGAACGACAACGATGGCAATCTCATCCTGTCCGCCTGGCAGGCGCGCCAAAACGAAGACTGGAAACGCGCGCAGACGCTGCTGACCGACGAAAGCTTGTGGAACGGCGAGATCGCGGACGTCAACAAGGGCGGCGTCATCGTCGGCTTCGGTCATCTGCGTGGCTTCGTGCCCGCCAGCCACCTGCTGGATATGCCGCGCGGCCTGAAGGAAGAAGACCGCTACGCGCACATGGAGAGCCTGGTCGGCAAGTCGATAACCGTCAAGGTCATAGAAGTGAATCGGAAGCGCCGCCGCCTGGTGTTCAGCCAGCTGGAAGCCGAGCAGGAAAGCCGCGCCGCGCGCAAAGAAGCGCTCTTGCAGGAACTGGCGGAGGGCACATCGCGTCAGGGGGTCGTCAGCGGCCTATGCGATTTTGGCGCCTTTGTCGATCTCGGCGGGGCGGATGGCTTGATTCATATCTCGGAATTGGCTTGGCGGCGCGTCCGCCATCCCAGCCAGGTGCTTGCCGTTGGCGACAAGGTCGAGGTCCTGGTTTTGAAGCTGGATCAACAGGGGCAGCGCATCGGGCTGAGCCTCAAGCGGCTGCAGCCGAATCCCTGGACGCTGGTTGACGACATCTATCACATCGGTCAATTGGTCGAAGGCGTGATCAGCCGCCTCGAGTCATTTGGCGCGTTCATCAGTTTGGAACCGGGCATCGAAGCCTTGCTGCACGTCAGCCAGGTATCGGCCAATCGCGATGAGAATCCGCTGCGGCATCTCTATGAAGAGCAGAAGCTGCTGATGCGTATCATCAGCATGGAATCCGACCGGCAGCGCCTGGGCTTGAGCCTGACCGAAGTGACGGCGGCTGAAAAGGCGCAGTGGGAAGCGCGCCAGCTGGAATTGGTCGCGGCCGCCGCCGAAGCCGCCCAGCGAGAGGCGGAGCAAGCCGGTGAGGATGCCGAGGCCGAGACTGAACCTGTCGCGGAGGCCTAAAGTCGGGTACACTCTGGTTCAAGTGGGCGGGGCATTCGCAAAGTCGACGAAGCAAAGGTGGTGACGAAATCATGGCTGCGGTCAGATTAAAACCCGGTGAAAGCCAAGAACAGCTGTTGCGCCGTTTTCGCAAACGCGTGACCAACGCCGGCATCTTGAGCACGGTACGGCGCAAACGCTGGCATATCTCCAAGAGCGAGCTGCGGCGCATCGAGAAGAAAAAGGCGATCCGCCGTTCGCGCCGGCGCCAGCGCAAAATGTGAGCGCGCCGGCTCGATTCGCCGGTTTTCGTCCGCCAGATGAAATGCAGCCGCAAGCAGCCGGGCGGGCGGCGCTTGGTTATTGCTGTGGAAGGCGGGCGCGTTTTGCGTTACAATCGCAAGCCGATAATAATCCTAGAGGAGGACTATGGCTAAGAAAGAAGAAAAGATCGAAGTCGAAGGCACAGTCATTGAGGCTTTACCCAATACGCAGTTCATGGTCGAGCTGGAAAATGGCCACCGAGTTCTGTCTTATTTGTCGGGCAAGATGCGCAAGTTCTACATTCGCATTTTGTTGGGAGACCGCGTTAAAGTGGAAATGAGCCCCTACGATATGAATCGCGGGCGCATCATTTATCGTCACAAGGACAATGTGCGCGCCTGAGCCTTAGCGAACCCGCTGTGGAGCAATTGCATGTTTCCGCAACCGCATTGAGTGACGAGTCATCGCCAGGTGGCTCGTTTTTTTTGCCGCTTCCAGCCGCCTCGCCCGCCTGATCTCGCGCTCAGGTTTCGTCCGCCGCCCGCCGCTTGACGCCCCAGTGCGCCGCCATCGCGCCAAACATGAAACGCTTGAAACGGACATCGCTGAAGCGGGCCGCCCTTATCATGGTTTTCAATTCTTCCGGCGTTTTGAAGGCCTGGGTCGATTCTGGCAGGTAGCGATAGGCGTCGCCGACCGCTTTGCCGCCGATCAAACGCCCGAGCAGGGGCACGCCAAACTTGAGGTGCAGCAGGGTAAAGGGTTTCAGCGGGTTATCCGGTGGCGGCGACGTATCCAGAATCACGATGCGCCCGCCCGGCTTCAAAACGCGCCACTGCTCGGCCAGCACCTGCGGAATATCGACGACATTGCGCATGAGATAACCGGAGACGACCGCGTCGAAGCTGTTGTTGGCGTAGGGCAGGGCGAGGGCGTCGGCCCCCGTCCAAGCCACGCGCTCGCCAAAAGGCGGTCTGCGCTGGCCGACGCGCATCATCTCCAGCGCGAAATCGGCGCCGACGACAAGGGCGCCTGGTCTTAGCTTCAGCGCCTCGAAGGCGATATCTCCCGTGCCTGTGGCGATATCCAGCAGCCTGCCGCCGGCGGGCAAATCAGCCGCTGCCGCCACGAAACGCCGCCACTTCATGTCTTGGCCCGCGCTGATGACGCGATTGAGCAGATCGTAGCGCCCGGCGATGCGATCAAACATCGCGCGCACGTATTTGGCGCGTTTCTCGCCGCTGAGATGGGTCATGGGCGCCGCCGCTCCAGCGGTCGTCTAGCTTCGACCAGCATCCAGTCGCCGCGCTGGCGCCGGGCGCAGGGTTGCAGTCCCGTCCGCCGCAGCCCGGCTTCGACTTCGTCGATCTGCGCGTCGATGATGCCGCTGAAGATCGCTCTGCCGCCGGGCCGCAGGACATCGCCAAGCCGCCGCTCGCTTAACTCGAGGATGACCCGCGCCAGGATATTGACGATAAGCAGATCGAAGCGCCGCGCCGATCCCAGGACGTTTTCCAGGCTGCCGCGCTCGGCGATGATTTTGTCTTCGACGCCGTTTTCGCGGGCGTTGGCACGGGTCGCCGCGACCGCCAGCGGATCAATATCCAGCGCCACCGTCTTGGCCGCCCCCAGCTTGGCGGCCGCGATCGCCAGGATGCCGCTGCCCGCGCCGAGATCCAGCACGGCCTGCCCCGGCTCGAGCAGCCCTTCCAGCGCTTCCAGGCAGAGCTGGGTCGTCGGGTGCGTGCCCGTGCCAAAAGCCATGCCCGGGTCGAGCGCGATCTCGATATCGTCCGGCGCCAGCGCGACCTCGATCCACAGCGGTCGGATCAGGAGTCGCCGGCCGATGCGCAGGGGCTGGTAATGCGCCTTCCAGGCTTCAGCCCAGTCTTCGGCGTCCAAGGCTTGGTATACGGGCTGCGGCATCGGGTACATGAGCCGCATGCGCCCCAGCGCCGTCTCAAGTTCTCGCTTGGTCGCGTCCAGCTGGTCGTCATCGGGGATATAGGCGCGCAGCAGCAGCTCTTGCGGCGGGGGAACCTGGCTCTCGTCCCAGCGGTCGGGCGGGATGTTCAACTGTTCAATCGAGACGCCCTGATGCCCAAAACGCGCGAGCGCTTCGGCCAGGGCTTCGGCGCTTTCGCCATCGGCGCGCAGGCTGACTTCGATCCAGCGGCTCATGCGCCGGCTCAGTCATCGTCGCCAGCGAGGAAGTCCGCCATCTTGGACCAGATACCGCGGCCAGCGGTCTGACGCGTGCTGACTTCGCTGCCGAATGAATCGGACAGTTCTTCAAAGAGCTCTCGCTGTCTCTCGGTCAGCTTCGTGGGCGTCTTCACCTGCACCTGGACCATCTGATCGCCGCGGCCCGAATTGCTGCCATCGGAGCGCAGACGCGGAAATCCCTTGCCGCGCAAGCGAAATACCTTGCCCGTCTGCGTGCCCGGCGGGATCGTCAGCTCGACGGGGCCATCGACCGACGCCACGGTGATGCGGTCGCCCAAAGTCGCCTGGGCGATATTGACGCCGATATCGAGGATGATGTCGTCTTCGCGGCGCTTGAAGTAACGGTGGTCCTTGACATGGACGACGACGAAGAGGTTGCCGGGCGGGGCGCCATGCTCGCCGGCGTCGCCATCGCCCCGCACCTGGATCTGAATGCCATCGGCGACGCCCGGCGGAATCTTCACGCTGAGGACGGCGCGTTTGCGACGGCGCCCGGAGCCATCGCAGTTGCCGCAGGGACGGCTGATGACCCGGCCCTTGCCGCCGCAGTGGGGGCAGGTGTGCACCCGCGCCATCGAGCCCAGGAAGGTCTGCTGCACCTGGCGGACTTCGCCGCTGCCATTGCAAGTCGCGCAGGCCGAGGGCCGAGAGCCGGCGGCCGCGCCCGTCCCGTCGCAGTCGTCGCAGTTTTCCAGGCGCTGAAACTCGACTTCTTTTTCGACGCCGAAGACGGCTTCGACGAAGTCGATGGTCACGTCCGCGCGGCGATCGCGCCCGGCCGCAGGACCACGCCGGCGTCCGCCAGCCGCCCCGCCAAACGCGCTGTTAAACATGTCAAAAATATCGCCGAAGTCGGAGAATCCAGCGCCATAACCGCCACCCGCCCCGCCATTGACGCCGGCATGCCCGAAGCGGTCGTAACGCGCGCGCTTTTCGGCATCGGAGAGCACTTCGTAGGCTTCGTTGATCTCTTTGAAGCGCTCTTCGGCATCGGCTTCGCGGCTGACGTCGGGGTGATACTGCCGCGCCAAACGGCGGAACGCGCTTTTGATCTCGCCCGGGTCGGCGCCTTGGGGGACGCCGAGGGTTTCGTAATAGTCTCTTGGCATTTCCGATGATCCTGTATCAATTTCTTCTGCTGTGGGCGACCTGCCGAGTCGCCCCTATTTCATTCGCCAATGTATTCAACGGGCGTTACGGCGTAACGCCCCTACACCTTGGCGCATTGATTTGGACCCCTAGGGGCGAATCTGTAAATCGCCCACAGATTGCCACGATGCGCTGCGAAGCGCAATGTGTTCCGCGTGGGCGAGTCGCCGCCTCGCCCCTACAGAATCGCTCTGTGAATCGCCCACAGATTGCCACCATGCGCTGCGAACTGCAATGTGTTCCACGTTGGCGGGCGACCCAATGGTTCGCCCCTGTTTACATTGCGAGTGCAACACCCCATTCCCCGGCCCCTTGCCCCAGCAAGCTAGGGAAGGGGAGTTGACGCTGCGAGCCGCAATGTATTTTGCGTGGGCGGTCGCTTTGCGGCGCGTGTGTCTACAGTCTTTGTTTCAGCGGGCGACCTGGTAGATCGCCCCTACAGTCTCGCATCGTGGGGTTTAGGTCTCCGTATACTCGGCGTCGATGACGTCTTCGTCTTCCGGCGCGGGCTGTCCGTCTTGCGCGCCGGCCGCTTCCTGGTGCATCTGCGCGCCCAGCGTCTGCAGCGCCGCCATCAGCGCTTCCGTCGCCGCCTTGATCTCGGAGATATCGCCGCTGTCTTTGACCTGCTTGACCGCTTCGATCTTCTCTTCCGTCTGCGTCACCGCATCGGCCGGCAGCTGCTCGCGATTTTCGTTGATGAGCTTCTCGGCTTGGAAGACCGCCATCTCCGCCTGATTCTTGACCTCGGCCTGTTCTTTGCGCTCGGCGTCTTCACTGGCGAATTTCTCGGCTTCGGCGACCATGCGGTCGACTTCGTCATCCGACAAGCCGCTGCTCGCCGTGATGGTGATCGCCTGCTCGCGCCCGGTCGCCTTGTCTTTGGCGCTGACGTTGAGGATGCCGTTGGCGTCGATATCGAAGGTCACTTCAATCTGCGGCAGTCCGCGCGGGGCTGGCGGGATGCCATCGAGGATGAACCTTCCCAATGATTTGTTGTCCTGCGCCATCGGCCGCTCGCCCTGGACGATATGGATATCGACCTGCGTCTGACCGTCGGCCGCGGTCGAGTAGACTTGCGATTTCTTGCTGGGGATGGTGGTATTGCGCTCGATCATCGGCGTCGCCACCGCGCCCAGGGTCTCCACGCTCAGGGTCAGCGGCGTCACGTCCAGCAGCAGGATGTCTTTGACGTCGCCGCCCAAGACGCCGGCCTGGATGGCCGCGCCCATCGCGACCACTTCGTCGGGGTTGACGCCCTTGGTCGGCTCTTTGCCGAAGAAATCCTTGACCGCGTCCTGAATGGCTGGCATCCGCGTCATGCCGCCGACCAGCAGCACGGCGTCCACATCGCTGGTCGATAAGCCCGCGTCCTTCAGCGCTTGCCGGCAAGGCGCGATCGATTCCTGAATCAGCCCATCGACCAGGCTCTCCAGCTTGGCGCGCGTCAAAGTCCGCGTCAGGTGCTTTGGCCCGCTGGCGTCGGCGGTGATGAAGGGCAGGTTGATCTCGGCGCTTTGCGTGGTCGACAGCTCGATTTTGGCTTTCTCCGCCGCTTCCTTCAGCCGCTGCAGCGCCTGCCGGTCTTTGCGCAGGTCGATGCCATGCTCGTTCTCGAAGCTGAGCGCGATCCAGCTGATGACGCTGTCGTCGAAATTGTCGCCGCCGAGGAAGGTGTCGCCATTGGTCGATTTCACCTCGAAAACGCCATCCGCCACCTCGAGGATGGAGATATCGAAGGTGCCGCCGCCGAGGTCGTAGACGGCGATGATGCCTTCGTCGCGGTCGCCCAAGCCATAGGACAGGCTGGAAGCGGTCGGCTCGTTGATGATGCGCAGCACCTCGAGCCCGGCGATCTTGCCGGCGTCTTTGGTGGCGTTGCGCTGGGCGTCGTTGAAATAAGCCGGCACGGTGATGACGGCCTGGTCGACGCTCTCGCCGAGGTAGGCTTCGGCATCGGCTTTCAGCTTCTGCAAGATCATCGCCGAGATCTCCGGCGCGCTGTATTCGCGCTCGTTCATCACGACGCGCACATCGCCGTTGGAGGCGGCCGTCACATTGTAGGGCACGGTTTCCAGGGCGTCTTGCACCTCGGCGTCCTTGAACTTGCGCCCGATGAATCGCTTGATCGAGTAGACCGTATTGGCGGGATTGACCACCGCCTGATTGCGCGCCACGCGCCCCACGAGGCGTTCGCCGGTTTTGCTGTTGATGGCGACCACCGACGGCACGAGATTGCCGCCCTCGGATGATGGAATCACGGTGGGTTCGCCGCCTTCCATCACCGCGACGACCGAATTGGTGGTGCCGAGGTCGATTCCGATTATTCGTCCCATGTCTGCTGCTCCCCTCTGTTTCTTGTCATCTTCTGGCTGTCTTCGCCGGGAGGGCGTTTCAATTGGCGACTTTCACCAGCGCCAGCCGTAGCACCTGCTCGCCGGCGCGGTAGCCCTTTTGCAGGGTCTCAATCACATGCCCGCTCTCGACTTCATCGCTGTCTTCCGCCCCGATCGCCTGATGCAGGGTGGGGTCGAAGGGTCCGCCAGTCGGGTCGATTGGCTCGACTTCGTAGCGCTCGAGTAATGCAGCGAATTTGCGCTGGATCATGGTGACGCCGCCGATCCAAGGGTCGTCGTTGATGGCGGCCGGCACATTGTCGAAGGCGCGGTCGAAGTCGTCGATGATGGGCAGCAGCGCCCCCAAAGTGTCGAGCGCCGCCCGTTGGAAGACCTCGCGCCGCTCGCGCTCATTGCGCTTCTTGTAATTCGCGAATTCCGCGCGGGCGCGCTGCCAGCCGTCTTCGTTGGTCTTGGCTTCTTTCTGGGCGTCAATCAGCAATTGCATCAGGTTGACGCCCTCCGGCAGTTCAAGCTCGTCTTGGGGCGCCTCGGCGATTGGCTCCGCTTCAAGGGCGCTTTCGTCGAGAGCGTCAGCCGCGTCATCGGCGGGCGCCTGCTCGCGCTCCAGCTCATCGGGCGGATTCGCTACATCGCTCATTCGATTTCCTTGTTACAGATCAGCCAGAAGCTTCGGCAATATGTCATCATTGTGCCGGGCCGCATAAGACCGGCGTCAGAATGGCAGGGATTATAGTAAGGAACGCGGGGCATTTCGAGGATAATGCTGGAAGTCTAACGAAGATTATATGTTGCGCGCAGATCTGGCTGTTGGGGCATGCCTTGGCGCGCCCGCCCGTCCATAAAGTCCTACCCGTAGGGGCCTTACGCTGTAACGCCCGCCTGTATATAGCCTAAAGTTGCGAGGGCGAGCCGCCGTCTCGCCCCCACGGTCAATGCAGAATTCGTTGCCGCGCCCGTCAGATGACCGCGTCCGCGGCGTCGTCCACGCCATCCTGGTAGAGCGTCGCCAGCACGTTGGTCATCAGGTTCGAGACGTAGCGCACCGTGCTGATCGCGCGCCCGTAATTGATGTGCGTCGGGCCCAAGACGCCGACAGCCCCGCTCATCTTGTCCGGATCGCCATAGCGGCTCAGCACCATGCTCATGCGGCTCAGCTCGTCATAGCGGCCCTCGCCGGCGATGACGACTTGCACGTCCAGCGCCTCGCCTTGCTCCTCGGGCAGCTGGTCGAGCAGGTCGCTGAGCATGGCGTTCAGCACGGTATGCTCTTCCAGGATGCGGATCGCCTGCTGCGCGCCTTCTTCATCGGCGAAGCTGTCGATGACCTGGCTCAAGCCATCGCGATAGATGAAGCGCGCCCGATTGTTGTCCACGTTCTCGATCAGCTCGGCGGTTAGCTCGGCGACTTCGCGTTCCAGCATGGGCAGGCTGTTGCTGCGCAGGCGCACCTGGCGCGCGCCCAAACCGGCGCAGGTCTCGTTCACGCGCTTGGCGGCTTCGCCCAGTTTGGTCTGCGGCACCGGCTCCGCCAGCGTCAACATGCGTTGATGCACGCTGCCGCTGTTCAAGACGAGCACCATCAGCGCCAGCCGCCCCTGGATCGAGATCAGCTCCAAATGCTTGAAGGAATTCGTCTGCGAGATTGGCGGGGTCACGATCGATGCCGTCCGCACCGAGCGCGCCAGCAAAGCGGCCGTCCGCCGCATCCACTGCTCCATGCCGGCCTGCAAGGTGCCGACCCGCTCGGAAATATGGCTCTGCTCGCCCCGCGTTAAACTGCGCGTCTGCAAGAGCCGGCGCACAAAATAGCGGAAGCCGGCCGCGGTCGGCACGCGCCCGGCCGAGGTGTGGGGCGCCGCGATATAGCCCATCTCTTCCAGCCGCGCCATCTCGTTGCGCACGGTCGCCGAGCTGATATTGAGTTCGTAATGCTCGACCAGATAACGCGAGCCAACCGGCTCCGGCTTTTCCGAATAGGCTTGCACGATGCAGGTGAGTATGTCTTCCTGCCGGCTGGTGAGGTTGGGTTGCTGTCCGTCGTCGTTCATGTCGCCAGGCTCGCCGATTTCGCTCTGATTCGCCGCGGATTCCCCGAATGCTATCATGCGCGTCAATCTTTGACAAACCGCGCCGCTGCTCGCCCGCCAAGCCGCCCGCCGCCGCAAACACAAGTCTGATGTAAGATGCGCGCCATGCCCTTCGTCTTAAAGGCAGACTTTCGCATAGCGGATTCGCGGACCCCGCGCAGAATCCGCGACCACAGAGAGGAAGAGAAATGGGCGCAAAGACATTCGCTGTCAATCAAGATGAATTCCAGAGCCAGGTGCTGGATAGCAGCACGCCGGTGCTGGTTGATTTCTGGGCGGAGTGGTGCGGTCCCTGCAAGATGATCGCCCCGATCGTCGACGAGATCGCCAACGAATACGATGGCAAGCTGCGCGTCGCCAAAGTGGACGCCGACGAAAATCAGGACATCCTGATGAGCTACGGCATCATGGGCATCCCCACCCTGATCCTGTTCAAAGGCGGAGAAGCGGTGGAGCGCATAACCGGCTTCAAGCCCAAAGGCAAGATCGTCAGCAAGATCGCGACGCATATTTAGCCGCCAATGCATTCGCGCGCGAGACGCTCATCTGCGAAGGTGGGCGTTTTTTGCTTTGGGTTGGCGCCGCGCCGCCGCAAACCCCATCCCCCGGCCCCTTGCCGCAGCGCTGTGTTGACGCGCGCCCAGCGAGCTAGGGAAGGGGAGCTTTACCCAGGCTGACGCCAGGCGAGTCACCTGCGATTCTCAGTGTACTCAATTGAACTTGGCGCCCTCGGTGGCAAAGGTTTTGGCGCTACCAGCGAAAGGCATGCGCTGCCCTGGCGAAGTCGTTTTGCCGCCGCAAGCGCTTGCTGGTATCATCAAGGCACACAGCGCGCGACAGCAAATGGCAGGCCGGATAAGACCGTCTCCCAGAGGATTTCGGCGCTGTTCGCATAAACGAGACTAACGGAGCGAACGTGAAGCAGATGCAGATGACCGACATGGTGAAGGTGCCCGGCGCCAAATTCCACCCCGCGCCAGCCAGCGATGGCGACCAGGAAGAGCAGGAGCAGTCGTCCACCATGCGCTTCGGCTCGATGAAGATCTTTTCCGGGGGCGCATCGCAGGCGCTCGGCGGCGAGATCGTCGATTACATCTGTTCCGTCTCCGAGTACAAGATCAAGCCCGGCGCCTATTTTCGCACGGTCTTCTCCAACGAGAATATCTTCATCAAGCTGGAAGAGAGCGTGCGCGGCAAAGACGTCTACCTCGTGCAGACGATGGCTTCGCCCGTGCACGAAAACTTCATGGAAATGCTGATCATGATCGACGCCCTGAAGCGCGATTCCGCCTGGCGCATCAATCTGGTCGTGCCTTATATGAGTTATACGCGCTCCGACAAGAAAGACCAGCCGCGGGTGCCGATCACGGCCCGCCTCATCGCCAACATCATGGAGACGGCCGGCATCGACCGCTATATGACGATCGACCTGCATTCGGGCCAGATTCAAGGTTTCTTCAACGTGCCCGGCGACGCTCTCACCGCCTTCCACCTCTTGAGCGACTACATCATCAGCAAGCTGAAGGGGGGCGAGCTGGACGACCTGGTGGTGGTCACCACCGATTTGGGCTTCGCCAAACAGGGGCGCAACTGGGCGGAGACCTTGGGCGTGCCCCTGGCATTCGTCGAGAAGCGCCGCAGCGGCAACGCCGAAAACCCGCGCGCCCTGTCGCTGATCGGCAGCGTGGAAGGCAAGAATGTGCTGCTCGTCGATGACGAGGTCAACACGGCTGGCAGCGTCGTCCGCGCGGTGAATGTCGTGCGCGATTATGGCGCCAGGGACGTGCTCTTCGCCTTCACCCACCCCTTCTTTTCCGCCAAGGCGTATGACAGACTGGCTGCGCTCAACCTGCGCGAGATCATTTTCACCAATACGCTTCCCATCGACGGCGAGAGAAAGCTGCCCAACATGACCACGCTGTCGATCGCGCCACTGCTGGGCGAGGTCATCCTGCGCGCGCACGAAGGCCGCAGCGTCGGCGCGCTCTTCAATGAGTAACCCCGAGAAGCCGGCCTACAGCGAGCCAGCGCCACCCCGGCGCGTCCCGTCGAATATGACAATCGCGCTCGGGGGCGCGAGCATCCTGGCGATCCTGACCATTCTTTATTGGCTGAGCCAGGCGATTGACGTCGACAGGCTGCGGCTCATGGTCGCCGGCGCTGGCTTTTGGGGCCCGCTCGTCTATGTAGGTTTGAAGGCGCTGACCTTCACCTTCGCGCCCCTGTCGGCGGGGCCGATTCAGTTCGCTTCGGGCCTCCTCTTCGGCGTCATCCCCGGCACGCTCTACTCGGTCCTCGGCGAGGTCATCGGCGGCACGATCAGCGTGCTGATCGCGCGTTTATATGGCCGGCGGCTCGTGCGGAAGTTCGTGGGCGAAGCGGCGATGGCGCGGGTGGACGACTTTTACGAGCGCCACGTCGATGACTGGCAGTCGCTCTTCGCGGCGCGGCTGCTGCTGTTTTCGGTGTACGATTTCATCAGCTACGCCGTCGGCTTGGGCAAGATACGCATCTCGACCTATATCCTTGTTTCCTTCATCGGCGGCTTGCTGCCCACCTATGTTTTCGTGCGCGTCGGCGTCGAAGCCTCGCGGAATGAGGACGTTCTGCTGCTCTTCTATGGGGGCGCCGGCGCGCTCTTCGTCGTTTGGCTGCTCTTCCGCCGCCAGCTCAGCCGCCTTTGGGCAAAGCTTCAGTCCGGGTCGAGTCCGTGACGCGTCCGCCGCGGGCGGCCTGTCGTGGAAGGCATCTGTAGACATCCGCGCGACATTGCCGCCGAGCCGCCGTCTCGCCCCAGGCCCGTGGCTGGCTGCGGATGGGGGGCGCCGCCACCAAGAACCGCCTTTGCTCCTATGCTATAATCGGCAGTAGTCACGCATTGAAAAGCGCGCGAGGATTTATGTTCCGCAATCTCGTCAAAAAAGTATTCGGCGACCCGATGGAGAAAGCGCTCTCCAGCTATCGCGAGTCTGTTGACCGGATCAACGCGCTCGAACCGGCCATGCAGAAGCTCGGCGACGCCGAGATGCGAGCCAAGACCGCCGACTTCAAGCGCCAGCTGGCGGCCGGCGCCAGCTTCGAAGACATCATGATGGAGGCATTCGCCCTCGTGCGCGAAGCGTCCGTCCGCACAATCGGCCTGCGCCATTACGATGTTCAGCTGATCGGCGGCATCGTCTTGCACGAGGGAAGAATCGCCGAAATGAAGACGGGCGAAGGCAAGACCCTGGTCGCCACCCTGCCGCTTTACCTGAACGCGCTGGACGGGCGCGGCGCCCATCTCGTCACGCCCAACGACTACCTGAGCAAACACGGCTTGCAATTCATGGGGCCGATCTACCACCTGCTGGGTTTGTCGGCGGCGGTCATCCAGAACACCGGTGGCGGTCCCGACAGCGGCTCCTTCCTCTATGACCCCGACTTCATCTCCGATGACGCCCGCTACCAGAATCTGCGCCCGATCAGCCGCCGCGAAGCCTATGCCGCCGATATCCTCTATGGCACCAACAACGAATTCGGATTCGATTATCTGCGCGACAATATGGCGCTCGCGCATGATCGCCTGGTGCAGCGCGAACTGCGCTTCGCCATCGTCGACGAGGTCGACAACATCCTCATCGACGAAGCGCGCACGCCGCTGATCATCTCTGGACCGTCCGACGAGCCCTCCGACTTCTATCGCCGCTTCGCCTCCATCGTCAAACGCCTGAAAATCAGCAGCGAAGACAGCGTCGAGGCCGAAGACCCCGATGGCGACTTCGTGCTCGATATCGGCGACCGCATCGTCTACCTGACCGAGCTGGGCGTGGAAAAGGTCGAGAAAGCGCTCGGCGTCCACCAGCTTTATCATCCCGATAACGCCGAAATGCTGCCCTACCTCGATAACTGCCTGCGCGCCCAGACGCTCTACGAGAACGATAAAGAGTACATCGTGCAGAATGGCGAAGTCGTCATCGTTGATGATTTCACCGGTCGGCTCATGCCGGGCAGGCGCTTCTCCGAGGGGCTGCACCAAGCGATTGAAGCCAAAGAAGGCGTGCAGATCCGCCGCGAAAACATCACCATGGCGACCATCACCTTCCAGAATTTCTTCCGCATGTACGACAAGCTGGCGGGCATGACTGGCACGGCCCTCACCGAAGCCGAAGAATTCGAGAAGACCTACGAGCTTGATGTCGTGCCCATCCCCACGCACCGCCCGGTCATCCGCGCCGACGACAACGACTTGATCTATGTCAACGAAACCTCAAAATGGAAGGCCATCGTCGCGGCGATACAGGAGCGCAACGCGCGGAATCAGCCGATCCTGGTCGGCACGGTCGCCGTCGAGACATCGGAGCGCCTCAGCCAATATCTGGAAAAAGCCGGCGTCAAGCATAATGTGCTCAACGCCAAGCAGCACGAGCGGGAAGCCGAGATCATCACGCAGGCCGGCCGGCCCGGCGCCGTCACCATCGCCACCAACATGGCGGGTAGAGGCGTCGACATCCTGCTGGGCGGCAACCCCGAAGGTTTGGCGCGGGGGGCATTGCGCCGCCAGGGCATCGACCTCACAGCCGCCAGCGACAGCCAGTGGCGAAAGGCGCTTTCCGAGGCGGAGAAGCTGGTCGCGCGCGATCGCGAGGTCGTGTTGGAAGCCGGCGGCCTCTTCGTGCTCGGCACCGAGCGCCACGAAGCCCGCCGCATCGACAATCAGCTGCGGGGCCGCTCCGGGCGTCAAGGCGACCCGGGCGAATCGCGTTTTTACCTCAGCCTCGATGACGACTTGATGAGGCGCTTCGCCAACGACAACGTCAAGCGCCTGATGAAAACGGCGGGTTTCCCCGAAGACGAAGCCATCCAGCACGGCATGATCAGCAAATCCATCGAGCAGGCGCAGGTGCGCGTCGAGGGGCACAACTTTGACATTCGCAAGCGCGTGGTCGAATACGATGATGTCGTCAATCGCCAGCGCGAAATCATCTATGGGCAGCGCCTCGACTGGCTGCGGAAGGAAGCCGCGCAGCTGCATGGCGATTATCTGGCCATGATCAATGACCAGATCGAATCCGCCGTCGAAGAGGCTTTCGCCGCCGACCACGATGGCGAGCATCTCGAAGCCGATGCCATGTATCAGCAGCTGGCCAGCACCGGGCTGCCGCTGCCGGCGACTGTGACGGCGGAATCGCTGGACGAGCTCGACCAGAGTGAAGCGACCGCCAAAATCAGCGCGTACGCCAGCCAGCTATTCGAGGCGAAAGCGGCGCAATTGGAAGAAGCGCGTGAAGGCTTGACGGAAATCGCCGAGCGCCAAACGGTGATTCGCTCGCTCGATCACTTCTGGCAGCGCCACCTGACCGACCTCGATATTTTGCGCGAAGGCATCGGCTTGCAGGCGATCGCCCAGAAGGATCCGCTGGTCGAATATCAGCGGCAGGGCTTTCAGATGTTCCGCGTAGTCGAAGATACCTACCGCCAGATCGCCGCGCGCCAGATTTACCTCGTGCAGCCCGCCATCGTGCAGACGCCGCAGCGCCGCCGTGAAATGCGCGAGTATCGGCCCGAGCTGCAGATGGGCGCCGGCGACCGCCCGACGCAGCAGACCGTGCGCCGCAGCAGCAAGCGACCGGGCCGCAACAAACCCTGCTGGTGCGGCAGCGGCAAAAAGTATAAACATTGCCACATGCGCGAAGACAATCTCTCCGGCAAGTTCCAGCAAGCCGGCTGACGCGTCCGCCATGTTCAAAATCGGCGATATCGAAGTCTTTCTCTTCAACGACGCGCCGGCCTACATGGACCCCGGCGGCCTCTTTGGGCTCGTGCCGCGCGCGCTCTGGTCGCGTTTCTACGCCGCCGACGAGCGCCACTTGATCAAGACAGCCACGCACAATCTGCTGATCCGCGCCGCCGGGCGCAACATCATCGTCGACACGGGCTTCGGCAACGGACTGAGCGATTCGCAGCGTCGCTACCTGCATATCGCGGAGTATGATGGCACGCATCGCGGACTGGCGGCTATCGGCTTATCCGGGGCCGACATCGACATCGTCATCGACACGCATCTGCACGATGATCACTGCGCGGGCAATTTCCGCCTCGCCGCCGATGGCACGCGGGCGCCGGCTTTCCCTAAGGCCGAGTATCTGGTCCAGCGCCGCGAATACGAAGACGCGACCAATCTCAATGAACGGACGCGCGGCACGTATCGGCTGGAGAACTATGTTCCGCTATTTGAATCGGGGCAAATGCGGCTGCTCGATGGCGACGCCGAGGTCGCGCCCGGCGTTTCAGTGGTCGTCACGCCCGGGCATACGCCGGGTCACATGAGCGTTTGCATCGAGAGCGGGGGCGAGGCTGCGGCTTTCCTCTGCGATATGGCGTCGCTGGCGATTCATTTCGAGCGGCTCGCCTGGATGTCGGCTTTTGATGTCGAGCCGCTGGTCACGCTGGAGACGAAACGCCGCTGGCAGGCTTGGGCGCTGGAGACGGGGGCGCTGCTGATCTTCCCGCATGACGCCAAGACGCCGGCGGGCCGCCTGACGCAAGACGAACGCGGCCGCCTGTCAATCGAGCCGGTAGCGCTCGCCTACGACAATCCCTAAGCCGCGCAACGAAGACGTGCTCTAGGGGTTTGCCTTGACAAGCCCGTCCGCCAACGCGCAAGATCTGTAGGGGCAACCTACCAGGTCGCCCGCCATACGGATCGAATGATCGTGGGCGAGTCGCCGCCTCGCCCCTACAATTTCTCGATATTGCGGGTCGTCCGCCTGCGCCCACGACCTGTAGGGGCTTGCCAAGGCAAGCCCGTCTGCGCCCACGCCGCCGACGCAAAGGCGGGCGTTACAGCGTAACGCCCCTACAGTTCTCTAGGAAGGTGGGGGCTGGCACTGCGGGCAGAAATGCGTCCCGCGCTGCGCCACGCGAATTTTGTTGATCGCCGTCCCGCAGCGCCGGCAGGGCAGGTTCGTCCGCCCATAGACAAAAAAGTGATCCTGAGACGCGCCCTTGCCGCCATCCGGCTTGCGATACCAGCCTATGCTCGCGCCTTCATGCGCGACGCCCGCCCGCAGCGCCTCCCGTATCGTCCCATGCAGGCGCGCGCAGTCGCCTTCGGTCAGCGCGTCGACTCCGGTCGCCGGGTGAATGCCCGCGCGAAACAAAGCCTCGTCGGCGTAGATATTGCCCATGCCCGCCACGAATTCCTGCGCCAGCAGATGCGCCTTGACCGCTCGCGTTCGCCCGCGCATGCCCGCGCGAAAACCCGCCAGCGTGAAGTCCTCGCTTAGCGGCTCCGGTCCCAAATGGCTTAGCAGGCTAGCGACATCGTCCGTCAGATAAACGCGCCCGAATTTGCGCAGATCGGAAAACCGCAGCTGCCGCCCGTCATCCAAATCAAAGCGGACATGCACCCAGCGGTCGGCCTCTTGCGCCTCGCCGGCGCCCGCCACATAGAGTCGCCCCGACATCTTCAAGTGGATCACAAGCGTGTCATGCTCCAGCGCGATCAGGAGGTATTTGCCGCGCCGGCCCAGCGCCCGCACACGCTGCCCGGCGACCCGCGCCGCGAATTCGTCCGGCGATGGCGAATGGATGGTCGGCGCCCAGTCGTGCCACATGCCCTCGATCCGCCGCCCGATCAGCGACCCGCGCAAGCCACGCGCGACAGTCTCCACTTCTGGCAATTCAGGCATGGCGCTCCAACAATTCAGCCTTCCAGCTGATTTCTATCCGATACCATGAAAATGACTGCCACCAGGTCGCCCACATGCGCACGACCTATTGACACGCGCGCCGCAAAGCGACCGCCCACGCAAAATACCTTGCCGCCGGCAGCGTTTGTACGGGCGAGTCGCCGCCTCGCCCCTGCAACTCTCGTGGTGAGGAGAGCCCCCGCCTCGCCCTTGCACCGCCTGTTTGCGGGGAAAAGCTGTCGGCAATGTCGACGGATTTTGCCGCTCCAAACACGCCCATTTCCCAACCGCAATCCGCGCCGTCCGCTGCTATAATACGCTTGTCCTTCGCCATTTGAAACCCGCGTCTACGCCGACCACGAGCGACCGCATGACCACCGATTTCGTCCATCTCCATGTGCATAGCGAATTCTCCCTGCTGGATGGCCAGAGCCGCATCCAGGCGCTGGTCGAACGCGCCGGCGAGCTGGGCATGCCCGCGCTGGGCCTCACCGATCACGGCGTCATGTTCGGCGCGCTGGATTTCTATCGCGCCTGTGTGGACGCCGGCGTCAAACCCGTCATCGGCATGGAGAGCTATCTCGCGCGCCGCGGCATGACCGACCGCGACCCGCGCCAGGATCGCCATTCATACCATATGCTGCTGCTGGCGAAGAACGCGACCGGCTACCAAAACCTGATCAAAATCGCCTCCGCCTCGCAGCTAGAGGGCTTCTACTACCATCCGCGCGTCGACAAGGACTTCCTTGCGCGCCATGCCGAGGGACTCATCGCCACCAGCGGCTGCCTGGCGGCTGAGATTCCACGCCTGGTCAACAGCGGCGACGGACGCGGCGCCCGCGAGCAAATCGGCTGGTATCAAGAGGTCTTCGGCGCGGAGAACTTCTTCCTCGAGCTGCAGGGTCACGACATCGACGCGCTGCATGGGCTGAACCGCTGGCTCTGCGAATACCGCCAAAGCGGGCATAGCGCCGTGCAGCTGCTCGCCACCAACGACGTGCATTACGTCAACCGCGACGACGCCGACGCCCACGACACCCTGCTCTGCATACAGACCAGCTCCCTCAAAGCCGAGCCGGACCGGATGAAGATGGAGCCTTTCAACAGCTACTATCTCAAGTCGGCGGCGGAGATGCGCGCCGATCTGGACGGGCTGCCGAGCGAGCTGATTGACGAGGCGCTGGCCAACTCGCTTCGGATCGCCGAAATGACCGACCTGGACTTGACGCCAAAAGGGTATCACCTGCCGGTCTTTTCCGTGCCGGACGGCTACGACGAACATAGCTACCTGCGCCACTTGATCGAGATCGGCATGGCATGGCGCTTCGGCCCGAGCTGGCGGAATGAGCCGGTCTTCGGCGAACGCATCGAGCGCGAGCTGCACATCATTCACAGCATGGGTTTCGACGCCTATTTCCTGATCGTCTGGGACCTCTGCGAATACGCTCGTCAAGCCGATATCTGGTGGAACGTGCGCGGGTCGGGCGCGGCCAGCCTGGTCGCCTACAGCCTCGGCATCACCAATATTGATCCGATTCAGAACGGGCTGCTCTTTGAGCGTTTTCTGAATCCCGGGCGCGTCACCATGCCCGATATCGACCTTGATTATCCCGATGACCGCCGCGGGGAGATGATCGCCTACGCCGCCCAGAAATATGGCGAAGACAAGGTCGCCGCCATCATCACCTTCGGCACGATGGGCGCCAAGGCGGCGGTTCGCGATGTCGGGCGCGCCCTCGATGTCGACCTCGGCTTGATCAACCGCGCGGCCGGTTTGATACCGCAGGAAGCCCGGCAGAAGAAGATCCGCGATTACGTAGACGGCAATCCGGAGCTGCTTGATCTTTATAACAGCGACGGCGAGCTGCAGCGCGTCATCGACACCGCCATTGAGCTGCAAGGCATGACCCGCCACGCGTCCACCCATGCCGCCGGCGTCATCATCGCCGATCGCCCGCTGGTCGATCTCGTGCCCCTGCATCGCATCGCCGGCAAAGACCCCTCGGGCGGGGCTTTGAGCGCGGTCACGCAATTCCCGATGGAAACAGCCGAATACATCGGCTTGCTCAAGGTGGATTTCCTCGGCTTGTCCACGCTGACGATCATGCGCAAGACTTGCGAGCTTATCTCGCGTCATCGCGGCATGGACTACGCGATCGACAGCATTCCCTGCCGCCACGAAGAGGCGCAAGACGACAAAACGCGGGCCATGCTTGACGAGGCTTTCGAGATGATCAGCCGCGGCGAGACCATCGGCGTCTTTCAAGTGGAATCCGGCGGCATGCAGCAGATGCTGCGCCAGATGCGGCCCCGCGTCTTCGAGAATATCGTCGCCGCCATCTCGCTCTATCGACCGGGCCCCATGGAGTTCATCCCGCAATACTGCCGGCGCATGCACGGCGAGGAAGACATCACGAATTTGCACCCCAAGCTCGAGCCGATCCTGCGCGAAACCTATGGCATCTGCGTTTATCAAGAGCAGATCATGCAGATCGCCGGCGAGCTTTTCGGCTACGAGCTGGGCGAAGCCGACTTGATGCGCAAAGCCGTCTCCAAGAAGCTGCCGGCCGAACTGAATAAACACCGCGCGATCTTCATTGAGCGCGGACCACAGAATGGCATCGACGCCGAAACGGCTGAAGAAATCTTCGAGATGATTGAGTTCTTCGCCGATTATGGCTTCAACAAGGCGCACGCCGCCGATTACGCGGTCATCACCGTGCAGACCGCTTTCTTGAAATGCCACTATACGCAAGAATATATGACCGCCCTCTTGAGCGTGCAGCGCGACGACCTCTCCAAAGTCTCGACCTTTTTGGAAGAATGCCGCCGCTTGAGCATCCCGATCCTGCCGCCCGATGTCAATCGCAGCCAGCTGGATTTCGATATCGAGACCGGCGCAGACGGCGCGCGCGCCATTCGCTTCGGGCTGGGCGCGGTGAAGAACGCCGGCGCCGGCGTGCTGGAGGAGTTCATCGCCCAGCGTGGAGACGCGCCTTTCGACAGCTTGGCCGATTTCTGCCAGCGTGTTGACCTGCGCCGGCTGGGCAAACGCTCGCTGGAAAGTTTGATCAAGGTTGGCGCCCTGGCGGCCTTTGGCGCCCGCGCGGCCTTGATGGCGGCGCTGGACGGCATCATCAGTTACAGCGGCAATTATCATCGCGACCAGGAAGTCGGCCAGATGATCATGTTCGACGGGGAAACCGCCAGCGGCGATGATCTGCTGCGCGATTACCGGCACGTGAAAGACCTGAGCGCGCGCGAACAGCTGAAATGGGAGAAGGAGCTGCTTGGTTTCTACTTGACGGGCCGCCCGGTCGACCGGCATCGGCATCTGCTGGAGAAGCGGAACCTGCACAAAATCGCCGACCTCAAGAGCCCGTCCTTGACCAAGCCGGAAGCGGTTCGCGTCGCCGGCGAAGTGACCGCCATCCGCAAAATCACCACCCGCAACGGCGACATGATGGCGGTGCTCAGCCTGGAAGATTGGCACGACAGCGCCGGCGTCATCGAGGTCGTATTTTTCCCGCGCGATTATGCCAAAGCCATGGAAAAGCTCGCCGCGCGCCATGCACAAGACCCGTCCGCTCCCGGCGCTTTGGACGAGGGCGAGATCGTGCTGATTGCGGGCCGCTACGACGAAAGCCGCGGCGACCCGCAGATCATCGCCGACTCGCTCCGCCTGGATTTCAGCGCGAGCGCCGATGATCTCAATGCCGCCCCCGTGGAGGATATCGAGCCGGCCTGGGCCGAGCCGCCGCCCGAAGCGCCCGACGAGATCCTGTCCGCTATAGAGGACGAAGCGCCGCCTGATATCGACCTGCCGCCAGCCGACGCCTTCCCGCCGCCGCCTGCTGCCGTCGACATGGCGCCCGCAAATGAACCTCCAGCCCAGACCCATGACGACGAAGACGAACCGGAGTGGGTGAATGGCGATGAAAAGCTGCCCTTGCCGGCGGAAAAACAGCAAGAGTCGCATCCGCCGCGGACGATTTCGGCGAGGCTGGTCGCCACTGACGACGCCGTCAAAGACGGGCGAAAGCTCGACCGCATTCATAACGTCTTCGTGAAGTATCCGGGCGACGACAGCTTCAGGATAGTCATCAGTCGTGGAGACAAACTGATGCCGCTGCGCTTTCCCAACCAATCGACCGGCATCTGCCCCGAGCTTGAGCTCGAGCTCGCCGGCATTGTCGGCGACCCCGAATACATTACCATCTACGAGACGTGACAGGCTGCCTCTGCGCGCCTGAACCCACGGGCAGGGAATATCATGGAAATTTTTCCTTGGCCAGCGCTAGACAGTCTTCACCACATAAGTAAGTCCAAGCAAGTCGTGAAACAAAAATTTGCCACAGAGACACAGAGGGCACAGAGAAAGCCTCTTGATTTTCTCTCGGTGAACTCTGTCAAACGCGGTGGCCCCGGTGGCGAGTCTGTTGAATTGCTTGCCTGGTTTTGCTTCTGTGTTCTCTGTGTCGCCTCTTTTCCGCTGTGGTGAAAACTTTCGCGGGTCTCGCCGCCGGGCGATGCGCAACTGATTTGGAATTCACTTCACCCACTCGCATTTGAAGACCGCCGCAAAACGCTATAGAATACGCGCTTCACTGGCCGCAGGCTGCTTGCTGGCAATTCTTGGCGAGCGGCGCGAAATGGAGCTTGCCGCAATGAAACGGATCGCCGTCATCACCAGCGGAGGCGACGCGCCGGGGATGAATGCCGCGGTGCGCGCAGTCGTGCGCTCGGGGCTGGATCATGGCGTCGAGGTCTATGGCATCCGCCAGGCGTATCAAGGCTTGCTGGCTGGCGATATGGCTTTGCTCAGCAGCCGCGAGGTCAGCGGCATCCTGCAGCGGGGCGGCACCGTTTTGCAGACGGCCCGCAACGACGAATTCAAAACGGCGCAGGGCCAGAAGAAGGGGAAGCGGCGGCTCCATGAAAACGGCATCGAAGGCGTCATCGTCATCGGCGGCGATGGCAGCCTGCGGGGCGCGCTGGCGCTGCACAAGATGGGCGTGCCCGTCATCGGCGTCCCCGCCAGCATCGACAACGACATCTGGGGCACGGACACCAGCATCGGCGTCGATACCGCGCTGAACACGATACTGGACGCGGTCGACCGCCTGCGCGATACCGCCACATCGCATAATCGCGCCTTCGTCGTCGAAGTGATGGGGCGCGACTGCGGTTACCTGGCGGTGATGGCTGGCATCCTTGGCGGCGCCGAGATCGTCGTCACGCCGGAGAATGGCGTCACCATGGACGAAATCGCTGTCTCGCTCGAGGACGCCTATATTCGCGGCAAAGCCCATGCCATCGCTGTCCTGGCGGAAGGCGCGCCCTATCAAGGACCGCAGCTGGCGAGTTACCTTGAGCAGAAGCATATCGGCTTTGAGATTCGTCTGACCATTTTGGGGCATACCCAGCGCGGCGGCAGCCCGACCGCCTTTGACCGGCTGCTGGCGACGCGCATGGGCGTCTACGCCGTGGATTTGCTGCTCGGCGGCGAGACCGGCATGATGGTCGCCCGCGTGGGAAGGGAGCAGAAACCGATCCCCCTGGCCGAAGCGACCGCCCGCACGCGCCAGATCACGCCCGAATACTTCGACCTCGCGCGCGTCCTGTCACGCTGACCAGGACGCTGACCCCCGCCCCAAACCCCTTCCCACCATCTCTATGGTGGGCATCCCATGAAGAGGGAGGGGCTTAATGGCCGCGTTTGCGCTACAAGACTCCCTTCCCTCATTTTGGGGGCAAGGGACCGTGGGATGGGGGCCAGTCTGGGCGCCAAATCTCGCGTAATCGGACTCGTTTTCAAGCATCGGCGACATCTACCAGCTTGCAGCCCAGCAGCTCGATCAGCGCTAGAGTCTCGAGGCGCAGCTGCATGCCACGCTGCCCGGCGCTGATGACGATATGCTCCTGCGCCGCCGCCCGCCGATCGAGATACGCGTCCCAGTTCTTGCGCATCAAGGCGAGCGCGCTGATGCCGCCGACCTGCAAGCCGGTCAGCCGCTCGGCGTCCGCCTGCGACGCCAGCGCCGCTTTCTTGACGTTCATTGCTTTCGCCAGCCGCTTAAGGTTCAGGGTCGTATTCGAAGGCAGCATGACCAGGACCGGTTTTGTCGCCGCGGGCGCCGCCGCCACGAGCGTTTTGAAGACTTCGTCCGCGGGAAAGCCGACCGCTTCCGCCACCTGCCGCGCATCGCGAATCGCCTTGTCATAACGGTGAACCTGGTAGGCGATCGCTCTGGCCTCGAGCAGCCGCATGGAATTGAGCTTCTTGATCTTGGCCACTGCCGTCGTCCTTCCGCCTAATCGCCCTCAGTTGGCGCATACTGCCGCTTCGCCAGGCGCGCCAAAATCGCCGGCGCCAAGACGCCGCCCGCCAGGATCAGCCGGTCGAAAACGCGCAGGATGACTCGTCTCCGCTTGCGCTGCACCGCCATGACGAGCGCCGCGGCCACTTCATCCGCGGTCGCTATCGGCAATCCGCCGCGAACCGCCGCGCTCGAGCCCAGCCGATTCTGATTGAATTCGGTCCGCGTCCGCCCGACCAGCGCGTCAGTCACAGTGATATTATCGTCTTCCAATTCCAGACGCAGCGAACCCGCCAGGCTGGAGACGAAAGCTTTGCTGGCGGCGTAGGTCGCGGTGTAGGGCGTGTGCATGCCCGCCACCACCGATGAGACGATGACGATATGCCCGCCGCCGCGCTTTCGCATCGCCGGGGCCGCCGCTCGGACGCTGTGCAGCGCGCCATCGATATTCGTCCGCAGCACGGTCTCGATATCTTCCCATTCGCCATCGACGAGCGCGCCATGATGCCCGATGCCGGCGTTGGCGATCAAGACATCCAGCCGCCCGAAGCGCTCCAAGGCCAGCGCCACCGCCGCCTCGATCTGCGCCGCGTCGCGCACATCGCCGACGGCGGTCAGGAACTCGCCATGCGGGGCGGGCAGGGCAGCGATTTCGTTGTCCAGGTCCTCGAGCCGGTCGGCCCGCCGCGCCAAGCCGCAGACGTCGAATCGAGCGCGCGCGAAGGCGATGGCGGCCGCCCGCCCGATCCCGCTGGACGCGCCGGTGATGAAGACGACTTGAGGCATTTGAACCAACTGTCCGCTGATTTACAGCGAAGGCGATTATAGCGTCGCGCTCGTCCCGCCGCCGCCGCGTCATCGTCGCCATCCGCCGATTGTTGAGGATTTTGACGCGTGATTCACAGTTCGTTATCATTGACGTAAAGTCAGGCGGGCGCATCTCATGGCAGCCGACCGGAAGAAGCCAAAGCAGACGAAAGTCATCCGCGACCGCGACCCGATGGCCGAGGCGGGGCGCAAACTCGTCGCCCGGCAGCTCCGGCGGATGCGCAGCCACGAAGCCGGCAGCCGCAGCGGCGAGGATATCGAGTCGGTGCATCAGATGCGGGTCGCCATCCGCCGCATGCGCAGCCTGTTTAACCTGGTTGGCGCGCATTATCGCCGCAAGACCCTGTCCGAGCATCAGCGCGGCTTGCGCGCTATTGCCCGCGCTTTGGGCGCCGTTCGTGATCTCGACGTGCTCATCCTCGATTTGCAGGAGTTTCAGGCGACCCTGCCAGCCGCTTCGCAAACGGCTTTTGCGCCTGTGATCACCCTGCTGGACGAGCGTCGCGGCGCCGCCCGCGTCCGCCTGAATCGGCTTTTCGATTCCAAGCGTTATTCGCGCTACCTTCGGCGTCTTCAGCGATTCGTCAAGCGACCTGGCCGCGGCGCCCGCCGGCTGAAGCGGCGCGAGAGGCCGCATCAAGCGCGTCACGTTCTGCCGCTGCTCTTGCACGAAAGCCTGGCGCGCGTCCGCGCCTATGACGCCGTGCTGCCGGCTTCGGATGACGCCATCCTGCACGCCCTGCGCGTGGAATGCAAGCAGCTGCGATACGCGCTGGAGTTCTTTGAGCCGCTCCTGGGCGCTTCGGCCGGGCCCTTCCTGGCGCAGGTCAAGGCGATGCAGGACATCCTGGGCCGCATCAACGATATCGCCGTATTCATCGAATACCTGAACCGCCTTGACGAGTGGCCGAGCGAGCAGGCCGCCATCCTCGAACGCTACGTCAGCGCGCGTGAGGCCGAGCTGGTCGGCTTAAGAGAACAGTTCTACGGGGCCTGGACGCGCTTCAAGCGCCGCCCCACGCGGCGACAGTTTTCTGACGCGCTGCTCGTCTTGCGTTGACTCAAGTCCGCAGTTTGTGTATGCCCGGCAATTGATAAAACTGGCCGGCGCTGGCGCCATCCACCGTCAGCGGCAAGAAGCGCGCGGCTTTGGGATCCCAGACGCCGATGGTGAATACGTATTCTTGCCCGCGGCGTTCGATCTCGGCATTGCGGTCGATGCGCAGAACTTGCCGGTCGTAAACGAATTCGTCGGTCTCCCAATGCCTGGTCGAATATTCGCCATGGCGATGGGCGGCAACGCTCAAGGTCCATTCGTAGGCGCTTAGCCCGCTATCGGCGCGCTCCAGACGCAGGACGAATTCGAGGTCGCTTTCCAGCGGCTGCAGCGCCTGCCAGTTCAGCTCGAGCGTGATGGGCGTCTTCTCAAAGATCACCGCCGGGAAGGCGCCATGCGCGCGAAGCCGGAGGCGCTCGTCGAAGACGACGGTGCCGCGATTTTGGCCGCCGCGCGCGTATTTTGGCGGCAGGACACGCCGGCTGCCCAAGTCGCGCGATTCGTACAGCTGATAGCTCAGCGTCCCGTCGAAATGCTCGCGCACGGTTTCAAAGAGGTCGATACGCCCCAGCGCGGCGATCATTTGCGTCTCCAGCGGATCCAACCCGGCGTCTTGGTAGGCTTCGCGCGTCTTCGCCCAATAGACAAAATGCGTCGCCCCCAACGCTTCGTACTCCGCCAGCCTGGTCGCCGGCTGGTCGATGATTTGCCATTGCGGGAAGAAGAATGGCAGGCGTTCGCTGCCGGGCGCCAGCACAATTGGAGTCTCGCCGGTGTCGCGCGCGTAGGCTTCCAGCCCGCCGACCGCCTCCATCAGCGATGGATTGAAGCGCTGGTATTTCTTCAAGTCGCTGTCCAGCGCGTCATTCAAGAGCCAGAGCCGCGTCCCGTCGAAGTCGGTGGCGGCGGCGAGGAGGCCGGGCAGGCTAAAGCCGCAGAGCGCCAGATAATACGCGCGCCGCAGCCCGCCGCTCCAGCCGCGGATTCGCTCGCGCGACAGCAGGCGCGACAAGGCAATCGCCGAGGGCAGGCAGAGCAGCGGCACAATGGCGAAGCCCAGCCGATAGTGATAACTGTACGAAAAAAAGTAAGTGACGAAATAGGGCAGCGCCAGCAGCAGCGCCCATAGGCCGGCCAGCATCACGCGCTTTTGCGAGGGTGGCGACGCCCCGTTGCTGCGCCCGCGCAGGCTAAAGCCGCCAAACGCGACGCCAGCCGCCATCATCGCGGCTTCGGCTGGCTGGACGTAACTGGCGGGCGGGTCGACGCGCTCGGGGAAGAGGCGGGCGTTGGATGCCAGCGCGCCCGCCAGCAGCAGCGCGATGCCAAGAGCGCCAAGCGCTTTGTCGCGCGTCCTCAGCTTGAGATGGAGCGCCAGCGCGAAATAAGCCAGAAGGGCCGCGACCAGCAGAGGCGCCAGATAATCGCCGTTGCGCAGCGCCCGCGTCAGCCAGACCGCTTTCGGCAAGGTGATCGCTTCGTGCCCCAGGGCCAGATTTCGCAGATACCAGACCGCGCCCAGGGGCAGGCAAGCCAGACCGGCCCAGCAGGCGAGGCGCAAACGGGTCCGCCAATGGCGCAGGCGAAGGCGCGCTTGAACCAGGTCGATGGCGAGCAGCAGCAAAACTCCCCATACAAAGGCGCCGGCGGTTGGCTTGGTGAAGAGGGCGACGCCCAGCATGACGCCGGCCAGCAACGCCGCGTGCCGCCTTTCGTGGGCCGCGAGGTCGTCCCGCCAGGCGCTCAGGAAAAAGAATGCGGCCAAGGTGAAGCTGAACGCCAGCGGAATCTCCAGATCGCCCACCAGCGCCCAGCGGCCGACGTAGGGATGCAAGCTCCAGAGCGCGGCCGTCATCAGCCCGACGCGCCGATTGACCAGCCGCTCGCCCAGCGCGTAAGCGGCCAGCACGCTGCCGATATGCAGCATGGGGATGACCATGCGCGCGGCATGATCGTTGATCTCGCCGATCAGCGCCTGCACGCCGGCGAATTGCAGCGACAGGAAGGGCGGATAATAATCGACAGCGTTGGGGATAACCCCTTCGAGGAAGAAGAGCCGCCCCTGATAGCCAAAAACCCACAGGGCGTCATAGGCGGTGAAGGGGAAAAAGGCGGTGTGAAGCCAGCGCGCGATGATAGCGACTGCGATCAGCCCGATGATCAGCTTTTCGTCGACGGCGAAGGGCGGCTTGGGCTCGGGGCGGGGCGGGAGCTCGCGGCCTTTGCGCCAGGCGATGAGCCCCCCGGCCGCGGCGATGACGGCGCTGCCGGCCAGGATCCTTTCGGCTGTCAATAGCCGCGCATCGGCTTGCGCGCCGACCACGCCCAAGAGCAGCATCCAGGCCGTCACCCAGGCGGGACCCAGCGCCAGCGCCGTCGCCGTCACCAGCGCCTTGGCGCGCCAATGCCGGGTCGACAGCGCCGCCAATGCCCAGGGCAAGCCTAGGCCGAGGAAGATCCACAGCGTCGGCAGGATGCCCGGCAGCGATTCCTCAATCCAATATGTCGAGGCCATCGGGATTGGGGCGACGCTTCCAGAGCGCGACCGCCAGCGTGACCAGCGCATGCGAGACCAGCAGGATCAGGCCCGGCGCCAGCGGCAGATAATAACGCGCCCAAGGCAGCGGCGTCAGCAGCAGCGTAATGAGCGCCGACCCGATGATCCAGACGAGGATGAGGACGCGATATTTTGCCTGGACCGCCGAATTGCGCGCCAGCTGAAATGCGCCCGCCCCCGCCAAAAGAAGACAGAGCGCTCCTGTCAAGCTCGCGCCGGCGAAGAGGATGCCAGCGAGCCCGGAGCTTTCGTAGCTGGTGATCTGCGCGCTGATCACCTCATAATCCGCCCAGCGCGCCACCTCGAAGTACTGATGCTCGGCGGCGAAAACGTATTGGAAGAAGCCCAGAATCCGCTCGGACAAGGAGCTGTAACCGCCGAGCCAGCCCACCTGCGCCTGCAGCAGCTCCGCGCGCATCTCGACGATGAGCGCCGGCAATTCAAATGGCGCCGACCACCAGGCCGGGTTGAGAAGCAGAAACGCCAGGACTGCGCCCATCAGGGTCGGAATCAGTCGAATGCTTTGCCGCCAGCGGGGGCCGGGTTTCCGCTTTTCGCTCGGGCTCGTTTCCAGCCAGGTCGCGAAGGAAACGGCGGCGAAAGCCAATGCGCAGGCGATGACGTTGGGATGCTTTGCGGCGACGGCGAAACCCAGGCAAATCGCGAAAAACAGATGCGCCCACCAGCGCCGCTCGCGCAGCAGCCAGGCGGCCGCCAGCAGGACGAGCGTCAAGCCGAGCAGATGACTGCCTTCCATCATCGCCCGCCGCCCGTTGATCAAGATGTTGGGGTGCAGCGCAAACAGGGCGCTCGCCAGCCAGGCGGTCGGCTCGTTCAGGGTCATGCGGACGAACTGAAAGAAGAGGGCGACCGCCAGCGCCAGCTGAAGCGCCGATGCCAGCCGCGCGGCATTCAGCAGACGCGGATCTGGCAGGCGATTATCGCGGCGATTGAAGTCGTAATCGCGCCCCCAATGCCAGACGCCGTTTAGAGCTTCTGGGCCAATGCCCTGATTCGCCGCCAGCGCGCCGTAAATCGTCTTGGATATCGTGCCATTTTCCAGGCGCAGGCGCTGTTCGTCGGGCGCGCGCGCCCAACTCTCGTCGTACAGGACTTGCGTGAGATCGCCCTCGACGAAGAGATAGTGGTAATCCCGCCCCAAGAAGAGCAGGGTCGATTCGTCGCCGTGGAAAGGCACAATCGCCGCGCCAGCCACGATATAGGCGGAAAGCAGCAAGAGCCACAGCCCGGCCGCCCAGCGCGGAATCCTGATGGGAAACGACATCGTCAGTCTTGGTCCGTCGGCGCTTTGATTTCCACCAGCAGGTCGTTTTTGTCCACCGCTTGCCCGGCTTCGGCGTGGATCGCGCGGACGCTGCCAGCGATCGGGGACTTGAGCTCGTTCTGCATTTTCATCGATTCGAGAATGATCACCGTCTCGCCTTGGGCGACGGTTTGCCCGAGCTCGGCGGTCACGGCGACGATTAAGCCCGGCATAGGCGCGCTGACCTCGCCGGAGCCGCTGATTAAGCCGCCGCGCCGCTGCATGAGGAGCATCGCCCGCTCGTCCAGCACCTGCGCTTCGAAGAGGCGGCCCCGCATCATCACGTCGATTCGGCCGTCGTCATCGTCTATAACCGCTTCGAACGATTTGTTCTCGGTGATCAGCGAGAAGAGCGACCCGCCCAGATTGAGAAAGTCGACATCGCGCACTTCGCCATCGATCAAGACGCGCCCGGCGTTATCGACCTCGATCTCGAATTGGCGCTCGTTAATGCGGGTGACGTACTTCATCGGTGCATCCTCTCGAAGCGGCCCATCCACTTCCAGTTGCTGGCGTCGCGCTTGGCCGGCGCCACGACCTGCGAAGCCAGCTGCCGCTGCCGGTGGGCGTAGAGCGTCGCCGCGATCGCCACCGTCTCCAGCTCGCTCGCCGTCGGATCCTGCTCGTAGGTGTGCATATTAAAGCGCTGCTCGACGAAATTCGTGTCGAATTGCCCGGCGATGAAGCTGATGCTGTTCAGCAAATTGATGTGAAAGGGGATATTGTGCTTCAAGCCCATGATGCGATATTCGGCCAGCGCCCGCCGCATCCGCAGCATCGCCTCGGAGCGGGTCTCGCCCCAGGTGATCAGCTTGGCGATCAGGCTGTCGTAATAGGGGGTGATTTCCGAGCCGGAGTAGACGCCGCTGTCGACGCGCACGCCCGGGCCCGTCGGCAGAATCTGCGTGGTGATCTGCCCGGTGGATGGCATGAAATTGGCGTAGGGGTCTTCGGCGTTGATGCGGCATTCGATCGCCCAGCCTTTTGGCGCCAGCAGGCTCTCGGTTGGCCCCATCCGCCGGCCGCGGGCGATGCGAATCTGCTCCTTCGCCAGGTCGATGCCGGTCACCAGCTCGGTCACGGGATGTTCGACCTGCAGGCGCGTATTCATCTCCAAAAAGTAGAAATTCTTGTCGCGGTCGACCAGGCATTCGATCGTGCCGGCGTTGACATAGCCGACCGATTCGGCCGCCGCGATCGCCATCTCGCCCATCTTTTCGCGCAGCTCGCGGTCGACGAATACGCTTGGCGCCTCTTCCACCAGCTTTTGATGCCGGCGCTGAATCGAGCATTCGCGTTCGCCCAGATGCACGGTGTGGCCATGCGCGTCCGCCAGGATCTGAAATTCGATATGCCGCGCGCCCAGCAGCAGCTTCTCGACGTAGACGTCGCCATTGCCGAAGGCGCTCTCCGCTTCCCGCCGCGCCGTCGCCAAGGCTTCGGCGAAATCGTCTTCGCGCTCGACCGGGCGCATGCCTTTGCCGCCGCCGCCCGCCACCGCCTTGATCAAAACCGGGAAGCCGATGCGCTTTGCCGCGTGAATCAGCTCGTCATCGGGCATGCCCGCTTCCGTGCCCGGCACCAGCGGGACGCCATTCCGCGTGACGGCCGCGCGCGCCGCCTGCTTGTCGCCCATGGTGGCGATGGCGTCGGGCGATGGACCGATCCAGACTATGCCTTCGTCCATGACCTGCCGGGCGAAATCGGCGTTCTCCGCGAGGAAGCCATAGCCGGGATGAATCGCTTCGGCGCCCGTCACCCGCGCCACTTCGATCAGCTTGTCCATGCGCAGGTAACTCTCGGCTGGCCGCGGTCCGCCGATATGCACCGCCTCGTCGGCATAACGCACATGCAGCGCCCGCCGGTCGACGTCGGAGTAGACCGCCACCGTCGGGATGCCGAGGTCGCGCGCCGCGCGGATGATCCGCACCGCGATCTCGCCGCGATTGGCGATCAGAATTTTGTTGAAAGGACCGGTTTGCAAGGTATCACCCTCGTTAAACCAAAGCGAGCCAAAAGGAGTTCTCAGTATGTACTTAGGGCCGCGCGCCGTGCCAGCCGAGATTAACTACCGTATTTGCGGGCGTTTCGGCGAAACGCCCCTACAACCTGCCTATTGGGCGGAATATGCAATAATAGATGACTCTCCGCGCCCTCTGTGTTTCCTCGTTTCCTCTGTGGTGAACAATCGCCCATTCGACGCACCAGGCCCTTGACGCTAAAGCGGGATATTGCCATGTTTCTTCGGCAGATTCTCATCGCGTTTATTCGTGAAAACCTGCAGGGCGTTGATCAGGCGCGGGCGCGTGTTGCGCGGCTCGATGATATCGTCGATGAAACCGCGGCTGGCGGCGATGTAGGGGTTGGCGAAAGTCTCGCGGTATTCGGCGGCCAGCTCCCGTTTGCGCGCGGCCGGGTCTTCCGCTTCCTGCAGCTCGCGCCGATAGATGATCTCGACCGCGCCCTCCGGTCCCATCACGGCGATTTCGGCGGTGGGCCAGGCGATGTTCAGGTCGGCGCGGATATGCTTGCTGTTCATGACGCAGTAAGCGCCGCCATAAGCTTTGCGCGTGGTCACGGTCAGCTTTGGCACGGTCGCCTCGCAGAAGGCGAAGAGCAGCTTCGCCCCGCTCATGATGATGCCGGCATGTTCCTGATCGGCGCCGGGCAGGTAGCCGGGCACGTCGACGAAGGTGATCAGCGGCACGTTAAAGGCGTCGCAGGCGCGCACGAATCGCGCGGCTTTGACGCTGGCTTTGATATCCAGCACGCCGGCCAGCACCATCGGCTGATTGGCGACGATGCCGACCGCCGTGCCGCCCAGGCGCGCGTAACCGACCACGATGTTCGCGGCGAAATCCTCGTGCGCCTCGAAGAAATGACCGTCATCGACGATCAGCTCGATGACCTTTTTGATGTCGTAGGGCTGGTTGGGGTTCTCTGGCACGATGCTGTCCAGCGCCGATTCCGTCCGCAGCGGGTCGTCGGTGGAGGGCAGGGGCGGCGGGTCTTCCATGTTGTTCTGCGGCAGATAGCTCAGCAGTTCGCGCGCCAGGGTCAGGGCCTGGGTCTCGTCATCGGCGACGAAATGACAGACGCCGCTGACGCTGCCATGCACCGACGCGCCGCCCAGCCCCTCGAAGGTGACGTCTTCGTTCAGCACCTGCTTGACCACGTCGGGTCCCGTGATGAACATATAACTGCTGTCTTTGACCATGATGATGAAATCGGTGAGGGCCGGGCTGTAGACCGCGCCGCCCGCGCAGGGCCCCATAATCACGCTGATCTGGGGGATGACGCCGCTGGCCAGGGTATTGCGCAAGAAGATATCGGCATAACCGCCCAGGCTCTCGACGCCTTCCTGGATGCGGGCGCCGCCACTGTCGTTCAAGCCGATGACGGGCGCGCCCACCTTCACCGCCATGTCCATGATTTTGACGATCTTGGCGGCATGCGCCTCGCTAAGGCTGCCGCCCATGACCGTGAAATCCTGCGAATACACGTAGACCAGCCGCCCGTCAATCGTGCCCCAGCCGGTGACCACGCTGTCGCTGAGCGGTCGATTGCGCTCCAGCCCGAATTTGCTGTTGTGATGATGCGCGAAGGCGTCGACTTCGCGGAAGGTGCCGGGGTCGAGCAGAATATCGAGCCGTTCGCGCGCGGTTTTCTTGCCCTTGTCGTGCTGGCGCTGGATACGCGCGTCGCCGCCGCCACGCTGGCTCTCGGCGCGTTTGGCGCGCAGCTGCTCAATCTTGGGGCTGGTGGTCATGCGCGAGCTCCCTCAGGCGTGATGCTGTCGTCCGCATTGGCTGCCACTGCGCCCATTGTACACCGACTGATTGGCGGCGCGGCGAGACACAGCGCCCAAGTATAGGCGGTTCGCGGCGGAAAACGTAGGGTTGGGCGAGTCGCGTCCCGTCATCCGCCCCGGGGCGCAGCCAAAGCCGCTCCAGTTTTTGACAGCAGCGCTCGGCCATGGTCGGCAGTCTGGATCATATCTGGATGATCCGTCTGATGGCTTACGAGAACCTGATTCGCTTCACTCCGGACTGGTCGGGCTTGATGCCGGGCGTCGTCAAAGCTTTCTCGGGCAATTCGGAGGCGACCGAATTCGTCTTTGAACTGCGCGAGGGCTTGCGCTGGTCGGATGGCGCGCCTTTCACCGCTGACGACATCACCTTCTGGTACGATGACGTCCTGACGAATGAAGACTTGACGCCGACGATCGCCACCTGGCTCGTCTCCGGCGGCGAGCCTCTGACCGTCGAGAAGATCGACGATTACACCGTGAAATTCAGCTTCAGCACGCCCAACGGTCTGTTTTTGCAGAATCTGGCGTCTATCCTCGGCTGCGGGCCGACCAGCTATCCGCGCCATTACCTCGCGCCCTTCCACAAAGATTACGCCGAAGACATTGACGCGCTGGTCGCGGAGGCGGGCGCCGGCGACTGGGTCGAGCTCTTCCAATCCAAGGGCGGCGTCGAGCCCTGTTTCTGGACCAATACCAGCTTCTGGCAGTCGGACACGGTTCCGACGCTGCACGCCTGGCGGCTGACATCGACTTATGGCGGCGGCAGCGGGCGCGTAGTGGCCGAGCGCAATCCCTACTATTACAAGGTCGACCCCGAAGGCTATCAGCTGCCTTATATCGACACCATGATCTTCGACCAGCTCGAGGACAAGGAAACGCTGCTGCTGCAGGTGCTCAACGGCGATATCGACATGATGGCGCGCCACTTCAACTCGGCGGCGAACCGACCCATCGTCTATGACAACCGCGAGGCTGGCGATTATTATGCCTACGGCGTGGTCGGCGAAGACGCCAACATGACGGCTCTGGCGATCAACCTCACGCATTTGGATCCGGTCAAGCGCGAGATCTTCCAGAGCAAGGATTTCCGCATTGGCCTCTCGCACGCCATCAATCGGCAGGAAATCGTCGACATCGTTTACCTCGGCCGAGGCGAGCCCAGGCAGATCGCGCCCCAGGCGGATTCGCCCTTCTATGATGAAGAATTCGCCATGCAGTACACGGAATACAGCGTCGAGCTGGCGAACGAGCATCTGGACAAGGCCGGTTACAGCGAACGCGATGGCGAGGGTTATCGCCTGGGACCCGATGGCAATCGCATCAGCATCGTCGTCGAAGCCGGCGATCTCTTCGGGCGCGGCTGGCCCGATGTGCTGGAACTGATCCAGGGCTATTGGGAAGCGGTCGGCATCGATATGGAGATTCGCATCATCGACCGCTCGCTGCTGGTCTCGCGCAAGGTCAACAGCGAACACGACGCGACGATCTGGGGCGCTTCCGGCGGGCTGGACGTCTATCTCACGCCGATCTGGTACTTCCCCTCGGATCCTGTGGAAAGCGCCTACGCGCCGCTGTGGACGAAATGGTATTTCGATCCCGCGACCGGCGAGGAGCCGCCCGAAGCCGCCAAGCAGCAGATGGCGCTCTTCGACCAGATCAAAGCCACGGGCGATCTCGATCGGCAAGCCGAATTGATGGCGGAGCTGCTGGCGATCGCGAAGGAAGAATTCTACGTGATGGGCATCAATTCCAATCCGGGCGGTTATGGCATCGCCAGGAATTACTTCAAGAACGTGCCGGCGACCTCGACCGGCTCGTGGAAGTTCCCCTGGCCCGCGCCGATCAATACGACGCTCTTCTTCATCGAAGCCGGCGCGCAGCAGTAGGGTTTTGTCTGCCCCCTCCCCAAACCCCTCCCCCATAAAGAGGGAGGGACTTAACAGGGGCGAGCCGGTGGATCCCCCGCGCGCCGGTGGAAACGTGTAGGGGCGAGCCGCTGGGTCGCCCGCTATCGGACGAGCCAAGTATTCGGGCGACTTGATAAGTCGCCCCTACAGCTGTCGCACGCTGAGGGAGAGTGAATTGAGCAGCCAGCGACCAAACATCCTCTTCCTGATGAGCGACCAGCATCGCGCCGATGTCGCCGGATTCGCGGGAGACTCGGTCGCGCGGACGCCGACGCTCGACCAACTGGCGCGCTCGGGAGTCGTCTTCAACAATGCCTACACGCCGGCGCCGATCTGCATCCCGGCGCGGCAAAGCATGGCGGCCGGTCAGCTGCCGCGGACCTGTGGCTGCGAGGTTTTTGGCGAAGACCTGGCGCCGGGTCACATGACCTTTGCGCGCCGGCTCTCGCAATATGGCTACGCGACGGTCGCCTGCGGGAAGCTGCATCACAACGGCGCGGATCAGATGCAGGGCTGGACGCGGCGCATCGGCGGCGACGTGAGCCTGCGGCACGACTTCATCGAGGGGCGCGATCCAGACGCCTTCCGCGATCTGCCGCTGCCCACCGAGCACAAATGGACGCAGGCAAAGGAATTCAAGCGCGCCGGCATCGGGCAGGGTCCTATTAACGGGCACGACGAATATACCCTGGACGGCGCCTTGCGCTTCATCGAGAGCTATTTCGCCGCCCCCTATTATGACCGGGCGACGCCGACGCGGCCGCTTATGCTGATGGTGAGCTTCGTGCGCCCCCATGTGCCCTTCCTGACGACGCGCGACAAATTCACCTATTACCTGAATCGCGTCGCGCCTTATGTGGACGAACGCGCTTTCGAGCATCCATTTCTTGGCAGCGGCGCGGTCGAGCCCGGGGTCGACGTCAGCGAGCGCGAGATCCGCCGGGCGACCGCCGCTTACTATGGCATGGTCGAAGGCATCGACGAAGATTATGGCAAGGTTCTGGCGGCCCTGGCGCATGTCGGGCAAAAGCTGGACGACTGGATCATCATCTACACCAGCGATCATGGCGAAATGCTCGGTGAGCGCCAACTCCGGGAGAAGACGAAATTCTTCGAGGGCAGCGTCAAAGTTCCGCTGATCATCCGCTTGCCGGGTATGGAACAGGCCGGGCGGATCGTCAGCGAGAACGTCAACCTCTGCGATCTCTTCGCCACGATATGCGCGCTGACCGGTGTGCCCGCGGTTGATGGCTTGGACAGCCGCAGCCTGGTCCCCCTGCTCAATGGCGGCGGCGCCAGCTGGAACAACGAAACGATCTCGCATTATGGCGGCACGCATCTGGGGCATGAAACGCGCTTTGACCGCCATGAGAATCTGATGATCAAGCGCGATCGCCTGAAATATCAATATTACGGGCGCGAGATGCCCGAAGTCTTGTTCGACCTGGCGCGAGATCCCGAAGAGACGATCAATTTCATTGGCGATCCGCGTTACCAGGAGGTTCTCGTCAGCTTCCGCGCGCGGCGAAACGCATTGGGCTATGGACCTGACGCGGCCGCCGATAATCAGAATGCGGGCCATTAGTCTCGTGCTGGCGCCGAAGACAATCTGAGCGATGATTTGGTATATCGGCCGCCGCATTCTTTATCTCGTTCCGACCCTGGTCGTGGTCTCGATCATCGCCTTCGCCGTGATTCAGCTGCCGCCCGGGGATTTTCTGGCGTCGCTGATCAGCAAAGCCGAAGAGACCGTCGATCAAGCGCAGGTCGACGCCTTGCGCGAGCGCTACGGTCTTGACGAGCCGATATACGTGCAATACTGGAAGTGGATCAGCGGCATCATCACGCGCGGCGACTTTGGCGATTCCTTCGAGTGGAACCGCCCGGTCAGCGACTTGATCTGGGAGCGCCTGGGGCTGACGATGGTCATTTCCCTCTTCACCCTGGCTTTCGTCTGGATCGTCGCCATTCCGATCGGCATTTACTCCGCCGTGAAGAAATACACGATCGGCGACTATCTGGTGACCGTGATCGGCTTTATCGGCCTGGCGGTCCCCAATTTTCTGCTGGCGCTGGTGCTGATGTATATCGCGTTTCGTTATTTCGGGCAGAGCGTCGGCGGGCTCTTCTCGCCGGATTATATCGAAGCCGACTGGTCGGTGGAGCGCGTTATGGATTTGCTCAGTCATTTGTGGCTGCCGGTCATCATTTTGGGCGCCGCGGGCACAGCCGCCCTGATCCGCGTGATGCGCGCCAACCTGCTCGATGAGCTCTCCAAGCTGTATGTCGACGCCGCTCGCGCCAGGGGCCTCTCGGAATTGAAGCTCCTGTTCAAGTATCCGGTGCGGGTGGCGCTGAACCCCCTGGTGAGCGCGGTCGCCTGGGTCTTCCCGGCGCTGGTTTCCGGCTCGGCGATTACTTCCATCGTCTTGAACTTGCAGACGACGGGCCCCCTGCTCTATCGTTCGCTGCAAGCCCAGGACATGTATCTCGCCGGCAGCCTCATCCTGCTGGTCAGCGTGCTCACCATCATCGGCACCTTGGTCTCGGATATTCTGCTGGCTTGGATTGACCCAAGGATCCAGCTCCAATGACCCGCGCAAACAGGCACGCGCCGGCCCCCGCGTTCTCGGACGCGCCGCCCGATATGCAGGCGGAGACGCGCCTTGTCGTCGCCAATCAGTGGCAGCTGATTTGGTGGAAATTCCGCAAGCACCGCCTGGCGATGGTGGCCGGCGCCGTCACCGTCGCCTTCTATTTGGTGGCGATATTCGCCGAGTTCGTCGCGCCCTACGCGCCGGGGACATACAGCGCCAGACATAGCTTCATGCCGCCGCAAAGCATCCAGCTCTTCCAAAAGACCGAAGGCGGCTGGCGCTTCTACCCGCATGTCTATGGCCACAAGGTGCAGATCGACCCGGAGTCCTATAAGCGCACCTACGTCGTAGACGAGACGCTTGCCTATCCGGTCGGGCTATTCGTGCGCGGGGAAGAATACAAGCTCTGGGGGCTGTTTACCCTTGACCGTCATCTGATCGGCGCGGCGAATATCGGCGACCCGGTTCACCTCGTCGGCGCCGATCGCCTGGGGCGCGACGTGCTGAGCCGGACGATCTATGGCACGCGCGTGTCGATGTCGGTCGGCTTGGTCGGCGTCGGCTTGAGCCTGGCGCTGGGCGTCGTCCTTGGCGGCGTCTCCGGCTATTATGGCGGCATTGTCGACAACTTGATCCAGCGCGCCATCGAGATTCTGCGCTCCTTGCCGACCATCCCGCTGTGGATGGGGCTCTCCGCCGCGATTCCGCTGACCTGGCCGCCGGTGCGCGTCTATTTCGCCATCACCGTGCTGCTGTCGCTCATCGGCTGGACGACGCTCGCGCGCGAGGTGCGCGGCCGGTTTCTGTCGCTGAAAACCGAGGACTTCGTCATCGCGGCGCGTTTGGACGGCGTGCGCGAAATGCAGATCATCCTGCGCCACATGGCGCCTTCAATGACCAGCCATATCATTGCCTCGGTCACCTTGGCCATCCCCGGCATGATCCTGGCGGAGACGGCGCTCAGCTTCCTCGGCATCGGGCTGCGGCCCCCCGTCGTCAGTTGGGGCGTGCTGCTTCAAGAGGCGCAAAACGTCCGCTCGATTGCCACATCGCCTTGGCTGCTTTTCCCGGGGCTGGCGGTGGTCGTCGCGGTATTGGCGATGAACTTTCTAGGAGACGGCTTGAGAGATGCAGCCGACCCGTACCAGACCTGACGAAAGGCGCGCCAAGGACGATGAGCGTCTGCTGGAAGTGCGCGATCTCAAGACGCATTTCTTCGCCGATGAGGGCGTCGTCAAGGCGGTTGATGGCGTGAACCTGTCCTTGAAGCGCGGGCAAACGCTCTGCGTCGTCGGCGAATCGGGCTGCGGCAAATCGGTGACGGCGCGCTCGATTCTGCGCATCGTGCCGGCCCCGGGCAAGATCGTCGCGGGCGAGATCATCTTCCGGCAGCGCGATGGCAGCACGATCGACCTGGCGGCGCTGAACCCCAAAGGGCGCGAGATTCGCAATATCCGCGGCGGCGAGATCAGCATGATCTTCCAGGAGCCGATGTCGTCATTAAGCCCGGTGCATTCGATCGGCAGCCAGATTATGGAGGCGATTCTGCTGCACTTGCCAGTCACCAGGCAGGAAGCGCGGAAGCGGGCGATATATCTGCTTGATCTGGTCGGCTTCCCGCGGGCGAGCGAACAGATTGACGCCTATTCCTTTGAGCTTTCCGGCGGCATGCGTCAGCGCGCCATGATCGCCATCGCCCTGGCCTGCGAGCCGCAGCTCTTGATCGCCGACGAGCCGACCACCGCGCTGGACGTCACCACGCAGGCGAATATCCTCGATCTCATTCGCGAGCTGCAACAGGACAGCGGCATGTCCGTGCTGTTCATCACGCACGACCTGGGCGTGGTCGCCGAAATCGCCGATGAAGTGGTGGTCATGTATCTCGGGCGGGACGTGGAAAGCGGCGATGTCGATGCCATCTTCCACGAGGCCAAGCATCCCTATACGCGCGCGCTTTTGCAGTCGATTCCGCGCTATGACAGCCGCGAAAACAAGAGACTTTTCTCGATCAAAGGCACGGTGCCGCACCCTTACGCCCGGCCGGCGGGCTGCCCCTTTCACCCGCGCTGCGATGATTTCATCGCCGAGCACTGCAACCACATCGATCCGCCGCGGCGCCGCCTGAACGATGCGCAAAACGTTCGCTGCCTGCTGTATTCGCCCGAAGTCGAAGCGCAGCGCAAGGAGGAAACGCTGGCTTGAACAGCGAAGCTGAAATGACGCGAGCGGGCGGCGAGAGCGAACCCTTGCTGGAGGTGCGCGGGCTGCGCATGCAGTTCCCGATACGGCGGGGCGCCTTCCGCCGGACAGCTGGCTTTGTCAAGGCGGTGAATGACGTCAGCTTTCACATCCGTCAGGGCGAGACCCTGAGCCTCGTTGGCGAATCGGGCTGCGGCAAGACGACGACGGGCCGCTGCATCGCGCGCGTATACCAGCCGACGGCGGGCGAGATTCTGTACAAGGCTGACGGGGCGGAGCGCATCGACCTGGCTGAACTGGGCAACCGCGAACTGCGCCCCTTCCGCCGCGAGATCCGCATGATCTTCCAGGACCCGTTTTCGTCGTTGAATCCGCGCCTGTCCATCCTGCAGATCGTTGGCGAATCGCTGAAGGTGAATGGCGTCGCCAGCGGATCGGAATTGGAAGACCGCGTGGCTTCCTTGTTAAGGCGGGTCGGCTTACGACCGGAGTATCTGCGGCGCTATCCGCACGCCTTCAGTGGCGGAGAACGCCAGCGCATCGGCATCGCGCACGAGTACAACAGCCCGACCTACTCGTTTGTGCTGATAGAAGCGCTGCACAAGATCGTCGCCTTTTCGCAGGACGCGGAAGCAAGAATGCTTTCGCGCCTGATCGTCACGCGAATCGGCTTAAGCGTCGCCCTGCGCCTGCACCCGGCGACGGGCCGTCTCGCGCCGCCGCATTGCCGCGCCTATTATCCGGCTTTAGTCTGCGCGACGCCGCCAGAAGCCGCCGCTTTTGGCGAGAAAACCGCTGAAAACCTGCTGCCCGCCTGGCTGGAGACTCTGCGAAGCCAGCGCCCGCTGCCGCTGCAAGTGCGCGAAACCTCCGACAGCGCGGCCGGCGTGGTCGCCAGCAGCTATCTGGATGCCGAGTTCAGCCTGGGCCTGGCGACGCAGGAGTTGGCGACGCAATCGAACCGCTTCATCAGCAATCAATCCAACGTCTTTTCGATCCATTATGCAAAAGCGGCGGGGCAGTCCCCGGGCGTGGTATTCTCGCGCTACTTGATCAATGACCGCTGGCTGGGCGACTTCCGCACGACGCCGTCGCGCTCCAGCGATACCGTCTTCCGCGATGAAGGCAGCTTTCGCGGCGCGCTCGCGGGACCATGCGCCTTCGGCTTGTATACCTCGCCGGAGTTGAACGCCTGGCAACGCTGCTTCAGCGCCAAAGCGGCATTGATCTGGAGCGGCGCCGACGACATCGACGAAGTCTGGATTGATGACCGGCGTGTCAGCGGCCTGCCGGCGCAAGTCGAGGAAGGCGCCGCCGTTGTGGTGGCCTGCGGCGAGGTCTATATCCTCATTCGTCCGCTCGCGCGCGCGAAGCTCGGGGTTGTGGCGCCCGTCATCATGACCGAGCATCGCGGCAGCTTCGTCATCGAAATGTACAACTATCTGGGCGCCGCCAAGACGTTCTGGGAATTGGCGAATCCCGGCGCCTTCTTCCAAGGCTATGCCCACAACGGCTTTTTCGTCGAGGTCGCCGCGAAGCGTCGATACCGCAGCGGCGAAGACTTCTTCCAGGCTTTCGCCCGGGGGCAGCTTGACGAAGACCTGGAGCGCGCGATTACCTTTGACGGCGTCAATTCGCGGCAATGGCGACTGGCGTATCGCCGGGACGAGCAGGCGCTTGGCATGGATGTCGATCTCATGCGCTGGCGCATCCAACGGCGCTGGGCGGGCGAAGCGGATCTTGGCTATCCCATGCTGGAGTCGGCGGTCGCTCGTCAGAGCCGCTCGGGTCGGATTGAGCTGGGGGGCGCGCGCCTGACGACCAAAAGTGGCAACGCGGCCTGGCTGGTTTGCTTGCCAGAGGCCGAACTGTGGGCGGTCGCCTATCACGGGCTTGAGGAGTCGGCGCTGACGCTGGATATCGGGGAGCGCCAGGTCCACATTGAGCGCCTGGACGCTGGCATCGTGGTCTGGAATCGGGGGCGGGTTACGATTGAAGCGCTTGGGCTGCATGGCGAGCCGCGCGTGGTAGGGGCTGAATCGGTGGGGGTCGTCAGATACGAATAGGTTTGCGGACGCGAGGCTGTGAATCGCCTTAGGTTGCGGGCGACCCGATGGGCAGCCCCTGTTTACATTGCGAGTGCAACACGCGATCCCCCGGCCCCTTGCCCCAGCAAGCTAGGGAAGGGGAGTTGACGCTGCGAGCGGCAATGTATTTTGCGTGGGCGGTCGCTTTGCGGCGCGTGTGTCTACAGTTGTCGCGGATTGCGGGCGACCTGATAGGTAGCCCCTACAAATGCCTTGTGCTGCGGGCGACCCGATGGGCAGCCCCTACAGTTGCTTGGGATTGCGGGCGAAATGGTTGTCGCCCCTACGAAGGGCGACCTTGATGCAGTTTGATTTCTAGCAGGCCAACAGATTGCTCTCGGCGGCCTCAAAAGAACTCGGCGTACTCGGTGGTCAAATCAATTTTCCCAGATCCATCTCCACGCCGGCAAAAGCCGCAAAGCTGCAATCCCGCGCCGCCAGCCCCAGCCGCTGCTTCACGTCCAAAAAGATATCGACATAACTCCCCGTCATCCGCCGCGCGCCGCCCAGGCCCAGCCGATCCACCACCCGCTCGATTGTCGCCGCCTCGCCCTCGATCTCCGTGAAATTCCCAAACGGCAGCTCGTCCAGCACGATCTCCGCGCCCTCCATTGCGTAGGTCGTCCGATATTTCTCGTAGACGAGCGCCACCTGAAAACCCAGCCGCCGCAGAATCAGATCCATCGTGGCGAAGTCGCTCACCTCGACTTCGGCTTCGAAGCGACTGACGATGCCGCGCGCCATGCTGGCGTCTGACTTGTAGGTGAGCTTGACCGCCTCGTCCTGGCGCAGCCGCAGCACGATGCCGCCCGCCGTCAGCGAGCCATCGGCGCGGTCGTAGCGGAAATTGCGCTCGAAGACGCGGGGTTTCGTCAGCGTCGCGCGGGCCGCCTCGAGAGACGCCGCGACCGCCGCCAGGTCCGGCGTATACAGCTTGACTTCGGTCTCGCGCAGGCTCTCGCTCATCGCGCCGCCCGCAGCGGAATCTCGCGTATGGCTTCTGGCAGATACGCGTCGATCGCGTTCACCAGGGTGGAGTAGGGCGGTTCCGGCTGTTCCGGCGCGACCACGATGCCGTGCACATAAGCGCCAGCCGCTTGCTGGATCAGCCACAGGCTGCGTTCGTCGTTTGACAGACCCGGCTGATGTCGCAGCGATCTGAATTTCACCGCGAGCAAGACGGCAGTCAGTTTCTCCATTCGCGACGCCTCAATCGCAAACCGCGGAATTGTCGCCAGCCGCACGCCCTCGTAGGCGACTTGCAGGGCCACATCGCCCAGCTGATATTCAATTGCCCGAGCGACAGAATGCCGCAGCCGCCGCGCGTGATGATATGCCGAAACCTCCAAAACGCTCATCACGCCGGGCGCCCGCGCCGCTTGCGTTAGGCTCGGCAAGCCCAGCCGGCTCGCCAGCTGATAGAGATCCGAAACGTCAAATGGCATTGGTTGAATTCTATTGCCATTATTGTCTCAGCAGGGGAATCGCGTCACTTCAAAACGGTTGCCAGTCAGGCTCGCGCTCCCATTTACGTTGTGGGCTGCACCTGTTTTACCCGCACCAGTGCGAAGCAGAAACCCCGCGTAAACGGGGCCTGGTATGCGGCGCGCAAATCTGATCGAGGGAATTCAATCTTTGTCCGAATTTCGTTCTCTTTTCAGCCGTTCCACATCCGTTTTAATGGTGGCCGTCGTCACTTTCAAGTCGCACAAATCGTCGCGTATTGCTCCATGCGCGGACTCCGAGGCTTTACGCACACCCTCTATCTTATTGTCCAGCTTCCACCACATCACAAGTATTGTGGCGATTATGCTTAACGGCGGCAAAACGGCCGCCCATTGAATCTCCATGAGTCATCTTTCCTAACATGTACGCCAAACCTACATAGCTTCAGCTATTTTATCACGGTTTCATGACAGATTCAATCAAAGTGCCGCAGTTGCCTCACAGCTCCAGCACGACCTTGCCGAAGACCTCATTGTTTTCCAGCATGCCCTGCGCCCGCCGCGCCTCGGCCAGGGGCAGACGGGCCCCGATCACGGCTTTGAGGCGCCCGGCGAAGACCTGCTGCATGAAGGCGACATAATCGCGATGCGGTCCCATTGTGCTGCCGATCAGCGAGAGCTGCCGCGCGAAAAGCTGCGCCACGTTCAGCTCGAAGCCGTAACCGCTGGTGCCGCCCACGATCAGAATCCGCCCGCCGATGCGACAGGCGCGCATGCTTTGCCCGAGTGTGGCCGCGCCGACATTATCGACAACGACATCAACCCCGCGCCGATTCGTCAGCGTGTAGAGCGCCCGCGACCACTGCGGCTCGTCTTCGCGGTTGATGGTCGCGTCCGCGCCGAGCGCTTCCGCCCGCGCGCATTTCTCGGCGTCGCCGCCGACTGCGTAAACGGTCGCGCCCGCCAGTTTGGCGATCTGAATGCTGATGCTGTTGACGCCGCCGCCCGCGCCGATGATGGCGACCGACTCGCCCGCCTTCAGCCCGCCGCGCGTGATCAGCGAATGCCAGGCGGTCACGCCGACCAGCCCGACCGCGGCCGCCTCGCCGAAGTCGAAATCGTCGGGCAGTTTCAGCAGATTGCGCCGCGGCAAGACGATGGTCTCCGCCGCCGTCCCGCTGTGATGCTCGCCCAGGATGGCGATGCGCGACTGATTCTCCAGCCCGCTGTACAGGGCCGGATCATCGGGGCGCACGATCGTCGGGTCGATGCAGACGCGATCGCCCGGCGCGAAGCCGGTTACGCCATCGCCGACCGCGTCGATCACGCCCGCGCCATCCGCGCAGATGACATGCGGGAAGTCGAGGTTTAGCCCCTTCCAGCCGGCCCGCACCCACAGATCCAGCCGATTCAGCGCGGCCGCGGCGATCTTGATCCGCGCCTCGCCCGCGCCCGGCTCGGGAATGGGCAAATTTTCTACGTATTCGACGACTTCCGCGCCGCCGTGTCCTGTTAAAACTGCCGCTCTCATCGCAACCCCAATTCGTTTCTGGCGATCACCATGCGCTGGATCTCGCTCGTGCCTTCATAAATCCGCGTGATGCGCGCATCGCGGTAATAGCGTTCCAGCGGCAGTTCTTTACTGTAGCCCATGCCGCCGTGGATCTGCAGCGCCTCGTCGGTCACGAAAGCGGCCGCCTCGCTGCAGAAGAGTTTCGCCAGGCTCGCTTCGACAGTGTAGCGCCCGCCCGCCGTCCGCGCCCGTTCTTTGGCGAGGATCGCCTGGTATATCAGGCCCCGTCCGGCTTCGATCCGCGTCTTCATGTCGGCGATCTTCTGCTGGATCATCTGATAGCTGCCGATTGGCGCGCCAAAAGCCCGCCGTTCGCGCGCGTAAACCAGCGCCGCTTCATACGCCGCTTCGGCGATGCCGATGGCTTGGGCCGCGATGCCGATGCGCCCGGCGTCGAGCACAGTCATGGCGATCTTGAAACCCTGGCCGACGCCGCCCAGCACATTTTCCACCGGGCAGGCATAATCTTCGAAGATGATTTCGCTGGTGGCGCTGGCGCGGATGCCGAGCTTGGGTTCGGTCTTGCCGCGGCTGAAACCCGGTCGCCGCGTGTCAATGAGAAAACAGGTGATGCCGCGATGCTGCTTTTCAGCCGCCGTCATGGCGAAGAGCACGATGCGGTCGGCGAAGGGCGCGCTCGTCACCCAGCTTTTGCGCCCGTTGATGCGGTAATGCGTGCCCGCTTCGTTCAAAACCGCGCGGCTTTCCATCGTGCCGGCGTCGCTGCCCGACATCGGCTCGGTCAAGCTGTAGGCGCCGATCTCCGCGCCGCTGGCAACCGGCGTGATCCAGTCGCGTTTCTGCGCTTCCGTGCCGAACCAGAGGATGCCGTTGCAGTAGAGCGAGTTGTTGACGCTGAGGATGGTGCTGTGGCTGGCGTCGGCTTTGGCGATCTCGATCATGGTCAAGACATGCGCCAAGGTATCCAAGCCCGCCCCGCCATATTCCTCTGGCATCTCGATCCCCATCAAGCCCATCTCGCCCATCTTGCGCACGGTGTCGATCGGGAAGTCGCCAGTCTCGTCGTATTCAGCCGCGACGGGGGCGATCTCGCGCCGGGCGAAATCGCGGACGGCCGCCAGCAGCATGTCGTGCTCGTCCGTCCGCGCCGGGCTCAGCGGTCGCGTCATTTCGGCTAGAACCATATTGTCCTTCCTCTCCAATCGCCGCCGATTCGCTTTCCGCAATCCGCTTCTCATTATACCATTCAAAGGGGCGGAGAAGCCCTCGGAACGGCAACGGCGCATTTCGAATTCAACCTGACTCCATGGGGTCAAAACAGAATTCTCGGTGTTCTCTGTGTATCCTCAGGAAGTAAAGGCAAGTCGTGAAACAAGGATTTGCCACGGAGGCACAGAGTAAAACCCGTGCTTTTCTCTCGGTGTGCTCGCTCAAACTCGGTGTACTCGGTGGAAAGTTTTTGAATTGCTTACTTGGTCTTAATTCTGTGTCCTCTGTGGTGAAATATGTATAAAGCGCTCGAAGAGGCCGGCGTCTCGCGGCGATGGAAGCGCGAATGACAGACATCAAGCTCAATCACATCGCCATCGTCGTTGACGACATGGAGGCCGCGCTGCGATTCTGGCGCGAGCGGCTCGGCTTGACGCAAGACGGCGACGTGTTTTCAGTTCAGGAAGAAGCGGTGGACATCGCCTTTCTGGCGCTGGGCGACGCGCGCATCGAGCTGATCCAGCCGACCAGCGACGACAGCGGCGTCGCCAAGTATCTGGCCAAACGCGGACCCGGCTTGCACCACCTCTGCCTCGAAGTGGCCGATCTGGAGGCCAAACTGGAAGCGCTCAGCGCGCGCGGCTATGAGCTCATCAACGAGACGCCCCGCCAGCGCGACGGCCGGCGCTACGCCTTCGTCCATCCCCGGAGCACGGGCGGCGTCTTGCTCGAGCTCTACGAACGCGGCTAACTGGGCGGGCGGATGAGACGCGTCGCGCTGGTCATCATCGTCTTTCTGCTCGCGGCCTCGGGCGCGGCCCAAGGCGAGGCTTGCCCGGCGCTTCAACAGAATGCGGCCGCGCAGGTCGTCAGTGTCTGCGCAGAACAGGCAGCGGGGTCGCTCTGCCACGGGCAGGCTACGGTCACGCCCGTCTTGCGGCGGTCCACGGTCCGCGCCGGCGCCCTGGACGCGCCCGGTGACGCGCTGCCGATCGCAGACGTTGATTGGCTCAGCGTCAGCAGCGTGGACAAGACCTGGGGCATGGCGCGCGCGCGCTTCCCGGCGTATTCCGACGATTCGCTTGAGCCGCGCGATTCGGCGCTGCTGGCTTTTGGCAATGTGGCGCTCTTCTTTCCCGAACCCGTGGAATTGCCGGCGCCCTTGGCCGCGATCCGGGTGACGGCTTCGCAAGGCGCCAACCTGCGCGAGCAGCCTGATACCGAGTCGCCCATTATCGCCAGGCTGGCGCTCAGCCGCGAGCTGAAAGCCATCGGCAGACACGCGGGAGGCGACTGGCTGCTAGTCTACGCGACGCCGGAACAGCGCGGCTGGATCAGCCAATCGGTCGTTTCGCAGCCGCGGGAGCGCTTGCCGGCTCGCGACGCGCATGCCGAAACCGCGTCGCTCTGGCGGGCGGGCCAGCGTTTCGATTTTCACAGTGGCTTGGACGACGCGCCCTGCGATAACGCGCCAGAAAGCGGCATCCTGCTGCAGACGCCGAAAGCCGGCTCGCCAATTCCCTTCATGATCAACGGCGCGCGCCTCATGCTGGGCGGCACGGCCTGGCTGCAAGCGCAGGTCAGTGACGGGATGCGGGTCCACCTGCTGGATGGCGCCGCGTGGCTGTCGACGGCAGGGGCCAGCGTCAAGCTCGCAAGCGGCAAAGTCGCCAATGTCGCCTTGGAACGGACCGCCGAGGGCGATCTCGCGCCGGCCGACGCGCCGACCGCCCCTATAGCCTACGCCTATCACGAGTTGACCAAATTGCCGATCGCGGCTTTGCCCCAGGAGACGCGCGTGGGCTTGGATCTGTATACGCTGGTCGATGCCGCGCCAGCAAGTGGCGAGAGTCCGCTGGTCGGGCTGGCCGCCGACGCGCCATGCCGCTTCTCGGCCGGGCAATCGGGCGCCAACGTCCGCTCCCGCCCCGACCGCGCCGCGCCCGTGATCGCCGTCATGGCATACCGCGAGAGCGCTGAGCCCCTGGCCCGCGGCCTTGGCGGCGACCGCCTGCCCTGGTGGAAGCTGGCCGACAGCGTCTGGGTGCGCGTGGACGCGACCGTCGCCGGCGGCGCCTGCAACGCGCTGCGTCTGGTGCGCGTGGACGCCTGACCGAGCCGATTCCATCCCAACCTCAGGATAGCGGCGCGCGAGGGCAGCCCTCGTCAAATCATGTTGGCGCGCCTATAATGCCGGCGTCGCCAGACAGCGAATCAAACATCAGGAAGCGCCATGCCATCACCGCTTACTTTCCAGCAAGTCATCTTGAAGCTGCACGAATTCTGGGCGGCGCAGGACTGCCTGATTTGGGAGCCTTACAACGTACAGGTCGGCGCCGGGACGGGCAACCCGGCCACCACCCTGCGCGTGCTGGGGCCCGAGCCCTGGCGCGTGGCTTACGTCGAGCCGAGCGTGCGCCCCGATGACGGCCGCTTCGGCGAGAACCCCAATCGCATGCAGAAATATTATCAATATCAGGTGATTTTGAAGCCGGACCCGGGCAACCCGCAGGAACTGTATTTGAAGTCGCTGGAGGCGCTGGGCGTCAATCCGCGCGAGCACGACATTCGCTTCGTCGAGGACAACTGGGAATCGCCGGCGCTGGGCGCCTGGGGGCTGGGCTGGGAGGTCTGGCTGGACGGGCAGGAGATCACGCAGTTCACCTATTTCCAGCAGGCGGGCGGCATGAACCTCGAGCCCGTCAGCGTCGAAATCACCTATGGCATCGAGCGGATCGTGCTGGCGCTGCAGGGCAAAGAATCGGCCTGGGATATCGATTGGCTGGAGGGCGTCAATTATGGCGATGTCATGTTCAGCGACGAGGTCGAGCATTGCCGTTACTACTTCGAAGTCGCCGATGTCGCCGCCTTGAAGACCGTCTTCGACACTTACGAGCGCGAATACGCCGGGGCTTTGGAGGGCGGCGCGCTGATCGCGGCGTATGACTACGTGCTCAAATGCAGCCATTTGTTCAACGTGCTCGATACGCGCGGCGCGATCGGCGTCACCGAGCGGGCGAATTACTTCCGGCGCATGCGCGGCATGACGCGGACGATCGCGCGGGAATATGTCGCCGGGCGGGAAGCCCTGGGGCATCCGCTGATGAAGATGACCGATCGCTGGCGGGGGGCGCCGGCTCAAGTGGCGGGGCCGATGCCGGAACCGCCGACCGAGGCGGCCGATGTCTTGCTTGAATTCGGCGTGGAGGAGATGCCGGCTGCTGACGTGGCGGCGGCGCTAACGCAGGCGAATTCAGCGGCGCCGGTCCTGTTTGATGAACTGCGTCTGGAACATGCCGGGCTTGAAGTCCATGCGACGCCTCGCCGCATTGTCGTGATTGCGCGAGACGTGTCGCCGAAACAGGCGGACGAGGAATTCGTGGCGAAGGGCCCGCCGGCCGATCGCGCCTTCGACGCCGACGGCGCGCCAACGCGGGCGGCCATAGGATTCGCGCGGGGCAAAGGCGTCGATGTGGCCGATTTGCAGATAGCCGAAATCGACGGCGGACGCTATGTTACGGCGGTTGTGAAGACGGTGGGGCGTCCCGCCTCCGACGCGCTGGCGGAAGCCTTCCCGGGCTTCATCGCCGGGCTGAAATTCGGCAAAACGATGCGCTGGAACGACGCCGGCGTCGCCTTCTCGCGGCCGATTCGCTGGATGGTCGCGCTCTTTGGCGAGGCGGTGATTCCCTTTGAATACGCTGGCATCGCCAGTGGAAGTCAGACGCGCGGCTTGCGGCCCCGGGGGTCGCGCGGAATCGCCCTGCGTGATGTACAGAGCTACGAGCAGGCCTGTCTACGCGAGGGCCTCATCCTTGATTTCGCCCGCCGGCGCGCTGCGATTGCGGCGCAGGTTCATGAGCTGGCGTCGGCGGCTGGCGGCGTGGTGGCGGACGATCGCGAGCTGCTTGATGAAGTGGCCAACCTGGTGGAAGCGCCGAACGCCTTTATGGGCGCCTTCGATCCGACCTTCCTCGACTTGCCGCGCGATGTGCTGGTCACGGTCATGCGCAAGCACCAGCGCTATTTCGCCCTGGAAGATGCCGATGGCCGCCTGATGAACCGCTTCATCGGCGTGCGCAACGGCGACAGCCAGCATATCGACAAGGTGATCGCGGGCAACGAGCAGGTCATTCGCGCGCGCTTCTCCGATGCCCGCTTCTTCTACGAGGCGGATATCAAGCGCTCGCTGAAAGACTGCCTGCCGCGCCTGGACACGCTGACCTTTCAGGCCGAGCTTGGCTCCATGCGCGAGAAGAACGACCGGGTGGCGTCTACCGTCCAGGATCTTGGCGCGTTGCTCGGTTTCGACGTCGATTCCATTGACATCGCCCGACGAGCCGCCGCCATCGCCAAAGCCGATCTGGCGACGAGCATGGTCGTGGAGATGACGTCGCTGCAGGGCGTGATGGGCCGCGAATACGCGCTTCGAGAAGGCTATGATCCGGCTGTCGCCCAGGCGATATTCGAGCATTGGCTGCCGCGCGGCGCCGATGACAGCCTGCCGCAGAGCGACGCCGGGCGCTTGCTGGCGATTGCCGACAAGCTCGATAGTCTGGTCGGACTGTTCGCGGTGGGCTTGGCGCCGAAATCGACTTCCGACCCCTATGGCCTGCGGCGGCAGGCCCTGGGTCTCATTCAGATTCTGCTGGATCAAGCGATTTCCGCAGACCTCCGCCGCATGATCGCGCTGACGGCCGACCGGCAGCCGGTGGCGGTGGAGCAAAGCGTCAACCGGCGGGTCCTGGCTTTCGTCCGCGGGCGGCTGGACAATCTGTTGACTGAAAACGGCGACAGCCCGCGAGACGTCGTCAAGGCGGTATTAAACGAGCAGGCGCATGACCCGGCCCGGGCGGCGCAAGCGGTCGGCGAGTTGGCGGCTTGGGCGCGGCGCGAAGACTGGGAGGCGATTCTCGACGCCTTCGCCCGCTGCGTTCGCATCACGCGGAGCGAGCCAGCCCAGTCGCTAAAGCCCGAGTTATTGCAGGCGCGAGAGGAAAAGGCGCTTCACGAGAGCACTCTGTCGGCGACGAGGGGCCTTTGCGAGACTGCCAGCCTCGACGCCTTCCTAAGCGCTTTCGAGACCATGGTTCCGGCCGTGACCGCCTTCTTCGATGAGGTCCTGGTGCATGCCGACGATTTGGCGATGCGGAACAATCGAATCGCCCTGCTGCAGCGCATCGCCGCCATGCAAAATGGCAGAGCCGACCTGAGCGAGCTGGAAAACTTCTAGCGCGACCATTTGGACGCCCTTTCGCCCGCGGAATCATCCAGGCTTGCTCTCGAGGCCTCACGAGTCTCGGCGCGAGCATTTAAGGGCGCGCCGCCGCAAATCTTGCGCGCGTTATCAGCCGTCCGTATAATTGACGCTTATCTCATCAGGGAGCGCCGCCATGTCCGTGACGGATGAGATCAAGTCTCGCATCGACATCGTCAGCTATGTGCAGCGGCATGTGCCTGACTTGAAGAAGGCGGGGCGCAATCACAAAGCCTGCTGTCCTTTCCACAACGAGAAAACGCCATCCTTCGTCGTAAATCCTGAACGGCAGAGCTGGCATTGTTTTGGCGCCTGCTCGGAAGGCGGCGATCTCTTCACTTTCGCCCAGAAGATTCACAATTGGGATTTCAAGGAGGCGCTGCGAGAGCTGGCGGCGGAGGCCGGCATCGAATTGCGCGCGCAGACGCCGGAACAGAGAATCGCCAGCGACCGGCGCGAAAAGCTGCGCGGGCTGGCAGGCGCGGGGGCGAGCTTTTTTCAAGAGCGGCTGCAAGAGGCCGATGGGCGGTCCGCCCTGCGATACATGCGCGAGGCCCGCGGCTTAACCGACGAGACGATTCGCGCGTTTCAGCTGGGATACGCCCCGGATAGCTGGGACTGGCTGCTGAAGTCGCTGCGCCGCCTCGGTTACGGCGACGACGACATCGTCGAAGCCGGGCTGGCGGTTCGCAATGAAAGCGGTCGCGTATACGATCGCTTCCGCAATCGTCTGATGATACCGATCCGCGATGAACGGGGGCGGGTCGTCGGCTTTGGCGGGCGGGCGCTGGCTGCGGCTGAGGGCGCCAAATACATCAATTCGCCGCAATCGCCGCTCTTCGACAAGAGCCGTCTGCTCTTCGGCTTGGATATGGGCAGGCGAGCCATCCGCGACAGCGGCGTCGCTGTCATCGTCGAAGGCTATATGGACGCGATCCAGGCGCATCAAGCCGGTTATCTGAACGTCGTCGCGCAGATGGGCACGGCGATGACCGAGCGCCAGATCCGGCTTATCGCGCCGCGGCACGCCAGCAAAATCGTGCTCGCGCTGGATGCGGACGAAGCCGGGCAGAGAGCCGCTCGCCGCAGCCTGGAGGTGGCGCGGGGGGCATTGGCCAGCGGGCTGGCCGGCCGGCTGTCGGTCGATCTGCGCATCCTTCAAGTGCCCGATGGCAAGGATCCGGATGATTTCCTGCGGCGGGCGCCGGGCGCCTGGGAAGGCCTTGTGGCCGGGGCGCAGGCGGTCGCCGATTACGTCATTGACACCGAGACCGCGGCGCTGCCCGAATACCCCAGCATGCAAGAGCGCGAGGCCCTGGCGCGTGGCATTCTGCCCATCCTCCTGGCATCCGAGAACAACCTCTACAAACAGGAAAACCTGCAGAAGCTGTCGCGGCGGCTGCGAATCAGCGAACGCGATTTGATGACCTGGGCCAGGCAGCGCGCGCCGATCCAGCGGCCGCCATCGCAATCCGCAGCCCCGCCGGACGAACCGCCGCCGGACTTCTGGGAGGGCGAAGCCGACCCCTTCTCGGCGGAACCCGGCGAATTCGACGCGCCGTCGCCGCCGACCGCGCCCGAGCCAGGCGATGCCGCGCGCGCCGATCGAGCGATTGAACCGTATTGCCTTAGCCTGCTGCTCAAGAACCCGAATCTGCTATCGCAGGTCAATCGCAAGCTGCGCGAGCTGGCCGGGGACGACGCCGAACTCTTGCGGGGACCGCTCTGCGAATTGGGCGTCGATGATTTCACCCAGAGCCAATATCGGCTGCTGATGGAGCGCCTGCAAGAATCGATGGCGCAGGATGATCGCGAGCCGCGCGAATACCTGATGTCTTCGGTTGGCGAGGAACTGCGGGCGGAGTTCGAAGCGCTGCTCATCGAAGCGCCGGAGGCTGTATCGCGGACGATGCGACGCAACTTTCAGGTGGATTTGAACGATATATTCAAGAGACGTCCGATATCGGGAAGCGCGCGTCACAGCGAGCGCGACGAGTTGATCAGCCGCGCGCTGCAATTGCGGCTGGCGCGCCTGGAATACGAACGGGTAGAGATGCAATACCTGCAGGAAGAAGCCCAGACCGGCGGCCTTGGGGATCCTGCGCGGAGCGACCAGCTGAAGGCGAAGATCATGCTCTCCATGCGAGCCAAAGCGCGGATCAACCGGGCGGTGAGCCGACATTCCATCCTGGCGCGGCAGTCAGCGATCGCAGGAACAGGAGCTACGCGATGACCACGGACATAAAGAAGAAGGGCGGCTTCGACGGCGTGGACGAACGCGACGGCGCCCGGCGCGACCGCTACGAGTCGCCCGGCTACGATCCCAACGAGCTGGATACGCAGGATACGGGCGCGGCGCTGGAGAGCCTGCCGCCATCCGATGATCCCGTCAAGATGTACCTCAAGGAGATCGGGCAGGTGCCGCTGCTCGATAGCAATCGGGAGATGTGGCTTAGCGCTCAGATCGCGGCGGAACGCCACCTGGAGGGGCTGCGCGATGAATTGATGAGCCTGGACGACGGCGGCTCGGGCGAGCGGGAGCCGGATTACCTCGATGTCGAGCGTTTCGCTTATCGGCGGCTGCGCGAAGATTGGGGCAAGCTCGAGACGAGCGCGGCTGACAGATCGGTCGAGGCGCCCGATTTCTTCAAGGCGCTGGCGGAAGTGCAAGAGACGATCAACGATTGGGATCGCGATGCCGACTCCTACATCCGCGGTTATCTCTCGCAGCGCAACTGGGGCAGGGACGAGGAATGGACGAAACACGCCCAGGCCTTCTTCGAGGTCGTGCACGCCCTCTTTATTTTCCCTTTCGAGCACCAGATGCAGATGCAGCGCTATTTCCGCCGCGCGCGCCAGCTGCCGTCGCTGCCGGAATTCGACAGCTGGATTGAAGACACGATCGACCCGATCAGCCTGGCGAAGCAGCAGCAGGAGCAGGTGGAGCAGCACGCCGCCCAAGCTTCGGAAGACCTGACGCGGGCGAACCTGCGCCTGGTCGTCAGCGTGGCCAAGCGCTACATGGGGCGGGGCATCAGCTTCCTCGACTTGATTCAGGAAGGCAATATCGGTCTGCTGCGGGCGGTCAACAAGTTCGACCACACCAAGGGCTACAAATTCAGCACCTACGCCACCTGGTGGATACGCCAGGCGATCAGCCGCGCCATCGCCGACCAGGCGCGCACGATTCGCATACCCGTGCACATGGTCGAGACGATCAACCGCATGATGCGCGTGCAGCGCGATCTCATCCAGAAGCTGGGGGCGGAGCCGATTACGGAACAGATCGCCCTGGAAATGGACTTCCTCAACGACGACGACCGCAGCGAGATCAAGCGCCAGCAAAGCGAAGGCGAAACGCTGGATTCGGGCTTGAATCGAAAGCTGCGCCGCGCCTCGCAGAAAGTCCGCCGGATCATGCGCATCAGCCAGGAACCGATGAGCCTGGACATGCCGGTCGGCCAGGAAGACAGCAGCATGCTGGGCGATTTCATCCCCGACGAGAACATGCTTGGTCCCGTCGACGCCGCGGGCCGGCAGCTGCTCAAGGAACAGATTCGTTCGGCGCTGGGCGTCTTGAGCGAGCGCGAACGCCAGGTGCTGGAGCTGCGCTTCGGCTTGATTGACGGGCGCGACAACACCCTGGAAGACGTCGGCGCCTTCTTTGGGGTGACGCGCGAACGAATCCGCCAGATCGAAGCCAAGGCGCTGCGTAAACTCCGCCACCCCAGCCGTTCGCGAGAACTGCGCGATTACCTCGGCATGTAGCCGCGCCCCCGCGGGTTTCCGACGAAGACATGAAGATTGATCCGCTGCACGATTGGGATCTGGCGCCCAAGGCGGCGATCGCGCTGCAGCGGGAATTGACGCCGCGGCTGATCAGCGACGTCCCGCTGGCGCTGGAGGGCGTCGCCAGCATCGCCGGCGTAGACGTCAGCGTCCGCCAGAAGCGCTCGCGGGCGGCGGTGGTCGTGATGAGCTTCCCGCAGCTGGAAACGCTCGAAATCGCGCGGGCGGAAGCGGCGGCGAGTTTCCCTTACATCCCGGGTCTGCTGGCCTTCCGCGAGGGCCCGGTTGTCCTGGCGGCCTTGCGCCGGCTGCGCTGCGAACCGGAGGTATTCATTTTCGATGGCATGGGGCTGATGCATCCCCGGCGGCTGGGCATCGCCTCGCACCTGGGTTTGTGGCTGGGGCGCCCGACGATCGGCTGCGGCAAGTCGCATTTGATCGGCGAGTATGCCGAGCCGGCGCCGGAAAAAGGCGGCTGCAGCCCCGTGCGGCATCGCGGCGAGTTGATCGGGGCGGCGCTGCGAACGAGGTCCCAGGTGAAGCCGGTCTTCGTGTCGGTCGGCCACATGGCCGATCTCGATAGCGCCCTGCGGCTGACCCTGGCCGCCACCACGCGTTATCGCCTGCCGGAGCCATTGCGCGCGGCGCACAAGGCGGCCAAATTGTCCGGCGCTTGATGCTCATTCGCGCGCGAGCATGGCGTCGTAGAGGGCGAGCGTCTCGTTGATGACCTGGCGCAGCGTGAAGCCATCGAGGACGATTTTTCTGCCGGCCGCGCCCATTCTCCGCCGCTCGTCGGCATCATCAATCAAGCGCTTCAGCGCGCGCGTCAAGGCGTCGATGTCGCCGGGCGGCGCGAGCAGGCCGTTGACGCCGTGCCGAACGATCTCGCGACAGCCGGGCGTATCGCTGGCGACGCAGGCGCGGGCGCAGGCGGCCGCCTCGATCAGCGTTTTCGGCACGCCTTCGCCATAAGTGGATGGCAGGCAGACGATATGGCTGTTGGCGTAAACCGCGGGCATATCGGCGCGCGCGCCCAGCCATTCGATCAGCCCTTGGGACTGCCAGGCACGCAGCCGAGCGGCGCTGACGTTTGAGGGGCTGGAGGCTTCTTCGTAGCCGGCGACCTGAAAACGGGCATCGCCACGCAGCCGCCGCGCCACCTCGATGAAGTCGCCGATGCCTTTTTGCCAGAGCAGGCGCCCGGCGAAGAGCACGACGGGTGGCGATTCCGGGGCTTCGGCGCTGGGGCGAAAGACGGTTTCGTCAACGCCGGAACCGCGTATCACCCGCGTTTTGCCGCGCGTTATCAAGCCGCGCTCGACGAACTGGCGCTGGTCGTCGGGGTTTTGGAAGATCAAGCGCGTGTTCGCGCCGCCGAGCGCCAGTTTGAACGGCAGCCCGCTCGCGGCTTTCAACAGCCTCGCCTTCAAGCTCCGATCGGCGAAGACGTAGCCCAAGCCGCTCAGAGCCTGGACGACATGAGGGCAGCCCGCCAGCCGGGCGGCGATCCCGCCATAGAGTACCGGCTTGATGCTGACGTGATGCAGCAGATCGGGGCGGAGTTGGCGATAGAGCGCCAGCAGCGCCAGCAGCGTCCGCAGCTCGAGGAGGGGGTTCGTGCCGTGTTGGCCCAGCGCGATTGGATGAACCGGGAGGTCGCATTCGCGGATTCGGCGCAAGCCCTCATGGTCGCGGTCAGACGTGGCCACGTGGACGTCGAAGCCGGCTTCGCGCGCCGCCAATGCCAGGAGCAGGCGATGGGAAAGAAAAAAGCGCGGGATATTCACCACGTAGAGCAGCCTCGGCGCTTTCGCTCGCGTCAGCATGTTGCGCCGAGGCGGGCGGCTCGCTCGCCCATTGATCGGATAGAGAATCGCCCGTCCGCGCGCATGACGATGGATCGGCGGTCGGCTCTAGGGCGCGCCATTCAAGTCCGGCAGCTGGATTTCGCTGGTGTCGTCGACGCCGGCGATGGAGTCGCTAAGCGCTTCCACCGGCGCGAGGCGGGCCACGCTAACGCCGGCCAGGACGTAAACCAGGACGCCGAAGGATGAGAAGCCAAAGCTGGCCAGGATGCCAATCATTTGCAGCTGGCCGAAGTAAAATTGGCCGCTTTCATCGCGGATATGCGTGCCGAAGCCCAGAATATCCGCCAGGCCAGCCAAAGCGGCGAAGAGGATGCCGGTCAGCGCCAGGCGCCGGCCAATCTGCTGCACCAGTGTGGCGGGAACGTCCAGGAAGAAGGTGAATTTGAGGTAGGTCAAGGCGCCGAGGATGAGCAGGGTATAGCCGATCAGCATCATCGCGACTTGCACCAGCCCGATGCCGACCGTGGTCGCCGCGCCGGTGACGCCGGGGAACAAACCCATGAAGCAGATCATCGCGCCCAAGGCGCCCAAGGCGATGCCAACCTGCGCGAAGCGCCACATTGTCGCTTATCCCTCCGGCAGCGTCTCGTTCAGCTTGCGCAGCATGTTGCCGCCCAGGATCGCCGCGGCCTCGGCTTCGGCGAAACCGCGCTCGAGCAGCAAGCGTCTCAAGCGCCATAGATCGCCGGCGCTATCCAGCCCGACCGGCAGCGCGCGATAGGCATAGCCGCCGTCGATGTCGCTGCCCAAACCCACATGATCGACCGAGCCAGTCAGCTGGCAGACGTAATCGACCGCGTCCACCCAATGCGCCAGCGTCGCCTGCCGATTGCGATCGCCAGGATGCCAGTCGCGCCGCAGATATTGATTATACACCATGACGCCCATGACCCCATCGCGCTCGGCGAGATGTCGGATCGCGCCGTCGGCGAGGCAGCGCGGGCTGGGATGAAAGTGGCGCGGGCTGCTGTGGCTGGCGATGATGGCGCCATCGTAGCGTTCCAGCGCCTCCGCCGATGCCCGGTCGGACATCGCCGCGATATCGAGCAGAAGATTGAAGCCCGCCATGACTTCCAGCAGCTCGAATCCGAGGAGCGTCAGCCCGCCGTCGCTATCGGCCGCCGCCGCGTATCGGGTTTGCCGCCAGGCTGGCGCGACAATGCGCAGGCCAAATTCCAGCCATTCTTCGAGCTGTTTTGGCTCGGAGATTGGTTCCGCGCCATTCATCTTGATGACGAGGCCCTGCAGCCGCCCCGCCATGTCATCGCCGCGCCAGGTCGCCACGACCTCCGCCAGGTCCTGCCGCGTCGAAATCAGCCGGATGCGGTCGTTTTCGTCGGCGAGGCGCCGGTAATAATCCACTTGCCATTGCGCCAGGGCGCGGGCGTCGGCGGCTGTGCGGTAGGCATGGCGCTGCCAGGAAGCCAGCCCGGGCGTGGTTTCGGCCAGGACCTGCAGGCTGCCGAAGACGATGGCGACGCGGCCGAGGATATTGTCGCGCAGGCTGGTCACCGGCGGCGGCTCGGCGATTGGTCGTCCCTGGCGCTGATGCCAAGCCCAGCGCGTATAATCCCAGCCGAGCTGCTGGGCGTTGAAGGCGATGTTCTGCTGCGCGTCGACGATGAACATGATCTGCCAACCCCACCCCCGGCCCCTCCCAAAGGCATTAGGGAGGGGAGCGCGGCTACAACTTAACGCCGACTATAGCACGAATTCGAGCCAGAAGGCGCGGGGCATAACAGGCGGCGTCGCTTATGCTATGCTGTACTGGTTTGCATGCGAGAGCGGGACGGGCGAACCGGTCATGGAGATTCTTCGCGTCAGCAATATCACGGTGGCTTTTGGCGGTCGAGAGCTCTATCGCGACCTGTCCTGGAGCATCGGCGAGCGCGACCGGGTCGCCCTGGTGGGGCCCAACGGCGCCGGCAAGTCGACGCTCTTCAAGGCGCTGCTGGGCGAGCTCGAGCCCGATCGCGGGCATGTCGCCATGGTGGCGGGTTTTCGCATCGGTCATTTGCCGCAAGACGTCGACTTGGCGCCGGGCAAGTCGCTCATCGAAACGGCGATGATCAAGCCGCCGGAGCTGCAAGCGACCGAAGCGGGCCTAAGCGAAATCGAAGCGCGGCTGGCGGACCCTGCGGTTTATGGCGATGCGGCGCGGCTCTCGCGAACGCTGGAGCGGCACGAGGCGCTGCTGGCGGACTTCGAGCGCATGAACGGGGCTCGGCACGCCAGCCACGTGCGCGAGCTGCTGGCGATGCTGGGCTTCGACGCCGCGGATTACGACCGCCCCAACGACGCGCTCTCCGGCGGGCAGAAGAAGATGGTGGCGCTCGTCCAATTGGCGGCGGCTGCGCCCGATATCCTGCTGTTGGACGAGCCCGACAACCACCTTGACATGGCGGGCAAGCAGCAGTTGGAGCGCTTCATACACAAGTATCGCGGCAGCGTCGTCATCATCTCGCACGACCGCTATCTGCTGGACGAGATCGCGGGGCAGACGGCGGAGCTGGAGCGTGGGAAGCTGACGATATATCACGGCAATTATTCGTATTACGTCAACGAGCGCCAGGCGCGCCGACTGCGCCAGCAGCAGCAATACGTTACGCAGCAAAAAGAGATCGCCCGCCTAGAAGCGATGATCGAGCGCTTTGAGGCTTGGGCGCGGCAAGTCTTGAGCCGAAAGCACATGCTGGCCGCGCGTCAACGGCGGCGCATGCTGGAAAAAATGGAGGAGCGCGGCGAGATTATTGACAAGGTCGTCGATCAGCGGCTGATGGACTTTAAGGTGGCGGGCTGGCGCGGCAGCAAGAAAGTGTTGGAGCTGAAAAACGTGTCGATGGCTTTCGGCGACGAGCCGTTATTTTTCGACGCCAGCATGCTGCTGCGTCATGGCGAGCGGGTGGGCTTGATCGGACCGAACGGCGCCGGCAAAACCGTGCTGCTGAAGCTGATCCTGGGCGAGCTGAAGCCCCTGGCGGGCGATGTCGTCGTGGGGCCGAGCATCGGCATTGGCTTTTATTCGCAGGAACATCAGACTCTGGATGCCTGGCTGACGCGCACGCCGCTGGATTTGATCCGTAATATGCAGAACAGCAGCGAATCAACAGCCGTGAACTTTCTGCTGCGCATGGCATTCAGCTACGAGCAGGTCCGACAGCCGATCGCGACCCTTTCCGGCGGCGAACGCAGCCGTCTGCAGCTCGCGCGCGTGATGTTGCGCCAGCCAAACCTGCTGCTGCTGGACGAGCCGACGAACAACCTCGATATCCCGTCGGTGGAAGTGCTGGAAGACGCGCTGGACGACTTCAACGGCACGGTGCTGATCGTGTCGCATGATCGCTACTTTCTGGATCAGACGGTCGATCGCCTCGTCGAGCTGCGCGATGGCGAGCTGCGGGAATTTCACGGCGGCTACAGCGAGTTCCTGGTGGCGGCTGGGCGGCTGGCGGCGGATTAAGGCGGCGAAGCGGCGGCGCGAATCACGGCGCCGGGGATGACAAAGGCGAAGTCGTCGCTCGCCAGTTGCGCGGGGAGGCGAAAGGCGCGCTTGATTTCGGCTGACGCGCCGGCGAATAGAGACTTGATCATGTCGGCGTTCTGGCGGGGCGTCGCCATGCGCCGGATCCAGGTCGCGAAATGCAGCCTCAGATCGAAGCGCAGCAGCACCTCGGGCTGGAAGCCGGCTTTCGCAAGCATGACGAGCCACTCGCTGATGCGGTAATCGCGCGCGTGTGATGGATCGCGCAGCAGCTCAATTGTCTGTAAGAAAGTGTCCTGGGCGTAATCTTCCGAAGCCATGATATCGCTGACGAGCAGGGCGCCATCGGGCTTCAGCAATCGCCGGAACTCGGCCAAGGCGCGTTCGGGACGCAGCCAGTGATGGGCGCTGTAGCGGGTCGCGATCAGATCGAAGCTGCGATCGCGGAAGGGCAGGTGAGCGACATCGGCAAGCTGCAAGGCGACGTTTGCCAAGCCTCGCTCTCGCGCCAGCAGCGCCGCCTGGTCGAGCATGGCGGGCGTGAAGTCGCAGGCGATGACCGAGCGGGCGACCGCGGCGAAAGCCAGCGCCGTGTGCCCGGCGCCGCAGCCGGCGTCGAGGACTCGCGCTTCCGTGCCGAGCGATGCTGAGGCGAGCATTTGGTCGAGGTCTGGCCCCGCGGCGTGCACGGCGCTGTGACGGTAGTTGGCGGCGACGTCGCCGAAGCGTTCCTGGACTAGCGCTTTGCCGTCTCTTGTCGGTCGCATGGGCATATCGTGGACCTTCTCTCGGCGAACCGCAAAGAAGAGGCTTGCAATTCTTCGACAGTTTGCTAGACTGTTTACAGGTCACTCCGAATAACGGTCGAATCAAAGGTTTGTCTTGACAAGACCCTTGTTATTCCTTTACACTGCGGGCTTGCAGTCCTCTTGCCGCTACAATCTATTGAATGCGTGAAATCTGGTCAGATGCGTGCTTCGTGTCGGTTGCGTTTTCCGTGTCGCCGCGCATATCGCCTAGCCGTTTTCGTTTTGTCGATTCCCGCCTTCAGCCGAGCCAGCTATTCATTCCAGGAGCCGCGCCTTGAAACACTATTATAACGTCAAGAATTACGCTCGTACGCCGGAGATTCAGGAACTGCCGTCTCTGATCGACATTCAGCTGAAGTCTTTTGAAGACTTCCTGAATGGCGGGAAGCCGCTCGAATTCCCGGAAGAAAAGAATTTCATAACCGAGGGCAAGATTCTCGAGCTCTTCGACGAGATCAACCCCATCCAGAGCTTCAACAGCAATCTGTCGCTTTATTTCCCGGGCAATCATCCGCAGGCGCAGGAATTTGGCTTAAGGCCCTACCTTGAGCGGCCGAAATACGACGAAGAGGAGTGCATCGAGCGCGACATGTCCTATGCGGCGCCGCTTTATGTCGAGGTGGCGCTGGTCAATCATGGCGAAGGCGACGAGATCATCCGCCAGGACATCTTCATGGGCGAGTTCCCGCTGATGACCGAGAAGGGCACCTTCATCATCAACGGCACGGAGCGGGTGGTCGTCAGCCAGTTGATTCGCTCGCCCGGCGTTTACTTCGACGTGGACGAAGAACGGGCCACGGGCCGCTCGCTATCCAACGCCAAGCTCATCCCCGACCGCGGCGCCTGGATGGAATTCGAGACGCGCAAGACCGATTACATCACCATCAAGTTCAACCGCAAGCGCACCATCCCGGTGACGGTTCTGCTGCGCGCGCTGGCGGCGGTCGACGATGGCTTGCCCAAGAAGCTTTCGCCAATCAAGACCGGCGACGATGACGAGATCCGCCAGCTCTTCGCGGAGGTCGATAAGAGCGAGACGCATCGCTATATCGAAAGCTGCTTCAAGAACGAGCCGTCTTGGGACCTGAACCCCAAGAAGAAGCAGACGATCGCTCAGGTCGCGCTGATCGAGTTCTACCGCCGCATGCGCCCGGGCGATCCGCCGACCCTGGATAACGCCAGGGAATATTTGCACGGGCAGCTTTTCGATCAGCGCCGCTACGATCTGGAGCGGGTCGGGCGTTATAAGCTGAACCAGCGTCTTGGCTTGGCGGATACGATTGATCTGTCGCATCGCACGATTACCAAAGCCGACATCGTCAAGCTGGTCGAGCAGATGATCCTCATCAACAACGGCGCGCGGACGAAAGACGACATCGACCACCTCGGCAATCGCCGCGTCAAGACCGTTGGCGAGCTGATCGGCAATAAGCTGCGCATCGGTTTGCGGCGGATGGAGCGCGTGGTCAAGGAACGCATGTCCATCCGCGAAGCCGAGCAGCTGACGCCGGTGTCGCTGGTCAACATCCGTCCGATTGTGGCGGCTGTGCGCGAATTCTTCGGCTCGTCGCAGCTGTCGCAGTTCATGGAACAGACGAATCCGCTCTCGGAGTTGACGCATAAGCGGACGCTCTCGGCGCTGGGGCCGGGCGGTTTGCGGCGCGAGCGGGCCGGCTTCGACGTGCGCGACGTGCATCACAGCCACTACGGGCGCATCTGCCCGATTGAGACGCCGGAAGGCCCGAACATCGGCTTGATCGGGCGGCTGGCCAGTTACGCGCGCGTGAACGAGCTGGGCTTCATCGAGACGCCGTATCGCAAGGTCGTCAGCGCCTTGGATGTTGATGATCCGGATGTGCTGGGGCGGGTTGTCGGCGATGATGTCGAGGCGGAATTGCGCATCGAGCGCGACGCGATCATTGACGAGATGATGCTGGAGCGGCTGCGGCTCTTCGGCAGCGACGTCGGCGACTTGCCGGTGCTGTCGAATAACGACGAGATATTCGCCGCGGTCGCGCAGATTGCCGAGCTTGGCAGCAGCGACGCCTTGGACGAGACCCAGCGCGTTTTCGACGAGTTCGCTGAAAAGGTCAGCGGCGATTATGCCCGTCTTGACCAGGCCGTCTTTGCGATGCGGAGCAAAAGCGCCCCATTCAACGAGGAGGCGGTAAGCGACTTCCTCAGCCGCTTCGAGCCGCGGATGAATGAAATCGCGCAGGCTTACGATGGCTACGACGACGCGCGAGCCGAAGTCTGGGGCGCGGTGACGCAGCTGCGAATGAGCGGCGAGCTGCCGGAGGAGTTGGCGGCGGACGCGGAGAGATTTGAAGACAAGATGGGGGGGCATGGCGAAGAACGCGAGGACCTCGAGAAAGGGCTGCGCAACCTCAACAGCGCGCTTATAGAGGTCGCCAAACTGAACGGGGGCGATATTCCCAAGAATCTGCGCGACCGCATCAGCCGCTGGGGCAAGAAATTGACGAATTACCCCGATCGCATAGCCAAAGTCCGTTCGGACCAGGCGGGCGCGAACGAAGCCCTCGGCAATCTGGTCAAAGCCAATCTGCAAGGCGAGGAAGTGATTCACGAGCGCCCGGTCGCCGACGATCTCATCGGCCAGCGGATTGGCAGAAGCGTCAGAATTGAGACGCTTGTCCTCGATGAGGGCGAAATCATTGACCAGGGCGCCTTGGATCTGCTTGAAAAATACGGCATTCGCGAGGTCCCGGTGACGCCATTCGCCACCGACGACATCACCTACCTTTCCGCCGACAACGAAGACCGGTTCATCATCGCCCAAGCCAACGCCCGCCTGGACGAGAAGGGGCAATTCCTGTCCAATCGCGTCTCGGCGCGTTACGACCAGGGCTTCCTGTCCGTGCCGCCACAGCGCATCGACTACATGGATATCGCGCCGCGGCAAATCGTCGGCATCAGCGCCGCGCTGATTCCCTTCCTCTCGCATGACGCCGCCAATCGCGCGCTCATGGGCTCCAACATGCAGCGTCAGGCGGTGCCGCTTATCACGCCGGACGTCTCGGTCGTGAGCACGGGCATGGAGAGCCAGGCGGCTTTTGACAGCGGGCAGGTGCTCGTCTCGGAGATTGAAGCCGAGGTCGTCAGCGTGCAGGGTCACCGCGTCATCGTGCGCACGGAAACGGGCGAAGAGAAGACCTTCCAGCTGCGAAAATACGAGCGCTCGAATCAATCGACGTGCATTGACCAGCGGCCGCTGGTGCGCAAGGGCGATATGATCAAGCCGGGCGACGTCATCGCCGACAGCTCGTCCACCTACAACGGGCAGCTGGCGCTGGGTCACGACGTCTTGACCTGCTTCCTGTCTTGGGATGGCGGGAATTATGAAGACGCCCTGCTCGTCAGCGAAGACATGCTGCGCGCCGACAAGTTCACCAGCATCCACATCGAGAAGCACGAGATTGAAGCGCGCGACACGAAGCTGGGCGCGGAAGAGATCACCTACGATATTCCCAACGTGGGCGAGGAGGCGCTGAAAGACCTGGACGAACACGGCATTGTGCGCATCGGCGCCGAGGTCGGGCCCAACGATATCCTGGTCGGCAAGATCACGCCGAAGGGCGAGAAAGAACTCTCGCCGGAGGAGAAGCTGCTGCGGGCGATCTTTGGCGAGCAGGCGCGCGAGGTGAAGGATTCTTCGCTGCGGCTGCCGCATGGCGATCGCGGCAAGGTGATTGACGTCAAGGTCTTCACCCGCGATGAACATCCCGATTTGTCGGCGGGCGTGGAGAAGATGGTGCGCGTGAGCGTGGCGCAGCGCCGGAAGCTGACCGTCGGCGACAAGATGGCGGGGCGGCACGGGAACAAGGGCGTCATCTCCAAGATCGTCACGGTCGAGGACATGCCCTATATTGAAGGCGGCGTCCCGGTGGAGATCATCCTTAATCCGCTAGGCGTGCCCAGCCGCATGAATATCGGGCAGATTCTCGAGCTGCATCTGGGCTGGGCGGCCGATCGCCTCGGCTTCCGCGCGATTACGCCCGTCTTCGATGGCGTCCAGGAGCAGGAGATTCAAGCTGAACTTGGACGCGCCTGGCTGATCGACTGGGCTTGGAAGCTGACGACCGAGCGCGCCTGGGAGAATCATCTGCGGCTGGCGGAAAGCGCCGGCATCGCGCCGGAAGATTTTGAAGACGATATGCATGTTTATCAGTCGTATCTGGTGGATCTGGTCGGCGTTTCGCTGATAGACGAAGTCGCCGAGCTGGTGCAAGACCTGGAAGATCGTGCCGAAGAAATCGTCCGGACGCGGGTTCGGAATCATCTGCGGCGCGTGGCCGTCGCCGAGACGCTTCGCGAATACGGTTATGACCCCGGCGCCGTCATGGTCTATGACAACAGCCAGCTCACGATTGAGGAGCGCGACACCCGCGACGCCAACGCGGTATTGGCCTCGATACGCCTGTGGATCCAGCAGCACGCCTTGGAAGCGCTCGAGCTGCCGGACGATTTGACGACGCGCGAGCTGTTTGAGATCGCCAATCGCGTGATGTTCGAGACGAAAATCCCGGTGCCGCATTATGGCAAGCAGACGCTCTATGACGGCCGGACGGGCGAGCCCTTCGACCGCGATGTGGCGGTGGGCTACGTGCACATGCTGAAGCTGGCGCACCTGGTCGAGGACAAGGCGCACGCGCGCTCGACGGGCCCCTACAGCCTGGTGACGCAGCAGCCGCTGGGTGGCAAAGCGCAATTTGGCGGGCAGCGTTTCGGCGAGATGGAGGTCTGGGCGCTGGAGGCTTATGGCGCCGCCAATATCTTGCAAGAGATGCTGACGGTGAAGTCGGACGACGTGCAGGGGCGCGTCAAGACCTACGAGAGCATCGTCAAGGGCGAGCCGATCGAGGAGCCGGGCATCCCGACCAGCTTCCGCGTCTTGGTCAAGGAATTGCAGAGCCTGGGCTTGTCGGTGGAAGCGATCACCGGCGCCGGCGATGTCATCCGCTTCGGCAAATACGACGAACAGGCGCGCAGGCCGCAGCCGGAGACTGGTCTGCTCGGCTTGGGGACCAGCTAAGGGGCGAAAAGAACAGGCGATTGAGGCCGCGGGCGAGGGGATCGCCGCGGTCTCGTCCTCTTCCCGCTTTGGATTCGCGGCGCGCTGGCGCAGGGAGATCCATGTCGATGCGTGTCAAGGCGGCTCTGGCGCTGATGGCGACAATCCTGACGCTTGCTGTCCTCGAAGTCGGGTTTCGCTGGGTTCTTGGCGCGTATGGCGACGAGCGGCAAAAGACGCTCTACCTTTGGACGCGCGAGGAATTGAGCGAGCGGCAAAGCCTGTATCGGGGCTTGTCGTATTTGAACTTTGGCCTCTCGCCGGCGCATGAGCAGGTAAACGCGCTGGGGTATCGCGGTCCAGAGATCGCGCTTCCGAAGCCGGACGAAACCTACCGCATCGTCGCCATGGGCGGGTCGACCACTTATGGCGCTCACCTTGAGTCGTGGCGCGACGCCTACCCGCATCAGCTGCAATGGCGATTGCGCGAGACCTTTGGCTACGGCGATGTCGAGGTCGTCAACGCCGGCGTGCCATCCTACTCGTCATGGGAATCGCTGGTGAGCCTGGCGCTGCGGATACCGGACCTGGCGCCGGACATGATCATCGTCTATCACGCCTTGAATGACGTCAGCGCGCGGCTGGTTGATCCGAAGTATTATGACGGCTTAAACGCCTCGCGCGGGCATTGGCAGGCGCGCGAAGACCCGCTGCCCGTCAGCGCCCTGTATCGCTTCGCGGTAAAGCAACTGGGCTTTGACAGTGACGCGCAGGTCGCGCTGCCCGAGCAGTTTCGCCTGCCGGCCGGCTTCCAAACCTGTGGACTTGACACGAGCGGCGGCGAGCCGAGATGCGGCAATCTGGACATGAGCGTCGACCAGGTGCTGTCGGCGAATCCACCCATCTATTTCGAGCGCAATCTGAGCAATATGATCCATTTGGCGCGGGCAATGGAGGTGGACCTTGTGCTGCTGACCTGGGCCTATTCGCCGCTGGAGTTCGACTTTCCTGGGGGCGATCTGATGCGGACGGATTTTCGGCAAGGGGCGGTCGCAGAGCACAACGAGATCGTTCGCGAGCTGTCTGCCGCGCGTGAAACGGGCTTCTACGATCTGGCCGCGTCAATGCCGACTGAGACGCGGTATTGGTACAACGGCGTGCACATGACTGTAGCCGGCACGACCGAGATGGCGCGGCTGGTGGCGGCGTATTTGGTCTCTTCGGGCGCGCTGGATCGGTAGACGTCGCGCCAGGCGCCACGCTTCATGAGCACTTTTCTTTGACAGCCTCGTCCAGCGTCTGACAGACAATCTCTCGCAATTCAGCTTCCGGATAGTGCTGGGGGAGCAGGGCGGAGCCGGGACCGCTGTCCGGGAAGCGCTCTCTCAGCGCTTTGACAAAGATGACAAAACCAACATCAGATTTTCTGATCTTTGCGAATGAACGTACTCTTGGAGATTGTCGGCGCAGCCAGTAGAGCAGGGCGTCTCGCAGTTCTTTTGAACGCAGCGATGGGCGCAGGTACAGCCTGCGAGCGTTGCTGAATTCCCAGTCGAATACTTCTCCTGCGTCATGGAGCTGCTGATCTCGCAACCAGAAACCGACCTCGAGAAAGTCGTATGCTCGGTCGAGCCTCTTGTCGTCCGTACGCGTTCGCCATTGTTTTTTTCCGGCTGGAATAAGCTGGCGCCAGCGCGGGTCGCGGGAGGCGTCATGGCGGATGCCGTGCCAGGCTTTGGCGGTCAGCGCCTGCCAGAGCAAGTGGCGAACTTCTCCCTGCATCGCCTCGTGCCGCATGATGTCGCAGACGTGAATCGCGCGCCCGAGCGCCCAAACCTGCTCGAAGGAATTGAATCGTGGTTTGCCATCCTTGCGACTCGTGATGACGACCAGCGCGTGCCACGCCATATCCAGCAGGTCGTCGAGCGCCCGGTCGAGTTCTTCGGCTTCGGCGCGGAATTCCTCGGGGGAGAGTTGGACGCGGCGGCCCGTGCGGATGGAATTGCCGAGGATGCCGTCGCGGTCGCTCCAGACTAGGACGGGCATTAGTCGTTCTCCTGTGCGAAGATTTCCAGCATTGTAGCCACTGCCTGACGCCATGCGCGGGCAAATTCGATGGGTGGTTCAACTCCATTGCCCAGTTGCTCCAGGCGCCGGATATAGCTTTCCCAAAGCGAATCGTCTTGGCTGCAAAGTTTATGCGCCTTGCCGGCGGCGTCTACCCATTCCAGGATCAGATCGGCGCTGCCGAGCAATTCTTCGCCGGGCTCAAAGCTGACTTCGACATACAGTCTGCGGATGGACTGCCCCCAATCGACGCGGCTGCTAGCAGGATCGGGATAATCCAGATCCAGCCGGCATTCCCAGAGCAGCTGGCTGCCTTCTTGATCGCCCTTGGTCGAAGATGCGTTCGCCTTGCGGCTCTTTGGTTTCAGAAATGTCGCCAAGAAGCGGGAATGCGTCGTCATGTCTCGCCGCGGCACTTGCTGCGACTCAATTGTGGACACGGTCTCCCAGCCCATATTATGGCTGAATTCAGACACTCTGTCGTTCAAGTGGTCGCGGATGTCACGGACAATCTTTCTCCGACGATTGAATCCGTCATGCTGTGAATTCTCATTAGCCTCTTTGCGCAACTCGGTGTCAGTTTCCTTGGTAAACTCAACAAATCCTCGGATGCCCGGTCGCATGTCAGGTGGGATAAGGTCGCCGTATTCGGCACGAGCGCCCAGGGTCTCAATCCATTGCGAGCCGCGAAGCAGTTGGACACCATTCCATTCTGGCTCCGCTGTGATCTCGTCGTCTTTCCAGGCATCGTTGTGCGCCAAGACGAGACGTCGGATCTTGTGGCCGTCGTTTAGCGGCAAATCGCCCCAAACGCAAAGTCTTCCGCCATCGATCAAATCATGCCAGCGGCCGCTTTGGACGGGCTTACCTTTGTCGCGAGGTAGATCCCGCCACCAGCGGGGCACGACGATGTCTGTTTTTTCCCCACTCCCATCGTCTACGACGCGGATGCGCAGCCGCCCTAATTGTATGGCGCGCCACCAGCAGCGTTGCAGCCAACATGGCAATTCGCCGCCAGGCCGCAAGTCCTGCAGCTCATCGTTTGCCAGAAACGGGACGATCACGCGCGTGCCAACTTCTGCCAGCGGCGCCAGTCCAAGCGGGATGTCCAAGGCTTCAAACTGTACTCTCTCTCGCGTAACCTGCTCTCGTGCCTCGTCGTTGAAGAGTGGCGGCGTCATCACTTGATCAACGGGCCTGGCATAACGCATGCCGAACCGGTATTCGCCTGACTCCAGCAGAGTATCGTAGAGCATGACCATTCGGCGCGTGTCCCCCGGCACATGCGAATGGTAAAGGAAAGCTGCTTTGCCCTGCCCGCGCGATCCCAGTGTGTCCTCTTTTTCCTTCGTATAGCCTTGTGCCTCAAAAGCCGCCCAGTTTTCCACTGGCTTGAGCTGGTAATTCCGCGCCTGCAATTCGTCAGCACCGACCATAGGGCCTTGTAAGCCAGTTGTTCCTCGGTCTGTAACTGTCAGGAGTTCACAGGATTCGCCGTTGCTGTTAGTCCGCCGCAGCAAACGGTATTCCACTTTGACAATGCCTTCACCTTTACGTTTCGCATCCAGGGCGTTTTGCACGGGCTCCTGCGCCAAAGCCCGAAGCGCCCCCATTTTGTAGCCGCCTACAATGTTCTTTACATGCTGAACCATGTGGGTCGGAGTGTTGGTGAAATTCCCGCTGTTCATCGTAGCAATGTCCTTTCCGGGTATTCTGATCGATTATTCGGCTGCTGTCTTGCCACGCCGCCGCGCCCCAACATTCCGCGCCTTCGGATAATCCGCGCGCAGCGCATAGAACCCCCGGCTGGTCGGGCGGACGAAGCGCTTCTCGTCTTCCGCCTTGCCCTTGTCGTCTTGCGTGATGCGCGCCACCAGCGAGCCAGCTGGGTCCTTGCCGCCAATGACCGCGCCCATGCGAATCAAATCATCAGCCAGGTCGCGGTAGTGCATCGGCTCGCCCTTTCGCGCGCGCAAGACCTGTTCCGCCATATCCAGCAGCTTCGCGGTGGGGGTCGATCGTCCGCTCGCCTGGCGACGCGGAGGCGGCGATTTGGCTTCTGGCGGCGCGGTGGCAAGCAGCGCTTCCACATGCGCGAGCCGGTTTTCTTTGGCGCGGCAAGCCATTTCCTTGGCTTCTATCTCTTGGCGCAGCTCGCCAATAGCCGCTTTCAGGCGCTCACGTTCCGCAAGCAGCGAACGCTCCAGGCTGTCATCAAGCGCATTATTGTCACCGTAAATCGGCATTTTTAGATCCCGTCTGCATATTTGTTGAACTCAATATAAGCTCGAATTTACGGATTGTCAAGTAGCATTATTATCATAGTGGGACTTGCTTATTTATCAAGATGTCGCATATTTGAAACGATTGATAGATAGAAATGCGTTACGAGAGACAAGTTGAAAACGCTCGGCGGAAGACCGCGCTTTCGGGCGCGCTCGACGCGCAAAACAGCGGACTCGGAGGCGCCGTCATCGCCCGGCCGATTCGGGTTCGCAAAATGGGTTTAGCCTTGCTTGATTTTGCCGCTGTTGTATGCTAACCTCTCAGACAGTTGATTTGTTCCAAAAAGCACAAATGGCTGGAGTTCGATGCCGACCGTCCTGGAATTTGGTCCCGTCACCGCTTTGCTGGTCATCGCTACCGCTCTGGCGCTGATCATCGCCAACATCTCGCGCGTGATGGGTCCGCGCCGCCCCACCTATCGCAAGTCGGTCCCCTACGAGAGCGGCATGAAGCCGATTGGACCTGCGACCCGCCGCTTGCCGGTCAAGTTTTATTTGGTCGCCGTCCTCTTCATCATCTTTGATATCGAAGTGATTTTTTTCCTGCCCTGGGCGGTATCCATGCGCGACCTCGGCGTCTACGGGCTGGCGGTGATGGCGGTCTTCACATTGATTCTCATCGTCGGCTTCGTCTACGAATGGAAGAAAGGGGGCTTGGAATGGGAGTGAGCTCAAAACTCGGCAACCTTGGGGTTGTCACCACCACCTTGGAGCAAGCCGTCAACTGGGGGCGGACGGGCGCGATGTGGCCCCTGCTCTTCGGGCTGGCTTGCTGCGCGATCGAATACATGAGTTCGCAGGCGTCGAGCTACGATTTGTCGCGCTTCGGCATGGAGCTCAACCGGGCGACGCCGCGGCAGGCGGATCTGCTGATCGTTTCCGGGCGGCTGACGCGCAAGATGGCGCCGGTCGTGCGCCAGCTCTACGACCAGATGGCGGAACCGAAATGGGTCATCTCTATGGGTGATTGCGCTTCGTGCGGCGGCGTCTACAATAACTACGCGATTGTGCAGGGCGTGGACGAGATCATCCCGGTCGACGTCTATATCGCCGGCTGCCCGCCACGCCCCGAGCAGCTGCTGCATGGCATCCTGACCCTGCACGAAAAGGTCCGCGGCGAGCGCATCGCCGATTGGGCGTGACGCGAAATTGTCGAACTGGCTGAGAAAGCAAGGCGATGGACTGATGGAGATTCCAGCGGCAAGAGATCCGGTGAGCGCGATACGCGAGGCTTTTGGCGATGCGCTGCTGCATGTCAAGGACTTCCGCGGGGAGACGACGATCATCGTCGAAGCCCTCCGCTCGACCGAAGTGCTGGACTTTCTGCGCGTCAGCGCGGGCCTGGTCTACAACATGCTGTCCGATGTCAGCGCCGTCGATTATTATCCCGATGATTATGGCGCGGCTTTTGATGGCGTCGAGCGCGATTATAGACCGGAGCGCTTCGGCGTTTCTTATCACATCATGTCGATGCTTTACAATCGCCGCCTGCGGGTCAAAGTCTTCGCAACGGAAGAGGATCCGCGCCTGCCGACCGCCACAGTCGTTTTCCCCGCGGTCAATTGGCTGGAGCGCGAGATCGCCGATATGATGGGCATCGCCTTCGAGGGCCACCCGGACGGGCGGCGCCTGCTGATGCCGGAGGACTGGTTTGGGCACCCGCACCGGCGCGATTATCCCCTGGGCAAAGAGACGGTGGCGTTTTCCTTTAACGTCGACGAGATTCACGAGCACAAGCCCTTCGCGAAGGACTAACTTCCGAGGTCGATATGGCAGTTGCAGAGCGAACGGAATCGATAGAAGCCCAGCGCCGCTGGGAAGGCAACCTCGACGAGCTGCGCGGTCTCGTCTCGGAGCGGGCGATGACCGGCGAGACGATGCTGCTCAATATGGGTCCGCATCATCCCAGCACGCATGGCGTCTTGCGCCTGTTGCTTGAGCTGGATGGCGAGCAGATCGTCAGCTGTCTGCCGGATATCGGCTTCCTGCACACCGGCATCGAGAAGTCGCTGGAAGACAAGAGCTACGAGAAAGCGCTGCCGCTGACCGACCGCATGGATTATCTCTCGCCGATGTCCAACAATATGGCCTATGCGGCCGCGGTCGAGAAGCTGCTGGATCTGGACGTGCCGGAGCGCGGACAGGTCATCCGCGTCGTCTGCCTGGAGCTGGCGCGCTGCGCGAGTCATCTGGTTTGGCTGGGCACGCACGCCATCGACATGGGCGCGATGAGCGTCTTGCTCTACGCCTTCCGCGAACGCGAGCGCATCCTGGGCATGTTCGAGATGCTCTCGGGGCAGCGCATGATGAGCAGTTACATCAGACCGGGCGGGGTTTGGCGCGATGTGCCGGACGATTTCCTGCCGACCATCAAGCAATTCCTCAACGATTTTCCTTATAAGGTGGATGATTACGAAGCCCTGCTCACGAAAAATCCCATCTGGAAAGACCGGGCGCAGGGCGTCGGCGTCATCGAGCCGGATGTCGCGCTGGCTTATGGCATGACGGGACCGGCGCTGCGCGGCAGCGGCGTCAACTGGGATTTGCGCAAGGCCCAGCCCTATTGCGGTTACGAGACCTACGACTTCAATGTGCCTCTGGGCGAGCATGGCGATGTCTATGACCGATACCTGATTCGCATTCAGGAATTCCGCGAAAGCATGAAGATTCTGAATCAGGCGGTGGCGCGGCTGGAGTCGGTGAAAGGGCCTTATCGCTCGCAGAATCACAAATACTGCCCGCCCTTGCGCAGCGAGCTGGGGCAGAGCATGGAAGCGGTGATTCATCATTTCAAGCTCTGGACTTATGGCTACGACGCGCCGGACGAAGAGGTTTACAACGCCATCGAGAGTCCGCGCGGCGAGATCGGCTGCTATATTCACGGCACGGGGGCCAACAAACCGCGGCGGGTGCATTTCAAGACGCCGTCTTTCATCCACATCAGCGCGCTGCCGGTCGTAGCCAAGGGTTACCTGCTGGCGGACATGGTGGCGATCATCGGCAGCGTCGACATCGTGCTCGGCGATTGCGACCGTTGATGCCAATTGAAGAGGCGCAGGGGCGCGCCTTGGATGTAACGGTGTAGGGGCTTGCCTTGGCAAGCCCGCAATACGAAACGTAATGATGTTGGGGCTTGCCCTGCCAAGCCCGCGAGCAGTGCGGTTTGCGAAGGAAGTTGCGTAATGGCAATCATTGGCAACCCGAAATACGAAGCGCGCATCAAAGCGCATCTGGCGAAATACGAGACCAAGCGCTCGGCGGTCATGCCGCTGCTTTACATCGCGCAGGAAGAATATGGCTGGGTCAATCAAGACGGCATTAGCGAGGTGGCGAGGCTGCTCAATCTCGATCCCACGCAGGTGAAATCGATCGCCGGCTTTTACACCATGTATTCGGAGAAGCCGAAAGGCAAATACTGGCTGCAAGTCTGCACCGATCTGCCTTGCGCGCTGCAGGGCGCCGATGACTTCCATGCCTGGCTGAAAGACGAACTGGGCGTGGAGGAGGGCGGCACGACCGACGACGGCATGTTCACCGTCGAGCACGTGATGTGCCTGGCCGCCTGCGACAAGGCGCCGATGCTGCAATGCAATTTTCGTTATGTCGAAGAGCTGAATCAGGACAAGATGCGCGACCTGCTGGCGAAATGGCGCGCGGAAGCGGGTCAGTCGGCGAACGGACGCGCCGGTTAGCGGCACAAAGAAAGAGCGATTATGCACATTCTCCTGCGCGGACGCGAAATTGAGAATATCAAGCAGCTGGAGGTCTACGAGCGACATGGCGGCTTCGACGGCTTGAAAAAGGCGCTGGCGATGTCGCCGGCCGAGGTAATCGACGTCGTCAAAGCTTCGGGCTTGCGCGGGCGGGGCGGCGCCGGCTTCCCCACGGGCGTCAAATGGAGCTTCATCCCGCAGCAGGAGCCGGTCAAGTTCGTCACGGTGAACGCCGATGAAAGCGAGACCGGCACCTTCAAAGACCGCGAGATTATGGAGGAGAACCCCTATCAGCTGATCGAAGGTTCGCTGATCTGCGCCTATGCCATCCAGGCCAAAGCCGTTTACATCTATCTGCGCGGCGAATTCTGGGATATTGGCGACCAGCTGGACGCCTGCATCGAGGAGTTGCGCGCGAAGGGCTGGGCGGGCAAGGACATCATGGGTTCGGGCTACGACTGCGAGGTTTATACCCACCTCGGCGCCGGCGCCTACATTTGCGGCGAAGAGAGCGCCCTGCTCAACAGCCTCGAAGGCTATCTGGGGCAGCCGCGCGTTCGCCCGCCGTTTCCAGCGCAGAAAGGCGGCGGCTTATATAAGGAAGCCACCGTCGTCAACAATGTGGAAACCTTGGCAAACGTCCCCTACATCCTGACGGAAGGCGCGGGGGCATTTAAGGCGATTGGCACCGAACAGAGCAGCGGCAACAAAATCTACTGCGTCAGCGGTCACGTCAAGCGGCCGGGCAATTATGAGCTGCCGATGGGCACGACCTTCCGCGAATTGCTTTATGAGCATGCCGGCGGACCGCTGCATGAGGAGCGTCCCTTCAAAGCCATGCTGCCATCGGGCGGCTCGGGCCCGATCGTGCCATTGACCGACGAGGTGCTGGACACGCCGATGAGCTACGAGGACTGCGCCAATATCGGCACGATCATCGGCTCGGCCTCGATCATCATCATGGACAGCACGGTGGACATGACCTGGGTCGCCTCGAAAGTGACCAAGTTCTTCAAGCATGAAAGCTGCGGCAAATGCACGCCCTGCCGCGAAGGCACCTATTGGCTGGACAAGGTGATTGACCGCATCCTGGACGGCCGCGGCTCGCCCGATGACGTCAAGCGCATCGCCGATGTCGCCGAAAATATGGCGGGCACGACGCTCTGCGCGCTGGGGGATTTCGCCGCCAACCCCATCATTCATACGATTCGTCACTTTCCTGACGATTTCGCGCAGCATGTGCAGGCTTGAGCAAGCGGCGGGGCGCGAATGACATGAAGGCGGCGGCGGTCGGCGGCAGGCTGCTCAAGGCGCTTTTCCAGTCGCCTTTGGAGCGCGAGCGGGACTTTTATCGGCGTTATCGCGAGTTAAGCACGCAGATTGAAGAGAGGCCCGACAGCGTGACGATTCAGACGCTGCGCGGCGAGCTGAATCTGGAGCGCGGAGAATACGAGCGGGCGAAAGCAGACTTCATAGCCGCGATTGACCAAGCGGCGGCTTTGGACGAAAGCAAGGGCTGGCTGGTGGTGGAACAAGTCATGCGCGATCGCGCGCTGTATGGATTGAAACTGGCTGAGCGCAAACTGCGGCAGACGCGCTAGTGGAGGCCTGAATGACCGACATGGTGACAATCAATGTCGATGGACAAGATTACGAGGTGAGGGCCGGCTCGAACCTGGTTGACGCCGCCAAATGGCATGCGGGCAACGACATTCCCGTCTTCTGCTATCACCCCAAGATGGAGCCGGTCGGCATGTGCCGGATGTGCCTGGTCGAGCTGGGCACGCCCGCCCGCGACCGCGCCACTGGCGACGTGATGCTGAATGAAGACGGCAGCCCGCAGATCCGTTATTTCCCCAAGCTGCAAACGGCCTGCACCACGACCGTCAGCGAGGGCATGCACGTCAAGACGAATACGCAGGAAGTGATTGACGCCCGCGAGGACGTGCTGGAATTCCTGCTCAGCAGCCATCCGCTGGATTGCCCGATTTGTGATAAGGGCGGCGAATGCCCGCTGCAGAACCTGACCATGCGTCATGGACCGCAGTCATCGCGCATGTATTTTGAAGACAAGCAATTATTGGAGAAGCATTATCCGCTGGGCGATTTGATCTTCCTCGACCGCGAACGCTGCATCCAATGCGCGCGCTGCGTCCGTTTTCAAGACGAGGTGGTCGGCGATGACGTGCTGGCTTTTCACGAGCGCGGACGCCGCCTGCAGATCATCACCAATTCCGATCCCGGCTTTGACACCTATTTCAGCGGCAACACGACTGACATCTGCCCGGTAGGCGCCTTGACCACGACTGATTTCCGCTTTGGCGCCCGCCCCTGGGAATTGAACGAAGTGCCGAGCATATCGCCTTGGGACGCGGCCGGCGAGAACATCAGCCTGAGCATGCGGCTCGACCGCGATTTCGGCGGCAAGGCGGTCATCAAGCGGGTGATGCCGCGGCAGAATGAGCGCGTGAACGAAATCTGGATAAGCGACAAGACGCGCTTCGGCCATCATTTCACCCGCGGCGACGAGCGCTTGCGGCAGCCACTGATGAAAACTGGCGGCGCGCTGCGCGAATCCAATTGGGGCGCGGTCACGCCGGTGATGGCGGCCGCGTTGAAGGCTGCGGGTGGCGATGTGGCCGCGATCGCCGGCAGCGGCATGAGCAATGAAGACCTCTGGGAATTGCGTCGACTCGTTGAGGGGCTTGGCGGCTCGCGATTGGGGGCTTGGCCGCCGACTCACGGTGGCGCGGAAGCCGTGGCGCAGGTCGGCGTCGGCTTGGGAACGAATCTCGGGCAGCTCGGCCGCGGCGACGCGATTCTGGTGATCGCCTGCGACCTGGAAGAAGAAGTGCCGATTTGGCGGCTGCGGCTGAAGCAAGCGCAAGATCGCGGCGCTTATCTGGTGGTCGCCAATGCCCGGCATACGCGGCTGGAAGACTTCGCCTTGCATGGCGCGCGCAACGACAAAGTGGTCGAGGGCGACGCCATCCGCTACGGCGCCGGTCAAGCGGCGGCTGTGATGCGGAATCTCAAGGTTGATCAGCCCGAGATTGCTGAGCGGCTGGCGAATGCGGAAAACCTGGTCATCGTCGCCGGCGCGGAAGGGCTGACGCTGGCTGGCAGCAAGGCGCTGGCGCAGGAAGCCGCCAATTTCTTGATCGAAAGCGACCATGTCGGGCGGCGCAACAACGGCTTGCTTTCGCCGCTGCCGGGCGCCAATGGCATGGGCTTGCACTATCTTGGCTTTTGCCCCGCGGCGACGCTGGACATCATGGCGAATCCCCCAAAAGCGCTGATTGTGGCGCAAGCGGAACTGCTCGATGACGACCCGGCCGCGCGCAGCTGGCTCAGCCAGGTCGAAACCGTAATCTACGCCAACTTCTTCGACGACGGCATTTCAGAACATGCCGATTACATGCTGCCGATTCAGTCCTTTGCCGAGCGCGATGGCAGCTTCGTCAATGGCGAGCGGCGCGTGCAGCGCTTCTATACCGCGCAGGGTCCGATCGGGCAGTCGCTGCCGGCCTGGAAGCTCTTCGGCAGTTTGCGGGGCGCGCTCGATTTCGCGCCCTTGCGTCCATCGGCGGCGGCGGTTATGCAGGACATAAGCGCCAATATCGCCGAGTTTGAAAGCCTCAGTTACAAGGCGCTGGCGCAGGTCAAGCGCGAATTCCCCGATGTCGGCGGACGCGATCAATACTACGGCGGCACCGCCTACACCAACACCGGCGGGCTGGGCGTGCAGATTCCATCGAAGGCGGACGCGCGCAAACCGCGAACCAAGCGGGCCGGCGACGAAGCCGACCTGGCGATCGAGGCGGGCGACGTCTTGGTGATGCCGATAACGCGGCTTTACAATCGCCAGCGCAATTTCCGCCCGACGCTGATCCTGGAGCCGCGCATCCTGAAGCCCTACGCCATCGTCAATGCGGATGACGCCGCGGGCCTGGGCGTCAATGCCGGCGACATCATCGAGATCCGCGCGGGCGACTCGAGCGTGCGCGTACAGGCGGCGCTTAGTGACGAAATCGCGGCCGGGGCGATAGCGCTGCCACGCCATCTGACCGACGACCCTGTCTCGATGACGGTCGCGGTCGGCAGCATTCGCAAGGTCGCCGAAGCGGTCGCCGTCGGCGGCTGATGACAGAGGAAATGATGTATGAGCCGTAACTTGAAAATAGGCATCGCGGTCATCGTCCTCGGCGGGCTCGCCGTCACGATCCTGATTGTGGCGCTGATCATCGCCAATCTCGGCGCGATCGCCACCTGGATCGGCTTTGACGACGCGCTGAATCTCGATGGCCGTCAAGGCGCGATCGGCTTTGTGCTGCACCCGGAAGCGCGCGTGCAAAACGTGATTCAATGCGGGGATGACGCCGGCTGCTCGGCGCTCTGGCCGATCATATTTTCGGCCGGTTTCGCCTTCGTCATCGTCACCGGCTTCGCATATACGACCCTGCTTGAGCGGCGTCTGCTGGCTTTCTTGCAGCACCGCGTGGGCCCCAATCGCGTCGGTCCGCTTGGTTTCATGCAGCCGGCCGCCGATGGTGTGAAGCTGGTTTTCAAGGAGGACTTGCTGCCGGCGGGGGCCGACAAGTGGGTTTTTCGCCTGGCGCCGATGATCAAAGTGATTCCGATTCTGATGATCGCGGCGGTGATCCCGATGGGGCCCGATCTGGTCTTGCCCTGGTTCGCGCCTTCGCTGGGCGATGTCTGGTTCCAGGTTCCGCAGGGCTTGATTGATTCCAATGTCGGCATCCTGTGGGTGATCGCCATCACCAGCATCGCGACTTACGGCGTCGTGCTGGCCGGCTGGTCGAGCGACAACAAATACGCCATGCTGGGGGCTTTGCGCGCCTCCGCGCAGATGATCAGCTACGAGCTCAGTTTCGCCTTGACGCTGGCGGTGCCGGTCATGATCGTCGGCAGCATGGCGCTCGGCGACATCATCGACGCCCAGCGAAATATCTGGGATTGGTTCGTCTTCCAGAATCCTCTGGCGGCCGCCGTCTTGATCCTGGCGCTGCTGGCGGAGACGAATCGCGCGCCCTTCGATCTCACCGAAGCCGAGCAGGAACTGACGCAGGGTTATATGACCGAATACAGCGGCATGAAATTCGCCCTGTTCATGATGGCGGAATACCTGGGCATGATCGCGGTCAGCTTGGTGGCGATCGCCGTCTTCTTCGGCGGGTATCATCTCTGGCCGATGGACGGGCTGCCGATTCTGGCGCCGGTCATCTTCATTCTGAAAGTATTCCTGATGCTCTGCTTCATGATTTGGATACGGGCGACGCTGCCACGCATCCGCTACGACCGCTTGATGCAATTCGGCTGGAAGGTGATGATCCCGCTGGCGCTGCTGGCGGTGGCGTGGACGGCGGTGGCCATCGTCGTCGGCGACGCCATGGGCGGCACGGCCTATCCATTCATTTCCGGCATCGTATTCGTGGGCGCGCTGCTGCTCGGCGGGCTGGCGCTGCGGCGGATGGGACGCGAGCGCGACAGCGAAGAGGCGATCCCGATGGAGGACGACCCGGCCTATACCGGCGAACGGCGCGGCTTGGGCTGGGCGCTGGTGCATTTGGTCGGCATGTTGATCGCGATCCCGCTCGTGCATATTCGTTTTCAGTTGAAGGCGCTGGAGGGCTTGGCCAGCTTCGGGCGGACGCCGGAAGAAGACCGCATCCTGGAAAGCGGCGAGACCGCCATCAAGCCGGCGGCAAGCGACTAGCGGCAGGGACAGGGAATTGAGGACAAACTGATGAACGTCATCAAAGGCTTCCAGACGACATTAAAGCACCTGATGGACGACGCCGTCACCGTGCAATATCCGGAACAGGTGCAGAAATTCCACGATCGTTACAAGGGGCGGCATCATCTGCGCCGGTACGAGAATGGCTTGGAAAAGTGCATCGGCTGTTCGCTCTGCGCGGCCGCCTGCCCGGCTGACGCGATCTGGGTGGAAGCGGCGGAAAACACCGATGAGGAGCGCTACAGCCCGGGCGAGCGTTACGCCAAGACCTACGAGATCAATATGCTGCGCTGCATCTTCTGCGGCTATTGCGAAGACGCCTGCCCGACCGAAGCGATTCAGCTGGGGCACGAGCATCAGATGTCCTTCACCGACAGGCGCGACGCGATTTATACCAAGGACATGCTCATCGACGCGCCGCAGGAAGGCGCAGAGGGTACGCCGCAAGAAGTCGAGCCGGGCGCCTACAATCGCTCGATTCCCGATATGGCAGACCCGGATTAGCGCCGGCGAATGCAAATTGAAGCCATACAAAGATTGTGCTAAAATGCACAATCGCATGCTGAGTGGGAAATAGAGTCTATGGAATGGCTGTTCCTGGCGGTTAGCTTTGTGGCGGTGCTGGCGGCGGCGATGATGCTGACGCGGCGGAACGCGGTGCACAGCGCCCTCTTTCTGATCGTCAACTTCGGCTGCGTGGCTTTCCTCTATCTGATGTTGGACGCGCCGTTTCTGGCGATGGTGCAGGTGACCGTCTACACCGGCGCCATCATGGTGCTCTTCCTTTTTGTCATCATGCTATTGGGGGCCGAGACCACCACCGACACGTCAGGGCGGATGCGCTGGCTGGGCTTGGCGGGCTCGGCGGTGGCGATTCTGCTGCTGCTGATCTTCGCCTTCCCGATCGCCTCGGATATGCTTTCGGACGAATCGCCTGCGCCACTGGACGGGCGAGCGCGGCTGCGTGTCATCAATGCCGTGCCCGGCGGCGACGGCGCGGAATTCACGGTCATGGAAATGGGCTTCGCCATGCCCCTGGTCGGCACGTTAAGCGCCAATGTCGCCCTGGACGCGCTGGACGAGGCGATGCCCGATAAGCGAATCGACGGCGTCGAATACAATGATCCGCGCGAGGCAATCCGCGCCTACCGCGAGCTCGACGCCGGCGCCTATACGATCGCTGTTGGCGTCGATGATGGCAGCTATGCGTCGGGACCATTTTTCAGCAAGGATCTGGCGCTGGCGGCGGAATCGGCGACCTCGCTTGTGATTTACGAAAACGCCGAAGATTTGATAGACGTGGCTGTGCTTACCGATGACCTCAGCGCGCCGGCCCTTGGCAAGATGCGCCTGACGCTCTTCAACGCGGTGACCGACCGGCAGGTCTCGCTGGTCGAGGTGGGGCAGTATACGGACCGGCGCAGCCTCTGCGATGACGCGTCCTGCAACAGCTTGATCCCGCATCGCGTGGTGATCGCGGAATTGCCGGCCGGGCAGCATACGAGCATCGAGCTGGGCGAGGGCAGCTACAACCTGGCTTTCGTCGATCAGGATCAGACAGTGCTGCGCACGCTGGCGAATTATCAGGCTGATCGCGGGCTGATCGAGACGCGCGTTCTCGTGCGCGAACCAGGGATCCCTGGCAGCCAGCCGAGTTATCGCGCGGCGGTTTACAACGCGATGGGCGCGCCGGCATTTGGCAGCCCGGAGGCGGTTGGGCACGTCTTGTTCATCGAATATGTTCTGCCGGTCATGCTGGTGGGCATGCTGCTGCTGGTCGCGCTGATCGGCGTCATCGTGCTGGCCCGACCAGACGCGCTGGCGCAGGCTGAACGCCGCCGCATCAATCGCCGCCGGCGGGTCAATCGCCCCTTGGTCAGCGTGATCTCGCAGCAGACGGGCGCGGACGTCTTGAGCGGCGACTACGTGGCGAAATTGACCGGCGGATCAGACGATCCCCCTGGCGAATAACGGCGGGAGCCTCCTGGCGATGAATCCGATTGGCGTCGAACCCTATATCGTCTTGAGCATGGTCTTGTTTCTGTTGGGGGCGCTGGGCGTCCTCATGCGGCGCAACGCCATCCTCGTTTTCATGTCTGTCGAGCTGATGCTGAATTCTGCGAATTTGGCGCTGGTCGCCTTCGCGCGCGAGTGGGGGCATGTCAACGGGCATGTCTTCGTCTTCTTTGTGATGACGGTGGCCGCGGCTGAAGTGGCGGTGGGCTTGGCGCTGATCGTGAATATCTTCCGCGAGCGCCAGAGCATCAATATTGACGAATTGCAGCAGATGCAGGGCTGATGGACGGCTGTCGGAAGAGGCGCTAACAGATGGAAAACCTCCCGCTCCTGGTTCCCCTCGTGATACTTGCGCCGGCGCTCGGCGCGTTTGTCAACTTCTTCTTCGGCGCCAAGCTCGAAGAGAAGTGGTCGGGCTATATCGGCTGTTTCGCTTCCATTTTTGCTTTCCTCGTTTCATTGCTTTTGCTGAGCTACGTCACTGGCATGAATGGCGCGGCGGCGATCGTCAATCCGCCTTTTGTCGACGGCTGGCTGCGCATCGAGTCTATCGGTCTCGACATTTCCTGGCAGCAGCGCGTCGATTCGCTAAGCGTGACGATGATGCTGGTGGTCACTGGCGTCGGCTCGCTGATCCACCTCTACGCCCGCGGCTACATGCACGGCGACAAATGGTATCCGCGTTTCTTCGCCTACCTCAACATGTTTCTGGCGTTCATGCTCATCCTGGTGACGGGCAACAACTTCCTGATGCTCTTCGTCGGCTGGGAGGGGGTCGGGCTCTGTTCTTTCCTGCTTATCGGCTTCTGGTGGGACAAAAAAGCGCCCGAAGGCTGGAAGAACAGCAACGCCGCTCGCAAGGCTTTTATCGTCAATCGCATCGGCGACTTCGGCTTGCTGATGGCGATGTTCCTGATCTTCTGGACCTTCGGCACGCTGGATTTCTACAAGGCGGGCGAGCTGCCCAATACAGAAGCGAAGTACCTGGTCAAATGGCGCGAGCATAATGGCTTGCAGGCGCATCACGAAGAGACCGACGCCGGCAGAGACGAATCCGCAGACGAAAAAACGGATGACGGACATGGCGCGAAATACAAGTGCCTCCCCGCCGGCGATTCTGATCACGGAAGCGATGAGGGGCACGGCAAGTCCAACCCGCTGGCGAATGACATCCGCGCCATATACTGCGACAATCAGCATTTCGATACGGCGCTGCTTGGCGTCTTCGGGCAGACGACCGAGCGCTTCGGCACGGGCGAGACTGTCGACTTCGGCGGCTTCCAGATGGCTTTCGATGACGTGATTCTCTTGATCGCCTTGTTCATCCTGCTGGGCGTCACCGGCAAGTCGGCGCAGATCCCGCTCTTTGTCTGGCTGCCGGACGCGATGGCGGGTCCCACGCCGGTCAGCGCGCTGATCCACGCGGCGACTATGGTCACGGCGGGCGTCTTCATTTTGGTGCGCTCCAACGTCTTCTTGTGGGAGCTGAATCACGGCGGTTACGTCATCGGCCTGGTCATCACGCTGGTTGGGGCCGGCACCGCGCTCATGGCCGGTTATATCGCGCTGGGACAGTGGGATATCAAGCGCGTGCTGGCTTATTCGACGATTTCGCAGCTCGGTTTCATGGTGGCGGCGGTCGGCATCGGCGCGTACGTCGCGGCCATGTTCCATTTGGTCACGCACGCCGTCTTCAAAGCGCTGCTCTTCCTCGGCAGCGGCTCGGTCATTCATGGCGTCGAGCACGGGCATCATCACGCCCAGCACAACGATCATGCTTCCCCCCATAGCGATGGGGAGACTGAGGGGGGTTCTTCCACCCATGACCACGACGAAGAGTTCGATCCGCAGGACATGCGCAATATGGGCGGCTTGCGCAGGCGGATGCCGATCACCTATATCACCTATCTCATCGGCACGCTGGCGCTGGCGGGCATCTTCCCCTTCGCCGGCTTCTGGTCAAAGGACGAGATCCTCGCCGACGCCTGGTACGAGGGCTTCGAGCTCAACGAATTGAGCGGATTCATCGCTTTTGGCGTGCTGCTGGTGGCGGCCGCCTTCACCGCCTTTTACATGTGGCGGCAGATTGTGCTGGTCTTCTTCGACGACGCGCGCAGCGAGGCCGCGGAGCAGGCGCCGGAGAGCAATGGCGCGATGCTGCTGCCGCTGCTGATTCTGGCGTTCTTCACCATCATCATCGGCTTCATCAACGTGCCGAAAGCGACGCCGATTTTCGATGGCGTTTATCACGCTTACGAGTTCAAGTATTTCCTGGAGCACAGCCTGGTCAGCGTGTCGCGCGGCCACTCGCTGGACTTCAACCTGGCGATCGCCGGCATCGCGCTGGCTTTGGGCGTCGTGTCCATTCTGGTCGCCAACCGCGTCTACAAGGGCAAGGGGCTGGCGAGCGGCAATCGTGATTTGCTGGAAGCTGGCGGCGCTTCCCGTCCGCTCTTCCGCCTGGCGAAGGCCCGCCTGTATTGGGACGAGATCTACGCGGCGCTCATCGAGCAGCCATTCAATCGGCTGGCGGCTTTCCTGGCCGACCGCGTCGATTGGGATTTCCTGCACAATTACTTCCACGACAGCATCATCAAACGCGGCTTCGATACCATCGCCGAATTGCTCGGCAAGCCCTTTGATCTCGGCATCGTTGATGGCGCGGTCAATGGCGTCGGCGCTTTCGTGCTGCGCGCGGCGGAGTGGATGCGGCGCGCCCAGACCGGCTACGTGCGGCTCTATGCGGTGGTCTTGTTCATCGGCGTGGTCGCGGTCATCTTGCTCATGCTAATCCCCTTTGTTCAGACGCTGCTCGCCGGCGGCGCTTAAGGAGAACGCAGTCCTATGGATGTAACCGGACTTTCGCTCACAACCATCACCCTTTTCCTGCCCATGGCGGGCCTCGCCATTCTGCTACTCATGAACGGCGAGACGCAAAAGGCGAACTTGAAGTGGGTCGCCTTCGCCACCAGCGTGGTCACCTTTGTCGCTTCGGTCTTGATGTGGATCAATTTTGATCCCGGCACGGCTGATTTGCAGATGGTGCAGCGCAACACCTGGGCGGAAATCTCCTTGGGCGAGCGCGTCATCAACGTCAGCTATTTCGTCGGCGTGGACGGCATCAGCATGCTCCTGGTCTTGCTGACGACCTTTATCATGCCGATCTCGATCCTGGGCTCCTTCGGCAGCCACATCTTCGAGGAGCGCGGGCGCGAGAAACTCTATTACGTCTTCTTGATGCTGCTGGAATGGTCGATGCTCGGCGTCTTCGTCGTGCACGATCTCATCATCTTCTACGTATTCTGGGAGGTCACGCTGGTGCCGATGTATTTCCTGATCGGCATTTGGGGCTCGGAAGAGCGGATTTACGCGGCCGTCAAATTCTTCCTGTATACGATGGCGGGTTCGATTCTGATGCTGATCGCGATTCTCTATGTCGGCAACCGGTCGGGCACCTTCAGCACCTACAGCGCCGGCGGCGATATCGGCGTAATCGAGCGCGTGCATACCTGGGAAGGCGACGGCACCTACTGGGACGATGTTGGACCCGAAGGCGAAAACGAGGAGGCCGGATTCCTATTCAATTCGGTCGAGAGCTGGCTCTTCCTGGGCTTCCTGGTGGCTTTCGCCATCAAAGTGCCGATCTTCCCCTTCCACAGCTGGCTGCCGGACGCGCATGTGCAAGCGCCGACGGCCGGCTCGGTGATCCTGGCGGGCGTGCTGCTGAAGATGGGCACCTATGGCATCGTGCGCTTCAATCTGAACTTATTCCCGGAGGCGACGGTGGCCTGGGCGCCGACGATCGCCTTCCTCGGCGTGGTCGGGATTATCTATGGCGCCTGGGTGAGTTACGCGCAGGACAACGTCAAGAAGCTGGTCGCCTATTCGTCGGTCAGCCACCTCGGTTTCGTCGTAGTCGGCATCTTCGCGCTCAACGCCCAGGGCTTGCAAGGCGCGACCCTGCAGATGGTGAATCACGGCATCAGCACTGGCGGGCTCTTCCTCATCGTCGGCATGCTCTACGAACGCTGGCATACCAAAGAGATGGCGGATTATGGCGGGGTCTGGAAGGTGATGCCGCTCTTCGGCGCGATCAGCCTGGTGATCTCGCTCAGCAGCATGGGTTTGCCCGGCTTGAACGGCTTCGTTGGCGAGTTCACGATTCTGCTCGGCTCGCTCGGCAGCGATTATCTGGGGTTCGCTTTCACGCTCTTCGCCACCCTCGGCGTCATCATGGCGGCGGTTTACCTGCTGAAGATGTTCCAGCATGTCTTCATGGGCGAGCTCAAGAAACCGCTTGGCAGCGAAGATGGCTACAAGCTCAGCTGGAGCGAAAAAGCGGCTTTCATCCCGATCATGATCATGATTTTCTGGATGGGCATTCAGCCGATTGTTTTCTTCAACATGCTGGATATGTCGGTGGATAGCATCGTCGCCCTGTTCGTGCGCTAGGAGAGACCATGTTTGAATCGCCCACAATCGCGGAATTCCTGGCGGTTTCCAACCTGGGTTCGACGCTTCCCGCCACGCTGCTGCTGGCTTGGACGCTGATTCTGGTGCTGGTTGATCTCTTCGCTGGCGATGACCGCGCGCATTGGACGCCGGTGTGCGCCTGCGTGGGCCTGGGCATCGCTTTCCTGGCGAATCTTGCGGTGTACTCGCCGGCCGAAAGCGAGCGGATCGCGCTCTATGGCATGTACATCGCCGACGCCTTCACCGGCTTCCTGAACATGGTGATTCTGGTCGCCACCCTGATCGCGGTGTTGATGAGCTGGGATTATCTCAACCGCGCTGACATTCACCGCGGCGAGTATTACATTCTGGCGCTGATTTCTTCGGCCGGCGCGATGTTCATGGTGGCGGCGAACGACCTCATCGTCATCTTCGTCGCGCTCGAGCTGCTCAGCATCCCGCTCTACATCCTGGCCGCCTTCCGCTCGATCAAGAATGACGGCAGCGCGCTCTCGCTGAAATCCGAAGAGAGCGGCATGAAGTATTTCATCCTGGGCGCCTTCTCCAGCGCGTTCCTGGTTTTCGGGGCGGCATTGGTTTATGGCGCGACTGGCACGACCAACATTCCGCAGATCTTCGGCGCGGCGAGCGGCATCGTCGGCGGGGCGTCGGCGGCCGCCTTCTACCTGTTGATTGGCGCGGCACTGCTGATTGTCGGCTTGGGTTTCAAAGTGGCGGTCGTGCCCTTCCACATGTGGACGCCCGACGTCTACGAAGGCGCGCCGACGCCCGTGACCGCGTTCATGAGCGTGACGGCGAAGGTTGGCGGGTTCGCGGCGCTGCTGCGCGTCTTGATCACCGGTCTCTCGGCGCTGGTTTTGGCTGGGGGCGATGCGACCGCCTGGCAGGCGACGGCGACGATCATCGCCATCCTGACGCTCGTGCTGGGCAACTTCGTGGCGATCTCGCAGCGCAATCTCAAGCGCATGCTGGCCTACTCGTCGATCGCGCACGCCGGCTACATCATGGTGGCGGTGGCGGCCGCTGGCAGCGCAAACGCCATCAACGCGGCGACGCAGAGCGCTCTCGTTTACATGATGGCTTATATGTTCACCAATCTTGGCGCCTTCGCGGTGGTCATGGCGATCGAAAAAGAAGATGGCAGCGGCGGCAACATCGAAGACATCACCGGGCTGGCCAAGTCGCGGCCGCTAATGGCGATGGCGATGACGATCTTCATGCTCAGCTTGACGGGCATCCCGCTGACGGCTGGCTTCGTCGGCAAGTTCATGGTTTTCGCCTCGGCGATTCAGGCGGGCTTGTTCGGCTTGGCGGTCATCGGCGTGCTGACGAGCGTCGTCAGCGCTTTCTATTATGTGCGCGTCGTCGTCAATATGTACCTGCGCGATAGCACGGGCGACTTGCAGCCGGCGCTGGAGACGCCCTACGTTCGCTGGGCGATCAATATCGCGCTGGCGGGCACGATGATCTTCGGCATTTTCTACCCGCTGGCGACCAATCTGGTGAGCATGGTGAGCATCGCTTGAGCCTCGCTCGTTTCCATCCGCAGCTTTTGGCGAGGTCGGGCGCGCGCTCGCCTCGTTTTCTTTTTGTGAGGGATTCGCTATGATGAGCTCAGGCAGTTCGCCTGGACGACTATGACACGCCGGGAACGAGAAGGTCTGCTCTGGATCCTGCTGTCGGCGGCCGGCTTCGCGCTCACGCCGACCATGGTGAAGCTGATCTATATGCATTCGAGTTTCGAGCCGATGGATATCGCGATTTGGCGCGTCGTCCTGGCGACGCCGGTGATGTGGGCGCTGGTCCTCTTGATGCGGCGCTCGACGGGCGGGCGCCGCAGCAATCGCATGCCGGTCGGCAGGCTGCTGTTCATTGGGCTCGTGGTTTCGATTGCGGTGTTGACCGCTTTCTATGCCCTGCAGCGCTTGCCCGGCAGCACCTACATCGTCCTGCTCTATTCGTATCCGGCGATGGTCGCGCTGTTTTCGCGGCTGCTCGGCGACGAGATTCATGCGCGAACCTGGCTGGCGCTGGCGCTGGCGCTTTTCGGCGTGGCGCTGACCGTGCCCGACCTGTCCGCGGCGGACGGCGCTGACGCGCTGGGGATTGGCTTGGCGCTGCTCAACGCGGCGATAATCGCGGTTTATTATCTGTTGACGCGGCGCGCGCTGGCTGGCGTGGAAAACGTCTCGCGCGCCAGCGCGGTCATGATGCTCGGCTCGCTGGCGATCATGCTGATGCTGATCCCCTGGCGCGGGCTGCAAATCCCCGGCAACGCCCTGACGCTGCTGCTCCTCTTCGGCATCGCCATCATCGGCACGGTCACCCCTGTATTCGCGGTCAACCAGGCGCTGCAACGCATCGGCGCGGCCCAAGCGTCGCTGGTCAGCACTGTCGAGCCGATCATCTCGATGGTCGTCGCCATGCTGATTCTGGGCGAGGTGATCCTCGGCGTGCAATGGCTGGGCGCCGCGCTGATCGTGGGCAGCGTCATCGCGCTCCAACTGCGCGCGCGCGACCATATCGACCTCAATATCGCTCACGAGGCGGGATAGCGCCGGCCTTATGTCTTATTTGGAAGAGCTGCCAAGCGAACTGGTCGCCGATATCAAGCGCAATCGAGACGGGCGGCTGTCGTCGCGGCAGCGCGTCGAGCTGGTGACGGAGCCGCTGGCGACATTGCTGCTGCTTTCCGTGCCGCTTATTTTGATTGCCGGGCGGTATGGCGCGGCCGGGCGTGTCTTCGTGCTGGCGCTGGTCGCTGGCTTCGCGCTCACCATCGTCTTGCGCGCGCTGCGATTCGCCCGCGTCAAGCTCTGCTATCGCGTGCTTTTCGCCGAGCGGCTGCATAAGCGCTGGATGTTCTGGCGCAAGACGACCCTGACCGACCGGACGGGCGAGCCGGTGCGCTTCGATCACCGGCTCTCGCGCAAAACGAAGATCAAACCGGATCAGTCGCTACACGTCTATTTCGTCGAGGCGGCGGGCAGACGAATCCTGCTGAATATGACGCCGCGCGATCATCCGCAGGCCGAGCTAGCGGAGCCGAGCGACGATTTCACCAGCGCCGGCGGCAGGCTTTATGGCGACTGAGACGGGGCCGCTGGGCGTGCCGCAAGTGCAGGCCGCGCTGGACGCACTGGGGCTCGGCATCCGCGTGATCGAATTTGGGGCGTCCACGGCGACATCGCAGCAAGCGGCGGACAATGTCGGCTGCGAGCTCGGGCAGATCGTCAAGAGCCTGGCGTTCATGATAAATCAGACCAAGCCCGCGCTCGTCTTGACCAGCGGCGACCGGACGATAGACGACCGCAAACTGGCGGCGCTCTACGGAGTCGGGCGCAAGAAAGCGCGCATGATGAACGCCGAGCAGTGCCTGGCGATCCTCGGCTACGCGCCCGGGGGCGTCCCGCCAATCGGCCATCGGAGCGCAGTCGCGGTGCACCTTGATGAATCGCTGCGACGATTTGAGGCCCTTTACGCGGCTGGCGGCGCGGCCAATGCGCTTTTCCCGATTCAACTCTCGCTCTTGCGGCAAATCACGGCTGGAGAGTTCGCCGATCTAGCCAGAAAATGACGACCAGTTCAGGATTGCGCAGGGGCGAGGCGGCGACTTGGCCATCTCTGTTTCATGCTGCCCATCTCGATTCGGACAATGTCGTTGATGCTGAATCAGTTAGGGACTGAAAGCGCCGACGAGGCTGATCTTGTCTTCCAGCTGCGCCAGGATCTCCAGCAGCCGCGCTTGCCAGTCGCCTTCTTCCGCCGAGATCTGCACTTCCGTGCGCGTGACCCGGACGTCATCGCCGAGCGCCAGCGCCAGCAGTTCGCGATTGACCTTGGCGAGAAAGGGCAGCTTGATGCGCGTCTGTTCGCGCGGCATCAAAACGTGGGTGGCGCGCGCCGACAGCGCCAGGACCTTGACCCGAATCTGATAGAGCAGCCCCTCGACCGCCGCCGGCAGCGGACCAAAGCGGTCGATCAGCTCGGCGCGCATCTGCTCGATCTCCTCGGCGCTTTTGATGTTGCCGATGCGGCGATATAGCTGCAGGCGCAGCGCCATTTCGGGGATCCAGTCGGTCGGCAGATAGGCGGGCAGCGGCAGATCGATGATGAGCCGCTCGCGCGAGGAGGCGGGCGCCACGGTTGGTCCCGGCGCCGCGCCGCCCTTCTGATCCTTGACCGCCTGCTGCAGCATTTCCGTGTAGAGATGCAAGCCGACGCTGGCGAGATGCCCGGACTGGCGCATGCTCAGGATGTCGCCGCTGCCGCGCATCTCCAGGTCGCGAATGGCGATTTGGAAGCCGGCGCCCAGCTGCGCGTTTTCCGCCAGGGTCTCCAGGCGTATCCGCGCCTCTTGCGTCAGGCGGCCCGGCGCGTGAAAGAAGTAGGCGTAGGCTTGCTGCGCCGAGCGCCCGACGCGCCCGCGCAATTGATACAGCTGCGCCACGCCAAAATGATCGGCGCGATCGACGATAAGGGTGTTGACTCGGGGCATGTCGATGCCGTTTTCGATGATGGAGGTGGAGACCAGGATGTCGTATTCGCCCCGCGTGAACTCCGACATGACCTTTTCCAGCGCGCGCGGCGCCAACTGCCCGTGGGCGATAGCGATGGACGCTTCGGGCGCGATGCGTTCGATCCGGTTGCGGATGATGTGGATCGAGCGGACGCGATTGTGCACCACGAAAATCTGCCCGCCGCGTTCCAGCTCGCGCATGATCGCCAGCCGCGCCAGCTTGTCGTCCCAGGCGCCGACCTGGGTGATGACGGGCAGGCGCTCTTCCGGCGGCGACTGAATCATGCTGATATCGCGGATGCCGCTTAAGCTCAGGTAGAGCGTTCGCGGGATGGGCGTCGCCGTCAGCGTCAGGATGTCGATGCGGGCGCGCAGTTTCTTGAAGTGCTCCTTGTGCTTTACGCCAAAGCGCTGCTCTTCGTCGATGATCATCAAGCCTAGCTGATGGAAGCGAATGTCTTTCGAGAGCAGGCGATGCGTGCCGATGATGATATCGACCTCGCCGCTTGCCAGGCGCTCGGAGATTACTGCCTGCTGCGCCTTGGTGCGGAAGCGCGAGAGCATTTCGATCTCGACCGGAAACGCCGACAAACGCGCCACAAAATTGTCAAAATGCTGCTGCGCCAGCACCGTGGTCGGCGCCAAAACCGCGACCTGAGCGCCATCCTGCACCGCCTTGAATGCGGCGCGCAATGCGACCTCGGTCTTGCCAAAGCCGACATCGCCGCAGATCAGGCGGTCCATCGGCTTGCCGCTCTGCATATCGGTTTTGACCTCTTGAATGACGCGCAGTTGATCTTCGGTCTCGACGAAGGCGAAACCCGCTTCCATTTCGTGCTGCCAGGCGCTATCCGGGCTGAAGACGAAGCCTGTCGCCTGGGCGCGCCGGCTGTAGACCGCCAGCAGCTCTTTCGCTTCTTCTTCGGCGTTGCGCCGCGCCTTGTCGCGCGCTTTGATCCATTGATCGGGCTTGCCCAGTTGGTTGAGCTTCGGCGGCGTCTCTTCCGCGCCAACGTAACGCGAGAGCCGGTCGGCTTGGTGGATCGGCACGTAGATGGCGTCGGCGTCTCGGTATTCGACCAGTAGATATTCGCGCGCGGTGGCGTTCACGGTGCGATGGCGCATGCCCAAGAAGCGGCCGATGCCATAATCGACATGCACGACGTGGGCGCCGATTTCCCAATCGGTGTATGCCGTATCCGCAGCGGCGTTGGCGGGCGCGCCGGTCGCCTCGCGCCGACGCCGCGGTTCCGGGCGCGACCAGCCGAAAATCTCGGCGTCTGTGATGAAATGCAGCGCGCCATCATCGCTCGCCAGCGACCAGCCCTCGGCTGCCGTTCCTCGCACGAAGCGCATCGACGCGGGCGCGGGCGGCTCGTCAATCGCGTCCACGGTCGGAATGATGGCGGAGGCGTCTTGCTCATACCAGAGATTCGCCAGCCTCTCGACCTGTTCGGTGATAATGACGGCGCGGTCGCCGCGGTTGCGCAGCTGTCGCACGCGATTGAGCATGGGGCGCAGCTGCCCGCCGAAGCGTTCGCCCGGGTCGAAGAGGCGCGTCGCGTCGCCGGCTGGCAGGTTGTCCAGCGCGATTTGCGTTCGGCCCTTCAAGCTTCGGGCGAGGGTCTTCCAAGGCAGATAGGGCGGCGGATGGTCTGGACCAATTTGCGCCGACGACAGGGCGTCGAGGCGATTGTCGGCGGCGGCTTCGGCGATTTCCCGCGCGGCCGACGCCAGGAAATCGGGCGTTTCGAGCAGAATCAGGGCATTTTCCGGCGCGAAATCCAGCAGGCTGGCGCGCTGATCATAGAGGTAGGGCAGGTAGTGCTCGATATGAGCGAATGCGCTGCCCTGCTTCAGGGACTCGGCATCGGCGCCCACGGGGCCGGCGCCCGCGTCGTCACCGGCTTGCGCTTTCAGCCAATTCTCCAGCGAGTCGCCGAGCGGCGGCGTGAGCCCTGGCAGCGCTTCCCGCGCCGGCACGATTCGCGCCGAGTCAATGCGCCGGATGCTGCGCTGATCGACCGGGTCGAAATAACGCAGGCTGTCTATCTCGTCATCGAAGAATTCCAGGCGCAAGGGGTATTCGCATGCCAAGGGAAAGATATCGAGGATGCCGCCGCGCCGACTGAAACTGCCTGGCTCGATCACCACCGTCGCCGGCTCGTAGCCCATGCCAATCCAGCGCAGAATCAGCGACTCCATCTGAAAGCGGTGGCCGACCGCGACGTTGATTGTCGCGCCGCTGAAACTGGCCGGGGGGAGGGTGGCTTGCATCAGGGCGCGCGCCGAGGCGATGACGATCGGCGGCCTCTCGCGCTCGCCATGCGCCAGAGCCGATAGCGCCGCAATGCGATTGCGGATGACGCTGGCGTCCCAAGGGGCGCGGTCATACAGAAGCGCCGAAGGCTCGGCGAAGCGATACAGGCGCCGGCTCGCATCCAGCCAGATCGGCATTTGCTCGCTGACGTTGTAGGCGCGGCGGACGTCAGCCGTCAGAAAGAGTATCGGTCCATCCCAGTCGCGCGCCAGCGCCGCCAGCAGAAAGGGGCGCGCCGAGCCCACGATGTCGCAGGCGATGCGCCCATTGCCCCGCGCGGCTGCGGCGAGCAGGCTTTGATAGCGCTCGCTGTGCCGCAGGACGTCCAGCAAGCCCGATAGTTGCAGCGACATCTATGCCTTTTTTGCGGCTGGACCGCCCTAATCCACCAGCGCTTGATAGATCAGCGCGCGGAAGTCGGCTTGGAATGGCAGCATATTGTCCATCAGCTGCGTCATGATGATGCCCACCAGCTGTTCTTGCGGGTCGACCCAGAAATTGGTGGCGGCCGCGCCGCTCCAGCCATAACTGCCGTCGGAATTGAGCACGCCGGTCTGTGCCGCGTCCATGATGACGTCAAAGCCGAGCCCGAAACCGCGCCCCGGCATCGGGCTCGGCCCAATCGCGAGCGGCAGCAGCGCCGGCTTGATATGGTTGCGCGTCATGTATTCCAGGGTTTTGCGTCCGATGATCCGCGCGTCGCCAGAGTCGCCTTCGTTCAAGAGCATGCGCGCGAAGCGCCAATAATCCGTCGTGGTAGAGACCAAGCCGCCACCGCCCGAAGCCGCGCTCGCCGGCTTCGCGAAGTCGTGGAAGGGGATATTGGGCGCGCCCGTATATTCGCGGAATCCGCCGGTCTGAGGCAAATGCTGATAGAGCTTGGCGAAGCGGTGAATTTTGCCCGGCGGCGCGTGAAAGGCGGTATCGACCATATCCAGCGGGCGGAAGATATTCTCGTCGAGGTAGTCTTCGAAGGGCATATCAGCCAGCGCTTGCACCAGGTAACCGCAGACATCGGTGGCGACGCTGTAATTCCAAGCGCTGCCCGGCTGGAAGCGCAGCGGCAGCTCCGCCAGGCCCTTGACCTTCTCTTCGAGCGTGGCCGTCTCGCTGCGGAAGATCGAATTGCGGTACATCTCGTCAATCGGGCTGTCCAGATAGAAGCCATAACTCAAGCCGGCTGTATGCGTGAGCAGATGATGGATCGTCATCGGCGGGTTCTGTGGCGCGAGCTGCTGCCCGAGATAGCCGAGGCCGCTCAAGACCTTGGTCTTGCCAAAAGCGGGGATGTAGCGCGCGACCGGCTCCGTCAGCTGGAATTTGCCGTGTTCGTAGAGCTGCATCAGGGCGATGGAGGTAATCGGCTTGGTCATGCTGTAGATGCGGAAGATGGCGTCGCGCTCCATCGGCAGCTTGTTTTCGGCGTCGCGCCAGCCGCAGGTCTCGAAATGCGCCACCTCCGACCCGCGCGCGACGAGCGTCGCAAAGCCGGCGACTTTGCCCGCGTCTACGTATTGCGAAAGCCGAGCCGTGATGTTGTTCAGCCGTTCCGCTGAAATGCCGACCTGTTCTGGCGCTACCACTTGCATGACAATCTTCTCCTGTCGTCCTCGGGTATCCTTAGTCCGCTTCTACGCTCGCCTGCAGCGATCGCTGAAAAGCCAGCGCCTTCGGGTGCTGCGGGTTGACGCTCAATGCCATGTTGACGCTCTCTATCGCCGCGCCGCGGTCGTGATTCATCTGAAATTCGGCGAGGATGAGATAGCGGGCGACAGCTTTTTTCGGGTTTTCCCGCGCCAGATGCCATTCCGCGATCGCGCGCTGCACATCGACGAGCGCGGGTTGGATCGCCGCCGCCTTGACCCGTTCCGCGTTCGCCCGCCCGCCGTCGCCAGCGCAATCGTAGACCGCCGCCAGCTTGAGATGCCCCGCGACCGCCTCGTCGATCAAGCCGAGTTTCTTTTGGATGGCGATCAGCTGCGTCAGCGCTTTCGGGTCGGCCGGCGCCAACTCATGCGCGCGCTGCAGCAGTGCGAGCCGCGCTTCGAGATCGGCTGGCGAGCGTTGCTTTGCCTGGCTTGGCGCGTCGCCATTGAACTGCGACATGGCTTGCTCGATGCCATGACTGAGCCAGACTTCAATGGCGTCTGCCGCCTTCGCCGCCACTTCAGCCGCCAGGATCGCCTCATCGCCCTTGAAGGGACGCAGCACGAAATCGACCGGCCGCATTCGACCGGGGGGCCGCCCGATGCCGAACCGCAACCGCGCGAATTCTTTGTCGCCCAGATGCTGAATGATGCTGCGCAAACCGTTTTGGCCGCCGTGCCCGCCCGCTTTCCGCATGCGCATTTTGCCGAAGGGCGTGTCCAGGTCGTCATGCACGACGAGCAGACGGGCGCGGGGGATGTCGTAATAATCCAGCAGCCAGCGGACCGATTCGCCGCTGCGATTCATATAGGTCAGCGGCTTCGCCAGCTTGACGCGCGCGCCTCGAATCGCGCCGTCCCAGGTTTGCGCCCGGCCTTCGCGCCGGCCCTTGCCGAGCTTGTAGCGCGCCGCCAGCTCGTCGATCACGCGCCAGCCGACATTGTGGCGGGTCTTCTCATATTTGGCGCCGGGGTTGCCCAGCCCGACGATCAGGCGTTTCGCGGTCATGGCTTTCACTCGGTGCGCGCTGTGGCTCTAATGTTAGCAGATGGCGCGCGGGATTGTAGAGCGAAGGCGCGCCTCACAGGGGGCGGTCATCCACGTATCTGGGATAGGTGGCTTTTGCGCGCTCGGCTTTAGCGAGATCCAAGTCCAGCGTGACGAAGGGCGATTCGGCCGAAGTGGTGGCGAGCACGACGCCATCCGGGTCGCAGATCCAGCCGGCGCCGCCCAATTCCAGATCGCCGACGCGCCCGGAGTGATTGGACGACAGGCAGAAGGCGCCGGAGACGACCGCCGCCGTCCGCCCGCCCGCCAGCCATTTGTCGTTGGTGGGCATCGGCGTGCTGCGCGGATTGAGCAGCAGATGAATGCCGCGCTTGCCATAATCGCGAGCATGCCACATGAACCAGATTTCGGTGCAGATCACGACGCCAATCGACAGCGCGTTCAAGTGGAATGGCTGAAAGTCAATCGGCGCGCGGTCGTACCAGTTGGCTTCCCAGTAACCGTCGTCATTTGGCAGATAGGTCTTGCGATGAATCCAGCGAATTCCAAGTTCAGCCGTCCACACGAAGGCGGCGTTGCAGCGCTTGCCATCGACATTCCGCGGCGCCGTCCCGACTACGATTTTGGCGCCGAGCTCGGGCAGGCGCTCCAGCCAGCGGGCGTGCGCGGAAACGGCATCGTGCCAGACGGCGTCGTCCCGCTCTGGCGCAGCGCAGAACCAGGGCGAAAAACACATCTCCGGCAGGAGCGCGAAATTGGACCCCTCGCGGGAAAGGTGAGCCGCGAGCGCGTCCCATTCATGTGCCAGCGGCCCGCCGTCGAGTTGCATGATCGTCGCCTTCAAGTCGAGGCCCCCGCTTATGCCAGCGCCCGCTGCTGACTGAATTGCGTCTCGTAGAGGCTGGCGTAGAGCCCGCCCTGATTCAGCAGATCGTCATGGGCGCCCTGCTCGACGATGACGCCGCGATCGAGCACCAGAATGAGGTCGGCGGCCAGAATCGTGCTGAGTCGGTGGGCGATGACGATGCTGGTGCGCCCGCGCATGATTTTACTGAGCGCGTCCTGGATCAGCGCTTCGGACTGGCTGTCGAGGTGGCTCGTCGCTTCGTCCAGCACGAGGATTCGCGGGTCCTTCAATATGACGCGGGCGATCGCGATGCGCTGTTTTTCGCCGCCGCTGAGCCGGTATCCGCGTTCGCCAACGATGGAATCGTAGCCGTCGGGCAAGCCTTCAATGAAGTCATGAATATGGGCGATCTTCGCCGCCGCTTCAATTTCCGCCGGCGTCGCCCCCGGCTTGGCGTAGAGCAAGTTGGTGCGAATGGTATCGTGGAAGAGGTAGGTCTCCTGCGTCACCATGCCGATGTTCTCCGCCATGCTGGCGAGAGTGAGATCGCGCAGGTCGCGGCCGTCGAGCGTGATGCGCCCGGCGGTCGGGTCATAGAGCCGCGGAATCAAGTAGGTCAGCGTGGTTTTGCCGGCGCCGCTGGGGCCCACCAGCGCGACCAGCTGGCCCGGCTCGATGCGGAATGAGAGGTCGTCCAAAGCCAGGTCGCGCGCTTGATGGGCGATGACTGGGCTGCCGGCGCCATTCCCGCGGCGATCGGCATCGCCCGAGCGCGTCGCCGTCACGCTGGCGAAGCGCCCAATCCGCTCGACATCGGAAAGCAGCCGCGCCTCTTCAAGATAATAGCGAAAGCTCACCTTGTCGAATTCCAGCGCGCCCGCGACTTCGTCCAGATGGATCGCGCCATCGGCTTCGGCGATCTCCAGGGGCAGGTCGATAATCTCGAAGACGCGCTCGAAGCTGACGATCGACTGCGCGAATTCGACCGGCGCGTTGGTCAGCATCTCCAGCGGAAAATAGAGCCGCGTGGCATAAACGACGAAGGCGACGATGGTGCCGACAGAGAGCGCTTCTTCGATGACCAGCATCCCGCCCACCCAGTAAATCAGCGCCGTGCCGATGAATTCGATCAAGCCGAGAAGCGAGGAAAACTGGATGCCCATGACGGCGCGTTTGACGCCGGCGTCGCGGACGGCGGCCGCCCGCCGGTCAAATTGCTCGACTTCGCTATCCAGGCGGCCGAAGAGCTTCACCAGCAGCGCGCCGCTGATGTTGAGCGTCTCGTTCATCATCGCGTTCATTTGAGCGTCGTGAATCCGCTGCTCCCGCGCGATTTTTTCCAGCCGCCTGCCCAGCCGCCGCAAGACAAGGAGGAAACATGGCAGCACGAGGATGCTCAGCAGCGTCAAGCGCCATTCCAGATGCAGCATGATCGCCAGGGTGGCGACGACCATGACGAAGTTGGTGATGATCGAGACGATGGTGTTGCTGACGGCGTTCTGCGCGCCAATCACGTCATTGTTCAGGCGGCTCATCAACTCGCCGGTTTTGGTATTGGTGAAGAAGCGCAGGGACATCCGCTGCAGGTGGCGATAGAGCGCGACCCGGAGGTCGTAGATGACGCCTTCGCCGATCGTGACGTTGAGCTTGCGCTGAAAGATGCGGACGATGGCGACCGTGAGCGGAAGCAGCAGCATGGCCAGCGCCAAAACGTTGAGCATGCCGATGTCTTTGGCGGGCAGCGCGACATCAATGATCTGCCGGAAGATCAGCGGGTTGATCAAGCCCAGGCTGGTCGTCAGCACGATGGCGAGCAGCATGCCAACGATATGCAGGCGATAGGGTTTGGCGTAGCCCAGGACGCGCAGCAGCAGCCGCCCCGACACATTGGGCTTCGCAGACGCTTCGTATCGGCGCATGCGATGAAACCAGCCGCCGCCGCCGATCATTCCCATCAGCCGACCTCAAGTCTAGACATCACTATAGCATACGCGAGCGATTCCACGGCGACATCCGCCACAGCGGAGCCCTTGTAGACACACGCGCCGCCCCGCGACCGCCCCCGCAAAAGACCTTGCGGCTCGCAACGTCAACTCCCCTTCCCTAGCTTGCAGGGCGCGCGCAGTCACAGCACTACGGCAAGGGGCCCCGCCGCGTAGACACTGGCGGTCGGGGATGGGGTGTTGCGCTCGCATTGTAAATCGGGGCGACTCTGTGCGTCGCCCGCCCGCGAACTATCGACAAAAGAGGGCGTGCCACCGCCTCGCCCCGACGCAAGTCTGGCTTGCGCGAAACGCATCAGCGATCCAGCGCGAGGCCGCGGACGATCGCGCGCGCGTCGCCCATATTGGGGGCGAAGAGCACTTCGCGGCCCTCCACGGCGTTGTTGAAAGTCTTCTGAATCGTCTGATAAATCGTGCGGATCGCGCCATTCGCGCCGACGACCACGCGCGCGCCTTCGTTGGGGCGGGCTTCGCCGGTGGCCAGCAGCGTCTTGGCGGCGGTCAAAATGTCGCGCGGGATTGTCGTGCCTTCCAGGTCGATGATGAGGTCGACGAAGTGATCGACGCTGCCGATCAAGGCATCGGCTTTCTGCACCGCCGCCTCCAATTCGTCCCAATTCCATTCCGACTCGAATTCAAGGAGGATGATCGTCTTCTTCTTGTTGTCCCAGCGGGTGACAATCGCCATCTTGCCTGTCCAGTCGCTCGCCAATGGCTACAAAACGCAATACGCATGATTATGCCAGGAGTTGCCGCCGATTCCAGTGTCGTCTTGGCTTGGCGCGGGATGGAGCGGCGGCGGGCCCGCCAGTTGAGTCAGTTCGCGACAATCTGAAATGGGACCGGGGAGGCCAGGGGCGCGCCATCGACGAGCAGCTCGACGCTCCAGGCGCCGGCGGTGAAGGGCGTGTCCGTTGGGTCTATGAAGAACCAGATGCAGTTGTCGTGAATCTCGTGCGGGCGAAAGAAGCTGAAGCTGACCACTTCGGAACCGGCGCGCAGCCAGCGGGACGAAATGGTCGCGCCGGCGGGAATGTTGAAGGCGCGCCCCACCACGTAAATCTCGCTTGAGGCGGGCGTGAAGCGCGGATTGACGTCGATTGCGCAGTCGAAGGCGTCGACGCCAGAGGCCATGCTGACGCTTTCCAGCCGCGGTTCGCTGCCGGCTGAGGTCGGGTTGGGCGTATGCCCCGGCGGCGTGACGATCATGACCGGCGGCTTGGTCGCTGGCGGGGCTTGCGCTGCGAATCGCCCGGCGTCCGGATTGGTTTGCGCGCTATCGGCGCTCTGTGTCGCAAGCTGCTCTATTTGGCGCAGGCTGTCGTCAATGAAGGCGGCGTCGGTGCCCAGGTTGATCAGATTCGATGCGAGAAAGGTGCCGGCCGCGTCGGCCTGGGCGACGCGCGTCGCGGCATAGTCGAGCGTCGTCCGCGCCCGGGCGCGCGCGATCGTCGCCGTCGCCCGCAGCCCCTCCAGCCGGGAAAGCGCCTCGTCATGCGCGGAGGTCGCGGTCTGCTGCGGCGCGTTCGAAGCGCAGGCGGTGGTGACAAAAAAGGCGCCGGCCATGATGATCCGACTGAAGGCGCGGCGGGCGCGCAGACGGGGCGGATTGATCATCATAGGCGCGATTATAACTTGGGAAAACGCGAACCGCCTCACCAGCGGCAAGGCGGTCAACGGGTGTGGAAGCGCCGGGGACCTGCCCCCCGGGTCCGCTGGTTTCGAATCTCGCACATCTACAAGCTTAGCCCTCTGAAAAGTTTCACGCAGCGCAGCCCAGAGCGCGCGGTTCACGTTGCGCTAGCCGATAGGTCTTGGCGCCGTCTTATCGGCGTAAACGGCGGGCGCCCTAGCTTTTTATGACACTCGTTGCAGTTCGTGAAGGGGTACGAGTCTGCAGGAGCGGTAGAGGGTCTTTGGCCTCTACTCCCTCATTCAGGCGGCTTAAGCCACCATCGGGAGGGGTTGGAAGTTGGGTTTTGCACCTATGTGCTTGCCAGTTTAACGTGTCTTGGCGCCACGGCTTGCCGTGCGGCTTCAGCCACCAACGTCGAATCTAATTCGCCCCCGTGATGACTGACGTTGCCGGCTGCCCAACCAGCCAGCTTCACCAGGCTCATATAATGTATCACGTCTCCGCCTTCTTGTAAAGCGCCGAAATCCATGGCAGTGTCTGATCGTACGGCGGCGAGGACTCGGCCCGCATCCCCCGGCCCCTTGCCCCTAGAACGAGGGATGGGGAGACTTGCAACAGTTTCGCGCATTTTAAGCCCTCCCTCTTCATGCGCCGCGTAGACACTGTCAATCCAAAGCGAGTCCGTATGTCGATTCCGCCGACCATAGCGCGGAGTTCGCCTAACATTCGACCCCGATTGCGGTATGATTGGCACAGATGGAGTGAAGCGAGCGAAAGGCGTCGAGCGCGGTGGCAGAGGTCTTGATTGTGGGCGCGGGCATGTCCGGCTTGATGGCGGCGCAGGCGCTGCGGGAGCGCGGCCTTTCCGTCGGATTGATCGACCGGGGACGCAGCGTTGGCGGCCGGCTGGCGACCCGGCGCGTCGGCGACGGCGGGCTGGCCGATCATGGCGCGCAGTTTTTCACGGTGCGCACGCCAACCTTGCAGCGCTATGTTGATCGCTGGCTCGCCCGAGATTTGGTTTACGTCTGGGGAACGGGCTGGTCGGACGGCAGCGTGAAGCGCGCGCTCAGCGATGGTCACCCGCGCTACGTGGTTCGCGGGGGCATGAACCAGCTGGCGAAAGGCCTGGCGCTAGACAGCGATATTGCTCTCGACCGCCTGATCTCATCAATAAGGGCGACGGCCGATGGGTGGACGCTCGAAGACAGCGATGGCAATGTCTACGCCGGGGCCGGGCTGATATTGACGCCGCCCATGCCAGAGACGCTCGCCTTGTTGACCAGCAGCGGCATCCATCTCCACAGCGACGACTTCGCCAGCCTGCGGCGGATACGCTTTGGTCCATGCCTCTGCGGGATTCACGCCGTCGATGGCGGCGCCGACTTGCCCGCGCCGGGCGCCGTGCAGGATTTCCAGAGCGATGTCTATTGGGTGGCGGATAATCGGGCGAAGGGCATCTCGGACGCGACGATCATCACCAGCCACGCCAACGCCAAATTCAGCCGTCAGAACTGGGACGCGCCCGAAGCCGATATCATTCGCGCGCTTGAATCGGCGGTCCAGCCCTACCTCAAAGCGGGCGCCACAATCACGCATACGCAGCTCAAGAAGTGGCGCTATTCCGTGCCGCTGACCACCCATCCCCAAGAGTATCTGCTGGCGCGGGGCTTGCCGCCGCTGGTTTTCGCTGGCGATGCCTTTGGCGGGCGCGGCCGGGTGGAGGGCGCTTTCATGTCGGGCTTGGCCGCTGGCGAGGCGCTGGCGACGGCTTTGGAATCCGCCGGGTGACCACGCTTCCGCGCCAGCGCCGCCGGATTGTCCTCAAGGCGATTCTCCTTGTCATCGCGGTCTTTGCGGCGCTTGCCTATTCCCAGCTCCGGCCCCTTGGCGAATTGATGCGCGCGGCCATCGCGGCGCTTGAGTCGGACGCGACCGTCCGCGTGAGCCTCGACCGCTGGATCGTCTTTGAGCCCACGAATCGGGACGCGACGACCGGCTTCATCTTTTACCCCGGCGGACGGGTCTTGCCGGAAGCTTACTCGCCATGGGTCAGGGCGCTGGCGGAGCAGGGCTATCTGTCGGTGATCGTTCCCATGCCGCTGAATCTCGCCATCTTCAATCCGGATGCCGCGAACGAGGTCATCGCCGCCTTTCCAGCCATTCAGACCTGGGTCATCGGCGGGCATTCGCTCGGCGGCGTGATGGCGGCGCGTTTCGCCGATAGCCGGCGCGATCAGGTCGATGGCTTGGCGCTGCTGGCGGCTTATCCGGAAGCGCATATCGACCTCAGCGAGAGCGGGTTGGCGGCCGTGGCGATTTATGGCGATCGCGATGGCTTGGTGTCGGTCGCCGAAATGGAAGCGTCTTTGGCGCAATTGCCGGCCGACGCGCGGGCGGCGCCTATCGCGGGCGGGAACCACGCGCAGTTTGGCTGGTATGGCGAGCAGGCCGGCGACCAGCCAGCGCGAATCAGCCGCGAGCAGCAGCAATCGCAAGTTGTCGCCGCGCTATTGCGAGCGCTGCAAGAGGCTGGAAGCTGAATCTAATTGATGTTAGATTATTGCATGGATGACGAGTGTTGAGGGGATGCGAGATGAAGGACATGGCGCTGGACGGACTGGCGGGACCGCAATTCAAACTTAGCGACGAGCACGAGATGCTCGTGCGGATGACGCGCGACTTCGTAGAAGACAATATCATACCGGTCGCGGCGGAATACGACGAAAAGGCGATTTTCCCCGAAGACATTTTTCATAGAGCGCGCGAGCTTGGCATCGTGAATATGCTCATACCGGAAGCATACGGCGGCGTCGGCGCCAGCGCTTTTGAAGAGACGCTCGTCTCGGAAGAGCTTGGTTATGGCTGCACGGGCATCAGCGCGAGCCTGGGCGTCAATTCCTTGGCTATGCTGCCGATTCTGATCGCCGGCTCGGACGCGCAGAAAGCCTACTGGCTGGGCGAACGCGCGGGCGACCAGGGGCAGTTCTGCTCTTACGGCGTGACCGAAGCCAACGCCGGCTCGAACGTGGCGGGCATCCAGACGCGCGCCGACAAGCGGGGCGCCGCCTATGTCATCAACGGCAGCAAGACCTTCATCACCAACGCCAGCTACGCGCACTTTTATACGATATTCGCCAAGACCGACCCCTCAGCCGGGCATCGCGGCATGACCTGCTTCATCATCGACCGCGAGAGCCCTGGTTTGAGCGTCGGCAAGAAATTCGACAAGCTGGGTCAGCGCGCGTCGGACACGGCTGAGATCGTCTTCGAGAATGTGGAAGTGCCGGAAGAGAATGTCGTTGGCGAGGTCGGGCAGGGCTTTTACATCGCCATGAAGGTCTTCGATTACAGCCGTCCAGGCGTGGCGGCGGGGGCTTGCGGCTTGCAGCGGCGCGCTCTGGATGAGAGCGTCAAATACGCGAGCGAGCGCGAAGCCTTCGGTCTGCCGATTTATCAGCATCAGGCGGTCGGGCACAAGATCGCGGACATGGCCATCAACTACGAGGCGTCGCGTCTGTTGACCTGGCAGTCGGCTTGGCAGGTGGACGCCGGCGTCTTCAATCCGCGGGTTCCGGCTTATGCCAAAGCCTTCGCCGCGGATATGGCGACCAAAGCGGCGGTGGATGCTGTGCAGATCTTCGGCGGCTACGGCTATATGAAGGAGTACCCGGTCGAGAAGCTGCTGCGCGATGTCAAGATCTTCCAGATTTATGAAGGCACGAGCGAGATCCAGCGCAATATCATTGTGCGCGAGCTCTTCCGCGGCCGCTAAATCATACCGCGCGAATTTCCTCAATCCATAGAGATACGCCTTGACAGCCCGATTTGCAGTTGATAATATGCGCGATTGCACTCGCAGCCAGCAACCTCCCGGGCGGAGGCGCTGCGGGCTGAACTGAGCCGATATGACGAAAGTGCTTTGCCAATGGCGAGGCGTCTCGTCATGAGCGAAACGAAGAATAGGCGTCATTCGAGCGCCTATTTGCATGTCTGAAAGCGGAAGTTGTAGTGAATCACGGAGACATGTATGCCCACGATTAACCAGTTGGTGCGCAAAGGGCGCAGGACCAAGGGCAAAAAGACCAAGGCGCCGGCGCTGCAGTTTACCTTCAACGCCTTGAAGCAGCGGCGCGCTCGGCAGCAGAAGGGCGCGCCCCAGAAACGCGGCGTCTGCACCCAGGTCAAGACGATGACGCCGAAGAAACCGAACTCGGCGCTGCGCAAGGTCGCGCGCGTGCGTCTGACCAATGGCATCGAAGTGACCGCCTATATCGGTGGCGAGGGTCATAACTTGCAGGAGCACAGCGTTGTGCTGGTGCGGGGCGGGCGCGTGCGCGATTTGCCGGGCGTTCGTTATCACATCGTCCGCGGCACGCTGGATACCAATGGCGTGGACAGCCGCGAACAGGGCCGCAGCAAATATGGGACCAAGCGGAGCAAATAGGCGCGATTAGCCCGCGCGGACAAGGCTCGGGCGCTGGCGGTTTCAAGCCGATCCAGCGTCAGCCGAGCGAATGAAACGCGCGCGAAGGAGTTAGGGACATGCCCAGAAGGAACCGACCGGCAAAGCGGATTCCGCCACCCGATGTCAAATATGGCAATCTGCACGTCGCGATGTTCATCAATCGCATGATGCGCGGTGGCAAGAAAAGCGTGGCGACGCGGATCATGTACGACGCCTTGGAGGCGATCGGCGAACGCACGCGGAAGGATCCCGTCGAGGTCTTCGAGATGGCGATCCGCAACGTGGCGCCGGCGGTCGAGGTCAAGCCAAAACGCGTCGGCGGCTCGACCTATCAAGTGCCGATCGACGTCTCGCATGAGCGCGGCATCACTTTGGCCATGCGCTGGCTGATTCAGTTCGCGCGCGACCGCAATGGCAGGAGCATGGCGGAGAAGCTGACCAACGAGCTCACCGACGCCTATAACGGGCAGGGCAGCGCGATCCGCCGCAAAGACGAGACCCACCGCATGGCGGAGGCGAACCGCGCCTTCGCCCATTTCCGCTAGACAGCCAGTCGCTTACGCCCGAAAGGCGCTTTCGGGCAATGGATGTGAAATGACCAATTCGAACGCCGGCTTCGACCTCGACAAAGTCCGCAATATCGGCATCATAGCGCATATCGACGCCGGCAAGACGACCGTCACCGAGCGCGTGCTCTATTACACGGGCATGGTGCATCGCATCGGCGAGACGCACGAAGGCTCGGCGGCGATGGATTACATGGCGCAGGAGCGCGAGCGCGGCATCACCATTACGTCCGCGGCTGTCACCGCCAGCTGGGCCGATCATCAGATCAACATCATCGATACGCCCGGTCATGTCGATTTCACGGCCGAAGTGCAGCGCAGCCTGCGCGTCCTCGATGGCGGCATCACCGTTTTTGACAGCGTCGCCGGCGTAGAGCCACAGTCGGAGACGGTCTGGCGGCAAGCCTCGGAATACAACGTACCGCGCCTGTGTTTTGTCAACAAGATGGATCGCATCGGCGCCGATTTTGACCGCTGCGTCGACATGATGGTCGACCGGCTGAAAGCCAACCCGGTCGTGATTCAAGTTCCCTACGGCAGCGGCGAGCGTTTTGAAGGCATCATTGATCTGCTCAAGATGGAGCTGATCACCTACGGCAATGACGAAGGCACGGACATCAAGTCGCATACGATACCCGAGAGCCATCGTGAAATGGCGGAGACCCGCCGCGACGACATGATCGAAAAAATCGTCGAATACGATGAGTATCTGACGCTGAAATTCCTCGAGGAAGAGCCGATTTCCGATGAGGAGCTGCTGGGGGTTTTGCGCGCGGGCACGATTGCCGGCGAGCTGCACCCGGTGCTTTGTGGCGCGGCGCTGAAGAACAAGGGCGTGCAGGCGCTGCTAAACATGGTGGTGGCGCTGCTGCCATCGCCGCTGGATGTGCCGCCAATCACCGGCGAGCATCCCAAAGACGGGGGCGAGCTCCTGCGGCATGCGGATGATGACGATCCCTTGTCGGCGCTGGTCTTCAAGATCGTCTCCGATCAATATGGCCGGCTGGCGTTCACGCGCGTCTATTCCGGCGTGCTGAAAGCGGGCACGATGGCGCTGAACACCGCCAACGGCAAACGCGAGCGCATCGGGCGGATCGTGCGCATGTTCGCCGACAGCCGCGAGGACGTCAAAGAAGTGCACGCGGGCGATATCGCCGCCGTCATCGGCATGAAGGAAACCTTCACCGGCGATACCCTGAGCGCGCCCAACAGCCCCGTTCTGCTGGAGAATATCAGCTTTCCCGCGCCCGTCGTCGAGGTCGCCATCGAGCCGAACACCAAAGCCGACCAGGACAAAATGGGCATCGGCTTGCGGCGGCTGGCGGAAGAAGACCCGACTTTTCAGGTCGAGGTGGACGACCAGCTGGGCCAGACCAAGATCAAGGGCATGGGCGAGCTGCACCTGGAAGTGTTGGTCGACCGGCTAATGCGCGAATATGGCGTGGACGCGCGCGTCGGGCGGCCGCGGGTCGCGTATCGCGAGACGATCACGCGCATGGTGGAAATCGACACGACATTCAAGCGGCAGACGGGCGGCGCAGGTCAATACGCCCGCTGCAAGATTCGCTTTGAGCCGCTGCCGGCGGAAGAAAAGGCGAATGCTGAGGGCGAATTGCTCTTCATTGATGGCATCCGCGGCGGCGCGGTGCCCAAAGAATTCATGCCGGCGGTCAAGAAAGGCGTGCGCCAGGCGATGCAGGGCGGCGTCATCGCGGGCTATCCCGTGGTCGATATCATGGCGACCTTGATCGACGGCGCCTATCACGAGGTCGATTCGAGCGAGATCGCCTTCACCATCGCCGGCTCTATGTGCTTGAAGGAGGGCATTCAAAAGGCGGGTCCAGTCATCCTCGAGCCGTCCATGAGCGTCGAAGTGGTCGTGCCCGACAATTACACCGGCGCGGTCGTCGGCGATATCTCCTCGCGGCGCGGGGTGGTGCAAGGCATGGAGCCGCACAGCGAAGGCATCTCGGTGATCAAAGCGCAAGTGCCGCTGGGCGAGATGTTCGGCTATGCCAATGACCTGCGCAACAACACGCAGGGGCGCGGCAACTTCAGCATGGAATTCGACCAGTATACAATCGCGCCGGAAGAAATCGCCGATGCGGTGAAAGCCGGCTATCGCTAGCAGGATGGCGGGGGAGCGCCTCGCCGGCCAGTCTCGTTCGCGAATTCACATTCAAAGCAGGGAGTTCACAAGAGGGATTGTAAGATGTCAAAAGGTAAGTTCGAGCGTACCAAGCCTCACGTAAACATTGGAACCATCGGTCACGTCGACCATGGCAAGACCACCTTGACAGCGGCTATCACCAAGGTGCTGGCGCTCAAGGGGCAGGCGCAGGAGCGCGAATACGGCGATATCGACAATGCGCCGGAAGAGCGCGCCCGCGGCATCACCATCAACATCCGCCACGTCGAATATGAAACCGACAACCGCCACTATGCCCACGTCGATTGCCCGGGCCACCGCGATTACATCAAGAACATGATCACCGGCGCGGCGCAGATGGACGGCGCCATCCTGGTCGTCAGCGCGCCCGATGGTCCCATGCCACAAACCCGCGAGCACGTCTTGCTGGCGAAGCAGGTGGAAGTGCCGGCTATGGTCGTCTACCTCAACAAGACCGACCAGATGGACGATGAAGAGCTGATTGAGCTGGTCGAGATGGAACTGGCGGAGCTGCTGGAAGGCTATGATTTCGATCCCGATACGCCCATCATCAAGGGCTCGGCTTTAGCGGCGGAAGAGAGCGACAGCAGCGACCCGTCGGCGCCCGAGTACGCCTCGATCGTGGAGTTGATGGACGCGGTTGATGAATGGATCCCGACGCCGATGCGCGATGTGGACAAGCCATTCATGATGGCGATTGAAGACGTCTTCTCGATCAAGGGGCGCGGCACGGTCGTCACCGGCAGCGTCGCCCGCGGCACGCTGCTCAAGGGCACGCAGGTTGATATTGTCGGCTTGCGCGACGAAATCGTGCAGACGGTCGTCACGGGCATCGAGATGTTCAACAAGGAGCTTGATCAGGCGCAGGCGGGCGACAACGCTGGCATTTTGCTGCGCGGCATCGATCGCGATGGCGTGCAGCGCGGCATGGTCATCGCCAAGGTCGGCTCGATCACCCCGCACAAGAAATTCAAGTGCGAGGTCTACGTGCTGCGGCGCGATGAAGGCGGGCGTCATAAAGCCTTCTTCACCGGTTACCGTCCGCAGTTTTACATCCGCACCATGGACGTCACGGGCACGATCACGCTGCCGGATGGCGTGGAAATGGTCATGCCGGGCGACAACGTCAATCTCGATGTGGAATTGATCACGCCGGTCGCGCTGGAACGCGGTTCGTCTTTCGCCATTCGCGAGGGCGGCTTGACGGTGGGCGCTGGCCGCATCACCGAGATAATCGAGTAACTCCGCCAAGGGCTGCGGCGGTCCCCGGCCGGGTATGATACGGCGCCGGGCCCGCCGCATCGGGCTTGACTGAGCAGACAAAGGGTGCGCAATGGCGAAAAACAAGATTCGTATTCGGCTCAAAGCCTACGATCACCGCGTCCTCGATCAATCGGCGCAGCGGATTGTCGATACGGCGGAGCGGACCGGCTCGCGCGTGGTGGGTCCTGTGCCGCTGCCGACCCGCATCGAGCGCTTCACCGTGCGGCGCTCGCCCTTTATTGACAAGGATTCGCAGGAACACTTTGAAGTCCGGACGCATAAGCGGCTGATCGACGTGCTCGACCCGGACAGCAAAACCATCGACACGCTCATGCGGCTGAACCTGCCGGCGGGCGTCGATATCGAGATCAAGATTTAGGCGCGCCGCCGCGGCGGAGAGGCAGCCGATCAGCGGACGAAGCGCGGGTAGCGGCTCTGTTCGCGAGGGTGGCGCGGAGACAAGCGGGCGAGACCGGCAAGGGTATCGCGCGCGTGGAGGCTAAATCATGAAGGGCATGATTGGCAAAAAAGTGGGCATGACCCAGGTATTTGATGAACAGGGCGCCGTCGTGCCGGTCACCGTCATCCAGGCGGGTCCCTGCTACGTCACGCAGGTCCGCAACACGCGGCGGGACGGCTACGTTTCCGTGCAGCTGGGTTTCGGCGAGACCAAGCCCAAGAACCTGACCAAGGGCCAGCTGGGTCATCTGCAGAAGCTGGATCTGCCGGCGCTGCGCCATCTGCGCGAGTTTCGTTTGTCGCGGGCGGCCGAGAGCGGCGTCGAAGAGGGGCAGGAAATCAAGGTGGATGTCTTCGAGCGGGGCGAGCTGGTCGACGTCATCGGCACGAGCAAGGGCCGCGGGCACGCCGGCACGATCAAGCGGCATGGCTTCGCGCGGGGGCCGAAGACTCATGGTCAATCCGACCGGATGCGGTCGCCCGGATCGATTGGCATGTGCGCCACGCCGGGCCGCACGCTCAAGGGCAAGAAGATGGCGGGGCGGATGGGCAACGATCGCGTGACCGTGCAGAACCTGCCGCTGGTCGTCGTCGACGCCGAGAAGAACCTGCTGGCGGTCAAGGGCTCCGTGCCTGGCGCCAAGGGCAGCATCGTCATGATCAAGCCCTCGGCCAAGCGCGCCTAGCGGGCTCGCGGCGAAGGCGACAGGAGCATTCAACATGCAATTGCCAGTGATGGACAGCGCCGGGCGGCAAGTTTCGCAAGTGGAGCTGCCGGCCGAAATCTTCGAGGCGAAGATCAACGTTGGCTTGATGCACCAGGCTTTCGTGCGCCAGATGGCCAATGCGCGCCAAGGCTCGCACAATACCCGCAGCCGCAGCGAAATCCGGGCGACCGGCGCGAAATGGTATCGGCAGAAGGGCGGCGGCCGCGCCCGTCATGGCGCACAGAGCGCGCCTATTTTCGTGGGCGGCGGTTTGGCGCATGGACCCAAGCCGCGCGATTACAGCAAGAAATTGCCGAAGAAAATGCGGCGTGGCGCGATACGCTCGGCTTTAAGCGCGCTCGCCCGCGACGAGCAGCTTGTGCTGGTCGACAAACTGGATGTCGAGGCGCCAAAAACGCGAGCGATGCGCGACCTGCTCGAGACGCTGGTTGGCGAGCAGTCGGCGCTGATCGTGGTGACGGCGGAACAGCGCGCCCTGCGCAAGAGCGTCAGGAATCTGCCGAACGCGCATTCGATCATCGCCAATTTCCTCAACATTCGCGATCTGCTGAAATACGACCGCGTGATACTGTCGCTGGACGCGCTTGAAGTCGTGAAGCGCCTGTGGGGGGTGGGAGCGTAACATGGCAGAACTTCATCTGTATGACGTCATCCGCCGCCCGGTGATCACCGAGAAATCGACCGAACAGGCGGAGTCGCAGAACAAGTACGTATTTGAAGTGGCGCGCCAAGCCAACAAGATCCAGATCAAAGAAGCGGTCGAAGAAATCTTCGAGCTCGAGGGGCAGGTCGTCAAAGTCAACACGATGATGATGCCGGCCAAGCGCGGGCGTCGGGGCCGCAATACCTATATCCGGTCGCGCGCCTGGAAGAAGGCGATCGTCACGCTGGAAGAAGGCGTCACGATCGAGCTGTTCAACGTTTAGCGGGAGCCTGAGCGATGCCCATCAAGGTCTACAAGCCAACATCGCCCGGTCGCAGAGATATGACCGGCTATTCATTTGAAGAAATCACCAAGAGCAAACCGGAGCGTTCGCTGACGCGCGCCCTGCGCAAGACCGGCGGCCGCAACAACAGCGGGCGGATCACGGTCCGGCATCGCGGCGGCGGCCACAAACGGCGCTATCGGCTGGTTGATTTCAAGCGGAACAAAGAAGATTGCCGCGCGGAGGTCATCGCCATCGAGTACGACCCGAATCGCTCGGCGCGCATCGCCCTGCTGCAATACGAAGACGGCGTGAAGAGCTATATTATCGCGCCGATGGGCTTGACGGTTGGCGATTCCATAGGCAACGGCGTCATGAGTTCGCTGCGCCCGGGCAATTGTCGCGCTTTGAAGGACATCCCGCTCGGCACAGTCGTGCATAATATCGAGATGCGCCCGGGCAAGGGCGGGCAGCTGGCGCGCTCGGCGGGCACGTCGGCGCAGATCCTGGCATCGGAAGACAAATACGTCACCCTGCGTCTGCCAAGCGGCGAAATGCGCATGATTCTGAACACCTGCCGCGCCACCATCGGCCAGGTTGGCAATGCCGAACACGCCAACGTCAAGCTGGGCAAAGCGGGCCGCCGGCGCTGGCTGGGCTGGCGCCCGACGGTGCGCGGCTCGGCGATGGACCCGGCCAGCCACCCGCATGGCGGCGGCGAAGGCAAAGCCGGCATCGGCATGGCCGCGCCCAAGACGCCCTGGGGCAAGAAGGCGCTCGGGGTGCGCACGCGGCGCAACAAACGCACCAATCGCTTTATCGTGCGCCGCCGCGGCAAACGCCGTTAATTTGAGGAGACCCCAAGATGTCGCGTTCACTCAAAAAGGGCTACTACGTCAGCCCGAAACTGCTGGAGAAGATCGAACGGCTAAACCAGCAGAACAAGAAAGTCGTCGTCCGTACCTGGAGCCGGGCAAGCACCATCTTCCCGCAAATGGTCGGGCACACGATCGCGGTCCATGACGGCCGCCGGCACGTGCCGATTTACATCACGGAAAACATGGTGGGGCATAAGCTGGGCGAGTTCGCGCCGACGCGCACTTTCCGCGGTCACATCATGGATAGCAGACGCTAAGAGAGGCATACGATGGAAGTGCGCGCGATCACCCGATATTTGCCAATTTCGCCGCGAAAGCTGCGCCTGGTCTGCGACAAAGTGCGCGGGATGGACGCCCAGGAAGCCTTGATCGTGCTGGATTACATGCCACAGAAGGGCTCGAACTTCGTGAGCAAGACTTTGTCTTCGGCGATGGCGAATGCGGAAAACAATTTCGATCTCAACCCGGACGAGCTCTATGTATCGAAGATTTACGCCGGCGACGGACCGACCCTGAAGCGCTTCAAAGCCGGCGCTCGCGGCCGCTTCAAGCCGCGCCTGAAACGCACGTCTCACCTCTGGGTGATTCTAGCTGAGCGAGAGGAAGATGATTAATGGGTCGTAAAGTGCATCCAAAGGGCTTTCGCCTGAAGGTGATCCGCGAGTGGGACGCGCGCTGGTACGCCGAGGGCGAGCGCTACGTCAACTTATTGATGGAAGATCGCAAAATTCGGAAATTCTTGAAGGCGAGGACGACGCGGGCCGGCGTCTCGCGCATCGAAATTGAGCGGCACCCGAACCAGGTCATCATCACGATCAACACCGTGCGCCCCGGTCTCATCATCGGGCGCAAGGGCGAGGCGGTCAAAGAGCTGCGGCAGCTGCTGCAGGAAATGACCGGCAAGACGGTCAAGGTCGAGGTCAGCGAAATCGAAAAGCCGGACCTGGACGCCACGCTGGTCGCGGAAAACGTGGCCTCGCAGCTGGTGCGGCGCATCGGGCACAGCCGGGCGATGAAGCGCGCCATCATGCAGGCGATGCGTCAGGGGGCCGGCGGCATCCGCGTCGAGGTGAGCGGGCGTTTGGGCGGCTCCGACATGGCGCGGCGCGAATGGATGTTTGACGGGCGCGTCCCGCGGAATACCTTGCGCGCCGACATCGATTATGGCTTCGCCGAAGCGCTGACGACTTTCGGTCAGATCGGCGTCAAAGTATGGATTTACAAGGGCGACATCCTGGCGGGCGAAGACCCGTTCAGCAGCCCGGCGCAGCGTCCGGCCGATCATGGCGGGCGCCGCCGCCGCAGAAACTAACAAGGCGAATCGAGCGCGCACGGGCGAACGCGACAAGTGTAGACATACGCGCCGCAATGCGACCGCCCACGCGAAATACATTGCGGTCCGCTGGGTTTCGCTCCCCTTCCCTAGCTCGCTGGGGCAAGGGGCCGGGGGATGGGGTGAAATCTTCCCGCAATGTAAACAGGGGCAACCCATCGGGTCGCCCAGAACAGCGCGACAAGTGTAGGGGCAACCCATCGGGTCGCCCAAAACAGCGCGACAGATGTAGGGGCTAGCCGTTGGCTCGCCCAAAACAGCGCGACAACTGTAGGAGCAAGAACCATGTTGATGCCTAAGCGGAGAAAGTACAATAAGCAGATGCGCGGGCGGATGCGGGGCAAAGCGCGCCGCGGCGCCGTCGTGCAATTTGGCGATTTCGGCTTGCAGGCGTTGGAACCCAGCTGGGTGACCAGCCGGCAGATCGAAGCATGTCGCCGGGCGATGGTGCGTTATATCCGCCGGCGCGGCAAGGTCTGGATACGCATCTTCCCCGACAAGCCGGTGACGCAGAAGGCGGCGGAGACGCGCATGGGCAAGGGCAAGGGCGCGGTCGAAAAATGGGTCTGCGTCGTCAAGCCGGGGCGCATCCTCTTCGAAATGAGTGGCGTGCCCGAGTCGGACGCGCGAGAAGCCCTGCGGCTGGCTTCGCATAAGCTGCCGATCAAGACCAAGTTCGTCAAGCGCTTCGATCCAATTTCCGGGCGGGAGGTCAGCTAGTGTACATTCAGGAAATCCGCGCCATGTCCACGGATGAGATCCTGGACAAAATCGAAGACTTGAAAGTAGAGATGTATACCTTTCGCATCCAGAAGGAATCGGGCGAGTTGAAGGACACGACCCTGTTCCGCAAGACGCGGCGCGATATCGCGCGTTTGAAGACGGCGCTGCGCGAACGCGAGCTGGCGGCGGAACTCGTCGCGCAAGGGGGAGAGAATGCCGAATAATCGCAAGCGCCTGACCGGCACGGTGGTCAGCGACAAGATGGAGAAGACAGTCGTCGTCGCCATCGAGAATCGCAAAATGCACCCGATCTATCACAAGGTGGTTACGTCCACGAAGAAGGTGATGGCGCATGACGAAACCGGCGTGGGCGTCGGCGCGCTGGTGCGCATCGTGCAGAGCCGCCCCATAAGCAAACGGAAGCGCTGGGTGGTGGAAGCGGTATTGGACGCGGCGGAGTAGCTGGCGTTGCCGGCCAATGCCCTGAACGGAGATGGATGACGATGATTCAAACGGAATCGCGCGTGAAAGTGGCGGATAACAGTGGCGCGCAGGAGCTGCTGGTGATCCGCGTGCTGGGCGGCTCGAAGGTGAAATACGGCTATGTCGGCGATATCGTAGTCGGCACGGTGAAATCGGCCTCGACATCGGGCGGCGTCAAAAAGGGCGAGCTCGTGCGCGCCGTCATCGTTCGGACGCATAAGGAATACGGCCGCAGCGATGGCTCGACCATCCGCTTCGATGACAACGCGGCAGTGGTGCTGGCGGAAGATCTGGAGAACCCTCGCGGGACGCGCGTCTTCGGTCCTGTGGCGCGTGAATTGCGCGACAAGGGTTTCATGAAGATCGTATCGCTGGCGCCGGAAACGCTTTAAGTGAGGTGAGACTATGCAGCGAGTGCAGCAAGGCGACCTGGTAGAAGTCATCGCCGGCAAGGACAAGGGTTTGCGTGGCGAAGTCGTGCGTGTGCTGGTGAAAAAAGACCGCGTAATTGTCAATGGCGTCAACATCTTGAAGCGCCACCGCAAAGCGCGTCCGGCCCCGGGCGGGCAGCAGATACCGGCGCAGATCATCGAGTTTGAAGCGCCGCTGCACATCTCGAATGTGATGCTGGTCTGCAAGGAAACCGATCAGCGCACTCGGGTGGGCTACCGCATCAATGAAGATGGCTACAAAGTCCGCTACAGCAAGAAAAGCGGCGTCGATATCGACTAGGGCAGCGAGGTCAAGGCGATGGAAAACCGAATGTACACCCGCTATCTGGAAGAAGTCGTGCCGACTTTGACGACGGAGTTTGGCTACAAGAACCGTATGCAGGTGCCGACGATCAGCAAAATCACGCTGAATATCGGCGTTGGCGAGGCGATTGACGAGCCGCGGTCGCTGGATGGCGCGGTCGAAGACCTGAAGGTCATCACCGGGCAGCAGCCGGTCATCACCAAAGCCAAGAAGAGCATCGCCACCTTCAAGCTGCGCGAAGGGCGAGCGATCGGGGCGAAAGTGACCTTGCGCAAGGAGCGGATGTGGTCGCTTTATGATCGGCTGGTCAATATCGCCCTGCCACGCATCCGCGACTTCCGCGGCGTCTCGGCCAAGCTGGACGGGCGCGGCAATCTCACGGTCGGCTTGCGCGAACAGCTGGTCTTCCCGGAGATTGACTTCGACAAGATCGACAAGGTGCGCGGCATGGAAGTGACGATCGTCACCACGGCGAAAACAGACGAGGAAGGCCGCCGGCTGCTGTCGCTGCTGGGCATGCCCTTCCAAGGGAACTAGAGGGAGTCTATGGCGAAGAAATGCATGCAATTTCGGGAAGAGCGGCGCAAATACGCGGTTCGCGTGCGTCATCGCTGCAAGGTCTGCGGTCGCCCGCGCGGATACATCCGCCGCTTCGGCTTGTGTCGGATCTGCTTCCGCGAGATGGCGCTCGAAGGCGAGATTCCCGGCGTTGTGAAGTCGAGCTGGTAGGAGGCGGGCAAAGTGTCTAATGTGACAAACGATCCCATTGCCGATATGTTGACGCGGATTCGTAACGCGTTGACCCGCGGCAAGACCGAGGTGCAGGTGCCGACGAGCAAGATCAAGGTCGAGATCGCCCGAATCCTCAAAGAAGAAGGCTACATTGATGATTATGCCCTGGGCGAGCAAAGCCCCGTGCCGCTGATTAAGGTTCAGCTGAAGTATTTTGGCGCTCGGCGCGATCGCAAGCCCGTCATCACGCAGCTCAAGCGCATCAGCAAACCGGGGCGCCGCGTCTATCGCAATCGCCGCGAGCTGCCGATTGTATTGAGCGGCACCGGCATCGCGATCGTGACCACGCCCAAGGGCGTCATGACCGCGCAGCAGGCGCGCCGCGATGGCGTCGGCGGCGAAGTCCTGTGTTACGTCTGGTGACGGAAGGGAAAGAATCATGTCGCGCGTAGGAAGACAGCCAGTCGCGCTGCCGGATAAAGTGAGCGTCGCCATCGACCGCAACACGGTGACGGTGTCTGGGCCGAAGGGCGAAGTGTCGCAAGACTTCAGCCCGGAAATGACCATACGTCAGGAAAACGGGTCGGTCATCGTCGAGCGCCCATCGGACCTGCGCCATCACAAAGCGCTGCATGGGCTGACGCGCGCGCTGGTATCCAATATGGTGATTGGCGTATCGCAAGGCTTCCGCAAGACCCTTGAGATTCAGGGCGTCGGATATCAGGCGTCGCTGCAGGGCAAGAACTTGCAGCTTCGCTTGGGGCATTCGCATGACGTGGTCGTCGAGCCGCCAGCCAACGTCGCCTTTGACGTGCCGAAGGAATCGCGCGGCACGATCATTCATGTGGATGGCATCGACAAGCAGGTGGTCGGGCAAGTCGCGGCTGATATCCGCGGCTGGCGCCCGCCGGAGCCTTACAAAGGCAAGGGCGTTCGTTATCTGGGCGAGTATGTGCGGCGCAAAGCTGGCAAGGCGGGCAAGCGCTAGGCATCGGGTCCGGCTCGCGCGCGGTTTGAGTTTGGCGGGGGGAAAGAGAAGATGGCAGATATCACTGGTCGAAAGAAACACCAAGCCCGCAAGCGGCGGCATCGGCGCGTGCGCAAGCATATTTCGGGCACGGCGGCGCGCCCGCGGATGAATGTCTTCCGCAGCAATCGCCATGTCTTCGTGCAGGTCATTGACGACATTGAAGGGCGCACATTGGTTTCGTGCTCGACGATTGATAGAGAACTGGCGCCGCGATTGACCGCGATGAAAAAGCTCGAGGCCGCCAAACTCGTCGGGCAGACGGTTGCCGCGCGCGCCAAAGAAGCGGGTATCGGCACGGTTGTATTTGATCGTGGCGGCTATCGGTATACCGGACGGGTGGCGGCTGTGGCAGAAGGCGCCCGCGAAGCCGGGCTGCAGTTATAAGCGTGGAGATTGAGCATGGCTGATAGAAGAAGACGGGATTCGCGCCGGAATCAAGAAGAGCGCGATGAGTTCGACGAGCGCGTGGTGGATATTCGCCGCGTCGCCAAGGTGATCAAAGGCGGCCGGCGGTTCGCCTTTCGCACGGTGGTCGTGGTCGGCGATAACAAAGGCAATGTCGGCATCGGCATTGGCAAGGCGCGCGCTGTGCCCGATAGCATCCGCAAAGCGGCCGAGCGCGCCCGACGCAATATCGAAGGCGTGTCGCTCTCTGGCACGACCATCCCCTACACTGTGACGGGCCGGCATGGCGGCGCTCGCGTCTTGCTGAAACCGGCCGCGCCCGGCACCGGCGTCATCGCTGGCGGTGGCGTGCGCGCGGTCTTGGAAGTGGTCGGCGTCCGCAATATCCTGACCAAAAGCCAGGGCAGCGCCAACCTGCTGAATGTGACCATGGCGACCCTGGATGCCTTGAAGCAGCTTCGCACTGCCGAGCACCTGGCGGCTATGCGCGGCAAGCAAGCGTATGAAGTGGCGCCTTTCTGGGAACGCCGCCGGGAAGGGAGCGCCGAGAATGTCTGAGCGGGGCGGCAAACTGCTGAAGGTCACGCTGGTGAAGAGCCCGATCGGCTATAACAGCCGCCAGAAAGCGACGGTGCAATCGCTTGGGTTGCGCCGCATGCGCCAGAGCGTCTTGATCGGCGACGCGCCGCAGATCCGCGGCATGATCGCCAAGGTCAGTCATCTGGTGGACGTGGAAGAGGTCGAAGAGAAATGAAACTGCATGACTTGAAGCCCGATCCGGGCTCAAAGCGCCGGCGGAAGCGCGTCGGCCGGGGCATCGCGGCGGGCGGAGGCAAGACGGCCGGGCGTGGACACAAGGGCCAGGGCGCTCGCAGCGGCGGCGGCAAAGGACCTTACTTCGAAGGCGGGCAGCTGCCCTTGGTGCGGCGCCTGCCCTTCAAGCGCGGCTTCACCAATATCTTCGCGATCCACTACCAGGAAGTCAACGTGGACATGCTGGAGGCGCGCTTTGATGAGGGCGCGCTCGTCAACGGCGAGTCGCTTTTGGCCGCGGGCTTGGTGCGCAAAGCTGGCGACCCGATCAAGGTGCTCGGGCGCGGCGAGCTGAGCAAGCGGCTGGAAGTGCACGCCAACAAATTCACCAAGAGCGCGGCCGCCAAGATCGAAGGCGCGGGCGGCAGCGTCAATGCCCATGCGCTGAAAGTAACGGGCGCGCGCGCGACGATTAAGAAGCTGCGCAAAGCCGACCTGGAACGCCTGAATGCCGAGGCGGACTGAGGCATCCCCAGCAGCGGCCTCGCGCGGAACGCCTGGGCGCTCTTTCGCGTATAGGCGGTAGAGCTTGGCGCGGGGCTTTTAATGCGGGCGCGCGCCGCTCGTGATTCATGAGGAACGAATGCTATGATTCAAGCATTAAAGAACGCCTGGCGATTGCCGGATGTGCGCAATAAGCTGCTCTTCACGGTCTTCATCCTGATCGTGTATCAGTTTGCCGCGCACGTGCCGGTGGTCGGCGTCGATCGCAACGTCTTGCGCTCGGTCTTCGAGAGCGGCAGCAGCGCGGGCAATCTGATCCAGGTGATGAACTTGCTCTCGGGCGGCGCGGTCGCCAACTTCAGCGTGATCGCCAATGGCGTCTATCCCTATATCACCGCCTCGATCATCTTTCAGCTGCTGGTGCCAATCGTGCCAGCGCTCGAGCGGATCCAGCGCGAGCCCGGCGGGCAGGAGAAAATCCAGCGCTACACTTATTATGTGGCGATTCCCATGGCTGTTTTGCAGGCGCTGGGGCAGATCAGCATTTTCAACCTGGCGACTGGCACGGGCCAAGAGATCATCCCCGGCTTCGGTTTTGGCATGGGCAGCAACTTCCTCTTGACCGTCTCGGTGTTGACGACCATGACCGCCGGCACGATGTTCGCCATCTGGCTCGGCGAGTTGATCACCGAGCAGGGCATCGGCAACGGCATCTCGATCATCATCTTCGCCGGCATCGTGGCGTTGGCGCCCCAGAATCTGATTCGCCTCTTGACGCAGCAGCCCGATCGCAGCATTTACAATCTGGCGCTGTTCATCGTAATCACCATCCTCAGCGTGCTCGCCGTGGTGGTGATTCAAGAGGGCGTGCGGCGAATACCGGTGCAATACGGGCGGCGCGTGCGCGGCAATCGCCAGTTCGCCCAGCAAGACAGCTTCATTCCGCTGCGCGTCAACCCGGTGGGCATGATCCCGCTGATCTTCGCCCAGTCGATCATCACCTTCCCGGCCATCATCGCCAGCCTCTTCCCGCCGGGCGCCGTCGGCAACACGATTCAAACGACCTTCGGCAATCAGCAGGGCTTGCTCTATTGGGGCACCTTCTTCCTGATGACGGTCGGTTTCACCTTCTTCTATGCCGAAGTGATGGTGGGCAATCAAAACCTGGCGGAGACTTTACAGCGCAATGGCGGCTTCATCCCCGGCATTCGCCCGGGCAAGCGCACTGAGGATTACATCAAGAGCACGACGCGGCGCATCACCTTCGTCGGCGCCTTCTTCCTCGGCGTGATTGCGATCATCCCCGGCGTGGTCGACCTGGTGAACCGCATCATCTTCCCTCTGGAGGCGTCGGCCTCCGGCGCGGTCATCAATGCCGGGCTGGTCATTTCCGGTTCGGGTTTGATCATCGTTGTCGGCGTCGTCATCGACACGATGCGCCAGTTGGAAGCGCAGCTGGTGATGCGCAACTACGAAGGCTTTATGCGCTAGACCACGTCAATGCGCCGTAGCAGAAAAAGCCGAGGATGCCTTGTTCATGATCTCGGCTTTATTTTTGTCAGGCGCTGGCGGGGCGAGGGATTGAGAAATGAGCCTGTTTGTCATATTGATGGGCGCGCAAGGCGCCGGCAAGGGCTTGCAAGCCAAGCTTATTGAAGAGCGCTACGGCATCCCGCAGGTCTCCACTGGCGATCTATTCCGCGCGATGCAGTCGCGAAGCGACGCCCTGGCGCTTAAGGTGCAGGACATCATGGCGTCGGGAATCCTGGTCGATGACGACACGACCAACGCCATCGCGGCCGACAGGCTGACGCAGGCTGACGCGCAAAACGGCGCGATCCTCGATGGGTATCCGCGCAACCTGGCGCAGGCCGCTTTCCTCGAAGCGCACCTGCGGGACAAAGGCGCGCGCGTAAACGCCGTGCTGCTGCTGGAGCTCGACCTTTATGTCGCGTTCAAGCGCGCTTTTGGGCGGGTGACGGCTGCGGACGGCGCCAGCTACAACTACTACTACAACGCGGAGGGCGTCGACTTCAATTGGAGGCCGGCCGCCGACGCGTCTTTCCCGCCGCGCCTGGAAGCGAAGCTGGCGGCCAGCGGCGAGTGCCTGAAACGGCGACCCGACGATGCCAGCGCCGACGCCATCATCAAGCGCATCGACACCTTCCTGGCGACGACGCAGCCGCTCATCAACTACTTTCAAGCCAAAGGCATCGTGCGCAAGATCAAAGCCGACCAGAGCATCGAAGCGGTCTGGGATGATATCCAGCGCGCGCTCGAGACGACCTAGACCCTGAAGTTCACCGCGAATTGTCGTTATGGCGCTCGTACTGAAGACAGCCGAAGAACTCGAAATCATGCGCGAGGCCGGGCGCATCGTGGCGATCGCGCATGAAGAGATGCGGCGCGCCATTCAGCCCGGCGTATCGACCAAGGCGCTCGATACGATCGCGCTGACGGTGCTGCGCGACCACGATGCCGAGCCCTGTTTTCTCGGTTACGCGCCCGGCGAGCATCCGCCCTTTCCCGCCACCATCACCGCGTCCATCAATCATGAGCTGGTGCACGGCATCCCCTCTGAGAAGCGCGTGCTGGCGGAGGGCGATGTCATCGGCATTGATGTCGCGTGCCTCTATCAAGGTTATGTTGGCGACGCCGCCTTCACGCATCCGGTCGGCGCGATATCACGCTCGGCAAGACGCCTGCTGAGCGCCACCGAATCGGCGCTGGAAGCCGCGATTCAAGCTTCGGTGGTCGGCAACAGGATCAGCGATGTCGCCAAAGCGACCTCAAAGTTCGCCGGCCGCTTGGGCTACAGCGTGGCGCGCCAGTACACGGGCCATGGCGTCGGCAAGACGATGCACGAGGAGCCGACAGTGCCAAATTGGTGGCACAGCCGAAAGAGCAAGCACCAATGGCAAGAATATGACCTGCAAGTCGGTATGACCTATGCCATTGAGCCGATGCTGATCGCGGGCCGCTCCGATCTGGTCGAGCTGGACGATGGCTGGACGGTCGTCACGAAAGATGGCTCGCTCGCCGCCCACTTCGAGCATACGATTGCGATCACCGAAGCCGGTCCCGTGATTTTGACGCTGGCATAGACGGCCGTTGAACCGGTGTCCTCCCTCATCAAATGCTGCGCTGTTTTGCTGCTTTTGTCGCTCGCGCCGATAGCGGGCGGCCAGGCGACCCTCATTGATTATGCGGCAGTGGTCTGCCCCGACCATATTCTGGAGCGGGCTGGCGAGCGGGCGGCCGCCGTTCGTTGCGGGCGGGCCAGGCTTCCGGAGGATCGGCACGCGCCGGAAAAGGGGCGCGGCGTCGATCTTTTCGTCCTGCGCATTCAACCCCAGTCCAAGACGGACTACGCGCCGATCCTTCATCTGGCTGGCGGGCCGGGCGACGCCGCCTCGGGCGAGCTGGAATTCTGGCTGGGGTCGGCTTTCCAGCGCGATTACGAAATCATCCTGGTCGATCAGCGAGGAACGGGCCTCTCGCGTCCGTCGCTCGATTGCCCGGAATACGGCGCCGCGGAGGCGGACTGGCTGCGCGCCTGTCATTCGCGCCTGCTCGCGGCGGGCGTGGATCTGTCGCAGTTCCAGGCGCTGTCTGTCGTCCAGGACATTCGCGACCTGTTGGACGCGCTCGAGCTCGAGCAAGTGAACCTCTACGGCGTTTCATACGGCAGTCGCCTGGCGCTGCTGCTCGCGAAGATCGCCCCGGAGCGAATCCGTGCGATGGCGCTGGACGGGGTTTATCCGCCGCCGCGATATGACTTGGCGGAACTCGCGAGCAATTCGGCCCGATCGCTGGAGCGGCTCTTCGCCGATTGCGCGTCCGACGCCGCTTGTCATGCCGCCTATCCCGAGCTGCGCGGCATGTTTTTCCGTGTCATAGGGCAGCTGAATGCCACGCCCGCGGAGCTCTATCATTTGGGCGAAAGCACCGGCTGGCATCTGAACGGCGACCAGTTCCTGGCTTGGACTATCGGCGTCTTGCGCCATAAGGACGCGCTGCCAGCGCTGCCGGCGCTGATTGCCGCCTTTGAGGCCGGCGTCCACGACCAGTTTGTCTCGATAGACGCTTCCGTGAATGCGCCATCCGGCCACGACCGCGCAGCGCACAGCGAAGGCTTCGAATTGAGCGTGCGCTGTTCCGAAGGCGCGAGGTTGGCGGCCGCCGGGCGCGAGGGCGCAGACGATCTGACGGTTTCCGAAGCGATTCTCAGAGTTACGGATCCGGTGGCGCAGCGTATTGGCGAGCAGTGCGCGCTTTGGGACGTGCCGCCGGCGCCGGCGATGATCGCGCAGCCGGTCCTCAGCGATGCGCCGGCGCTTTTGCTCTCGGGCGCCTACGACCCGGCGACGCCGCCGCATTGGGCGCGGTTTGCGGCGCTGGGTCTAAGCCGGGGCTGGCATGTGGTCTTCCCGCATCTGGGCCACGGCGTTTTGGAGGCGGAGGAATGCGCGGCGCGGCTCCTGCTGGCTTTCCTTCGGGACCCTTTGACGGCGCCGACCGACGCTTGCCTCGCCCTGATGAAGCCGCCGGATTTCCGCGAGTGGGCGAAAGATGGTGACTAGGCGGCGGAAATGTCCATTTACAACTGAGAAGGCTGTGATACAATGCTGGCTTGCCGTCTCGCGCCATGGGTCATGTCGGCGCGTCTCGAAGTGAAACCGAGGAAAAGCGCATGAAAGTATCAGCAAGCGTCAAGCGCCGCTGCCCGAAGTGCCGGGTAATCAAACGCAAGCGCCGCGTGATGATCATCTGCGAGAACCCGAAGCATAAACAGCGGCAGGGCTAGTTTTCTGCGGAACTTAACTTATAAGGAGTGTTTTGATGGCTCGTATCGAAGGTGTTGATCTGCCACGGGACAAGCGCATCGTCATCGGCTTGACCTATATTTATGGCATTGGCAAGTCCACTAGTCAAAAGCTGCTGACGAGCGCCGGCATCGACCACAGCACGCGCGTCCGCGATTTGAGCGAAAGCGAGCTGCAGCGGATCCGCGAGTTGATCAGCGGTCTCACGATCGAAGGCGATTTGCGCCGTCAAACGCAGCTGAATATCAAGCGGCTGATGGAAATCAATTCGTATCGCGGCTTGCGCCACCGTCGGCGTCTGCCTGTGCGCGGGCAGCGAACGCGGACGAACGGGCGCACGCGGCGCGGCAAGAAGCAAACGGTCGCGGGGCGGGGTCGTCGGCGCGGCGCCACCAAGAAATAGGCGGGCGGCCGGCGCGAAACGACAAGCGCGGCATTGCGGTTTCTGGCACTTTTGGGCTTTGGCGGGCGGCAGCGAGACAGTTTAGACCATCTGGAGCGAATGAATGGCAAGAGCACGGAGAGGCAGTCGCGGCACTGCCAGACGAGTTTACAAGAATATCCCTTATGGCCAGGCGCATATTCACGCCACCTTCAACAACACCATCGTGTCCATGACCGATCAGTCCGGCAATGTCATCACCTGGGCGAGCGCCGGCACCTCCGGCTTCACCGGCAGCCGCAAGAATACGCCTTATGCGGCGCGCATGGCGGCGGAAACGGCAGCGGCCAACTCGCAGCAGCATGGCATGAAAGAAGTCGATATTTTCGTGAAAGGTCCTGGGCCGGGGCGAGAAGCGGCAATTCGCTCGATACAGCAGAGCGGCTTGAAGGTACGGTCAATATCGGATGTGACGCCGGTGCCGCATAATGGCGTACGGCCGCCGAAGCGCCGGCGCGTTTAGTCGAAAGGGAAGCATGCCACAATGGTTTACCCAACGGAGTCCGCAACGGCTGAGGCGAGCGCTCTCGAGTCCAACCTGGTCACCGCCAACATGGTGCTGCCGCATCAAGTGGAGAGCCAGAACATCACCAAGGATTACGGTCGATTTGTCATCAGTCCGCTGGAGAGCGGTTATGGCTTGACCTTGGGCAACGCTTTGCGCCGCGTCTTGCTCTCGTCCTTGCCCGGCGCGGCTGTCACCAGCATTCGCGTCTCCGACGTGTATCACGAGTTCTCCGAGATCCCGCATGTGCGCGAAGACATGACGCAGCTGATCTTGCAGATCAAACAGCTGCGGCTGGTATTGCATGGCGTGGAAAGCGCGCGCATGCGCCTGGAGCATCGTGGCGCCGAAGGCACGGTGACGGCGGCTGATATCTGGGCGCCGGCTGAAGCGCAAATCGAGAACCCCAGTCTCTACCTCTTCACGGTGGACGACCGCGACGTCGACATTGAGATGGAATTTGAAGTGCAAAGCGGGCGCGGGTTCAGCCCGGCCGAAGACCGCGGCATGCTGCCAATTGGCGAGCTGCCGGTCGACGCCATCTTCAGCCCGATCAAACGCGTGAATTTCGAAGTTGAGCGCGCGCGCGTCGGGCAGCGCACGAATTACGATCGGCTCGTGCTTGAGCTCTGGACGGACGGCACGATCCGACCGGAAGAAGCGCTGGCGCAATCGGCGCAGATTCTGATGCATCACCTCAAGGTCGTGGCTGGCGTCGATGACGACTGGTTCCAGAACATCGAGCTGCCGCCGCAGATCGAAGACGAGCCGACCTATCCGCCGCTCTACGACCGGCCGATTGAAGAGCTGGACCTGAGCGTGCGCGTGTTCAACTCGCTGAAGCGCACCGGCATCACCTCGGTCGGCGATGTGCTGGATATGCTGAATCGCGGTCCCGATGCCATGCTGGCGATACGCAACTTCGGCGAAAAGTCGCTGGACGAGCTGCAAGAGAAGCTGCAAGAAAAGAATTACTGGCCCCACGAGACGCCAGAGTAGCAGGTAAGCGAGGCGCAATTATGCGACATCGTCATCACGGCAAGAAACTGAACCGCAGCGGCAGCCATCGCAAAGCGCTGCGCATGAACCTGGCAAGCCAGCTCTTTATCCATGGGCGGATACGGACGACCTTTCACAAAGCCAAATTCGTGCAGGGCCACGCCGAGCGCATGATCACGATCGCCAAGCGCGGGCTGGCGAAAGCGGAAGCCCAGAGCGACGATTTGATCGCGGTGCACGCCCGCCGGCAAGTGGCGCGGCGCCTGAACAACGATCGCGAGCTGGTGGGCGTCGTGTTTGACGAGCTGGCGCCGCTCTATGAAGACCGACCGGGCGGTTATACGCGCATCCTGAAGCTGGGGCCGCGCAAGGGCGATAACGCCGAAATGGCGCTGATCGAACTTGTCGATTACGAGGTGGAGGATTGACCCGCCGGTCACGCTGACGCGATATGCCGCCACCCTCGCCTATGATGGAAGCGCCTATCAGGGCTTCCAGCGTCAGCCGCAGCCGACGGCGACGGTGCAGGCGGCGGTGGAGCGGGCGATTTGTCAGGTCGCGCGGCAGCGAGCTACGATCGTGGCGGCCGGGCGAACGGACGCGGGCGTGCATGCCTCGGGGCAAGTCATCGCCTTTGATGTCGAGTGGAAGCACGGAGACGATGATCTATTACGCGCGATTAACTCGCAGCTGCCGCCCGATATCGCCCTGCGCGAGCTTTGGCGGCAAGCGGGCTTTCATCCGCGATTCGATGCGCGCTGGCGTCAATACGCCTATCGCATCGCGGCGCCGGCGACGCGGAATCCGCTGCTGAGCCGGCACGCCTGGCAGCTGGTCGGCGAATCGCTTGATCTGGCGCGGATGAACGCGGCCGCGGAAACCTGCCTGGGCGAGCATGACTTCGCCGCCTTCGGGACGCCGCCGCAAGCCGGCAGCAAGAACACGGTGAGACAGGTATTTCTGTCGCGTTGGGAGCTGGAATCGGGCGCCTTTGGCATGACATATCGCTATCGGATACGCGGGACCGCCTTCCTGTATCACATGGTTCGCCGTCTGGTCGGCATGATGGCGCAGGTCGGGCGCGGAGCGATTGGATCGGGCGAGTTTGAAGCGGTCTTGTGGAGCAGGGACATCAGCCGCGCGAAAACGTTGGCGCCGGCGCGTGGCTTAATTCTGGAAGCGGTCGGCTATGACGGGCGGCGAGACAAGGAATCGGCAGCGGTCGCGCAGGCAGGGGCCGCGCTGGAGGGAAGAGCATGAATCAGATCGTACAGAAGACTTATGCGACCAAGCCCGCGGTCATAGACCGGCGCTGGTGGCTGGTGGACGCCAAGGGCATGACCTTGGGGCGCGTCGCTTCCAAAGTGGCGCCGCTCTTGCGCGGCACGCATAAGCCCTACTTCACGCCGCATCTGGATACCGGCGATTACGTCATCATCGTGAACGCCGACAAGATCCATGTCACCGGCAAACGCATGGATCAGAAGACCTATTATCGGCACAGCGGCTATCCCGGCGGATTGAAGTCGATGACCCTGCGCGAGATGATGGGCAAGTTTCCCACGCGCGCGCTGCGGCTGGCGATCAAGGGCATGCTGCCGAAGGGCCCGCTGGGAAGAAGCATGGGCAAGAAGCTCAAGATCTACGCCGGGGGCGACCATCCGCATCAGGCGCAGCAGCCGCAGATTCTGGAATTGTAGACGGGCAAGGCGCCTTGGAACGGGCGCGAAAATTTCGGATTTGCCCGCGCGTTACGCAAGTTTGAGGAGAGATTGAATGTCAGCACAGTATTATGAAGGCATCGGGCGGCGCAAATCGGCATCGGCGCGCGTGCGGCTCTTCCCTGGCGGGACGGGCCGGTTCATCATCAACGGCAAAGAGGGCATGGAATTCTTGCCGCGCCTGGGCGATACCGAAATCTGCCTCTCGCCCTTGACGCACATCGGGCAAGAGCGCCACTACGACATTTCCGTTCACGTCAACGGCGGCGGCATCACCGGGCAGCGCGACGCCATCCTGCTGGGCATCGCCCGCGCGCTGGAAAAAATCGACCCCGACCTGCGCGGGACGCTGAAGCGCGAGGGGTTCTTATCGCGCGACGCGCGCGTCAAGGAACGCAAGAAACCCGGGCTCAAGCGCGCCCGCAAAGCGCCGACCTATACCAAGCGTTAGCGCTCACCCCGCATTTATTGCCGTGCAGCCAGGGCTCGCCGCGGGTCGCTGGCTGTTTTTTTGGGCGGCTGCCAAGCGAGCGACTGTCGATGATCACGATTTTGGGGCTGGGGCCGGGCGCGATCGCGGATCTGTCGCAGCGCGCCTGGGACAAGATCTGCAGAGCCGAGACGCTTTATCTGCGGACCGCGCGCCACCCCTGCGTGGTCGACCTGCCGGCGACTTGCGCTGTTGTCAGTTTCGATGAAGTCTACGAAACGTTTGAGCGCTTCGAGGATGTCTACGCCGAGATCGCGCGGCGGATAATCGCGCTTGCGCAGGGCGGGCGGGATGTCGTCTACGGCGTGCCGGGCGATCCGCTGGTCGGCGAGGCGACCGTGACGCGAATCCTGGAGCGCGCGCGCGAAACGGGCATTGATGTCGAGATCGTCCACGGCATCAGCTTCGTCGAGCCCTGTCTATCGCTGCTGGGCATTGACGCGCTGGATGGCTTGCAGCTGCTGGACGCGCTGGCCATCGCCGCGCAGTATCATCCGCCGATCAATCCAGCCATGCCGGCGCTCCTGGCGCAGGTCTACAGTCCGGCGGTGGCATCCAGCCTGAAGCTGACCTTGATGAATCAGTACGATGATGAGTTCCCGGTCGCGCTGATTCACGGCGCCGGCGCCCCCGACGCGGCAGTCGAGCATGTGAAGCTCTACGAGATCGACCGCAGCAAGCGGATTGACGCGATGACGTCGCTCTTCATTCCCGCGCTGGACGAGCTGAGCAGCTTCGAGGCGCTGCAGAACATCATCGCGCATTTGCGTTCGGCCGAGGGCTGCCCCTGGGACCGCGAGCAGACGCATAAATCCTTGCGCCCCTTCTTGATTGAGGAGACTTACGAGGTGCTGGAAGCGCTGGATGCCGATGATCCCAAGGCGCTTTATGAAGAAATGGGCGACCTGCTCTTGCAAATCCTGCTGCATACGCAGATCGCGATTGACGATGGCGAATTCAAGATGTCCGACACGCTGCGGCATCTCAACGAAAAGATGATCCGCCGCCACCCGCATGTCTTTGGCGATGTCGAGGCGACGGGCGATCTGGCGCAGCTTTCGCGGATTTGGCATGAGGTCAAAAGCGCGGAGAAGGCGGGCGACGAGGCGCGGGCGGAATCAATCCTGGACGGGATCCCGCCGGGCGCGCCCGCCCTGTTCGTGGCGCAGCGGTATTCGCATCGCGCGTCAAAGGTGGGCTTCGACTGGGACGATGTCCGCGGCGTCGAAGGCAAGTTCAAGGAAGAGCTGGCGGAGGTGTGGGCGGCGTCTACAGATGCCGAGCGCGCGCGCGAGATCGGCGATTTGATATTTGTGCTGGTGAACTGGCTGCGCTGGCTTGATGTGGACGACCCGGAAAGCCTTCTGCGCGAAACCAACGCGAAGTTCTATCGCCGCTTTTGTCATGTGGAGCGACAGGCGGCAAAGCAGGGAAAGGCGATTTCCGATTTCAGTCTGGATGAGCTTGATGTCTGGTGGCGGCAAGCCAAGCGGCTGACCGACTGATGGCGCCCGAGAGCCACCTGCTGGAAGGCGCGGTCTCGGTAGAAGCGGCGCTCGCAGCCGGCTTTCGCGAAATCGCCCAGATCCAGATTGATGAAGACAAACGCTGCGACCGGCGGCTGCATCGGCTGCGGCGCGCGGCTCAAGCGGCTGGCGTGGAGCTCAGGTACGAAGCCCGAGCGGCGATCAATGAACGCGCATCGGGCCGCTCGCATGGCGGCGTCATCGCGCTGGCGGGAGAACGGCGCTATTGCCAGCTGGGAGATTTGCTGCCGGCGGATCGCGCCCCTTTCATCGTCATGCTGGATGGCATCGAAGACCCTTACAACTTTGCCGGCGCGGTACGCGCGCTTTACGCGGCCGGCGTCGATGGCTTGGCGCTTCGTCCGCGCAACTGGAGTGGCGCCAGCGCCCTCGTCGGCCGAGCCAGCGCCGGGGCTATTGAGCGGCTGCCAGTCGCGATTGCGGAATCGGCCGCCGCCGCCGCCGACTTTTACCGCCGCCAGGGCTTGGCCGTTGCCTGCGCCGCCAAGTCAGAATCAGCGCGCCCGCTGCATAACCTGGATCTCACCGCGCCGCTTTTTCTGCTCATCGGTGGCGAGAGGCGTGGCGTGACGCGGTCCTTTCTGCGCGCCGCTGATCTGCATATTCAGATTCCGTACGGACGCCAATTCGATCAATCGCTCGGCACGGTCGCCGCGGCTGCGGTCATCGCCTTTGAACTGCGGCGTCAGCGCGAGGCGGCGCTCGGCGACTGACAGCTTGGCGATTGACTGTCGCGAATTTACGACCTCTGCTAATATGCCGTGTAAGTCTCTTCTGAGGCGGTCACAGAACAGGAGCTGTTATGAAGGCGCTGATTCTCGCGGCTGGGCAGGGGACGCGCTTGCGCCCGGTGACGCTCACCATGCCCAAGTCGCTGGTGCCGGTCGCGAATCGCTGGCTCATCAATTATGCGCTGGACGCGCTGAAGAAAGCCGGGCTCGCCGATATCGGCATCGTCGTCAACAGCCTGGATTCACCGATCGTCGCCAACTTGGGCGATGGCGAGTGCCTCGGCGTCAACATCGAATACATCGTCCAGGACGAGCAGCTGGGCTTGGCGCACGCGACCGCGCTCTGCCACGATTTCGTCGGCGACGAGCCTTTCACCGTCTTCCTGGGCGATAACATTTTCCAGGACAAGATGACGAGCCTGCTCACCTCTTTTGCCGCATCGCCGAATGAAGCGGCGGTCGTGCTCGGCAAAGTGCCCGACCCCACACGCTTTGGCATCGCCGAGATCGACAACGGCAATATCGTGCGCGTGGTGGAAAAACCGCGGAGTCCGCCCTCCAACCTGGCGATTGCCGGCGTCTATCTCTTTCGCTCGTCGATCTTCGACGCCATCAAACGCATCAAGCCCTCCGGGCGCAACGAGCTGGAAATCACCGACGCGATCCAGGCGCTGATCAACGATGGTCTGCCTGTCGCCTCCTACGAACTGAATGGCTGGTGGATCGACGCCGGCAAACCGAACGCGATCATCATGGCGAATCAACTGGTGCTCGAGGAACTACCCTACACGCCGGCGCCCGAGAACAGCAGTCAGATCGAAGGCGCCAGCGAAGTCTCGCATCGCGTGCTCATCGGGCGAAACAGCCGCATCGTCGACAGCGTCGTGCGCGGGCCCGTCATCATCGGCGAGAACACGGTCATCCGGCACAGCTATGTCGGCCCCTATACTTCGCTTGGCGACAACGTTGTGGTGGAAGGGAGCGAGATCGAAGCCAGCATCGTCATGAAAAACTGCGAGATTCGCAACATCCTGGGGCGGATCGACCGCAGCCTGCTGGCCGATAACGCGCGCGTGACCTCCGCCACGCATATGCCGGACGCCCATCGCTTTGTATTGGCGGAAAACAGCTACGTTCAATTTTAGGCGCCTATTTCAGCGGGCGCGGCGGCAAAAGACCCTTCGACCGCAGATATGCCTCATCGGGGCCGCGCCAGGCGACGCGGGTGAAATCGACGCGACCGCGCGCGTCAAAACAGAGGCCTTCCCGCTCCAAGAGCCGCCGCTGTTCTTCGGCTTTGGCGCTGCCGGCCGGGAAGCTGATGGTTCCCTGGCTGTTGATGACGCGATGCCAGGGGATGGACGTTCCGCGTGGCGTCTTGCGCATGGCCGTGCCCACCCAGCGCGCCGCCAATCGCTTCATCAGCGCGGGGGGCATGTCGGCGTCTGGCGGGATCATCGAGGCGATTTGACCATAGCTGCTGACTTTGCCGGGCGGGATCTGCAAAACGATATCCCAGACGGTCTCGAAGAATGACTGCGGATCAGGTGGATTGAACATTTAGTCTCGCTGCGATAGACCGTTCGCCATCTGGGTTGTTGGCGCGAATTGATCGGGGCGAAGGAGGCGGTTATGCGACTGGTTGGGCTGACAGTGGCCGCGGTCAAAATGGAAAAGATGGTGAGCTTCTACAACGCCGTCTTCAATGCGCGGCTGAAAGCGACCGTGCATATTGGCGCCGAGCAGTTTTACGCGGGCGAACTTTGTGGCATGAAGCTGACCTTCTGCCCGAATGCCATCGCTGGCGTCATCGCCGAGCAGAATCGCCAGCAGTTCCGCTTTGAAGTGGCGGATATTGAAGCGGTCATGGCGGCGGGACTGGCGAATCATGGCAGCGAGATCAACCCGATCGAAGAATATAAGGGAGCGAAGGTGGCCTCGCTGGCCGACCCCGATGGCAATACCATTGAATTCGTCGAAATCGTCTCATAACTCGCCATTCAGGCTGTGGCGGAGTTCGGCTGCGGTCGGTTGATAGTTGCCGAAATGACGCACGACGATGCCGCTGGCGACATTCGCGAGCCTGACGGCGTCGACGGCGCCCGCCCCGGCCGCGAGCGCCAGGGTCTGCGTGGCGATGGCGGTATCGCCTGCGCCAACCGTATCATAGACGTCGCTGACTGCTGGCGCCGGGCAATGCGCCGTCTCGCCAGCAAAAGCCAGGGTCGCGCCATCTGCCCCCCGCGTGATAATCGTCGCGCGACGGACGCGCAATTGGGCCTGCAGCTGTAGAGCAGCCGCGCTGAAGTCATCATCGGTCGCGAGCGGTCGGTTGAGATAACGCGCGGCGTCCTCTGCGTTGCATTTGATGAGGTCCAGCCCGCCGAAAGCCTCAAAGCTGCCTTGGACGTCGGCGGTCAACAGGATTTCTCTGGCGGAGCAGAGCGCGCGAACTCGCTGTACGAGCGCTGGTTTTAGCAAGCCGCCGCCATAATGCGAAAGCAGAACCGCGTCGACTTCGGCCAACCGTTCAGTGGCGAAATCGATCACCCGCGATTGCGTGGCCGCGTCAACCGCGCGCCGTGAAAGCGTGTCAATCCGCGTGACTTGCTGGGGGAAGCGCAAACCCATCTGCGCCAGGACGCGCGTTTTGAGCGTTGTCGGTCGATCGGCGAGGCTGATGATGCCGCTGGCGTCGATGCCCTGCACCACCAGGATCCGCTTCAGCCGCGCGCCGGCCGCGTCCTCGCCGACGACCCCGATTTGAATCGCGCGCCCGCCCAAAGCGACGATGTTCGCCGCGGGATTGGCGGCGCCGCCGGCCACATAACGCTTCGATTGCAGCTCCAGCACGGGCACCGGCGCCTCTCGGCTCATGCGCGTGGCTTTGCCCGTGATATATTCGTCCAGGATGAGGTCGCCGATTACCAGAATGCTTCTTTTGGCAAGGTCATCCACCAATGATTTCAGTCGCGCCGACATTGGATGAATCGTGGTCCTTTGCAGGTTGTCGTACCCACAGTTTACCCTAGCGCCGCCCTGATTCAGACAGTCTTCTCGCGCGGGCTTTTGCTTTCGCGCCTTGCCGCAGGATGGCGAAAACGAAGCGCGGCAGACGCAGCATGCGGCGCAGACGCCAGGGCTGGCGCAGCAGGCGGTAGAGCCACTCCAAGCCACGAGCGCGCATCCAGCGCGGCGCCCGCGGCACGACGCCGGCGATAAAATCCAGCGAGCCGCCGACGCCCATCGCCATCGCCACGTCCAGGCGCGGCAAGTTGCGCGCGATCCATTTGTCCTGCCCCGGCGCGCCATACGCCACGAGCAGAATATCGGCGCCGCTGGCGTTTATCCCCGCGACGATCGCGTCCTCTTCGGCTTCGGACGGGCTGCCGGCGTGAAGGCCCGCGATGATGAGCTGCGGGTGTCGCGCTTGGAGGACGTTGGCCGCTCGCTCGGCGATGCCCTCGGCGGCGCCCAGCAGAAAAAGCCGCCAGCCCTGTTCCGCGGCGCGTTGCGCGATCAAAGGCACGCCATCGGAGCCCGTGACCCGCTGGGGCAGGGGCGCGCCCAGGCGGCGGCTCGCCCAAAGCAAGCCAACGCCATCGGGCACGCAGATTTCGGCGCGGTTCAGAATTTGGAAAAAGATGGGATCGCGCTGCGCGATCATGATGAATTCGGGGTTCACTGTGCAGACGTGACGCGCGCCCTCGCCCGAAGCCACCCAGTCGCCGATCCGGCTCAGCCAGCGGTCGTAGCTTATGGCGTCGACCGGCACGCCCAGGATCTTGACGCGACCGTCCCGCTGGCGCTCTGCGGCGGGGAGAGGATGTGGCGCTTCAAGCTCGTCCCATCCGCGCCCGTCAAGCACGCGCCGGGCGGCGGCGATTACCTGTTGCGGGCTTACAAGCTTCATGCAGGTGCGGGCCGGGCAGCCTTCGCGCGCGCCGATGCCTTGCCCGACATAGCTGCAGGGGCTGCATTCGACGCCGCTGCGAATCACCGTCGCCTTGCCAGCGGGCGGCCAGGGACGCCAGGCCGCCGGATTGCTGGGTCCAAAGACGCTCACGACCGGCGTTCCGGTGGCCGCCGCGATATGCATGACCCCGCTGTCCGCGCCGATGAAGAGATCCGCGCGGGCGATGACTTCCGCCAGTTGCGGCAAGCTGGTTTTTCCGGTCAGGTTGATCGGCGGCTCGCGCAGCCGCGTCGCGACCTCATGGCTGTCATCGTCGCATTCGCCCACCAGGACGATTTCCGCGTCGTATTCTTTCTTGAGTTTGTCGGCGACCGCGGCGAAACCCGACGCCGTCCAGCGCCGCGCTCGGCTGTATCCGCCACTGCCGGCGTGAATGACGATGGTCGGCTTGGCAGTCGCCGGCACTAAATCGCCGGGCAGCGGCTCGCGTTTGACCTGCGCCGGGCGCGGATGGCTGCTCGCGCCCAAGAGCGCCACCAGATCCAGCCAATACTGCGCCTGATGCCGGGCGCCGAATCCCTCATCGACAATATGATCGGTGAGGAAGCCTATGTTGTCATTTTTCAAGCCGATGATGCGCCGGGCGCCGCTGGCTCGCGCCAGGAGCCAGAATTTGAAGATGCCGGCGCGCAGGCTGAAGTGATGAAAGAAGACGATCGTGTCATATTGCCGCGCCCGCAATTGGGGCAGCCTGCTTAAGTTCGTTGGCGCGAAAAAGTCGCGTCCCGCGCCGCCGCCGCCGCGCAAGAATGGAATCCGCGCGTCGACAAGGCCGTCTGGAAGGAGGGGCAGGGCCTGCGCCGAGGCGAGCAGATCAATCCGCGCGCGCGGGAGCGCCTCTCGCAGAGCGGCGATCGCTGGCGTGGTCAACACCAGATCGCCAATATCCGCCAATTGCGCCAGCAGAATGCGCTCGTCCGCCATAGAAGTCGTCGTGGCTCGCACAGGTCCATTCTAGCAGATTGCCGGGCGGGCGGCCTCAGGGCGTGGCCAGGTCGATAAAGGCATCCATGACCTGCTCCGCCGCCCTTTCCCAGGTGAAGCGCCGCGCCTGCGCATGACCGCGCTCGACCAGCGCCCGCCGGAGCGCCGCGTCATCGCTGCAGCGCCGCATCGCGTCGGCGATATCGCGAACGCTGAGGGGATCGACCAGCAGCCCCGCGTCCCCAACGACTTCGGGCAGGCTGGAGGTCTTGCTGGCGATGACTGGCGCGCCGCAATGCATCGCTTCCAAAGCCGGGAAGCCGAAGCCTTCGTATAAACTGGGGAAAACCAGCGCGATCGCCCCGGCCAGCAAGCCGCTCTTATGCGCCTCGTCGATATAACCGGTGACGCGGACGTTTTTTGCGCCATCCAGCCAGGCGTCGTCAAAGCGCCCGTCTCGCCCGCCCGCCAGCACCAGCGCCGTCTCTCGATCGTCGCCTTCACGCCGCCACAGCGCAAAGGCCTGCGCGAGCCGCTCGATATTCTTGCGCGGCTGGAGGGTGCCGATGAAGAGGAAATAACGCGCTGGCAAGCCATATTTCAATCGCGCCGCCTCAATGTGCCTGGCGGTTGGTTTCAAGCTAGCGCCGTCAACGCCCGGATAGACCAGGCGAATTTTCTCCCGCGGCGTCCGGTAGAACTCGCGCAGGTCCTTGGCGGTCGCCCTGCTGTCGGCGAGCGCGAGCGCCGCCCGCCCTTGGCTGAAGCGCGTTGTGAGCTCCAGATAGGCGCGCTGGAAGGCGGGATGCGCCGCCGGAAAATGCTTATAACCCAGGTCGTGAACCGTGACCAAGCCCGCGCCGGGAAACAGCAAGGGCAGGGTATGCGCCGGCACAAAAGTGATATCGGGCCTGTCGCGCCAGAGCGCCGCCGCAAAACGCCAATGCGTCCACAGGCGCGGAAAAGGAATGACGATTTCGTCCACATGCGCCGACTTCGCGAAGAGGCGAGGGGAAGGCGCGTCGCGGAAGTATAGCTTGAAATGGAAGGGCGGGCTGCGCGATTCATTCGCCGCGATCAGCGCCTGAATCAAACGCAGGGCATAGCGCTCGGCGCCGGTCGGCTGCGCCTTGGTCGCGCGGCTGGCGTCAATCGCGATTCGCAGCGGTCGGGCGGGGGCGCGCGCCAAGCGTCTCACAGGCTGACGATATGCCCGCTGCCGCAATCGCGGTAGACGTGGCGCGTATCAACGATGACTTTGCTATGCGCCGAAATCTCGTCCCAGTCGAAGGCGCTGTGATCGGTGACGATGACCACGCAGTCGGCCTCCTGGAGCTGTTGCTGGCTGTAGCGGGCGGAGGGCAAGCGAATATCGCTTTCCAATTGAATCTGGGGCACGTAGGGATCGTGATAGCGGACGTCCGCGCCGCGCTGGCGAAGCAGGCTGATGATATCCAGGGCCGGGCTCTCGCGGACGTCATCGACATTGCGTTTATAGGCGACGCCGAGAATCAGAATCCGCGAGCCGCGAACGGCGCGTTCCTGATTATTGAGCGCTTCCGTGATTTTGTCGATGACGTAGAAGGGCATCGAGGTATTGATTTCGCTCGCCAGCTCAATGAAGCGCGCGTTGTAATTGAGGGTCTTCAGCTTCCAGCTGAGGTAATGCGGGTCGACTGGAATGCAGTGGCCGCCGAGGCCGGGGCCGGGATAGAAGGGCATGTAGCCGAAAGGTTTGGTGGCGGCCGCCTGGATGACTTCCCAGACATCGACATCCAGCTTGTCGCACATCAGCGCCATTTCGTTGACGAGGGCGATATTCACCGCGCGGAAGGTGTTTTCCAGCAATTTGACCATCTCGGCGGCGGTGGGCGACGACACGGCGATGACCTGATCAACCGCCGCCTGATACAGCGCGATGGCGACCGCGGCGCAGTTTTCGGTAATGCCGCCGACGACCTTCGGCGTGTTGCGCACGGAATACTCGGCGTTGCCGGGGTCGATGCGCTCCGGCGAATAGGCGATGAAGACGTCGGCGCCGACCTCGAGGTCATCGCCGGCGATTTCGGGCCGGATGATCTCTTCGGTCGTGCCCGGGTAGGTGGTGCTTTCCAGGACGATCAGCATGCCCGGGCGGCGGATCTCGGCGATCGAGCGCGCGGCTTGAATGATGAAGGACATATCGGGGTCGCGCGTTTTCCGCAAGGGCGTCGGCACACAGATGCTGATGGCGTCGACTTCGCGCAGGTCGGCGTACGAGGCGGTGGCGCGCAGCCAGCCGGCGTCGACGAGGCGGCCGACGCGCTCGCCCTCCACGTCGTCAATGTAACTCTCGCCGCGATTGATCCGCCCGACTTTCTCGCAGTCGACGTCCATGCCGATGACGTGGAAGCCGGCTTCGGCGAACTCGACCGCCAGCGGCAGCCCGACATAACCCAAGCCAACGACGGCGACCCGCGCTTCCCGCGCCGCGAACTTGCGCAGCAGACTCTGCTTGTAGCCCATGGCTCTCCTATGTTCTCGCGCCAGACGCGCGGCGATTATAGTACGCTCTTTATACACGCCACAGGTTGAAATCAGCGGATGCCGCTGCGCGCGAAGCTCTCGACGAACTGGCGCTGGAAGAGCAGAAACAGGATGACCAGGGGCGCGATGACGATCAAGGTGCCCGCCATCAGCTGCCCATAGAACGCGCCTTGATCCGTGGTCTTGATCAGCTTGTTCAGCCCGACGGTGAGCGGCCGGATCGCTTCCGAGCGCGTGATGATGAAGGGCCACAGGAACTCGTTCCAATGCGAGCTGACGGAGACCAGCGCGAAAGCCAGATAGGCCGGGATCGCATTGGTCACGTAGACGTGGCGAATGACCTGGCCGAGGTTCGCGCCATCGATGCGCGCCGCTTCTTCCAGCTCGATCGGTACTTCGCGAAAGGTCTGGCGCAGCAGCAGCAAGCCGAATGCCGACCCCCAATAGGGCAGCATCAGCGCGATGCGCGTATCGAATAAGCCGAGGTTGTTGATCGTGCGGAAGTTCTGCACGAGCAGGACGCCAGAGGGGATCATCAGCTGCAAGAGGATGACGATTAGCAACAGGTCGCGCCCGACAAACTTCATGCGCGCGAAGGCGTAGGCGGCGGCGGTCACCGTGCCCAGCTGGACGAGCAGCGTGCCGCCGACGAAGATGAGGCTGTTGGCGTAGTGCAAGCCCCAAGGCGCGATCGCCAGGGCGCGCTCGTAATTCTCAAATGTGATTTCGCTGCCGAAGAATATATTGCCCTTGGTCACCGGTTCGGCTTCAGGCCGGATGCTCACCAGCAGCGTGAAAACCAGCGGAATCAGAAAGACGACCGCGATGAGGGTCTTCGCCGCCGCCGCCATGCGCCGCAGTAAGCCGCCAGAATCATTCATCGGTCGCGCTCGTCCCGTTCAAAGAGCAGGAAATTGCTGAGGGTGAAGGTCAGCACGACGCCGATAAGCACAATCGTCATCGCGTTCACGTAACCCCAGTTTCGGCGCTCGGAAATGTTCTGGAAGATCAGATACAGCAGCAGATTGGCGCTGTCGTTGGGCCCGCCCTCGCCAAGCGCCTGCAATTGCTCGACCGTCTGAAAGGCGAAGGTAAAAGAAATGACGCTGACGAAGAGCAGCGTCCGGCGGAGCAGGGGCAGCGTCAGCGCCGCGAATTGCTGCAACGCGCCGGCGCCATCCAGCGAAGCCGCTTCGTAGATATCGCGCGGGATATTCTGCAAGCCCGCCAGAAAGAAGATCATGAAGTAGCCGGCCTGCTTCCAGATATTCACGATGATCACCGAAAGCAGCACCAGGTTGCGGTCGCCCAGCCAGTTCAAGCCTGGATGCCCCACTGAGCGCAAAACCGCGTTCGCCAAGCCGATGCTGTCCGAAAAGATGAAGGACCAGATGCTGGCCGCGCCAATCAAAGGCAGCAGCGATGGATAGAAGACGGCGAAGCGCCAGACGCCGAGCAGGGGCTGCTTCTGATTGAGCAGCAGCGCCAGCAGCAAGCCCAGCGGCACGCCAATGACGACGGTCGCCAAGGCGAAAAGAATCGTGTTGCGAAAGGCGCGCAGGAAGCGCCCGCCCATGTAATGCCCGTCGTCAAAGAGATCCTGGAAGTTCTGGAAGCCGACATATTCGGCCGGCTTGCCAGCCGCGTTGAGGCCCCGCGCGGGCTTGGTGAAGCTGTCCGTCACCGTTCTGATGGCCGGCGCCACATTGAATGTCAGCACCAGGATCAGGGTCGGCGCGATCAGCAGATAGGGCAGGACGCGCGAAACGAGCGGTCTTCGCGGTGAACTTGCGCGCATCAAATTGACAAGACCAAGCTGGGCATGCCGGGGCGACCCAAGCAGCCGCCCCCAATGGTACTGGCGCCGGCGCCTTATTTGTATTCGGCGAGAATGCCGTCAATCTGCGCTTGCGCCGCGTCCATCGCCGCCTGCGCGTCTTCCGATTCGCCGGTCAGGATGCTCTCCAGCGTTTTGTTGATGATGCCCTGGACGGTGATGGTGGCGTAGCTCGAGAATTCCTTGCCGGCATGCTGCAGTTGATCGCGGGCGACGCCGTACTGCGGGTATTCCATGGCGCGCGAAGCCAGGGGTTCAGTCTCCCAGGCGGTCGCGTTGGCGGCGATGTAGCCGGTGGTCGCGCCCCAATCGGCTTGAATCTCGGGCGAGGACAAGAACATGACCCACTTCCAGATGGCATCCATTTCGGCTTCGGATTTGCTGCCGTCGTCGAAGATGTAGAGGTTGCCGCCGCCGGTGGGCGAGCCATAACCCGTGCCATCGTCGCCCGCGGGCCCGCTCGGCAGATACCAGACGCCAACTTCGAATTCCGCGCCATCAAGGATGCGGCTCAAGTTGCCGGTGGTGTGATAGATCATCGCCGCTTGCCCGGCCATGAAGGCGACCGGCGTGTCGCCCCAAGCCGCGCCGCCGGCCGGTCCCACGCCCAGATCCGCGCCCAGCGAACGCACGAATTCGACGGCCGCCACCGCTTCCGGCGTATTGAAATAGACCGCGGTCGGGTCGTCGCTGACGATATTGCGCCCGTAGGCGATGGCGAAGCTCTGGTACATCCAGATGGGGAAGCCGCCCGCGACCGGCACCAGCAAGCCATGCCGATCATCGGTGGTCAAGGCCTGCGCGATCTCCACCAGTTCGGCGTTGTTGGTCGGCGGCGCATCGTAGCCGGCTTCCGCCAGCAGATCGGCGTTGTAGTAAAGGATGGGTGTGCTGCGCTGGAAGGGAATCGACCAGACATTGCCTGCATCGTCGACGCCATTAGCCATCAGCGCCGGGAAGAAATCGCTGATATACGCCTGGCCATCGTCCATCGCGTCGATGAATCCCTGCGCCGGCACGATATAGCCTTCCTCGGCGAAGCTGTAGAGATCGATCGAGAGCATGACGGCGACATCGGGTCCCGCGCCGCCCCCCTGCAATTCGGTCAAAATGGTGTTGCGCGTGTCCGTATAGCTGCCGGTGAAGACGGGATTGACCGTGACGCCCTCGTTCCGCTCCTGGAATAGATCGGCGTAGCGCTGGAAGATGCCTTCGGCGTCGTTGGCGGTCGCCGAGGGGAAGTAGAAGTCGATGACGATGTCGTCCTGAGCCTGCGCCAGCGGCAAAAGCGTCAGCAGCAGCAGCAAAACGACCAGTCTCTTGCAGATATGCATCATGAGATTGCTCCTCATTGTCGCGTTGTCGGGGGTAAAGCCTGTAGCGCCATGATAACGCAGAAGACGCCCGCAGCGCAAAACGGGCGCCTTCATGATGCTTCTTTTCCGATTAAACCATGCAGCGCGCCGCCCGCCTCAGACGCTGATATCGCGCCGGTCGTAGCGATAGAGCGCCGCTAGCAGCAGCGCGCCCGAAAGCATGACATAGCCGGCGATATGCGGCCAGATGAAACCCTGCGCCAGAATGTCGCCCGCGTTGTAATAAGTGAGGAAGGAGATCGCGCCAATTGGCTCCGCGGCCGTGCCTTCCGCCGCCGCCCCGATGGTCTGCAGCATGTAACTGGCGATGATAAAGGCGGTGACGACGCCGAGCGCCACCGTCCGCCGGCGCGCCAAAACCGCGACCAAGACCGTCGCCGCCATGATGAAGACCATGAGTGGAATGAGGTAAAAGGTAATCGCCAGCAGACGCGCCACGTCCAGCTCGACGCCGCCGATGATCACGCCGACATGCAAGCCCAGGTAAATCAGGATGACGACGCCGACGCAGCTCAAGCCATAAGCCAGGAATTTCTCGATGATCACCCGCGCGCGCTCCAGCGGCAGGCTGAGCAGCACGTCCATCGTGCCGCTGTCTTCTTCGTTGGCGGTGACGCGCATGCCCATGACGACCGGATAGACAGCGAAGATCAGCGCCGACTTGCCGAAGAAGCCCATGGCGACGAAACCTTCGTTGGTGGCGAAAATTTCCAATTCGCTGCCAACGCCGACCATCGCCAGGATCACCGGCGGGAAGCTCTCCAGCAGCCGTTTCATATCCTGCATATTGAAGAGCGGCACCATGACGACGACGAGGACGGCCATCGCCGCCAGGCCGACGCCCCAATAGACCATCTGCTTCCAGGTCTGCTTCAGGGTTTCGATAAATACTGCGCCAATCATGACAGCGCCTCCTAAATCCCGATATCGCGGCTGGTGAACAATTTGAGCGACAGGGCAAAGCCAATCAGCGCGGCGGCCAGCACGACAAGGGTGTTCGCCGGGTCATAGACGCCGAGCACAAAGTCTTCGCCATGCACATAGCTGAAGTAGGACAGGCGCTCCATCAGATCGGCAATGGCGCCGCTGGCGGAAGCGCCAATGATGTTGAAGATGTAGCTGAGCACGACGAAAGCGGCCGAGAGGGCGATCGCGGCCGCGCGCCGCCGCAGCGCTGTCGACAGCAGGCAGGTCACCGTCATCACCAGCAGCGTGCCCGGATACAGATTCATGACGCTCATGAAGATCACGTCCGTCTGGGCATCGACGTTCAAGCCCATCATGCCGGCGACGGTGATCAGCGCGCAGAGCAGCACAATCGCGAAGCCGATCAAGGCGTAACCCAGCCAGCGCTCCAGCATGTAGGCCGCGCGCGATATCGGCAGCGACAGGATGACGTCCATCAGGCCCGAATGTTCGTCGTTGGCGGTGATGCTTAAGCCCGCCAGCACGGCGAAGACGGATAGAAAGATCGCCGCCTCCGAGACAAAGATAGAGACGATCCAGCCTTCCGATGTCGTCAGCAGCGCGATGTCGCTTGCGCCGAAGGCTTGCAGCATGGCGGGCGGCATGGAACCCAGCAGTTCGGCGTAACCGGAGATGATATCCGGGCTGGAGGCGATGAAATCGATATACAAGCCCAGCGCGCCAAGCCCCAAGCCCCAATAGAGTATCTGCTTCCAGGATGCGCGCAAGGTGGCGCCAACGATAGTGCCGCTCATGATCGCTTCTCCTCGTCGCCGCTGTAGAAAGCCAGGAAGATTTCTTCGAGCGACGGCTCTTCAACGTGCAGCATTTCGACATAGCCGCCGCTAATTGCGCGCAGCAGGGGGTCAATGTCGCCGACAATGCGCATGCGGACGCGGCTGCCGTTGGCGCTGACGTTGGTGATGGACGGGACGCTCTCCAACCGCCGCCGCAAATCGGCCGGGACCGCGTCGCGAAACTTTACGTCCACCCAATTGAACTCGACATTGGTAATCTGCTCGACCGATTCCACCGCCTTCAGCTCGCCATCGCGCAGGATGCCGACGCGGTCGCAGATCGCCTGCACCTCGCTCAGCACATGCGAAGACAGGAAGACCGTCCGCCCCTTGGCGCGATATTCGTCCATCATCTCGTGAAAGGTCTGCTGCACGAGCGGGTCGAGCCCGCCGGTCGGCTCATCGAGGATGAGAAATTCCGGCGAGTGCATCATGCCGATCACCAGACCGAGCTTGCGTTTATTGCCCGAAGACAGATCGCGGACGCGTTTGCTGGTGTCCAGATCCAGGCGCTCCGCCAGCTCGTCGGCGTGTTTGACGATGCCGCGCGCATCCCCGCGCACGCTGGCGACATAGTGGATGATCTGCTTGCCCGTCCGCCCCTCCCACAAGCTGAGCTCGGCGGGGAAGAAGCCGATGCGGCGGCGGATCTCGACGCTGTCCTGGCGGATGTCCAAGCCGAAGATGCGGGCGGAACCGGCGCTGGGACGGATGAGATCCAGCAGCAGGCGAATGGTTGTGGTCTTGCCCGCGCCATTTGGACCGAGGTAACCGAAGATCTCGCCGCGATTGACCTTCAGGTCCAGGTTCTTAAGCGCCAGGGTCTGTTTTTTGCCCGAGCCATAAGTCTTCGACAGTCCCTGGATTTCGAGGACGGATTCGGACGCCATATTTCGCTCCTTCGCGACCTTTGCGGGCGGGCTGACGAAGGCGAAATCGCCCTCAGCCTGTCTCAATTATAGACCATGCCAGAAATCGCGGTCAAAGGAAATCGCCGCGCCCCCCAACTATTGGGGTATGGCGCTTGCGAATGTCAGCCTCGAGGGGGCCTGGCCTCGCGCCGGGTTTAGGTGATGACCTCCGCGCCACCCAGATATTGCCGCAGGACGGTTGGAATCTCAATGCTGCCATCGGCTCGCTGATAATTCTCCATGATGGCGATCAAAACGCGGGGCGTCGCCAGCCCGCTGCCGTTCAGCGTGTGCAAGTAGCGCGTCTTGCGCGTCCCGCTCGGATAGTAGCGCAGCATCGCCCGCCGCGCCTGGAAGGCTTCGCAATTGCTGCAGGAGCTGACCTCGAGCCATTCGCCGCAGCCGGGCGACCACATCTCGATATCGTATTTCTTGGTCGCGCTGAAGCCGAGATCGCCGGTCACGATCTCCAGCCGCCGAAACGGGATCTCCAGCTGGGCGCAGATCGCTTCGGCTTGCCGCGTCATCGTCTCCAGCTCGGCGTAGCTGGTTTCGGGGGCGGTGAGCTTGAACATCTCGACTTTTTCGAATTGATGCACGCGCTTGATGCCGCGGACGTCGCGCCCGGCGCTGGCTTTCTCGCTGCGGAAGCAGGGGCTGTGCGCGGCGTAATGCAAGGGCAGTTGCGCCTCTTCCAGGATTTCGCCGCGATGCAAGTTGGCGATGCCGACTTCCGCCGTCGGGATCAGGTACTTTTCGTCATTCGCCAGCCCGAAAACGGTGTCCTGGAATTTGGGGAATTGCGCCGCGCCGTAGAGCATGTCGCCATGAACGATATAGGGCAGATAAACCTCGGTGAACCCATTTTCGCGGGCCGCGTCGAGGAAGAAGCTGATCAGCGCCCGCTGCAGACGCGCGCCCCAGCCCTTGAGCGTGTAATAGCGGCTGCCCGAGAGTTTGACGCCGCGCTCGAAATCGATGATATCCAGCGCAGGTCCCAGCTCCCAATGCGGCCGCGGCTCAAAGTCAAACTCGCGCAATACGCCTTGTATTTGCCCGGGGATATTCTCGTCTTCGCTAATGGCGACCGGGACGCTTTTATGCGGCAGATTGGGCAGCCAAAGCATGTGTTCGTTCAGCTCGGCTTCGATCGCCTCGATCTGCTGGAAGCCGGCGTCGATCTCGTCGCCCATGCCGCGCAGGTCGCTGATGAGCCCGTCAAACGCGGCTTTCGACGCGACCTGCGCTTGAGCTTCCGCCGCCGCCGAGCCGTCCATGAGCGAGCCCGCCAGATCATAATCCTTTTCCCTCAGCGCCGCAGAAGCCAGGTGCGCGCGTCTCGCCTTTTCTTCATCTGACATGGCTCGGTTGCCGCGCAGCTTGCCCATCGCGCGATTGAGCTTGTTGCGCGAAGCCTGCGCCGTCTCGATGCGCGTCCGGGTTTCGCGCCGCCGCCGATCCAGGTCGACGATCGCGTCAATCCGAGCCAGCGCGCCCTCATCGTTCAGCGTCGCGATCTGTTCTTTGACCCAATCCGGCTTGGCGCGGATCAGCGCGATATCGAGCATGACGTCGTTCTCTCCAGGCTTTGCTTTGCTATCGGGTATTCTGCCCTTAACCTGCGGCTCGGACAATAGTTGTTCATTCGCAGGCGTCGCCGGGCATCGTCTCAGGCGGATTCGGAATAAACGCCCGAGCTGTCGGCGGCCATTGCCGCGCGAATCGATTGTGGCGCGTCGGCTGGCAAGGGACCGCTGATGTCCTTGCGGAAGCGGCGCACGGCGACGATCAAGCCCAGGACGATGTTGGCGATGATGATCGCGTCAAAGATTTCGGGCTTGAGAAACTCAATAAACACGACAAGGCCGACCTAGACCAGCGAGCCCCAGAAATCGGCCGGCTCGACTTCCGAAAGCGCCTCCTCGACTGCATACAGCGCGTCTTCCGTTATTACGAAGAGCGCGCCGGCGAAAGCTTTGCGGATGTTCCGCAGCTGCGGCAGCGAGCCCTCCAGCGCGTTGGCGAGGCGGAACTCGACGCCGATATCGCGGGCGGGAAGGACGAGCGCGATCTTTCGCTTCGTGCCGTCCAGTTTGCGGTCCAGCCGATATTCGAGCCCGCGCACAGCCGCTTCCAGCATGAATTGCCCGCGCAAATCAGCTTCCGTCAGCTGCCGCGCGCGCAAATGCGGGTAGAGCAGCACGTCGCGGATGCTGGTCTGGTCGGTCAACAGCATGACCATGCGATCGACCCCGCTGCCGAACCCGCCGTTGGGCGGCATGCCATAACGCATGGCATTCAGGTAATCTTCGTCCAGCGGCGTCGTCTCATCGGCTTCATCGGCATAGAGCCGTTTCATCTCGACAAAGCGCTCTTGCTGATCGCGCGGGTCGTTGAGCTCGGTGAAGGCGTTGCCCATCTCCATGCCGGCGATGAAGAATTCGAAGCGCTCGGTGTGGGTCTCGATATAACGGCGTTCTTTCTCGTCTTCGCTCGTTCCTTGAATCCGCTTGGCGAAGGGCGACATGTCGCGCGGGTAATCCTTGATGATCGTCGGCTGAATCAAATGTCGCTCGATATGATTGCCCAGGATGTGCTCGACGATCATGCGCCCCCAGGTATCGGCGGGGTCCAGCCCCTCGGCCAGGCCGCGCGATTTCAGATAGACGTACAGACTCTCGCGCGTGGGGTAATCCATGTAATCGAAGCCGAGCAGCGATTTTGCCGCCTCGCGGATGCTGACGCGCTTCCAGGGCGGGCTTAGATCGATCGCGTCGCCCTGATAGACGATCCGCGCCGAGCCCGTCACTTGCTCGGCCGCGTAGGCGAACATGCGCTCGGTGATGTCCATCACGCCATTGTAATCGATATAGGCTTTGTAAAACTCCAGCATGGTGAATTCGGTATTGTGTTTATAACTGACGCCTTCGTTGCGGAAGTCGCGCCCGATCTCGTAGACGGCATCGTATCCGCCGACCAGCAGCCGTTTCAGATAAAGCTCGAAGCTGATGCGCAAATACAGGTCCTGGCGCAGCTGATTGTGATGCGTGCTGAAGGGACGGGCGGCCGCCCCGCCATAGAGCGGCTGCAAGACCGGCGTCTCGACTTCCAGCATGCCTTCGCCATCGAGAAAGTCGCGCAGCGCCTTGATCGCTCGGGCGCGCTTGACGAAGATGTCGCGCACCGCTTTGTTCACTGCCAGGTCGGCATAGCGTTGGCGATAGCGGCTTTCGGTATCCTTGAATTCGCCATATTCGACGATCTCTCCGTCATCGAGTCGCCGCTGTTTCACGACCGGCAGTGGCGTCAGCGCTTTGCTGATCAGCCGAAGCTCGCTGACGTTTACGCTGACTTCGCCAGTGCGCGTCCGCATCATCGCGCCGCGCGCCTGCACGAAATCATCGACATCAATCAGCTTTCGCCGGATCCGCTGATAGCTTTCGTCGCCCAGCGCGTCGAGCCGCAGGAAGAGCTGGACGCGGCCTGTCTCGTCTTCGATATGCGCGAAGGACACCTTGCCCTTGCTATTGAGCCGGCGGACGCGCCCGGCGACGGTCACGTCGAGGGCGACAGCCTGCGAATCGGCTTCGGCATCCAGGTAGCGCTTTACGGCATCGGCGATTTGATGCGTGCGTTCGACCCGGGCCGGATAAAGCTCGACGCCCGCGCCATGCAGTCGCTCGGCTTTTTCCAAGCGCTCAAGTTCCAGTTTTGTCGGTTGCCACATGCGCGCTTCGCACTTCCGTCAGCTGCTTGATGTCGACCGTTCCGCGCCATCCATTGCTCGCGCCCGCCGGCGTTTTGCTTGCGCCGCCTCAGCCTGCCGCTTGAGATTAGTATAGTTGGGCGTGGAAATACAGGTTGAAAAACTCGCGCGGAATCGACTGAAACTGGCGCTTGCAATATGGTGGAACTGGTGTACGCTTTTCGGGGTTGCAAAAAATGTTGCAGGACGCGCGCGTTAATGCAAGACGCTGAGGACTCACAGCCGCGGAATCGCTGGCTTGTGACGCTGGGCATCGTTTCGCTGGCGCAGGCGCTCGCCACTGGTGGCATATCCCTCGTTTATCCATTCTTGCCCTTATACATCCAGACGCTGCGGGACGCCAGTTTCATCAGCCCGGAATTGCTGGCGGGCGTGGTGATCGGCGCGCCACCGCTGGTCGCCTCGGTCGCGATGCCCTTTTGGGGGCGCCTCGCCGATCAGTTCGGCCGCAAGAAGATGGTCATGCGCGCGCTCTTTGGCGCTTCGGTTGTCCTGCTGCTGATGGGTTTTGCCGAAACCGCGCTGGCGCTGATCGTGCTGCGGGCGCTGCAAGGCTTGACCAGCGGGATCATCGCCTCGAGCATGGCCCTGGTGGCGGGAGAGACGCCCCGCGCGCGGATCGGTTTCGCGCTCGGCACGCTGCAAGTCGGCCTCTTTGGCGGGGCGGCCATAGGTCCCTTGGTCGGCGGCTTGCTGGCGGAACGCTTCGGCTTTCAAGTTCCTTTCCTCTTTACGTCGGTAATGCTGGTGGCGGCTGGCGCGCTGGTGACTCTGGGCGTGCGCGAGACGTATACGCCGCCGGCCGGGCAGCGCCTCGACCTCAACCCCATGAACATGATGCGCGCCTGGCGTGGCATCCTGCGCACTCGGGGCGTTAAGACGGTCTACGCGCTGCGCTTTCTCAACGGCTTCGCCCAGCGTTCGGTGATGCCGATCGCGCCCCTTTTCGTCGTGGCGCTGATTCCAGCGGGCATGGCGGCTGGCGCCAGCAGCTACGCCGGTCTGGTGCTAACCGTGTCGTCGATCGCGATCACGGCCGGCTCATTTGTTTTCGGCTGGCTGGGCGACAAATGGGGCTACCGCAACGTTTTGATCTTGACCGCCTGCATGGCGATGCTCTTCTATGTGCCTCAGGCTTTGGTCAGCAATGTCTATCAGCTGCTGGTATTGCAGGCGCTGGCCGGCATCGCGGCTGGTGGCGTCTTGTCCGCGCCGGCGGCCATGCTGGCGAAGTATACCGACCTGGGCGATGAAGGCTCGGTTTATGGTCTTGACGCTTCGGTATCGTCCTTCGCCAACGGCATGGCGCCAATGACCGCTTCCGTCATCGCGGCAATGTTTGGCTTGCGCGCCGTTTTCGCCGCGGTTGCCATCTACTATCTGGCGATCCTGCTGATTGGCGGGCGGCTCTTTCGCAAGCGCAAGCGGAAGTTTTTCCGTTTTGCGGCCGGGGTCGCCGTTGGCGGCTGATCGACGGCTTCTGGCGCAGGGAAAACAGCGAGAGTCAGCCGGCGCCAACATGCGGCGCCCGACCCTTGAAACGAGGCTGAACTAGATGGCCAGAGTAATATCGGCGAACGCCCTCTCGCTCGCGCGCGGCTTCGCGCTCCCGCACAGCTGGCAATTCACCTTAAGCGTCGCCTTCGTCGCCCAGGTCTTGTCGGCGGTCGGCTATTCGATGATGTTTCCCTTCCTGCCGCTGCATATCGAGACCCTGGGCAGCACGACCGGCTTGAGCACGGAACTGGCGGCGGGCTTGGTCATTTCGATACAGGGCTTGACCATGATGATCACGGCGCCATTCTGGGGCGTGGCCGCCGACCGCTTCGGGCGCAAAAAGATGATCATGCGCGCGATGTTTGGCGGCGCGATCACCATGGCGATGATGGGCTTCGCGCAGACCGCCGAGCAGCTGATCGTGATACGGGCGATGCAGGGTTTAGTCACGGGCACGGTTTCCGCCAATAACGCGCTGGTGGCGGCGGCCACCCCGCGGCGCCGCGTCGGTTTCGCCATGGGCGCGCTGCAGCTGGCCTTGTGGGCTGGCGTGGCTGTGGGTCCGCTCCTGGGCGGGGTTCTGGCCGACCATTTCGGCTACAATGTCCCCTACTTTTTGACTGCCTTGCTGCTGATGGCGGGCGGGTTTGTGGTTTTGGGCGGCATCACGGAGAGTTTCAGCGCCGAAAAGGAATCAGTCAAGTTCGATCCGATGTCGCTTTTTCTTGGCTGGCGCGACATCCTGGGCACGTCGGGCGTGAGCCTGGCGCTCGCGATTCGTTTTCTGTCGGGCTTGGCGCGCACGGTCATCGTGCCGATCGCGCCGCTCTTCGTCGTCTCGTTGATCGCGCGCGACGCCGAAGCCAGCAACACCTACGCCGGCTTGTTCATGGCGGTATCGGCGGCGGCGGCGACCTTTGGCGCGGTCTGGCTGGGCAACCTGGGCGACCGCATCAGCCACCGCAAGGTGCTCCTCTACTGTTCGCTGGCGGCGGCGATATTCTATGTGCCGCAAGCCTTCGTCGCCGATATCTGGCAGCTGCTCATTTTGCAAGCCTTGGCGGGCTTCGCGGCGGGCGGGCTGGTGGCGTCGCCCAGCGCCCTGCTCTCGCGTTACGCCGGCAGCGAGCGAGCGGGCGCCATCTTTGGGCTCGAGAATTCGGTCATGTCCGGCTCGCGGGCGGCAGCGCCTCTCGTTGGCGCCACTGTCGCATTGATGCTCGGCATGCGCGGCGTCTTCCTGGCGGCGGCGCTGGTTTTCGCTTTGATCGCCCTGACGGCCTGGCAGCTGCTGCCGCAAGACCGCTTGTCGCCGGCGAGGAGCCGATCGCCCCGGGCCGAAGCCGCCTGATCCCATGCGCCCATGCGGTCAGTCGCTTGCGTGGCGCCGTCGAGGCTGTACAATTGACGCATGGCTCGGAGACGAAACCCGCTGGAGAAGGTCGATCGCTTGGAAGCGCGCAAGGCAAAGTACGCGCCGGTCGCCGCCGCCTTGACCGAGGTCTACGGCGAGCTGGATTGGGCGCGCAATCAAGACGGCATGGACGAGCTCATCAGCTGCATCCTGAGCCAGAGCACGAATGACGTCAATCGCGACCGCGCCTTCGCCCGCTTGAAAGACCGTTTCGCCGATTGGGAAGCCGTTCGATTCGCCGACTTGCAGGACTTGATCGAGGCCGTTCGTCCGGCCGGTCTGGCGAATCAAAAGGCGCCGCGGATTCAGGCCGCGCTGGCGGTCATCTTCGAGCGGGCGGGCGACTACAGCATCCACTTTCTGAACGAGATGTCGCTGGACGAGGCGAAAGCCTGGCTGGTCTCGCTGAATGGCGTGGGCCCGAAGACGGCGGCAATCGTCTTGTGTTTCGCCTATGGCCGCCCGGCTTTCCCGGTCGATACGCATATTTTTCGGGTGTGCAAGCGCCTCGGTTTCCTGCCCGAGAAGCTCTCGGCGGACGATGCCCACCCGGTGATGGAAGCCATCGCCCCGCCGGCTGACTATTATCAGTTCCATATTCAGCTGATCCAGCACGGGCGCGACACCTGCCACGCGCGGAAGCCGGCCTGCGAGCGCTGCCCCGTGAGTCAGCATTGCGATTATTTCGCGGCTTGAATCAAGGCAGCGCGCCGGCCAGAGGAATAGAGGACGCATTGAGCGCCGAAACGCCGCCCCAGCTACACGTAATCATCTCGCCCCATTTTGACGATGGCGTCTTTAGTTGTGGCGGCGCGGCCAGTCGATTGACGCGGGCCGGGCATGACGCGCTCGTGATCACTATGATGGGCGGCCTCTTCCACGGCGATTTGCCGGATACGCCGATATTGGCCGACCTTCATCGGCGCTGGGGGGCGGGCGTCGATCCGCTGCGACAGCGGCAGATCGAAGATGAAAACGCGTCGAGGGCGCTCGGCGTCGACTTCATGCACGTGCCGCTGCCCGATTGCGTTTATCGGCTGGCGGGCGATATGGCGCTCTATCCATCGGAGGCGTCGCTCTTCGGCGATGTGCATCCGGCCGATCCAGCCCCGCGCCTGCTGAAGGGCATTCAAATCCCCGAGCTGGAAACGGCGACCATGGTCTACCTGCCCCTGGGCGTCGGTCATCATGTCGATCATCAGATCGTGCGCGACTGGGGAATGACGCAAATGCGCGGCGCGCCGGATAAATCCGCCCTGCGCTTTTATGTCGAGTTCCCCTATTCAAAAGCCGACCGCTCGACCGAGCTGGCGCTGTCGGCTATGGATCTGCCCTTGGAGCCGGCCGATGTCGCTTTGTCTGAAGCCGATATGGCGGCGAAGATCGAAGCGATCGCCTGCTATGAATCGCAGATTAGCACCTTCTGGGCGGATTTGGGGGCGATGGAAACTGACGTGCGTCGCGCCTTCGCCGATTCAGAGACCGGCGCTTTTGTGGAGCGCTTCTGGAAGATCGCCGCGTAGTTTTCGGCGACTTGGCAGGGGTCCTGACGTTGGTCGCCAAGGCGCGCGAGACGGCATAAGAGGCGACGGTGGGATTCGAACCCACGAATGAAGGTTTTGCAAACCTCTGCCTTACCACTTGGCTACGTCGCCGGCAGACGCGCCTATTATACTGCGTGCCCGCTTCAATTCAAGCGCAAGTTAGCGCGGCTCGTCGCCGGGCGACCAGCCGAAGGGCAAGTCTTCGTCCAGCGCGTCATAGGGGCTTGCATCAGCGGGCGCGGTTGGCAGATAAGCTTCGATCGCGTCGGCGGCCTGGCGCGGGGTTTCCCGCCGGATCCGCCGCAGATCGCGCGCGTAGTAGACGGTCTTGCCAACATCGCTGGCGAGGGCGAGCCTGGCGACGCCGCGCGCGAATTCGTCAACGGGCAGCGGCGCGACCCGGCCCAGATAGCTCCAGGCCAGCGGTGGATTGGCCCCGAGCAAGGACAAGGCGCGGTAAAAGAGCGGGCGTCGCTGCCCTGGCGCGTAGAGCAGCGGCGCCCGGACAATCGTGGCTTTCAAGCCGATGCGCGCCATGTGCGCTTCCGCCTCGCGCTTGGACCGGACGTAAGCGCCTTTGATCCAGGGGGCGCTGGCGACGCTGATGAGGATCATGCGCTCGACGCCGTCGCTCGCGCACATGTTGGCGATATTCCGCGCCGAAACGAAGTTCAGCCGCTGATAGGATAGCCCGCGCGCCGGGTCGGCAATCAAGCTGCCGACGGTGTGGATGACGGCGGCATGCAAACGCGCCTTGCCGCGCAAGCTGGCCGGGCTCCAAACGTCGGCCGTCGACCAGCGCGCGCGCTGCGCCAGGGGCCCGAGATTGTCTTCGGCGCCCGGGCGGACGAGCAGGCTCACCTTTGCGCCCTCCGCCAGCAGGGCGGAAGCGATGTTGTCGCCCAGGAAGCTGCCGCCGCCAGTTACCAATATGCCGCGTGAATGCCTCGCCATCGTCTATGCCCGTGGATTGCGCCGGGGCCCGAGTCGCGCCGTCGAGCCATGCGCCAATTCTGGCACTGTTTTGAAATCCTGTCGCCCTGTGGCAAGCCTCAATCAAAAGGATCGCCGTCGAAAAGGCAGCGGTGAATGTCGCGGAGATTCTGCCGACGGGATTGCGGTACAGTCATTCAGCACAGAGGACGCCGTGGCTGCACGGAACAACGTCCAAGTAAATCATGAAACAAAGATTTGCCACAGAGCCACAGAGGGCACAGAGTAAACCCTTGCTTTTCTCTCGGTGAGCTCCCTCAAACTCGGCGTCCTCTGTCTCGCCTCATTTGCGCTGTGGTGACGCATCGCGCCAGTCTCGCCTCATGGGGAATGCCCGACAAATTCACCACTCCCGCCGAAAACACCAGACTTGCCAAGCGCCTTTTTAGAGTATAATAGATGATGATCGCTGGATACTTCATTGGTCTTGGCGATCGCGCTGGATACGAATAATCGAGACCACCGATTGTAGGTCGCGGCTGGCAGGCGGAAATCGGCTGCGAAAGACGGCGGTGGCGATAGCCATAGCGATTTCGGCAAGGCGCGCAAGCGGAAACGCGGCGCCGATTTCGCGACTGCGGGACATGCTGCGCAAATTACGAGCGAACTTTCGGCTCGTCTTTGGGGTGGGATCAGCCTGAGATGAACATTCATTGCGGGCGTTTTTCTGAGATGCCAGCTACGGGACGCGCCGAGGCTGTTGGCAATGAGCTACGGGGCGCTGACGCCTGATTCTTTTGGCGCTGCCCTGGCGACCCTAGCGGTTGGACGCATTCGCGAATTTGTCGCTGGTCTGGACCGCAGCTTCGGATGAACTGCGGCTCTTTGCATTGGACGGAAGCGATGCCCGTCATCACCAGCCTGGAAGCGCATCAACGCGACGGGGAGCGCGTCAAGCTCTTCCTTGACGACGAATACGCGCTGGATCTGCCTGTCATGCAGGCGGCGCGGCTAAGCCGGGGGCAGACGCTTACGCAGGCGGATATTGACGAATTGGCGGGCGCGGCCTCCTTCCAAGGCGCCTTCGATCAGGCGGTTCGCTTTCTGTCGTATCGGCCGCGCAGTATTGAAGAAATACGCCGTCATCTTGTCAAAAAGCAGGCGTCGAACGCGCTTGTCATCGCCGTGCTCGAGCGATTGCGGCAGCGTGGCTATGTGGACGATATGGCTTTCGCCCGCTTTTGGCTGGACAATCGCGATCGCTTCAAGCCGATGGGCGCGCGCGCCTTGCGCTACGAGCTGCGGCAGAAGGGCGTGGACGATGAGATCGTCGAGGCGGCGCTCTCGGCGTTTGATGAGGACGACGCCGCTTTTCGGGCGGCGCAATCGCGGCTGTCGCGCTATCGAGGTAGCCCGCGCCGCGTCTTCCGACACAAGCTGAGCGCGCTGCTTCGTCGGCGCGGTTTCGGCGAATACGCGATCAGCGACGCTCTCAGCCGTTTGCAGGACCAGCTTGAGCATGACGACCCTGGCTACTTTCAGCCAGACGATGCGGATTAGTATCGGTGGGTTTCAGCCGGATCAGATAAAGGAAGGAGCAAGACGAATGTATCCCTTGGATACCGTCGAGCCACTATGGAAGTCAACCTACTTGCAACCGTTATACTCGCCCTTGTCGCCGCCCTCGTCGGGGGCGCCGCTGGCTATGTCGTCGGCGGCCGCCGGGCGACGCAGGCGCTGCTGAACCAGCAGCAGGAAGAAGGACAAAGCGCTCTCATCAAGGCGTCGGAAGACGCCAAACAACTGTTGAACAAGGCTGAAGCCGAGAAGGCGACAATTCTGGCGGATGCCGAGACCGAAGCGCGGCGCCGCGTCAGCGAAGCGGAAAGCAAGAATTCCCGCCGCCGCCGCGACCTGAATGACGAGGACGAGCGCATACAGCGCCGGCGCAAGGAGCTCGACAATCGGATGGAGCGCCTCGAGCAGCGCGATCAACAGCTGAACAAGCGCCAGAGCCGCCTCGATCGCAAAGAAAACCAGATCAAGAAATCCGAAGCCACGGTGATCGAAAAGCTGGAAGTCATCGCCCAGATGACCGTCGACGAGGCGCGACAGCAGCTGCTGGATTCGATCGAGCTGGACGCGCGCAACGATATGGCGCGCATCATCCGCCAGGTGGAAGCGGAGGCGCGCGAAACCGCCGACCAGCGCGCGCGCAGCCTCATCGCCATGGCGATTCAGCGGCTGGCTTCCGAGCAGGTGAACGAGATTTCCGTCAGCGTGGTGCATCTGCCCAGCGACGATATGAAAGGGCGCATCATCGGCCGCAACGGGCGCAACATCCGTTCCTTCGAGCTGGCGACCGGCGTCGATGTGGTCGTCGACGACTCGCCGGAATCGGTCACCATCAGCAGCTTCGATCCCATCCGCCGCGAGGTGGCGAAGCGGACGATGGCGAAACTGGTGGTCGACGGGCGCATCCACCCGGCGCGGATCGAGAAGCTCGTGGAAGACACGCAGACGGAAGTCGAGCAGATCGTGCGCGAAGAAGGCGAGCGAGCCGCTTACGAAACTGGTATGCACGGCCTGCATGCGGAAGTGCTGAAACTGCTAGGGACATTGAAGTTCCGCACCAGCTATGGGCAGAATCAGCATGCGCACGCCATTGAAACGGCGCATATCGCCGGCATGATTGCCATGGAATTGGGCGCGGACGTCAACATCGCCAAGGCCGGCGGCTTGCTGCACGACATCGGCAAAGCCATCGACCACAATGTCGAGGGCACGCACGCGCAGATCGGCGCCGAGTTCGTCAAGCGTTATGGCGGCAAGGACGCGGTCGTCAACTGCATCGCCGCCCATCATCACGAAGTCGAAAAAGAATGCGTCGAAGCCTTCATCGTAGAAGCGGCCGACGCCATCTCCGGCGCGCGACCCGGCGCCCGGCGCGAAAGCCTCGATTCATACATCCGCCGCGTCAAACAGCTGGAAGAGATCGCCGATTCCTTTGACGGCGTCGACCAGAGCTATGCGCTTCAGGCAGGGCGCGAGGTGCGCATCATCGTGCGCCCAGAGGTGGTGGACGACTACGCCTCGATTCAGCTGGCGCGCGACATCGCCAAGCGGATCGAATCGGATATGCAGTATCCGGGGCAGATCAAGGTGCACGTCATCCGCGAGACGCGGCGTGTGGAGTATGCGAAGTAGGCGGCGCGAGCCAAATTATGCGCTTGCGAACTTTACCCATGTCGAGTTCGTGAAGGAAGGGCGAGCGATAGTATTTTGGATGCAGCAGGTAGAGCCGTTCCGAAGCTCTGGTCATGCCAACGTATAGCAGCTTGCGATCGCTTTCCTCGTCTTCAGCTTGCGTTTCCTTCGAGCGAATCCAAGGCAGAAATCGGCTTCCCAACCCGACCAGAAACATCACCGGGAATTCTAATCCTTTGGCTGATGGCATGGTTATGAGCTTGACTTCGTTCTCAAGGATGTGGAAGTCATCGTTGCGGAAGTAAACGCAGTTGATCTGGGCTTTCGATAAACCTTTCATATAGCGACTCAACAGATTCTGCATTCTTGCTGCGATGGCGATGTCGCCGGGGCGGTAATTCCCGGTTTGGCAAAGTTTGACGATTTCTTCTACCACAAAGGCTTCGCAGTCTTCAATATTTTCATATTGGATGACTTGCGGTTTTGGCCCATGCTTATCTGTACTGGTAGGCGGAATATACTCGTTTGCGGCTTCAAGTGTCTTGCTTCGCTCGGCAAGGCTTCTTGCCGCCACCAGTATTTCGTGGGTATTGCGATAATTCTTCGCCAATACTTGCGTTCGTCCGCCCCGGATCTCAACTCCGCCTTCCTTCCAGGGAATGCCGCGATAGTAGATGCTCTGAGCTGGGTCTGCTAGCAGGGTAAGGCTGCGCAATTCCCTGTAATCGGGAATGAGCCTCGTCATCAGACGCAAATCGCAGGGTGGCATGTCTTGAGCCTCGTCGATGATCAGTACGTCAAACTGTGGGAGGGGCTGACAATGCTTCATTACAAGTCGTGCAAGATCAGCCCAATCAAAGAGTTTGCGCGCGTCCAGTTCAGCTTGATAACGCTCGTATACGCGCCAGACAAGCGGTCGCTGGCGTTCGCGGTCCAGCCCGGCGCCACGCCCCACGCGGCTGACGGCTTGGTAGGCAGCCAATGAATACAACCCGCGCGCGCGGATGACCGTGTCGATTTCATCAAGGAGATACCTGGTTGAGAGCTTGCGAATTGCGCGATTATCTGGCGACGCGCTCAAGACTTCCGCCAACGCTTCCTCGATAAGATTCTCCCGCTGCTTGAAAGTCGCCTCAGCGGGCCTATGTTCGCGACTGTTCAAGAGCTCGCGCATCCACTCTTTGAATGCGGCAATAGTAATGGACGCGGGCATTTCGCCGTACTTCTCCTCGTAGAGTTGCTCAAGCGCCTTTGTCAGCGTCTTGGTATATGTAATAAGTAAAATCATTGTGTCTTCGCCGAACAAGCGCCGCCGCTCTTCGATTTGCCGCGCCAGGTAGTTCGCTCGATACAAGCCGATAGTCGTTTTTCCGCTGCCCGCCACACCCTTGATTAGCACTGGCCCGCCGGCGTCTATCGTCACATATTTTTCTTGCTCCTCGTTCAAATTCAGCAAGAGCCGCTTGATCTTGCCTTCGCAGTAGCCTTCCAATTGGTCGGCCGTGGCTCGGTATAGCAACTGGCTGGTATCAAGGAGCGAATCCGCCGTCCAGTCTTCCGCCTTCGTTAGTACATCGTATAGCGTGTACTGAACATTCTCATCGAGTGGCATGTCCCACAGTTCTTCGGGGTCATAGAGCGCTCTGATCTCGCCAAGCCGTTCATCAGGAACGCCGAACAAGCGCAAATGATTCTCCGGCACATTGCGGAATGGCTGTGGCTGCCGGAGGTCATTGCGCCAGTCGTGTCGCAAAACGGAGCTGCCGTCGACGTCGTTCCGACGGATAAATCTCCAGTTCGCGCCCGCTTCCGTCGGCAGAGAGTCCATCGCGTCGATAACGTCGTGCTTGGCGACGCGCCACAGGTTGATCACGCCGCCGCCATCCCATTCCCAAAGAATGCGGAAATTGTCATTGACGCGTGAACGCATTGCCTTGCGATTGTGAATGGATTCCTGCGAGTGTGAATCTAAACCAGGATAATATGGATCGTTCTCGAGTTGTTTCACGCTCTTGTTGGCGCGCTTTCGGATTACTGGATCCAGGTTCTTCAGGTCGGTTACGAATTGCTGGGATTCCCGCAGCGCGTAAACCATCATCACCTTCCAATGCTTTCAACGAAAAAAGCCCCCGTCAATTTGACAGGGGCTTTTGAAACTCCTAGCTTGCGGCCGCTTACTTGCTCGCCATCCGCAGCTCGACCTCTACCTGCAGCATCGCGCCATCGCGCAGCACATCCAGCGTGACCAACTCGCCCGGCTCGTGGAAGTAGATGCGGTTGCGCAGGTCAATCTCCTGCGTGACCGGCTCGCCAGCGACCGCGGCGATGATATCGCCTTCCTGCAGGCCAGCCATTGCAGCCGGCAGGCCCTCGATCACCTCGGCCACCAGCGCGCCATGCGACAGGCCCGTGCCCTCAAAATGCGGGCTGTCCGCCTCCAGCTGCCAGTAGCGCACGCCCAGGCTGACCTGCTTCTCGTGCAAGCCCAGCCACTGCGAGCGATCCTGCTCGACCGGCTCGACATCGCCATAAATCAGCAGCGGCGCCGCGGATACTGGCGCTTCGAAGGTCAGCGAGCCGTTGATGCGCTGCACGGTGAGCGCAATCGTCTCGCCACTGTAGAGACCGGCCGCCTCTTCCACGGGCGCGCCATTGGCTTCCGTGATGAGGTCAAATTGGCGCAAGCCAGCGGCATAGAGCTCGTGCGCGGGGTTCAATTCGCTGACGACCACGAAACCATCGCCATAACCGAGCTCGATATTCTCGGAGACGTAGGCGCGTTCAACCTCGATTCGTGGATGCGGCCGCCGGGGCGGGCGCCGCCGGGGATCGCGCCGGCGCAGATCTTCGGCGAAAACCTTGATCACCAGAACACGGTCGCCGCGCAGCACGAGGAAGCTGAGCGTATCGCCTTCGCGCAAGCGTGAGACGGCGGCATCGCCTTCGCCAATCGTATTGACGTACTCGCCATTAATCGCGACGATTTCGTCGTAAAGCTGGAAGCCGGCGGTCGCGACTTCGGAGCCCGACAAGGCGCCGAGCACCAGCAGCAAGTCTTCGCATTCGCCCACGACCAAGCCCACAGCCGACAGCTCCAGCGGCATCGCGTAGTCGGGATTCTCGAAGAGATCCGCCGGGCGCGCCATCAGCGTCAGGTCCTGCGAGAATTGGGCGCCGTCGCGGTCGATAAACATGGAGACGGTCGTCCCGGCATCGTGTTTCCAGACGACATCGCGCACCGTGTCCACGCGGATGGTTTCGCCATTGACCGCCGTGACGATATCGCCCGCTTCCAGGTCGATGGCGGCGGCTGGCGTGTTGGGGATGATGCCCGTGACGAAGAGCCCCTCGTCATGAGGCCAATAGCGGATGCCGATGAAGGGCGGGGTGGTCGCGCTTTCGCTTGGCGCCGTGTCCTGGGCCCCGGCGACGGCGGAGCTCAGCAGCAGCGCCAGCAGCAAGAGCGCGCGAATGAAAATGCCTGTTATTCGTTTCATGGCGGGATGCCCCCTTTTCTTCAAGAGTCTGTTCGGCAGCGAAACGTGCCTTGAATAAGTGTCGCTACCGCATACTGTATCCGATTTGCCGCCAGCGGTCAAATGGTTTCTTGCTCGGGCGTGGCGAATCGCGAGGCGTCGAGGGCTTAGCCCCCATCCCCGGCCCCTTGCCCCCAGAACGAGGGACGGGGAGAAGCGCGACAATTGCACGCATTTTAAGCCCTCCCTCACTATGGTGGAGGGGTCTTTAAGGTCCGCATCCAGTAAAGTGGACGCTTCGCTTGCGTGTAATTCAGGTCAAATCGCGCCGCGGGCGACGCAACCTCGATGATTGAAGTTTGCAGGGGCAGGCCCGCCGACGTTCATAATCTGGCGCGGGGATCGGCTCGCTGGGGGCCCCGCCGAGTCCTCAGCGCTTGCCGTCTTTATTGCCGCCAAAGAGCCGGCTGGAGATGGCGCTGCCGAATAGCGTGCCAGAAATCGACGTATCGTATTGCGCGCGCGTGGAGGCGCCCTCGTCCCAGTCGCCTTTGTGGCGCTTGTTGATCCACTCCTGGTAATCATCGGACGCGGCGATCAAGAAGGCTTCGATCGCGCTCTCATCGCCCGCGGCCAAGCGATCGCGAACCCCCCGCAGGGTCGCGACGAGCTCGTCTATGGCGCGCGCCAGCGAGTCGCGGTTCGCCAGCCATTCATCCCGCAGCGCGTCGGGGTGGTGCGTGAGCAGGTAGCGCGTCAAGACGTTGAAGGGCGGGTTGGTCAGCCGCTGCGCATCGCCCCAGGCTTGATGGTTCATGGCGGCCGCATAGGCGGCGACGCTGAGCAGCTGCGGGATCTCTTCCGTGATGGTCGTCAGGCTGTCATGTTCGGCCGGATCAAGGAAATGGGGTTTGCCATCCAGGATCAGCGCGAAGTTGACCGCCAGATCAATCGCTTCCTTGATGCTATTGACCGACGGCGTCAGATAAATCGTGCTGGCGTGAAAATAGTCGTCGCTGGCATGCTCCGGGCTCAGCTGATGCTCCAGCAGATAATCGGCGTTGACGACTGGCGTGAAGCCGATGAGGTGCTGCTCGCCGCTCAGGTATTGCGCCGCCCATTTGATCGAAGGCTGCTTGATGACAGCCGTATCCAGGACGACCGCGCCATCCCGCAGCGCTGGCGCGACCATCTCGTAACCCGCTTTCAGGTCTTCATAAGGCAGATTCATGATCGCCAGGTCGGCCGATTCGACGGCGGCGTAAGCCTGGCGCTCCACCTTGTCGAAGACTTTGAGCTTCCGCGCCGGCTTTTCAAAGTCTTCGCGGCTGTCGTAGCCGACGATCTGGAAGCGGTGCTTCCCGCCGTTCTCGACATACGCGCGCAGTCGCAGCGCGATCGAGGCGCCCAGCCGATCCAATCCCAGAATCGCGACCCTTATCTCTGCCATAGTCAAGTCCTCGCGCATCCGCTGCCTTCGCCGTGCCAACTATATCGCAGGAAAGGATGAAGTTTCCATAGCCAGCCTCAGTCTTCGCCGAGAACAACCGGGACCTTTCGCTGCAAGGTCCGTTTTTGCGGAGGCGAAGGGCGAGCCGCGGCCGCGCCCCGACGAAGAATGAGGAGAATCAGCTTCTGCCGTCGGCGAATTGCAGGCGGGTCAAGAGCGGATGAAGCGGATGATCGCGGCAGCGCTCGGCCGCGTCCTGATGATGCCGCGCCAGCCAGATCGTATCGGCGTCCGCGCCGCATTCGCGCAGGATCTCGCCGCTCCATTTCGCGTGATGCCGGCGCAGGACGAATGGCGCCCGCCAGAAATTGATCGTCTCGCGCTCGCCCAGCCGGCGGGACAGGCCTGGCGAAAGCGCCTCGATGATGACGGCGGCCGACTTCTGCGCGACCGAAAGATGATAACGCGATTTGCCGACATCGTGCAGCAGCGCCGCGCAAATCAAGGCTTTTGGCGCCGTCGAATCCGCCGCAAGCGTTTTCTCGAGAACCTGCAGGCTGTGCAGCTGATCCGAGCGCGACATGGCGCGGAAAGCCCGGTATTCGCAGGCGCTGAGATGCGGCTTGGCCAGCGCCAGATCCGGCGCCCGCGCGAAGGCGAAGAGCGCGCCAAAACCTTGCGCCAGTCGTCGACGCGCTGCGCTCATCAAGCTAGAAAAGGAGCAAGCGGAGCAGGGCGCTCGTCGGCTGCCCGATGAAGAGGCTGAATGGACTGAAGCCGCCAAAGGGCACGAACGAGATGAATATCAGCGCGATGAAGACGTAGTAGCTTGCCATTTGCCAGTCGCGCCATTTGAAGGCCGGGCGCATCAGAAACTCCGCCAGCGGGCGCAAATTCCGCTGGATCACGACCGGGATCTGCATGGGCGTCAGCCAGCTGCCCGGCAGCAGGCTCAGCGCGATATGCCAGCCGTCAATCGGGAAAAGCGGAATCATGTTGAAGACGAAGAGCAGGATGTTCCAGAAGACCATCGCGTAAAGCAGCGCCGCCAAGACGCTGAGGGGGTCGGCCATCGGCGCCAGCCCGCGGTAGACCAGCAAGCCATGCGCGCTCAAGCCGCTGAAGCGCAGCATGATGGCGAAGACCAGCGCCAGCCCCAGATTGGACAAGGGACCGGCCGCCACCGCCGCCAGGTAGCCCTTTCGCGGGTCGCGCATTCTTTCGGGCGAAATTGGCGCGCTGCCGAGTATGCCGAAGCCGATGATGGCGAACATCAGCCAGCCGACCCAGTTGATATGCGCCAGCGGGTTCAGCGTCAGCCGGCCCATTTGGCGCGGCATGTCATCGCCCATCTTCCAGGCGACGAAGTTGTGCGCGAATTCGTGCGCGGTCATCGCCACGCCGAGCACGATGAGATTGATGATGATGGTGATTGGGTTAAGGTCAAGCAATTTGAACTCGAATCGCTAGGTCATCGTACGCAAAATATACACGATTTCAGGCGGAATTGCTAAACGCTGATGGGGATTTTACATTTGCCCGCCCCGCCATCGAACCACCAAGTCCTCTGTAGGGGCGACATATCATGTCGCCTGCCAAATCACGGCATCGCATCACCAAGGCCGCTGTAGGGGCGATTTTGTAAATCGCCCGCCGGTCACGGAATCAGGATCGCTGTAGGGGCGTTACGCTGTAACGCCCGCCTGCAAACCCCCGCGTCCCGCCCAAATGCCGCAAACCGATTTTGCCACAGAGGCACAGCGATTTCTCTGCGCCCTCTGCGATTAATGAAGCTCTTTGGGCGATTCACAGAATCGCCCCTACAGGGGTCCTGATGTTTGTGATTTGCGGGCGATTCACAGAATCGCCCCTACAGGGGTCCTGATGTTTGTGATTTGCGGGCGATTCACAGAATCGCCCCTACAGGGGTCCTGATGTTTGTGATTTGCGGGCGATTCACAGAATCGCCCCTACAGGGGTCCTGATGTTTGTGATTTGCGGGCGAGTCACAGACTCGCCCCTACAGGGGTCCTGATGTTTGTGATTTGCGGGCGATTCACAGAATCGCCCCTACAGGGGTCCTGATGTTTGTGATTTGCGGGCGATTCACAGAATCGCCCCTACAGAGGGCCTGATTATTGGGATTTGCGGGCGGCGTGGTAGGTCGCGCAAAGAGGGTCGGCGCTTGCAGACGGGATGTTTTGCATCCGACACAGTACGCGCTATACTGTCCCATAATCTAGCCACCCGGAGACCCGCCATGCCCCGCGCTTTGCTCGTACTCATCCTCTTTCTTTGCCTCGCGCCCAGCATCCACGCCCAATCCAACGAAACCGGCGACACGCCCGACACGCCCGAGATCCTCGCCTTGGAATTCCGCACCTACGAACTCGGCTGGATTCGCTTCCGCAATGTCGACGCCGACGGCAAGCCCAAGCTCAGCGCCGACGCCGACATCAAATTCCCCTTCCAGCGCGTCAACAACGGGACGACCCGCCTGCGCCTGGACGACCTCGACGCCGAGACTATCGCCGCGCTCATCGACACGCATGAGATCGCCTGGGACGAAGACGCGATTGACGGCCAATGCGATCCCAACAAGCTGCCCGGCGCGCGAGCCGACCTCTTCTGCGTGCCAGGCACGAAGGGCATGGCGCAGGGGCAGATTTTCCTGGCGCTCTTCGATGCCGATTCCGAGAGCCTGCTCGCCATCACCGAGACCATCGACAACAATGCCGGCGGCGCGCTGAAAGACTGGTCGGCCACCCCCGAACCGGCGGAGGAAGCGGCGACCGGCTGCGGGCCTTACGCGGAGGGGCAGTGGATTCCCGCCAGCGTCGATGTCTCCGGGCATGGCTTGCCGGTCAAGGATGAGAAGGCGAATGTCACCGATTATCAGTGCGTTGTCGCGGCGGACGGCTCGGCTTATTTCCAGGCGCACCACTTCGCGAATGGCGGTGGCGGCGGTGGCGGCGGCAATGGCGGGGACGCGAATGGCAGTGGCGGCGGGGGAAGCTACGATGATGGCATAGATAGGCGCGGGACGGACGAAGACAGTAGCACAATCGGCTTCATCCCCGGCGACCCCGACCCCTGCACGCATCCTCTCGGCTGCGACATCGGTGATGGCGGCGAATAGCGCCCCCCGCCCCGCCGGCGCTTCCGCCATCCGCCACAATCGCAACCTGTAGGGGCGAGATATCATGTCGCCCGCAAATCACAGCATCGTGTTTTCCGTAGGTGCGCGACTTGTCTCGCCCACCCCCCCTCGGTCCCCCCATAGCAATGGGGGGAGGTTTGCGTCGCGGGGGCGGCGAATGGGATTTGGCGGGCGACATGGTAGGTCGCCCCTACACGCGGGGGCGGCGATTGGGATTTGGCGGGCGACCTGGTAGGTCGCCCCTACACGCGGGGGCGGCGAATGGGATTTGGCGGGCGACCTGGTAGGTCGCCCCTACACGCGGGGGCGGCGAATGGGATTTGGCGGGCGACCTGGTAGGTCGCCCCTACACGCGGGGGCGCGAATGGGATTTGCGGGCGACATGGTAGGTCGCCCCTACACGCGGGGGCGGCGATTGGGATTTTGCGGGCGGCGTGGTAGGTCGCCCCTACACGCGCCTTGGTGGTTCGGCGGCGGGGTTGACTCGCCCGGCAGCCGCAGTGGCCAGCCTGTGATGCGTCCGCGCGCCGTACATGGTTCAAGAAAGGGCAAAGCGTGTTACAGTAGTGGCAGCGCCAGGTTCCCGCGCCGCGGCCATGCCTGGGCTTATGCGAGACCATCGCGTTCGGACAGTCCTTTGACCAAGAGAGTCTTGTTCCTCTTCTCCGATACCGGCGGCGGCCACCGCTCGGCTTTCCAGGCGATCCAGGACGCCATGAAGATCCGTTATGGCGACGCCGTCGATTTCGACGCGGTGGACGTCCTGCGCGCCTGCAAGTGGCCCCTGAACAAACAGCCGGAGCTCTATCCGCGGGTCGTGAATACATCCAAGTTCTTGTGGGCGCTGGTTTATCACAGCTTTGACGGCCGGCGGCGGACGGGCCTCGCGCGCCAGTTCATCTATCGCAACAACCGCCGAATCCTGCGCCGCATCGTCGCCGATCATCCAGCCGATGTCGTCGTCTGCACCCATTCCGTCATTGGCAATCCCTCGTTTCGCGCCTTTCTCACGCTGGACGCGCGCCCGCCATTCCTCACGGTCGTCACCGATTTGGTCACGACGCCGTCCTTCTGGTACGACCCGCGCGTCGACCATTGCTTCGTGCCGACTGAAAGCGCGTATCGGCGCGGCTTGCGCCTCGGCATGGCGCCATCGCAGATGCAGATCACGGGTTTGCCGGTCAATCCGCATTTCCTCAACTCGATGACCACGAAAGAAGCGGCCCGCGCCGAGTTCCGCCTGGATCCGCAGCTGCCGGCCGTGCTGCTGGTGGCGGGCGGCGAGGGCATGGGCACGATTCACAAAATGGTCGAGGCGCTGGACGCCAGGCCGCTTGAGGCGCAGCTGCTGGTGATCTGCGGCCGCAACCAGGAGCTGCGTACGAGGCTGCAGAACCGCGACTGGATCAACCCGCGCCGCATCTTCGGCTTCGTCAGCAACCACTACGAGATGCCGCGCCTCATGGCGGCTTCGGATATCATCGTCACCAAAGCCGGTCCCTCCACCATCAGCGAAGCGGCAATCGCCGGCTTGCCGATGATCATCAGCGACCGCATCCCGGGGCAAGAGACGGGCAACGTGCGCCTGGTCACCGAGAACAAGGCGGGCGTTTATTTGCCCAAGCCGGAGAAGGTGGCGGAGCGCATCCGCGAATGGCTGGCGGAAGAGCCGGAAATGCTGCGGCAGCGCGCCGCGAACGCCCGCAGAATCGCCCGCCCCGATGCCGTCTGGGAGATCGCCGACGCCGTCTGGGATTGGGCGAATCGCCCCAAGTTCGCCCGCCCGCGCGCGTCTTAACGATCGCCGATGACGCCGAGATATACCGCGTCCGCGACTTCGATCAGCCCGCCGTCTTCCAAATCGATCTTCCAGGTAACATCGCCGCGCCGCGTCGTGAAGAGCGCCGCCCGATTCTCATCCGTGAACCCGAGAGGCTGGAGCAGGGCGGGGATGGGGCTGCTGGCGATCCGCTGCCGCCCGGCGTCGATATCCACCAGCGCGAGCACGGAGCGAATCTCAGACGGCGAGGCGTTTTTCTCAATCCGCGACAAGGCGTAAACCGCGCGCTTGCCATCGGCGCTGACAAGGATGGCGCCGCCCTCGCTGTAACCGTCGCGGGAAAGGGCTGGCACGATTTGCCGCTCGCCGCTCTCCAGGCGGGTGACTTCAACATCAAGCCCCTTCCGCTCGCGGTTGGGCAGCAGGCGCAGCATCAAGCCCCCGCCGAAGCCGACCGCGCAAAGGCAAGCCGGGTCGGCTGGCAGCGCCCGCGTGAAAAGCTCGCCTTCCGTCAACGCCAGCGAGAAGAGCCCGGCGCGCCGTTGGTAGGGGCTGTGGCTCTCGCTGCCGTCGGCGAAGGCTTCCAGGTATAGCGTGTGCCGTTCCGCGCCAAAGCCGAGGGGTTTCAGGCGAATGCCGGCGCGCGGACCATAGACCAGCAGTTCGCGTATCTCGCCCGCGGCCACATCGGCAAGCCATGTCGCCGTGATCAGCCCGTCGCCCTCTGCCCGGCTCACCGACCAGGCGATATGAGCGAGGTCGGGCGAGACCGCCCATTCCACGTGGCTCGCGTCCGGCGCCAGCTTGATGTAGGGGTGATCGCGAATGATGCCATCGGCTTTCGCCAGCTTCACCTGCCGCGAGAGCGGGTCAAGGAAAATGACGCCATTTGCCGTCAGCGAGAAGCTCTCGCCGGGCGTGGTCAGCCGGGCCCTATCCCCGCTGAGGAGGTCGATGAACGTCAGCTCGGTCTGCGCCGGATTCGTCTGGCTGCGCTGGCTGAAGACCGCCCAACTGTGCCGCTGCATGTCGGTCCGCGCGGCCCCTTGCCCGTGGCTCTGCGCGGACACCAGTAATAGAAAAATGACGAGAAGCGAGGTCTTCATGCGCAGAAATTCGAGTCGGCGATAATGACAACGATTATAGAGCCAGGTGGCGCGGCGGGCAATTTGACCGCGGCGTTTTGAAATGAAAGAAGCCCCGCGTTTGCGAGGCTTCCTAGTGGCGCCGCCGTCCCGCTCAATTGGCTTTGCGGCCGCGCTGGAGTCGCCGGTGCTGCCAGTCGAGGGCTTTGCGCTTCTTCTTGTCGTTCAAGAAGCGTTCGATCTTCGCCTCTTCCAGCAGTTCGTCCATCCGCTGCTTGTGCAGGCTCGGCGTGATGATGCTCAAATTCTCCATGTCCGTCCTCCGATCCCTTTGCGCCTTTCACCTCTCAGACTACACGACTTGGGCAGTTCTTACAGGGCTTTTCCCAAGTTTCTTATGCAAGTTATATAGTGGCGGCAGGCCCGCAGCCGAATTCGCGCCGCGTTAGACCCGCGCCTGCCTCCCATCGCTCGCGCCTGCTACAATGCTGGCGCCCAAAAGCCAAGGACGGGGAGGCTGGCGTGAAGTCAATCACGATTCGCGAGGTGAACCTGCATGTGATCGCGCTGCCCTTGGTCGAGCTGCTAAAGACCAGCTTCGGCGCGGAGCCTTACAAGTGCGCCATTTTGGTCGAGGCGATCGATAGCGATGGCATAGTCGGCTGGGGCGAGACGGCCTTGAAAACCAAGCCCTCCTACGGCGCGGAGACGATTCTGACGGCGCTGCACGTAACCCGCGACTTTCTGATCCCCAAACTGCTGGGCGCGACCCTCGATTCGCCAACCCAAACGCAGGAAGTCCTGAAATCGGTCCGCGGCAATCATCACGCCCGCGCCGGCGTCGAAGCGGCGATTTGGGATTTGATGGCGAAAGCCAACGACATGCGCCTGGCCGATTATTTCGCCGCGCACTTGCCGCCGGGCAACGCCCCGGGCGACTCGGCAAGGGTCGGCGTCAGCATCGGCATCCAGGACTCGCTGGAGGCGCAGCTGGCGCTCATCCAGAAGCGGGTGGACGAGGGCTATGGGCGCGTCAAGCTCAAGATCGCGCCGGGCTGGGACGTCGACCTGGCGCGCGCCGTCCGTCAGCGCTTTCCCGATATCATGCTGATGCTGGATGCCAACAGCGCCTACACCCTGGCCGATGCCGAGCGCCTGCGAAAGCTAGATGAATTTGACCTGCTGATGATCGAGCAGCCGCTGGCCTACGATGACATCTTCGACCACAGCCGATTGCAGCCGCAGCTGCGCACGCCGATATGCCTGGACGAGAGCATCTATTCGGCGCATGACTGGCGCGTCGCCCTGGAGCTTGGCGCGGGGAGAATCCTCAATCTCAAGCCGACGCGCGTCGGCGGCTTCAGCGAGAGCCTGAAAATCTACGAATTGTGCCGCGAGCGGGGGACGCCGCTTTGGATCGGCGGCATGCTGGAAACGGGCATCGGCCGCGCCGCCAATCTGGCTATCGCCGCGCTGCCGGGCGTGACGCTGCCCAGCGACATCTCGGCGACCGATCGCTATTTCGATCCCGATATCACCGAGCCGCCCTTTGTCTTGCAGCCAGACAGCAGCTTGAATCTGCCCAACGGGGCGGGCATTGGCGTCGAAGTCCAGCGCGATCGCCTGGCGGAAGCGGAAGCGCGCTGGCGAGCCTACAATCCCTTCGCGCCGCTATTCTAGCGCTCTTCCGTAGGGGCGGTCGTAACTGACGATTGGCAAGGTCTCGCGCGGCGGCCCAGCGAATTCAAAGGTCATGATCGACGCCGTCGCCGGATAATCGACCGGCAGCGCGTATTCGACCAGCCGATCTTTCATCAGCGCTTCCGGCTGCAGGCCTTGGGCGAAGAGCCAGGGGAAGACCAAAATATCGCCATGCGCGACCGCGGCCACGCTCTCGCCGGCATGGGCGCCGCAAACATGCGCGAAGAAATCCAGCACGCGCTCCAATACCAGCGTCGGCGTCTCGTAGGGCGGTTCGTTGCCGCTGTAGAGATCCCAGCCCTTCGCCGCGAGCTCCGCCGTCGGCCGCCCCTCGTAGGGCGTCAGCACCTCGATAATCCGCTCGTCGACTTTCGCGGTCAGTCCGTCCTGGCGTTCCGCGACGATGTCGGCTGTCTGCCGCGCGCGCTCCATCGGGCTGCTGTAAATCGCCCGTATCGGTTTGTCCGCCAGCCAGTCCGCCGCCGCCCGCGCCTGCTGGATGCCGAGATCGCTGAGATAAAAGCCGGGCATGCGTCCGTAGAGGATATGGCTCGGGTTATGCACGTGCCCATGCCGCATGAGATAAAGCGTCGCTGTCAACACCGCCTCCATTCGTCCGCGCCGACTCTCCAAGTTTATCATAACATCGTCGAGCGCATTGTCACTAACGCTCGCGCCAACTTTGGCATATCATAACGCAATGCGCCCCGCGGAGAGACGCAGGAAAAGCTCTAATTGAAACTCAAACCCGCGCTGATTGATCGCCGCCTGTTCACCATTCTGCTGATTGTCTTCGTGCAGATGGTGGGTACGTCGATGGTGCATCCTATTTTGCCGCTCTACGCGCAATCCGTCTTCGCCATGGACGCCCAGGTCATCACGCTGCTGATCACCGCCTTTTTCGCGGCACAATTCCTGGCTGGCCCCTTTATCGGGCGCTTATCCGACCGGCGCGGCCGACTGCCCGTGCTGCTCATCAGCCAGGTCGGCACGGTCATCGCCTTCCTGATGCTCGGTTTCGCCCAGTCGGCGGCGATGCTTTTTCTCGCGCGCGTGCTGGATGGCGTCACCGGCGGCAATATCGTCGTCGCCCAAGCTTACGTCACCGACGTCATGCCGGAAAAACGGCGCACCGAGGCGCTCGGCTATACGATGGCGGCTTTCGGGCTCGGCTTCATCGTGGGGCCCGCTGTCGGCGGCCTGCTCGCGAGCCAATATGGTCCCCAGATTCCCTTCATCTTTGCGGCGGCCGCGGCGCTGGTCACCGTCTTTCTGACCTGGTTCACGCTGGAGGAATCGCTAAGCGCCGACGACATGGCGCGCAATCGCGACAGTGAGACAGCGCGCCTGGGCGCCGCCGACGTGCTGCGCAACGTGCCGCTCGTGGCGGTGCTGATCATCTCCTTCGTTTCGCGTTTTGGCATGGGGCTGCTCATCGGCGCCTTCGCCCTCTTCGCCGAAGCGGTGCTCTTCGCCGGCGGCGACTTCGAGACGGTCAGCCTGGGCGTCGGGCTCATGCTGATGGTGGTGGGCCTGGGCCAGTTTCTCACGCAGATCTTCGTGCTGCCGGCCGCCTTGAGACGATACAGCGACACGCAGATTGTCTTGATCGGGGCGGCTGCGCGCGCGCTTTCGATGTTTCTGCTGGCTGCCGCGCTTGAACCGCTTCTAGGCACTTTGAGTCTTGCGATATTCGCCTTGGGCAGCGGCTTGCTATTCCCGCCCTTGCAGTCGCTGCTGACCAAGACGGTCGCGGCTGAACTGCGCGGGGCCGTCCTCGGGCTCAATCAATCCGCGATGAATCTCGGCGTCATCATTTCGACCGCCGTCGCCGGCAGCCTCTTCGTCATGAATCCAGCGCTGCCAAACTTTATGGGCGGCATTCTCTATTGCGTGGCGCTGCTGCCGGGCGTGTTTCTGTGGGCTTGGCTGCGCGGCCGGGGCGGGGATGTCGGCAAGCGCCTGGCGGCGACCGCGCCATGACGCCGCGCCGGGCGAGCGCCACAGCCGTCGTGATGCTGTCGGGGCGGCGGGATTTGAACCCACGACCTCACCGACCCGAACGGTGCGCGCTACCGGGCTGCGCCACGCCCCGACAATTTCGCGCCCAGTGTAGCGAAGCCGACAGTGCCTGGCAAGGCTGGATAAGACGATTGGCGCTGTGATGACGCTCACCGATCGCCTGCGCAATCTGACGAGCGCGCCTCTGAATCGCTGCGCCCTTGTCGTCGCCCGTTTCGGCATCCAACCGGATTGGATCACCGTGTTCGGGCTGCTGCTGGTGGCGCTGGCTTCGCTCTTCATCGCGCGGGGCGAGTTCCTGGCTGGCGGCCTTCTGCTGCTGCTGAGCCTTCCGCTTGACGCGCTTGATGGCGCCGTGGCGCGCGCGCTGAATCGGACGGGCGCCTTTGGCATGGCGCTCGATTCAACGCTCGACCGCTATGCTGACGCTTTTATTTTCGCCGCAATCGGTTACTATTTTGCCGACGCCGGGCGACTGGACATGCTCGCCGCCGCGCTTGCCGCTATGATGGGCAGCTTCATGGTGAGCTACGTGCGCGCCCGCGCCGCCGACGGCAACCCGAATAAGGTCGCGACTGAACTTTGGCAACGCAAGCTCGTTGGTAAAATCAATAGTTCGCTTGGGCGGCCATATCGTGGACGGCGAAACGAATTGAGGCTCAATTGGATGGGACGGTTCGACTTTTGCAATTGTCAGCATCGGTGAATTCACGACTTGTCGACAGGGCGCTCCGCAATTTACCAATTGTCGAACGCGACGCCTTGACACGGATAGAGGCCTATGACGAAGAACGACTCGAGTAAAGATGTTCGCAACGTCAGGCGTACCAGGACCCTCCTATGGGTTGGCATTAACGTGCTTTTGCCCGCTTCAACGCTCGTGGCAGCCGGTCTTATCCTTTGGTTCCAAGGGGAATACCTTGTCAACGAGCACCAAAGGCAGAGCCTGACGGTGCTGCTGTTGATCACTCTGGGGACGGTCTCAAACGTATGCAACGAACTGCGCGTTTTGGATCGGGTGAATCGAAAACGATTGGATACGATCGTGCCGTTGCTAGTCGGGGTGGCGCTCTTGACTATGGGCGTGCTCGTTCTCATCTATGTAGACTCTCGAGAGCACTTCAAAAAGCCGTTTCTCGACGAGAAGCTGATCGAGCCAGTAATCATATTCACCTTTGTTGTAGTTGCGGCGTCAATTGTCTTGCGCTGGTACTATCTTGACAGACCCGTCGGCGCCGCGCGCGCAGACAAAAATGGGCCCGCAAGCGAAACCGACGCAAATGACGATTCAGAACCGACGCCGCGGACGCTTAGCGATCGACTCCGGGTATGGTCCGATCCTTTTTTTGGCAGGGTCGGGAAATGGCTGGCTGGAATAGGCGTGCATCCCGATGCGGTTACGGGAGTTGGCTTACTTATCGTTCTGATCGTCGCGGGAATCATCGCTCTTGGCGATCCCACCAATTTCCGCCAATTCTTGGGTAGCGGAATCCTGCTTGCTTTCGGGCTGCTGCTGGATCGCGTGGACGGCGCGGTAGCGCGGGCGATGAACCGCAAGAGCGCCTTCGGCAAAGTCTTCGATTCCAGCCTGGATCGACTTGAAGATGGACTGATATACGCCGCGATTTTCTTTCAGTTCATGCGGCAAGAGCGGCACGATATCGTGCTGTTGGCCGTGCTGGCGATGCTCGGGAGCTATATGGTTAGCTATGTTCGCGCCCGCGCTGAAGCTGCTGATGTTGACGTTCGCGCGACCGTCGGTCTCTTGACACGAGTTGAGCGTTCCGTCATTCTCGTACTCATATTGATTCTAACTGGACTGTTGGAGAATCCGGAACCTATGCGGATCGGGCTGGCGATCCTCATGGTTGGCACGCACTATTCCTGGATTCGCCGTCTGGACTATGTACGACTTTCATTGGAGAGCCGCAAAGACCGAGGTGACTAAATGGAATTCGAGGCTACGTATCTCGTAATCGGCAATTTGCAGATTCGCTATTATGGCATCATCGTTGTGATTGCCTTGCTGGCCGGCGCTTATGTGGCGTCGATGCTGGCGGCGCGCGGCGGGCGCGACCCCGATCATATCTGGGGCGGCTTGACCTGGGCGATCATCCCCGGCATCATCGGCGCGCGTCTATGGTTCATCCTCTTCCCCCCGATATCGCTGGTGGCTGGCTGCGGCATCGAAGGCGAGGTCTGCCAGGACACCGCCTTTTTCCTTGAGAATTTCTTCGACCGCGAGAATGGCGCGATCGCCATCTGGACAGGCGGGCTGGGCATCTTCGGCGGCATGATCGGCGCGGCATTTGGCGTCTATCTCTATCTTAGCCGCTGGCACAACCGCATCGTCGGCTTCTTCACCACCATTCTCACGCCCCTGCTATGGCTGCTGCAGCTCGTGAACTGGGCGATTGACAAGGTCATCGGCTTGCTGCGGGACAAGGAGGTGGAGGCTTTCCGTTATCAGCGCCCGGCGAGCGGTTTCCCCGATGAGGGAATGCGCCTCTCGCCCTGGCTGGATATCGCCGCGGTCGCCATCCCCCTCGGGCAAGCCATCGGACGCATCGCCAACTACGTCAATCAAGAGCTTTATGGCTCGCCAACTAACCTGCCCTGGGGCATTCAAATCCCGCGCGAGGCCCGCGTCGCGCCCTTCGAGAGCTTGATCGATTATCCGATTGACACCCTCTTCCATCCGATCTACGCCTACGAAGCGATCTGGAGCCTGATCGCCTTTTACGTGCTCTGGCGAATTTACCATCAGTATCGCGACCGGCTCTTGAGTGGCGACCTGCTGCTGCTCTACATCGCGCAATATTCCTTCGCGCGCTTCCTGCTGGAGTTTCTGCGCGTGGAAATCGCGGTCATTGGCGATAGCGGCATCAACAGTTCGCAGGCGATCACCGTGGTCGGTTTCGTCGCCGCCCTCGGTTTCTTGCTGTATCGCCATCGCGGCGGGGGCTTCGCCGCGGCCAAGTCGGCCGATCTCGCGGCGGAACGGGCGGAAGGCTTGCAGCCGACAAGCGCTTGAATTCGCAAGATTTGCTATACTGGTTTTGATATTTCGCAAGGGGCAGAAGGCGAGACCATGGCGCGGGTCATCATTCTGGGCAGTTCAGGCGCGGTCAGCAACGCCCGACATGATTACTCGCATTTTCTGCTGCTCGGCGAGAAGGACCGCCCGGTGCTGGTGGACGCCGGCTCCAACCCCTTGGACAAGATAAAAGCGCTAGGCATCGACGACAGCCAGCTGGAAGACATCATCCTGACGCACTTCCATTCCGATCATGTGGCCGGCGTGCCCAATATGCTGATGCACATGTGGCAGATGGGGCGGAAGGCGCCACTCCGCTTTTATGGCATCCCGCATTGCCTCGACCGCATGGAAGGCACGATGGACATGTACGGCTGGGAGTATTGGCCTAATTTCTTCCCCGTGTCCTTCACGCGCATTGGCATGCAGGACGACACGCTGCTCTTCGAGAATCTCGATTTCGTCATCCGCGCCTTCCCGGTCGTGCATTTCATCCCCACTATCGGCATGCGCATCACCAATAAGCACAACGGCAAGGTGCTCGCCTACAGCTGCGATACCGAGCCCTGCGAGAACGCCCTGAAGATCGGCGCGAAGGCCGACATCTTCATCCACGAAGCGGGGGGCCCGCCGCCGGGCCACAGCACCGCGCGCATGGCGGGCGAAGCGGCCGCGGCCGCCGGCGCCAAAGAACTGCGCCTCATCCATTACCAAGTCTGGAATCAAGACCCGGAAACGCTGGCGCCAGAAGCCGCGCAAGCCTTCGATGGTCCCGTCTACCTCTGCCGCGATTACGACGAATTCGAGTTCTAGCCTCGCTATTTTGAATGCCGCCTTTGCGTTACACTAGGCGCGCCTCTAAACGTGGAGGCGGTTTCGCGCGTTTCACAATCCATCGATTAAGGGAGGACTCCTGATGAATACTGTTTGGCGGTCAATATCAATTCTGCTGCTGGCGCTCGGTCTGATGATCGCGCCCGTGGCCAGCCAGGACGATCTTTTGAGTTTTTCCGCGGCCGATTGCGATTACGGCGGCAACCTGAAGTCGGTCGAAGCGGTCGACGAGCTCACGGTGGTCGTCACGCTTTGCAACCCGGACGCCATTTTCGCGCAAGAGATGGCCAGCCTTGGCTTGTCCATACATCCCCGCGAGTATCTGGACGCGACCGGTGGCACGGGCGATATCCTCACCAGCCCGATCGGCACGGGACCGCTGCGCCTGGTGAATTGGGATCAGGGCAACGAGATGGTCTTCGAGCGCTTCGACGATTACTGGGGCGAGCCGTCCATCGAGCAGACGGTGATCCTGCGCTGGAACTCGGAAGCGGCCGCCCGCGCGACCGAACTGCGCGCCGGCACGATTGACGGCATGAAATTCGCCAACCCCGATGATATTCCGGTCTTTGACGCCGACCCGAACTTCAACCTCATTGACATCCCGCCATTGACCGGCGTCTATGTCGCGATGAGCAATTTCTTCGAGCCGCTGAATTACACGCGCGTGCGCACAGCCATCGCCATGGGCATCGACCGGCAGCGCATCGTCGACAACTTCTTCCCGCCCGGCTCGCCTTTGACGCCGGACTTCGTGCCGCCAGCGGTCTTTGGGCACGTCGGCGAAGGCGGCGTCCCCGGCTTTGATCAGGCGGCGGCGAAAGCCATGCTGGAAGAAGCGGCCGCCGACCACGGCTTCGACCTGCCGCTGAAAACGCTGGTGGATACGCGCACGGGCGAAACACGCAAGCTGACGCTGACCTGGCGCGATGTCGTGCGTGGCTACCTGCCCAACCCGGGCATCATCGCCAACGACATTCAGGTGCAGCTCGCCGCCATCGGCGTCGAGGCTGAAGTGCAAGTGGTGGAGTCGGGCGCGTTCATCGCCTCGGCGCTTTCGGGCAACGAGCCGCTGCATATCCTCGGCTGGCACGCGGATTTCCCCGATGCCTCCAATTTCCTGACCTGCTGCCACGGGCCGAACATGCACCAAATGGGCGAGCCCTATCCCGAGGTTTATGAGCCATTGATCAACGCGGGCCAGACGCTGGATCCCGACAAACGGATGGAGCTCTTCCAGCAAGTTGCCGAAGGCATGGCTTCCGCCGTGCCTTGGGTGCCCTTCGGTCACGCGGGCTCGGCCGATGTCTGGCAAGCGGATATTATCGGCGTGCATCCCGGCGTGCTTGATGGCACGGAAGAGTTCTCGCGCATCGAAGACCCCGACGATGACAACGTGATCTACATGCAGAACGCCGAGCCGATCTCGCTCTATTGCAACGATACCTGGGACGGCGAGACCTTCCGCGCTTGTCATCAAGTGCAGGAATCGCTGCTGGACTTCGCGAAAGGCGGCGTAGACGTGATCCCCGGCCTAGCGGAGACATGGGACGTCTCGGAAGATGGCACGGTCTGGACCTTCCATCTGCGCGAAGGCGTGCTTTTCCATGATGGCTCGAGCCTGGACGCCAACGATGTGGTCGCCACCTGGCAGGCGTCGGCGGATTGCGCCAGCCCCAATCACACTGGCCGCGGCGAGGGCTTCGCCATTTACCGGTCCATCTTCCAGCAATTCATCAACGCCGATCAGTGCTAACGGCGCTTGAATTGTAATCTGTAGGGGCGACTTATCAGGTCGCCCGCCCAACCGGCAGAATGTGAAGGGGCGAGCCTTGGCTCGCCCTCGTCCTTTAACCGGGCACGGCTTTGTAGGGGCGACTCCATGAGTCGCCCTCCTGTATGCAATCTGTTGGGGCGATCCGCCGGGTCGCCCATGCATGGCGTATCTGTAGGGGCGCGGCGGTGACTCGCGCATCGCCGGCGCAAGAGCGGGCGTTACAGCGTAACGCCCCTACAATTTGTCTTGGCAGCGGGGTATACCGCCCTAATTCCGATTCAGCCGCGGGTCCAGCGCGTCGCGCATGCCATCGCCCAGCAGGTTGAAACCCAGCACCGTGATCATGATGGCGATGCCGGGGAAGAACACCAGATGCGGCGACGTAAACAGATAATTGCGCGATTCGCTTAAGATCTGCCCCCATTCCGGTGTCGGCGGCTGCGCGCCCAAGCCAAGAAACGAGAGCGCGGCCGCGTCCAGTATCGCCGTGCCCACGCCGAGCGTGCCCTGGACGATGATCGGCGTGATCGCGTTCGGCAGGATATGCGCCAGCACGATCCGCAGCGGACCCGCCCCCAGCGCCCGCTCCGCCACGACGAATTCCTGTTCCTTGATCGACAGCACGCTGGCGCGAGACAGCCGCGCGTATTGCGGGATGAAGGTGATTGTGATGCCGAGCAGGGCGTTCGTCAGCCCCGGCCCCAAGATGGTCACAATCGATATCGCCAGCAGCAGGGCGGGGAAAGCCAGCACCACATCCATAACGCGCATGATGAGGTTGTCTGCCCGCCCGCCCATATACCCGCTGGTGACGCCCAAAGCCGTGCCCGCGATGATCGACAGGCTGATGGTGACGACGCCCACCGAAAGCGACGTACGCGTGCCATAGATGACGCGGCTGTAGAGGTCGCGCGCGTTCAAATCCAGGCCCAGGATATGCTGCGGTTCTTCGCAGCCGAGTATCGGGATGCAGGGCGGCTTGCTTGGCAGGCGACCCGTCTCGCCCGGCACGCCGATCATGGTCTGGATTGGATCGTGCGTGGCGAAGACCGGCGCGAAAATGGCGATAATCACCAGCGCGGCAATGATGGCCGAGCCCAGCAGCGCGGAAGGACTCCGCCGCAGGTTGCGCAGCGCCTCCAGCCACAAATTGGCCGACCGCGTACTGTCAGATTGCCTCAAACTTGCCGGCGCGGGGTTCGCCATTAGACGCAATTCCAGGAGATTACAAACTCGTCGCGAAAAAGAATCTTATCCATACGATCACTCCCCTTCCTTAGCTTGCTGGGGTAAGGGGCCGGGGGATGGCGTAAAGCAAAATAGCGACATGCTAGTTGAAGCGAATGCGCGGATCGAGATAACCGTAGAGGATATCCACCACCATATTGATGATCACGAAGCCAGCCGCGATCACGACCGTGAAGCCCTGCACCAGCGTATAATCGCGCGAGGTGATGCTGTCGACCATCGTGCGCCCGACGCCGGTCAAGCTGAAGATCGTTTCCGTCAAGACCGCGCCGCTGATGACCAGGCCGAAGTTCAAGCCGATGACGGTGATGACTGGCAGCATGGCGTTTTTCAAGGCGTGCTTGCCGACGACGACGCGCTCGCGCAGCCCCTTGGCCCGCGCCGTGCGCACATAATCCTGATTCAGCGCCTCCAGGACGCTCGAGCGGCTCATGCGCGCGATGATCGCCAGCGGTATCGTGCCGACCGCGACGGCCGGCAAGACCAGATGCCGCAGCGCGTCCACCAGCAGCTCGCCGTTGAGCGTGAGGATGGCATTCAGCGTGTGAATCCGCGAGAAGAAGCGCAGGAGGCCCGGCGGTTTCTCGCCCTCGGCCACCCAGCCGGCGACCAGGTAGAAGGGCTCCGGGTTGGCGCCCGGCGTCAGGCGGCCCGATGGCGGCAGGGCGAAAGGCGTGTCCTTCAGCAGCACTGCGAAGAGATAGGCCAGCATCAAGCCGAGCCAGAAGACCGGCATCGAAACGCCGATATTGGCGCCGATCATCGTGCCGACATCCAGCGCCGATTTATGACGATAAGCGCTGAGCAAGCCCACCGGCACGCCAACGCTGATGGCGAATAACAGGGCGAAAAAGCCAAGCTCGACGGTCGTGGGCAGCCGGTCGACCAGCAGCTCCATCACCGGGCGATGAAAGCGCAGCGAATCGCCAAGATCGCCTTGCAGGATATTGCGCATATAGATCAACAGCTGGACGGGCGCGGGCTGATCGAGGCCGTTGCGGCGGAAGAAGGCCTCGCAGATGTCTTCGGTGGCGCGTTCGCCCAAGACCGCCAGGCAGGGGTCGCCCGGGATCGCGCGCGCCAAGATGAAGGTGACCAGCAGGATCCCGATCAAGACCGGTATGGAAAAAGTCAGCCGTTTGATGACGAACTTGAGCATGAAGCGATCCTGCTAGCGGCACATCATCCTAGTATAGCGGAAACGCGACCGACCGATTCACTGCGCTGGTCAGACATAAGCGGCGCTTCTTGGCAACATAACCCGTCTGCCCTGTCACGCAAGAATCTCTGTGTTCTCTGTGTTTCCTCGGCGTCCTCTGTGGTGAAATAGTGTAGCGCTCGGCACAATCGCCAGGGCTAATCCCGCGCCCAGTCGCGCGCCCGCTCGACCGCTCGGCCCCAGCCAGCGTAGAGCGATTCGCGCCGGTCTTCCGACATCGCTGGCTCGAAAGCCCGCTCGAGCTGCCATTGCCCGGCGATCTCGTCTTGCGACGACCAGAAACCGGTCGCCAGCCCGGCCAGATAGGCGGCGCCGAGGGCGGTTGTCTCGGTCACCGCCGGGCGCTGCACGGGGACGCCCAGGATATCGGCTTGAAACTGCATCAGGAAGTCGTTGACGACGGCGCCGCCATCAACGCGCAGCGTCTCCAAAGCCAAGCCGGAATCGGCGGTCATGGCGCCGACGACATCCCGCGTCTGATAGGCGATCGACTCCAGCGCCGCGCGGACGACCTGCGCGCGCCCGCTGCCGCGGGTCAAGCCGACGATGGCGCCGCGGGCGTACTGATCCCAATATGGCGCGCCCAGACCAACGAAGGCGGGCACGACATAGACGCCCTCCGCGCTCTCGATGCTGGTGGCGATGGTTTCGCTCTCGGCCGCGTCTTTGAGCAGCTTCATCTCATCGCGCAGCCACTGCAGGGCCGCCCCCGCCACAAAAATGCTGCCTTCCAGCGCGTATTGCAGCGGCTGGTCGCCCACTTGCCAGGCGATGGTGCTCAGCAGGTTATTGGCGGACGACTTGGGTTTGTCGCCGGTGTTCATCAGCATGAAGCAGCCGGTGCCATAAGTGTTCTTCGTCATGCCCGCCTGATAGGCCGCCTGCCCGAAGGTCGCCGCCTGCTGGTCGCCCGCCATGCCGGCGATCGGGATGGACGCGCCAAAGAGACCCGCGTCGCATTGGCCGTAGATCTGGCTGCTGGGGCGGACCTCGGGCAGGAGCGCGCGCGGGATGTTCAGGCGCTCCAGAATCGCGTCGGCCCAGTCGCCGCGGTGAATATCGAAGAGCATCGTGCGCGCCGCGTTGCTCACATCGGTGATATGCAGCCGACCGCCAGTCAGTCGCCAGAGCAGAAAGCTGTCGATGGTGCCGAATGCCAGGTCGCCATTTTCCGCTTTTTCGCGCGCGCCCGGGACGTTTTCCAGCAGCCAGGCGACTTTCGTGCCGGAAAAGTAGGCGTCCGTGACCAAGCCGGTATGCCGCAGAATCGTCTCGTCGAAGCCCTCGGCTTTCAGCGCGTCGCAGAATCCAGCCGTGCGCCGGTCTTGCCAGACGATGGCATTGTGGATCGGCTCGCCCGATGCGCGCTCCCATATCACGGTGGTCTCGCGCTGGTTGCTGATGCCGATGGCGGCGGCGTCGGCGACGACAGCGCGCGCGACCGCCAGCTGCGATTCCCATATCTCCTCAGCCTCATGCTCGACCCAGCCCGGCCGCGGATAATGCTGTTTGAATTCCTGCTGCGCGCTGCGGACGATGCCGCCGTTTCGGTCGAATAGAATGGCGCGCGACGAGGTCGTCCCCTGGTCGAGTGAGAGAATGTAATCAGCCATGCCCGCTAAAGCCTCCGCTATGCCGATGTCGGATCCACCCGCCGATTGTAACGCAGCCGCGCGCCCAAGTCGCCCGCCGACCAGCCGCTGTAGGGGCGATTCTGTGTATCGCCCGACCTTGAAATCGTGAATTTGGCGGACGAGGCGTCGGCTCGCGCCTGCAGATTCCAATTGTCGTGGCGTCGTCAGCCGGGCTGAGACCGCGTTTCGCGTGCCAGCGAGAGCAAGACGCCAATGCCAAAGCCCGCCAAAGCGCCGGCCAGCGCCCACCAGGGCAGCCTTTCCAGCATCGCCAGCAGCATCGCCGGCGGATAATCGGGGAAGACATGGGCATGCCGCAGATTCTTAAAGAGCATCAAGGCGGGGGTCGTCAGGCTGGCGAGCGCCCCGGTCAGTGTGCCCGCCACGACCGCGCGCTTGGTCAGGCTGCCGCGTCGCCAACGGGCGGGAAACCGCGCCGCGCCGCCGAGCGTCAATATGGCCGCCGCCGCCGATAATGCGCCGAGCAGCGAGACCATGACGGCGTCATTGTCTTCCATGCCCGACCAGAGCAAGATGGCGACGCCGGCGATGACTGCCAGGTGGCGCGCGATATTCGGGCTCCTCGACTGTGGTTTAGCTGCGGTCATCTGGCGATGGTTGACGATTCGCGTCCCTGGGCGGGCGCGGCGTCGCATTCAGTTTGCGCTTGGCTGGCCTCTGGCTCGAAACGAAAAATATGCGCGCCAAAAGGCGGGACCTCCAGTTGCAGGCCGCGCTCGATCAGGTCATCGCCGCTGTGCCGCGCGAACGACTGGCTTAGGACCTCCGCCAGCAGCCATTGCCGATCCGCCAGCCAGGTCGATTCATCCAGCGCAATTGCCGCCCGCGACCACTCCGCGCTGAGATTGACGACGACCAGGCGCAGGTCGTCGGCATCCGACCAAGCGTATGCGATCAGATTGCTGAAAGTATGATCGCCCGCATGTATCGCCCGCGGCGACAGGACACGCCAGCGGCCGCGATGATAAAGCGCATGGCGGGCTTCGCGCAGCAGACGCCGATAAAAGCGCGAGAGCAGCGGAAGCTCGGCTTCTACGGGTCCCCGATTGATCTGTACGGGAAGTTTCACTCGCCAACCTTCCATTTGTCCCTGGTGCAGCAAGGCGGCGCCCGGCAGCGTGCAGATCAAGGTCGCGGCCGGCTTCTGTTGGTCCTCGCCGAAGGCTTGCATCGCCCGCGCCTCGTCATGGTTTTCGATGAAGCGGATATTGGAGCGCAGGTACGCCATGTCGGCGCTCAAATGCGTCTTGATCGCGGTGATGTCGCCGTCTGTCAGACGGTCGTACATGCGCTTGTCATAAGTATAATCGAAGTGCTGCGACTGCAATTCGTGTTCCATATCCCAATAAACTTCAGCCATGAAGAGCATCTGCGGATGAACCTGGCGGACGGCCGGGATGATCTCGCGCCAGAATTCGGTTGCCGGCGCCGCGCCGCGTTCGGCTCTCCAGGTGCGGGCGAAGACCTCATTCGTCATCAGCATCGCCATGTCGCAGCGCAAGCCATCGCATTGATGGCCGATGTCGATTAGCGTTTCGATGATCGTTCGCCGCAGCCCGCTGTCAAAGGCGTTGAGCTGGGCCGTATCAATCCAGGCGGGGAAGTAGGGGTCGCGTCCGCGCGCGATGATCAGCTGCTGACCGTCGGGGCGCATGATTTCAAAATAACTGTCCGGCCGCGCTCTAATGTCATGCGCCGTCCCCTGCACGAAATATTCGGGATGCTCGAATAGCCAATGATGATCGGTCGCGACATGATTGGGGACGAAATCCAGAATCAGCTTGAGGCCATGCCGCCGCAACCGCTGGCGGAAACTCGCCAAGCCATCGCGCCCGCCCAGGCAGTCTTCCACCCGATAATCGCAGATGGCGAAAGCGGAGCCGGGCACATCGGCTTCGGTGATATCCGGCAATGCCCCGCGATACTCGTGCAAATAATTGAGGGCGCTCTGCCGGGTGGCTTCGCCGCGATGCCAGACGCCCATCAGCCAGATCGCGTCGAAGCGCCAGGACGCCAGCGCCTCCAACTCGCGCTCGGGCACGGTCGCCAAGTCGATTGGGCGCCCATGCTTGCGGCTCAGCTGATTCAGCCAGACCCATGCGTTGATTTCATAAATGACGGGATTGGCTCTCCAGCCGGCGCGCGCCGCCTGGCAGGCAATGACCGGCGATTCCTGAACGCGATTCATCTGTTTTTCATCCAAAGCGCTCGACGCGAATATCTGTAAGCGAAAGGGAAATTCCAATGCCGCCCTTTTTGTCGTGCGGGGCGAGGCGGCGAGTCGCCCGCGCGCCTAGTCGCCTGAAGCGGCGCGAAGGTGCGCCAGCGTCATCGCGCGGAAGGCTTCGGGCTGCTCGTCTTGCACGGCGTGCCCGCAGGGAAACATCGCCAGCCGGCCATTTGGCGCGGCGTCGATGAAGCGCTGGCCGAAGCGCCGCGGGTTCAGTTTGTCACGTTTGCCGAGCATGATGATCAATGAACAGCTGATATGCTTCGCGCCGCTAAGGCTGACATCACCGCCGCCGTCGATCATCCGCGTCATCGCGCGCGCCCATTGGCTCGTGAACCGGGCGGCGTCGCTAAAACCATGCAACGCCTTGTCTTCGTCAGTGATCCAATCGCCGGGAACCATGCGCTGGAACTGTGGCCGCAATTCGGGCCCGAAATTGCCGACCGCGCCTATGGCGATGCAAGAAGCGACGCGTTCCGGCGCCTGGCCCGCGGCCATGAGAACGACCTCGCCGCCGTCGGAATAACCGATGAGATGGGCGCGCGCGATGGAAAGCGCGTCCATGAAGGCCAGCAGATCGCCGCAGTCGCGCCGATAGAAGTCATCCGGGAAGTCGCGCGGCTTCGGCAGCGACTGGCCATAACCGCGCAGGGTCAAGCCGATGACGCGAAATCCCCGCTCGTGAAGCCAATCCATCACGTTTCCGAGCTGCGAGCGCGCCGTGCCCAGGAAGCCGTGAATCAGAATGACCGGCGTCTGATCGCGCCGGGAACGCAGGTCCTCGTAATGCAATCCAGCGCCCGTAGGCAGGTCAATCAACGGCATATTGAGCTCCCGTCATCATGGCGCTGTTGGCAAGGTCGCTAGTGCGAGACTGGCTGCTCCGGCGCCGCTTCCGCCAGCGCGAATGGATCGACCAAAGCCACATCAAGCACCTCGTCCAGATGCTCAACCAGGACGAACTTGAGCTCGCCGCGCACGTCCTCCGGCACATCGTCCAGGTCGTTCTCGTTCTTTCGCGGCAGGATGACCGTGTCCGCGCCCAGGCGATGGGCCGCCAGCACCTTGTCTTTGATGCCGCCGACGGGCAGCACTTGACCGCTGAGGGTCAGCTCGCCGGTCATGGCGATATTGCTCTTTGCCGTGCGCGCCGTCAGCAGGGAGGCCAGGGCGGTCGCCATGGTGACGCCGGCGCTTGGACCATCTTTGGGCACGGCGCCGGCTGGAACGTGCAGGTGAATGTCGTATTCGGCGTAAAAGGCGGGGTCGACGCCCAGCGCCTCCGCCCGCGACCGCGCGAAACTGTAGGCGATCTTGGCGCTCTCCTGCATGATCTCGCCGAGTTGCCCGGTGTATTCGAAGCCCTTGCCGCCTTTCATCATGGTCGCCTCGATGAAGAGGGCGTCGCCCCCCGTTGGCGTCCAGGCGAGGCCGGTGGCGACGCCGGGAATCTCAGTCCGATCCTGCAATTCGCTGCGATGCCCGAAGCGCGCCTTGCCCAGCAAGTCGGTAAGCTTGTCTTCGGTGACGAGGATTGACTCGACCACGCCCTCGGCGACCCGCGTGACCACCTTGCGCGCGGCTTTGCCGATCTCGCGTTCCAGATGGCGCACGCCGGCTTCGCGCGTGTAATCGCGGATGATCTTCAGCAGCGCCCCGTCCGTGAAATCGAGTTCGTCGCTGCGCAAGCCGTTTTCGCGCCGTTGCCGCGGCGCCAGATACTGGGCGGCGATGGCGGCTTTTTCCGATTCGGTATACCCGCTCAGCTGAATCACCTCCATGCGGTCGCGCAGGGGACCGGGAATGGTATCCAGCGAATTGGCGGTGGTGATGAACAAGACGTCGCTCAAGTCGAAGGCGACATCCAGATAATGATCGCGGAATTCGGCGTTCTGCTCAGGGTCGAGCGCCTCCAGCAGGGCCGAGCCGGGGTCGCCGCGGAAGTCGCGGCCCAGCTTGTCGACTTCGTCGAGCATGATCAGGGGATTGCGCGATTTCGCCCGGCGGATCGCCTGGATGATTCTGCCCGGCATGGCGCCGATGTAGGTGCGGCGGAAGCCGCGGATCTCGGCTTCATCGCGGATGCCGCCCAGGCTCATGCGGATGAATTCGCGCCCCATCGCCCGCGCGATCGACGCGCCCAGCGAGGTCTTGCCGACGCCGGGCGGGCCCACGAAAGCCAAAATCGCCCCCGATCGATCCCGCCGAACTGGATCAAAGCGGTCGCTTTCGGCGAAGTCGTCTTCGCGCTCGGCTCGCAGCTTCCGCACCGCCAGAAACTCGAGGATGCGCTCTTTGACATCATTCAAGCCGCAGTGATCTTCGTCCAGGATGTCGCGCGCGTTGGCGATATCCAGCTTGTCTTCGGTGCGGATATCCCAAGGCATGCTGCAGATCCAGTCGAGATAAGTGCGGATCACGCCATATTCCGCGGCCGCCACCGACAGCTTGGACAGACGATTCAGCTCGCGCTCGGCTTCCTTGCGCGCCTCCTCGGGCATATTGGCGTCCCGGATCAACCCGCGGAACTTCTCGATCTCGTGCTGGTCTTCGTCTTCTTCCAGCTCGCGCTGGATCGCTTTCATCTGCTCGCGCAGGTAATAATCGCGCTGCGACTTTTCCATCTCGTGCTGGGCGTCTTCCTGGATCTTGCGCCCCAGGGAAAGCACCTCGAATTCCTTGGTGAGCAGCTTCAGCAGCTGGCGGATCTTGTCGCCAACGTGATCCATCTCCAGCAGCGCCTGGGCGTCGTCCAGGTCGATGCGCACATAAGTGGCGATGGTATAGACCAGCTGCAGGGGGTCTTCCACGTTCAGGGCGTTGCTGACCAATTCCTGGGGGATGCTGGGCACGAGCTCGGCCAAGCCCGTAAAGCGGTCGACGATGCTGCGGACCAGCGCTTCCATCTCGATATCATCGGCGAAGGCGACTTCCTCTTCCGGTATCCGCGTGACGCGCGCCTTGAGGTATGGCGCCGTCTCGACGAACTCGTCGATGCGGATGCGCTGCAAGCCCTGAATCAGCAGGCGAATCGTGCCATCTGGCGTGCGAAAGAGCCGGTGAATGGTGGCGAGCGTGCCGACCGTCTGCACCTGATCGGGGCCCGGCGCGGCTTGGCTGGCATCCGTCGACGCGACCAAACCCACCATGCGGTCGCCGGCGACGACATCGTCCACCAGCTGAATGCTGCGCTCCTGCCCGACCGTCAGCGGGATCGCCGTCTGTGGATAGACGACCATGCCGCGCAAGGGCAGGATCGGCAGCTCCTCGGGCAGGTCGATGGCGGCGCCTTCTTCTTCGAGGTCTTCATTCAGCTCGATATCAATTCTAATCTGGGGCTTTTCAGTCTCGCTCAACAGGATTTCCCAATACCTCATCCGTGTCAGTCCTTGTCGTTTGGGCTGCGCCCGGCCAATGCCGATGTCGTGGCGACTGGTGGCGGGCCGGCTCGACCGGCGCCTGGCCGCATCCCCCATACTTTACCGAAAGACGCGTAATAATTGAATCAGAGTTCTGCCGCGCCTGGCGATATTGATACATTTCTAAGATTGCGCTTTGCCGCCACGCCGCAATTGCCCGCGCATCGACTTTGCCTCTTCGGCGAGCTTGCGTACAATGAATGCAGACGAGCGGGCTGGCATGGCGGGGTGCGCGCAGGATGAGGTCCGAAACTGGAAAGCCCGGCAGGCGGAAAGCCAAAGGCGTCCGCGAACGCAACCGGGCAAGGCGGAAGCGGCGGCTCTCCATGATGGACGGCACGCTCTCGGCCGGCAGCGAGCATACTTTGCTGCGCCGCTATTTCCCGTCTTACAATGAAAACAAGCTGACGCACCGCGCGCTCGCCTGGCTCTTCTCCAGCCGCTCGCCCGTGGCGAAGCTGACGGCGCTTGTCGCCACAGTCGTCGTGATTTTCTTCGTGTCCAACTTCTTGATGGCGGGGCGCATCTTCCCGAATGTGTACGCCATGGGCCTGCCCGTCGGCGAAATGACGCCGGAAGAGGCGGAAGCGGCTTTGCGCCAGCACTGGGATTTCGACGTGGGCATCGACATCACAGTGGATGGCGACGTACTGAAGCAGGCGCGGCCCGATGAGCTCGGATTATCGCTAGATGTCGCCGCCATGGCGCGGCGCGCAAAAGCGGCCGGTCTCTCGGGCATCCCGATGGGCATCAACATCGAACCGCAGCTGACCGTCTCTCACAGTCGGGCGCAGTCGCTCTTCCTCGATTTCACCGAGGCGGTTTACGTGCAGCAATACGAAGCCGGTTACAAATGGTCGGGCGGGCGCTTGATCACCGTGCCGGGCCGCCGGGGCCGCCATCTGGATATCACCGAGAGCCTGCGCCTCTTGAAGCGGAACGCCGCCGACGTGGTCACCAATCAGCGCTTCGAGCTGCCCACCATCCCGCTGAACCCGACGGTCCTGGATAGCTCGCCTTTTTTGGATCAAGCCGCGCTCTTCTTGCAGGGTGGCTTGCGCGTGCTCGGCTATGACCCGTTCAAGGACGAGACCCTGGCTTTCTCAGTCGACCAAAAGCGGGCGGCTGAGTGGATAACGGCGGGCGAAAATGGCTTGTCGGTGCGGGGGCCCGCCTTTCGCGAATTCGTCGAGAGCGAGAATATCGGGCTTCTGCGCGGCGGGCGCTATATTGACGAGCTGCAAGCGATCGCCACCCTGCAGGACGCGCTGAATAACAGCGCCCCCCGGGTCGTTCTTCGCCTGAATTATCTGCCAGCGCCGTATTCAGTCGTGCGCAAAGACACGGGCTTCCGCATCGGGCGCAAAGAAGGCATCCCCTACGAGCTCATCCGCGATGCCAACCCCACCGTGAATTGGAGCGCGCTGGTCGTCGGGCAAGAGATTCAGATCCCCTCGCGCGATGTATTGCTGCCGGAAGATCCCGTGCCCGGCAAGCGCATCATCGTGGACCTGCAATCGCAGTGGCTGGTCGCCTTCGAAAACAGGCAGGTGCGCTTCAGCTGGGGCATCTCGTCCGGGCGCGATACGGCGCCGACCTACCCCGGCATCTTCCAAATCCTGACGCGCAACCCCAAATCATTCGGCAGCAGTTATGCGCTCTGCAGCGACTTGGGGACCAATTGCAATCAGTGGGAGATGTTCTGGTTCATGGGCATTTACGAGGTTGTGCCCGGCTTGATGAATGGCTTCCATGGCGCGGTGAAGCTGCCCAACGGCAATTTGCTCGGCGGCGGCTATACCTACGAGCCGACGACCTTCGGCTGCATCATGTCCCTGAACAGCCGGGCGAAAGAACTTTATGATTGGGCCGATACGGGCACCGTCGTCGAGATCGTTTCGGACGAATTCTCGCCCGAAAGCGAATTGGGCCGTTACGCCCTGGAATACATCAAGACCATCGACACCAACTACCGTCCCGCGGAAGGCTAAGGCGCGGCCCCAGCCCGCGAAAACTCAGGGATTGCCTTCGTCCTGCCCGCGCAAGTGGGCATTTTGTTTTGTCGAGCCTGGGGTACAATCGCAGGGATCGGCAAGCGAGGCGCATTTGATGAGCGAAGCCTACGGAACCTGGGAAAGCCCCGTCAGCGGCGCGTCCATCGCCAGCGGCATCAGCCTGCGCGACGTGCAATGGAACGGGGCGGGGGACACGCTCGTCTGGTGGGAGAACCGCGCCAAAACCGGCGTTTTGCTGGCGCAGTCGGGCCTCGAGGCGCCTCGCGATCTCACTGACGCATCGCTGAATGTGGCTGGTCGGGTCGGCTATGGCGGCGGCGCATTCACCCTTGGCGCGGGCAAAGCCTTCTTTGTCGCCGGCGGTCGTCTCCACAGTCAAGCGCTGGCGGGCGGCGTCTCGCGGGCGGTCACGCCAAAGTTCGGCGATTATGCGTCGCCGGCCGTCTCGCCCGATGGCGAATGGGTCGTCTTCGCGCATAGTTACGAACATGTCGATGGCTTGGCGATCGTCGACGCCGAGGGCGAAGACTTCCCGCGAAAGCTCGCATACGGGACGGATTTCGTCATGCAGCCGGCCTGGCATCCAGCCGCGAAACATATCGCCTTCGTCGCCTGGAATCATCCGCAGATGCCCTGGAACGGCAGCGAGCTGCGCTTGATCACGCTGGATTACGGTGGCGGAAAGCCAGCGGCGGACGCGATTGTGACCCTGGCCGGCGATGAAGAGACGGCGATCTTCCAGCCGGAATTCTCGCCGGACGGGCGTTATCTGGCTTATATCAGCGATGCCAGCGGCTGGAGCCAGCTCTTGCTCTATGACCTGGAGCGGGGGTCGCATCGCCAGCTTACCTTCGCCGAAGCGGAAGTCGGAACGCCGGCCTGGGCGCAGGGCATGCGCACCTACGGATGGTCGGGCGACAGCCGCGCGATCTTCTATCTGGAGAACCGCCGCGGCTTCTTTAGTTTGCGGCGTTTTGACCTCGAGTCCAGCGCCAGCGAGACGATAGCGGGCTTGGCAGCCTACACCCAGATGGAGCAGATTGCCGTATCCAGCCGCGGGTCGGTCGCCATGATCGCCTCGTCCGCGCTGATTCCGCCGCGAGTCATATCAATTGATCCAGATAGCAACCTCAGAGTTCATCGCCGGCAGGGCGCGGAGAACTTGCGGGAAAACCAGCTTTCAGTCGGGCGCGCCATCAGCTGGCGGGGCGATGATGGCGGCGAGGTTCACGGCCTGTATTATCCGCCCGCGCCACGCGACGAGATTCCCGCTGGTCCGCCGCCTTTGATCGTCAACGTGCATGGCGGGCCCACCTCGCAGCGCAGCGCCGGCTTCTACAGCGAAGCGCAGTTCTTCACCACGCGCGGTTATGCCGTCTTGCAGGTGAATCACCGCGGCAGCACCGGTTACGGCACAGCCTATATGAACATGCACCGCGGCAATTGGGGCGTCTACGACGTCATCGATTCCATCTCCGGCGTGCAACATCTGGCGGCTGAAGGGCTGGCAGACGAGAAGAAAGCCGTGATCATGGGCGGCAGCGCCGGCGGCTTCACCGTCTTGCAGTCGCTGGTGGATTATCCCGGCTTCTACAAAGCCGGCGTCTGCTCGTATGGCGTCTCGAATCAGTTTGGCTTGCTGATGGACACGCACAAGTTTGAAGAGCGCTATACTTATTGGCTGCTGGGGGAATTGCCCGAAGCGGCCGAGCTCTATCGCCAGCGCTCGCCCCTTTTCCATGCCGACAAGATCGTCGATCCCCTCATCGTCTTTCAAGGCACGGATGATGTCGTCGTGCCGCAAGACCAATCAGAGGGCATCGTCGCCTCTTTGAAGCGGCGCGGCGTCCCGCACGCGTATCACCTCTTTGAAGGCGAGGGGCACGGCTGGCGCAAGCCCGAAACCATCGAAACCTATTACGACGCCATCGATCGTTTCCTGCTGCAGCATGTCATTTATGCTTGATCGCGCGAACCGTCTGGCGCCAGAGCGAGGGCGATAAGCGATGCTCCTCAACGCGGCTTTAGTCGCCGGCGGCTTGATCGCCCTCTTCTATGGCGGCGGCTGGCTGGTGCGCGGCGCCTCGAATCTGGCGCTGTCCTTTGGCGTGTCCGTCCTGGTCATCGCACTGACGCTGGTCTCGGTCGGCACGTCCATGCCCGAGCTGCTCGTCAGCCTGCAGGCGGCGCTCGTCGGCAAGAGCGACCTGGCGATTGGCAACGTCATCGGCTCCAACATCGCCAATATCGGGCTGATTCTCGGCGCGACCGGCTTGATCTCGCCCCTGGGCGTCAAGGCGATTCTGCTGCGGCGCGAGATCCCGATTATGATTTTCTTCACCGCCGGCGTCTTCGTCCTCATCCTGGATGGCGACCTGGATCGGCTGGATGGCGGGCTGCTGCTGCTGGGCTTCGCCGGGTTTAACGCGCTGCTGTATCGCCTGGCGAAGCGCGAGCAAGCGGAACGCGAACGACTGCTGGCGGATATGGGCGAGGCGCCGCAGCCGGATCGGAATCGCGCGCGCGAATTCGTCTGGCTGGCGCTCGGCATTCTGGCGCTGGTTCTGGGCGCGCGCATGATGGTCGAGGGCGCGGTCAACCTGGCGCGCATGGTGGGCGTCAGCGAGCTGGTCATCGCCATCACACTGGTCGCTTTCGGCACGTCCCTGCCGGAGCTGGCCGCCTCGCTCTCCGCCGCCTATCACCGCCAGACCGACCTGGCCATCGGCAATATCGTCGGCTCAAATATCGCCAACCTGCTGCTGATCCTGGGCGTGACCGCGCTCGCGCAGCCCATCGTGGTGGAGCGCGCGGCCGTGCAGCTGGAATTCCTGGTGATGATCGCCTTCGCCGTCTTGCTTTTGCCCTTCCTGCGCCATCATCGCCTGGGGCGCCCGCAGTCGGCGCTGTTTCTGGCCGCCTACGCCGCCTTCATCATTTACAGCTTCGCCAGCGGCGGCATCGGCCCCCCAGCGAGCTGAGTGGCGCGCCTCGCCGAGTTGCGCAAGCTGTGGCATGATTGAAGTCGAATCGGGATAATTTCCTATGCAGCGCCTGCCGAGGGTCGATCATTTTCGCAGCAGCAGCGGCGTCGACATTTACCGCCTGCCGCTAATGCTTTTTCCCAACGATTTTTCCGGTTACGCCTTCGTGCTGGAGGGGGCCGGCGCGCTTACGCTGGTCGACACCGGCTCGGGCATGGGGCGCAGCAACGACGACCTGCTGGAGGGCTTCCGCCAGATTCGCGAGGACTTCGGCCGCGCCTTCACGCTCGGCGATATTGAGCGCGTGATCATCAGCCACGGTCATATCGACCACTTCGGCGGCCTGGCTTTTGTCAAGGCGCATACCGACGCCGCGGTCGGCATCCACGAGCTGGACCGCCGCGTGCTCACGAATTACGAAGAGCGCGTGATCGTGGCGACCAAAGCGCTGGGCATCTATTTCGACCGCGCCGGCGTCCAGCCATCCCTGCGCGAGACCCTCTTTAATATGTACGGCTTCGCCAAGAAGCATCTGGCGTCGGTCGCTGTTGATTTCAGCCTCGAAGACGAGGGCGTCATTGACGGCATGGAATTCATTCACGCGCCGGGGCATTGCCCGGGGCAGGTCTGCATTCGCCTGGGCGATGTCCTGCTGAGCGCCGACCACGTCCTGTCGCGCACGACGCCGCATCAATCGCCCGAGAGCATCACGCATTATATGGGCTTGGATCATTATGCTGATTCGCTGCGGAAGCTGCTGCGCGTTGAGGGGATTCGTCTGGCGCTAGGCGGGCACGAAGACCCCATTCACGACCTGCACGGGCGCATTCATGCCATTCGCGCCAGCCACAATCGCAAACTCGACCGCATTCGCAAGATTATGCGCGACCAGGCGGCGCCGATGACGACCGCCGAGATTTCGAAAGCGATGTATCCCGATGTCGCGGGTTATCATATCCTGCTCGCGCTGGAAGAAGCCGGCGCGCATGTCGAATATCTGTATCAGCATGGCCATCTCAGCATCGCCAATCTGGCCGAATTCGAGGCCGCGCCAAACCCGGCGATTCAATATGAATTGCATGATTGACCGGTTGCAAGATCGCGGGCGCTGGCGAAAAAGCGCGCGCATTTGACCGCGGGCGGGAGCGAGCGTTACACTTGCTGACTGTCCGCATTGCGCGAGCCGCAGCCGATCGCGCGAGTACAGGGGAGGGTGAATATGGTCGAGAAAACCAAGCACGGAATGTCCGCCGCGAACGAATCCTTGGAATTCGCCGGCGTCACGGCGCGTTTTGTGGCTCAGATCCTCGATGGCATCGCGCTCGCGCTGGTCGCGATGCTGGTCTTCGGAATCCTGATGCTGGCAGGCGGCGGCTTCGCGACGTCCCTGGCGCAGTTTGTCGGCTTGGCGCTGCCGGTGGTCTATCACTGGTATTTCTGGACGCGCCGCGATGGGCAGACGCCCGGAAAATCAGCCGTCGGGGTGCGCGTGATCAAAGCGAATGGCGCCGCGCTTTCCGATGCCGACGCCTTCATTCGCGCCATCGGTTATCACATCAGCGCCGCGGTTTTCGGTTTGGGTTATATTTGGGCGATATTCGACAAGAATAACCAGACGTGGCATGACAAATTGGCCGGCGCCTATGTCGTGCGCGCCGAGCGCCCAGGCCGGAGCGAGTAGATTTACCAATAGGCGCAGCCAGCGGGACGAATGTGATCCGGCTGCGGCCGTGGATCGAATGCTTTCTTTGACGCCAGGATGAGAGGGCTTGCGACGCGCTTCGGCATCGCCCGCTACCGCGCGGATGAACGCTATCGCGCCGCCTTGAGCGCCTTCGCGCAGCGCGACCTGGACGGGGCGAAAGCGGAGGTTGAGGCGGCGATCGAGTTGCTGCCGTCGCACGCCGAATATCATGCGGCGCTGGGCTACTTCTGCCTGGAAGACAGAGACTTCTCGCCGGCGGCGCGGGCATTTGAGCGCGCCCTCGAATTGCGCCCGTTTGAGATGCTGGCCAATTACGGTTTGGGCATCCTCGCCTATCGCGACAAGCAGTGGACCGCGGCGGAGGCTCGCTTCCGTCGGGCCTTGGCCGCGCAGCCCGACCGCGCCGAGACGCACTATTACCTGGCGATGGTCGATCATCGGCTGGGACGAAACGAGCAAGCCGCCGCCTGGATGCGTTCCGCGAGCGCACTATTTTCCCGAGCCGAGGACGGGCGCGCAGACCATTGCCAAGCCTGGCTGCGCGAGTTTGAGCGGCTCGTCTGAGGGCGCTCCTTCGGCTCGGAATCGAACGTGACGCGCTGCTGGCGCAGAAGCGCGCTGGTCGCCGCTGCGTGGTCGATGCTTTGAGATCGGGCGTGCGATGGATCCAGAAATAGAGCGGGACGATTGGAAAACTTGATCGGCGAGCTATCAGCATTGGGCGCGGCGCTAAGCTTCGGCGTCGCCTCCGCGTCATACACCTTGGCCGGGCGCAATATCGGCGCGAGCCTGTCGATGGCGCTAAGCCTGGTCGTCTCTCTGGCTTGCCTGCTGCCGATGCATCTTCTCGCGCTGGGCGACTTCTTTCCGCAAAGCGCCAGCCTTGAGCGCTGGCTTCTGCTCGGTTCATCCAGCGTGGCCGGCTTCGTCGTTTCCGCGCTGCTGCTGCTCCGCTCTTTCCAGTATATTGGTCCGCGCCTGTCGATGCTGGTTGGCGCCACCAGCCCGATTTTTGCCGCCGCCCTGTCCTGGCTGCTGCTTGGCCAAGCCTTGCCGGTCTATGTGGCCGCGGGCATCGCCTTGGTGCTCGCGGGGGTTTTGGCGGTGGTATCGGAGAAGGCCAGCGAAATCCGAAAGCCGGAAAACGCCGATTACAGCCGGGGCTTGCTCGCCGCCCTGGCCGCGGCCTTGACGCAGGGCGCCTCCTTCACGCTGATGTCGGCCGGCGTCGCTGATGGCTACCATGCCTTGAGCGCCAGCTTGATCCGCACGCTGGTCGGCCTCGTAATCCTTTGGCTCTACGTTTTCGCTCGGGGCGGTCGCGGGCGGCGTCTGAAACCTTTATTCGCTCAACCGCGCGCGCTGGCTTTTCTGGTCTTGGCGGCGGTCTCGGGCCCCGTTTTAGGCGCGACCCTCGTCCTGCTGTCGCTGCAGTTCACCAGCGTTGGCGTGTCTTCGACCTTGACCGGGACGACGCCTATCATCCTGATCCCGATCGGATTCTTCGTCTTCGGCGAGAGAATTACGGCGCGCGCCAGCCTTGGCACATGCGTCGCCGTCTCGGGCGTCGCCCTGCTCTTCGCCGGGTGAATGCGCGCTCGGCTCCGCGGGGAGCGTCCACGGCAGAGGATGCGGCCGCCAAAGCCCCCAATCGGGGTCCCTTGAAGCGGGAGGAGCATGACATGCGCGATATTGTCGCAAGTCTCCCCTTCCCTCGTTCCGGGGCAAGGGGCTGGGGGACGGGGGCTGAATCCTCGACGCCTCACGGAAAAAGATTCTCCCGAGGCGAAAATTTTTCAACTTGACCAAGACGGGCTATAATTGGCGCTGAATGCGAATTGCGAACTTGAGGTCGTGGCGATGGCCGCCTATACCATCCGACCCTTGGAACGCGCCGATCGCGAGTGGGTGGCGCACTTCCTGGACGAGCGCTGGGGAACGACGCAGATCGTCTCGCGCGGGCGAGCCGTATACGGGCATCTGCTGCCCGGTTTCATCGCCGAACGCGGCGCGGCGTCAAGCGAGAGCGAAAACGCGGACGATGAAGGAGCCGCCGCGGAAAGCATCGGCTTGATCACCGTGCATATCGGCGAGGCGGAATGCGAGATCACCACCTTGGACAGCGTGGATGAGTCGATGGGCGTGGGCAGCGCGCTGGTGGAGGCGGTCGAGGCTTGGGCGCGGGAAGCGGGCATCAAGCGGCTCTGGCTGGTGACCACCAACGACAACCTGGACGCCCTGAAATTCTGGCAGAAGCGCGGTTACGAATTGGTGTCCGTGCATCGCAACGCCATCGAGCTAGCCCGGCGCGTCAAACCGCAGATCCCGATCACCGGGCTGCACGGCATCACCATCCGAGACGAAATCGAGCTGGAAAAGATCATCTAGCGGCGCGCGCCGGGCAGAGTCAAGCGTCTGTCGCGTTCGCCTGCCGCTGGCGTCGGTCGCGCCATAGACTTTCCGCCATGATCAGCAGCAAGCCCAAGACGATGGCGTGATCAGCCAGATTCGAGACGTTTGAGATCAGATTCGGGATCTGATAATGAATGAAATCAATGACGCGCCCATGCTGCAGCCGATCCAAACAGTTGCCGACCGCGCCGCCGATGACGAGCCCAAGGGCGATTGGCGCCAGGCGCGCCGAAGATGGCAGCGAGCGAGCGTGCCACAGCAAGCCGCCGATGATGACGAGCGCGAAAACGAGAAAGACATCGCCCGCCATCGGCAGAATGCCAAACGCGGCGCCGGTATTGCTGCTGCGCGTGAATTGGAAGAAGGGCGCCAGCGCCGGTATCGGCTGGATGCTCTCATAAGGCAGCATGTTCGCGAGCGCCCAGCCCTTCGTCAGCTGGTCGGCCAGCGCAGCGAGACCAAGCGCGCTAAATAGCAGCAGCCACTTCCGCATTGAGCGCTCCGTCGGAAAAAGTTCGCATGCTGATATTCTAGCAGAGACCGTCGCCCGCCAAACCCGAAAGCGGAGCTCGCGCCCCCGTGACCGCGATACGGCTTGGAGCGCGCCCGCGGATGCGCTATGACCGATTTCTGTGAACAGACGGCGGAACAGCAGCGGCAGCTCTGGCTGGAAGTCGCGGCTGTGGCTTTGCGGCGCTGGAAGCTGTCGCCGACGACGCTGCGCTGGCTGGGGCAGGGGCGGAATTTCACGCTCAAGGCGACGGCGCGCGGCGGTGATTATACGCTGCGGCTGCACCCGCCGGGCAGCGTCACAGCAGAAAGGCTGCGGTCGGAGCTGCGTTGGCTGGCGTCCCTTCGGCGCGATACCGATTTGCTCGCGCCATGTCCAGTCGCGGCGCACCTCGCTGGAGGCGAGCGGCTCTTCGTGGAGGCGCGTCACCAGGCGCTCCCGCCGCCCGGCGTCGCTTTTGCCGCGCTCTTTGAATTCATCCCCGGCGAGGTCAAGTCGGCGCGCGAACTGACAGCAAAGGAGGTCTATCGCATCGGCGCTTTCCTGGGCGCGCTGCACAGCCGCGGGCAGACGATAGGGCGGGGCCAACATGAGGGACCGCGCCTGGATTGGGCGGGCATCTTCGGCGGCGACTCGCCCTATGCCTCGGCGGCCGAAAACGCGATATTGGGCGCGGACGACCTGGGTATCCTGCGCGCTGTCGGCCGGGCGCTGCGGTCCCCGCTCTCGGCGCTGGCGACCAAGCCGGAGGCCATGGGCTTGATCCATGCCGACCTCTTGGCGAAGAATATCGTCTTTCGCGGGGATGCCATCGCGGCGCTGGACTTTGAGTATTGCGCCTGGGGTTTCTATCTGTACGATTTGGCGCCCTTGCTCTGGCAGCTGCGGGGCGAGCGGGCCGGCGATTATCGCGCGCTGGAAGAGGCGATGTGGCGCGGCTACGCCTCGGAAAAGCCAATGGCCGCGGGCGACCGCCAGCTGCTGGAGCCCTTCGTCGCCGCCCGGCAGCTGGCGTCGATCCGCTGGCTGCTGGCGAACTGGCGGAACCCGACATTGCGCGAGATCGCGCCGACGCTGATCGCCGAACGCTGCGCCGAATTGAGGGACTTCCTCAACACGGGCGTCCTGCGCCGCGCCACGCCAACCCTGTGACCGCGAGGCCGGCATGACCGTCAAATCGACCGTCCCCAAGGCGGACGCCTATAGGCTGTACCTGCTGGTCATGGGTCTCTCGGCTTTCGCGACGACCCTCGCGTATACCGTAAATCTGGTTTACCAGGTCAAGCAGGTTGGCTTGAATCCCTTGCAGCTGGTATTGGTTGGCGCGACCCTGGAACTGACGGCGTTGCTGACGGAGATCCCGACTGGCGTGGTGGCGGACGTCTACAGCCGCCGTTTGTCCGTCATTGTCGGGTTTGCGTTTCTGGGCTGCGGTCTCATCGTGGAGGGTGGCATTCCGGTCTTTGAAGCGCTGCTGGCTGGCCAGGTCATCGCCGGCTTGGGCTACGCCTTTCTCAGCGGCGCGACATCGGCTTGGCTGGTCGATGAGATCGGGACGGAGCGGGCGGGACGAGCATTTCTGCGCGGGGCGCAATTTGAGCAGGTTTTCGCTTTCGGCGGCATCTTCGTCAGCGTCGCCTTGGCCAGCGCGAGCCTGCAGCTGGCCATCGTCTGCGGCGGCATTTTGCTTTTGCTTCTGGCCGCGTTTCTGGCGCTTTTCATGCCGGAAGCGGGCTTCCAGCGGCAGTCCGCGAGCGATCGCGAATCCTGGCGCGTCTTTGTCGCCACTTTCCGCGAAGGATTCGCCTTGGTGCGCGCGCGCCAGATCCTGCTCTTGATCACGCTCGCGGCCATCATTCACGGCGCATTCAGCGAGGGCTTCGACCGCCTGTGGATCGCGCATCTGCTGCAGAATTTCAGCCTGCCGCCCTTGGGCCAATTCGATGAGATCCTGTGGTTCGGCATCATCAGCGCCGTTTCCATGCCGCTCACATTAGCGGCCACGGAAGCGCTGCGGCGGCGCCTCGATATGTCCGACAACCGCCGAGTCGCCCTGACCTTGATCGCCATATACGCCGCCCTGATATTCAGCGTCCTCCTCTTCATCCTGGCCGAGGGATTCGCGCTCGCGCTGCTAGGTTTGTGGCTGACTGGCGCGGCGCGGGCGATACGCAACCCTTTGATGGAGGCGTGGATCAATCAACACGTGGAATCGAAAGTTCGCGCCACCGTGCTTTCCATCCAAGGGCAGGCGGACGCGCTGGGCCAGATCGCCGGCGGACCGGTCGTGGGCGCGGTCGGCTTGTTCAGCTCCGTGCGGGTGGCTATTTCCATTTCGGCGCTGCTGCTGCTGCCGATCTTGCCCGTCTTCCGCCGCACGCTGGGCGCCACAGACTCAAGCTCCGGCGCGACCGATTGACAGAGCCCGTCAGGACGTTTCGCTTTGCGCCGCCGCGTTGTACAATGACGCCTTAGGACCAACTGGCGAGGCGGGCAGCGCATGAATCAACGACAGATGCTGGAAGAGTTAAAGAATTTCGATACGCCCTCGATCACCAACGTGGTCGCGACTTACCCGGAATCGGATCTGTGCCTGGGGCTCTACAACCCCTGGAGCGAGAACTGGTACACCGACACCTCAATTCGCTGCATGTACCCGGAATTGGGACGCCGCGCCGGTTATGCCGTGACCTGCGTCTATGGCTTGCCCGATCCAAACTTCGCGCGCCTAAGCTTCATGGACGTACTCGGGGCGATGGAGGCGTCGCCGCAGCCGACCGTGCTGGTCATCGAGCAGAAATTCCCGCCCGAAATCGCGAACAAGGTGGGCTTGGCCGGCGGCAATATGGTGTCGGCGATGAAGGCGCTGGGCTGCGTCGGCTTGCTCTCGAACGGTCCGTCGCGCGATCTGGACGAAATCCGCGAGATGGATTTCCAGTATATGCTTAGTGGCGTGACGGCGGGCCACGGGGCCATGGCCGTGCATGCGGTAAATGTGCCGGTCTCGGTTGGCGGCATGGACGTCGCGCCCGGCGAGCTGATTCACATGGACGAGAACGGCGCCTGCAAATTCCCGGCGGATCAATTGGAAACGGTGCTGGAATACGCGCGCGCCCTGCAAAAGGAAGAAGCGGCCCGCATGAGCGCGCTGCAAGCCGCCAGGTCCGCCGCAGAGATTCGCGCGATCTTCGGCGGGCATTCTTATGGCGACGAAGACGAGGGCTGAAAATGCAAGGCAAACGCGTCCTGATCACCGGCGCCTCGGATGGCATTGGCAAGCAGGCGGCGCTTGACCTGGCGAAGATGGGCGCTGATGTCGTCATTGCCGGCCGCAACCCAGCCAAGACCCGCGCCGTCCTTGAGCAAATCAATGCGCTTGGCGATGGCGATCATGCGATGCTGCTGGCCGACCTGTCGTCGAATCAGCAGACCAAAGACCTGGCGGCGCAATTCCTCGGCATGTACGACCGGCTGGACGTCTTGCTGAACAATGCCGGCGCGGTCTTTTCCGAATATCAGGCGTCGGCTGATGGCTTTGAGATGACCTTCGCCCTCAATCACATCAGCTACTACCTGCTGACGCATCTCTTGCTGGATACAATAACGCGGACGGCGGAGGAACAAGGCGAAGCGCGCATCATCAATGTCTCATCAAGCGCGCACAGGAACGCGACCCTTCAGCTGGATAACCTGCGCAACGATAGCGGCTACAGTTTCATGAAAAGTTACGGCGCCAGCAAACTGATGAATGTGCAGTTCACCTATGAATTGGCGCGCCGGCTGGCGGACACGACTGTGACGGTTAATGCGGTTCATCCCGGCTTGGTTGATACCGGCTTCGGACACAATACCGGGCGGCTCTGGTCGGCCTTGATCAAGATAGCGCAAAAACTGTTTGCCATTTCGCCGGAGAAAGGCGCCGAGACACTCGTTTATCTCGCCTCCTCGCCAGAAGTTGCGGGCCTCAGTGGCAAGTATTGGAATGAAAAACAGGAGAAGCGCTCCAGCGACAACTCCTATGACCGCGAGCAGCAGCGCCGCCTGTGGGAATACAGCGCGGAGGTCACCGGCGTCGGCTAGGGCAAGTCGGGCGGCAGCGCAAAGCCGGAGTCGCGCTCCTTGAATGCGACTGCCGCGACGACGGCCTCAAGGTTCAGCGCGCCGTAAAGATGCGGAAAGCGCGCGTCGTCCCGTGAATGAGGGGCCATCACCCCGTCAGGATGGGCAGCCGCCTCCCAGCGAAGCTCGCATTTGAGTTTGTCTGCGTTTATGCAGAGCAGGCGCAGATCCGCTTTGCCGCGATAAAACTCATTGGCGACGCCTGGAACTTGGTCGCGCGTCGAGCAGTGGATGAAGCCCTCGCTGGCCAGCGACGGCGCCCGATATTGCCCGCGCATTTGCGCCTGCGCCCAAGCCGCGCCGCTGGTGATGTGATAGATCACGCCAGCGCTTGCTGAAAGTCGGCGATGAGATCGGCCGGGTGCTCCAAGCCGATGGAGACGCGCAGCAGATTGGCCGGCGTGGACGTGCCTTCTTCGATCGATTCGCGATGCTCAATCAAGCTGTGCGTGCCGCCGAAGCTGGTCGCGCTGGTGAAGAGCCGCAGCCGATTGACCAGCTGAATCGCGGCTTCGCGCCCGCCCTTGACCAGGATCGACATCAGCCCGCTGCCCACCGCCATTTGCCGCAGCGCCAGCGCATACTGTGGGTGGCTGGGATGATGCGGGTAGAGGACGCGCTCGATCTTGGGATGCTCGGCCAAGAAGCAAGCGACTTCCAGCGCGCTCTCGCTGTGGGCGCGGACGCGATAGGAAAGGCTCTGCAAGCCGCGCGCCGCCAGCCAGCAATTCATCGGCGAAAGCACGCCGCCGCCAATCCGCACCAGCCGCATGACCCGCTCCGCCAGCTCGTCTTCTTCCGCAAAAACGATGAGGCCGCCCAGGACGTCGTGGTGGCCCGCGATGTACTTGGTCAGTGAAAGCACGGCGATATCGGCGCCGAGAGCGAGCGGATTCTGGGCGACCGGCGTGGCGACGGTGTTATCGACCAGGAGCTTTGCATCGGCTTCATGCGCGATTTCGGCGATGGCGGCGATATCCGCCAGCCGGATCATGGGATTCGTCGGCGATTCCAGGATGACCAGTTTCGTCTCCGGGCGCATGGCCGCGCGCACGGCGGGCAAGTCGCTCATATCGACATACGTGGTCTCCAAGCCCCAGGGCGCGAAGAATTCGTTCAGCTGGACGCGGATGCCGAAATACATGTCGTCGCTGGAGAGGATGTGATCGCCGGGGCCCAGCGCCTGAAAAATCGTGAGCATCGCCGCCGAGCCGCTGGATACCGCATGGGCGACCGCGCCGCCTTCGAGATCCGCCATCGCGCCCTCCAGCGCCAACCGGTTCGGGTTCTGCCAGCGCGTATAGATCAGCTGATCGGGCTCATGCTCGCGCCCGGTCGTCTCATATTCGAATGTCGTGCTGAGCACGATCGGCGGGACGATGGCGCCGCTGCTCGGGTCGGTCGCCGCGCTGCGCACCGCTCTGGTCTGCGGACGGAGAGTCATTGATTTGCTCGCTTGCTCGCTGAAAGACTGCGGCAATGATAATCTTTCCTGCCCGCCGCTGCCATGCCTGGCTCAGACTCCCGCCAGAATCGCCAGCGAGACCGCCGTTTCCATGTAAAATCGGACGATGAGACTGGGCTGTGGCATTGTCAGCGTGGGTTTAGCGGGGGAAGGCAACTATGCCGGATATGCTAGTGAAGCTCTACGATCTGCCGGCGCTCGAGCCCGTGATCGCGGCGCAGCGGGCGGAGGGCGTGACCGTCCGCCGGGGCCTGCCGCCAGAGAAATTCCTGGCGCTTGAATGGATTCGCGAGCATTTCAGCGAATACTGGGTCAGCGAAGCCGATGTCGGGTTTTCGGTTCACCCGGTCACGGTGTTTCTGGCCCATCGCGGCGATCAAGTGCTCGGTTTCGCCTGCTACGACACCACCTTCAAGAACTTCTTCGGTCCAACGGGCGTGGACGCGGCCGAACGGGGAAATGGCATCGGCACGGCGCTGCTGCTGGCGGCGCTGCATGCCATGCGTGAAGCCGGTTACATGTATGCGGTTATCGGCGGCGCGGGACCGGTCGGCTACTATGAGAAGGTCGGCGCCAGCGTCATCCCCGATTCCGAGCCGTCGCGCGCCTACGAAGGCATGCTGGGCACGGAAGCCGTCTATTCGCGGGGCGCGGCTAGCGATTCTTATCTGGGCCTGGACTCCGTCATTCAGAATGGAGACGCCGTTTAGCCTGGTAGACGACCGCGTTGACGAGCTCGGTAAGCCCGCGGCCTTTGCCCATGGATATGTCGCGGCCGAAAAAGGTGAAGACGACTTCGCCGTTTATCGCCGCGACTTGATCCAGCGGCGCCCCCGAACAAGCCTCAGCCAGGATCGCGCTCATCGCCATCGCCGAAAGCCCTTGCGGGTTCAGCACGTCGAAATAGAAATCGAGCGTGTCGTCCGCCCGGTCGAGCGCCCAGACAAAGGCCTCGGATTCGCAGCCAATGACGCGATTCGCTTCATCGTAAGGTTTGGTCGCGATTGACGCCGGCGCCGGCTTGAACTCGTCGGCGATGTCGATCAGGTAATCGACCCGCTCCTCGCGCGACGAGATGAAGCCGAAATCGTCAAGGTATTCCTGGAGCTTTGGCGGATAGTTTGCCATTTGGCTCTCATGCCGCTGCCGACTCCCCCTCCCTCCTTATGGGGGTGGGGGCGCCATGCCGCGATGAATGTGACTTATTTCTCGATTGGCAAGCCGACGCTGTTGCCCCACTCCGTCCACGAGCCGTCGTAATTGCGCACGTCGCTGAAGCCCAACAGATAGGTCAAGACGAACCAGGTATGGCTGCTGCGCTCGCCGATGCGGCAGTAGGCGATGGTCGGCGCGGACGAGTCCAACCCCAGTTCGTCGTTGTAGATGGCGCTCAGTTCAGCCGCGTTTTTGAAGGCGCCGTCCTCGTTGGCCGCCCGCGACCAGGGGCAGCTGCTCGCGCCGGGGATGTGCCCGCCACGTACGGCGCCCTCTTGCGGATAACCGGGGATGTGCAGCAGGTCGCCCGCGAATTCGCCCGGGCTCCGCACGTCGACCAGCTGGCCGCCCTCGCCGATATGCGCCAGGACGCCATCGCGAAAGGCGCGGATCTGGCTGTCGTCGCGTTCCGGCGCGCTATAACTCGTCGCGCTGAGGCTGGGCTTCTCTCGCGTGAGCTCGCGCCCCTCTTCCACCCATTTCAGGCGCCCGCCGTCCATGATGCGCGCATTCGTATGACCGAAGAGCTCGAAGACCCATAGCGCGTAGGTCGCCCACCAATTGCTTTTGTCGCCATAGAAGACGACCGTCGTCTCGGGCGTGATGCCGATGCGGCTGGCGAGCGCCTCAAACCCGGCCTTGTCAAGATAATCGCGGCGCAGCGGATCGTTGAGGTCTTTCACCCAATCGACTTCCACGGCGCCCGGCACGTGCCCGCTGGGGTAGAGCAGCGGGTCTTCGTTGGATTCGATGACGCGCAAATCGCCATCGTCCAGGCGCGCCGCCACCCAGTCGGTCGAAACGAGCTTCTCGGGCTTGGCATACCCGCGGCTGCTGATGTCGCTCATGTGCTTTGCTCCTTGTCTGTTTTTCATACGGCTTTGCGCGCGCGGCATCGCCACAATCAAAAAAGCCAACCTTCGCGGGTTGACTTATTGGTGGCGCCTGGCTGTTTTTCATGCCAAACCAATCATACCCGCCTAGAGGACGGCGCGGCAACAGCAATTCGAGTCCCGCCGACAGTTGGTTGATTCGCGCATGACAATAGGTTACCACAGCCGCGCCCGAATTTCAAGCTGGGGGCGCCGGTCTATCACAATTCTTGCGAAAAGGGCTTTAGGTCGAGCGCCGTGTTGAGCGCCGCCAGGCAAAGCTGGCAGTTATCCAGCTTCAGCGAAATATGGGCGTCGGCGGGCAAGGCGATATCGAAGCGGCCGCGGCTGAAGCCCCCGATCAGCGCTTTGCGCCGCGCGATGACGTAGACGCCAGCGTCGTCCTGATCGGTCGCCAGCTGCCAGCCGAAGCCGGCCTGGAGCTGAATCGTGGCGCTGATTGCATGCCCCTCGCGCTTGACGAACCGGATATCAGCGTTTTCCGCCTGCAGGAAAAAGGTCGAGTCGGGCGCGACCTCCCAATGGAATCGCCGGGTTTCTATCGCCATGTCGCGCGCGGCGCCCAGGAGCTTGACCGCTCTCCAGGCGTTTTGCAGCTTGCCCGTCATAATTCTTCCAGACGCTGCGCCACCCATTGCCGATATGCCGCGCGGAGCGCCATGGTTTTCGCGCCCGGTCGGCCAGCGCCGATGGATTGGCCATCAATTTCGACCACCGGGATGAGGCCGCGGCTGCTGCTCGAGAGGAAGGCTTCTTCGAATCGCCCGATGTCGGCGATATTCGCCGCCTCGTCCCGCAGCGGCCAAAAGCCCGCGCAGACCTGGAAGACGATCATGCGCGAGATGCCCGCCAGGACGCCGCTTCCCGCCGTGCGCAGCTCGCCATCCAGCGCGACATAGACGTTGCTGGACATGCCCTCGAGCAGCCTGCCGCGCGGATCCAGCAGAATGGTCTCGTAGATGCCCGCTGGCCGCGCCGCTTCGAAGGCTTGGCGCCGGTGCATCCATTCGCTGTGTTTCGACGCGGGATTGTGGCGCGTCTCGCCGGAGGCGACGCAGCGCGCTCCTCTGGCGATCAGCGCCCGGCTCGGCGGCTGGAAAGGCTCTATAGACAGGATCATAGCCTCGGGCGCTTGCGCCGATGCCGAGATGCGGAAGCGGACTTCCCCGAAATCCGAGTCGAGAATCATCCGCCGCAGCGCCGCGCGCAGCCGCTTTCTGTCGATCTCGAGAGCGAAGCCTTGCTGCCGCGCCGAATCCTCCAGGCGGTCCAGATGGGCGCCGAGCAGCAAAGTCTTGGTACGACTGTAGGTATTGCCGACCGTGTAGACGCCGTCGCGCGGTTCATGCCTGGTCGCGTCCTGCAGGTTTCGCGCGCCCAGCTGCAGGTCGGCGAGGCCCCGTGTCGTCAGCAGTTTGATGATGGCGGGCATGGCGGGCTCGGTCCGCTAACGCTGCAGCCACAGGTCACGGAAGGCGTTCCAATTGGCTTGACTGAGCGGCGCGTCGGCATAGATGGCGACGCCAGTCAAGAGCGCGCGTCTGCTTTCATCGAGCCGGCTTAAGCCGCGCGCCACCCCCTCCAGCGCGTTTTCCATCGTTTCAATCGCCGGATTGTGCGCCGGGCTGGCGGCGTCATAATTGGGCACGCTCACGATGACCTTCGTCGCCGACTCCAATGCGTTCAGATAACTCTCGACATGATAAGCCACCCAGTTGACGTAGTCTCGCGGCGCCTGGCGATAGCTCTGATACATGGGCAGGACGACTTCATCCGCCGAGACCATCACCTGTTTCTTGAATCGCGGCGACCACATCGTGCCCGGCGCGATCGACTGAAGGTCTTGCAGCCGGCTGTCATTTGGCGACAGATCGGCGGCGGCGGCGACGGCGATCGGGACCTCGTCGTCCAGCGCCCTCCGCAAGCCGCGAATCAATCGAATCAAGTCGTTGCTGTCGTGGAAGAGCGGTTTTACATCGAGCAGCAAGCCCTCGAAGCCGAGCTCCGCCACCAGCAGCCGGCTGAATTCGGCGACCTGGCTGTGCAGAGCGGCATCGTCCAGGCGATAGCCATCGACATTGTCCAGGCGCGTCCAGATCTCGATCCAGGCGTAAACCCGCGGACCATGCTCCAGGCTGCTGAAGCTCTGCACAAAGCCCTGGAGCAGATCGCGCGTTGCCGCGAAGTCGCCTTCGCCCTGCGCGCCGCCAGACCAGCGATAGGCGATGCCGAGCGAACTCGCGTAAGCGTAGACGCTCCCGATCTGGTTTTCGACCAGGCTTTCGCCGAGCGCGCGCAACTCCTCTCCGCTGTGGTCGCCATAAGTCCAGCCGCCGTCCAGCCAGATCGCGTTGCCGAGGGCGGGGCTTGCGGGGCCGCGCAATGCGAGCGCGCCGATCATGACGAAGCCGCCGATCGCCAAGACGAGCGTGGCCGCGACAATTTTCAGGCGGTCTCGCGCTGAAAAAGGCGTCGGCAGCCGCCTCATCCGCTGGCGGCCGGTTTGCCATCCTGCCGCGAGGCCGGCGAAACGATCGCCAGGCGCCAGCCGCGCGCGCGAAATCAAAGCCGACGCTCGCGCCACGACAGAAGGCGACGCCCGCCCCGCAGCCGAGTTCTCTTGGACAGCATCGCGAAACACAAACAATCAAGCATCCCAAGCGCATTCACAGTCTTGTCGCAACCCTATCCTAGCACAGGCGCATCATCGCGACCTGGCAGGGCGGCGCTTTCGCGTCAATTTGAAGGGGCGCTCGCCGTCATGCCCAGTGCCAGCGGCGGTCCGAGGATCAAGACGCCGACCAGAATGGCGACCACGACGGCGATTAGCGCGGCGGCCGCGGCCACGTCTTTTGCCACCTTCGCCATGGGGTGGATTTCCGGCGCGGCAATGTTGACGGCCGCTTCGATGGCGGCGTTGAAGAACTCGGCGAGCCAGACCCCGCCGATCGCCATGATCAGAATCGCCCACTGGTCGGCGTCTATGCCGAGCCAGACTGCCAGCGGGACGACAAGTGCGGTAGCGGCGAGCATGATGCGCGCGTTCTTCTGCGTGCGCAGCATGTAGAGGCAGCCAGCAAGGGCATAGCTCAAGCTCGCGGCGCGCGATTCGCTGGTCGCCGGGCTGTAGGCTTCCGGGCGGACAGTCGCCGGCGCGCGCGCATGGCGGGGATTTTGCTCAGTCATGTTTCCTTCGCGCGTAGCGGTCGACGATTTCGGGGTCGATATTCATGCGCCGCAGCGCCCGCTCTTGCGCCGCCCACATCTCGTCCCGCGCCGCATCCGTCGCGTGGTCATAACCCAGGAGGTGCAGCGCGCCGTGGATGACCAGCAGACAGAGCAGATCGCATAGACCGGCGTCGGCAGCCCGCGCTTGCCCGGCAACGTAATCGTAGGCGATGACGATGTCGCCGAGGTTGCCGTCTTCGGCTTCGGCGATATGCGGCGACTGATCGGCCGGGAACGAAAGCACGTCCGTTGGCGCGTCGATCTGGGCATAGCGCCGGTTCATCGCTCTAATCGTCCGCGCGTCGGCGAGCGCGATGCTGAGGCGGCCGCCTTTTGTCGCCGGCCGGCATGCCAGCGCCGCTTTTGAGGCCTGAATCAGGCGGACGGGCGTTACCGGGTAGCCCTGGGGGTTGTAGACGAGGATGCCTGCGCTCAAGAGGACGCGTCCACTTCCTCTTGGCGCTCGCCTTTCTTGGCCGGGCGGGGCGACTTGTGGCCATTGCGTTTTGGCAAAGGCGGCACTTCAAACAGCGGCTCGTCGTCTTCCATGATGAGGGAGGGGCTGTCGCTTCTGGCGGGCTGCGCCGGCTCGGCCAGCGGCGGCTCCTGGGCGTCGGCATCGCTCGCGTAGCGCGCTCCCGGCTCCGTCTTCGCGCCCTGCGCCGCCCGCGGTTCGCGATCCTCCCGCGGCCCCGGCTCGGTTGTGATTCTTTCGGTATCGCCGTCGACGACGCGTTTGCCGCGGATGCCATTGCGGCCGCCATCGCTTCGCTCGGTTTTGGGCGCGGCCGGCGCCTGAATCGCCTTGGCGTAGTCGATGCGCGTGTGAAACAGACCGCGGAATACCTCGATGAAGGTCGCTTCGATTTTGCGCAGGTCGTTGAGCGTCAGCATCGAGGCGTCCAGCTGGCCATCGTTTCGCTTGTCTTCGATGATGCCGTGCACGAGGTCGGCAATGTCTTGATTGCTCTGCGGCTTCACCGCGCGGATCGCCGATTCGCAGCTGTCGGCCATCATCAGGATTGCCGTTTCGCGGCTTTGGGGGATGGGCCCGGGGTAAGAGAAATCAGCGGGGTCGACGCCGTCTTCATCGCCGGAATCGGCCAGGGCGCGCCGGTAGAAGACGTAGACCTGGGTCGTGCCGTGATGCTCGCGGATGAATTCGCGGAGGCGGTTGGGCAGGTTGTATTTCTTGGCGATCTGGTCGCCTTCAATCACGTGATTGATGATGATGTCGGCGCTTCGATAGGGATCGTCGAGGGCGTCGTGCGGGTTGTGTATATGCTGCTGATTCTCGGTGAAGAAGAAAGGATTGCTCATCTTGCCAATGTCATGATAAAGCGCGGCGACATGCGTCATCTGCGTATCGGCGCCGATCGCTTCCGCCGCCTGCTCGGCCAGATTCGCCACCTGCAAGGAATGCTGATAGGTGCCCGGCGCCTCGCGCAGCAAGCGCTGCAAGAGCGGTTTGCTCGGCTGGCTCAGGTCCATCAGTTTGAAGGGCGTCGCCAGGTTCAGCAGCGCGGTGAGCGCGTACATCAAGCCAAAGGCGGTCGTCGGCACGATCAAGACGCCGCTGAAAAAAGCCTGCGCCATGCTGGTGGCGTCGCCGCCGTCGAAGCCGACCTGCAGCGCGAAAATCGCGACGACAGCCGCGTTCGCCAAGCCGACGAAGAGGCCAGCCACGAAGTAATTGTTCAGGCGGCCTGCGTTGCGCAGCGTCAAGATGGCGCCCAGGTTGCCAGCCGCGATGAGACTGGCGATTTCCAGCGAGGGGCCCCGGCTCAGCAGCCCCGTCAGGAAGGCGAAACCGACGGCGCAGACGATCGCCAGGTTGGGCGTGCCGATGGCGACGTAGACGATGCCGAGGGCGGCGGCCGGCATCAAATATATGTTGGCGATGCCGAACATGCGCATGGCGGCCAGCGCCACCAGAAAGAGCACGGCGATCAGCAGCAGGTTCTTGTGGTTCTGACGGTAGAGATGCGGTTCAAAGCGGCCGACATACAAGCCCAGCAGCGCGACCGCCAAGACGCTGGCCAGCAGCGCGCGCAGGATTCGGGCGCCGCGGTTGCCCGTCCGCGCGAGCAAGCCGAGCTCTTGCAGCGCTTCCAGCGACAGGCTGTCGATCGGCTGATTGGCTGGCGCGACCGTCTGCCCGGCGATGAACTGCCGCTGCTGCGCTTCCACGCTGTTCAGGGCTTCTTCGCGGTCCAGCGCCGTCTGCTCCGGGTTTTCGAAGGTGTTCGCGCGGATGACATCGGCGGTGACGATGGTGACGATTTGGCTCTCTTGTGGCGTCAAGCGCAAGCTGACCTGGGTCGGCAGCTGCTCGCGCGCTTTCTTCAGGTCGGCTTCGCGGATTTCTTCGCGCATGACCCGCTCGAGCACAGAGATGATCTCGCCGCGCACTTGCAGCCAGCTGTCGTCGGGCAGCTGCAGAATGGCGATGATGGCGTCTTCATTCTCATTGAGCTGGAGCGAGGTGATCGCTTTGATATCGGCGATCTGGCGTTCCAGGCTGGCGTAGGAATCGCCGCGAACGTTGTCAATATACTCGAGGATCGTTTCAGTCAGTTCGCGCTGTTGACGCGCCACGTTGGGGTCGGGCGGATAAAAGACGCGCGGCGCCTGGCTGACGACTTTGTTGCGCTCCTGCTCGGTGAGGATCTCGCTGACGAAGGAGCGTTCTTCGCGCGCGATGATGGCTTCCGTCGGCACCGAGCCGAGCGTCAAATTGGCGACATTGTTGAACTCGAGGAAGATGTCGTCGAAGGCCACGATCAAGGCGCAGCAGAGCGCGAAAATGGCGCCGGCCAGCGCTATCGCCGAGTAAAGCGCGACGGTTTGCGTTCGGCCGCTTTCGAAGCTGAAACGCCCGCCGAGCAGGCTCGAGACTTGGATAGCCACCGCGCTAACTCAGCAATTCTCGTACGATTGCGTTGACGGCTTTGCCATCCGCCAAGCCCCGCACTTTTGGCATGACCGCTCTCATGACCGCGCCCATATCCTTCATCGAGGCGGCGCCGACTTCGGCAATCGCGTCTTCGATGAAGGGCTTCAGTTCGTCGCCCGTCAGCTGACGCGGCAGGAAGGCTTCCGTCACCGCCAGCTCGAAGCGCTCGCCTTCGGCCTCCGCGCCGCGGCCCGCGCCTTCCAGCTCGCTGATGGTCTCGCGGCGTTTCTTGGCTTCCCGTTGCAAGATCGCGATGATGGCCTCGTCATCCAGGTCCGTCCGCCCGTCGATTTCCGCCTGTTTTATGGCGCTCTGCAGCAGGCGAATCGCGTTTCGGCGTTCGCGGTCTTTGGCGCGCATGGCATCTTTCAGCGCGGTCTGCAACGCTTGCTTGAGGTTTTCCATCGCCTGGCTTTCGCGCTTGATTCGCCGCTGCCGCCCCGCGTACAGGGCTCAGGGCGACGGCGCTTCTATCACTGTACCATGAATCGCGCCGTCCGTATACACGCCCAGTTTCGCGCGGGTGATCATATTGCTCAGGTCGCGCGGATGCGCCGTTCGCGCCCGCATGTAATTGTCGGTGTAGCCGCTGATGAGGAAGCCGGCGGGGGCCGCGCCGACGACTTGCTCCCAGAGCACGTCGTTCTCGCTGCCGCGCAGCGATGCCGCGAATTCCTCTTCCATCCGCCGCGAATGCGCCAGGAGCCGCGCGCTGCGGGCTTTCTTCACGCTCTCGGCGACCTGGTCGCGCATGCGGCTGGCGGGCGTGCCGGGGCGGCTACTGTAGCGAAAGACGTGCAATCCGCCAAAGTTCATCTCGTGGATGAAGCGCTCGGACTGCGCGAACTCGGCATCGGTCTCGCCGGGGAAGCCGACGATGACGTCTGTGGTGACGCGCAAGCCCGGAATCATGGCGCGGGCCGCTTCGACCAGCGCGCGAAAGCCCCGCTGGCTGGTGTTGCGCCGCATCCGCCGAAGCGTGGCGTCGCAGCCGCTCTGCAGGGGCAGATGCAAATGGGGGCAGAGGCGTGGATCTTCCCAGAGCGAGAAGAAATCCGGCGCCAGGTCCCAAGGCTCGAGCGAAGACAAGCGCAGACGCGGCATGTCGGTATCGCGCAGCAGCGCCTTGACCAGACGCGCCAAGCCTGCCCGGTCGCCAAAGTCGTGCCCATAGCTGCCCAGATGCACGCCCGTCAGCACCGCCTCCTGATAGCCGTCGCCCCGCAGCATGTTGACCTCGCGAACGATCTCGTCCTGGGGGCGGCTGCGCCCCTCGCCGCGGGCGATCGTGGTGACGCAGAAGGTGCAGGCATTGTCGCAGCCATCCTGGGCTTTGACGAAGGCGCGCGTCCGGCCGAGGGTGGCGCCGCGTTCATGCGGTTCGCTGTCGATGAAGTCGATCGCCTCGCCCGTGACCTGCGAGACCAGCTGCGATTTGTCGCGGTTGTCTATCACGCGCCGCACGCCGGGCAGCCTGCCAATCTCGCGTGGCGCGATCTGGGCGTAACAGCCAGTCACTGTGATTTCGCCCGCAGGGTTCGCGCGCCGGAAATCGCGGATCAGCTTGCGGCTGGTCTTTTCCGCTTCTTTGGTGACGGCGCAGGTGTTGACGACAAGGTGATCGGCTTCGGCCGGCGAGTCGGCGATGTCGTGGCCGAGCGCCTGGAACTGCCGCGCCATCGTCTCGATCTCGCTTTGGTTCAGGCGGCAGCCGACCATTTGCAAGTGAGCTTTCACAGATTCACCTCCTCCGTCGCGCCGCGGGCCGGGCTGAAGACGAGCAGGTTGTCGAAGCGGACGACGACCCCCGGTCCGCCGGTCGCCGTCGACTGTGCGATAAGTCCCAGTTTGCCGCTGGCGCCCGGCTCGCCCTGATAAACCGCCCGCATTTCCCCGTCGACGCACTCGCCGCCGACAAATGTGCTGGCGGCTTCTTCGGCATTGGCGATGCAAAGCGGCGTCGGCGCGCCATTGACGTAAAAGCGATAAGCGCCCGCGCTGGCCCGAACGCGGACGACATTGACGGCGCCCAAGCCCTGATTGATATGCGCGGAGGGTATCCAGGCGCTCAAAATTTCCGTCGAGCCCGCTGCCGTTCTGCGCAGCGAATAATAGCCGTCGCTGCTGATCAGAAAGGCGTAATGACTCGCCGCCTCGGCCGGGGCGATAATTTGGCGGAGCGCGGCGCCAGCCAAGGGCATCCACTCCTCCAGCCCACAGAGAATCACGGCGGGCAGGTCGCAGGCGTCGTCGTCAAGGGCGCGCGCATGAAAGACGACGCCCATCGCGTTGTCGATCGGTCCCTCGCCGGCGCTAAGGCTGACGCGCAAGTCAAAGTCGCGGAAGCGATGACGAGCGGACGACCAGGCCGCCGTCTGCGCGGCGCTGACCCGCAGCTCCAGCTGCTCATCGATGATCGTCGCGCTTTGTCGGCCTTCGTATAAGTCCCACTCGTCGGCGAAGCCGGAAAAGGCGGCGACGTACAGCAGCTCGCCGGGAGCGCCTTCAAGGATAAAGCGCGCGCCGGACTGCGCCGCGTAAACGAGATTGGCGGCGGCGAGCGCGATCGCTAGCGAGGCGCACGATGCCAGCGCGATCGCCCAAGGGGGCAGCCGCCTTATGCGCGCCTTTAAGGCCCTGGATTTACCCGACATTTCGCCCGCCGCGTCCATTCGAAATGACCGCGCCGATTCTAGCACAGCCGGTCTTTGGCGTAAACGACGGCGGCGCTTCCGGGCTTGACAGGCGGCGATGAAGCGTATAAGCTGGCGGCGATGCGGAAGGAAGAGGCGTGATCGCAAGCGCGCAGCCCAGCGCCAAGACGACAATGACCGCTATGACGACTACGATGCGCATAGACGCGCGACGTGGGGATTTCCTTTTGTTGTAGACGGACTCGAATCAACAGCAAAACGGGCGTGTGGAAATCCTCCACGCGCCTTTTTTATTTCACTAGGGCAAGGGGTTGACGATGGCCAGACTGATGATGAAATTCGGCGGCACCTCGGTGGGCTCGCCCGAAGCGATCGCGCAGGTGGTTGAGATCGCGCGCGATTATCTGGCGCGGGGCCACAAACTGGCGCTGGTCGTATCGGCGATGGCCGGCGTGACCGACTGGCTGCTGGAATCGGCGGCGGCGGCTTCGTCCGGGCGGAAGGCGCGCTATGAAGCCATCAACGCGACGATCGCCGAAAAACATCATGCCGTCATCGACGCGCTGATCCCGGCGCCAGCGGAGCGCTCCGCGATTGCCGCCGAGGTGGACGCGCTCTTGAGCGGGCATCTGGAATTGTGCGAAGCGGTGCGGATCCTGGGCGAAGCCAGCCCGCGCATCTCGGACGCGCTGGTGTCTTTTGGCGAGCGCCTGAGCAGCCGCGTCATTGCCGCCGCGTTAAAGGCCGGTGGCGTGCCCGCGAGGCAGTTTGACTCCAGCGATTACATAATTACCGACAACGTCTTCCAAAACGCCGAACCGCTCTGGGACGAGACCGCGGCGCGCATCGCCGAGGGGCTGCGACCGGTCTTGGACGGCGGCATTACGCCAGTCGTCACCGGCTTCATCGGCGCCACGCCCGATGGCACGCTCACGACCCTGGGGCGCGGCGGCAGCGATTTCAGCGCGGCGATTTTAGCGGCTTGCCTGGACTGCGCGGAACTGGTCATCTGGACCGATGTCGATGGCGTGATGACCACCGACCCCCGCCTGGACGAGCGGGCGCGCGTGCTGCCCTATGTCTCGTATCAGGAGATTGGCGAATTGGCTTTCTATGGCGCCAAGGTGCTGCACCCCAAGACCGTGCAGCCGATCATCAACCGCGATATTCCCTTGCGCGTCCGCAACACCTTCAATCCGGCGCATGCTGGCACGGTCATCGGGTCGCGCGCCCAAGCCAGCGAGACCGTCATCAAGGCGGTGACCGGCATTCGCGACGTCTCGATGCTCACCGTCAGCGGGACGGGCATGCTGGGCGTGCCCGGGATCGCCGGGCGCACCTTCCTCGCCACAGCCAAAGCCGGCGCCAGCATTTTGATGATCTCGCAGGCGTCTTCCGAGCAGAGCTTCTGCTTCACCGTGGTCGATCCGCTTGCGCAGAACGTGAAAGAAGCGGTCGAAGCGGAGCTGCGGCGCGAAATCCAGCACAACGATATCGACAGCGTCGACGTGCTAAGCGATATCGTCATCATCACGGTCGTCGGCTCCGGCATGCGCGGGACGCCGGGCGTGGCTGGCCGCGTCTTCTCGCTCCTGGGCGAGCATCGCATCAACGTCCTGGCGATCGCGCAAGGCTCGTCCGAGTGCAGCATCTCCTTCATCGTCGCCGAAGACGACCTGGAGCGGGCGGTCGGCGAGCTGCATACCCTGGCGCTGGAGACGGCAGAGAAGGACCGCGTCCATGGCTTGGCCAGCCCCTATTGACGGCGCGCCATGCAAGAACTGTAGACACGCGCGCCGCAATGCGACCGCCCACGCAAAATGCCTTGCTGCCGGCAGCTATTGTACGGGTGAGCCGCCGGCTCGCCCCTACACCGATTCTGGCGGGGCAAGGGGCCGCGCCGCGTAGACACTGGCGGTCGGGGATGGGGTGAAATCCGCCCGCAATGCAAACAGGGGTCTTACGCCGCAACGCCCGCCTGTGGATTGGCCGGGCGCAAAATGACGGCTGGGTTAGCTGGCGAGCGGCTCGAGAATCGCCTGCCAATGCGAATACAGCATGAAATGACCCGCGTCCGGCTCGAGGCGGAGCTGCGCCTGCGGAATCATGGACGCCATGCGCTCGCCGACGCCGGGCGCGCAGAAGACGTCCGCTTCGCCCCACCAGATATCGACCGGGATCTCAATCGACTGCAAGCGAAAGCCCCAGGGGCGGGTCAGCGTGATCATTTCGTCGGCGAGGCTGTCGCTGCCGCCGCCGCGGAGCTCCTCCCAGATGTCGCGCCGGTTCTTGAAAAGATTGATATTGCTCAAAACCTGCTGATCGGCTGGCGAAAGCAGCCCGCCCAGTTCGCGGATGAACTGATCGGCGCCACGCTGTCCATCGAAGAAGATGAAGCCGCGCATCAGCAGCCGGAAGAAGGCTTCGTTGCCGCCCGCCAGCTGGAAGAGCCGCCCATAGACGGGGTGAATGGCGCCAAAACCCTGTCGGTGATCCAGCGGCGGCAAGGGCGCGACGACTGCGCAGCGTTTGACGATCTGCGGGAAGCGCCAGGCGCAGGCGAGGGCGTAGGGTCCGCCGGCGGAATGACCGAGCACGGCAAAGCGGTCGAGCTTCAGCGCTTTGCTGAGCAGCATGACGTCATCGACGACGTCCATCAGGCTGCGTCCGCTCTTGCGCGAAGACACGCCATAGCCGGGTCGGTCGACGCCGATCAAGCGGATGCCCAGGCGCGCCAGAATCGCGTCGTCCGGGTGGCGGATATTGCGATTGCCCCAGAGATCGTGAAACATGACGACTGGAAAGCCATCGGCATCGCCAAATTGGGCGAAACCCAGGCGGCGCCCGTCCTGCAGCTGCGCTTGCCGCGCCGTCGCCACTTGCGCCAGTCTTGCCATCGTCAACCTGCCTTCCCGCGAGCCGCGAAGAGCTTAGCCCACTTCGCGCCGCCGGCATAGCCCAAGCCGCGCAGCTCAGTCGTTCGCGCGCTGATAAACCGCCAGGACAGTCGGGACGCGGTCGAGCGACGGCTGATAATAAGCCGCGCCCGGCAGCGCCAAGAGCGTGGAACCGCCGCCATCGAGATTAAAAGCGGTCTCGATTTCCAGGTCGGTTTCGGGCAAGTAGGCGCTCAAATCCGCCAGCGACAAGCCCAGAAACGGCGCGACGATGACCAAGACCTTGCCGCGCCTGTCCATGCCGATGATGGTCCGGCGCGTCCGTTCGCCATTGCCCGCCGCGAAGTAGGCTTGCGCCCCGCCTTCGACCAGCAGCGGGAATCCCTGAATCGCCTGCTCCGCGTCTTGCAGGCCGCGCCAGCTGGGAAAACGGTGGCTGATGATGGCTGGCTCGCCAGCGCGAGTCACGAATGCGCCGCCGCGATCGCGATAGGCGACTCCGCTGGCGATGCCATCGCTGACGACCAAGCCCAGGGCCTGATGATTCGGGTCGAAGAAGTTGGCGTTGATGATGAGGCTGGCTTCGGGTTCGAGCGTCCGCCAGCGCGCCAGGCTCTCCGGCTGACCCGGGCGATAGATCGCGCGGAAGCGGTAGCGGGCCGGGTCGATGCGCACGACGATGAGCCGCGCCAGCTCGTCGCCGCCTGGAATCAGCTCGCGCCAATGCAAGCCCGCGTCAATCTCGCGCCAGGCGGGCTCGGGCGCTGCCGTTGGCTGGGGCTCTGGCATGAGGCCCGGCAGCAGATGATGCGGCAAGCTGCAAGCGGCCAAAATGCCGAACGCAGCGACATAAATCAAGCAAAGACCTTGTAGGGGCGACTTTGTAAGTCGCCCGCCTGCGTTATTCACAGCAGGGCGCGTTTTCCAGGGCTGAACTGGATGCGTTGTCAATGACGATTCAGAGGGTCAGTCTGCCGCCCTCAATCGGCAATGGCTAGGCCAGCTTTTGCGCGATGGCGCCGATGCGCTCGACCGCCTCCCGCAGCTTCTTCATGTCTTCGGCGAAGGAGAAGCGGATATGCGCGTCCTTGCTGACGCCAAAGGCGCTGCCTGGCACGCCAACGACAACCGCTTCGTCCAGAATGATATTCGCCACTTCCTCGCTGGATTTGCTGGTGTCATCGACCTTGGGGAAGGCGTAAAAGGCGCCTTCGATATCGGGGTGCGACATGTTCGGGATGCTGTTGAAAGCGTCGACCATGAAGTCGCGCCGCTCCTGATACGACCGCCGCATCATCTCCACGCAGTCCTGCGGTCCCGTCAGGGCGGCGACGGCCGCGACTTGCGTGAACGTGGCGGCCGAGGTGGCCGTCTGCGAATTGAACACCCCGGCGACGCCGATGAGCTCGGTCGGCCCCGCCAGCCAGCCCAAACGCCAGCCGGTCATGGCATAGGCTTTGGACATGCCGTTGATGACGATGACGCGGTCGGCGATATCGGGGATGGAAGCCAGCGACACGGCGGGCCTGCCGTCAAAATTGAGCTTCTCGTAAATCTCGTCCGAGATGATGTAGAGGTCTTCTTCCAGCGCCAGCGTGGCGACCGCCTCGATCTCTTCGGCCGAGAGCATGTGACCGGTGGGGTTGCTGGGCGAGTTGATGATCAGCGCTTTGCTTCGCGGCGTGATATGCGCGCGCAGATGCTCCAGGCGCAGGCGATAATTGTCGGCGCTGCCGGTCTCGACCGTGATGGGGACGCCGCCAACCATCGTCGTGATCGACGGATAGCTGACCCAGTAGGGCGCGGGAATCAGCACTTCGTCGCCGGGATCGAGCATGGCTTTCAGCGCAAGGAAGAGCGCCAGCTTGCCGCCGGGCGTCACGATGATGTCGCTCATGGGGTCGACGCGAACCTGGCTGTCGCGCTCCATCTTGGCGGCGATCGCCTCGAGCAGCGGTCTTATGCCCTTCGACGGCGCGGCGTAGCGCGTCTCGCCATCGCGTATCGCCTTGATGGCCGCTTCGACGATATGCGGGGGCGTGTCAAAATCGGGCTCGCCGCCGGCCAAGCCGATGACCGAATGCCCCTCAGCCGCCAGCTGCTTGGCTTTGTCGTTCATGGCGATCGTTGGCGATGCGCTAATCATCGCCGCCAGTTGCGTCGGTTTCGGCATGTGAATCCTCGTCGGCTGTTTCGATTTTCGTCGCGCAAGGCACGCAGTGTAGCCGCTTTGAAGGGCGCGCGAAAGGGTGGGTAAGGGCGGGCGCGGCGATTGTCAAGCGTCTGGCGCGAACGGTGGCGAGGCGGACGCGCAGTCGACGCCGCGCGCGCGGGATTGCTGTAGAATAGGGGCGGCATCGACACGAGTGCCAACACGGAATTGGAAATGCGGGCGGGCCCGCCTATGACTTTCGATGGCGCAATCTGAACTGGCGTCGCTGCGGGGCGAGCCGAGCTACGTCTGGCGGGCGGGGCAGGAGCGGCGGCTGGCGATGATGGCGCGTTGGGCGCCGCTGCGGGGCGCTCGCGTTCTGGTCGCGGGCTGCGGCATTGGCGTGTACGCCAGCCAGATTCGCGAGCGATTCAGCCAAGACGTGCAGGCTTTCGATATCGAATTCACTCGCGCGCGCGCCGCTCGTCGAGGCGTCCCCGAGGCGCTTGTCGCGGCTGGCGAGGACATCCCCTTCGCCGCTTCGAGCTTCGACGTGGCGCTGTCGCATGAAGTCATCGAGCATGTGCGCGACGATCGCCGGTCAGTCGAAGAATTGCTGCGCGTCGTGAAGCCCGGCGGGCGGGTGCTGCTCTTCTGCCCCAATCGCTGGCATCCCTTCGAGACCCATGGTCACTATTGGAAGGGACAGTATCGCTTTGGCAATACGCCGCTGATCAACTACCTGCCCAGCCCCTTGCGCGCGCGACTGGCGCCCCACGTCCGCGCCTATACCGCGTCTGAGCTGCGGCGCCTGCTCGATTTCGACCGCGCCGAAATCGTGCATCACACCCGGATATACGGCGGTTATGACAATATCATCGCCCGTCTTGGCGCGCCGGCGCTGGTCGCGCGGGATCTGCTCTATCGCTTGGAAGGCTCGGTGCTGGATACCTGGGCGCTTTCGCATTTCGTCGTGATTCAAAAACGCTGACTTGCGATCAGCCGCGCAGGAAGGGCAGCCGGCGGCGCAGCCATCGACGCAGGATGCCGGCGCGTGTGCGATACCAGGCTTTATCGGCGGATTCGGCATAGGCTTCGCTCTCGCCCGGCGCCTGGCTGGCGGCGCCATAACGTTCGCGCGTGTAGAGATCGCTGATCGTTCGGATGGGCTCGCGGGCGGCGGGGATGCGCTGCTGCAGGTCGCGGCGTTTTTCCAAGGTCGTCTGCGTCTTGCCGACCGTGATGCCGATGAGACCGATATAGCGCTCGAGGCGGGCATAAGCGCGCGAAACCGGGCTGAGCCCGCCCAAGCCGCGCCACTCCCACCACCAGAAGAGCAGCAGCGCGATAATCACCAGGATGAGCAGGGAGAGCAAAACCAGGAGCGCGAGCAGGATGATCGGCTGCAGCAGGCTCAAGGGCGGCGGATCGTCTTGGGAGATCGGCGGCTCCACCGTTGGCAGGATGATCGGCGTCGGCGTTGGCGAGGGGGCTGGCGGCGGCGTCGGGCTGGGCTGCTCGAAGGTCTGTTCTTGCGCTTCCAGGCTGGGCAAGGCGGTCAGCGTGGGGTCTGGGGTCGGGGTCAGCGTGTCTGTCGGCGTTGGCGATGGCGGCGGCGTCGGGCTGGCGGTCGGGTCGTCGCCCGGCGGCGCCTCGTCTTCCTGGGCGAGAACGTCGCCTTCGCGCTGGAGCGGCGCCTCGGCCGATGTCGGCTCAAACTCGATCCAGCCATAGCCGGGGAAATACACCTCGACCCAGGTGTGGGCTTCGCGCTCGCGCACGACGAATTGCCCCAGCTCGGCGTCGTATGTCCCCTGAGAGAAGCCGGCCGCCAGGCGCGCGGGAATGCCCAGGTGGCGCAGCATCACGATCATCGCCGTGGCGTAATAGGTGCAGTAGCCCTCGCGCAGGTCGAAGAGGATCCACTCGACGGCGTCGACGCCGGGCGGCGGCCTGCTGATCGATTCGTTGTAAGCGATATTGGCGCGCAGCCAGCGCTCGATCGCTTTCGCCCGATCATAGGGGTGCGACGCCTGCGCCTCATTCACGATCCGCAGCGCCAGGTTCATGACGCGCGCGTTCCGCACGCCGACGTACAGGTTTGGCCCGCTCACCCAGGCGGGATAATCGGAAGACGTCCGCCGCAAATCGTCGGCTGTCGCGGCGCTGACCAGGCTGCTGACGGCGTACTGGTCGCCCCGGCGCAGCAGCTTCAGCGGGCGAATCACGGAGGCGTTCATGGAGGTGTTGGCGGGTTTGTCGGTGTAGATCAGGTCGATGCGCCCGTCGCCTTCGATGAGATGCGGCTGTGGCGCGGCGTAATAGATGCGCGTGCTGGCGGCGCCGACGGTGAAGCGCTGGCGCAGGGCTTGGCGCGCCCCGCCGATGACTTCGCGGTTCATCGCCACTTCCAGCGGCGCGCTGCGGTCGGTGATGCGCAGGTCGGCTGAGGGCGACCACTGGCCGTCGGCATAACGCTCGAAAACGCGCGACCGCCAGTAGTAGCGCTGCGGCACGGGTGGCGCCTCGACCGTGAAGACGATGTCGTCGCCCAGTCTGATCGCGCCGCCGAGGTTCAGCAGGTCGGCGCCATAATAATCGCTGGTGGCCGAGCCCTCGCCTTCCATTGGCGCGAAGAGCCGATTCCAGGTTTCCGCCATCCGCTCGACCGGATCCGAGGCCAGAAAGCGCTGAAAGGCGTTCAGCCGTTCCTGCAAATTCCCGCTCGGCACGCCCCAAGCCAGGGCCAGGGCCAGCAGGGAAAGCAAGATGCCGATCACGGCGAACTGACGCCGCACCATTCGCGGGACGCGCACGCCGCGCAGATGCCAATCCCACGCGCGCCGATCAAGATTGGAGCGGACGATCAAGACCAGCGCCATCAGCAGAAAAGCGAAGAGATAGACGTCCAGCGGCTCGCCACCGGTGAAAAAGACCAGATTGACCAGCAGGATCAGCCCGGGCGGCAGCACCACGCGCCAGACGCGATCCAGGCGGAAAATATGCCAGTCGGCGTTGTAGGCGAGGAACCAGAAGAGGATCGCCACGAGCAGCGTGAAGACCAGCTCGTCGGTGTTGACGCCGTCGCCAATGGCGTCGACCGTCCATTGATACGCGCGCGCCGCGACCGACTCCAGCGCGTCCTGGAAGGGAAGATGCAAGCTTAAAGAGGCGACCAGGATGACGGCGAGCAAGCCATAAAGCGACGCGATGATCAGCGCCGAGACTTCGCCGAAGCGGCTGCGCGCGACGACCCAGCCGAAGACGACGCCAAAGAGCGTGACCGGCAGGATCGTATTCATATCGATTGGCCAGCCCGCGACTTCCAGCGTCAGCAGGGGCATCAGCAGCAGGACGGCGACAACGAGCATGGCCGAGGCGTCGTCGAGCGAAATCGGGCTGCGCCAGCGCGAACGGCTGCGGCGCCGCCCCGGTCGGGCGCCGGCGCGGTTGATAAGGGCGTTCATGCCAAATTGCCTGGAGTGCGGCTCATTCGATTAGCTTATGACAAGTTGGCAGGGCTGACAAGCATGGCGGCGGGGCGAAGGGCAAACATAGTCTCTGGCTTCCGCCGCGCCGCAAAATTGACAGGACCCTGTCGATTGTCTACAATCCAGCGACTGTTGCGAAGTCTGGGGACGCCCGCCAATTTCAAGGAGGGAACATGAACGAGGACCGCCCGAGAAAAGCCGCCTTTCCAGGTCGACTGCCGCTGGTCAAGCCGACGGATCGACCGCTGAGCGCGGCTATGGAACGGCTCTACGACATGTGGACGCCGAAGCAGGACCCGGGCAATCCCTTCTACACCGTCTTCAAGTATTCGCCCGTAACCGGCATCGGCCGCGACGACTCGGAGCTTTCCGTCTCGCGCCGCGATCCATCCAAAGTGCTGAAAATCGGCGATACGTATTATGTGTGGTATACGCGCCGGCGCACGAAGCAGAAGCCGGTCGGGCGCTTCAATATCGATCAAGGCGATGATGAGACGCCGATCGTCGACTGGGATCTGGCGGACATTTGCTACGCGACATCCAAGGACGGCTTCAACTGGGTGGAGCGGGGGGTGGCGGTTTCGCGCGCGCCCAAGGGCAATTATGGCGACCGCTCGCTTTCCACGCCCGACATCCTCGTCTATGGCGGGCGCTACTATCTCTATTACCAGTGCTTCACGACGATGTGGCGGCGGAACGACTGCGTCAACGTCAGCATGGCCTGGTCGGATTCGCCCGATGGGCCCTGGACGCGGCTGGATCGCCCGGTCGTGGAGCAGGGCGCGGCCGGCGAATGGGACAGCTGCGCGATTCACGACCCCTATCCGCTGGTTTATCAGGGCAAGATCTGGGTTTACTACAAGGGCTCGCCAGCCGACAAGTCGCCGGGCAATCTGCTGCGGGCGCAGGGCGTCGCCATCGCCGAAGATCCCGAAGGTCCTTATGTCAAGTCGGAATTGAATCCGGTGACGAATTCAGGCCACGAGACGATGCTCTGGCCCTACGCGGGGGGCATCGCCGCGCTGCTCATCCAGGATGGACCGGAGAAAGACACGATCCAATACGCGCCGGACGGCTTGAATTTCGCGCCGAAAGCGCATGTGCAGATGTCGCCGCACGCGCCGGGACCCTTCTGCCCGGATGCCTTCGCCGATAATGGCGACGGGCGCGGCGTCACCTGGGGGCTGAGCCACGTCATCCCGCAGACGGACGATGGCTACAGCGGCTTATACATCGTTCGCTTTGACTGCGCCTTATCGCGCGACAGTCGCCGGCCGGGCTTCAAGCGCAGCAACCTGCACTGGCACGAAGCCGCCTGGTTTCAGCCCGAAATGCGGCTGCCGGCCGAGTGGCGCGCGCGCATCCTGGCGGAACAGGAAGAGGTTGACCGCCCGACTATTGGCGCGTAGACAGCGAAAGGCGAAAACGCCGCCTCAACGCCCCATCCAGCCGCCATCGACCACCAAAATCTCGCCATTGACGAAGTCCGACGCCGAGGACGCCAGGAAAACGGCTGGTCCCTTGAAGTCGTCGATCTCGCCCCAGCGCCCGGCCGGGATGCGCTCGAGGATGGATTGATAACGCGCGGGGTCGTTTTGCAGCGCTTCGGTGACGTCCGTGCGGACGTAGCCGGGCGCGATGGCGTTCACCTGCACGCCCCTTCCCGCCCATTCGTTTGCGAGCGCTTTGGTCAGTTGACCCAATCCGCCCTTGCTGGCCGCGTAACCGGGCACCGTGATGCCGCCCTGGAAAGTCAGCAGCGAGGCGGTGAAGATGATTTTGCCGCTTCCTCGCGCCAGCATCCTCTTGCCAATCTCGCGGCTGAGGACGAATTGGGCGCTGAGGTTGGTGTCGATGATCCTGTCCCAGAATTCATCCGGATGGGTCTCCGCTGGCTCGCGCAGGACCGTGCCGGCGTTGTTGACCAGAATGTCGATGACGGCATGATCGGCCTTCACCGCCTCAATGAAACGGTACAAGTCGTCACGATCCGAAAAATCGCAGCGGTAGCCGGCGAATGACCGTCCGAGCGCTTGCACCTCTTTTTCGATGTCGCTGCCGGTCGCTTCCAGGTTGGCGCTGACGGCGATGATATCGGCCCCCGCTTCCGCCAAGCCGACAGCCATGGCTTTGCCGATGCCGCGCCGCGCGCCAGTCACCAGCGCGGTCTTGCCATCCAGTCGAAAACGCTCCATCACGTTCATTTAGATCTCCAGCAGAATCTTCATCACATTGCCGCCCTTTTCCATGTCCTCGAAGCCGGACCGCAGCGCGCTCAAGGGGCGGATATCGGTGATCAGCGCGTCGAGGGGCAGGCCGCCGCTTGCCGCCAGCTGGATGGCATCGGCGAAGTCTTGCGATTCGTAGACGCGCACGCCCTTCAAACGCAGCTCGCGCCAGAAAAAACGGAAGAGATCGAGCTTCGGCTTCTGCGCGAAAATCGCCACGATGACCGCCAGCCCGCGCGTCCGCAGCAGCTCGGTCATGACCTCCGCGCCCGCCTGCGAGCCCGAGACTTCAAAGGCGATATCGGCGCCCGCCCCCTTCGTCCGCCGCATGACCAGGTCTACGAGATTCGTCTCGTGGGGATTGACCGCCTCCAAGCCAATCTTGCGCGAAAGCTCGACGCGGTAGGGGTTGATTTCGGAGATAAGAACGTCCGCGCCGGCTTCCCGCGCCACCAGCGCCACCAGCATGCCGATTGGTCCGCCGCCGAGCACGACGACGCTGTCGCCCGCTTTCAGGCCTGCGAGCCGAACGTCATGGCAAGCGACAGCCAGCGGTTCGATCAGCGCGGCGTGCTTCAAGGACAGATCGGCGGGGATGCGATGCAGGGTCTTGACGGGGACGGTCCAATAGCTCTGAAACGCGCCGGGCGTATCGATGCCAAGGAAGTTCAGATTGTGGCAGATATGACTGTGGCCAGCCGCGCAGGCCGGGCAGGCTTCGCAAGGCGCCAGCGGCATGACGACGACCCGGTCGCCCAGGCCAAAGCCGGCGACGCCCGCGCCGAGCTGCTGGACGGTGGCGGACATTTCGTGGCCCATGACCAAGGGCATTTCGACGCGCGCGTCCATCGCCCCGTGGAAGATGTGCAGGTCGGTGCCGCAGATGCCGCAATGGGACACCCGCAGCTGGACTTCGCCGGGTCCAGGAGCGACCGGCACGCCCGTGCTCATGCGAATCTTGCGGTCGCCTTCGTAATAGGCTGCTTGCGCCATGTCGTCTTTCCTCGCGTCAAGTTGAGCTTCTGGCATGTGATGCGCCGGAGCGCCGCCTACTGCTTATAGGGGTCGGCGGCGTCGCGCAAGCCGTCGCCCAGAAAGTTAAACGCGAGCACGGTGGCGATGACGAAGAGCCCCGGTATCAGCAGCCAGGGGCTTTGACTGAGGCTGCGGATGTTCTGCGCGTCTTGCAGCAGCACGCCCCAGCTGACGGAAGGCGGTCGTATGCCGATCTGCAGGAAGCTCAGCGCCGTCTCCGCCAGGATCATCCCGGGCACCGCCAAGCTGAGCACGACGATCAAAAAGCTGGCGAAGGAGGGCAGCAGGTGCTTGACGATGATCTCCATATCGCCCATGTTGGAGATGCGCGCCGCCATGACAAAATCGGCTTCGCGCAATTCCAGCAGCTTGCCGCGCACAGCCCGCGCCAGCCCGGGCCAGCTCACCACCGCCAGGACAAGCGTAATCCCGAAGTAGACTTCCGTCGAGCTCCATTTGGGCGGGAAGGCTGCGGAAAGCGCCATGATCAAGGGGATATGCGGGATCGACACCAGGAATTCGATCACGCGCTGCACGACGAGATCGACCGTCCCGCCAAAATAGCCGGAGACGCCGCCGATCAGGCAGCCGAGCACGAAGCTGGTCACCATGCCGAGGAAACCGATCGACAGCGAAATCCTCGCGGCGTGCATAGTGCGCGAGAACAGGTCGCGCCCTAATTCATCGGTGCCAAAGGCGAAGAAAACCGCCGGCTCGTCCACGCCCATGAGGTGGATTTTGCTGTCGATCAAGCCCAGCAGCTTATAGGGCTCGCCCTCGACGAAGAAGCGGATGGGATAGCGCGTCGACCGGTCTTCGGTGTAGATGCGTTTCAGCGTATCCATGTCCAGCTTCTGCGTCATGTCGTAAATGAAGGGATTCAGATGAAAATTGCCCTCGGCGTCGATGAAGCGGATGGTATGCGGCGGCGCTTTGGCGTATTTGACATGGCGCTGATGATGATCGTTGACCGAATAGAACTCGGGGAAGAGCGCAATCGAGTAGAGGAAGAGGATGATCAGCGACGACAGCATCGCCAGCCGGTGCCGCCGGAATTTGCGCCATATCAGCTGCCACTGCGACGCCAGGTAATAGCTCTCGTCGAATTGGACGGCTGGGTCCTTGGGTTTGGCGCGGCGGATATCAAGTCGGCGCAGCATGAATTCCCTCGACTATGTGGCGGCGCGCTCCATGCGAATCCGCGGATCCACCACCACCAGCAGAATATCGGATACGGTCGTGCCGATGACGGTCAAGATCGTGACGAACATCAGCAGGGTCGCCGAAAGGAAGGTGTCCTGCGTGATCAAAGCGCGCAGCATCATTGGGCCTGCGGTCGGCAAGCCGAGCACCAAGGCGGTGATCGTGCCGCTGGAGATCAATGACGGGAAGAGCCAGGCCAAGCCGCTGACGATCGGGTTCAGCGCCACGCGAACGGGATATTTGAAGAGCAGCTTGACCTCGCCAACGCCTTTGCTGCGCGCCGTGATGACGTATTGCTTGTTGAGCTCGTCCAGCAAGGTGCCGCGCATGATGCGGATCAAGCCAGCCGTGCCGGCCGTGCCAATGACAATCACCGGAATCGGCAAATGCAGCAGCAGGTCGCCAATCTTCGCCAGACTCCAGGGCGCGTCCAGGTATTCCGGCGAGAACAAGCCGGTCAGGTTTAGCCCATAGCCTTTCCAGGCGACGTAGAGCATGATCAGCGCCAGCATGAAATTGGGTATCGCCAGCCCCAGGAAGCCGATGAAAGACACCACGTAATCGCCAAGCGAATACTGATGCGTCGCCGAATAGATGCCGATGGGTATGGCGACCGCATAGGTGAAGACTGCGCTGAGGATGGCGATCGTGAAGGTCAGCGCCAGCCGCTCGCCAATGATGTCCTTGACCGGCTGCTGCCAATCGAAGGAAAAGCCGAATTCGCCCTGCAAGACTTGCCCGAACCATTTGAAATAGCGCAAGTACAGCGGCAGGTCCAGCCCGTATTGCCGCCGCAGGTTCTCGACCTCTTCATCGCTCAGGTCTTCGCCCGCCTGCTCCAGCCGGCTGATATAGGTGGACAGATAATCGCCGGGCGGCAGCTGGATGACGACGAAGGTGACGACAGACACCAGCCACAGCAGGAAAACCATGTATATCAGGCGCTGAAAGACGTATTGCTTCATCCGGTCGCGTTCTGGCGGGCGCGCCGCTCGGGTTTGTCACTGTAGATGATGCCGCAATGTTCGGCGGATTCTAGCGTTCCGGGCGGCGACTGTCAACGATGGGGGCCGCGCGAGCGTAGAAATACATCGATGTCGCCATGAGCCCCCATCCCCCGGCCCCTTGCCCCCACAAGGAGGGAAGGGGAGTTGATTCGAATTCCGCGCGGCAATTGAGCCCCTCCCTCATTTTGCGCCGCGTAGACACTGGCGGTCGGGGAGGGGTTTGGGGTGGGGGAAACTCAAGCGCATGTCCTCGCGATTCACCACTCCCGGGCCGACGGTCTTTTGTGAATCGCCGCTCTCTGGGTTATCATCGTGCGTCATCCGCGCGAGCGACGCGCGCCGTCGGAAGCGTTTTGGGGGCAAGAATTTGATCATCAAATCCGTCGAGACCAAACATTATCTGCTGCCGCTGAAGCATCCCATGACCGACGCCTCCCACGGCGTCATGACCGATTTCGAGGTCGTGCTCGTGGCGCTGGAAACCGAATGCGGCGCGGTCGGGCACGGCTATACCTACACCATCGGCTGTGGCGGCGCCGCCATTCGTTCGCTGATCGAGCGCGACCTGAAGTCCACGCTCGTCGGCGCCGACGCGGCGCTCATTGAAGCGATCTGGGAGGGCATGTGGGCGCGGCTGCATTACATCGGGCGCGGCGGCTTGGCGTCTTTCGCCATGTCCGCGGTCGATATCGCGCTTTGGGACCTGCGCGGCAAGCGGGAAAAGCTGCCGCTCTGGAAGCTGCTCGGCGGTTATTCGCCCGAGGTTCGCGCCTACGCCGGCGGCATCGACTTGCAGTTGGGCCCCGATGAGCTGGTCGAGCAGACGCGGCGCAACCTGGAGCGTGGTTTCCGCGCCATCAAGATCAAGGTCGGGCGCGACAGCCTGCGCGAAGACGTCGAGCGCGTCAAAGCCGTGCGCGACTGCATCGGCGCCAATATGCCGCTGATGGTGGACGCTAATATGCGTTACGGCGTCGAGCAAGCCATAAGCGCCGCCCGCAAGTTTCGCGATTTCGACGTCTACTGGTTTGAAGAGCCGACGATACCGGACGATTACAAGGGCATGGCGCGCATCGCGACCGAGGGCGGTCTTCCTATAGCGGCCGGCGAAAACCTGCATACCGTCTACGAGTTTCGGCATACGATTGAAGACGCGAAGATCGCCTTCCCCGAGCCCGACGTCTCCAATATCGGCGGCGTCACCAATTGGATGCGGGTGGCGGCGCTGGCATACGCCCATAATCTGCCGGTCACCTCGCACGGCGTTCACGAGCTGCATCTGCACTTGCTCGCGGCGATACCAAACGCGTCCTATCTCGAGGTGCACAGCTTCGGCTTGGAGCGCTTCATGCATGATCCGCCGCGGCTGGAGGTCGGGATCATGACGGCGCCGGACGCGCCCGGACATGGCGTGCGCTTCGATTGGGACCGATTGAGCGCGCATGAATTGAACTGAGCGCCTTTCACTGTTTTGCCCGCTTTCAAGATGCGTTATAGTTTGCGTCTGTCATAGACTTCTCGACGCGCCTGGCTGAAAGGAGGCGAACTGACTTAGGGCGACAATCCGGTGACGCCTGAAACGTTCACAATTCTCGAAAGGAAAGCAACCATGAAGCGAATTCTCTTTACCCTGTTCCTGCTCGCGGCATTGCTGATTCCCGCCGCCGCGAACCTGGCCGACGAGATGCGGGTCTATCCCTTCCAATACGCCGACCTGGACGCCTACGCCGCGGCCACTGGCAATTCCATCGACATGCGGGGCGAAGCGCCGATGCTGGCGGACAAGGTCTCCGCTGGCGAATTGCCTCCTGTCGAAGAGCGCCTGCCCGCGCAGCCCGCAGTCGTGCAGCCGCTTGAAGCGATCGGCGAATATGGCGGCGAACTGGCTGGTCCCACGACCAACCCCACTTGCTGCGGCTGGGACGTGCTCGAGATGCGCCTGCAGAAGCTGCTCACCATCGACACCGACCTGACCTCCATCATTCCCAATATCGCCCGCGCCTACGAAGTCTCCGATGATTGGACGACCTTCACCTTCCACTTGCGCGAGGGTCATAGATGGTCGGACGGCACGCCCTTCACGACCGAAGACTTCCGTTTCTACTTCGAGGACATCCTCGGCAATTCGGACATCACCCCGGCGCCCGGCGGTCCTTGGGTGCTGAAAGGCGAGCTGCCCGAGATTACCATCGAAGACGAAACCACCATCACCATGACGTACGCCGAGGCGCGTCCGACTCTGCTCATCGCTGTCGGCAGCGAGGTGGGGCATCGCGGCTTCCGCCCGGCGCATTACTTCAAGCAGTTCCATGCCGACTACAACGACGACGCCAACGCGCTGGCTGAAGAGAACGGCTTTGAAGACTGGGTGCAGATGTTCAACGCCAAGATGAGCCCCTACAACTTCACCTGGAATCTGGGCTCGGAGACTGACGCCTACTCGCCGACCTTGAACACCTTCGTCTTCGTGCGCGAGGACTCCTTCGGCAACAAGTACTACGAGCGCAACGCCTACTTCTTCAAGGTGGATACGGCCGGCAATCAGCTGCCCTACACCGACTCGCTGCGCCGCATCCTGGTCGAGGACCTGCAGGTGCAAGACCTGAAGGGCATCGCCGGCGAATACAGCCATTATGGCTGGGGCACGCTCCTGAGCTTCCCGACTTATCGCGATAACGAAGAAGCGGGCGGTTATCGCACGGCGCTGGCGGAATACAGCCGCGGCAACGAATACTCGATCATGTTCAACTTCACCACGCCGAACCTGGAACTGCGCGAGATCTTCTGGGATATCCGCTTCCGCCAGGCGATGTCCGTCGCCATCAATCGCGACGAAATCAACGAGCTGGTTTACTTTGGCTTGGCCAATCCATCGGCGAATTCCCCCGTGCCGTCTTCACTCTTCTTTGAGGACTGGATGCCGGGCCACTACGCGCAATACGATCCCGACCTGGCGAATCAATTGCTCGACGAGATGGGGCTTGATCAGCGCGATGGCGACGGCTTCCGCAAGCGATCGGATGGAGAGACGCTCTTCATCAACTTCCAGGTTTCGGTGCCGGAAGACTCGTGGCGGCAGATTGGCGAGTTGATCGCCTCCTACTGGAATGCGATCGGCGTCAAGACGAGCTACAAGCTCATTGAGATCGGCTTGTATCGTGAATTGCGCGATGGCAATCAGGTCGACATGGCGGCTTGGGCGACCGACATGCTGGATATTGGCGAGGTCGCCAACAGCCTGGCGAATATGCGGCCGCATTGGGGCGCGCGCGCTTCCGGGCATCTCTGGCGCCAATGGATGCAGTCCGATGGCGAAGATGGCGAAGAGCCGCCGCAAGAGATCAAAGACCTTTGGGCGGCTGGCGAGGCCTTCCTGGAAGCCAGTTACGGCTCCGATGAATGGCTGGAGCTGGGCAAGGAATTCTATCGCCTGTCCATGGGCGGGCTCTATCAAATCGGCACGATTCAGCGCCCGCCGCAGCCCCTGCTCTTCAAGACGAATTTGAAGAACACGCCGCCGAACGACACCACCGGGCAGTGGAGCTGGACGTACCGCCAGTGGGTGCTCTTCCTGCCGGAGCAGTGGTATTTCGAGAGCGGCGAATAAAGCGCCGTCCATGTGTTACAATCCGAGGGGCTGGCAGCTTTTGCCAGTCCCTTTTAGATTAAGCGAAGCGAGGAATGGAAGCATGAAAATGAAATGGCTATCGCTTGTATTGGCGATTCTCTTTGTTTTGGGAAGCGCCGCATTCGGGCAAGATATGAGTGAAAAGACCTATCCGCAGCAGTATGGCTCGCCGGCCGCCTACGAAGCCGCGACCGGAAGCAGCGTCGGCATGTACAACGAGGCGCCGATGCTGGCCGAGCGCGTCGAAGCGGGCGACTTGCCGCCGGTGGCAGAGCGCCTGCCGGCCGCGCCCGTCGTGGTCGAGCCCCTGGACGCCATCGGCAGCTATGGCGGCGAACTGGCCGGTCCCTCCACCAGCCCGACCTGCTGCGGCTGGGACGTTTCCGAAATGGTGATGCAGAAGCTCTTCACCATCGATACCGACCTGCAGTCGATCATCCCCAATATCGCCGCCGCCTATGAGGTCTCGGACGACCAGACGCAGCTGACGATTCATCTGCGCGAAGGGCATAAATGGTCGGACGGGCATCCCTTCACCTCCGAGGACTTTCGCTTCTGGTTTGAAGACGTTTTGTGGAACGACGAGGTGACCGGCGGCATCCCGGGCGAATGGCGGCCCGGCAACGAAAAACCGCTGCTGGAAATCATCGACGAGACGACGCTGCGCTACACCTTCGCCCAGCCGCATCCCTCCATGATCGTGCGCATGGCGAGCAATCCGCGCCATCGTGGTTTCCGCGCCGCCCATTACTTCAAGCAGTTCCACATGGATTACAACGAAGACGCCAACGACCTGGCGGCTGAGGCCGGCTTCGAAGACTGGACAAAACTGCTGAACGCGCGCCTGCGCCCCAACACCAACACGGGCACGACCGCCACCGATACCGTCGTCGGCATCCCCAGCCTGAACACCTTCGTTTACACGGGCGAGGATTCCTTCGGCAATAAGCATTTCGAACGCAATCCCTACTTCTTCAAGGTCGATATCGCCGGCAATCAGCTGCCCTATACGGATACGCTGCGGCGCGTCCTGGTGGAAGACCTGCAAGTGCAGGATCTGCGCGCGATCGCTGGCGAATACAGTCATTTCGGCTGGGGCAAGCTGCTGAGCGTGCCGACCTACCGCGACAACGAGGAGGCCGGCGGCTATCGCACCGCGCTCGTGACCTACAATCGCGGCAACGAATACAGCATGATGTTCAACTTGACGCATCCCGACCCAGCCATGCGCGAGATCTTCAATGACGTCCGCTTCCGCCAGGCGATGTCGCTGGCGATCAATCGGAGCGAAATCAACGAGCTGATTTACTTCGGGTTGGCGACGCCGTCCCAATCGGCGCCGACGCCCGATTCCAGCTTCTATGAAGCCTGGATGACCGATTACTTCGCCGAATACGATTCCGATCAGGCGAATGCCTTGCTGGACGAGATGGGCTTGGACGGGCGCGACGGCGATGGCAACCGCCTGCGTTCCGATGGCGAGACCCTCTTCATCAACATGCAGGTCGCCGTGCCGGAAGAAGCCTGGGGACAGATCGCCGAACTCGTCGTCTCCTATTGGAACGCGGTCGGCGTCAAGACGCAGCTCAAGCTGATCGAACGCAGCTACTATAACGAGCTGCGCGGCACCGGCGCCCATGATATCGCCGGCTGGGGCTTGGACATCGTCGACATCGGCGAATTCTCCGGCGCGATCAACAATATCCGACCGCATTGGGGGGCGCGCGCTGGTTCCAAGGAATGGACGGACTGGCTCAACAGCGGCGGCGAGCGCGGCAGCCAACCGCCAGCGGACATCCAGGAACTGTGGGATATCAGCCAGCTGTGGCTGCAGCAGCCTTATGGCTCGGAGTCTTATCTGGAAATCGGCAAGCAGTTCCACGACATGACCTTCCGCGGCTTGTATCAGATCGGCACGGTGCAGCGCCCGCCGCAGCCGCTGCTCTTCAAGAAGACGCTGAAGAACACGCCACCAAACGATACCGACGGCTTGTGGAGCTTCAGTTATCGGCAGTGGGTGATGTTCATGCCGGAACAGTGGTACTTCGAAGGCGACATGTAGAGCGCGCATCATCCTGAGGCAGTGATCGTGGCTCGGCGCCTGTCGAGCCGCGATCTTCTGTTCTCGAGGGAAGGATTTATGCAGAGCGCCGCCACCCAGCGACTCAGGCTGCGAGACGCGGAGAATCCGTGGTTCGCCAAGTTCCGCTACTCGACGATTCAAGGCCTCGGTTACGAGAAGGGCATCGTCCGCCGCGACCCGAGCTGCGTCATCCTGGTCGATGGTCTCTATTTCGTCTGGTACACGCGCGGGGCGCATCCTTGCCCGGCTGTCGGTCACGAGCGGGCCACGGACACGCTGCCCGCCATGCCCTGGGACCTGACCGACATTTGGTACGCGACCTCGGCCGATGGCTACAGCTGGCAAGAACAAGGGCCAGCCATCGAGCGCGGACCCGCTGGCAGTTATGACGAGCGCAGCGTCTTCACGCCCGACGTCCTGGCGCATGACGGGCGCTACTTTCTGGTTTATCAGGTGACCAGAGCGCCAATGTACCGCAGCACGCCGGAGTCGATCGCTTTGGCTCATGCCAATTCGCCGCGCGGGCCCTGGACGAAGACGCCCGCGCCAGTCGTTGAGCCGGATCCATCGGGCGAAGTCGACATCCGCGCCCACCCCCTGGAAGCGACGGCGCCGGGGACCTTCGACAGCCTGCGCGTGCATGATCCGGCGCTGCTCTTTCGCGACGGGCGTTTCTGGCTCTATTTCAAGGGCGAGGGCGCGGGCCACAGCAACATGGACAGCAAATGGGGCGTCGCCATCGCCGACGACCCGCTGGGACCCTACGAAAAATCGCCATTCAATCCTGTCACCAACAGCGGGCACGAGGTGATGGTCTGGAATCATGCCGGCGGCGTCGGCGCCCTGCTGACCCGCTGCGGACCGGAGAAGAACACGATCCAGTACGCGCCTGACGGCCTCAATTTTGAAGTCAAGGCGGCCATCATCGACCCGCCACAGGCGGCCGGCGCCTGCCGCGTCGCCGAAAGCGCGGACACTGAACCGCTCGCGGGCTTGCGCTGGGGGCTCAGCCACGTCACCCAGTGGAGCGCCCATGCCATTCAGCAGGGTCAGGATCGGCTCGGCCTCGCCGCGATTGAAGAACCCTGGAATTTCCTCATCCGCTGGGATCGCCACGGTCAGTCGCTCGGCTGGATATAGCGCCGTCATGCCCGCGCCGCCCAACGTCATCTTCATCATCACCGACGATCAGGGCTACGGCGATATCGGCTGTCACGGCAATCCGGTTCTCAAGACCCCCGAGCTTGACCGCATGGCGCGCGAAAGCGTCCAGCTGGAGGATCATCATCACGACCCGCTCTGCTCGCCATCCCGCGCCGCTCTGCTGACCGGGCAATACGCCGCGCGCAATGGCGTCTGGCACGTCATTCATGGGCGGCATCTGCTGAAACCTGCCGCGACGACGATGGCCGATGTCTTCGCCGGTAATGGCTATCGCACGGGCATGTTCGGCAAATGGCACCTGGGCGACAGTTTCCCCTTCGCCCCGCAATATCGCGGCTTTCACGAAACGCTCTGTCATCGTGGCGGCGGCGTCGGTGAATTGCCCGATTACTGGGGCAACAATTATGTGGACGACGTCTATTTCCAAAACGGCGAGCCGGTTCAGTGTCACGGATATTGCACCGACGTCTTCTTTGAGGCGGCACTGGACTTCATCGAGGCCTCGGCCGCAGCGCCCTTTTTTGTCTACCTGGCGCCCAACGCCATGCACGCGCCCCATATCGTGCCCGATGAATACGCCGCGCCGTATCTCGGGCAGGGCATCCCGCAGGAACGCGCCCGATTTTATGGCATGATCGCCAATTTCGACGAGAATATGGGGCGGCTCCTCGAGCGTTTGCGCGCGCTCGGCCTGGATGACGACACCCTGGTTATTTTCACCTCCGATCATGGCACGGCGGCCGGCTTCGATCCTGCGACCGGCGGCGGCTACAACGCCGGGCTGCGCGGCAAGAAGGGCTCGGTCTATGACGGCGGGCATCTAGTGAGCTTCTTCCTGCGCTGGAAATCGCGACTGCAGGCCGGACGCAAAGTGGGGGCGCTGACGGCGCATATCGATATCCTGCCGACGCTGATCGACCTCTGCGGGCTGCGCTGCGAGCCGCCAGTCGACTTCGACGGCTTGAGCCTGGCGCGCCTGCTGAGGGGCGATGATGACGAACTGCCCGAGCGCTCGGTCATCGTGCAGCTACAGCCGGACCAGCCGCGGAAGTGGCATCATAGCGCGCTGCTCAAGGGGCGCTGGCGGCTGGTGAATGGGACGGAACTCTATCATGTGGAACGCGACCGGGCGCAGCAAAAGGATGTCGCCGCCGAAGAGCCGCAGGTGGTCGATGCCTTGAAGCGCGACTACGACGCCTTCTGGCAAGACATGGAAGCCAGTTTCTCTCAAATCATCGCGATTCCCGTCGGCGCTCCGTACGAGAATCCCACGCTGCTTTCGGCGCGCGATTGGCATCCAACCGAGGGCCGCGTCCCTTGGAAGCAGGCTTGGATCGATGAACCGGCTTTTGACGCCAATGGCTTCTGGTGGGTTGACATTCGGCGGGCGGGCAGCTACGCGATCGAATTGAGGACGCATCCGCGCGAGGCCGATCGAGCGATGGGCGCAGCCGGGGCCAGCCTGCGCATTGGCGAACGGCGTCAAGCCAAAGTTGTGAATGCGGAAGACCGCCGCGTCGCCTTTGACATGGAGCTTGCCGCCGGCGTCCAAGCCTTGAGCGCGGAAATCAGCGATGCGAGCGGGAGGCGAAAGCGCGGCGCCTATTATCTCTATGTGACAGGGCTTTAAGAAGGCGATGGAGCGGACGCAATGGCTTTGAAGCGATCGGATGTCTTGATCACCCGACCTTGCGGCATGGATGTGTATCGGCGTTATCGCGCGACCGGACTGGGTTGGGGTTTCTTGCCCGAGCCGGACCGGCGCGGCCTCCCGCCGGACGAAGAAATGATGCGCGACGTAGACGAGGCGCATCGCTGCGGCGTCAAGTTTCAGGGGCGCGTCGAGCTGGATGCCGATTGGATGGGCATGATCGACTTCGACTCCAACTTCATGGAATCGACCGCGCGCGATCTCAACGACCGCCCGGCCATCACTTGGTGGGCGCACCGCTACAAAGGACATCCACCCTATTTCTTCTGCACCAACGCGCCCGGTTATCGGCGCTACCTTTTCTATCAGCTCCGCCGCGTGATGCAAGCGGGAACCGATTGGCTGATGATCGATTCGGCGATTCCCACAATCGCGTCGCTCAATGCCCGTTATGGCGGCTGCTTCTGCGAGCATTGCCTGGCTGGCTTTCGCGACTACCTCAAGGACATTCCTGGCGCAGCGCGGCGCGAAGCCTGGGGGATTGAGGATCTCGAGACTTTCAACTATCGCGATTTCCTCCTGTCGCGCGGCTTCACCGATGAGCGCTATCGTCAGCAGATCCTGGCGTTCCCGCCGGTCATTCCGCTGGCGGACGAATACTTCGATTATCAATGGAAAGAGGTCAACGCGCTCTTTCGCGAATTCAAGCGAATCGCCCAGGCATTCGGCGGCGATGCGCCAATGAGCTCCAATTCGCCATTCTATTGGGCGGAGTTCATGTACGCGGTCGACGCCCACGACTTCTACACCAACGAGATGCAATACCTGCCGCCGGAAGAGGAGATCCTGCCGGTCGATCCTGTTTACGCCTTCAAGCTGGCGGACGCGCTCGACAAAATCATGGCGATCACCGGCGTGCCGCGCGCCTTCGAGCCTTGCCGCCTCCACGATCGTCCGGGGCATATCCGCCTGTGGATAGCGCAGGCTTACGCCCACGGGCATGTCTTCATGGCGCCAGACAAGATGTGGACGCTGCGCTTCGCCGGCGAACCCGACCGCTGGTATCACAGCAAGCCCGGCGATTATGAAGCGCTGTATCACTTCATTCGCGATTTTCCCGAGCTCTTTGACGGCTATGATTCTGTCGCTAGCGCCGCCATGATCTTCAGCAACCGGGCGGTCCGGCAATATCTGGGCGATCGCTTGAGCGGCGGCCACCTCGGCGGGCAGAACCGCAGCGCGCCCCGCACCGACCTGGCGGAAGCCTGCTTCGCCCTGAGCCGCGCAAACGCGCCCTTTCACCTCATTGTCGCGGGCGATGACTGGGTGGAGGACCGCCTGCTCGCGGCCGATCTCTCGCCCTATCGCGCCATTGTCCGCTTCGAACCGTCAACCTTGAGCGCGGAACAGGAAGCCAAGCTCCGGACAGCCGGCGACCGCCTCGTCACCTGGACCGGAATTGACGATCTGCTGGAACGGCTCGGGCGCGCAATTGAGATCAGCGGCGCCAACAACGTCTGCGCGCTGCCGCGGCATCAGCCGGCCGCCCCCGACGCGCCCGTAATATGCCACCTGCTGAACAGCAACTACGATTTGGAATCGGACCGTTTTTTGACACTGCGCGGCTTTGAATTGAGGATCGCCAACCGCATGCTGGGCCGGTCATTCTCGCGGGCGACGCTCTACGCGCCGGGGTCCTCGCCCCGGGCGATCGAATGCCGCGCCGATGGCGATGCCACGGTCGTCTCGATACCGCGCCTGGATATGTGGGCCATCGTCAAATTGGCTTAGCGCCTACTTGAAATTTCGCGTCCGCCAAGCCTTCCGCAAGCCGTCCAGCCGCGCCAGATGCTCGTCGCGGGCGAAGTCGTCTTCGTAGAAGCTGCAGCTCTCGAAGAATCGAATCAGCTCGTCGAGGCGCGCGAGAGCGCTCTCGTGGCTGGCGGGTGGCGGCGCGGCGCCAACGAGACGCTTCCAGGCCGGCGCCCGCAGCCAGTCCGGCGGTGGCTGCCCCGTTTCCAGAATGTGCTCGCTGGCTTTGAAATATCGAGTGATCGCCGATTCGGAAGCGCGATTGGTCGTCCAGATGATGACCCAGGCGACCAGCCCGGCCCCGAGCGCCGAGATGAGAATGAATAGCCCGAGCAGGTCCATCAGGGCGCCTGCTCGACGCCGCGCAAGGCCAGCTCATTGGCGAAATGGCAGGCGGCGAAATGGCCCGCGGCGACTTCGTTCCATTCTGGCGCGTCCGTCCGGCAGACGTCCTGAGCGTAGCGGCAGCGCGGATGAAAATAACAGCCCGAAGGCGGCGCGGCTGGATTGGCGACCTCGCCCGGCAAAATGATGCGCTCCATCTTTATCTCGGGATCGGTGGTCGGCACAGCCGAAAGCAGGGCTTCGGTGTAAGGATGCTTCGGCTGCGAGAAAAGCGATTCGGTATCCGCCATTTCCACCAGCTGCCCGACGTACATGACGCCGACTCGGTCGGAGATGTGTTCGACGACCGACAGATCGTGCGCGATGAAGAGGAAGGTCAGGTTGAACTCCGCCTGCAAATCTTCCAGCAGGTTGAGAATTTGCGCTTGAATCGACACGTCCAGCGCCGAAACCGCCTCGTCGCAGACGATCAGCAGCGGGCTGGGCGCCAGCGAGCGGGCGATGCCGATGCGTTGGCGCTGCCCGCCGGAAAAGGCGTGGGGATAGCGGTTCAGATGCTGGATGTCCAAGCCGACCTTGTCCATCAATTCGCGCACGCGGTCTTGGATCTCGCGCGAATCGGAAAGGATTCTGTTGTTGCGGATCGGCTCGGCGATGATATCGAGCACGGACATGCGCGGGTCGAGCGAGGAATAAGGATCCTGGAAGATCATGTGGAAGTGCTTCCGCACGCCTCGCAGCGCTTTTTTGTCCAGCGCCGCGATATCGACTTCCTCGCCATCGGGCAGGCGGAAGATCACCTGGCCTTCGGTCGGCTCGATGCCACGCACGATGCAGCGCCCGAGGGTCGTCTTGCCACTGCCGGATTCGCCGACCAGCCCTAAGGTCTCGCCTTCGCGGATGCTGAAACTGACGCCATCAACCGCTTTCACCTGGCCGCGCACCGAGCGGAAAAAGCCCTTCTCGATGGGAAAATGCTTTTTCAGATCGCGCACGTCCAGCAGGACGTCGCCGATCGGTTTCCTGGCGGCGGCGCCCGTCTCAGGCATAAACCGGCTCGCTTTCTTCGCTGTGCAGGTAGCAGCGCGCGTAGTGATCGCCCCCCATGTCCACCAGGGCGGGCACGGCGGCGTCGCATTTGCCGCGGATGAACTCGTCGCAGCGCGAGGCGAAACCACATTGCGGCGGCGGATTCATCGGCACTGGCACGTTGCCGCGGATGGCGTCCAGGCGTCCACGCCCGCGGCCCCCCAGTCGCGGAATGGATTTCAGCAGCCGCCGCGTATAGGGGTGCAGCGGATTCTTGAACAGCTCCACAGTCGAGGCGCGCTCCACCACCCGGCCGAGATACATGACATTGACTTCGTCGGCGATCTCGGCGATGACGCCCAGATCATGCGTGATATACATGATCGCCATGCCGAACTGCGCCTGCAGCTCTTTCATCAATTCCAGGATCTGCGCTTGCACGGTGACGTCCAGCGCGGTGGTGGGCTCGTCGGCGATGAGCAGCGAGGGGCTGCAAGAGAGCGCCATCGCGATCATCGCCCGCTGGCGCATGCCGCCCGAGAGCTGGTGCGGATACTCGTCAAAGCGCTGCGCTGGATTGGAAATGCCGACGCGGTTGATCATGTCCAGGGCGAGCTGCCGGGCTTTTTTCCTGTCGGGCTCGATATGCAGCTGAATGGCTTCGACGATCTGCGCGCCGATGGTATGCACCGGCGACAGGCTGGTCATCGGCTCTTGAAACACCATCGAGACTTCGGCGCCGCGGATCGCGCGGATCTCGGCGCTGCGCGGGTTCAAGGCGGCGATATCGACCGCGCGGCCGTCGCTTCGCCGCAAGTTGATCGCGCCCGTTTCGATGGCGCCGGGCGGAGGCACGATCTGCAGAATGGACTGGGCGGTGACGCTCTTGCCCGAGCCCGATTCGCCAATGACGCCGACGGTCTGATGGGGCGCGATCGTGAGGTCGACGCCGTCAACCGCTTTCAGCGTGCCTTCGGGCAAGTGAAAGTAGGTGCGCAGGTCGCGGACTTCGAGGACGGCGCTGGAAACGTAAGACATGGGCTGCATTCAGTTTCGCCAACGACAAGCTCATACTGTAGACAATCGACCATTGCCTGTCAAGCTGCCGGCGCGAACCGCCCTCGGTCCCCCCGTCGCGACGGGGAAAGGCAGTCTTCGCCCCTGCGTCACAGCCTAACGCCCTTGCAAAACGTGGGCATATGCGGACTTTACCTCCGCCTGACGCGCCGGCGGGGAGCGAGGCGCTCGCAAAAAAAAGAGGCGCCGTACCCTGCGCCTCTCTCGGTCCATATCGTCTTGTGGGCGATGTAAGACTCGAACCTACAACCTTCCGGGTGTAAACCGGATGCTCTGCCAATTGAGCTAATCGCCCGCTCGCAAAGCCATTATAGAGCCGACGCCTGGCAATCGTCAAGGCGCTCTCGCGGCGGAATCCGCGCGGAGCGGCAATTTACATGCGCGGCGGCGTCACGCCCGTCTGGCCTTGATACTTGCCTCGCTTGTCGGCGTAAGACTGCTCGCAGACTTCGTCCGCCTCGAAGAACAGAACCTGCGCCAAGCCCTCGTTGGCGTATACTTTGGCGGGCAGGGGCGTCGTATTGCTCACCTCCAGGGTGACGTAGCCCTCCCATTCCGGCTCGAAGGGCGTGACGTTCACGATCAAGCCGCAGCGGGCGTAGGTCGATTTGCCCAGGCAGACGGTCAGCACCTGGCGCGGGATGCGAAAATACTCGACCGAGCGCGCCAGCACGAAGGAATTCGGCGGGATGACGCAGACGTCGCCGCGGAAGTCGACGAAGGAATTGGCGGCGAAACGCTTGGGGTCGACGATGGCGGAATGCACATTGGTGAAGATCTTGAATTCGTCCGAGACGCGCAGGTCATAACCATAAGACGAGACGCCATAGCTGATCGCGCCTTCGCGCACCTGCTGGTCGACAAAGGGCTCGATCATGCGCTTTTCGCGCGCCATCTCTTTGATCCAGCGGTCGGGCTTGAGTCCCATAGACAGGTCCCTCGCTGTCAATTACATGCGTTCGGGCGCGGTCATGCCCATCAAGCGCAAGAGGCGCCGGAAGACGACGGCGGCCGCCCGATAGAAGCGCAGGCGGGCTTTGGCGGTCTCCGTCGGCACTTCACTGTGCAGAACGCGCGCCTTGTCGTAAATCGGATGAAATATCCCAGCCAGCTCGTGCGCGAAGAAGGCGATTTTGTGCGGTTCAAAGTTGAGGACGGCCTGCTCGATTGTATTGCCCAGCTCGAGCGCCACCCGGATGAATCGCAGTTCGTCCGCGCCCAGATGATTCAAGTCGGCGTCATCCTCAGTGAAACCGCGTTCGGCCGCCTCGCGGAAGATGCCGGCGCAGCGCACATAGGCGTTCTGGATATAATAGACCGGATTCTCATTCGATTGTTTCACCACCTGATCGACATCGAAATCCAGTTGCGAATTGGGGCTGCGCGCCAGCATGTGATAGCGGACGGCATCGGCGCTCGTCAGCGCGACCAGGTCGTCAAGCGTGTCGAATTCGCCGGCCCGTTTGGATTGCTTGACCGCCTCGTATTCGCTGCGCTCGTCATTCCAGCGCACGGCCCGCACCATCTGATTGAAGATGACGTGAAGGGGCGCCGGGTCCATTCCCAGCGCGCGAATCCCGTGCTTGACCACCTGCGCCTGCGAGAAATGGTCTGTGCCGAGCACGTTGACGGCGATATCGAAGCCGCGTTCCAGCTTGTCGCAATGATAGGCGATATCGGGCAGGGTGTAGGTGGGCGCGCCATCGCTCTTGACCATGACGCGGTCTTTTTCGTCGCCGAAGCTCGAACTGCGGAACCAGATCGCGGGCTCGTAGCGTTTGGCTTCGACATCGGCGATTTCGGCTTCGTCCGCGCCTTCCCAGTGCGTTGCCTCGTAGATATGGCCCCTCTCGCGCAGCCTGTCCAGCACGCGCCAGATTTGCCCGCTTTCGAAGAGTGAGGTCTCGTTGAAGAAGGCGTCGTGCTTGATGTCGATGGATGCCAGCGAGCGCTTGATCCAGTCAAACATGCGCGCTTCGGCCGCGTCTCTGAAGAACTCCCAGCTTTCGCCTCGCAGCGAGTCGCCTTGCTCGGCCTGCAGCTCCGCCGCCGCTTCGATCAGGTAGTCGCCCTGATAATGGTCGGCCCGCAGCTCGACGGCGTCGCCCAGCCGCTGCAAATAACGCAGCCGCAGGCTCTCGCCCAGTCTGGTCATCTGCGCGCCGGCGTTGTTGTAATAGTATTCGCGCTGGACGTCGTAGCCGGCCGCTTGCAGCAGGCGGGCCATGGCGTCGCCGACGACCGCGCCGCGCGTATGGCCGATGGTGATGGGCCCGCTGGGGTTGGCGCTGACGAATTCAACCTGCGCCGACTTGCCCTTGCCGATTTCCAATTGGAACAGCGCCTCGCCCTCGGCCAGAATGGCATCGACCTGCCGCCTTAGATAATCGTCGGCGATGAAGCAGTTGATGAAGCCGGGCGGCGCGACCTCGATGCGATCGGCGAAGTCCAGTTCTGGCAGTCTTTCCAGCATAAGGTTGGCGATATCAAGCGGCCGCCGGCGCGCCAGCCTCGCCAAGCCCATGGCCGGATACGACAGATCGCCCTGACCCTCGCGTTTGGGCGGGCTGACCGGGATGCGCGGGATCTCGAAGGCGGGCAATTCGCCGGCTGCCTGCGCCGACCGCAAGGCCGCGTCGATCGCCTCTTCCATTAGCTTGTTCAGCAGTTTCAAGCCGTGCCGTCCTTTGTGCCAGCGAGCGCAATCAGCTTTGGATTCTAGCAAACAGGCGCGTGACAGGTAATGGCGATTTATCGGGAAGCGAGCAGAACCGCATCCTTGGCGCCGGCGGCAATCGGCTCGCTCATGCCCGCCTTCCGCGCCCAGACCTGGCTGTAATCTTCCTGCCAGATTTCGATATGAATATCGCGCATGTCCAGCGATTCCAGCTCGGAGCGCATTTTCGCCTCGCTCCAGGTTCGGTTCGGCATCCAGCGCGTGTCGATGCGGATGGTCGTCAGCAGCAGGCCGCCGGGCTTCAGAACGCGAATCATCTCCAGCAAGGCAACATGCGGGTCGGGCAGGAACTCCAGCGCTTCCAGACAGGTCGCCACGTCAAAGCTGTCTGCGGCGAAGGGCAGGTCGCCCGCCTCATGCCGCATAAGCGTGACGAAATCCTCGAAGCGCCCCGCCGCCACCTTTTCACGCGCGCGGGCGAGCATTCGGGCGCTGGCGTCCAAGCCGATGACATGCCCGTGAAAATCGCCGTTGCGCGCCATGATCAGGGGCAGGCGGCCCGTGCCGGTGGCCAGGTCCAGGATCAGCGGATCGGTCCGCGGCTGGACGCGCTCCATGATCGGCTGCGAGATCAGCCTCATGTCGGCGATCTCATCGAATTGTTTGACGCGGTCATAACGAGGGGCGTAGCGGTCGTAGAGAGCGACGACGACGCGCTTGCACAGATAAACGCCCTCAGTCTCGATGATCAGCCACCAGTACAGAAACGCGACAATAAGCAGGAACAGCAAAACGGCGAGGAAAATCATGAATGCGTCCGCGGGCGGCGAGGCCTTTCCGCACATGACCGACCCGCGCGCCACAGGCTAGCCGGCGACAAAGAGGTCAGCCTCGCGGAACTGCATTTCGTAGAGCCTGGCATAGAGACCGCGCCGCGCCATCAAGTCGTCATGGGCGCCGATTTCGCGGATGCGCCCTTGATCCAGCACGACGATGCGATGGGCGACGCGCACGGTGCTCAGGCGATGGGCGATGATCAGGGTCGTGCGGTCTCGCATCAAGCGCGCCAAAGCCTCTTGCACCAGCGCCTCGCTTTCGCTATCGAGGCTGGACGTCGCTTCGTCCAGCAGCAGAATCGACGGGTCCTTTAGCAAGGCGCGCGCGATAGAGACGCGTTGGCGCTGGCCGCCGCTGAGCCTGATGCCGCGTTCGCCGACGATGCTGTCGTAGCCCCGGGGCAGCGCCAGGATGAAGTCGTGGGCGTTCGCCGATTTCGCCGCCGCGATCATTTCGGCTTCGCTCGCGTCCAGCTTGCCGTAGAGAATATTCTCGCGCACGCTGCCGCCGAAGAGCAGGGTCTCCTGCGGGACGATGCCAATATGCTCGCGCAGGCTGCTCTGCGTCAAGCCGCGGATATCGCGCCCGTCGATGCGGATCTCGCCGGCGTCCACGTCATAGAAGCGCGGAATGAGATTGAAGAGCGTGCTCTTGCCCGCGCCGCTGGGCCCCACCAGGGCGATGATCTCGCCCGCTTCGATCTCCAGGTCGATATCGCGAAGCACCTCCAGGTCGCGCTCATACGAAAAGCTGACCCCTCGCAGGCTTATCGCGCCGTCGACCGCCGTCAGCCGCTTGGCTTTTGGCGCATCGCGGATGTCGGGCCGCGTGTCGAGAATCTCAAACACGCGTTTGGTCGCGCCCAGCGCCTCCTGCAACTGCGAATACATGCTGATCACGCCGGCGAAATTGGCCGCCACCGTCAATCCGTAGATCAGAAAGGCGATCAGCTCGCCCGCCGAGAGCCGGCCATCGAGCACCTCGCGTCCGCCGAACCACAGAATCAGCGCCAGACCGGCGAAAGCGAAAAAAGCGATGATGGGGCCAAAGACGGAGCGTATCGTGAGCAGCTTGACGGCGGCGCGGAAAGCCACCTCGATGGCGGCTCCATAGCGGGCGATCTCGTAGCGCTCGCGCACGAAGCTCTTGACTTCGCGGATGTTCTGGAAGACCTCTTCGGCGACGACCGTGGCGCCGGCGATCTCGTCTTGCACCCGCGTGCTCGCGCGGCGAATGGCGCTGCCCAGCACGAAGGCGACCGCGACGATGATGGGCGTCAGCGCCAGGATGAACAGGGTCAGGCGCCAGTTCAGATACAGCATGACCGCGATCGAGCCGAAGAGCGTCAAGGTCTGCTGCAGGAAGCTGCTGATATTGCCGGTCAATACCGTGCGCACGACAGTGACATCGGACGAGAGACGGCTGATGAGCTCGCCGACGCGCCGGTCGTTGTAGTATTTGATCGACAGTGTTTGGAAATGGGCGTAAAGCTGGCAGCGGAGATCAACGACGATCTTCTCGCCGACATAGTTGAGATTGTAATTCTGCACGAAGCTCGCCAGCGATCGGAAGATGAAGACCGCCAGCAGCGCCAAGGTAATCGAATCGAGCAGGGCGATGTCGGCCTCGGTGAAGACGGAATCGATCACGCGCTGGATCACGGCCGGGAAGACCAGACTCAAGCCCGCGGCCAGCAGCAAGCCGATGGAGGAAAGAGCGAGCCGCAGCTTATAGGCGGCCAGATACGAAAGCAGCCGGCGCCACTGCATGGGCGCGGCCGGCACGTCGCGTTTCTCGCCGCCGCCGGTGGAACGAATTCGGTAAATCATGTCGGGCGGACGAAGGCGCTACTCGGCTGGGCAATCGTCATCATCGTCTTCCGCGCTTGGGTCGGGAGCATCGGCCTCGGTCGTTTCTGGCGCAGGCGGCTCGGAATCCTCGATGTTAATAACCACCGCTTCATCGTCGGCCTCGCTGGGCAGGCGCCCGTCGGGCCTGTCGAGCGGCTCGCTGTCCTCTTCCGCCGGCGGCAAAGGCGTCGGATCCACGACCAGCCGCGGTGGCGCATCGGCTGGAAAGGTCTGGGCGGCGCCCGAGGGGAATTCTATGCGCGTCTCGCGGGCGTCCCGGCGCAGGACGACGCCGTGCTGCTCGATCGTAAACGCCTCGCCCCAGGTGAATTCGCCGCCAACCAGGACGCGATCCGGCGCCAGAATCCGCGCGCCCAAGACCTCATGGAGCAGGCTGAGCGGCACCATGCCGCCGATGTGATGATCCTCGCCCGAGCCCTTGGCCTCGTCCGCGTGATAAAACTGCGACAGCTTGCCCTCTCGCGAGAGGACGCGCGCCAAGCCCGCCAGCATGCGCTTGACCAGAGCCGTCGCCTCTGGCCGATAACCGGCTTCGATCATGCCTTCGCCAATCAAGGAAAGCCAGTACATCCAAATGCCGCCGCCGCCGCGCGCGTTGGAGGGGTCGAAATTGCGGTCTTTCGCGCTGACCATGGTCAAGCCCATTGGCCGCAGAAAATGCGCCTCGTCCAGCGCCAGCGCGACCAGAGCGGCAGCTCGTTCTGGCGGCAGGTTTGGGCAAATCAGCGGCATCAGCGCGTTGACGTCCAGCCGGCCGCTGTCGATTGTGCTCGCGAATACCTTGTAGACGCGGCTCAAGCCCTCGATCTTGATCCGGCTCACGTATGACAGTGGCTTGGCGGTCGTATAAACGCCCTGCCGATCCCGCCAGTCGAAGGCTTCCGCCGGCGCGTCTATCCGGCAGTCAGCGCCATTTTCGTCTTTGCCTTCCAGCTTAAGCTTGATGCGAGGCTTCTGGCTGAGGCCGCCTACGACGCGTACGACCACGCGCGCTGGCATCTTGAGGGCGTGATCCAGCTCGTGAAGCTGATCGCCGGCGCCGCGATGCAGCAGGTTTTCGGCTTCTGCGCTCAGGTGCGAATCGCGGTCGCGATAACGATAGCGCTCTCCGTCCCAGAATTCTTCGAGCTTGGCTTGCATCATCTCGAGCTGCATCGCCAGGATTTCGGCGCCATCCGTTTCGCCCAGCTCCGCGGCGATCTGGCGCAGCGCGTCGGCTTCCGAGATCAGATAGGCGAGCAGGTCGGGCGTTTCGGTCTGCGTGATATCGGCCCCCTGCGCCCAGTATTGACCGCGGCCAAAGGTCGGAAAGGCGACGTAACCCATCTGCCGCTCCGAGCGCCACTCCGGCGCGCCGTCGTCGTCCGCGTCCATGTCGCCGTGCAGCCAGCGCCCCAAGAACGCGACCAGCCCGGGGTAAATCTCGCGGAGGAAGGCGCTGTCGCCCGTATGCTGAAATACACGCCAACTGAGCCGCGCCAGCAAAGGCGTCATCAGCAGGCCCTGTCGCTGTCCGCCGAGCCCGGGCTGCCGATCGACGAAGCCGGTTTCATCTTTCGCCGCCAGATAATTGCGAACCAGCCCCTTGGCCAAATCGGGGTCAATCGTGACGATCGCCTGCGCCGCGGGATAGGCGAGCGTCGGGTCTTGCCCGGCCCAGGCGCGGATATGATCGGCCCCGTCGCCGCGTCGGCTCCAGCCGCGGTTGCCCGCGCGACTGGCGACGATGGAAGCATGGGGCAGATGCTCCGTCGGGCGCATAAAGGCTTTGACCAGCTGCGCGCACGACAGGTCGATGACGCGGTCCCAGTCGTCATTTCCGGTGCTGATCCGCGGCATGGCGGCGGCGTCGCGCGCGATGCGCTCGAAATGCGGCGCCCAGGGCCGCGACATCCAGTTCATCGCCAGGCTGAAGGAATCGCGCATGTCTTCCAGCCCGGCGGCGACAAAGGGCAAACGCATCGTCTGCCCAGGCGGGAGCGTGAGGACGCGCCCGATTTTCGGGCTGCCAATGCGCGCGCCGTAAATCTGGCCGCTGGCGCCTTCCAGGACGACGACCGGATTGATATTGCCGATCTGCCCCAAGTGCAGCGCAAGGGTGCCGTCGGCCAAGGTCAGCACATTCAGGCGGACCTTGCGGCTGTTGATGATGGCATTTCCGAAGAGCTCGAATTGCAGCGCGATCGGGTCGGCGCCGGTGTTGGTCAGGGAGAATTCGCCGCCGGCCGCGCATGATTCCATCGCCCAGAAGCGCGCGTCCAGCCTCAGATCGGGGTAGGGCGCGGCCTCGACCCGCAGGAGATTGGGCGCGAAGCCGGTGATCGCCGGGCGCTGGTCATAATGCTGATGCTGATAGACGAGGGCGCCCGCGCGCCGCCACATGGGCACGAGGCTGACCAAGCCCGCCCGCCCGCCGAACTGGGTCTGGAAAGCCAGCGCCGCCTCGTCGCGCCGGCCAAGCCGAATCGTCCAGGCTTGATCATCCGCGAAATTGGTGCGGCTGTTTCGGGCGTCGGCCGCCAGGTAATACTCGAATGGCGCGCTCGCGTCTATGCTTTGGCGTCGCATTGATGTGGATTCCAGAGGCTCCTCAGCTTTCGATGCGCCAGCTGCGCGAGCCTTCCAGGAACTGGAAAATGTCGCCGCCCAGGCTCTCGACCTGGTGATAGCCCGGCTCTGGCACATAGGTGTTGTCGACATCGACGAAGCCGCCGTGGTGATATTCGTAGCGGGTGGTATGGCCCAGCTCGACGGCGACCGCCCAGCCCATCGCCAGCCGCACTTCCGGGTTCTCGCGCCAGAGCTTTCCGAAGCCGCGGATCGGCTGCAGGAACCCCTCCGGCGGCAGAATCTGCGGGTCGCTCTCGGCGTCGCCGTCGACGAAGGCATCATCATAGACGCTCCAGACATTTTGCCCGGCGTCGTTCACGGTCAGCACCCAGATCTGGGTATTGGGCTGTAGCCAGAACATCCAGCCCTTCTCGAAGCGCTGTTCGGCGACATAGATTGAGCCGATCACGGGTTTGGGGAAAGGGTCGGGCGTCGGCGTCAGGGTTGGCGTCTCGGTCGGCGCGGCCTCGGCCGTCGCTCCCACGGCGGTCGCGGTCTGGGCGATGCTGATGGCGGTGGCGATCGACTGCGCCAGCGCTTCCGAGTCGGCGGTGGCGGTTTGATCGGCCGGCGATGTCGACGGGCCTTGGCAGGCGCTGAGGACGAGCAGACAGATGATGAGGCAGGCTGTCGGACGCAAGTTCGGCATGGGGGCGCTCCGCCATTGGAGGCAGTTTTCGTTTGACGTCATTTTATCAGAGCGAAATTGATAAACAAGCCAGGTCATCCCGTGCCGCGCGTTCATGGCGGCGCTGGCGCGGGTTCCGCCGCGGTTCAGGCTGGTCATGGCCAGTCGCTTTCTTTAGCATATACGCGGACGAGGCGCAGAAAGGCGCGCGCGATGGACGCAAAGCCGACGAACATCACCGTCGACCGGCGCAAGGGCGAGCTGGAGATCGTCTGGGATGACGGCCTCGTCAGTCGTTATCCCCTGTCGCACTTGCGCGAAGCCTGCCCCTGCGTCGAATGCCGCGGCGGGCACAACAGAATGGGCATGGAGCATGCGCCCGATGACATCCTCGCGCTTCGCCCGAGCCGCTCCTACGGCATCACCGGCATGAGCGCCGTCGGCAATTACGCCCTGCAGCCCAGCTGGGACGACGGCCACCACACTGGCATCTACACCTGGGAGTACCTGCGCCTGATTTCGCCGCAGCAGCCGCAGGACCGCGCGCCGGCAGAATAGCCCCTTGCGCCATCTGTAGCGGCGTCATGCTTTACTGACTATACTCGCCTGTGAAGTTCCAGTTTCATTTTGCCGCCCGCGAGGACCGACGCCATGCCGCCTCCCTCCCTTGACGCCGTGAAGCGCGCGATCGGCGCGGAACTCGAGTCGACGACCTACAGGTACAACGAACGCGATGTCGCCTTGTACGCGCTGGGCGTCGGCGCGCCGGCCGATCCTCTGGATCAAACTGAATTGCGCTTCGTCTACGAATTGAGCGAGTTGGGCTTCCTGGCGCTGCCCACTTTCGCCGTCGTCTTTTCGTACGGATTTAACCGCTCGCTTCCAAAAGGGCAGATCGCCGGCATCAGATTCAGCCCGATGATGGCGGTGCATGGCGAACAATTTCTGCGCGCGCATAAGCCGATTCCCACCGCCGCGACTGTGGTTTCATCGGTCGCCATCGCCGACATCTTCGACAAGGGCAGCGGCTTGCTGATGAACATCGATATCATTAGCCGCCTAAAGAATGGCGAGAAGCTGGCGACGGCGCGTCAGTCGATTTTCTTTCGCGACCTGGGCGGTTTCGGCGGCGAGCGCGGTCCGTCCACGGCGAGAGCCATGCCCGAGCGTCCGCCGGACTGCATCCACGAGCAGCGAACCCATGCGGCGCAGGCGCTGCTCTATCGTTTGGCTGGCGATGACAATCCGCTGCACGCCGACCCGGCGATGGCGGCGATCGGCGGCTACGAGAAGCCAATTTTGCACGGTCTTTGCACGATGGGCTTCGCGGCCCGCGCCGTTCTCGCGCGCTGCGGCGACAACGACCCGGCGCGCTTCGATTCGATCAGCGTGCGTTTCTCGCGCCATGTCTTCCCCGGCGACACGCTGGTGACCGAAATGTGGCGGCAAAGCGACAGCGACATCCTGTTTCAGTCCCGGGTGAAGGAACGTGATGTCGTCGTCCTCAGCCATGGCGCGCTGACGCTGCGGGGCTGAGGCGTGATCCGCGCAATCAGCGAGCATCCGCATCGTCGTTACAATCCGCTCATGGACGAGTGGGTCCTGGTCTCGCCGCATCGGACGAATCGACCCTGGCAGGGCCGCCTCGAGGGAGCGCCAGTCGATCGGCGGCCCCGGCATGATCCCGACTGTTATCTTTGCCCCGGCAACCTCCGCGCCAATGGCGACCGCAACCCGAATTACGACGGCGCCTTCGTCTTTGTCAACGACTTCGCCGCCATATTGCCAGACTCGCCGCAGACGCCAGCTGGCGACTTGCCGCTCTTCCGCGCGGAGTCGGCAAGGGGCGAGGCGCGCGTCCTCTGTTTTTCGCCGCGCCACGATTTGACGCTGGCCGAGATGTCGCTGGCGGAGATCCGTCTGGTGGTCGATCTGTGGGCGGCGCAGACGGCAGAGCTCGGCGCCCGCTTCCGCTGGGTGCAGGTCTTCGAGAACAAAGGCGATATGATGGGCGCCTCTAACCCGCATCCGCATGGGCAGGTCTGGGCGACCGAAAACCTGGGCAGCATCGCGGCGCGTGAAGACCGCCAGCAGCGCGACTACTATAATCGACATGGAAAGGTGATGCTGCAGGACTATGCGCGGCAAGAAGCGCGGCAGGGCGAGCGCGGCGTGCTCGAAAACGAGAGCTGGCTGGTCGTCGTGCCCTTTTGGGCGGTCTGGCCCTACGAGACCCTGCTGCTGCCCAAGTCGCCCGCGCGCCGGCTGCCCGACCTGGACGAGACGCAGCGAAGCGATCTCGCCGACGCGCTGAAGCGGCTGCTGGTGAAATACGACAATCTGTTCGAAGCCGCCTTTCCATATTCCATGGGCTGGCATGGCGCGCCATTCAACGACGATGACAGCCGGCACTGGCAGCTGCACGCGCACTTTTACCCGCCGCTGCTGCGCTCCGCGACCGTGCGCAAATTCATGGTCGGCTACGAGATGCTGGCGGAGGCGCAGCGAGACATCACGCCGGAAGAAGCCGCCAGCCGCCTGCGCGCCTGCGCCGAAACGCATTACCGACAGGGCTAATCCGCAAATGCCCGCCTAACCGTCCCAATGGCTTTGCAGAAGGTCGATGACCAAGGGATCGCCAAAGTAATTGCAGCTCTTGGCATCGGGGATGATCCACTCTCGGCTCGAAGCCTGCGGCGCGCTCGGATTGAAATGGTTGTAGACGCGGCGCGAGACCTCGGCGAAGAGCGGCAGCGACTCCTGAAAGTTCAGCCATTCGGGCTGGAAGAGCAGCATGGCGAGGACGTAATCGCCGCCGGGCGTGAAGAAGAGGGCGGCGTTGCCATGCGTATCGGGGATCCAGCCGTGTTTATGCGCCACCCGCGTCTCAGCCCGCGCGCCGGATTTCAAGAGCGCGTCGACGGTGTTATTGCTCATCACATGCAGCATCTGGCGGCATTCGCGCCCGTCGATGGCATCGCCAAAACGGTCGGTCAGCGCGCCGCCGGCTTGATAGGCGCATTGGTAAATGTTGGCGAGCAGCGAGCCGATCTCGACGACCGTCAGCTGATTCGACAGGTCGGGCGCGGCTTTGATTTGATCGGCGTCGGTCTCCGGGAAGGCCAGCGGCTTTGGCGGCGGTTCCGGCGTGCCCATCGTGGTGAAGGGCGCCAGCAAGTACGAGCGCGTCAGCCCCAGCTGCCGCAAGAAGCGCGTGACCGCCTCCGCGCCGGCATAAGCGCTGCCCTCGCCGATGTGGCTCAGCAGGCGATTGGTGGCGGCGTTCTCGCTGCAGATCATGGTGTTGAGCATATCGGTGGCGGTCTCGATGGCTGGCGGCGCGTCCAGCTGCTGATAGAGCCGCGCCAGGATCGCGATTTTGTTCAGGCTGGTGCCGCTGAAGGCGTATTCATCGCCGAAGGCAAAGGCTTGGCCGCTGGCTAAATCCAGGAAATAGAGCGCGCCGAATCGGCTCGTCTGCGGGTCAAAACCTTGCGCGAGAAACAGATTCCAGAGCTCGTTGGCGAGGTTTTGCAAATCGGCGCCCAGGGGCTGCGCCGCTTCGCCATTGATGCCGCGCGACTGGACGACCGCTGGCGTCGGCGTCACCGGTGGCAGGCTGAAGCGCGTCTGAGAAATCGCGGGCGTATCGAAGACATCGCCGCGGATCTCCAGCAAATCCCGCGCCACCCAGGCCTGCCCGCCGGCCGCGCCCGCATAGCTGACGCGAAGCCAGGGAAATTGCGTGTGATAGCCGGTCACCGGCAAGCGATCGCCAGCCCGCGCCACGCCCGCGCGCGGATAGTCGACGCCGGGCCCATACCGGATATTCACCTCGCCCGACACCAGCCCGCTGACGCCAAATGCGCCGATCGTCGGCGTCGCTGTCGGCGGGCGAGTGACCGCGGTGGCGCCAGAAATCGGTCTCGTGGTCGTCTCGGCTGGCGCGTTCAAGTCAAGGATGAAATCGCTGAAGGGGACGCGGTTGATGTCGCCGCGGACGACCACGAGCGTCTCGTACACCCAGCCCATCGGCCGCGCCGAATCGTTCTCGCCCAGCAGGAGCCAGGGGTAAAGTCGGCTGCGCCCGAGCACTGGATAATCGAGGCCCTGGGTAATCTCGCCGACCAGGGGCGAGTCAATGCCGTCGTCGGCGCGCAGGTTGGCTTGGCCGATCGCCCCCGCATACACGCCGGTATGCTGCGGCTGCGCTCTTGCGGCAAAACCGATGAGCAGCAGAGCAATCGCCAGCAGCAGCGCCCAAGAGAAGGCGCGAGAGGGCCGGGCTTCGCGCTGTCGCTCGCGTTGGATTGGCGTGGAGATGCGCTTCAGGCTGTCGCCTCCCGCGAGTAAACCGCACACTGCGAAATCGCGAACGATTGTATCATGCCGGAAAGTCGCAAAACAGCGGCGCCCGCCCAATCCGCGTATTGACAAGCGCCCAATTGCCGTTATACTGCGGACTGCACATTAGCCGAAGTGGCGGAACTGGCAGACGCGCTACGTTCAGGGCGTAGTTCTCTTCGGGGAGTGTGGGTTCGACTCCCACCTTCGGCACCACGAAGCCCGGTCGCTGGATCGGGCTTTTTGCTTCTCCGCGCCCGACCAGTAAGAGTCCCGAAAGCGGACCGCGAGTCGCCATCAACGGAATCCGTCCGCGACGCCCCCATTCGCGCGTCAGTTCGCGCCGCCTCGGCTGGCGGATTCGGCTCGCTGTACTAAGATATTGATTAGACATGGCGAAAGACTGCGGAAGGCTATGGCGGAGGCGGGCTTAAGCGCGAGCGAGCCATCAAGCGCCGGCGAAAGCGCAAGTGAAGGCAGGCGCCTGACCAGCGTGCAGGTCATGCTGGCGGTGGCGCTGGCTTTTGGCTTGGCGCTGACGCTGAACTTCAGCGGGCGCATCAAGCTCGACCGCGACCTGGGGCGGATCCATGGGCGCTTCACGGCCGAGGTCGAGGCGCTGCTGGATGAACAGCAGACGCTGATTGAGGAGCTCAGCTACGTCAAGAGCGATGCCTACGTGGAATACTGGGCGCGCGACGAAGGCAAGATGATCCGCGAAGGCGAAGTGCTCATCATGCCCAAGAGCGGCGGGGCGCCAATTCAAGCGTCGCCGTCAAGCGTTCGCCTGGTCGAATTCCAGACGACCGCGCCAGAGCCGCGAAATTGGGAGTTGTGGTGGGCGCTCTTCTTCGATATGCCGCCGCCCGGGCTGAAATGACGCAAGCGCCAGAGGCCAGGCTGCCGCGCGACAGTCGCTGATCAAGCCGAATCCGGGCGCAGAATGTAGGGCGGCTGCTCGCCGGCGTATTCGATCACCCGCGCGCCGACCTGTTCCGCGCCGACCTTCAACGCGGTTCCCGGCTTGGCGCTGCCTGTCTTGAGCACGGCCAGGGCGTGGACGCGCCCGTCGGCCGCCTGCGCGCTGCTGGTGAGTCTGCCGACGGCTTTGCCCGAAGCATAAATCGGGGCGGGAGCAGGCGACATTGACTCGAGCTCGATCTTGACCAGGGTTTTCGCCAGGCGCTCGCGGCTTTCCATACGCGCGATGATTTCCTGCCCGGTGTAACAGCCTTTGCCGAAGCTGATCTCGTCCCACAATCCCACTTCCAAGGGGATGTAGTCAGTCGATAATTCTAGGCCCGCGGGACGGCCGCTGCGGATGCGCAGGCTGTTGTAGGTCAGCGAGCCGGCCGGAATAATTCCGCAAGCCGCCCCGTCTTGGCGCAAGCGATGGTGGACGGCGACGGCATCGCCCCGCTCCGCGATCACGACCCAGTGTCCGCCGTGGATGGATTTTCGGCGGGCGACAGTCAGAGTGGCCTCGTAGACTCGAATTTCGGCGCAGCCCAAGGGCGGGATCTGCCGCAATTCCGGCGCGAATCGCTCGATGGCGTCATCGGCGGCCGCGCCATGCAAGGCGAATTGCGCCGTCGCCGCGCCGCGCTCATGCACCGTGACCTGATCGCCAAAGAATATGTTGCGCCGCAGATAAGTCGCCAGCGCCGCGCCTTGGCCGGCTTCGCTGATCAAGAGCAGCCCGCGCGACAGGCTGTAGCAGCTGGCGCGGAACAGGATTCGGGCGTTCGGGTTGATGAAGACGGTCGGCTTGCCTTCGTTTGGGGCGAGGCGGCTGAGGTCGTTGGTGGACATGCGGTTGACCAGCGCGAAGCGGTCGCGCCCTTCCAGCAGGATGCGCCCCTCGTGCGACCGATCGAGCAGGATCGCGCCCGTCTCGGCGGCTCGGTATTCCGCCGGCAAGTCGCCATAATCCAGCGGGATCTGGTCGGGCGCCAGGCGCGCGCCCAGCGACAAATGGCATTGCGATAGCGCGTTCATGGCAGGGCGGCCTCAAGCTGGCGCTCGAGCATTTCACGCCGGATGATTCCCGCCGTCTTCGCTATCGCCCGCGCCAGATCGTCATTCACGACCACGTAGTCGCAGCGCGCCTGATAGGGCAGTTCCAGCGTCCGCGCGCGTTCCAGCCGCTCTTCGATGTCGGTGGCGGCGTCGGCTCGCATGCGCATCCGCTCTTCCAGCACATGCAGCTGCGCCGCCTGGTCGTGGCCCGGCGCGGTGACGAAAATCTGCACGACGTTTGCAGGAAAGGCGGCCGCCAGCTCGATGGCGCCAAGCACTTCGATATCGGCGATGCGCGCGGCCCCGGCGCTAAGGGCGTCGGTCACGGTTTGGCGCGGAATCCCATAGAATTTGCCCGGCGTGACTTCCTGATGTTCCAGCAAGTCGCCAGCATTGAGCATCGCGCGGAATCGCGGCTCGCTGACGAAGAGATGCTCGCGGCCTTGCCGTTCATCGGCGCGCATGGGGCGGGTGGTGGCGGTGGCCAGCTGCTTTATCGCCGGGAACGAAGCCATAACCGCTTTCATGATGGCGTTCTTGCCGGCGCCGCCCGGGCCGATCATCACAAAAATCACGCCAGGGAAGTTCTCGGAGCGAGCCACTCTGTGCTATCCTCAAGCTAGATGCTGGCTGGCAACAGTTTAACAAGCGGGGCAGCGATTCTCCATAGCGATCCAAATGGGGGATTTCCCGCGATATTCGCCGCCATCCTCACGCGATGGCCAAGGTAGCGGAAAGGATCAGCCATGCCCGCCGCGATCATTGACGGACGTTCGCTGGCACAGCGCATTCAGAGCGAAATCAAAAGCGCGGTGACCGCCTGGCGGGCGCGGGCCGGGGCGGCGCCGGGCCTGGGGGTCGTCCTGATCGGCGATAATCCGGCCTCTGCCATGTACGTGCGCATGAAACGCCGCGCCTGCGAACGCGCCGGTTTGCGCTCCGAGGCGCGGATCCTGCCGGGGTCGGCGACCCAGGCGGAAGCGCAGGCCGCCGTCCGCGATTTCAATGCCAATAGCGGCATACACGGCATTCTGGTTCAGCTGCCGCTGCCCGATCACCTGGACGAAGAGGCGGTCCTCAACGAGATCAGCCTGGCGAAGGATGTCGACGGCATTCACCCGATAAATCTCGGACGGCTGGGCATGCGTGGCCGCGAGCCGACATTCACGCCGGCGACGCCCACCGGGGTCATGCGCTTGATCGATGAAACCGGCGAAACCATCGAGGGCAAACGCGCGGTCGTCATCGGGCGCAGCAATATCGTCGGGCTGCCGGTCGCCCTGATGCTCGCCAACGCCAACGCCACGGTCACCCTCTGCCACAGCCGCACCCGCGATCTGCCGGGCGTGGTCGGCGCGGGCGATATCGTCGTCGCCGCCATCGGGCGACCGGAATTCGTCAAAGGCGACTGGATCAAGCCGGGCGCTATCGTCATTGATGTCGGCTCGAACTCGGTACCCGACCCCGCGAACGACAAAGGCTATCGCTACGTCGGCGATGTCGAGTATGAAGCGGCGCGGGCGGTCGCCGGGCATATCACCAAAGTGCCCGGCGGCGTCGGCCCCATGACGATTACGATGCTGCTGGCGAATACGCTAAAGGCGGCGCAGGCATGAAAACGCTTCTGCTGAAAAACATCAGGCGGTTGGCGACAATGGATGCCGAGCGCCGCGAACTGTCGGATGCCTGGATTCTTGTACGCGGGAAGGTTATCGAGGCGCTTGGCGCGGGGGACGAGCCGCCGGCCGCCGACCGCGTGATTGATCTGTCCGACCACGTCGCGCTGCCGGGGCTGGTGAATACGCACCATCACATGTTCCAGAGCCTGACGCGCGCCTTCGGCCAGCAGGAAGACCTCTTCGGCTGGCTGCGCGCCTGTTATCCGATGTGGGCGCGGATGCGCTCCGAAGACGTCGCTGCCGCCGCCCGGCTGGCCATGGCCGAGCTGCTGCTCTCCGGCTGCACGACCGCCAGCGACCATCACTACGTCTTCCCGCATGACGTGCAGTTGGAAGACGAGATTCACGCGGCGCAGGAACTGGGCATTCGCTTTCACGCGGCGCGGGGCAGCATGAACGTCGGCGAGGGGCATGGCGGTCTGCCGCCGGACGATCTGGTGGAGCGCGAAGACGATATCCTGCGCGATACCCGCCGGCTGATCGAAACCTGGCACGACCCGACGCCGCAAGCCATGCTGCGAATCGTGGTCGCGCCCTGCTCGCCCTTCAGCGTCACGACCGACCTGATGCGCGAATCGGCCGCCTTGGCACGCGCCTATGGCTTGAATATGCACACCCATCTGGCGGAAACGGATGATGACGTGGCCTATAGCCTCGCGCGTTTCGGTTTGCGCCCGGGCGATTACGCCGAAGACATGGGCTGGGTCGGCGAGGACGTCTGGCACGCGCATTGCGTCAAGCTGGACGAGCCGGCCATCAAGCTCTTCGCGCGCACCGGCACGGGCGTCTGCCATTGCCCGTCCTCCAACCTGCGCCTGGCTTCGGGCATCGCGCCGATCCGCCAGATGCTCGATCGCGGCGTAACGGTGGCGCTGGGCGTGGATGGCTCGGCATCCAACGACAGCGGTCATTTGCTTGGCGAGGCGCGGCTGGCGATGCTGCTGCAGCGCGCGCTGGGCGACCCGGCCGGGCTGGCGGCTCGCGAGGCGCTGGAAATGGCGACCCTGGGCGGGGCGCGCATCTTGGGGCGGGATGATATAGGCCGCCTGTCGCCGGGCATGTCGGCCGATGTCATCGCTTACCGGCTGGATGCGATCGAGCTGGCCGGCGCCCTGCACGATCCGGTCGCGGCATTGGTTTTCTGTCAGCCGCAGCGCGTCGACCTGTCGATCATCAATGGCGCGGTCATCGTCGAAGACGGGCAGCTGCTGACGGCCGAGCCGCGTGGCCTGGCGGAAGCGCACAACAAGCTGTCTATGCAGCTGATTCGCGGCGAAACCGGAGGAGCGAAGTTTTTATGAGCATTGTCGATCGTCTGGCGGCCGCTCGGGGCGATATCGAGTCTGATCTTGTTTTGAGAAACGCGCGGCTGGTCAACGTGATCAGCGGCGAGATTTATCCCAGCGACATCGTCATTCACGACCGGCATGTCGTCGCCTTGGGCGATGGCTACGTCGGCGCGCGCGAGGTCGACCTGGATGGCAAATTCGTGACGCCGGGCTTGATCGACGCCCACGTCCACATCGAAAGCAGCCTGGCGACGCCGCCGGAGTTCGCGCGCGCTGTCGTGCCCCATGGCGTGACCGCGGTCATCGCCGATCCGCATGAAATCGCCAACGTGCTCGGTCTTGTGGGCATCGGCTATATGCTGGAGCGGGCCAGAAACCTGCCCCTGAGCATGTTCGTGATGGCTTCGAGCTGCGTGCCCGCCACCGATATGGAGACCGCGGGCGCCCGGCTGGAAGCGGAAGATCTGGCGGAACTGGCGGATCACCCCTGGGTGCTGGGCTTGGCGGAATTGATGAATTATCCCGGCGTGGCGCTGGGCGATGAAGGCATGCTGGACAAGATCAAGCTGTTTGAGAAGCGCGCGCTGGACGGGCACGCGCCCGATATGAGCGGGGTGATGCTTAACGCGTATGTGGCCGCCGGCGTCCAGAGCGAGCACGAATGCACGACCGTCGCCGAAGCGCGAGAGAAGCTGCGCCTGGGCTTGACCATTTTCATCCGCGAGGGCACGACCACGCGCAACCTGAAACCGCTGCTGCCGCTGATCACGCCCGAAAATCACGCCGCGATCTGTTTTTGCACCGACGACCGCATCCCCGCCGATCTCATCGACCAGGGCTCGATCGATTATATGCTGCGCGTCGCCATCGCCGCGGGAATTGATCCCATGCAGGCCATCCGCATGGGCAGCTACAACACCGCGCGGCATTTTGGCTTGAAGAAATATGGCGCGGTGGCGCCGGGCAAATACGCCGATCTCCTGGTTGTGCCAGATCTGCGCGACTTCCGACCGGAGCGGGTGTATCGCGGTGGCGAACTCGTAGCGCAAGACGGCCAAATGCTCAGCGAGCGCCCGAGATCCAGCTCGCGGAAGCTGCCGGGCACGGTCAAGATTCGGGCTGGCGCGCTCGATTTCGCGATCGCCGCCAAGAGCGAGCGGATTCGCGTCATCGGCACGGTGCCGGATCAGGTGGTTACCGAGCATCTGACGGCGCGGGCGACAATCGTCGATGGGTTCGCCGTCAGCGACAGCGAGCGCGACATTCTAAAATTCGCCATGATCGAGCGGCATCATGCCAGCGGCAATATCGGGCTCGGTTTCATCAAGGGCTTCGGCTTGCGGCGGGGCGCGATCGCCGGCACGGTCGCGCATGATCATCACAATCTGGCGGTCATCGGCGTCGATGACGGCAGCATGAAGACGGCCGTGGCAGCCATCAAGGAGATGGGCGGCGGGCTGGCGCTGGCCGATGGCGAGCGGGTGCTGGCGAGTCTGCCCCTGCCAGTGGCGGGCTTGCTCAGCGAGCGGCCGATTGAAGCGGTTCGCGCGCAGTACGACCGCATGATCGAAGGCGCCCATGCCCTGGGCAACCGCATGAGCGATCCCTTCATGGTCATGAGCTTTATGGGCTTGGAGGTCATCCCCAAGCTCAAACTGACCGATCTGGGACTGGTGGATGTCGAAGCCTTCAATACTGTTGAACTATTCGTCTGAAAAAGCTACACTGTTTGTCGTCAGATTTCACAAAAGCGGCGGCGCTTTAGCAAGCCAGTCGGGGTCGGGAAGAGCCATGGTAGACCACACTAAACTACAGGATCTGCGTCATCAGGTGGAAGACCGCCGAGACGCGATCATCCGTTTCTTACGCGAGATCTGCGCCATTCCCAGCATGGAGAACCAGATCCGCCCCTGTGGCGAACGCGTCGCCGAGGAGATGCGGCGGCTCGGCTACGATGAGGTCTTCTGGGACGAGATGGGCAATATCGTCGGCCGGGTCGGCGATGGCGACCAGGTCCTGCTCTACGACAGTCATATCGACACGGTAGGCATCGGCGACCCGGACGAATGGGAATGGGACCCCTTCGAAGGCAAGATCGAAAACGGCGTGCTTTACGCGCGCGGCGCCTGCGATGAAAAAGGCAGCACGCCCGGCATGGTCTACGGCTTGGCGCTGGCGCGCGATCTCGGTTTGCTCGAGGGCTACACCGCTTACTATTTCGGCAATATGGAAGAATGGAACGATGGCCAAGCCCCCCATGCCTTCGTGCAGACCGAGGGCGTCAAGCCGGATTTCGTCGTCATCGGCGAGCCGACGAAGATGCAAATCTATCGCGGGCATAAAGGCCGGGTGGAATTCAAGATCGTCGCCAAAGGCAAGAGCGCCCACGCCGCCAGCAATTACCTGGGCGACAACGCCATCTACAAGCTGTTGCCCATCATCGAGCGCATCAGCCACATCGAGCCGGAATTGGGCGATCACGACTTCCTCGGGCAGGGGCGCATCACCGTCACCGACATGGAGGTCAAGACGCCGAGCATCAACGCCGTGCCCGACGAAGCGACGATTTATGTCGACCGGCGCATCACCTTTGGCGAAGAGCCGGCTGTCGAATTGGAGCGTCTGCGCGCGATCATCGGCCAGCGCGACGACATCCACGCCGAGATCCTGGTCTACGACGAACCGAGCTATACTGGTTTCGTGATGCCGCTGGACAAGATTTATCCGGCCTGGGCTTTTGAAGAAGACGAGCCGATCGTCAAAGCCGGCTTGTCGGCGGCGGAAGTGCTCTATGGGCATGTCGACACGGGCAAGTGGGATTTCTCGACCAATGGCATCTATTGGGCGGGCAAGGCGGGCATCCCCAGCATCGGCTTCGCGCCCGGCAACGAGATTCACGCGCATACCGTGCTGGATCAAGTGCCGCTGGAAGATGTCGTTCGCTCGACCGAATGGTACGCGCTCTTCCCGGCCATCCTGCGGCAGACGCTGAATGGCGGGCGCTCATGACGCGGACCTTGTAAGGGCGAGACTTGTCTCGCCCGAAAACGAAACTGAACTTGGAACAACTCAGGAGAGGGCCATGCAAACCGATCTGCGGGGACGAGACCTCATCAGCACGCAAGACTGGTCGAAAGAAGAGATCGAGACGCTGCTGGACGTGGCTTGGGACTTGAAGCGAAAACGGGCGCTGGGCGAGCCGCATGCCACCCTGCGCGACAAGGTGCTGGCGATGCTCTTCTTCTTCACCAGCACGCGCACGCGCATCAGCTTTGAAGCCGGCATGGCGCAGTTGGGCGGCCACGCGCAATTCATCGACAGCACGACCACCCAGATCAGCCACGGCGACACCGCCAAAGAAATCGGCGAGATCGTGGGCCGCTACACCGATGGCATCGCCATTCGCCAGTGCGATTGGGGCATCGGCAACAACTACATCAACGCGGTCGCCGACGCCAGCCGCGTCCCGGTGCTGAACATGCAGTGCGAGGTTTATCACCCTTTTCAGATCCTGGCCGACTTGATGACCATCCAGGAAAAATTCGGGCGCGACCTGCGCGGCAAGACCATCAACATCAGCTGGGCTTACGCGTCCAGTTATCAGAAACCGATTTCCGTGCCCCAAAGTCTCGTCCTGCTGATGTCGCGTTTCGGCATGAATGTGCGTCTGACCCGGCCGCCCGAATACAAGCTCATGCCCGATATCGTCGAACAAGCGAAAGAAAACACGGCGAGGCATGGCGGCTCTTTTGAGGTCCGGGACGACTTCGAAGCCGGTTTCGCCGGCGCCGATATCTTGTATCCCAAGAGCTGGGGCAGCTGGCTGACGACGGAAGACGATGAGGAATCGGCCGAAATTGGCGCCAAATATACCGACTGGATCACCGATGACGCGCGGATGGCGCTGGCCAGCAAAGACGCCATCTATATGCACTGCCTGCCGGCCGACCGCAATATCGAGGTGACCGACAGCGTGATCGATGGCCCGCAGAGCGTGGTTTATGACGAAGCCGAAAATCGCCTGCACGTTCAGAAGGCGGCGATGGCGCTGACGATGCGCTAGCTGAGGACGAGCCGCCGGTTCTCGGCAAAAAAGAGGCGCGCGTGAATCCGGCGCTATGGCATTCTCGGCGAGTTCGGCGCGCTCGGCGGTGAATTAACAGAATAAAGAGTCTGTCCAAGCCATGATCGACAAACTGGTGGTGGTGGCAATCGGCGGGAACTCCCTGATCCCGGACCCGGCCAACCCGCATATCGACGAGCAGTGGGAGGCGGTTCGCGAGACTTGCCGCCATATCGCCGATATGATCGCCGATGGCTGGCAGGTGATCATCACGCACGGCAACGGACCCCAAGTCGGATACATCATGCAGCGCTCGGAGATCGCCTTGCGCGAGGCGGGCATCCACGATGTGCCGCTCGATCTGGTGGTGGCCGATACCCAGGGCAGCATCGGCTATATGCTGCAGCAGGCGTTGGATAATTCGCTGCGGCGCGTCGGCATGAATCACACGGTCGCCACCCTCATCACGCAGATGCGCGTCGACCCGGATGATCCCGCCTTTGATCATCCCGACAAGCCGATCGGCGGTTTCATGACGGCGGCCGAAGCCAAGAAGGCGCGGGCGGAAGGCTGGGACGTATTCGAGGACGCCGGCCGGGGCTGGCGGCGCGTGGTCGCCTCGCCAAAGCCCCTGGTGGTCAACGAGATCAACGCGATCCAGGCTTTGGTGCTGGCGGGTTATATCGTCATCGTCTGCGGCGGCGGCGGCGTGCCGGTGGTGCGCAACGAGGTCGGCAGCCTGCGCGGGGTTCACGCCGTGATCGACAAAGACCGCGCGAGCAGCTTGCTGGCGCAGACCCTGCGCGCCGATCTGCTGCTGATTTCGACCGGCGTGGAAAAAGTCTGCCTCGATTTCAACAGCCCAAGCGAACGCCCGCTGGATGAGCTGACGCTGGAAGAAGCGCGCCGCTACCTGGACCTGGGTCATTTCGCGCGTGGCAGCATGTACCCCAAGGTAGACGCCGCCATCGATTTCGTGCACAACGGCGGGCCGCGCGCCATCATCACCGACCCCGCCAATATCACGCGCGCCCTGCACGGCGAGACCGGCACGCGAATCGTCCCTGGCGGTTCGGGATAACGATAAAATCGCTGTATATCAGGACAATGGAAGCGCTGCTGACGAAGACAATAAGGCAATGGCGGACGTAAAGGAACTGCGTTGCGTCATCGGCGACTGCCGCTTTGGCGTCGATGAGCTGAGTTACACCTGCCCCGAACATGGCGAGCTGGGCACGCTCGATATTCTCTATGATTACGCCGCGTTGCGCGCAAGCCTCGATCGCGACGCCATCAGCGCCTCGTCCGTTTCGAATTGCTGGCGCTACAAGGCTTTGATGCCGGTCGCGCCAGAGGCTCGGGTGCCGCCGCTGTCGGTTGGCTGGACGCCGCTTTATGACGCGCCGCGGATCGCCGAAACCCTCGGTCTGCGCCAGGTCTGGGTGAAAGACGACGGCGCCAACCCGACCGGCTCGCTCAAGGACCGGGCCAGCGCGCTTGTGCTCGCGCGAGCCCTGGCACGCGGATTCAAGACCGTGAGCGCGGCCAGCACCGGCAACGCCGCCGCCGCTTTGGCCGGTTTGGGCGCTTCCTTGCCCGCGGTCGACATCGTCATCTTCGTGCCGGCCAGCGCGCCCGCGGCCAAGATCGCGCAATTGCTGGTCTATGGCGCCGAGGTGCTCCTGGTCGAGGGCAGCTACGATGAGGCTTTCGACCTCTGCATGCGGACCTGCGCGGCACAAGGCTGGCATTCGCGCAATACTGGCGTCAATCCCTACACCACCGAGGGCAAGAAAACGGCCGCCCTGGAAATCGCCGAGCAGCTGAACTGGCGCGCGCCCGATGCCGTCGTCGTCAGCGTCGGCGATGGAAGCATCATCAGCGGCATCCATAAGGGATTCCGAGATTTGCTGGAATTGGGCTGGATCGAGGCGATGCCGCGGTTGATCGGCGCGCAGGCGGCAGGCAGCGCGGTCTTGGCGAAGGCTTTCGAGGCGGGCCTGGCGGCGCAAGACATCCAGCGAGAAAGGGCGTCGACCATCGCCGACAGCATCGCTTCGGCGCTGCCGCGCGATCGCGCCAAAGCCTTGCGGGCGGTTCGCAGTTCCGGTGGCGGCTTCGTCACCGTCTCCGATGCCGAGATTCTGGCGGCGATCCCCGAATTCGCCCAGCAGAGCGGCGTCTTCGCCGAGCCGGCCGCGGCCGCGGCTTACGCCGGCTTGAAGCGAGCGGCGGAAAGCAAGCTCGTAGAACGCGGCGAAAGCGTCTGCGTCGTGAGCACGGGCAGCGGCTTGAAGGACGTCGACAGCGCCCGGCGGTCGGTGGCCGGCGGCCGGCGCGTCGCCCCCAACCTTGACGCCGTCGAGAGCGCCCTGAGCGACGCGGGGCTGATATGAGCGCGGGCCCTGCCTACTCGATCGTCGCGCCCGTTTATAACGAGGTCGGGAATCTGCGTCCCTTTTATGCCGAGATCGTCAAGGCTCTGGAGTCCACCGGCGAAAGCTGGGAACTGCTGATCGTCGATGACGGCAGCACCGATGGCTCCTTCGCGCTCATGCAAGAGCTCGCCCGGCAGGACAGTCGCGTCCGCGTCATCGGTTTCGCGCGCAATTTTGGCCACCAGATCGCGGTGACGGCCGGCATCGACTACGCGCGGGGGGCGGCGATCATCCTCATCGACGCCGATCTGCAAGATCCGCCAGCGGTGATCCCGCGCTTGATCGCCAAGTGGAAAGCCGGGTACGAGGTTGTCTATGCCGTGCGCGCCCAACGCAAGGGCGAGAGCTTCTGGAAGCGCGGCAGCGCCAAGCTCTTCTATCGGCTGATTCATCGCATCACCGACATCAATATTCCGGTCGACACCGGTGATTTTCGCCTAATGGACGCGCGGGTGGCGCGGGTGCTGCGGCAAATGCGCGAACATCACCGCTTCATCCGCGGGATGACCAGCTGGGTCGGCTTCCGGCAGACCGGCGTCGAATACGTGCGCGAAGAGCGCGTCTGGGGCGAGACCAAGTATCCGCTGCGCAAGATGATCGCCTTCGCCCTGGACGCGGTCACCAGCTTTTCGTTCTTCCCCTTGCAGGTGATGGTGTATCTAAGCCTGGCGCTGGCGACGCTCTCGCTGCTGGTGGGCTTGGTGATTTCAGTTTTGCGCTTTACCATGGGCGAGGAATTCTTTGGCGGACAAGCGACAACCATCGTCTTGCTGCTGCTTTTGAGTTCCTTTCAGTTGTTCTTTCTGTTTGTCATCGGCCAATATGTGGCGCGCGCCTATGACGAATCGCGCGATCGTCCCCTGTATATCGTCGCCTCGACCGTGGGCTTGGGCGAGCCGGGGGCCGCCAGTCAGCGCGTCGCCGGCCGGCCGCCGGGCGAGGCTGGCGGAGTCTCCGCAAAATTGGAGGGCGCGGGCGATGCCGGAGCCGGAACGTGATCCGCTGGCGCAAGTCCGCGAATATCAGCGAATGGTCGAAGCCCATGAAGCGCTCGACCGCCGGATTGACGCGCTGATCGCCGCCGGCCGCGGCCGCGCCCAGCCGACGTCGGCCGAAGAATGGCGTCAATATCGCGGCATGGGCGCGCGGGGCGAATGGCGAAACGATATGCGCCGGCTGGAAGAGCGGCTAAACTTAAGCGAAAATGATGCGCTTGGCGCAAGCGAAGGCAGGGTCGATGATCACCGGTCCCACGTTTGAAGAGATGCTGCACCCGCAGACGATGAACCCGCGCGTTCGGGCCGAGGCGCTCGCCGCGCTCGAGGGTGACCCCCTGAATCCGCTGAACCTCTACAATATCACCTGGCGCGACCGGCGCGACGAGGTCTATCACGTCGTGCTGCCTTCCGAGCTGACCGGCGTCGACGCCAATATCGTCGTGATTTATGGCGGGCGCTTCCCTTCGGGCAGCCATAAAGTCGGGGCGGCTTATTCCGTGCTGCTGGAGGAACAGCTGCTTGGCCGGGTAGATCCGGACGCGCACACCCTGGTCTGGCCCTCGACAGGCAATTATGGCATCGGCGGCGCGTTCATCGGCTGCCGCATGGAGTACGACAGCATCGTCGTCCTGCCCGAAGAGATGAGCCAGGAGCGCTTCGACCGCATCGCCAGCTATGGCGCCCGCGTCATCCGCACGGCCGGCAGCGAAAGCAACGTCAAAGAGATCTACGACGAAGTCAAGCGGCTGCGCGGCGGCGATCCGCGAATCCGCGTTTTGAATCAATTCGAGGTGATGGGCAATTATCGCTTTCATTATCACGTCACCGGCAACACCCTGGTCGAGCTGGCGGCGGAACTTCAGGCTCGGGGCATCGGCGCCGGCCGGATTTCGGCATTTGTCTCGGCGATGGGCAGCGCCGGCACGATCGCCGCGGGCGACCGTCTGAAACAGGTCTGGCCCGGGCACAAGATCGTCGGCCTGGAACCGATCCAATGCCCGACGCTCTTCAACAACGGCTACGGCGCCCACGAGATCCAAGGCATCGGCGACAAACACGTGACCTGGATTCACAACGTCTTCAACATGGACGCCTTGATGGCGATCGACGACATGGACGCCCTGCGCGGTTTGCGCCTGTTCCGGGAAGAGGCCGGACGCGAGACGCTGATCCGGCGATTTGGCCTGGACGAAGGCTTGGTGGCGCGCCTGGCGGAGATCCTGGGCATCAGCGGCGTCTGCAATATCATCGGGGCGATAAAGACGGCGAAGTACTGCCAATTGGGCGCCGGCGATGTGGTGGCGACGGTCGCCACCGACGCCATGGAGCGGTATGGCTCGGTGATGGACCGCCTGCGGGCGGAGCAGGGCGCGTTGGATGAGGCGGGCGCGACAGCCATCGTCGACGGCGTTTATCATCGGGCGGGCTTGGACTGGATCCTGGAAGGCGGGCGCGAGGCGCGTGAACGCTGGCACAATCTGAAGTATTATACTTGGGTCGAGCAGCAGGGCAAAACCGTCGCCGCGCTCGATGCCCAGCGCGACCCGGACTGGTGGCTGGCGCATCAGGCGCGGGTGGCCGAGATCGACCGGCGCTTGCTGGCGCAGCGAGCGGCGAGTTAAGCGAAAGGCGGGCGCGATGTACGCCGACGACCGCGTGCTGGTGGGCGTCGTCAAGCGGGTAAAGGATTTCGAGATCGCCCGGCGCGATGGCTGGTATCGCATTCCCGAGATTCAGCTGCCGCGCGGCTTGAACGCCGAATACATCGCCTTCTTCCTCAGTGGCCGCGCCTTCCGGGATGTCGGCGGGAGCGTCGCCTATTTCGCGCGGGTCACGGGCCTGGAACTGGCGCGGCGGCGCGATCTGCTGCCGGATGAGAGCGGCCGGGCGGAGGACGTTTACTTCAAGCTGCAATTCCGCCGGCTCGTGCCTAAAGACCCGCCAATTCTCAATCAGCCGGCGCGCCCGATCAGCTTCATCCGCACGACCTGGGATCGCTTCGTCAGCGCCGAATTCATCTCCGACCTATACCTGAAGAGCGACTTTTATGTCGACCGCGTCTATCACGCCCTGCGCGCTTGAGGGACGACAGCGGACGAGAAGAGAGGGCAGGCGATCATGCTGATCATTAACGCGACCGTGATTACCCTGGGCGACGACCCGCGCGTTCTGCCGGATCAGGCCATCTATATCGAGAGCGGCCGGGTGAAGGACCTGGGGGCGAGCCGCGCGCTGCAGTCGCGTTATCCCGCGGCGCAGACCCTCGACGCCCGCGGCCAATACGTGATGCCGGGCGGTATCTGCGCGCATACGCATTTCTATGGCGCCTATGCCCGCGGTATGGCGATCCCTGGGCCCGCCCCGCGCGATTTTCCCCAGATCCTCGAGCGGCTGTGGTGGCCCCTGGATAAAGCCCTCGATCGCGAAAGCGTACGCGCCAGCGCCCTGGTCTGCCTGGTCGACGCCATCAAACACGGGACGACCAGCCTGATCGATCATCACGCCAGCCCCAACTTTATCGAAGGCAGCCTGGACCTCATCGGCGAGGCGGTCGAGGCGGCCGGCTTGCGCGCCGTGCTCTGCTACGAAGTCACCGACCGCGATGGCGGGGAAAAGATGCAGGCCGGCATCGCCGAGAACCGGCGCTTCATGGGCGCTACCGCCGGTCACGAGCGCCTGCGCGGGACCTTCGGTCTGCACGCCAGTCTGACGCTGAGCGACGAGAGCCTGCGCGCCTGCGCCGAGGCCGCGCCACCGGGCGCCGGCTTCCACATCCATGTCGCCGAACATGAAGCCGATCAAGGCGACTGCCTGGTCAAGAGCGGCTTGAACGTGGTCGAGCGGCTGGATCGATTTGGCATCCTGAACGAGCGGACGATCGCCGCCCATTGCGTGCATATCGAAGCGCACGAGCGGCGGCTCTTGCGGGATCGCGGCGTCTGGGTCAGTCATCAGCCGCGCTCCAATATGAACAACGGGGTCGGCGCGGCTGATATTGATGGCTTGCGGGCCGAGGGCATCAAGCTCTGCCTGGGCAACGATGGCTTCAGCAACAATATGTGGGCGGAATGGAAGGCGGCCTACCTGCTGCACAAGGTCGTGAATCGCGACCCGCGGCGGGCGGATGGCATGAGCGTCGCGGACATGGCTTGGCAAAACAACGCGCGCCTGATGGAAGTTTTCTTCGCGGACGACACGATCGGCGAGATTAGCGCGGGCGCCGCCGCCGATCTGATTTTCGTGGACTATCAGCCATTCACGCCGCTGACCGCCGGCAATCTGCCCTGGCATCTGCTTTTCGGCTTCGAAGCGTCGATGGTCACGACCACGATTTGCGCGGGCGAGGTCTTAATGCGCGACCGCCAGCTGCTGACGCTGGATGAAGCCGAGATCGCGGAAGAGGCGCTGTCGCTGGCGCCGGCCCTTTGGGAAAAGTATACGCGAAACGCAAAAGAAGCATTACAATAACCGACCTGTTGGGCGATGAACCGGGGCAGAGGCGGCGATGAAAACTTTGGCGATCTTGGGCGGCACCGGCAAAGAAGGCGCTGGGCTGGCGATGCGTTGGGCGCTCGGCGGTCATCGCGTCATCATCGGCTCGCGGGCGGCTGAAAAAGCGGAGTCGCGCGCCGCCGAAATGAACGCCGAGCTGGGCGGCGATTATCTGACCGGGCTCGCCAACGCCGAAGCCGCGGCCGCCGCCGATATCGTCATTTTAAGCGTGCCTTACAGCGCGCATCGCGCCACCTTGACCGGCGTCCGCGAAGCGTGCCAGGGCAAGATCCTGGTTGATCTGACCGTGCCGCTGCAGCCGCCGCAGATCTTGGCGGTAAACCTGCCCGCGGGTGGCGCGGCCGCGCTCGAGGCGCAGAGCCTGCTGGGGCCCGAGGTCGCCGTCGTCGCCGCCTTCCAGAACGTCAGCGCGGTGAAGCTGCGACGGCTGGGCGAGCCGGTCGACTGCGACGTGCTGGTCTGCGCCGATGATGACGACGCGCGCGCCGCGGTCATGGCGCTGGCGGAAGCCGCCGGCATGCGCGGCATCGACGCCGGCGGCTTGAAGAACGCGGTCGCGGCTGAGTCCTTGACGCCGGTCCTTCTGCATATCAACCGGACCTATGGCGCGAAGGGCGCGGGCATTCGCATCACCGGCCTGGACGCTGGCAAATGACTTGCGCGCCGCAGCTCGCCGCCTACGCGATTCCGGGCATCCCCCTGATTCAGACGGGCGACGACATTATCGATATCATCATCGACAAGGCGGCCACCGCTGGCTTGAGCCTCCTCCCTGGCGACGTCCTGGTGATCTCGTCCAAAATCGTCTCCAAGTCGGGCGGGCGCATGGTCGCGCTGGACGATGTGCGCCCGTCGCCGGAAGCGCGGCGTCTGGCCGCCGAGACCGGCAAAGATCCGCGCCTGGTCGAGCTCGTGCTGGGGGAATCGCGGCGCGTCTCTCGCCAGCGGCTTGGCGTCCTGGTGACCCAGCATCGCCTGGGTTTTGTATCGGCCAACGCCGGCATCGACCAGAGCAATATCGAGGCGGGCGATGACATGGCGCTGCTGCTGCCCCGCGATCCCGATGGCGCCGCCGCGGAATACCGCGCGCAGATCCAGCGGCGGCTCGGCATCGACGTCGCCGTCATCGTCAGCGATACGCACGGGCGGCCCTTCCGCGTCGGCAATGTCGGCGTGGCGATCGGCGCGGCCGGTTTGCCCGCCGTCAAAGACCTGCGGGGAAAGCGCGATCTCTATGGCCGCGTCTTCGAAGTGACCCAGGTCGCCTTTGCCGACTTGGTCGCCTCGGCCGCTCACCTGCTCTGTGGCGAGGCGGACGAGGGCTTGCCGGCCGTGCTGCTGCGCGGTCTCGATCTCAGCTCGCCTCATGGCTGCGCGGCCGACCTCAATCGCGCCGCCGAACATGATTTGTATCGTTGAGATGGCGATGGAAGCGGGCGATTTGCTGGATTTCATGCGCGGGCGGCGATCGCTGCGGCGTTATCGCGACGAGCGCGTGCCAAAAGCCTGGGTCGATTGCCTGCTGGAAGCGGCGGTCTGGGCGCCTTCCGCCCACAATCGGCAGCCCTGGCGCTTTGTCGTTATCGACGCGGACGCCACCAAAACCCGGCTGGCGCGCGAGATGGGCGCGGCATTGCGGCGCGATCTTATGGCGGACGGCCTGCCGCGAGCAGTCATCGACGCCGATGTCGGCCGCTCTTACGAGAGAATCACGACGGCGCCGCTGCTGATCCTGCTCTGCATGAGCTTGTCCGACATGGACGTCTACGCCGACGCCGAGCGCAATCAGCATGAATCCGCGATGGCGCGGCAGAGCGTGGCGATGGCCGGCCAAAACCTGCTGCTGATGGCGGAAAGTCTGGGCTTGGGCGCCTGCTGGATGTGCGCGCCGCTTTTCTGTCAGGACCTGGTGGCGGCGGTCTTGGCGCTGCCGGCCGACTGGCGGCCCCAGGCGATGATCACCCTCGGATTCCCGGCCCAGCAGCGGACGCGAAGTCGCGATTCGTGGGAGTCAAAAACCGTATGGCGCTAGCGGGCAACATAGCCGTCTTGATCGGCGGCGTCGGCGGCGCCAAGCTGGCCAGCGGGCTGGTCCGGGTCGTCCCGCCCGAGCGCCTGACCTTTATCGTCAACACCGGCGATGACTTTTGGCGCCTTGGGCTGAAAATCTGCCCCGACCTGGATACATTGACGTATACGCTGGCGGGTCTGGCCGATCCCGAATTGGGCTGGGGCATCAAGGACGATACGACTGTCGCCCTGCAGAGCCTGGAGCGCCACTTTGGGGTCGAGCCCTGGTTTCGGCTGGGCGACAAAGACCTGGCGACGCACCTGCTGCGCGCGCATTGGCTGCGGCAGGGGCATAGCCTGACCGCGGTCAGTGGCTGCCTGGCGCGGCGGCTTGGCATCGAGGCGACGATCCTGCCGATGTGCGACGCCGAAGTGCCGACCATGCTGGATACGGTTGATCAGGGCGAGCTCGGCTTTCAGGAATACTTCGTCAAGTTCGCCTGGGCGCCGGTCATCCGCGCGATCCGCCACCGGAACTGCGAGCGCGCGACGCTATCCGAGCCGGCGCGGGGGGCGCTGCTGGCGGCCGATGTCGTCTTGATCGCGCCCTCCAACCCCTGGCTTTCGATCGCGCCGATTCTGGCGATTCCGGGAATGCGCGCGCTGCTTGGCGGGCTGGAGGCGCCGGTGGTGGCGGTGACGCCGATAATTGGCGGCGACGCCGTCAAAGGCCCGACCGCGAAGATCATGCGCGAACTGGGGCTGGCAGTATCGGCAGAGGCGGTCGCGCGATTCTACGATGGCCTCATTGATGGGTTCGTCGATGATATTCGCAACCGGCCATTCGCGCGGGAGGGGTTGCGGACGACGCAATTGGATACGCTAATGCTGGATCAGACGCGCAAAACCGAACTGGCGCGCGCGACCCTGGCCTGGATCGGGGCTTGGGCGCGATGAGTCTCTGGGCGATTGTCCCGGTCAAACCGCTGAAGAACGCCAAGAGCCGCCTGTCGCCGGCGCTCTCGCCCGATCAGCGCTTTGAATTGGCGCAGGCCATGCTGCGGCACGTGCTCTCGGTGACCACCGCCATTCCCGAAATCACTGGCTCGCTGGTGATCTCGCGCGATACAAAAGCGCTCGCCATCGCCCGCGAAATGGGCGCGAAGACCTTGCAGGAAGGCGCCACGTCCAATTTGAACCCGGCCCTGCTGCGCGCGACCATGGTGGTGAAAAGCTGGCGCGCCGACGCCGTGCTGATCTTGCCGGCCGATTTGCCCTTCGTAAACGCCGACGACATCCGCGGCATGCTAAGGCTGGCGGTCGACCGCTCGATTGTGATCGCCACCGACAATGCCCGCGATGGCACCAATGCCTTGCTGGCGCGGCCGCCGGACGCCATCGAGTTCGAATACGGGAGCGGCAGTTTCCTACGTCATATTCGCAGCGCCGAAGCGGCCGGGCTGCAGGCGATCGCCTACGACTCGGAACGGCTGGCGCTCGATATTGATTTGCCCGAAGACCTGGAGACCTATCAAGAGATCCTGGCCGGCGGGCGTTACGGGCATTTGCCTTCCTTCCCGCTGGCTTGCGGCGCCGGCTGAGTTTGCCCAAACCAGCAGAAATAGTTGATAATACGATTGAGACCGACTGATGGCGACTTAGGAGAAGACTCATGGCTGATCGGGTAGCGCTTTATCTGCAAGACGCCCACCCACTGGCGGACGCGATGGAGTACGTCAAATATGCCGAGCTGCGCGGCTTCGAAGCGGTGTGGCAGGCGGAGAGCCGGCTCGTCCGCGATGCGATTGTGCCGATGGCCGCCTTTGCCGCGGTGACGTCGCGCATCAAGATCGGCTCGGGCGTCATCAACAACTGGACGCGCAACGCCGCCGTCGTCGCCGCCACCTTTCTCACGCTCGACGATCTGGCGCAAGACCGCATCTATTGCGGCATCGGCGCCTGGTGGGATCCGCTGGCGGCCAAGGTCGGCATTGAGCGGCGGCGGAATCTCTTGGCGATGCGCGAAGTCGTCACGGTCGTCCGCCGGCTGCTCAACCGCGAGCGCGTCAGCTTCGATGGTGAATTCGTGCAAATGGATGATGTCGAGCTGGACGTCGTGCATGGGCGCAAGGAGCCGCGCAACGTGCCCATCTACATCGGCGCGACCGGACCCAAGATGATGGCGCTGACGGGCGAGATCGCTGATGGCGCCGTGCTCAATTACCTGGTCTCGCCCAAATACAATGAGATGGCGATGGCGCAGCTCGAGATTGGCGCGAAAAAAGCCGGCAAGTCGATCGACGATGTCGATCGCCCGCAGCTGGTCGTCTGTTCGGTGGATAACGACCGGGCGGCGGCGCTGGATGGCGCGCGAAAGCTGGTGACGCAGTATCTGGGCCAGCAGCCGCATATCATGAAAGCCAGCGGCGTCAGCCAGGACTTGCTCGACGAGATCAATCAGGTCTTGACCTGGCCCGCCACCGAAGAGCAGATCGTGGAGGCGATGAAGCTGGTGCCCGATGATGTCGTGCAGATGATCACGGCATCGGGCAGGCCTGACGAGGTCAAAGCCAAGGTGCGCGAGTATGTGGCGGCCGGCGCCACCTGCCCGATTCTTTACCCCTTGGGCGACGACGTGCGCCTGATGATCGACACCTTCGCCGGCGGGTATTCGGCTTAGCCAAGCGCGCCGAGCAGGGCAGCCACGAGAGGACGCCTGTCGCGGTGAAGATTCTCTGCGTTAGCGACACCGAGATGCCGCAGCTGCACAACGCGGTCAATTTACGCCGCCGATACAGCGATATCGATCTGATCATCAGCTGCGGCGACATGCCGCCCAATTACCTCGATTTCATTACGAGCGTCATTGGCGCCCCTATGTTCTACGTTCGCGGCAATCATGACGAAATCTATGACAAGGAGCCGCCCGGCGGGATTGATCTGCACGGTCGCGTCGTGGAATTCGGCGGCTTGGCGATGGCGGGCCTGGAGGGGTCGATTCGATACAACAAAGGCGCGATTCAATATACGCAGACGCAAATGCACGGCAAAGTGCTGAGTTTTACGCTCCCGATCCTGTGGCGGCGCTGGGCGCGCGGGCGCGGCATCGATCTCTTCGTGACGCACTCGCCAGCCCGCGATATCCATGACGGCAAGGACAACGCTCATCGCGGCTTCGAGAGCTTCCGCAACTTCATGAAATGGTTCCGGCCGCGATATATGCTGCATGGGCACGTCCATACCTGGGATCGGCGCAAGATCGTGCGCACGCAATTCGAAGGCACCTGCGTGCTGAATATCAATCCCTTCACCGTTCTGGAATTGGAGCCGCTCGTTTGACCCGGCGCCGGAGGAGGCGCGCGCAAGATGTGGGAAGCCTATCATAGCGTCGGCACGCTCGATGAGGCGCTCGCTCTGCTGCATGAACATGGCGGCGAGGCGCGGGTCGTCGCCGGCGGCACCGACTTGATCATCGAGATGGAACGCGGGGCGCATCCGCGGCTGAAACGGCTGATCGACATCACGCGCGTGGCCGGTCTCGACGGGATACGCGAGACGGACGATCGCATCGTCCTCGGCCCCCTGGTGACGCACAACCATGTCGTCGCCAGCCCCTTGATTCGCGCGCGGGCATTGCCCCTGGCGCAAGCCTCCTGGGAAGTTGGCGCCCCGCAGATCCGCAATCGCGCCACAGTCGCCGGCAATCTCATCACGGCGTCGCCCGCCAACGACGCCATCACGCCCTTGATTGCCCTGGAAGCCGAGGTCGCGCTGACTTCGGTTTCGGGACAGCGCGTTATCAAGCTGGCCGATTTCTACAGCGGCTTCCGCCAGACGGTCTTGCGCCCAGACGAGCTGCTGCGCGAGATTCGCGTGCCGCCGCTAACGGATGATCAGCGGGGCGTATTCTTGAAGCTGGGATTGCGGCGGGCGCAGGCGATATCGGTCGTCGACGCCGCGGTCGTCCTTCGATTCGACGGCGCGGGGCGGGTCGGCCAGGCGCGGATCGCCCTGGGCAGCGTGGCCGCCACCATCGTTCGCGCCTCCGAGGCCGAAGCGTTCTTGGCAGGCAAGTCATTATCGACCGAAACGATCGCCGAAGCCGGGCGCCTGGCCAGCGAGTCGGTCGAGCCGATTGACGACGTCCGCGGCAGCGCCGAATATCGCAGCGAAATGGTGAAGATCCTGGTCGCGCGCGCTTTGCGGCAGTTGAAGCCGGGCGCGCTCGAAAACGCGATACCGCAGCGGCCGCCGATGCTCTGGGGGGCGGGCAAGTGCGTCGTCAAGCGCGGACTGCCTGCTTCGATGACGCATCTGCCCGACACGCCGATTGAAAGCCGCGTCAATGGCGTCGATGTCACCGTCGCTGGCGGTCAGCAAAAGTCGCTGCTGCATTGGCTGCGCGATGAAGTCCAGCTGCCGGGCACAAAAGAAGGCTGCGCCGAGGGCGAATGCGGGGCCTGCACGGTCTTTCTTGACGACGCAGCCGTCATGTCGTGCATGGTGCACGCCCCGCGCGCGCATGGGGCTGATATCGTCACGGTCGAAGGCTTGCAGACCGGCGAGAATCTGCACCCGATCCAGCAGGCTTTCATCGATCAGGCGGCGGTGCAATGCGGTTACTGCACGCCGGGCTTCCTGATGGCGGGCGCAAAACTGCTTGAAGAGATCGAGGCGCCCGATAACGAGCAAATCAACACCAGCATCAGCGGCAATCTGTGTCGCTGCACCGGCTATTACAAAATCGTCGAAGCGTTTCGGCAGGCGGCGCGCATGCAGGCGTCGGAGCAAGGCTAGGTTATGGACCGCACGGTACCGCAGACCGGCAGCGAAGAGATCGAACTTTATATGCGCACCTATTATTCGCTGCTGCGTTCGAGCGACAGCATCAAGATCGAGACGCTCGAAGAGAGTCATCTGGCGATGCGCTCGTCCTTGCATGAACATGCGGCCGCGGTCGAGCCGGACGCCTCGGCGCTGATGTATAGCGCGCTGCGATTGCCGCCCTGCGTCATCCAGACGGAAGAGGTTCTGATCGGACAGATGGAACGCGCGTTCGTCGCCGCTGGCTATCGCGATATTGGCGCCTGGCAGCGTGTCTTCGCGACCGGGCGCCGCCGCCGCGCGCATTTCAACGGCCGCGACATCATGGCGGTTTATGCCGTCAGCCGTTCGGATATCGACGATCTCGTGCCGATCTTGACCGCCTATCAAATCGAGTGGAACAAGCTCTATCATCTCTTGCAGAATCCCGAGCTCGAAAGCCTCCTGCGGCGCCATGCGGACGCGGGCGAATTGCCGGCGGCGGATTTCGCGATTCTGGCGGCTGGGCTGCGCATGGCCGTCAGTGATCTGAAGCGCCTGCATTTGCTCTGGGACGATGAATTCATCGGCAATCTGCTCTATATCCGCGGGCGGCGCAAGAGCATGACCCTGCGTCTCATCGCCGGTTCATTATCCGATTATCGCCGGGCGACGGCGTCGTGGTGGAATGAACTCTGCGAAGAACTGGCGCATGCCGGCATCGATCCCGGCGAGCGGCCCGTCTATTTCGTCTCCAGCAATACCCATTCCCTGATCAACCTGCTGGCTGGTTTCGCCCGCCGCTACGAAGAGAGCCTGATCGACTACATCGAGCGCTTCGAAGAGAAGTCCCTGCTCACCGAATATGAAGACATCAAGGAGAGCTATCACAAGAGCACGGACAATTTCCTCTATTTTGTCTTGCGGCAGTATCTATCGGAGAAGGGCAGCCGGGCGCGCAACGTCTTCGCCAAAGAAGAAACCCGCCTCGGCATTCATCGCATCCCCAGCCGGCACGGCTTTGAGATGGAAACGCAGGTCATCGAGCTGGGCAAGCTGGAGGCGCGCTGGTTCGACCCGCGCCTGGGGCGAGCGGACGACCTGCAGCCCCTGCGGCACAGCAACGCCATCATCATCAATATCGATTATCCCTTGGGCATGGCGTCTTACGAGCTGCTCAGCCGCATCGCTCAAGGCGTCGGCCGGCTGGATGGCGTCTACGTCATGGGCAAAGCCGCCACCTTGAACGGGCGCATCGGCGACATGATGATCCCCAACGTGATCCACGACGAGCATTCGCAGAACACCTTTCTCTTCCGCAATTGCTTCACCGCCCGCCACGTTCGCAGTTATATGCAGCATGGCAACGTGCTGGATAATCAGAAGGCGGTGACGGTGCTCGGCACTTTCCTGCAGAACCCCAACTATATGAGCGTCTTCTACAAGGAAGGCTACACCGATATTGAAATGGAGGGCGGACCGTACCTGTCGGCGGTTTATGAGGCATTTCGCCCGCAGCGCCATCCCATGAACGAGATCGTCAATCTGCATTCGGTCAAGTTTGATATCGGCTTCCTGCACTACGCCTCGGACAAGCCGATGAAAGCGGGCCAGAACCTGGGGGCGGGCAGCCTTAGCTATGGCGGGGTCGAGCCGACTTACGCCGCGGCCATCGCCATCCTGCGCCGCGTCTTTTACAACGAGACCGAAAAACTGATCGAAACCACATTCGAGGCGCTGCCGGCCTTCTAGCGCCAGCGTCGCCTGTAATCAACTGGAATCGAGGACGTCTCAGGTGGCAAACGCGAATCAGCCAGGCGCCGTCATCGGCCAATCCATCACGCGCGTCGACGCCCGCGGCAAGGTGACGGGCGCGACCCGCTACCCCGGCGACATCGACATCGAGGGTCAGCTCTGGATGCGCGTCAAGTTCAGCGAGCGCGCTCATGCCCGCGTCGTGAATGTCGACGCCAGCCGAGCCGAGGCGCTGCCGGGCGTCGTGCGCGTTTTCACCAGCCGCGACGTGCCGGTCAACGAATACGGCCTGGTCATCAAAGACCAGCCGGTCCTTTGCGGGCCCGGCGGAGACAAAGCCGGTAGCGACATCGCGCGCTGTTATATGGACATGGTCGCCACCGTCGTCGCCGAAACCGACGCGATTGCGGAAGCGGCGCTCGATCTGATTGAAGTCGACTATGCCGACTTGCCGGCCGTTTTTGACGCGGAAGCGGCGATGGACGAATCCGCACCGCAGCTGCATCCGGAGAGCCCGGGCAACCTGGTGGCGCGCTACCGCATCCGCCGCGGCGACATGAAGGCTGGTTGGGAAGCCGCCGACGTGGTGGTGGCGGGCGAATACGAGACCACCTGGCAGGAACACGCCTACCTGCAGCCGGAAGCGGGTCTGGCCTATATCGACGATGAAGAACGCGTGACCGTCGTGGTCGCGGGCCAGTGGACGCATGAGGATCAGGAGCAGATTTTTCACGCGCTGGACTTGCCACCGGCGCAGGTCCGCGTCATCTATCCAGCGATCGGCGGCGCTTTTGGCGGGCGCGAAGACATGTCCGTGCAGATCATCCTGGCGCTGGCTTGCTGGCGGCTGCGGAGGCCTGTCAAGATTCAGTGGAATCGCGAAGAGTCGATCCTCTATCATCACAAGCGGCATCCGATCAAGGTTTGGGCGAAATGGGGCGCGACGCGTGAAGGCAGGCTGACCGCGGCCTCGGCCGAAGTGATTGGCGACGCCGGCGCCTACAACTACACCTCCAACAAAGTGCTCGGCAACGCCCAGCTCACGGTCACCGGTCCCTACGAGATTGACAACATCCACGTCGATACCTTCGCGGTATACACCAACAACATCCCGTCGGGCGCGTTTCGCGGTTTTGGCGCGCCCCAAGCGCTCTTCGCGGCAGAGGGGCAGATGAACCGGCTGGCGGCGGCGCTGGGCATGGACGCGCTCGAGATCCGCCTGAAGAATACGATCCGCGAAGGCAGCCTCGGCTCGGTGGACACGCCCTTCCCGGCTGGAGTCACCATGCCGCAGGTCTTCGAGGCTTGCGGGCGGGAGTCCTGGTGGGAGGCGACGAATGCGGGCTGGCGGCTGCGGGCGCCCGATCAACCGGCGAATCCCAGCGCGCGGCGCGGCCGTGGCATGGCGGGCGGTTTCAAGAATGTCGGCTTCAGCTTCGGCTTCCCCGAGCATTGCTGGGCGGGCATCGAGCTGCGGGGCGAGGCGCAGATTGAGAAGGCGATTCTTTATCAGGCGGGCGCCGATGTCGGCCAGGGCGCGCATACCGCCTTGATGCAGATGGCGGCTGACGCGGTCGGTTTGCCATTCGAGAAAATCGACCTGGTCGCCTCCGACACGGCTTCGTCCGGCTCCTCCGGCAGCGCCTCGGCCTCGCGCCTGTCCTTCATGTCCGGCAACGCCATCCGCGGCGCCGCCGAGATCGCCCTGCGCAAATGGGCGGACGAAGAGCGCCCGGCCATCGGCGAATTCATGTATCATCCGCCGCCGACCACGCCCTTCGACCAAGCGACGGGCCGCGCCGAGCCCAATTTCGCGTATGGCTACGTGGCCGAAGCGGTCGAGGTGGAAGTGGATATCGAGACCGGGCAGGTGCGCCTGCTGGAGGTCGTCTGCGCCAACGATGTGGGCAAAGTCATCAATCCCCAGCAGCTGCAAGGGCAGATCGAAGGCGCGATTGTGCAGGCGCAAGGTTACGCGCTGATGGAATACCTGGTCTCGGAAAATGGCGTGATTCGCAACCCCTTCCTATCGACCTACCTGATTCCAACCTCGCTGGACGTGCCGCCGCGGGTCAAGTCCGTCATTCTGGAGCATCCCGATCCGATTGGTCCCTGGGGCGCGCGCGGGATGGCGGAGATGCCCTTTCTGCCCCTGGCGCCGGCCATCGCCGCGGCGATTCATGACGCGACCGGCGTCTGGATCGACTCCCAGCCCTTCACCGCCCAGAAGGTGGTCAAGGCGCTGCGAGAGCGGGGCATCGGCGCGATCGGATAATCCTTCGAGGCAAGCGCTATCTGCAGGCTGCCCGCCCCAATTCATCCGCCCGCCAATATGAGCGCATTCGTCTGAACTCGTGTTATCATTTAGCGAATCGCAGGATTGAAGACGGCGCCTCGGCGAGGGCTGTCAATACGACCGCGGAAAGACGAATGCAATTCGAGCAAGCACTGGACGTGGCGCGCGGCGATGTGGTGGCTTTTATCGGCGCGGGCGGCAAGACCTCGCTCCTGGTGGCGCTGGGCTATGAACTGGCGGAGCGCGGCTGGCGCGTCCTGGCGACGACCACAACCCGACTCGCGACCGCTCAGCTGGATCTCTTCCCTTGCGCGATGGCGGCTGGCGCCCCGCCGCAAGCGATATCGCAGGCGCTGACGGAGCGCCAGTTCGTCCTGCTGCACGAGCAGATTCGGGGCGGGCAGGTTTACGGTCCGCCGATCGAGTGGACGCGGCGGCTGCTGGATAGCGTCGACTCCGATATCCTCCTGGTCGAGGCGGATGAAGCGGCGGGTTTGCCCTTCAAAGCGCCCTACGCCGACGAACCCCAGGCCCCGCCCGAGACGTCGCTGGTGATCTTGGTGGCTTCGCTCAGCGCTTTGGGCGCGCCGCTGGATAGCGAGCACGTCTACAATCCGGCCGCGATGATCGCCCGTTATGGTTTCGCGGAGAACAGCCCGGTGAAGTCGCCCTGGCTGGCGCAGGTCTTGCGCGATGAAGAGCTTGGCTTGCGCGGCGTGCCGGCGAAGGCGCGGGTCGTCGTTTTCCTGAATCAGACGCCGTCACACGGATTCATGCGCGGGCGCGCCCGCATGATCGCCCGCCTCAGCTTGCAAAACGAACGCATCAAGGCGGTCGCCCTGGGCTCGGTGCGCGGCGCCCAGCCCGTCTTTGAAGTGCAGCGGCGCGTTGGCGCCCTGGTGCTGGCGACGGGCGGGTCGCCCTGCAAAGACGCCGACCGGATGCTGGTTTCCGCAGAGCGCGGCAAGCCCGTGATAACGCGGATCGCGGAGATCGCCCAGCGCTCGCGCATCGATCACATCCGGCTGGTCACGGGCGCGCGGGCGGCTGAGGTGCGGGCGGCGACGCGGCATCTCGGATTGAAATCGATCCACGATCGGGCGCATCAGTCGGGCGGGGCGGTCAGCGCGCTGAAGGCGGGCCTGCGCGCATTGCCGCAGCCGCTTTCGGCGGTGCTGGCTTTGCCGGGCGATCAGTCTCGCTTGCAGCCCAAGGTGATCTTCCACATCCTGGCAGCCTACGCGCGCGGCGAAGGCGAGTTTATCGTGCCGCGTTACCGGCGGCGCTCCGGCTACCCCGTGCTCATCGGCGCTCGATACTGGTCAGATATTCTCAAGCTGCCGCGCCAGAGCAGTTTCCGCGCGATCGCCCAGCGCTTTCTCGACGAGATAACCTTTCTCGATGTCGATAGCGACAGCATCTTTCACGATCAGAGCCGCCGCGGCTCGCGGCCTTCCGTCCGATATCGCGGGCGTCTGCGACATCGGGGACCTTAACCGCCTTCCTGCTGCTGAATCAATTCGCGGATCATATCGCGCGACCAAACGTCGCTGGCGGCGGTTTCCACTTGGAGCCGCAGCGTGGCGGGCCGCTTGTCCTTGTGGCCCGTGGCTTTCGCGCGCATTTCATCGAAGTGCTCCATCGGCGTGATCACAATCAGCACCTCATGTGGCTTAAGCACGTAATCCGGCGGCGGCGCATACAGGAACTCCTCGCGATTGGCGTGGCGAACGCCGATGACCCCGGCGCGATAACGCTGGCGCAGCCCCAATTCCCGCAGCGCTTTGCCAATCCAGGGCGAGTCGTCTTCCATGTAAAGCTCAGCCGTCTCCAGCCCGGTGATTTCGTTATAGAGCACGTGCTGCAGGAAATCGGCGATTTCCGGGCGCGTCGTGGAGAGCAGGACAAACTGGGCGGCGACATGAAAGGGGCTCACGACCCGGTCCGCGCCCGACCGATGCAGCTTCTCGATCATGTCGTCGGTGGTCGCGGTGACGGATATCAAAAGCGACTTGCTGATGGTGCGCGCCGAAAGGACCGACAAGACCGCCGCCGCCTTGTCCTGTATCGAAATCATGATCGCCTGCGCCCGCTCGATGCCCGCTTTCTTCAAGGTGATTTCCTTTGCGGGATCGCCGTGAATGACGCGAAAGCCACGCCCAAGCCAGCCAGCGGTGACCGCCTCGTCGTTGCTGATCAGCACGAAGGGGCGCGAGGGATCGAGGAAACGCACGGCGCTCTGAATGATGTTGTCGTTGCCACAGATGACGAAGTGCTTCGCCATGCTCGCGATGGCGACTTCGCTGTCTTCCAGGCTGTAGACCTCATCCAGTCGTTTGGATTGGCGCTCTGGCGCAAGGCGCTGGAAACTGGCGAACCGCATCTCGTTGCGCCCCCGCGGCCGGCATTGCCGCTGAAGGACGGGGATCATGGGGCCGGGCGCGACCGCCAGCAGGATCTCATCCTCTTGCAGGATGCGTCCGCCGCCGGGCGCATGCGCGAAATCGCCCGATTCCAGGCGAATGCCCAGGATGCCGGCGTCAAATTGCTGGCGCAGCGCCAAGTCGCGCAGTCGCTGGCCGATCCAGGGCGAGTCGTCTTCCAGCTCCAGCTGCGTGATCTGATGCTGGCGTTCCTGTTCAAAGAGAATGCTGTTGAAAAAGTCGTTCACCGCGGGCCGCAGCGTGGCGCTGTTCAGGAATTGCGCCGCCACCTCATAGGGCGCGAGCACGGCGTTGGCGCCCGCTTTTAGCATCTTCAGCTTCAGCTCTTCTTCGACGGCGGCCGCCGTGATGTAGAGCCGCGGGTTCAAGTTGCGCGCGGAAAGCACCGCCAGCAGGCTCTCCGCGTCTTGATTGAGCATCACCATGATCGCGTTCGCGCGGGCGATGCCGGCCGCCAGCAGAACGTGGTCATCGCTTGGGTCGCCGTCTATGACCAGAATGCCGGCGCTGCGCAGGCGCTCGGCGTATTCGGCGTCGTCGGTGACCACCACCAGCACGTCCAGCAAGGTGACGTGATCGACAAAGTTGTTGTGGTAGAGCACGAAAAGACGATGCCCGAATCGGCGCAGCCCGCCAAATCGACCGCGCTCCGGCGGCCCAAACAGGCGACTGAGGCGAGTTTCTATGGGCAAGAAGGCGTTCTCGCGGTGCTGCCGGCGGCGCACTTCCGCGCCATGGAGGACGTAGCCGATCGTCTTGTCGACCATTTCGCCGGCGCCGCAGATGATATAGTGGCTGTTGAGCTTTTTGATCTTTTTCCTGGTTGTGAACAAGCGGCGGCGGGTCATCGCCTCGGCGCTGAAGAGCAGCGCGAATGACGAGGACAGGAAGAAGAGCAAGGCGCTCATCCCGGCGCCGACGAGCGCCAGCGTGAATAGCCGGCCGAGCTCGGTCTTCGGCGTGAAATCGCCATAACCGATGGTCGTAAGCGTGATGATCGTGAGGTAGATCGCGTCGAAGACCGACATGCCTTCGATTAGCGCGAAACCGGCGATGCCGATCGGCACGACTATGAAGATGAGAGTGGCGGCGGCTCGGAATTGCCTGCGCACGTCGTTCACGAAAGTAGCCCTCATTCTGCCGATAGCGCCCGCAGCCCCCATTATATCTAAGAACGAATTCCTGTGTTAATATGACGCTGACGAGGCGGGCTTTGAATCGGCGGCTTTGGCGCCGGGGCTGGCGCTGTTGTGGGCTAAGGCGGCGGCTGGCTTAGGGAGACGCGGCATGTACAAAAGCGAAGATTACGCGCGGGCGGCGCAGGTCATCCAGTCGGCGTCTGCGCAGCGCCCAACTGTCGGGCTTGTCCTGGGCTCGGGCTTGGGCGCCTTGGCCGACGCGCTGGGCGACCGCGCGGTCATCCCCTACGAGCGCATTCCCGGCTGGCCCCGTTCCACCGTCGTCGGGCATCAGGGCCGGCTCGTCATCGGCGAGTTGGAAGGGCAGATCGTCGCCGCCCAGCAGGGGCGCGCCCATTATTACGAAGGTTATTCGATGGCGGAAGTGACCTATCCCATCCGCGTGATGAAGGCTTTGGGCATTCACACGATCATGCTGACCAACGCGGCGGGCGGGGTGAACAAGCGCTACGCGGTTGGCGATCTGATGCTGCTGGAAGATCATGTCAATCTTCCGGGCATGACCGGCGCCAACCCGCTGATGGGTCCAAATGACGAGGCGCTGGGCGTCCGATTCGTCGGCATGTCGCAAGCTTATGACCGGGCTCTGCGGCGGCGCGCCATGGCGGTCGCGCGGGAAAACGACATCCCGCTCCACAGCGGCGTCTACTTCGGCTTGTCGGGTCCCTTCTTCGAGACGCCGGCGGAGATCCGTATGATTCGCGCGTTGGGCGGCGACGCGGTCGGCATGTCCACGGTCAACGAAGTGCTGGTGGCGCGTCATGCGGGCTTGCGCGTGATGGCTTGCTCTGGCATCACCAATGGCACGATCGACGCCGTTGATACCGAGCTGGAGACCAATCACGAAGAAGTGCTCGAGGCGGGCGAGATCATCGTGCCGCACCTGACCAGGCTGCTGAAAGGCGTGCTCCGCGATTTCCCGACATGACCGCTTTCGTCGCGCTGATTGACCAGGTCGCCATCGGCATCTATTTTTTGATCGCCGCGGGCCTCCTCTTCGCGTTGCGGCGCTACCTCATTCACGGGCAAGAGTACCGCTCGACCTATTTTGAACTGGAGCGCGACATATCGCGTTTTCGCCGGACGAACGCGGTGACCGCGATAATTGTCTTGCTGGAACTGGCGCTTATCGTCGCGGGCGTGCAAGCGGTCGTTGTGCCCGAGCTGCTGCAAGACCGCCAGATTCAAGCGCTGGTCGAAGGCGCGCGCCCGGTTGAAGGCGAATTTCGGACGCCCGTGCCGGCCGCGCCGGCCGCCAATCTAGGCATCGAGCCGGTCGCCCTGCCGCGATCCGCCGGCGCCAACCAGATTCAAGCCACGCCCGTGCCAACGCCAACGCCCGTCGGCACCATCATCCCCTCCGACCCGGTCGAGGGCTGCGACCAGCCCGAAGCCCAGCTGCTGATCCCGGGCAACGGCATGCGCGTCTTCCAGCCGATCCCGGTGACCGGCGCCGTATTCGCCGAGCAGTTCTCCTACGCCTCGATCGAGATCAAGGGACCGAGCACGCTAGGCAGCTTCCAGGTCATTGATGAACAGCATTCAGAAGTGCGCGAGCTGGCGGAATTCGGTCAGTTCGTGCCCGCGCCTTACGAAACCGGCGAATACGAGTTTCGGCTGATGGTCTTTGACATCACGAATACGCTCAAAGCCTCGTGCCTGGTGCATATCTACATTTCCGAGCCGCTGCCGACGCTGACGCCGGTTCGGTAAACGTGGGGTGGGGCTTGGCAGCCGCCGAGGGCGAGACAAGTCTCGCCCCTACATATCGTCAACAGCGTACAAGGCTGTAGGCGAATGCACGCCAGTGCCGCGATTCAGGCAAAAGAATTCGCGTCCCGCTGCGCTTGACACGCTTCTCTAGCTTGCTGGGTGCGCGTAGACACTGCACGACGGCAAGGGGCCGGGGGATGGGGTTTGACGCTCGCAAACAGAACCGAGGCTGTGGCCTCAGGATTGCAGATCCCGCACTCTGCGATTGACGCGGCGGCGCCAGCGGCGCGAACGCGAACGCCAGCGGGCGATGCGGTATTGGACGTGGCGGCGCTGGCGGTTGAGGCGGGAGCCATGCTGCTCGCTCGGCTTGGAGATGCCCCAGCGGATGATCATGGAGGCCCAGGTCAAGCCGCCGCCAAAACCCACCAGCGCGATATGATCTTTGTCTTGCACGCGTTTCTGCTCGATCGCTTCGCAAAGGGCGATGGGAATGGACGCGGCCGAAGTGTTGCCATAGCGCTCGACGTTGCTCATGAACTTGTTGATGTCGATGCCGAGCTTTCGCGCCGACGCCTGCAAAATCCGCAGATTCGCCTGATGCGGGATGACAAGATTGATGTCGCCAACGGTGATGCCAGCGATTTGGCAGGCTTGTTCCACGCTTTCGCTGACGACGCGGGTGGCGAACTTGAAGACCTCGCTGCCCGCCATGGTCATCTTGTAGAGCTTCGCGCCGTTTGCGCCCGCGCGCGACTGGTTGGCGTCGATGCTGCCGACGCTGGGGATGGCCAGCAGGTCGCCGCCGCCGCCATCGGAACGCAAGACGCTGGAAAGCACGCCCCCGGGCGCCGGGCTGGCGCGCAGAACGACCGCCCCCGCGCCATCGCCGAAGAGGATGCAGGTGCTGCGGTCCTGCCAATCCAGGATGCGGCTCATGGTTTCGGCGCCGATGACCAGGGCGGCGTCGATCGTGCCGGCGCGGATGGAATCGGCCGCCATGTTCAGCGCATATACGAAGCCGGAGCAAGCCGCGCTCAAATCGAAGGCGCCCGCGTCATGCGCGTTCAGCCAGTCTTGAACCAGGCTGGCGGTGCTCGGGAAGATGTTCTCCGGCGTCGAGGTGGCGACCACGATGAGCTCGAGATCGGTAGGCAGGATATCGGCGACCTCCAGGGCCTGCTGCGCCGCGCGATACGCCAGGGTGGCCGTCGACTCGCCTTCGTCGGCGATGAAGCGCTGGCGGATGCCGCTGCGGGCGAAGATCCAGTCGTCGTCGGTGTCGACGAAAGCCGAGAGGTCATCGTTGGTCATGACCGTCCCCGGCACCGCCATGCCCCAGCCGATGACGTGCGCGTGGCGCGCAGCCGCGGGCGCTTTGGCTTTGCCGCTTCTGTCAGTGCTTGCCATTGGCTCGATAGCCGCCAAATATCACTACCGCGTTGTGTCCGCCGAAGCCGAAGGCGTTGGACATGGCGTAATTGACCGCGCGCGGGCAGCCCGCGTTTGGCACATAATTCAGATCGCAGGTCGGGTCTGGCGCTTCCAGATGAATCGTTGGCGGGATGAAATTCTCGCGGATCGCCATGATCGAGAAGACTGCCTCAATCGCCGCGCCGCCGCCCAGGAGGTGGCCCGTCATGGATTTCGTCGAGCTGACGGGAATGTTGTAGACGCATTCGCCCATGGCGCGCTTTAGGGCGTTGGTTTCGGCGGTGTCATTCAAAGGCGTGCTCGTGCCGTGGGCGTTGATGTAATCGATGTCTTCAGCTTTGAGCGCCGCGTCGCGCAGCGCCAGCTCGACCGCACGCGCCGCGCCCTCGCCGCTCTCCATCGGCGCCGTGATGTGGAAGGCGTCCGATGTATGCCCATAACCGAGCAGTTCCGCGTAGATCTTGGCGCCCCGCTCTATGGCGTGATCCAAATCTTCCAATACGAGCACACCCGCGCCTTCGCCGGGGACGAAACCATCGCGATTCAGGTCGAAGGGGCGCGAAGCCGTCTCTGGATCGTCATTGCGGCTGAGGGCGGTCATATTATTGAAGCCGGCGACGGTCAAGGGCACGATGGCCGCCTCCGAGGCGCCCGCGACCATGATCCGGGCGTCGCCGCGGCGGATGACGTGCATGGCTTCGCCGATCGCGTTGTTGCCGGAGGCGCAGGCCGTGACGATGCAATGGTTTGGCCCGCGCAGTTTGTAATTCAAGGAGACGACGCCAGAACAGCTGTCGCTCAGGATCTTGGGAATGGCCATGGGCTTGATGCCGCGATGGCCCCGTTTGTCGATGGCTTGCTGCGATTCCACAAAGGAGTTTATGCCGCCGACGCCCGAGCCGATGATGCAGCCCGCCTCGTACATATTGTCAGCGGTGATCGTCAGCCCGCTGTCTTCAATCGCCTGTCGGCTGGCTTCCAGCGCGAACTGGGCGACGCGATCCATCCGCCGCGCTTCCTTCCGCCCGAACAAGGCGTCGGGGTCGAAGTCCTTGACTTCGCCCGCGAGTTGATTCTGCGTCAGCTGACGATCATAGCGGGTGATGAAGTCAATGCCACTGAGCCCGGACGCGGTGTTCGACCAGGCTTCCGCGACATTATTGCCGGTCGGGCAGACGATGCCCATGCCGGTGACGACTATCCTGCGTTTGTCCAAAGAGCCCTCCCGTTCGCTGGGCTCGGGCGCGCCGCTCCCCATTCATTGTAACACCGCGCGCGCCTTTCCGTCGCTTTACACTCGCCTTGTCGCCTTCTATAATCCGCTTTTCATTATCCCACGTTCGCCGAGCCAGAGCAGGGGCAAATGCGGCGGCGGGAAAAGGCGGAAGGACGATGATCCTGATAACCGGCGCGACCGGGCTGGTCGGGCGGCGCTTGGTCCGGCGGCTGATGCAAGAGTCGCTGCCGACGCGCGTCCTCCTGCCAGACACGCAGCGGCGCCGTCTGCCTTGGGACGCGAGCCAAGCCCAGGCGCCGGAGCTCTTCAAGGGCAGCGTGGCGGACGAAGAAGCATTTTTCCGCGCGGTGACCGGCTGCCATGCCGTGATTCATCTCGAAAACGCGCAGTGGTGGGGGCGCCGCGGCGATCTCGAGGCGGTGGAGCTGGCGGGCGCGCGGACGCTGGCGGCGGTGGCGAGGTCGGCGCGGGTCGGGCGCATCATCACGCTCAGTCATTTGGGCGCGGCCCCCTCGTCCGCCTACGCTTTGCATCGCGTCAAAGGCGAAGTCGAAGACCTGGTGCGCAACAGCGGGGTCGCCTATACCATTATTCGCAGCGGCATCGTCTTCGCGCCCGATGACGCTTTCGTCAACCACATCGCTAGCATGCTGCGCGTCAACCCGGCCTTCTTTCTCATGCCCGGTCATGGCGAAGTCGTCCTGCATCCCATGTATATTGACGATCTGGTAGAAGCCATATATCGTAGCCTGGATCGGATACGGCTGGTGGACGCGACCCTGGAGATTGGCGGGCCGGAATATATGTCGCTGCGGGATCTTGTGCTGACGGTCATGCGCGTGACCGGGATGCGGCGTTTCATCATCAGCCTGCCGCCCTATCTGCTGCGCTGGATAACCGCCGTTTACAGCCGCGTTCTGCCCCGCTCGCTGATGACGGCGCAGTGGCTGGACATCCTGGCGGCCAATCGCGCCGCCCCCCTGGGCAGCACGTATGACCATTTCGGCTTCCAGCCGCGGCGATTCGAATCGACCCTGCTGAATTATCTGCCGCAGCGGGCGCATTTTCTTGGTCTGCTGCGCGATTCGTTCCGGCGTCGGCCCCGCCCGGTATGACGAGCTGGACCGAAGCATGAAGGACATCGACATCCGGCGTCTGTTAAGCGCGGCCGAGCACGATCAAGCGGTCGAGCTGCAGAAGACCTACTGGGGCGAGGACGCCGGCGATCTCGTGCCGCGCCACATGCTGCATTCGATCGCGCATTTTGGCGGGCATGCGCTGGGCGCCTATGACGGCGACAAGCTGGCGGGCTTGGTGCTGGGCTTCATCGGCGCCGATATCGACGTAGACTCGCCCGATGCCCGGCCCGCGATGGCGAACCTGCTGATCATGTCGAAGCGCATGGTCGTCTTGCCCGAATATCGCGGACAAAATATCGGCTTCCGCCTGAAAATGGCGCAGCGCGACCTGGCTTTGAAGCAGGCGATTCGTCTGGTGACCTGGACGGTCGACCCGCTGCTGGCGGCTAACGCGCACCTCAATATCCGCAAGCTGGGCGGCGTGATTCAGCGCTACGAGGTGAATTACTTTGGGCTGGACGAGCGGAACAGCCTGCGTTCGGATCGCCTGGTGGTTGATTGGTGGGTGACGCAGCGGCGCGTGATAGAGCGGGCGAAAGGCGGGGGCAGCGCGCTTACGCTGCAACAATACTTCGACGTGAACGCGCCGATCGTCAATCGCGCGGAGCGCTCGCGCAATTGGCTGCGGCCCCGCGGCATGACCGATGCGCCCGGCTCGACCTTCGCCCTGGTGGAGATCCCGGGCGACTTCCGCGCGCTGGAAGCGGCGGATCGGATGCTGGCGGACGACTGGCGCTATCATATTCGCGATGTCTTTCCGCGGATGCTGGCGGCGGGTTACATCGTCACTGATTTTGTCAGTGGCGCCTTTGAAGGCGGGCGGCGCAGCTTCTACCTCTTGAGCCGCCACTTTGACGAAAGCAATCGAAAGAATTGAGGGCGGGCATGGCATTCAAGGGCGAGACGACGGCATTCATCGGCGCGGGCGTGATGGGCGAGGCGATGATCAAGGGCTTGCTTGGGCAGCGGCTGCTGGCGCCCGAGCGCATCGTGGCGGCCGACCCGCGGGCCGATCATGTCGAGAAACTGCGCGAGCGTTACGGCATCCGCGCGACGACCGACAACCTCGAAGCGGCGCGCGCCGCCGACTCGCTTGTGCTGGCGGTCAAGCCGCAGGCTCTGGACGCCGTCCTGCCCGAATTGGGCGGCCATTTGGACCAGACGCGTCTGATCGTCAGCATCGTCGCCGGGGCGCCGCTGAAGACGTTGGCGGACGAGCTTCAGAATAGGCGCGTCGTGCGCTCCATGCCCAATACGCCGGGTCAAATCGGGCGCGGCATTACGGTCTGGACGGCCTCGCCAGCGGTGGCGCCGGCGCAGCGGATTCAAGCGGAGGCGCTGCTGGGCGCGCTGGGCGAGCAGATTTACGCCGATGACGAGCGTTACCTCGATATGGCGACGGCGCTCAGCGGCTCGGGGCCCGCCTATGTCTTCATGTTCATGGAGGCGCTGATCGACGCCGGCGTGCACATGGGTTTCGCCCGGCGCGATGCCGAAAAACTCGTCTCGCAGACCCTGCTCGGCTCAGTGCTGTACGCGCGGCAGTCTGGCTTGCACCCGGCCGAGCTGCGCAATCAAGTGACCAGCCCGGGCGGGACGACGGCGGCCGCCTTGCACGAGATGGAGAAGGGCGGCTTGCGCACGGTGCTTTCCGAAGGCGTCTGGGCGGCGTATCGGCGCTCGCAGGCGCTGGGCTCATAGGCGGGAGCATCCCGATCGACAGCCGCGGGGACTTCCGGCGCGCCGACCCCGCGCTTCTATCTCGGTTTTTCGTTTGTGAAAATATAGACAAGCGCCCGCGATTGCGCTAGAATATGGCAGAGTTGAATTCGACCGGCCCGGCGCGCGACTGACAAAATGCCCGCGCCGGCCGATAAACGCTGTACTTTGGTCAAGCTCGCTTGCGTCGAGTTTGGCAGACCGCGACGGAAGACAGTAAGGCAAGGAGCCTGCGAATGGCAGACAATATCTATGAATCGATCCTCGAACAGATCAATGAGATCGAGCTCGGCGCGCTGGAATCGGTCGAAGTCGGCTATGTCGAGGAGGTCGGCGACGGCATCGCCCGTATATCCGGCTTGGACAAGGTCCGTTACAACGAGCTGGTGCAGTTCGAAAACGGCATCGCCGGCATCGCCTTCAACCTGGAGAAGGACAACGTCGGCGTCATCATCATGGGCGCCTACGACGACATCCAGGAAGGCGACAGCGTCAGCGCGCTCGGGCGCATCGCCTCTGTGCCAGTCGGCATGGGTTTGGTCGGGCGCGTCGTTGATGCCCTGGGCAATCCCATTGACGGCCGCGGTCCCGTGCAGTTCGACGAGTATTACAATATCGAGCGCATCGCCCCCGGCGTGATGGAGCGGCGCAGCGTCGACCGCCCGGTGCAAACCGGCATCCTGGCGATTGACACTATGATCCCGATTGGCCGCGGCCAGCGCGAGCTCATCATCGGCGACCGACAAACCGGCAAAACCGCCCTCGCGCTCGATACCATCGTCAATCAGCAAGGCGAAGACATGTATTGCATCTATGTCGCCATCGGCAAACGCCGCGGCGAGGTGGCGCGCATTCGCGAGACTCTGGAACGTGAAGGCGCGATGGAGTATACGACGCTGGTCGTGGCTTCGGCCTCCGACGCGGCCGCGCTGCAGTATCTCTCGCCTTATTCCGGCTGCGCGATCGGCGAGTGGTTCATGGAGAACGGCAAGGACGCGCTGGTCATCTATGACGATCTGTCCAAGCACGCCAACGCCTATCGCCAGGTCTCGCTGCTCATGCGCCGGCCGCCAGGCCGCGAAGCTTTCCCCGGCGATGTCTTCTACCTGCACAGCCGCCTGCTGGAGCGCGCCGCCCAGCTGAGCGATGAACGGGGCGGGGGCAGCCTGACCGCCTTGCCCGTCATCGAAACGCTGCTCGGCGACGTCTCGGCTTTCATTCCCACCAACGTCATTTCGATCACCGATGGTCAGATTTATCTGGAATCGGAGTTGTTCAACGCGGGTTTGCGGCCCGCGCTTAACACCGGCATCAGCGTGAGCCGCGTGGGCAGCGCCGCCCAGACGCGGGCGATGAAAGACGTGGCCGGCGGCTTGAAATTGCAGATGGCGCAATTCCGCGATTTGGCCGCCTTCGCCCAGTTCGGCTCCAACCTGGACAAGGCGACGCAGCAGCAGCTGGACCGCGGCCTGCGCTTGACCGAGCTATTCAAGCAGGTGCAGTTTCAGACGCTTTCGCTGCAAGACCAGGTGGCGCTGACCTATGCCGGCACGAGCGGCCACACAGACGAAGTGCCGGTCGAGCGGATGCTGGACTGGAAAGACGAATTCCTTCGCAGCTTCCGTACGCAGTTCTCCGACACCGGCGAGTTCATCCGCGAGAACCGCAACGAGCGCGCCGGCGACGAGATTCAGAACAAGCTCGATACCGCCATCACGACCTTCAACGAGGCTTGGTCCTAGGGGCTACCCATTGGGTCGCCCGAATAAGTAGGGGCTACCCATCGGGTCGCCCAAAGATGTAGGGGCTACCCATCGGGTCGCCCAATTGGAGCCACTAGATGCCAACGCTTCGAGAAGTCAAGAACCGAATTCGCAGCGTCAAGAATATCGCCCAGATCACGCGGGCATTGGAGGCGGTGTCGGCGTCGCGCGTTCGCCGGGCGCAGGCGCGGGTGCTGGCCAGCCGCGTCTACGCCGAGAAAGCCTGGGAGATCCTGGTCAACGTGCAAGCGGCCAGCAAGAACCTGCCGCTGCATCCGCTGTTGACCGAGCGCGAAGACATCAAAAGAGTCATGGTTGTCGTCATCACCTCGGATCGTGGCTTGGCGGGCGCCTACAACACCAATATACTGCGGGTGGCGCAGCGCTTCGAGACGCGCCTGGGCAAGCCGGTTGATTACGTCAGCGTCGGGCGCAAAGGGCGCGATTCCCTCGCTCGCCTGGGCGCGAATATCGTGGCCTCCTTCACCGACATGCCAGCGGAGCCCAAGGTCGCCGACATCAGGCCGATCGCGCGCATCGCCATGGACGCTTACCTGAATGGCGACGTCGATGAGGTTTTGATCGCCTACACGGACTTCGTCAATATGCTGGCGCAGCGCCCGGCGGTTTTGGGCTGGCTGCCCTTGACGACGCATACGATCGCCCGGCAGGTCGCGGCTGAATACGTCAAAGATGTCGCGACCGTGAGCGGCGGCATCCAGAATTACGAATACGAACCGAGCGCGACAGCCGTCGTCGACGAGATTGTGCCGCGCTTCACCGAGTTGCAGCTTTATCAAGCGCTGCTGGAGGCGCAGGCCAGCGAACATGCGGCGCGGATGGCGGCGATGAAGAACGCCACCGACAACGCCACGCAGCTGACGGCCGACCTGACCTTGCAGTACAACAAGGCGCGTCAAGCCGAGATCACCGCCGAGATCCTGGACATTGTCGGCGGGGCGAACGCATTGCAGCAGGCGATTGACAAAACCGCCGCGGATATTCTTGACGAAAGCGAAATGAGTGAGCAATTGCAGATGTAGGGACGACTCGGTGAGTCGCCCGCGCAAGCGAACGCGGAAATCGGAACGATCTGCTGGGCCGCCCGCGCAAGTTGAAACATAAGGAGACGAATCGATGGCGCAAATGCAGGGAACCGTAACCCAGGTGCTGGGCAATGTGGTGGACGTTGAATTTCCCGCCGGCGAGCTGCCGGATATATTCGACGCGGTCGAAGTCCCGCGCGACGAAGAAGACGATCTGATATTGGAAGTGGAGCTGCACCTGGGCGATAGCGCGGTGCGCACCGTCGCCATGGATTCCACCGACGGTTTGGCGCGTGGCGCGGCCGCCTACGCCACCGGTCAGCCCATCGCCGTGCCCGTCGGCGAGCCGACCCTGGGGCGCATCTTCAACGTTTTGGGGCGCCCCATTGATATGGGCGAGGCCGTGCCGGCGGAATCCGAGCGCCGTCCCATCCATGCCGACGCGCCCTCATTTGAAGATCAGTCGCCGACGATCGAGGTCTTCGAGACCGGCATGAAGGTGATTGACCTGGTCGCGCCCATGACCAAAGGCGGCAAGACCGGCATCTTTGGCGGGGCGGGCGTTGGCAAGACGGTCACGATTCAGGAGCTCATCAATTCCATCGCCACGCAGCACGATGGCTTGTCGGTTTTCGCTGGCGTTGGCGAACGCACGCGCGAAGGCACCGACCTCTATCACGAGATGAAGGAAGCCAACGTCCTGGACAAGCTGGCGATGGTCTTCGGGCAGATGAACGAGCCGCCGGGCGTGCGGCTGCGCGTGGGATTGTCCGGCTTGACGATGGCGGAGTACTTCCGCGATCAAGGGCGCGACGTGCTGATCTTCATCGACAATATCTTCCGTTATTCGCTTGCGGGCGCGGAGGTCTCGGCGCTGCTGGGGCGGATGCCCTCGGCGGTCGGTTATCAGCCCAACCTCGGCGAAGAGATGGGCATGCTGCAAGAGCGCATCACCTCGACGCGCTCGGGGTCGATCACGTCGATGCAAGCGGTTTACGTGCCGGCTGACGATTATTCGGATCCGGCGCCGGTCGCCGTCTTCACGCATCTGGACAGCACGATCGCGCTGGAACGCTCGATCGCCGCGCGCGGCCTCTTCCCGGCCGTTGATCCGCTGGCGAGCACGAGCAACATCCTGCAGCCGGAGGTGGTCGGCGAAGATCATTATGGCACGGCGCGCGAAGTGCAGCAGGTGCTCCAGCGCTACAAGGACTTGCAGGACATCATCGCCATTCTGGGCGTGGAAGAGCTCTCCGATGACGACAAGGTGCTGGTGGCGCGCGCGCGCAAGATGGAGAACTTCCTCAGCCAGCCGATGTACGTGGCCGAGCAGTTCACGGGGCAGGCGGGCCGCTACGTCCCGATCAAGGACACGGTGCGCGGCTTCCGCATGATCCTGGATGGCGAAGTCGACCACATCCCCGAGCAGGACTTCTATATGTGCGGCGGCATTGAAGACGTGCAGGAACGCTACGAGAGCCGCGACGCCGCCTAGGAGGCGCTCATGCCGATTCACGTTGAGCTGGTGACGCAGGAGAGAAGCATCTTTGACGAGCCGAGCGCCGATATCGTCATGGTGCCGGCCGTGGAAGGCGAGATGGGCGTGCTGCCCAATCACGCGCCCGTTTTGACCACCTTGACCTATGGCGAGCTGGTGGTGCGCAAGGGCGCGGCTGAAGAGCGCTTCGCCATATACGGCGGCGTCGTGGACGTCCGGCCCGACAAAGTGGTTGTTTTGGCCGACCTGGCGGAATCGTCTTTCGCGCTCGACCTCGAGAAAGCGCAAACGGCGCGCGATCAGGCGCGGCAAGCATTGGAAGCGGCGCCCTCGGAAGCGGAAAACCGCGAAGCTCTGATGGCGCTGCGGCGGGCGAATCTTGCCGTGCGCATCAGCCAGAGGATCCGCAGCCGCGGCTCGGCGCTGCGCATCCTTGAGGAAGACAGCGACGAGGCCTGATCGCGCATTCTTTCGATTCCGAATCCTCGACCATGCGAAGCCCGGCGCCGCCAACGCGGTCCGGGTTTTTTGTTTTGCTGTAGAATAGAGATTACGCTTTGATATATCTGTAGGGGCGAGCCGGCGGGTCGCCCGCAAGCGGACAGGGAAAGCCCATGGCGCGCTTCGGAAAGCGGCTCGGCGTCGATCTCGGCACGGTCAACGTCCTGATCTACGACGGCGGCCGCATCGTTCTGCAGGAGCCGTCGCTGGTGGCGCTGCTGGCGGAAGAGGAGCGCATCGTCGATTTCGGCAGCCCGGCGCGCGAGATGCTGGGGCGGGTCGATGACGAAGACATCCAGGTCATGCGGCCGCTGCAGAACGGCGTCATCGCCGATTATGAAGTGACCGAAGCCATGCTGGAGTACTTTTTTGGCAAGATCGCCGGGCGCATCCGACTCTTCCGCCCGACGGTGATGGTGTCCGTGCCTTATGGCGCGACCAGCGTGGAGAAGCGGGCGGTGCGCGAGGCGATCCTGGCGGCGGGCGCGCGCGAAGTGCAGCTGATGTGGGAGCCCCTGGCCTCGGCCTTGGGCGCGGGCTTGCCGGTGAGCACGCCGGCTGGCGGCATGGTTGTCAATATCGGCGGCGGCATCACCGAGGCGGCGGTATTGACAATGAATAACATCGTGCGCGCCGAAAGCGGCCGCGTCGGCGGTTTGCGCCTGGACGAGGGCATCATCAGCTATGTGCGCCGCAAATACAATTTGACCGTGGGCCAGCCGACGGCTGAATCCATCAAGATTCAGATCGGGGCGGCCGTCGATCAGCCGCAGGAAATGACGATGGAGATTCAAGGACGCGACAACGTCTCCGGCTTGCCGCGCACGGTGCGTGTGACCACCGGCGAAGTGGTAGAAGCGCTGGCGGAACCGCTGAGCCAAATCGCAAACGTCGTCCGCGCGGTGCTCTCCACCACGCCGCCGGAACTGTCATCGGACATCATCGACCGCGGGATCGTGCTGACCGGTGGCGGCGCCCTGCTGCGCGGCATCGACAGCTACCTGACGCGCGAGACTGGCGTGCCCGTTTACCAGGCGGATAACCCGCTGATCAACGTCGTGGTTGGCTGCGGACGCGCGCTGGAGGATCCGGCGATTATGCGGCGTCTGGCGCAGACGAATGCCTTCTAGCTGAGATTTCAGCCCGTTAGCCCTCAAGATAGTAGGTCATGTGCTGCAGGCGGATCACCGGATCGATGTACTGAACCTGTACGCCCGGCGCCACGTTGATATTAATCGGCGCGTAATTGAGAATCGCCTGCACGCCCGCTGCCGCCAGCTGATCGGCGACGCCCTGCGCTTCCTCGGCCGGCACCGCCAGCATGGCGATTTTGATGCCTTCCGCGCGAATGATGGCGCGCATGGAAGTGACCGGCTGGACGACGAAGGCGCCGATTTTCCGCCCGATCTTCTGCGGGCTGACGTCGAAGACATGGGCGATGCGGAAGCCGCGATCCTGGAAGCCGCGATAATGCGAAACTGCGATGCCCAGATTGCCAGCGCCGACGACCGCCACCAACCACTCCTGCTTCACCTGCAAAACCGCCTGCAGCTTGTCGATCAAGTAGTCGATCTGGTAGCCGGTGCCTTGCTTGCCGAAGCCGCCGAAATGCGACAGGTCCTTGCGAATCTGCGCCGAGCTGATATCGAGGCGCGTGCCCAGTTCGTGCGATGAGGTGACTGATTCGTCTTCCTGCCGCAAGCGTCGCAGGGCGCGCAGGTAGAGTGGCAAGCGACCGATCACGATATCTGGGATTGGCGGCTGCGTCTTGGCTGACATCCGCTGAGGTCCTGCGCTCCAAGTTTGTGAAACTTTATGCAAAGTCAATCATACCACTGCGCCGCGCCACACGCTAGCGACGCCGCGGGCGATGACCTGAGGCGTCCGCTCCAGGCTCGCTTGTATGTGCCGAGAGCGAATGCTACAATGGCGGCGCCAACGGGGCGGACGCGACGAAATGTCCATTGAAACCGGCGAAAAGAACAAAGATGGCCGACAGCTGGCAAACGACCTGCAGATCGTTCACGACAGCATGTTGGACGGCTTGGGGCAATTGGCCGATTACTTCGGCTTCAACAAGGTCTTGGGGCAGCTCTACGGCAGTCTTTTGCTGAGCGCCGAGCCGCTCTCGCTCGATGATATGATGAGCCGCCTGGGCATCTCCAAAGCCAGCGTCAGCACCAATATGCGCTCGCTTGAGCACATGGGCATGGTGCGTCAGGTCTGGGTGCGCGGCGGCAGCGGCCGGCGCAAGTACTATCAGGCGGAGACCGATTTCTGGCAGATCTTCTCGAATTTCCTCAGTGGGCGCGAGCTGCGCGATGTGGAGCGGGCGCTGAACGTGATGGAGGAGAACCGCCAGCGCATATCCAGCGCCCTCGTCGATCTGCCGCCAGATCAGCAGATTCTGGCGCGGCTCTACCTCGATCGCATCGCGCAGATGCAGGCGCTCTTTCGTTTTGCCCAGCTCATCATCAGCAGCGTGCTCGGCCAGGTCAGCGGCAATGACGTCTCGGACGTCTCGGGCGTGGAACTGCAGTAGCAGTCGCCCCTTGTGGCGTTTTTGGCGCGGCACTATAATTCAGCCGTGGTCTTCTCCCAGAGGAAGTGGCGGAATTGGCAGACGCGCATGACTTAGGATCATGTCTCTTATGAGGTGAGGGTTCGAGTCCCTCCTTCCTCATATTGCAGCAGACTGAAGGGCGCGCCACGCGCCTTTGCATTTCCTGCCTGGCGCCAGCGCGCGCGTTGATCTGCCGGGGGTTTCGCGAAAGAAGCAAGGAACGCATCTTGAACTTGAACACGGAACGCATATCGAATCACCGAGCGCAATTCACCATTGAGATTGAAGCCGATCAACTGGAAGCCGCCAAGCGCAAAGCCGCGCGCAAGATATCGCGCCACGCGCGCATCAAGGGCTTCCGCAAGGGCAAAGCCCCCTATGGCTTGGTGGTGCGGCACGTCGGCGAGGGCGCCGTCCTCGAAGAAGCGCTGGACGATTTGGGCGACCGTCTCTATAAGCAGGCGCTGGAGGAATCCGAAGTCGTTCCCTATGGACCGGGCGCCTTTGAAGACTTCAAGCCCGAGCCAAAGCCTACGCTTGTCTTCACCGTGCCGCTGCAGCCCGAAGTTGATCTCCAGGATTACCTCGCCGTCCGCGCGGATTACGACGAGCCGGCTGTCACGGACGACCAGGTCGACGAGGCGCTGAAGCAGATGCGCATGCGGCAAGCCGAGGTTCTTGACGAGGAGATCACGGTCACGGCGCCGGGTCATCGCGTGACGATTGACGTGGATAGCGAATTCCTTGATGGCGACCCGCCGGATGAAAGCCCGGAGGCCCCTGTGGAAGACGCCTTGACGGCGCAAGACGGCGAAGACAGCGAGCCCGAAGCCGCCGCCGAGGAAAGCGCGCCCTACGTGCCCAAGCGCGGCGATACCTTCGTAAAAGACGCGAATGCGCAGATCATTCTCGACCCCAACGAGGACCCCTTTGTGCATGGCTTCGTGGGCAATCTCATCGGCGTGGAGCGGGGCAGCGATGTCGAGTTCGAGCTGACCATCCCCGATGACGACGCCGAAGAGACCATCATCGGCCGCCTTGTCTGGTTCGTCGTCACCATCAAGGATATCGAGGCGATCGAAATCCCGGAGCTGGACGACGACTTCGCCCGGCGAGTCAGCCGCGGCAACGGCGATGAAGAGACGGATTTGGCGGGCCTTCGCCAATCCATCCGCGGCGATTTGCTGCGCGCCGCCCAGGACAATGCCCGGACGGAGTACAGCGCCGAGGTCTTGCGGCTCGTCGTCGACGGCGCCGAGATTAACTACCCCGAGCTGATGGTGGAAGAACAGATCGATAGCATGATCGAGGAATTCGAAGGCAATCTGCGCCAGCGGCGGCTCAGCCTGGACGAATACCTGCGCGTTACCGGCACGACGAAGGACGACCTGCGCGAGCAATACCGCGATGGCGCGACTCGCTCGCTGCGGCAGGGCTTGGTCCTGCGCGAACTCATGACCGCCCGGGAAATCGAAATCAGCGATGACGACCTCGAGGCGCGCTTCCAAAATGTGATCGCGGGTTATGGCGAAAGGCCGGAGGTCCTGAAGCTCTTTGATACGCCGCAGATGCGCGGCAACCTGCGCAATGAACTGGCGATGAATCACGTCAATGCCCATCTCGCCGCTATCGGGCGCGGTCAAGACCCGGCCGCCGCCATCGACGACCTGCGCGCGCGCATGCAAGCCGATACGGAACGGGCGCGCCAACGCCGAGAACGGCTGGAACGCTATCGCGAAGAAGACGACGCCGCCAGCGAGACGGCGTCCGCGGATGAATCAAGCCCCATCGACGCCGAAAGCGCGGCGCTCCCGACGCATGAACACGCGGAAACTGAGGCTGGCAATACCTGATTGCAACGCTACGATTCGCGGAAACGGATGAAAGGCAGCCGAAAGCGGATGAACTCCTTCCATAATGTCATACCGATGGTGATCGAACAGGGCGGCCGGGGCGAGCGCGCCTACGATATCTATTCGCTCTTGCTCAAGGAGCGGATTATTTTCGTAGGTTCCGGCATCAACGACCAGATCGCGAATCTCATCGTCGCGCAGCTGCTCTTCCTCGAGCGCGAGGGACCCGACCGCCGCATGCAAATGTACATCAATTCGCCGGGCGGCGCCGTGTATTCGGGTTTGGCGATCTACGACTGCATGCAGCAGATTTCGGCGCCGGTCAGCACGGTCGCGGTCGGCATCACGGCCAGCTTCGGCACGGTCCTGCTGACGGCGGGCACAGAGGGCATGCGCCTCGCCTTGCCGAACGCCACCATTCACATGCATCAGCCCCTGGGCGGCGCGCAGGGCCAAGCCTCCGACATCGTCATCCAAGCCGAAGAAATCGTGCGGCTGAAAAAGCGCATCATCGACATCTTTGTCAAACACACCGGCAAGAGCGAAGAAGAAGTCGAAAACATTACCGACCGCGACGTTTACATGACGGCGCAGGAAGCCAGCGAATTCGGCCTCATCGATTCCGTGCTGCTCTCCACCTCGCGCGAGTTGGAAGAGGCTTGACGTGAGCTTTTCGCCGATCAAGCACCACTGCAACTTCTGCAATCGCTCGCACGACGAAGTCGAGCGGCTCATCGCCGGTCCCGAGCATATCTACATCTGCAATTTCTGCGTCGAGCTCTGTTATAATCTGCTGAAAGAGGAAGAGGGCGACGAGCTCGAGACCGACGACAGTTTCCAATTCGAGCTGACGCTGTCCCCGCGCGAGATTGCGCATCGCCTCGACGAGTATGTGATCGGGCAGCAAGAGGCGAAGCGCGTCCTCAGCGTCGCCGTCTATAACCATTACAAGCGCATCCAGTCGGCGGACGACCCGCATGATGTCGAGCTCGACAAGAGCAATATCCTGCTCGCGGGCCCAACGGGCTGTGGCAAGACCCTGCTGGCGCAGACCTTGGCGCGCATCCTGGACGTGCCGATCGTCATCACCGACGCCACCGCCTTGACCGAAGCGGGCTACGTCGGCGAAGACGTGGAGAATATCCTGCTGCGCCTGATCCAGGCGGCTGACGGCAATATCGCGCGGGCGGAGCGCGGCATCATTTATATCGACGAGATCGACAAGATATCGCGCAAGTCAAACGCCAATCCATCGATCACCCGCGACGTATCGGGCGAGGGCGTGCAGCAGGCGCTGCTCAAGATCCTGGAAGGCACCCTTTCCAACGTGCCGCCCCAGGGCGGGCGAAAGCATCCGCATCAGGAGTTCCTGCAGATCGATACCCGCAACATCCTTTTCATCGTCGGCGGCACCTTCGCCGGCCTGGACGATGTGATTCGGCGGCGCATCGGCTTGAAGAGCAAGATCGGCTTTGGCGCCCAGCAGGAGAGAGCTGAAATAGAGGCGGACAACCTGCTGAGCGAAGTTTCGCCGGAAGACTTGATCCAGCACGGCATGATACCGGAAATGGTCGGGCGACTGCCCGTCATCGTCGCGCTGCGGCCGCTCGAGCTGGAGGATCTGGTGCGCATCATGGTCGAGCCGAAGAACGCGCTCATCCGGCAGTACGAGCATCTGCTCTCGCTTGACGAAGTGGAACTGGTCTTCGAATCGGAGGCTTTGCGCGCGGCTGCGGAAATGGCGATCGAGCGCGAAACGGGGGCGCGGGGCCTGCGCTCCATCATCGAGACCTGCCTGCTGGATGTCATGTTCGAGGCGCCGAGCCGCGCCGACATCACCAAAGTGCTGATCGACGAGTCGGTCATTCGCGGCGAAGAGAATCCGCGGCTCTTCAGCAGCGACGGGCGTGTCATGACCCTCGCCGAAGCGATCGACTCCGCCGCCTGAAAACCCGCCCCAAATCGCCGCGATTATTGCGTAACCGGCAGCAGCCGCGTTTCGGTCGCGCCGCGCGCGCGAGACTGGAATCGCTGGGCGTCCAGATGGGTCGCTTCCTCGCCGGCGCCGCCCCAGTTGTATGGAATCGCCCAGCGTGGCCGCAGCATGTCCACCAGGCGCAAAGCCTCGTCCACGGTCAGACGGCCGTAGCCGTCAATCGGCAGCAGCAGGATGTCGGGCTGTAAATGTCTCATCTCGGGCACGATCCGCGAATCGCCGACGTAATAGATATCGAAGAAGTCCAGCGAGATCACGAAGCCGAGACCGCCCGCCTCTACGGGGTGACGCGGGTCGCCGGGTGAATACGCGGGCGCCGCTTTGACGCTCGCGCGGTCGACGCTGATGCTCTGCCAGGGCCGCAGCACGACCGCGCCTTCGATGATATCGGCGACGCTTTCATTGCCGATGATCATCGTTTGCTCGCCGCGGATCTTCGCCACGTCCGCCGGCGAACAGTGGTCGTAATGCTCGTGGCCGATCAAAATGAGGTCGGGCGGCTTTTCGCGCTTGGTCACCCGCCAGGGCGCGATCTGGATGAAGGGCTCGCCGACGATGGCGAAACTGCCGCCCCCCTGCCACTGGATTCTGTCGATCAACTTGCTATTCCTTCCAATCCGACATCCATGCAGCCGGCGCCGCGCGAGCGCCAGCATGACGATGATAATTGACCAGGCGCGAATGTCATAGCTCGTCCCTGTCCATCCGCATGGAAATCGCGGGATTGATTCCGACTACACGCATTATTCAATCTTGGGTATGCTTGTATGCCGATACGGGGCGGCCCAAAGCGCGGTATTCCGACGATGCTGATTGATGAAGCAAAGATATTTGTGGCGAGCGGCAAGGGCGGCGACGGCATCGTCGCCTTCCGCCGAGAGAAATTCGTGGCCCGCGGCGGACCATCGGGCGGCAGCGGCGGGCGTGGCGGCGATGTCGTTCTCAAAGCCGACGCCAGCCTCAACACGCTTTATTTCTTTCGCAAGCACGTGCATTTCAAAGCCAGAGCGGGCGGCCGCGGCGGCTCGGGCAACAAAACCGGCGCAGACGCCGAGACACTGGTGGTGCGCGTGCCGCCAGGCGCCATCGTGAGGGATGCCGACACCGGCGGGCTGATCGCCGATCTGGCGCGCGCCGACGCCAGCGTGGTCGTGGCCAGGGGCGGGCGTGGCGGGCGCGGCAATTCGCATTTCAAAACCGCTGCCAACCAAGCCCCGCGCATGGCCGAAAAGGGCGAGCCGGGCGTGGACCGCTGGCTCGCGCTGGAACTAAAAATGATCGCCGATGTCGCCCTGGTCGGCATGCCCAACGCCGGCAAATCAACCTTGCTTTCTGTGGTCAGCAACGCGAAACCCAAGATCGCGGCCTATCCATTCACCACGCTGGAGCCGAACCTGGGCACGGTCGTCTACGACAACAAGGATCTGGTGTTCGCCGATATCCCCGGCTTGATCGAAGGCGCGCATCTCGGCGTCGGGCTGGGCCACGCTTTCCTGCGGCATGTGCAGCGTACGGACGTCATCGTGCATATCCTGGATGGCGCGGCGAGCGACCCGCTGGCCGACTACAGCCAGATACGAGCCGAACTGGCGCTCTACGACGCCAAGCTGGTCGAACGCCCCGAGATCGTGGTCGTGAACAAGATCGACAGGCCGGAAGCGCGCGAGTACTGGGATTTGCTTAGACAGAGTCTGCTCGAGCGGAATATCGGGGAGCCGCTGGCGATCTCGGCCTTGACGCGGGAAAACGTCACGGGATTGATCCAGCGCGTCTTTGCGCAAGCGGCGAAGCTGCCGCCCCGCGATGAGCCCGCGCTCGACGAAGCGCCAGTCTACGCGCTGGAGGACCACGACATCGCTTTTGAACTGACGCGGAAAGACGGCGTGTACTTTATACGGGGCGAGCGCATCGAACGGGCGGCGGCGATGACCTATTGGGATTATGATGAAGCGGTGCTGCGTTTTCACAAGACGCTCGAGGCGCTGGGCGTGGTCGACGCTTTGGCGAAAGCGGGCGCGCGCCCAGGCGATACGGTCTTCATCGGAGATTTTGAACTGGAGTGGACGGATTGAGCGCGCGACGCATCGGCATTTTGGGCGGCAGCTTTGATCCGCCCCAGATCGGGCATCTGATCCTGGCGGAATACACGCGCGAGAGCCTGAAAATGGATCATGTGCTCTTTGTGCCGGTGGCCGATCATCCGACCAAGCCAGGGCAAGCGCGCCAGCCGCTGGAGCATCGCCTGAACATGCTGGAGCTCGCCATCGCCGACAACCCGGCTTTCAGCATTTCCCGCGTCGATATCGACCGGGCTGGACCGCATTATTCCGCCGATACCGTCAAGATCATCGGCGAGCGCCATCCGCGGGCGCAGCTCTATTTTGTAATGGGCGGCGATAACCTGCGGTCCTTGCCCACCTGGGAGCGGGCGCAAGAGCTCTACCAATGCTGCCGGCTGGCGGTGATGAAGCGCGCTGACGAAGACATCGCGGCCGATATGCACGGCGAGCGCTTGCCCGGGCTCGCGGCGCAGGTTGACATCGTCGACGTCCCCATGCTCAGCCTGTGGCTGTCTTCCACCTATGTCGTCAGTCGCCTGCGGGCGGGGCTCAGCGTGCGGTATCTGGTGCCCGATCAGGTGCTGGAATACATCGCCGCGCGCGATCTGTATCGCTGAGCGCCCTTGATGAGAACCGCCGCCTATTTGATTGCGCTGGCCTTGGCTGGGATTTTGCAAATCCTTGCGGCCGCCCAGCCAGCGACGCCGATTCCCACCCTGGCCGTGCCAACGCTCGTCGCTGTGGAGGCGGCCGACGACCCGCCGGACGGCGATATGGCAGCCTCGGCGGTGGCTGACATCCTCGAGTCCGGTCTGCTAAAAGTCGGCGCGCTCTACAACGAGCCGCCGTATAGCGCCTTGTCGCTGCAAGGGGAGCTGCGCGGCTTCGATATTGATATCCTGCGTCTCATCGCCGAGCGCTGGGGCAGCGACATCGAGTTCGCGCAGGTCACGCGGGAGAACGCGCTGGATAAGCTAAATCGCGGCGATGTTCACTTGCTCGCCCCCGCCTTCGTCAATTATCGCGATTTTGACGCGGCGCTGGAGTTCAGCCAGCCCTACTTTTACGGCGCGCAGGCGATGATGATACGCGCGGACGCGCCCTACGAGTCCTTGAGCGCGCTGGCCGATCAGCGTCTTGGCTACGTCATCGGCACGCGAACGGAAAAGGCGCTGAGCCTGTGGAGCGCGCGCCTCGGGGCCCCATTGAATCAGCAATTCTACCTGACGCTCGACCGCGCGTTCTCGGCTTTGACCGGCGGCGAGATTGAGGGTTTGGTCGCGGCCGAGCAAGCGCTGCTGCGCGTCGCGCCGGATTTCGCCGATCGCGTCCGAATCCTTGATGAAGCGGTCGAGCGCGAGCCCCGCGCCCTCGCTATGAGGCGGCATGACATCTGGCTGCGGCATCTGCTCAACCACAGCCTTCAGCTGCTGGCCAGCGACGGCAGTCTGCAAAAGCTCTACCGCGAATACTTCCCCGAATCGGAGGCGGCGCCAGACGCGATCGCGCTATGGGACGGCATCGGCGAGAGCGTGACGCCAGCGCAATATGCGGGTGAATGGACCGAGCCGGCGCGAGCTGTCATACCGCAAATGCGGGAAACCGGGGTATTGCGGGTCGGCGGCATCCTCCAAACCGAACAAGGGGCATCGGCGGGCCGAGCGCAGCTGGCGGCGCTGAATCTGGCGCTGGCGCAGGAGCTGGCGCGGCGCTGGGGGGTGAGGGTCGAGCGCGTTGGCGGCGGGGCGGAGGGCGCGGTCGGCATGCTGGAACGCGGGGAAGTCGATCTGATCGCCGGGGTCAAGCCGCTTTGGCGTTTGGCGCGCTCGGTGGATTTTTCGGCGCCCTACCTGCTGCACGGCGACCGGCTGATGGTCGCGGCTCGCTCGGGCATCGGCGGCTTCAACGACTTGCGCGGGCGCATTATCGGCGTGATCGCTGGCGATGAAGGCGCGCGCGATCGGGCGCAGGCCTGGGCCGATAGCATTAATGCAAGCGTGCGTTTTTTCCAGGCGCGCGAAGATGGCGCCGCGCTTCAATTGCTGGAGTTCAACAACGTCAACGCCGTCTATGCCGACAGTCTGCTGCTGGTGGCGCATCTGCAGGCGAGCCCCAGCGCCCTCCGCCTGACCGACCGCTGGTACAGCCGCTCGTATTACGCCTTGGGCTTGCCCTACAACGATCCGGATTTCCGCCTGCTGGTGGATTACACGCTTCAGGAACTCGTTCGCGATGGGACGCTGCGCCGCCTGTCCGGGTCGCTGATCCTGTCGGACGACATGCCGGGCTTCGACATCACGCCGGGCGCCGCGCGCTTCGCCGGCATCAGCCTGGCTGCGGGTTAGGCTTCTTCTGCCCAAGCAAAACGATCATGACGCCCGATACAAGGATCAGGCTGCCGATCACCTGCGCCATTGTGGGAATCTCGCTGAATATCAGCAGGGCCCAGATCGCGCTTAGGACGGGCACGGTCTGCACGGTCATAGTCAAAGTGGTTGGCGACATGAAACGCAGGACGAAATTCAGCGCGCCATGGCCGATGACCTGCGCCAGGATCGCCAGCAGCAGCACCCAGAGATAGCCGCGCGGGTCATAACCGAGCAGCGAAACGCCCTGCAGCGCCATGATGAAAAGCGTGACCGCCGCGGCCGCGCCATAGACCAGCCAGATATAGGGGATGAAAGAGACGCCGCCGCGCACCTTGCGACCCACAATGATATAAACCGCTGCCGAAGAAGCGCTGACCACCGCCATCAAGATGCCGAGCGCAGGCTTGCCACCGGGCAGCGCAGCAGGCGAGTCGACTGTTGAGACGGCGATCAGCAAGCCCCCGGCCAGCGCCGCCGCGATCCCGAGCCAGACTGCCACCCCCAGCTTCTGCTTCAAGAGCGTGACCTCAAAGAAAGCGACCCAGATCGGGATGGTTGCGATGAAGGCTTGATTGATCAAGACGCTGATATGCTGGAGCGAGGCGACCATCAGGACGATGTTGAGGCCCGACATCGCGCCGGCGATTAAAGCCAGCCAGCGACTGCGAGCGGGCATCGCCCCGATTTCGCGCGCGCCGCAAGCCACAATGTAGGGCGCGAAAATGATGACGCCGGTGATCATGCGGCCGAATGAAACCAGAGCCGGCGGCATGTCGTATTCAAAGGCGTAACGAACGCAGATGGGACCGAAGGACCAGGCAAATGCCGAGACCGCGACTAGCAGCCACAGATGGGACGCGGAGGGCGCATCCAGGTTAATTCGCATGTCGCTCGCCGCTGTTCGAAGCGCGGAATTCGCCGCGGCTGGCCACTATCACGCCGATGATGATGATGACGCTGCCGGCGATTTGCTGGTTCGGCGGCAGCTCGCGGAAGAGCAGGGCGGCCAGGATGGCGCTGCCGATCGGCTCAAGCTGCGAAAACATGCTGACCATCGCCGCCGGGAAATGCTCCAGCAGGTAATTCAGCGAAGAATGCCCGATCAGCTGCGGTATCAAGCCCATCGCCAGCAGCACGACATAACCGCGCGCCTGGAAGCCGCTGACCGGCGTAGAGGTGATGGCAATCACGACCAGCGCGCCAATTGACGCGACGCCGTAGACCAGCCAGACGTAAGGAATGACGGGCAGTGTCGCTCGCAGTTTGCGCCCGATTAGCATATACACCGAGACTGTCAGCGCGCCGACAAGAGCGAGCAGCGCGCCGGTGATCGTCGCCTCCAGGTCGTGGGCGGTCTGCGCTGGATTGAGCGCGCCGTTGAGCGGGACGCCGATTACGACCCCGCCCATCAGGGCGACGATCAAGCCCAGCGCCACCAGCCGCGACAGGCGAATATGCAGAAAGACGACTTCCAAAAGCGCCACCCAGATTGGACCGGTGGATACGATCACCACGCTGACGAGTACGGTCGTAAACTGCAGGGAGCTCACCCAGGCGGTGAAATGGACAGCCAGGCAGATGCCGGCGAGGGCGATCAGCAGTCGCTCGCTGCTCGTGGTCGCGGCGATTTGGGCGCGATATCGCCGGAGCGCGAGCGGCGTCAGCGCGATTGTGGCGATCAGCAGCCGGGCGCCGGCGATCAGCAGCGGCGGCATGCTCTCGTCCAGGGCGAGCCGAATGAGGATGGCGGCGGACGATGTCGTCAGCACGGCGACGAGGATGACCGCGTAGGCTCGGGCGGGCGTGGATCGGCTGGCGGGCGGCTGTGGCGTCAAGGCGTGTCCTCCGGCGGGCAAGCGCCTATGTTGAGCGGAAACGCGGAAAATGCAAGCCAGAATCGGCCTTGCGGCCCGGCGCCGGGGCCGGGAAGTGGCGGTTTGACTTTGAATTTCTGACGCGACATAGTACAATAATGATGTAATCCCCGTTGGCGGACGAAGACTTGGATGGCGTTTTCGCTACGAGTCGCTTGCTGAAAACGGGTGAAGGACCGCGCAAACCGAGTACATAAGGAGCAAGTGGAATCATGGCTTTTGAATTACCAGCACTCCCCTATGCGGAAGACGCGCTTGAGCCGCATATTGACGCGCGCACGATGGGCATTCATCACGGCAAGCACCACGCCGCCTATACCGGCAACCTCAACGCGGCGATCGAGGGCACGTCGCTGGATGGCATGAGCATCGAGGCGATCCTGGGCGACTTGAGCGCCGTGTCCGAGGGCATCCGCACGGCTGTCCGCAACAATGGCGGCGGTTACGCCAATCACAACCTGTTCTGGCAGATCATGGGTCCTGGCGGTGGCGGCGAGCCGGGCGGCGCGCTTGGCGATGCGATCAGCAGCGCTTTCGGCAGCTTCGGCGATTTTCAGTCCGCGTTTTCGGCGGCGGCGGCTACGCGCTTCGGCTCCGGCTGGGCCTGGCTGGTGGCGGATGGCGGCGCCGTCAGCGTCACGTCGACGCCCAATCAGGACACGCCGCTGATGGATGGGGGCACGCCGATCCTGGGTCTTGACGTCTGGGAGCACGCCTACTATCTGAATTACCAAAATCGCCGTCCCGATTACATCGCCGCCTTCTTCAACGTCATCAATTGGGACAAAGTGGCGGAGCTCTACGCGGCCGCTGGCTAGCCCCGGTTCAATCAACTGACCCGGCGCGCGATTTTGCCGTTGGGTCATACATCTGATGCGTTCCAGCTTTCAGGAGGCAAAGGGCCAATGAGCGACAATTCTGTCTTTAGCCGGCGCGATGTCTTGAAGCTGGCTGGTTCGGGGCTCGCCGGCGCGGCATTGGGTGGATTTGCGCTGGCGGACGAGGGCGGTTTCCAGCTGCCGCCGCTGCCCTATGCCGAAGACGCGCTCGAGCCGCATATCGACGCGCGCACGATGGGCATTCATCATGGCAAGCACCACGCCGGTTACACGCGCAAGCTGAATGCCGCGATTGACGGCACGGACCTGGCCGGCATGTCGATTGAAGACATTCTGGCGGATCTGAACGCCGTCCCGGAAGGCATCCGCAGCGCTGTCCGCAACAATGGCGGCGGTTATGCCAATCACAGCCTGTTCTGGCAGATCATGAGTCCTGATGGCGGTGGTGAACCGGGCGGCGAACTGGGCGAGGCGATCGGCAGCGCGTTCGGCGGCTTTGCTGAATTTCAGGCGGCATTTTCGCAGGCGGCTGGCGGCGTCTTCGGCTCCGGCTGGGCCTGGCTGGTGGCCGATGGCGGCGCGCTCAGCATCAGCACGACGCCGAATCAGGATACGCCGCTGATGGCGGGCAAAACGCCGATCCTTGGCATTGACGTCTGGGAGCACGCCTACTACCTCCATTATCAGAATCGGCGCGCGGATTACATCGCCGCATTCTTCAAGGTCATCAACTGGGACAAGGTGGCGGAGCTCTACGCCGCTGGCTGACTCCTTGCCCCAGCGCGCATCCGTTTCGCAACTGTAGGGGCGAGACTTGTCTCGCCCTCCACAGCGACCAACCCCTTCCCCGACCGCCAGTGTCTACGCGGCTATTTCACGGATTGTAGGGGCGACTTTGTAAGTCGCCCTTTTCTGATATGTGAGTCGGCGGCTGACAATCGTTCTCAAGCATAACAAAGGGCGCTAGAATGACAGCGCTCTGTTTGCGTACAGGAGCCGCGCGATTCGCTAGCCCGCAGGACAGGAGAATAGCCGCATGACTGACTATCGCATCGAGATGGATTCGCTGGGCGAGGTTCGCGTGCCGAAGGGAGCGCTCTACGCGGCGCAGACGCAGCGGGCGCGCGAGAACTTTCCGATCACCGGCATGAAACCGCTGCCGGCATTCATCTGGAGCATCGCGCTGATTAAACGGGCGGCGGCCGAGGTCAACATGGATCTCGGCTTGCTGGACGAGCGGCTGGCGCATGCCATCATGCAGGCGGGCGATGAAATCCTGGCGGGCGAGCATCACGAGCATTTCGTCGTCGATCCTTTCCAGGCGGGCGCGGGCACCAGCCACAACATGAACGCCAACGAAGTCATGGCGAATCGGGCGAATCAGCTGCTCGGCTACGACATCGAGGCGAGTGAGAAGCCCGTGCATCCAAACGATCACGTGAACATGGCGCAATCGACCAATGACACCATCCCGACCGCGATCCGGCTGGGGGTCCTGTGGCGGCTGGATGAGCTGCTGGCGACGCTGGCGCGCTTCGTCGCGGTGACGCGGGGCAAGGCGGCGGCATGGGACGATGTGGTCAAGAGCGGGCGTACGCATTTGCAGGACGCGGTGCCGATCCGCCTGGGGCAGGAAGTGGGGGCCTGGGCGACGGCGATCGAGCGGGGCAGCGACAAAGTGGCTTTCGCGGCGGAGGGGCTGAGGCGGCTGGGCATCGGCGGCACGGCGGCTGGCACCGGCTTGAACGCGCATCCCGCATATCACGCGCGCATGGTGGCCAAGCTCTCGGCGCTGACCGGCATAAAGCTTCACGAAAGCGACGACCTCTTCGAGTCGATGCAATCGATGCAAGACGCGGTTTTTTTCAGCGCGGCGCTGCGCAACCTGGCGATGGATTTCACGCGGATCGCCAATGACGTCCGCCTTCTAAGCGCGGGACCGACCACAGGCATCGCCGAGCTCACCGCGCCGACGGTGCAGCCGGGCTCGTCCATCATGCCGGGCAAGGTGAATCCGGTGCTGGCCGAGATGCTGAACCAGGCGATGTACCATGTGATGGGGGATGACACGGCGGTGAACCTTTGCGGGGCGGCCGGGCAATTCGAGCTGAATGTGATGATGCCGGTCATCGCGCATAATCTGAACGAGATGATGACGGTGATGATCGGGTCGGTGGGCGCGTTCACGGAGAAGCTGATGGTCGGGCTGGCGGTCAATCGGGAGCGGGCGGCGAGCTGGCTGGCGCGCAATCCGATCTTGGTGACGGCGCTGAATCCGATCATTGGCTACAACAACGGGGCGCGGGTGGCGAAGCTGGCGCTGGCGGAGGGGAAGAGCGTGCGGGAAGTGGTGCTGGAGCTGGGCTTGATGGGGGACGATGAATTGGATAAGGCGCTGGATGTGGGGAAGATGACGGAGGGTGGGATAAGTGGGTGAGGGGGGAGGGTGTGAGTGGAAGGCGCGAGCGGATGTCGGCGGGCTGAGATTTGTCTGTTTTCCTCGAAATCGTGTATTTGGGCTCGCAAACCTGCTAGAATACTAGGCTAGCAATGAAGAGCGGTCTTCATCAATTCTCTGCTACATGATAACCAAAACGCAATTGCGCGACTACAAGCAGAATGATATTGAGGCGCTTTACGAGCGCTTGAATTCTAGTTCGTCGTCGTTCGAAGCACGAGGGATACTGGAAAACCTTGGTCGATTGCCGGAGGGATTCAGCGGCGACGTGCTTTTGCCATACTTGGGCGACGCGATCCGCGACACACGCTATTGGGCGGTCAAGAATCTCGGCAAGCTGGAAGACATTCAGTATCTTCACCAATTGAGCGAAGTCGCGTTGAACGACCAAAGTTCAATTGTGCGGCGGGAAGCGGTATCCGCGATTGGGCGGATGCGAAATCCGCGCGCGATAACGACGCTTGTCCGTTTCCTGCAAGACGACGATCCCACCGTCGTGCTTCAAGCCATGCGCGGTCTGCTGGTCTTCAAGTCCAAAGAGCGCGTTCGCGAGTGCCTGCTGAATCTGCGCGAGCATCCAAACGAGCAGATTCAGTATGTGCTGCAATCGGAATTCGAAAAGAAACCCGACATATCCGATTATGGCATGCACTATCAGTCGCCAGACTTTATGAAGAACGTCGTTGTTGAAGGCGACACGCGCGAAATCATGCGCTTGCTGCCCGAGGGCTGCATTCACCTGACCTTCACATCGCCGCCTTATTACAACGCCCGCGATTATTCGATTTACAAGAGCTACCAGCAGTACTTGGATTTTCTTGGCGAGGTCTTCGCCGAAGTCCACCGCATCACCAAAGAAGGCCGCTTTCTATTGATTAACACCTCGCCCGTCATCGTCGCTCGTTTCAGTCGAAAGCACGCGAGCAAGCGGTATCCGATTCCATTTGACTTGCATGGCATCGTCTGCGATTTGGGCTGGGAATTCATTGATGACATCGTTTGGGCAAAGCCGGAATCATCCGTCAAGAATCGCAATGGCGGTTTCCAGCAGCATCGCAAGCCGCTCGGTTACAAGCCCAATATGGTCACGGAATATGTGATGGTTTATCGCAAGAAATCGTCACGACTGATTGACTGGAATATGCGCCAGTATCCCAAAGCCATCATTGATGAAAGCAAAGTGCGCGGCCGCTTCGAGACGACAAATCTTTGGCAAATCGATCCGATGAGCGACAAGGTGCACAGCGCGGTCTTTCCGCATCAGCTGTGCGACCGCGTGGTGAAGTATTATTCTTTTGTGGGCGATCTTGTCTTTGATCCATTTGCTGGCAGCGGGACATTCGGGTTGGCGGCAAAGCGGCACAAGCGCAACTTCTTCCTCACAGAGATAAAGTCTGAATATGTAGGCAGAATGAAACAGATGATATCCACCGCAGAGTCAGACGGGGCGGCGGCGCAATTTCAAACGGTTCGGACATTCCGAGAAGACTTGGCTACATTAGATCGACAACGGGAGTGAATAGGGAGCGGGAAAAAATGAACGCTACAACTACGGTTGGCTTTGTCATCCAGAACAAAGTGTTTGGATTGAATGACGAATTAGTGCGCTGGGCGCAGATGAAAAGCTACCGCCGCAAGTCAGCGGTAACTCGCTATCTGCGCGAGTGGATATTGCCGCTCCGACACAACGACAACTACAGAATTGAGGCGACCTACACACGCGGCGATGGCGAGAGAATCAGCCGCTATCTCAGCGTTGAAGACTGGTTTGCGGCTCGTTAGTCTAAATCGTCGCTATCACAAGGATCGGATCTTTTATGTCGCTATCTGGCGAAGCCTTACCGCAAGTGCTGCGAATGATTCTCAAGGGCGAGCACTACCGCAAAATAGTCCTCGACGAAATCAGCAGTGACTTCATGCGCTTCACTGTAGGTTTCTTCAAGGATATCGCCTACGCAAAGATAGACGGCATGGGCCTCGACGAGGATTGGTACAAGCGCTATTTCTTGAGCGGCCGCTTTCCAAAAGACGATACTGCAATCTATGCAGGCCTAAACAATAAGTCTATCGTCAACATCTATGGCAGCGCGTCGCGCAAAGTCGTGTTCAAGGTCGCGCCTCTATACTATGACGATATGATGGCGCGAGTTGAGGCGCTCATTTCGCGTGAATTCCCCGACATTCGTTTGGGCATGAGCATAAAATACAACGATTGCGCCGTCGATCTGAGCTTTCGCGAATCCCTCATCGTCGTCAACACCCTCGCCGCAAAACACGCCGAAATCCGCGGCGGCGCCTGGAGCGGCCTCGGCAATCGCCTCGAACTCCCCCTCATGCTTACGCTGGCGAAACTCTACCAAGTCCCGCCGAGCCACTACGCCGGCAAGGGCTTGACCGGCGAGAAACGCGAAGTCGATTTCCACTTTCTGAGCCAATCTGGCGACCAATTCTTCTGCGAAGTCAAGCTCATGGGCAAGGGCAATCCCGAGAGCGCCGACAGCACGATCGCGCGCCGCTCCAACATCTTCATCGCGCAGACCTTGTCTGACAAGAACAAGAGCCAACTGACCAATCGCGGGCATCATTGGGTCGAGCTGGGCGCGCCGGACGGCTACAAGCGGATGCATACCGTGTTCAGTTACCTCGATATCCCCTGCGCCGACTTCACCGGCGACCTGGACGCGGCCCTCGACGATATCATCCCCCAAGTCTTCGCCGAAATCGCCTAATTCGCCAACTCGAACGCAATCCGCTACAATCTTCACATCTGACAGTCAGTTGTGAGGGAAGATCATGAAGAAAGCATTTCTGCTGCTGCTTGTCGTTTCAATGCTCCTGCCAGCCGCCGCGCTGGCGCAGGACATGCCTCATGCCGGCGCCGAAATCGTCACCAACTTCATGCAGTCGGGCACCTACGATGTCGGCGCCGAACAGCTGGAAGCCGGCTTCGAGGAAGCGACTGGCATCGAGCTCGAGATCGTGGCTTCGCCCTTTGTCGTGCTGGTGCAGAACAACATCACCGATCTGGCGACGGGCACGGGCGAATTCGACGTGATTTCGGGCGATTTCTGGATCGGCAGCGTCTGGGGGCAGATGCACCCGCTGGACGATTTCATCGCGCGCGATGACTGGGGCGGCTCTTTCATCGAGGGCTTGATGAAGCAGGGTCCTTCGGGCTTCTTTGATGGCAAGCGGATCGGCATCCCCTACAGCGCCGACGCCTATGGCTTGATCTACCGCACCGATATCTTCGAGGAAGCCGGCATCGCCCCCGACTGGGAGACCTGGGACGATTTCATCGCCGCGCTGGATGAGCTCGAGACGCACCTGGAGGGCACGGACATCGCGCCCAACGTCTTCGCTTTTGGCGCGTCGGAGCAGGCGGCCGCCATTTTCCTGGGCATGTACGACAACTATCTCGTGGATTCGGAAGGCAATTACGGGCTGGATCACGACGATGCCATCGCCGCGCTGGAGCAGCTGAAGAGCCTGCTGGATTACAACCCCGAGGGCGCGACCGGCTTGAGCATCGACGAAGCCAATTCGGTCTTCCTCACGGGCAAAGCGGCCACGATGATTTGCTGGGTCAGCTTCGTGCGGGCGGCGGCGCAAGATCCGGATGCGTCGCTGGTGGTCGATAATTGGGCGACGGCGACCTTCCCGGGGCCGGGCTTCCCCTTCCTTTCGGCGTGGAATCTCTTCATTTCGGGCTACAGCGAGAACCCCGACGCCGCTTGGGAATGGATCAAGTATTACATCACAGAGGAAGAGGCGAAGCGCCGTTTCGTCGAGCTAGGCGTGGGCTCGCCCTTCTTGAGCACCTATGAAGATCCAGAACTGATCGAGAAGTACAGCCACGACTTCCCGGCCATGGTCGCGAACTTGAATCGGGCGGAAACGGTGCCCTGGATCTTCGCGGCTTTCGAGATCTTCTTCCGCCATATGAGCGAGTTCATCATCGACGCCGCCACCGCCGAAGAGACGCTGGCGAACACGCTGGCCGACTGGGCGGAGCTGGAAGTGCCGGAAGGTCTGGTGCAGTCGGCCGCCGCCCAAGGGCAGATGCAAGAGGGCTAGCGCCCGATACGACGTGACATGACATCTGTAGGGGCGAGACTTGTCTCGCCCTCCGCCCGCCCACGCAAAATACCTGGCGGCTCGCAGCGTCAACTCCCCTTCCCTAGCTTGCTGGGTGCGCGTCGACACAGCACTGCGGCAAGGGGCCGCGCCGCGTAGACACTGGCGGTCGGGGATGGGGTGTTGCACTCCGCGATGCGCGAACCGTAGGGGCGAGGCGACGACTCGCCCATCGTAGTTTGTCGGCGGAAAACGAATTGTGACTTGATGAGATCGTCTGTGGCATCCAGAACAGCGGGCGCCAAGTCGAATTGGCATCGGCGGCACGATCTGCCCTGGCTGGTCGTCTTCGTGATTCCCGCCTTCATCATCGTGGTCGCGGTGCAGTTCTATCCGCTGGCCTATTCGGCCTTTCTTTCGGTGCAGGATTGGGTGCTGACCGAATCGCAGACGCCCAAGGGCTTCGTCGGGCTGGACAATTTCGTCAGCGAGCTGGGGGACGACACCTTTCGGCGCTCGGTGCGCAACAGCGCGCTGATCACGGGCGGCGCGCTCATCCTGCAGATGACCCTGGGCGTCTGCCTCGCCTTTCTGACCGTCGGCGCGAGCTGGCGGATGCGGGCGGTGCGCACCCTGCTGATCTTGCCGATGGTGATCGCGCCCGTGGCCGCCGGCACGTTGTGGCGCATCCTGCTCAATTCGCGCGCCGGGCTGGTCAATCACCTCTTGAGCATGATCGGGGTCAAGGGGCCCGAGTGGCTGGCGCATCCCGATTGGGCGATTGTGTCGGTCATCCTGCTGGATACCTGGCAGTGGACGCCCTTCGTACTGCTGGTAGTCAGCGCGGCGATCGCCAGCATTCCCGATGATTTGCTGGAAGTCGCGGCGATCGACGGCGCCTCGCGCTGGCAGACCTTCTTCTATGTCGAGCTGCCGCTGCTGATGCCGCTGCTGCTCTTGACCCTGGTCTTCCGTATGCTGGAATCGCTGCTGTCGCTGGATTCCATCTATTCGCTGACCTACGGCGGACCGGGCTATAGCACCTATACGCTGACCTATTACATTTACACGCTTGGTCTGCGCAGCTTCAACTTTGGGGCGGCCGCCGCCTCATCGTGGCTCTTCATGATTTTCGCCAGCCTGTCTATCGGCGTCGTATTTTGGCATCAGCGCCGCGATTGGCAGGAGGGGGTCTGACGTGGTCGCTCAGTCTAACGGCGCGCCAATGAAGATTCATGGTCTCGGCCTGGACATCGCGGACAAATTCGTCGACGGCCGGCGTCAGCGGCTGGTCGAATCGCTGACGCAGGCGGAGACGCTTGGCTGCCGGGCAGCCGAACTCTCGGTCAGCAGCCTGAACGTCATTATGAATGGCGAGTTGATTCCCGCCCGCGTGACCGCGATTCAAGACGCGATCGCGCCCTTCGATCTGCGATATTCGGCGCATGCGCCGGGGCGGACCAACCTGGCTTTTGGCGGCGACCATGAGCTGGAATGCCGCGTGTTGGAAGCCTGTATTCGCTTCTGCGGGGCGATAGGGGCGCGCGTGCTGGTGTATCACAGCGGCTTGCAGGCTTTGAATGCGGCGCGAACCGGTACCGCGTCTTTACCGGACGAGGCCGAGTTGGCGCGCGGCGCGGAACGAGAGGCGGCGGCGCTTCGACGGCTGGCGCCCCTGGCGGCTGACCTGGGCGTCATCATTGGCATGGAGAATGGCGACCCGCATCTATGGGAGGTGGCGGTTCTGCTTCGGGCGGGGCTGGCGCGGGACGATCTGGCGCGCTATCACGCCCGGTTGCGCGTCGCGGCGATAATCAAGCAGATCGAGGCGGTGGATCATCCGAACGTGGGAATGACGCTCGATCTGGGGCATTTGCATCTGGCGGCGCGGGAATTGGGCGACGATTATCTGGCGGCGATCTCGGCAGCGGCGCCTTACGTCCGTCATCTGCATATCAACGACAACTTCGGCGCGCTGGACGCGGGCCACGAAGCCGAGGGCGATCGCCTGGTCTATGGCGAAGCCGACTTGCATCTGCCGCCGGGCTGGGGGGCGATTCCCTTTGCCGCCGCTTTTGAGCGACTGCGCGGCTATGAGGGCGATATCATCCTGGAAATCAAAGGCCGCTATCGCGATCATCTCGCGGAGGCGCTTGAGAATACGACGGCGATGCTGATTGACGGCGGGCATCGCTTCGGACAGATCTGTCGCGACGAGCATTGAGACAAGCGGATGAGACGATGAAACGGCAGCGGTCGGCCAAACAGCGCGCCCTGGCGCTTTTGCATGGCTTCATATTGCTTCTCGCCTGCCTGGTGGTGCTCGTGCCGCTGGCATACCTGGTCATCAACAGCGTCAAACTGCCGCGCGAGTTCCTGACCGTGCCGCCGACGATTCTGCCATCGGAGGTGACGCTCGAGCATTACCGCGACCTGTTTGAAGACAGCAAGACCTTTCGCCACTTCCGCAACAGCCTGACGGTCACGCTTTGGACGACGGGCATCACGATCATTAGCGGGGCGCTCGCGGCCTACGGCTTGGCGCGGATGCGGCTCTCGGTCAAGATTCTGGCCGGCGTGACCTTTATATTTCTCTTCATCCGCTTTTATCCGCGCGTGACCACGGTGATTCCTTACTTTCTGGTCATGCGCGAGCTTGACCTGCTGGATACGGTCTGGGCGATCATCATCGGGCAGCTCGGCATCACGATTCCTTTCGTGACCTGGCTGATGCTGGTGGTGTATCAGGATCTGCCGCGCGAGATTGAAGAAGCGGCTCTGGTTGATGGCGCCAGCGTGCCGCAGCGCTTCTGGCGGGTCGTGCTGCCGATTGTGATGCCGAGCGTGTCGGCGGCCGCTATCCTGACCGCTTTCCTGTCCTGGAATGAATTTCTGATCGCCTCGAGCGTCGCCCGGCGCAAGGCGAGCGTCTTGTCGATGGCGGTAGCCGGCTTCGTCAGCGACAAGGGCATCCAGTGGGGACCGATGGCGGCGATGAGCGTGGTCATGATCGTGCCGATGATCGTCTTCGCCTTGTTCGCGCAAAAATATCTGATTCGCGGCATTACCTTCGGCGCGGTCAAGGGTTAGGCGGCGTTGTGTCCGCCGGATCACGCGCGCTGGCGGGCGAGCTGCTGCGGCGTGGAATACCAATCTTCACCACAGAGGAAAACGAGGAAACACAGAGGTCACATCGGGAAAGCCGATGATTGCGCTGGCGCGGGAGGGCGAGACAAGTATCGCCCCTACAGCAGGTTGGCGTGGCGGGCGCGGCGGATTCGGCATTGAAAAGCGCCCGATATTGAGAAAACTAAAGCAATTCGTTTATCATGAGCACGGGAGGCGAAGGCAGTTGGACAGAGATACGGCATACGAGATCGTCTGTGAGTTTGTGAAGTCGGAGTCGCTGCGGAAGCACATGCTGGCGGTGGAATTCGCCATGCGCGCCTACGCCGAACATTATGGCGAAGACCCGGCGCCGTGGGGATTGGTCGGCTTGCTGCACGACTTTGACTGGGAAGTGCATCCGTCGCTGGAGCAGCACCCCATGGACGGGGCGCCGATCCTGCGCGAGCGCGGCCTGGGCGAAGAAGACATCCGCACCATCTTGAGCCACGGTCCGCTGGCGGCTGACGACCGGGTGACCCTGCGCGACAAGGCCCTCTACGCCGTGGACGAGCTCACCGGCTTGATCACGGCGGTGGCGCTGGTGCGGCCCAGCAAGGACATTCGCGACGTCAAGGTCCGCAGCATCCGCAAGAAATGGAAAGACAAAGCATTCGCGGCCGGCGTCAATCGGCAGGACGTCATCGATGGCTGCGCGGTTCTGGGCGTGGACGTCTGGGAATTTCACGTGCCGCTGGTTTTGAAGGCGATGCAAGGGCGCGCCGCCGAGCTGGGACTCGACGGCGCGAAAGCGGCTTAATACGCGCGGACGTGCACGGGCGTGCCGATTGAGGCGAATTCGTAGAACCACTTGGCGTCGGCGTTGGTCATGTTGACGCAGCCGTGGCTCATCGGCTGGCCGAAGTTGTAATGCCAATAGGTGCCGTGCAGGGCGTATTCCCACTTGAAATACATCACCCATTCCACGTTTTCCAGGTAGTAGCCGGGCCCGTCCATCGTCTGCGAGCGCACCTTGTAGTAGACCTTGAAGTCGCCTTCGATGGTCGGCGTTTTGGCCCGCCCGGACGAGATCAGCGCCCGTTTTTGCAGGATGCCGTTCTCGTATGCGTAGGCGGTCTGCGTGCTGAGCTGAACGACGATTTCGCGGCCGACGCCGACTCTGGGGCCCGGATGACTGTGGGCGCCGAAGTAGAAGTTGCGCGCGTTGGAATTCGCGGGCGAGTATTTCGCCATTTCTTCCAAGGTGGGCAGCAGCAGGTTCGCGCCGGCGTGCAGGGCGTTGGGGTTGCTGATGCCGTTGACGTCGGCGATCGCCTGCCAGCTCATGTTCAGGCGGGCGCCGATCTCGGAAAGCGAGTCGCCGCGCTGCACGATGTATCGCTTGCGGTTGACGCTGCTGACGGCCGGGGCGGCCGGGGCGGATGGCGGCGGGCTGGCGCTCGATGCGGTCGTCGCGGGCGTGGCGCGCTCAAGGTCGCTGACGCGCAGCACCAAGCCCGAATGCACCCTGGTGACGTCGGTGATGCCATTGGCGCGGATCAGCGCGTCCAGCGGCACGTCGTAACGCTTGGCGATGCGGAAGAGGGTCTCGCCACGCTGCACGGTGTGGGTGGCGGGCGTCTGCGGCGCGGCCGGCGCTTGATCGACCGTCGCGGGCGCGGCGCTTGATTCAAGGGCGCCCCGGCTGAGCCCGCCGGCGGGGATCGTCAACGACTGCCCGGGATAGATGATCCAGCTCCACAGATCGTTGGCCGCGCGCAAGTCCCTTAGCGAGACGTGGTAGGCGGCGGCGATCGTGCCGAGCGTCTCGCCCGGGCGGACGATATGCGCGCTTCCGCTGGCGGCGGCTGGCGTGGTCGGCCGTACCGTTGGGCTGGCAGCCGAGGCGGCCGCGGGCAGCGAAAGTTCATCGCCGGGATAGATCCAGCCAAAGACGTTGTTGAGCGCTTTCAGCTCGCTCAGGGCGACGCCGTAGCGCCTGGCGATGCTATCCAGCGACTCGCCGCGGCGCACGATATGCGTCCCGCCGGCGGCCGGCCGGGCGCTCTGCGTACCCGCGGACGAGGGGATCGTCAGCTCTTGCCAGCTGTAGATGAGTTGCGCGTTGCTGATGCCGTTGACGGTCGCCAGCGCGTTGATGTCGACGCCATAGCTCTGGGCGATGATCCCGAGGGTTTCGCCCGGGCGGACGATGTGGGTGGCCGCCATTTGCCGCTGCGCCTGCGCCGATGACGTCACTAGCAGGGCCAGGATCATCAGCATAAGGCGAACCGCGCCGGATTTCGAGGCGGCGGTCGACATGACCCGCTCCATGGGCGAGCGGCGCGGGCCGCGGCTGGCGTGAAGGCGACAGTCGCTATTCAGAATTGAAGCGGGCGGATTAAGCTTGTAAAATGTTAATGATGCGCGTGCCATGAGGCTTGCCTTTCACTGCGGCTGAATCGCTTGCTGCCTACAGTGAATCCAATGGGCGCGGCGATGGCAATGGCATCGGCTTGATCGCTGGGTTGGCGAAGGGCGTTAGTCTGGCGAGCGTATGGAAATTCCGTTACACTTCGGTTCGCAGCGTCTGATTTGCGCCGCGGGTATGGAGGACTAGGGTGATGACCCAATCGAATGTCAGTGGGCTGAAATGGTATCGATGGCGGCTCGTCGTCATGGTCATTTGCCTGGTTTTCTTGGCCTCGCCCGCGCTGGCGCAAGACACGGTCAGCATTTTGCAGTCGGGCGCGACCATGACTGGCGTGCTCGGTCCCGCCAGCCCGGCCACCACCTACGTATTTGACGCGGGCGCGAACTCGTCGGCTACGGTTTCGCTGGAAAACGTCAGCGGCGGGGCGCTTGCCATGCTTATCAGCGACATCAACGGCAATACGATCGCGCAGGCGGTTGATGGCGCGGGCGCCGGCGCGCTCGGCGCTAGCGGCGTATCGCTGGCGGCGGGCGGTCGTTACAATGTCTTTGTTTACTTCGCGCCGGGCAGCTCGGCGCCGGATACGACCTTCGATATCCGCCTGGAGCTGTCAAGTGGCGACCAGGCGGCGACGGCGCCGGCGGAACAGCCCAGCGCGAGCGAACCGCAGCTTATTCTATTGGGCGCCGGCATCGACGTTCGGCTGTCTTGGCGTGGCGCGGCTGATTTGAACCTCGAAGTGCGCGACCCGACCGGGCAGGCGCTGCACTGGAATTCGCGCGCGACCGACAATGGCGGCGTTTTCGGCTTTGACGCCAACGGCCTCTGCGAGGTGATCAGCGCCAACCCGGAAGAAAGCGCCGTCTGGCAGCCCGGATTCCTCTCGACCGGCAGCTACGAAATCATCGTCTACTATGAGCAGGCTTGCGACGCGCTGACCGCGACCGTGCCGTTCCAGCTTGAGGTCCGGCTGGGCGGCGACGCGGCGGAGCGTCTCGACGCCTTGCTCGGTCCAAGCGGCGCAAGCGGCAGCAACGTCTACGTGACCCGCTTTGAAGTGGCGGCTGATGGCGGCGCGGCTTTGAGCGCGGGCGGCGTCAATCCCGACGCCAGCCTGACCAGACTGCCGGCCGGCTTTGATTTCGCCACGGTCGACGCGACGCCGATCGCGCGCGACGTGGCGGTCTTTGGCGAGATCAGCAATACCGAGCCATTCATCGCCTATTCCTTCGCCGGCGCCGCCAACGAACTGATTTCGGTGAGCATGCAAGCGGTTGGCCCCAACCTGGACGCCTTGCTGCAAATCGTCGACCCGGCGGGCAAGGTTGTCAACGTCAACGATGACGCCATCGCCGGCGCGACCGATGCCTCAATCGCGAACGCGCGTCTCTTGAGCAGCGGCGCTTATACGATAATCGCCACGCGCTATGCCAAAGAAAATGGCGGCACCGAGGGACCCTTCCAACTGGTGCTGACGGGACCCTCAAGCGATGTCGCCGCGAATGCGACGAGCCTGAATCTGCCGCAGGGCGATATCGAAGTCAGCCTGTTCTGGAGCGCCAGCGCCGACTTGCAGCTGCTCGTGCGCGACCCGGCCGGCGAGTCCGTGTTTGATGACAGCCCGAGGAGCGCCAGTGGCGGCGTCTTGCAGGCAGCGGGCAACGTGAATTGCGTGCCCGCGGCGACCGGGACGCCGGTGTCCTATATCTATTGGCCCCCCGGCGTGATGCGGCCCGGCACGTACGAAGTCGAAGTCTGGTATCAAAACGCATGCACTGATTTTCCGCCGGTGGTGGATTTCACCTTGCTGATCGAGGTGAATGGCGTGGTCGTGGCGGACGCGCGCGCCTTCCCGCAGCTTGGGCAGCGATACGTCACCAATTTCACGGTGACGCCAACGGGCGAGGCGACCGCCGGCGAGGCTGGCTTCATCGGCGCGGGCAGCGGCACGCTCGCCTATCAGGAAGAAGCCTTTGGGGCGCCTCTGATCGAAAGCGGGCAGAGCGTAACTGGCGTCATCAGCGCCGAAAACACCTTCGACGCCTTCCGCTTCGAGGGCTTGGCTGGCGAGTCGGTGACCATAAGCATGTCGGCGGCGTCGCAGACCCTGGATACAAACCTGTATCTGATCAGCCCGGGCGACCGGCAGATCGCGGCGAATGACGATGCCGACCCGGTGCTGCTTGGGACGGCCGGGCGCAAAACCGATTCGCTGATTAGCGGTTATGTGCTGACGGAGAGCGGCCCCCACACCATCATCGCGACGCGGTTCGCCAATCAATATGGCGGGACGCTCGGCGTTTATTCCTTGACCTTGCGCAAGAACTGATCGAACGAGACCGCCCATCTGTGACCGACCTGTACAAAGCGAGCGGCTTCTGATATGATGCCGCTCACCCTTCGCCAGATTCCATCCGAAAGCGACTTTGAATGAATCGCCGGGTTCTTTTCGCGCTAATCTTGTTGGCGGCAGCGGCTTTGGCTGGTTGCGCCGCCGAAGTCAAATTGCTTGACGAGACCAAGCTGCAGGACAGCAGCTTGCTCAGTGGCGAGCCCTGCGAGGCGCCCTGCTGGAATGGCATCACGCCGGGCGAGACCAGTTATCGCGATGCCAAGCTGATACTCGAGGGCGGCGGGCGCTTCAAGATCTCGGATGAACCCGAGCCGGAAGGCGACAATCCCGGGCGGGTCTTCTCGTTTGCAGAGGGCGAAAACCCGGCCTGCTGCCAGGTCATCAGCCGCGATGGCGAGACCATCAGCTCTTTCCTCCTTCAGCTGGCGCCGGCGATGACCTTCGGTCCCGTCTTTGACAAGTATGGCGAGCCGAAATATGTCGCCGGGCAAGCCGTCAGCGACGAGCAGGCTTACGCCGTTCTCGTTTACCCTGAGAAGCCGATGGTGATTTATTCCTATGTCGCTGGCGGCGAAGCGGGCGCGGTCTCGGTGAATAACAAGATCATCGGCGTGATGTATATGGCGGCTTCGGAAATGCAGGAGCTGCTGACCTGCGCGCGCCTGAATATGTGGAATGGCTTCGTCCCTTTGAGCGCCTATTCGGGGACGGAAGAATTCGATTTTGTTGGCAGCGGCGTCGGCAACGAGGAACTCTGCCCGGAGAGCTAGGCAGTAGCTTGTTGCGGCGCTGGAAACAGGTGTTATGGGAGCGGGACGAGATGGCGATGGAAACGGACGCGCTTGAAGTTGGGGCGGAAGTGCAGGGCACGGTCAGGCGCCTGGGGATATATGGCGCCCTGGTTGATATCGGCAGCGGGCAAGACGCGCTTCTGCATATTTCCCAGCTGACCCAGAACGAAAAGCGCGGTATCGAAGACGTGGCGCGCCTGGGCAGCGAGATCACAGCCTATGTTTACAAGACGCGCCGCGATGGCTATGTCGCCTTGACGCTGGAGAAGCCGCCGGCTGTGCCCTGGAACACAATAAGGAATGGCAGGACGTTTAGGGGCGAAGTGATCCGCGTCGAAGACTTCGGCGTCTTCGTCGATTTCGGCGCCGAGCGACCGGGCATGGTGCACGTCTCGGAGATGTCCGACGGCTACGTGCGCGCGCCGAGCGACGTGGCCTCGGTCGGTCAAGAGGTCGAAGTGCGCGTGCTCAAGAAAAACGGGCGCTCGCGGCAGATTGACCTGACGATGAAATCGGCGCCGGAAGCGGAGCTCGTCAGCCTGGACGACGATGAAGACGAGGCTGTGCCCACGGCGATGGCGCAGGCTTTCCAGCGGGCGATGCGCGGCGAGCCCATGGCGGATGCGCTGAACGACCGCGATACGGGCGCGCGCCGAAACCATCGCGAGAAGCAGGAAGAGATTCTGGCGCGGACCTTGCGCCGTACGCAGACTTGAGCGGCGCCAAAGATGACGGGAGCGAGAACGGGGTCCGCTGCGAAGCGCCCCGTTTTTTGTTTCTAGGGCTCGCGGAAGGTCTCGCGGTAGAGCCGATAGCAGATAGCGGCGAAGAGAATGGTGAAGTTTGTCTCGTGGGTTAGGCACCAGGGGCAGAGCGCCTGCAGCAGCGCGACTTGCACGTAGACGAGCCACAGCGAGAAAAGCCAGGCAAACAAGCCTATGCCGAATACGATCAGCGACCCCCATTCCCGCAGGAAGCCCACGCGATCCTCCAGCAGCAGCGCGATGCCGATGACGGCGTAAACGGCGAAGCCCAAGTAGGCGATTGGCACGCCCGCCAGCTCGGAATACTGGCTGTTCAGCACGACATTGCAGTCAAAGGGTCCCGAGTCTACGCAGACGGCCGGCGCTTCAGCCAGCTTTAGATAGCTCAGGTAACCGGCGACGGCGAGACCCAGGACGACCAGCAGCGCCTGCAAGCGGCGGACGCGCCCGCCTCGCCAGTTCTGCCGGTCGATTCCGTGTTCAGTTGTGAATGTCATCGCGACCTCGCTGGGTTCAGTCAATATGACGGAGCGGGAGGACGTCCAGCTGCGTCCCGGCTCGCGCGATTTCCTGGTCTTCCGGGATTATCGCCAAGCCATCAGCCAGCACCATCGACATCAAGGCGCCAGAGCTCTGGATGCCGGTCGAGCGGGCGATCAGCGCCCCGCCCTCGCGTTTTAGCGTGACCCGGGCATAGGTGCGGCGTCCATCGGAGCGCAGGTCTTCCGCCACCGTCGCCCTGAGGGTCCGCTGGTCAATCGAGCGGCCCGCGATCTTCGCCAGCGCGGGGCGAACGAGCGCCTCAAAAGTGACCATCGTTGAAACGGGATTGCCGGGCAAGCCGAAGAAGGGGACGCCTTGAATCGTGCCGTAAGCCAGCGGTTTGCCGGGCCGCATATTGATCCGCCAAAAGTCGATCTCGCCCAGTTCGTCCATGACGACTTTCACCAGGTCGGCGGCGCCCACCGACACGCCAGCGGTGCTGATCAGCAGATCGGGATTAATCTCCAGCGCGCGGCGATAGAGGGCGCGGATGGAATCGAGCTGGTCTTTGGCGATGGGCAGGCGAATGGGGATGCCGCCGGCCCCGCGTACGAGCGCGGCCAGCGTATAACCGTTGGTGTCGCGGATTTTGCCGGGCGTCAAGTCATCGTAGATATCGACCAATTCATCGCCGCTGCTGAGGATGACGACCTTGGGCTGGCGGAATACCTTGACGCGCGGGCGACCGATGGCGGCGATCATGCCAGTTTCAGCGGGACCGATGACAGTCCCGGCGCGCATGATCGTTTCGCCGCTTCGGATGTTTTCGCCGGCCAGCCGGATGTGTTCGCCACGAGCCAGGCTGCGGTAAATTCGCACTTGCGCGGGCGCTGCGCTGGCGTCGCCTTTGCTCCAGGCGTCATCGGTGTCTTCGACCGGGATGACAGCGCTGGCGCCGGCTGGCAGGGGCGCGCCGGTCATGATGCGAGCCGCTTCTCCCGCCTTCAGCTCGCCACTGGGGGCGCTGCCGGCCATGATGTCCATGGTGACAGACAAGCGGCCGGGTTCATCCGGGCTGGCTGCGGCGCTGTCGTCATGGCGGATCGCGTAGCCGTCCATCGCCGAGTTGTCGAAGGGCGGCAGGTCGATCGGCGAGACGATGGCCTCGGCGAGGACGCGATCGTGCGCATCGGGCAGGGAGACGGTCTCGGCTTCGAGCGTAGTCATGTCGGCGAGGATATTTTCCAGCGCGACGTCGACATTGAGCAGCGGGTTCACGGCGCTCCTTTCGGGCGGAAGTTTCGGGCGCGTATTATAGCATAATTCGGGCGAATCTCTGGGGCGACAACGCCGTTAGCTTTTGACGTACTGATCGGATCGCGATACTATCTGCGGGTCGCATGTTGTGTTCTTTTCCAGTCCATTGCCAAAGAGGAGGCTGAAATGAGAAAGTTTGTTACGATTGTCGCCATGTTATTCGCGTGTTCATTGCTTTTGGCGGCGCTGCCGGCGGCGGCGCAGGACGCCAGCGAAGTGACGCTGACGATGTGGACGCACGATGGCTTGTACGTGCAGTTCTTCAGCGCGCGCGCCGAGGAATGGCAAGAGCGCTATCCGGATATCGACTTCACGTTCGAGTTCGAGGTGGTGCCCAGCGTATTCGACAAGGTGCTGGGCAATCTGGCGGCTGGCGAGGAGATTCCCGACTTGCTGGGCATTGAGCAAGGTTCGTTCCCGCGCTTCATGCAGGGCGGCATCATCGAGAGCAAGTTCCTCGATTTGACAGATCTGCTGGCGGACGACTACGACTTGATCGTGGAAGGGCGACACACGCCCTACAAGTATCAGGGGCGCGTTTATGGCGTAGACAGCTCGCTTTGCGCCGTCGTCTATTACTATCAGCCATCGATATTCGAGGAGCGGGGCTTGTCGGTGCCGACGACTTGGGACGAATACATGGAGACGGGCGCGGCGCTGGCCGAAGAAGGCATCGCCATGTCGTATATTACTGACCACGGTGGCATGTTCATGATGTATCTGCTGCAGCGGGGCGGCGCGATCTTCGACGAACACGGCGAGTTTGTATTGCCCGACGAGGAGAATCGGGCGATCGCGGTTGAAGTGCTGGATTTGATGCGCGAGGGCTTGGACAGCGGCGCGATTCGCTACGTTCCCAGCGCCGAAGTATGGGGCCCGGCGATCATAAACGCTTATCGCGAGGGCAATCTGGTCGGCGCGATTATGCCCGACTGGTACTCCGACTACATCCTGAAACCGCAGGCGGAAGATATGGCGGAGCAGTTCCGTATCGGCGGCATGCCGGTTTGGGACGACGGCGCGGGCCATAAGACCTCCGTCTGGGGCGGCACCGGTTTCGCCGTCGCCAAAGAAAACGAGAACGCGCAGTACGCCTGGGAGCTGCTGCAATACACCTATGTGACGCTGGAGAATCAGATCAAGCGTTATGAGGAGATCGCCTATTATCCGACGATGGCGGCCGCCTTCCACGATGATCGAATCGTCGGCTTGTCCGATCCGTTTTACGCCGGTCAGAAGACGGGCGAGGTCTTCGCGGAGATCGTGGACGATGTGCCGATCTGGTATCAGAGCCTGTTCCGCCGCACATTCGAGCTGCAGATGGCGGCTGAGCTGGCCGTGTTCTTTGAAGGCGCGGTCACCGCTGATGAAGCGATCGACAGCATCGTGCAGTACATGGAAGACGAAATCGCTTTCGCCGAGTAGCGCCCTTTGAATCGCAGCGAGCGCATTTGCTGAACGGGCGCGCGACAATACCGCCGCCCCCGCAAACATTTCGCGCCTCAGGTTATTTGTACGGGCGAGCCGCCGGCTCGCCCCTACAGCCGTCATTTGGGGGACAGGGCCGGGGGTGGGGTTGGCCGCCGATACGGGCTTGCCAAGTGGAGCTCCTGCAGACGCCATATTGTAGGGGCGAGGCGTTGACTCGCCCATTGCGGCGCGCGCAAGGCAAACAAGCGCGTTAAGCCCCGACGGCCCTTGGCGCCACCCGCACACAGAACAGGAACAAGGCATGGTACAAGCGGCAGTCGCGCGTGGACGCGAGGCGCGGGCGAGCGGCGGATTCCAGCAGCACAAGCTGGCGCCCTACGCTTTCATCTCTCCTTTTTACGTCCTCTTTGGCTGCTTTTTCATGGCGCCCAGCTTGATAGCGCTGGTGCTGAGCTTATTCCGCTGGGACGGCATCAACGACCCGCGCTTTATTCTCGCGCGCAACTACGGTCGCCTGCTGAGCGACAAGGTCTTCGCGCAGGTGGCGACCAATACGGCGATCTACGCGATTGCCAGCCTCGTGATCGTCCTGCCCCTGGCGCTTGTGCTGGCGGTGCTGCTGAACAGCAAGTCGCTGCGTTTCAGCAACGTCTGGCGGGCGATGTACTTCACGCCGGTGGTGACGTCGACGGTGGCGATCACGCTGGTTTTTCAGATTCTCTACAGCCGCGATACGGGCTTGCTGAACGCGCCGCTGATCTACTTGGGGCTGGAGCCGATTTACTGGCTGGGCGACCGATCGTGGGCTAAGGTGGCGATCATCATCCTCATCGCCTGGCGCTCGACCGGCTTGCTGACCATCTATTTTCTGGCGGGGCTGCAGAGCATTCCCGAAGAACTCTACGAAGCGGCGTCTATTGATGGCGCGAGCATGCTGCAGAAGTTCTTTCGCATCACCATCCCCATGCTGCGTCCCATCATCCTCTTCGTCAGCATCATCGTCTTGCTGAGCTCGATCCAGATTTTCGACGAGCCGCAGATTCTGACCCAGGGCGGGCCGGCGAATGCCACCATGAGCGTCGTGCAGTATCTTTATGAGCGCGGGTATACGCGATTGCGCCTCGGGTTCGCATCGGCGGTGGGAACGGTGCTCTTCGCGACTGTTTTCATTCTGTCGCTGCTGCAGCTGCAGTGGTACGGCGTCTTCCGGAAGGAGGACTGATGGGCGAGCGCTTCAGCCAGCGCCTGGGCGTCATCGCGCTGCATGTCGTGGTCATCAGCGGCGCGCTGTTGACGGTGGCGCCGATCGCATTCATGATCTATTCGTCCTTCAAGACGACGACCGAGATTTTTACGCTGCCGCCCTGGCTGCCGCCGGCCGAATGGTCCTTCAAGAATTACGAACTCCTGCTAACGAAGTGGGCTTTTCCATACTGGTACGCCAACAGCATCATTTACGCTGGCGTCGTCACGGTGTTTGTGCTCTTCTTTTGTTCGCTGGCCGGCTTCGCCTTCGCCAAGTACAGCTTTCGCGGCAAGAATCTGCTCTTCATTATCCTCATCGGCTCGACGATGATCCCCTTTCAGTTGATTCTGATTCCGCTTTTCGTCTTGATGAGCCGGATCGACTGGGTCAATCATCCGGCGTCGATGATTATCCCCTGGATGGCGCCGGCCTTTGGCATTTTTCTCATGCGGCAATACATTCAGGCCGTGCCGACCGAATTGATGGAGTCGGCGCGGATAGACGGCGCCTCGGAATTTCGGATTTACGCGCAGGTCATCGTCCCCCTGGTGCGGCCCGGCTTGACGACCCTGGCGATTCTGACCTTCCTCGGCTCGTGGAACAGTTTCATCTGGCCGCTGATGGTGCTGCGCGGCAACGAGGTGATCACGCTGCCGGTTGGCATCGCGACCATGCGCAGCCAGGCGACGGCATCGCAGATCCCCTACGGCGAGATGATGGCGGCGGCGACGCTGGTCTCGCTGCCGGTGATCGCGCTTTTCATCGCGCTGCAACGCTACTTCATTTCGGGCTTGACGATTGGCGCGGTGAAAGGCTAGGGCCCAATCCTAATTGCCCCTGCCCCTGTTTGCGAATTTACGGGCGACTTTTTGGTCGCGCCTTGACAAGAGCGCGAGCGGCAGGTTACAATCCGCGGTGATGGAAAAACGCTAATATATCACGAGCGGCGAGGGGCTGCGGAGGGTTGCCTTCTGTGGTCTTTTTGCTATTGAATGGTGACAAGGCAGTTGCTCCATCAAGTCAGCCGCGTTCAACCAACCGAATCACAGGGCAGAGGAGGTTCCGTCTTGGAAGCGAAAGACTTTAGCGCCTTACGTATCAGCCTGGCTTCGCCGGAGCAGGTTCGCTCCTGGTCTTATGGCGAAGTGACGAAACCCGAGACGATCAACTATCGCCGCCTGCGCCCGGAGATGGACGGGCTCTTCTGCGAGCGCATCTTCGGACCCACGCGCGATTGGCAGTGCTATTGCGGCAAGTACAAGAATATCCGGTATCGCGGCATCATCTGCGACAAATGCGGCGTCGAGGTGACTCGTTCCTCCGTCCGGCGCGAGCGGATGGGGCATATCGAGCTGGCGGCGCCGGTCGCGCATGTCTGGTATACGCGGCGCGTGCCCAGCTATCTTGGGCTGCTGCTGGACGTAAGCCGGCGCAACCTCGACCGCGTGCTCTACTTCGCCCAATATGTCGTGACGCAAGTCGATGAAGACGCGCGCGGCAAGGCGATCACGCGAATCAACAACGAGCTGGAAGACAAAGAGCGCGAGCTGCGCGACGGGATCGAAGCGCAGGGCGCCAGATTGCGCGAGAACCGCGAACAGATCGCCGAGGATTTTGAGAACAAGGCGGCGGCGATACGCGAGCACTTCGACAGAGAGCTGGCGCGCCTGAGCGACGAAGTGATGGGCGAGGCGCAGGTGGCGCAGACCCAGGTCGAGAATCTGCTGGGGCAGGCGGCGTCGGCGGAAATATCGCTGAAGGCGGCGTCGGCAGTGGTCGTCGCCCGGGGGGAAATCATCACCAACGATCACATCTCGCGGATTCAGGCCCAGGTCAATGATTATTTGAGTGGCCTGCAAGGCGAGACCGACGCGCTGGCGCAGGAAGAGATTCGCAAGATCAGCGGCGATTTCGAGCGCGATCATGGCGAAGACGACAGCGCGCTGCAAGAACAGCTGGACGCGCTGGAAGAGCGCTTGAAAGTCATGCGGGAGAGCGCGGAGAAGCATATCGACGAGTTGAACCGCTTGCAGAGTTTGCAGGCGGTCGCGATAACGGCCACAAAGGAGCGGCAGGCGCGCGCGCGGGCGAATGGCGGGCACGATTTTGTCTTCTTGTCGGAGAGCCAGTATCGCGAACTGAAGAGCCGCTATGGCAACGTCTTCCAGGCGAGCATGGGCGCGGAAGCCTTCTACGACGTGCTGAGCGGCCTCAACCTGGGCAAGCTGACGGAGACGCTTTGGGGCGAGGTGCGCTCGGACCGCTCGAAGCAGGTGCGGCGCAAGGCGACGAAACGGCTGAAAGTGGTGGAAAGCCTGCGCAGCAGCCGCGCCACGGTCATCGACAAAGACGAGACGAAACAAGAAAACGAGCCGAACGGCAATCAGCCGGAATGGATGATTTTGACCGTCCTGCCGGTAATTCCGCCCGATCTGCGCCCTATGGTGCAGTTGGATGGCGGACGCTTCGCCACCAGCGACCTCAACGATCTGTATCGGCGGGTCATCAATCGCAACAATCGCCTCAAACATCTGCTCGATCTGGGCGCGCCGGATGTCATCGTGCGCAACGAAAAGCGGATGCTGCAAGAGGCGGTCGACAGCCTGATCGACAACAGCCAGCGAGGCAAAGCCTTGAGCCGGCGCGGCCGCCGCGAGCTCAAATCGCTCAGCGACATGCTCAAGGGCAAGAAGGGGCGATTCCGCCGCAACCTGCTGGGCAAGCGCGTCGATTATTCGGGTCGCTCGGTGATCGTCATCGGGCCCAAGCTGAAGCTGCATCAATGCGGCTTGCCGAAGTCGATGGCGCTGGAGCTTTACCGTCCCTTCGTCATCAGCCGGCTGGTGGCATACAACTACGCCAGCAACGTCAAAGGCGCCAAGCGCATCATCGAGCGCGAACGGCCCGAAGTCTGGGAAGTGCTTGAGGAGGTGATTCGCGAGCGCCCCGTGCTGCTGAATCGCGCGCCGACCCTGCACCGCCTGGGCATTCAGGCTTTTGAGCCGCTGCTGGTCGAGGGCAAGGCGATTCAGATTCATCCCTTGGTCTGCTCCGCCTTTAACGCCGATTTCGATGGCGACCAGATGGCGGTGCACGTCCCGCTGGGCAAACGCGATCCGGATAGACCCGAAGACCCGCCCCGAGCGGTCGAAGAAGCGCGCGAGCTGATGCTGAGCACGCGGAATCTGCTGATGCCATCGAATGGCTTGCCGGTCGTGGGTCCCTCGAAGGACATGGTGCTCGGCAATTATTATCTCACGATGGACCCGACCGTGGAGATTATCGCCCTGCGGTCGCGCGCCGATGAGTTTCGGTCGATGAATGCCGTGCTCGCCGGCGACTATTCGGTGGGCATCGCCTTTCGCTCGAATGGCTACTACTATGCGCAATTCCGCAATGTGCCGAACAGCCAGCTCTTCCTGGACGAAGCGGCGCCGGACGAAAACGGGCGCCAGAGCGTTACGAAATCGGCGATTGATCGGACGGTTGAGGCGGTTTTGGCTGGCGAAGTCGATTGCATATTGGCGAACGCCTGCGAGGCGAAGAAGTACCTGCGCGACCGCGGCCTGGAAGACAGGCTGGAGATCACCAATCTGCACGAGCGGCGCGTGGTGGTCGATATGGACGAGGTCGAGTATCTGCATCGTTTGGGCTTGGTCGATCTGCATACGCCAATCCTGCTGGGCAACGTCTACGATGAGCGCGGACCGCAGGAAGAGCCGGAGATCTGCACCGTCGGGCGCGCGATCTTCAACCGGATCTTGCCCGATGAGATGCGCTTCGTGCAGGAGACCCTCGACAAGAAAGGCTTGCAGGACCTGGTGGCGCGCTGCCACAAGATGATCGGCAGCGAGAAAACGACCGAGGTGGTCGACGCGATCAAAGATTACGGTTTCCATTACGCCACCATTTCCGGCACGACCATCGCCGTTACCGATTTGAAGATCCCGGACGAGCGCGATGACATCTTGCGGAAGGCGGAAGATGTCGTGACTCGCGCCGAACGCGACTTCCGCCGCGGCTTGATGACCGAAGACGAGCGTTACCAGATAACGGTTGATGAATGGAACCGCGCCAAAGACGACTTGCAAGAGCATATTCAGGATTCGCTGGATCCCTACGGTCCGATCGCGATCATGACGAAATCCGGCTCCACGAAAGGCGGCTTCGGTCCCATCACGCAGCTGGCTGGCATGCGCGGCTTGATGGCCGATCCATCGGGGCGGATCATTGAATTGCCTATCCGCAGCCACTTCCGCGAAGGCTTGAACGCGCTGGAGTATTTCATTTCGACGCATGGCGCGCGCAAGGGTTTGGCGGATACGGCCCTGCGCACGGCCGACGCCGGCTATCTGACGCGGCGCCTGGTGGACGTGGCGCAGGATATGATCGTCAATCGCTGGGACTGCAATACGACGCGCGGGCTGAAGATACGCCGCGACGAGGATATCGCCGGGCAAAACATGGAAGAGCGGATTGTCGGGCGCTGCTCGGCGGAAGACATCCTCGACCCCGAGAGCGGCGAGCTGATCGTGGCGCGCAACGAAATGATCGACGAAGAGATCGCGGACCGCATCGAAAACTCGGACTTGGAAGCAATTGAGGCGCGCAGCCCGCTGACTTGCGACCTGATTCACGGCGTATGCGCGCTCTGTTACGGGCGCGATCTGGGCACTGGCGATATGGTGAGCATCGGCGCGGCGGTCGGCATCATCGCGGCGCAGTCCATTGGCGAGCCGGGCACGCAGTTGACGCTGCGCACCTTCCATAGCGGCGGCACGGCTGAAGTGCGCGATATCACCAGCGGTCTGCCCCGGGTCGAAGAGCTCTTTGAAGCGCGGCGCAAACCCAAGGGCGAATCCGTGATTTCGTCAATCGGCGGCGTTTTGCGCTTGACGGCGCGTGACGATGGCGCGCGCATCGCGACCATTACGGACAGCCAGGCGCTCAGCCGGCGTCAAGTCGTCCCCGACGATTGGGAGCTCGTGGCGGAAGACGGACGAGACGTCAAAGAGGGCGCCGTCATCGCGAAGAATGGCGCCGATGACGAAATGCGCGCGGAAATGTCGGGGCGCCTCCATATCGAAGACCACGTGATCTACATCCGCGCCGAGCTGCGCGAAGAGGAAGAACTCGAGATCCCAGCCAACGCGCGCCTGCGGAAGGCGATTTTTGATGGCGCGACCGTGGCGCCGGGCGAGCAGCTGACCGAGGGCTCGAAGAACCCGCATCAGATCTTGCGGGTGCAGGGCGCCAAGGCGACGCAGCTCTATCTGCTGGGCGAAATTCAGGACGTCTATCGCAGCCAGGGCGTCAATATCGCCGACAAGCACTTCGAGACCGTCATCCGCAAGATGATGTGCAAGGTGCAGATCACGCGAAGCGGCGACAGCGAACTGCTGCCTGGCGAGCTGATTGATCAGTTGAAGCTGCTGGAGATTAACGAGCGGCTGATCGCGGAGGAGGGCGAGCCCTGCTCGGGCCAGCCGGTGCTGCTCGGCATCACCAAGGCGGCGCTGAGCACGGAAAGTTATCTGTCGGCAGCGAGCTTCCAGCATACGATCAAGGTGCTGGCGGGCGCGGCGATCGAAGGCCAGGTGGATCCGCTGCATGGCTTGAAAGAGAACGTGATCATCGGCAAGCTAATCCCGGCGGGCACGGGCTTCCACGCCTATCAAGACCGGGAAGCGGTCGCGCCGCCAGTCACGCTCGAGGCGCAAGGCGCGCTCGACCTGGACGAGGTCGGCGATCAGGACGACTTCGAGAACATGCTGAGCGAGCTCTAGCCGCGAAAAGCGAAGCCAAAAAATGACGCGGGTTGCCGGATGGGTCCCGCGTTTTCTGTTTGAGTCGGGCGCTAGGGGCGGGTCGCCAGGGCGTTGAAGAGCGGGCGCTCTTGCTGATTGCCGCTGCCATCGAAGCGCGGGTAGAGCAGGCTGTAGGCGGCTAGCTCGCTGCGCTGCCGGACGGTGATTTCTTGCGCGTAGCTCAAATTCCACAGGATCATGATTTCAATATCGGCGCGCGACTGGCCGATCTGAAAGGCGCGCAGGGCATAGTCGCGCTGGTCGATGGCCGAGTTGTACGCCATCCAGATATCGGGCGCTTCGCCGGGGTAATCTTCCCAGGTCGCCCAGCCGAATTCCGTCACCCACATGGGCGCGCCGTGATTGAAAGCGCTGATGATGCCGTTGTAATCGCGTATGGTCTGCAGGAAGAAGAACTGCGGGCGATCGTCCCAGCCTTGCCCCGCCACGTTGTCGCAGCAGACGAAATCGGGCGGGTTGCCCCAGCCGTAGGGGTGGACGCCGATCTTGACATCGCGGTAGGCGCCCAAGCCCGCCTGGTACATCTGCCGCAGGAAGGCGCGGTCATCGACTGACACGCCGGCGAGATTGCCCGTCGGCGCCAGACCGGCCGTGACCACCGTCATCGCCGGCGCGACGGCGCGTATGGCATCGTAACCGACCCGGAAAAGCTCCATATAACTGGCGCCGCCGAGCGGGCGCAGCCCCGTCCATTCGCGTTTGAGGTTTGGCTCGTTCCAGATTTCAATCGCGTCGATGTAGGGTCCGACTTTTTCGATGAGGCTGTGAATGAACCAGGTCAGATGGCTGAGATCGTCGGGCGGTCCGTCTTCGCCGCGGTCGGTCTGGCGCGTCCAATCGGGCGCTTTGGCGATGCTCAGCAAGACCTTGAAGCCGTGTTTATGCGCCGCCTGGACGTGAAACTGGAACATGCGAAAGTTGGCGTCGAACTGGCCCGCGCCATTGGGCTGCAGCCAGCGCCAGTTGGCTTGAATCTTGAGCCAGTCGACCCGAAGCGCGGCCGCCTGCTGCAAGGTCCGCTCCCAGCCGGGCACGTCAAAATTGTAATGCGCTTGAATCCCCATTCGCGCGCTATCGAGCCTGGATCGATCGGCGGGCGCGGCGGTTGTGTAGGCGCTGCCGGGCTGCGTCGGCGCGATGACGACCGGCGTGGCTGTCGGGATGGCCGTAGGACGCGGGGTCGATGTCGGTGGCTGTTCGTAATCGCGGTTGATGATGGCGCCAAAGTCTTCATCGGCAGCGGTAGGCGAAGGCCGCGCGCGTTCGAGGGTGGGCGGGGCCGCGTCCAGGGTCGGCAGCTCGGCGACTTCAACGGCGGGCAATTCTTCCAGCGGCGGGTTGGTCGGCTCGGCTGTGGCGACGCGCTCCAGCTGGATTTCGGGCGCCACCACGACTGGGGCTTCGGTGGCGCAGGCCGCCAAAAGCGCGCTCGCGGCGCCAATGACTGATATGGCGAAAAATTGCCTCAGGCGGCGTCGCATGGCGGCTGTCTCGCTGTGGTCGGCGTCCGATTCCAGGCTTTGCCCGTATGATGAGCAGCGGCTCCATGGGCGAGAGAAGGCGTCCATGTGATTGACACCCGCTCAATTTGCATTTTACAATGGTAGGCTGAACTCCGCATAGCGCAGTTGCGCGGCCGGCTCAACGATTCGCATGCGATGCCCGTTTTCGTGGATGGCGCTCGTTCGCGGCGCGCTTGCCACGAGCGGGGCTCTGGAAATCACGAGAAAAAGGGCAGTCGACGGATGGAAGCGCCGCCGAAGCCTGCTCCCCGCAGACGCGCTGACACGAGACGCCAGGACGGCAGATGACTGATCGGTCGATTCATTCTATCAATATCGAAAATGAAATGCGCGACGCGTATTTGAGTTACGCGATGAGCGTCATTGTGTCGCGGGCGCTGCCCGACGCGCGCGACGGCTTGAAGCCAGTGCATCGGCGCATCTTGTACGCCATGCACGACATGGGCGTCAGCGCGAGCGGCGCGCACAAGAAGAGCGCCCGTATCGTCGGCGAGGTGCTGGGCAAATATCATCCGCATGGTGACGGCGCCGTCTATGACACCATGGTGCGGATGGCGCAGGACTTTTCGATGCGCTACATGCTCATCGACGGGCAGGGCAATTTTGGCAGCATTGATGGCGACGGCGCGGCCGCCATGCGTTATACCGAAGCGCGCATGGCTGATATCGGCGGCGAGCTGCTGGTGGATATCGGCAAGGACACGGTTGACTTTGTCGAAAACTTCGATGGCTCGCTGAGCGAACCGTCGGTGCTGCCGGCCCTGGCGCCAAATCTGCTGGTCAATGGCGCTTCCGGCATCGCGGTCGGCATGTCCACCAATATTCCGCCCCACAACCTCGGCGAGATCTGCGACGCGCTGATCTACATGCTGCAGGAATGGACGCGGCTGGACGCGATCCCGGTCGACGAGCTGATGGCGTTCGTCAAAGGACCGGATTTCCCGACAGGCGGCGTGGTGTATCGCATGCGCGGCGATGACGACATGCTGCGCGCGGCTTATGACACCGGGCGCGGCAAGATTACGCTGCGGGCCAAGGCGCATATTGAGGAGATGGGGCGCGGCAAATCGCGGATTATCGTCAGCGAATTGCCCTTCCAGACGAACAAAACGACGCTGATTGAGCGGATCGCCAGCCTGGTCAGCAGCGGCAAGCTCGAGGGCTTGGCGGATCTGCGCGATGAATCCGACCGGCAGAACAGCGTGCGGCTGGTGATTGAGTTGCAGCGGGGCGCCGAGGCCGCCGATGTGATGGCGCAGCTCTTCAAGCAGACGCCGCTGCAGACGACCTTTGGCATCATCATGCTGGCGCTGGTGGACGGGCAGCCGCGCACCCTCAACCTGAAACGGGCGCTGAGGGTTTATCTGGAGCATCGCCTGGCGGTGATACGGCGGCGCAGCGGTTTTGACCTGGCGCGGGCGCGAGAGCGGGCGCATGTGCTCGAAGGGCTGCTCGTGGCGCTGGATAACCTGGACGCCGTCATCCAGACGATTCGCCGCTCGCGCAATAGCGACACCGCGCGCCGAAATCTGATGAAGAACTTCAAAGTGACCGAGATTCAGGCTAGCGCGATCCTCGAGATGCCCCTGCGGCGGCTGGCGTCGCTCGAGATCCGCAAGATCCGCGGGGAGTACAAGGAGAAGCTGAAGCTGATCAAATCGCTGGCGGACTTGCTGGCGAGCCCGCCAAAGCAGCGTCAGGCGATCGCGGAAGAACTGGGCGCGATCCGCGAAGAGTATGGCGACGCGCGCCGCACCTTCATTGCGGACCGCCTGAGCCCCGGCGCGACTCAAGCCGATTTCCTGGCGCCGGAGGAGAACACGGTGGTTATGCTCAGCGTGAAAGGGCGCCTGGGGCGGACGGCGCAGGACGAGCCGCCGCGCGTGACGACCGCGACCAAGACGCCGCCGCGGCTGATGCAGCATAGCACGACGGCGCAAGCGCTTTATCTCTTCGCCGATGACGGCTATTGCGCGTCTTTGCCGGTGCACCAGATCCCCAAGGTCGAGCGAGCGGCCGAGGGCGCGCGCTTCAGCGATCTGTGCGCGCTTACCGCAAAGCAGACTATCGTCTCGTTTCAGTGCCTGCCTATGGACTTGAACGCGGGATTCCTGTGTTTCGTAACGGCGCGGGGGAAGGTCAAGCGGCTGGGCTTGGACGAATTGCCGGGCATCATGGCGCGCGAGTTCCGGGTGATGAAGCTGGACCGCGGCGATCGCGTCGTTGACGTGATTTACAGCGTGGGCGGGCAAGACCTGGTCCTGACGACGGCGCGCGGTTACGCGATTCGCTTCAGCGAAGACTATGTGCGGACCACTGGCTTGCTTTCGGGCGGCGTACAGGGCATGAAGCCGGGCGATGACCGGGTTGCCAGCGCCTGTCTTGTCGCAGAGCGGTCAAGCCACCTGTGGTATATCGATGAACGCGGATTCGCCAATACTGCCGAGCTGGGATTCATCAGGTCGCAGCGGCGCGACGGCAAAGGCAGCCGGCTGCTCGTGCCGCGCGGCATGGACGGTCAGCTGGCGGCCGTCGCCAACGGAAGATTATCTGACACGCTGATGGTGGTGACCAGCCGAGGCAAGGCGAAGCGCATGACCCTGCGATTGGCGGAGACCGTTCAGCTGGGACCGGATGGCATCGAACCGGTCATCGCGCTGCGCGAAAAGGAACGCGTGATTGGCATTTGCCAATATCGGAAGCGAGTCGACCGCGACCAGGCGCTGCGGGCCGAGGCGCGTTCGGCGGAATCCACGGCGGATGATCGGGACGTGGAAGACTCGGCCGCGGATGACATGGCGGAAGCCGACCCCCGGCCCGCGCGTGATGACGCTGCCAGAGCCGAGAAACCATCGCTGGATCAATTGAGACTGCTGCTGGATGAAGCCGATGGCGCGAACGACGGCGCTAGCGCGAACGGGTCGGATCCGAGCGCGAGCGATGCCGATTAGCCAGCGCTTCCAGCACATCGTCGTAGCGCGGCGTCATGACACGCCAATCGAAGCCGGCGACCCGGCCTCGTAGAGCCACCGCGCCCGCATCCACCTCGCCGTCCAGATGGTGGCGCAGCTGCGCGCCAAGCCGATCACGCTGATAGAGGCAGGCGCGATGATGCTCGGCCGGGATCAAGGCGGGATAGTTGAGGCGGTCGGGCAGGATGGGGACGCAGCCGCAGTAAATCGCCTCGCAGATTGAGACGCCGAAAAACTCCTGCCGGGCGCTGCTGACGACGTAGTCGGCTCGCCAAAGCAGACGCGCGTAATCGGCAAAGGACTCAAGGTAGCCGAGCTGAACGATGCGCTCGCCGAGCCGTGACTGCGCCAGTTGGAAAGCGGGCGGCATCTCGCCAAATCGCTCGCCGGTGATCGCCAGCTTGAAGTCGCGGCCCGCCTCCGCCAGTTCGATCATGCTCCGCACGAAGGCCGCGGGGTCTTTGTCGTGTTCCCAGCGGTGATTCCAGAGAATCAGGGGCGGCTCGTTTCGGGCGGGTTCAACGCGGAAATCGTCGAAGCGCTGCAGATCGATGCCGAGCGGCAGCACGCTGGATTTGGCGCGGATTTCGTCGATGGTCTGGAGTTCGTTGTAATCGGCGAAATGCTTCAGCATGCGCGGCAGCTGCGTCATGAAGTCGTCCAGGTGAAAGGCGCTGTTGAAGAAGACGGCATCGGCGCAAAGGGCGCTGACGTAGTTGATGAAGCCGTACCGCCAACCGTGATTCTGTCGCCGGCTCTGCGGGTAGGAGAGCTGATTTTCGTGAAAATACAGGGCGATTGGCGCGTCCGCCAGCCGCTCGCGCGTCAAGGCGCGAAAGATCGAGAGGTCGATCATGCTGGAGGCGAGGATCAAGTCGGGTCTGTCGTCCAGCAGGCGGGCGAAGGTGATGGCCGCCCCCTGCATGCGCCACTTCCAGAATTGCGCCGGCAGCGCGATCAGGCGGATGTCGTGCCGCGAAAAGCGCTTATAGCCATCGGCCCACGCTTTGTGGCTGCCGCCGTAATACGATTCGAGCAGGGCAATGCGCATGGACGGCTTTGGGCTTTAAGACGTGTTGCGGCGGCGCGCTTCGATGACGTTGGGCACCAGGTCAATCTTGGAGAGGATGCGGGTCAGCTGTTGGTTGTTGGCGATTTCCAGCTGCAGGTTCAAAGTGGCGATATGCTGGCGAGTCTTGACCTCGACCGATGAGATGTTGACGTTTTCTTCGGCGATGATCGTGCTGATCTCGCGCAGCAAACCTTCGCGGTCGTAGGCGATGACCTCGACCGGCACCAGATAACGCTGTTCCAGGTCTTCCGTGCCCCACGAGACGTCGATGAGGCGTTCGGTCTCGCGCATGGCGACCATGTTGGGGCAATCGGTGCGATGCACGGTGACGCCGCGCCCGCGCGTGATATAGCCGATGATGTCGTCGCCGGCCATGGGGCTGCAGCAGCGCGCGAGATTGACCAGCAGCCCGCCCGCGCCCATGATGCTCACGCCCTTGGCGACGCTGGCGCTCCGCGGTTTGGTCCGCGGCTTGAGCAGGTCTTCGTCGCTGGCGCTCTCGGCGGCTTTGCGGCGCTCGTCTTCGAGCACGCGATTGGTGACCTGCGAGCCGGTGACGTCGCCGGCGCCGATAGCGGCCAGGAAGTCGTCCAGTTTGTCGAAATTGAGCAGGCGCGCGACCGAATCGAAGGTGACTTTTTCCAGGACGCCCAGGCGCTTGAGTTCGCGTTCCAGCACTTCGCGCCCCGTGGCGATATGTTTGTCGCGGTTTTGTTTGCGCAGCCAGTGGCGGATCTTGGTGCGGGCGCGGCTGGTGACGGCGTAGTCGAGATCGGGGTTCAGCCAGTCCATGCTCGGTCCGCCGCGCTTCGCCGTGAGGATCGCGACCTGGTCGCCCATTTTCAGCTTGTAATTCAATGGCACGAGACGTCCGTTGACCTTGGCGCCGCGGCAGCGATTGCCTATGTCGGTGTGGATGTGATAGGCGAAGTCGATGGGCGTGGCGCCGACCGGCAGATCGATGATGTCGCCGTTGGGCGTGACGCTGTAGACGCGATCCTGAAAGACTTCCGATTTCACCGTATCGACGAATTGCGAGGCGTCGTTGACTTCGGGGCCGAATTCCATCAAGCGGCGCAGGAAGGCGAGACGCTCTTCAAACGCCTGGTCGCGCCCGTTGCCGCCTTCTTTGTAGCGCCAGTGAGCGGCGATGCCATATTCGGCGTCTTCGTGCATCGCCCAGGTGCGGATTTGGATTTCGACCGTTTTGCCCTCGTCATCGTGCACGGCGGTGTGCAGGCTGCGATAAAAGTTGTCTTTGGGGTTGGCGATGTAGTCATCGAATTCGCCAGGGATAGGGCGCCAGAGGTTGTGCGCGATGCCCAGCGCCAGGTAACATTCTTCGAGCGAATCGACCAGGACGCGCATGCCGCGGATGTCGTAAATCTGCTCCAGCGGCAGGTCTTTCTTGGTCATCTTGTTGTAGATGCTGTAGATATGCTTTGGGCGGGCGGTGATGGTCACGTTCATGATGCGGCTGGCGTTCAGTTCTTTGATCAAGCGGTCTTTGATGCGCGCGACATAACTTTCGCGGTCGTCGCGCCGTTCATCGAGGGCGGTGGCGATGGATCGGTAGGCTTCGGGGTTGAGATAGCGGAAGCTGAGATCCTCCAGTTCCCACTTCATCTGCCAGATGCCGAGGCGGTTGGCCAAGGGCGCGAAGATATCCATCGTTTCCTGGGCGACGGCGCGCTGTTTGCCGCGCGGCAGATACCCGAGCGTGCGCATATTGTGCAGGCGGTCGGCCAGCTTGACCAGGACGACGCGCACGTCATCGCCCATGGTCAGCATGATCTTGCGTATATACTCCATTTCGCGGTTGACGGCGCTTGATCGGCGCGTGTCGGCGGCCGGCGCCACGTTCTTGATTGGCAGGTTCTTCAGCTTGGTTACGCCGTCGACGAGCTTGGCAATGGTCGCGCCGAACTCGCCGCGCAACGCGTCCACGCTGACATCGCTGTCTTCGGCGACATCGTGAAGCAAGCCGGCGGCGATGGTCTCGGCATCCATTTTCATCTCGGCGAGGATGCTGGCGACGGCGACGCAGTGGGTGAAATAAGGCTCGCCGGACCGGCGCTTTTGCCCGGCATGGGCGCTTTCGGCGCGCTGGTAGGCGGCGGCGATCAGGTCGGTTTCGATTGGCTTGATATCTGGCAGGGAGCGCAAGAGCGAGTCGAGGTCGCGGGAGTAGACATTGGTCGCGGGCAACATCAATCATTCACCTACGGAGACCTTTCCGCCTAGAGTAACATATTCTTGGGCGATTGTCGCGCGCCCGTCCGTTCATCTGTAGACACACGCGCCGCAAAGCGACCGCCCACGCTAAAGGATTCGCGTTGGTTAAAGGGCGAGTCACCGCCTCGCCCCTACAAATCGTCATCAAGTAACAAAGCTGTAGGGGCGTTACGCTGTAACGCCCGCCATCGAAATTCCTGTTGCGAGGGCGACCCAGTGGCTCGCCCCTGTTTACATTGCGGGAAGATGTCACCCCATCCCCCGGCCCCTTGCCCCAGCGAGCTAGGGAAGGGGAGCGAAACCCAGCGGACCGCAATGTGTTTTGCGTGGGCGGTCGCAGGGCGGCGCGTGTGTCTACAGGTGAATCCCTTGTGGCGAATAAAACAGGGGCGTTGTGCTATAACGCCCGCCGCCCAGTCAAAATGCATTGCGCCACACGTCTATATGGGCGAGCCGCCCGCACGTCCCTGCACCCCTCCCTGATGCTTCGTGGAGCGGCCAGTGGCGCGGTTGGCTATCTTGGAGGGCGAGACTCGTCTCGCCCCTACAGACGCAATTCTGGCGCGGCCGGGGATAGGGCTTGAGGGCAATACGATAGTTCGCCCCCACGCGGGGCCGCTGCGACAAGTTCAGCCGCTGATTTTGTGGCGCAGGTAGGCGTCGATGAAGGCGTTGAGATTGCCGTCCAGCACGCCGTTCGCGTTGCCGATTTCGACGCTGGTGCGGTGGTCTTTGACCATCTGATAGGGGTGGAGCACGTAGGAACGAATCTGGTTGCCCCAGCCGGCGTCGACATTTTCGCCCTTCAGCGCGGCGACTTCGGCTTCCTGGCGGGCGCGTTCCATTTCAAACAGGCGCGCTTTGAGGATTTGCATGGCGCGGTCGCGGTTCTGCGCCTGGCTGCGCTGGTTCTGGCATTGCACGACGACGCCGCTGGGCAGGTGGGTGATGCGCACGGCGGTGTCATTCTTCTGCACGTGCTGGCCGCCGGCGCCGCTCGCGCGGAAGGTATCGATGCGGATGTCCTTGTCGGCGATTTCGATTTCGATGTCAGTCTGTATATCCGGCCAGAGCTCGACCTTGGCGAAGGAGGTGTGGCGGCGATGGGCGCTGTCGAAGGGGCTAAGGCGGACGAGACGGTGCACGCCTTCTTCGCTCTGCAGGTAACCGAAGGCGTAGTCGCCTTTGACGCTGACGGTGACGCTCTTCAAGCCGGCTTCGTCGCCGCCGCTGCGGTCGAGGATTTCGGCTTTGTAGCCCCGCTGCTCCATCCAGCGCAGGTACATGCGTTCCAGCATTTCCGCCCAATCCTGGGCGTCGACGCCGCCGGCGCCCGCGTGAATGGCGAAGATGGCGTCTTCGCTGTCGTAATCGCCGGCGAGCATCGCCTGCAGCGACATGGCCTCGACGACTTCGCGCAGACTCTCGGTTTCGCCTTCGAGCTCATCCTGCATGTCCAGGTCGGCGATCTGCGCCAATTCGATGGCGTCGGCGATGCGCTCCGCCAGATCGCGCCATTTATCGACGAGGGCCTTGAGCTTGGCGAGCCGCCGCATCGCGCTTTGCGCCGCCTCCGGGTCATTCCAGAAATCGGCGCCGCTGGCTTGCGCCTCGAGCGCGTCGATCTGGCGCGCCTTGCCGGCGATGTCGATGCGCGTCATCAATTCGTCGATTTGCGCTTTGAATGCGGAAAGCTGGCTGATGAGGTTGTCCATGGGTTGGCGGGTGGTCCCTTCAGTTTTCGCGCATAGGCGGGCGAGTCGCCGGCTTGCGCCTATTTACATTGCGAGGGGCTCACCCCAATCCCCGGCCCCTTGCCCCAGCGAGCTAGGGAAGGGGAGCTACTACGCTGCGAGCCGCAATGTATTTTGCGTGGGCGGTCGCCGTGCGACGCGGACGTCTACAGGCGTCGCCTTTGTCGCAGCATTTCGTACATGAATAGCGCGCCGCAGACGGAAACGTTGAGCGAATCGCTAACATTGCCATGCATCGGGATTCGCGCGACCTCATCGGCGGCTTCCAGCCAATCCGGCGGCAGGCCCCGGTCCTCGGCGCCCAGCGCGATCGCTGTCTTCGCGCCGAAGTCGATATCGTAGAGCGTCCGCGCCCCGGCGGCGTCGGCGGCGACCAGCTGGAAGCCGTTATCGGCCAAGAAGGCGCGCGTCTCGGCGCCGCTCAAGTGATAGACCGTATCGAGAAAGCAGGCGCCGGCGCTGTTGCGGATGATATTGGGATTATAAAGGTCGAGCGCGCAATCGACCAGGATGACTGCGTCGATGGCGGCGGCGTCGGCCGTGCGCAGAAGCGCGCCGATATTGCCGGGCACGGCGGGCTGGACCAGGACGAGGGCTTGGCGGATCGCTTCCCGCGCCAGCTCGGCCGGGCCCTTTTGCCCTTTGGCGCGCATGACGGCGATGAAGCCATCGGCATTCTCGCGGTAGCTGACGCGCGCGAGCAGCGAGGGCGGCACTTCATGCGCTTCCACGCTGCTGAAACACGCGTCGGCCGCCCAATCCGGGCAATACAGCAGGAAGTCAATTTCGTAGCCCGCCGCGAGGGCGCGCCCCAGATCGCGCTGGTAATCGATGACGAAGCGACCTTCGCGCTGGCGTCCGCGTTTCCGCCGCAAGCGATTGACCAGCTTGATCTTGCTGTTCTGCGCGCTGGTGATTGGCAAGGCGGCGCTCAAACCGCGGCCTCGCTGTCGCCGTCAAAGAGGCTTTCGACGAAGAATTCCGGCGTGAAGAGCACGAGGTCTTCGATGCGTTCGCCCAAGCCGAGATAGTGCACGGGCAAATCCAGGTCGTTGAAAATCGAGAAGACCATGCCGCCTTTCGCCGTGCTGTCGAGCTTGGTGACGATGACGCCGCTGACGCCCGAAGCCTCGCCGAAGCTTTTGGCTTGCTCGATGGCGTTCTGCCCGGTCGTGCCATCGAGCACGAGCAGGACTTCGTGCGGCGCCCCTGGCACGACCTTGCCCGAGACCTCGCTGATTTTGGTCAGCTCGCGCATGAGATTGGTGTTGTTTTGCAGGCGTCCGGCCGTGTCGATGATGAGGATCTCGTAACCGCGGGCCTTGGCGGCGACGGTGGCGTCATAAACGACGGCGCCCGGGTCCGTGCCCGGGCGGTTGGCGATGACGGGCACATCAATGCGCTCGCCCCAGGTTTGCAGCTGCTCAATGGCGGCCGCGCGAAAGGTGTCGCCCGCCGCGATCATGACCTTGCGCCGAGACAAATTTTTCAAGCGATGCGCCAGCTTGGCGATCGAGGTCGTCTTGCCCGAGCCATTGACGCCGACCACGAGCACGATCGACAGCGCCCGCCCGGAGATATTCAGCGCTGGCGGAAACTCCAGCAAATTCGCCAGCGATTCTTTCAGCGCGCTCTGCAGCTGCGCCGACTTGGTCAAACCCTCGGCGCGGACGCGAGCCTGCAGCTCGTCAATGACCTTGACCGTGGTGTTGAAGCCGACATCGGCCTGGATCAGCAGGGTTTCCATGTCGTCCCAGGTGTCGTCGTCGATCTCGGTGTTGCCGAGCATCTGCGAGATGCGCCCGAAGAAAGACTGACGCGTCTTCGAGAGTCCGCGGCGAAATATGCTCAAGGGGACGGCTCCTCAGTAAAACCAAGCGAGAAATTCAAAAGACTCGCCAGCGAGGACACCGAGTTTTTGAGAGCGCCGAGAGAAAAGCAAGGGGTAAGCTCTGTGCCCTCTGTGTCTCTGTGGCAAATCTTTGTTTCACGACTTAACTTGACTTACGTCGCTAGCGCTGCGCCAGGCGCCAATTATACTTCGCCGAAACTCGAGGGACAATGCGAGGTCGTGAGATTTTGGTTATTGGTGTATAATCGGCGTCGGTGAGAAAAGGCGGACGCAAGAGAGCGCGGTGGAGAATGAGCTGCCTGGCATGAGGCCAGGGGCGGACGAGTTCCCGGTGATCGTTTGGCTGGACGGATCGCTGTCCAACCCGCATTGGCTGGTGGATCGCGCCGAGATGGTGCTCGGGCGCGAAGAGGGCTGCGACATCGTCATCCCGGTGCGGCAGATCTCGCGGCAGCACCTGCGGATTCTGATGCAGGGCGGCGGGGCCGTCATCGAGGATCTGCGCAGCAAGAACGGCACTTGGGTCAATGGCTATCGCTTGACCGGCATGCGCGCTTTGGAAGACGGCGACGAGATCCGCATCGCCAAGGATATTCGCCTGCGCTTCGTCGGCTCCGGGGCGACGGCGCCCTCGACCACGCGCGTGCTGCCCGATGTCATCCCGTCTGGCGCGATGACGGGCTTGCGCATGCGGCTCGACCCGGAGACGCGCGAGGTGCGCATCAAGGATGAAGCATTGGATCCGCCGCTGAGCTTGCCGCAATATCGCCTGCTGGAGATACTCTTCGCCAGCCAGGGCGGGGTTTGCAGCCGCCGCGACGTGGTCGACGCCGTCTGGCCCGAGGCGATGGGCGCGGGCGTTAGCGAGCAGGCGATCGACGCCCTGGTGCGCCGCCTGCGCGACCGCCTCAACGAAGTCGATAGCGCGCATCAGTATATCGTGACCGTGCGCGGTCATGGCTTTCGGCTGGATAACCCCCGGGAAGACGCGCCGGAATGATTTATGCGGACAGGCTGGATGAGGGCGCGCTGGCTGGCTATGCCGCCGCTTTGAACGCGCGCGCTGGACGAGCCGGGGCGGCCGGTCGCTTGACCGCGTCCGGGCTGCGCGATCGCATTCTGGAATCGGGCGGGCGCTGCGAATGGTGCGCGGTCGATCTCTGGCGGCGCGACTTCGAGTTGGATCACATCGTCAGCTTGAAGCGCGGCGGGGCGAATCGGGCGGCGAACCTGGTGGTGGCTTGCCCGGATTGCAATCGGCGCAAGAGCCAGAAGCACCCGGCGCGTTTCGCCGCGGAGCTTTTTCGCGAGCGCGGCTGCCAGACGCCTTTGATCGCGCGGCTGCTGCGGCAGCATGGCATTGAGGCGCGGCGGCAGATGACGCTCTTCGCCGAGGGCGCGCGCGAGCCGGCGACTTCGGTTGATCTTGGCGCCCATGTGAACGCGATACCGCCCTATACTTGGGCTGAAAACGGCAGTTAAGCACAGGAGAAAGCCTTTGGAGACCGCCATCCCAACCATAGACGAAGCCAGGTCCTTCGATGACGCGAACGACGAAGCCGCCTGGCAGCGCGTCCTGGCGCATTGCGGCGAACGCGTCCGCGACGGCGCCGCCACCCCGAAAGCGACTGACCCAGCCGAAACGCAAGTGCAAGCCCGCAGCTACACCGCAAAGCAGGCGGCAAAGCTGGTCGGCGTCAACGCGGAAACCATGCGCGTCGCGGCGACCGAACTGGCGCTGGATAGCTTTCGCGATCCGCTCGGCCAGCTGCGCTTCCCCGTCGACACCTTGAAACCGACGGCGGCCGACCCCGACCTGCGCGAGATGATCGCCGGCTACGAACGGCTGCGCCCCAGCGATTTGGGGGCGGCGCTGGCGATGAACCCGCGCCGGCTCGAGAGCCGCATGCGTGAAGCCGGCATTACGCGGAAGGGCGTCGTCTGGCGCGATGTGCGCGGGCTCTGGGAATTGCCGGAGACCTACGCGGAATACCATCAGCTGCTGGGCGCGCGCGAAGAAACCGAAGAGCGCGGCAAAGGCAAACGGCGGCGCAGCGGGCGGGCAAACGGACGGCGAAAACGCCAGGCGGAAAAACGTCTGCGCAACCGCTTGATCGACGCCTTCCCTAAATGGCGCAACGATTATCGCGATCAGCAGCGGCTCTACGCGCATATTGGCGAGCCCAACAGCGGCAAGACGCACGACGCTTTGGAAGCCTTGAAAGCGGCTGGCTCCGGCTGGTATCTGGCGCCGCTGCGGCTGCTGGCCTACGAGATCTTTGATCGCCTCAATGCTGAAGGCGTCGCTTGCAGCCTCTTGACTGGCGAGGAATACATCCCCGTCGATGGCGCGCGCATCACGGCTGCCACCATCGAAATGTTCAACGCGGCCAAGAGCGGCGCCTGCGTCGTCATCGACGAAGCGCAGATGCTGGCCGATGCCGACCGCGGCTGGGCGTGGACGCGCGCGCTGATGGAATCGGCCGCGCCAGAAATGCACATCATCGGTCCGCCGACGGCGCGGAAACTGATCGAGGTGCTGGCTTCCGCCGCCGAGATTCCCTGCGAGCTGGTCGAGCATCAGCGCCTGGCGCCGATCGCGCTGGCGGAGCGGCATTTAACGCTGGAGTCGCTGCCGCCAGCGACCATCCTCGTCGCCTTCACGCGGCAGGGCGTGCTCGACCTGAAGATGAAGCTGGAACGGCTGGGGCGGGCGGTGTCCGTGGTGTATGGCAGCTTGCCACCCGAAGTGCGGCGGCGGCAGGCCGAGCGCTTCGCCGCCGGCGAGACCGAGATCTGCGTGGCGACCGATGCCGTCGGCATGGGGCTCAACCTGCCGGCCGATGTCGTCTGCTTCTACGATGTCGAGAAATTCGATGGCAAGAATGATCGCCAGCTCTACCCCAGCGAGGTGCATCAGATTGGCGGGCGGGCCGGGCGTTATGGCATGTCAAAGACCGGTCTGATCGCGGCGACCAATCGGCACGATTTGGGCGTCATCCGCGAGCTCTTTGGGCAGAGGCCGGCCGAGCTGAGCTTCGCCCGCGTGGCGCCAACCGCCGATGACCTGAGCTTGATTCCCGGCACGCTCGATCAGCAGCTGACGCAGTGGGCGGAGCTGAAATCGATCCCGGCGGAACTGCGCGCGGTCATCACCACGGCGGATATGGACGAGCGGATCGCGCTGGCGAAAATGCTTTCGGACGACACGATAAAGAAGCTGGGCTTGGCGAAGGCGCTGCAGCTGGTCAACGCGCCGACCCGCAAGACGACGCGCGCCTTTTGGCTCGATTGCGCCTATATGATCCTGGAGGATTATCAGATTCCGCTGCCGGCGGACGCGCCCGCGCCGATCAACGATGGCGGCGACTTGGAAGCGACCGAGTTTTCGATCGCCTGCGCCGATATCTATCTTTGGCTCTCGCGGCGGGCGGAATTCGCGGTCAATTGCCAGGCGCATGCCCAAGTGCGCGAGGAGCGGCGCGAATGGTCGCTTTCGATTGACGAGGCGCTGCTGCGGAACCTGAATGTGGCGCGGCGCTGCCGGACTTGCGGCGCGCGTTTGCCTTCCCGTCATCGCTACCGCATCTGCGACAAATGCTTCAAACGGCGGCGATTCTGATCGCCATTGCCAGTCCGCCACCGGCGAAGGCGGCTCGCCCCTGCCTGGTCGGCTGCGCGCAAAGCATATTGCGTTGGCGGTCGCGTTGTGGCGCGCCTACGAATCCCCGCTGAGCGCCTCGGGCAGGTCGCCGTCTTGAAGGCGTTTTAGGGCGGCGCGGGCGGCGTCTTGGGCGGCGGCGCGTTTGCTCCCGCCGATGCCGCGGCCAAGCAGGGCGTCGCCGATGGTCACTTCCACGTGATAGGCTTTGTCGTGCTCTGGGCCTTCGGCGCCGGCGACGCGATAATCTGGCGTGATGTTCAGGCGCGCCTGGATGCGCTCCTGCAGTTGGCTGCGGGCGTCGATATGCAGGCTCTCGTCAATGATGCGCTCCAGCAGGTCGAGCAGGGGCGGCACGACGAAATCGATGACGGCGTCCAGGCCTTGATCGATGTAAATCGCGCCGACGAGGGCTTCGAAGGCGCGACAAAGGATGGTTTGGCGTTGGCGTCCGCCAGTGAGCTCTTCGCCGCGGCCGATGCGCAGGCAATCGCCCAGGCGGACGTTCCGCCCCAGCTGCGCCAGAGACTCGGTTTTGACCAGGGCGGCGCGCAGCTGCGTCAGCTCGCCTTCATCGACATGCGGGTATTTGCGATAGAGCAGATCGGCGACGATGAGATCGAGCACGGCGTCGCCGAGGAATTCCAGCCGTTCATTATCGCTGGCGTCGCCGCCCTCGTTTTCGTTGACGTAGGAGCGATGGGTCAGGGCCTGCGTCAATAGGGCGGGGTCGTGAAAGCGGATGCCGAGCGCCATCTGAAATTCGGCTATGGCGTCGATGGCTTGGCTCATGGCGACTTCCGGTCCTCGGCGTCCGGTCGATAATCGCCTTCGATCCAGGTTTCGCCGCCGCCGCCAATCTCCTTTTTCCACACGGGCACAATCTCTTTCAGGCGGTCGATGCCATAACGCGCCGCCTCGAAGCAGCCGTCATCGCGATGAGGCGACGAGCAGGCGCAGAGCACGGTGCTGTCGCCGACATCGAGCTTGCCCAGGCGCTGCATGATGGCGATGCCCTCGACCTTTCGCCAACGCGCCCGGATTTCGTCCGCCACCTGTTTCATTTTTGCCAGCGCCATCGCTTCATAGGCTTCGTATTCGAGCGAGGCGGTTTCTGGCAGGTGGCCCGCTCTGGACGTCCGGCCGCGCACGGTTCCGGTGAAGACGCAGACGGCGCCAGTGTCTTTGGTGGTGAGGGCGGCGATGATCTCATCGTGGCTGAAGGGCGCGCGCGGCAGGCGGAAGATCTCGGGGCGGGCGGTTTCGGTGGCGGCGCCGCCACTGACGGGCGGGAAGAAAGCCACTTCGTCGCCAGCGCTCAGGCGGTCATGATCGAAGGCGAATTCTTCGTTTATGGCGGCCAAGGCGACGCCCAGATTGTCGGCCGCGGCCGGGTAGCGCGCCGTCAATTCGCGCCGCAATCCTGCGATGCTGGCGGACCCCTCGTCGAGATCAACGGCGAGCCGGCGGGCGCCGACGCGATCGCGCAAGGTGGCGAAGAAGAGCACGGTGATTTGCATAATTGTCCCTATTCCGCCGCCAGGTAATCGCCGCGGGTCCCGCCCCGTTTTTCCAGCAGGCGGATGTCGGCGATGCGCATGTCGCGGTCGACCGCCTTCGCCATGTCGTAAATCGTCAGCGCGGCCAGGGAAACCGCCGTCAGCGCTTCCATCTCGACGCCGGTTTTGCCGCTCGTCTTCACAGTCGCCGTGATGTCGATGGCGCTGTCCTCCACGTTGACGCCCAGCTTGAGCGCGATCGAGTCCAAAGGCAGGGGATGGCAGAGCGGGATGAGCTCGGCGGCGCGTTTGGCCGCCATGATGCCGGCGATGCGCGCCACGCCGAAGACGTCGCCTTTTTTGAGCTCGCCGGCTTGAATCAGCCGCAGGGTCGCGCGCTTCATGTGGACGCGCCCGGCCGCGCGGGCGATGCGCCGGCTGGGGCTTTTGTCGCCGACATCGACCATGGCGGCTGCGCCAGTCGCATCCAGATGGGTCAGTCCCTCGCTAGCGTCCATAGGCGTCGTCTCCCTTGGGCGGCTCACAGAAGCAAGTCAAGGCAAGTCGTGAAACAAAATTTAGCCACAGAGACTCTGAGGGCACAGAGAAAACCCCTTGCGTTTCTCTCGGCGCACTCTCTCAATCTCGGTGTCCGCGGTGGTGAGTCTTTCCATTGCGTACCTGGTTTTACTGAGTCGCCCCGGCAGGCTGCGTTTTGGCGGGCGGCTCGCCTCTGCCGGTTTCATATTCACGGGCGCGCCGCGATTTGCGTTTCTGGTGAATAGACCACGCCCTCGCTGAGAATATCCAGCCCTTGATCGCGGTAGATCTCGCGGATGCCCTCGCGCTGCGGCTGCTGGGCGCCGGCCGTCTTCATGCGATACATCGCGCGGACCGTGCCGCCATTCGCGATCATCTTGGAAGAGACCACGATCCGAAGGGCGTGAACGCAGCTCTGGCGCGGGCCCAAAAGCCGAATATCGCCTTCTTCATAGGTCGGCGGATTGGGATTGACGCGCGCGCGACCGCCCTCGGCCGGCGCCGGCTTCACGCTGAATCCAAAGCCATCGCTGTCGTCGACCCGCTCGGCGACCGCGATATTATCCGCCTGAAAGACGATGGGCGCCGTGCCCAAGGACGTATTCGTCACCGACAGGCGCAGGCTCAGTCCGCCGTCTCCCCCGATATCGCTGGCAGTCAGCGCCAGCTGCAGCGGGTCCTGCGTTTGACGCCCCAGGATCGACTGATGGGCGGCCAGGTCTTTGGCGGCGGGCAGGCGCGCGCAGGGCAAGCCGGCGGCGAGATCGGGCGACAGGCCGGCGATGGCTTCCGGCAGTCGCTCGGGCAAGACGAACACCAGCAGCGCGACCAAGAGGACGATGCCGATGAAAAAGTTGGGGGCGCCGCGGTCCAGTTTCAGCACTGCGGCTGATCGCCTCCTTCCCGCCACTCGTCGAGCGCCCGCGTCAACGCGGCCAAGTCAATCTCAGCGACATTATGCCATAGAATGCCCTTGTCGTGCCCGCGGAACCAGACGTCCTGGCGGCGAATGAAATCGTGCGTGCGGAATTTGGCGCGCGCGATCGCCATTTCCAGCGGCGCGCCATCCAGCAGACAGGCGGCGATTTCCCGATAACCGAGGCCGCTCATCGCTGGCAAGGCGCGGTCGTAACCCATGTCGAGCAGGCGGGCGACTTCATCCACCAGCCCGGCGTCGATCATCCGATTGAAGCGGGCGTCAACGCGCGGATAGAGGACTTCGCGCGGCAGCTGCAAACCGAGCCTCAGGATGCGCCAGGGCGGCGGACGCTTCGCTTGCAGGGCGCTGATCTTTTGCCCGGTGAGCTTTTGCACTTCCAGGGCGCGGATGACGCGGCGGCTGTTGTTGGGGTGGATGCGCTCGGCGGCCGCCGGGTCGATTTGGCGCAGTCGCTCGTGCAGGGCGGCCCGCGAACGCTCTCGCGCGAATCGCTCAAGCTGGGCGCGCAGCTCCGGGCTGGGTGGCACGCGCGGGATCGACCAGCCTTCTTCGACCGCGGTGATGTACTGCCCCGTGCCGCCGACGAGAAAAGGCAGCTTGCCACGCTGATGAATGTCGTCAATGGCGCGAAAGGCGGCGTCCTGATACTCGGCGAGGCTGAGACTGTAATCCGGCGGCGCGATGTCGATCAAGTGATGGCGAAGGCGCGCCTGCTGCCCGGCGGTCGGCTTGGCGGTGCCGATGTCCATGTACTGGTATACCTGCCGGCTGTCCGCGCCGATAATTTCGCCGTTTGAGCGCTCCGCCAGCTCGATGGCGAGGCTCGTTTTGCCGACGCCGGTCGGACCAAGGATGATGACGAGCGGGCGCGCCTCACCAGTCAAAAGCGTCCTCCACGTGGTCGACGCGCGGGCGGCCATCGGGGGCGATGGCGACGGCGATGACGTCTATGCGCCATGGCGCCTCCGCGTCGATATCGCGCTCGTGCAGATAGTGATAGATGGCTTTCAGCATGCGTTCGTGCTTTGCCGGCGTTACCGCTTCCAGGGCGGCTTCGGTGTCGGGGCTGCGGCGCGTTTTGACCTCGACGAAAACGAGCAGCTCGCCGCGCTGCGCGATGATGTCAATCTCGCCAAAGGTGGTCGACCAGTTGGCGTCGCGGATGGCAAAACCTTTGGAGCGAAGGTATCCGCGCGCGATTCTTTCGCCGGCCGCGCCAATTCGCAGCGAACGCGTCATGCCGCCTCAGCTATTGTGCCTGCGCTGTCCATATTATAGGCGATGTTCCGCATATAGGCTTGATGCCGTCTGGTGTGGCAGGGTGAAAGCCTTGCGCGCTCCACGATGCGAATCTGTAGACACACGCGCGGCAAAGCCACCGCTCACGCAAAATACCTTGCGTCCCACGCCGTTTGTAGGGGCGAGCCGGCGGCTCGTCCCTCCTGCTCACCTTCCCTAGCTCGCAGAGCGCGCGTAGACGCTGCGCTACGGCAAGGGGCCACGCCGCGTCGACACTGGCGGTCGGGGATGGGGTGAAATGTGCCGGCAATGTAAACAGGGGCGAGACTCGTCTCGCCCTCCGCCGGCGCATAGGCGGACCTTACAGCGTAACGCCTCTACAGCCTTGTCATTTGATAACGGTCTGTAAGGCTTTTCCGATACTGACGATTTTCCGCCAGGTTCTGGTTGCGCAGCGAGCGGGACGAGCCACCGGCTCGCCCCTACAGCTGAGAAATTTGAGCGAATAGCAGCGGCAATGGCGCGGTATGTGTCCAGGGTGTCTCCCCTTCCCTTATTTTGGGGTGCGCGTAGACACTGGCGGTCGGGGATGGGGGTGTCAAATTCGGAGTATCGGAAAAGCCTTGTTGACACACGCGCCGCAAAGCGACCGCCCACGCAAAATTCATTGCGGCTCGCAGCGTCAACTCCCCTTCCCTAGCTTGCTGGGGCAAGAGGCCGGGGGATGGGGTGAAATCTGCCCGCAATGCAAACAGGGGCGAGGCGGTGACTCGCCCTTAACCAACGCGAATTCTTTTGCATTGGCGGCGTCATTATCGCGCGCGAGACTACAGTTCTCGACGAGGGCGGACGGTTCACAGAATCGCGCCAAAAGTTCGTAATCTTGGCGCGCCACTCCAGTGTTGCAATTGTGGCGTTCTGCGTTAGTATGCTTGGCTTGGTAATCCGCAGCGGCAATGACGCCGAGATAGTTGACGGGGAGTGTGACTTGGAAATGGATATGAATACGGCGGTCGCCATCGCGGTGGCGGCGGGCTTGATCGGGCTGCTTTTCGCGCTATACCAGCGCAGTTTTGTGCTCTCGCAAGACGAAGGTTCGGCGCGCATGCAGCAGATCGCGGCGGCGATCCAGACGGGCGCGCAAGCCTTTCTCAGCCGCGAATACCGGGCGGTGGCGATTCTGGTTTTAATTGTGACGATCGCCTTGGCGGTCTTGAGCCAGGTGCCCGGCTCCGGCATGTCAATATTGACGGCGGTGGCTTTCGTCGTCGGCGCGCTGGCATCGGGGCTTTCGGGTTATATCGGCATGTACATCGCGGTGCGCGCCAATGTGCGCACGGCGCAGGCGGCTTCGCAGAGCCTCAATCAGGGCTTGCGCGTGGCTTTCGCCAGCGGCACGGTCATGAGCACCATGGTGGTCTCGCTGGCGCTGCTGGGCATCAGTCTGCTCTTCATCACCTTCGTCAATCAGCTGGGCGATGCGGCGCAGGCGGCTTCGGCGCTGGCGGGCTTCGGCTTCGGCGGCACTTCGATTGCGATATTCGCGCGCGTCGGCGGCGGCATCTACACCAAGGCGGCTGACGTGGGCGCCGATCTGGTGGGCAAAACCGAAGCGGGCATCCCGGAAGATGATCCGCGCAACCCCGCCACGATTGCCGATAACGTTGGCGATAACGTCGGTGATGTCGCGGGCATGGGCTCGGACCTCTTTGAGAGTTACGCCAGCTCCATCATCGCGGCGATTTCGCTGGCGACGACCGCCGGGATCTTCGTGGACGACGGCTTGCTAGCGGCGCAAGTCTTCCCGATTCTGGTGGCGACGGCTGGCTTGATCGTCAGCATCATCGCCAGCTTCCTGGTGAAAACCGATGAAGGCGCCGATCAAGAGCGCTTGCTGGGCAGCATCCGCACCGGGATTTACAGCGCCTCGGGCTTGATCGCGGTAGTCATCGTCATCCTTGGCTTGAGCCTGCCATTCGGCGACAAGGGCATGGGCGTGATTATCGCGACGCTGAGCGGGCTGGTTGGCGGCGTGCTGATTGGCTATTTCACCGAGTATTTCACCGCCGATACCTATGGACCGACCAAGGCGCTTTCGGCATCGGCGGAGGGCGGCGCCGGCATCGTGGTCATTCGCGGCTTGGCGCTGGGCATGATGAGCACGCTGGCGCCGGTCATCATCGTGGTGGTGGTGACCCTGCTGGCGACCTCGCAGGCGGGCTTATACGGCGTGGCGGTGGCGGCGGTCGGCATGCTCTCGACCCTGGGCATCACCCTGGCGACCGATGCTTATGGACCCGTGGCGGATAACGCCGGCGGCATCGCGGAAATGTCGGACCTGCCGGAAGAAGTGCGCGACCGCACCGACGCCCTGGACAGCCTGGGCAATACGACCGCGGCGACGGGCAAGGGTTTCGCGATTGGCTCGGCGGCGATGACGGCGCTGGCGCTGACAGCCGCCTTCATCACGGCGCTGACGGCCGGCGGCAGCTCGGCTTTGGGCGCGGCGGTCAATCCCGCGGCCTTGCTGCTGAATCCGCAATTTGTCACTGGGCTCTTCATCGGCGGCTTGCTGCCCTTCGTCTTCAGCGCCTTGACGATGGTGGCGGTTGGCGACGCGGCCCAGCAGATCGTCGAAGAAGTGCGGCGCCAGTTCCGCGAAATCAAGGGCATCATGGAAGGCGAGGCGGAGCCGGATTACGAGCGCTGCGTGGCGATCAGCACCGATAGCGCCATCAGGCAGATGCTGCTGCCGGGCGTGATCGCGGTTGGCGTGCCGGTGGGCATGGCGCTGCTGGCGGTGGTCGGCAACGGCAACGTTCTGGGCGAGTTCATCGCGCCGGTGTCGCTCGTGGGCGTCTTGCTGGGTTCGCTTGTTTCCGCCTTTATGCTGGCGGTGATGATGGCGAATGCGGGCGGCGCCTGGGATAACGCCAAGAAGCACATCGAAGCCGGCAATTTGGGCGGCAAAGGCTCGGACGCGCACAAGGCGGCTGTCGTCGGTGATACCGTTGGCGATCCCTTCAAAGACACCTCGGGCCCATCGCTGAATATCCTGTTGAAGCTGCTGGCGATTGTGTCGCTGGTGATCGCGCCGCTTATCGGCAACGCCTTCCCGCCCTTGTAGGGGCGAGCTATCAGGTCGTCCGCCGCAGGAAAAACGCGTGTGCAGGAGCGAGCTATCAGGTCGTCCGCCGCGGGAGAAACGCCATGTAGACACACGCGCCGCTAAGCGACCGCCCACGCAATAGAATTCGCGTTGGTTAAGGGCGAGTCACCGCCTCGCCCCTACAAGTCGTCATCAAAAGACAAAGCCGTAGGGGCGTTACGCTGTAACGCCCGTCGATATCATTCGCGAATAAAACAGGGGCGAGCTATCAGGTCGCCCGCGGCGGGAGAAAGGTCATGTAGGGGCGACCCTGTGAGTCGCCCGAAAGCTTGAAGAGCTGCCAATGAAAATGGAACCGGACGGACCGCGCGGTCTCTACTTTGAAGAATTCGAGCTGGGCGCGACGCTGCGCACGCGCGGACGCACCATCACCGAAGCCGATTTGGTGAACTTCGCCGCCCTCACCGGCGACTACAATCCCATGCACACGGATGCCGATTACGCCAAAGGCGCGTTCATGGGGCAACGCGTGGCGCACGGGCTGCTGACGCTGAGTTACGCCGTCGGGCAAGCCTATCAGCTGGGGATTCTTGAGCGCACGGTCTTGGGCTTCCGCGGGCTGGAGATGAAATTCAGCAGCCCGGTCTATATTGGCGATACGATTCATGTCGAATTGAAGGTGATCGACAAAAAAGCGGCGCGTCGTTTGGGCGGCGGCACGGTCGTCCTCGATACGCGGATCGTCAAGCAGGACGGGGCGATCGCGCAGAAGGGACTTCTGTCGCTGCTGATGATGTCGAAGCCGTGAATCCGTATGCCGCGCCTCTACCGGAGGTCTCGCAACAGGGCGGCCGCCGCCGCTTCCGCCGATAGCAATGCATGTGGCATTCCCCCGCCAGCAATAACCGCATTCCCCGCCTGATATAGCCGGCCCGCGTATGGGCTGCGAATCTGCGGGGGATTCAGCGCCGTGCGCCGGCCATGTGGCAAGGGCCCATAAAGCGCGCCGCGCCAGACCCCCAAATGCCGCGCCAGATCAACCGGCGTGATCCGCTTTTCGACGCGAATCCGGTCGCGCAGGTCAAGCCCGTGTCGGTTCTCGAGGATGGCCAGGATCCGATCGCGAAGGGTGGCCGCCTCCGTCGACCAGTCGATCCGCGCCGACAGCGGCGGAGCCTGGACCTGCATCAGCCAATTCTCCTGATTGACGGGCGCGTCGCCCGGGTCGGTCTTGCTGGTGATCGTCAGCGATATCGTGGGGTCGTCGGGCAGGGCGCCGCGCTGGAAAAGCTGGTCGGCTTCCGCCCGACCGTCGGCGGAGAAAAAGACGTTGTAATGCGCGAGCCGGTGAAATGACCCGCGGATGCCCAGCAGCAAGAAAAAGGCGGAACTGGACATGGGCGTCTTCACTTGCCGGCGCAGCGCGACCGGCGATATCGCGTCGGCCGGCAGCAGGTAACGAGCGGTGGAAATGGGGTCGATGCTGGAGATGACGGCATCGGCGCGCAGGAATTCGTCATCCTTTTCCAGCGCCACGCCGACCGCCCGCTCTCGCTCGATCACGATCCGTCCGACGGGGCAAGCCAGGCGGATGCTCACATCGAATTCAGCCGCCAGCTTGGCGAGCGCCTGGGGGATAGCCTGGAGCCCGGCGCGCGGATGCCACAGCCCATCGCTGAGCAGCGTATGCGCCAGCTCGCAAAGCGCGGCCGGGAGGGCGTACACGCTGCCGCCACTGTGGCTAAGGCAATGGGCGAGGGCGCGCCGAATCTGCTCCGAGCGGACGAATCGGCTGCTTGCGCTGCTGGCGCTGCGGAAGGGACCGGCGCTTAGCCAGCTCAAAAACAAGGCGCCGGCTGCCGATTCACGCGGGCCGAAGCCGTAACGGCGACTGGCATGGACGCGGGCGGCGAAAGCCAGAAATCGCAAATACCCCGCGACATCGTCCGGCTGGATGCGGGCGATTTCCGCGGTTGTTTCCGTCCAATCGCGGTGGATGTTGAATGCTTCGCCATCCGGGTAGAAGAAGCGCGTCTGTGGATCCAGCGGCTGCAAGCGCAGATAGTCGTCCAGGTCGCGCCCGAGCGTTTCGAAGAGCGCACGCAGCTGCGGCAAAGCCCCAAAAGCCGGCGGTCCCGGCGTCCAGCTGAAGCCGCGCGCCTGGGTGGCGCCGAGCAGCCCGCCAACTCGCGGATTCTTCTCCAAAACCGTGACGTCGCAGCCGGCCTGCGCCAGCCGGAGCGCCGCCGCCAGCCCGCCGATGCCCGCGCCGATGACGATGACGGCTTTTGTCATCGCGTTATCTCGCTTGCCAACCGCGCAGGCGAGCGTCGCAAGCCTCTTGCGTTGCAGCCGCGCTGGAGGCGGAAACAGGCTGGCATTGGGGGCTTCCAAAAGACCGAATGACCGGTGAAGTTAAGATACAGCAAGGGCTTCAGCTTGGCAAATCCTGCGGAAAGCGCTCAACTGGCTTTTAAGGCGCGGCGGGTGCGCCAATGACGGTAGGCGAAGAGCAGACACAATGGGACGCCGTCGAATGCCAGGCGCGTAAGCATGCCCTTGAGACCATTCTGGTGCGCCAGGGTCACGCGGTCGGTCAGCGCGACGCCGCCGGGCGCTTCGAGAAAAATATGCTCATGCCGCCAATACGCGAGCGGACCCTTGATTTGGAGGTCGGCGAAGGAGTTGGGCGTGGGCCCCGCTTCGTGGCGGGCGATCCAGCGGATGGGCAGGGGGCCAAACCAGAGCGTGAATTCGATCTCGCCATCGGTGAGCGACCGGCGGTCGTCGCGCCGGACGCGCATTTGAATCGGCGGCGGCGTCAAGCTGGCCAGGGCGAGCGGCGCCGAGTGAAAGCGAGTCAGCTCCGCGAGCGTCGTATGGATGAGGCTGGTCTTCTCGAAGACGCGGGTCTTGGCGGGCGGCTTAATCGTGGCGGACATGGCGGCGCGTCAGCGAACCCCTGCTAGCCGGCGGCTTCGCGCTCGGCATTGATTCGATCGCGCAGGCGGGCGGCGGCGCAGGCGGGATCGTCGGCGAAAATGATGCCGCGCGCGGAATTGATGATCAGGCCGCGTCCCGTGCTGGCGAGGCCCGCTTCGATCACGGCTTTGATGTCGCCGCCTTGAGCGCCGATGCCAGGCACGAGCAGGGTCATGTCGCCGGCGATGGCGCGGATGGCGGCGATTTCGCGCGGGTTTCGTCCCGAAGCCACGAGCATGCAGTTGCCCTTTGCGTTCCACTCGCCAGCGGCTTTCTCGGCGACGACTTGCCAAAGGGCTTTGTCGCCAAAGCGCAGATTCTGCAGCTCGGCGGAGCCGGGATTGGAGGTGCGGCAGAGGATGACGCATGCTTTTTCGGCGTGATCGAGGAAGGGCTGCAGCGCGTCGCGGCCCAGGTAGGGGTTCAGGGTGACGGCGTCGAAGCCGAGCCGCTCGAAGATGGCATGGGCGTAGGCGGCGCTGGTATTGCCGATATCGGCGCGTTTAGCATCGCAAATCGTCAAGATAGCTGGGTGGCGCGCGCGCAGATAGCCAACGGAATCCGCCAATTGCCGCCAGCCCGCATCGCCATTCGCCTCGTAGAAGGCCATGTTGAATTTGAAGGCGGCGGCATAATCGGCGGTGCTTTCGATGATGTGGCGGTTGAACGCCAGCTGCGGCGCGGGATCGGCGCGGAAGGCGGCCGGCAGCCTTTCAAGGTCGCTATCCAAGCCCACGCAGAGGAGCGAGCCGATGGCGCGGGCGCGGGAATCGTATTTGTCGATGGCGGTCATCAGCTAGTCGGCGACCACGCGTAGGGATCAGCCAGCCAGGCGCGAATGACGGCGACTTGCGTCATGGTCAGCGTTTGCCGCTCCTGCGCCAGCGCGAGCACGGCCTCGAAGTCGGTCAAGACATGCAGAGCGAGGTCGTCGCGCGCGAAGGCTTGCCGCGCCTCGCCGAAGCCGTAGCTGACGATCGCCAGCACGTCGCTGACGCGCGCGCCGGCTTGCCGCAGCGCCGCCACCGCGGATAGGCTGCTGCCGCCGGTCGTGACGAGGTCTTCCACGAGGAGAACGCGGCGGCCATCTACCGAACCGCCTTCGATGCGATTGCCCTTGCCATGTCCCTTGCTCGCTTTGCGAATAAATACGGAAGGCGCGCCCAAAACATAGGCGAGCGCCGAGCAGTGCGGCACGCCGCCGACAGCCACCCCGGCGACGAGATCGAAGTCCAGATTCTGGGATGCAATCAGCGATCCCAAGCCCTCGATGATGACGCGCCAGGCGGCCGGATGGTAGATCAGCTGGCGATTATCGACGTAGACCGGCGACCGAATGCCCGACTTGAAGGTGATCGGCGACGCGGGCGAGAAGCCGATCGCGCCGATATCAAGCAAGGCTTTCGCGCTGGATCGCTTGGTGTTCGGGGCGGCGTTTGAGCTTTGCATTTTCATGTTCAATTATGGCGGCGGCGAAGGGACCGCGATAGACGAGCGCCGACCAATACTGCGCCGCTTTGACGCCAAGTTCTTCATACGCCAGCAGCGACTCGCCATCGAGAATGCCGCCGCAAGCGATGACGTCGACATCGTAGCCCTGGCGGTTTTTCTCGGCTTGCAGCTGCCGGACAGCCTCCAATGCCTGCGGGAAGAGCTCGCCACCGCCGACGCCCGCTTGCTGGCGGTCATCGTCCGGACTGGGTTTGGCCAGCGTGTTGGTGGCGATGACGGCGCGAACACCGGTTTCCTGCGCGACTTGCATGATTAAGTGGTATTGCCGTGGCGAAAGGCCGGGTCCAATCTTGATCCACAGCGGGATCTGACGGTCGTCCGCGCGCTCTTGAAGTCTGTTGACGAAGGCGCGGCAAAGCAGTCGCATATTGTTTGCCAGTTGATTATGAAGGGGGTCGTCCTCCGTGTTCGGGCAGCTGAGATTGAGGGTGAACCAGGCGGGGTGGACTTCCGCGTCCAGAAAGTAGTCGAGCGCCTCGATTGTATCGCGTTTCTGATCATTTATGTCTGTTACCCCTGGCGTGACGGCAATGTTGATGCCGTATTCTTTGGTGAGTTGCCCGGCCCGCGCGCGTTGAGCGAGAAACTGGGCGGCGTCGCATGCGCCCACATTTCTCAAGCCGATGCGATTCTGAGTAGATCTGCTCTCTTCAGTCCTCCAAGCGACTTTGCCGGTATTGCCCGCTCGCGGGTGGCGGGTGAAGGAGCCGAATTCGACTGGTCCAGCCAGCGAAGGCACAAATCTCCATCCAGGAATGTCGTAAACCTTGCGCGCGGCGGCTTCCGAAGCCCTTCCTCGGGCCGGCTTTTGAGCGCCCTTCAAAATCCCCGCCGCCAGTATCAGCCTCTGACTCAGAACGACGCCGCCTACTCTCGTCGTCTGACGTGTAACGAGAATTGAACGACAGAACGCGGCCAACGCGAATGAGAACGGGAGTCTATCTATGATGCGCAAGAGGCCGCGCGCAATATCGTGCCCTCGCTGGGCTTCCATTCGAAACAGCATTGAACGCGCGAAACTGGAATACAGCCAGTCCACTAAGCCAACGCAGATTGCCTGGCATCGCGCGCTCATGCCACGAATCCAAAAAGATTTCGGCCGAAGCCCGGCGCGCTCAAGACCCGTTCGCCATCGTACACCTTATGACCGCGTATCCAAACTTCGATCACCCGCCCGCCGGCATTCATGCCCTCAAAGGGCGACCAGCCGCATTTCGTCAATAAACCCGCGCGCTCTATCACATAGCCGCAATCGGTATCGACCACCGTGTAGGTCTTGGGGTAGGGCTGGATGCGCCAGATTCGCTGGACGTTTAGCGACACCATGTCACAGACTCGCTGCAGCGGCAGGCGGCTCTCCTTGACCGCTTGCAGCATCAGCGGCAAGGTCGTCTCGATTCCCGGCACGCCATAAGTCGATTCGTCGGATTCTTTTTCGGCGATGGAATGCGGCGCGTGATCGGATTCGATGATATCGACCACGCCCAGGCGTATCGCCCGCCAAAGCGCGCGCGCGTCCGACTTTCGCTTTAGCGGCGGCTTCATCATGCCATAGGCGCCCAATGCGGGCAAGTCGTCTTCCGTCAAAAGCAGATGATGCGGGCAGACGCCCACGGTGACCGGCAATCCGTCTTCCTTCGCCCGCGTCAAGAGCTTGATCTCGTATTCGCTGCTGATGTGCAGGAAATGCGTCGGCTGGCGGTACTTGCGCACGAGCTCCAGGATATTGGCGACGGTCTCTTCTTCGGCGTGCACGGCGATCGGCCGATTGAATGTCCAGGCGCGGTAATGTCGTTCGCGCATGGCGCTGGAATCGATCAGCAGGTCGCCGGTGGTCGAGTTGTTGTATATTTTCAAGCCGCAGACGCGCGCGGCGATGCGCTCGTATTCGGCGCTGTTATCGGCTTGCGACGCGCCGAAGTAGAGCCCCCAATCGCAATGGGCGCTTCGGTCGATGCGCGCGAGCTTCTCGCTAAGGCGGGCGTCGTCGACTGTCGATGGCGCGGTGTTTGGCATATCAAAAGCCGCCCAATAGCCGCCGGCGATGGCCGCTTTCGTCTCGGATTCAAAGGTGGCTTTATGCGACCAGTCGAGATCGCGCAGGTGCGTATGCGGGTCGATCATGCCGTGGATCGTGATTTGCGGCATCAGACATACACCCCGCGCAGCACCTTGACCAGCAGCGCCATGCGCACGAACATGCCGTTTTCCATCTGCTCAAAATAGATGGAGCGCGGGTCGCTATCCAGGACATCGTGGTCCTGGCGCGTGCCCATCTCGTGTTTCCGCGGCAGCGGGTGCATCAGAATCGCCGCGGGCGGCGCAGCGGCCAGCACGGCGGGCGTCATGATGAAGCGGTCTTTGATGCGCTCGTAGTCCGATGGGTCGGCGAATCGCTCTTCCTGCACGCGCGTCCAATAGATCACATCGGTCTCGGCGATGACGTCCCTGAGATCGTCAGTTTGGACGACATTGATGCCGTGAGCGCGCACGAGATCGCTGATATCGGCGGGCATGGCCAGGCTCTCCGGCGCCACCAGGCAGAGCCGGACATCCGCGGCGTCGTAATAGGCGATCAGCTTCGCCAGCGAATGCACGGTGCGGCCATGCTTGAGATCGCCGACCAGGCTGATCGTCAGCCCATCGAGCGACTTTTTCTGATCGTATATGGTGAAGATATCGAGCAGGGCTTGGGTCGGGTGCTCGCCGATGCCGTCGCCGCCGCTGATGGCTACGGTCGGGTTGTCGATGCGCGCGTTGAGCAGGTCGAGGTAGTAGCCGGCTTCGTAGGACGAGCCGATTTCAGGGTGGCGCAGCACAATGACGTCGCTGTAGCAGCCGGTCGCGCGGATCGTGTCGGACAGGTTTTCGCCCTTGTACATGGATGAGAAGCGGACGCCGTTGCTGACGGCGATGACATCGCCCCCCAGACGGCGCATCGCCGATTGAAAAGACATGTCGGTGCGCGTGCTCGCTTCAAAGAAGAGCGACGCCATCACCTTGCCGGCGCAGAGCTCGGTCAGCCCGCGATCCTGGGTGCGGATGCGTTTGCGGATCGAGGTGGCGGCGTCGAAGAGGATATCAAGGTCGCGCCGCTGAAACTGGTCGACCGAGATGACGTGCTTGCCCAGGAAGTCGCCATTGATCGCTGGCGGCTGATAATCGAAGGCATGGCGGCTGATGGAGGATTCGCTGCTGTCTGCGCTTGTCAATGCGGCCTCGCAAACAAATGTCAATGAACTGATTCGCTGTAGGGGCGAGCCGCTGGGTCGCCCGCGACGCACGGTTTACAAATTCAGGGTGATTCGACACATCGGATTCACCTGCAGGTTTGCCCGCGCAACGATGCTCCCGGTGGCGGGCGTTTCAGCGTAACGCCCCTACAGCTTGCAGACGCGCCATGTTACTCATTTAGAACAAGCCGACGACTTTGCCGTCTTCGTCGATATCCACATTCATCGCCGCTGGCCGCCGCCCCAAGCCTGGCATCGTGCGCACGTCGCCGCAGAGCGGGTAGATGAAGCCGGCCCCCGCCGACGCGCGAATGTCGGTGATGCTGATGCGGAAGCCATCGGGCGCGCCCTTGAGTTTGGGGTCGTCGCTGAGGCTCAGGTGCGTCTTCGCCATGCAGATCGGCAGCGAACGCAGCCCCTGGTCTTCATATTGGCGGATTTTGCGGCTGGCGATCGGCGAATAATCGACGCCGTCCGCGCGGTAGATCTCCCGGGCGATGGTCTCGATTTTGTCCTTGATCGCCATGTCGTCCGGGTAGAGCAGGCGGAAGTCGTTTGGCAGCTCGCAGGCGGAGACGATCATCTCGGCGAGCTCAGCCGCGCCGGCGCCGCCTTCCGCCCAGTGCCGGGCCACCGCCACGCCAGTCGCGCCATTGGCCAAGGCGATTTCGCGGACGGCGTCGATTTCCGCGGCCGTGTCATCGGCGAATACGTTGATGGCGACCACCGGATTGACCCCGAATTTCATGAGGTTTTCCAGGTGGCGAATCATATTGACGGCGCCGGCTTCGACATCGGCGACATTTTCTGCCTTGAGCGCCGGGTCAATCGGCTTGCCCGGGATAATCGTATATTTGCCGGTGTGCGCTTTGAGGGCGCGGATAGTGACGACGACCACGACGGCGTTCGGTTTCAGCCCGCTGACGCGTGACTTGATGTTGAAGAACTTCTCCGCGCCGATATCCGCGCCAAAGCCGGATTCCGTGACGACGTAGTCGCCGCATTTCATGGCGATCAGGTCGGCGATGATGGACGAGTTGCCATGGGCGATATTGGCGAAGGGGCCCGCGTGCACCAGGGCGGGCGTATTCTCCAGCGTCTGCATGAGATTTGGTTTGATCGCGTCTTTCATCAGCACGGTGGCGGCGCCGGCCGCCTGGATGTCGTCGGCGGTGACCGGTTGCTTGTCGCGGTCGTAGGCGACGACCATTTTGCCGATGCGCGCGCGCATGTCCTGGAGCGAGGTCGTCAGCGCCAGGATGGCCATGATCTCCGAGGCGACCGTGATGTCGTAACCGGATTGGCGCGGCACGCCGTCAAAGCGCTTGCCCAAACCCACGATGATATTGCGCAGGGCGCGGTCGTTGAGGTCGACCACGCGGCGCCAGGGGATGTTGTGAATGTCGATATTGCGGGCGTTGCCGTGATAGATATGCGCGTCCAGCATGGCGGCGATGAGATTATGCGCGGCGCCGATGGCGTGGATGTCGCCGGTCAAATGCAGGTTGAAGTTCTCCATCGGCACGATCTGGCTGTAACCGCCGCCGGCCGCCCCGCCTTTGATGCCGAAGGTGGGACCCTGCGAGGGCTGACGCACGGTGATGATCGCTCTTCTGCCGATATGCTTCATCGCCTGGCCGATGCCGACCGTGGTGGTGGATTTGCCCTCGCCCAGCGGCGTCGGCGTGATCGCGGTTACGTCGACATATTTGGCGTCCGGTCTGGATTGCAGACGCTCAAGCGCGTCGAGGTTGATCTTGGCGACGTGCTTGCCGTAATGCTCCAGGTCGGTCGCCGGATCCAGCCCCATCTCTTCAGCGATCTCGTCAATGTGGAGCAGGCTGGCGTTCTGCGCGATTTCAAGGTCAGAGGGGATCTTCATGCCAAATCGACTTTCGAACAATCAATTGGACGCGGCGGCGCTGGCCCGCTGGCACGGCGACCCCGCGGGCTCGCGATTCCGATCGCTATAGTCTAACTGTAACACACTAACTGTCGATTCTAGCATGTGGCGCGCGGTTTGACTGTCAATTCCTGGATTGACTTCTATAATCGTTCAATCCGTGACGCGAGGCCGAGGAGCGCGTGGCATGAAACTGGCGGCGAGAGCGCCGGCCCACAGTCGGCTGGTGGCGGCCAGCCCCGTCTACTACGGCTGGGTCGTCTGGCTGGTCGCCTTGATCGGCGCGATATGCAGCTCGCCGGGCCAGAGCTTTTCGGTCTCGCTCTTCATGGATTTCTTCATCGAAGATTTCGGGCTGGATCGGACGACGGTCAGTGGCTTGTATGGCTTGGGCACCTTCGTGGCGTCGCTGGCATTGACCTGGGTCGGCCGGCAGATCGACGCGCTAGGCAACCGGCGGGTCGGCGTGATAATCGGCATCCTCTTCTTCGCCGTGCTGGTCGCGAGCTCGCTGATCAATGGTCCGATCATGCTATTTTTCGCCTTCGCGGGCTTGCGCGGGCTGGGGCAAGGCGCCCTGACGCTGGTGAGTTCGACGGCGGTGGCGAACTGGTTTCGGCTGCGTCGGGGCCGGATGATGGCGTTGCTGGCGCTGGCATTCGCCTTGTTTCAGGGCATTTACGTCAATCTGCTGCGCGCGCTCCTGGAGGCGCTGGATTGGCGGCAAGCCTTTGTCGTCCTGGGTTGTGGCGTGGCGGCGCTGGTTCTGCCGTTTTTCGCCCTCTTGATGCGCGACAAACCCGAGCGCTACGGGCTGCTGCCGGATAATGCCGCGACTGACGCCGGCGACAGCGCTGCGCAGCCCGGAGGCGGCGAAGACAACTGGACGCTCAAAGAAGCGACGCGAACGCCCATGCTCTGGGTCTTCATCGCCGCGCGCATATTGCCTTCGGCCTGGGGCACCGGGCTCATCCTGCATCAGGTCTCGATATTCGGGGTCTTGGATCACAGCGCGCAGGTGGCGACCGAGACTTTCGCGCTCATTTCGCTCTTCGCGGCCGCTTCGGCGCTGCTCGCCGGTTATATGATCGACCGCTTCAAGCCCTCTTATGTCGCCGCCCTGCAGATGTTGGCGCTGTTGAGCGCGTCGGCGCTGGCGATGAGCATGCGCGAGACCTGGCAGCTTGTCGCTTACGCCTTCGCCTTTGGGCTGGGCATGGGCATCGGCTACGTTTTCGACGGCGCGGTCTGGCCCAATCTCTTTGGGCGGCGCTTCCAGGGCGAGATCCGCGGCTTCGTCTACACCTCCAGCGTGATTGGCAGCGCGCTGGGGCCGGCGATATTTGGCGTGAGCTTTGATTTGAGCGGCGCTTATGATCCGGCGCTGTGGCTGGGCGCGGCCTTGTGTCTGCTGGTGCTGGCAGCGGCGCTGCTGACGCCTCCGCCAAGACGGCAGGCCGCAGGATGAATTGGGGAATGACTGACGATTTGTGGGCGAGACAAGTCTCGCCTCAGTTTACATTGCCAATTTTGTCAACGGGCGTTACAGCGTAACGTCCCTACAGCTAGATCCTTTGGTTTGGATCCGTAAGGGCGAGGCGGCGACTCGCCCGTAACCAACACGATTTCATTTGCGTGGGCGGCGGCTCTATCGCGCGCGTGTCTACAATTCGCAGCCGCTGGGGTTGCCGATTTTCAGAATCAAGATCCCAAGGGGCGGCAGGCGCAGGCGGACGCTGAAGGGCAGGCCGTGGCTCGCAAAGTCATCGCTGAATACGCCGCCCGCGTTGCCGACGTTGCCGCCGCCATAGACGCTGGCGTCGCTGTTGAGCAGCTCGAGGTAGAAGCCGGCTTCGGGGACGCCAATGCGATAGTTTTCGCGGACGACGGGCGTGCAATTCAAGATGACGACCAGAAAGTCGCGGCTGTCCTCGGCGAAGCGGATATAGCTGTAGACGCTGTAATCGGCGTCGTTGGCTTCGATCCAGCGGAAGCCAGCCCCCTCGAAATCCAGCTGCCACAGCGCGGGCTGCCCGCGATACAGATGATTGAGGTCGCGCGCGAAGGCGTGGAATTGGGCGTGTTTCTCGTAATCCAGCAAATGCCAGTCGAGGCTGCGGTCTTCGCTCCATTCGGCGAACTGGGCGATCTCGTTGCCCATGAAATTGAGCTTCTTGCCGACCTGCGTCATCTGATAGCCGAAGAGCAGCCGCAGGCCCGCGAATTGCTGCCAGTAATCGCCCGGCAGCTTGCCGATGAGCGAGCCTTTGAGATGCACCACCTCATCGTGCGAGAGCGGCAAAACGAAATTCTCGCTGAAGGCGTAGAGCAGTGCGAAAGTAATCTGATGGTGATGATAACGGCGATGCACCGGCTCGCGCGCCATGTAGTTCAGCGTGTCGTGCATCCAGCCCATATTCCACTTGAGCGTGAAGCCGAGGCCGCCGATATAGGTCGGGCGCGAGACCATCGCCCAGGAAGTGGATTCTTCGGCGATAGTGATGGCGCCGGGCGCTTCGGCATGAACGACTTCGTTGAATTCGCGCAGGAAGGCGAGGGCGGCCAGGTTCTCATTCCCGCCATATTCATTGGGTCGCCAGTCGCCGTCCTCGCGCGAGAAATTGAGATAGATCATCGACGACACCGCGTCCACGCGCAAGCCGTCTATGTGATACTCCTTCAGCCAGAACAGGGCGTTGGAGAGCAGAAAGCTGCGGACTTCGCTGCGGGCGTAATTGAAGATCATCGTGCCCCAATCGGGGTGTTCGCCCAGCAGCGGATCTTCGTGGCTGTAGAGGTGCGTGCCATCGAAATAATTCAAGCCGTGCTCGTCTTTGGGGAAGTGGGCGGGCACCCAATCGAGGATGACGCCGATGCCATGCTGGTGGCAGCTGTCGATGAGGCGCATGAAGTCGGCGGGCGCGCCATAGCGGCTGGTCGGCGCGAAATAGCCGGTCACCTGATAGCCCCAGGAGGCGTCCAGCGGATGCTCGGCGACCGGCAGCAGCTCCAGGTGCGTATAACCCGATTCCACGAGATAGGTCGGGAGCGCGTCCGCCAGCTCGCTATAACTTAGAAACTCGTCGCCGTCCTTGCGCCGCCAGGAGCCCAGGTGCAGCTCATAAATGTTCATGGGCTGCGAGAGCGGATCGGTCTCGGCGCGGGCGCTCATCCAGTCGCTGTCGTTCCAATGATATTCATCGAGATCGTAGACGATGGAGGCGGTCTGCGGACGCAATTCAGCATAGAATCCGTAGGGGTCGGACTTTTGCGCGCGATAGCCGCGATTATGCGAGCGGACTTCGAATTTGTAGCGGGCGTCGGCCGCGAGACCGGGCACGAAGATCTCCCAGACGCCCGAATCGCCTTTGTTTTCCATGATATGGACGCGCTCGTCCCAGCGGTTGAAATCGCCAATTAGGGCGACCTTGTAGCAGTTGGGCGCCCAAACGGCGAAGTTGACGCCGGCCACGCCCTTGATCTCACGCGGATGCGCGCCCAGCTTCTGATAGATGTCGCGGTGCCTGCCTTGGCTGAAGAGGTAGATGTCGTACTCCGACAACAGCGGCGGATGAAAATAGGGATCGCCCCAGGTTTCGCAGCTGCCGTCGTCGGCGACGCCTTCAAAGTGGTAGGGCGCGTTCGCCCAAGTCGCATCCATCTCGGCGTAAAAGAGCCCGTCGGCATGGCATCGGCGCATCGGGACGCGCTCGGCTGTCGTCTCATTCACCAGGTCAACCCGCTCGGCCCAGGGGCGCAGCGTCCGAATGGAGAGGAGGTCGCCCTGTTGATGGCGGCCGAGCACGCTCGACGGCGCGCCAATCTCGCCACTGACGAGCGCCTCAATCGCTTCTGGATGAATCGAAGGTGGCATGTCTTGCCCTTGACATCGTTGCGGATGTTTCTGCGCGCATTATAGCGGCATTGCGGCGATTTGTAGATTGTCGGCCGGCGCGGCGTCTAGCGGGCGTGCTGAACCAAGGATTTTTCAGCCAACTATCCAATCTTCTGAATACCTCAATGTAGGGGCGAGACTTGTCTCGCCCTAAAACACGCAGGGTCAACAGCATGGCCCTTTTGGCGCTGCATGTAAACGAAGCGGGTCAAACGCCCCTTTAGACATTGCGAAGGGCGCACCCCATCCCCCGGCCACTTGCCCCAGCAAGCTAGGGAAGGGGAGCTGACGTTGCGAGCCGCAAGGATTTTTGCGTGGGCGGTCACAGGGCGGCGCGCGTGTCTACAGGTGACGAATTAGAGCGAATATTGGCGGAAACGCGCGGAACGTATTCAGGGTTTCTCCCCTTCCCCTATTTTGGGGATGGCCGCTGCAGAGATGGCGGGAGGGGCCGCGCCGCATAGACACTGGCGGTCGGGGGTGGGGGCGCCAAATTCGGAGTATCGGACAAGCCCTTTAAGCTCGTGGCGAGCAAGCGCATGATCAAAGGCATCATTACTCCCGTGCAGGCGCAAGTTGAGAAACGAAGCAAACTATGCTAGCATAGAAAATATATTCTATCGATTAGATGCGGTAGAATGATCGTATTCGCCCCGATTGTGGCGGCGCAGCGCTAATGCCGAAGACACGCAAGATCCTCCATCTTGATTTGGATGCCTTCTTCTGCGCGGTAGAAGAGCAGTTGAGTCCGGAATTGCGCGGCAGGGCGATTGCGGTGGGCGGCAAACCGAACGAACGCGGCGTCGTCTCGTCCGCGTCCTATCCGGCGCGGAAATACGGTGTGCGCTCGGCGATGCCAATGGCGCAGGCGATTCGGCTATGCCCGCATCTGATCGTCGTCGGGCAGACGCGCGGCGTCTATGGCGAACGGTCGCGGGCGGTGATGGCTATCCTGCGCGACACGGCGCCTTATGTCGAGCCGCTCTCGATAGATGAAGCCTTTCTTGACGTCACCATTTTGCCGGGCGACATTGAGGCGATCGCGCGTAAGTTGCAGCAGCGAATTCATGACGAGCTCGGCTTGCCCTGTTCATTGGGCGGCGCGACCAACAAGCTGGTGGCGAAGACGGCCAACACCGTTGGCAAATCGCGCCAGCCAAAGGACAAACCGCCGCAAGCCATCACCATCGTGCCGCCGGGCGAGGAAGCCAGCTTTTTGGCGCCGCTGCCGATCCGGCGACTATGGGGCGTGGGGCCGAAGAATGCGGAAACGCTCAGCGCGCTCGGCTTGACCACCGTCGGCGACGTCGCCAACTGGCCCGAGGCGGCGCTGGTATCGCGCTTGGGCAAACTGGGCGCGGACATCTGGCGGCGAGCGCAAGGCATCGATTTCCGGCCCGTGATGACCGGGCGCGAGGCGAAGTCGATCAGCAAAGAAGTGACATTCTCAAAGGATGTCGCCGATGAGGCGGAATTGAAGCTGACGCTGCGGCGCCTGTCGGATGGCGTCGGGCGGCAGGCGCGCTTGGCCGGGCTAGCCGGCGCGACCATCAAGCTGAAGCTGCGCTGGGCTGATTTCACGACCTTGAACCGGCAGTTGACCTTGGAGAATCCCACGGACCTCGACAGCGAGATCTTCCGTTCGGCCCGGCAGCTTTTTGAGCAAGCGTGGATCGCGGGCAGGCCGGTCCGGCTGATTGGCGTTGGTTTGGGCGGTTTCGGCGCGCCCAATCGACAGATCGGCTTATGGGACGCGCCCGGTGATTCGCGCCAGACAGAAGGCTTGCAGAGCGCGCTCGATCAGCTGCGCGACCGATTCGGCGAAAGGACGATCAAGCGGGCGAGCGATTTGCGCTTCACGCCCAACGAAGACAATAAGCGCTGACCGCCAGCGCCGCATTGAGGGCGAGACAAGTCTCGCCCCTACAGACGCGGCTTTGGCGGGGCTTGCCGCCTTCTTCAGCGGATAGCTGAACGCGCTTGCCGTCTATAACAGTGTGAATAGCTGGTGATACGCGCCTTCCTGCTCGAGCAGTTCCTGGTGGCTGCCCATTTCGATGATCTCGCCGTGATCCATCACCACGATCAGGTCGGCGGAGGTGATGGTGCTGAGTCGGTGGGCGATGACGAAGCTGGTGCGCCCCATGAGCAGGTGTTCCAGCGCGCGCTGAATCTGCCGTTCGGTCTGCGTGTCGATATTGCTGGTGGCTTCATCGAGGATGAGAATGCGCGGGTCGGCCAGCAGGGCGCGGGCGAAAGCCAGCAGCTGTCGCTGGCCCGTTGACAGCAGGGCGCCGCCTTCCATGATATCGGTGAGATAGCCTTCGGGCATGTCGCTGATGAACTGATGGGCGCCAACCGCCTTTGCCGCCTCCACGACCTCGTCGTCGCTCGCGTTCAACCGTCCATAGCGGATATTGTCCATCACGCTGCCGGAGAAGAGGTGCGTGTCTTGCGGGACGACGCCGATCTGCCGGCGCAGGCTGTTCTGGCTGATATGCCTGATGTCGTGGCCGTCGATGGTGACGCGGCCGCTGGTGGCGTCGTAGAAACGCATGATGAGCTTGACCATGGTCGACTTGCCGGCGCCGGTATGACCGACGAAGGCGACGCGCGCGCCCGGCGTCACCGCGAGGTTAATGTTCTTCAGCACCAGTTCGCCATCGCGCGTATAGCGGAACGACAGATCTTCAAAGCGGATATTGCCCTTGATGTCGGGCAAATCCTCGGCGTCCAGGTCGTCGCGGATATCGACCGGGAAATCCATCAGCTTGAAGATGCGATAGCCTGAGGCGATGACGGTCTGCAGCAGGTTGAAACGCCGCGCCAGCATGCGAATCGGGAAGAAGAATTGCTGGATGTAGAGGATGAAAGCCAGCAGCACGCCAACGGAAATCTTCTCGTCCAGGACCAGCGTGCCGCCGACGGATATAAGCGTGCCGGTGGCGACGCCGCCAATCATCTCGACGGTTGGATAAAAGAAGCTGGCGATCAGCGTGGCGCGCTCGGCCGCGTTTCGGCTCGCCATGTTGATTTCGCCGGTGAAGCGGTCGCGGTTGTGCCGCTGGCGGGCGAAGGCTTGGGTGACGCGCACGCCATTGAAGGCTTCCGAGAGCTCGGCGTAGACCTTGGCGTTGGAGTCCGAGACGCGCAGATAGGCTTCGCGGGCGTATATCCGCCAGTAATTGGCGATGACCGTCAGGATGACCAGGGCGGTGAAAGCCACGATAGTCAGCGGCACGTTGATGAGGATCATCGAGATGATGATGCCGAAGAGCATCAAGACTTCGCGGATGGTGCCGACGGCGGCGAAGGTGACGGCTTCGCGCACGACATTGACATCGCTGATCACGCGGGCGATCAGGCGGCCGACCTCGTATTCCGCGAAGAAGCCGATCGACAGGTACTGAACATGGTCGAAGAGCTGGTTGCGCAGGGTCTGGATGATCGTCTGCCCGATGACCGCCATGTTGCGCAGCTGCACGCGAAAGCCGATGAAACCGAGCAGCTGCAGGACGACGAAGGCGACGACGCCGGCCGCGAGCACCGACATGTCGCGCTTGCTGATGCCCTCGTCGATCGCCCAGCCAATCAAGGGCGGGCTGGCGACATTGGCGAGCACGCTGAACATCATCATGACGACGGCGACGCCCAGGTCTTTGCGGTGGGGCAGCAGATATGAGAAGAGGCGGGCGGTGACCTCGCGGTCGAATCCCGGTTTGTGATCGTCGTCGATTTCGAGGATGGTGGGTTCCGCTTGGTCGCCTTTGTCTTTCGCGACGAGCGACTTCAGTTTTCTTCGATTCAGGATGGCCATACGCGCCAGTCTTCTTGCCTCGGTTAATTCGAATACTTGCCCGCGAGCCGGTCGATCAGGGCGCGGAACTGCTGGGTGGAGCGCCGCTCGTCCAGCGGGAGCTTGATGATGCCGGCGATGATCGCCTCGCGCCGGACGCGTTCCTGCTCCTCGAGCTGCAATTTGTAAATCTCTTCATAGAGTCCGCCGTCTCGCAGCAGGCTTTCGTGCGTGCCGCGCTGGATGATCTCGCCATCGCGCAGGACGATGATTTGGTCGGCTTTCAGGATCGTGCTCATGCGCTGGGCGATGACGAAGGTCGTGCGGCCCACCATGATCCGCTCCAGCGCTTGCTGAATCAGGTGCTCGGTGCGGGTGTCGACGCTGCTGGTGGCGTCGTCCAGGATCAGGATGCGCGGGTCGATGAGCAGGGCGCGGGCGATGGCGATGCGCTGCTTTTGCCCGCCAGACAGGGTGACGCCGCGTTCGCCCACTTCGGTAAGGTAGCCATCGGGGAACTCGGAGATGAAGTCGTGGGCATTGGCGGATTTGGCGGCGGCGACGATTTCGTCGCGCGTGGCCTCGGGCTTGCCATAGGCGATATTCTCGTCGATGGTGGCGTTGAAGAGCAGCGACTGCTGCATGACGATGCCGATTTGCCCGCGCAGGCTGTCGAGGTCGAAATCGCGCGCGTCGATGCCGTCGATGGCGACGCGGCCCGCGGTGACGTCATAGAAGCGCGGGATCAGGTTGGCGATGGTGGTCTTGCCGCTGCCAGTCAAGCCGATGATGGCCACGACCTCGCCCGGCTTGGCTTCCAGGTCAATCCCGTTCAAGACGGCATGATTGGAGCTGTCATAGCGCGTGCTGACATTCTCGAAGCGGACGTGCCCCTTGATGCCGCTTTTGATGGCATTGTCTTTATTCACCACCGCTTCGGGCTCGTCCAGGACTTCGAAGACGCGCTCGCCGCTGGCGATGGCCTGGGTCGTCAGCAGGATGATGAAGCCGATGAAGCGCAATGGCTGCGAGAGGAGCAGCACGTAGGCGTTGAAGGTGACGATCAAGCCGACGGTGATATTCGCCATGCCCTGCGATTCCAGGATGCCGCCGAAGAGCAGGACGAGCGCCGTCGACATGGCCGCCAGGAGCGCGCTGGCGGGCAGATAGGTGATCCACTGCGTGATGAAATCGAGCTGTTCATCGAAGAGATTCTGGTTTTCCTTGTGAAAGCGTTCAATCTCGTATTGCTCGCGGGCGAAGACGCGCACGACTTCGGCGCCCAGGGCGTTCTCCTGGATGTGGTTGCTTAGCGCCTGCATGCGGTCCATCACTTTTTTCCAGCGCGGGTGCACGCGCATCACGAAATGATTGGAGTAGAAAGCCAGCGGCACAAGCGGAATGAATGCGATGATCGCCAGAAGCGGGCTGCTGGCCAGCATGATGCCGACCACGCCGACCAGCAGGATGACGAAGTTCAAGCCGTCCATCAGACCATAAGAGAAATAGCGCTGGATCTCGTTGACGTCGCTGATGGCGCGCGTGATGATCGTGCCGACCTGCGCGCTGTCGTGATAACTGAAGGATTGGCGCTGCACCTTGTCATAGATCTCGTTGCGAATGTCGTAGGACACATAATAGGACAGGCGCTCGCCGAAGAACCGCCCGACGAAGGCGGTCGCGCCGCGTATCACGCCCAAGGCGACCACCAGCAGACCCGCGCTGAGCATGTAGGCGCTGTCTTGACGGGCGATGCCGATATCGACGACATCGCGCAGGATATAGGGCACGACAATCATCAGGATATTCATGCCGATGATGCCAAAGGCGGCCAGGCTGACCCACAGCTTGTATTTGGAGAGATAAGCCATGAGGCGCTGCCAGATGCGGATGGCGGAGTAGCCACGCGGCTGCGGGCGGGCGTCGAGCCCGGCGGTGGTATTGGCGGTTGCCATGCGCGGCCTCCTGGCGGCGGGGCAAAAGTGTCGATTCCGGCGCCGGCGAAAATGCTCAAAATCCGCTGGCGCGCAAGCCTCCAGTGTACAGCAGCGAATGCCGATTTACTATGAGTAGATGACGCAGTTCCGAATTCGCGCCGCGCCACGACTCGGCACTGGCATTCCTATCAAGAATCGTCAAAATACGGGGAAAGAAACTGTCGCGAGCCGAGAGGACAAGGGGATGTCTGATATGAAGCCAATTGCGCTGCAGCTGTATACCGTGCGCGAGCTGCTTGGGGAGGATTTCGAAGGCACGGTTCGGTCCGTGGCTGAAATGGGCTACGTGGGGGTCGAGCCCTACGGCGGGATGCCCTGCGAACTGTCGGCGGCGGCGGATCTGTTTCGCGCGCTGGATTTGCAGGTCTGCAACTGCCATGTGGCCTTTCCTGATGAAGACAACCGAGAGGCCGTTCTGGAGGTGGCCGCGGCTTTAGACTTGTCGAGCGTCGCCATCGCCTTTCTGCCGCCGGCCGACTTCGAGACGATAGACGCCGTCAAGCGGACCTGCGAGAATCTGAACCGCGCCGGCGAGTTCCTGCGCGCGAACGGCTTGACGCTGCATTATCACAATCACTGGTGGGAGTTCAAGCGCATCGACGGCAAGGCGACCCTGGACCTCATGCTGGAGGAACTGGACGAGCGCGTCGGCTTGCAGATTGACACCTATTGGGCGCAGGTGGGTGGCGAAGACGCGGTCGAGGTGGTCTCGCAGGTTGGCGCGCGCGCGCCGCTGATTCACCTGAAAGACGGCTGGCTGGATATAGACGGCGATATGGCGGCGGTCGGCCACGGCGTGATGGACGTGCCCGCCATCGTGGGCGCGACCGCGCGGACGGCGCAATGGCATATCGTGGAGCAGGACCGCAGCAATAACGATCGCCTGGAAGCGGTGCGGCAGAGTTATGACTACTTGACAGGGAATGGACTGGCGCGCGGCAAGAAATAGGGCCCGCCTTTTGTTCTCCCCTTCCCTCCCTGTGGGGGCAAGGGGCCGGGGATGGGGGTGAAATGAAAGTATCAATCGATGCGCTGCGCATGGCGACGCGGCGGGCGATCGCGGCGCAGGGCTTCAACGACGCCGACGCCGAGGTCATCCTGGATGTCATTCTGTACGCGCAGCTGCGTGGCAACAATCAGAACGTGATCAAGCTGCTGGGCGCGGGCATGCCAGCCGATTCCGCGGCGGGCGAGGTGCGAGTCGTCAAGGAAACCAAGCTGTCGGCGCTGCTCGATGGCGGCTGGAATCAGGGCATGGCGGTCGTTTCGCGGGCGACAGCGCTGGCGATTGAGAAGGCGGGCGACCATGGCTTCGGCATCGTCGGGACGCGGCGCACCAATTCGCCAACCGGCGCGATCGGCTATTTCGCGCGCCAGCTCGCGGACGCGGGTTTGATCGGATTCGTCTGCTCCGGCTCGATGGAGTTGATGGCGATGCATGGTTCCTACGAGCCCTTCTTCGGCACGAATCCGCTTGCAATTGGCATCCCGACCGCGGGGGCGCCGATCGTTTTTGACATGGCGACGGCGGCGATCGCCTGGTATGGCATTCACCTGGCGCAGGCCGAGGGCAAATCGATCCCGGAAGGCGTCGCCTACGACAGCGAGGGACGGCTGACGACCGATCCGGCCGCGGCGCTGGCGGGCGCGATCAAGGCTTTCGGCGGCTACAAGGGCGCGGCGCTGGCTTTGATTGTGGAGGTTCTGACACGGCCATTGGTCGGGGCTATTCGCGATGAAGCGGGCAAGAAGCTGGACTGGGGCAACCTGGTCTTCGCGATCGATCCTGAACTGCTGGCGGACGATCTCGCGAGCTTCCAGGCGGGCGTCAGCGATTTGCTGGGGCGTCTCAAGCGGCTCAAGCGCTTGCCGGGCGTCGACGAGATTCTGGCGCCGGGCGAACGAGGCGACCGCGTCTACGCGCAAGTCATGGCGGCGGGCGTGATCGACATGGATGCCGAAATCTGGCGCGATTTGCAGGCCGTCGGCGCTTCAGTCGACGATGCCGATTGAGGGCAGCATGCGCTCGTAGAAAACGCCGGGCTTGCCGCGCCGGTCCGATGGCAGGCTGGCCAAGCCGCCGGCGATGAAAAGATGGCTTGAGCCTTCACCGCTGAGATTCAACGCGTCATGCGCGCCTTCCGCTTTCAAGATGGCCGCGATTTCAGCCAGGGTGGCGCCCTGGCTTTCCGATCCCGCGCGGAAATCGCTATCGCAGCCATCGACGACGAGCAGCAGCAGGTCGCCGCCTGGCAGGAGGCCGAGGGCGCTGCGGGCTTTGCGCCGGCTCGCGCCAGCCAAGTCGATTTGCACGGGTGAAACGCCGACCGCGCCACCCTGGCTCGGGCAAAACTCCTCGCTGGCGGCTGACTGGCTAAGCGCGATATCCCCGCCGCTTAAGAGAATCGGGCCGGCTTGAATCGCCGACTGCGCCCGATAGCTGTCATTGGCGAATTCGTATTCGACCCAGGCGTTTTCAATCAGCCCGTCGGCGAATGCGCCCGGCAGCGCGCCATCCCGCAGCGACAGGACAAACCCGTTTTGCGGAATCTGCAGGCTGCCGCCCCGCTTCCAGCTCAACACCTGCCGATTGACCAGCACGAACTCGATGCGGTCGTCGGCGGCGGGCGTGCGATCGAGCGGCAGACTCCCGTTGCGCAAACCGCCGGCGCGGGTGTATAGCGCGATTGGCTCGGGCGCGGCGGGGTTCAGGCTGAAGCGGCCGGCGCCCTTGGCCTTGGCGCTCAGCATGATCTCGCCCGGCAGCACGAGTTCGACGTCATCAAGCCCGATGCTGTCAATGCGCCAGGCGCCGCCGTCGTAGAGCAGGGCGCCGCGGCGATAGATGGGCGGACGCAGGATCGTGTTTTCCGCCACCATCAGGCCGATGGCGTCGCCATAGCCGGAGTGGTAACTGATGAGGTCGTCATGCTCGTGCAGGAAATGTGAAGTGTTGAAGACGATCTGGCGTTCGTGATTCTGAATGTAGCGGCGAATGAAATCGCAGCGGCCGATGCGGACGAAATTGTGGCGGACGTCAAATTGGCGGAAGATGCGCGGCTGGTAGCTGCCCCGTTCGATGTTGGGGAAGAGATCCAGCTGAATTGCCGCTTCCAGCCAGCGCAGGATCGCCTTCGCCCTCGCCGCCCAGTCGCGATTTTCGGGCGGAATATCGACCTGCCATTCATAGGTGTCGCCGATGTATTCATTCAGCCGCAGCCAGCCATCCGCGAGCAGTTTGCGCAAGACGCAGGTGATGAATGAGTTGGCGCTGATGATGTGTTCGCCGTCATCGCTTTCGTAGCTCAGGCCGGGGAAGAGTTGATCGGCGCGGCGGTCGGTCTGCATTGCCGTCCAGGTGAGGATGTGCGGCTTCGGCTGGCCCCGGCCGCGGGCGCGCGCGTAAAACATGCGGGCGATGTCCTGCTGGCGCACGTAGCTGCTCATCGGGTGCAGGTCTTCAAATCGCAGGCGCTGGCTAGGCACGTCCACCAGATGCAGCGTGGATGTGGCGCCCCCCGCCAACTGCCGCGTTTCCTTTCGATGCCGGATCTGTGCCATGGTGTCGCGCTCGACGCTTCCCAATCCGCTGCCCGTCACTATACCTTTTTCGCCTTTGCCGGCAAAGTCCGCCGCCCGGGCGGGGGCTCAGCCGATGAGGTGGAAGGCCTCTTGCCGTCCATCGAGCCAGCGCATCGTGCCGCCAGTGAGCGCGGCATCCTCTTCCAGCATGATTCGCGCGTCTTGCCCGCCCCATTCCGGGATGCCGCGTGTGACGTTCAACTCGATGGAATAGACGGTGTCAGCGTAGAGGGGGTAATCGCCGACGCCGGGCACGCCCGCCTGTTGATCCCATAGCCCGATCAGGGGGCCTGCCGCGTGGCCGTGCACGCCGAGCGGATGCGAATAAATTTGCGCGCGGATGCCTTCGCCTTTCGCGCGCTCCAGGGCGGCGCTCAAGACCTCGTTGCCGCTTCTGCCGGCTCGCATCGCTTCCAGGTGGATGTCTTGCAGGCGATTGCCGTCTTTCAAAGCGGCAAGCAAACCGGCTGGCGGCGCCGTCTCGCCCGGCTGGAGGACGTAGGCGTGCTGCTGCTGGTCGGTCGCCAAGCCCAGATAGTGGAAGCCCATGTCGCAGTGCAGCAGATCGCCCGGCTGGATGATCTTCCGCGGATTCTCGGTCTGCTGATACGATTGGCCGGGCGCTTGAATATCGATGGTCGGCTGGAACCAGGCGCTCAAGCCGGCCTCCTGCATCGTCTGGCGCATCCACCAGACGACGTCATCGCTGCTGGTGAGCCCGGGGTGGATGACGGCGGTGGAGAAGGCGCGCGCGATGATCTGATGGCTCGTTTCCGCCAGGCGTGAATAAGCGACGATCTCTTCTGGCAGGCGCCGCTCCAGCCAGCCGACGCAGAGATTCTCGGCGCTGACCAGCCGCTGCCGGTAGCGCTCGCCCAAGGCGTCGGCCAGCAGCTGAAACTCGGTGCGCGAGACGCCATCGCCAAAGGCGAAAGTCCGCGAGAAATTGAGGCCGATTCTCTGCGGATCGCGCTCGTGGATTATCCGCGCCAGGCAAGCGAACTGGTCTTCATCGTCGGGCTTCCAGACGGCGTCGTAAAAGCCCTCGTAGCCATAGCGCGAGAGCGTCATTCGCTCGACGCCGTCGCCAGCGCGCGCGAAGACGAGAATCGTGCGGCGGCGCGCCGACATGGACGTGGCCGGCAGCAGCGACATGAGGACCGGGTCTTCGTTGTATTCGCGGCAGATCACGATCCAGATGTCGATGCCTTCGCGCGCCAGCAGAGTCGGCATGATGGTCTCGAGCCGCGTCTTCAGCCAGCGATCGCGGATGGCGGCTTGCTCTCGCAGCGGCAGAATCTCGTTCATGAAGTCCATGGAATCATCCCCGTCCCCTGAGGCCAGGCGTCGTATAGTTGAAACTCCTTGAGCAGCCCGCCGCGGGCCCTTTAGTTGCCCAGCGACGGCGCCACCGCCCGCTGCCAATGCAGACGCAGGGCGGCGTGCCCGCGCCGATATGAGCCATAGAGGTAAAGCAATTCGAGCGCCATGCCGATGGTCAAGCCGAGGGAGGCGGCCAAGATGCCATGCAAGCCGAGGGCGATGCCGCCCCATACGGTCGCCGTCGTCAACGCGAAGCCGATGACGATCGCCTGATAAATCGCGGCGGTTTTGTGGCTGAGCATGAGCAGCGCGCGCAGGTAGCTTTGCAAGGTCGTCAGCAGAGGCAGCAGGATGCCCGCTTGCGCGCCGACCAGCACCAGCTCGCGCAGATGCGCCGGCACTTGCAGGATGGCGCCCTGATACATGCTGATGACCGGCGTGAATGCGAAGACGGTCATGATCACGCTGAGGGCGACGCCGAGCCAAATCGTGAAGCTGCGCAGAATACGGTGGCGCGCTTCGCTGTCATTCAGCGAGATCACCACTTCCTGATAAGCCATGCCGCCGGAGCGGGCGACCAGCAAGATCGTGAAAACGACGGGCCAAGCCGCCAGGCTTTGCGTCGCGTCGGGCATGCTGGCGAGCCCGCGTTCAATGACCGGGCTGACGAGGATCGTGATCACGCTGGTGGCGGCCAGCGGCAGATGGAAGCGCAGCGCGTCTCGCTGGGTTAGCGCGCGCTGCCCCGCGGCGAGCGGAGTCGACAGCAGGCGTCCGACGTCCGCGCGCGAGACGATGTGGGTGTAGGTCGTTTCCGCCGCCATCGCCAGCATCAGGGCGATCGCCCCGACGGAGGCGCCGGCGATCGTGGTGACCGCGCCCAGCCCGATGGCGACTCCGCTGGACGCGATGCTGCGAATCACGGCGCCATTGGCGACATACCGCGTGTTGCCGCTGCGGATGATGACGCCCTGATGAAAGCGGCGATACCCGATGAAGGCGCCCCAGAAGACCATGATTTTCATACCCGGCCGGGTCGCTTCAATAATGTGGATCGGCACGTTGAGCAGGCCGCCGAGGTAGAGGTCCAGCAGCGGCGTGAATGCCATCAGCGCGGCGATCGCCGTCACGACCAGATTGACCGCCATCATGAAGCGCCAGAGCACGCGGAAGGACTGTCGATCGCGCGAAAGGGCGTTGCTGGTCGCCAGCAGCATGATGACGGGCGTCTCGATGAGCACGGACAGCGAGAACATCAGGCCGAAAGCCGCCAGCTGCGTCTCGGCGTCGGGCTTGCGGCCGATGACGCCCTGAATCCAGAGCCCTTCCAGCGTCATCAAGAGCCAGGACAGCGCCAGCGGCAGCCAGAAAAACAGAACCTTGCGATAGCTCACGAATTGATCGCTTCTCAAGATAGGCAACGGCGCGTATTCTAGCGGAAAGGCGCGTCAATTGATACGGAGCTTGAAGGGCGGCTCGCGTTGATTTCGCCGCGATCAGGCCTCGTGTCGAATGACCCGCTTCCATGTTACAGTTGACGGCGATAGGCAAAGCGCAGCCACTATTGAAAGGCGGAGATTGAGATGACCCCTTTGGAATCATTGGAACAGCGAGTGACCGCTTTGGAAGAGCGCATGAACCTGCAATCGGGCATAGATCGGCACACGGGCGCCTGGTATGGCGGTTCCGCGCGGTCGATGCTGGACATGGCGGAGAGCCAGCAGGATGCGTTGGCGAAACTCCTCGAGCGGATTGACCGGCTGGACGAGGGCATGGCGCGCATGGATGACAAGCTGGACAAGATTGCCGACTTGTTGGATCGTCTCGCTGGTTAGGCCTAGGCCTGCTTTCGCGCTGGTCGCCTCCGCCAGCGTTCGCGGTCGGCGCCGCCGGCCACTGCCGCATTTGACGGCGCAATTCAAATCCGTCGCTCGATGGGCGGTTTCGCGCTTGACAGCGGGTCCGCCACTTGGTATATTGGGCGCGACCTTTGGGGGCGTGGTGTAGCGGTTAACATGCCGGCCTGTCAAGCCGGAGATCGCGGGTTCAAATCCCGTCGCTCCCGTCGAATGGAGACGCTGCAAATGGCGTCTCCATTTTTGTTTACGAATGTGACGCGCCGCCATGGTATTCAACCCGTCGATTCGATACGTGGATCAGCGTCTTAGGGTCGAAGGCTTTGACGCGGAAGCGATCGCGCGTGAAGCCGGGACGCCCGTTTACGTCTACAGCCTCGAGCGCGTCGCTGCCAACTATCGGCGGCTGCGCGACAGTTTCGCGGCATTGAACGCGGTCATGCACTTCAGCGTCAAGGCGAACGGCAATCTGGATGTGCTGCGCGCGCTGCGTCAGGCGGGCGCCGGTTTCGATTGCGTCAGCGGCGGCGAGATCTATCGCGTCCTGAAAGCCGGCGGCGCCGGGCAAGGCATCGTATTCGCGGGCGTGGGCAAGACGCGCGCGGAACTCAAATACGCCATCGACAATCGCGTCGCCTGGATCAATGTCGAGAACCTCGGCGAATTGGATCACATTGAGGCGATCGCGGCTGAGCTCGGCCGGAAGCGCGTGCGGGTGGCGCTGCGGCTCAATCCCGAGGTGATGGCGCAAACTCATCCCCATATGGCGACCGGGCACGGCGCGGCCAAATTCGGCCTGACAGCCGATGTCATCCGCGGCTTTCTCAGTCAGCCAGAGCGCTTTCCGCATATTGATTTCGCGGGCTTGCACCTGCATGTCGGCAGCCAATTGGGCGACAGCGGCGCGACCTTGTCCGCGTTGGACAAGATGCTGGCTTTGGCCAACGAGTTTCCCGGCGTCAGGACCATCAACCTGGGTGGCGGGCTGCCGGTCGCCTATCGCGCGGGCGAGGCGATGCCTTCAGCCGACAAACTCGCCCCAGCGCTTGGGCGACGACTGAAAGGATATGAGGTTTTGCTGGAGCCAGGTCGGTCGATTGTCGCCGATGCCGGCTTGCTCCTTGCCGAAGTCCTCTACGTCAAGCGGCAGGCGGGGCAGACATTCGCGGTCGTCGACGCCAGCATGGCTGAGCTGCTGCGGCCCGCGCTTTATGGCGCGCATCATGAAATTGCGCCGCTGCGGCGTCGAGAGGGCGCGCTGATCAAGACGCAGGTCGTCGGCCCCGTCTGCGAATCGGCCGATGTCTTGGCGCGGGATCGACCGCTGCCGCCCCTGAACGCGGGCGACAAGGTGGCGCTGCTGACGGCTGGCGCTTATGGCATGACGATGGCGAGCAACTACAACGCGCGCCCGCGGCCGCTGGAAGTGGTGGTGGATAGGGATGGCTGGCGCGTGAGCCGGCGGCGGGAGACCTGGGAGGATCTTGTGTCGCTTGAATGTTTCCCCTTCCGACCATGAAATATGGACGATTCACCGTCATTTCGAGAGCCTGCGCGCATTTGCCGAATACGACGAGCTATGGAAGTATACCGGCCAATCAAAAAGACCCGCTGCCGGGTCCCGATCAGTGCTGATGGGAAGACTTGAACTTCCGACCTCGCGATTATGAGTCGCGCGCTCTAACCAGCTGAGCTACATCAGCTCGATAGCGGGGGCTGGATTCGAACCAACGACCTTCGGGTTATGAGCCCGACGAGCTACCACTGCTCCACCCCGCATCATCACGACAACGATTTACGTTGCCAGCCTAGACTGTATCAGCTAGGCTTGAGCCTGTCAATGGCGAGCTTCGAGAATGATGAAATCGCTTTGCCGCCGCCGCGGAAGGCGCTTGCCAAAGGCGGTTGCGATTGACTACACTCGGCAATCATGCCGAACGCGCGTTCTGAATCTTGAGGACTGACCGTGCCGGAATTCGAACTGAAAGCGCCCTTCGCGCCAACTGGCGACCAGCCGACCGCCATCGAGGGTTTGCTGGCCGGCTTGCATCAGGGGCATAAACATCAGACGCTGCTGGGGGCGACGGGCACCGGCAAGACCTTCACCATCGCCAATATCGTGCAGGCGACGCAGCGCCCGACCCTGGTCATGGCGCACAACAAGACCCTGGCCGCGCAGCTCTACGCCGAGTTCAAGCGCCTCTTCCCCAATAACGCCATCGAGTATTTCGTCAGCTACTACGACTACTATCAACCCGAAGCTTATGTGCCGCGCCACGACCTCTACATCGAAAAGTCGACCGACATCAACGAGCAGATCGAGCGGCTGCGGCTCTCGGCGACGGCTTCGCTGTTTTCGCGGCGCGATGTGCTGATCGTCGCCTCGGTGTCGTGCATCTACGGCATTGGCGATCCCGTGAACTGGCAGAAGATGTCGGTCGACCTCAATGTCGGCGATATCGTCGTGCGCGAGCGGGTGCTGCGCGATCTGGTGCGGATTCAGTACACGCGCAACGACTTGGACTTGCGCCGCGGCGCCTTTCGCGCGCGGGGCGACACGCTGGAGATCGTGCCGGGTTACTCCGAAACGGCTTTCCGCATCTATCTATGGGGCGACGAGATCGAGAAAATCATCGAGTTTCAGCCGCTGACTGGCGAGGTGGCACATGTTCATACGCATGTAACGATCTTCCCGGCGCGCGAATACATCACTGACGAGGAGCATATCCGCGAGGCGCTGGGCGACATCGAGCTCGAGCTGGAAGCGCAGATCAGGTACTTCAAGCGCGAGGGCAAGTTGATCGAGGCGCAGCGCATCGAGCAGCGCACGCGTTACGACATCGAGATGCTGCGCGAGGTCGGCTTCACCACCGGCATCGAGAATTATTCGCGCCATTTCGACCGCCGCCCGCCCGGCAGCGCGCCCTTCACCTTGATCGATTATCTGCCGGAAGATCATCTGCTGGTCATCGACGAGAGCCACATGACCGTGCCGCAGATACGAGGCATGTACAACGGCGATCGCGCGCGAAAGCAAATCCTGGTCGATTTTGGATTCCGCCTGCCCAGCGCATTGGACAATCGACCGCTGAAGTTCAATGAATTCTGGGAGCGGGTGGGGCAGACGGTCTACACCAGCGCCACGCCGGGGCCCTACGAAGGCCAGCACGCCGATCAGGTGGTCGAGCAGATTATTCGCCCGACCAGCATTGTCGATCCGCAAGTGGACGTGCGGCCGATTGAGGGCCAGATCGACGACTTGCTGCAGGAGATCGCCTTGCGCGTGCGCGAAGGGCAGCGCGCCCTGGTGACGACCCTGACTCAGCGCATGTCGGAGGAGCTGGCGGGCTATCTGAACGAGCTCGGCATCAAGGGGCAGTATCTGCACGCCGAGGTCGATACGCTCGAGCGGGTGGAAATTCTGCGGGATTTGCGCATGGGCGTCTACGATGTGGTGGTGGGCATCAACCTGCTGCGCGAGGGGCTGGACTTGCCGGAGGTGTCGCTGGTGGCGATTTTGGACGCGGACAAGTCGGGTTTTCTGCGGTCGGAGCCGGCGCTGATCCAGACGATCGGGCGGGCGGCGCGCCATATCGAAGGCAAGGTCATCATGTACGCCGATGAGACGACGCCGGCCATGCAGGGCGCCATCGACGAGACCGATCGCCGGCGCCTGAAGCAAGAGACTTTCAATCTCGAAAACGGCATTGAGCCGCGGCAGATCGTCAAAGACATTCAAGACATCACCGACCGCCTGCGCGCGATTGATGGCGAGGGCGGCGACGATGTCGCGCCGGTCGACGCCGGGCTGGCGGGTCTGCCGGCCGAAGAACTGCAAGGCATGATCAACGAGCTTGAACGCGAGATGCAGAAGGCGGCGCAGGCTTTGGAATTCGAGAAGGCGGCCGCCCTGCGCGACCAGGTCTTCGATCTCCGCGGAGCGCTCGCGCAAGAACAGGGGCTGGAAGGAGACCTGACGCTGACCTAGAGTCGGTGGATGCGCCGAAGCCGGTCGATCAGCGGCTCGATATCCGAGCTATCGGGCGAGCGTGGCGCGCCGTAAGGATCGCTCAGTTCGTCCACGCCGAGCAGCGCGCCGGCGATATTGCGCCAGCCATGCGCCAATGCCGGCAGGTCGTAGCCGCCCTCCATGACAAAGACGATTTTGCCGCCGCAGAGTTGGTCCGCCAGCGAGATGCACTCCCGCGCCAAATGATCGTAGCCCGTCAGCGTCAGTCGCATGCCGGCCAGCGGGTCGCCCCAGTGGGCGTCGAAGCCGGCGGATATCAGCATCAGGTCGGGATCGAAGCGCGCGATCGCCGGATGGACGACTTCAGCGAAGAGCCGCCGATACGAGACGTCGCCCTGGCCAGCCCGCAGCGGGATATTGATGGTCGCGCCATGGCCAGCGCCCGCGCCAGTTTCGTCCAGGGCGCCCGTGCCGGGATAGAAGGGATACTGATGCGCGGATATGAACAGGATCGACGGATCGGCGTAGAAGATGTCGTTCGTGCCGTTGCCGTGGTGGACGTCATAGTCCACGATCGCGACTTTCTCGATGCCGGGCCGGGCTTGCGCGTGCCGGGCGGCGATGGCGATATTGTTGAGCAGGCAGAAGCCCATCGCGCGCTCGGCGGTGGCGTGATGACCGGGCGGCCGCACGATCGCCAGGGCATTATCCGCGCGGCGAGCAATCACGGCCTCAACCGCGCCGATGACCGCGCCCGCCGACAATCTCGCGACCTCGGGCGAGACCGGCAGCGCGTACGTGTCGGGATCGAGGCGCGCCATGCGATCGCCTTGCGAGACGGCGACCAGGCGCTCCAGATGCTCGGCGGCGTGGACGGCCAGGATCTGTTCGTCGCTGGCCGGGCTCGGCGCGATACGAAGCATTTGATCGGCGAAACCGCTCTCGTCAAGCTGCTGCCAAACCGCCTTGACGCGCCCGGCATGTTCCGGGTGCCGCGCGAAGTCGTGCAGGGTGAAACGCTTGTCAGTCAGATAGGCGGTGGTCATGTGGCGCTCCTTAGCTGCCCTTAAGCGCGACGGGATAGAGGATGCTGTAGTCGAAGCCGTTCATGTGAATCGTCCGAGAGAGCTTGTAATTGGCGCCGATCGCTTCGAGAACGGGTGGGGGATAAAATTGCGCGCGCAGGATGACAATCGCGAAGTCGCCCCGCTTGATCATGTCGATGAGCTGAGCGCCCTCGAATTGCCCGGCGAGATGCAAGTTGCGCAGCTGGGTGGGATTGGTGACGACATCGCGGCCCGCTGCGATAGTGAAACCGGCTTCTTCGCTCAATACGGGGCCTGCGCTGGCGTCGATCAGACGGACGATCTCGGCGCCGGCCGCCCAGTCCGCGTCGGACAGAAAGTAGCCGATGCGGGCGTATCCGCCGACGAGGAAGCTGGCGGAGTCGTAAAAGTTTTCTCTCGTGTTGGCTTCGACGCCGAGGGCGGCGGCCAGGGGCGCGAAGGGGCCATCGGTCGGCAGCTTCAATGTGGCGCGGGCGTATCCCAGATAGAGCAAGGGAACGATGACCAAGGCGAGGCTCGGCAGTGGCGCTTTGCCAATTGAACGGGGCAGTCGAAAGTCCATCGCCAGCAGGCGCGAGAGAAAGATGCCGCTTAGGATGCAGGCGGCCGCGATCGACGTGACGAAGTAGCTGTCGCCCGCGCCCCAAGCCCCCGATGCCAAACCGCCCAGAATCGCCGAAAAGACGAACCAAATGCCATATAGCGACAAGCGGTCGACGTAGAGTTCGCAGGTCAGCAGCAGCGCCGCCGGCAGCAGCAGCAAACCGTGAAGCTTGAACCAGAGAACGAAGAGCCCGGTCGCTTGCTCGGGGATGAATGCGTTGACGTTGGCGACGATGGCTTGCAGCCACCATTGTCCGCCCGAGGCGAGGTTCAGCCAAAGGAAGATCACGATCCCGACCGCGGCGAAAGCCAGCAGCCAACGAATCGCCCGCAGCGGCGCGCGCAGGAACATCCAGGCGAAGGCGGCGGCGGCGCTGATGGCGGCCAACTGTTTCGTGTAGCCGGCGGCGATCAGCAGCAGCAGGGCGATGGCGACGCCTCGGCGGTCGCGGCGCGGGAAAGACGCAGCCAGCGCGACCATGGCCAGGGTCTCGAAAGTGACCATCATCGTGTGCTGGCGGTAGAGCGGGCCGATGTGATAGACGAAGTTTGAACTGAGGAAAGCCAAGCCCGAGAGCGGCGCGATCCAGCGATGTCGACCGCCATCGCGATAGACGGCATAGGCGATCGCGCAGGCGCTGACGAGGGAAGCCAGGAAACCGAGCAGCCGTCCATACCAGTGGGCGGGGCCGAATAACCAGACGAAGGGCGCCGCGATGATATGAAAAAGGGGCGGATAATTGCTGGCGTAAAAGGGGTAGATTTCCGTATCGCGGTAGGGCAGCTGAAAGCGGCTGAATAGCACGCTGTCGTGAAGCTCGAAGCCCTCGCCCTGGTCGTAATCGTAGGGGAAGGCGATCAAATTGGCGGCGTAGAGCAGGTAGACGAGGAAAGCAAAACCGAGCGCGACTGTGGCCCCCAGCATCAGCGCGATGTGAACGCGGCCGCGCGCGCCCTTCATGCCGGGGCGTCGCCGCTCGGGATCAGCGTCAAGCCGATGATGGCGAGCGCCGCCATGAGCCCCAGCGCCAGCCTTTGCGCCGGCCCGACGCCGCCTTGCCGCCCGACATCGATGACGTCAATCAGCAGGATGGCGACAAAGCCACAAGCCCCAACCAGCGCCAGGAAAACGCCAAGCTGCCGCTTTGTGATTGCCCGCTCGTGCCCGTCCATCGCCCAAAGTGTAGTCAAGGGCATGGCGACTGTAAAGAGCGGCCGCGCCCGGTTTCACGCGGCAAAGCCTCGAAGACGATCGCTGCGGTCTCTGCGTTCTCAGTAAGTCATGGTAGGTCGTGAAACACAGATTTGCCACAGAGACACAGCGGGCACAGAGAAAACCCTTGCATTTCTCTCGCTGTACTCTCTAAAACTCGGCGTCCTTGGTGGCGAGTCGTTTGAATTACGTACTTGGTTTTACTTCCGCGTCGCCTCGTTTCCTCTGTGGCGTAGCAATCCATGATAGATGTGACAGCGAAATTGCAGGTTAGTCGCCGCGCCCGAATGACTATACGTTTGCCCGACGCGGCGTGATAAGCTTGGGCGCTGATTCGGCGGCGGAAGATTCATGCGATGAGCGAGGAGAGATCGCCCAATGATGAAGACACATACTTGCGGCGAATTGCGCGAGAGAGACGCCGGGACGCCGGTCACGTTGGCGGGCTGGGTCAATCGGCGGCGCGATCAGGGCGGTCTGATTTTCATCGATCTGCGCGATCGCTGGGGTATTACGCAGGTGGTGGTCGATCTGGAACTTTCGCGGGCCGCGCACGCTGTCGCCGATAGCGCGCGCAACGAATACGTCTTGCAAGTCAAAGGGCAGGTGCGGATTCGCCCCGAAGGCACGGCCAACCCCGACCTGGCGACCGGCGATATCGACATCGTCGCCGATGAAATCGTCATCTTGAATCGGTCGCGCACGCCGCCCTTTTACATCAACAAGGACGAAGGCGGCCTGGACGAGGCGCTGCGCATGCGACACCGCTACCTCGACCTGCGGCGCGAATCGATGCAGCGGAGCATCCTGCTGCGGCACAAGACCGTCAAGTTCATCCGCGACTTCCTGGAAGCCGAAGATTTCATTGAGATCGAGACGCCGATTCTCTTCAAGACGACGCCGGAGGGCGCGCGCGATTTTCTTGTGCCGAGCCGCTTGCAGCCGGGCATGTTTTACGCGCTGCCGCAATCGCCGCAACAGCTAAAGCAGCTGCTGATGGTCGGCGGCTTCGAGCGCTATTTTCAGATCGCGCGCTGCTTCCGCGATGAAGACCTGCGCGGCGACCGGCAGCCGGAATTCACCCAGCTCGATCTGGAGATGAGCTTCGTCGAGCGCGAAGACGTGATGCGGCTGATGGAGCGGCTGGCGACGGCAATCGTCAAGGCGGTCACGCCGGAGAAGCGCTTGATCGCCGAGCCGTTTCCGCGGCTGCGTTATCACGACGCGCTGGAGCAGTACGGCACGGACCGCCCCGATATCCGCTTCGATTTGCGCGCGATTGACATCAGCGACATCGCCGGGCGCTGCGCCTTTCCGGTCTTCGTTGAGAATGTCAAGGCGGGCAAGAAGGTCAAGTGCATGCGCGTGCCTGGTGTGGCGGGCGCGCTCAGTGGCACGCAGCTGCGCAAGGTGGCGCGCGATCTGGAGAACATGGCGCGGCGGCAGGGCGCCAAAGGCCTGGCTTACATTACCATTCCGACCGACCCTGAAGGTCAGCTGCGCGGGCCCATCGGCAAGTTTTTCAAGGTCGAGCTGAAGCTGGAATTGATTGAGGCGATGGGCGCGGAAGGCGGCGATCTGCTGCTTTTCATGTCGGACGAGGACGAGGTGGTCTATGCCGTCACCGACGCGCTGCGCAATCATTTCAAGGCGGATATGGCGCTGGACGACGACACCCTGGCGTTCTGCTGGGTGATTGATTTTCCCGAATTCATCTGGGACGAGGAGCATCAGCGCTGGGATCCGTCGCAGCACATGTTCACTATGCCGCTGTCAGAGGATTTGCGCCTGCTGGATAGCGACCCCGGCGCGGCGCGCGGCTCGCAATACGACCTCGTCTGCAACGGTTACGAGGTCGGCGGCGGCAGCATCCGCATCCATGATCGGGCGATTCAGGAAAAGATTTTCCCGCTGATCGGCCAGAGCATGGAGCATGCCATGCGCGAATTCGGGCACATGCTCGAGGCTTTTGAGTATGGGGCGCCGCCGCATGGGGGCATGGCCTGGGGCATCGACCGGCTGGTGATGCTGCTGGCGGGCGCGCCCAATATCCGCGAAGTGATCGCCTTCCCCAAGACGCAGAACGGCAGCGACATCATGGCTTACGCGCCTTCAATCGCCGAAGCCGAGCAGCTCCGCGAATTGCATATTCAGCTGGACTTGCCGGACGAGCTTGACTGACCGCTATCAAAACACGTAGTTTCGGGCGACATGATTTGTCGCCCCTACAGCCGCCGGTCGCGTAGGGCCTAAAGGGTGGCTCGTCTCTGCGCGCAGCTAGGCCTCCGGTCGCATCACGAAGCCTTGGACCAAGCCCGCTATGGCGCCGCCGCCGAAGATGCCGACCAGATAGGGAATCAGATAGGACAGGTCGCCGGCGATCAGCGCCGGACCCACGGTGCGCGCGGGATTCAGCGAGGCGCCGGTCGCCGCGCCGCCAGCCAGGATGCTGGCCGCCAGCGTGAAGCCGATGGCGATGCCCGCCAGGGGACCCGCCCGGCGATAGGCGGCCGCCTGGAACACCGCGCTCACCAGGAAGAAGGTCAGGATCGCTTCATAAACAGCCGCGGTCCATACCGAATCGGCGGTGAGGAAGCCGGTCGTCTGCCCGAAGTTGTAGGCGTTCTCGCCCAGGAAAGCCGCCACGCCAGCATTGTCCTGCGGGAAGACCGCCGACAGCGCCGCCGCCGCGATGACACCGCCGATGAACTGGGCCGCCATGTAATAGGCCGATTTGGCCCATTCCTGTTGGCCGCCGATCGCCAAGCCCAGCGAGACTGCGGGATTAACCTGCGCGCCGGAAATATGCCCGTAGGTATAGATCAGAGCGCAGAGGATCAAGCCATGCGCCAAAGCCGGCACGACCACGCCAAATATCGGCGCCACCAAAACCGCGGCCGCGCCGACGAACACAAGCACGAAAGTGCCGATTAATTCCGCTAACAGTTCTCTATTGAGCCCGCTGATCACGATAATCCTCCCCAAGCGCAGAACGCGCAAATCCATTTGGAGTCCAAAGACAAGGTTATTATAGGCGTTCAGCGAAATTCCGCTCGGATCTGATTGCATTGGCTCGGCACCAGCGCAAGTCGCGGACGGTGTTCGCAACTGGCAATCTCTGTGTTCTCTTTGTTTCCTCATTTCCTATGTGGTGAGACTTGTCGCATGTCTCGCCGCAGCGCGATGCCGGAAGGATTCGCCACGTCCTGGGCCTGGCGGATTTGACAGGCGCGCCCGAATCTGTTATAAAGTCCCGTGCCTGCTGTATGCGTGATAGAACTATATGTGCCGAGCCAACATTCTCTATACGGGAGTCTATCTTTGGCAGCCAATGTAATAGGCTAGAGCCAAAACAGCGGTTGTCAAGCGATTCCCGACCTGTAATTTTGCAGGTTCGAGACACTATGGCTACACGGTACGGTGGGTTTGGACTGATGGACAGCGTGCGGCTTGCGCGCTGTCTTTATTATTGCTAGCGGGCGTAATCGTCGCCGAAGGTCTGCGCCAGCAGGATCGGCAGCCGCTCCACGCGCGGCACCAGCACCTGCTGCTGATAGGCTTCGGTGACGTATTCCTCCAGGTACTGGAAGTCCATCACGCGCATGGTGATGTCGGCGAAGTCGATGTCCTTCACCAGCAGCGCCAGTTGCACGATCTGCTCAAGATCGAGCCCGGTCTGCACGTGTTCGCCGAGCGCCGCGAGCAGGGCCGGCGCCTGGGCTATCAAGCGGATGATATCCAGGCTCAGCACGCGATCGCGTATCGCATACAGGACCATCTGCTGGCGTTCCGCGCGCCGCACGTCGTTGTTGCCGTGCCGCGTCCGGGCGAAGCGCAGGGTGTCGCGCCCGTCCAGCAGGTGCGCGCCCGCCGGCAGATAAAAGGGATCGTAGCCGTAATTCATATCCGGGTAGCGCTCGTCGGCGATGTCGTAATCGATGCTGACTTCAATGCCGCCGAGATGATCGACGATGTCGATGACCGCCTGAAAATCGACCAGGATATAATTATGAACGCGCATGCCCAGGTTCCAGCTCACGGTCTGCTGCAAGAGTCGCGGTCCAAAACCGGTGGCGCGGCTCTCGCCGAGGAAATAGGCGCGGTTGACGCGGTCGCGCGCTTCCTGTTCGGGGATGCGCACCCACAGATCGCGCGGAATGCTGAGTATGCCGACCTGGCCGCGCGCCGGGTCGATGCTTACGAGCATCAGGCTGTCGGTTCTGACCGGCTCGCCAGTTTGATCGGGGCGGCTGTCCAAACCGCCGATGATAATGGTGTATCGAGACTGCCCGTCCCAGGGGATCAATTCGATCAGGCTGCCGTTATCCAGCTGCAGGACGTCGACGCCAACGCGGCGGCCATCGGCGATGAATTCGCTGCGCGCGTCGACTGGCGTCGGCAGAGCGAGCCTCAAGTCGGCGGTCGGCATCACGACTTGGATCGACTGCGGCACGCGAACCAGCACGATCAGCGCCAGCGCGAGAAAGGCAAAGACAGAAATCATGCCGCCTGCTAAGATGACCCAGGCCCATTCATTGCGCCGGCGCCGTTGATTGGCGCGGCTCTGGCGGAAGCGGGCGCGGGAAGCGGCCCCTGCGGGCGCGGGCGCTCCGTGCTGGCTCTTGAGGAACTCGGCGGTGCTGTAGGCTGGCGCTTCATGGAGCTGCGGCGGTGGCGCTGGCGCGGCGACGCCAGGCGCGACGTTCACGACGCCAATCCGGGATCGTGAGGCGACGCGTCTTTTGTCGGCAGGCTTATGCGACATGGCGCTTTGATTCCGGCAGGCGGCGCTTCAACTCTAGCTGACAGTATAGGGGTGGTCACGGAATGCGGCAAATGCGCGCCCTGCGAGATTGCGTCTTTCGCGATGGCGCCTGCAACATGGCGATCGACAGCGCCATACTTGAGGCGGTCGCGGCCCGCGACGAGCCGCCGACCCTGCGCCTCTATGGCTGGGCGCCATTTTGCCTGTCGCTGGGGTATGGCCAGCGCAGCCGAGACGTCGATGTGGCGGCGCTCAAAGCGCGCGGCTGGAGCCTGACGCGGCGGCCGACCGGCGGCAAGGCGATTCTGCATGGCGACGAGCTCACCTACAGCCTGTGCCTGCCGCTGGATCACCCCTTGGCCCGCGGCGATGTGATCACAAGTTATCGTCGGCTAAGCGTCGGTTTGCTGGCGGCGCTGCAATGCCTGGGCGTGGCGGCGGATGCCCGGCCTCAAGGCGCGAGCCCGCGATACGCCGATCTTGGACCAGTCTGTTTCGAAATGCCCTCGCATTATGAAATCAGCGTGGGCGGGCGGAAGCTGATCGGCAGCGCCCAGCTTCGGCGTCGGGGCGGCTTGCTGCAGCATGGCGCGCTGCCTCTCCGTGGCGATCTCGGGCGAATCTGCGACGTGCTGGCCTACGACAGTGAAGAGACGCGGTCGGCGCAGAAGGCTAGCCTGCGCCAAAAGGCGGCGACGCTCGCGCAAGTCTCGGGCGCGGCCTCCACCTGGTCGCGGGTGGCGGAGGCCATGGCGGCCGGCTTCGCGCGCGCCTTTGATCTGGACTTGATTCCTGGCTCGCTCTCGACCGCAGAGATCGAGCGCGCCGATGCCCTTCTGGCAGAGCGCTTCGCCAACCCCGCCTGGACCTTCAAGCGCTAGCCCTGATGGAAGGTGTTTTGAGCGCCGCATGACTCGCCAACTGCCGCTTTTCGCCGCCGCGCCGCAATCCCTTCGCGATATCGACGCCCGAAGCGCCGTCGCCGCCACCTTCGCGCTTTTTGCCGAGCGCCTGCGCGCTGAAGGCAAATCGCCCCATACGATACAGGCCTTCCTCGGCGACCTGCGCCTGCTGACCGAATTTACGGGCCACCGTCTGCAAGTCCGCGAGCTGAATCGGGCGCGTCTGGTCGGCTTCCTCGAATGGATGGAGCGCGATCGCGGCGTCCCTTGCAGCCGGAAGACCTACGCCCGGCGCGTCACGACTCTGAAAGTCTACTGTAAATGGCTCTGCGAAATTGGCGCGCTGGCCAACGATCCTGCAGAGTCGATTCGGCAGCGGTCGGGGCCCGCGCCGCTCTCGGAGGTTTTGAGCGACGGGCAGGTCCGCGCTTGCCTGGCCGCCGCCCGCGAGATGAAGCGTGGCGCATCGCAGGATTATCGCCCGGAGTGCCTCTTTCGGCTGCTGCTTGGCGCTGGAGTCAAGAAAGCGGAATGCGGGCGGCTGCGGCTGCGCGATATCGAGCGCGACGATGCGGGTGGCGCAAAGCTTTACATCCGGCATAAGGCGCGCGACATTTACAAAGAGAGGCGCATCGCCCTGGACGAGGCGGCCGCGTGGCTGCTGGATTGCTATCTGCGGCAGTATAATGTGGATGACGAGCTCTTCGATTGCACGACCCGCAACCTGGAATACATCTTGACAGATATCGGCGCGCGAGCCGGCACGCCATTCAAGCTGTCCTTCGAGATCATGCGTTGGACGATGGCGGCCCGGGAGTTTGCCGCGGGCGTCGATGAAGAGCGCATACGCGAAAAACTGGGTCTGAGCCGGCAAAGCTGGTACGAAACCGGCGACAAGGTCCGGCGGCTGGCGAACCGGCTCCAAGACGATGTCTAGGGGCGAGACGCCCTGCGACCGCCCACGCAAAAGACCTTGCGGCTCGCAACGTCAACTCCCCTTCTCTAGCTTGCTGGGACAAGGGGCCGGGGGATGGGGTTAGGTATGGTTGCGGGCTTGCCAAGGCAAGCCCCTACAGGCGCCATTTTGGAGGGGCGGAGGGATGGGGTGTTGCGCTCGCAACGTCAACAGCGGCGAGACGCCGCCTCACCCGCATCAGCCGGCGATGAGGGCGCGCAGGTCTTCTTCGCTGATGACGGGCACCTTGTTCTTCAGCGCCTTGTCCACCTTGCTGCCGGGCGATTCGCCGGCGACGACGTAGCTCGTTTTCTTGCTGACGCTGCTGGTGACTTTGCCGCCGTTGGCTTCCACCAGCGCCTTGACCGCGCCGCGCGGGACGCTCATCGCGCCGGTTAATACGAAGGTCTGCCCGGCCAGGTCGCGGCTGGCCACCACTTTGTCTTCGGCGCGCATATTCACCCCGGCCGCCTCCATTTTGGCGAGGACCGTCTGGTTATGGGCGTCGGTGAACCAGGCGACGATGTTCTCCACCAGCACCGGTCCCAAGCCGTCAATGCTATGCAGCGGACGCGATTCCGCGATCAGGCGTCCCAAAGACTCTTCGACCGCGCGGAAGGCTTCCGTGGAGGCTGGGAGCGGCTTGAGCAGACGAACCAGACGCTCCCCAAGATTGGCGGCATCGAGGTAACGCGGCACGAGCTCGCTTAGCGGGCGGCGCAGGCGAGTGGCGAGTTTGTCGATGTCGGGATCGTCCGCGGGCGCGGCATCGAGCAGGGGCGCCACGATGCCGGCGAAGGCTTGCGCTTCCGCTTTGATCTTGTTTGCGGTATCGAGCAGGGCCTGCATGGACGAGAAGTTGTCGGCGAGCAGCCCGGCGACCGTCGAGCCGATGCCATCGATGCCGAGTGAGGTCAGCGCCTGCTCAAAAGAGCGCGACTTGGCCGCTTCGATTGAAGCCAGCAGGTTCTCGACCTTTTTCTCGGCGAAGCCCTCCAGCGCCAGCAGCGCTTCGGCTTCCAGGCTGAAGATATCGGCTTCGTCTTCGACCAGGCCATGCTCGATCAGGGCGGCGATGGTCTGCGGTCCCATGCCTTCGATGTCCATGGCGCCGCGCGAAACGAAGAACTCCAGGGCGCGCGCGACCCGCTCCGGGCATTTGGGATTGGGGCAAAACCAGTCGACCGCCTCGGCCGGCTGAATGAGACTGCAATCGCAAAAGGGGCAGCTGTCGGGCGGGCGGATGGGGGTCTCGCCGCCTTCCCGCGCGCCAATGACGGGGCCGATCACATAAGGGATGACATCGCCGGAGCGCTTGACGATGACGCGGTCGCCCAGGCGAATATCGAGGGCGGCGACCTGATCGTAATTGTGCAGGCTGGCGTTCGAGACGGTGACGCCGCCGATGAAGACCGGCTCGAGCCGGGCCGTCGGCGTGACTTTGCCCGTGCGCCCGACGCCGATGGTCAAGCCCACGAGTTTGGTGGATGCTTCTTCGGCGGGGAATTTGTAGGCGATGGCGCCGCGCGGGTCTTTGCCGACAACGCCGAGTTCATTCGCCTGGGCGAGGCTGTCGACTTTCAGGACCAAGCCATCGATCTCGAAAGGCAGGTCGTCGCGCCGCGCTTCCCAGGCGGCCAGGCGCTGCCGCACCTCGTCCAGGCTTGGGCAGAGCGCCGCTTCGGGGATGACCTTGAAACCCATATCGCGCAGGAACGCCAAGGCCTCCCATTCGCTGCGCAAGTCGAGGCCCGCGCTATCGATGATGGCGTAAACGTAGGCGGTCAGTCTGCGCTTGGCGGTCTCGCGGCTGTCCTTTTGCTTCAGCGAGCCGGAAGCGGTGTTGCGCGCGTTGACGTAGGCGGGCAGGTCCTGCGCCTGCTGCTCGCGGTTGAGCGCGGCGAAGGCATCTTTGTGAAAGAGGATCTCGCCACGAACGGCCAGGCGGCTCGGGGCGGCGCCGCGTTCTGGCTCGACCGGAATGCGCAGGGGGACGGAGCGAATCGTCTTGACGTTGGCGGTAACGTCATCGCCGAACTCGCCGTTGCCGCGGGTGGCGGCTTGCGTCAGGACGCCATCCTCGTAAGTGATGACGATCGCCAGCCCGTCCAGCTTGGGCTGGAGCGCGTACTGCATTTGCGCTCCGGCCGGCAGCAGCCGCAGATTGCGCTCTTCCCAGTTGACGAGATCGGCTTCGTCGAAGGCGTTGGACAGGCTGAGTATCGGCGCGGGATGCCGCAGCTTGGGGAAATCGCCGGAGAGATCGGAGCCGACGCGCTGAGTCGGCGAATCGGGGGTGGCGTACTGCGGATGCTCGGCTTCGAGCGCCTGCAATTCGCGGAAGAGGCGATCATATTCGGCATCGGCGACAATCGGATCGCCAAGCACGTGATAGCGATAATTATGCTGATGCAACGCTCTGCCGAGCTCGGCAATGCGCCTTTGGATGTCGCTGCTCATGGCTGCCGTCCTGACTAGTCCGTTACCGTTCGCAGATAATTGGCGACCGCCCAGCCTTCCACCTGAAATTGCGGATCGCGCACTTGCCACCAGGTGAAGCCATCCGCCTCTTGCGGTCCGCCGATGATAGCAAATTCCTTGCCCTCGGCTTCGCGGAAGAGCACCTGGCTTTGGGCAAGACTGGGCCGGTTGCGGATATTGAGCTTGTCATTGCCGACGCCGAACACCGCCGCCGTGACGCCGACGCGCAATGGAACGGGAGTGTTGGTGATTATGACTGTCGGTATCGCCGGTCCTTCCAGGCTCATGTTCGCTGGCGTCTCGGCCGCGAGGATGATCTGAACTTCCGCGATGGCGGTCGCTGCCGGGGCAGGCGCTTCCTCAGCGATCGCGGCAACCGGCGACGCTGCCACGACCTTGATCATTGGCGTGGCCGGCGCTGTCGCTGGCTGGCGGCGGAGGGCGAAGATCAGAAGGAGCGTCATCGCGCTTGACAGGACAACCAGCAAGACCAGCAGAATCAAGGAGCGGAGGGACAGGTAGAGCGGGTTGCGAGCCCGCCTGAGGGCGCGTTTGTAGGCGCGGCGGGCGGCGAATTGCTGGCGCGCGTCCTGATGGGCGGCGTCCGCGGCTTGGGCAGCCTGGGCCGCTGGGGCCGCTTTTGTGTCGTCCGAGCCGTCAGGCATGCTCGCGCCTCGCCGAATCAGGCAGGGTTGCGGAGCCACTGGCGGAAGCGCGCGAAGGGCCAGGCGTTGACCACGTGCCGCGCTTCCACCCAGCCGCGCCGCGCGTTGCTGATGCCGAAGTCCATCAGATCCAGATGCGCCACCTGGTGAGCGTCGGTGTTGACCGCCAGCGGGACGCCCATGTCTTTCGCCAGGCGCGCCAGCTCCGGCTTGAGATCGAGCCGCAGCGGATTGGCGTTGATTTCCAGAATCGTATCGTTTTCCCTGGCGGCCGCCAGCACGGCGTCCCAGTCGGCGTCGACCTCGTCGCGATTGGGGAATTGCCGCGCGGAGGGATGCCCGATCATGTGGACGTAGGGGCTGCGGATGGCGTTCAGCAGGCGCGCCGTCACCTGGTCGCGCTTCTGGCTCAAGCCCGAATGCAGGCTGGCGATGACAAAGTCCAGCTGCGCCAGCACGTCATCGGGGTAATCCAGGCTGCCATCGGCTTTGATGTCCATTTCCGTGCCGGCTAGCACTTGAATTGCGTCGCCCGTCTCGGCATTGAGCCGCCGAACCTCGTCGGCCTGCGCCAGCAAACGCTCGATGGAGAGACCATTGGCGATGCCGAGGCTGCGCGAGTGATCGGTGATGACGATGTATTGAAGACCGCGGGCCACGCAAGCGTCGACCATCTCGCGGATCGTGTTCTTGCCATCGCTCCAGGTCGTGTGCATGTGCAGGTCGGCGACGATGTCCGCGCGGGTGATGAGCCGGGGCAGGGCATTTTCGCGCGCCGCTTCGATTTCGCCGCTGTCCTCGCGCAGCTCCGGCGGCACGTATTGCATGCCCAGGGTCTCGTAGACTTTTTCTTCGCAGTCGCAGAGGATCTTCGCGGCCGATTCGATGATCGTCTTGTTTTCATCAACCGGGCTGAGGGCATGTTCGTTGAGGCTGAGCCCTTGATCGAGGGCGATTTGCCGCATTTTGACGTTGTGCGCCAGGCTGCCGGTGAAGTAGGCGAGCGCCGTGCCCCAGCGCGCTTTCGCCAGCACGCGCGCATCGACTTGCAAGCCCGAGAGCAGCTCCACCGAGCTCTTGGTCGGTCCATGCCCGAGAACGCGGGCGACATTTTCCATTGTGACGAAGCGCTGCATGATTGGCCGCGAGTCGTCGGCGGCGATTAAAATGTCGACATCGCCAATGGTCTCGCGTCCGCGGCGGATGCTGCCGGCCAGCGCGCCTGCCTGCGCTTCGGGCAATGCCAGCAGCAAATCAAGAATCGCCTGGGCGGCGGGCAAGGCGTCGCCGATATTCGTTCTGCCCGTCTGCCGCGCGAGCGCCTCGATGCCATCGAGGATTTTCTGCTGGCTTTTCTTTCCCATGCCGGGCAGGGCGGCCAGCTTGTCGTTTTCCGCGGCGATCTTCAGGGCGTCGACCGCGGTGATATCGAGCTGCTGCCAGAAGAGCTTGGCTTTCTTGGGTCCGACGCCGTTGATGCGCATGACGTCAACCAAGCCCTCCGGGATCTCGGCTTTGAGCCGGTTGTAGAAGTCGAGCTCGCCGGTCGTCAGCATTTCGTCGATTTTGGCGGCGATGGTTTTGCCGATGTATTGCAGCTCGGTCAGCCCGCCTTCGCTGGAAATGACGCGCAGGTCGCGCGGGACGGCGCGGATGGTCTCCGAGGCGCGGCGATACGAGAGGACGCGGTGAATATTGTCGCCGCGGATCTGCAGCATATCGGCGCAGCGGGCGAAGATCTCGGCGATATCGCGGTTGCTGAGGCTCACGCTGGGCTCCTTGCGTCTCGGATGGGCGCTTGATTATAGCCGAATGCGTCATCAAGACACAGAGGCACAGCGATTTCTCTGCGCCCTCTGCGTTCTCTGCGATTGATGAAGCTCTTTGGGCGATTCACAGAATCGCCAGCCATCAAAGCACCCCCCTCGGCCCCCCCATGGCAATGGGGGGAGGTTTGCGTCGCGGGAGGGCGCGAATGGGATTTGGCGGTGGCTGGCGACCTGGTAGGTCGCCCCTACACGCACGGGAGCGGCGAATGGGATTTGCGGGCGGCGTGGTAGGTCGCCCCTACACGCACGGGGGCGGCGAATGGGATTTGCGGGCGGCGTGGTAGGTCGCCCCTACAGAGGGCCTGATTATTGGGATTTGCGGGCGACCTGGTAGGTCGCCCCTACACGCACGGGGGCGGGATTGGGATTTGGCGGGCGGCGTGGTAGGTCGCCCCTAAAGATGTCCTGTTTTTTGGGATTTGCGTGGGCGGGCGACGTGGCAGGTCGCGCAAAGAGAGTCGGCGCCTGCAGATGGGATGTTTTGCATCCGAGACAGTAACGCGCTAGACTGTCCCATAAGCCAGCCACCCGGAGTTCCGCCATGCCCCGCGCTTTGATTTTGATTTGCCTCTTTCTGTGCCTCGCGCTCGCGCAAGCCCAAGCCAACGACAGCAGCGAATCCAACGAAACCAGCGAAACCGGCGACACGCCCGCTCCTCCCGCGATCCTCGCCTTGGAATTCCGCACCTACGAACTCGGCTGGATCCGCTTCCGCAATGTCGACGCCGACGGCAATCCCAAGCTCGCGGCTGACGCCGACATCAAATTCCCCTTCCAGCGAATCAACAACGGGGCGACCCGCCTGCGCCTGGACGACCTCGACGCCGAGACTATCGCCGCGCTCATCGACACGCACGACATCGCCTGGGACGCGGACGCGATTGACGGCAAATGCGACCCGAACAAGCTGCCCGGCGCGCGAGCCGACCTCTTCTGCGTGCCTGGCACGAAGGGCATGGCGCAGGGGCAGATTTTCCTGGCGCTCTTTGATAGCGATTCCGAGAGCCTGCTCGCCATCACCGAGAGCATCGACAACAATGCCGGCGGCGCGCTGAGAGACTGGTCGCCAACGCCCGAACCGGCGGCGGAAGCGGCGGCCGGCTGCGGGCCTTACGCGGAGGGGCAGTGGATTCCCGCGAGCGTCGATGTCTCCGGGCATGGCTTGCCGATTGTGGATGAGAAGGCGAACGTCACCGATTATCAGTGCGTCGTGGCGGCGGACGGCTCGGCCTACTTCCAGGCGCACCACTTCGCGAATGGCGGCGGCGGCGCGAATGGCGGCGGCAATGGCGGCGGGGCGAATGGCAGTGGCGGCGGGGGAAGCTACGATGATGGCGGAGATCGGCGCGGGTCGGACGAAGACAGAAGCATCATCATCGTCCCAACCGAAGAGCCCTGCACGGATCCTTTCGGCTGCGACACCGGTGATGGCGACGAATAGCGCCCCCCGCCCCGCCGGCGCTTCCGCCATCCGCCACAATCGCGAGCTGTAGGGGCGAGATATCATGTCGCCCGCAAATCACAGCATCGTGTTTTCCGTAGGTGCGCGCCACTGGGTCGCCCACCCCCCTCGGTCCCCCCATAGCAATGGGGGGAGGTTTGCGTCGCGGGGGCGGGGATTGGGATTTGCGGGCGACATGGCATATCGCCCCTACCTCGCGTTGGTAAATGCGTGACTCGCCTCCCCCTGACTTGTCGGCGGGGGCCCCGAGGGGGGTGATTAATTGCCGCTTGACATCCTCGCGCAAAGCCGCTACGCTAGCCTTACAACTGAATAGCTTCAACGACTGTGATCCAGAATAGTACGCGTCATCGTGCAGGCCAGAGAGTCGCCGGCTGCTGAAAAGGCGATACACGCAGGGACGCCGAATGGGCTGGGGAGTCGCGCAGGCGAACGGGAAACCCATTAGCTTGCGCCGGGCAGCGCCCCGTAAACAGCGCGGGATATCGGCTGCGCGCCTGTATCCGCAAAGTGGCTTGCGATTGCAGGCAATCAAGGTGGCACCGCGGGAACCCTTCTCGTCCTTGACCGGATGATTTGGGTTCTTTTGATTTACCGGGAGGCGACCATGCTGAAGACGATGCCGCGAGAGCGCGCCGACATCAAACCAACGCGCCTGGAAATGGCTGAGCACTTCCGACATGGCGACCATGTGCCGGTCTATCGCACGCTGCTGGCCGATCTGGAGACGCCGGTATCGGTTTACATGAAGCTGAAAGAGGCGGGCAAGCCGGCTTTCCTGCTGGAGAGCGTCGAGGGCGGCGAACAGGTGGGGCGTTATTCTTTCATCGGCGTGAACCCCAAAGGCCTGCTCAGCGTCCAGGACAATATCGTCACTTTCGAGCGCGACGGGGCGACGACGCGATTCGCCATTCCGGAAGGGCAAGATCCGCTGCATGTCATCAAGCGGCACTTCCAGACGGTGAAGCCGGTGGCGCTGGAGGGCTTGCCGCGGCTGGTCGGGGGCGCGGTCGGCTATATGTCCTACGACATCGTGCGCTATTTTGAGGAATTGCCGGCGACCGCCAGCGATGACCTGCGCGTGCCGACAGTCGCCTTCATGCTGCCGGATACGCTGGTGATCTTTGATCACGCCATGCACCAGCTGATTGTGCTGGCGAACGCGCACAATACCGGCGACGATCCTGACGCCGCTTACGACCGGGCGATCGAAAGCATAGACGGCATCGTCGAGGCTCTGGCGGCGCCAATGGAGCATCAGGCTTACGATTTGCCGCAGAATGGATTGCGCGCCGACCCCAAATCGAATGTCGAGAAGCGCGTTCACGAAGATCGCGTCCGCGTGGCGAAGGAGTATATCCGCGATGGCGATGCCTTCCAGATCGTGCTGGCGCAGCGCTTCAGCCGGCAGACCGAGGCCAGCCCGCTGCAGATTTACCGCGCTTTGCGGGCGACCAATCCATCGCCCTATATGTTTCTGCTGGAATTCAGCGATGACCTGACGCTGGTTGGGGCGTCGCCGGAGATGCTGGTGCGGCTGGAAGACGGCATCGCCTACAATCGGCCGCTGGCGGGCACGCGCCGCCGGGGCGCCACCGAGAAGGAAGACCTTGAACTCGAAGAAGAGCTCATCAACGACCCCAAAGAGCGGGCCGAGCACGTCATGCTGGTCGACCTGGGGCGCAACGACCTGGGGCGCGTCTGCGATTATGGCACGGTGCGCGTGACCAGGATGATGTATATCGAGCGCTACTCGCATGTGATGCACATCACCAGCCAGGTGGAAGGGAAGCTGCGCAAGGGCATGGACGCCTTCGATCTCGTGCGCGCCACCTTCCCGGCCGGCACGCTCAGCGGGGCGCCAAAAGTGCGGGCGATGGAGATCATCGAAGAGCTGGAGGAGACGCGGCGCGGACCCTACGGCGGGGCGGTCGGTTATTTCAGCTTTGACGGCTCGATGGACATGTGCATCACCATTCGCACGCTTTTGATGCAGAACGGCAGGATAAGCGTGCAGGCCGGCGGCGGCATTGTTGCCGACAGCGACCCGGAAGCGGAGTATTACGAGTCGATCAACAAAGCCAAAGCTGTTTTTGAAGCGGTCAAATATGCGGAAAACGGCTTGCAGTGATTGGAGCGTCCGCAACCATGAAACTGTAGGGGCGACATGCCATGTCGCCCGCCACCAAGAAACTGTAGGGGCGACATACCATGTCGCCCGCCATGCCTGGAGACCGGCACATGATACTCGTGATCGACAATTACGACAGCTTCACCTACAACATCGTGCAGGAATTGGGCGAGCTGGGCGCGAGGCTGACGGTGTATCGCAACGACAAAATCAGCGTGGACGAGGTTCGCGCGCTGGCGCCGGAGCGGATCGTGATTTCGCCCGGGCCCGGCTTCCCGATCGACGCCGGCGTATCGCTTGACCTGATACGCGAGCTGGGCGCGGAGATTCCGCTGCTGGGCGTCTGCCTGGGGCATCAGGCGATTGGCGAGGCTTATGGCGGCGTGGTCGTCCACGCGCCGGAATTGATGCACGGCAAGACGAGCATGATATATCATGAAGGCGACACGATACTGGGCGATATTCCCAATCCCTTCGAGGCGACGCGTTATCACAGCCTGATCGTGGAGGAGGCGAGCCTGCCCGATTGCCTGCAAATCACGGCGCGGACGGCGACTGGCGAGATCATGGGCTTTCGGCATCAGTCGCATCCGGTGATTGGCGTCCAGTTCCATCCGGAGAGCATTTTGACCGGCTATGGCTTGCAGATTCTGGGGAACTTTCTCAATTACGAATTCTTCCGCCGCCCGCCAGAACGCGACGCCGCAGAGGCTGTTCGGTGAATTGCCCGCCAAAGCGCTAACTTGCAACTGCCTGGCTAGACAAAAGGAACAAAGCATGAACATTCAACAAGCGATTGACGGCTTGAGCCGCTACGGTCATCTGAACGCCGACCAGGCGGAGTCGGTCATGCGGCAGATCATGACCGGCGGCGCCACCGAGGCGCAAATCGGCGCTTATTTGATGGCGCTGCGCATGAAGGGCGAGACGATTGACGAGATCACCGGCAGCGCGCGCGCCATGCGCAAGGCGGCGAGCAAAGTGCCGACCAATGTCGATGCCGATCTGCTCGATCCCGTCGGCACCGGCGGCGACAAATCGGGCACTTTCAACATCAGCACGACTTCGGCTTTCGTCGCGGCGGGCGCGGGCATCCCGGTGGCGAAACATGGCAACCGCGCCTCGACCAGCAAATGCGGCAGCGCCGACGTACTGGCGGAGCTGGGGGTGAACCTCGAGCTGAGCCCGGAGCAGGTGGGCCGCTGCGTTGACGAGATCGGCATCGGTTTCCTCTTCGCGGTGAAGCTGCATCCCGCCATGCGTCACGCGATCGGTCCGCGGCGGCAGCTCGGCGTGCGCACGATCTTCAACATCCTGGGTCCGCTGACCAATCCCGCCGGGGCGCAGCGCATGTTCATCGGCGTTTTCGCGGCGGAGATGACCGATTTGCTGGCGCAGGTCTTGAAGCTGCTGGGCGCGAAATCGGCGATGGTCGTCAACGGTTATGGCGGGCTGGACGAACTGACGGTGACCGGACCGAATCGCATCAGCTATTTGCGGGAGGACGGCGATGTCACGCATTTGGATGTCGACCCGACCGAACTCGGCTTCCACATGGCGAGCATCAACGACTTGAAAGGCGATGACGCGCCAACGAACGCCGCGATACTGCGGGCTGTGCTCGATGGCAGCGACCATGGTCCGAAGCGCGATGTCACGCTTTTGAACGCCGGCGGGGCGATCATGGCGGCGGGACGGGCGAGCACGATCGCGGACGGCATCGTCATCGCCCGCGACAGCCTCGATAGCGGCCTGGCGCTGAAGAAGCTCGACGATCTGATCGCCATGAGCCAGAGTTTCGCCGCATGAGCCAAGCCTTCGTCGCCACCGACACCGTCCTTGATCGCATCCTCGCGCGCAAAGTGACGGAGCTGGACGAGGCGCGGGCGCGCGTATCTGAGCGGGTGATGATTCGCCGCGCGGAGGGATCGGCGTATGCTACGCGGGATATGCTGGCGGCGCTGAAGTCCGAGCGCGTCAGCCTGGTGGCGGAGGTCAAGCGGGCGTCGCCAAGCAAAGGGACGCTGACGGAAGATTTCGCCCCGGTGATGCTGGCGGCGACCTATGCGCAGAATGGCGCGTCGGCGATATCGGTGCTGACGGACGAAGACTTCTTCCAGGGCAGCCTGCGGTATCTGCGGGCGATACGCGAGGCGGTCGCGGCGCCGATCCTGCGCAAAGACTTCGTCATCGATTCTTATCAGGTCTATGAGGGGCGCTGGGCGGGGGCGGACGCTATTCTGCTGATTGTGGCGGCGCTATCCGACGGGCAGCTGGCGGATCTGTACGCCTTGACAGCTGATCTCGAGATGACGGCGCTGGTGGAAGCGCATGACGAATGGGAGATGGAGCGGGCGCTGCGGCTGGGCGCGACGCTGATCGGCGTCAACAACCGCGACTTGAAGACCTTCCATGTGGATCTGGGCACGACGGCGCGGCTGGCGGGGATGGTGGATGATGATGTCGTCCTGGTGGCCGAGAGCGGCATTTTCAGCGCCGCCGACGCCCGCGAGATGGGGCGGCTGGGCGCGGATGCCATCCTCGTCGGCGAGGCATTGATGAAAGCGCCCGACACGGTTTCCCTGGTGCGCGAATTGAGCGCTCAGCCAATTCTCAAGCTGTACGAGCGACCCTTGGCTCGCACGCCCAAACCCAAAAATCAGGATATTGACCACAGGAGAATAACCAAGTAAGTAATTCGAAAGACTCGCCACCGAGGACACCGAGCAAATCGAGTACACCGAGAGAAAAGCATGGTTTTTCTCTGTGCGCTCTGTGCCTCTGTGGCAAATCGATGTTTCATGACTTACTTGGACTTGCTGGGGAAGGCTTAGCAAGGTGACCAAAGTCAAGATATGCGGCATTCGCTCCAGCGAGAACGCGCTGATGGTGGCGCGTCTGGGGGCGGATATGATCGGCTTGAACTTCTATCCGGAGTCGCCGCGTTATATTGCGCCGGAGAACGCGCGAGAGCTTGTTCGGCGGCTGCGCGAGGAGCTGGGAGGCGCTTGCCCGGTTATTGTGGGCGTCTTCGTAAACGCCTCAGCCGAAGACATCCGCGAGATTGTCGAGCTTGCCGACCTGGATTACGCGCAGCTGAACGGCGACGAATCGCTTGCGACCCTGCGCGACCTGGCGGGGCTGGCCTTCAAGGTGATTCGCCCGGCCGATGAAGCGGCGGCCGGGGCCGCGCTGGACGCTTTGACGGCGGATTTTCTCAACTGCGTCGACGCGCCTTCGGTGCTGCTGGACGCCTTCAATCCCAAGCTGTATGGCGGCACGGGCGAAACCGCGAGCGAGAGCATCGCCCTGGCGGTGAAGGCGGCCGCGCCCCGTATGATGCTGGCGGGCGGGCTGAAGCCGGCGAATGTCGCCGAGCGCGTTCGCCGTATCCGTCCCTGGGGCGTCGATGTCGCCAGCGGCGTGGAAGCGGGAACGCCCGGCCTCAAGGACGCGGGCAAGGTGGCCGCCTTTATCGACGCGGTCCGGGCGGCGGAGGCATGAGCGAGCGCTTCGACATCTATGACGAGGCGCTGAATCACATCGGCGTCAAAGCGCGCGACGCCGTCCATCGCGATGGCGACTGGCATCAGGTGTTTCACTGCTGGGTGATCGGGCGCGAAGCCGCTGGCGACGCCTTCCTGGTCTTGCAGAAACGGCGGCATTGCCGCGATTATCCAAATATGATCGACATCAGCGCGGCCGGGCATTTGGCGGCGGGCGAAACCGCGCGAGATGGCGTCCGCGAAATGGAAGAGGAGTTGGGGCTCAAAGTGGCTTTCGACGACCTGATTCCGCTGGGCAGGCGCGTGGGAATCAATCGGGCGGGCGGCTTCGTCGACCGCCAGATCTGCCATGTTTTCCTTTGCGAATGCGACGCGCCGCTCGAATCGTACGCCTATCAGCGGGAAGAGATCGCCGGGTTGATCAAGCTGCGGATTGAGGACGCCCGGCGATTGCAGGCGGGCGACATTGACTGCGTAACCGCGCCGGCAGTCGGCTTGGGCGCGCCCCGGATCGCGGTGAGGCGCTCAGATTTCATTCCCAGCGTGGACAACTATTTGATGAAAATACTGATTCTTGCCCAGCGCTATTTTACCGGTGAAAAGGAACTGTGGATCTAGCGTCCGCCAACACGAAAACTGTAGACACACGCGCCGCCCTGCGACCGCCCACGCAAAAAACCTTGCGGCTCGCAGCGGCAACTCCCCTTCCCTAGCTTGCTGGGGCAAGGGGCCGGGGGATGGGGTATTGCACGCGCAACGTAAACAGGAGCGCTCCTTTGGTCGCCCGCGGAATTTGTAGGGGCGACTCTGTGAGTCGCCCGCCAATAAGCAATGGGACACGCTATCATGCCTGGTCTGTACATCCAAACCGACAACAGCGACCTGCCCGACGAGCGCGGCTACTTCGGCGAGTTTGGCGGCCGCTTCGTGCCGGAGACGATCATCCCCGCGCTGGACGAGCTGGAAGCCGCCTATGCCGACGCCATGGCCGATCCCGGTTTTCATCGTGAACTGAGCCACTTGCAGCGCACCTATACGGGGCGGCCGACGCCAGTCAGCTATGCCCGGCGGCTGAGCGAGGAACTCGGCGGCGCGCGCATCTATCTCAAGCGCGAAGACCTGGCGCATACCGGCGCGCACAAGATCAACAACGCGCTGGGGCAGGGCTTGCTGGCGAAGCGCATGGGCAAGAGCCGCATCATCGCCGAGACGGGCGCGGGGCAGCATGGCGTCGGCACGGCGACGGCGATGGCGCTGCTTGGGCTGGAATGCCACGTCTATATGGGCACGGTCGATATCCGCCGCCAGCAGCCCAACGTCTTCCGCATGAAGCTCTTGGGCGCCGAAGTCATCCCGGTGGAAAGCGGCAGCCGCACGCTGAAGGACGCCATCAACGAAGCCATGCGCGACTGGGTGACCAATGTCGAGACGACCTTTTATCTGCTGGGCTCGGCGCTGGGTCCGCATCCTTACCCGATGATGGTGCGCGATTTCCAAAGCGTGATCGGGGCTGAGGCGCGAGAGCAGATTCAAGCCATGACGGGCCAATTACCCGACCTCTGCATCGCCTGCGTCGGCGGCGGCAGCAACGCCATCGGGCTTTTCCACGCCTTCCGCGATGACGAGCATACCGAGCTGATCGGCGTTGAAGCGGGGGGGCATGGCATCGAAAGCCGGGCACACGCGGCGCGCTTCGCCGACCTGGATATCAGCCGCCCGGGCATCCTGCATGGCACGCGCTCTTATGTGATGCAGAACGACGACGGCCAGATCATGGAGACGCACAGTGTGTCGGCCGGCTTGGATTATCCGTCGGTGGGGCCGGAGCACGCTCACCTGCGCCAGATGGAGCGCGCCGGGTATACGCTGGCGACGGACGAGGAAGCGCTGGAAGCCTTTCAGGTCTTGAGCAAGCTGGAAGGCATCATTCCCGCGCTGGAGAGCTCGCATGCGGTCGCCGAAGCGATCAAGCGGGCGCCGACCATGCCGCGCGACTCCGTGCTGCTGGTCAATTTGTCCGGGCGCGGCGACAAAGACCTCGATACGGTCATCGGCATCCTGGGCGGCGAAGAAGGTGAATTGTAGGGGCTGGCCGCCGGGTCGCCCGCAGACCGTCTCGCTAGCTTGTACGGGCGAGCCGCCGGCTCGCCCCTACGAACGAAGATTAAGGCGCAATCGAGGAAACGATGAAACACACGCGAGATCATCACGGCATTGCCGCCCTGGACGCGATGTTCGCCAAAGCCAAGGCGGAGAAGCGCGCGGCTTTTCTGCCCTATTTCTGCATCGGTTATCCCGATTATGAGGAGTCGCTGCGCGCCATAGAAGCGGTCGCGGAGCTCGGCGTGGACGGCTTCGAGATCGGCATGCCCTTCAGCGATCCGATCGCCGATGGACCTACGATCCAGGCGGCGACTCAGATCGCGCTGGAGCAGGGCACGACCGCGCGCAAATGCCTCGACGCGGTGCGAACTTTGCGGGCGCGGGGCCTCAGGCAGCCGATGCTGATGATGAGTTACGCCAATCCGCTCGTCGCTTACGGCCCCGTTCGCTTTGTTCGCGATGCCCGCGCGGCCGGCGCCGACGGCTTGATCGTGCCCGATTTGCCGCCGGAAGAAGCCGGCATGTTCGCCGAAAGCTGCGAACGCGAGGGGCTGGCGCTGGTCTTTTTCCTGGCGCCGACCAGCAATGAAGAGCGCATCGCTTTTGCGACCGCGAAAGCCAGCGGCTTCATCTACGTCGTGTCGCTGACCGGTATCACCGGCGCGCGCAAAGACTTGCCGGCTTATCTGAGGGCTTACATCGCTCGCCTGCGCGCCAAGACCGACATGCCGCTGGTGCTGGGCTTCGGCATCAGCACGCCCGAGCACGCGCGGCAGCTGCGCGGCTTGACCGATGGCTTCATCGTCGCCTCGGCGCTGATTCGGGCCTGGGAGCGCGGGTTTGATGACATGCTGGCGCTGGCCGGCGAAATCTTCGCCACGATCCAAGGATGATTTACCATCGAGAACGCCGAGATTATTGAGGACACCGCGGCGAATTGGAGCAAGCGACTGGAATGTCTCTCATTGGCGCGGCCAATCCAACATGAGTTGACGTCTTTACGGGCGAGGCGGCGACTCGCCCAATGACCATACTCGCAGCGAAAACAGAGACGAGTCGGCGAGTCGCCTGTACACGCCTCCTCGTGCGGGCGCGAGGCCCGGGGGGCGGGTTTGCCGCTCGCAACGCAAATTGAAGAGACTTGCCAGGTCGCCCGGACGCTTCACTTGTCCGGGGAGCGAAAATCGTAAAAGCCTTCCTATTGACAGACTGCCGACGCAACGGTAGTCTAGGCGCGAAGCACGGCAAATTGCCCGAGGGCCGACATGCGCAATTTACAGGTCGCCACTTTTCGCTATTATTGCAACCCAAACTGCATAGACCAGTCCGGGGTGATTCGCGCTGTCAACTGAAGTCAGACGCTGACATGAACAAGAGCAGGGGCGCGGGGTGAAGCACTCGGCGCTTTTTTGTTATAGGCAGGAAGAAGGCCAGACATGATACGAGGCGTACGCGGCGCGACTACCGTTGAGCACAATTCGAGGCGGGCGATCATGGACGCCACGCGCGAGCTGCTCGCCACGATGATCGACTGCAACGACATCGCCGAAGACGACGTGGCGAGCATCCTCTTCACGGCCACGCCCGGGCTGGACGCCGCTTATCCCGCGGCCGCCGCGCGCGAGTTTGGCTGGACGCGCACTGCCCTTATGGGTTTCCAGGAGGCGCATGTCATCAACGGCTTGCAGCAATGCGTTCGCGTGCTGATTCATTGGAATACGGATAAGCCGATGGACGAAATCCAGCATGTGTTTCTGCGTGGCGCAGTCACTCTGCGGCCCGATCTGCAACCTCATTCGGCCTCCCCCCAGCGCTTAGAGGGGGCCAAGGGTGGCGCGGCCGCCGGGCGCGACAAGGAAGCGGGGGGCGGCTGATGTCCGCGAGCTTTCGCGCGCGTCATTTGGCCATCGTCGGCTTGGGTTTGATGGGCGGCTCGCTGGCGCTGGCGATGCGGGCGCATGCCGATCGCGTCACTGGCGTCGATCGTGACGAGCGGGCGCGCGCCCTTGCCCTGGAGCGCGGCATGGTCGATGCCGCCACCGATGATCTGCGCGAGGGCGTTAATCAAGCCGATGTGGTCATCCTCGCGGCGCCAGTGCGCGTCATCGTCGAGATGCTGCGGATGCGCATCGGCTCCTACTTGCGCTCCAACACGCTGGTCATCGATATCGGCAGCACCAAGCAGGATATCGTCGAGGCGATGGCGACCCTGCCGATAGGCGTCAACGCGGTCGGCGGCCATCCCATGACCGGCAAGGAGAACGGTGGCATCGAAGAATCGGACGTCGGGCTCTATCGCGGCGCGCCTTTTGTGCTCTGTCCATCGCGCCGGACAACGCCGGCCGCCCGGTTGCACGCCGTCGATTTCGTGAAGACCCTGGGCGCCCTGCCCATCGAGATGGACGCCGAGCGCCATGATCAGATCGTCGCCGGCATCAGTCATTTGCCTTATCTGCTGAGCGTGACCCTGGTGGCGACAATCGCCAATCTCGCCCGCGATGACGGCGCGTTTTGGGAATTGGCGGCAGGCGGCTTCCGCGATACCAGCCGTTTGGCCGCCAGCGACGTGACGATGATGGGCGATATTCTGAGCACGAATACGCAGGCGGTGGCCACCTTGCTGGCGCAGTTTCGCATGCAGCTGGCGATGCTCGAGACGCTGTTGATCGCCGGCGACGACCGGCGCCTGGGCGAATCGCTGCAGCCAATACGACAGGCGCGGAAGGAATGGGCGCGAGATCATGACGCAAAGCGCTAGACCGGAAACGTTCAGGCTGCGCCCCAGCCGCTCATTGCGCGGCGACGTAGCCGTCCCGGGCGACAAGTCGATTTCGCATCGGGCGGTCATGCTGGCGGCCATCGCCCGGGGCCGCTCGCAGATCCGCAACTGGCTGGCGGCCGGCGATACCGAAGCCACGCTGGGCGCGATGCAAGCCCTGGGCGCGCGGATTGAGCGGCACGACGCGAATACCTTGACCATAGACGGTGGCGAACTGCGCGAAGCCGAGGCGCCGCTGAACTTGATGAACGCGGGCACGGGAATCCGCTTGCTGGCGGGCCTCCTGGCGGGGCAGGCTTTCCCCAGCACGCTCGATGGCAGCGCGCAGCTGCGGCGGCGGCCCATGCGGCGCATAACCGACCCGCTGCGGCTGATGGGCGCCGATATCGATTCCAGCGATGGCGCGTGCCCCTTGAAGATTACCCCCGCTCCGCTGAAAGGCATGGCTTATGAGCTGCCGATCGCCAGCGCCCAGGTCAAGAGCGCGATCCTGCTGGCGGGCTTGTTTGCCGAGTCGCCCACGACGGTGATCCAGCCCGGCCCCGCGCGCGATCACAGCGAGCGAATGCTGCGCGCTATGGGCGTCGACCTGCGGAATGAGGGCGCGGATGGCAACACGATCACGATCGTCCCGCAGCGCGTTCTGTCGCCGCTGGATATGACCGTGCCGGGCGATGTCTCGTCAGCGGCTTTTCTCCTGGTGGCTGGCTTGCTCGTCCCCGACAGCGATCTCACGATCAAGGGCGTGAATCTGAATCCCACGCGCACGGGCATTCTTGATGCGCTTGGCGAAATGGGCGCGGATATCACGCTCAGCAATCTCGACGAGCAGGCGGGCGAGCCGATCGGCGACATTCGCGCGCGCGCGAGCCGGCTCAAAGGCATCGCGATCGGCGGCGAAACGGTCGTGCGCATGATCGACGAATTCCCGATTCTGATGGTGGCGGCCTTGCGAGCGGAAGGCGAGACCCTGGTGCGGGACGCCAAAGAGCTGCGCGTCAAAGAGACCGATCGCATCGCCGTCATGGCGCAGGAGCTGCGCAAGCTGGGCGCTGTGATTGAAGAGCGCGAAGACGGCTTCCGCATCGTCGGACCGCAGGCGCTGGCCGGCGGGCAAGCAGAGGGGCACGACGATCATCGCATCGCCATGAGCTTGACCATCGCTGGCATGATCGCCGATGAAGGCGCGCTGGTGACCGATGCCGCTTGCGCCGGCGACAGCTTCCCGGGTTTCGCCGACACGCTGCTCGGCCTCGGCGCGACAATGATCACGACCTAGGCAGGGGCTACCCATCGGGTCGCCCGCCTGTAGGGGCTACCCATCGGGTCGCCCGCCTGTAGGGGCTACCCATCGGGTCGCCCGCCTGTAGGGGCTACCCATCGGGTCGCCCGCCTGTAGGGGCTACCTGCCAGGTCGCCCGCACAGACAGACCAATATCTCATTCCGCAGCGAAAGGAAGCAGTGTGGCGACAAACCGCGTGGGCGTAATCGGCTTTCCAGTCGAGCACAGCTTGAGCCCGATCATGCACAACGCCGCTTTCAAGGCGCTCGGGATGGACGACTGGTTTTACGACGCCATGTCCATCCCGCCCGATATCCTGCGTCTGGGGCTGCGCGAGCCGCGCGACCATGGCTATATCGGCATCAATGTGACCGTGCCGCATAAGGAAGCGATCATGCAATACGTTCGCCCCGACGAAAAAGCGCGGGCGATCGGCGCGGTGAACACGGTCGACTTCCGCAGCAACGTCGGCACGAACACCGATGCCGATGGCTTCATCAGCGACTTGCGCGCGCATCAGGTTTCGCTTGCCGGCGAGCGCGTCCTCGTCCTCGGCGCGGGTGGCGCGGCGCGGGCGGCGGTTTATGGGCTGACGCTGGCGGGCGCGGAAGTCGCGATTGTGAATCGCACCCGGTCGCGGGCTTTAGCGCTGGTCGAGCATTTGCGGGCGTCTGCCGGCATAAAGGGGCCGCGCCTGATGCCCCTGGAAGCGGCGGCGGATTGGGGCATGTCGCTGATCGTGAATTGCACCTCGGTCGGTCTGCATCCGCATATCGAGGGGACGCCCTGGAGGCAAGACCTGCCTTTTCCTGCGGGCGCAACCGTTTATGATATGGTGTATCGACCGGCGGCGACGGCGCTGATGCGGCAATGCGAAGCCAATGGCGGGCGCGCGATCGGCGGGCTGGGCATGCTGGCGCGGCAGGGCGCGATCGCTTTCGAATTGTGGACCGGCGTCGAGCCGCCGATCGATCTGATGCAGAGCGCGCTGCGAGCGGCCCTGGACGACGCGAGTAAGGACTGAGATTCGATGCCAATTCGCTTCTTCACCGCCGGCGAAAGCCACGGACCCGGACTGACGGCTATTTTGGAAGGCATGCCGGCGGGCCTGCCATTGCGGGCGGCAGACGTAAACCACGACCTGCGGCGGCGGCAAAAGGGCTATGGTTCCGGCGGGCGCATGCAGATCGAAAAAGATGGCGTTCTCATCACTTCCGGGGTGATGAATGGCATGACGACGGGCGCGCCGATCGCCCTGCAGGTGCGCAATCGCGATTTCAAAAGCTGGAAGGAGCGCGATATCACGCCGATTACCACGCCCAGGCCCGGTCATGCCGATTTGACGGGCGCGGTCAAATATGGCTATCGCGAGCTGCGGCTCTCGCTGGAGCGGGCGAGCGCGCGCGAGACGACCATGCGCGTGGCCGTCGGCGCGATCTGCAAGCGTTTTCTCGCCGAATTTGACATTGCGATTGACGGCTACGTTTCGCAGCTTGGCGATGTCGTGGCTGATTTGGCCGATATGCCCCTGGATGAGCGAATCGCGCGCAACGAAGACAACGACGTGCGCTGCCCCGATCCAGTCGCGGCGCGGAAAATGCACGCGGCGATTCGCCAGGTCAAGATCGACAAGGATACGCTTGGCGGCGTCTTTGAGGTCGTGGCGCGCGGCCTTCCGCCCGGGCTTGGCTCCTACGTGCATTATGACCGCAAGTTGGACGCGCGTCTGGTCGCGGCGATGGTCAGCATTCAAGCGATGAAGGGCGCGGAGATTGGCAGCGCCTTCGAGAACGCCGGCAAACGCGGCTCGCAAGTGCATGATGACATTGTCGTTGACGAGGCTGGCGATTTGTCGCGGCGGACGAATCGGGCGGGCGGCTTGGAAGGCGGCGTCAGCACCGGCGAGCCGGTCGTCGCGCGCGTCGCCATGAAGCCGATTTCGACCATGCTGCGAGGCGCGCCTTCGGTCAATTTGGCGACGGGTGAGGCGAACCCGACCGTTTACGAACGCAGCGACTTCTGCGCCTTGCCGCGCGCGGTCCCCGTTGGCGAGGCGATGATGGCGATTGTGCTGGCCGACGCGCTGCTGGAAAAGCTCGGCGGCGACAGCATCGAGGAGATGAAACCGCGCTTCCGGACACTGCGGCGCAATCGGCTGGAAGACCTGCCGATGGACGACTGCGAGTGGCGCTTCGGGTACGAGATATGAACTTCGCGACTAATATCGTCATCACCGGCTTCATGGGCGCGGGCAAGACCACCGTCGGGCAAATCCTGGCGCGCAAACTGAAGCGCGAATTCGTCGATATGGATGAGGTCATTGAAGCGCGGGCGGGCATGACGATTCCGCAGATTTTCGAGCGGGACGGCGAGGCGGCTTTCCGGGCGCAGGAGCGGCGCCTGATTTATGAGCTGGCGCTGCGCAACGGGCTGGTGATTGCCACCGGCGGCGGCGCTTTGATCGACGACGCCATGCGCGAAACGATGGCGCAGAGCGGTATGATCGTCTGCTTGAACGCGAGCAAAGCCGATATCCGCGAACGCCTGGCGGAAAACGCCAATCGACCGCTGGCCGCCGATTGGGAGGCGCTGTACGAAGCGCGGCGCGGCGCCTATGCGAAAATGCCCTTTCAAATCCAGACGACCGGCAAAACGCCCGAAGAGATCGCGGTGGAAATCGCGGCGATCGACCGCGGCGCCCTCTATGTTCACACGCCCGATGGCGGCGGCTACCCGATTTATATCGGCGGCGGACTCTTGAATTGGATGGGGGACGACGCCGAGGCGCTCGGCTTGAGCGGTCACGTCATCCTCATATCCAACGAGACGGTCGCGCCGATTTACGCCAGGCGCCTGCTCGACAGGCTGCCGCGCGCCGATCTGATCACCGTGCCCGATGGCGAAGCCTACAAGACCCTGGAGACCGCGCGCGCCATTTATGATCAGCTGCTGGTCTTTGGGGCCGACCGCAACACGACGCTCGTGGCGCTCGGCGGCGGCGTCATCGGCGATATGGCGGGCTTCGTCGCCGCGACCTATATGCGCGGCCTCACGCTGGTTCAGGCGCCGACCAGCCTGCTCGCGATGGTCGATTCCAGCGTTGGCGGCAAGGTTGGCGTGGACCTGCCCCAGGGCAAGAATCTGATTGGCGCTTTCAAACAGCCGCGCAGCGTTTTCATCGACACCGACGTCCTGGAGTCGCTGCCGGCGCTGCAATGGCGCTGCGGCATGGCCGAGGTCGTCAAACACGGCTTGATCGCGCGGCCCAGCCTGCTTGATGCCGAGCTCTGGCGGCGAGAGCAAGCCGAGACATTGGTGCGGCAGGCGGTGCAGGTCAAGATTGACGTCGTGGAAGTCGATCCCTACGAACGCGGCATTCGCGCGCACTTGAATCTGGGACATACATTTGGCCATGCCATCGAAAAGGCGACGAATTATGCGATCCCGCATGGCGAGGCGGTCGCTATCGGCACGGTCAAGGCGGCGCGCCTCTCGCGGAATCTGGGCTTGATCGACGATGGCTTGGTCGAGCGCGTCCTGAAGATCATGTGGCAGCTGAAACTGCCGACCGATATCGCGCTGGACCCCGAGCGCTGGTATGCGGCGATGGCGACCGACAAGAAATGGAAGGCGGGCGTCTCGCGGCTGGTCGTGCTGAAGCGTCTTGGCGCAGCGGCCGTCGTCGAAGGCTTGTCGAAGCAAGATATCTGCGCGGTGCTGTAGCCGGGAATGGGCGCCTTATGAGCAAGAATATTCTGCTGTTGCATGGGCCGAACCTGAACCTCTTGGGGGCGCGGCAGCCGGAGGTTTATGGCAGCGTGACCTTGGCCGATATCAACGCCGCCGCCGAGCGCCACGCCGCGCGATACAAGATCGGACTGCGCGCGGCGCAATCGAATCATGAGGGCGCGCTGATCGACCGGCTGCACGAGGCGCGCGAATGGGCCGATGGCGTCGTCTTCAATCCCGGCGCCTATACGCATACGTCGATCGCGCTGCGAGACGCGATTGTCGCGATTGACTTGCCTGTCATTGAAGTTCATATTTCCAACGTGCATGGCCGCGAATCGTTCCGGCGCAAGTCAATGCTGGCGGGCGTCTGTCTGGGGCAGATCGCCGGCTTTGGCTGGCACGGTTACCTGCTCGCGCTGGACGCCTTGCTGCGGCGCTGGGAAATCCTGGTCGATTAGCTGGTCAGAACGCATGAAGCTTTGTGCTTGATTTTGGCTATCTCGCCAATGTATGGCGGGTGGTTCATTCCGCTATATTATTTGTCCTTAGGGGCGAGCCAGCGGGTCGCGCGCGCATGAAAGCGCAACAGTACGGGAAGTATTCTGCAGAACGAGACCGGACATGACGGCAGCGGCGGACATCCTGGCGGCGGTCGACAGGCAGAGCCTGCGCTTTGTGGCGCTTTGGTTCACCGATATCACCGGCTTGGTCAAGAGCGTCATGATACCGGCGAGCGAGCTGGAGAACGTCATCGCCAACGGCTCGCACTTCGACGGCTCGGCGATTGAAGGCTTCGCGCGCGTCGCCGAGAGCGACATGGTGCTGGCGCCGGACTTGTCGAGCTTCGTCATCCTGCCCTGGACGGCGGGCGAAGAAAAGACGGCTCGCCTCATCTGTTCGATCCGCACGCAGAATGGCGATCCCTTCATTGGCGACCCCCGCAGCCTGCTGCAGAAGGCGCTGGATCAGGCGCGCGACATGGGCTTGCGCTTCAAGACCGGCATGGAGCTGGAGTTTTTCCTCTTCCCGCTAGATGAAGCCAGGCAGCCAATCGTGACCGCCAGCCACGACACGGCCGGCTATTTCGATATCCCGGACGACCCGATCCTCTCGATGCGCCGCAGCATGCTGACCGCGTTGAAAGGCTTGGGAATCCGCGTGGATTCGACGCACTCCGAGACGGGCGGCGGCCAGCACGAGATCGACTTCCAATACGACGAGGCCTTGCGCTCGGCCGATAATATCCTGACGGCGCGCATCGCCCTGAAGACGATCGCCAAACGCTTCAATTACTTCTGCACCTTCATGCCGCGGCCGCATGGCGATCTGCCGGGCTCGGGCATGCACACGCACCAGAGCGCGCACGATGTCGAAAGCGGCGTCAACCTCTTCGCCGACAGCGAGGGCGAATACGGCCTCTCGGATACCGCGCGCTATTTCCTGGCGGGCCAGCTTGAGCATGCGCGGGCGATGTGCGCGGTCCTGGCGCCGCTGGTCAACTCGTACAAGCGGCTGGGCACCAGCTTCGAAGCCCCGGTCAACGTCACCTGGGCGCATGTGAACCGCAGCGCCTTGATTCGCGTGCCCAGCACGGCGCCGGGCAAGGAATACCACACGCGGCTCGAGCTGCGCTGCCCCGACCCGACAGCCAACCCCTATCTGGCGATGGCGGTCATGCTGCAAGCCGGGCTCGATGGCATTCGGCACAAAATGCCGCTGGCCGACCCGATGGAAGAGACGCTGATGGGCGGCATGCCCGAACGGATGCGGCAGATCGAGGTGCTGCCCCATTCGCTGGACGAAGCCCTCGACGCCCTAAGCGAAGACGACGTCATCCTGTCGGCGCTAGGACCTTACGTCAGCGACCGCTACATCGCCGCCAAACGCCAGGAATGCGACGAATACAATCGGCAAGTGACGGACTGGGAAGTCAGGCGGTATCTGAGCCGCTTTTGACGATCAAGTCGTGAATCCGCGTCACGGCCTCGCGCTCGTCTTCGCGCGCCAGGGCCACCGACAGGCTGCAATGCGACGCGCCCAGCGCAATCCCGAAGATCTCAATATCGTCCAGCCGCGCCAGTACGCGCGACAGCATACGCGGCGCTCGCTGCAGATTCGAGCCGACAACCGTAACCAGCGAGACCGTCTCGATCGCCCAAGGCATCTTTTCCGGATACTCGGCCATCTTCGCTTGCAGGGCGCTCTGGAGGCGGTCCAAGCCATCGATGCCGATGCTGGTGGGGATGACCAGGCAAATGAAGCTGCTGGTCGAAGACTGGGAGGCGATCAAGACCTCGGAGCGCATGCCCAGCGTCTTGAAGAGCGTGTTGCCGACCAGCCGCGTAACGCCGGCCAGTGAACCGCTCGTCGGGCGCCGCAGGGACAGGCATTGAATCGAGGTCACGGCTTGGATGGCTGGCGCGTCGTTGGCGGACTGGGACGAGATCAAGGTGCCCGCATGCGCTGGCGCGAAGATATTCTTGACGCGCAGCGGCAAATCGGCTTCCGCCAGGGGCGCGATCATCCGCGCGTGCAGGATCTTGGCGCCAAAATACGCGAAATCCGCCGCCTCGCTATAGCCCAGACGGGCGATGACCCGGGCCTTCGGCTGCTGGCGCGGATCAGCCGACATGATGCCCGCCACGTCCGCCCAGATCCAGAGCTCGTCCGCGCCGGTCAAGGTGCTGATGACGGAAGCGGTGTAATCGGTGCCGCCGCGCCCGAGCGTTGTCGTGTCTCCCGCAGCCGTGGCGCCGATATAGCCGGTGACGACCGGGATCATGTCCCGCTCGAGCAGGGGCACGAGCGCGCTCTCGACGCGCCGCGCCGTGGGCGCCAGCTCGGGGTTGGCGTTACCGTGGACGTCGTCGGTGACGAGCAGGTCCGTGCCGTCGATGGCGACGCCGCGAATGTCGTTCTGCCGCAGCAGCGCCGCGATGATGCGCGCCGAAAGCCGCTCGCCGACCGCCACGACTTTATCGCTGTGCATCGGCGAGAGCTCTTCGTTCAAGTTGTTGGCGATCGCCAGGCAGTCGTCAAGCAAGCCCGAGAGCAGCCCGTCGATATCGGCTTGCAGCGTGTTGCGGTCGGGCCGGTCGAGCGGCAGCTGGTCGATCAGGGCGAGGTGGCGCGTGCGCAGGTTGGCGGCGATGCGGCGGTATCCGCGCGGGTGATCGATGCGGGCGAAATGCGCGGCGTCGAGCAGCACATCGGTGACGCCGTCCAAAGCGGAGACGACAATCACGAGACGCTCCCAGCGCGCGCGTTCGCCGGCGATGATGTCCAGCACCTGCGCCAAGCCCGCCGAGGTCCCCAGCGAGGCGCCGCCGAATTTCATAACCAGGGTCGTCATAAGCGCGTGGCTGCGCCTCCTTGGCGAAAAGAACGATCTTGACCCGCGCCGGTCTTCTTCTGATAGTCTCAATTTTAGCAAGCGCGGCGGCATATTGACAAGCAGCCCGGGGCCCGCGCCTATTGTAGACGCACGCGCCGCAATGCGACCGCCCCCGCAAAATACATTGCGGACCGCTGGGTTTCGCTCCCCTTCCCTAGCTTGCTGGGGCAAGGGGCCGGGGGATGGGGTGAAATCCGCCCGCGGCGCAGTCTAACCGGGGCGGCCGGACCCGCCGCTGCAAATGCGACTCGCGCTTGGGGTCTGGGGGCGGTCAGTTCTCGCAGCGTAGCAGGTTGCGTCTGCGCCTTTTTTCGAGTAGAGTGAAAGTCCTTTGAGCCAGCCCAGCGAGGCTACGGAATCATGGCAGTCGCCCAGATGAAAAGAAGCGAGCTGGTCGCCGGCGTGCGCTTCCAGAAGATTGGCAAGCTCTACCATTTTGATTTCTCCGCTCACCCTGAATTGAAGCAGGGCGATTATGTGATCGTCGACACGCGGCGCGGGCGACAGATGGGCCAGGTCATGGGCTTTACCGCGCCCGATGAAGAGCGCCAGACGCGCAAGATCCTGCGCCCGGCGACGCCGCGCGATCTCGTGCTGCGGCAGCAGTGGGAAGAGAAGCAGGACGACGCCCTGGAGACCTGCCGCGAAGCCGCCGCGCATCTGCGCCGGATGAACGACGTCAAGTTTGTCGCGGCGCAATACAACTATGACGGCAGCGTGGTGACCTTCCTGTTCAGCGCCGAACAGAAAGTCGACACGACCGTGCTGCAGAAGCGCCTGCAGCGCAAATTCGAGGCGCGGATCGAGATGCGCCAGATTGGGCCGCGCGATGTCGCCAAGCTCTTGGGTGGCTTTGGCGCCTGCGGCATTACGCGCTGCTGCAGCACCTTTCTCACCGATTTCAGCCCGATTTCGATCAAGATGGCGAAGGCGCAGGGCATCTCGCTGAATCCATCGGAGATTACGGGCATGTGCGGGCGTTTGCGCTGCTGCCTGGTCTTCGAGTACGAGCAATATGTCGAAGCGCGGAAACAGCTGCCGCGGCGCAACAAACGCGTCGGCACGCCACACGGCGAAGCGCGAGTCCTGGATCAGCTGCCGCTGCGGGACGCCGTGCTTGTGGAGGTCGGCGAAGGCGCGCGCAAGGTCGTGGAGCGCGAAGACATCATCCCGCTTGAGGAGTTCCGCAAGCTGGCGGAGAAGGCGCAGGCCCCCTGCGACAAACACGGCGACGGCAGCTGCGAATGCGGCATGCCGGCCGGTCAGCGGCAGGCGGACAAGCTGGCGGTCGCGCCTCAGCCTGTGCCGGCGGCAGAAGAGAAGCGCAAACCTGAAGCGGAAAAGCCGCGCAAACGTCGCACGCGTCGGTCGCGCGGTCGCTCTGGCAGTGGCGGTCAATCAAATCGCCGCCGGGGAAGACGCCGGGGCGGCCGCCGCTCGGGTCAGGGATCTGATCAATCAGAACAAAGCGATTCCCAGTGACCGCCGACTGTGGGGGCGAGACTTGTCTCGTCCGCCGCCCGCCAAAGCGCAAACTGTAGGGGCGAGACTTGTCTCGCCCGCCACCCGCCGGAGCGGAAAACGCGTGACCGACAGGGACGACACTCAAAACGGCAAGATCGGGCGCGTGCTCGGCGTCTTCGCGCATCCGGACGATCCCGAGTTTTTCGCTGGCGGCGCCTTCGCCAAGTGGGCGGCGCATGGCGCGGATATCACCTTCCTCATCGCCACCAGCGGCGACAAAGGCAGCGCCGACCCCGATATGACGGGCGATCGCCTGGCGGAGCTGCGCGAGGCGGAAGAGCGGGCGGCGGCGGCCGCGCTCGGCGTTAAGGACGTGGTCTTTTTGCGCTACAAAGACGGCGAGCTTTTCCCGACCCTGGAACTCAGGCGCGATATCACGCGGATGATTCGCCTGAAAAAACCCGATATTGTCGTGACCCTCGACCCGACACGCTGGTATGGCTCGCGCGGGATCAACCATCCCGATCATCGCGCGATTGGCGCGGCCACGCTGGAAGCCGTCTTCCCGACCGCGCGCGACCGGCTCAACTTCATCGAGCACGAACGCGACGAAGGCTTGGATACGCATAAGGTGAGCACGGTTTATATCGCCGGCGCCGTCGAGCCAAACCTTACGCTGGACGTCACCGACGCCGTGGAGCGGCAGATCGACGCGCTGCGGGCGCATAAAACGCAGATTTCCGATATGGACAAAATGGCGGAGCGCATCCGCGAACGCTCGCTTGATCCAGACTCGCCGCCCGAGTTCCCGCGGCGGATAGAGCGCTTCCACGTGATCAATATGAGGTGAATTCAAAATGGCAATCGATTTCATGGCGGAGGCCGAAGCCCTGCGCGACGAGCTGGTGGCGCGCCGCCGCGACTTTCATCAACACCCTGAACTCGCTTTCCAAGAGCATCGCACGGCCGGCATCGTCGCCGACGACCTCAATGGCTTGGGCCTGGAAGTGCAGAGCGGCGTCGGTCGCACGGGCGTGGTCGGCATCCTTGAGGGTGCGGACGATGGACCGACCGTACTTTACCGCGCCGATATGGACGCGCTGCCGATCCTCGAAGAGAACGAGACCGACTATGTCTCGAGAGAAGCGGGGGTGATGCACGCCTGCGGTCATGACGGGCATACCGCCATCGCGCTGGGCATCGCCAAGCTGCTTTCCAGGCATCGCGATGACCTCAGCGGTCGGGTGAAGTTCGTCTTCCAGCCAGCCGAGGAGCAGGGCAAAGGCGCCGAATACATGATCGCGGATGGCGCGCTGGAGTCGCCAGCGCCGGATTACTGCCTGGGCATCCACCTATGGAACGACCTGGAAGTCGGCGACGTCAGCGTCGTCTCGGGCCCGACGATGTCGGGGGCGGGCGTCTTTGAGATCACTATCACCGGCGTGGGCGGTCATGGGGCGATGCCGCATCAAACCGCCGATCCGATCGTCGCCGCCGCCCAGGTCATCGTCGCCCTGCAAACCATCGTCAGCCGCAATGTCGACCCGCTGGACCTGGTGGTCATCACGGTTGGCACGATAAATGGCGGCAGCGCGCGCAACATCATTCCGCAGACGGTCAGCTTCACCGGGTCGTTTCGCCTGTTCCGCGAGGAGACGCGTGGCTTGATCAAAGACCGAATCCGCCAAGTCGCCGAGAGCGTCGCCGGCGGCCTGGGCTGCCGGGCGCAAGTTGACTTCGGCCTGGGCATTGGACCAGTCGTGAACGACGCCGCGGTCGCCGAGCGCGCGCGAGCGGTCTTCGCCGGCTTTGGCGACGCCGTGAATGTCGTGCGGCAGCCCTGGATGGCTTCGGAGGACGTCGGTTTGTTCATGCAGCGCAACCCGAGCGCCTACCTGCTGGTCGGCGCGGCGAATCGTGAACGACAGCTGGATTTCCCACATCATCACCCGCGCTTCGACATTGACGAAGACGTTCTGCCCCTGAGCGTCGGGCTGATGTCGGCGGTGATCGCCGATTATCTGGGGGCGGATGGCTAGATGACCGCGCGAGCGCCCTTCAGCTGGCTGGACTGCAATGGCTGGATCGTATTGTCAGGCTATCCTGACGCTTTGAGCGAGATCCGCGCCCGCGCCTTGAACCGCTACGATGGCGCCGGCGCCATCGCCTATATTTCGCTGGCGAGCGACCGCGGCGACGCCTTGATGGATGACATGGCGGAACTGGGCGCGCCAGCCGGTTATCTGGTCGATCTGGAGGCGAGCGATAATAACGAAGTTTATGAGCGACTGGCTGCGGCGGGGATGATCGTCATTGAGGCCGCGCCCTATGCCGACGCCCTTGGCTCGCTGACGACGCAGACGGTGTCGAGCGCCTTGAAGGTCGCATTGGAGCGCGGCGCTTTGATTCTGTTTGAAGGCGGGGCGGCCGCGATCGCCGGGGAGGCGGGCGGCGGACTGAATTTCGTTCGGAACGCGCTGATCACCGCGCCAGTGGACGCTTTCGCCGAGCCTGAATTGCCTCGCCGTAACGGGCGCGAGCCGAAGCTCGGCGTCGTCATGGCTTTGGCGCGCGGTTCGGCTTTGGCGCTGGGTCCGGCCGGGCGGATCGAGACCTGGGGCGATGGCGAGGTGACCATCAGCCTGCCCGCCCACGAGCAATTGTAGACAGGCGCGCGACGCTGTCGCCGCCCACGCGAGTTTCTTAGCGTGTGTGACGCGCCGTTAGACTACTGTGGGCGATTCACCAAATCGCCCCGACCGATCGCAAATCAAGCGAAAGCGCGCAGGGGCGTTATGCTGTAGCGCCCGACGACAGCGCAAGGCAAACGGGGGCCGACTCGCTGAGTCGCTCGCCAAAGCGAAATGTGGGGCGCCATGCCAATTACGATACTCATCGGCGCGCAATGGGGCGATGAAGGCAAGGGCCGGGTGGTCGACTGGCTGGCGGCTTCCGCCGATATCGTCGCCCGATACGCCGGCGGCGACAACGCGGGCCACACCGTCGCGCTGGACGGCGAGGTCTATAAGCTGCACATGGTGCCCTCCGGCATCCTGCACGGCAACGTAGTCTCGATCATGGGCAACGGCATGGTCATCAACCCGGTCAACCTCGTGCGCGAGATCGAGGTCCTGCGCAAAATGGGCGTCGAGATCACGCCCGAGCGGCTCGTCATCAGTTCGCGCGCGCATATCATCACGCCGGCGCATATCGCCCAGGATAAAGCCCGGGAGCAGGCCCTGGGCGCGGCGAAAATCGGCACGACCCTGCGCGGGATTGGGCCCGCCTATCTCGACAAGACGGGTCGGGCCGGCATTCGCACCGGCGATATGCTGCTGGATGTCGAAGAATACGCCGATCGCCTGGTTTCGGCGATTGAAGCGAGTAACGACGCGTTGCGCTCGCAGGGTTTGGCGGCTTTGGACGCGCGCGAGGCGGCGCAGGCTTATTTGGACGCGGCCGCGGTCTTGCGGCCATTCATCAAAGACGTTTCCATTTATCTGTACGAGGCGCTGAAGGCGGGCAAGCGGGTCGTCTGCGAGGGCGCGCAGGGCACGCTGCTGGATATCGATCACGGCAGCTATCCCTTCGTCACCAGTTCGTCGCCGACGGCGGGCGGGGCGCTGACCGGGCTGGGCGTGGGTCCCCTCTTCGTCGAACGGGTCCTAGGCGTGGCCAAAGCCTTTAGCACGCGCGTCGGCGGCGGACCCATGCCGACGGAGCTGCAGGGCGAAATCGCCGAGCACTTCCGTGGCAGCGGGGCGAATTTCTGGGACGAGTTTGGCACGACCACCGGGCGTCCGCGGCGCTGCGGCTGGCTTGATGTCGTCATGCTGCGCTATGCGGTCGGCGTCAACGGCTTGAGTGAACTGATGCTGACCAAGATGGACATTCTCTCCGGGCTGGACGAGCTGAAGCTGGCGACCGCCTACGAGATTGACGGCGACCGCTGCGAGTATCCGCCCGTGACCAACGAGCAGCTGGCGCGCGCCAAGCCAGTCTACGAGACGCTGCCGGGCTGGCAGGAAGACATTAGCCATTGCCGGCGCTTCGCCGATTTGCCGGCCGCGGCCAGGCATTACATCACTCGCGTCTCGGAACTCTGCGATGTGCCGATTGACATGGTGAGCGTGGGGCCCGAGCGCGACCAGCTGGTGACGAAAACGTCGGGCGGCTAGCTGGCTGCGCAGGCATAAATGGCTTGCGTCCGGCGGCTTGGAAGGGTAAAATGCGAATGTCGGGCTTGGCGCTGGGAGAACGGGCATGAAATCATTGGGGGCGGTTGCGCTTGTATTGGTCATTTTGCTGGCCGGCGGCGCCATCACGTCCAACCTGTTGTCGTCCGATCTGGCGATTCAGCAGACGACTGACCCCAGCGGCGATTTTCTGACAGCCACGCCCGATCAAGCAGTCGCCTTCATCCTGGTCACCGGCTTCATTCTCTTCAACGTGCTGGGCGCGGGCTTGACGCTGATGATCGTCTTCTGGCTGCTGAACCGCCAGGTGACCGCCGTCCGGCAAGAGCCGAGCGCCTGAGATCCGAGTGCCGCCCGTTGCGCGCCGCCGAGCCGCGGGCAAGCGATGACGGATCGCGATACAACTCCCCCGAAAGCCCGGAAAAAGCAGGTCCTCGCCATTGCTGCAACGGCGATTGTCGGTTTCGCGCTGCTATTGGCATGGATCATGCTGTCGACTGCGTCATCCGAGACGGGCGGCGGCGACAGCGACTCTTTGGCGCGGGTGGTGGCGACAGCGATGGCGGGCGCGGACGCGGAGATCGGCGAGCGGCTGGTCACCGAAACCGACTGCGCCAGCTGCCATCTGACGGGCGACGGCGGCGCGTCCCCGCGCTTTGACGGGCTGGCGGACGTGGCGGGGGCGCGGCGGCCATCGCTCAGCGCGGCGCAGTATCTGTACGAGGCGATCGTGTCGCCCGGCGCGCACCTGGTCGACGGCTACGCCAAGGCCATGCCGAATGACTACGGACAGCGGTATTCGGCGGCGGAATTGGGGCACATGATCGCCTATCTGCTGACCTTCACGGATGAAGCCTGAGGCGCATCCAGGGTCCCTTCTGGGGGGCTCAGGGTCTGCGCGGCCCCGCCTGGAATGACAGAAATGAATCTCGACGTATTCGCCATCGCTGCGCTTGCCGATGAACTCAGAGAAAGCGTGCTAGGCGGCCGCGTGCAAGACGTGATCGATGTCGACGCGCTGGGCATCGGCCTGGAGATCTATGCGAATCGCCGGCGCCACTATCTCTATCTGAGCGCCGATGCGGCGTATCCTCGCCTGCATCTGGTCGACGCCAAGCTGCGCCGGGGCCTGGCCAAGCCAACACAGCTGGGTCTGCTGCTGCGGCGCTGCGTCGAGGGCGGCGTCCTCAAGCGGGTCGGCCAGCCGGCTTGGGAACGGCTTCTCGAAATCGAGATCGAAAGCGGGGATGGCGCTTATCGCCTCATCGCCGAGTTGATGCCGCGGCGCGCCAACCTGCTGCTCGTGCAAGACGGCAAGATTCTGGATTGCCTGAATCGCGTGGGACCGGCCGACAACCGCTATCGCCTCAGCTTGCCCAATCATGAGTATGTGCCGCCGCCACCAATTCGCGGCCAGCGCGATCCGGCGGAAGTACGCGAAGAAGACCTCCGCGAGCTTCTCGGCAGCGTGGAAAAGGCGGCTGCGCAGACGCGGCGATTGCTGCCCGGGCGCATACTGGGCATGAGCCCGCTGCTGGCGCGCGAGATCGTCTACCGCGCGACTGGCGATGCGCATGCGAAGGCGCGCGACACCGACAGCGCAGCCCTGCACGGCGCCTATCGCGATGTCGTTACGCCCCTGATGCGGCGGCGCTGGCAGCCGGGCATCGGCAGCCGGCTTGGGGTGGCCGAGGCCTTCAGCGTCTTCCCCTTGACGCATCTGGAATGGCGCGCATGCCCGACGATCAGCGGCGCGATGCAAGCCTGCTTCGAGGCGGTCGCCGGCGCGGACGCCTACCAGGAAGCCAAGAAACCGGTGCAGGCGGCGCTCGACGGCAGCGAGGCTCGGCTGCGCGCCAAGATCGAGTCGCTGCGGAGCGGCTTGCGCGATGATGGCGAGCTGACGCGGCTGAAACAGGCGGGCGAATTGATCCTCGCCTACCAATACGTTCTCACGGACGGGCAGACGGAATTGCGGGCGCAATACGACCCGGCGGGGGCGGAGCTGGCGATCGCGCTCGATCCCGACCTGAGCCCGCTGGAGAACGCGCAGGCGTATTTCCGCCGTTACGAAAAAGCCAAGTCGGCGGCGCAGGCTTTACCCGCGCTCATAAAGGAAACGCGGATTGAGCTGGACTTCGTCGCGCAGTTGGAAAGCGATTTGCTGGCGGCGGTCAACTGGCCCGAAATCGATGACGTGATCCAGGCTTTGCAGGCTCGCGGTCATTGGCGGGGCGCGCGCTTGAAGCGAATCGGCGGTGGCGGGCGCGCGGGTCCGCTGCGGGTCGTCAGCCGCGATGGCTACGTGATTTGGGTGGGGCGAAACAGCCGCCAGAACGAAGAGGTCACATTCAAGAGAGCGAAGGCGCAGGACATCTGGCTGCACGCGCGGGGGGCGCCGGGCGCGCATGTGGTCATCCGCAACGATGGCCGGCGCATCGGCGAGGCGCTAATCGCAGAGGCGGCCGCCGTCGCCGCCTGGCACAGCAGCAGGCGCAACGACGCCAGCGTCCCTGTGGACTACACGCGGGTCAAATACGTGCGCGCGATCAAGGGGGCGGGCGCGGGCATGGCGACCTATCGCAACGAGCGCACCATCAGCGTCCAGCCGCAGGACGAATCCATTCTCGCTTGACCCGCTCCAGGCCCGCGCGCAGCCTATAAGAGCTGCCCAGCGGGTCGTCCGCCAGAATCGATGACGTTCCGCGCCGCGTCCAGGACCTGCGCCACCGTGATTTCGCGCACGCAGGGATGATTCGCGGACGGGTCGCCACGCCAATCGAGGATGCGACAGGGACGGCAAGCGATGTCGGAAGCCACCACGGCATGCCGAGCGGGGTCGCCCCAGGGCGCGAATTCGAGCGGGTCCGCCGGCCCGAAGAGCGCGACCGTCGGCCTGCGCGCCGCTGAAGCCAGATGCAGCGCGCCACTGTCGGGGCCGAGCACGGCAAGCGACCGGCGGTAGAGCGCCGCCAACTGCCCGATGCTGGTGGCGCCGGCGATGACGTGGGCGGCAGCGCTCATTTTGGCGTCAATCTCGTTGATGATATCTTTTTCGCCGGGCGTCCCCGTGAAGACTATCGCGGCGCCGTAGTCTTCCGCGAGCGCATCGGCGACGACCGCCCACTTTTCCGCCAGCCAGAGCTTGCTGGGCGCGCCCGAGCCCGGATGGATGCAGATGATGGGCGCCTCGGCCGCGATGCCCCATTCCGCGAGGCGCGCGTCGATGGTCTCGCGATCTTCGCTGCGCAGCGGAAAGTCGAGGTGAACCGCAGGCCTGCGGGGAAGCGCGACGAAAGCCTCGGCCAGCCGCAGATTCTGTTCGACGGCGTGCTGATGAACCAGCGGCCGCGCCAGGGTGAGAAAGGGCGCCACGCCGGCGCGGTCATAGCCGATGCGCTGCGGGATGCCAGCGAGAAAGGCGAGCAGCGCGCCCTGCCAATCATCGGGCCGCATGACGATGGCGCTGTCATAGCCCGTCTTGCGCAGCTTCCGCGCCGACCGAAGCAGCAGCGCGTATGGATTGCCGCTCGTGGCAGGCGCCCGCTGGAAGCCTGGAAAGGGCAGCGTCAGCGCTTGGTCGATCTCGTCATAATGCGCCAGCAAATCGGCGCACCAGGGACCGCAGAGGACGTGTATGCCGAGCTTGGGGCGCGCCGCCTTGATCGCTCGGATGGCCGGCGTCGTCAGCAGCATATCGCCTAGATGATCGGGGCGAATGATGAGAAGCCGATTGTTTTCCGCGCTTTGGGGCGGCAGCGGCGCCTTGGCGAGCAGACGCAGAGCCTGATTGCGAAGCGCCTGTTTTGGCGATATTTCATGCCGCGCCCGCGCCAGTCGCCGATTGCGGTGGGCGAGCGCCTCTCTATTCAAAGCCCAGCTCCGCATAGACGCGCAGAAGCTGTGGAATCAGCGCCTGCCAGTCGTAATGCGCCCCGACGCGCGCCCGCGCCCGCGCCCCCAAATCGCGCCGCCGATCCTCATCACGCAGCAAGGCGAGGACTGCCCCGGCGAAATCATCGGCGGAATCGGCGATCATCAGCGACCGGCGCAATTCGTCGCGCAGGCCCGCCGCCCCGATGGACGTTGAGACGACCGCGCAGCCGGCCGCCATCGCCTGCAAAATCTTCAGGCGCGTACCGCTGCCCATGCGCAGAGGCGCGACATAAATCGCTGCGCTGTGCAGATAGGGCTGTACGGATTCCACCCAGCCCGTGAGCTGCAGGCTATCGTCAGCCGCGAGCTTTTGCAGGCGCCGATGCGGCTTCCGCCCGACAATGAGCAAGCGAGCCTCCGAGAATTGCGCGCGAACAGGTGGAAACACGGCTTTGTGAAACCACTCGACCGCGTCCACATTAGGGCGGTAGTCCATTTTGCCGCTGAAGACCAGCTGGGCGCGCTCGCGGGCGATGTCGGGTGGCGGCGCGTAATCGGCGACGGCGACGCCGTTTGGCACGACACGAACTGGCGCCCCGCCGTGTCGGCTGAGAAAGGCGCGGTCATCTTCACTGACGGCGATGATGGCATCGACAGCGCGGCAGATGGCCCCTTCAAAGCGCTCCAAGCGGGCGGATTGCATCGTCGAATAAACCGCGGCCGGCAGCCGGCTTAATTCCGCCCGGTCAACTTCGGCAACGGTGCGCTGCAGCTCGGCTTCGGCGTTCAGCGCGTCATACACCACTTTGGCGCTTTTCTTGCCCGCCTGAATTAACGGCAGATAACCGCCCAGCTCCAAGCCGGAGAACTGAATGAGATCAAAAGCCCGCTCTTGCAAGAGCCGGCGCAGACGCCGCCCGAAATCTTCACTCGCCAGACGAAAAGCCATGTCCGCCTGGTCGCTCGCGATCAGTCTGATGAGGCGCTTCAGCTTGCCATGGCCCGGCCTTGGGACGGCGTGAACGCATTCGCAGAGTTCATACAGCGGGTTGGCGGCGGCGGGCGGCTGCTCGGCGAAGCTCAAAAGCGTGAGATGGTGGCCAGCCCGCGACAATCCGCGAATGATGCCGATATTACGGATGCCGGCGCCCGATTCGCTGGGAAAGGGCAGGTCGGGCGTCAGCAGCAGGATCTTCATGGCGCTAGTTGAGCAGGGCTTCGTAGCGGTTGAGTATGGCGCGCGCGGTATCGATCCAGCGAAATTTCGCCGCCCGGCGCAAGCATTTGGCAGTCTGCGCCTTGCGCCAGCCACTGTCGGTCAGCGCCAGTCTCAGCGCGTCAGTTATCGTGGCGCTGTCGTGCGGGTCAATGAGCAGGCCGACATCGCCGACTATCTCGGGCAGTGAGGCGACGCGGCTGACGATCGGCGCCGTGCCGCAAGCCATGGCCTCCAGCGCCGGCAAGCCAAAGCCCTCGTAGAATGAGGGCATGACCAGCGCCAGGGCGTGATTGTAGAGCGCCGGCAGCTGGGCGTCGCCGACCTCATGTTTGATGATCATCGCCGGCCCGAGGCCCACCGCGCGGATTTCGTCCATCAGCGTCTCGAAGTGCCAGCCGGGATTGCCAGCGATGACCAGCTTCGGCGCGTCGGGCAAGTCCAGCTTGAGATTGCGATAGGCGCGCGCCAAACCCGCCAGGTTCTTGCGCGGCTCGAGCGTGCCGACGGCGAGGATGAACTGCGGCGGCAGCCCGAGCGCTTTGATGACCGGCGCCGTGGCGTTGCGGGGCAGCGGCTTGAAGCTCTCGTCGACGCCGTGCAGCTGCACCGAGATCATATCCGGCGGCGCGCCCAGCCGATCGATGAGGTCGCGTTTTGTCGCTTCGCTGACGGCGAGGATGTGGTCGGCGCGCTCAATCGACGCCCGAATCTGACCATTGTAGTAGCGGCGGCTGTCGGCGGTGAGATACTGCGGAAAGTGAAGGAAACTGAGGTCGTGCACGGTGATGACGTGTCGGCGCGCGCCACGGATCGGGGCGATGAAGTCGGGGCTGTGCAAGAGGTCCAGGCGGTGTCGCCAGAGCTCCAGCGAGAGCGCGGCCCGCTCCCAGCGGTGGTGCGGCGGCGTCCAGAACTTCGCCATGCGGTAGCGCGTGGACAGCCGCGAATTGGACTTGCGGCTCTGTAGGATTGTGAACTGATGCGCGGGCTGCAGTTCTTCGAAAGCGCTGATAATCTCCCTGATATACCGGCTTGTGCCGCCGACGCGATAGTGGGTCAGGCGCGCGTCAATTCCAATATGTGCCATTCCGATAGTATAGCGGTATCATCAGGCCTGCGCCAGATGCGGGCGCGTCCCGTTGGTGGCCCGCGCAATGATTTTGTAGGGGCGAGCTATCAGGTCGCCCGCCCAAAGTTTTTGTAGGGTCGAGGCGGTGACTCGCCCAATGGCAACACTCGCAAGGCAAACAGGGGCTGCCTGCCAGGTCGCCCGCGCAATGATTTTGTAGGGGCGATCTATCAGGTCGCCCGCCCAAAGTTTTTGTAGGGTCGAGCTATCAGGTCGCCCGCCCAAAGTTTTTGTAGGGTCGAGGCGGTGACTCGCCCAATGGCAACACTCGCAAGGCAAACAGGGGCTGCCTGCCAGGTCGCCCGCGCAATGATTTTGTAGGGGCGAGCTATCAGGTCGCCCGCCGACCATCGCGAAGGGTAATCGGCATGACACGATACGACGTCCTGACCTTCGGCGAGTCCATGCTGCGCCTGACCCCGCCCGGTTTCCTGCGCATCGAACAGACGCGAAGCTTCGACATTTGGGTGGGCGGGACGGAATCGAACACGGCGGTGGGCTTGGCGCGCCTGGGCATGAAAGCCGCTTGGCTGTCGCGCTTGCCGGCGACGCCGATGGGCCGCTATATCCGCAATCGCGTCGCCCAATACGGCGTCGACGTCGGCCATGTCGTCTGGGCGGGCGCGGACGAGCGGCTCGGCATCTATTATCACGAAAAGGCGCAGGCCCCGCGCGCCAGCGAAATCATCTACGACCGCAAGGACTCGGCGATGAGCCGCATGACGCCGGATGACCTGCCCGCCGATCTGTTCGGAGCGGGCGTCGCGCGCGCGCTGCACCTCACCGGCATCACCCTGGCGATAAGCGACGGGGCGCGGGAGACGGCGCACGAGGCGATCCGACGGGCGAAGGCGGCGGGCTGGCCCGTCAGCTTCGACACCAATTATCGCAGCAAACTGTGGGGTGGGGCGGAGGCGGCCGCCGGCTGCCATCACGCCATGTCGCTGGCGGATGTGATTTTCTGCCCGCTAGGCGATTACGAAGCGCTCTATGGCGGCGCGGACGAGCGAGAGGCGATTGCGGCGCTGGCGCGGCGTTATCCGCAGGCGCTCGTCGTGATGACCTTGGGGGCTGGCGGCGCACAGGCTATGACGAAAGCGGGCGATCACCTGCGGCAGCCGGCGATCCTGGCGGGCGAGGTCGGGCGCATCGGCGGCGGCGACGCCTTCACGGCCGGCTTCCTCTATGGCTGGCTAACCTTCGCCGATATTGAACTGGCGCTGAAATGGGGCGTGGCGATGTCGGCGCACAAATACACCATTCCCGGCGATCTGCCGCTCGTGGATCGCGAGGCGGTCGCGGACCTCGTCGCGGGCGCCCCCGGTGGCGGTTTGATTCGCTGACGCCGTCAAAGTCCGCCGTCTTCCCCAGCCGCATCTGGCGCGGGCAAAACGCCTGTCCTATAATCGGCTGAGTTTGCGTTCGCCGCCAATCAGCCCCAGTCGATGACCAAATCCAAAGCCAAAAGACGCCATCCATTCATTCGCTTGCTCAATTACGCCACCGTCTACAAGAGGCGGGTGGCGTTGGCGACCCTCTATTCCGTCTTGGGCAAGGTCTTTGACATCATGCCGCCGGTGCTCATCGGCATGGCGGTCGATATCGTCGTCCAGCGGCAGGATTCGCTGCTCGGCCGGCTTGGCGTTCGCGATCTCTCCGCCCAGCTCGTCATCCTCGGCTTCATCACGCTGCTCGTCTGGACCCTGGAGTCGGTCTTTGGCTATATCCAGCGCATTTATTGGCGCAACCTGGCGCAATCGCTGCAGCACGATCTGCGCGTCGACGCCTACAATCACGTCCAGCATCTGGAAATGGCTTACTTCGAAGATCAAAGCACGGGCGGCTTGATGTCGATCTTGAATGACGACATCAATCAGCTGGAGCGCTTCCTTGATATCGGCGCCAGCGACGTGGTGCAGATCTTGACCACCGTCATCGTCATCGGCGGCATATTCGTCTTCATCGCGCCGAGCGTCGCCTGGATGGCGGCCATCCCCATCCCCTTGATCATCTGGGGTTCTTTCAGGTTTCAGGAATTGCTGGCGCCGCGATACAGCGCCGTTCGCGAGCAGGTGAGCATGATCAATCATCACCTGTCCAACAGCTTGAGCGGAATCGCCACCATCAAGAGCTTCACGGCCGAAGACTACGAAGCCGAGCGGCTGCGCGTCGAGAGCGACGAATATGTCGAGCGCAACCGGCGGGCGATTCGCTTGAGCTCGGCTTTCACGCCTTTGATTCGCATGGCGATCGTCTGCGGCTTCATCGCCATCACCGTGGCCGGCGGGCAGCTGACGCTCAGCGGCGCGCTTGATGTCGGCGCGTACAGCGTGCTGATCTTCATGACGCAGCGCCTGCTCTGGCCCCTGACGAAGCTGGGCGAGACTTTCGATCAATATCAGCGCGCCATGGCGTCGACCAATCGGATTCTGGATTTGCTCGGCATCCAATCCAATGTCATCGACGGCAGATTCCGCCTGCCACTGCACGACGTCCGCGGGCGGGTGCGCCTGGACGCGGTCGAGTTCGCCTACAGCGACGGGCGCGAGATCATCAAAGGGCTGACGCTGGACGTACCGGCCGGCGACACGATCGCCATCGTCGGGGCGACCGGCGCCGGCAAGAGCACCGTCATCAAGCTGCTGCTGCGCTATTATGACGTCACCGCGGGCCGCGTCACCCTGGATGGCTACGATCTGCGCGAGCTCAAACAAGAAGACATTCGCAGCGCGATCGGCCTGGTCAGCCAGGATGTTTTCCTGTTTCATGGCACGGTGCGCGAGAACATCGCCTACGGCCGCAACGGCGCCGTGCCCGACGAGCAAATCCGAGCGGCGGCGATGATCGCGGAAGCGCATGACTTCATCAGCGAGCTGCCGCAAGGCTACGACACCATCGTCGGCGAACGCGGGCAGAAGCTCTCTGGCGGGCAGCGGCAGCGCCTGTCGATAGCGCGCGCCGTGCTCAAGGATCCGCCCATTCTGATTCTGGACGAGGCGACGTCCTCAGTCGACAACGAGACCGAAGCGGCGATTCAGCGCTCGCTGGAGCGCATCGTGGTCGGGCGGACGACTATCGTCATCGCCCACCGCCTGTCGACCGTGCGCAACGCCGACATGATTTATGTGCTGCAGAACGGCGAATTGCTCGAAAGCGGGCATCACGATGACCTGGTGCTGCTGGATGGCTTATACGCCTCGCTCTGGCGCGTGCAGACGGGCGAGCTGGTGCTGGCCGGGGCGATTCACTGACGCGCGGCAGCCAAGAGCCGGTCTACCACAGCCATATTGTTCACCGCGTCGGACGGCGGGAAACGGGGCGGCCGCCCGTTGAGCAGGGCATCGCAGAAATCCTCGACCATCAGCTGGTAGTGATCGACGGCCGGAATGAGGTGTTCCGTGACGCGGTCGCCTTGCCTATGGCGCACGATGCCATCGACTGCCTTCTCGATGACGAAGCTCTGCGGCAAACTGATCATGCCTTCCGAACCCTTCAGCGTGTATGTGTGCTGCCCGAAGGCGCGCAAACCGCAATCAAAGTGCCCAATCACGCCAGACGGAAACTCGAGTATGCCAGCCACGGTCTCGTCCACGCCCGAGCCTTTGCCGATCTGCGCCGCGGCCGCGACCGTCTCTGGTTCTTCGCCAGTCATTAAGCGCATCATGTTGACGCAATAGCAGCCGACATCCATCAACGCGCCGCCCGCCAAGGCTTTGCTGAGGCGGATGTCTGCTTCGTCGCTGACGGGGTGGGTGAAGCTGCTGTTGATGAATTGCAGCTGGCCGATGCCGCCCGCCGCGAGGATCTCCTGAACCTTGGCGTGCTGCGGATGAAAGCGGTACATGAAGGCTTCGGCTAGAAGCGCTCCATGTTTCTCGAAAGCGTCGACGATGGTCTGGGCTTCGGGGGCGTCGCTGGCGAAGGGCTTCTCGCTGAGCGTGGGAATGCCCGCTTCGGCGCATTTAATGCTCCACTCGGCGTGCATGCTGTTCGGCAGCGGATTGTAAATCGCGTCGATTTCGCCGTCGTGGAGCAGTTCTTCATAGCTGCCATAGGCGCGCGGGATCTTGTGTGTGGCGGCCCAGGCTTGGGCGCGCTCCAGCGACCGGCTGGCGACGGCGGCGACTTCGCCCTGGGGCGAGGCCTGTATCGCGGGAATGACGCGCCGTCCGATTCTCGCCGTGCTCAAGATGCCCCAACGGATTTTGTCAGCCATGTTTCGCTCCAATCATGGATATCGTCTTTTTGGTGAATTACGCCAGGTTTTTCACCACAGAGGACACCGAGGCGACACAGAGAACACAGAGTTATTCCTTGAGTGAAAGAGATTTCATGCAGTCGCGATTGTTCACAGCCTGCGCGCGCCAGACTACAGCCATTTGCCGATGATTATAGCTACTTCGCCACTGGCTATCAACGTTTCGAGAGCGCCGTCCACCAATCGCCAGGCGTCGGCGCGGTCGATGCGGATGGCGGTGGCGTAGGGCTCATTCGTGAGATAGCGTTGGTCTGCCATCCAGTCTGCGCGGGAACGTTGATAGAGCCGCAGCGTGGTCGCGTCGACGATGGCGGCATCGGCGAGCCCGAGCCTCAACGCGTCCAACGCGTGCTCTGGTCGCTCGTAAGGCAGCTTTAGGAGCCTTCGCCCGGCCGCTTCCCAGGCGCGGATCTGTCCCTCGGCGCTGCTGGCATATTCGTAGGCGATGCGGGTTTTCGCCGGCTCGTCGAAATTCAGTTCCGGCGCGCCCGCGGCTTGCGCGAGGACCAAGCCATTGTCGAAGTACGGGCGTGTATATCGCAGGTCGTCCATGCGGGCCCGGTCGATGCGCAGCGCCGATATCAGCAGATCGACTCTGCCGCTGATGAGCGCGTCGTGCAGGCTGTAGAAGCCGATGTTGACGAAGCGCAGCGGCAGGTCCAGCTCGGCGGCGATGGCGCGGGCGAGGTCGATATCCAGCCCGGTCAGGGTCGAGCCGTCGTTAAGCGCGAAGGGCGGGAAGCTGGCGTCCACGCCGATGACGATTTCGCCGGTCGGGAAGGCTTTGGCGGGGTCTGGCGGCGCTTCGATTCGCAAGAACATATAGCCCAGGGCGAATGCCAAGGCGGCGGCAAACGAGACCGCAATTTGCCCTGCCAGTCGGCGCGTCAGTCGGCGGGCGCTGGCAGCCACGGGCTTTCGCTCCTTTCCCAGCCGCGCGCGTAATCCTGCAACGCGAAGTAGATGGGCTTTAGCGTGAAATCGGCGCTGATCAAAGTGAAATTATCGGGATAGCTCAACAGGTCGGCCGGATAACGCAGGGCCCATAGGCAGAGATTCGCCGCCCAGTCCCAGTTGGCTTCGGCGAAGTCATAAGCCCGAATCGTGTAGGCGCTGCGCTGTGAGGGCCGGACGGCATTTGCCCAGCGCGGATGGTCGTTCCAGCCGAATTCGGTGATGTAGGCGGGCTTGTCGGCATCGCCGTGGGCGACCATGACCTGCCGCAGCAGTTCAGCCCGGCGGAAGTTCAAGCGTCCCCTTGCTGGCGCGGAGTCTGGCGGGTCTTGGAAGCCATAAGCATGTATCGCCAGCGCGTCGAAATGCTCGGCGGCGCCAGCCTTGTACATTTGGTCGAGGAAGTCGATATCGTTCAAGCCCGCGCCGCTCCCCGCTGGTTCGAGCGTCGGCGCGAGCGCCCCGGCCAGCACGATGGCGGCGGGATTCGCGCTTTTGACGCGCGCGTAACTGGCGCGCAGCAGACGGACGTAAGCGGCGGGATCGACCGGGCGATACCCCCATTCGAAGCTGAGATTCGGCTCGTTCCAGATAATGACGGCGGCGACGGCGTCGCGGTAACGCTCGGCGAAGGCGCCGGCATACCGGGCGAAATCGTCGAAAGCGGAATCTGGCAGCGTGTTGAGGGTGGTGGGCGAATCGCCGCTGGCTGGCCGCGCCCAAGCCGGAACCAAGCCCAGGCGCGCGATAATTCTTAAGCCTTGCCGCCGCGCGCGCCGGATGATTCGGTCCGCGCCTGACCAGTCATATTGCCCTCGCGTTAGCTCGGCGTAAGCCCAGGGAAAGAACTGCGTAATGGCCGAAGCGCCCAATTCGCGCGTCAGTTGCAGCGAGCGCTTGATCTTCGCCTCTTCCACCTCGTTCTCGAGCAAGGTATGGACGCAGACGGCGGGCTTGGCGGTCGCGACGGTCTGCTGCTCGCCCAGCGGGACTTGCTCCACAGCCGGGCGTCGCCAGGCGAGGGCGAATCCTAGCGCGAGCAGGATGAAAAGGGCGAGGCCGCGCCGGCGCTGGCGCCACAGCAATCGGATGAACACGGACGAAATGGCCCGCAGCCGAGACGGGCTATATGACATGGCGAGAGCAATCAGTTACAATACGGGCGTCTGCGCGGCGCATTCACTATACGGGCATTGGCGGCGGCGGCGCAAGGGAATCGCGTGGCAATCGTGGCCAGGGCGAAGCATGGGACGGTCTATGAGGCGGCGGCGAATCATAGCGATGTGGTCGGGGCCGCGCAATATCTCGACGGCGATGATGCGCGCCTGGGAGAGCCGCTGCGATACGCGGGTCATCGACGAGCCCTTTTACGCCCATTACCTGGCGCGGACCGGCTACGATCACCCCGGCGCCGACGAGGTCATCGCCTGCGGAGAGACCGACTGGCGCAAAGTCGTCGCCGGGCTGGTGAGCCATCGCGGCGGCGAAGCCATCACCTTCCAGAAGCACATGACGCAGCACATGCTCGACCATATCGACAGAACCTGGCTGCGCGACGTATCGAATTGCTTCCTCATTCGCGACCCGCGCCGCATGCTGCTGTCCTTCTCCAAGGTGATCCCGAACCCGAGCCTCGATCAGACCGGGCTGCCGCAGCAGGTCGAGCTATTTGACTTCGTGCGGCGGACGACCGGCGCGATGCCGCCCGTTATCGCGGCGATGGACGTCTTGCTCGATCCCGAACGAAGCCTGCGAAAGCTCTGCGCCGCGCTGGATATTCCATTTGACCCGGCGATGCTGGCCTGGGAGGCTGGCGCGCGCGCGAGCGATGGCATCTGGGCGAAGCACTGGTATCGCGCGGTTGAGAAATCAACCGGCTTCGCGCCATATAAGGAAGACGACACGCCCGTGCCAGCGCGCATGAACGGCTTGTTGGGCGACTGCCAGCGGCTGTACGAGCGGATGGCGCGGCATCGCATCAGATAGGGAGCGTAATGAAACAGAGCTTCAATCCCAAAAACAGCGATCTGCTGATCAACATCAATGGCGAGCTTCTGCATCGCGATGTCGCCGGCGTCAGCCCCTTCGATTCGGCGGTGCAAGGCGGCGACGCGGTATGGGAGGGGCTGCGCCTCTATCAGGGGCGGATCTTCAAATTGATCCCGCATTTGGATCGCCTGCGCGATTCAGCCAAGGCGATGGCCTTCAGCGAGATCCCCTCGCACGACGAGATCATCGCCGAGATCAGCAAGACGCTGATGGCGAACCAGATGACCGATGGCGTGCATATCCGCCTGACGCTGAGCCGGGGCTTGAAGTACACCAGCGGCATGGACACGCGGCTGAACACAAGCGGACCGACCCTGATCGTGCTGGCGGAGCACAAGCCGCCGGTTTATGACAAAGGCGGCATCCGGCTGATCACGTCCAGCATTCGGCGCATCCCGCCCGACTGCGTCGATCAGAATATCCATTCCTGCAACTTGATTAATTCGATTCTGGCGAAGATTCAAGCCAACGCGGCCGGCGCCGATGACGCGCTCATGCTTGATTATCAAGGCTATGTGGCGGAGACGAACGCGACGCACATCTTCATCGTCCGCGGCGGCAATGTGCTGACATCGGATACCGGCTCGTGCCCGGAAGGCATCACGCGGGCGGCGGTGCTGGAAATCTGCGCGCGCAATCGCATCCCGCATCAGGTCAAGGACATCTCCCTGAGCGAGGTTTATCGCGCCGATGAGATGTTCTGCACGGGCACGATGGGCGAGCTGGCGCCGGTGGTCGCGCTTGACGGCCGCCGAATCGGGGCTGGCGCGGTCGGCGAGATGACGCGGCGTCTTAGCGCGCTCTTCCGCGAACGCACCGAGACCGAAGGGTATCAAGTGGTGAAATTAGCGCCCGCGGGTTAAACTTTGCCTATTCATCGCTGAGTCAAAGAGGAGGGAGTTACATGTCAGACTTTTCCTTTGTAGGTAGACCAACGCCGCTGATTGACGGACCCGCCAAAGTGACCGGGCATTTGAAGTATACCGGCGATCTGAAGCTGGCCGGAATGCTGCATGCGCGCTTCGTATTGAGCGATTACGCGCACGCCAGGATCGGCGCAGTGGACGCGAGAGCGGCGCTGGCGGTGGCCGGCGTCCAGCAAGTCTTGACCTGCGACGACCTGCCCTATGTGACGCCGTCGTCGCGCGCCCGGCTGATGCTGGCTCGCGAGCGCGTGATCTTCGTCGGGCAGCCGATCGCGATTGTGCTGGCGGATACGGCGGCCGCGGCCGCGGATGGCGCGGAGCTGGTCGCGGTCGATTACGAGCCGTTGGAGGCGGTGACGTCGATGGACGACGCCGCGTCCGAAGGCGCGCCAATCGTCTGGCCCATGGGCATCCCGACCGGCGCCGGCGACGAAGCCGCTCATGGCGCCGACACGGGCGGTGAATCGGAAGACGATGATAAAGACATCTCCAATATCGCCGGGCAAACGCGGACGGAGACGGGCGATATCGAGGCCGCTTTTGCCGAAGCCGATGTGGTCGTGGAACGCTGCTTCGATACGCCGATGGTGCATCAGAGCTCCATCGAGACGCAGGGCTGGGTGGCCCAGCCCAATCCATTGACCGGCGGCGTCACGATGTGGGGCAGCATCCAATCGCCCTTCGGCGTGCGCCACGATCTGGCCGAGGTGCTGGGCGTGCCAGAATCGGACGTGACCGTGTATGGCATGCCCGTGGGCGGCGCGTTTGGCGCGAAATTTGGCTTGTACGAGCCGCTGGTTGGCTTGGTCGCCGCCACCGTTGGCAAACCCGTCAGCTTGATTCTGACGCGCGGCGAAGAGCTGCTGAGCACCAATCCGGCGCCGGCCCTGCGCATCCGCGGCAAGCTGGGTTTCAAGAAGGACGGCAGCCTGATCGCCATGCAATCCGATGTGACCGCCGATTCGGGCGTCTACCCCAGTGGGCTCGGCGGCTTCGCGGCTATGCAGTTCGCCAGCTTCTACCGCAGCCCGAATCTGCTGCTGGAATCGACCAACGTCATCACCAATAAGCAGTCGGTGGGCGCCTATCGCGCGCCGACATCGCCGACGGCTTTCATGGCGGTCGAGACGCTCATGGACGAGGCGGCGGCGCAGCTGGGCCTGGATCCAGTGGCCTTGCGCTTGAAGAACGCGGCGCGGACCGGCGACCCCGCCCCGGATGGCGAGGACTTTCCCGTCATCGGCATGGTCGAGACGCTGGAAGCGGCGCAAGAGCATCCGCTGTGGAAGAACCGCGAAGCGTCGCGGGCCGCTGGGCGCGGCGTCGGCATGGCCATCGGCGGCTGGATGGGCGGCCTGGAACCGGGCGCGTCGGTCTGCAAGCTGAATCGCGATGGCGTCTTGCAGGTGCAGATCGGCACGGCGGACCTCTCTGGCACGCCGACTTCTTTCGCGCAGCTGGCGGCTGAGGCTTTCGGCGTTGATGTGGACAATGTGCGCTTCGTCTACAGCGACACCGACAGCGCGCCTTATGGTGGCGGCGTCGGCGGCAGCAAGACGCTCTATACCCTGGGCAACGCCGTGATTCGCGCGGCCGAAGACGCCCGGCGGCAGACCCTGGCGATCGCGGCTGAGGAGTTTGAAGTCTCGGCGGAAGACCTGGAAATCGTCGATGGTCGCGTACAGGTGCGCGGCTTCCCCGATCGCTCGGTTCCCCTGGGCGACTTGGCGGGCAAGGCGATGACTTTCGGCGGAAAATACGATCCGATCCATGGCAGCGGCAGCCAGTCGGTGACTGACCGGGCGCCATCATTCTGCGCCCAAATCGCCGAGGTCGAGGTCGATGAAGAGACGGGCGAGGTCGATCTGCTGAATCTGGCCGTCGTGCAGGAAGTCGGCCGCGCGATCAATCCGCTGACGGTCGAAGGGCAGATGCAGGGCGGCGCGGTGCAGGGCGTCGGCTGGGCCCTGTTTGAAGAGATGCGCTACGATGAGGACGGGCAGTTGCTTTCGGGATCGTGGATGGATTACGCGATGCCGGACGCGGTACAAGCGTCGCCGATTCAAACGCAGATCGTCGAGGTGCCGTCAATCAGCGGACCCTATGGCGCGCGCGGGGTGGGCGAGCCGCCGGTGATTCCGACCGTCGCGGCGATCGCCAATGCGGTTGCGCATGCCACCGGCGTTCGCATGGCGCAGACGCCGATGACGGCGCCACGCGTGCTGGAGGCGCTGGAGGCGCGCTAGGTTAACAGGCTTTGGAAATGAAGCGCGGGCGTTACAGCGAGCGTAACGCCCCTACAGCTTCAGACTTAGAAGACGATCTGTAGGGGCGAACCTGTGAATCGCCCACAATCTTCGCATTGGCGCAGCAGCATGCAAAATGTCTAACCATTGGGACCGGCTCCTCTTCGCTGTCTCGTCTCGGAAGGGCTGGTGGTGGGGTTTGGAATGGCGGGCAAGCCGCCGGCTCGCCCCTACAGATTTGGTATTGATGCGGTCCTTAATGGGGTTGCTTTTGCACTCGATGGTTCTGGTGAGTTAGAGCTTGCCGCCGTCAATCGCCAGTACCTGACCCGTAATCCAATTGGCGTAATCGGAAGCGAAGAAGAGGACGCCGTTGGCGATGTCTTCGGCCGAGCCAAGCCGCTTGAGGGCGAAGCGATTCACCAGGGCGCGCTGACCGTCTTCGCCGTAGGACGCGAACTGTTTGATCGAATTCGGGTTGGAAAGGACGAAGCCGGGCGCGATGTTGTTCACGGTGATATTCCACTCGCCCAGCTCATGCGCCAGTTGGCGGGTCAAGCCGATTTGCGCCGCTTTCGCCGACGCATACGCCTGGATGCCGGTGAGGCTGACGCCCAAGCCAGCGCCGCTGGAGATATTGATGATGCGGCCGTATTTACCCGTTTTCATGCCCGGCGCGACCGCCTGCGTGAAATAGAAGGCTCCCCGCGCGTTGACCTCAAAGATGCTGTCCCAGTCCGGCTCGCTGATCTCCTCCAGCGGGCGGCCCACTTGCCCCAGGACGCCGCCGGCATTGTTGACCAGGATCTGTATCGCGCCATCGGCCGCCAGAATCTCGCCGACGAAGGCGAAAACGTCGTCTCGCTTGCGGACATCGACGACCTTGACCCGGCACTTGCCGCCGGCCTCGTCGCAGAGCCGCTTCGTTTCTTCAAGCTCATCGGCGAGGATGTCGCAGGCGTAGACTGAGGCGCCACGCTCGGCGAAAGCCAAAGCGATCGCGCGGCCGAAGCCATGCGCCGCGCCGGTGACGATGGCGGTTTTGCCCTCGAAGTGAATGTTCATGCGAACTCCGCCTCCAGCGCGTCCAGGTTCGCCAGCGACTGTTTGCGCGCGCCGTCTTCTATCTCGCCGATCATATCGATCCAGCGGCGGGTCAAGGGCAGGGCGATTCCAGCCGCTTCCGCTTCGGCGAGGATCGGCTGGTACATGCCAACTTCCGTTTTGCGCTTGCGAATCGCCAAGTCGCGCCAGATGCCGCTGTGTGTTTTCGCCGACTGCCGGTTGAAGGCCACCAGCGTATCCAGCGACTGGTGAATGCGATCCAGGTCGCCAGCCAGAAAGGCGGCAGGTTCGAAGCCGTTGAAGCCATAAGCCTCGATGCCGAGCCGGTCCGCCAGCTGAAGGATCTCCTGCGCCGCGCGGATGTAGAGCGGGCGATAGCGGCGGTCGGCGAGCGCTTCGGCGATGGACTGATGCGTCAAGGCGCTCATGAAGAGCATGGCGCCGTAGGCTTCTTTGCCCCAGAGGTATGCCCAGATATTGTCGGTGACCAGCGTGTTCTCATCGAAATCGCGGAAGATGGCGGCCATGCGCTGGAGGCGTGGACTGTGCGCGCCATCCAGCTCGCCGATGACGACCGCGCCGCGTCCGCCGAAGAGGATTTCGCCGGGCGCGTGATAATCGGCGCTGAAATTGACGAAGGCGCCCAGCGTGCGTTCGCGCCCGACTATCTTCTCGATGATCAGTTCGTTCAATCCGTTCTGCACGGACATCACAAAGCCGTCAGCGGCGAGCCGTGGCCGCAGCGTTTCGGTCGCCGCCTGCGTATGCTGCGATTTGGTGCAGAGCAGGATCGCGTCGTATTGCCCGGTCAGTTGATCGGGCGGCAGCGCCCGCGCCTCCACCCGGAACTCGTCGACCGGACCTTTGATTTGCAGGCCCGCCTGATTTATCGCCTCGATGTGCGCGTCGACGATATCGACGAATAAAATGTCATGCCCGGCTTGGATCAAATAGGCGCCGAGTGTGCCGCCGATCGCGCCGGCGCCCCATATCACGATTGGCCTCATTCCCAGCCGCCTTCCAGCAAAGCGAGAGTCTCCGCCACCGCCACCCGCCAGATCGCCAGCATTTCTTCGTCGCCGCGCTGATAAAGCCCGCCCATATTGCCATCGCCCAATACTTCGCGCGTCTTTTGCGGGTTGAGCGTCATCAGCGCTTCCAGATCGGTGGCCGGCTTCGGCTCGGACGGCATGGCGACATCAGCCAGGCGCGTCCAGGGGAAGTTTTCCATCCAGGAGGCGTGCGAGCCGATTGGGTCGGTCTCCAGCACTTTCGCCCAGGTTTTTGGCGCGTTGTACCAGTTATGCCATTTGACGGTCGAATCGGGGTTGTCCATCATCCATTCGCGCAGCATGCCTTGCGCTGGCGCGTTGCCGCCATGACCGTTGACCAGCAGAATCCGGCGGAAACCGGCGCGGCGGAGGCTGTCCAGCAGGTCGCGGATCAGCGCCAGATAGGTTTCGACGCGCAGGGTGACCGTGCCAGGGAAAGCCGTCCATTGCTGCGCCAATCCATAATGCAGAACCGGGAAGACGGGTACGCCAGCCAGTTCTCCGACTTCATTCGCGAGGCGCGCGGCCAGGATGGCGTCGACGCTCAAGCTCAGGTAGGCGTGCTGCTCGGTGCTGCCGGTCGGCAGGATGCAGCGGTCGTCAGTCTTGAGAAAGGCCTCGACTTGCATCCAGTTCATTTTCGCGATTTGCATGGGAAGACCTGTGAGCGGCGGCGCAATTTGATGATAATATATTGTGTGCTGTCGAGTGTCAAATGTAAGCCTCGCCGGTGAGGTCGGACCGCGCCAGGCCGAGTATGAGACGAAACATGAGCGATGAAATACTGCGGTATTCGGGGCTCAGCGCCAATGAAATAAAGTTCTACGATACATTTGGCTACTTGTCGCTGCCGGGCTTGATTAGCGGCTCGGCGGCGGCGGAATTGGCGCGGGAAGTCACCAATGTGATGGAGGCGCTTGGCGTATCGCAGGAGCAGCTGCGCGCGGCCTCGACCAGCAAAGACAAGCTGCGGCAGAGCCGGCAGTATCTGGCGGGTTCGGGGCTGGAGCGGCTGGTCCACAGCGACGCTTTGCTCGCGATCGCGGCGCAGTTGATGGGCGGCCCGTCCACGCTTTACATGCCCTTCACGGCGGTGAAGAGCGGCGGCGGCGGCGGGCGCTTCCACTTTCATCAGGACAATCAATATACGCGCTTTGACGGGCCCGGCATCAACATCTGGTTCGCGCTGATGGAGATGAAGCCCGAGAATGGCTGCCTGCAGATGGCGCCGGGCTCGCATTTGCGCGGCACGCTGGACTCGGTGGAGAGCGAAGACCGCGACGGGCATCGGACGGTGGCGATCGAGCCGGATGATTTCCTGCCGCTGCGGATGATGCCGGGCGACGCCGTCGCCTTTTCGCGGCTGACCTTGCACGGCTCGGGCGCCAACAGCACTGACCAGCCGCGCCTCGGTTATGCCGTGCAGTATCATCGCGACGACGTGCGGGCGGCCAGCGGCGGCGTCGATATCGGCTTGCTGAAAGAGAATCCGCGCTACGAAATCAAGCCGGTCGAAGCGATATCGCCGGCGAACGAATGAGGGGCCGCGAAAGCGGACGAGAGGACAGCGACATGCCACTGGAAACGCGTGCTGAAATCGACGCGCCCGCCATGATCAAGGCGCGGCGAAAAATACAGGGCATCTCGGCGATTCTGCTGCCCTACAAGGAAAACGGCGAGATCGACTGGCCCGGGCTGGCGGGGCTCTTGCGGCGGACGGCCGAAGCCGGTTTGACGCCGGCCGTCAATATGGACACCGGCTTCGCCAATCTGATCAGCGAAGACGAGCGGCGGAAGGTCTTGCGGGCGACGAGCTGCGCATTGGCCGGCGGCGAATTTGTGGCCGGCGCCTTCGTCGCCGACAAGCCTGGCTGTCCTTTCGATGCGGACGTCTACTTCCGCCAGATCGCAGGCATTCAAAGCTATGGCGGCACGCCGATCATTTTTCAGTCTTACGGCTTGACGGGGCAGAGCGGCGCGGACATCATTCGCGCTTACGAGGCGATCGCCGCCAAGACGGACAAATTCATCGCCTTTGAGCTGGGCAAGATGTTCGCTCCCTTCGGCGCCATTTATGATTTGGAGACGTATCGCGGCTTGATGGGCGTCGCCCGATGCATCGGCGCGAAGCATTCCTCGCTCGACCGCCAGCTGGAATGGCAGCGGATTCTGCTGCGCGATGCCATCAGACCCGACTTCAAGGTCTTCACTGGCAACGACCTGGCGATAGACATGGTCATCTATGGCAGCGATTATCTGCTCGGCTTGAGCACCTTCGCGCCCGATCTGTTCGCGCGGCGCGACGCGATGTGGCTGGCGGGCGACCCCGGCTTTTATGAACTGAACGACATGCTGCAATACCTGGGCTTTCTGGCATTCCGTCCGCCGGTGCCGGCCTACAAGCATTCCGCCGCCCAGTTTCTGAAGCTGCGCGGCTGGATCGGCTCGGATCGGACGCACGCGGAGTCGCCGACGCGCCCCGCCAGCGATATTGCGATTCTGCGCGACATCGCGGCGCGCATGTGCCTCGTGCCGGAGCGCTAGCCCATGACCTTTCGCCGGGTGGCGCAGCTGCGGACGTACGCGCAATTCCGTGCGTATTGCGCGGCGGTCGGGGCGGATCTGCCGGCTGACGAGGCTGTCGTCACTGGCGCGGAATCGCCGCTGGCGCAGCCTTATGCTTATCGTGGGCGGACGCTTTCGAATCGCTTCGCCGTGCTGCCGATGGAAGGCTGGGATGGCGCGGCTGATGGCGGACCGACGGACTTGACGCGGCGGCGCTGGCGTCGCTTCGGAAGGAGCGGCGCGAAGCTGATCTGGGGCGGCGAGGCGGTGGCCGTGCGCCACGATGGCCGGGCGAACGCGCGCCAGTTGGTCATCAACCAGTCGACCCTTGGCGGCCTCGCGGCGCTGCGCGACGACTTGCTGCGGGCGCACGAAGCAAGCTTCGGCAGCGCCGACGATTTGCTCATCGGCTTGCAGCTGACGCATTCGGGCCGCTTTTGCCGCCCAAACGGCGCCAAACTGGAACCGCTGGTGCTGTATCGGCATCCCATCCTGGATGCGAAATTCCATGTCGACGACGATTCCCTTGTGATGAGCGATGCGGACGTTTCGCGGCTGATCGAGGACTTCGGCGAGGCGGCGGCGCTGGCGCGGCAAGGTGGCTTCGACTTCGTCGACATCAAGCACTGTCATGGCTATCTCGGCCACGAGTTTCTCAGCGCGGTCGACCGCGGCGGCAAATATGGCGGATCCTTCGAGAATCGCACGCGCTTCCTGCGGGAGACGGTCGAGCTAATCCGCGGCCGCGCGCCCGGTCTCGATATCGGCCTGCGGCTGAGCGCGGTGGACTGGATTCCATTTCAAGCCGGCGCCGACCGCATTGGCGAACCCGCGCCCTATCCAGGCGAGCGCTATCCCTACGCGTTTGGCGGCGATGGCAGCGGCGTCGGCATCGACTTGAGCGAGCCGCGGCGCTTCCTGGCGCTGCTGCAGGCCCTGGATATTCAACTCGTCTGCATCACGGCCGGCAGCCCCTATTACAACTTTCACATTCAGCGCCCGGCAGTCTTTCCGCCCTCGGATGGCTACCGGCTGCCGGAAGATCCGTTAGTTGGCGTTGCGCGGCAGATCAAGATCACGGCCGATCTGAAAGCCAGTTTCCCCGATTTGACCATCGTGGGTTCGGGTTATTCTTATTTGCAGGATTGGCTGCCGAGTGTGGCGGGGGCGACCGTGCGCGCGGGCATGACCGATTTCGTCGGCTTGGGGAGGATGGCGCTCAGTTATCCCGAATTGCCAGCCGACCTGCTCGCGGGCAGGGAGCTCCAGCGAAAGCGGATCTGCCGCACCTTCAGCGACTGCACGACGGCGCCGCGCAACGGCATGGTCTCCGGCTGTTATCCCCTGGACGACTTCTATAAATCGCGCGAGGAGAATCAGCGGCTGCGGGCGATCAAGAAAGAGGCGAGTACATGAAATTGTCGTTTGTAGGGGCGAGACTTGTCTCGCACTTCGCCGGCGCCAACCCCCCCGGCCTCTCCCCGAAGCATCAGGGAGGGGTGTAGGGGCAAGCCGGTGGCTCGCCCGCTGAATTCTAGGTCATTTCTGCGCGGACGACTTATAGAGTCGCCCCTCGACAGCTCCCGCTTTTACAGCCAGCCGTAATCGGAGGCGCGAAGGTTGACCATGCGCCCGTGATAATAGGGCACTGTCGCCATTTCGGGCTCGGCCAGCGCGTCCAGCCGCTCATGATCGGCGTCGGTGATCGCGACATTGATCGCGCCGAGATTGTCTTCCAGGTGCGCCAGCGTACGCGGACCGACGATCGGGCTGGTGACGCCGGGTTTGCTCAAAACCCATGCCAAGGCGATCTGGCCGGGCGAGCAGCCTTTCTCATCCGCCAGCTCAATGACCAGATCCAGCAGATCAAAACCACGATCGCTGAAATGTTGGTCGCGGCGGAGTTCGACGGCGGCGCCACGCCCGGCGTCCGCGGCAAAACGGCTGTTGCCCGGTATCGCCTCGCCGCGCTTATATTTGCCGGTCAGGAATCCGCGCGCCAGCGGCGACCAGGGGATGATCGCCAGCCCATAGCTCTGCGCCATGGGGATCAGTTCGCGCTCGATGCTGCGGTCGAGCAGGTGATAGGGCGGCTGTTCGCAGACGAAACGATTCAGCCCCAATTCTTTGGCGACCCAGAAAGACTCCATCACCCGCCACGAGGGAAAAGTGCTCGTGCCGATATAGCGCACTTTGCCGGCGCGAATCAAATCGTCCAGGGCGCGCAGGGTCTCGTCAATCGGGATTTCCGGATTGGCGCGATGCAGCTGGTAAAGGTCGATATAGTCGGTATCCAGGCGCTTGAGGGAGGCTTCGCACTGCTGGATGATGTGGCGGCGATTATTGCCCGCCGCCAGGATGTCGTCATCGTCCATGCGGCCATGCACCTTGGTCGCCAGCACAATGCGATCGCGTTTGCCGTTGCGCCGCAGCCCCTTGCCGACGACGGTTTCGCTGCCGCCGCGGACGTATACGTTGGCGGTATCGAAGAAGTTGACGCCGGCGTCGATGGCGCGGTCCATGATCTCGAAGCTGTCAGCTTCCGGCGTCGGTCCGCCGAAGTTCATGCAGCCGAGGCAGAGTTCGCTGACCATGACGCCGGTGCGCCCGAGCGCGCGATAGTCCATGAGAGTCTCCTGGCGAGTTTGCCGTTTCGGCGCCATTGTAACGCGTCTGGTGGCATTGCGTAATGCAAAACATTTACCACCGAGCACACAGAACGCGCAGTGAGCCTATACAACATTGAGGATCCCGCCACCCAATCGGGCTGTAGGGGCTTGCCTTGGCAAGCCCGCTTTCTTGCGCAACCTGCACTCAACTACAGAAACTTTCTTACGCCTGACGCAGTTTCAAGTAAAGGGAATTTTCCAGTTTCTGGCGCGCGCGGTATCATTCGCCGTGTGGGACCGCAAGGGAGCGAAAGGAAGCGATATGCGCGATTATGGCAGGACAAAAGATGGTCGGGCGATAGAAGAATACACGCTGCGCAACGCGGCTGGCATGGAGGTGAAGATCATCACCTTCGGCGGCATCTTGACCTCAATCCGCGTGCCAGACCGGCTTGGCAGATTCGCCAACGTGGCGCTGGGATTCGACAGTCTCGCCGAATACGAAGGCGAGCACCCCTATTTCGGCGCGATAACCGGGCGCTATGCCAATCGCATCGGCGGCGGCAAATTCGAGTTGGACGGCTCCGAATATCGGCTCTTCCGGAACGATGGCGGCAATTCCCTCCACGGCGGCGGCATCGGCTTCGACAAGCGCGTATGGGCGGCGACGGCAACCGGCGGCGCGCTTGAACTGTCGTATCGCAGCCCCGACGGCGAAGAAGGTTATCCGGGCAATCTCGATGCGCGCGTTCGTTACAGCCTGGACGCGAGCAATGGCTTGCGCATTGAGTACGCCGCCACGACCGACGCCCCGACCGTGCTGAACCTGACCAATCACAGCTATTTCAACCTGATGGGCGAGGGCGAGGGCGCGATTTACGATCATATACTGACGCTGAACGCTGATGCCTTCACGCCGACCGACGCCGAGCAGATCCCGACCGGCGAAATCGCGTCGGTGGCGGGCACGCCCTTTGACTTTCGCGCGGCCAAGACGATTGGCTCGGGTCAGCGCTCGGCGCATCCGCAAATCCTGGCGGCAAAGGGCTACGACCACAATTTTGTCTTGAATCGCGCGGGCTTGGCGGCGGACGAGCCAGGGCTGGCGGCCCGCGTCTATGAGCCGGTCTCGGGGCGCGTGATGGAAGTATGGACGACGGAGCCGGGCATCCAGTTCTACGCCGGCAACTTCCTGGACGCCACGCTGGTCGGCGCGAGCGGACGACTCTATCGCCAGAGCGATGGCTTCGCGTTGGAGACGCAGCATTTCCCGGATTCGCCAAACAAGCCGCATTTCCCGTCGACGGTTTTGCGTCCGGGCGAGCGCTTTGAATCAACTACGATATATCGCTTTTCGAGCGATTAGCGGCGGGCTAATCCCCCCATTCCCCGGCCCCTTGCCCCCACAAGGAGGGAAGGGGAGTTGCGAATCTGCGGGCTGCAAGGTGCTTTGCGTGGGCCGCGGCGGTGACTGGCGACCCAATGGCTCGCCCCTACAATACCGGCTTGGCGGCGTCAATCTGTCGCGGTCGGGTCGAAGGCGTCGCGCAAGCCGTCGCCGATGATATAGAGGCAGAGCACGACGATCGTGATGAGCAGGCCCGGCAGAATCATCAGATGAGGCGCGATGGTGATGAACTCGCGCGATTTGCTGAGCATATTGCCCCAGGTGGCGGTTGGCGGCTGCACGCCCAACCCGAGGAAACTCAGCGCCGCCTCGATAAGCATGACGATGCCGATGTTGCGCGCCAGGGTGACGATGGTCAGCGAGAAGACGTTGGGCAAAATATGGACCTGCATGACGCGAAAGTCCGACGCGCCGATGGCTTTGGCGCTGACGATATACTCGCGGGCGCGGATGGCCAGGGTCTCGCCGCGGACGAGCCGGGTGGTCGCCGTCCAGGTCAAAAAGACGATGACCAGAATCAGCGAGGTGGCGTCGGGACGGAAGACGGCCGAGATGACGATCAGCAGCACCAGCCCGGGGATGGCGTTGAGCGTCGTGATGATCCAGTTGACCAGGTCGTCAATGACGCCGCCGTAATAACCGGTGAGGATGCCCAGCGTCACGCCGATGACCAGCGCCAGAAAAGCCGACATGAAGCCGATGAAGAGCGACACCTGGCCGGCGTAGAGCAGGCGCGCCAGATGATCGCGCCCCAGATTGTCCGTGCCGAGCAGATGACCTTCGGCGAAAACTGGCAGGTACTTCGAGCCGGAGGCATCGGTGGTGTTGGGGTCGACGCCGAGGGCGCCGGTGATTAGCGGGGCGGCGATGGACGCGGCGGTCAAGAAGAGCAGAATGGCGATCGAAACCATCGACAGCCGGTCCCGCCAGAGCCGCGCCAGGGCCAGGTCCGTCAGCGAGCGGCTGCGAAGGACGGCTTCGGCATCAAGCTTGAGCTTGCGGTCGTCTGCCCCCATAAGCCGCTCCTAGTCGATCCGAATCCGCGGATCAATCAGCACGTAGAGAATATCCGACAGCAGGAAACCCAGGATCGTGCCCAGCGAGGCGAAAATGACGATGCCCATGACCACTGGATAATCTTGCTGGATGGCGGAGGTGAAGGCGATGCGCCCCAAGCCGGGCCACGCGAAGACAGTCTCGATGACGATGGCGCCGGCCCAGACGTTGGTGATGATGGGACCGAGCAGAGTGGCGACTGGAATCATGGCGTTGCGCATGGCGTGGCGGAAGTTGACGACTTGCGGCGCCAGCCCCTTGGCGCGCGCGGTGCGGATGTAATCCTGGTTCAGCACTTCCAGGGTCGAGGTGCGTACGTAGCGGGAAAAGAGCGCCACGAAACCGGCCGCGAAAACGATGGTGGGCAGCGGCAGGTAAATCAGGCGTTCAAAGAGCGGCGGGCAGACGCCATAGAGATTGGGCACGCAGCGCCCGCCCAGGGGCACGATGTCGAGCAAGACGCCAAACATGTAGAGCAGAATGTAGCCAAGCCAGAAATTGGGTATGGCGTCAAAGATGACCGCCATGACGCGCGAGACATTATCGAAGGCGCGCCCGCGGGTCACTGCGGAAATGACGCCGACGGGGATGCCGATCACCAGCGAGGTCACGACGGCGGCGATGCCCAGCTCGAGCGTGGCCGGCAGGTTCGCCATGAAGACGTCCAAGACCGGCTGCTTCTTCACGAAGGAACGGCCGAAATCGCCGCGCAGGATGCCGTAATTGTCGCCAGGCGGCTCGGGGACGCCATCGCCGTCTTCATCCAGCTGGACGAGCGGGGTAAAGGCGCCATCGGCGACGCCGTCGCCATCGCTGTCCCAGCGCAGCCAGTCGTCGCCAGCCAGCCAGCGCAGGTATTGGATGTGGAAGGGGTCGTTGATGCCCAGCTGCTTCGCCAGGCGCTCGCGGGTTTCGGCTTTGATGTTCGGCGCCAGATAGAGGCGTTCGACGACGCTGCCCGGCGCCAGCCAGAGCAGCAGGTAGGAAAGCAGGGTGATGCCAAAGAAGGTCGGAATGGATTGAATCAGGCGGCGCAGAACGTACTTGAACATATAAGGTTAGTCCGACGCGGGCGCTACAGGGGGCGGCCCTACGGTTTGCGTTTCGGCGGGCGACCTGATAGATCGCCCCTACAGTTTGCGTTTCGGCGGGCGACCTGATAGATCGCCCCTACAGTTTGCGTTTCGGCGGGCGACCTGATAGATCGCCCCTACGGTTTGCGTTTTGGCGGAGCTAGGGGCTGATGGCGATATTCGCCATATTGGCGTAACGAGTCTCGGCGTAGGGCATCCAGTTCTGCACCGAATTGGCTTCCGCGTACATCGAGATTGGCGCGAAGAGCCACCACCAGGGCACCTCATTATGCAGGATCTGGCTGATCTGGTGATAGAGCGCCTGCCGCTCGGAGAAGTCGCAGCCCGGCAGCGAGAGCGCTTCATCGTACAGTTCGGTGACGCGGTCGTTGCGATAGGAGACGAAGTTGAAGCCGCCGCCGACCGTATCGCCGACGGGCGTGAAGACGTTGCGCGCGTCGGTGTCCTGCGCCAGATTGGTGAAGCCGATCATGATGGCGTCAAAATCCTGGCCCAGCAGGAAGGTGACCAGGGGACCGAACTCGATCGTCTGGAAATCGACCGAGATGCCGATCTGCCCCAGCTGGTCCTGGATGACCGTGCCAGCCGCTTCGCGCACCAGGTTGCCCGAATTCGTCAGCAGCTCGAAGGCGAACTCCGTGCCGGCTTCGGCGTAAAGGGCGTCTTCGGTGGCCACGAGCGGCGTGCCGGGGTCATCATCGTGGTCGACGAAACCGGCTTCCGCCAGCAGCGCCAATGCCGCCTCGGGGTTGTATTCCCAGGGCGCGATGCTGTCATCGTAACCCCAGAGGGCAGGCGTGCCAAAGCTGTTGACCTGGACGCCTTCGCCGTGCGCCGCGCCTTCGATGATGTCGACATAGCTCACCGCCTGGGCGAGCGCCTGGCGAACGCGGATATCGCCGAAGAAGTGGTGATGTCCCTGATCCACCGGGTTGCCGTCATCATCGAGGCCGTTGGTCGGGCTGCCGCGGTCGGCCATATTGAAGCCGACGAAGGTCAAGCCGTCATCGACATATTCATAAACCTGGAACTCGCCGGCTTCGGCGCGGTCGCGGAATTCTTGCATGCGCACGGCGGGCACGGAAGCGGAGCCGGCGGTGCCGACGGAATTCACCTCGCCCGCCAGGAACTGCTCGATGCCGACCAGCTGATCGGGCACGTTGCGCAGGATATAGCCTTCGGGCGAGACCTCCATCCAGTGATTGCCGTTGCGAATCATGCTGGTCTGCTCATCTGCGACCAGGGCGCCAAAGTTGAAGACGCCGGAAGTGACGTCCGGATTCTTGTTGTATTCGAGGTTGTCCATTTCGGCGAAGTCGCCGCCGAGCAGGGGCTCGATATGGTGTTTGGGCAGGATGCCGAAGTCGTTCAGTTCGTCCAGCGCGCGGCAGGATGCCAGCTTCAAGTTCACGATCAGGGTGGTGTCGTCAACCGCCTCGACGCTGTCCACGCTTTGCAGCACGCTGCCGCGGGGCGACGAGGTCTCGCCGCTGGCCAGGGCGTCGAAGGTGAAGGCGTAATCGTGGGCGGTCACGGGCGCGCCATCATTCCAGGCGACGTCGTCGCGCAGCGTGAAGGTATAGGTCAATCCGTCTTCCGAAAGCGTCCAATCCAGCGCCAAGCCATTGTCCTGGTCGTTGCGCCCGCCTTTCATCGGGGCGCGCGTCACGGGATCAATGTTGTAGATGCTGGGGAAGAGAAATTCTGTCAGCGAGAGATCGACCGTGTTGTTGGTGAGCAGTGGGTTGATCGTCGTGGGGTCGCCGCCGAAGTTCGTGCCGATGAGGATGCCGCCGGTCTGGGCGCTGGCGCCTGCTGCGATGAGGCTGAGGACCGCGACCAGAAGGAGGACTCTGCAAATCCTGTTCATCATTAACTCCTGTCAACTCTGAATTTGCGTTCGCGATTACGATTCTTCAAGCCCAGCCAGTATAACAGAGAGTTGCGCGTCTGCGCTATATGCAGCCTCTGGGGGAGTGGTGAGTTTCACTGATGTCGCGATAAGCCTCCCAACCCCCGGCCGTCGCCGGCGGCGCTAGAAGAGCTGCGCTTGCGGCTTCCATCGCATATCGGGGTCGAAGGGATAGCAGGGGCGCTGGATGCGCTTGAAGGGAAGCGAGACGATGTTTTGATTGACGGCGCCAGGCGAGAGCGCCAGCCAGGCATGTTTCGCCATGGCCTTGAGCTCCGGCGTGAGATAGCCAATCTTCACGGCGATGACGCGATGCGCTTCCGGTACGATGCCCAGGTCGATGAATTGCTGGCGGTGGTGGAAGGGCGTGCGCCTCGTGGTCAGGATGACGCGCAGTCCGCCGGCCGCCAGCACCGCCTGTGGATTCTTGTCGTCGCGCTTGATGAAGGCGACGCGAGCGCGAATCGGCAGGGGCCCTGAGTTGAGCCGATCGAGCTTGCCGCCGATTTCCAGCGCGACCTCGGCGCCGAGACCGGCCTCGAGGCATTGCTCTACAGCGCTGGCATCGGGGATGCTGGCGTAGACGAGGTCGGGCGGCTGCATCGCCAGGGCGCGCTCCAGGAAAAAGGTGACATCGCCGACGCCGCCGGCCGTGGGATTATCGCCGGAGTCGCTGATTAGCGCCGGCTGACCGCTGGCTCGCATGGCGCGTTTGATGCAGTCATCGACCGAGAGCGCCTCGACGCCGAAACGGAAGTCCGCGCGGTGATCCCAAACCAGCTGGGCGAGGCGCCGCGCGGAAGCGGAAAGGGCGGCATCGTCGCTTCCGATGGCGATGGCGCAGGCCGTCATCCGCGGTTCATCCGCCCAGACGTAGCCGACCTGAATCGTGGCGTCCATGACCTTGTCGCCATCAATTTCGGGCGGGATGGCGCTGTAGATGGACCGGCCCGGTTCCCATTCAGTGCTGGTCTTTTCGCCGGGCAAACCGACCGGGATCTTGACAAAGGCTTTGCGCGGGCGGATCCCCTTGCGCAGGCAGCGAACCAACAGCCGAACCGCCCGTTCGCGCGTTTCCATAGTATCGATATGCGGGGCGGTGCGGTAGCCGGTAATGATGTCCAGTTGGGACATAACCCGCTCGGAGACGTTGCCGTGCAAGTCGTAACTGGCGGCGATGAGGCATTCCCGGCCCGCGAGGGCGCGGATCGCCGAGCAATAGTCGCCCTCGGCGTCGTCCATCCCCGCGACATTCATGGCGCCGTGCATGTCCAGGTAGAGCCCGTCCAGCGGCAGCAGTCGTTTCAGTCGGTCGAGGGATTCTTCCTTGATTGCCGAGTAGGCGCGCGCTTCGACGGGCCCGCCGGGCATGGCTCTCGCCGTGACCGCGCCGCGAAAGTCGACCGCCGGGTAGTTGGTCAGAAAGCGATAGTTCCGCGCGAATTCTCCATCGCCGCCGCGCGTGAAGCGGAAGTCTTCCAGCCGCGTCGCCAGGGGCGAGAAGGCGCAGCTCTCCGTAGCGACGCCCGCGATGCCGATTCTCATGCCTGATCAAGCCGCCTTTCGCGCTCTTTAGTGTGGCGGGGTAGCGACAGGCGCTCGACCCTTGACGCGAGATTAGCGAAACAGGACGAGAACGACAAGCCCAAGGACTGTCGGGCTGGCGGTGGAGGCGCTGGGGCGCGGCACTCTGCGGTAGATTGGACGGTTTTGCGGTAGAATCCCTGTTGTAGGCTGGTCAAAGCGGGAGGATGAGCGATGGCGGCGATTGACACCATCATTGTCGGGGCGGGCAGCCGGGGCATGGCTTATGGGCGCTTCGCCGCTGAATTTCCGCATGAGCTGAAAGTCGTCGGCTTGGCAGAGCCCGATCCGATTCGGCGCGCGCGCTTCTTGAGCGAGCACGACATCGCGCCCGAGATGATCTTTGACGACTGGCAGTCGCTGCTCGGCGCCGATCGCAAGCTGGCGGCTTCTGTGATCAACTGCACGATGGATCGCATGCACTTCGAGTCGACCACGCGCATGCTGGACCTGGGCTACGACGTGCTGCTGGAGAAGCCGATGACGCCGGTGCTGGAAGAGAATCAGCGGCTGGTGCGCAAGGCGGAGGAAACGGGGCGTCTGCTGCAGATTTGTCATGTGCTGCGTTATACGCCTTTCTGGCGGGCGCTGCGCGAGGTCCTGCGGTCGGGGGCGCTGGGGCGGGTCGTCAGCGTCACTCATCGCGAGAATCTGGCGTACTACCACATGGCGCATAGTTTCGTCCGCGGCAACTGGCGCAGCGAAGCGACATCGGGCCCCATGATTTTGAGTAAATGCTGCCACGATTTGGATATTCTGTTGTGGCTGCTGCAAACGAAGGTCGCCTGGCTGCAATCCTTCGGCAGCATGGTTCACTTCCGCCCCGAGAACGCGCCGGCGGGCGCCACCGAGCGCTGCGCCGCGCCCTGCCCGGCCGCCGACGCGTGCAAGTATGAGGCGACGAAGCTCTACGCGCGCGATGGCGATGGCTGGCCCCAAAATGCCGTATCCTACGTGCCGACCGGCGCGGCGCGGCTTGAGCGGCTGAAGACTGATTGGTACGGCCGCTGCGTTTACCTCTGCGACAACGACGTGGTCGATCATCAGACGGTGAATATGGAGATGGAAGACGGCACGACGGTCACGCTGGTGATGAACGGGCAGAGCGACGAAGAATGCCGCACGATGCGCTGGGACGGGACGAAGGCCACCCTCTACGGCAAATTCTCGTCGCGCGGCGATGAGATTCGCGTCCATCACCATTTGAGCGGGGAGGTCGAAAACGTGGCGGTGAGCGCCCGCGACAGCAGCGGCCACGGCGGCGGCGACCATGGCATCGCGCGCAGCTTTGTCAACTCGCTGCGGGGGAAGCCGGATGACAGCGTGACCACGGCGCGCGAATCGCTGGAGAGCCATCTGCTGGCTTTCGCGGCAGAGGAATCGCGCTTGAAGAAGACGGTCATTGATATGGACGCGTATCGGCGTAGGCACGGCGCTTGACAAGCGGACGCCGCCAGAAATTGCACCCCCGACAGGATTCGAACCTGTGCGCCTGGTTCCGGAAACCAGCGCTCTATCCCCTGAGCTACGGGGGCAATGCGAGACGACTATAACAGAGCGTGGCCACTTTTACAAGCCTCTGGCGCGCGCCCTTGATCGCCGCGGATGCCGTCAAGGGCGCGGCCGACTTGTTATAATGAGGGCGGGTGAATCGGAACAGGAACTGGTTGTTTGAAAGCGTTGGCGCTGGGGCGGATTTTGCTGCTCTTTTGCCCGCTCGGTCTCGGCGGCTGGCTGATGGCCGGCTGCCAGGCGCTCGGCGGGGGCGAGGCCCTGGCGACGACTGGCGCGGACTTGACGATGGTCGCCTCGGAAAGCCTGTCGATTCGCGTCGCCGCAACTGCGGAGCGGATTGCGCTTGTGGAGACAGTCGTAGCCGCTGGCGCTCGCATTGCCCGGGTATCGGCGGTCAACGCCGTGTTGGGCGCTACCTTGCGCGCGCGTCAGACGGGCACGCCGGCCGTGCGGGCCGTTGTCGTCAGCGCCGAAGACATGGGCAGCTCGCTCGAGGACGACATGATGGCGGGCGAGGCCGGGCCGGCGGGGCCGCAGACGGCGATGAGCGTTTCCGACCTGTCGACCGCGGCCAGCACCGAGCCGGAAAGCGGCTGCTCAAGCGGCGCGGTCACAGTCTTCAGCCCGAACGCGCGAAGCATCTTCGTCACCGCCCTGGTGTCGGCGCTGCGCTCGGGCGCGCTATTTGAAGTCGAGTGGCGCTCGGAGGCCGGCGCCCTCTACAAAGCCTCGTGGCTGGCGGATTATTCCAAGTCCTTCGAATGCGTCTGGTTCTATGCGACGCCGAGCGACTTTCCTTTTGCGCCGGGCCGCTATGCCGCGACCATGTACGTCGATGGCGCCGCGCTTGGCACGACCGAATTCACGATAAGCGACAATGACAATGGCTGAGCTCGGCATGACCCCCAGACATGGGACGCGATGGCTGCTTGTCGCGCTCGCGTTTTTCGCCTCCGCGATTTACGCCCAAGACGCCACGCCTACGCCGGAAGTGGATTTCCAGGCGGAGCTGAGTGCGGCGGAACTCGCGGCGATTGAAGCGGTGGAACATAACGTCCTGCATCGCCCGATCGAGCTCAGCGAAGACAAGACGCATTGGGTCGACCGAGGATATGGCTATGGCGCGACCCGTCCCAACATGCCGCGCGCTCATCTGGGCGTGGAGTTTGTCAACGCGCGCAACACGCCCGTTTACGCCGCCAAAGCCGGGCGCGTTGTATTCGCCGGCGCCGATACGGGCCTGCGGCTCGGCCCCCAGTTGGATTATTACGGCAACGTGGTGGTGCTGGCGCACGATCTGTATTCGCTGGCTGGCCGCCGCTTGTTCACGCTTTATGCGCACTTGGAGAAAATTGACGTGCAGGCGGGCGCCTATGTCGAAGATCAGTCGCGCTTGGGGCTGGTGGGCTCGTCGGGCGTGGCGCTGGGCCCGCATTTGCACTTCGAGACGCGTGTGGGCGCCCCCTTTGATTATCGCCAGACGCGCAACCCCGAGCTATGGCTCCAGCATTACCTCGAGCATGGCATGATCGTCGGCGCAGTGCGCGATAAAGCGGGCGATTTCGTCATGGGCAAACGCCTCACCGTGCGCTCGGAATCGATTAGCCGCGACGTCTTCACCTACGGCGGCGGCGAAGTCAACCCCGACCCGGTCTGGCAAGAGAATTTTGTGGTTGGCGACTTGCCCGCCGATGAATACGAAATTGTGCTGTTGTCGGAGAGCGGGTCCATCGCCTACCGAGAACGCGTGCAGGTCGTGGCTTATCACACGACGACCGTCGCGATTACGCTGGACGAATAGGGGAGAGCGCGCGCGTCGCCGTCCCGCTCAGCGATAAACGCGAAAGTCGAAAGCGAGCCGGCCATCGCGAGGCGCGCCGCGCAGCTTCAAGACGCCGCGATGCCCGTCGGCGGTGCGCAGCCCGATGGTGGCGTCGGTCAGTTGCTCGATGCGCAGCGACTTCAGGCTGGCGCGCGAAAGATCAATGGCATCGTAATGCGCGTCGTCGATCGAGCCGAAGGCGCTCATTTGATACATGCCGGCGCCGCCTAGCGCGACCAGCTCGGCGCCCGTCCAGTTGAGGTCGGCGACGCCATAGCCATCAAGATCGACCGTGCCGATGCCAGCCGTCGACGCGCCACTGGCGAGCTGCGCGCGGTCGGCCAGGTAGCGATAAGCGAAAGCGCGGTTATTGGCTTCGCCGGCGGCGCCTTCCGCGACTTCATTATTGAGATCGGCGACGATGATAACGGACTGAGGACCAGTGGCGCCGCGCAGCGATGCGTTCAGCTGCACAGTCGTTTGCGCGCCCGCTTCCAGCCTGGGCACGTTGACGCCGGCGAAAATGCCGCCGGGCCCCAAGGTCGTCGCGATGGCGAAAGACCCGGCCGCAGTCGCGCCTTGATTCGCCACCGTTACGCTGATCGCCGCCGGTTGATCCAGGATGACGCGCGCGGGGGCGGCGCGCAGCACGACGATGTCGGCTTCGCTCTGGGCGGGCGCCAAAATGGCCGAGGGCGGCGTCGGCGTCGTCGGCGGCTGAATGACCGGCAGCAGGCTGCGGTTGCCATAAGTGACGACCAGGTGCGCGGCCAGCCAGCCCCATTGACCGCGATAGTCGATCACGAGCCAGGCGTAATCGGGCGTCGCCCCGAGCACGAGCGCCTGCGCGCCGCGCCGCAGCTGACCGATGACCTCAAAATCCAATCCGGGTCCGCTGCGCACGTTCTGGACGTTGCTCTGGATCGTCAAGTTGTAGCCGGCTGGCGTCGGCGTGGGCGCGGGCGTGGGCGTCGCCGGCGGCGGTGGCGAGGGCGGCAGCGCCTGCCTGGAAATGAGCGGCTCGCCGAGGCTCACGCGCCTCCCGCCCCGATACCGGGCGACGACATCTGGCGCGCCATATTCATTCAGCGCCAAGACCAGGGCGTTGCCGCTCAGCTCGCCGCGGCGCAGCTCTGCCGGATTGAGCTCGCCTTGCGCGCCTTGGAGGCGGCTTAGGGTCGCCAGGTTGTCGCTGGGGCTGCCAGGACCGAGCAAAGCCTCGGCGATGGCCAGGGTAGCGTCATATCCGGCGGCGGCTGTTTCGTCCGGCACTTCGGCGAAGGCGCGGACGTAATCCAGCACGAACGCCTGGCTGGCGGCGTCGGGCAGGGCGGGCGACCAGGTCGCGGCGGCGATGACCCCGGCCAGGTCCTTGACCGGCGCTTCGGCTGTGAAATCGGGCGCCAGCGCCCCGTCGTAGGCGACGGCGCCTTGATAACCCGCCCCGCGCAGCCGCAGCGTTACTCGGGCGGCCGCTTCTGGCGGACCAAAAATCGCGACGAGACCGACGTTCGACGCCTCAAGTTCGCGGGCGATCGCATCCAGCTCGGGATCCGCCTCGTCGACCGCGCTGTTTGACAGGCGGATCCCCGAGGCGTCGAGCGCATTGGCGAAGGAGATCAAGTCCGCCGGGCGGGCGCCATCGAGCTGAAGCGCGCGGACGGTTCGGACGCCCAGCGTTCGCGCGGCATAATCGGCCAAGGCGGCGGCGCGTACGTTGGCGGCCGCTCGCCCGCGAAAGACGCGATTGGCATGATCGCCCAAGAGGACGGTATCGCCCGTCGCCGGCGTGATTACCGGGACCTGCAGCGCCAGCAGCTGCGGCATGAAACGCTCAACGAGGTCGCCGCGCGCGGGTCCAATGACGGCGATGGCGCTGGCTTGTCGCATATTGGCGATGGCGATGTCCATATTGTCGGGCGGCGTATCGACAACGGCCAAATGAAAGGGCTTTCCATCCGCGGCCACCAGCCCGCCTCTGTCGTTGACGCGCCGCGCCGCCAAAAGCGCGCCACGAAGCAGCGAACCGTCCGCCCCGTCAATTACGCCAAGCCGCAGCGTCAATTGGGCGGAAACGGGCGCGATCATCATCATGAGCGACAGGGCAATGAGCAGCGCCAGCGGCGGAAGTATCGCGCGCGCGCAGGTGGTCATAGGCTCTTCCCGGCTATGGATTACTGCTGCAATCAGTATACTGCAAGCGGCGGCGGCGGCAACTTGCGCCCGCGGGCGCTCACTTGATTTTCGCCGAGACGCCGCTTATACTGGCTCGGATCATAGGCCCGCGCGACCGCCGGAAAAACCCAGTCACGCAATGCAGCGCGAACGAATCACGGATCACATCTTTGTCTTCCGCAGCGACCAGTACGCCCAGGTGACGGCCGGCGCTGTCATCACTGGCGCGGGCGCGGTCGTCATCGATACGCTGCTCTATCCCGAAGAGACTCTGCTGATTCGCCGCTTCGTGGAAGAGGGCTTGCGCGCGCCTGTGAAATTCGTCGTTAATACGCACTTTCACGCCGATCACACTACAGGCGCCTGCTTTTTCCCTGGCGCCCGCGTGATCGCGCACAGCCGCTGTCGCGACATGCTCGACGCGCGCGGCCGCGAGAGTCTGCGGCAGTTGAAGGCGACTGCCAGCGAGTTCGAACCCGTCGAGCTAGTCTTGCCCGACATCACCTTTGACGACGAGCTGGCGCTAGAGCTGGGCGGGACGCGCTTCAAGCTGTGGGCCAGCCCGGGCCATAGCCCGGACTCCATCGTCTGCCTGCTGGAAGAAGAGGAGGTGCTCTTCGCCGCCGATACTGTGATGCCGATCCCTTATTTCGTGGATGGCTGCTTCGCCGATTTTACGCGCTCGCTCACGCGGCTGCTGGAGAGCGAGTACGAGAATATCGTGCAGGGGCACGGCGATATCATCTTGCGCGGCGAGGCGCCCGAAAAGCTCGCGAGCGACCTCGAATACCTGCGCAGGCTTGATGAAGCCGTCAGAAGCGACCTGGATAAGGGGCGGGAAAACATAGAAAATCGGATATCGCTGCGGCAATGCGGCAAGAGCCACGTGCTGCTCAATGGCGCCGTGCAGCAGCTGCATCAGCAGAATATACGCGCCCTGATCAAACAGTATCGCGCCGCGCCGGGCGAATCAGCGGGCGACCTTAGCGCGGACGGAGTCGAAGGAAACGAGACATGGCGACAGAACCGACTTATCTGACAAAAGAGGGCGAAGACAAGCTGCGCCGCGAGCTGAAGCAGCTGGTGGATGTTCGCAAGCCGGACTTCGCGCGGAAGCTCAAGGCGGCGGTGGCGCAAGGCGATCTCAAGGAGAACGCCGATTATCACGACGCCAAAGAGCAGCTCGGCTTCATAGAAGGGCGCGTCCAGCAGATCCAGGCGATCCTGGAAGTCGCGATTGTGGTGGATGGCGGCGGACCCAGCGATGAAGTGCGCATCGGCTCTACCGTGGTCATCCAGGAAGCCGGTGAGGACGATGAAGAGGAATACCGAATTGTTGGCAGCGCCGAAGCCAACCCGCGCGAACGCAAGATCTCAGAGAAAAGCCCGATTGGCGCGGCCTTGCTGGGGAAGGCGGTCGGCAGCAAGGTCAAGGTCGAAACGCCAGACGGCGTCATCAAGTTCAAAATCGTCGAGATTCGCTAGAACGCGCGAATGCCGGGCCGGCCGCCTCGCCCCGAAAGCGCAAAGGGCTTGCCCCATCGACGATGATGGGGTTTCTGCTTCCTAGGAATAGGGCATGAAGTTGCCGGTCCCGCCGAAGGGGTCGTCGTCATCGTCTTCGGGCCGCTTGGCAGACGGGGCGGCTGCGCTGCCGGCTGGTGGCGGTGGCGCGGGCGATGCCGCTTGCGCCGGCGGCCTTATCTGCAGGTCGGCGTATTCGTTGACGGCGGGCGCGGGATAGCCGGCGGCCGGCACGGATGCACCCTGGCTCGGTTTATGCCAAGCCAGCAATTCGATCTGCATGCTCTCGATGCCGCTGTCGGGCGTGCCTCCGCCATAATTGCCGACCACCGATTTGATCTCCGCCTGGATTTGAATCGCGCTGCCGTCCACGACCAGCCGGGCGCCCGGCTCGGCGGCGACTATGTCTGTCCGGGGGTCGCTCACCCGATTGGCGACGGCGGCAAGCAGCGCGGGATCGCTCAAGGCGGCGGGCGCGGCGAAGACCTTGGTCATCGTCTCTTGCGACGCCATGTCAAAACCCCAGAATTCGACCGACTGAAGCTCGTTGCCGACGCGCGTAGCGGCCGAGACGCCGCATTCGCCCAGAAACTGGCTGCCCTGCTCGCTGCTGGTCTCTATCGCGAAGGAGTCGTCATAATTCTGCCCCTTCATATAGCTGGACGCGGTATGCAGTACGGGCGCGCCAAAGTGGGGATGCAAGCCACCGCCTTGTTCGGTCTCGTCTTCCACCCAAATGGCGGCGGGCGCCTCGCTATGGGCTTGATACGACTGCGGCGCGGGCTCGGCCGGGCGCGACACCTGCGAGCGCGCCGGCGATGGCTCGACCGCTTCTTGCCCGGCGCCGCCCCGCGCTTCTCGCGTCGAATTGAGCGTCCGCCCGGCGATCGTCAGTATCGGAATCGCCAGCGCGACAGCCGCCAGCGCCAAGATGATCTGCAAGCTGCTGAGGACGAGCCCCGGGTCTTGCGGCGCCAGCGGACCGACCAGATTGGCATAGCCATCGATCTCGGTGAGCGCGCTCAGGGCGGCGCGTTCGGCCGCAGGGACGCCAGCGCTGACCGCCAAGCCTTCGACGACGTTCTGCGCGTCCGGTATCTGCTGAAGGAAGAGCAGGGCGTTGCTGTCGTCATAGTGGACCTCTTGCGAATGACCGACGGCGACCATGCGCGCCCACTGCAGAATCGCTTGCTGGCTCATGTGCCGCGGCGAGGCGCCGGTGAACTCGGTGGGGATGATTACGTAGGCGGTTGCCATCCCGATCATCATGCCGAGCAAAACCAGCAGGACCGTCGCCCGTTTGGGGCCCGCCTCTATCAGGCGCTGAATGCGCGGATTCGATGAACGCAGCCCGCCGGCGAAGGGCGAGGCTGGCCGCGCGCGATCCGACTGTTGACTTTGAAGATTCATATGCAGGCGCCTTTCGCGTACACGATTCTTTGCAGCATGAAGACAATACGCCAATACGGCGGACGCGACGCTTCCAAGACGCGCCAACGCCTATCAGTATAGACAACTTTCAATTCCGCGCTTTGCAAGAGGGCGGCAACCTTGGATGAGCGGGCGGGCGGGCCCGAATAGTCGCAGTTAAGGCGCTTCGGCAGTGGGCTGCGCCGTGGTTTGCGCTTCGGGGGATGGCGCTTCCAGCTTTTTGAGGTCTCTTGGCAGCCTCCAGACGGTGTAATCGCAATCGGGATAGCGGCTGCAGCCATAGAATGTTCTGCCCTTGCGGCTGCGCTGCTGCACGATTTCACCCTTGTCCGCCTCGCCACATTGCGGGCAGAGCAAACCCTTGCGCTCGAGGTAGCGCTCGGTATGCTTGCAGTCCGGGTACTTTGAGCAGCCGATGAATTTCCCGTAGCGCGAATGCTTGACGACCAGGTCGCCATCGCCGCAGGTTGGGCAGGCGCGCCCGACCTTCTCGACCACAGTCCGCCGCGGCATATTCTCGCGAGCGTTTTCCAGGCGCCCCGCAAAGGGGTGATAGAACTTGTCTAACACAGGACGCCAATCCGCGTGGCCTTGCGAGACCTCGTCAAGCTGGTCTTCCATATTGGCGGTGAAGTCGTAGTCCATTTCCACGGTAAAGTATTCAGAGAGCAGCTCGCAAACGACAATGCCGGTTTTTGTAGGCTTCAGCCGGCGGTCGGTCTGCGTGACGTAATCGCGGGTTTGAATGACGCTGACCGTTGGCGCGTAAGTGCTCGGTCGGCCGATGCCCTTGTCCTCCAGCTGCTTGATGAGGCTGGCTTCGGTGTATCTTGGCGGCGGCTGCGTAAAATGCTGCAACGGCAGAATCTGGCGCAAGTCTAGCGCTTCGCCCGCCTGCAGCTCTGGGAAGGTCTGGTTCTGCCCTTTGCCCGCCTCGCGCCGGCGCAGCTCCTCCGGGCTGAGCGCCGCCAGATGGCCCTTGAATTTCAAAATGCTGCCCGTCGCGCGGAAGAGATAAGGCATATCGCGCGAGTCGCGTCCGGCTTTCACTTCTATGCTGAGCGTGTCATAGCGGGCGGGGGCCATTTGGCTGGCGACGAATCGCTGCCAGATCAGCGTGTATAGCTGAAGCTGGGCGCGATTGAGATGCGAGCTCATGGCATCGGGCCGGCGCATGACGCTTGTGGGGCGGATGGCTTCGTGCGCCTCTTGCGCGCTCTTGGCTTTGGTCTTGTATCGGGGCGGCTTGGCTGGCAAATGCGCTTTGCCGTGATTTTCATGGATGAACTTCCGCGCCTCGGCGATCGCCTGCTTGGAGACTTGCACGCTGTCTGTGCGCATGTAGGTGATGAGACCGACCGGGCTGCCCTGGCCGATATCGATGCCCTCGTAGAGCTGCTGCGCGATTTGCATGGCGCGGCGGGCGCTGAAACCGCTGCGGCTCGAGGCGGCCTGCTGCAGCGTGCTGGTGGTGAAGGGCGCGGCCGGCTTGGTCTGTCGCGTGCCCCGCTTCACCGCATGCACCAGGTATTGGCTGCCCTTCAAGACATCGACATGGGGCTGGACGGTCGCCTGGCTGTCCAGCGCGGGCGGCTTTTCGCCCTTTGCGTTGAAGGTCGCGCTGGCCTCATTGATTCTCACCAGCCGCGCTGTGAAGTTGGAAGCGTCGCTGCCGTTGGTTCGCTTCGCCAGATCGGCGTCGATGGTCCAGTATTCTACGGGTTTATGCGCTTCGATCTCTTTTTCGCGCTCGACCACCAGGCGCAGGGCGATGCTCTGCACGCGCCCGGCCGAGAGGCCGCCGCGCACCTTCGACCAGAGCAGCTGCGAGACTTGATAACCCACCAGGCGGTCGAGGATGCGCCGCGCTTGCTGGGCGTTGACGAGGTCCATATTGATCTGGCGCGGGTCGGAGAAGGCGTCGGCGACGGCGCCTGCGGTGATCTCGTGAAAGACGACGCGCTTGGCTTTTGCCGGTGGCATTTCGGCCGCCGCCACCAGATGCCAGGCGATCGCCTCGCCTTCGCGGTCGGGGTCGGTGGCGAGGAAGATCTCGTCAGCGCCTTCAGCAGCCGCCTTCAGTTCTTTCACGATGCTTCGTTTGTCATTCGGAACGCGATACTCCGGTTCAAAATCGCGCTCGACATCGACCGACAGGCGGCTCTTCAGCAGATCGCGCACGTGGCCCAAAGACGACATCACGGTGTAGCCGTCGCCGAGGTAGCCGCCGATGCTGCGCGCCTTCGCCGGCGACTCGACGATGACCAGCCGGCCTACGTTTCGCGGTTTTGCCATTGCTTTCGCGCGCGCCCCGGTTTTCCGTTTGGGCTTGGCTTTGCGCCTGGGTTTGGTTTTTTTGCGTTTGGGGCGCTCGACTTTTTCGGGCTTGGGCAGGCTCTGGTGGGCGGCGGTCGCGCCCATTCGGAACAGATTGGTCCCGCATTCGGCGCATTTTCCGCGCGTGCCCGGCGTACCGGTCTTGGTGTACACCGGCTCGGGCGCTTGCAGCTCCTTCTTTTCTCGGCACTTTACGCAGTATGCCAGAAACGCCGTTCCATTCTCGTCAGTCATATCTCCGCCTCAGGGATGGGTGAACGATGTTAGAGATATTCCTCGTTGCCATTCTCGCGCAGGTAATCGACCACCTGCTTGACGTCCTGCGTCCGGTCTTTGTGGCAGATCAGCAGCGCGTCATCGGTATCAACGACGACGATGTCCTCCACGCCGATGGCCACGGTCAGGCGGTCGCTGAAGACGAGCGTGTCGCGCGTATCGAGGATGACGCGGGTATCGCTGGCATCGCCCTTGACGCAGTTGCCGAAGTTGTCTTGCGGCAAAATGTCGTATAGCGACGACCAGTTGCCGACGTCGCTCCAGCCGATGTCATTGGGGATCACGGCGATATTGTTGGCTTTCTCCATGATGGCGAAATCGATCGACAGGCTGGGCATCGTCTCCCAGATACCGTTTAGTTTCGCGTCGTAATCGGGCGAGTCGAAAGCCGATTGCAGATAGGCGCACATGGCGTAAATCGCGGGCTGGTGGCGTTCAAAATCCTGCATCGCCCGGTCCACGCGCCAGATGAACATGCCGGAATTCCAGCTGTATTGCCCGGACGCGAGAAACTGCGTCGCCCGGACGATATCCGGCTTCTCGGTGAAGCGGCGCGACAGATAGACCGGGAAGCCCTCGACCGCGCCGAGCGCCTTCCCCTGCTGGATGTAGCCGAAGCCGGTCGCGGGATAGGATGGCGAGATGCCCAGGGTCACGATCTTGTCTTCTTGCGCCACTTGCCAGGCCGCCTCCAGGACGCGGCAGAACTTCTCGCGTTCAACAATATGATGGTCGGCCGGCAGGATGGCGACCGTCGCCGCTGGATCGCGCTTTTGAATGGCGCTCAGGGCGAGGGCGAGGGCCGGCGCCGTGTTCTTGGGGTAGGGCTCGATGATGAAATTCTCGCGCGGTATCTGGCGGGCTTCCCTTTGAAGCTCCGCCACCAGGTCGCGGCTCGTGACGACGAAAATGTCTTCTGGCGAGAAGAGCGGCCCGATGCGCTCCACGCTGGTGCGAAACATCGAGTGGTCGTCAATTAGCGGCAGCATCTGCTTTGGCAGGCGCGCGCGGCTCATAGGCCAGAGCCGGGTGCCATGCCCCCCAGCGGCGATCAGCGCGTAATAGTGGTCCATCGCGTCGGCGTCTAGCCTCCAGAATTCGGCGCGCGACAGTATTGCATAGGTCCCGCGCTCTCCGCAAGTCCTTTTAGCTCGAGCAAGGTCAGGGCGCTGGTGACGGTGGCGGTCGGCAGTTGCGTCTGCCGGACGATGAGATCGACATGGATCGGGTCGGCCCCCAGCTGCGCGAGGATGGCGTCCTCCGTGTCATTCGCGGGCTGCAGGCGCTCGGTTTGGATGCGCGTCTGCGCCTTGACGTGAGATATACTCAGTTCCTCCAGGATGTCCTCAACGCTGGCGACCAGCTTGGCGCCGTCCTGAATCAACTGATTGCAGCCGATGCCCGACAAGCTGAAGACGTTGTGCGGGATGGCGAAGACCTCGCGCCCTTGATCGCTGGCGTGGGCGACGGTGTTGAGCGCGCCGCTCTTCTCGGGCGCTTCTGCCACCAGGACGCCGAGCGACATCCCGCTGATGAGGCGGTTGCGTTGGGGGAAGTGCTTTGCCAGCGGCATGGCGCCCAGGGGCATTTCGCTGACGATGGCGCCAGTCGCTTCGATCTCGGCGGCCAGGTCGGCGTTCGCGCGCGGGTAGATCGTGTCGACGCCGGTTCCGACGACGGCGATGGTGCGCCCGCCGGCATGCAGCGCGCCACGATGGGCGGCCGCGTCTATGCCCTGCGCCAGCCCGGAGACGATGGCGATGCCTTGGCTCGCTAATTCAAACGCCATTTTATTGGCGGCGTCCCAGCCGTATTTGCTGGCTTTGCGCGTGCCAACAACCGCCAGGCACTTTTCAGCTTCCGACGGCAGCTGACCGCGGACATAGAGCAGCAGCGGCTTATCCGAAAGCGGACGCAGCAGCGCGGGATAGGCGTCGTCTTCCAGCGTGACCAGCGAAGCGCCCGCCCTCTCCACCGCTTCCATCTCACTGTCGAGGTCGATTCTCCGCCGGCCTTCGCAGAATTGACGCAGCGGCAGGTTGGGAATGCTGAGGCGCGTCAAGCCGCTATCCGGCTCGCGCCATAAAGCCTCCGCCGACTCGAAATGCGCCAGCAGCCGCGAAATCCTGACGATGCCGAAATTCGGAATGAGGTGCAGGCCCAGCCAGAACCGTTGATGCGGCTGCAATCGCATAAGCGACCCTTAACAAAACGCTAGGTCTAAAAGCATATAACGCCGCGATTTTCTTTGTCAAGCGCGCTCGGCCGGCGATAAACCCCGTCCCCAGCCTCTCCCTGGCGGGCCAGGGCGAGGTGCCTGACGCGAGCGGAGCCGCCGCCAAACCATTTTCCCGGCCGCGGATACATGCGCCCGCGCGCGATTCACAGCATCGCCCTTATTGCCCGAAGTCGTTTTGCCTTAGCGGAAAGGCAGCAGCCCTTCCGGCAGGGACATGGTGATCGTTCCTGCGGAGAAGTCGATATTCAGGATGGTTTCGTCGTGCGCCGGGATCAGGACCTCGCCGAAAGCATCGCCGTCGACTATGTAGACGTCGTTCGCGCCGGTCTGCAGCACTTCTTTGACGCGCCCGATTTCCCGCTCGTCCGCGACGACGCGCAAGCCGATCAGCTCAAAGAGATAGTATTCGCCGTCTTGCAGCGGGGGCGCCTGGTCGATGCCGATGAGCACGGCTTTGCCGCGCAGCCGCTCGGCGTCATCGCGATTGTGGCAGCCGGCGAAGGCGAGCAGGGCGACCTCTTTATTGAAGCGCAGGCCCTCCAGAGCGCGTTCTTTTGGCGCCGGGTCGTCGGCGGCGTCGGCCAGGAAGACGCGCTCGAGTTGGGGCAGGCGAGCGCGATCGTCGGTCAGCACGCGCATGCGAACTTCGCCGCGCACGCCGTGAGGTCGCAGGATTTGACCGATGACGAGGAATTCGACCCCAGCGCGATTGGCTCGCACGATCGCCTTATTCGATCTCCAGAATGACGCGCCGGCGGCGGTCGCGGCCCCGCTCGGCATCCGGGTCGGGCATCGCGCGCAGCAAGGCGCGGATCGAATTGGCGACGCGGCCGCTGCGCCCGATGACGCGCCCCATATCGCCGGAGGCTACCGACAGCTCGAGCACGAGGCTGCGCCCGGCCTCCTTGCGTGTGATGCGGACCTCTTCCGGGTGGTTGACGAGATTCTCCGCGATGTATTGCACCAGGTCTTCTTCCATAATTGACCCTCCATTCGGGCCGTCTAGCTCTCGGCGGCGTTTTCGGCGGCCATGCGGGCGGCTTCGCGCGCTTTGATTTTGCTCTCGCCATCGCCCGGCGCGGGATGATTCGTCTTGGGGCTGGGCAATTCGGGCTGGTTGGCTTCCGCTTCTCGCACCAGCTCGTCCATGCTCTCGCCGGCGCGCAGACGCTGGAAGCGCTCCCAGGCGCCCGTGTGCTCGAGCAGGCGGCGGACGGCGTCGCTGGGCTGGGCGCCGACGCTGAGCCAGTACAGGGCGCGCCCTTGATCGATGATTTCAGTCGCCGGGCGGGTGCGGGGGTTGTAGTGGCCGATGTTTTCGAGGTATTTGCCGTTGCGCGCTTTGCGCTGGTCGATGACGACGACTCGATAACTCGGCTGGCGCTTCAAACCTTGACGGCGTAAACGAATGCGAACCATATCTATGCTCCTGTCGCCCCGGCTTATGCGGTCAAGCCGGGGATATTGGGTAGTTTCCCTCTGCTAATCTGATTCATGAGCCGGCTCATCTGCTTGAATTGCTTGAGCAGCTCGTTGACATCGCGGACTTCGACGCCGCTGCCGGCCGCGATGCGCTTCTTGCGGCTGGCTTTCAATATGCGCGGACGGCTGCGCTCCAAGGGCGTCATCGAATTGATTATCGCCTCGACCTGCCTGATGCGCTTCTCGATATCGTCATCGTTGAAGTCGGCTTGCATCTGCAATTTGGACATGCCCGGAATCATGCCGAGCACCTTGCCCAAGGGGCCCATGCGGCGGATCTTCTGCAGCTGCTCGAGGAAGTCCTGCAAAGTGAATTCGTTCTTCATGATCTTGCTTTGCAGGCGAAGCGCTTCTTCCTCTTCGTAAATCGTTTCGGTCTTCTCGATCAGCGACATGATATCGCCCATGCCGAGGATGCGCTGGGCGATGCGGTCGGGATGGAAGAGCTCAAGCGTATCGGCGCTGACTTTCTCGCCCGTGCCCATGTATTTGATCGGCACGCCGGTCACCGCGCGCATGGACAGGGCGGCGCCACCGCGGGCATCGCCATCGACCCGCGTCAGGATCAAGCCGCTGATGCCGAGATGCTCGTTGAAGCCGCGGGCGATATTCACCGCTTCCTGGCCAGTCATGGCATCGGCGACCAAGAGGATCTCCGCCGGCGACGCGATGCGCTTGATTTCCTCCAGCTCGTCCATCTTGGTTTCGTCGATCTGCAGCCGTCCAGCCGTGTCGACCAGGACGACATCGATTTCGCTGTCGCGCGCTCGCTTTATGCCGCGCTTGACGATGGCGGGGGGCGCCGCGGACGCGCCTTCTTCGTAATAGGGGACGTTGATCTGCTTCGCAAGGGTAACCAGCTGATCGACGGCCGCGGGCCGATAGGTGTCGGCGGCGATCATCAGCGGTTTGCGCCCTTCGGAGCGAAGACGCAGCGCCAGCTTCGCCGTATTGGTCGTCTTGCCCGAGCCCTGCAGGCCCACCATCATGATGACATGCGGCCGGCTGCTGCCGCTGAAGCTCAGGCGGCCCGGCTCGCCCAGCATCTCCACCATTTCCTCGTGGATGATCTTGACGACCTGCTCGCTCGGTTTCAGCGCCTTGTGCGCTTCCTCGCCGAGCGCGCGCCCCCGCACTTCCTTGATGAAGTCCTTGACGATGGGCAGGGCGACATCGGCTTCCAGCAGCGCCATGCGCACCTCGCGCATGACCGCCTTGACATCGGCTTCCTTGACCGTGCCGCCTTTGCGCAAGCCCTCGAAGGCGGTGTCCAGTCTTTGACTCAGAGATTCAAACATGGCGGATTCCACAGTTGACAGCGGCTGTGCATTGTAGGCTAAGGCGCGCGCCTAGTCAAGGCGGGCTTCGGCGCTGCTGTCCGCCGCACGGAGGGAAGAGGCCTTGTATCCAGATGCGCGCGGTTATGAAGCCCCTCCTTCATTTTGGGGGAGGGGTTTGGGGTGGGGGTGAAAACCGTTGCGCCCCAGCGGGCACGAAGCGCAGCATCACAAAAAAGGCGACCAGCCCAATCCCGCCGGCCACCAGCCCGATCAGCAGGAAGTTGCCGTCGCTGAATTTGTAAAGGCCAGCCCCCAGCGCCGCGCCAGCGACTCGCCCGAGGGAATGGGCGCCGACATTGGCGCTCATCATGACGGCGCGCGCCTGCGGCAAGAGCTCGCTGAAGAGCGGCAGGGCGGAGACGATCGCCGTCTCGATGCTGATGAACATGACGAAGATGCCGAACATGGCGGCGGGCAGGCTGAACGACAGGACGGGGATGATCAAGAAACAGACGGCGGCGATCAAGATCCCGCACATCGAGGCGCGCTTGGCGCCAAAGCGATCAGCCACTGTGATGACGATGAATTCGCCGATCACCTCGGCCAGCGCGATCACGATGGTGACAGCGCCGAGGGCGGCCAAGACCAGACCAAAGCTGTCTTCCATCCACAGCCCGTAATTGATGTAGAAGATCTCGTGCGAAGCGGTCAGGCAGACGGTGAAGAGCAGGGCGAATAAGGCATGCGGGTGGGCGCTGACGACGCGGATGGCGGCCAGGGGATTCATGATGCGGGCGCGCTCGCGGGAGCCGCCGCTGGGCGCCACCAGCAGCCAAAACGCAATCGCGCTGCCGCCCAGAAGGATGGCGAGGAAGAAAAAGATCGCCCGCAGGCTGCTGACATCCAGCAGGAAGCCGGCCACCGGCGCCGCGATCACCAGCGACAAGGCCCAGCTGAGTTCGGCGATGCCCATGACGCGGGCGCGCCGGCTGAAGTGGATGACGTCGCCGATATAGGCCTGGAAGGTCGGGTCGTAGATGATCTTGCCGACGCTGAAGCCGAACATGACCAACACAAAGACGCCGTAATCGGCGAAGAGCGCGCCCAGCAGGCTCATGGCGGTCATCATGACGAGCGCGCCCGTCATCACCGTTTTCTTTCCATAGCGCTCGGAAAGCGTGCCAAAGAGCGGACTGAACAGACCGGCGCCGTTCGTCAGGGCGATGACGTTTTGGATGCTATCGGCGGAGACGCCAAAGGCGGCCCCAATCGGCGAGACGAAGGGGTAGGGGAAACGCCGGGTGACGTTGATGGCCAGCCGCCCCAGGAATATGGCGAAGATCGACCGAATGACGCTCTTGTTCACGAGCCGCTCAATTCGTCAGGAGAGAGATGCGCCGGTTGCCGAAGAGCATTCTATCACAGGCGGGAACGAAGTCGGTCAGGCTCTGAATGCCACGGGCGAAGTCGGCGGCGCGGGCGCCAATCACCACGGTCGGCACGTCGTTGAGCGTGTGACGGCGCGTGCTGAGATCCTCCATGTTGCCATGATCGCTCGTGATCACGATCAGCCCGTCATCGGCGCCCCATTCCGTCAGCAAGCCCGAAAGCACCTGATCAAAGCGCTCCAGAACCTCCACGCCGCGCTGAAGCGTGCCGCGATGCCCGATGCGGTCGGTCAGCCAATGCGAGTGAAAGGCGAAATCGCATTTGCGCGCCAATCGCGCCAGCAGCTGCCCCGCCTCCCGCGCCGAGTACGGCGGCAAGCCCTGCATCTTCAGGTGTCCGCGCCAGCTCTCGGTCGTCCATTCCGCCGTTAGGGCGCGCCGATTGATGAGGTCGTCGACGGTAAAGTGGGGCGCGCCGGATTCAAAAGCGGCTTGCTGGATGCTCGATCGCAGCGTTTTGCCGCGCGCGAAATTGGCCAGCAGCCCCGGCGGATAGGCCGTGAGCAGACTGGCGGATTTGCCGCGCTCGGTCAAGCGCTTGAAGTAACTGCGCTCGGCGATGAGGGCGCGCGTGGCGGCGTCGGGTTTGGGGCCGTAGTGGCGGCCAATGCGCCGCGGGACGTTCACGCCGGTGAGCAGGCTGGCTTGCCCCGTGCCGCTCTGTGGTCGGCCCGGGATGCCGAGGCGCGCGTCCGTCGGGATGAAGATGGCGCGCTCGCTCCGCTGCCGTCCCGTCTCGGCCAGCCAGCGCTTGCCATTCGCCAGGCTGTGCATGATCGGCGTGTCGGCGATGGCGAAGGGGTTGGCGGCCGGGTCGTCGGCGCCCAAGCCGATGCCGTCCAAAAACAGGGTCAAGATGCGCATGGCGCCCCGTGCGGACTGTCGCGCGCGCTCATGAGCCGTAAGACAATATGAAGGGGTTGGTCAAGCGTTCGCGCCCGATGGTGGTGGCGCCCATGTGGCCCGGCAGCGCCTGTACGTCATCGCCGAGGGGCATCAACCGTTCCATTATGGACCGCATCAGCAAGGCGTGATTGCCGCCGGGCAGGTCCGTTCGCCCAATGCTGCCGGCGAAAAGCGAATCGCCGCTGAAGAGTATCTTGTGCTCGGCGCTGTAGAAGCTGAGGTGGCCCGGCGCGTGACCGGGCGTGTACAGACTCTGCAGGCGAATTGCGTCCAGTTTCACGATTTCGTTGTCCTTAAGCAGGCGATCGGGTGTGGCCGCGGCCGGCAGCCGCCCCATGCCGAAAAACCGCCCTTGCTGCGGAATCTCGTCCAGCAGCGCTTCGCAGTCCTCGTGAATCAGAAAGGGAATTTGAAGCTGGCGCTTGATGTCGGCGCTGGCGAGCACATGGTCGAGATGGGCGTGGGTGGCCAGCATCAGCTTGATCGCCCAGCCTTCATCGTCAGCCGCGCGCAGGATGGCGGGCGCGTCATCGACCGGATCGATCAGGATGGCGTTCTTGGTCTCGACATCGGCGACCAGATAGGCATTGGTGGCGAAGGCGCCGAGGGTGAGCGATTTAATCTGCATCGACATGCTTTGGCCTTCTTTAGGCGGCGGACGCGCCTCGGATGATACCCCATAATTCCGAGAGCTCCCGCATTTTCAGCAGCAGGGCGGCGATCGCGAAGACGGCCAGGCCGATGGCGAGCTCCACGCAAAGCCGCAGGATCGTGAAGGTCAGCCCACGGTTGGCCACGGCCGCCAGCCACAGCGTGTCCGCCAGGACGATGGCCGCCGCCATGACCAGCGACGCCACAAGCGTCTTCACGAGAGCGCGCGCCAGGGCGTTTTCGCCGATGCCATGCCAGCGCCGCCGCAGGATGAAAAGAAGCGCCAGGACTTCAAACATGACGCCGAGAGAATTGGCGAGCGCCAAGCCACCGACGCTGCCGGCTTCGCGCTGGAGGCCGAGGGTTGGCGTCAAGTCCGCTGCCTCGTTGAGGAAGGTCGCGTTGTCGACGGCGCGCAAATCGCTGAGGAGGATGGCGGCGGCGAAGTTGATTGCGGCGCCACCGAGCGCGGCGAAAAGCGGTGTCAGCGTGTCTTTGTCGGCGTAGAAGCTGCGCGCGATTACCTCCAGCGCCGAATGCACGATCAGCCCGAGCGTGAACATGCTCAGCGCGTTGTAGACCAAAGCCGAGGCTGACGCGTCGAATGCGCCCCGCTCCAGCAGACTGATGAGCGGCTTCCCCAGCACGATCAAGCCGATCGCCGATGGGATGCTGCTGATCAGGATGAAACGCAGGGCCCCGGACATGGCGTCGCGTTTGCCGTCCAGGTCGTCCATCTCGCTCAGAGCGGCCAGGGTGGGGAAAATGACGATGCCCATGGCCGTGCCGAGCAGGGTCTGCGGGATCTGCATGAGACGCCAGCCCCAATCCAGCGCGCTGACCGAGCCGACGCCCAGGCGCGAGGCGATATTATTCATCACCAGGAAATTGAGGCTGAAGACGCCCAAGCCGCCGATGCGCGGCAGCATCAGGCGGATGACGCGCCAAAGCTGCGGATTGCGCAAGCCAAGCGCGAATCGCCAGCGCATGCGATAGCGGACAAGGCCGGGAACCTGAATCGAGAAGTGCAGGGCGGCGCCCAGGACGGCGCCATAAGCGAGGCCGCGGATGCCAAAGCGCGGCAGCAGGAAGATCACGCCAGCCAGGATGCCAATATCAAACATGATCGGCGCCAGCGCAGGCAGCAGAAAATGCTGATGCGAATTGAGAATGCCGCTGAATATGCCGCTGACGGCGAAGATGATCGTGCTCAGCAGCAGGATGCGCATCATATCGACGGTGTTCCGGGCGGTGACGGCGTCGAAGCCAGGCGCGACCAGCTCGTCAACCAGCCAGGGCGCCAGCGCGAAAACGACGGCGCTGATAAAGAGGGCGAGCGTGAAGATCGCGCTGATCAAGTTGCTGGATAGCTGCCAGGCGGCGTCTTGATCGTCCTTTGCCAGCAAGCCGCTGAAGACGGGGATGAAGGCATGCGTCAAAGCGCCACCGGAAATCAGGATGACGATGAGCTCCGGGATGCGGTTGGCGGCGACGTAGGCGTCCAGCTCGCTGCCGACGCCGAAGACCTGGGCGATGATCAGGGTCTGGACGAGGCTGATCAGCTTGGCGGCGCCAAAGGCGAGCATGACCGTCAGCGTCGAGCGGGCGATGCGGCGGTTGCGTTCCTGAGGAGTCTGGGCTGTCGCAGCCATTCCGCAGTCTAATTCAGGGCAGCCAATGCCTGGCGCGCCAAGTCAAAACGAGGATTGTACGCCAGGGCGCGGCGGTAAGAGGCGGCCGCCCCTTGTCGATTGCCGCGCGCTTCCTGTACGCGACCCTGCCAATAATAGGTCTCTTCGAGCTCTTTGGCGTTGTTCTGATTGATGCGCACCAGGCTCATCACATCGTCGTAACGCCCCTGCTGGAAATACGCCTCGAAGGCGCCGTACTGATACCAGTGCATGCGCCAGGGCAGCTTGCCGGTGCGGTTGGCTTGATCGAAGGCGGTCGCGGCTTCCTGATAACGCTCCAGGGCGAGCAGGGAGGTGCCCATGTTGAACCAGGCGAAGGCGTTTTGCGGCTCGCGGCGCGCCTCTTCCTGCGCTTTCTCGAAGGCGATCAAGGCGGCGCCACCCTCGTCCCAATGCTGGCCCATCAAGTCGCGCAAGAGGGCTTCGCGCTGGGGCTCGTAGACGACGATGAACGCGCGGTTGAAAGCCTGCCAGTGCGCGTCAACGTCGGCATAACTGATGTTGACGCCTTCTGCCGAAGCGCCAACGCCGAGGAAGCTGTCAAAGAAATAGAAGACGTCGTAGGCGTCATCGTAGGCGATGAGCGCGCGATAATGGCCGATCCAGTCGTAGGCTTCGAACATGGCGCCGGTCTCGATTACGACCGGGAACTCGTTCGCGACCAGCCGCTTAAGCAGCTCCAGCGTGCCGCCCATGCGCACGACGGCCTTGAGATTGCTTTCCGCTTCGACGAAGGCGGCCAGTTCTCGCGGGCTGACATTCTTGTCTTCGCGATTGGGTTTGAGGCGCTCGGCGGCGAATGCCTGATCGCGCCGCCAGCCATAATAGCTGAGCGCCATGGTGATGGTGGCGGGGCCACAGTTGTTCCAGGTCTGCTGCTGGTGGAGCAGCCCATAAATGCGGGCGGCGGCCGGCAGCCGGTTTCGCGGGGCGGCTGTTGGCAAAGGGACCGCCGTCGCCAGGTCCGCCGAGAGCGGCGTGGCTGTGGGCATTGGGGCGCTCGCGCGGGGGTCGGACGCGGCCGCGCTGGCAGTCGTTGGCGTGGCGGACTCGGTGGCTTTGGCGAGCGTTGGCGTGGCAGGGGCCGGCGTTTCCGTCGCGCTTTGCGTCGGCGATGCGATGTCAAGCGGCATCTCCAGCAAAGAAAGCGCGGCGTCGGCGCGCTCTTGCGAGACGATGGTCGGGAAGACGCCGCCAATTGGCGTTGGATTGCGCAGGATGGTCAAGAAGGGCAGCTGATCGATGAGGCGCTGCTGTTGAGCCGGGCGAAGGACCTCGCGGAAACCGATGACGAATCCGGCAATGCCAAAAACGGCCAGCAAGAAGAAGAGAATCACGCCGCAGAAGAGCAGCTTCGGCGGGGCGCGCAGCCCATCATCGCGGCTTTTCAGGTAGTAGCTGCGGCTCGGCTGGGTGTCGTGGAGGCTGCGCAATTGTCCGCTCTCGCAAGGCTAAACAGGCGGTGGGCAAGGCAAACGAACGCTTCTCGCGCGCAAGGCGCCACGGGCCAGGCTGACCTTCATTATACAGCCGATTGAGCTCAATTGCTGGCGGGCGGCGGGGGAAACGTGGCGGAACCGTAGCTCAAGGCGTCGAGATACGACTGGAGAATGACGCGCGCCGCCAGGTCGTCGATCGGGTCGCGTGGCCGGCGCTTCTGCCCGATCGCCAGTTCGCGGGCTTCGGCGCTGGTCAGATATTCGCTGGCTTCGGCGATCGGCAGGGGGACGGCGCGGCGCAATCGCGCGATCCAGTCGCGGACGATATCGGCTTGCGAGCGGAGGCCGGCCGGCGCGTTTGGGTTGTGCGGCACGCCAACGACCAGCCCCACAACGCCTTCGCGTTCGGCGATCTCGGCAATGGCGCGGAAGTCGGCGGCGTCGCCTTCGCTGCGCAGTATCGCCAGCTCACGCGCGCTGATTCCCAAGGCGTCGCTCACTGCCAAGCCAATGCGTTTTCGCCCGTGGTCGATGCCGAGCAGTCGCCCGATCATGCCGGCGCCCTGACGCGCAGGTCTATGCGCAGCGCGAGCAGCGGCATGCGTTCGAGAGCCTGCGGATACACTTTCAGTACAGTCCGCTCGCTGGTGGAAAGCTCGGGGCGCGCCTTCAAGAGCCGTCTGGCCTCCTGAACGCTAAGACCGGCCAGCTCGGCGCGCAGGCCAGCGGCGTCGAAATCGGCGGCGGCGCTGGCTTTCCCGCTGGCAGTGAATCGAACTTGTCCATCAAGCGCGCCCAAAGTGAAGGGGCCGCGCGAATATTCGACGGAGTCGGCCAGGAGCGCTGCGCCCGGCGGCAGATTCGCTCGCAGCCGCCCGAGTATGACTTGCCGTCCGTAGCGATCGTCGACGGCGATGGCGCTCACGACCGCGCGCATCGTCAGCGAGAGTTCGCTGGTCATCGTCCCGACCTCAGCCGAGAAGCGGGTCCACTCCTTTTGTTCTTCCTCGATGCGAATCGATTCGATGATGATCACCTGGCTGTCGGACAGGCTGGCGCGCATCCGCTCGAAAGCCAGCGACTGCAACTGTATGCGTACGCTTTCGAGCAGGCGGGCGCGGTCGTCGGCGGCGACCACTTTGACGCTGCGGACGCCCCCGCCCGCGGCCGGCGCCAGGTTGATGACCGACACCTGTGCCGAAAGCGCGCCAAAAACGGTATTGATCATGCCGGCGCGCACGTTGCCGATGCTGCCGCGGTAGCCTTCGCGCGCCTCGACGCCGGCGTCCACGCTGCGCCCAAGGCCGGCCGGCACAACGATGTCGGCGACGGTCTCGAACAGGATGGGCTCGCCCGCGCTCGTGCCCAGGATGGTATCGGCCGGGATCGTCACTCGCTCGTCGCCGAGATTGGTGAAGGTCACCACCCCGGCCGCGGAGACGCTGTCCAGCCAGAACTCGCCGCTCGCGGGAATGGTCGCGGTCGTTTCCACCGTTTGCATCATGGCTTTGGCTGGGACGACGCCGCGCTCAACGTCAACGGCTTGCGTTTTGCGGTCGGCGATAATGTCGACGACGGCGCTGACGTCGCGCCGCGCCAGGCTGATGTCGACGACGGCGCTCGGCACGATGACGTAAAAGACGGTCCCGATGACGGCGATCAGCAGGGCCAGCGCGACAATTCGCTCGATGGCGGCGCGCCAGGGCGACTGACGCTTGCGACTGTCCAGGCGGGCGGCGATCAGCGCCAGGTCTTCCGCCCGGAGGTCGGCGCTCGGCTTGTGAAAACGCGGCAGGAAACGTTTCTGGCGACCGCGTTTCCAGCGCGCGCGCTCGCTTTCGGCGACGGAGGCGAAGCAGCTGATGTTCAGCTCGGCCGCTTGGGCGATGACGCGCTTGTCTCGCGATACCAGCGCCAGTTGAATCGCGCGGCGGTCGGCGGCGCGCTGTACCAGCACGAGATCGAGTTTGCGCTGGAGCAGCGGGAAGTCCGCGCCCAGTATCAGCAGGACGCGCGTGCCCCGCAGATGCGACAGGCGCTCGCGAATGGAGACGACCGTATCAGCCGCTTCGAGATGGAGATGTTCGGTTTCGCTGGGCATCAACAACTGCGTTCCAGCCCCTCGCCCCGGCTCCTCCCCGACGAATCAGGGAGGGATGACTTCTGGCGAGGTCATTACATAAACCCCGCTGCAGTCGCACTTTGAAGTATATGCCGAGTTGAGATCGTTGTATGGACGGCGGGTGCGCGAATCTGGTCTCAGGCTTTGGCGATGAGGGCGCGCGCGGCCGCCAGCGCATCGGGGATTTTGCCGCTGTCTTTGCCGCCGGCTTGCGCCATCTGCGGCCGCCCGCCGCCACCGCCGCCGACAACGCGGGCGATCGGCTTGATCAAGTCGCCGGCGCGCAAGCCCTCCTGCACCAGCGCGTCGGAGACAGCCACCACGATCTGCGGGCGGCCCCCGACGTCGCTGGCGAGCACCATGACGCCCTTGTCCACGCGGCTGCGGAACCAGTCGGTCATCTCGCGCATGGTCTCCATCGGCGTGTCCTCAAGCTGCGCGAGCAAGGCTTGCACGCCGTTCAGGCTCTCCAGGTCGCGCTCGATCATCCGGCTGAAGCTGTCGCGCGCCAGTTTCCGCCGCAGGTCGTCGATTTCGCGGCGGGCGGCGACCAGGTCGGCCTGGAGCCCGCTGATTCGTTCCGTGGCGGATTCAGGCCTGGCGCCGAGCTGCCGCGCGATCGCGTTCAGGGCGCCCATTTGACGCTGCAAGTAGGCCTGTGCCGCGTCGCCAGTGAGCGCTTCGACGCGCCGAATGCCCGCGCTGACGCTGCCTTCGCCCGTGAAGACGAAGCCGCCAATCTCCGCGGTTCGCTCGACATGGACGCCGCCGCAGAGCTCATAGCTGTAGCGCTCGTCGTCGGCGCCGATGACGACCGTGCGCACGGTATCGCCATATTTCTCGCCGAAGAGCGCCATCGCCCCTTCCCGCCGCGCCTGCTCGAGCGACTTGCTGGCCGCGCCGACGGGATAATTCCTGAGGATCGCGCCGCTGATCTCGGCCGCCACCGCCGCCAATTGATCGTCGCTCACTTTTTCCGGATGCGAGAAGTCGAAGCGCAGGCGATCGGGCGCGACCAGCGATCCACGCTGCTGTACGTGCGCCCCCAGCTGGCTGCGCAGGGCCGCATGCAGCAGGTGCGTCGCCGTGTGGTTGCGCGTGATGTCGCGCCGGCGCGCCGCATCCACTTGGCCCCTGGCGATGTCGCCGACCGCCGGACTGCCCTCGACCACTTCGCCGACATGGACGACAAGACCAGCTACCGGCTGCTTCATGGCTTCCACCTCGACCACCCAGCCCTCGCCGGCGATCGCGCCAGTGTCGCTGACCTGGCCGCCGGCTTCGACGTAAAAGTTGGAGCGCGCCAAGATGATCTCGACCTTTTCGCCGACGATGACGCTGTCCACTCGCAGGCCCTCTTGCGTCAAGGCAAGGACTGTGCCTTCGACGGGCGCGTCTGTGTAGGGATCGTAGGCAACGCCCGCCGCCGGCAGTTGACCGCTGGCCTGCAAATCCGCGAGCAGCTCGCGATAAAACGCGCCGGATTCAAATTCGCCCATGGCTTGTCCGCCGCCGCTGATCCGGGCGTGTTCCGCCTCGGCGGCATCGAAGCCGGCGTCGTCGACGGTAAAGCCACGCGCTTCCACGACGTCGCGCGTGACCTGGAAGGGCAGCCCAAGGGTCGCCTTGAGATAGAATGCCGCTTGCCCGGCGAGTTCGCCGCCGGCGTCGAGCTCGGCGAGCATCTCGTCAAGCTCGTTCAATCCACGATCCATCGTGCGATGGAAACGCTCTTCTTCCAGGGTAATCGCGCGTTTAATGCTCTCGCGCTGGTCGACGAGCGCGCCGTAGTGCTCGCCCATGAGATCGATGACGCTCTCGGCGACATCAGCCAGGAAGGGCGCGTCGAAGCCGATCTCTCTGCCGAAGCGCGCCGCCCGCCGGATGACAATGCGGGGGATGGCGGAACGGCCTTTGGCGCCGGGCATCACGCCATCGCTGATGAGGAAGACAGCCGCGCGCGCGTGATCGGCGATGACGCGATAGGGCACGATATTGGCGTCGCGCTCGGCATCGCTGTCGCCAGTCAATGCTTGCGTCCGCCGGATGATCGGCATGAAGAGGTCGGTTTCGTAATTGGCTTCGACGCCTTGCATCAGCGTCAGGATGCGTTCAAAACCCATGCCGGTGTCGACGCCGGGGGCCGGCAGGGGGACATCCCACTCGCCACTGTGCTCGGGGTCGGCTTGCTGGCGGTTAAATTGCATGAAGACCAGATTCCAGATCTCGAGGAAGCGGTCGTCTTCGGCTTGCAGCAGGGCGATGACGTCCTTGTCGCCGTCTTCCGGCGACTTGTCCCAGTGGATTTCGGTGTTGGGCCCGCAGGGGCCCGTGTCAGCCATTTGCCAGAAATTCGTCGAGGGGCCCATGCGGGCGATGCGCTTCGGGCTGATGCCGATGTCCTTGACCCAGCAGTCGTACGATTCGTCGTCGTTTTCGTAGATGGTCACCGCCAGGCGCGCGGCTGGCAGCCCGTAAACTTCGGTAAGCAGCTCGTAGGCGTAGCGAATCGCGTCGCGCTTGAAGTAATCGCCAAAGCTGAAATTGCCGAGCATTTCGAAGAAGGTGTGATGGCGCGGCGACGGACCGACGTTTTCCAGGTCGTTATGCTTGCCGCTGACGCGCATGCACTTTTGCGAGGTGGCGGCGCGTTTGTAATCGCGCTTGTCCAGCCCGAGGAAGACGTCTTTGAACTGCACCATGCCGGCGTTGACGAAGAGCAGGGTCGGGTCGTCGGCCGGCACGAGCGAAGACGACGCGACCGCCTGGTGTCCTTTATCCTCGAAAAAGTCGAGAAAGGTCTGCCGCACTTCCGCGCTGCTCATCATTTTCATGTGAAGTTCCTTCGTTTCGCAAGCCGGTTGCTGGAGAAAACCCAAGAGCGCAATTCAAAGATTTACTACCGAGAACACCGAGTTTGAGCGAGTGCGCCGAGAGAAAAGCAGGTGTTTTCTATGTGCCTCTGCGTCTCTGTGGCAAATCATTGTTTCACTGCTTGCCCGCGCTTACCGGCAACTGGCGGGGCCTTACGCGCGTGATTCCGCCGCGCATTATAGACGGCGCGACCCGGACTGAACAGGGGCGAGGGCGCAGGGAGGGTCTATGGTGACGGATATCGCTCGCCTCACATACGATTTGTAGGGGCTACTCTGTGAGCCGCCCATTATATCGATCTCTCAATTCGGACGACTTACAAGGTCGCCCCTACACTAACTCCTGTGCGAGTCGTAGCCGCCATATTAGACACTGAGTCGCTATGGTATACTGGGAACGCGAAGGTGGCATGCGCGGAAAAGGACGGCGATATGGCGACAATTGAAGAACAAGTCGAAGTGTTGATGTCGGGCACGGCATACGGCGATGCGGCGACGCGCGAGAACATGGCGAAAGACCTGCGGGCGCGCCTGCTGGAATGCGAGCGGGAAGGGCGGCCCCTGCGCGTGTACTGCGGCTACGATCCGCGCACCTCCGACTTGCATTTGGGGCATACGATCACCATGCGCAAGCTGCGGCAGTTTCAGGATTTCGGGCATGACGTGACCTTTCTGATCGGCGCTTTCACCAGCTTGATCGGCGACCCCTCGGATAAGGATTCGACCCGCGATCAGCTGACGATGCGCAACGTCGAGGATAACGCCCGCACCTACGCCGAGCAGGCATTCAAGATTCTGGATGAAGAGCGGACGCGCGTCCGCCGCAATGATGAATGGCTGGCGCCGCTGGATTTCGCCGATATCATCCGCTTGGCGAGCCATTTCACCGTGCAGCAGTTCCTGGCGCGCGAGAACTTCGCCAAGCGCATCGAGGACGAAAAGGCGATTTATCTGCACGAATTCTTTTACGCGCTGATGCAGGCTTATGACGCGGTGGCGCAGGAAGCCGACGCGCAGGTGGGCGGGCAGGACCAGCTCTTCAACATCCTGGTGGCCGGGCGCAAACTGCAGACGGGCTTGGGTCAAAAGCCGCAGATCGCCATCATCATGGGCGAGAGCCTGCCCGGCACCGATGGCGAGATCAAGATGTCCAAGAGCCTGGGCAATCACATTCCCCTGCTTTCGGAGCCCTGGGATATGTTCGGCAAGGTCATGAGCCTGCCGGACAAGGCGATGGGCGTGTATCACAAGCTGATCCTGGGCTGGACGCCGGCTCAGGTCGCGGCGCTGGAGGCCGACTTGGGCTCGGGCGCGGCGCATCCTAACGAGACCAAGATGCGGCTGGCGCGCGAAATCGTGCGCATCTTCCATAGCGCTGCGGAAGCGGAAAAAGCCCAGGCGCGTTGGGACGAGGTCTTTCGCGGCGGCGGCGGCGTGCCCGATGACATGGAAGAAGCGGCTATCCAAGAGGAAGAAGAGATTCGCGATATCCTTGTGCGCCTGAAGATGGTCAATAGCCGCGGAGAAGCCCGGCGCTTGATCCAGCAGAACGGCGTGCGCCTGAACGACGCCAAGGTGGACAGCCTGCAGGCGTCCATCAGCCTCGAGGCGCTGCCAGCCGTGCTGCAGGTGGGCAAGCGGCAATTCGTGCGCCTGGTCAAGGCGAGCGGCGGCGACTAGAGCCTTGCCGAGCGCGAACGACTACACCGTTGACGAGTTGATTTGCGTTTGCGTCTCGCGGCAGGTGCGGGATGGCGATGTCTGGGCGCAGGGCATCAACACGCCGTTGATTGCCGCCGGCTTGATCCTGGGCAAGCTCCGGCACGCGCCGGGCGCCCGCTTCACCTCGGCGATCGGGCAGGCGCTGGTGCAGGATTGGGGCCCCCTGGGCATTTCCGGGATTGAGGCGCTCTGGGTGGGCAAGGGGCTGATCCACCTGGGATTCGCGGCCGGCGCGGCTGAGATCCTGCCCAAGTTTCAGCCCAAGGAATTCTTCCGCCCGGCGCAGGTCGACCGGCGCGGCAACCTCAACAATATCGCTTTTGGCAAGGATTATCGCAAGCCACGGATGCGCCTGCCCGGCAGCGGCGGCATCCCCGACGTCACGCCGAATTACGATCACACCTTCTTGTATGTGCCCCGTCATTCGCGGCTGACATTCGCGGAAAAGATCGATTTCATCAGCGGCATGGGGCACGTCCCCCAGCGAAAGCGAGGCGGCGGACCGCGCTATCTGATTTCTGATTTAGGCCAGTTTGACTGGGCGAATGGGCGGATGCGCCTGACGAGCGTTCATCGCGGCGTCGATCTGGCGCGGATACGGCGAAAGACGGGGTTCCCGCTGGAGCTGGCTGATGACCTGGACGAAACGCCCCCGCCCGATGAGGAAGACCTGCGGCTGCTGCGGGACGAGATTGACCCGCTGAACACGCGAAAGCTCGAGACCTTGGGCGGCGCCGCGCGAAAGTCGCTGCTGCGCGAGATCTTGCGGCGCGAATCCGCGCGTTAGCCGGATTGCATGGCTGGACGCCAATTCGCGATTCCGCGGAAGCGATCGGCCGGGGACGCCAGATACCCCAGCTGAATGCCCTCAATCGCCTCGTCCACGATAAAGGTAAAGAGCGGATAGTAGAGCGGTATCGCAATCGCCTGCTCGGCAAAAGCCGCCTGAAACTGCTGGAGGAGGCTGAGGCGGCGGCTGCTGTAGATCTCTCGGCGGGCTTTCTCGATGAGCTCAGCCGTCTCGTGGTTGGCGGCGGCGCCGTAGTTTTGTCCCTTGCCATACTGCGCCGGGTGCCAGTAGCGGTACAAATCGAAATCCCCGCCGATGCGCAAACTGACGATCGCCAGCTGGAAGCGCCCGGTCTCAAGTCGATTGGCGAATTCGTCCCGTTCCACCGCCTCAATGTCCAGCGCAATCCCCAGCTCATTCCACTGCGTCGCGATTTGCCTCGCCAATTGCGGCCCCGGAGGCTCGTCTTCGATCAGCAGCGTGAAGCGGGTCATGGCGGCTGTTTCGGCCGTCGCCTCGTCTTCGCTGTCGACGAGCATATCGGCGGCTTCCAGCAGCGTCCGCGCCTGCGCGATGTCGTGCCGCGTCCAGAAGGCGTGACTGCGATAAATGGAGGCGCCCGGCGTGTAGGGGCTGTCGGCGTAGGTGACATCGGCGCGGGCGAGCGTCTCGATTAGTTTCGGAAGGTCCAGGCTTAGCGAAAGCGCCTGCCGCAGGCGCCGTTCCGCGAAAGGCGGCTCTTTCCAATTGAAGATGAGCGTGGCCAGGGACGACTCGGTCGCGGTGAGGACTCGACTGCCCGGCAGGGTCAGCAGCCGCTCGCGCGGGGCGACCTTGGCGAGCGCGTTTACGCCCCCGGCCTGGTAAGCGTCCAGCGCCGCCTCGGCGTCTTGAAACAGGTGAAAGCTCAAGCGCGCCAGCTGGAACCGCCCCTGCGATTCGGGCCGCCGCATGAAGACGGGCGAGCGCGCCAGTTCAACGGTCTTGACCTCGCCATCCGCCCCCAGACGCAGGTTCGCGAGCTGATAGGGTCCCGTCCCAATCGGCGACAGATTGAAGGGATGCCGCGCCAGCTGCGAAATCGTCGTGCCGCGCAGGGCGTGCGCCGGCAAAATGCCAATCGTCAGCAGGTGCGGGAAGCTGCTTAGTGGCTGCGCCAGCCGGAAGCGCAGCAGATGATCGCCGAGCTTCTGGGTTTCCACTGTCGCCCAGAATTCCCCGACCGGCGCGATTTCGGCGTATTCCGGATCGCTGAGCAGCGACATCGTATAGACGACATCATCGGCGCTGAAGGGCATGCCATTCTGCCAGCGCGCATCCTCGCGCAGCGCGACGACGTAATTGAGGCCGTCGGCGGAAATGACGAGCGCCTCCGCCAGACGGGGGATGACCTCGCCATAGTCGTTGGTGGCGAAGAGCCCCTCGAAGATCAAGCTGGAGATGTCGCGGTCGACCGGATTCAGTTGGGCGAAGAGCGGATTCAATCGGCGGACGGCGCCAATCATGCCCTCGCGGTAGGTCGCGTCGGCGCGGGTTGAAGCCGATTCTGGCGCAGTCGCCTGGGCGCGCGGCGGATCGGGCGCGACTGTCGCGGCGATCGCGGGCTGGGTCGCAACCGGGGAAGGCGCCGGGGGCAGCGGCCCCTGCCCGCGGTTGAAGCGAAATGCCACGCCAGCCAAGAAAACCGCCAGCGCCAGAAGCAGGACGACGAACTGCCAGCGAAAACCGCGAAACATACTTCGCGCCTCAAATGCAAAAAGGGCGCAGCGCCAGCGGGAACGGATGCCGCCGGTTTATCGATTGCGAGGCGCGCGGGAAAGCGGTGATAGCGGGCGCTAACGCGGCGTCGCCACCGCGAAGAGGGCGATGCCCAGGAAGGCGATCGACAGGAAGATCGTGATGCGGAAGAGCGTCTTCTCCAGCCCGCGCCGCGTCCGAGCGATCCCGCCGCCGGCGTCGCCGCCCAGGAGGCTGCCCAGCGCGCCACCCTTGACCTGCAGCAGAATCAAGATGATCAACGCGATGGATATTACGATTGACGAAATCTGTAGGGCAACCGCCATGCCGCGACTCTCCGCGAAATACTCCAGACCGGATACTGGCACTATAGCATCGTCTGCGGGTTTTGCCTAGCGCGAAGTGACCGACTGGGTTCGCGCTGTATTATGCTTACGCCGCCCGCGAGCTTTAGTCGCGCGCCGATTCGAGAAAAGCGATGGCGGCCGTCAGCTGCCGATCGCCGCCGTCGGCATCGGTCTCGCGCTCGATGATGATATCGGGCGTGATGCCCCGCTCGTGAATCCAGCGCCCATTCGGCGTCAGCCAGTGGCTGACCGTCAGGCGCAGGCAGCTGCCGTCAGATAGCGCTGGCAAATTCTGCACCGTGCCTTTGCCGAAGGTCGTCTCGCCGATGATCGTGGCGGCGCCGTGATCCTGCAGGGCGCCGGCGATCACCTCGGACGCGCTGGCGCTGCTTGCATCGACCAGGACGACGACGGGGACGGCGAGGCCAGAAAAGTCGCCGTTCGCATGCGTAAGCGTATCGGATTGATCGCGCGCGACCTGGCGGAGCAGGACGCCCTCGTCGACGAAGGCGCTGCCGACCTCTATCGCGCTGGCCAGCGTGCCGCCGGGATTGTTGCGGATATCGAAGATCAGGCCCGCGGTCGCGTTTATGTCGAGCGACTCAAGCGCCTCGTCCAGCTGCGCGCGTGAACGTTCGTGAAAGTCGCGCATGGATACGTGCGCGATCTTGTCGCCGACGATGTCGTATGAGACGTTTGGCGTTTCAAAGGCCGCGCGGGTGATGTCGAAGGTGATGAGCGAATCGCCCCGTTTGAAGACGATGGTCACAATCGTGCCGGGCGGTCCTGGCGCCAGCGCCGAGAGCTCCGCCAGGGAGAGGCCGACGATGGATACGCCATCGACTTCATGGAAGACATCGCCGGGCCGCACGCCGACCGCCGCCGCCGGCGTATTGGGGATGACGGTCGCGACCTTGATCTCGCGCGTTGTTTCATCGGTCTTGGCGGTCACGCCGATGCCCGTGAATTGGCCGGAGAAATTTCGGCTGGCTTCACAGAGCGGCGGTCGCAGATAAGCGCTGTGCGGGTCGTCCAGCGCCGCCGTCATCCCTTTGAGCGCGCCGTGGACCAAGGCTTCCGTCTCGACCGGATCGACGTATCGGGACTGAATGATGGCGAAAGCCTCCATAAGCGGTTCGAGCGCCGCATTATCTGCCATGGGCGGATGCGACTCCTGCGCGGAATTGCTCTGCGCCCAGCGGCCGGCGGCGACGCCAAGCGCGAATATGACCGCAGCCCCCAAGATAATCGCGCCGATTCGCCAGCGCCGCGCATGCGTCCGATTCACCAGTCGCCTTCCATGGATGCGAAAGTCTCCGTACCGATATAGTATAAGCCAATAGCGCGAGGTCCACGCCCGGCAGCGCGCCGCTGTTCGAGCGCGGAAGTCGCGGCTGACCACATCGAAAGGCTAATCTTCATTGCGCGAAAACTATGTCTCGCTGGAGAAAGCGGCCGCTGCCGTCAAAGACGGGGCGACGCTCGCATTGGGCGGCATGACGCTTTATCGCCGTCCCATCGGCTTTGTGAAGGCGCTGCTCGCCCGGCGAGGACCGCCGCGAGACTTGACGCTCTTGAGCTTCACCGGCGGCCTGGAATCGGATCTGCTGATTGGCGCCGGCTGCGTAGAGCGCGTGCGCTCCGCTTATTTCGGGCTGGAGGCTTTTGGCTTGGCGCCGATGTTCACACAATTCGCGCAAGCGCAAGCCGTCGAGGTGATGGAAGAGACGGAAGCCAGCATCGTCATGGGCATCCGCGCGCAAATCGCCGGGGTGGGCTTTCTGCCCTCGACCGCCTGGACCGGCACGGATCTGCCGGCGCTGCGCCCGGACGTCAAGACGGTCGTCGATCCGTACAGCGGCGCCGAGCTGACTGCCTTCCCGGCGATACCGTGCGATGTGGCCGTGATCCATGGTCTGGCGGGCGATCGCCAGGGAAATGTGATGATCAACAATAATCTGGGCATCGACCTGGAGCTTGTCTATGTCGCCGATACGGTCATCGCCACGGTCGAGCGGGTCGTCGACAAGCTGGAGCGCTCGACCGACGGTATCATCATCCCTCATCCGGGCTGCGACATGGTGGTCGAGCTGCCGGGCGGCGCCGCGCCGACCAGCTGCTATCCCCTGTATCCCATTGCGGGCGAAGCCATCCTCGATTATGCCGAAGCCTGCGCGGGCGGGCGCTTTGACGAGTTCGTGGCGCGGCTTCTCCGCGCATGACGTCAATTGCTTGCGCCGAAAGTATTTGCACTGTATAATGGTCGGCAACGACCACAGGTCGAGACTTGGGGAGCTCGCGCGAGCGGGCTGAGAGGGCGTGTTGGTCATGCCGACCCATAAACCTGATCCAGGTAATGCTGGCGTAGGGATGTCTGCAGCACCCTTGTCTCAGCCACCCCTGTACACACCCCAACAGGGGTGGCTTTTTTGTCTCTGCGCATAGGCCCCCGCAAGTCTTGAACGCGGTATCGCCGGCGGTTAAGCCGCGCGGCGCTCGCCACGATGGTCGATTGTCAGCGTTTCACGAAGGGAGCGAGTCATGTCTGCGCGCGCGGTTTCGATGCTTTTGTTCGTTCTGGCTATTATGGGCGCCGCCGTGGCGCAAGAGGAGGGGCGGCTGGTCGTTTTGACGCACGACAGCTTCGCCATGACCGAAGAAGTGCTGGAAGCCTTCGAGGCGCAGACCGGCGTCACGGTCGAAATCCTGCGCTCGGGTGATGCCGGGCAGATGGTGAATCAGGCGATCTTGAGCAAGAACAATCCACTGGGCGACCTGCTCTATGGCGTGGATAACACCTTTCTGAGCCGGGCGCTGCATGGCGAGATTTTCGCGCCCTACGAATCGCCCGCGCTGGAGCAGGTGGACGCCAACTTCATCCCCGATGACAGCTTCCGCGTGACGCCGGTCGATTATGGCGACGTCTGCCTCAATTACGACATCGCCTACTTCGAGGCGCATGAGCTGGCTTTGCCCGCGAGCCTGCGCGACTTGACCGATGAGGCCTACCGCGGCTTGCTAGTGGCGGAGAACCCGGCAACCTCGTCGCCGGGCCTGGCATTTCTGCTGGCGACCATCGCAGAGTTCGGAGACGACGGCGATTACACCTATCTGGATTACTGGCAGGAGCTGGACGCCAACGATCTGCTGGTGGTCGATGGCTGGAGCGACGCCTACTACGGCGAATTCATGGTGACGGGTCGTGATTCTGGCACGCGCCCCATGGTCGTCAGTTACGCCAGCAGCCCGCCGGCCGAAGTCTATTTCAGCGAAGATCCCGATTCGGGCGCGATCACCGGCGCGATCGTTGGCGACAATATGTGCTTCCGCCAAGTGGAGTATGTCGGCGTCTTGGCTGGCGCGGCAAACGAAACAGCGGCGCGGCAATTCATCGACTTCATGCTCAGCCCGGCCTTCCAGGAAGAACTGCCCTTGAACATGTTCGTCTTCCCAGTGCGGGAGGGCGTCATGCTGCCGGCCGTCTTCGCCGAACACGCCGTGATCCCGGAAAACCCGGCTTATGTGGCGCCGGCTGAGATCGAGGCGAAGCGCGAAGGCTGGATTCAAGCCTGGATGGAGGTCATGCTGCGTTGAGGGCGCGTCTGCGGGATTTCTGGCTTCTCATTTACCTGATTCCGCTGGCGTTTCTCGGCGTCTTATTCGTCTATCCGCTGCTGTCGATCCTGGACCTTAGCCTGCGGCCGGCTGGCGCGCTCGATTTATCCGGCTTCGTCCGCCTGCTCTCGACGGACTACTACGTCGGGACGCTGCTCTTCACGGTGTATCAGGCGACCTTGTCTACGGCGGCGACGCTGCTGCTGGCGACGCCATGCGCCTTCGTCTTCGCGCGTTATCGCTTCCGCGGCAAGTCGCTGCTGATGTCGCTGGCGACGCTGCCCTTCGTCCTGCCGACAATCGTAGTCGCGCTGGCTTTTGCGACGCTGCTGGGCAAGAAGGGCTTGCTCAACGACCTGGCGCAAACGCTGTTTTCGCTGGATTACGCGCCCGTCCAGCTCGAGCGGACGCTGGCGATGATCATCATCGCCCATGTCTTTTACAACTTCGCGGTGGCGCTGCGCATCATCAGCGGTTACTGGGCGACGGCGGGCTTCAGCGTGGAAGAGGCGGCGCGCTGCCTGGGCGCGGATGAAGGCGCGCTCTGGCGCGATATCCGCCTGCCGCTGATTCGACCGGCGCTGCTTTCGGCCGGTCTGCTGGTCTTCATCTTCTCCTTCACCAGCTTCGGCGTGATCCTGATCCTGGGCGGCATCCGCTTCGCCACGCTGGAGGTGCAGATCTACTATCAGGCGGTGAACATGTTCAATTTGCCCCTGGCGGCGGCGCTGTCGCTGGTGCAGATCCTGGGCATGCTGGCGATGATGATGATTTACACGGCGACGCAGAAGAAGATGCAGCTCCAGCTGGCCAGCGGGGCGGCCACCTCGCGGCGCGCGCTAACCGGGACTGAGCGCCTGGCTGTCGGCTTTTGCGTCGCCTTGATCGCGGGTTTGCTCATCGCGCCATTGATCGCGCTGGTCCTGCGGTCGCTGCTGGCGGCGGGTCAACTGGATGTCGCCAACTACCTGAGTTTGACGGAGAAGTCGCGCGGGTCGCTGCTATTCATCGCGCCGCTCGAGTCGATCTTCAATTCGCTGCGTTTCGCGCTGCTCGCTATGATCGCCGCCTTGATCCTGGGCTTGATCGCGTCTTACATGATCGAGCGGCCTGGACGGCTGGCGCGCCTGGCGGATCCGCTCTTCATGCTGCCGTTGGCGACGAGCGCGGTCACCCTGGGCTTCGGTTTCATCATCGCCCTGGACGAGCCGCCGCTGAATCTGCGCGCTTCCTGGCTGATCATCCCGATTTCGCATACCCTGGTCGCCCTGCCATTCGTGATCCGCAGCGTCTTGCCGAGCTTGCGGGCGATTCCGCCATCCTTGCGCGAGGCGGCGCGGACCCTGGGCGCGGGTTCCCTGGACACGCTGCTAACCATCGACCTGCCGCTCTTGGGGCGGAGCCTGGTGGTGGGCGCGACCTTCGCCTTCACGGTCAGCATGGGCGAGTTCGGGGCGTCGCTTTTCGTCGCCCAGCGCGAGTCGGTGACGATCCCAGTCGTGATTTATCGGCTTATCGGCGACCCGGGGCAGGCGTCGTATCGGCAGGCCTTGGCGATGAGCGTCGTGCTGATGCTGGTTTGCGCCTGCGGCTTCATCATCATCGAGCGGCTGCGGATCGCGGGCGTCGGCGAATTCTGATGCTGCAAATCGCGCGCTTGTCGCATGCCTATGGCGATATCGTTTCGCTGCGGGGGGTATCGCTGGAGCTGCCCGAAGGCGAGATTCTTTGCTTGCTCGGGCCCAGCGGCTGCGGCAAGACGACGCTGCTGCGGATCATCGCCGGCCTGGAGGCGGAATACAGCGGCACGGTCGCGTTTAATGGCGCGGACATGCGGTCGATACCGGCGCACAGACGCGGCTTCGGTTTGATGTTTCAGGACTTCGCCCTCTTCCCGCATTTGTCGGTCGCCGGCAATGTCGCCTATGGCTTGCGGCGGCAGCGCTTGAAGCGCGACGAGATCGACGGGCGGGTGCAGGCGCTGCTGCGGCGCGTTGGCTTGGAGGTGTTGGAGGCGCGCGATGTCGCCGCGCTCTCCGGCGGGCAGAAGCAGCGGGTGGCGCTGGCGCGCAGCCTGGCCCCGAACCCGCGTCTGCTGATGCTGGACGAACCCCTGGGCTCGCTGGACGCCCAGCTGCGGGATCAATTGGCGCTCGAACTGCGCGGCATCATCAAGCGAGCGGGCGTGAGCGCGATCTACGTCACGCATGATCACCGCGAGGCTTATGCCGTTGCCGATCGCATCGCCGTGATGAATCTCGGCAGCGTCTGTCAGCGCGATGCGCCGCGGCAGCTCTATCGCGCGCCCGCCAGCGTCTTCGTCGCGCGTTTCCTGGGCTTGAGCAATATCTTCGCCAGCGACGACAGCCGCCTTGCCGATGTCCTCGGCATTAACGTCGCGACTCTGGCGACCCGCGCCGGCGCCATTCTGATTCATCCCGCCGGGATCAGCGTGGCGGCGGGCTCTTCCGATCTAGGGATTGCGCTTGAGGCTGCGCTCGTAGACGCTGTTTTTCGCGGCGCGCACTACGATGTAACTGTCGCGGCCGCACGGGACGCCCGCCTGTCTTTCGCCATGGAAGACCTGCCGATGAAACTCGGCGACAGGCTGCGAATCAACATTCGGCGAGACGCGATTATCCCCCTGGACGAGTAGAACGCGCCTTCCCTTTGCCGCGCGAAACGTGGACAGTATAATCAGTCTGCGGTCGCGCGGAAAATCAGGCGCGCAGGGGCGAGATGGCGGCTCGTCCACACGTGATAACTTGCGTCCCGCTGCCCAAAGCCCCCATGCCTGACTCGTCGGGGACGGAGCGGGGTCGGCCGCCCGCCACTTTCATGGATTCGCATAGATTGGCAGGTTGCGCCCCATGCCCAGAGCCTTTTTCAGCGTGTCGAGCAAGCAAGGCATCGTCGGCTTCGCCAAGGAATTGGTCGGGCTTGGCTGGGGGATCGTGGCCAGCGGCGGCACGGGGCAGACCTTGACCGACGCCGGCATCCCGATTACGACGGTCGAGCGCGTCACCGGGCAGGGCGAACTGCTTGGCGGTCGCGTCAAGACCCTGCACCCGGCGATCCACGGCGGCATCCTGGCGCGCGACTCCGCCGAAGACTTCGCCGAATTGGCGGAGAACGGCATCGCGCCAATCAGCCTGGTCGTCTGCAATCTTTATCCCTTTGGCGAGACGATTCGCCAGCCCGACGTGACCGATGAACAGGCAGTCGAGCAGATCGACATTGGCGGCGTCGCCTTGCTGCGGGCCGCGGCCAAGAATTTCGCCCGCGTGACCGTGCTTTGCGATCCGCTGGATTATTCGAGCGCGCTGGTGGCGCTGAAGACCGAAGGCCGGACGAGCCTGGCGCAGCGGCGCGAACTCGCGGTCAAAGCCTTCGCCCACACGCGCGACTACGACGAGGCGATCCACGCTTTTCTCTGCGAGTCGGATATCCCCGAGCAAGCCGACGGCGCCGTGCCGGATATCGTCTCAATCGGCGTACAGCGCAGCCACGATCTGCGGTATGGCGAGAACCCGCATCAGGCGGCGGCGTATTACACGCGCGGCGGCGAGCGCAAGCCCCTGGGGGCCGATCAGCTGGCGGGCAAGCAGCTCTCGTACAACAACATTCTGGATGCGGACGCGGCCTGGCGGGCGGTCAGCAGCTTCGACGAACCGACCGTTGTCATCGTGAAGCACCTGAACCCGACCGGCATCGCCAGCGCGGGCACGGTCGCGGAGGCTTTCCCCCAGGCGCTGGCGTCGGATTCGAAATCGGCTTTTGGCGGCATCATCGCGGCCAACCGCAGCGTCGACGCGGATTTCGTCGCCGCTCTGGGCTCGATGTTCGTCGAGGCGGTCATCGCGCCGGGCTATGCCTACGAAGCCGTCCAGAACCTGCAGGCCGGACGCAAAAGCTGTCGCGTCCTGCAAATGCCGGCGCCATTCAGCGGGGGCGGCTATGAGTTCCGCAGCGTGATGGATGGCTTGCTCGTGCAGAGAACCGACCGGGGCGACCCGCCACAAGCGCGGATGCGGACGGTGACGCGGCGCGCGCCGACCGAAGACGAACTGGAATCCATTCTTTTCGCCTGGAAGGCGGTCCAGCACGTGAAGTCCAACGCGATTGTGCTGGCGCGGGGCAAACGCACCGTGGGGATTGGCGGCGGGCTGCCCAGCCGGGTGGACGCGGCCGAGCTCGCCATATCGAAAGCGGCGGGCGAGGCGAAAGGCGCGGCGATGGCTTCAGACGCTTTCTTCCCTTTCCCCGACAGCATCGAATTCGCGGCGAGCGCCGGCGTCAGCTGCGTCATTCAGCCGGGCGGCTCCATCCGCGACGCGCAGGTGATCAAAGCCGCCGACGACTTTGGCATGGCGATGATACTCACCGGCGCGCGCCACTTCCGTCACTAGCGCGGCGCTAGGCTGGCTCCGCTTCCGACTCGGCTTCCTCAATTTGCCGCCATCGGCCGACGAAGGGCAGTTCGCCTTTTTCCCAGGCGACCAGCAGCGGCACAGCCGTGAAGATCGATGAATAAGTGCCCGAGAGCAGCCCGATGAACAAGATGGCGATGAATTGCTTGACCGTCTCGCCGCCGAAGAGCAGGATGGCGATCATGATGAAAAAGGCGTTGAGCTGGGTGGCCAGCGAGCGGTGGATCGTCTCCCAGATGCTGCGATTGACGATGGTTTCGTAAGGCTCGCCCAGATGCTTCGGGATGTTTTCGCGGATGCGGTCGAAGACGACGATCGAGTCCTGCACCGAGAAGCCGACCACCGTCAGCACCGCGGTCAGGAATAGCGCGTCGATCTCCCAGCCCAGCAGCAGACCCAGGAGCGACATGACGCCCATGACCACCAGGATGTCGTGAATCATGGCGGCGATGGCGCAGACGCCGTAACGAATCGCGTTTGGCACCTGGCGGAAGGCGATGACGATGAAGCCGGTGATGACAAGCGCGCCGACGGCGACCGCGGCCAGCGCCGAGCGCGTGACCTCTTGACCGATGGTCGCCGAGACCGTCTCGACGCGGAAGCTGTCGCGATCCACCGGCGCCAGCGCCCCAAGCCGCGCCAGGATGTCTTCGGTGACGCCGACCTCATGGAAGCCCCCGCGCACCGACCAGCGGAAGTCCTCCGCCGCGCCAATCTGCTGGATGATCACATTGTCGTCGCCGACCGCGCTGAAGACTTGGCGGATGCCATCTTCGCCGGCGCCAACCTCATCGAATTTCAATTCGTAGATGCTGCCGCCCAGGAAGTCGATGCTGAGGCGGAAGGGCGCGCCGGTCGCGAAAGCCGAATAGATCATGATCAGCAAGCCCGGCACGATGACTAGAGCGGAAAGCGTGAAGAACCAGCGGCGTTTCTGAACGATGTTAAACATATCGCCCAACCTCGGGAGTCGGTTGACATACTGCCCCCCATCCCCCGGCCCCTTGCCCCCACAAGGAGGGAAGGGGAGTATTGTGGCGACTTCGCCCATTGGAATCCCCTCCCTCTTTATGGGGGAGGGGTCTGGGGTGGGGGTAAAATCGGTAGTTCAACATCAGCCTCAGGCGCCCAGGATCGCGCGGTTGTTCGAGATGGCGCCGCGGAAGACGCCAACGAGGATGTAAAGGAAGGTGCGCGTCACGATGACGGCGGTGAACAGGTTCAGCACCAGCCCGATCGCCAGGGTGACGGCGAAACCGGCGACTATGCTGGCGCCGGGCGTCTGCCCGAACATGAATAGAATCCCGCAGATGATGATGGTGGACAGGTTGGAATCGCGGATGGAGGTCCAGGCGCGGTCGAAGCCGGCTTTCAGCGCGGCGTCCAGCGGCAAGCCCGCCCGCAGCTCCTCCTTGATGCGCTCGAAGATGAGAATGTTGCCATCGACCGCCGTGCCGATTGAAATGAGAAAGCCGGTGATGGCGGGCAAGGTCAGCGTGACGGGCAGCAGCTTGAAAATGGCGATGTTGAGAAAAATGAAGACGACTAGCGCCAAATCGGCGGCGAAACCGGGCAAACGGTAATAAATCAGCATGAAGGCCAGCACGACGATGACGCCGATGACGCCCGCCTGCACGCTCAAACGCACGGATTCCTGGCCCAGGGTGGCGCCGACTTCCTGCGTGCTTTCGATGCGCAGCGGGATCGGCAGCGCGCCCGACCGCAGCTGCAGCGCCAGGGTGTTGGCTTCTTCTTCGGTGAATTGCCCGGTGATGACGCCGCCGGATGACAGCTGCGCCTGGATGATGGGCGCCGAAAGCACCTCGCCATCCAGCACGATCGCCATCGGTTCGCCGATGCGCTCGCCCGTGAAGCTGCCGAAGACCGCTTGATAGTCTTCCTTGACTTCAAAATTGATCATCCATTCGGGGCTGCCCGTGCCTTGAGGCGGCGAGAGCACGGCGCTGGCCGCCTGCAAGCCCGCGCCCGTCATCACGGTGCGGAAGGGCAAGCCAGTGACCGGATGCGCCCGCCGGTTCGCCAGCGGGTCTTCCTCGCCTTCCGCCAGTTCCGCGTCCTGGCGCAGCGCGACCTGCTCGCTGGTCACGATTTCTTCGCCAGCGAGCGCCATGGCCTGGTTGCGCAAGCCGCCAAAATCGACGAATTCCAGCAGCGCCGTCCGCTGAATCGTCGCCACCGCCTGCGCCGGATCGCGCACGCCCGGCAGCTCGACCAGGATGCGGTCGCGGCCCTGGACCTGGACTGTCGCTTCCGTCAAGCCGAGCGCGTTGACGCGGCGGGCGACGTTATTGGCGGTCTCGCCCAGCTCTTCCAGCGAGAAATTGGCGATCGCCGTATCGGCCTGCAGCAGCACGCGCAAACCGCCGACCAGATCGAGCCCCAGGCTCTGCGTGATATTCAATACGAAGTCGGCTTCGCCATCGCCGTTGAAGTCGATCGTCAGGTTCTCGCTGCATTTGCGCCCGGCCGCGTCGCCGGCCGCGCAGGCTTCGGTCTGGACGCCTTTGAACTCCGGCGGGGTCGCCACCCAGACGCAGAAGGCGCTGAGCAGCGCGATGAAGATGAGCCAGCGCGCGTGGCTGCTCATTCGCTTCGCCTGCCTTCGCTCGGCGCCGCTTTCAGGCTCTCGCCGGCGGGCGTCGCATCGCCCCGTCGGCCAAGCCGGGCGTTGTAGGCGATTTCGTCGCGGTCGTAGACTTGCTGCAGCGCCGCGGTCAGCAGCTTGACGCGTACGCCCTCGGCGATCTCGACCTGGGAAACGCCTTGGTCGGCGTCGATGTCGATTATTACCCCGACGATGCCGCCATAGGTGACGATCTCGTCGCCGGCGTGCAGGGAGCGCGCCAGCTTCTGCTTATGCTGGAAGGCGCGCTGCCGCGGGAAGATAATCAGCGCCCAATAGGCGCCAAGCGCCAGCGCGAGGATCGCGAATACCAAGACAAACTCGGCCATGTCCACCAATCCGAATTTCACAATGCGCTGGCATTATAGTGGCGAATCGCCGCGCATTCCAGCCCCGTTCGGCTGGCGCGGCGAATCGGCTGGATGCGCCATTTCCGCTGCTATTCGCTCAAATCCGGCAGCTGTAGACACCCGGCCGACAATGTCGCCGCCCGCGCAAAAGAATCCGCCTTGGTTAGAGGGCGAGTCACCGCCTCGCCCCTACAGATCGTCATCAAATGACAAAGCTGTAGGGGCGTTACGCTGTAACGCCCGTCGATATCATTCGCGAATAGAACAGGGACGAGCCGGCGGCTCGCCCGTACAAACGCTGCGAAATGAAAGGTATTTTGCGTGGTTGGTCGCGTTGCGGCGCGGACGTCAGCTAGGCTTCAAATCATGCGGCTCGCCGTCGCAACGCCTACGCTTGCTTGACCAATCATCGAATCGACCCTAAAATACGCATGGCAGTCGTCGCCGGCAAAGTGAGGTGAAACAAATGATGCCCGTCTTGCGAAACAGACCATTGTTTTTGACCGCTATTCTCCTCCTGGTTTTCGCTTTGTCGGCGCTGCCGGCCGCGGCGGGCGACATCGTCCTGAGCAACAACAGCGGGAACGAAAACGCCGTTTTCTTCGTCGAGGGCGAGGCGTCGCTGGTCATCAACGGTTTCGACCTGACGCCGCTTTCCATGCACCTGCCGACGGCGCTGGACGCGGTCACCATCTCGGTTAGCGCGCCCGTGCCCGGCGGGGGGGCCGAATTGGTCGTTTATGAGGATCCCAATGGCGGCTCGCCCGTCGATGCCGTCCTGGTCCATCGCCAGCAGGTCGCGCTAGGGCAGAGCGGACCTAATCGCGTCGCGCTCTCGCAGCCGGTGATCATCACTGAGCCGGTCATCTGGGTCGGCTTCTACCTGCCGGTCGGCTTCCGTTTTAATGCCGATCAGTCCGGCTCGTCGGTGCTGACCTATTGGGCCTGGACGCCCGGCGGCGCCTTTGACCTGAACTCGCTGGGGAGCGCCGCGGTGCTGGGCCCCGGCGATGGCAGCGCGCCGGTCGGCATCCAGATGGACGGCATCGCGCGGATCAGCGCCGAATTAAGAACGCCGCAATACGACGAAATGGAAGCCACCTTGCCGCTCGATCAGCAGATCGTAGCCAACATCCAGCAAGACACGTCAGTTCTGGAAATCTACGACGGCTGCGGCACGCTGCTTTATGACCCGGCCGACACCAACACCTCGCTGGCGAATACCTTTTCGCTTTCCTGCCGCGTCGCCTATGAGGTCGAGGCGCCGACGGTGGTGGCGAACCCGCAGAATCAACTGCTGGACATGCAGCGCGCGGGGCATCTGTACAAGATTTCCACGCTGCTCAGCGAAGACCAGCTGGAACCGGGCGCGACCAGCCAGCTGCCGGTGCGCACGACGCATTGCATGCGCATCCAGCCGGGCGATCTGGAGGTGGCGGTCATCGGCGAAACGCGCGAATCGCAGCAATGGGGCGAGCGCTGGCACATCCTGCCGTCGGTGCGCTTTGGCGATATCGTCTGCGCCGAAGTGTCGGTCGCCAATTACCTCTCCTACTTCTTGCCGCGCACGCCCGAGTCGCCGCCCAACGTCAACCTCACCCTGGGCTGGACGCGCGTCCACCCGCATCCCCTGGTCTGTGGCTTGCCCGCCAGGCTGCAGGTGCCGCTCATCAATACCGGGCAAAGCTGGTTCGAGACGCCGACCGGGCACGTCAAGCTGACCGTGCAAGACTTTCATGTGAAGTCCGGCATCCCGACCATGACCTACATCATGCAGATCAACACCGAAACCCTTGGGCCTGGCAATCATCACCTGGTGGAAATGGGTCCCGTGCGCGTCGCTCTCTTCTTTGACGAGCTGCATCGTCTGGAGGTGCGGGTCGATGACGACAACGTCATCGCAGAAACCAATGAAGACGACAATATCTGGTTCACGGAGTACATCCTCTCGACCTACCGAGACAGCTTGAAATGCCCGACGGCTGAAGAGCTGGCGAAAATCGAAGAAAAAGCCTCCACCCGTCACTGGAGCGGGCGAGAGTATGAGCGCTGGCTTGGCGCTTGGAGTGACTTACAGTGCCGGGAGCCGCAACAAGACGGCGACATCACATGTAGCTTTCCCAAGTACGATACTGAAAACGGCGCACTTAATCTTTGCCGCGAAACGCATCATATCTGCAGCATCTCGCCCGATCCCAATAATAGCGACAATTTGCTTGTTTATGTCAAGAAGCCCTGAGCCGCGGGCGCATCTGCCGCTCTAAGGGACAGAAACGGACGAATCCATGCGTATAGTCACCAACAAGAAGCTGGCGCGGCGCAACAAGAAGATCACCAACTATCTCTTCTTCGGCACTTTTGGCGCCTTGATCCTGGGCTTCGTCCTCATCAACGCCTCGCTCTTCACCGGCGACGTGCCCGACAATCTGACCCTGATCGCGCAGTCGGCGGTGCTGCCGGCTTTGCTGATTTTGACGGTGGTGTCGGTGCGCATGACGAATATGTGGGCGCGGGTCCCGCGGCCCGAGAAGGCGATCGAAGACGGCTTGAAGGGCATGAGCAACAAGAGCGTCCTATACAATTATTATCATTTTCCGGCGCGGCATGTGCTTATCTGCCCGCAGGGGGTCTATGCCATCGCCACCCGCTGGCACGACCAGGCCTTCACCTTCAAAGACGGCAAATTCCGCAGCCGGCGCAGCATCATCAGCAAGTTCTTTTCGCTGATTCGCTTCGATGGCGTGGGCAAGCCCCTGCGCGATGCCGAATTCGCCCGCGACCGCGTCCAGCGCGCCATCGACGAGATCGCGCCCGAGGTCAAGGTGCAGCCCCTGGTCGTCTTCGTCGACCCGAGCGCGGAGGTCTTCTTCGAGAGCGCGCCCGAGACGCCGGTGCTCTATGCCGACCCGAAGAAGAGCCCCAATCTCAAGGAGTATATGCGCGATGCCAAGCGGCGGATGAGCGAGGCCGATAGCGAAACCAAAGCCAAAAACGCCAGCCTCATGCCCCTGAGCGACGCCCAGATCGAAGCCTTTGAAGAGGCGACCATCTGACGCGCGGATGTCCTCGCTTCGCCAGCTTCTTCCGCTCGCCTTCATCATACTCCTCGGCTTTTTCCTGCGCATTCACGCGCTCGAGGCTGTGCCATTGCGCGGCGACGAGGCCTTCAGCGCGCAATACTGGTCGGACATGCCCTTGACGCGCTCGCTGGCCGAGATCGCGCCCCTGGATCCGCATCCGCCCCTGACCTTCGCCTTGTTTCGGCTCTGGCGGCAGGTGCTGGGCGGCATCGAGTCGGTCTTCTCGCTGCGATTATTGAGCGCGCTTGGCAATACGCTGGGCATTGCGGCGATGTATGGCTTGGCGGCGGCCGTCATTGGCTCGCGCGGCGCCGGTTTGATCGCGGCTTTGATGTGGGCGCTGCATCCCTACGAGATCTGGCACAGCCAGGATTATCGCAATTACGCGCTCTGGGCGTGCCTCAGCGTCAGCGCGCTGTGGCTGGGGCTGCGCTTGCTGCTGCGGCGGCGGCGCGTCGACTGGCTCGCCTACGGGCTGGCGGCATTGGCGGCGGCGATGATCTTTTACACCGAGCTCTTCAACGTGGCGGCTTTGGGCGTCGCCGTGACGCTGCTGGCGGGGCGCGATCGCGCGTTCATTCTGCGGTTTCTGTCGCTTCAGCTGCTGATCGCCTTGGCGGTGGCGGTCTCGTTTGCATTGCTGCAGGCGCGGGCCGGTTTCGTCGGCGCTTATGGCGGCAATCTCGAGGCTTTTGGCGCCTCCGATTATCTCACGCGCTTTCTGCCGACCCTGACTTTCGGGGAGGTCATTCCCGCGCGGTTTCCCGCTGCCTGGCCCGCGCTGACGCTGGTTTACGCGCTGGCGGCGCTGCTGGTCTGGATGCGAGCGCGGCGGCAATTCTTGGCGCTTCTGCCGCTTATCGGGCTGCCCATGCTGCTCATCGGCTTGGCGTCTCTGGGGCGGGACGTCTTCAATCCGCGTTATGTGCTGAATGCGGCGCCGGCTTTCACGCTCTTGCTGATCGCGGGCGCCTGCGCGGCTGAGCGTCTGCCAAAGGCGTTTCGGGTGAATCGGGCCGCGCTAAGCCTCCTCGTCCTGTCGCCCTGGTTTGCGCTGGCGGCGATGAGCCTGCAGGCCTATTACAATGATCCCGCCTTTCGAAAGGCGCCGGCATGGGACGAACTCGGCGAATTCCTCTCGGGGCGCGTCGAAGCGGAGGATCTGGTCATCCAGCTCTCGGTGGATCCGGCCTTCGCCTATTATTACGATGGCAGCGCGCCGGAGCTGGCTCTTCCGGCCAGTCCACGGCAAAAGGAGCGCGAGATCGTCGCGGCGCTGGAGCGGCTGCGCGGGAGTTATCGCAGCGTTTTCGTTGCGGGAAGCGAGCAGGCGGGCTGGGCGAACGCCGGCGTCGTCGAGGGCTGGATGCGCGATAATCTGCAAGCGCTGCTGCGGACGCGGACGGGGCAACTCCCGATACGGCAATACGCGCCCTGGAGGGTCGAGCGCGCGGACAAGCCGGAAATCGCCCGATTTGGCCAGATTGTCGCCCTGCTCGGCCACGAATTCTTCCCCGAACCCTTGCCTACCGGCGAGCTCCTGCTCTGGATTGACTGGCGGCCCCTGGCGCGAAGTGACGCGGCTTTGAAGTCTTTCGTCCATGTCTACGGCGCGGTCAAGACGGCGACGGGCAGCGCGCTGTGGACGCAGGCCGATCAGTTCCCGCAAGAAGGCCGGCTGGACGCGGCCAGCTGGCGGCCCGGCGAAGCCTTCCGCGACGTCTACTATCTGCCGGCGTCTCATCTCGCGCCCGGCGATTATCAGATTCATGTCGGCTGGTACGACGCCGTCACGGGCGAACGGCTGGCGCTGATGGATGGCGGTGATTCTTACGCGCTGGCGTCGTGGACGCGCCGCCCCGCGCCGCCTTGAATCGCAATGGCTGCCGATGAATTGGCGCGATAGTTGGCTTGGCTGTAGACTGCATTCATCAGCAAATCTGCGCTCTTCACAGGATTTGGTCATGCGCCGCCATTGCCGCGCAATCCTTGTCATTACGCTCCTCGCAATGGCGTCGACGCTCTCGGCTCAAGGTGACGGCGACGGCGCGCGCCGGGCTGCGGAATACGCCGAAAGCCCCGCCGCCTACGAAACTTACTTTATCCAAAGCGGCGACACCCTCCAGCACATCGCCCAGCGCTTCAATACGACGGTCGAAAGCCTGAAGGCGGCGAACGCGATTCTCAATGCCGAGCGCATCACCGCCGGGCACGCGCTTTTGGTGCCGGCCAGAGCAGACGCGCCCGTCCACTCGTACGAAGTGCAGGCCGGCGATACCTTGTTCAGCCTTGCCCGGCGCTTCAAGACCAGCGTCGCCGCGTTGGCCGGCTTGAACGCGCTGGACGCCGACGGCGGCATCGTCGCCGGGCAGCGGATCCGCGTCCCGGCGGCGGATGGCGGCGAACCCGCAGCCGAAAAGGGCGCTGAAACGGGACTTGACGTAAATGCGGCGCGCCCGGACGCGGAGGCCACCACGGTCCACATCGTGCAGCGCGGCGACACGCTCTTCGACCTGTCGCGGCTCTATCACACGACCATCGCGCAGCTGCGCCGGCTCAATGGCATCGTGCGGCGGGAGGATCTGAGCCTGGGTCAGCGCCTGATCGTCCCGAAGGTGGACGATACCCTGCTGGCGCAGTACATCGTGCAGCCGGGCGATTCGCTCTATGCCATCGCCAGGCGCCACGACATGGATTTGCCGGCGCTGCAAGCCTTGAATCGGCGGCCCGAGAGCGGCGAGCTGCGCGCGGGTGAAGCCCTGTTCGTGCCAAAACCGGGCGGCGCGCGACTGGCCGTCCATCGGATCAAGCTGGGCGACACGCTGGAGGGAATCGCCGAAGGCTACGACACGACGGTGGACGCGCTGCAATCGCTCAACGGCATTGCCGACCCCAGCCTGATCGTCCTGGACGAAGCCATCATCGTGCCGCTGCCCAAAGAGATTCTGGCGCGGCCCGGCTTCAAGTTCGGCCTGCAGGTCTTCATCGATGGCGGGCGCGCGGAGGAGCTGGCGGCGGCGGTTCGTCGGCTGGGCGCGGACTGGGTCAAAATCGACGTGTCCTGGGCCGCGATCGAAACGGCGCCAATGATCTATTCGTACAGCGCGCTCGACGCCATGATCACTGCGATGGAACTGGCTGGCGCGCATATCATGCTCAACGTTTATGACGCGCCCGCCTGGAGCCGCAGAAGTTATACCGAGAGGCTGAACAGCCAATTCGCGTCATATACCGGCCCGCCGGAAGACTATGACGATTTCGCCCGTTTTCTGGCGAATATGGCCGCGCGCTACGCGGGCTTGGTTGATGCCTACGAAATCTGGAAATCGCCGAATCTATTGAAATTCTGGTCGGCGCCGCTGTATACGCGACCGCGGGAAAGGACGGCGGATGGCGAGTACGGCATACCTGACGCGATTCAGATGGGGGCGCGCTTCTATGTGCCGCTGCTGGAAGTCGCCTATAAGACGATCAAAGCGCATGACGACCGGGCGCTGGTCATCGCGGCGGGCTTGGCGCCGGCCGGCTTCAACGACAATTACAACGCGATTGACACCGCGACTTTTCTGAACAACATGCTGCTGGCCGGGGCGGCCGACTTCAGCGATGGCATCGGGGCGATATTCAGCGCGTCGGCCGCGCCGCCTACGCTGGTCTGCTGCGAACAGCCGCCCGGCGTCGACACGCACTACGAGTCCTTCCTGCAGTATTATGGCGATCTGCTGGCTTTTTACGACGCGGCCCTGCGCGAACATGGCGTGGACGCGCCGGTCGTCGTGACGCAGCTGGGCTGGGGCACGAGCGATGGCGTCAACTTGGCGGCGCCTTCGACCGGCTTCGAATGGCTGACCTATACGAACGAAGCCGAGCAGGCGCTCTACGTGACGCAAGCCTATAAGCTGGCGCAGAAATGGGATTATGTCGCCGGCATCTTCTATTACAATCTCAATGGCTGCGCCGCGGGCGATGAAGAGGCTTGCTTCTTCAGCCTGGAAGACGCCGCTGGCCGCCTGCGCCCGGCTTTCGCCGCCTATCAAGCGATCCCCAAATCCAACGACGCCGCCTGATTTGGCGCATCTGGACGTGGTCGGCCCAGTTTAGGGGCTGCGCCATTCAAAGGTGTTGACCGCCCCCGGCGCGCCGACATAGAAATACTCGCCGCGGTCGTTCTTGCGCGCGACGGTGACCTGCCACTGCAGAATGCGCGGCTGGCCATCGCTGGGCATGAAGGCCGCTGGAACCGTGTAGGCGTTGGCGCGCGTTACCTGGCGGAAGGCGCGGGCGCCGGTCTGGTCGATCAGCTCGAGCAGGTATTCTTCTTCCGGGTGCAAGCCAGTCACGCCCAGCCAATGCAGCGTCAAGGGGCCGGGCGCGATGACGCTGCCATCGGCCGGATGCAGCAGGCGCGGCGCAAGCTTGGTGGCGGTCGGGGTGGCGGTTTCGTCGCCGCTGGGGGTCGGCATTTTGGTCGGCAGCGGCGTCGGTTGTGGCACGCGAACGCATTGCCCGATATTCAGCGTGGGGCGGCAGTCGGGTCCGCCGGCCGGCTCCTTGAAATTGCAGCCGTACCAATCGACTTCGCCGCGGTTCAAGTCGCTTAGGATTTCCAGCGTCGTATTGTACTCGTGGGCGATCGCCACCATGGAGTCGCCGGCGATGACCTTGTGACAGCCGACTGACGCGCCGGAATCGAGTACGGCGCCGGAAGAGTCGTCCAGGCCGATGGTCGCGAGCAGGGCTTGGGTGGCTCGCGCGCCGGCCGGCGTCGCGGTCGCGGTCGGGCGTGGAATGAGGATCGTGATCCCGCCGATGACCGAATCGGCATCGCGGATGTTGTCGTTCAGGGCGACGACCGTGGCGGCTACGTCTGGCTCATAAGCATAGCCGTGCCGCGGCAGCTGGAGGATGTAAAAGAGCGTTTCGCCTTCCTGCACGAGATATTCGAAGAAGGGCGATGTGGCGCTTGGCGTCGGGGCGGGCGTGGCCGGCGCGCGGGTCGCCGTTGGCTCGGGCAGCGCGATTTGCAGGGTTTCGGACGTGGGCGTAGCGGTCGCGGTGGCGGGCGTCGGGCTCGGCTCTGGCGCTTCGGTCGCGATCGCTTCCACCTCGAAGGTCGGCGTGGAGGCGGCGTCGGGCGCGCTGATATTGCACCCCGCGACTAATGGCGCGGCCAGCAGAAGCAGGCATAGGCGCCCTCGCCAATTCATGAATCGGGATTTCCCGCGCCCTGCCAGACGAAGGCGCGCTCGGCGGAAGAATGCGCGATGACGCCACTGCTCTCGTCCAGGACGCTGACGTACCAGGCATACCGGTGGCTCTGGGCGTCTTGCGGCTTCCAGGTCGCCGGAATGATGTAGAAAAGTTCGCGGGTATTGGCTGTGTAGCTCGCGCCGGTCCGGTCGTCGTTGATCACGACGCGATAGACTTCGCTCGCCGCTAACCGCCCGGTCGATACCCAGCGCAGCGTGACCTGATCCAGCGGTGAAAATGACGCGCCGTCTGGCGGGCTTTGGGCGATTGGCGCGTTGAAGGTCGCCGTCGGCAGCGGCGTTGGCGTTTCACTGCCAGAGGCGGTCGGTATCGCGGTCATGGTCGGCGTAGGCGCGGGCACGCGGATTCTCTGGCCCTGTTTCAAGTGTACCGTACACTCAGGCCCGCCGTAATCCAAGCCAAAATCGCAGAGCAGAAATTCTATTTCGGGGTTCAAGTCCGAGAGCGCCTTGGCTTTGGTTTTGTACTGGAGGGCGATTGCGATCATGTTTTCGTCGGGCAGGATGTCGTGCCACATCAGGCCCGGCAGCAGCGTTGGCGTTTCCGTCGGCGACAGGGGGTCAAAAGCCAGCAGCGCCAACTCGAGGCCGCCGGCCGAGGCGGCGTCGCTTTCGACGGCGGGCGCGGGGGTGGGGGGCGCGGCCGGGTCGGGCGTTGGGCTGGGCAGTGGCACGACGATCTCTTTGCCCACCTGAATCAGCGTTTCATCGGCGATGTCGTTGAGCGCCATGACGGTCGGCAAGATGTCGAGGTTTCGATGACCGCAGCCGGTGATGATGCCGATGAGCGAATCGCCGGCCGCGACCCGTCGCCGGCAGGGCGCGGGCGTCGGACGGTCGGTTGGCGCCAGGGTCGGCAGCGGGCTGGGCGTGAACGTGGCGGTCGGCGGACCGCGCGTCACCGTTGGGCCCGCGACGCGTCCGGGCTTGGTGGCAGGCGGCGCGCCGGCGCCGGGCTCTTCACCCGGCCGCGACGACAGCAGCGCAAACGCCGCGACCGCCGCGAGCGCCAGAAGCAGCCCGACGAGCAGGGCGCTGAGTACGCGGCCCGTCCGGCGCAGCGATGCTTCGGCGAGGTCCGTTTCGCCTAGCCGGTAATCATAAGGCGCTTCGGCCGGCTCGCGTTCAGCGGCGGCTTCTTGCGGCGCGATTTCGGCGATAGTCGTCCCGCAGGTGGCGCAGAGGGCGGCATGGCGCTGGTTGCGCGTCGCGCATATCGGGCAGACTTTGAAGGATTCTGACAATCGTAATCCTCAGCGGCTGAATCGTCTCGAGCCGATTATAACCGATGGTCGGCGCGCCCCGGGGCTGGCGCCAGGCTTGCCTGGTCATTGGCCGAGGCGGGCGAGCCGCTCGTCCAGCCGCGCCGCGGCCGCTTGGAGATCGGCCAGCCGGTCGCGCTCTCGCTGCACGACATCGGGTCGGGCGCGCTCCACGAAATTCTGGTTGGCGAGCATCTTCTCGGTTCGCGCCAGCTTTTCGGCGATCTTCGCCTTTTCGCCGGCCAGCCGCTGGCTTTCGGCGGCGACGTCCAGCAAGCCCTCGAGCGGCAGATAAAGTGAGATTTCGCCGACGACGATGCTGGCGCAATTCTGGGGCTCGTCGGCGTCGGCTGGCAGCAGCGTCAGCGCCTCGACATTGCAGAGCCGCCGGAGGATCTGCGCGTTTTCAGCCAGGTCCTTGGCGGCGGCGCTCTCGCGGGCGATCGCCGAAATCCGCCGGCCGGGGTCGACCGCGAACTCGCCGCGGGTGTTGCGAATCTCGCGAACGGCTTCGAGGCAGAGGCTCATGCGCGCTTCGATTGCGTCATCGATAAGGTCGCCGTTCGCGCGGGGCCAGTCGGCGATGATCAGCGCCTCGCCCTGATGGGGGAGGTAACGCCAAGCCTCTTCGGTCATGAAGGGCATGAAGGGATGCAGGAGGCGCAGGCAAGCGTCCTGGACGTGAACGAGCGTTTGCCGCGCCGCGTTCTTTTGCGCGTCCGAGCCTTGATAGAGCGCCTGCTTGCTGATCTCGAGGTAGAAGGGCGCGAACTCGTCCCACATGAAGGCGAGGATCTGCCCCCCGGCCTCGCCATATTGATGGATATCGAAGAGGTACTGCACGTTTTCGATGAGTCGATTCAGGCGGCTGAGGATCCAGCGCGAAGGCAGGTCGAGCGCGGCTTTGGGCGGCAGGAGCAGCTCAAGCGCGCCATCCAGGTTCATGTTGATGAAGGCGGTCATCTGCCAGACTTTGTTGATGAAGCGAAAACTGTGATCCAGGCGGGTTTCGTCCAGGTGGCAGTCGTTACCGGGCGTGCCGCTGGTGATCAGGGTGAAGCGCAGCGGGTCGGCGCCGAGCCGGTTTACGACCGTCAGCGGGTCGATGGCGTTGCCCAGGGTCTTGCTGAATTTCAGCCCGCCTTCGGCCCGCACCAGCCCGTGCAGATACACGGTGTGGAATGGCGGCTCGTCGGTGAGCCACAAGCCCAGCATGATCATGCGCGCCACCCAGAAGAAGAGGATGTCGTGCCCGGTTTCCATCATCTGCGTGGGATAGAAGCGCGCGAGGTCGGCTGTTTCCTGGGGCCAGCCCAAGGTGCTGAAGGGCCAGAGCCCGCTGCTGAACCAGGTGTCGAGCACGTCGCGCTCCATGACCCAGCCATCGCCTTTTGGCGGCTCGCGCCCGACATGGATTTCGCCTTCGGGGTCGCCGTCTTTTTCGCGATACCAGGCGGGGATGCGATGCCCCCACCAGAGCTGTCGGCTGACGCACCAGTCCTGAATATTCTCGAGCCAGTGAAAGTAGACCTTTTCGAAGCGCTGGGGCACGATCTTGACGCGGCCATCGCGCACCGCCGCGATCGCCTTGTCGGCCAAGGGCTGGATGCGCACGAACCATTGGGCGCTCATAATCGGCTCGACGACTTCGCCGCCGCGCTGGCTGCGTGGGATGCGCGTGCGGTAGGGCTCGGTCTTGATGGTCAGGCCGGCCGCTGTCATATCGCGCCAGAGCTCGTCGCGGCATTCATAGCGGTCCAAGCCGGCGTATTTGCCGGCCGCGGCGTTCATGCTGGCGTCTTGGTTGAGGATGTTCAGCAGCTTTAAGTCGTGCTTCCGCGCCAGCTCGTAATCGTTGAAATCGTGCCCGGGCGTCACCTTCAAGGCGCCCGTGCCGAATTCCATGTCGACATAGTCGTCGGCGATGACGGGGATTTCGCGCTCGAGGATGGGCACGAAGGCGCGCTTGCCGATCAGATGGCGGTAGCGCTCGTCATTTGGGTGGACGGCGACGGCGGTATCGCCCAGGATGGTCTCCGGGCGGGTGGTGGCGACGGGCAAATGCGCGCCGCCCTCGACCGGGTAGCGGAAAAAATAGAGCGTGACCTCTTCTTCGTTCGATTCCACCTCGAGGTCGGAGACGGCGGTTTTTAAGCCCGGGCTCCAGTTGACGAGGCGCGGTCCGCGATAGATCAGTCCTTGTTCCCAGAGCGTGATGAAAGCCCGCAAGACGGCTTCCGACAAGCCGTCGTCCAGCGTGAAGCGCTCGCGCTCCCAATCACAGCTGGCGCCGAGCCGCCGCAGCTGCCGCGTGATCGTGCCGCCCTTTTCTTCTTTCCATTGCCAGGTGCGATGCAAGAATTCTTCGTAGCCGATTGCTTCGCGGCTTGTGCCTTCGTCGCGCAGCATCTTCTCGACCTGGAGCTGGGTGGCGATGCCGGCGTGATCGGCGCCGGGCAGCCAGAGCGCCGCTTTGCCGCGCATGCGTTCGTAGCGGATCATCAGGTCTTCCAGGGCGGTGAAGAGGGCGTGGCCGATATGGAGGCTGCCGGTGACGTTGGGCGGCGGCATGCTGATGACGTAAGGCGCGGCTTCGGCGGGCGCGCTCTCCGGCTTAAACCAGCCCTGGCGCTCCCACCAGTCATAGACGCGCGGCTCGACTTCGGCGAAATCGAAATTGCGCGGCATGTCGCTTTCGGCCTGTGCATTCATGGCTCTTCCTCCAATCGCCAACAAAAAAGCCTTCCATCCCATACAAGGACGAAAGGCTGTCTTTCGCGGTACCACCTTGCTTCAGCGGACGGGCGGCCCGCTGCGCTCGAGGCGCGATGACGGGCGCAAACCGGCCCGAGTCTACTGGCGGAGGCGTTCTTTCGGGCAACTCCCGGGCGACATTCGACCGGCGCTCACAAGCGGGCTTGCAGCCAAAGACCCGCAGTCTCTGCTGTGAAGGGCGAGGTCTACTCTTCCCGATCAAGGCTTTTGCGTATTCAGTTGTGAACATGCGCCCGCGCGTTGCGGACGCCAAGCCAGCCATGGGACTTGAACCCATAACCTATCGCTTACGAAGCGATCGCTCTGCCAATTGAGCTAGGCTGGCGATATCATCGGCCGCAGTATAACAGCGGCGCGGGCGGGCTTCAAGGCGCGAATTCGCCGGGGATAACGTTGTGGCGAGCGTCGGTTTCCGAGGAGTCGGCATGGTCTTCACCACAGAGGAAAGGAGGAAACACAGAGAACACTGATAGGGGCGCGGGCGGCGCTGCGGGCGCTCGCCTTTGGTCTTGAGATGCTGACGGCGATGGCGCGCTTCTGTTATACTGGGCGGCATGAGGGCGATGCCGGCGCTGGCCGAAGCGACGACAACGATAGAAATGCTGCCGGACGAGGTGATCGGGCGGATCGCCGCGGGCGAAGCGATCGAACGCCCGGCTTCAGCCGTCAAAGAGCTGATCGAGAACGCCATCGACGCCGGGGCCTCGTCCCTGCGCCTCGAAATCGACGCCGGCGGCCGGCGTCTGATCCGCGTGACCGACAACGGCGCCGGCATTCGCGCGAGCGACATCGAACTGGCCTTTAAGCGGCACGCCACCAGCAAGCTGCGCAGCGCCGATGAATTGAGCGAAATGCGGACGCTGGGCTTCCGTGGCGAGGCCCTGGCGAGCATCGCGGCGGTGAGCCGGACGACGATCGTGACGCGGCATCGCGATGAAGGTGCGGGCGTTTCGCTGCGGCTGCGGGGCGGCGTCGTTGAGGATCGGCGGCGCGTTGGCGCCCCGGCCGGCAGCGCGATCACCATCGAAAACCTCTTCTTCAACACGCCGGCCCGTTTGGCTTTCCTGAAGAGCGACTCCACCGAAAAGCGCCAAGTCTACTGGGTCGCCTTGCGTTACGCCATGGCTTATCCGGGCATCGCCTTCGCGCTGAAGCAAGACGGGCGCGAACGCTTCCGCACGACCGGCAGCGGCGAGCTGGCGGACGCGGTGGCCAAGTGCTTTGGTCTGGCCACTTTCAAGAGCATGAGGCGCGTTGAAGCGCGCGAGCGGCGGAGGAGCGGCGGCCCCCAGATCGATGTCGAGGGTTATGCGGCGCTGCCGACGATCAGCCGCGCCAGCCGCGACCGCATCATCCTGTTCGTGAATGGCCGCGCCGTGCGGGATAGCGCGCTCAGCCACGCGGTCACGCAGGCCTACGACGGTTTGCTGAAGGCGGGGGCTTTTCCGGTCGCCGTCCTGCTCATCAGCGCGCCGCCGGCTTTCGTCGACGTCAATGTGCATCCGACCAAAGCCGAGGTCCGCTTTCGCGATGCCAACCTGCCTTTTTTGGCTTTGCAGCGGGCTGTGCGCGAGGCTTTGCTGGGTGCGGAGGAGCTCGCGCCCGCGGCCGATCTCTGGACGGAGACCGGTTTTGGGGCCGACCTGATCGCTTATCAGAAAACGCGCCCGGCCTGGTGGCGCGGCGACGCTGACGATCCGCTCGCGGATGGCATTGAGGCGATCCCGGCGGGGCCTGAGGCGCCGGTTCGGGCGCGGACGCTGCCGGTGCTGCGCGTGGTCGGGCAGGCGGGCGCCGCTTACATCATCGCCGAAGGGCCCGCGGGCTTATACCTGATCGACCAGAACGCGGCGCATGAACGCGTGTTATATCAGCAGATTCTCGATGAGGCGGCAGGGGGCGGCCTGCGGCGGGCGGAGGCGAGCGAGAGCCAGACGGTGCTGCTGTCGCCGGCCGATGCCAGGCTGCTCGGCGAGGTCGGCGCGCTTCTGGCGGGGCTGCGATTCGAAATCGAAGTCTTTGGGCCCAACTGCTTTGTCATTCGCCGCTGGCCGCAGGTGGCGGCGGGCCTGGCCGGGGACGACCTGCTGCCGGCGATGCTGGGTCGGCTGCGCCAATCGGAGCGGACGGAGGCTTGCGCCGCGGCCGCCTTGGCTGGGTGCGCCGCCATTCGCCGCGGCCAGATCCTGCCGCTGGAGGAGATGCAAGCTTTGATCGCGCGGCTGGAGCGCTGCCCGGCGCCCTTCGCCTCGCCCAGCGGGCGCAAGACCTTCATTCACCTCAGCCGCGAGCGCCTGGCGGACGAATTCAAGCGGCGCTGAGCCTATAGCAGCGGAAAGACCCCCAGCAGGTAAAGCGGAATCAAGCCGGCCACCGCCAGGAAGGCCAGGATCACCAGAATGATGGTGACGATATCGGCGCCGCCGCGCTTCGCCTGTCGCCTGGGCATGAAGGGGCCGCTGTATCCGCCGCTCGCTTCGACATTGATCGTGCCGTCCGCGTTGAGCAGGGGGCTTGGGCTTTGCGCCGGCGGCTGCGGAATGGCCGGCTGGGAGGCGCTGGCCGGGCGCGGCTGCATGGCGGGCGGGCGTCGGGGCGCGATCGGCATGGGCGCGCGCCGGGATTGGGCGGGCGACGCGCTCCTGCTGGAAGCCCCGGCCGCGACCGTCGGCGGCGCCATGCGGCTAGAGGCGGTCGACCGCGCGTGCTGGCGGCTGCGCTCGCGAATCTCCTGCAGAATATGCCCGAGCTGATCGGCGTGTTTGTAGCGGTCGTTGGGGCGTTTGCTCATGACCTTCGCGATGACGTTGCTCAGGGCGTCGGGCAGCTCGGGCTTGTAGGCTTTGAGCGCCGGAATCTCGCCGCGGATATGCGCGAGAGCCAGTTCGCGTTGGGAGCTGCCGACATAGGGCAGGCGGCCGCTGAACATCTCGAAGAGCACGACGCCAATCGAATATACATCGGAAGCGGGCGATGGTTTTTCGCCTTTGGCCTGCTCGGGCGCGAAGTAGTGCGGGCTGCCCCAGACGACCTCGCTGCGGGTCTGCGGCATGGTGTCGGTATAGGCTTGGGCGATGCCGAAGTCGGTGACCTTGAGAACGCCCTCGCTGTTAATGAGGATGTTCTGCGGCTTGACGTCGGCGTGCACCAGCTGCGAGCGATGGGCGAAGCCCAGGCCGGCGCATATCTGAATGCCATAATCCAGGGCTTTCTCGAATGGCAGGCCCCCGCGCGCCTTGATCAGTTTTTTGAGGTCGTTGCCTTCGATCATCTCCATGACGATGTAATGGGTGGCGCCATCGCTGCCGACATCGTGCACGGTCACGATATTGGGATGCGACATCATGGCGACGCTGCGCGCCTCCTGCTGGAATTTGTCCAGGAAGGCGGGGTCCTTGGTCAGATTCGGGCGCAGAATCTTGACGGCGACCATGCGCCCCAGCATGCGGTCGAGGGCTTTATAAATGACGGACATGCCGCCGGAGCCTTGCTGGGCGACGAGCTCGTAGCGCTGGTTTAGCAGGGTTTCGCCGGGCATAGGGGGGCCTCGCTCAGGGTCTCGAAATCGGATCGAAGAGCTGCTGATATTCGCGCAGGGCGCTGCGATCGGTCAAGCTGGCGATGTAATCGGCGACGACGCGCTGGGTCGGCTCGTGATTCAGCCGGTCGCGATAAGAGCCCGGCAGCTGGCGCGGCTCGCCGATATAGCTGGCGAAGAGGGCTTGAATGAAGCGTTCGGCGCGGGTCTGCATCCGCGCGATTCTAAAGTGGCGATACATATTGTGATAGAGAAAGTCCTTCAGCTCGGCGTTCAGGCGCGTTTGCGTCGGGCTGTGGCTGACGACCGCTCGCCGATGACGCTGTACAGCCTGGGAATGGCCCGGTTTCAGGGTTCGGATGCGGCGCTCGCTTTCGAGCAAGACGTCATCGACCAGGTGGCCGACTAATTCACGGATGACGCTGTGGCGCGCCAGGTCGTCCAGCTCGCCGCCCGCCCAGCCGACGCGCGCCACGACCCGGCGCCAGATCTCGAGCGCTTCAAGCTGCGGCGGACGGATCAAGCCGGATTGCAAGCCATCGTCCAGGTCGTGCGCGTTATAGGCGAGTTCGTCGGCGACATTGGCGATCTGCGCCTCGAGGCTGGGTCCGTTTTCGTCGGGCGTCCCCTCGCGGGCGCTGCGGTCGTAGGCGGTTTCGTGCTTGGCGATGCCCTCCAGCGTTTCCAGCGTGAGGTTCAGCCCCGTCCACTTGGGGTAGCGGCGCTCGAGCTTGGTCACGACGCGGTAGCTTTGATGATTGTGGTTGAAGCCGCCGTGATCGCTCATCAGCTGGTCCAGCGCGTCTTCGCCGGCGTGCCCGAATGGCGGGTGCCCGAGGTCGTGCGCCAGGCAGATCGCTTCGACCAGGTCTTCGTTCGCTCCCAGCGCCCGCGCCAGCGTCCGGCCGATCTGCGCCACTTCCAGGGTGTGGGTCAGGCGCGTGCGGTAGTAATCGCCGGCGTCGTTGACGAAAACCTGGGTCTTGTATTCGAGCCGGCGAAAGGCGGCCGAATGCACGATGCGGTCGCGGTCGCGCTGGAAAGCCGTTCGGTAGCGCGGTTCCGGCTCGGGGTGCAGGCGTCCGCGCGACTGGCGGCTGAACAGCGCATAGGCGGCCAAGCCGCGCAGCTCCTTGTCTTCCAGCTTCAGGCGAATCGCGCGCATATCCTTCCCTCGACTCCATTTTAGTCGCAGTCGCGGATTATCGCTTGAGATTGCCGGCGCCCATCGCGCCTGCGTTATACTTTATGGGGGCAGGGCAATCGGTCGCGGCCAGCGAATGAGGCGCTTATGTCAAGGGTCGTCGCGCTTTTAACGGACTTTGGACTGCGCGATATCTACGTCGGCGCGATGAAGGCGGTGATCCTCAGCATTTGCCCCGACGCCCGCATCGTCGACATCACGCATGCGGTTCGGCGGCAGAATATCCGCGAGGCCGCCTTCGACCTGCTGAACAGCTATCAATTCTTCCCGGCGGGGACGGTGTTCTGCGTGGTGGTCGATCCTGGCGTGGGCAGCGCGCGCCACGCCATCGCCGTGGAAAGCCAGGGATATCGCTTCGTGGGGCCCGACAATGGCGTCTTGACTTATGCCCTGGCGCGTCTGGGCGGCGATTACGCGGCGGTGAAGCTGGAGGAGCCGCGGTTTTGGCGGGAGGCCCCCAGCCAGACCTTCCATGGCCGCGACATCTTCGCGCCGGTCGCGGCGCATCTGGCGCGGTCGCCACGATGCTTCGCGCAATTGGGCGGCGCGCTGGAAGACATCGTCCGCCTGCCGGCGCCAGAACTGCGTTTCGCGCGGAATAATCTAATCGGCGAGGTCATGCGCGTCGATCATTTCGGCAACGTCATCACCAGCATCGGCCGCTTTCACTGGGCGAGCGGCGCGACCCTGGAACTGTCGGACGCGTGGAATCGCGCGAATCCGCCGCTGCTGATCGAAGCCGGCCAAGCCCGCGTCAGCATCGGCGCGCATGAGCTGCGAGGCATATCCCGCGCCTATCACGAGGTCGAGCGAGGCGAGCTCCTGGCGCAGATCGACAGCAACGGCTACCTCGAGATCGCGGCCAATCAAGGCGATGCCGCTGGTTTGCTGGATGTGAAAGCGGGTGACCGCGTCGCGCTGCGGCTGCCTTGAACGCGGGCCAGAGGCCGGCAAAATTTGACAAGACGAAGCGGACATGCTCAAATCCAGCCAGATGCGCGTCCAGGCGGAATCGCGCGCAGGCGGATTCCATTGGTAAGGCGCGGCGCGAAGACCGGGGGAGACAAAGGAGGCTTATGACAGCTATGGCGCGTATGAAGCGGGGCGAAATGGCGCCACAGATGGCGGCGGCGCCTCGCGCGGTATCGTATGTCATCAGATTTTGAGACAAGGAGAACTGGACAATGAAGAAGACGATCCTCGCTTTGATGGTTCTGCTGCTGCTGCTGACCGGCGTCAGCATGGCGCAGGACGTGACGCTGGAATTCCAGCAATGGTGGGAGCCGGAACTGCCGGAAGGCTCGTTCCGCGCGATCCTGGACGATTTTGAAGCGGCCAACCCGGGCATCAAGGTGGTGACGATCAGCGGTCCCTACCTGACGACGAAGGACCAGATCATCGCGAGCGCGGCGACCGGCACGATGGCGGATGTCGTTGGCTTGGATGGCGCCTGGGTGAACGTACTGTGGAAGCAGGGCGCGCTGCACAGTCTGACGCAAGCCATGGCGGACGCTGAATATGACGACAGCGAGCTGGCGGCGCAGATTCGGCTGGCGGGCGAGACCTATATGATTCCCATCGCCAACTTCATCTATCCCGTCTTCGTCAATCTTGACATGCTGGCAGCGGCTGGCATCGATCCGCCTTCGACGCGCGCCGAATTCGCCGCCGCGGCCGAAGCCTTGACCGACCCCGACAACAACGTCTATGGCTGGGCGCAGCCGCTCTCGCTGGAGCAGCCCAACGGCATCCAGAACGACACGATGTCCTGGCTCTGGGCGACTGGCGGCAGCATGCTGGACGACATGGGGCAGCCCAACCTGGCGGGCAACGAGATGCTCGCGGACGCGATGGCGTACATCAAGAGCCTGCACGACGCCGGCGTGGTCGCGCCTGGCGCCTTCGCCATGAAGGAGAATGAGAAGGTCGAAGAATTCGTGAACGAGCGCGTCGCCATGATCATCAACACCTTGGCGCACTTCACGCTGATCCGCGAGCGCAACCCGGACCTGAACTTCGACATCACGGCGCTGCCGGCGGCCGAGGGCTACGATGGTCCGCGCGGCTTGCCCTACGCCTCCTGGGGCATCGGCATCAGTTCCAACACCGAGCACAAAGCCGAAGCCTGGAAGCTGATCGACTATCTGACCAGCGTCGAAGGCAACACGAAGCTGACGTCGATCGCCAACGCCTTCCCGGGCAACGTCAACGCGACGCCGGACTTCATCCAGACCGACGAGCTCTTCATGACCGCCTTCGAGATCTTCCAGGAAGGCTACCTGGCGAATGAATTCACCGGGCTGCCGGCCGCGGAAGAGCTGATGCGGCAATTCGACGAACCCTTCCAGTTCTATCTGGAAGGCGAAATGGATCTGGAAGAGTTCCTGGAAATCGCGCAAGAAGAATGGGAAGCCATCTTCGAGTAGTCTTCGCCGACGCGAGAGCCCGGCGCGGCAAAGCTGAGGCGGGCGGCTGAAGACTTCGGTCCGCCTCGGCCAACGAGGAGCCGGCATGGCAGAAGCCATACAGCGCGACATCGCCGGACAACAGAATATCGAGTGGGAGCAGCGGAAGCGCATGCTGCTCCCCTACGCCTATCTGTCGCCGACCCTGATGCTGCTGGCGGCGCTGACCGTCATCCCGATCGGCACGGTTTTCCTCTATTCCCTGGTGGACAACGTCATCGTCAACCCGAATCCCCCGCAATTCGTGGGTTTGGAAAATTATGAAGAAGTGCTGACGAATCGCAAGTTCCGCGGCGCCATCAACAACACGCTGTACTTCGCCATCGTCAGCGTTGTCGTGCATTTCATCATCGGCTTGTCATTCGCGCTGCTGCTGAATTCGCGCCTGCTCGGCGCCAACGTCAAAGCCGTCTTCCGCGTCATTTATATCCTGCCCTGGGTCTTCACCGCGTCAATTATCGCGATCCTGTGGCGGCTGCTGCTGAATCCGCACGGCGTCATCAATTTTGTGCTGCTAGAGCTGGGCGTCATACCCGAGCTATTGGAGTGGCTCTCGGACCGGAAGCTGGCTTTGAACGCGGTGACTTTCATCAACATTTGGGCGGGTTATCCCTTCTATCTTGTCAGCTTCCTGGCGGGCTTGCAAGGCATCCCCGATGATCTTTACGAATCCGGGCGGGTCGATGGCGGCAACGCCTGGCAGCTCTTCATTCATATCACATTGCCGCAGCTGCGCCCGATCATCATCAGCCTGGCGCTGCTTGATTTCATCTGGACGATCCATCAATTCACCTTGATTTGGATGACGACCGGCGGCGGACCGCTGCGCTCGACCGAGGTCTTGAGCACCTACACCTACAAAGCGGCATTCAGCTCGCACGAGTATTCGATCGCGTCCACGATTGCGATGGTGATCCTGGCGATCTGCACCTTCGTGGCGATTTTCTATGTGCGCAGCCAGCGCATGGCGGACGAATGAGATGATTGGCAGCCGCAGGGAAATTTTAATTCGCAAGGTCTTGGTCTGGATCGCGCTGATCCTCGGCGCCTGTTTCGCCGGCTTGCCAGTGCTGTGGATGGTCTCGTCGTCGTTCAAATCCAACCTGGAGATTTTCGCTTATCCGCCGCGCCTCATCGACGACTCTTTCTCCTTCCAAGCCTACGAAGCGGTGCTCGGCGATCCGCTTAAGCTGCGCTTCTTCTTCAACAGTTATCTGGTCGCCATCCTGGTCACGATCTGCACGGTGGTCACCAGCATCCTGGCGGGTTACAGCTTCAGCCGTTACGACTTCCGCTTCAAGAAAGTCCTGAATCTGATCATCATCGGCGTACAGTCCGTGCCGCCGATCACGCTGATGATCCCCTATTTCGGTCTCATCGTCTGGCTGGGCATTTACAATTCTTACGCGGCATTGGTGCTCACCTATATGGTCTTCACGCTGTCTTACGCCATCATTATGATGACCGGTTATTTCAACACGCTCCCGCGCGATTTGGACGAGGCGGTCATGATTGACGGCGGCGGCAGCTTCGTGACGCTGTGGCGGATCCTCGTGCCGATATCGCTGCCGGGGATTGTCGCGGTCGGCGTCTACACTTTTATGCTGGCGTGGAACGAATTCCTCTTCGCGCTCACCTTGACGCGCACGAACGAGATGCGCACGGTGCCCATCGGCATTCACCTGCTCATGGGGCAGCATTCCTTCGAGTGGAATCAGATGATGGCGCTCAGCGTGCTTGGATCGCTGCCCGTTCTCGTTCTCTTCCTGCTGTTTCAGCGCTACTTCATCGCCGGTATGTCCGCAGGTTCGGTTAAGGGGTAAACTGTAGCCCGCGAGATTTATCCGACTCACACGAAATGAAGATGCTGCCATGTTGATGAATATGAAAGACCTGCTGGCGGTGGCCCGCGCCAACCGCTTTGCTGTGCCCGCGTACAACATCAGCAGCAATATGCTGCTCACTGGCGCGATCGAGGCGGCGGAAGAAGCGCAGGCGCCAGTCATCATCGCGATCCACCCCGACGAATTGGCCTTTGTGGGCGTCGCATTCGTCAAGATGGCGCTGGAGATGGCGCGTCAAGCCAGCGTGCCCGTCGTCATCCATTTGGATCACGGCTCGTCGCTGCGGCAGGTCATGGGCGCGATTCGGGCCGGCTTCACCTCCGTCATGATCGACAAGTCGATGCTGCCGCTGGAAGAGAATATCGCCGCCTGCCGCGAAATCACGACTTTGGCGCATGCCGTCAACGTGTCGGTTGAAGGCGAGCTGGGCACGATCGGCGAGCTCGATGAAGAAGCGGAAGCCGGCGCCGAAGAAGTCATTTTCGTCGACCCGGAAGAGGTGCGCATGTTCGTTGAAGCCACCGATGTCGATACTCTGGCGGTGGCGGTCGGCACCTCGCATGGCTTATACCCCAAAGACATGAAGCCGGAGATTCGCCTGGATCTGCTGCGAGAGATCGGCGAGAAAGTGGCTATCCCGCTGGTGCTGCATGGCGGCTCGGGCAACCCCGATGACGAAATCGCGCAGGCGGTGGCGCTGGGCATTTGCAAGATCAATATCTCGGCCGATATGAAAAGCGCCTTCTACCTCAAAGCGCGCGAGGTGCTGAAAAACCCCATCCTGCGCGAACCGAGCAGCATCTATCCGGAGTGCATCGTCGCGATGAAAGCGGTCTGCCGGCAGAAATTCGACCTCTTCAGCTCGACAGGCAAAGCGGCTCTGTATTAACGGCGACAGCCTGGATGGCAAACCCCCACCCCCCCAGCCCCCTCCCCCATGAAGATGGAGGGGGAGACAGGCGCAGCGAGAAGATCGCGCTTGGCTTCTGCAACAACGTCGATTATGAGATCGTATGGCGGTCGGACGTTCTCGAAGATCTCATCAGCCGCTATCAAATCCGGGCCGATGAGCTATCCCCACGCCGCGCGATTTCATCCGAACGCGACTTGGTCCGGTCGATCCTGGCTTTTATGCAAGCCGGCGAGGGCGGCGAGCGATTCGTCAGCGACTCGGCGTTGATCGAGCGCTTTGCTTCGCGCTTTCAATACAAGGTCACGCTGGGCGGTACGTCCGTCCGCGCCGCCATCGCCATGCGCAAGCTGGGCTTCACCTCGGCGCTGCACTTGATCACGCTTAACGACCACGTTCGCCGCCTGATCCCCAGCGACAGCCCCTATGTCTGCGGCAATCGGCGGGATAGCTTTCACCCGCATCTGATTCTGCAGTTCATCGAAGGCGACCGCGTACGCGCCGGCGAGATCGACATTCGCGCGCCAGAGTCGAACCGGCTGATCTACCACTGCAACGCCGATAGAATCGCCATGCCGCTCCATCCCGACTTCGCCGATTTGCTGACCGAGGCGCGGGTATTGCTGATTTCCGGCTTCAACGCCATGCAGAGCAAGCCGCTGCTGGCTGAACGGCTGGCGACTGTCGCGCGCATGCTGGAGCGGCTGCCAAAGGACGCGCTTGTTTACCTCGAAGACGGCGGCTATTACGACCCGTCGTTTCGGCAGGAGATATTTCGCAGGCTCGGCGGCGCCATCAGCCTTTTCGGCATGAATGAAGACGAGCTGCAGAGGCATCTCCGACGTCGGCTGGATATGCGCGATCCGGCGCAGGTATCGAAGGCGCTGGCCGCTCTTCACCGTCGCCTCCCCGCGGGCGCGCTGGTGCTGCACACGCGGCATTGGGCGCTTGCCTGTGGCGAGGGCGCGAGCCGTTACGCAACATCGCTGCGGGCGGGCGTGATGATGGCGACCACGCGCTTCCGTTATGGCGACGACTTCACGCTGGCGGATTATCGGGCGATCGAAAGCGGGACGCCTAGTGACGAGAACGCGGCTTTCGCCGAGACGATTAATGCGATGGCGGGCGATGACTTCGTTTGTGTTCCAGTGGCGGACGTCGAGCAGGCGAATGGGACGACGATCGGCTTGGGCGACGCCTTCGTCGGCGGCTTCCTGCCGGCCTGCCTGTCATAGAGCGCGCGCGTTTTACAAGTTGCGCCCGCCTTTGCGGACGTCGCCGACGCGCTGCGTGATGCCGAGCGAATCCAGGCGCTCCAGCACGGCGATGGCGTATTTGCGCGAACTGCCGAATTTGTCGCGCAGGGTCTTGGCGTCGATCTCGCCGAACTCGATGATGTGCCGGCGAATCTCCGCGACAAGCTGGTCATAAGGCGCGGCGGCAAAAGCGATATTCTCGCTGACGCTGACGATCCGCCGCAGATCGCTCAAGGCGCGCACGACCTCTTCGCCCGCGATTTGATTAAGCTCCGCGACCGCGGGTGGCGAAAAGGGCGCCGCCTCCAAGGCCCGCAGCACGCGCTCGGCAGCCTGGCTCTGCTCGGCTGAAAACCGGATGGCATGATCGTGGAGGCGGACGACGGCGCCGTCGAGCGTCAGGCGGTCTTCGCCGCTGATGACGCTATCGAGCAGATTCAGTTTGACTTTCAGGCGGCTCTGCAATTCCGGGCGCGGCATGCCCAGGCGCAGCGGATTCGCGCGATGATATCGGCTCAATTCGGTCGCGATGGCGTGATACAGCCGCCCCCAGGACTCGCTCGCCCAAAAGCGTTGTCCATCCAGCTGGCGAATCAAGCCGTCGCGCAAGGCTTCTTCCAGGGCCGCCGCCAGCTCTTCATCGCCAAACCCGAGCGCGAGTCGCAATTTGCTGAGCGTCTGTGGCTCGTCGCCCCTGGCCGCCAGCGCCAGTCGCTCGCCCGGCGCGCCGCTCAAACGCAGTTCCAATTCGCTGATGATCGCGGGCTGGAAGCGCTTCAGGCGGCCTCTCGGCCGGGTGTTGACGATCAAGCCGCCGCCGATTGTCTCCGCTGGGGACGGAAAACGCAGAATAAAGCGTTCGCCGCGGGAGAGCGGCAGGGGATCGCGCAGGCGGATTTGCAGCCAGCCAGCGGCGCCGGGTTTCAGACTATCGGCTTCGAGCAGGCGGACTTTGGCAATGGACTCGGCGGCGCCGCAAAAGAACTTGACTTCGGCGTTATGCGCCAGGCGCCGCTCAATATCGGCAAGCTGCGTGAAATGGGCATCCACCAGCATGGTAGGCTGGATCTGTCCGGGATAGGTCAAGACTTCTCCGCGCTGAATCTCTCCGCTGCTTATCCCCGCGATGTTGACGGCGACGCGGCTGCCGGGCGCGGCGATCGGGACGGCGCGCTGATAGCTCTGCAAGCCGCGAACGCGCCCGGATTTGCCGGAAGGCTGAAGCTCAATGCTGTCGCCGAGCGAGAGCGTCCCGCCGGAGAGCGTGCCAGTGACGACGGCGCCAAACCCGCCGACGACAAAGACGCGATCAATCGGCAAGCGTGGCTGCTGGGCGTTGACGCGCGGCGAGAGCTGGCTCAAAACCTGCTGAAGCGTCGTCACCAGGGCGCTCAAGCCCGCGCCGGTCTCGGCCGAGACGGGGATTACCGGCACATCGGCGAAGCCCGACTGCGAGAGCAGGTCATCGATTTCGAGCTCGACCAATTCGATCCACTCCGGGTCGTCAATCAGGTCGATCTTGCTGAGCGCGACGATGATCTGCCTGATATCCAGGAGTTGCAGGATAGCGAGATGCTCGCGCGTTTGCGGCATGATGCCTTCGTCGGCGGCGATGACGAGCAGGGCGGCGTCGATTCCGCCGACCCCGGCCAGCATATTTTCGATGAAATCGCGATGGCCCGGTACGTCCACGATGCCGATGGTTTCGCCATTTGGCAGGTCGAGCCAGGCGAAGCCGAGGTCTATCGTCATCTGCCGGCTTTGCTCTTCGGCGAGCCGGTCGGGGTTGATGCCGCTGAGCTTTTCGACCAGCGTGGATTTGCCGTGGTCGACGTGCCCGGCCGTGCCAATGACGCGCATGGATTAGGCGCCGCCGAGCCGATTGAGACTTGCGCGATGGTTGACGCCGCCGCTGTCGGCCGTCTCCGCCACGTCATATTCGTGCAGCATGGCTTGATAGCGGTCGCGATAGAGCTCGGCGCGGGCCCGTTCCAGCCGCCACAGCCGTTCGATGTTTTCGCGCAAGCTGGGGAGGGCGCCCTCGACCGTGTCGATGCGCCGGATGGCCGCTTCGAACTCGCGGTCGTGATTGCGCCAGACCTCGTCGCTGGATAAGGTGAGCTGCTTCCAGCGCTTCTGGTCTTCATCGCGCCAGTCGCCCCATTCCTCGCGAAAGCGCTCTTCGCTTAGCCGCTGCATCTCGGAGGCTTCGTTGATGCGGCGCTCGAGGCGGTCGCCGATGCGGTTGAAGTCGTCGACGATGCGCTTCATCTCGCGATAGGCTTGCGCCCAGACTTCGAAACGTTCGATATTCTGCCGCAATTCTTCATCGTGGACGCCGAAGCGCTTGGTGAGCTCCGCCAGCTGCTGGTCGCGCTGCTGCGTCAACAGCTGCTGTTCGTCAATGAACTGCTGGATCTGCTCGCGGCGCTCGCGGTCGACATTGTTGAAGTCTTGAATGCGGCGTTCGTTGCGGATGGCCAGGTCCTCGAGCAGGGTCAGCCGGGGCGGCAAGCCGTCGACTGATTTCTTGTATTCGGGCAGTTCAGATTCGATCTCGGCCAGCCGGCGGGCGTCGGTGCGGCGCTGTTCTTCGAGGAAGCTCAGGCGGCGGTCTGGGCCCTCCAGTTTCTTGGTCAGGTCGTCGACTTCCTGATTAAGCAGGCGCATGGCGCTGGTCAAGCGGTCGCCTTCGGTTTGGATGTCGCTGATGTTGGCGAGCTGCCGTTCCAGCCGGTCGGCTTTTTCGCTCAATTCCGCCACCGCCCGCCGGATGTTCTCCCGCTGCAGCTCGAGCCGGCGCTCGGCTTCGCGCTCGGCGGTGAGGCGGCGCGCCTCGGCGTTTTCCAGCATCTTCTCCATATCCAGGCGCACCTGCTCGATGATGTCGTGTTCCTTCTTGGCGGGCAGCGCTTCTTGCCGGATCTGGGCTTGGCTCGATTCCACCGTGCTGACGCGGCGCTGCATGATATCGACCGAGTCCGACTGCCGGGCGATCCGCTCCTCCAGCGCCGCGATCAGCGCCTTGTCGCGGCGGCGTTCTTCATCCAGCCATTCGATCATGCTGGCAATTTGATTGATCTCCATCGCCTCGACTCCGATCGCCACAGCCCCGTGGCCAGGATTGCGCTTCGAAGAAAGTATAACATTGACGCGGGTCGGCTTCAATCATGTCGCGCGCGGCGTATGCAAGTCGCCCGTTGACAAGCGGGCGATCGCGGACTAGACTTCACCCGGACAGGGAGCGAGCGGCGGCCATGGCGACGAGCGAATGGCGACATCATCACGCGATCCGGCTTGCGAGAGCGATGCGCGGCGTTTGATCCTCCCGGTTGTGTGAAGAGCGTTTTCCGCCTCGCCTGCTCGCGAGGCTTTTTTGCGCCAAGGAGCGATTATGTTGGCCGTCATTGACTACGGCGCGGGCAACCTGCGCAGCGTCTGGCACGCCCTGAAGCATCTTCAGGCGCGCGATATGCGGCTGGTTCAAGCGCCGGAGCAGCTGGCTGGCGCGGAGAAGATCATCCTGCCCGGCGTTGGCGCGTTTGGCGCCTGCATGGCGCAGATGCGCGCGCAAAAACTGGTCGCCCCGCTGAAGCGCGCGCTGGCGGACGGCGTGCCCTATCTGGGTATCTGCGTCGGCATGCAGATGCTCTACGAAGTCGGCGAAGAGATGGGCGAGCACGATGGTTTGGGCATCCTGGGCGGGCGCGTGGTGCGCTTCCCCCAATTCGGCGACCGCAAGGTGCCGCACATGGGCTGGAATCAGCTGAAGATCCGCCGCCGGTCCGACCTGCTGCGCGGCTTGGAAGAAGATAATTACGTCTATTTCGTGCACAGTTACTATTGCGCGCCGACCGATGAATGCAGCGTGGTGGCGTCGGTCGATTATGGCCTAGAGTTCGCCGCCTTCGTGCAGCGCGATAATATCTTTGGCGTACAGTTTCACCCGGAAAAGAGCCAGACGACCGGCTTGCGGATCCTGGCGAATTTCCTGGCTGTCTAGGAGCGATCGATGATCATCTATCCGGCGATTGACCTGCGCGGCGGGAAGGTGGTGCGCCTGCGCGAGGGCGACCCCGATCGGCAGACCGTCTTCAGCGACGATCCGATCGCGACCGCGAAGTCGTGGATCGATCAAGGCGCGACCTGGCTGCACATGGTGAACCTCGATGGCGCGCTCGAGAGCCAGGGCGGCAGCCTGAGCGTGCTGGCAGAGGCGGCGAAGCTTGATGTCCGCCTGCAATATACCGGCGGCTTGCGCGATATGACCGCCTTGGGGCGCGCCTGGGACGCTGGCGCCAGCCGCATCGTCATCGGGACGCTGGCCGCGCGCGATCCGGACGCGGTGGCGGCGGCTGTATCTCGATTCGGTGAGGAGGCGATCTGCGTCGCCCTGGACGCCAGAGACGGCAAGGTCGTCACGCACGGCTGGACGGAGACCTCGTCCAAGTCGCCGATTGAGTTGGGCGCCCAGTTGTTCGCGCAGGGCGCGAGGCATGCGCTTTACACAGACGTCAGACGCGATGGCGGCTTGAGCGGCGTCAATGTCGACGATACGGTCGCGTTGGCGCGGGAGACTGGCTTGCGGGTGATCGCCTCGGGCGGGGTCAGCCAGCTGCGTGATATCGAGCGGCTGGTGTCCACCGAGATGGTGGCTGGCGCGGTCATCGGCATGGCGCTGTATCAGAAGCGATTTACGCTCGTGGAAGCGCTGGAAGCGGCGAGGGAGCGTTGATTATGCTGGCGAAGCGCATCATACCCTGCCTGGACGTGAAAGACGGGCGCGTCGTCAAAGGCGTGAACTTCGTCAATCTGCGCGATGCGGGCGATCCAGTCGAGCAAGCGATGATTTACGACCGCGAAGGCGCGGACGAGTTGGTCTTTCTTGATATCACGGCTTCCCACGAAGCGCGCGCGACCATGCTGGAGATGGTGCGGCGGGTGGCGGATAGCATCTTCATTCCCTATTGCGTCGGCGGCGGCATCCGCACGATTGAGGACATCCGCGATACGCTGCTGGCCGGCGCCGACAAGGTGTCGATCAACAGCGCGGCCGTGCGCGACCCCGAGCTCATTTCAGCCGGCGCCTGGGGCTTCGGCAGCCAGTGCATCGTGGTCGCGATTGATCCGCGCCGGGTGGAGGGCAAGTGGGTGGTGCATATCAACGGCGGGCGCATCCCGACCGATAAGGAAGCGGTCGCCTGGGCGAAGGAAGTCGAAGAGCGCGGCGCGGGCGAGATTCTGCTGACGAGCATGGACAAAGACGGTACGAAATCCGGCTACGACATTGAAATGACGCGGGCGGTCGCCGATGCCGTGTCGATTCCGGTAATTGCCTCGGGCGGCGCGGGCCGCGAGGAAGACTTTCGCGAGGCGCTGCAAGAGGGGGGCGCCGATGCCGCGCTGGCCGCCAGCTTGTTTCACTTCAACGAATTGCGCGTCGGCGATCTCAAACGCTATCTGCATAAACGTGAGGTGCCGATCCGCTTGACTGGCTGGGAGGCGCTTGATGAGGCTTGAGGAAGCGGCGATTTCCGCAATCAAGTGGGACGAGCGCGGTTTGATTCCGGCGATCGTGCAGAACGCCGAATCGCGCGGCGTACTCATGCTGGCCTACATGAACGCCGAAGCGCTGGCGCGTACGCTGGAGCTGGGGCAGGCCGTGTTCTGGAGCCGCAGCCGCAAGGCGCTCTGGCGCAAGGGCGAAACCTCCGGCAATACGCTGGCGGTGCTGGACATCCAAATTGACTGCGACGCCGATACGCTGCTGCTGCTTGTCAGGCCGGCGGGTCCAGCTTGCCACACCGGCGCCAAAAGCTGCTTCTTCCGCGACCTGGAGCAATTCAAGGCCGAACCCAAGAGGTACTGAGCCGTGGACGACATGCTGGATCAGCTCGAAGCGATCATCCGCGAGCGGCGGCGAAACCCCGCGCCGGGCAGTTATACGAGCCAGCTCTTCGCTGACGGACGGGAAAAGATCGCGCAGAAGGTCGGCGAAGAAGCCGTCGAGGTCGTTGTCGCCGCCTTGAGCCAAAGCCGCGAGCAGCAGTTGGACGAGCTGGCCGACTTGTTTTATCACGCGCTGGTGCTGATGGCTGATCTTGACCTGTCGCTTGACGACCTCAGGCAGCGGCTGCGGGAGCGCCACCAGCCTGGCCAATAGGCTGCCACGGCAGCGCGCCTCAGCCGCCGGCGTACTCCCCATAGGCGACGAAGCCCTTCCAGGGGCTGAACGCGCCGGAAGCGACCGCCTCCGACATGTCCATCTCGGTCAAATAATAGGCGGCGACCAGGGGCGAGCTGGCTTCCAGCGCGCCATCGACGCCGGGGACGACGACCTGAATCATGCTGTAGCGCTCGGGATAATAGAACCACAAGAGGGCTTCGGATGCGGCATAAGGCTGGCCGCGGAAGAAGAGCGGTTCGCCGTAGCGGTCGAGCGCGTCGCCAATGGTCATCCGCGGCGCGAACTGCAGGATGATCGCGTTCACCATCCCCGAGTCGTCCGCCGAAATCTGACAGCAGGCGGGCGCCTCGGCGCGCCCAAACTGGAAGGCCTGGTCGGTTTGCCCGCGAAGCGCGAGGCCGTCGATGGCGCCGACAATCTCCAGCGCGTCCGCGAGCGTCGTTTCGCCCGGAATGACGTTCTGCCAGCAGGGCGGGGCGCAGGGCTGGCCAGACAGAAAGCTCGCATCCGCCAGGAAGCGCTCGTCCAGCAGGCTGCGTTCCGGCGGGCCGACTCGCGCATTCCCGCCGCCAGCCATCAAATCGCGCAGCTGGAACAGGGTCGGCGCGCCCCGGGTAATCGGCTGGTCGCCGAGATAAATGAGTTCCAGGTCGCCATTCTCGCGCCGGGCGCGCAATGCTGGCGTGCCGGAGACGGAGGCGTTCTGGGCGAGCTGCGTGTCGACGAGGAATTGCATCGCGCGATCGAGGCAGCTTTGCAGGGCGGCCGCATCCAGCGCGAGCAGGTCGGCGGTACGGCTGGCGGCCTCGGCCAGATCGCCGCGGCGGGCGAGTTCAAAGAGCAGATCGTGCGCGTCCCAGAAGCGCCTCAGATCTTGCGCGGCGGCGCATTCAGCCGTTTTTGCGAAAGTCGTCGAGAATTGCGGATTGACCACGGGGTAAAAGCGGAACTCGAATTGCGCTTCACCGCTGCGCACGTACTCGTCGACGAAGGCGTCAACGGTGGACTGGTAAGTCTGGCAATGGGGGCAGAGGAAGTCTTCAAAGGCCACAATCGAGATGGGCGCGGCTGGGTCGCCAAGCGCGAAACCGCCATCCGCGCGCCGAAAAACCGTCAGCCCGGCATAACGCCCTTGCTCAATCAGGACGGGCGCGGTCGATGCCGGGCGAATGGCGTTCACGATGGCTTGGTAATGCTCCGGCAAAGCCAGGGCGATTGGCAGCGGGGCGGCCTCGCCATATTGCACGAAGAGCGACGGAGTGGCGCTGGCGCCCAAGGCGAGGCCATAACGGGCGTCGGTGATGTGCTGGCTGGCCTTGTCGGCGCATTGCGAAAGCGCGGCGGCTTCGTGCCCCAGGCGCTCGGCGAAGAGCGCGATAGTCTCATCGGTGAAGCCGCGGCTCGAGACCAGCTCGAACATGAGATCGCGCGCCCGCCAGAATTGACCGGGCCGCAGCGTATCGGCGCACTCCACCAGGCTGGCGCTGCGAACCGACAGCTGGGGATCGATGACCGGGTAGATGCGATACTCGTACTGCGCTCGCCCGGTCAAGACGTAATCTTGCAGGAAGCTCTGGATGATCGGCTCGTAATTCTGGCAGCTGGTGCAGAGATAATCGGAGAATTCGATGAGCTTGACGCCCGCTTGCGGGTCGCCGAGCACAAAGGCGCCATCGGCGGCGCGCGCTGTTGGCAGGCCGGCGTAGGGATCGGCGCCGGTTTGCGCATGGGCGGCGGCTGGCGGCAGGCATAGCAATAACGCGAGCATGGTGATAATGAGAATTCGTGGCATGGCAGCCCCTTGTGCCTGGATTGTCCGCCTAGTCTCGCATAAACGCGCCAGGTTTCAATGCTTGTGTCGAAAGCCGCGCCGGCATTAAACTGAGAGCCGCCCGAGCAGGAGAGGCACAAGGCGCCATGTCTGACGAGCGCTATACAAGCGAAATCAGCTTCCACGTCCGCTACGCCGAGACCGATAATATGGGCGTCGTGCACCACGCCGCATATCTTGTCTGGTTCGAAGAGGGGCGCAGCGCCTATATCCGCGAGCGGGGCTGGAGTTATGCCGAGATCGAGCGATCGGGCTACTTCCTGGCGGCGGCGGAGCTCCGCGCCACGTATCGGCGAGCCGCGCGCTACGATCAGCTTATCGCAGTCAAGACCTGGATCGCCGAAGTCAAGAGCCGAAGGCTGACCTTCGCCTGCGAAATCGCCGACAGCGCGGGCTTGGTCCTCTTTGAGGCGTCGCTGAAGCTGATCTGCCTGAACCGGGCGGGGGAGGTCACGCGGATTCCAAAGACGTGGGCGGCTTGGCTCCAACCCTAGACGCGGGCCGGCGAGCGGCTGCCGGCGTGGATTCGCTCGATGTCGTGGCGGGCGAGCGCGCTCTATGTTTTGAACTCTCTAAGAAATAAGTTATAGTTAATCCTGATGAAGCGCCGCTTGGATGACAGGAGTGTGGGCGCATGGTGATCTACGCGGAACGACCTTGGCTCAAGAGTTACGATGTTGGCATGCCGACTTCGGTCGAAATTCCCGAAGTGCCGCTGCATCAATTCTTGAAAGACACGCGCTTGCGCATACCTCATCACACGGCTTTGATCACGCCGGCCGATTTGCCGGTCATTGGGCGTATCAGCCGCTCGGTCACCTATGAAGAGCTTGACCGCGCCTCGGACGCGCTGGCGGCGGCGCTTGTCGATTTGGGGCTGAAGAAGAGCGACCGCGTCGCCATCGTCATGCCCAATTCGGTCGCCTTTGTCATCAGTTTCTACGCGGTCTTGAAGGCCGGCGGCGTGGTGGCGGCCACCAACCCGACCTATCCCGCGGAGAAAATGGCGCATCAGATCAACGACTGCGGCGCCGAAATTGTCTTGGCGATGACGCTTTTCTACGACCTGGTGAAAGAGGTGCAGCCGCGCACGAAAGTCAAGACGGTGATAGCCGCCAATATCAAGGAATATCTGCCGCCGCTCGCCAAGCTGCTCTTCACCATCGCCCGGGAAAAGAAAGACGGTCATTATGTGGAGGCGCTCAAGGCGGGCGATCACTGGTTCCAGGATCTGCTGAGCCAATACGAGGGCAAACAGGCGCAGGTGCAGGTGCAGCCGGACGATCTGGCCATCTTCCAATATACGGGCGGCACAACCGGCGTGGCCAAAGCGGCGATGTCCAAGCATCGGGCGCTGGTGGCGAATATGCTGCAGACCGAAGGCGTGCTTGATCTCTTCGACACGCCGCCGGAAGACGAAATCTTTCTGGGCGCCATTCCCTTTTTCCACGTCTATGGCTTGGTCATCGTGGTCAGCACCAGCGTCTATCGCGGCTGCAAGGTCGTGCTCGTGCCCAACCCGCGCGATATCGACGATGTGCTCGGCAATATCGAGACCTTCCGCGCCACGCTGTTTCCTGGCGTGCCCGCGCTTTACAACGCCATCAACAACCATCCGAAAGTGCAAAACGGCGAGATTGACCTGAGTTCGCTGCACCTCTGCCTGAGTGGGTCCGCCCCCTTGCCAGAGGCGACCAAGATCGAATTCGAGCGCCTTTCGGGCGGCACGGTGCGCGAAGGCTTCGGCATGAGCGAAGCGCCAACCGCCACCCACTTCAATCCGATATACAAGGAGAATCGTCCCGGTTCGATCGGCGTGCCGCTGCCAGAAATGGACATGCGCATCGTCAGCCTGGACGACGGCGAGACCGATCTGCCGGTCGGCGACGTTGGCGAGCTGGTGATGGCGGGCCCCAACGTGATGGCCGGCTATCACGGCATGCTGGAAGAAACGCGAAACGTGCTGCGGGAGAAGGACGGAGTGCGCTGGCTCTATACTGGCGACATCGCCCGCATGGACGAAGACGGTTACTTCTACATCGTCGACCGCAAGAAGGACATGGCGCTGATCGGCGGCTTCAACGTGTACCCGACCGCGGTCGAGAACGCCATCACGTCGCATACGGCGGTTCTCGAGGTTGGCGTCGCCGCCATCCCGCATCCCGAACGCGAGGGCCAGGAAGCGCTGAAAGCCTGGGTCGTGCTGAAACCCGGCGAGTCGCTGGAAGCCGACGAGCTGATTGACTTCCTGGGCGACAAGCTGGCGCCCTACGAGATTCCGCGGCGCGTCGCCTTCATTGACGAGCTGCCAAAGACCGCTATCGGCAAAACCCTGCGGCGGGAATTGGCGCGAATGGACATGGAGAACGGCGGCTAATCCATCTGCGGGCGGCAGAGGAAAACCCCGGCGGCTGCACCGGCGCGCGGTCGTCCCCTCGCGATACGGTCCCGGCATTGTTTCGTAACGCGTCTCGCATGAAAGTGGCTTGACTACTAATCTATTAGCAACTACACTACACCTGAAATTGAGACGGCCGGACGATTTTCTTAAGAAGCCGGGTTCATGATCTTGGACGAGCGGACCAATTTAGCCTACGAGCGATTCCTGCGCCATGCCGACGGGGCGAAAATCATACAGCTGCATCCGCAGAGCCGTCTGCGCTCGCTGCTCGTGGCCAGGCTGCTTGGCGATGGCGACTTGCGCGCTTTCTACTACGCGCTGGATATCGATGATATCAACCTTCGCGATTTCTTGACCGGCATCATGGACTGCCTGGCGCGGCAGCATGCGACTTTCGGGCGGCTGATGAACGTCTTGCCGGCGGCTGTGCTGGAAAATCCCTATAAACACATCGACCGGGTTCTGCCGGCTTTCATCGCCGAGCTGAGCGAGCTGGCCGATGGCGAATTCTGGCTCGTGCTTGACGAGTTCGACCGCGCCGCCCTCGCCGATGACGTGCTGCGTTTTATCGAGCGGCTCTCGCACCACGCGCCCGACCGCTGCAAGATCCTGCTGAATGGCCGCGCGCTGCCCCGCCTGCCCTGGCTTTCCATGATCGCCAAAGGGCATGCCCTTGTCTTGCGCGATTCGCATATTGTCAAGTCGGACGTTTACGGCAATCGCAACGAAGACGGCGCCAGCATCAAGGTGCTTTCTTTGGGCCCGGGCTATGTATTCCTGGACGATTATCTGGTCGAAAGCTGGGAGGGGCATCTGCCGCGCCTGCTGCTCTTTTTCGCGCTGGATCGGCCCGAAGTCACGCGCAACCAAATCTGCGAGACCTTCTGGCCCAAGCTGCATATCGACCAGGCGGTCAACGTGTTTCACGTCACCAAGCGGCGCCTGCACAAGGCGGTTGGCGCCGACGTCCTGGCGCACGACGGCAAGTATTATCGGATCAACCGGAAAACGCCATTCTATTTTGACGCCTTCGAATTCGTGCAGGCGCTGCTGGACGGGCGCTATGGCGAGCCGGAGAATCCCTTCGAGCTGTGGCAGCGCGCGGCAAAGCTGTATCGCGGACCCTTCCTGCAAGGGCACGATGACAGCTGGATACTGGAACGGCGCGAGGCGTATCAGCAGGCCTATATTGAAGCGCTGGAGAACATCGCCGCTATATGGGAGGCGCGCGAAAGTTTCGAATTGGCGCTGCACACGCTGACTCGCGCGATCGAGACCGATGTCGCGCGCGAAGACATTCATCTGAAACTGCTGAAACTCTATGTTCACCTGGGCCGGCGGGCGGAGGCGGTCGCGCATTTCCGTCAGGTGGAGCGCTGGGCGAAATCGAAAAAGCGCCCGCTTGGCGCGCCTATGCGCCAGCTAATCGGCGAGATCACCGCATAACTTCGCGCCTTGATGGGCGCCGCCGCTCGGGGGTAGTCGCCCCTGGCAGGACTCGAACCTGCGACCCACGGTTTAGAAGACCGTCGCTCTTTCCGCTGAGCTACAGAGGCATCGGCGACGATTGTAGGAGCGGCGCCTCGCGATGTCAATGCCGCGCGTTTTGCCCCCGCTGCGGATTGCCAAAATAGCGCCTGTCGCTGTATAATTCAGATAGTTCGCAAGCTCATTTTCAGGGTGAGAATTCGGCTGGCGGCGGGCGCGTCGACTGCCCGGATAGTCTGGGGGCGGCTGGCCCCCGGTCGGCTGAATCGCCGGGAGAAATGATGGCTAAAGATCGCGATCTCATCGCGCGGCAAGAGCGTGAATACGGCGCTGAAAGCATCCAGAAACTGGAACCGCGCGAGCATATCCGGCGGCGCCCCGGCATGTACGTTGGCGGCACGGACGCGCGCGCCCTGCATCACCTGATTTATGAGGTGGTCGATAACTCCATCGACGAAGCCTTGGCGGGCCGCTGCGATCATATCTCGGTGACGCTGCGCGCGGACGGCTATGTGACCGTCAAGGACAACGGCGTCGGCATCCCGGTGCGCGAGCATGACAGCGGCAAATCCGCGCTCGAAGTGGTGATGGCGGAAGTCGGCACCAGCGCCAAATTCGACAACGAAGCCTATAAGGTCAGCGGCGGGCTGCATGGCGTCGGCGTCTCGGCGGTCAACGCGCTTTCGGCGAATCTAACCGCGATCATCCGGCGCGATGGCCATGTTTGGCGGCAATCCTATGAAGCGGGCATCCCGACGGGAAACGTGCGAAAAGGGCGAGCGCTCAAGGAGGGCGAAGAGACGGGGACCGAGATACGATTCGCGCCGGACTTCACCATCCTGGAGAAGAACGACTTCAGCTTTGACGTATTGAAGACGCGATTTCGCGAAATGGCGTTCGTGACGCGCAAAGTGACGATCAGCCTGCGCGATGAGCGGTCGACGCCCATTCCGGCGGAAATGACATTCTATTTCGATGGCGGCTTGCGGTCTTTCGTGCGTTATCTGAATCGCAACCGCAAAGCCATCCACAGCATCATCCACGTCGAGCGCGATATCGAATACCGGGATCGCAACGACATGCCCTACAAGATCGGCGTCGAAGTCGCTTTTCAGTATTCCGATGTGGCGACGACGGCGGAACTCGCCTTCACCAACACCATTAACACGCCCGATGGCGGCACCCACATCACCGGGCTGCGCTCGTCCATCACCGGCGTCATCAATCGCTTCGCCAGGAAGGCCGGGCTGCTGAAGGACAAGGACGGCAACTTCTCGGGCAACGACACGCTAGAGGGCTTGACGGCGATCGTCAGCGTCAAGCATCCCGATCCGCAATTTGAGAGCCAGACCAAGGTCAAGCTGCTCAATCCGGAAGTCCAGGGCGCGGTATCGCAAGTGGTTACCGAGGCGTTTAACGAATTCCTGGAGACGAACACGCGGGAAGCGCGGCGCATCGTCGATAAATGCCTGACCAGCAAACGCGCGCGGGAAGCGGCGAAGAAAGCGCGCGACCTGGTGCGCAGCGGACCGAGCCTGCTGGAGAGCAGCACTCTGCCGGGCAAACTGGCGGATTGCTCCGAGCGGGGCGAGAATGCCGAGATCTACATCGTCGAGGGCGATTCGGCCGGCGGCAGCGCCAAGCAAGGGCGCGATCGGCACTTCCAGGCGATATTGCCCTTGCGCGGAAAAATCCTCAACACCGAGCGGGCGCGCATCGACAAAATCCTCGACAACAACGAAATCAAGGCGCTGATATCGGCGCTGGGCACGGGCATCCACGACGAGCTCGCGGTCGACCGTTTGCGCTATGGCAAGGTCATCATCATGACGGACGCCGACGTGGACGGCAGCCATATCCGCACGCTGCTGCTGACCTTCTTCTTCCGGCACATGCCCGAGATCGTGCACGAAGGGCATCTCTTCATCGCGCAGCCGCCCATTTTCCTGCTGAAGAATGGCAAGCAGATGAAATACATTCATCCTGAAGGCGGCGTGGCTGACGAAGACCTGCTCAAAAAGGGCATGAAGACATTCAAGAACCCGGACAAAGTCACGGTGCAGCGTTACAAGGGCTTGGGCGAGATGAACCCGGATCAGCTGTGGGAGACAACCATGGATCCGGAAAAGCGCACCCTGCTGCAAGTGACTATTGAAGACGCGGCGGATGCCGACCAGGTCTTCGATATGCTGATGGGCGCGAGCGTGCCGCCGCGGCGCCGCTTCATCCAGACCTATGCCAAGCAGGTCCGCAACCTGGATATCTAACTGAAACCAAGACGGTGATTGAAAGATCTGCCACCGAGGACACCGAGCTCCAGAGAGCGCGCCGAGCAATTGGCAAGGGTTTTTCTCTGCGCCCTCTGCGCCTCTGCGGCGACTAGTGGTTGCGCCAGCTGCCTGGTCTAGCGTTATTCCGCGAATCCAAGCGTTACAAGCCTGATGTCTTGGCGTCCTGCTCGGTCCAGCCGCGCGCTTCGGACGCCGCCGCTTCCCGCTGCGCGCGCTGGAGCGGACCGCGTTCCACGATGGCATGCAGCAGGGCGAAGACCAGGCTGCCCAAACCCAGCGACAAAACGATGAAGAGAATCGGATGCCATATCAAGCCCGCGAAGGCGACGGCTCCCGGGTGGAGAATCAGCACGCTGAGGCAAACCGTTGGCAGGACGGCGACGAAGCACAAACCCGAGAGCAGATTCAGCGCCGCCGAAAGCGGACCGCCGTGAATCGGCTTCTGCGCGCGTGAACGCTGATGCACCAGCAGCCCCAGCCGCAAAACGATGGCGACCAGGGCGATCAGCGCCAGCTGTTTGACTAGTGTCGGCTCCATTTTTCGCAGTCGGCCCGAAAGCCGCGACTAGAACAACGTATAGATGAACGTGCCGGCGGGCGTCGCGCTGCCGAGCATGATCAATAGCGCGAAGACCAGCAGGGTGATGACCATCGGCAGCATCCAATAGAGCTTGCGCTTCCAGAGGAAAGCCAGGAGCTCGCCCAGCACGCCCATGCGCATGAAAAAGTCTTGCATTGCGCTCGGGGCGCCGTCATCGCGTTTTGCCTTTGTCGCCATTTTTTCTCCTTGCCAGGCGCGCGTCCTAGCTGGTTTTTCGTACAATATGCGAGCCCAGAACGAGCATGTCGATATCGCTGTTGCGGAAGGTATTGTAGGCTTCGCGCGGGGTGTTGACAATAGGCTCGCCGCGCAGATTGAATGAGGTGTTGAGCACGATCGGCACGCCGGTCGCCTGGCCGAACTGCTCGACGATGTCGTAGTAGCGGGAATTGGTCTCGCGGTCGATTGATTGCAGCCTTCCCGTGCCTTCGTGGTTGACGGCGTGGACCTGCGCCTGTTTGTCTTCTTTGATTGGCGCGACCATCAGCATGTAGCGGGGCGTGTCGTGCTCGGCCACCTGCGGGTAATCGAAATATTCGGGCGCGCGCTCGCGCAGGACCACCGGCGCGAAGGGGCGGAAGGGCTCGCGAAACTTGATCTTGGTGTTGACGATCTCTTTCATGTCCGCCCCGCGCGGGTCGGCGAGGATGCTGCGATTGCCCAAGGCGCGCGGACCCCACTCGAAGCGGCCCTGATGGAAGCCGATCACCTGCTGGCTGGTCAAGGCGTCGACGATGGATTCAGTGAGCTTGCGCTCGTCGCCGAAGGTCTCGTACCTGAGGTCTTCCTCGTCCAGGAAGGCGCGGCATTCGTCATCGCTGTAACGGCGGCCGTAATAGGCGTGCTTCTGCACCCATTTTCGCGGTTTGCCCAGCAGCGTATGCCAAGCCCAAAGCGCCGCCCCCAAGGCGCCGCCATCATCGCCGGCCGCCGGCTGTATCCAGAGCTCGTCGAAGGGCGTCTCGTTCAAGACGCGCCAATTCGCCTTGGTGTTGAGCGCGACGCCGCCCGCCATCACCAGCTTGTTCAAGCCCGTGCGCTGATGCAAATGCCGCGCGATCTTGATCAAGGCGTCTTCGGTAAATTGCTGAATGCTGGCGGCGACATCGGCATAATACTGATTGCGCTCCATCGCCGCGCGTTCAGCCGAGCGCTCTGGGTTGGTGCGCATCGTGAAAAAGTCGGCGCTGTCGACGCGCTTCTCGCCGAAGAGCTCGAGGAATTTGCGGCTGTAACTCCGCGTCGTCGAGCGGTGAAAATCGAAGTAATCCATATTCAGCTGGAAGGCGCCGCTGCGCTCGTCGGCCTCCGCGACTTGGTGAATCTTGTCCATGAAACGCGGCGAGCCATAGGGGCTCATGCCCATTACCTTGTACTCGCCGTTGTTGACGCGGAAGCCCAGCCAGGCGGTGAATGTGGAATAGAGCAGACCCAGCGAATGCGGGAAGCGCTGCTCTTCAAAGAGCTCGATTGTCGGCGGCTTGTCTTCGGCGTCGCCCAGCGAGCTCGCGCCCGCGCCCAAGGTGGTCGTCGTCCATTCGCCGACGCCATCGACGGTGAGAATGGCGGCGTCTTTGAAGGGGCAGGCGAAGAAGGCGCTGGCGGCGTGGCTCATGTGATGGTCGCAGAAGAGAATCTTGTCGTAGGCGACGCCGAGCCCGCGCGCAATATGGCTGCGTACCCAGAGCTTGTCGCTAAGCCAGGTCATCATCGATTCGCGCCAGAGCCCCGAAGAGCGCGGGAAAGTGTTCAGCGTCGTCTGCAAGATGCGCTCGAACTTCTGCAGCGGCTTCTCATAAAAGACGACGTAATCCAGGTCGCCCGCCTCGATGCCCGCCTGCCGCAAACAGAACTCAGCCGCCAGTTGGGGGAAGCCGCTGTCGTGCTTCACGCGCGAGAATCGCTCTTCCATGGCGGCCGCGACCAGCTCGCCTTCATGCAGCAGGGCGGCCGCGGAGTCGTGATAGAAAGCCGATATGCCGAGGATGTACATCGCTAGCCTTGTTCTCGCGCCGAGGTGATATCGGTCGCTACCGGATCGCGTTCAGTCCAGCTGGCGGCGCTTTGCCGTTTGCGCAGGGGGTCCATGAAGAGCGCCGAGAGCAAGCCAAAAGGAACCATGATGGTGAAGTAGAACGCGGTCGCGATGAAGCGCCCGTTGATATCGGCGACGATCGCCGAATTGACGCTGAAACGCTCCCAGGCGATCTTCCAGAGCTTTTTCAATTTGAGACTCCTGTCGCGCGGCAAACCCACCCCCGGCCCCCTTCCCGCCATCTCTATGGCGGGCATCCGACGAGTCAGGGAGGGGAAGACGCATTTTCCAGCGCTTGGGGCGCAAAGTTGTGGCGCGGCTGTCACCTGTTGGCCAGCCGCGCAAGTCACCTTTCTAGGTTAGTCCGATTCAGAAAGTCAAGCAAGGCGATTCTGGCGATATCGTGTCCCAGTTGATTCCAATGCGTGTCGGCGAAGAAATAGGGTGACTGCCCGGCGCGGATGGCGTCATCGAGCGGCTCGGTCATATCGAGGAAGCCGATCCCGAGCTCATCGGCCGTCTCGCGCATCACATCGCGCTTATCCTGAGTGTTCTCGTCTATGGTCTCTGGCGACGGCATATTGCCGAATCGCCGCTCTTCGTGGCCGATGAGCCACAGCTTGGTATTGGCATCGAGATGCTTCCAGTAGATTTCGGGCTTGGAGGGAATGTACATCAGGATGACATTGCCATTGTTGGCCTGCATCGCGGCTTGCATTTCGCTCAGGCTGTCGCGCGTCAGCTGCAAGTCGTCGGATTGCCGGATTTCTTCCGCGTCCAGACCTAGCGCGCGCACGTAGTGATGAAAGAAGGCTACTGGCGTCGGCGGCTCGGTTTCGGCGAAGTATGGGTAATGACACCATCGTTCTTCTTTCCCCGGTCTGGTCAGCTCGGCCAGCCATTCCAGCGCGCGGAATACAACCAAATACTTAAAGGGCTCGGATACACGCTGATAACGGTCGCGCCAGGTCTTGCCATCCAACCTCATCTGGGCAAAATGCCGGTTGTTCGCCAAGTCGTTGCCAGCGAAGAAGCCGACCACCAGCGTTTCGGGCTGCCGCGGCAAGCCATAAAATTCGAAGAGCCGCTGCTGTTCCAATTGTCCCGAGTCGCGCAAAGCCAGCCCCAGCGTGGCATAGGGCAGACCCTGCCAGTAAGGCGTCTGCACGAGCTCGGCATCGGTGAAGGAATCGCCAATCACGACCAGTTCCACATCGTCGGGCCAGGGGTCGGTATTGCGAAAGCCATGTCGGTCGCGCTTATACGATAGGCTATAGCTTTCCATCGGCTGGGCATCGCGCGGCTCGAGGCAGGAGAGGCTGTATAGGTCGCCGGACAGTGGCGTCACCTCGCGCGCGACGATCTGCCCGGCCGGGTATTCGCGCGCGCCGTGCTCGGCAGTCAGCTGCCAGCCGATTCGTTCGAGATACTGCGGCATATCGCTTATCAAGTCATCTGGCAGCAGGGTGAAGCCCAGCTGCAAAGCCGCTTCCAGCGCCAATATCGTGGCGAGCAGAAGCATCAGAGCGCGAAAGGCAATGCCGACTATGTCTCTCCACATAGGTCGGGCTCTCCGATCAGTCCGTCAGCGCCTGTCGTTCAAGAAAGTCCTTCAAGGCGTTACGGGCAATATCATGCCCGAGCTGATTCCAATGCGTGTCGGCGAAGAAATAAGGCGACTGCCCGGCGCGGATCGCCTCGTCCAGCGGCGCCGTCAGATCGAGGAAGCCGATGCCCAGCTCATCCGCAGTCTCGCGCATCACCTCGCGCTGGACATGCAGGTTAAGGTCGATCGTGTCCAGGTCCTTGAGGCGGGTGTCGCGCGAATGGACGGCTACGATGATTGACTTGCTGGCATCGTCCAGATAGGTCCAGTAAAGCTCGGGTTTGGAGGGGATGTACATGAGGATCAGTTCGGCGTCTTTGGCGCGCAGAGCGGCCGCCATTTCGCTGAGGCTCTCGCGGGTCAAGCGCAGTTTATCGCTGGCCAGAAGGCTGTCTCTGTCCGCGCCGAGCGTTGGCAGGAAGATTTTGGCGAAGACAATTTGTGATGGCGGCTCGGTATGGGCGATGCGCGGGTAATGGCAGGGGCGTTTCGGGGCGAATACGGTGGCGTCGGCGATGAATTGGAGCAGGCGAAACACCACCGAGTAATCCAGCGGCGTCTTGCCTCGATGGGCGATGTCGCGGCGGGTGATGCCGTCGCGCTGCATATCGGCGAAGAACTGCGTGTCGTCTAGGTCGTTGCCGGCGAAGAAGGCGATCACGACGGTTTCCGGCTCTCGCGGCAGGGCATAGGCTTCGAAGAGGCGCTGCTGCTCGAGCGTGCCGATGCCCGGCGTGGCCAAGACCAGTATCGCGTCCGAGAGGCTCTGCCAGTAGGGCGCCTGGATGCGGCCGCCATTCGTGAACGAGTCGCCCATCACCACCAGGTCGACATCATCGGGCCAAGGCTCGTCGTTGCGGAAGCCATGGGCGTCGCGCCTGAAAGACACGCGATAAGGCGCAAAGTCCTCGAGGACGTCCCGCGACAGACAGGAGATCTCGTACAAATCGCCACTGCGCGGCGTCACTTCAAAATCAATGACTTGGCCGGCCGGGAATTCGCGCGCGCCATGCTCGGTGACCAGGCGATGCCCAAGCCGCTCCTGATACTGGGGCATGCGCCGGACGATCTCGCGCGGCAGATGCGGGAAGGCGACTTGGAGCGCGGCTTCCAATGACAGGACGGTGAAGGCCACGAGCATAATCGCGCGCAGCGAAATGGTCAGTATGTCTCTCACGGCGGCTATCCCGTGGCGGCGTCGGCGCCCGACGCGAGCCTTCTCGGCGAATGCGCTGGCGGCAGATCTTTTCACTCAGAGTTTATACGCTGGCGGCCGATTCAGTTGCTCGAAAAGGGGCCAATGTTGAAGTCTTTGCCCGGCGGCGACATGCGCACGCTCAAGAGCAGGGTCTCGAGGCGGTAGATCTCAACGAGGGTGAGCAGCAGGCGAGACAGGCTCCGCATCGCCAGCAGCTCTTGCTTTTGCGCGCTGTCCGACTGCAGCAGGATGGAAGCGATCTGCGCCACCGCCCGCGGGCCATCGGGCATCTGGCTGGGGTCGAATGTCGCGTCTTCCGATGACGAGAGGGTCTCGAGATAGCGAATGATCAAGGGACGCAGCTGGCGGGCGCCGCGGCGGATGACTTCGGGCTTGTCTTCCTGCGGCAAGAAGTATTCAACCTCGCCGCGCAAGAAGGGCTGGCTGCGGTCGATCGCTTTGATTTGAAAACGCCGCTGACCGACGGCGGTGATGTTCATTCGGCCCATAGGCAAGCGCTGGACCTCGCTGATGCTGGCGGCGCAGCCAACCGCGTGAGGCGTCGCCACGCGCCCAAAAGCCTCTCGTCCTTCCTTGATCAGCACGACGCCGAAGTCTTTCTTCAATTCCAGGCAGCTGTTGATCATGAGCTTGTAGCGCTCTTCAAAGATGTGGAGCTTTAGCTGCATGCCGGGGAAGAGCACGGTGTTGAGCGGAAAAAGCGGCAAGGCAGGCATCAGAGCGAGTCACCCGAATGCTTGGCGCGGACGGCGCTAGCGGCGCGCGTGATTGTCTTCATGCAGCACGCGGCGCAGCACCTTGCCGATGAAGGACCGCGGCAGCGCCTCGCGGAATTCGATCTCCCAAGGCACGGCGTATTCTTCCAGGCGGCGCTTGCACAGCTCGAGCAATTCCGCTTTGGAAAGGCTGCTGTTGGGCCGCGGCACAACGAAGGCTTTGACCTTTTGCTCGCCGCCTTCGCGCCCGACGCCGATGACAGCCGCTTCCAGCACTTTGTTATGCTCATACAATACTTCTTCGACATCGCGCGGGTAGACGCTGAAATCGCCCGTGAAGATCGTATCGCGTTTGCGGCTGATGATCTTGAAATAGCCCTCGTCGTCCATGACGGCGACATCGCCCGTATGCAGCCAGCCATCCCGAACGACCGCGTCTTTGTCTTCCGTCCGCCGCCAATAGCCGCTCATGACCTGCGGACCCTTGACGACCATCTCGCCGATTTGCCCGCTTGGCAGATCCTCGCTCGTCAGCAGATCGACGATCTTGGCATCGGTATTGGGCAGGGGCACGCCGATCGAGCCGACCTTGCGCAAGCCATAGAGCGGGTTGGAATGGGTCACGGGGCCCGCTTCCGTCAGACCGTAACCTTCGACCAGGCGGCCGCGGGTCAGCTTCTCGAAGGCTTCTTGCACCTCGATGGGCAGGGGCGCTGCGCCGCTGATGCAGGCTTTGATCGACGACATGCCATAACTGCGGATGTTCGGCGCCTGGTTCAAGAGCGTGAACATGGAGGGCACGCCGGGGAAGAGCGTGGGTTTGTAGCGCTGAATCTGCTCCAGCACCTGCTTCAGCTCGAATACCGAGATGATGACGATTTTCGCCGCGATCATGATTGGCAGGTTCATCGCCGTGGTCATGCCATAGCTGTGCTCGAAGGGCACAACCGCCATGACCACTTCTTTGCCATATTCGACTTCGGACATCCAGTGGCGGGTCTGCAGGGCGTTGGCGACCAGGTTGCGGTGCGTCAGGCAGACGCCTTTGGGCTTGCCGATCGTGCCGCTGGTGTACGAGATGACGGCCAGGTCGGTATGCGCCACATCGATGGCGGGCGGGCGGACGTCGCGCTCCTCCATCAGCGCGGACATGGAGAGGCCGATCTCCCTGGCGAGGTCTTCATCTTCAGACGTGCTCTGCTTATGCCGCCCGAATGCCGAGCCGATGCTGGTGGCGACCTGCTTGCCGATGCTGGTGAAGATCAGGGTCTCGGCGCCGGCTTGCTTTTGCAGCAGCTGCGCGAGCTTGCTGAAAGCGCTCAGCGTGACCAGGACTTTGGCGTCGGTTTCGCGCGCGTGGCTGACGACCAGTTCGGCGTTGGCGTCCGGGTTGGACAAGACGACCACCGCGCCGATCTTGAGGATGGCGTAATAGGCGATGATGAATTGCGGCGTGTTGGGCAGCACGATCTGCACCCGGTCGCCCGGCTGCACGCCCAAAGACAGCAAGCCATGCGCGAACTGATTGACCTTGGCTTCCAGCTCGCGATAGGTCATGGACTTGCCATAAAAGACGACGGCGTCGCGCTTCGGCGCCCAGTCGGCCACGCTCTCCAGGAAACGAAAGAGCGGCTGCTGCGGTATCGGAATCGTATGCGGCACGTCTTTATCGTAATGCCCGAGCCAGGGACGTCCCTTCGCCAGCCTGTCCGTCGCCGTCTCCGAACGCCAGCTCGTCCGCCGCGCCATCTCGACGAAGCGCTCGATCGCGCGGTTGACGGCTTCGTGCCGCTCCAGCTGGACCTTGTGTTTCGCCGAGCCGATATCGAAGACTTCGGCGCCTGGGATCAATTTGGCGACTTCGTCATACACGTAGCGCGGGAAGTAGTTGTCGCGCTCGCCGGTGATGACCAGGGTCTCAGTCTGGATGTCGCGCAGATGCGACCATGCTTGCCAGATATGCAAATTGTTGTGAAACATCGACTTCAGCACATGATATTCGGCATCCCAGCGGCGGCGGTAGCGCCAGAATGGCAAGGCGAGATGCACGGGAATACGGAAGAGGACGGCGGCGATCTTGGGCACAGGATATTCGCCGGCGGTCGCGATCAAGATGAGCTTTTCGAGGCGTTCGGGATAGGCGCGGGCGTATTCAATGCAGACCGCGCCCCCAAATGAATGGCCGACCAGCACAAAGCGCTCGGGCAGGTTCAGCGTTTGTACGATCTTGTGCATATCCTGAACCAGTTCCGGCATCGAATACTCGCTGTGGGGGGCGTCGCTCTGCCCATGGCCGCGCAAATCGGGCGCGATGACGCGGTGTCCATTGGCGAAATGCGCCAGCTGCCATTCCCAGGACTCCGCCACGCCGGCGAATCCATGCTGGAAGAAGATGGTGTTTTCTACGTCTTGCGGCGAAAGATCAATGACGCTGAGGTGCTGGCCGGGGTATTCGTCTATCGGCGCCTTGACGCGATACAGGTCGAAATCCAACTGGAATACGGAGCGCTTCAGCCCGCGGATGCGTTTCTTCATCAGTATCCGGCTCGTTGCTTTCGCTCATTATAGCGTAATTGGATTGCGCGCGACATTACGCTTGAACTCGCGGTGGCGCGTGAAGCGGTGTAAAATTGAGCGCATCGGAAATGACAAGCGAAATAGAAGCGTGAAGCCTATGAAGTCGCCACTGGTATCGACCGCCTGGCTGGAGGCGCATTTGCACGATCCGGGACTGCGCGTCATCGAGCTGCGTGGCGCGGTGCTGCCGCCGACGCAGCCGCCGCCGCATTATTTCACGGATCGCGCCGGTTACGAGCGGGGGCATATCCCGAATGCCGTCTTCGTGGATTGGCAGGCGGACTTCGCCGAGCCGGGCTCGCCATCCAATGACGTGGCGTCGCCGGAGCGCTTCGCCGCCTTGATGGGCGAGCTTGGCATCGGCAATGAAACCGCCGTCGTCATCTACGACAACGCCGCGAGCATGTTCGCGTGCCGGCTGCGCTGGGCGCTGCGCTATTACGGGCACGAGCGCGTCGCCGTGCTCGATGGCGGCTGGGACAAGTGGCGGGCGGAAGGGCGCCCGGTGAGCGCCGATATTCCGCAGGTGGCGCGGGCGACATTCACGCCGCGCGTCAACCCGGCGCTGAAGGCGAATGCCGATGAGATCTTGAGCGGCATAAAATCGGGCGCGCTGCAGATCCTTGACGTGCGCTCGCCGGCCGAGTTCAGGGGAGACGCGTCGCGGGCGCGGCAGGGCGGGCGCATCCCCGGCGCGATTAGTCTGCCGCGCAAGACGATGGTCGCCGACGACATGACGCTGAAATCACTTGAAGCCTTGCGAGCCTGTTTTGACGAGGCGGGCGTCGCCCTCGATGCCGGCGAGACGGTGATCTATTGCAATTCCGGCGTCTCGGCCTCCTTCGGCCTGCTGGCGCTGGAGGTGGCAGGCGCGCGCAATCTGCGGCTCTATGACGGCTCGTGGAAGGAATGGGGCAACGACGCGTCCAAGCCAAAAGCAACGGGCGCTTGAGCCGGGACAAACCGCGAGCGACGGCTGGCGCTCAAGTAAGAACCGCGCGGCATTTGCTGTCACTAGCTTGGTTTGAAGCGCAAAATAAATGAGTCGGGAGCAAAGATCACGAGTGGAAGTTAAGGCTTTTCTGGATGCGGCCGCATTCGAGGATCTGAAATCGGTGTGGAACGATTTGCTCGCGCGCGCGCCGATGAACCGCGTCTTCTTCACCTGGGAATGGCAGCGCACCTGGTGGGAAGCCTATAAGCCGGGCGAGCTCTGGATTCTGGTTTGTTACGACGCGGGGCAAGCAAAGGGCATCGCGCCCCTGTTCCGCTCCCAATCCGAGCATGGGCGTTCCGTCCAGATCATCGGCTGCGTGGACGTCACCGATTATCTGGATTTCATCGTCGACGAAGCTGATTTGGACGCTGTTTACGCCGCCTTCGCCGATTACCTGATGGCGCATCGCGACCGCTACGATCTGCTTGACTTTTGCAATATCCCTGACGACTCGCCAACCAGGCGTCTCTTGCCGGCGCTGCTGCGGCGCCGCGGCTTTGAAACGGCGGTCGAACAGCAGGAAGTCTGCCCGGTCATTGAGCTGCCGGCGGATTGGAGCGGCTACCTGCGCCTGCTGGACAAGAAGCAGCGGCATGAAGTGCGGCGGAAGATGCGGCGCATCCAAGGCAGCGACGAATCGATCGACTGGTATATCGTCAATGGCGGCCACGACTTGAACGAAGAAGTGTCGCAGTTTGTGCGGCTGATGGCGGCCAGCGATCCGGAAAAGCGGCTCTTCCTGCAGGACGAGGGCAACCTGCGTTTCTTTCGGTCGATTGTGCCGCTGCTGCAAGCGCGTGGCTGGCTGCAGCTGAACTTCCTGACCATCGGCGACGAGCGCGCCGCCGCCTACATCAACTTCATTTATGGCAACCGCGTCATGGTCTACAACTCGGGGCTGGCGCACGACGATTATGCCGACTTGAGCCCGGGCATCGTGCTGCTCGCCTACAACATCCGCCACGCCATCGAACAGGGCTTCGCCTATTACGACTTCCTGCGCGGCGACGAGCCCTACAAGTATCGCATGGGCGGGCGCGACACGGCGGTGATGAATATCCGCGCCAGCTAGCTTCTCATCTTGCCGAGGCGAAGCCGCTATGGGGATACGACGAATCGCGCTGCTAAGCGTGCATGCCAGCCCCCTCGCGCCAATGGGCGGCGCCAAGACCGGCGGCATGAACGTCTATATTCGCGAGCTTTCGCGCGAGCTCGGCACGCTGGGCTTGAACGTCGACGTCTTCACACGGCGCTCGTCGCCCATGGAAGCGGCGGTCGACGGCTCCATTGGCGAGAAGGTCCGCCTGATCACGCTGGACGCTGGCCCGCCACAGCCTTTGACCCCGGACGCGCAATTTGAGCATTTGTCCGAATTCACCGCCAATCTGATGGCTTACGCGACCCTGCGCAATCTGCGTTACGACCTGGTCTACAGCCACTACTGGCTTAGCGGCTGGGTGGCGGCGAAGCTTAAAGAAGCCTGGGGCATCCGCTACGCGCACATGTTTCACACGCTCGGGCACATGAAGAAGCGCATCGAGGTCAACGAGTTCTATCAGCCCGACCGCCGCATCATGACCGAGCTGAGCATCCTCCAGTCGGCCGATCGCGTCATCGCCGCGACGCCGGCCGAGCAGGCGCAGCTCCGCTGGCTGTATCGCGCGGGGCGCCGGCAGATCGCCGTCATTCCGCCGGGCGTCAATACCGAGCGCTTCAATAAAGTCATATCGCGTGAGCGCGCGCGCGCGGACCTCGGCATCCAGCGCGAAAGCAGCCTGCTGCTCTTCGTCGGGCGGATCGAGCCGCTGAAAGCCGTCGACACCATTCTGGAGGCGCTGCGCGTCTTGCGGGACCGCGCGCCCGCGCTTCTGCGCAACCTGCGCTTCATGATCGTCGGCGGCGACCCCGCAAGCGGCCGCGATCGCGAAATGAAACGTCTGCAAGCGCTGAGCGTCAAGCTGGGCATCGACCAGCTGGTCAGCTTCGTCGGCGCGAAAGAACAGATCGAGCTGCCGAGATTTTACGCGGCCGCGAACGCCGTGGTCATGCCTTCCGATTACGAGTCCTTTGGCATGGTGGCGCTGGAAGCCATGTCATCGGGCACGCCGGTGATCGCCTCGCAGGTGGGCGGCTTGCAGTTTCTCGTGCGCGATAAAGAGACGGGCTTTCACATCCCCGCGCGCGAGCCGATCTCGCTGGCGGAGTGCGTCATCGAGCTGCTGACCGACCCGTCAAGGACGGCGGACATGGGCGAAGCCGCCTCTCGCATCGCCCAGGAATACGCCTGGTCGCGCATCGCCGAGCGGTTGCTGCGGGTCTTTGAAGAACTCGCTTGCCAGAAACAGAAGCGGCATTAACCGCCGTAAGCATTGGGGATATCGTCGACATCCGCCGCGATATAGGGGTTCTCGAGCATATAATCCAGCGCCTCGTCTTCGGATAGCGCCGTCTGTCCCTTGTGATAAAGCGTGTTGTTGAAGCCGTCATAACGATAGCGGCGGTTGACCCAGCCATGCAGATTGTGCTGGAAGAGCACGTGAAACTGGATGGACTCGTCTTCCGCCAGAATGTCATCATGCAGCAGCCATACCGGCGCGTACTGCGCCAGATGCGGGCGCGCTTTGTCGTCGCGCATTTCTTTCAGCTTGTCCACCGTCGTCATCGCCAGCCCCGCCTCTGCCACCTCGATTCATCCAGGCTCATTCTAGCGGCGCCCTGGCGCTTCCGCAAGCGGCTACTCGAATGGAGAGTGGTGAATCATATTGATATCGCGTCAAGCCCCCCATCCCCCGGCCCCTTACCCCCACAAGGAGGGAAGGGGAGTTGTCGCCAATTGCGCACGGCGTTGAAGCCCCTCCCTCATTATGCGCCGCGTAGACACAGGCGGTCGGGGAGGGGTTTGGGGTGGGGGCAATCCGAGCGCATGACCTTGCAATTCAAAACTGCCGTCAGGTTGCGCCGGGGCCGAGGCTGGAAGCGCCACGCCATCCACTTCCAAAAGACGAAACTTCGATTACACTAGGCGCGACAAAGAAGCGGACAATCGGGAGCGGCGCGATGGCGACATCTGAGGTGAAAAAAGTTGTGCTGGCGTATAGCGGCGGGCTGGACACATCGGTGATCGTGCCTTGGCTCAAGAACAATTACGGCTGCGAGGTCGTTTGCTTCTGCGCCGACCTCGGGCAAGAAGAAGAGTTGGACGGGCTGGAAGCGAAGGCGCTGGCGTCGGGCGCGTCCAAGCTCTACATCCGCGACCTGCGCGAGGAGTTCTTGACGGCCTTCGTCTTTCCGACGATGCGGGCGGGCGCCGTCTACGAGCGCGAATACCTGCTGGGCACTTCCTTCGCCCGACCCTTGATCGCCAAGCATCTGGTAGAGATCGCGGCGCAGGAGCAGGCCGACGCCGTCGCCCATGGCTGCACGGGCAAAGGCAACGACCAGGTGCGCTTCGAGGTGTCGACGATGGCGCTGAACCCGAAGCTGAAGACGATCGCGCCCTGGCGGGAATGGGACATCCGCAGCCGCGAAGACGCGCTGGCTTACGCCGAGGAGTTCCGCGTCCCGGTCTCGCATACGGAAAAAGACATCTACAGCCGCGACCGCAACATTTTTCATCTCTCGCACGAGGGCGGTCTGCTGGAGAACCCCTGGAACGAGCCGGAAGCGCCCATGTACCAGCTGACCAGCGAGCCGGAATGCGCGCCGGATGAAGCCGAATACATCGAGATTGGCTTTGCGCAGGGCAACCCCGTCAGCCTCAATGGCGACGAACTGGGCGCGGTCGAGCTGTATACGACACTCAACGTTCTGGGCGGGAAGCATGGCATCGGGCGCACGGATATCGTGGAGAATCGCCTGGTCGGGATGAAGAGCCGCGGCGTATACGAGACGCCGGCCGGCACGATCCTGCATCGGGCGCATCAACTGCTCGAGAGCATCTGCCTCGATAAACATACGATGCAATACAAGGACGTCATCGCCGGCAAGTATGCCGAGCTGGTCTACAACGGCATGTGGTACAGCAAGCTGCGCGTGGCGCTCGACGCCTTCGTCGACGTCACGCAGCGGACAGTGAGCGGCACGGTGCGCCTGAAGCTCTACAAGGGCAATATCATCGTGGCCGGGCGCAAGAGCCCCTACAGCCTCTACCGCGAAGATTACGCCTCCTTCGGCGAAGAAGACGTCTACAATCAGCAGGACGCCCAGGGCTTCATCCAGCTCTTCGGCCTGCCGATCAAAGTCGAGGCGATGCTGCAAGCCGAGGGCGGCGGCGCGACCGATCACGCCAGCCCCGATTACAGCAAGTTCAAGCGCGACTGAACCGCTCCAACAGGCTGCAGGGGCTTGCCTTGGCAAGCCCGCTAACCTGCGCAATTCAAACGGAAAAACTCAGGCGGACGAAAGGGATCGGCGATGAGCCTATGGGGCGGGCGATTCAGCGAGAGGAGCGATGCGGACCTGCGCCGTCTGAACGACAGCATCGGCTTTGATATCGCGCTCTATGCCGTAGACATCGAAGCCAGCATGGTGTATGCGCGGGCGCTGGCGAAGGCGGGCGTGATACGCGCGGACGAGGCGGAGACCATCGTCGCGGGCTTGCGGCGCGTGCGGCATGAGTTCGAGTCGGACCGTTTCGCGCTGGCGGAAGGCGACGAAGACATCCACACGGCGGTCGAACGCCGTCTGATCGAAATCGCCGGCGATGTCGGTGGCAAGCTGCATACCGGCCGCAGCCGCAACGATCAGGTGGCGACCGATTTCCGGCTTTGGACGATGCGCGCGGCCGACAGCTTGCGCGGCGACCTGCGACAGCTGCAGGCGGCGCTCGTTTCCCTGGCGGAGAATCACGCCGAGACGCTGATGCCTGGCTACACGCACATGCAGCCCGCCCAGCCCATCAGCGCGGCTCACTGGCTGATGAGCTTCTTCTGGATGCTGGAGCGCGATTTGGAGCGGCTGCAAGAGGCCCGACGGCGCGCGGCGACCTGCCCCTTGGGTTCGGGCGCCTTGGCTGGCACGCCTTTCGCCATCGACCGAGACTGGATCGCGGCTGAGCTCGGCTTTGAGAAAGCCAGCGAAAACAGTTTGGACGCGGTCAGCGATCGCGATTTCGTCGCCGATATGCTCTATGCGATTGCCGTCTGCGCCATTCACCTGAGCCGCCTGGCGGAAGACGTCCTGCTGTATTCCAACCCCGCCTTTGGCTTCATCACGCTGGACGACCGCTACAGCACTGGCTCCAGTCTGATGCCGCAGAAGCGCAATGCCGACCCGATGGAGCTGGCCCGCGGCAAGACGGGTCGCCTCATCGGCCGCCTGACTGGATTCCTGGCGACCCTCAAAGGCCTGCCCAGCGGCTACAACAAAGATTTGCAGGAAGACAAAGAAGCCCTGTTTGACGCCGTTGACGGCATGAGCCAGCTGCTGCCGGTGATCACGGCGATCGTACTCAATCTGAAAATTAACGCGGGGGCAATGGCGGCGGCGCTGACGGAAGACCTGCTGGCGACCGACCTGGCCGATTATCTCGTGGGCAAGGGTCTGCCTTTTCGGGGGGCGCACCATGTCGTTGGGCAGGCGGTGCGAGAAGCCTCCGCGCGCGGGCTCAGCCTGTCGCAGCTGCCATTGAGCGCCTTCACCGGCATTTCGCCCCTCTTCGACGACGACGTGACCGAGGTCTTCGATTTCGCGCGCTCGCTGCAACAGCGGGATTCGCTTGGCGGCGCCGCGCCCGAGGCGGTTCAGCGGCAAATCGCGCGGGCGAAAGCCATACTGGCCGCGTAACTGTGTAGATTAAACGACGAAAACACGCCAACTTGCATAGAGTTTTCGCGGGAATTGGCTGGTCGTAAAGGAATTCCTTGACAGCGCCCGCTTCATTCGCTAAAGTATGTAGCTGTAACGCGAATTGGAGAAGCAATCCATGCGCAGCGCGTCCAACGCAATATCGAGCGTCATTATCGTCCTTCTTGTCGTCCTCGGGATTATCTGTGGACTTTAAGGGCTTGGGCGGGTTACGCGCAAAAGGCAAAGCAAAAGAGAGCCTCCCAAGCCACGGGGGGCTTTTTCGTTTTGCGGCAGTCGCGCAAGTGTGAACATGCGGCGGACGAAAGCGCGGCGCGGGCGCAGTTGGATTGCAGGCGAAGGACATCGAGGAAAAACGAATGACGGCTGAATGGATTTGGCGCAACGGAGAATTCGTAAAGTGGGACGAGGCGACGGTGCACGTCAGCGCCCATGCCTTGCATTATGGCTCGAGCGTTTTCGAGGGCATTCGCGCTTATGCCACGCCGGCCGGTCCTGCCGTTTTTCGGCTGCGCGAACACAGCGAACGGCTGCTGCAGGGCGCGCGCGTGATGCGGATAGAGCACGAAAATTCCGCCGAATCACTGGACCGGGCGATAATCGACACCGTGCGCATGAACGGGCACAGCTCCTGCTACATCCGTCCCATCATATATCGCGGCGCAGGCGCTTTGGGCTTGGAAGGGCGCGGGCGCACGGAAGTCGAAACGGTCATCTTCACGATGGAATGGGGGCGATACCTGGGCGCGGAAGCCATCGAGCAGGGCGTGGACGTGCAGATCAGTTCCTTCCGGCGCATGGCGCCAGATACGCACATGGCGCTGGTCAAGGCCGGCGGCAACTATGTCAACAGCCAGTTCGTCAGCATGGAAGCGCATGACAACGGCTTCCAGGAAGGCATCGCCCTCGATGTCAGCGGCTACGTCAGCGAAGGCGCGGGCGAGAACATCTTCGTCATTCTGGATGGCGTCGTCTATACGCCGGGCGCCTGGTCATCGATTCTGATGGGCATCACCCGCGACAGCGCCTTGACGATTCTGGCCGATCAAGGCATTGAAGTGCGCTTCCAGCCGGTGGCGCGCGAGATGCTGTACATGGCTGACGAGATATTCTTCACCGGGACGGCGGCTGAAGTGACGCCGGTCAAGTCGGTCGACCGCATTTCGATTGGCTGTGGCGGGCGCGGACCGATCACCGAAGCGGTGCAGCGCGAATTCTTCGCCATCACAGCCGGCGAAGCGCCGGACAAATATGGCTGGCTGACGCATGTCAACAGCGCCTGAAGAGTATAGTTCGGTGGCGAGTGGCTATCGCGGGAGGCGGTGATGAAACTCAAGGGTTCGGAAATCATCATGGAGAGCCTGTTGCAGGAAGGCGTGGACGTCATGTTCGGCTATCCTGGCGGCGCGATCCTGCCCACTTACGACGCCATGAGCCAGTATGAAGACCGCCTGCATCACGTGCTCGTTCGCCACGAGCAGGGCGCGTCGCACATGGCGGACGGCTATGCGCGGGCGACTGGCAAAGTCGGCGTCTGCATCGCCACCAGTGGACCGGGCGCCACCAATCTGGTGACCGGCCTGGCGACGGCGATGATGGACTCGTCGGCGATCGTGGCGATCACCGGGCAGGTGCCGATCCCGGCGATCGGGTCGGACGCTTTTCAGGAAACTGACGTCACTGGCGTGACCCTGCCGATCACCAAGCACAACTATCTGGTGACCGATGTGCGCGAATTGGCTTACACAATGAAAGAAGCCTTTCACATTGCGCGAACCGGGCGCCCGGGGCCCGTGCTGGTGGATGTGCCGAAGGACGTTCAAAACGCCGAAACCGAATTCATCTGGCCCCAGGACGATATTGTGCTGCCTGGTTACGACCCGCCCTGGGCCGCGCGCGACTATGAAATTGACGCGGCGCTGCGCTTAATCGCCGAAGCCGAACGCCCCATTATCCTCGCGGGGCACGGCATCATGATGTCGGGCGCGATGAACGAACTGCGCGAACTTTCGGAGCGGGCGCAGATTCCCGTGTCACTGACCCTGCTGGGCAAAGGCGCGATGCCGGAGGATCACCCTCTGGTCATCGGCATGATGGGCATGCACGGCGAAGCCTCGTCCAATCTGGCGATTCAGGAAGCCGATCTGCTGATCGCGCTGGGCATGCGCTTTGACGACCGCGTCACCGGCAATTTGAAGACCTATGCCCAGAACGCGCGCAAAATTCATATCGACATCGACCGCTCGGAAATCAACAAAAACGTCAAAGCCGACGTAGGCATCGCCGGCGACTTGAAGACTGTGTTGACGCAGCTGCTGCCGAAGCTGCCCGGCAAATCGCATCCGGGCTGGATCGGGCAAATCCGCGACTGGCTGGAGGATTCCAGCGAACGGGATATTCTGAATTTCGAGACGCCGGGCATTTTGCTGACGGCGCAGGTGGTCAACGATATATGGAAGCTGACGGGCGGCGACGCCATCACCGTGACCGATGTCGGGCAGCATCAGATGCTCGAGGCGCAGTATTATCCGCATCAGCGGCCGTCGACCCTGCTCACCAGCGGCGGGCTGGGCACGATGGGCTTCGGTTTCCCGGCCGCGATCGGCGCCAAGTTTGGCATGCCCGATGAAGAGATCTGGGCGATCGTCGGCGACGGCGGCTTCCAGATGACGCTCTGCGAGATGGCGACGGCGGTGCAAGAAAACGTCAACGTCAACATCGCCATCATCAACAACAACTTCCTGGGCATGGTGCGGCAATGGCAGGAGCTCTTCTTCGAGAAGCGCTACCAGGCGACGCCCATGGTCAATCCCGATTTCTGCAAGCTGGCCGATGCTTATGGCATCCCCAACCGCTGCGTGACGCGGCGCGACGAGATTGAAGAAGCGGTGCGTTTCGCGCAGAGCATCGATGGACCGACCTTGATCGAATTCGTCGTTGAAAAAGAAGAGATGGTCTATCCGATGGTGCCAGCCGGCGCCGACCTGCACGATATGAAGCGCAGACCCAAGCCAGGAGAAGCCTGATGGCGGAAGCAGCGATCCAAAACAAGGTCACAGTCGTCGCGCTGGTGGAAAACGAGCCCGGCGTGCTGAACCGCATCGCCAGCCTGTTTCGGCGGCGCGCCTTCAATATCGACAGCCTCACGGTCGGGCGCACGCATAAGCCGCATATCTCGCGCATGACGATTTGCGTGGACGCGGGGCCCGAATACGCCCGGAAGATCGCGACCAACTTGCAGAAGCTGGTCAACGTCATCGACGTGCGCGTCATCGACAACGAGCCGCATATCGAGCGCGATCTGGCCTTGATCAAGGTGCGCAACGACGATGCGTCTTCGCGCAATACGATCACGGAAATCTGCGACCGCTATCCGGCGCGCATCGTCGATGTGGGACCGAAAGTCGCCATCATCGAGGTGGTGGGCACAGAAGAGATCATCGAAGAGTTCATCGAGCGGGTGCGCCCGACCGGCATCGTGGAGATGATCCGCACGGGCCTTGTCTCGATGGGGCGGGGCACGCGCATTCACGACACCAACTTCATCGACCGGCGCACCTTGGTCGAGGCGGCGTCGAAAGCGCGCAGCGGCAACGGCCGCCTTGTTTGAAGCTGGCGCCGCGGCCGCGGGCGATTCTGTTCATCATCAATCCAGGAGAGAAGGCATACATGGCAACGCTCTATTACGACAATGACGCGGATTTGACGCTGCTGGACGGCAAGACCATCGCCGTGATCGGTTATGGCAGCCAGGGACACGCCCACGCGCTGAACGCCCGCGACAATGGCTGTCAGGTCATAATCGGCTTGCACGAAGGCAGCCGCAGCATAGCCAAAGCCGAGGCCGACGGCTTGCAGGTCTTCACGGTCGCCGAGGCGACTTCGCGCGCCGATATCGTCATGGTCTTGATCCCCGATACGCTCCAGGGCAGCGTCTATCAAGAGCACATCGCGCCTAACCTGAAGGACGGGGCCATGCTGATGTTCGCGCACGGCTTCAATATCCATTTCAAGGAGATCGTGCCGCCGGCGTCGATCGACGTGGCGATGGTCGCGCCGAAAGCGCCCGGGCACCGCGTGCGCGAGGTCTTCACCGAAGGCGCTGGCACGCCCGGTCTGATCGCCATCGAGCAGGATGGCAGCGGAAACGCCAAGGCCTTGGGCCTGGCTTATGCCAAAGCCATCGGCTGCACGCGCGCCGGCGTCATCGAAACCACGTTCAAGGAAGAGACCGAGACCGACCTTTTTGGCGAGCAAGTCGTGCTCTGCGGCGGCGTCACCGCCTTGATCCGCGCCAGCTTCGAGACCCTGGTCAAAGCCGGTTATCAGCCGGAGGTCGCCTATTTCGAATGCCTGCACGAGCTGAAGCTGATCGTCGACCTGCTCTATGAAGGCGGGCTGAGCTATATGTGGTACAGCGTCAGCAATACGGCCGAGCACGGCGGTTATGTCATCGGCGATCAATTTGAAGAGTCGATCAAGGAAGAGATGGCGGGCGTGCTGCAGAAAGTCCAGAACGGCGACTTCGCGCGCAAGTGGATTGAGGAGAACCGGCAGGGCCGACCCAATTTCAACGCGCGCCGCCAAAACGAACATGATCTGCTGATCGAGAGGGTCGGCGCCGACCTGCGGCAGATGATGCCCTTCCTCGATGCCAAGAACATCAAGCAGCAGGATTGAGCCAAATGGAAGACGCTGTCGAAGCGCATGGCGAGATTGAGAAAGGAGGCGCCTGAATGTCCGAAGATGGTCTTGCTGGCCTTAGCCAGATGAACGTCATTGACGACCGAATTCGATTCGAGGAAGGAACGCCTCCCCATGGCAAAGCGAACATACGACGATAACACCGTCATCATCTTCGATACGACGCTGCGAGACGGCGAGCAGAGCCCGGGCGCGACCCTGTCCAGCGCCGAAAAGCTGGAGCTCGCCCGTCAGCTGTCGCGGCTCGGCGTCGACGTGATCGAAGCCGGCTTCCCCGCCGCTTCGCCGGATGATCTGCGCGCGGTCCAGCGCATCGCCCGCGAAGTTGGCACAGCCGATGGTCCGGCGATCGCCGGCTTGTCGCGCGCGCTCGAAGGCGATATCCGCACCGCTTGGGAGGGGGTCAAGGACGCGGCCAAACCGCGGATCCACACCTTTCTCGGCACCTCGCCCAGCCACCTGGCGATGCTGCGGATCGACCAGGAAGAAGGCCTGGAGCGCATACGCAGCGCCGTGACCTTGGCGAAGAGCCTCTGTGATGATGTCGAGTTCAGCCCGATGGACGCGGGAAGAACCGATACCGAATACCTGATACGGGCTTGCGCCGTCGCCGTAGAATGCGGGGCGACGACCCTGAACATCCCGGATACGGTCGGCTACGTCATGCCGGCCGAGTGGGCCGATACGCTGGAAATGCTCATCAACGAGACGCCTGGCGCCGGGCCCGGCAGCGGCGTAATCTGGTCGGTGCACTGCCACAACGATCTGGGCTTGGCCACCGCGAATACCCTGGCTGGCTTGACGCGGGGCGTTCGGCAGGTCGAGGTGACGATCAACGGCATCGGCGAGCGCGCCGGCAACACCAGCATGGAAGAAGTGGTGATGGCGATCCACACGCGCAAAAGCTTCTACAATCTGCGCACCAACATCGACACCACGCAGATCATGAAGACGAGCCGCCTGGTGAGGAATTATATGGGCATGCCCGTGCAGCCCAACAAAGCCATCGTCGGCGCCAACGCTTTCGCGCACGAATCGGGCATTCACCAGGACGGCGTGCTCAAGAACGCCAAGACCTTCGAGATCATGATGCCGGAGGATGTCGGCTTGACGCAGAGCAAGCTGGTCCTCGGCAAGCTCAGTGGCCGGCATGCTTTGCGCGTCCGCTTGAGCGAGCTGGGCTACGAGGTCGATGGCGATGAGCTGATGGACATATTTCGGCGCTTCAAAGAGCTGGCGGATATGAAGAAGACGGTGACCGACGCCGATCTGGAAGCGCTGGTCGCCGATGAAGCGGCGCAAAAACCGGAAGATCACTTTCGCCTGGTCGATATTCAGGTCGTCTGCGGCACCATGGGCATGCCGACGGCCACGGTCAAGATGCAAAACCAAGATGGCGAGGACATCATCGTGTCGGCTGTGGGCACGGGTCCGGTCGACGCCTCGTATCGCGCCATTGACGAGATCGTCGGCGCGCCAAACGACCTGCTCGAATTCAACGTGCACAGCGTGACCGAAGGCATAGACGCTTTGGGCGAGGTCACGGTCAGGATTTCGCCCGTGGGCAGCAGCCGCACCTTCGGCGGATATGGCGCCGACAGCGACATCGTCGTCTCGAGCGTGAAAGCCTACGTGGCCGCCCTCAACCGCATGATCACGCGCATGGGCTTGGGCGGCGTCGCGGCAGAAGGCGATGTGGCGACCGTGGGATTGACTTCGTCTTGAATCGCCTCGGCTTGGAAAGGACAAGGGGAGAATCGAATGACTGAAAACGGCGGAGCGCGCACGCTTTTCGAGAAAGTCTGGAACGCGCATACCGTGCGCGACCAGAGCGACGACGCGCCAGCGGTGCTTTATGTCGACTTGCATCTGGTGCACGAGGTGACCTCGCCGCAAGCCTTCACCATGTTGCGCGAGCGCGGCTTGAAAGTGCGCCGTCCCGATCTGACGATTGGCACGATGGATCACAGCACGCCGACCACGCCGAGAAACGATCTGGGAATCATCCCGATCGCCGACGCCATGGCGGCCAAGCAGCTGGAGGTCTTCACCAGGAACTGCGACGATTTCGGCATCCCCATGCACGCGCTGGGCGACGAGCATCAAGGCATCGTGCACGTCATCGGGCCCGAGAAAGGCTTGACGCAGCCCGGCATGACCATCGTCTGCGGCGACAGCCACACCAGCACGCACGGGGCATTTGGCGCGCTCGCGTTTGGCATTGGCACGAGCGAGCTTGGGCATGTGCTGGCGACCCAGACCCTGCTGCAGAACAAACCCAGGACGATGGCGGTGAATGTCGAGGGCAAGTTGGGCGTGGGGGTGACGGCGAAGGATATCATTCTGGCGATCATCGCCAGGATCGGCATCGGCGGCGGCACGGGCCACGTCATCGAATACCGCGGCGACGCCATCCGCGGCTTGAGCATGGAAGGGCGGATGACCGTCTGCAATATGTCGATCGAAGGCGGCGCGCGCGCCGGTATGGTGGCGCCGGATGAGACTACTTTCGAATACATCGCTGGACGCGAGCATGCCCCGAGCGGGGCGGACTGGGAGGCCGCGGTCAACCGCTGGCGCGAGCTGCCAAGCGATGAGGGCGCCGTTTTTGACCAGGAAATCACGCTTCGCGCGGACGAGCTGGGCCCCATGATCACATTTGGCACCAATCCCGGCATGGGCATGCCAATCACCGCGCCCGTGCCGACGCCGGCCGACGAAGCCGACGCCAGCAGGAGAATCGCGTTGGACAAGGCGCTGACCTATATGGACCTGGCGCCCGGGCAGCCGCTTCTGGGCAAGGCGATCGATGTCGTCTTCCTTGGCAGCTGCACCAATTCGCGCATCTCGGATTTGCGCCTGGCGGCTGATTTCGTCAAGGGACGCAAGGTGGCCGAGGGCCTGCGCATGATGGTGGTGCCGGGCTCGCAGCAGGTGAAGCGGCAAGCGGAGAGCGAGGGGCTGGACGAGATCTTCCGGCAGGCGGGCGCGGAATGGCGCGAAGCCGGCTGTTCCATGTGCATCGCCATGAATGGCGACCAGCTGGCGCCGGGTCAATACGCGGTCTCGACCAGCAATCGCAACTTCGAGGGGCGCCAGGGCAAGGGCGGACGCACCTTTCTCGCCAGCCCGCTGACCGCGGCCGCGTCGGCGATCGCCGGCGCCGTGGCCGATCCGCGCGCGCTGATGTCTTCCGCTCTGTAGGGGCGAGGCGACGACTCGCCCGACGGCAATTCAGTCATTCGCGCGACTACCTCTGTTCTACTAAGACAGGACACCAAAATGGACAAACTTTCTCATATCGAAGGCAGCATCGTCGCCATCCCGGTCAACGACATCGACACCGACCAAATCATTCCGGCGCGCTTCCTGAAAGTGACAGACAAAGCCGGCTTGGGCAAAGCCGCATTCTGCGACTGGCGCTATCTCGATGATGGCGAAACGCCCAATCCCGATTTCATTCTGAACGATCCGGCTTATGCGGGCGCGTCGGTTTTGATCGCCGGCGACAACTTCGGCTGCGGCAGCTCGCGCGAGCATGCGCCCTGGGCTTTGCTGGGGGCCGGCTTTCAGGCGGTCGTCAGCACGGACTTCGCCGACATTTTCCGCAACAACGCGCTCAAGAATGGCTTGCTGCCCATCATCGTCGACGCCGAAACGCAGCGGCAGTTATTCAGCCTGGCGGAAGAAGATCCAAGCACGACCATACGCGTCGATGTCGAGTCGCAGACATTGACGCTGCCCGATGGCCGCGGGCTTCATTTCCCGCTGGATGGCTTTTCCAAGTATTGCCTGCTCAACGGCGTCGATCAATTGGGCTACCTTCTGGCTTTGGATGATGAAGTGCGCGCCTATGAAGCCAGCCATCCGCAGCGCGTCGCGACCACCGCTTGACCAGGGCGAAAGAGGACGCGAGCGCGACGAGGAGACTGGACGTGAAAGAGAAGGTCGCGATCTACGACACGACTCTGCGCGATGGCAGCCAGCGCGAAGGCATCTCCTTCTCGGTGGCGGACAAGCTCCGCATCACCAAGCGTCTGGACGAATTGGGCGTGGATTATATCGAGGGCGGCTGGCCCGGCTCCAACCCCAAAGACGCGACCTATTTTGAGCAGGTCCGCCAGCTGGACTTGCACTATTCCAAGATCGCGGCATTTGGCTCGACGCGGCGCAAGGGCATCGCGCCAGCCGATGACGCCAATATCCGGGCGCTGGTGGAGGCGAATACGCCGGTGGTGACGGTGGTGGGCAAGACGTCCATGCTGCACGTCACCGATGTCTTGCAGACGACGGCGGACGAAAACCTCAAGATGATCGAGGACAGCCTGGCCTATCTGAAGGCGCAGGGCCGGGAAGTCATCTACGATGCCGAGCATTTTTTCGACGGCGCCAAACTGGATATGGAATACGGCTTCGACACGCTGGCGGCCGCGGCTGCTGGCGGCGCCGACGTCATCGTGCTCTGCGATACCAACGGCGGCTCCATGCCTTGGGAAGTCGCCGAGTTCGTGCGCAAGGCGATTGAGCTCTTCCCGGAGACCGAGTTCGGCATACACACGCATAATGACAGCGAGGTGGCGGTGGCGAATTCGCTGGCGGCGGTGCGGGCGGGCGCATCGCATGTGCAAGGTACGATCAACGGCTATGGCGAGCGCTGCGGCAACGCCAATCTTTGCAGCGTCATCCCCGATCTCATCATCAAAATGGGCGTGCCCTGCCTGGCGCAAGACGGCAATTTGGCGGCTTTGACGCATCTGTCGCGGGCCGTGGCCGAGATCGCCAACCTGGCGCCGGATACGCATCTGCCTTATGTCGGCAAGAGCGCCTTCGCGCACAAGGGCGGCATCCACGTCGCCGCCATCCGGCGCAATGTCGATAGCTATCAGCACATTGAGCCGCGGCAGGTCGGCAACCAAACGCGCGTCCTCGTCTCGGATCTCTCCGGCCGCGGCAACCTGCTGAGCAAAGCCGATGAGCTGGGGCTGGACGTGAGCAAGGACGAAGCGGTGAGCGTGCTGAACGACATCAAAGAGCTGGAAAACGCCGGCTTCGCCTTCGAAGGGGCGGAGGCGTCGGTGGCTGTGCGTTTGCGCCGCGCCGCGCCCGATTACAAGCCGCTCTTCAGCCTGCTCGATTTCACGGTGATCGTGGAAGACCGGCGGGGCCGCGGGCAATTGGCCGAAGCGATGGTGAAGCTGGACGTGGACGGCGATGTCGTGCATACCGCGGCGGAAGGCAATGGGCCGGTGAACGCGCTGGATCTGGCGCTGCGCAAGGCGCTCTTGCCCAATTATCCCGCCCTGCGCGATATTCAACTTGTCGATTACAAGGTGCGCATCCTCGATAGCGAAAACGCGACCGGCGCCGTGACCCGGGTCTTGATCGACTCCTACAACGGGCGCGAACGCTGGAGCACGGTCGGGGCCGGCACCGATATCATCTGCGCGAGCTGGCTGGCGCTGGTGGACAGCGTCGAATACGGCCTCTCGGTCGCGGACGCCATTTCAGTTGACGCGCCGCTGGCGGTTGCCGAGTAGCGCGCGCTCAATTCCGCTCGTAAACGGCATGTCGCGGGCATGCCTTTTTTCTTGAGTACGGAGAGTCACGAATGAAAGCGACAATTGCGGTATTGCCTGGCGATGGCATCGGACCGGAAGTGGTGGCGCAAGCGACCGACCTGCTCGCCCTCATCGCCGAGAAACAGGGTCATGAATTTGAGTTTGTCGAAGGCATAATCGGCGGCATCGCGATCGATGAGTTTGGCGATCCGCTGCCGGCGGAAACGGTCGCCATCTGCGAGGGCGCGGACGCCATTCTGCTCGGCGCGGTCGGCGGACCCAAATGGTCGGACCCCACGGCCAGCGTGCAGCCGGAACGCGGCTTGCTGCAGCTTCGCCAGCATTTCGGGCTCTTCGCCAACCTGCGCCCGGTGAAGACTTATCCCGCCTTGGTCGAGCATGCGCCGCTGCGGGCCGAGCTGCTGCAAGATGTCGATATCCTCTTCGTGCGCGAGCTCGTCAGCGGCATATACTTCGGCGACCGGCAAGAGCAGGGCGATGGCGACGCCTCGCACGATACGATGCGCTACAGCCGCGGCGAGGTGGAGCAGGTGGCGAATGTCGCTTTTCGCGCGGCGCAGGGGCGGCGGAAGCAGCTCTGCTCGGTGGATAAGGCGAACGTCCTGGCGTCGATGCGGCTCTGGCGGCGGACGGTCGTGGAGGTTCACGAGGAATACGACGATGTCGAGCTGGAGCACTTACTGGTGGACGCGGCGACGATGCACCTGCTGACGCGCCCGGGCAGCTTTGACGTGATCGTCGCCGGTAATATGTTCGGCGATATCCTGAGCGATGAAGCCTCGGTCCTGGCTGGCAGTTTGGGCATGCTGCCATCGGCGTCGCTGCGGGCGGACAGCTTTGGCTTATACGAACCGGTGCATGGCTCCGCGCCTGATATCGCCGGGCAGGGCATCGCCAACCCCATCGGCATGTTCCTCAGCGCGGCCATGCTGCTGCGTTACAGCCTGGGCCTGGAAGCGGAAGCGGGCGCGATCGAAGCTGCGATTGACAGCGCGCTCGCGGCCGGATTGCGCACGGCGGATATCGCTGGCGCCGGCGAAAGCCCAGTGTCAACGGCGGAATTCGCGGCGGCGGTCAAGGGCCGGCTCTAGGCGGACGAAGGGCTAAAGCGCCGGCAGCGGGCTCAATTCTGATACTGCCCCGACGCGCGTGACGTCCGCGCCCAGCCGCGCGAGCTGGTCTTCGATGGCTTCGTAGCCGCGATCAATCTGGTACACCTGGTCGATCCAGCTCTCGCCTTCCGTGGCCAGGGCGGCCAACAGCACGGTCGCGCCGGAGCGGATGTTATCGGCGGAGATCCGCGCTGGTTTCAGCCGCTTCACGCCTTGGATGACGCAGACGCCGCTCTGGCTGATCAGCATGTCGGCGCCCATCTGCAGCAGGGCATCCACATAGCCGTAGCGATTGTCGAAAATGCGCTCGCGAATATAACTGGCGCCATCCGCCAACGACGACAGCGCCGCCATGCAGGGCTGCAAATCGGTCGGGAAGCCGGGATAAAAATGCGTCTGGATATTGATGGGATTCAGGGCTGCTTGACGCGAGCGGCGCACGCGAATCGACTTGCCCTGGAGGCTGATCTCGACGCCCATCTGTTCCAGCTTGGCGATGACGATGCGCAGGTGGGCTGGCTCGGCGTCGTGGATGGTGATGTCGCCGCCGGCGATGGCAGCCGCCATCATAAAGGTGCCGGTCACCAGCCGGTCGGGCATCGGCGTGTATTCAACCGCGTGGAGCTGGCGCACGCCATTGACGCGCAAGGTGTTCGTCCCCAGCCCGCGGATGTCGGCGCCCATGGCATTGAGGAAATTGCCGAAATCCAGCACTTCCGGCTCGACCGAGGCGTTTTCGATGATCGTCACGCCTTCGGCCATCGCCGCCGCCAGCATGAGGTTTTCCGTTCCGGTGTGGCTGGGCAGGTCCAGGTAGAGCAGGCTGCCCTGGAAGCGGCGTCCTTCGAGATCGATGATGGTGCGGCCATCCTCGAAATACTGCACATTGGCGCCCAAGCGCGCGAAACCGCGATGATGAAAGTCGATGCTGCGCGTGCCGATGTCGCAGCCGCCGCTCCCCGGCAGTTCGACATAGCCCATGCGGATCTGCAGGGGCGCCAGGAAAAGCACCGACCCGCGGAATTGGGAGGCGATTTCATCGGGCAGCACGGCGCTGCGCACGCCGGACGCGTCTATGCGCGCGGTCTTGCGCTGGCGGTCGTGATGGACGCGGGCGCCGACGGCCCGCAGCAGCTCAAAGGCGCGCTGGACGTCCTCGATCTCCGGCACTTCGCGCAGCACCGTCTCGCCTTCTTCGACGACTATCGAAGCGGCGATCATCGCCAGAATCGCGTTCTTGGCGCGCTGCACCGTGATTTCGCCGTGGAGCGGCGCGCCGCCACGTACTCTAAGCGCTGAATCTGCCATGCAGCCTGCTTTCCATTGACCATTTCTTGCGGAAGGCAACACGTAGCATAGCACAGGTTCAGGGCGGGCGATAACACCCGCGCGCCAATTTGCCATTTTACGGAAAATGTGATAAGCTCGTTGTCGATTAACAACTGAAGAGCAAGTTTACGCTTATCCAGAGGTGGTGGAGAGACCGACTCCGTGAAGCCACAGCAACCCCCAGATGGCAATGGGAAGGTGCTAACTTCGGCAGATGATTCTGGAAGATGAGGGTAAACGCCTGAGGCCTGCCGCAGAAACTGCTTGCGCTGGCGATCAGGTCTTTCCGTTGACTGCGCCACAGTCGCTTTTTCTTGAAAGTCGCGGAAGCCCAAACTGGCGTATTCGCTTCGGTTTGGGCTTTTTCTATTCTAAGGACGAGACGATGAGCGCATCAGAGCGGGCGGCGAAAGGGAGAGCCAAGGGCGCCAGCACCAGGTCCGTGCATGGCGGCGCCAAGCGCGAAAAGGGCTTCCACGCGATGACGACCCCAATCGTGCAGAGCGCGACCTACACCTTCGAGAATACGGCGAAGGTGATTGAATTTCTTGAGAAGAAAGTCTATGGCGGCGAGCTCGACCGCGAAGAATACGCCCGGTATGGCAATCCGTCGGTCTGGTCGCTCGAGCGGCGCATCGCCAGCCTGGAAGGGGCGGAAGACGCCGTCGTCTATCCTTCGGGCATGTCGGCGGCGACCTCGCTCTTCCTGACCGTACTGCGGCCCGGGACGCATCTGGTCATGACTGACGACTGTTATCGGCGGACGCGGCAATTCTGCCAGACGACGCTGAAGAAATTCGGCATAGAGACGAGCATCGCGCCAATGGGCGACCCCGACGCGCTGGAGGCGGCGATCATCCCGAAGAAGACGCGCTTCATCTTCACCGAAACGCCCACAAACCCCTATTTGCGGGTCGCGGATCTAGCGCATCTGGCGGCGCTGGGCAAACGCTACCGCGCCATGACCTTGCTCGATACCACCTTCGCCACGCCGGTGAACTTGAAGCCACTGGAATATGGCATCGACTTCGTCATGCACAGCGCGACCAAGTATTTTGGCGGTCATAACGACATACTGGCCGGCGTCATCGCGGGCGCGGGACCTCGCATCAAGGCGCTGAAAGACGCGCGCGGCATGTTCGGCAACGTCATCGACCCGCATCAGGCTTTCCTCATTGAGCGCGGCTTGAAGACCCTGGCTCTGCGCGTGCGCCATCAGAACGACGCGGCGCTCGAGGTCGCTCGTTTTCTGGAGCGGCATCCCAAGATCGACCGCGTCTACTATCCGGGCTTGGCATCGCATCCGGATTACGCCTTGGCCAGCGCGCAAATGAGCGGATTCGGCGGCGTCGTCAGCTTCGAAGTGGCGGGCGACATCAAGGCGACGAGCGACTTCATCGATCGCCTGCGCATCCCCTATATCGCGCCCAGCCTCGGCGGCACGGAGAGCCTGATCGAACAGCCGGCCTACTTCAGCTATTACGATTTGAGCCGGGAGGAACGTTTGGCGATCGGCATCAGGGACAATTTGGTTCGCTTCGCCCTGGGCATTGAAGACGCCGAGGACATCATCGCCGATCTGGACGCGTCGCTGGAGAAGGTTACCCCCGCCCCCAAGCCCCCGCCCCCATAAAGACGGAGGGGGAGTCATGCGTCGGGAGAGGCGGACTCATTAATGATTCGCGCGATCTCGTCGAAGCTGTCATCAGCTTGCAGCATTCTATTGCCGAATTGCGGCGAAAGACCGGGCAGCTGGCCTGCGTGATATGCGATTGTCGCTTCCGGGTCTTTCAGCACGTGGCCCGTCAAGACGCCCAAGACGCTGTCGCCGCGCTTGATGATGCCGCGCTCGACCAGCTTTCGGGTCCCGGCCAGCGAGCAGGCCGAGGCCGGTTCGCAGCCGATGCCGGCTCCGTCTATCACCGCTTTGGCATCCATGATCTGCTGGTCGCTGACTTCCTCGACGACGCCCTTTGTCCATTCCAGCGCCCGTATCGCCTTTTGCAGATTCACCGGATTGCCGATCTTGATTGCAGTGGCGATGGTGTCCGCTTTGACCGCCTTATAATCGCGGAAGCCCGCGCTGAAATGGCGGTAGAGCGGATTGGCGCCTTCCGCCTGGATGATGGCCAAGCGCGGCAGCCGGTCGATCAAGCCGACTTCGAGCATTTCCAGCAGCCCTTTGCCAAACGCCGAACTGTTGCCCAGATTGCCGCCGGGCACGACGATCCAATCCGGGACCTGCCAGCGCAATTGCTGCAGCGCCTCGTACATGATTGACTTCTGGCCCTCGAGGCGGAAGGGATTGATCGAGTTCAGCAGATAGATGCCGATGTTTTCCGATATCTGGCGCACAAGCTCCATATTGCGGTCGAAGTCGGCTTTGATCTGCAGGCAGGTCGCGCCGAAAGCGATGCCCTGCGCCAGCTTGCCCAGCGCGATCTGCTGATCTTGCAGGAAGATGATCCCTTGCATGCCGGCCCAAGCCGCGTACGACGCCATGGACGCGGAGGTGTTGCCGGTCGAGGCGCAGGCGACCCGCTCCAAGCCCAAGACGCGCGCCTGGGTCAGGCCTGTTGTCATGCCGCGATCTTTGAAGGAACCGGTCGGGTTCTCGCCTTCGTGCTTGAGGAAGAGCCGGTCTACGCCAGCGAAGGCGGCGACGGGGGACCGCTCGTACAGATTGGTGTTGCCTTCCATTCGGCTGACGATCGCGTTTTCTTCAACATCGGGGTACACCAGTTCCTTGTAGCGCCAGACGCCGCTGTTATAGGGCGCTGCCAAGGCGCCGAGACGGCTGTCAAAGAGGGCGGTCGTAATCTCCGCGCGCCGCGCAGCCAGATCATGCCTTACGTCCAGCAAGCCGCCACAGGCTTGGCAGGCGTAGCGCACGGTTTGGATTGGGTATTGTTGCGCGCAATCGATACATTGTAGACTGCTTGGCATTGCCTTCGCCTCGCGCAGCCGATTTCGCGGCAAGGATAACTTTCTTCTATGGCATTTTCCAGAGCGGAAGCCTTCGCCCCGGCGACTGTCGCAAACCTGGGCGTCGGCTTTGATATCCTGGGCTTGGCGCTGGGCGGCTTTGGCGATCGCGCAAGCGTCGAGTTCCAGGACGAGCCCGAAGTCGTGATCGCCGATATCCAGGGCGACGGCGGTCAGCTGCCGCGCGAAGCGGAATTAAACGTCGCCTCGGTGGCGGCGCGGGCTCTCTTGGATCATCTGGGCGAACGGCGCGGTTTGCGAATCGAGCTTGTCAAGGGGCTGCCGCTGGCGAGTGGCTTGGGCAGCAGCGCGGCCAGCGCGGTCGCGGCGGTGATGGCGCTGAACAAGCTGGCGGGCGAGCCATTCAAGCGCGAGGAACTGCTGCCATTCTGTTTGGAGGGCGAGGCGCTGGTCAGCGGCTATCACGCCGATAATGTCGCGCCCTGCCTGTTGGGCGGCATCGTGCTGGTCGCCGGGATCACGGTTGAAGCCATCCGTCCCTTGCCTGTGCCCGCTGATTTTCACCTGGCGCTGGCGACGCCGGATTTCCCCGTGCCAACCAGCCAGGCGCGCGCGATTCTGCCGAGCCAGGTCGCGCTGAAGACCATGATCCATCAGACAGGCAAGGTGGCGCAGTTGATTGACGCCCTGCATCGCAGCGACCTGGAAGCGCTCGGCGCGGCGATGGAAGGCGACCTGGTGGTGGAGCCGGCGCGCGCTTGTCTGGTTCCCCTGCTCGCGGAGGCGCGGATGGCGGCAAAGCAAGCGGGCGCCATCGCCGTTTTCATCGGTGGCGCGGGCCCGACGCTATGCGCCTTATGTGACAACGCGGGGACGGCGGAGCGGGTCGTCAGCGCGATGAAGCGGGTCTACAGCAATGCGGAGATCAATTGCGCCGCCAGACAGTCGCGGGTGGATCGCAGTGGCGCGACGCTGCTGGCCGCCGACTGAGCCGGGCGCAAACGCGTTTGTGAAATTCTTGACAATCTATCGGCGCGACCCTATACTACCTACGTTGCGGTTTAACCATTCGCGCGACTTATGCAAGCGGCAGTTAAACTGCCAGGGCGACATCGGCGAGCGAAGACGCGCGGGCGGAAGCGGAGCGGTGGGGTGGATTCGCGCCTGAGCCATGACTGGGCAGAAGCTGTATTGGGATTCGGCGTACGAAATCGTCCTGGCGCTGATGGAAGCCCATCCCGGGGCGGATTTGGATAATCTGGGTCTCGATGAGCTGAATCGGTGGATAATGGCGCTGCCGGGCTTCGCTGACGATCCGGCGCTGGTGAATGATGCTATACTCAAAGAGATTCTGCGCGACTGGTATGAGGAGATCGAGGCCTAGAGCAGCATGAATCTGCAAGAATTGAATCAAACCGAGTTTCCCGTCCCGGCCGAATTGGAAAACAATATCGCGATCACCAGCCTCAGCCAGCTTTACAACTGGGGCCGGCGCAACTCGATGTGGCCCATGCTCTTCGGTTTGGCTTGCTGCGCGATAGAAATGATCGCCACCGCCGCCTCCCGCTTTGATTTCTCGCGCTTCGGCTTCGAGGTCATGCGGGCGACGCCGCGTCAAGCCGATCTGATGATCGTATCAGGGACGGTGACCAAGAAGATGGTCGTGCCGATCGTGCGGCTCTACAACCAGATGCCAGAGCCAAAATACGTGCTGGCGATGGGCGCCTGCGCGAGCGGCGGCGGTCCCTTCAAAGAGGGTTATAATGTCGTTTCGGGCATGGACAAATACCTGCCGGTGGATGTGTATGTGCCGGGCTGCCCGCCGACCCCGCAGGCGCTGCTCTATGGCATGATCGCCTTGCAGCGCAAAATCGACGGCCAGAGCATCGCCAATGGCGACGACGTGCCTTGGTATGGCGTATCGACAGCCGAGCCGACGCCCGTGCCGGTGCTGGGGCCCGATATCATTGATCCGCGGCAGATGGACATGATCCGGCGGCAGGCGGAACAGGCGGCGGGTGAATTAGCGAGCCTCGGCCTGCGCGAGTTGCCGGCCGCCACGCAGCTGGTCGCGGCGAAAGCCACGGTCGAGACCGCCACGGATGCCGAAGCCGCGCCTGTATCCAGCGACGCCTTGAGCTTTGTCTTGCCGACCGGCGTCGCGCCTTGGGCGGAAGCGGAAGACATCCGCGAGAAGCGGCGGCTGCGGGCTTTGGCGCGGAAAGCCCTGCGAGCCAGCCGTCGCGCGGCGGCAGATGAGGACTAGGCTTTGATGGACAACGTGGCGCTCGCCCCCGAAAGTCAACTGGACGCGACTACGGTCGACGAAGCGCTCGCTTACTTGCGGAGCGAATACGCCGACGCCGTGACGCTGGACGATCGTGAAGGCTACGGCGGAGTCATCGTCGACAAGGCGCGATTGCTGGATATCGCCCGCGTCATCCGCGACGACCTGGGCTTTGATTACTTGTCCAGCGCGACCGCCGTCGATTATCTCGGCGCCGGCGATCACCTGGAGATGGTCTACCACGCTTACCGCGTCAGTGGCGGTCCCGCGCTCGTCTTCAAGGCGCAGACCGACCGCGACGAGGCGGAAATCCCTTCCCTGGTCTCAGTCTGGCGCGGCGCCGATTTTCAGGAGCGGGAAGCCTGGGACCTCATGGGCATCCGCTTCTCGGGTCATCCCAATCTCAAGCGGATTCTGATGTGGGAGGGCTTTCACGGGCATCCCCTGCGCAAGGACTGGCGCGAAGCCTATTACGAAGAAGATCAAAAGCCCTTCGACAATCGCTGGCCCGGCGGTCACGTGCACCGCGCCGAAGAGAAGAACGTCTTCGGCAAAAACGTAACTTATCCGAGCGATATTGATTTGAGCCGCCTGACGGACACGTCCGAGACGGCCGTTTATCAGTCCCTGGGGCTGGGCGTCGATGTCGAACGGATCATGGACAAAGACGGCTTCGAGACGAACGAGCTGGTCGTGAATATGGGTCCGCATCATCCCAGCACGCATGGCGTCTTCCGCATGGTGCTGACGGTGGACGGCGAGACGGTGACTTCGCTCGAGCCGGTGATGGGCTATCTGCATCGCAATCACGAGAAGATCGGCGAGCGCAATACCTACCTGCACAACATCCCCTTCACCGACCGCCTGGACTACATCTCCAGCATGGGCAACAATCATGGCTACGTGCTGGCGGTCGAGCAGCTGATGAGTTTAGGCCGCAAGTACAACCCGCCGACCTATCGCTGCGAGGCGCTGCGCGTGCTCATGGTGGAGCTCAGCCGCATCGTGAATCATCTCTGGGCGATTGGATTCTGGCTGAATGACATCGGCGCCTTCTTCACGCCCGTGCTTTATTTCGTGCAGGAACGCGAGCGCATCCTCGATTTCTTTGAGGCGGTGGCCGGCAGCCGCATGATGTGCAATTACATGCGATTCGGCGGCCTGTTTGGCGATTTGCCCGAGCGCCTGAAGAGCGTCAGCAACCTCGCCAATGACCGCGTCCGCGATTACAACACGATGCAGTTTCTGACCGAAATGATCAACGAGCGCATTCCGCGGACGATTGACGAGCTCGAGCGGCTGCTGACCCAGAACGAGATTCTGCTCGAGCGCTCGATCGGCGTCGGCGTGCTCTCGCGCGAGGACGCCATCAATTACAGCGCCGCCGGTCCGCTCCTGCGCGGCAGCGGGGTGGCTTACGATATTCGGCGCGCCGACCCCTATAGCATTTATCCCGAGCTCGATTTTGACGTCGCGGTGGAAGACGAAGGCGACATGTATGCTCGTTATCGCGTGCGGGTGACGGAATTGCGCGAGAGCGTGCGCATCTTGAAGCAGATCCTGCCCCGCCTGGAATCGACCGCGGGCGACTCTATCTGGGCGGATGGCAAACCGGGCGCATACGCCCCGCGCGTCCCGCATGGCGAAGCCTATGGCCGCGTGGAAAATGGCAAAGGCGAACTGGGTTATTATGTCGTCTCGGCCGGCGGCCGCGGCGGATCGTCCAATCCCTGGCGTTATCATGTGCGCGCCCCCAGCTTCATCAATTTGACGCCGATGGGCATCATGAGCCGGGGCTACAAGGTGGCGGATGTCGTCGGCATTCTCGGCAGTATCGACATTGTGTTGGGCGAGACCGATCGCTAGCTCGTCCGGGTCGGCCGGGGCAAACGGCGAGAAACGCGGCGCAGGCCAGCCACCTGAAGGAGAGGCTATGTACGGGACAGGCTTGGCAAAGGGACTACTGCTGACCTTGCGGCATTTTGTCGACTCGTATGTCGACGATATTCGCTATGGCTTCCGCAAGTATCATCACTCGACCGACAATTTTGGCATCCGACAGGGGACGAAGACGAAGGGCGTGATCACGGTGCAGTATCCCGATGAGAAGGTGGCCGTGCCGGAGCGCTTCCGATTTGTGCCTTTTCTCATCGTCGAAGACGAAGACCATCCCACGCGCGCCGGCAAAGACTGGTGCACCAGCTGCGGCATCTGCGCCAAGGTCTGCCCGCCGCAGTGCATTTGGATCGTGCGCGGCAACGACCCCGATACCGGGCGACCCGTGCCCGAGCCCGAGGCTTTCTTCATCGACATCGATATCTGCATGAACTGCGGTTTCTGCGCTGAATACTGTCCTTTCGACGCCATCAAGATGGACCACGATTACGAGCTGGCGAGCTACGACCGGACGACGCATCACATTCACGACAAGGAACGCTTGTCCAAGCCGAACTCATACTGGCGCAGCATCGCGCCCACCCGCGCCTACGAAGAGATGCTTGTCCGCGGGACCTGGGAGCATAAGGACGCGGCAAAGGAAGCGCGGAGGGGCGCGGCCAGTGCCCGTTCACGCCCTCCGCAGCCCGCGACTCAACCCGCGGTTGCGCCCGCGGCGACGACGGAAGCGGCATCCGCCCCGGCTGAAGCGAACGCCAGCCCCGCCCCAACCGTGGAGGGCGCCACGCCCTGGACGGAAGACGACGCCAAGCGCGAAGAACGGCGGCGCAAAGCCTTGGAACGCAAAGCCAAACGCGCCGCCAAACGCGGCAACTAGAGCCAACGATTCAGTTTTCGTAAATGCTTTCGGGTTGGCCTTCAGCCCTAGGCGTCGCTCGCCCGTTCCCAGATCGCGGCGAGTTCATCGCCCGTGATTTCGCCGTCTGTGAAGGCGATGACGGTCATGTCGCCAATTGCCACCAGCTTATTGTCTACGCTGTCTATACGGTCGTCGAGTTCTTGAATTCGCGCGCTCAGGCGGTCGTCGAGTTCTTGAATTCGCGCGCTCAGGCGGTCGTCGAGCTCTTGAATTCGCGCGCTCAGGCGGTCGTCGAGTTCTTGAATCTGCGCCGTGAGCCTCTTCTCCATGTCGACCAAGTCCGCCCGGATATCGGCGAAATTGCCCGACATCCAAATCATAATCACAATCAACGGACCCCAAAGCGCCACGCCCAGCCCAATGAGTTGGATGAACAAGGTCATGTTCGCTTGCAAGGCTTTGGCCGCGCTTACGCTGGCTGGTCCCGTTTCCTGCATTGGTCTGGCAACAATATCCTGGTTGACCGACATAACTGTGCTTTGGCAACTCGCGCCGGGCGAATTTAATCTCGCTGTCGCAACCATTTTAGCATGAAGACCAAGCCGGACGCAAGCAAGCTCTCGTTTTCGCGGGCGGACGAGAAGCATATCCCGCGCGATATTTTGCTTTCAATGCTATAGTTGAATCACGTTGAATTTCGCGACGAAAGGTGTGGCATGAGCGGGATACACGAGCAAGTCATGGCGGCGCTGGGCACAGTCATCGAGCCGGAGCTCAATCGCGATATCGTCTCGCTCAATATGGCGCGCGATCTCAAGGTGGCGGATGGCGTCGCAGAATTCACCATTGTGCTGACGACCCCCGCCTGCCCCTTGAAGGATGTTTTCGTCGAGCGCTGCGAGGCGGCGATCCTTGGCAAGGTGGCGGGCATCGAGGCGATTCGAATCAACTGGGACGCGCAGGTACCGACCGACCGCCGCATCCATGGCCGGCTGGACGTGCCGATGAACTGCATCGTGGCGATCGGCAGCGGCAAGGGCGGAGTGGGCAAGAGCACGGTGGCGACCAATCTCGCTGTGTGCCTGGCCGACGCCGGCGCGAGAGTCGGCTTGATCGACGCCGATATCCTCAACCCCAACCTGCCCCAGATGTTTGGCTTGGGCAGCGGGCGCCCCAAAGTCGCCAACGACAAGATGCAGCCCCTGGAAGTCTTTGGGGTCAAGCTGATCAGCACTGGCTTCCTGACGACGCCGGATAAACCGATGATCATGCGCGGTCCCATGCTGCACAGCGCGATTCGCCAATTCTTCACCGACGTGGAATGGGGCCGGCTCGATTATATGATCGTCGATCTGCCGCCGGGCACGGGCGACGCGCCCCTATCGCTCGCGCAGTCCTTTCCGCTTACGGGAAGCATCATCGTGACTCAGCCGCAGGCCGTCGCCGTCGCCGACGCAATCCGCGCGGCCGCCATGTTCGAGCAGCTCAAGGTTCCCGTGCTTGGCGTGATAGAGAATATGTCGGGCGAATTCTTCGGCAGCGGCGGCGGCGAGGCCCTCGCCAAGCAACGCGGCGTCCCCTTCCTTGGGCGCGTTCCCCTATCAGCCAGCGTGCGCGAGGGCGGCGACTATGGGCGTCCGATTGCGATACACGGCGCGGATAGGGCGGCCGGGCGCGCCTTTCGCAAGCTGTCGGAAGACGTGGCCGCGCGCATCAGCGTCGCCATGCTGCAAGGCGCGGATGTGATTCCGATAAACATCGTCGGCTGAGCCGGCGGGCGCGGTCAGTCGTCCATGCCCATGACCTTGATCTCGTCATCGGCGCCGACCGGATTGTAGCGGCCCACCAGAAGCCAGAACGCGCCGCTCAGAATCATGCCGATAAAAACCGCCAGCAGCGTTTCCTCGTGCAAATCGCCCTTGAGAAAGGCATTCTGGCGAATGACGAGCAGGCAGAGCAGCACAAAGACAATCGACAGCCGCCGCCGCTTTGGATCGGTGCGTTGTATCAGCACAAAGAGCAGCGTCGCCGTTACGGCGATCAGCGCGGTGTAGTTCCAGTCCATGATGCGCTCGGCGCGATCGTTTGCCTGTCGAATTTGTCGCGAGCCTCGCCGGCGTCGTCCGCCATCGCGAGCTTGCGCTTCAATTGTAGCATTGCTGCGCGAGAAGGAGAATGCTGATGCGGATTGAACGTTCCAGCCACGGCAACATACAGGTCATTGAGGCCGGTGGCCGCGTCGATCGCGCCAGCGCGGAGCAGCTGGGCGCCTTTCTGGCCTACGAAATCGACGCCGGCGGGCGAAACCTGGTGCTGGACTTGGGTCGCGTCGACAGCATGGGGCAGGACGGGCTGTGGGAGATGATGAGCGCCTTGAAGCGCGCGCGGCGCGTCGAGGGCGATTTGCGGCTGGCCCAGCCATCCGATCGGGTGCGTGAAGCGCTGGAGATGTCCGGGCTGGACGAGATTTTCCGCATCTACGAATCGCAAGCGGCCGCCGTCGCCAGTTATTGACCGGCGGCCGAGCAAGTCCGCTTCCGCGGCGCGAGCGCGGCGTCGCTGGCGTGGGCCTAATTCCGCTTCCAACTGTTTATGTCGTCCAGATTCACGAATTCCGGTCCGGGCGGCAGGTAATTGCCCTCGCATTCCAGCGCGGTCGGCGGCAGGTCATTTCGCGGCGCCAGCAGCGCAGTCTCCGGGTTGAAGAAATTCCAGGCGGCACGCGAGATTTCCTCGACCAGGGGCCAGAGCTTCTCGTAATCTTGAAACTCGGTTCGTTCCCACAGGAAGACGGATATGACGTAATGACGCCCGTTCGGCGAATAGACGATGCCGGCGTCGCCGACGGTGTCGAAGATCCAGCCGTTCTTGTGGGCGATTCGCGCGTCCGGCGGGAGGCCGCCTTGCAGCAGCCGTTCGATATCGTTGGCGCTGGCGAGCTCCAGCATTTGCCGGCATTCCCGCTGCGTTATCTGCTCGCCGGGCAGGGCGAAAGTCAAGCCGGAATTGAACACGGCGCAGTCGTAAATCAGGCTGAAGAGCGTGCCCATGTCTTCCGCCGTCGTCTGATTGAAGGGATCGGGCTCGGTGTCGAATATGGGATTGGGCGCGGTCGCCGGCGCCTGTATCGATCCCAGCTGCTGGCCTTCGACGCCCAGATAGAAGGGGGCGGAAATGTAGGTGTTGCCGATGCCGGCCGCCTGGATCGTGTCGCTGACGCTGCGGATGCCGCGAAAAATATCGCCGCCGCCGATGATCTCCATGATCAAGTTGGACGAGGCGTTGTTGCTGCATAACATGGAATTCGCCATGAGCCAGGCTTCTTCGGCTGCCGGCGCCGATGGCAGAAAGCGGAAGTAATCGAGCATGATCGACAGCTTGACCGTGCTGGCGCCAGAGAAGGCGACATCGCTCAGAATGTTGATTTCGTCGCCCGTCAAAAGATCGAGCACATAGACGGACGCGACCGTGCCCAGACCGTCGTGAATGAAGCCGCGGCTATCGAGAAAGTCGATAATGAGATCATGCAGCGCGTCAAGCTCGGGTCCAGAGTCGCCCGCGAGCGTGACGGGAAGGGCGAGGGAGCGATCGTCAGCGGAGCGCAAGGCGTAATCCACGGCGGACATGGCGGCGCCGAAATCGAGCGCGTAACCGCGGGCGCCGGCGTGGACCGTGAGGGTTTGCAGGTCGTGGCTGGCTCTGCCCGTCACCCGGTCATAGCGCGCCGCGATATCCTTGATGACGGCTTCGAGCGCGTTCTCCTGATAATCGGCGACCAGGGCGATATCGCGAGCCACCGTCTGTTCGATGCCCAAGAGAAAGTTGAGAAAACGCCGCCAGAACCCGCCGCCTTGCTCGCCAGAGGCCAGGGCGGCCGCCAGCATCGGCTCGCTGCTGATGCGCCAGCCCACTTGATCCGGATGCAGCTGAATCGGGTGATCGATGAAGCCATCGTTGTAGAGCATGATGATCGGCTCGGCGTAAGCGCGTTCCCAGCGGGCGACGGCGTCGCGCTCGCTCAATCTGCCCACGCTGATCCCGGCGACGCTCACGCCGGCCGGCAGCTGCTGCTCGCGCCGGCTGAATGCCACCAGCTCGTAAACGAACAAGGCGCTGGCCGCGGCCAGAAGCAGAACGGATATTGCGCGGAGTATGGGAAGGCCCGATTTGCGGCGAGCGCTTAAGCTCGCGCCCATGTGTCGCTCCCGCGGCCAGGCGTCATGGCGGATTCTATCGATTGACGGTGGAAAGGCTTGATTCGCGGCAGCTCATCGCGCGCCGCCCATCGATAAGCCAGCAGCTCGTGGCTCAGTCTGCCAATCGGGTTCAGCGCCTCGCAGTGAAATGCCAGGTCCAGGTGGTTTGGCGCCGTTTTGGCGACATGCACGACCCGCAGGACCCGCGCGTCCAGCTGCAGCTCTTCGCGCAGCTCGCGGATGACAGCGGCGGCCGGCGCTTCGTCAGCGTCGATCCAGCCGCCCGGCAAGCCCCAGGGACAGCGCGGATGATAGGCGTGTTCGACGATAAGAACGCGGCCCTCGTCGTTCATGAGGACGGCGGCGACGCCAATCGTATAGCGCGGCTGTACCCGGCGGTATGCGAGATAGGGCAAACGCATCGCGACGGGAAATCGGCGGAGTACTGCGGACACGGTTCGGATCACGAATTGCGCTTTGCTATGCTGCCAATGCGTTTGAGTGTAGAGCGTTGAAACAGGAACGTCAACGCCAAAGGCTGCTGCGGAGCGCTGGCTGGCGCGCATGAATCATCGCGCCTTTCGCAAGTACGCAACCTGCCCCTATGCTATACTGATTCGTCAAGAATAGCGCCTTTGGGCTGGCTTGCGCGCGCGCGAAGATGGCGAAGGCCAGAGACAGGCGAGCGGCGCTAACATAGCGGATGGTGCGAGTTGTCATTAACGACGCTGGATATTCTTAACGTCTTTGTTGAGTTTCCGGGCAATCTGGTTTTCTTCCTTCTGGTAATTGGCTTGTGCCAGGGGTCGCTGTTTCTGGCGCTTGGCCACCGTTCCCGCTTTCCATTTGAGCAAGCGACGCGCCGCTTCGTCATGGCGACCGGCGGCTTGGTCGTCCTCTGGCTGATTGTGCTGGCGGCGGCCTTCCTGGCCCGCTTCTCGCCGCTGGAAGCCGATTCCTTCATGCCGCCAATGGAGCGGCTGGTCTTCGCGCTGACGCTGCTGATTTTGGCCTGGGCCTTCATCAGCGCCGATTTCGAGCGATGGCAAAATCGCTCCAACCTGCTGGTTTTCGCCGCGACGCTTGGCTTGGCGCTCCTATACGTCGGCAGCGCGCGCGGCTGGCTCGGCTTGTACGATGGCGGCGCCGTCTTCAACGCGACCGAGCCGGCGCGGCTTTGGGCGGGCGTCACCGCAGGGCTCGCGGGCTTTGGGTTTCTGCTCGCCCTGGTGAATTACCGGCGGATTGTCGACGCGCCCCTGAAAATCCTGTTCTTCCTCATCTTCGTGGCAGGCAACGGCTGGGATCTCTACCAGATGTCCGCGGGCGGCGGCGTCGGCAATTACTCGGGCGCGACCCGACTGGCTTATCTGGCCGGTTTGCTGCTGCTGCCGCTGATCATCTATCGCCTGGCGATCGCCTTGTTGGAGCACAGCCTGGTGGAAGTGGTGCTGGCGGCGTCGCAGCCGAGCTCCGCCATCACGCCGGCGCCAGAGGCGGATCAGGCGCCGGCCGGCGACGAGGTGGACGCCCTGCTGGCGGCGCCTTCGTCCTGGAATTTCAGCGCCTCGCCAGCCCCGACTGATCGGCGGCATCTGCTGAACGCGATTGGCATCATGCTGGAAAGGCGCGACGACGCTCGTATCGGCGAGCAGATCGTCAAAGCGGCGCTGGAATCGCTGCAAGTGGAGGTCTGCGCCCTCTTGCGAGTGCAGGAAAACGAATACGCCGACGTGATTGCGGGCTACGACCAGGTCGCCGAACAATCGCTCGGGAGCCTTTCGCTGAATCTTAACGAGCAGGCCACCTTGCGCGAAGCGGCGACTCGGCGCGAACAGACGATACTCTTTCCTGAATACCATGCGGACGAACTCAAAGACCTCTTTCGCCGCCTGAATATCCAGTCCGTTTGCAGCGTCTATGCGCAGCCACTGACCGCGGATGGCGAGCTGGCCGCCATCATGCTGGTGGCATCGCCCTATCGACAGGCGGATCTGACGCCGGGCGAGCTTGACGCCCTGCGCGATATCGGCTTCGTCGCCGGCAATCTGCTCGCCTGGAGCGACGACGCGGCGTCTTCTCGCGTCGAATCCGTCGAGAACGTGATCGACGATATCGCCGAGAGAACCGCGGAGGCGGCGGTCGATCGCGAAACGCTGGAAGCCCACCGCCAGGACTTGGAGGCGAGCCTGGCGCGGGTCAAGGAACGCAGCCTGCGCATGGCGCGTCAGATCGCGGAACTGCAGCGGCAGCAGCAAGAGCAGCATGTTCGCTTGCTGGAGGCGCTGGCGGAAGGCGAGAATGGACAGGAGACGGCGCGGCGCTTGAATGCGACCCTTGACGAAAATGCCGAACTTCGTCAAACGACTGCGGCGAGCGCGCGCGCCCTCCTGGATGCCGAGACGATACTTCGCGTGCTCGCTGCCGGGGACGGCGACGCCCTGGCGCAGATCATCCGCGAGCATCTGCACAAGGAATACAACCTCCTGTTGACGACCCGCGATCGCCTGCGTCAGCATATCAACGCGCTGCTGGTGATGGGGCGGTCGGCGACAGCTGAGGGCTTAACCGCCATCCTGGGGGCGCTGGCGGATGAATCGGCGCAGCTGGAATTGGAACGCGAGCAGCAGAAGCGCCGCCTCGATTCGATCACGAACCGTCTCGAATCGCTGGGCGTCGACGGCGAAGTGGCGACCATGACGCAGCTGATGATCCAGCTATATGCCGAGCGCAAGACCTTGACGCAGCACCTGGCGATGGCGAACCAGGACCGCAGGACCCTGCTGGACGAGCGTCGGCGGCTTTTGGAGACCGAAAGCGGCGACAGCGAAGCCCTTGAAAGCCAACTCAAACGCTTGAACGCCGACCATGAACAGCTGTTGAATTCGCGCGAGGAACTGCGGCGCGAGCAGCAAGACCTTCAATCGCGGATTGAGCAAGCGCAATCGGAAAACGTGGACCTGCAGGCCAGGTCGCAGGCGCTGGAAGCGGAAATCGCGGCCCGGGACGAGCGCCAGCAGGAGGCCCAGCGCCAGATCGACGCGCTTGAAGAGGAGCGCGACAACCTGCTCGAAATCCGTGATCAGCTGACGGCAAGGGTCAACACGATGCTGGACGCGGGCCCCGACCAGGAAACGGAAGCCAGCCGCGACCGCGAAATCGCCGAATTGCAGGCGCAGATTCGACGCTTGACCGATCAACGTGAAGAACTGGCTTTGGACTTGAGCGACGCGCGCGTCAATCTATCGGCGCGGCGCGAATCGATGCCCGAGGCCGAAGCCGACGCGCAGGCGGCAACCCAGGTCCATCGTCATTACGCGTCCGAAGTTTTCACCAGCATGCTGGGCAATATGCGCGCGCCCATGACATCGATTTCTGATTATACGGATCTGCTTCTGGCCGAGAGTATCGGCATCCTGGGCGCCGCGCAGCGCCAGGTCCTGAGCCTTATCGCCGCCGATATCAGCCGGCTTTCGCATACTATCGCCGAAATACAGCAGATGACCGCGCGGGAAGACGCTCGCTTTTCCCTCGAGCATGGCGCAATCGATCTGGTCTCGATCATTGAAGAGGCAATCGACGAGGCGACTGAGCTCGGTTCCGCGAAGGGTCACTTGGTCGAATTGGCGCTGGACGAGCCGCTGCCGCCGCTCTACGTCAATGGCGCGAGCCTGCAGCATATCATTGCCCGGCTCGTGGCGAACGCCGGCGCGGTGTCGCCAGCGGGCTCGCAGATTACCGTAAGCGCGCTAGTGGGTCCGGTGCTGCTGCCTGGCGCCGCCGAGACGGTCGATGCTTGCGAGATCCGCGTAAGCGACATGGGTGGCGGCATTTCAGCCAATGACGCCCGGCGGATATTCGCGCGGATTTACCGAGCGGAGAATCGCGCGATTCCAGGATACGGCGATAGTGGCGTCGGGCTGAGCGTCGCCAGAGCCTTTGCGCGCGCCCAAAATGGCGACCTTTGGATAACAAGCGAGGCGGGCAAAGGGTCCGTATTCCACCTCGCCTTGCCCCTGCAATTGGCTGCGTCAATTGAGGACTAGCTCATGCGGCGCAACATAAGCAACGAGCTGATCGTAGCTCTGCTTGCGGCGGTGTCGCTTGTGTTTGCCATCGTTTTCGCGGTGATGCTCGCCAGCTCGACTTCTCGACGACCGACGGCTGTTGTGGCTACGTCCGCGCCAGATTTGGCAGTCACGACAGCGAGCGCCAGCGCGACAGAGTCCGACGGTGCGACTCGAATCGCGCGCGCGGATGCGACGCAGACGGCCGAAGTCCATTCCCCGCGGGCAACGGACACCACGCAGCCCGCTCAAGTTACGGCCGAAGTTGCTGTGACAGATACGCCAGAATTGACCGCGACGGACGCGCCAACTGTGACCGCGACGAAAGCCACTGCCAGCCCGACAGCAACCGAGGATGAAGCCCAGATCGCGCGCGTGGATGCGACGCTTTCGGCGGAAGTCCATGCCCAGCGATCGACGGCGGCCGCGCAATTCACGCAAGAAACGGCGGTAGTCGCCACGACGGACGCGCCAGATTTGACCGCGACGGCCACGCCAGATTTGACCGCGACGAAAGCGATTGCCAGTCCAACGTCAACAGACGATGAAACCCAGATCGCGCGCCCGGATGCGACGCTTACGGCGGAAGTCCATGCCCAGCGATCGACGGCGGCCGCGCAAATCACGCAGGAAACGGCGGTAGTTGTTGTGAGTGACGCGCCAGAATTGACAGCGGCGGCCACGCCGGAATTGACAGCGACGGAAGCCAGTGCCAGTCCAACGTCAACAGAGGATGAAACCCAGATCGCGCGCGCAGATGCGACGCAGACGGCCGAAGTCCATTCCCCGCGGGCAACGGACACCACGCAGCCCGCTCAAGTTACGGCCGAAGTTGCTGTGACAGATACGCCAGAATTGACCGCGACGGACGCGCCAACTGTGACCGCGACGAAAGCCACTGCCAGCCCGACAGCAACCGAGGATGAAGCCCAGATCGCGCGCGTGGATGCGACGCTTACGGCGGAAGTCCATGCCCAGCGATCGACGGCGGCCGCGCAATTCACGCAAGAAACGGCGGTAGTTGAAGCGACGGCCCCGCCAGAATTGACCGCGACGGAGGCGATTGCCATTCCGACAGCAACCGACGATGCTACTCAAATCGCCGGCGACAATGCGACACTGACGGCGGAATTCCAGCCGGAACGAGCGACGGCGGCCGCGCAAATCACGCAGGAAACGGCGGTAGTCGAAGCGACGGACACGCCAGAATTGACAGCGACGGCCACGCCAGAATTGACAGCGACGGCCACGCCAGAATTGACAGCGACGGAAACGATTGTCACTCCGGCAGCAACAGACGATGTGACGCAAACCGCGCGCGCAGAGGCGACGCTGAAGGTCGAAGTCCATTCCCAGCGAGCGACGGCGGCCGCGCAAATCACGCAGGAAACGGCGGTAGTCGAAACGACGGCCACGCCAGAATTGACAGCGACGAAAGCGATTGTCAGCCCGACGGCAACAGACGATGCTACTCAAATCGCCGGCGACAATGCGACGCTGACGGCGGAAGTCCAGTTGGAGAGAGCGACGGCGGCCGCGCAAATCACGCAGGAAACGGCGCTAGTCGACCCGACGGCCCCGCCGAATTTGACCGCGACGGGCACGCCAGCATTTACAGCGACGAAAGCGATTGTCAGCCCGACGGCAACCGACGATTCGGCGCAAATCGGCAGCGACAATGCGACGCTTACGGCGGAAGTCCATCCTCCGCAAGCGACCGCGGCCGCGCAAATCGCGCAGGAAACGCCGCTAGTCGACCCGACGGGCACGCCAGAATCGACCGCGACGAAAGCCACTGCCAGCCCGACAGCGACTTTCGATGCAACTCAAATCGCGCGCGTGGATGCGACGCTGACGGCGGAAGTCCAGTTAGAGAGAGCGACGGCGACCGCGCAAATCACGCAAGAAACGGCCGAAGTCGAAGCGACGGACACGCCAGAATTGACAGCGACGTCCACGCCAGAATTGACAGCGACGGAAGCGATTGCCAGCCCGACAGCGACTTTCGATGCAACTCAAATCGCCAGCGACAATGCGACGCTCACGGCGGAAGTCCATTCCCAGCGAGCGACGGCGGCCGCGCAAATCACGCAAGAAACGGCGCAAGTCGAAGCGACGTCCGCGCCAGAATTTTCCGCGACGAAAGCCACTGCCAGTCCGACGGCAACAGACGATGTGACGCAAACCGCGCGCGCAGAGGCGACGCTGAAGGTCGAAGTCCATTCCCAGCGAGCGACGGCGGCCGCGCAAATCACGCAGGAAACGGCGGTAGTTGAAGCGACGGCCCCGCCAGAATTGACAGCGACGGAAGCGATTGTCACTCCGACAGCAACAGACGATGTGACGCAAACCGCGCGCGCAGAGGCGACGCTGAAGGTCGAAGTCAATTCCCAGCGAGCGACGGCGGCCGCGCAAATCTCGCAGGAAACGGCGGTAGTCGAAACGACGGCGGCGCCGGAATTGACCGCGACGAAAGCGATTGTCCGTCCGACGGCAACCGAGGATGAAGCCCAGATCGCGCGCGCAGATGCGACGCTGACGGCGGAAGTCAAGTCGGAACGAGCGACGGCGGCCGCGCAAATCACGCAGGAAACGGCCGGAGTGGTTGTGAGTGACTCGCCAGAATTGACAGCGACGGAAGCGATTGCCAGTCCGACGGCAACAGACGATGTGACGCAAACCGTGCGCGCAGATACGACGCTGACAGCGGAAATCCATTCCCAGCGAGCGACGGCGACCGCGCAAATCACGCAAGAAACGGCGCAAGTCGAAGCGACGTCCGCGCCAGAATTGACAGCGACGTCCACGCCAGAATTGACAGCGACGGACGCGCCAACTGTGACCGCGACGAAAGCCACTGCCAGCCCGACAGCAACCGAGGATGAAGCCCAGATCGCGCGCGTGGATGCGACGCTTACGGCGGAAGTCCAGTCGGGGCGACCGACGGCGACCGCGCAAATCACGCAAAAAACGGCCGGTGTCGAAGCGACGGCCACGCCAGATTTGACCGCGACGGCCTCGCCAGAATTGACAGCGACGGAAACGACTGCCAGTCCGACTGCTACTTTCGATGTAGCTCAAATCGCGCGCGCGGATGCGACGCTTACGGCCGAAGTCCATTCCCCGCGGGCAACGGCGGCCGCGCAGCTTACTCGAGAATCGGCGCAAGTCGAAGCGACGTCCGCGCCAGAATTGACCGCGACGAAAGCGATTGCCATCCCGACGGCATCCGAGGATGAAACCAAGATCGCGCGCGCAGATGCGACGCTGACCGCGGAAGTCCATTCTCAGCGAGCGACCGCGGCCGCGCAAATCACGCAGGAAACGGCGGTAGTCGAAACGACGGCCACGCCAGAATTGACAGCGACGACAGCGTTTGCCAGCCCGACGGTGACGGAGGATGTAGCTCAAATCGCGCGTGCGGAAGCGACGCAGACGGCGGAATTCCAGCCGGAACGAGCGACGGCGACCACGCAAATCACGCAAGAAACGGCGGTAGTCGAAGCGACGGGCGCGCCAGCATTTACAGCGACGGCCACGCCAGAATTGACAGCGACGGGCACGCCAGCATTTACAGCGACGGCCACGCCAGCCTTTACAGCGACGGAAGCGATTGCCAGACCGACGGCAACGGAGGATGAAACCAAGATCGCGCGCGCAGATGCGACGCTCACGGCGGAAGTCCATGCCCAGCGATCGACGGCGGCCGCGCAATTCACACTAGAACCGGCGCAAGTCGAAGCGACGGCCACGCCAGAATTGACAGCGACGAAAGCGATTGCCAGCCCGACGGCAACTGACGCTGCAACTCAAATCGCCGGCGACAATGCGACGCTGACCGCGGAATTCCAGCCGGAACGAGCGACGGCGACCGCGCAAATGACTCAAGAAACGGCGCAAGTCGCAGCGACGGCCACTCCAGAATTGAAAGCGACGGAAGCGATTGCCAGTCCGACGCCAACAGACGATGTGACGCAAACCGCGCGCGCAGAGGCGACGCTGACCGCGGAAGTCCATTCTCAGCGAGCGACCGCGGCCGCGCAAATCACGCAGGAAACGGCGGTAGTCGAAACGACGGCCACGCCAGAATTGACAGCGACGACAGCGATTGCCAGCCCGACGGTGACGGAGGATGTAGCTCAAATCGCGCGTGCGGAAGCGACGCAGACGGCGGAATTCCAGCCGGAACGAGCGACCGCGGCCGCGCAAATCACGCAGGAAACGGCGGTAGTCGAAACGACGGCCACGCCAGAATTGACCGCGACGGAGGCGATTGCCATTCCGACAGCAACCGACGATGAAACCCAGATCGCGCTTGCGGATGAGACACTGACGGCCGAAGTCCAGTTAGAGAGAGCGACGGCAGCCGCGCAAATCACGCAGGAAACGGCAGAAGTCGAAGCGACGGCCACGCCAGAATTGACAGCGACGGCCACGCCAGATTTGACCGCGACGGCCACGCCAGAATTGACAGCGACGGAACCGATTGTCAGCCCGACGGCAACGGAGGATGCAACTCAAATCGCCAGCGACAATGCGACACTGGCGGCGGAAGTCCATGCCCAGCGATCGACGGCGGCCGCGCAAATCACGCAGGAAACGGCGGTAGTCGCCACGACGGACGCGCCAGAATTGACAGCGACGGCAACGCCAGAATTGACAGCGACGGAAGCGATTGCCAGCCCGACAGCAACCGAGGATGAAGCCCAGATCGCGCGCGTGGATGCGACGCTTACGGCGGAAGTCCATGCCCAGCGATCGACGGCGGCCGCGCAAATCACGCAGGAAACGGCCGAAGTCGAAGCGACGGACACGCCAGAATTGACAGCGACGGACGCGCCAACTGTGACCGCGACGAAAGCCACTGCCAGCCCGACAGCAACCGAGGATGAAGCCCAGATCGCGCGCGTGGATGCGACGCTTACGGCGGAATTCCAGTCTGAACGAGCGACGGCGGCCGCGCAATTCACGCAGGAAACGGCCGAAGTCGCTGCGACGGCCACGGCAGAATTGACCGCGACGAAGGCGATTGTCCGTCCGACGGCAACGGAGGATGAAACCAAGATCGCGCGCGCGGATACGACGCTGGCGGCGGAAGTCCATTCCCAGCGAGCGACGGCGGCCGCGCAAATCACGCTAGAACCGGCGCAAGTCGAAGCGACGTCCACGCCAGAATTTACCGCGACGAAAGCCACTGCCAGTCCGACGGCAACAGACGATGTGACGCAAACCGCGCGCGCGGTTGCGACACTGACGGCGGAAGTCCATTCCCAGCGAGCGACCGCGGCCGCGCAAATCACGCAGGAAACGGCAGAAGTCGAAGCGACGGCCACTCCAGAATTGAAAGCGACGGAAGCGATTGCCCGCCCGACTGCTTCTTTCGATGCAACTCAAATCGCCGGCGACAATGCGACACTGACGGCGGAAGTCCATGCCCAGCGATCGACGGCGGCCGCGCAAATCACGCTAGAGCCGGCGCAAGTCGAAGCGACGTCCACGCCAGAATTTACCGCGACGAAAGCCACTGCCAGTCCGACGGCAACAGACGATGTGACGCAAACCGCGCGCGTGGATGCGACGCCTCACCCAACGCGCCCAATCACGCCCACGGCGACAGCGCTGCCGCTTTACTTCGCCTATCTCATTCCGACCCCGACAGCCTTCGGCTCGGCCGACCTCGCGGCTGAAGGCGGCTGCGAGCCTGCCAAAAACTGGCTTCCTTATACGGTCGGCGAGGGTGATACTTTGCTGACGCTGGCGCTGGCCACGGACAGCGACTTGATGGAATTGCGCGCGGGCAATTGTTTCGCGCCGATTCGCGGAATTTTCCCAGGCGAGCGACTGCTTTTGCCGCAGCTTCCGGCGGCGCCGCCTGACGTGCCCGCGCCCGACTTCCGCGTGGAAGGCGAAGCGGCGGCGACCCTCGGCTGCGAGAGCCAAGCCGCTCAGATCGACTCGCCAGCGCCCCTGGCTCAGGTCGACGGCGTATTCGCGATCAGCGGCAGCGCGCTCGTGCCGGAAGGCGGCCACTATCGCATCGCGCTAAAGCCGAGCTGGTCGGACGACTATCATCTGCACCTGGTATCGGCGAGCGCAGTCGCGAGCGATGTGCTGGGCTTGGTTAATACGGAGGCATTTGGCGCGGGTCTGCATCGGCTGCGGCTATCCCTGTTCGATGCTGGCGGCGCGCTGGTTTTGGGCGGCTTTTGCGACCTGCCGCTACTATTCGGGCGACCGTGAGCGGCGCGGGCCTCTGGCGACTGGACGGCAGACCGCCCGCTTCACGGGGAGCAAAGTGGGGTAAATCACAGATGCAAGTTCTCTCTCGCTGGCTAGGCTGCGCATTTACGGCCGTCTTGGCTGGCATCGCATTGCTGCTTGCGGCCGCCTTCATCTGGACGGCGATGCGGCTGGCGACCGTCAATGACCTGGATCGGGCGCGCGCGGGCACGGCTTCGGCGCGGGCCCCCGCCTATCGAGCGACCGCCACCGCCATCAATGCGGCACATGGACGCGCGGATTCACGAGCCGGCGGCGCGATTGTCCGGCTGCAGGACGACGCCGAGAGCCCCCGGACGCCCAAAGCAACCGACGAACCAGAGGCTGAGGCGACCGCGCCGGCGCCGACATCAGAAGCCGTCGCTATCAGCCTGCCCACGCTGATGGCGCCGCGCAACCCGACGGCCGGCAAATGGCTTGCGGGCATGCGCGTCCCCAGCCGCGCGCCAGAGGCACATCGCGCGCATAATCTCGTCAATATCCTGCTGCTGGGCAGCGACGCGCAGCTGAACCAGGAAAGCTTCATCCGCACCGACACCATGGTCATCGTTTCGCTGAATCTGGATACCGGCACGGCGTCGATGCTTAGCCTGCCGCGCGATCTCTTCGTCTACATCCCGCATGGCAACATGGGCCGGCTCAACACCGCCTTCGGAATAGGCGAAAATCTGGATTGGACGCCTGGACGCGGCTTCGGGCTGCTGCGCCAAACCATCTTCTACAACTTCGGCATCAACGTTCACTTTTACGCGCGGGTGGATTTCTCCGGCTTTGAGGCGATCATCGACTGGCTGGGCGGCGTGGACATCGCCGTGGATTGCGCCTATCGCGACTATTATCCTTACGAAGACGTCCAGGACGAAGCCGCGCCTTCGACCGAATACCGCTTGCGCACCTTGCCCGTCGGTTACTACACTTTTGATGGCTTTGACGCGCTCTGGTATGCGAGGACGCGCAAATACACCGACGACTTCGACCGCGGCCGGCGGCATCAGCTGCTCATTCGCGCGATCTGGCGAAAGGCGCGGAGCTTGGGCTTGGCGACCACGCTGCCGCAGCTCTGGGCCGAACTCACCGAGGTCGTGGAAACGGACATTCCTTTCGACGTCATTCTGCGGCTCATGCCCTTCGCCATCAATCTCGATCCGGACGATGTACAGAATTACACTTTCCGCAAGATTTACCACACGAGCAATTGGACGACGCCGGATGGCTGGTCTGTGCTGCTGCCGAATCGCGATGCCGTGGTCGAATTGATGCAGGCGCTTTATACGCCGCCATCCAGGTTTCAGGCGACGCTGGCGGGAGCGAGCATCGCCGTATTCAACGCGTCCGGCGAGGAAAACTGGGACATCGTCGCCAGCGAGCGCTTGCGCTGGGGCGGCTACAACGCGATCGCGCTGGGTCTGCTGGAAGACGGCGAAACGCGCCCGAGCAGTCAACTCGTGGATCATGTGGCGGCGGCGAAGGGAAGCCTCGTCCCGGGCGTCTTGCGCGCGCTAAACATGGCGGAGGACCAGGTAGAGCAGCTCGTCAAAGCCGACCGCGATTACGATTACGTGGTGATTCTTGGTCAAGATTATGAGTCGTGCACCTTTGGCGTACTGCCGATCAATGGCTGAGCAAGGCGCGGATAAGCCATATTCAACAATTTGGCGGTGAAATGTGGCAAACTGACCTTTATGTGGTATAATGACGGAGATGGCGGGGTATGGCGCAGTCCGGCTAGCGCGCTTGCATGGGGTGTAAGAGGTCCCCGGTTCGAATCCGGGTACCCCGACTGTTGGAAAGAGAGCCCACTCGTCGGTGGGCTTTTTCATTGGAAAGGTTCAAACCATGTTGCAAGAGCCGATAAAGCTGACAGCGCTGGCGAGCTGCGCCGGTTGAGCCTCCAAGCTCAGCCCGAGCGAGCTGGCGCAAGTTTTGCGTCCCTTAAGCCAGATCTATAGCAGCGAAGCTTATCCCCAAGTGCTGGTGGGCTTGTCCGAGCCGGACGACGCCGCCGTCTTTCAGCTTGATGCCGGGCGCGCCATCATATCGACGACCGACTTCTTTCCGCCTGTCGTAGACGATCCCTATGATTTTGGCGCCATCGCCGCCGCCAACGCCTTGAGCGACGTCTATGCCATGGGCGGTCGACCGCTGATGGCGATCAATCTGGTCGCTTATCCTGAAGATTTGGACCGAGGCATCCTGACCGAGATCCTGCGCGGTGGCGCGGAGAAGGTCAAGGAAGCGGATGCCGTGATCGCCGGCGGGCATTCCATCACTGATGCCGAGCCGAAATATGGATTATCGGTCACCGGCGAGGTCGCTGCGGACAAGATCATTCGAAAGTCCGGCGCGCGCGTTGGCGACAAGCTGGTCTTGAGCAAGCGGCTGGGCACAGGCGTCGTTACTACCGCTCTGAAGCGGGACATCGCGGACCCGCGGCACGTGGCGGCGGCGGTGGCGTCAATGTCGCGCTTGAACCGCGCCGCGTCCGAGCTGGCGCAGCGCCACGGGGTTCATGCCATGACCGATGTCACCGGCTTCGGCCTCGTCGGTCACGCGCTGGAGATGGCGAAACCGAGCGGCGTCGACTTCAAGCTGAACATCGACGATATCGCGCTGCTGCCTGGCGCCTTGGATCATGCGCGCGCGGGCGTATTTCCTGGCGGCATGGCGCGCAACCGCGACTATTACAGACAATGGCTAACGACTGAGGGGCGGCTTGAAGACCATGAATACGGCTTGCTCTTCGACCCGCAGACGTCTGGCGGCCTCTTGATGGCGCTGGCGCCTGACCGGGCGGGCGAGCTGCTGGCTGATCTTCACGCGGCTGGCGAGGATGCCTTCATCGTCGGCAAGGCCGCGGCGGGAACGGGGAAGATCGTCGCAATCAAGAGCGCTTGATCAGTTTGCCGCGAACTGCCGCCGTCAGCAAACAGACAGGCTAGATGGACGCCGCGGCTGGAATCAAATCCAGATTCCGGCCGACTTTTTCAAAGGCGACCAGGGCCCGATCCAGGTGTTCCTTGCGGTGCGTGGCGATATAGCTGGTGCGCAGCAGCGCCTGATTGGGCGGGGTGGCGGGTGGCACGACCGGGTTCGTGTATACGCCTTCCTCGATCAGCGCGGCCCAGGTCAAACCGGTGCGGAACTGCTCGCCGATTTTGACGGGTATGATCGGCGTCTGGCTGTTGAATGTGTCGTATCCCAGCCCTTTGAGGCCCTTGCGCATATAATTGGCGTTCTTCCACACCCGCTGCACGTGGGTCGGCTCGGTCTCGATGATGTCGAGCGCCGCCAGGACCGCAGCCAGGTTCGGGGCCGGCAAAGCCGCCGAAAATATCAGGGAACGGGCGTGATGCTGGACGTAATGGATGACATCGGCTGAGCCGGCGATGAACCCGCCGATTGAGGCGAAGCTCTTGCTGAAGGTGCCCATGATGAGATCGACCTGATCGGTGACGCCGAAATGCGCCGACGTGCCGCGTCCGCCGCCAGCCATGCCGATGCCATGCGCGTCATCCACCAGCAGGCGCGCTTTGAAGCGCTGGCAGATCTCGACGATCTGTGGCAGGGGCGCGAAATCGCCGCCCATGCTGTAGACGCCATCCACGATGACCAGCTTGCCCGCGTCTGGCGGGATGCGGCGGAGGACGCGTTCGAGGTCGTCCATGTCGTTGTGCTTGAAGCGCTTCATCGCGCCGCGCGACATCTGCACGCCATCGACCAGGCAGGCATGCGCGTCTTTATCCAGGATGGCGACGTCGTTCTTGCCCAGCAGCGCCGATACCGTGCCCAGATTCGTCTGATAGCCGGTCGAGAACACCAGCGCCGCTTCTTTGCCGACGAACTCCGCCAGCCGCCGGTCGGCTTCCAGATGCAACTCCAGCGTGCCGTTAAGAAAGCGCGAACCGGTCACGCTGGTGCCATAACGCCGCGTCGCTTCGATCGCCGCGCTGCGAACGCGCTCGTCGGTCGTCAAGCCCAGATAATTGTTCGAGCCGAGCATGACAACGTTCTTCTCTTCGAAGGTGGCGGTCGTGCCTTCGGAATCGCTCAAGGCGCGGAAGAAGGGATAGATGCCCATCTCCATCGCTTCTTTGGCGACCGTGAATTCGGATAATTTGTCGAATAAGTCTGCCACGGTAGTCTCCTGAAAGGTCCCCCCGGACGAGAGCCTTCGCGCGCCGGCAAAACCTGACCGCTCTCCGCGGTTCTCGAGCCCGGCGAACGCGCCACGGTTTGACGAATGCGGCGCGGACACGCGGTTTCTGCAGCCAGCCGTCGACCCTTGCGAAGTCTATCAGCAGGCATGGTCTTTCACAATGACGATTTGCGGGCGTCGCCAGACTTTCGCCATAAATCTCACTTGCGCGCGGCACAATCGCGGGTGTACAATACTGGCATCGCGCAGAACATATCGCGGAGTTCGACATGTCCAGCTTGACGATTCGCAGAATAATTGTCTGGGCTGTTTCGATGGTTTTGGGGCTCTTGGTCGGTTATGGCATCATCACCGTGGGCTTCGACATGCTGCCGCTCTTCAGCGCCGTGCAGACGCCCCAGGGCGTGTCCATCGCCGAATATGGCATACAGTATTACCTCTTCACCTCTATTCCCATCGGCTTGGTATTCGTGATCTGGCTCGACGCTTTCATGGACACCCGCATTCTGCCCGATTAGGCGCGCCCCACAATCGACAGCTTCTGGATCCGCCGCTTGGCGGATTCTTTTGTTTGGGCGCCGGCTCCATTGGCGAGAAAATGAGAGATCAACAAGGCGCGCTGATAGATTTTGCAAGCTGGACCCCGCTAAATTGAGGGCATGAGCGAACAGCGACAGTCGGCGATAGCGGGCTTTTACCGCATGTCTTTGGCGCAGCGACAAGCCTTGGCCGCGGCCTGGGCGGGGCTGTCGGCGGCGGACCTCCAGACGCTGAACGAAGCCGGACTGTCGCTGCCGCAAGCCGACTTGATGATCGAAAACGTCATTGGGCGCTACAGCCTGCCCTTGTCGCTCGCGACCAATTTCCAGATCAACGGACGCGATTATCTCGTGCCGATGGTCATCGAAGAGGCGTCGGTGGTCGCCGCCTGCAGCTATGCGGCAAAGCTGTTTCGGCAGGGGGGCGGGTTCCGCGCGGTGGCCGACCAGCCGGTCATGATCGGACAGATTCAAGTGCTTGACCTGCCGGATATCGATGCGGCCGCACAAGCGATTTTGGCGCGGAAGACGGAAATCCTTGAGCGAGCCAACGATAGCGCGGGCAGCCTCGTTAGGCGCGGCGGCGGCGCGATTGACCTGGAGGCGCGCGCGCTGCGAGACACGGCGGTCGGCGACATGCTGATCCTGCACCTGCACTTTGACGTTTGCGACGCCATGGGCGCCAACGCGGTCAACACCGCCGTCGAGTACATCGCGCCCCTTATCGAGCGCGTCAGCGGCGGGCGCGTCAATCTTCGCATCCTCAGCAATCTGTGCGACAAGCGGCTGGCGCGCGCCTGCGGCACAATCCCGCTTGAGGCTTTGGCCACAGCCGACGCCAGCGGCAGCGAGGTGGCGCAGTGGATAGTCGAAGCGGCCGCTCTCGCCCAGGCCGACCCCTACCGGGCGGCGACTCATAACAAAGGCATCATGAACGGGATTGACGCCCTGCTGCTGGCGACGGGCAACGACTGGCGGGCGGCCGAGGCAGGCGCGCACGCTTATGCCGCGCGGGGCGGGCGCTACACGAGTCTGACCTGCTGGGCGCGCGATGAAGCGGGCAATCTGCATGGCGAGATTGAGCTGCCCTTGGCTCTGGGCATCGTCGGCGGGGCGACGCGAACGCATCGGGGCGCGCTGACGGCTTTGAAGCTGCTGGGCGTCGAGACGGCGCGGGAATTGGCGCAAGTCGCGGCCGCTGTCGGCTTGGCGCAGAATCTTGGGGCTTTGCGCGCGCTCGCGACCGATGGCATCCAGCGCGGGCACATGCGCTTGCACGCCCGTCAATTGGCGCTGGCGGCCGGCGCCGGCGAAGAGAACGCGCGGGCTGTCGCCGGTCAGATGATCGACGAAGGCGAAATCCGCCTGGAGCGGGCGATGGAGATCGCGCGAGAGCGAAAGCGGGGACGATGACGGAGCATTCGAGCCGGTTAATGAAGCCCGATCGCGCTGTCGGCATCGTCGGCTATGGCGCCTATATTCCGCGTTATCGCCTGCCAGGCGCGGAGATCGCGCGGGTATGGACGGGCGGGCTGGCGGCGTCGCCGGTGAGAGAAAAGGCGGTGGCCGGCGTCGACGAAGATGTCGTCACCATGTCGATCGAAGCGGCGCGGAACGCAATCGCCTGCGCGCGACTTGACCCCCGGCGGATCCGCGCGGTTTGGGTGGGCAGCGAAAGCCATCCTTACGCCGTAAAACCGACCAGCACAGTCGTGGCGGAAAGCGTGGGCGCGCCCGTCGACGTGCTGGCGGCGGACTGGGAATTCGCGTGCAAAGCCGGCACGGAGGCGGTGCAGGCCGCCAAGGGCTTGGTCGGCAGCGGCATGGCGCGGTACATCCTGAGCATCGGCATGGACACGGCGCAGGGTCGCCCCGGCGACGCTCTCGAATACACGGCCGCTTCGGGCGGCGCCGCCTTCATTCTCGGCCCTGCCGAAGAAAGCTGCGCGCTTTATCAAGGCAGTTACAGCTACGTCACCGACACGCCCGACTTTTGGCGGCGGGCTGGCGAGGTTTATCCCAGCCATGGCGATCGCTTCACTGGCGAGCCCGCCTATTTCGCGCACACGCTCGCGGCCGCTTCGACCTTGATGGACATGATGGGCGCGGGCGCGTCGGATTATGCCCACGCTGTTTTCCATCAGCCCAACGTCAAATTCCCGGCGCGGGCCGCGAAGAGCCTGGGGTTTAATGCCGAGCAAATCCGCGCTGGATTGCTCGCGAATGAGATCGGCAACGTCTATTCGGGTTCGTGCATGCTTGGCTTGACTGCCATTCTCGATATCGCCGAGCCGGGCGAGCGAATCCTGATGGTCAGCTATGGCAGCGGCGCCGGCTCGGACGCCTTCGATTTGCGCGTCACCGAGCGCATCAGTCAGCTTCCACGCCGGCGCAGAAAAACGGCGGATTACATCGACCGCCGCAGCGAGATCGATTACGGGACCTACGTGCGCTTCCGCGACAAACTCAAGGTGTAGCTGATATGGGCGTTTCAATTGTGGGCGGCGGCATGATCCCGGTGCGCGAGCACTGGTCGAAAGGGCTGGCGGAGCTGGGCGCGGAAGCGGGCGAAAAGGCGCTGAGGGAGGCCGGCATGGCGCGGGTGGACGCGCTATACATCGGCAATGCCTATGGCGCGACTTATAATCAGCAGACGCAGCTCGGCAGCCTGCTGGCTACTCGGCTTGGGCTGGGCGGCGCGGAAGCCTGGACCTGCGAGGCTGGCGATGCCGCCGGCGGCGTGGCTTTGCGCGCCGGCTATCTGGCGGTCGCCTCTGGTTTCGCGCCTTCGGCCTTGATCATCGGCGTCGAGAAAGCAACGGATATCGTTGGCGCCGCTCGTCTGGGCGCGCGCGGCGTCAGCCTGGATGCCGATTTTGAGGCGGTCAACGGCGCCACCTTGACCGCGCTGGCGGGCTTGCTGATGCGCCGTTACCTGCACGAATACGGCCTTGAGCTCTCGCAATTCGAGGGCTTCAGCATCAACGCCCATCGCAACGGCTCGCGCAATCAATACGCCATGTTCCGCAATCGGCTGCGCGCGGGCGCATTTGCCAAAGCGCCGATGATCGCGGATCCGGTCAGTCTCTTCGATAGCGCGCCCGATGGTGATGGCGCGGCCGCGGTAGTGCTCGTCGATTCGGATCTGGCGGCGGATTTGTCGCCGAATCCAGTGGCGATCAGCGGCAGCGCGGTCGCGACCGACAGCCTGACCCTGCAGGAACGCGCGGATCCGCTCCACTTGCCGGCGGTCGCGCGGTCCGCGGCGGATTGCCTGGCGCGGGCGAGCCTGGAATCACACGAGCTGGACGCGCTTGAATTGCACGATGCCTACACGATTTTGACGGCGCTGTCGCTGGAGGCGATGGGTTTCAGCGAGCGCGGACGCGGCTGGGAATGGGCGCGCGGCGAAGGCGCCAGAATCGCGCTGCGGGGAGAATTGCCGCTGAGCGCCTTTGGCGGGCTGAAGAGCCGCGGCCACCCCGGCGGAGCGACCGGCGTTTATCAGGCGGTCGAGGCGTATCGACAGCTGAGCGGACGGGCGGGCGAGAATCAAGTGCCCGGCGCCCGGCGCGTTTTGATTCAGAGCATTGGCGGGCTGGGCGCGACCGTCGCGACGCATATCCTGAGCGCCGACCCGGATTGATCTGATAGCCTCTGACAGTGCCAGAAGCCCTCAAGATAGATTCTGATAGCTCGCCGCGCCTAAACTGAGCCTGGACGCGACCGCAAACAGGGGTGAGGAGCGGTTCTATGCAGGCAGCGAAGTATTGGCGCAACAAGAAGCTGCGCTATCGGCTCATCATGCTGGAACGGAATGGAAGCGCGCGCGCCGGTTCCGCCGCGACCGGGCGCGATCAGAACGAGCGCGAAGGCAAATCACTGCGCCGGCGGGCGAAGGTCCTGGCGTGACCGAAATCGGGGCGCCATCGCCGGCCGTCGATCATGAATTGAACCGCGGCCAGGCTGCGCGCGGCACGGTCTACAGCTTTACGCGCCTGCAAGAGCCTCCCGCCGGTTTTGAAGCGCAGGCGCCTTTTTATCTGGCCTTAGTGACCTTGGAAGACGGTAATCTGATCACCGCCCAGCTCACCGATGCTGATGGCGAAATCGCCATTGGAGACGAAGTGGAGATGGTGACGCGGAAGCTGACGACCGATGGCGAGCGCGGCATGATCGTCTACGGCTACAAATTCCGCCCGGCGATGTAGCGATTTGGCGGTTACGATAATCGAAAAGAGCCACGCGACGGTGGCTCTTTTTGTTGTAAAGCGAGCCCGGCGCGATTTACATCGCCGCCTTGGCTTTTGCCTCGTAGCTAAGCGACATCTCGGTGTTGGTGTCGAAGAGGTGCATATTGTCGAGATTGAAGGTGATGTTCATCGCCTCGCCGACGGTGGCGTCGGTGCGCGGGTCGGTGCGGGCTATGAAATTCTTGCCAGCATTCTCCAGGTAGATGATCACCTCGTTGCCCATCTGCTCGACGACTTCAACATTGCAGACCATTTCCGCCGGGATGATGCCCTGCGGCAGGTAATTGCTGTCGTCGATGTCTTCGGGGCGGATGCCGCAAACGACTTCCATGCCAACATGACTGCGGAAGTTATCCGCTTTGCTGGCCGGCACCGGCAGCGTGAAGGCGCCGACATCGACAATCAAGCCATCGCCGTCTTCCTTGAGCGTCGCGTCGAAGAAATTCATCGACGGGCTGCCGATGAAACCGGCGACGAAGATGTTGTGCGGATTGTGATACAGATTGAAGGGCGAGTCGATCTGCTGCAATTTGCCTTCGTTGAGCACGCAGATGCGCGTCCCCATCGTCATCGCCTCGACCTGGTCGTGCGTTACGTAGATGAAGGTCGTCTCCAGCCGCTGGTGCAGCCGGCTGATGAACGACCGGGCTTCAACGCGGAGCTTGGCGTCCAGGTTGGAGAGCGGCTCGTCCATCAGGAAGACCGCGGGCTCGCGCACGATCGCGCGGCCGACGGCGACGCGCTGTCGCTGCCCGCCCGAAAGCTGACGGGGCCGCCTATCCAGCAAGTGACCGATGCCGAGCTCGTTGGCGGCTTCGTTCACGCGCTCGTCGATGATCTTCTTCGGCGTCTTGCGCAGCTTGAGCCCGAAAGCCATATTGTCGTAGACGGTCATGTGGGGATACAATGCGTAACTCTGGAAGACCATGGCGACATCGCGGTCTTTTGGCGCGACATTGTTGACCACGCGATCCCCGATGAGGATCTCGCCCTCAGTTATCTCTTCCAAACCGGCGAGCATCCGCAGGCTGGTCGACTTGCCACAGCCGGACGGACCAACGAATACCAGGAACTCCTTGTCTTGAACATCGATGGTCAGATCGGTAACGACGCGTTGATCACCGAAGTCCTTTGAAACATGATTGAAAGTGACACCAGCCACAGCAGCCTCCGTTCACATTGCAGTTGGACGAAAATACTGGTAAAACTGCACAAATACCTTACTTGACAGCAGGATAAATTTGTAGTGGCAATTATATCGCGCTTTTCTGAATTTGCCAAATGTTATTGCCCAGGTTGTAAAATTCCTTTGTCCAGACCGGCAGACAGGCGCCAACATGCCCGATAACCCAAACGCGGAAATCATCGCCATCGGCACGGAACTGCTCCTCGGCGAGATTACAGATACCAATTCTGTCTATTTGGCGCGGAGATTGCGCGATATCGGCGTCAACATCTTCTTTATGACGACCGTCGGCGACAACCTGGGGCGCATCGCCGACGCGATTTCGGCGGCGCTCGAGCGCGCGGAAATCGTGATTACGACCGGCGGCTTGGGCCCCACCGTCGACGACATGACGCGGCAAGCCGTGGCCGACGTCACCCGCCGCCCGCTGGAATTCCATGCTTCGCTTTACGCGGGAATTGAAGAGCGGTTTCGCGGCTTTGGCGTCGCGATGACCGCCAACAATCGCCAGCAAGCCTACCTGCCGCAATCGGCGATGCTGATCGAGAACCCGGTCGGCACCGCCCCGGCTTTCATGGTGGAATCGGAGCGGGGCGCCGTCATCAGCCTGCCCGGCGTGCCGCGCGAGATGAAGTATCTGATGCGCGAGTCGGTATTGCCGCTGCTGCTGCGGAAGTACCAATTGGGCGTCATCGTGGCGCGGACGCTGCGCACGGCGGGCATCGGCGAGAGCTCGCTGGACGACAAAATCGGCAAAGACATCCTGAGCGAACGCAACCCCAGCGTTGGCTTGGCCGCGCATCATGGCGCCGTCGACGTCCGCGTCACCGCCAAAGCCGACAGCCGAGCCGAAGCCCTGGCGCTGCTGGATGAGATGCAAGCGCGCCTGGCCGACCGCATCGGCGAGGATATCTTCGGCGTGGACGGCGCTGCGCTGGAAGATGTCGTCTGGGATTACCTGCGCGAGCGCCGCTTGAAAGTCCATATCATCGAGGCTGGTTTGCCCGGCGTGATCAGCGCTTCATGGCCCGAGGGCGCCGACGGCCTGCGCAGCCTCTATTTCGATGACCCCCGCCAGGTCTTCGCGCGATATGACGCCGCGGGGGCCGACGCGCCGCTGACCAAGCGCGCAGCGGACATTGCGGCGCATATTCAAAAGCAGGAAGCGGTCGACGCCAGCATCGTCGCCCTAAGCACGCCGGAGCTCCACGAGAACGCCGATAGAGAGCAGGGCAGCGCCGTCGCCATCGCCACGGCTTCGGAGACCCGGTTCCGCGGCTATGGCTTTGGCACGGGTTCAAGCCTGGCGCGCGAGTGGATATCGCGTTGGGGGCTGGCCAATCTGTGGCGCATGCTGCGCGAAGAGCATGGCTGAGGGCTGAATCGCGCTTCGCCGGCGCTCAGTCATCCAGACTGAGCAGCGCCATGAAGGCCTCTTGCGGCACTTCCACCGAGCCGATCATCTTCATGCGCTTCTTGCCCTTCTTCTGGCGCTCGAGCAGTTTTCGCTTCCGCGTTACGTCGCCGCCGTAGCACTTCGCCAGGACGTCCTTGCGCAAGGCTTTGACGTTGGCGCGCGATATGACCCGTTTGCCGATGGCAGCCTGCACCGGCACCGTAAACATCTGCCGCGGGATGAGCGCTTTCAGCCGGCTCACCAGCCGCTGCCCGCGATGATAGGCGTCATCGCGATGACAGATCATCGCCAGCGCGTCGACCGGATCTTCGTTGACCAGCACCTCGATCTTGACCAAGTCGCCGGCGCGGTACTCGTGGAACTGATAATCGAGGCTGGCGTAGCCCTGCGTCACGCTTTTGAGCTTGTCATAGAAATCGATGATGATCTCGGACAGCGGGATCGCGAAATGCAGGATGACGCGGTTGGCGTCGAGGTATTCGGTGGTGTCGTAGACGCCGCGCTTCTTGAGGACCAAGTCCATGACGGCGCCGATGTAAGTCTGTGGCGCGTAAATCTGAATCTTCATCCAGGGCTCGCGGATTTCTTCGATGACGCTCTCATCGGGCAGCAGGGCAGGGCTGTCGATGGCGACCGAAGCGCCGTCGCGCTTCATGACGCGGTATTCGACGCTGGGGGCGGTGGCGAGGATATCGAGGTCGTATTCGCGCTCCAAGCGTTCCTGGATGATTTCCATGTGAAACAAGCCCAGAAAACCGACGCGAAAGCCGAAATTCAGCGCCTGCGACGTCTCCGGCTGATAAACCAGCGAGGCGTCGTTGAGCTGCAGCTTTTCCAGGGCGTCGCGCAGGTCGGCGTAGGCTTCGTTGTTGGTCGGGTAGATGCCGGCGAAGACCATGGGCTTGACCTGTTCGTAACCGGGCAGCGCCTGTTCCGCGCCGTTTTTCGCCAGGGTGATGGTATCGCCGACGCGGCACTCCTGCACCGATTTGAGACCGGTCGCGATATAACCGACCTCGCCGGCGCCGAGCGCGCCAGTCGCCCGCATCAGCGGATCGAAGACGCCGATTTCAACCGGCTCGAAGCGAGCGCCAGTCGCGAAGAGCTTCAGCATATCGCGATTGCCCAGCGCGCCATCCACCAGGCGTACGTAGGCGATGACGCCTTTGTAGGCATCGTAATGGGAGTCGAAAACCAGCGCGCGCAAGGCTTGCGAGCGGTCGGTGGCTGGCGGCGGCACTTCGGCGATGACCTTTTCCAGCAGGTCGGCGATGCCCAGACCGTTCTTGGCGGAAATCCGCGGCATGTCGTCGACTGGCGTGCCCAGCAGGTCCTTGACGTCGCTGGCGACTTCGCCCGGCTGCGCGGCCGGCAGGTCGATTTTGTTGATGACCGGGATGATCTCGAGGTCCTGCTCAAGCGCGAGATAGACGTTGGAGAGCGTCTGCGCCTCGATGCCCTGGCTGGCGTCGACGACCAGGATGGCGCCTTCGCAGGCTTGCAGGGCGCGGCTGACTTCGTAGGTGAAATCGACATGACCGGGCGTGTCAATCAGGTTGATGGTGTAGGTCTCGCCGGCGCGCGACTGGTACGCCATGCGCACGGCCGACGCTTTGATGGTCACCCCGCGCTCGCGTTCCAGCGCCATGCTGTCCAGCAGCTGCTCCTGCATATCGCGCTCGCTGACCGTGTTGGTGAGCTCCAGCAGCCGATCGGCCAAAGTGCTCTTGCCATGATCGACATGCGCGATGATGCAGAAGTTGCGGATATGCTCGATATTCATTGATCGACTTAGACCAGTTCTCATCGCGCCAATTATGAAACATCAGCGCGTTTTGGGGTAGGGCAAGCTAGCCGCCGGAAGCCGTAAGCGCCTCAATCTTGTCGTCGACTGGCCCCGACGGCGCGGCTGCCTGCCCGGCCCGCAGCCAAAGCAGATACTCGACGTTGCCCTTGGCGCCAGTGATCGGCGAGCGCATGAGATCCAGCGCGGCAAAATGATTCGCGTCGGCGAAAGCGGCGACCTGTTTCAGCACGCGGCGATGCACGGCGAGATCGCGAACGATGCCGCCTCTGCCGACCTCGGACTTGCCCGCTTCGAACTGCGGCTTCACCAGCGCGATGACATGAGCCGATGACGCGGCGATGCGCGAAACAGCCGGCAAGATCAAGCGCAGCGAAATGAAGGAGACGTCTATCACGACGATATCGATGGCTTCGCCCAGCGATTCCAGGTAGCGCGCGTTGGCGCTCTCCCGCGGGATGACGCGCTCGTCGGCGCGCAGTCGATAATCAAGCAGGCTTCGGCCGACATCGATGGCGTAGACCTTGGCCGCGCCATGCTGCAGCAGGCAATCGGTGAAGCCGCCCGTGCTCGCCCCGATGTCGGCGCAGACCCGGCCGGTCGGGTCGACGCCGAACTCCCGCAGCGCCGCCTCCAGCTTGATGCCGCCGCGGCTGGCATAACGTGGCTTTTGCTTTAGCGTGATCTCGACATCCGCGCGGACGAAGTAGCCCGGCTTATCGACAATGGCGTCATTCACGCGCACCTCGCCAGCCATGATCATGCGGGCCGCTTTGCTGCGGCTGGGCGCGAGCCGCCGCTGCGCCAGCAGCATGTCCAGGCGCGATTTGCCCGCCTTCATCCGCGCACCATGGCGATTTCGATGTCGGCGTAGGGCTGATCCGGCTCAAAGAAGAATTCGTCAGCCGCGTGCGGGATGTAGCCATCGGCTTCGATGACGACGCTGTAATAGGTGTCAAAAGCCAGCGGACGGGCGAATAGAAAGTCGCCGTTGCGGTCGGTGGCCGCGAGCGCGAAGATCTGATCCTCGCGCCATTCAAATTCCTCGGCCGTATAATCGGCGCTGATCAGCACAATGGTGACGCTGGGGAGCCCGCGCCCCGTCGCCGAATCGATGACTCTGCCAGAAAGTATCGTTCCCTCGAACTGGGCGAGGCGGTCGATCGGCAGCTGGCCGATCCCGACGATGGCGTCCTGCTCCGCCACTTTCAGGTTGTCGACCAGCAGCTGCAGCGTGTAACTGCCGTCGGGCGGGTTCGCCAGAGCCAGGGTGAAATCCGCGCCCGATTCAATCGTCAGCCAGGGCTGCGTCGTCTGATAAAAGGGCTGGTCATCCACGAGCCAGCGCAAGGTCCAGGGCGTGCCCGCCGCGATCAGCCGCCAATCAAAAAGGGCATAGAGCGCGGGGATGCCGCCAGGAAAGCTGGACGCGGCCGGCGCCAGCGAGGCGGCCAAGGGCGACTCGGCGGAAGTATGCCGCAGATTCGCGAATATCTCTGGCAAGGGACCGGCGGGCCGCCCAGCCACGATGAAGTCGGAGGTCGCCGATAACGCGCCTTCAATGTATAGCTCCAGGCGATATTGCCCCGGCAGCAGCCCGCCTTCCGGCGCGACTCGGATGACCTTGGCGCCATGCGCGTCGTCCGACCAGGCATCGACGCTGCGCGCGACTTCGACGCCGCCGTAATACCAGATGGCGGTCCAAGGGCGGCCCCCGCGCATATTCGCGAAGAGGAACCTGGCCGAGGCGATATCGCCCAGCGGCAGGATCGAGCCATTGCCCGTCAGCGCGCCACGAGAATCGAGCGTGCCGAAGACGATGTCGCTGAACTGCGGGCGGTTTCTCGCGGCGCCGCCCACCACGATTCGCTGGCTGCCGACAGAAGCGCCGTTAATCAAGAGAGTGAACTCGTACGCGCCGTTGGCCCAGGCTTGCTCGCGGCTGCCAATATGCCAGACGCCGCTCTCACGACCGCTCCAGCGCACGGGCGGCAGGCTGAAGGTCGTATCCGGGATGCCATCGCGGGCGACGCGCAGCTCATACACGGTCTCGGCGGACATATTATCGTAATCAAAAAAGAGAAAGAGGCTCTTGGTATTGTTTGGCATGGCGCCGACGACCGTGGCCGGCGCCCCGTCGACGACCGAAGGCGCGAAAAACATGCGGGATACGCGCGGGGGATTCATCGGCGGCGGAATGAGCGCCGGCGCGCTGATCACGTCCACCTTTAAGCTGTTGCGGGCGCCGCGGATCAAGCCGCGCGCGTGACTGATGGGACGTACGGTGCTTACGAAGTCGCCGATCGGCACGCAGGAGTCGCTGGCGTTCACCAAGCCATCGCCATCGGTGTCGGCGATATAACGGCAGCTGGCCGCGGCGGCCGCCCCGACCAATGGCGCGCTGGTGGGGATGCCAATCAGCTGTCCCCGGCTATTGTAGGCGCCCCCGCCGGACATCGTGCCGGGGATTTCCGCCCGCGTCTTGAACCACGATGGGCCGGGTCCCGTGGGCTCGGTGATGAAGGCGGTTACTGTGCCGCGGGTGGTTGTCACGGGGCGATTGCCCAGGTCGGGGAAGCCGGCCACGATCAGATTGTCGTCTATCAAAACCGCGTCGGCGTCGCCGATATCCGCGAAGGGCAGGATCGGCAGCTCGCCCTCGGCGATGAGCCTTCCGTCCAGCTCGCGCGCGATTCTTAAGATCGCAATATCCACGCCTTCGTCCGCGCCGAATATTTCCGCCCGGTATTTCGGGATGGGCTGCTCGGCCAGGTCGACGTTCAGCGATATGATTAGCTGGTCGCCATCACACTGGCGGCGTGGCAGGACGCTGTGCGCGTTGGTGATGATCAAACCGTCGGCGCTGATCAAGGTGCCGCTGCTGACGCACTTGATGATCAGGTCGTTGCCAATGCTCTTGGCTTGATAAATGAAGACTGTCGCCCGTTTGACGCGGTCGAGGTCAATCGCCGCCGCGCTTGGCGTCCAAAAGCCCGCCGAAAGCAGCAGCAGCAACAGAAGCAGGCCGTCGCGTCGCCTAGGCATCTGCGCCCCGGCGCAAGACTAAAATACGAGATTTTGTACAAACCATCGCAGCGTCTCCAGCTCGCGTTCATAGATGTCGGCATCGGCGCGAAAGGAGATGATAAGGCCCTGCCCGCGCCGTATCGTCAGGATGTCCAAGCCGTAGACGATGGACGAGACGCCTTCCAGAAAGGGGCTGGCATCGCGCGAAACGTACGAATAGGACATCGATATCGCCGGGGTATTATCCGCCAGATGATAAACATCGTAACCGAGAACGGCGTAATCGATCAGCGTTTGCGCGCGCCGCAGCGTCAATTGGTCGAGGATGTTGCGCTCGCTGGTGTCGCTGCCGACAGGCGCGGCGCTGACTTCGATGACGGTATTGAAGCCGCGGTTCGCCATATCGCGCAGCCGGAAAATATAAGGACCCGCTTCTTCGAGCAGCCAGCGAGCGGGGTACTGAGCGCTGATGCCCGCTTCAAGATTGCTGTAGGCGCTGGCTTGATTGAGCGCGCTGTCCCGCTGATTGACGCCGAACGCGAAAACGACCGCGATCATGATGTAGGTGAGCGCGATTGACCAGCGCTGTCGCGGCGTGATCTGGACTGCGGGCGTGCGTCCGGTTTCAAATTCCATCTGCGCCCCAGCGGCCGCGGTATGCCTCGCGCTCGCGCCGTTCGGCATTGCTGAAGAGGAAATAGACGATGCCCAATGTCGCCCCGAGCGCCCCGGCGAGCAAGGCGAAGGCGAACAAGGGTCTGTCCACATTGCCCGCCGTGCTCAGGGGCCCGCTCATGAAACCGCCGACCAAAGCGGTGATCACCCCCGCAGAGGTCGCCGCGGCCAATACATTGACCGGCAGCGCCAGCGGGTAGGCGTCGGAAAAGTAAGATTCCGCGATCCCCAAGCCGATGAACATGCTCGAGGCGAACTGGATCGCGAGGTTCGTCAGCAGATAGATCGCGGCGATATCCCAGGACGGTTCCTGCCGCCAGATGGTCGCCAGGCAGACCAGGCCGCCATAACCGACAGCGCCGGCGAAGGCGTAGGCGATGGCGTCGCCGCGCGCGCGCAGCCCCTGCGGATAAATCAGATAGCGCAAAACCACGAACTTCAATCCAGCGTCGACGATGCCCGCGCTGAGCGTATAACCGAGCGCCCGGGCGATGACCGACTGCAAGGGCAGCCACTCGCTGACGCGCAGGAAGTCCTGGACCAGCGGCAAACCAATGGCGGACGCGGTCAAAGCGGAAACCGCCGCGACGCCGAGCAGACGCCGCCGCGGGCGGGCGACGCGGTATTCAGGCAGTACGGCAATCAACAGCCAGAGAACCAGCGGAAGCGCAGCCAGCGCCAGCGAGAGCAGACGTTCAATCCGCGCGTCGAACCGCAGCTGAAGAAACTCGCCGATCAAGACGATCACGAGGCAAACGGCGGTCAGAACAGCCAGCTGCAAGCTTAACCGGCGCCACACCGGCAGAATCGACTGGGCGTCGGCCGGCGCCGGGTCGCTTTGACGTCTGATTTCAGGCAGCATTTGTCAGCGGCTCTTCTTCGTGACCACGTTTGGACCGTCTATAATTTACGCTACGAAAATTCGATTGGAATGTAAAGTGGCATTGCTCGATGTCTGGCGAAAGCGCGCGCGCCGCCAGCTGACGTTCTCGCGGCCTGCGCTGGCCGGCCGGGGCTTGAAAACGCGGCTTCTCGCCTGGGCGTTCGCCGTCTTGGCGCTATTTGGCTGTGGCGCGGCGACGACGCCGCTTCCCTGCGCGGACGACAGCCGCTGCCTGCGATACGTCATTTCGGAAGACATCCCGGTGCTGGACCCGCACCTCAGCGACTTGCCGGAAGCGGGCATGATCTTCCGCCAGATCTACGATACTCTGGTTTATCGCGGGCTTGAGCCGGACCAGTTTCTGCCGGGTTTGGCGAGCGACTGGCACGTTTCGCCGGACGGCCTGGCTTACACCTTTCACTTGCGCCAGGACGTCGTCTTTCATGACGGCAGCGCTTTCGACGCCGAATCAGTCGCGCGCAATATCGAGCGGATTTACCAGCCCGACTCGGGCGAGTCAAAGGCGCGAGACCTGCTGGGTCCGCTCCAACTGTATGAGATTCTTGATGCCTACACGATTCGTCTGCGCCTGTTTCACCCATACGCGGCGCTGCTGGACGGGCTCGCGCAGCCATTTCTCGGCATCGCCAGCCCCGCCGCGCTCGAGCGCTACGACGGGCTGCGCTATCAGTATCACCAGTCGGGCAGCGGCCCCTTCATGCTGGACGACTACTTGCCGGGCGAACGCGTCGCGCTGCGCCGTTTCGCCGGCTACGTGGTCAACCCCGCCATTTACGCGCCTTTGACCGGCGCCGAAATCGAAAGGGTCGAGTTCGCGATCCAGCGCGATTCGGAGGCGAGCGCCGGCGCGATCGCGGGCCGCGGACGCGACATTATTGACCAGGTCCCGGCGGTGGCGGCGCAGACGCTGGCGGGGAGCGGGCGCATGACCCTGCTGCCGACGGCGATACCGGGGCAGACGGCGCAATTCATCTTCAACACGGCGAATCCGCTGCTTGCCGAGCGCGATATTCGTCTCGCGCTGCTGCTGGCGACGAATCGGGTCGGCATCGTTGATCAGGTTTTCCTGAACACGTCGCCGGTGGCATGGGCGCCGCTTTCTCGCAGCATCGGTTACGCGCATACGGGTTTCGTCGATCGCTTCACCTTCGATCTGGCGCAGGCGCAGGCGCTGCTGGCCGCGGCCGGTTACGCCGACAGCGACAACGACGGCGTCCTGGAGCGCGATGGCGACCGGCTGGCGCTGTCCATGCTTGCGCCGCCCTGGGGGCAGCTGCCAGAAGTGGCGGCCATGCTTCAGCGAGACTGGCGGCAGATTGGGATCGACCTGCGGGTGGAGCCGGCGGCGGGTGAATCGGAGCTGGCGGACCTGATGCTATCGGGCGAATTTGACCTGCTGCCGATCAGCAATCATGGCGTGGATCCGGTCATTCTCAATCGCGTCTTCCGCGACGATTCGCCCTACGCCTTCTCGCGTGCGCGAAATCCGGCCCTGGATGAGCTGCTCGTCCGCGCCGCGCAAGAGCTGGACCCCGCGCGACGGCGAAACCTGTATTACCAGGCTCAGTCGCTGCTGATGAACGAAGTCCTGCTGATTCCGATCCGCGAGCATGTTCGCCTGCGGGCCGCCGGCGCAAGGGTTGGCGGCCTCCGCTATGACGCCTACGGGTTTTATCCGCTGCTCTTTAACGTGGCGATCGCGGCGAACTAGGGTCCGCGGCGATTCGCGTGCCAATGCGGCGGCGATGGCTAAGCAGGTCGATCAGGATATTGTCGCGGTTGCCGTTGGCGATCGTGATTTCGAGCGCGGGACGCTGGCCGACAAGGGTGAGCATCGCCGCGACCTTCTGACGCATGCCGCCGGTGACGTCGACGCCGCGCGAGCCGGCCAGCGCGCCACTGACCGCGGCGAATGAGGCTGGTGTGACCCGCGAAATGACTTGATTGCGCGCGTCAAGGACGCCATCGACTTCGCCCAGCAAGATGATCCTCTTGACGCCGAGCGGCTCGACCAGGCGGGCGAATAGCGCTTCGGTTGAGATGATTGTGCCGCCGATTTTCTCGTCCAGCGCGATATCGCCATGTATCAGCGGAATCAAACCCTGGGCGAGGGCCGTCGATAGCGCGCGGCTGTCAAGGGCGACGATCCGGCGGTCGCGCGCGACGAGGCTGGACGAGGGCTGGAAGCGCATGACGGGCAAGCGAGCGGCGTGGAACTCGTCTTGGACCAACTGGCTGAGCTCGGCCGCCACCGCGCCGACCTTGACGAAGCCCAAGCGCTCTTCGTCGCTATAGACGCCGGCGACCGTGCCGTGTTTCCGCGCTTCGAAGTGCCCGAATGAGCCGCTGCCATGCCCGATGACGATGGAGACGCCGGAATCGAGCTCGCGCAGGCGACGTATCTGGCGGGCGATCCGGCGCGCGCTCTCCCGCCGAAACGACTTGGCTCTGGTCTTGTCGGTGATCAGCGAGCCGCCGAGTTTAATCAATATCGTCATCGTGATGAGGTCCCGCGCCGGCGACAGTCATTGTGACCCGTTTCGCGCCCGCCTCCAGCAGCGCCCGCCCTATGCTTTCGGCCGAGTCGCCGTCCGCCAGGGCGATGATATTGCCGCCGCGCCCGCCACCGGAGAGCTTGGCGCCCAGCGCCCCCGCGCCCAAGGCCGCCTCGACCAGCCAATCCAGCTCGCGCGAAGAAACGGCGAGCGATTGCAGCAGATGGTGATTTGCCGTCATCAGCGCGCCAAGTGGGGCGGCGGCGCCACGCTCGAGGCAGGTTCTCGCCGCGCGGACGATCTCGCCGATCTCGTCGAACGTTCGCGCGGTCCGTTTTGGCTGGCGCTGACGCAGCGAACGCACGGCGGAAACGGCGTCGCGCGTCGGCGAGGCGATGCCGGTATCCGCCACGATCAGCCACAGCGGCGCCCCGATGCCGATGACTTCAATCGGGCGGTCTTTCACGAAGTATAGCGGCTTTTCGCGGGCGACCACGGCGTTGTCGATGCCGCTCGGCGTGCCGTGATGCAGCTTCTCCACCTCAAACACGAGCCTGCTCAAGTCGTCGTCGCCGATGACCTTGCCACTTAGTCGGGCGATGGCGCGCCCCAAGGCGGCCGATACGGCGGCGCCGCTGCCCAAGCCACTGGCGATCGGGATATCGGAGCGCAGACGGATTTCGCCGGTCAGGCTGGCGACGCCGAGATGGCGCATTGTAAGGCGCGACATCAGCGCCAGCGGATCCGCCAGATCCAGATCGACAGCCTCAATCGTGAGCGGCGGACGCGCCAGATCCTCGGCGATGATCGTCAGCGGGCTGTTCGTTACCGAGGCGGTGGCCCGCGCGCGAATGCTGGAGAGCGGAACGGCAATCGCCGGCGCGCCGTAAACCACCGCGTGCTCGCCAAAGAGGATGGCTTTCCCCGGGGCGCTGGCGCAGATGCCCATTTACAGAACGTAGAGGATCACGATGTAGGCGAGCGCGGCCAGCGCGATCGTCGCCTGCAGCGGGCGGTCGTTTAGCAGCACTTCGTCGGGCGCGCCGCCGCGTTCTTCCACATGAATCAAATAAAGATAGCGAAACAAGCCGTAGATGACGATTGGAACCGTGATCAAGCCAAGGTGCTCGCCATGGCGCACCATCGTCGGCGACTCGACTGTATACAGGATATAGGTGATTGTGGTCGCCGAGGTCACGATGCGCAGCATGTCATCCAGCAGCGGCAGATTGTAACGGGCGAATGCCGGGCGCGCCCGCGCCGCGTTTTCGCCGAGCGAAGCCAGCTCCTGGCGGCGTTTGCCGATGGCGAGGAAAAGCGCGAGCAGCCCGGCCGAAGCGTAAAGCCAGGGCGACAGGCTCACGTCGATTGCGAGGCCGCCGGCCAGCAATCGCAGCACGAAACCCAGCGCCACCGCCAGCACGTCCAGAATCACGATATGCTTGATATAAAGCGAATAGGCGAGCTGCAGGCCGAAATAGAATGCGATGAGCAGCGCCAGCCCTTCATCAAACTGGTAGGCGGAAAACAGCGACAGCGCGAACAGCAGGACCGCGGCCGCCTTGGCTCGCGATGCTGGCAGCGCGCCTGAGGCTATAGGCCGCCGCCGTTTGTTCGGGTGCGCGCGGTCCGCCTCACGATCGGCCAGATCGTTGATGATGTAGACGCAGCCCGAGCTGAGTATCAAGAGCAGGCAGCAGACGATGACCCGCGCGAGCAAGTCCAGCTCAAATAGATTCTCGCTGAATACGATCGCTGGAAAGACGAAGAGCACGTTCTTCGTCCATTGCCTGGGGCGCATCGTCGCCAGCAGGCTGCCGAGGGCGTCCATTTCGCTCGCCGTCCTCTTCCCAGTGGACAGAGCTAATAGTCTAGTGATATTGTCGCATTATTCCAGTAAGACTTCCGTCCTGGACGGGAACTGACGGTGAAAAATGGGCTTAGCGCCGCAGGCCGCCACGGCGAGAGCGCACTCCAATATCGCTTTCATCAAATATTGGGGAAACCGCGACCAGCGTTTGCGTTTGCCAGCCAACGCCTCCATCAGCATGAACCTGGCGGCGCTGCACACGACGACGCGAGTCGCCTGGGAGGCGGACCTGGACGCGGATCGGCTGAAGATCAACGGCGCGGACGCCGATGAAAGGGCGCTTCAGCGCGTCCGCGAGCACCTTGACCGATTGCGCGCGCGCTTCGCGATCAGCCAATACGCGCGGGTCGATTCCACGAACAACTTTCCGATGGGCACGGGCATCGCGTCCTCCGCCTCGGCCTTCGCCGCCTTGACCTTGGCCGCCTGCGCCGCGCAGAGCCTCAAGCTGCCAGAGCGCGAGCTCTCGACGTTGGCGCGCCTGGGCTCGGGTTCGGCTGCCCGCTCGGTCCCGTCGGGTTTCGTCGAGTGGCGAGCCGGCGACGCGCACGAGAGCTCATACGCGCGCTCTTTCGCGCCGCCGCGTCACTGGGATCTGGTGGATGTCATCGCGATCGTCAGCCGGGCGCATAAACGAACGGGCTCCAGCGCCGGGCACGAGACGGCGGCCAGCAGCCCCTTTCAATGCGCGCGCGTCGCATCAGCGGCGGAGCGACTGGGCGAGGTCAAAGCGGCGATCACGAACCGAGATTTCGCGCGCTTCGCCGCTCTGGTCGAAGCGGACAGCAACATGATGCACGCGGTGATGATGACCAGCGAGCCGCCGCTGTTTTACTGGGCGCCGCTCTCGCTGGCGATCATGGGGGCGGTTCGACGCTGGCGGCTGGAGGAGAAACTCAAGGTCTGCTATACCTTGGACGCGGGGCCCAATGTGCATTGCATTTGCGAAGCCAGAGACGCCGACGCCGTCGCCGCGCGCTTGCGGGCGCTTTCGGGCGAGCTTGAAATCATGCGCTCTGGGCCGGGCGGCGGCGCCAAGATCCTGCCCGCGGCTCCGCTCGCGCGCCGCGTTTCCTTGCGCCGATAGGGCAGTCGGACGTATAATGTATTGATATGGAATCCAATTGAAGGGAAAACGCTGATGCCGCTTTCCGCCGCTGCAAACGACCTCCTGCTTGCCTTTGCCGCCTTCGGGCTCGTATTGATTCCGGCGATCATCATCCACGAGCTCGGTCATTTCATCGCGGCGAAGCTCGTTGGCATCAATGTGCTCGAGTTTGGCATCGGCTTCCCGCCGCGCGTGGGGCGCCTGTTTCGGCTGGGCGAGACGGATTTCACGCTCAATCTATTGCCTTTGGGCGGCTTCGTGCGGCCCCTGGGCGAAGACATGATCGGGCCCGCCAGCGAAGAAAAGGTCAAGCGCGATCGGGTCGTCCTGGAGAGCCGCCGGTCCGGGCTGGTGCGCCTGGTTTCGGAGCGCGAGATGCTGCGCCTGCGCGGCGTCGCCGATGACAGGATGATGTCCGTGAACGAGGCGCCGGCCTTGGGGCGGCTCCTATTCATGGTGGCGGGCGCGCTGGCCAATTTCGTGATGTCAATGGTTCTGTTTTTTGTCGTGGCGCTGATCGGGCTTTCGCTGCCCGTCGGCGGCTTGAGCCAGATCGCGGCGATCCCGCCTGGTTCAATGTTTCATGGCACGGAGGCGGCTGTCGGCGATGTCATCGAGATGATCGATGGCGAGCGCTTTGAAGACTTTGCCGACTTTCGCGACAGGCTGGCGAACTATCCGGGCGAGCGCATCGCCTTTTCGCTGATTCGCCTGGAGAGCGGCGAAACATACGAGCTGAGCGCGAAGCCCAATTTCGCGGATCGATCTGGTCTGGTGCAGGTGATGAGCGTCATCGCCGAGTCGCCGGCGGCGCGGGCGGGCATCCTGCCAGGCGATCTCGTGGCGCAGATCAATCATGCCCCTATCGCGCCCTCGGGCGATCCATCCGACGCCTTGAACGACGCCACCCGGTCATTCGCTGGCAAGGCGCTGCCGCTTTCGATTATCCGCGAGCGTGAAGACGGCTCGGGGGAAAACATTGTTGTCATCGCGACGCCGCGCGTTAATCCGCCAGAAGGGCAGGGTCGCCTGGGCATCGGGATTCGCTCGCAATTCGGCTTGGGCGACCGTACGCGATTCGCCAACGCCGGCTACAAGCGAGAATTGATCCCGCAGAGCGTTCCAGAAGCCATCGCCCACAGCTGGCGCACGACCTCGGCGACCTTCCGATTGATCGCCTCGATACCGGGGCGCTTGCTGGATGGCTCCCTGAGCGGCGGCGACGCGCGCCCGATCAGCATCATCGGCATCAGCAAGATCGGCGGCGAATTCTTGCAGCGCAGCCTGCAGGAGGGGCCGGGCTTGATGCTCAACTTCATCGCGCTCATCAGCATCTTCCTGGGCATCACCAATTTGCTGCCGATCCCGGCGCTGGATGGCGGGCGGATCGTCTTTGTCCTGCTCGAGATGCTGCGCGGCAAACCCGTCAACCCCAAGATCGAAGCGCGAATTCACCTCGTCGGCATCGTGCTGCTGCTGACCTTTGGCGCCGTGATCATGATCTACGACCTGATCAACCCGCCTAGCATAAGCTGACGGCTCGAGACAGTGTTATGCCCGCTTTCGACGACGACGCGGCTGAACTGCCGATTCCGAATCCGTCGCTGGACGACGTGTCGCGCGGTCTGCAGGCGCTTTCGAGCGCGGCGCAGCTGGTCGTCCCATCGGCGGTGGTCTATGGGCTTAGCGATTTGACCGGCGAGGCGCTCGCGGAGATTAAGCCGCTCTGGAACGAGCTTTCAGCGGTGGCGAAACACCGCGTGCTGCGCGCCCTGAACGAAGCCAGCGAAGCCATGTTCGAGCTGAGTCATCGCGAAATCGCTCTGGTCGGGCTGGAAGACGAGAGCGGTCTGGTCCGTGCCAGCGCGGTCGAGCTGCTTTGGATTGACGAATCGGCCGATACGATGCGGAAGCTGATGCGCATGGCAGCGGCCGACCCCGATGCCGCGGCGAGGGCCTGCGCCTTGGAGCAGCTGGGGCGTTTCATTCTGCTGGGTGAATATGGCGACATCGCGGCGGAGCTGGCGGCCGAAGCGCAGGAATTGAGCCACAGGCTCCATACCGATCGCGCGCAGCCGCTCGAAGTTCGCCGGCGCGCCCTGGAAGCGCTCGCCAATTCAAGCCATCCCGCCGTGAGCGCGCTCATCCGCGCCGCCTATGCCGATGGCAATCACGAGCTGGGCCTCAGCGCGATCTTCGCCATGGGACGCACTTGCAATCGGCAATGGCAAGACCTGCTCTTGGCGGAGCTGGACAGCCACGACAGCGAACGCGTCTACGAAGCGATAAGAGCTTGCGGCGAGATTCCGATATTGGAGGCGCGGGAGCGGATCGCCGGTTTCACGCAATCCGACGACCAGGAACTTCAATTGATCGCGATATGGTCGCTTGGCGAAATTGGCGGCGCGCGCGCAATCGAGGTCTTGAGCGGCCTGGCAGAAGGCGCGGCCGATGAGGCCATGTCGGCGGCAATCGACGAGGCGTTGGACGCGGCCGGCTTCAGCTTGAACGCCGCCTCACTCGGCTTGGCGGATGACTATTGATGGCTGGCGCGCCGGCCCTACTGGGCGAAGATCGTCTGCATCTTCATCGCCAAACCCATGTCGCCGAGGATCTTGAGCTTTCCAGTCATGAAAGCCTGCATCGGGTTCATTTGTCCCGTCGCCACCGCGAACCAGTCGTCGGCGCTCGCCTTGACGGTCATCGCAGGCTCGGGGGCTTCGCCGGGCCCGCTGCTTGCGGCGCCATCGGCGATCTTGATCCAGAAGAGGCCGCCGTTGTCGCCGCTTAGATCAAAGAGGATGGTCGCGTTCAAATCACCGGCTTTCTCTGGGATGAAGCGGTCCACCATTGCCGGGAACAAGCTCCGTACGTCTTCCGCGCTCGCCATAATCCGCTCCTCCAGCTGATTTCGCAGGCAAAGATACGACTTTAGTATACAGGCAGTCAGAGGGTCGCCCAAGTGCCGTTTGCCACCAGCAAGACAGCATCGCCAAAAGAGCGCGCTCAATCGCTCGCGCCCGTATCAATGCTGCTCGCCGCCTGTATTCTGCTTGCCGGCTGCGCGATGACGCGGAGCGCGGATTTACCGATGGCGACCGCGCCGGCTGCCGATTCGGACCTATTGGTGGTGACCTCAAAGCCGGGGACGGACGCGAACCCCGGCGCAGGGCAAGCCGCAGATCCGCGGCCGACGCCGAGCGCAGCCGACAGCGTGACCGCGGCGCCAGAAGCGGCAGACCAGCAAACCGCCATAACGCAGACGCATACGATCAAAGCCGGTGACACGCTCACCCGAATCGCCGAGCGTTACGGCGTCTCGATCAAGTCGCTACTGCTCGCCAACGATCTGCCCAATCCGGATTATCTCACGGTGGGGCAGGTCATCAATCTGCCGCCGACGCCGATCGATTACACGCCGCCGATTCGCATTCTGCCGGAGTCGCGGCTGGTGCGCTCCGCCGGCGCTTTCCGTTTTGACGTCGCGGCTTTCGTCGACGGGCAGCCGGGCGCGCTCCGCCGCATGACGCAGATGACGCCGACCCGTCTTGCCGATGGCACACAGCGGACCGATCAATTGACCGGCAGCCAGATCATCGACCGCGTGTCGCGCGAATACAGCGTGGATGCCCGCGTTTTGCTGGCTTTCCTCGAGCGTTACGCCGGACTCGTAAGCGACCCTTCAGTTGACGAAGAGGCGCAGCTTTACCCTTTGCTGCCGCCGGATCCCGCATCGGGTCGGATGCGCGGCGGTATTTACAATCAGCTGAGCTGGCTGGCGGATCGGCTCAATCAGGGCTACTACGGTTGGAAGTATCGCGGCGAGAACATCCTTGAGCTGGCGGCGGGCGACCGGCTCTATTATCACCCGGCGCTCGAGGCCGGCTCGGTCGCGGTTCAATATGCGGCTGCTCAATTGGTCGACGGCGCGGAATGGGAGGCTGATGTCGGCGAGGACGGCTTAAAGGCGACGTATCGGCGTCTGTTTGGCGATCCCTTCGAGGGCGCGCGCGCCACCCTGCCTGACGAGCTGCGGCAGCCGGTGTTGACGCTGCCATTTCCAAAGGGCGAGACCTGGCGCTTCACCGGCGGGTTTCACGGCGGCTGGGGCAACGGCAGCGCCTGGTCGGCGATTGACTTTGCGCCGCCTGACAATGCCGAAGGCGGCTGGTGTTATACCTCAAAGCACCCGACCACCGCGGTCGCGCGCGGCTTGATCGCAAGACTGGGCGATGGCGTCATCGTGCTCGATCTTGACGAAGACGGCGACGAAGGCAGCGGCTGGACGATCCTGTATTTGCACCTCAGCCCGCATGACGCGCTGCGAGAAGGGCAGGTCGTTGAGGCGGGCAATATCCTGGGCTACGTCTCATGCGCTGGCGGCTTCAGCACGGCGACGCATCTGCACATCGCCCGGCGTTACAATGGCGAATGGCTGCCGGCTGACTGCAATCGCTGCCCGGCCGGGCGCGCTGCCCCGCCTTTTGTCATGAGCGACTGGAAGGTGGTCGGGCTCGCCAGCCAGCTTTATCAAGGCTTCCTGGTAAACACGCGGGACAACCGCAACGTGATCGCCGAGCAGGGCAGATACACCGATGTCAACGCCATATCCTGGTGATCGCCTTTGGCGCCCCTGGCTGGCAGCGCGTTTGGCGGCGCTCGCCGCGATCGCCCTTGCGCTCGTCCTGCCTGCGATCGCGCAGGGCGGTGGCGAAGCGACGCCGATCCGCGCCAACCTGGTGACGCGCACGCCAGAGGGCGCGGGGGCGCGGGCGCCGACGATCACGCCCAGCGTCACGCCATCGCCCTTGCCAGCCGCCCGCCTGCAAGCGCTGGAATCGGCTGGCGACGTCAACGTCCGCGCGCTGCCCGATATCGAAAGCGACCTGCTCGGCACGATCGCCAGCGGAACCATTTATCAGGTCGTTCGCCGCTACTACCGCTGGTATGAGCTGCGCTACGATCCATCGCCCAATGGGCGCGCCTGGGTTTATGGCGACCTGGTCACGATTGAAGGCGATGCGGCGCGGATTGAGGTGATCGACACCCTGGATGCCGTCGTGGCTGCCAATTCGCTAAACGCCGCCGATAACGCGGGACAAGCCGGGCGCAATCCGCAAACGGTCGAAATCGCCACCCTGGCGGCCGATGGCGCAGTCAGTCTGGAGGTTGTGGACGCCACGCCCCTGCCGACCTATACGCCGCCGCCAACGCGGTCGCCCCGAGTTGATCAACTGGAAGTGGTCGAAGCGGCCGACCCGCGGCTGCTCAATCTGCCCCCGCTGGCGCCAATTCTGGCTTTGGCGGCGCTGGGCGCGGTCGGTCTGCTGATCAGCCTCATTCGCGGCTAGGCAGGCGAAAACGCGCCCGAAAATCGAAAAAGCACTGGGTCTAACGGAAAAGAGGCCCCGCGTTTAGTAGCTGCAGCAAGTGCCGCAGCCCTGGCTTTGGTCGGCAGCTTCCGACTCGGAGCCTTTGAAGGAATGCCCGCAGCCGCAGCTGGAAGCCGCATTGGGGTTCTCGATGCGAAAGCCGCCGCCGATGAGGCTGTCGACATAATCGATGGTCGCGCCCCGCAAATACATCATGCTGGCGGGATCCACCAGCAGGCGAACTTCGTCGCAGTCGACCACCGTGTCGCCGGCGTCCGGCGCTTCTTGGAAAGCCATGCCATACTGCAGCCCGGAACAGCCGCCGCCGGTGACGAATACGCGCAGCGCATGATCAGGGATCTCTCGCTGTTCGAGCAAGCTCTTGATGATGGATACCGCGGCCGGTGTTACGTCCAGGACGGCGCTGTCCGTCATCAAGCCGATTGTCTGCTGGTCCGCTAAAGCCATGTCGTTTTCCTTCATCTGTCGCGATCTGCCGCCATACTAACACAGCCGCGCGAGCCTGTCAATTTTTTGCGCGGGTCAATTGCGAGCGCGCTCTCCGCCGGCGGGAAATTGCGAGCGATTTCGTTTGCCAGTGGTAAAAGCGACCACTATACTGAACGCATGATTGAAGGGCGTGACGGGCGTCTTGGGGTCGGTACTTGGGAGGGATTATGATGAATGGCAGCGATACTCGCAAAGTGATCTTGTTTCTAATTCTGGTGGCAGCGCTTATCTTGGGGCAAGCGGTGGCCGCCGCCCAGGCCAATCCGCATTTGGTGGTCAACACCTACCGGCTGAACGTCCGCAGCGGACCCGGCCTTGGGCACGGCATCATCGCGACCGTGGCCGGCGGCGCGACTCTGCCGGTGCTACAGTTGAAATTAGGGAGCACTTGGATCCAGGTCTCCAGTGCCGCTGGCGCCGGCTGGGTAAATTCGTCTTACACGGTGTCGCGCGGCGATTTCTCGAGCGTGCCAACCCAGTATACGCCGCCAAGTCTCGGCGCTGGCGCGAATATTCCGGCGGGCGCGCCACACGTGGTCGTGAACACGGCCTATCTAAATGTGAGGACAGGACCGGGCGTAGGGAACGCCATTCTGACGACGGTGAAAGGCGGCGCGCGTTTGGCAGTCACCGGGATTCAGTATGGCGGCGTCTGGTACCGGGTCGAGACCACGGCCGGCACGGGCTGGCTCAATCGCCATTATACGGTAAAGCGCGGTGACTTCACCGGCCTCCCGCAAGTCGGCGAGCCGGCGGATTCGGGACCGCAGCCAGCGATCCCGGCGGGCGCGGGCCATCTGGTTGTGAATACCGCTTATCTCAATGTTCGCACCGGCCCGGGCGTCGGTCACGGAATCCTGACGACTGTGCCCGGGGGGACGCAGCTGCGCGTCATTTCTATCGCGCCGGACCGTCTGTGGCATCAAGTAGCGACATCCGCCGGCAATGGCTGGGTCAACTCGAGCTATACAGTGACTCGCGGCAGCTTCGCGGGCGTGACGCGCGAGGTGAATCCGCTCGCTGGCGCGACGCCACGGGCGGTCGTCAACACGGCGCGTCTCAATATCCGCAGCGGACCAGGCGTTGGCCACGGCATCATAACTTCTGTGCCGGGCGGCACGGTATTGAAGGTGCTCGGGCTCTCCAGCGGGCGCGGCTGGTATCTCGTCGAAGGCAGCTTTGGCCAGGGCTGGCTGAACAAAAGCTACACGGTATTCCGCGGCGACTACAGCCAGGCGCGCGTCGTCGGCTAGGGGCGCGTTCTGTTCAAAGCGAATCGCCAGATATACAATGCACCCTGTCCGCCGGGCAGGGTGTTTTGATTGGAGCGTCGACCATGCTAAATGCGGCCGAACGAATGCGCGCCCTTGGCGAGGCGCCGAGCGAGACTGGCGCGCCGACTTCCATCTTCGGCAGCGCGATGGGATTGGCGCAGTCCATTCAGGCGGAAGAGCGCTATCGCATCGGCTTTTATCCTGTCATTTGCCCCGAAATGCCGGAAGTCGCCATGGGGCTGGCAGCCTGCCTCGGCTACCTCTTGGAGCAATATCAGGATACGCGCGTCTATCGCTGCTTCGCCAGGATCGACAGCGCCGACGAGAACGCCGAAATTACAGCCGCGGATTACCAATTCACGGCGGCGGACTGGACCTTCGACGGCTTGGCGGACAATGTGATCGTGGACGGCCGCTTCCAGCATGACGCCCAGGGCTGCGAGCTGCGGCTTGGCATCGACCTCAGCCTGGCTCAGGGCGACCTCGAGGACGACCTGATCGTCCGCCAGTTCCCGACGCTGGCCGCCGCCGTCGCCGCGCTTCCCGCAATCGCCGAAGACATCCACAGCCATATCGCCGGCGGCTTCAACACGAATGCCATCATCGACTTTGAGCCGCCCGACGCCGGATCCGCTGCGATGGAAAGCCTGCTGGAGGCGGTTTTTGGCTGGAATCTTGACGTCTACCTTTACCTTTGGGAGGTGGAATGGGACGCGGCCGAGGTCGTCGAACAGTTTCTTGAGGCGCTCGACCAGTGCAAAAGAGCGCCCAGTCAATTCGCCTATTGGCGCCTGGGCATGATGTCCAGGCAGGTGATGCAGCCGGGGATCGCCGAACTTGGCGAGAGCCTCGCGCCGCAGATTGGGCGCGCCTTTGACGGGAGCGATCTGGCTGCGCCGGGGGCGGCCGCCGCCGCGCTGGGCTTGTCTCGGCTGGGTATGGCGCAGCGAGCCAGCGCCTTGCTCCAGCCCTATTTGCGTCCCGAAGCCGCCGCTGCCGTCTGGGACGCGATGATCCAAATCCACCTCGATTCGGGCAAGTTCGACGACGCGCTCGAGACCGCGCAGCTTGGCTTGGAAGCTGGCGTCCAGCATCCGGCCCTGTACTGGCGGTATGCCCAGCTGCTGATGGCGGCTGAAGTCCACAATTGGCAGGTCGATGATGTGCTGCTGCTCGAGCCCGACGATTATGCGGAAGAGCAGCATATCACGGTCGAAATCGCCAACGCCCTCAAGCTCTATGTCGCGGGCCGACCGGACGACTTGAGCGCGCTGCAGCTCGCGCTGACCTATATGATAGATGCCGCTGACGACGACGTCTGGACTTACTTCGAAAGTCTGATCCAAAGCGATGAAGACGGCATTTTCAGTGGCGACATCGTGGATCGGCTGGTCGATTTGGAGGACCGCGAGCGCGGGTACGAGATCCTCGAGAGCCAGCTGGACGCCAATTCCTACGCCTACGTTTATCTGGCGCAATTGGCATTGGCGGATGCGGACACCGGGCGGGCAAGGGCGATGATCGACGCCTGCCGCGCGGCGCTGGTCGAAATTGACGAGAACCTGGAGCTGGAGCTGCAGCGCGTCAACGTTTTGGCGTCGCTGCCGGACTTTGAAGAGCGGTATGCCGAGATCAAGGTGGTTCTTGGCGCGAATCGGCTGGTTTCGGAAAGCCAGGTGGACATGCTCGAGCGGGCGGTCGAGCTCGCGCCGAAGCTGGTGGATGTTCAATTGCTGCTGGCGGCTTGTTATCGCAGCTGGCGCGATGATGACAGCGCGCTTGAGGTGCTGCGCGAGGCGGAACAGAACGCGGGACCCGACCCGCAAATTGACCTGGGCGTCGCGCGGATTCTGTGGGCGCGCAGCCGAGGCAAAGAAGCCGTCGCCAAGCTCAACGCGGCGCTGGAGCGATTCCCGAATGACGTCGGTTTGCTGGGGCTGATGGCGACGTATCTGATCGAAAACAGCCAGTATGAAGACGCCCGCGAGTATATCGCGCTGGCGGAAACCATCTCGCCATCGCATCGCGCGGTTTGGCAAGTGCGGCGATTGATCGCGCAGAAGATGGCGGAGTGATCCTACGAGAGTGAAACCGGCAAGACGGCGCCCGCTGTGCGCTCGAGCAGATCGGGCGAGAAACGCTCAAGATCCGACACGGTGAATTCGGCGATCACGAGGATCTGCGCTTCAAATTCCTCGTCGATGACTCGACCCTTGTGCGCCTTGATCAGCCGCTTGACGAGATTGAAGGCGGAATACGGCAGCTCGAGCCCGATTGTCCGCTTCTCCACCTTTATCTCGGTCGCGAGCGCGGCCAGCGCAGCTTGCGCGGCCCCCGTGTAGGCGCGCACCAAACCGCCAGTCCCAAGCTTCTGGCCGCCAAAGTATCGCGCGGTCACCAGCAGGATGTCGCCAATGCCCGAGCCGCGCAGGACCGCCAGCGTCGGCGGCCCGGCCGTGCCCGTCGGTTCGCCGGCGTCGCTCATGCCCTCGGTGATCGAATTGCCGAAGCCGACGCGAAAGGCGTAGACATGGTGATTGGCGCCGGGCATGGACGCGCGCGCCGCCGCCAGTCGCTCGCGAGCCTGCGCCACCGAGGTCGCCAGCTGCGTACTGGTCACGAAGCGCGACTTCTTGACGACCAATTCGGTTTGGACGCTTTCGGCGGGTATCAGGTAGCCATCGGACATGGCGCGGCGTCAGACAGGCCGAGCGGCGAGGGCGAGCGCAATAGGCGGAGTCCGCGCCCATGCGGCCTCCGGAGCCGGATCGCATGGCGGAATTAACTCAATATACATCTGTTTCTATCGGGTAATCCCTGATCGCCACGACCCTCACGCGCAAAGCGGATCATCTTTGTTCCAGCGGTTGTGCTTGATTTCCTGTACCTCCGCCAGGCGAGCGCGCGCCTCGTGCCAGAGTCTCGCCCACTCGCGGTGATCTTTGAGCTCGCTTTCGGGGTTCTGGCGGCTTTGCGCGACGAAACCGGGAAAATGCGGCCTGCCGGTGGCCTCGCCTATCGGGTTGTAGCGCAGGTCGAAGCTCCAGCGAAAGGCGTCGCTTCTATTCACGAGCGAGCCATGCTTGCACATGGGATGGAAGAAGAGCACGCCACCCGGGCTAAGCGGCACTGGTCTGGCTTGCTCGCGCTCGACATAAGCTTCGGGGATGCCAAGCTGATTGCTGATCGTGCAATGCACGGCGATGCCCTCGCGGTGGCTCTTGGGCACGACTTGCAGGCAGCCATTTTCCGGCGTCGCTTCGCTGACAGCCACCCAGGCGGTCAGCATCCTGGTCTCATCGGCTTCGGGCAGCGCTACGCCATTGTCTTGATGCCATTCCGTCGCGGCGACGAGCGCGTGGCGAGCGTCTTTTTGTTTGATTACACGGGACGGCGGCTTGACGCGCACATGCTGAATCGGGTTGCTGTAAATTTCGCCGCCGATCAGCGATTCCACAGCCGCGAGCAAACGCGGGCTGCGCAGCAAATTGAAGACGGCCGGACCATTATGAATCGGCGTGTCGGCCTGGATGTTGCTGTTCGGCAGGGCGATGTCAAAAGCCTGGGCGTATTCGCAGCCGGCGCGATACACCTCGACCAGGCACTCTTCAAATGGCAGGTCGCTGAAGGCGCTCTCCAGCTTGCCCTCCGCCATCCATTGCGCGCAGAGCTCGTCGAGCAGCTGCTGATATTCATCAATGACCGGCTGGATGTCCAGGTCGTAATCCAGCAAGCGGTCGACCGCCAAATAACCGTCTTCGTGAAATTTCTCAATCTGTTCAGGCTTCAGCATTATTTTGCCTCGATTCAGTCCTGCGATTCAAAGACCGTGCAGACGAGCTTGCGCCGGCGCGGTCCGTCCAATTCCAAGAGAAGTATACTCTGCCAGGCGCCGAGGAGCAACTTGCCTTCGGCGATCGGGAGGGCGAGCGGAAGCCTAGACAGTTCGGCCGTATGCGAAGAGAAGTATGAAATACTGTAGGGCTTATGTGTCTCCCAAAAGCCCACGGAACTCATCCATGTGTTTTGCACTAAATCTGATAAGTTGAGGTTCACCGCAAAGCATGACAAGAAGGCTGTGCTCCTGACCTTCTTGCGGTGACCTAATCTGCTCAAGAATGTCAGACTCTGGCGTGCTAAGTTCACCATACTGAAATTGTGCGGAATGATTTGCGCATAGACAGATTGCATTTCGCCGATCGTCCGCCCATTCCGCTTTGATACGCGGTACAAGATGAACGGCCTCAAAGTAATATGTTCTGTTTCGCTGCTCGAATGTGTAATCACATATCTGGCAGCGGCCCTCATATTCCCTCTCCAGGAACCTCCGTGTCTCTGGATTTCTAGGTTGCCAAATCCTTCTGATTCTCAACTTGTATCGCTCGTCTGGCTCAGGTTCGTTTTCAACGTCGGAGTACAATCTGTCTTCGGGAGAAATATCTGGAGCGCTTGGACGATCAGGAATTGGCCTGGGCCCGGAATCTTGATTATCCGGTTGCTCAAACACGCCCTCCAATTCCGATGGATAATCATCCGGATCCAAAGTTTCTACTGTTTCGCGCTCCTTCTCCTTCTTCTCGTCGAGCAGGTCTAGCGCCTCTTTCAACTCTTCTGGCGAGCGACCCTGCGCCGCGGCGACTATCGCTTGTATGTCATCCGGAGCATCATCAATGTTGAATCTGCTTGTGTCCATGCCAAGCGCGTGGGCCAATTCATCATCTCGGCGGAATTCGTCGGGCAGATCCTCCAACGAAAGCTCCGATGGCTTGACGAAATTGCCGTTTCCATCCGGCAGCCAACAATACTTGCGAACGAGCCGGCCCACATCTGATTGGACATTCTCGTCCGCAGAAGTTTTGTCGCTCGGATAAGACTGTACCGTACTGGATTCAACCGTGCCGACTATGCTTTGTTTTCTTGGTCGCAGCAGCGTATTCCAAATGTAGATTGAGCGCTCGACTGTCGGATTGTCCAAGGCGAACTCAAGGCCGTCGATCCGGAAGTTCGGATCAAATCCGTCCAGTCCGCGTTCGTGATCGCCCCACTCCTCCTTTATGGTTACTATTCCGTCTAAACGATTTTGCTGGCGCAACCAACGCACTACTCTATGAAATATCTTCAACTGCTTCAAGTCATCAATATATTGCTCATATTGTGAAGAGACAAACCAAGCGTCAGGATTTCCTTCAAAATACATTTCCAAAGTCGGATTGCGGAAGTATAGCTTTTCGCCAGGCTGGCTGCCAGGTTTGCGGAATGCAGATTCGCCCACCGCATTTGTAGCCCATAAGAACGGCGTTGACTTCAAGGCAATTGCAAGCTCAGTTTTATCCGACTGAGAGTCGACGCCAAGGGCTTCAACTATAAACTCAATGTCTCGCTGGTGTTCAGTGCCTTCGGCATCATCAATCTCTTGCTCACCTCTGTACTTTGGCAAAATATGTGTCAGCACCTCGTCTACGATCCCGGGTTCTTTAAGTCCAAGTTTCTTGAGGAATGCCAAAGCCTTTTCGCTGTCGCAGATCTCACGTTTGACTGTTGGATATCGGCTCTCGTGTTCTGTAGGCAAATAGGCTTGGGCTGCCTTGCCGCGAAACGGTTTAACATGCGTACAATCCGCCAGACGAATAATCGGCCTTTCGCCCAAGATGTTTTGCATTGTGTGACCGCTCGGCGCAAACTCATAGAATCGTCGAATCCAGTCGTCAGACTGATTGCTCATGAAGTCTTGGTTAATCCTCCGCACGAACATTTCAGCATCAATTTCTTCGACATCAAGTAAAGTTGTGAGATGGTGCCAAAGGTCCCGCGTCTTGCCTTCCGTGATTTCATCGGAGAGCCACTGTGTTTGGTCATCAAAATCGAAAAGCTGCTGCAAACGGGGCATATCCAGCAATTCACGCAAATCTACGCTGCCAGCTATCTTCGCGTCCTTAGCTGCAACATATCCGCCACCGTAAGCAGGAATAAGCGCTTCGTTCATCATCGCCTGTTTGACGCGTTCGTAGATTGGTGCAAACAGCGTGTGCTTGTATCGGTTGTGCTCTTTGTCGTAGTAACCGTATTCTCTTCGATAGCCGACGTAGTGATAACCGGATTCGCGCTGTATATATGCGAGAGGCAATGTTTCCAATACATCAACTGTCAACCAGTCCCGATCCCGCAACCAGCGAAGCGCCTCTACAACCAGTTCTCCGGTTTCTTCTGCGAGCGAGATATTGAATGGATCACCTTGCGGGACATTGTCACGAGCGGGAGTCGTTCGGTAAGGCCCCTGCGCAAGAAATCCGAGATGCGTTTCCTTTTCTGTGGGAAAGAATACATTTAGGTTTGACTGATTCAACTTGACAATGTTGGGACGTCCATTTTGCTCGTAGTCCGAGACTTGAAAGGCTATCTGAATTGCAAGGCCGACATTGTTTAAGGTCTGCTGGTTATCGTTTACCTGATGCGAAACATTTCTCTCGAAAACCAGCCAGTTCTCTTCAATTTCGTTTGCCGGGCTGTCACCGATTATTGTTATTCGTTTGACGAATGCCATTGCGAGTCCTTGTCTGCTTGACTGACATAAACGCCTGTGGCGCCGCCCTCAATTTCAAATGATATTTCGCGGATGTGCTTTAGAAAAAGTACGGTTCGCACATCCAATTCTTGCAGTCGCACTGCGATCTCAGCAAAGGAGTCCTCAGCTTGTCTCTCCCGATGGTCGAATGGAAATACAAACAATGTACCTAGCTTGGTCGTCTTCGATTGAATAGCGCACGGCTGCTCATAATTCTTGATGGTGAAATGCTCGTCTCCCGAATGAATGGAGGGCGACCGAGTAAAACTGTAGACCGACATAAAGCCGACCCCAAATTTTCCTATCTTGCTAGGATCATCGGCTTTAGTACCGAAAATTAGTTTGCAGATCGCCTTTATGTCGTTTTCGTTAAAGTCTCTGCCATCATGTTCAAACTCAAGCCGGTTGCCATAAAGTCGGAATATAACCTGAGTTGCGTTTACATCTTCCGCGTTCTGCAAAAGCTCGAATACAAATTGTGTCTGGTCACCGTACATTCCACTAAGAAATGCTCCGACTCTGTCAACCAGCGCATCGTGATCCTGCATGTTGTCGTCTCTAATAGCGTCATAATCGACAGGCATGGCCTACCCTTCTAACTTAATTCACATGATCGTCGTTAGGCGGAGCGAGGAAGACACCAAATAAGCTACTGATTGCCCCATAGGAGACTCGAACTCCTGTTTTGGCCTTGAGAGGGCCACGTCCTGGGCCGCTAGACGAATGGGGCTTACCGATGATTGTAGACGAAAATGCCGCGCAGGTCAAGACGGCGCCAGGAAACCCATGCGCTCCTGCGCCAGCTTCAGCGTCGACTCGGCGATGGCGCCGGCTTTCTCCCGCCCCAGCCGCAGCACCGAGTCCAGGTAGCCGGCTTCGTTCATCAATTCGTAATAGCGCGTTTGCAGGGGTTCCAGGGCGCCTTGCACGCAATCGGCCACCGCCCGCTTCAAGTCGCCATACCCTTTGCCGGCGAACTCGGCTTCGATGGCTTCGCTGCTTTCGTCCGTGATCGCCTGATAAATGGTCAGCAGGTTGTTGACGCCAGCCCGTTCTCGCTCGCGGCTGAAGCGGATCTCGCGCTGCGAATCGGTGACCGCCCGCATGATCTTCTTGCGCGCCGCCGGCAGCTCGTCCAGCAGGAAGACGGCATGATTGTCCGAGGCTTCGCTCTTGGACATTTTGGCGGTGGGGTTGTCCAAGCCCATGACGCGCGCGCCCGCCTGCGGGTTCATCACTGATGGCAAGGTGAAAGTCTCGCCATATAGATGGTTGAAGCGCTGCGCCAGATCGCGGGTGAATTCGAGATGCTGATTCTGATCATCGCCGACCGGCACCAAGTCGGCATGATAGAGCAAGATGTCGGCCGCCATCAGGCTGGGATAATTCAGCAGTCCCGCGCCGATGGATTCCTGCGCCTGCTTCGCCGATTTGTCCTTGAACTGCGTCATGCGGTGCAGCCAGCCCAGGGGCGCCATGCAGGTCAGCATCCAGGCCAATTCCGAGTGCGCGGGCACATGCGACTGCACGAATATCGTCGAGACCTCGGGGTCCAAGCCGGCCGCGATGTACATGGCGGCGCTTTCGCGCGTCTTCTGGCGCAGCTCGGCCGGGTCCTGCGCGACCGTGATGGCGTGCAAGTCCACGACGCAATAGAAACAATCGTAATCGCGCTGCACCTGCACCCATTGCTTCAGCGCGCCGAGATAGTTGCCGATGGTCAAGTTGCCCGAGGGCTGAATGCCGGAGAGCACACGCGGTTTGCCGCCATTTGCTGCGCTCATATAACCTTCCGCACTTTGAATACGCGAGATTCGCAAACACGATTTTAGCACCGCGCCATGGCTGCTTCAAGCGCAAAACGCGGGCGTCATCGCTCTTTCAGGGCGCGTTCAATCTGGCGGTTGGCATCGCGTTTGGCCAGGTCGGCGCGTTTGTCGTAGCGCTTCTTGCCCTGGGCGATGCCGATCTCGACCTTGGCGCGGCCCCGCTCCAGGTAGACTTGCAGCGGAATCGCCGTCATGCCGTTCTCGCGGATGCGGGTGATGATTCGGTTGATCTCGCGCCGGTGCAGCAAGAGCTTCCGCGGGCGCCGCGGATCGGCATGCCCAAAGATAGTCGCCTCTTTGTAGGGGGCGATATGCGTATTCAAGAGCCAGAGCTCGCCCGCTTTTTCCTGGACGAAGCCATCGCCGATGTTGATGTTGTGATTGCGGATCGACTTGATCTCCGAGCCGAGCAGCACCAGCCCGGCGTCATAGCGATCCTTAACCAGGTAGTCGCGATGCGCCTTGCGATTCTTGGTGATGGTTTTTCTGCCCGCGCTCATCGGGATATCGTCCAGCGCAAAGCCGCGCCGCCCTGGTATCGTCAAGGGCAATAAGGATACTGTCGCGAGCCGACAGAATCAAGACAGGGGCTGCCAGGCGCGCTGGAAATCTTTGTCGTCGATCTCGCCCCGGGCGAAGGCGGCGATTTCGGCGCGCGCGACGCCTATCATGCGCAAGGCGGCGTCCGCGTCATCGCAATTGATGAGCCCGGCCGCCACCGCCTCGATCTCGTCGGGCAATTGCTCCGCCAGAGACGCGACAACGCTCAATACGCGGTTCAAGCGCTGGTTGAATTCCGGCCCGGGCACGGCGCATAGGCGCAGCAGCAGCGTGTCGCCCAGGCTCGTTTGCAGCATCCCGCTCTCGGATTCATTGATGGCGAAGTTTTCGACCTCAGCCGCGACCAGGCTGACAAAGTCCACTATTGGCTTCGAGCCCGGGCTGACGGTCGCCGTCGGTTCGGGCTCGGGGGTAACCGTTGACGTGGCTTCCATCACCGCGCTAGCTGTCGGCGCATGCTCGTCCTCATAGGCTGTCGCCAGAGCATCGCTCTCGTCCGGCGCTTGAGTCACCGCCTCGGCCGTGGGTTCTGGCGCGGCGGTCGATACGCCCCGCGCGGCGCCCGCCTCGAGTTCAAGCTCGACGACGGTTGGCATGCTCGTCGCATCCGAGACGACGACCACGCGCGGCTGCGATGGCGGGAGGAGGCCGGACAGCAGCGCATCCAAATCGATGGCGCCAGAAATAACGAGCGCGCCGGCGGCGACAATGGCCAGCAGCGCCGCGAATAAAATCAGAGGGGCGCGCGAGGACGAGCCCTCAGCCGCGATGTCGGCGACCGGCCGCAAATCTTCCCAATCGTCAATCTCCAGCGGCGTCGGCGCGTCCGCTCCGTTAGACGGGCTCACTTCGAAGGCGATGAGGTCCGGGTCTGAAGCCTGCGCGTCAAGGACATCGGTTTTCAGCTCGCGAGCGCCTGGATACTGCGGATCGAGCGCCAGGACACGCTCAAGAGCGGCTTGGCCGATGGCTTGATCCGGCGCAGCGTGCGTGTACACCCACCAGAGATGCGGGTTGTCGGCGTCGTCCTCGAGCAGGGGCGTAAGGATTTCCCGCGCCTTTTCGAGCTCTTCATTCTCGATAAGCGAATAAGCCCGCTGCAGGCGCGCGTTGGTCGTTTCGCTCATGTCAGCCCTTCGCCCGTCGCGGCATGACGCGCAAACTCTAACGGATATGCCAAGACGACAGCATGGCAAGCGCCCCGGCGCCGCGGAAGCTGCCCCCGCCCTCACCCTTCGCAGTCTACATCCGCCTCATTTTCGGCGCAACGAAAAAGCCCGCCAACAAGGGCGAGCTTAAGGAATGTGCCCTGAAGAGGACTCGAACCTCCACCCCGTTAAGGACACGGCCCTCAACCGTGCGCGTCTGCCAGTTCCGCCATCAGGGCTTGGATTGCCAATCAGTATAGGCGCTTCCTGGCGATTGTCAATGCCCGCCGCCGCTCGCCTAATGCGTCTTGAGCATGCGCGCTTCCTGCCGTATTATGTTGTCGCAGTCTTCGCCTGTACTCGTCGGGAAGGTCTCTACGCGATGCGCATTGCGCTTGACGCCATGGGAACGGACAATCGACCGCTTAGCGATATCGCCGGCGGCATCCTGGCCGCGAGGGAATTCGGCGATACGATCGTCCTGGTCGGCGACCGGCCGCGTATCGAGGCGGAGCTGGAAAACCATGAAATGGACGGCGTCCCGGTCGAAATCCTGCATGCGCCGAATGACATCGCCATGGAGCTAAAGCCGACGGATGTGCTAAAGCTGGAGTCGTCGTCATCGATTCACGTAGCGCTGGACGCGGTGAAACGCGGCGAAGTCGACGCTTTCGTGACCATGGGCAATACCGGCGCGGTGCACGCCCTGGCCACCCTGAAGACGCTGCGGCGGATCCCCGGCGTCAAACGGCCCGTGCTTTCGGCGCTCTTCGCCATCAATGACCATCGCATGATCTTCCTTGACGTCGGCGCCAACACCGACGTCAAGCCGGAATGGGTGCGGCAGTTCGCGCTTATGGGCGGCATCTACGCCGAGCGCGTGCTGCGCTGTTCCAAGCCGCGCGTCGCCCTGCTCTCGAACGGCGCGGAAGACATCAAGGGCAATCTGCTCATTCGGGAAGCGGCCGATCTCTTGCGCCGCAGCAAGATGAACTTCGTCGGCAACGTGGAGCCGGTGCAGCTGATGACGTCCGTCGCCGATGTGGTCGTCATGGACGGCTTCGTCGGCAATATCGTGCTCAAGATGTTCGAAGCGACGACGCACTACGTGGCTACCTTGATTCGCCAGGAATTCCGCAATGACGCCATTTCCATGCTGGGCGGCGCGCTCGCGAGGCCGGCTTTCAACCGCATCCGGCGGCGCGTGGACACGTCGCAGATTGGGGGCGCGCCCCTGCTCGGCGTCAACGGGGTCGTCATCATCGGGCACGGCGGTAATTCCGCCATCGGCATCAAGAACGCCATCCAGCAGGCGCGTGCGGCGGTCAAGGAAAACGTCATCGGCGCCATCCGCAGCGGCATCGCCCAGGAGAAGGCATGAATCGGAGCGGGCGCGCATGGAATTGACGCGGCAGGGTCGCAAGCGGGTGGTCATCACCGGGCTGGGCGTCGTCTCCCCCTTGGGCGATAAAGACGAATACTGGGACGCGATCGCGGCCGGCGTATCCGGGATTCGCAAACTGCAAAACATAGAGACCGAGCATCTGAACGTCAAGATCGGCGGGGAGATCCGCGGCTTCGACTCGTCCGCTTATATCCCGCCGAAGCAGGCGCGGCGCGTCGGCCGGGCGACGGAATTCGCCATCGTCGCCACCATCATGGCGCTCCGCGACGCCGGCTTGACGATTGAGGCCGCGCGCGAGATTGGCGACCGCGTCGCCACCATCATCGGCACGACCCTGGGCAGCTACGAAGTTGGCGAAACGGGGATCCGAAGCTGGCGGGATTCGGGTTACAAGCGCGCCAACCCCATGAGCATCGTCAACGCCCTGCCCAATATGCCGGGACACTATGTTAGCAAACTAACCAACGCGCTCGGCCCCTTGATCGCGCCATCGGTCGCCTGCGCCACCGGGATAGAAGTTGTCGGTCAAGCGACCGATCTCATTCAGCTGGGCAAATGCGATATGGCGCTGGCGGGCGCCGTCGACGCCGTGATCTTCGATTACATCCTGGCGGGCTTCAGCGCCACCCGCGCCCTCACGCGCGACTACAATGACGCGCCCGAGCAAGCCAGCAGGCCCTTCGACGCCGACCGCTCCGGCTTTGTCTTGGGCGAAGGCGGCGCCGTCTTCATCGTCGAGAGCCTCGAAAGCGCGCTGAAACGCGACGCCAAGGTCTACGCCGAGATCCTGGGCTACGCGGCGTCGTCGGATGCCTACCACGTGGCCGCGCCCGATCCAAGAGGCGGCGGGGCGAAGCGCGCGATGCAATGGGCGCTGGACGATGCCAAAGTGGCGCCGGCGGCGGTGGAGCATATCAACGCGCATGGCTCGTCCACGCAGGCGAATGACGCCATCGAGACGGCGGCGGTGAAGCAGGTCTTCGGCGAAGACGCATATCAGATACCGGTGACCTCGACGAAAAGCATGATCGGCCATGCGATGGCGGGCTGCGGCTCGCTGGAAATTGCCGCCTGCCTGATGACGCTCGAGCGCGAGCTGCTGCATCCGACGATCAATTACGAGACGCCCGATCCGGCCTGCGATCTTGATTATGTGCCAAACGAAGCGCGGGAGGCGGCCGGCATTCGCACGGTCATGTCCAACAGTTTTGGCTTGGGCGGGCAGAACGCCTCGATCATCCTGCGCAAGATTTGAGAGCGACATCGCATTATGACTGAAACTGTCACCATCATTGGCGGCGGACTGGCGGGCAGCGAAGCCGCCTGGCAGCTGGCCGAGCGCGGGCGCCCCGTTCGGCTCTACGAGATGCGCCCGGTCAAGACGACGGGGGCGCATGTCAGCCAGCAGCTGGCGGAGCTGGTCTGCAGCAATTCGCTCGGCTCGAAGCTGCCTGACCGCGCCACCGGCATCTTGCAAAACGAGATGAAGATGATGGGTTCGCTGCTCATGCGCTGCGCCGAAGGTGCGGCCGTGCCCGCGGGCGGCGCCTTGGCCGTCGATCGCGCGCGCTTCGCTGACGAGGTGACAAGCGCCATAGCTGGGCACGCGCGTATCGAAGTCGTTCGCGCCGAAGCGAGACAGGTCCCGCTGGACGCGCCAGCCATCGTCGCGACGGGTCCGCTGACCTCGCCGGCGCTGGCCGAAGACATCGCGCGACTGACGGGCGAGGATTATCTGTACTTTTATGATGCCATCTCGCCGATCGCGCGGGCGGGCAGCATCGATATGACGCGCGCTTTTCGCGCCAACCGTTATGGACGCGGCGCCGACGGCGGCGATTATATCAACTGCCCGATGGAGAGAGACGAATATTATCGCTTCGTCCGCGCCCTGCAAGCTGCCGAGACCATCGAGCTGCGCGATTTCGAGCGGGAAGACCCCAACTTCTTCGAAGGCTGCGTGCCGATCGAAGCGCTGGCGAAGCGCGGCGACGACACTTTGGCTTTTGGTCCTATGCGCCCCGTCGGCTTGACGAATCCCCACACCGGGCGGCGGCCCCACGCCGTCGTCCAGCTGCGGCAGGACGATCTGGCGGGCGAGCTTTACAATATCGTCGGCTTTCAGACGAATATCCGCTGGAAGCGGCAGAAAGAGATTTTGCGTCTGATACCTGGTCTGGAAGACGCCGACTTCATTCGCATGGGACAGATGCACCGCAATACCTTTCTGAACGCGCCCGCCCTGCTGCATCCCACCATGCGCTTTCGCAGCCAGGCGCAGCTCTACTTCGCGGGCCAAATCACGGGCGTCGAGGGCTATGTCGGCAATATCGCGACGGGAGTCGTTGCCGCCCTCAACTTGTCCCGACAGCTCGGCGGCTTATGCGAGTGGATTCCGCCGGCCGATACGATGTTGGGCGCGCTCTGCCATTACGTGACGCATGCCGAGCCAAAGCGCTTCCAGCCGATGAAAGCGAACCTCGGCATCTTGCCGCCCTTACGCGAGAAGATCCGAAACAAGGCGGAGCGCAGGCAGGCTTATGCCCGGCGGGCGGATGCGTCGATGCGGGCGTCGCTGCTGGCCCTGGCCGACCCGCTGACGCTCGAGCGCCCGCTTCCGCAGTTTGAGGCGACATGAGCCAAAGGCAACATGGCGGCGACTCGCGTCCGGAGCGCGGCTACCTGGTTGGGGTGGCGCTGCAGCGGGAACGCGCCCTGCTATCCATTGACGACTCGCTGGACGAGCTCGCGCAGCTGGCGGAGACGGCCGGCGTCAAGGTGGTTGGGCGAAGCTGGCAGCGCTTGCGGCAGGTCAATAGCAAGACCATGATTGGCCGGGGCAAACTCGAAGAAATCGCCGCCGAAGTCGCGCTGCGCGAGGCTGACGTGGTCATCTTCGATGAAGAGCTCTCGCCGCGGCATCAACGCGAGATCGAGAAGCAGCTGGGCGAGACCGTGCGCCTGCTCGATCGCTCTGCGTTGATCCTCGATATCTTCGCGCAGCACGCCCGAACCAGCGAAGGCGCGCTGCAAGTCGAGCTGGCGCAATACGAATACCTTCTGCCGCGGCTGACCCGGCAATGGACGCATCTGGCGCGGCAGGCGGGCGGCGGCGGGGCGCGCGGCGGCTCGGGCGGCGTGGGCTTGCGCGGGCCGGGCGAAACCCAATTGGAAGTCGACCGCCGGGAGATCACGCGCAAAATCACGAAGCTGAAGCAAGAGCTCGAGCAGGTGCGCGCGCATCGCAAATTGCATCGGCAGCGGCGGCGGCGCTCCGGCCTGCCCCTCGCGGCGCTCGTCGGGTATACCAACGCCGGCAAATCGACGCTGATCAATGCCTTGACGGAGGCTGAGGTCTATGCCGCCGACCAGCTCTTCGCCACCCTGGATCCGACGACCCGCCGCGTCCAGCTGCCCGACCGCCGCGAAGTATTGCTGACGGACACGGTGGGCTTCATCCAAAAGCTGCCCACAACGCTGATCGCCGCCTTTCGCGCCACCCTGGAAGAGGTGATTGAAGCCGATCTGCTGCTTCATGTCGTGGACGCCAGCCACCCCAACGCCGCCCAGCATATCGAAGCCGTCGAAGACACGCTGGCAGAGATCGACGCCTCGGGCATGCCGCGCATCCTCGTGTTGAACAAGATCGATAGAGCGGCGCGACCGCTGCCAAGTTTCGAGCTCATCGACAGCTATATGGGCGTGGCCGCGATTTCGGCGCGCGAGCGACAGGGTCTCGGTTCGCTGCTGGCGCTGATGCGGGCCGCGCTCGAAGCCCAAATGACCTCGCTGGAAGTCATAATTCCTTATCAGCGGGGCAAGGTTTATTCGCAGCTCTACGACAAGGGTTACATCCAGTCCGAGCGGACGGAAAGCGATGGCTGGCGCCTCAGCCTGCGCCTGCCCACAACCCAACGCGACGCTTATCGCCGTTTCGCGGTCGCCGACGCCCTTTAGCGCCGTCTCATTCGGCTGCCGCCGGCGCGGGGATTGGCAGCTGCGCCCAATAAATCTCCGGGCGGTATCGGCTGTGCAGAAAGAGGCGCATGTCGTCGGACAGCGCGATCGCGAGCGGGGCCGGCACATCCGAGAAGACCACCATTTCTACGTCCTGATTGCCGCAGCCCGCCTCAAGGCAGCGCGTCGGCTCGACCCGGCCAACGACGCCGCGCGTGCCCAGCGCGAAGGCGAAGTAAAGATAGCCATCCGCGCCCATCAAGATATTGGTCGTGTTTTGCAGCCCGGCGACCAAGGGCTTCACCTCCGAGTAGGCGCCGTCGTCGCCGATTTCGAAGTATTCGATGCCGCGTCGGGCGCTGCCGCCATTCGCGACGAAAACATGGTTGCCATAACGGGCGATGCCGGTTGGCGCGCGAAACTCTGCCCGCGCCGTTTCACGCTCGCCGGAGGTGGAGACGGCAAGGATGGCGTTCGCGCGCGTGTCGGAGAGCAGAAAAGCCTCGTCATCGAGCCGGCTGATGCCCCAGGGCGCAGCCAGGTCCTCGGCGACGCGCCTTGGCGCTTCCCGATTTTGATCCACCTTCCAGAGCGTGCCGGTATCCGGGTCGGGCGTCCAGAGGTCAAAGCCGGCATCGGTCGCTTCGGCGATGAGGCTGTTGCCATTGCGAACGCCGAAGACGAAGGTGACGGTTTCGCCGCTGCGGTCGTCAATCTTGTAGATCGTCCAATCGCCGTTGCACACCGTGAAAAGCGCGCCTTCGAACCAGACGAGGCCGTTCGGGCGCTGGACGTTGCCGACCATCAGCGTCAGATCGGTTTGGAGGAAGGGGCCTTCCAGTTCGCTGCTGAGGGCCAGGTCCGCGGCTTCGGGCGTCGCCTCCTGCGCGCGGCAAATGGCGGCGAGAGCAAAAATGACCAGAATGGCGAGAGATTTCATGGCGGGCGCCTGCAAGACCGAGCCTTCAATCGGCTGTATTCGAGCTTGTCGCGGGCGGATTCTACACCAGTTGCGCGCGAAACTCTAGCGGCGGCGACATTTGAGCGCCTTCGCGGTTGGCGTATAATCCAGTGACGCAGAGGGGCAAGCGAGGCAGCGGTGACAGGATTCGCAAAGACAGAACGCTTGGCTGCGGGCGCGCCGATTGCGCTGGCGATCGCGCTGGTCGTCGTCTGCACCGCGGGTCCAGCGCTCCTCATCAGCCGGGCGCAGAGCCCCAGCCCAGCCGCGAGCGAGAAAATCGCCTTCGTCAGCGACCGCGATGGCAATAATGAGATTTACCTCATGGATGGCGATGGCGCCGCCGCGATCAACCTGAGCAATCATCCCGCCGATGACCGGCAGCCGGCCTGGTCGCCCGACGGCAGAATGATTGCCTTTGCCTCAGACCGGGATGACAGTCGCTTCGACATCTATGTCATGACAATCGAGACTGGCGAGCTGACGCGCCTGACGGACCAGGGATCCAATACGCGCCCGGTCTGGTCACCCGATGGCAAGCGAATCGCTTTCGTCTCCGATCGCTTTGGCGACAAGGACGTCATGGTGATGCGCGCGGACGGACGCCGCCAGATTCAGCTTACGGTCGACGTCCACGCCGACGATCAGCCGACCTGGTCCGCCGATGGCGAGTCCATCGCCTATGTGTCGGACCGCGCCGGTCGCCTGAGCATCGTCGTGATACGCTCGGCGGACGGCGCCGAGATTCTGACGCTCACGGATGACGACGCCGACAGCTTCGATCCGCATTGGCTCGGTGACGAGAGGGCAAATCGCCTGCTTTTCGCGTCCAATCGCGGCGGCGACAACGACATCTACACGATAAATCCAGACGCGGGCGATGGCTTGATTCAGCTGACGACGGATGGATCCGACGAGCGGCAGCCCGCCTGGTCGCCCGATAGCTCCCGGATCGCCTTTGTCTCCGACCGCGAAAACGAGGGCGAGCGCAACATCTACACGATCGATGGCGATGGCGCCAACATCAAGCGCTTGACGCCGCTCGGCAGCAACGAGAGCCAGCCGGCCTGGCGATGAGCGCGTTCACCCGCAGCGGCAGTCATTTGGCAGCGGTCTTCAACGGGCGGCGCCAGTGACCCGCGCCAAACGAAGCCATGGGCCGCTCTATGAAGCTGAGCTGATCCCGGGCTTGGAATCGTTTGTCCTGGACGAGATTAACAGCGTGATCGGCGCGTCTGTCTCGCAGGTCCGGCCAGTGCGGGCCGGCTTCATCCGCTTCCATTATCGGGGCTCGCTGGCGGCGCTGCGAGAGCTGCGGTCGGTCGTGGCGGTTTATCGGGTTCATCAGTTCGCGATCCCGCGGCCGAAAGCCTTTCTGGGCCACCAGCATTTCGCGCGTTTGACCAGGCTGCTCGCGGACATGGCGCGTTCGTTCTCGCCGCCGCCCCAGGCGCTTGGCATCGGCGCGGCCGGCTCGCAAAGCGCGGTCATGCGCCGCCTCCTGCGCGCGCTATCGCAGCAACTGAAGCTGGACGCGGCGGAAAATGGCAAGGGCGAGCTCTACCTGCGGCTGCTGCCAAACCGCGAGCGGCAATCGTGGGAAGCGCTGGCGCGCATATCGCGTCAGCCACTGTCGGCCCGCGAATATCGCGCCGTCAACATGCCCGGCTCGCTGAACGCCACGGTCGCCTACGCGATGACCCAATCGGGCGCGCTTCGCCACGACGCCACTGTCGTCAACCTGTGCAGCGGCGCGTCCACCATCCTCATCGAGCATGGCTTGCGGGCGGCGGCGCGTCATCGACTGCTGGCGATCGACTGCAGCCCGGCGGCTTTATCGGCCGGCGCTCGCAACGCGGCAGCCAGCGGCTTGGGCGCGCGGATTCAGCACATCCGAGCCGACGCGCGTCGGACGCCTTTGCCCGCTGGTTTGGCTGACCGACTCTATGCCGATCTGCCCTTCGGTCATCACATTGGCTCGCACGAAGAGAACCGGCGGCTTTATCCCGCGGCCCTGCGCGAGGCGAGCCGGCTGGCGGCCCCCGACGCCCTTCTCGTCGCGCTCACGCATGAGGTCAAGCTGTTTCGGCGCTGCCTTCGGGCGTCGCATTGGCGGATCGTCCGCGACGCCAGAATCAACTTGCGCGGTCTGCATCCGCGCTTATTTGTGCTCAGGCGAAACTCGACTAGGATATAAGTTGAAATTGGCGTGGCGAGGCTGTATGAGGCTGAGGCTCTTGCGTTTGAGCTGTTCTGCGCTGCTGGCATTCATCGTCTGCGGCTGTCGATCGACGCAGGAAGAGCGGGCGATCGACGTCATCGTCAGCGCTGATGGCGGCGAAACTGCCTATAGTTTTTCGCGCGAACTGACGGTCGACCAGGTATTGGCGGCCGCGCGAATTGAGTTGGGCGCGCGCGACCGCATCAGCCATCCGCTGGTGTCGCCGGTTGTTGATGGCATGCGCGTCACCGTGCGGCGCGTTGCCGAGAAGGCGCTTTGCGAGCAGGAAGAAATCGCCTATCAGCGGCTCCTGCGCCCGAAGGAAGGTTTGCCGGAGGGCAAGCGAGAAGCGGGCGCGGGGGGCGTTACGGGCCTCCGCGAAGTGTGTTATCGCATCGTGCTGGAAGACGAGACCGAGGTTGAGCGCGTCCAGGTTGGGCGCCCGACCGTCGTGCGCGCGCCAGTGGACGAGATCGTCTACATCGGCGTCCGCAGCGAGGTCGCGCCGATCAGCATCGCGGGCCGCCTCAGCTATATCAATCACGGCGAGGCGTGGACAATCACCGGCGATGCGTCCAACAAACGCCGCCTGACCGCCAATCACAATCTGGATGGCTTGGTGTTTCAACAACGGCAAGACGGCAGCCGGCTCATCTTCACCGGCGAGAGCGACGCGAGCGACGAATTCTTCAACGAGCTCTGGCTCATTGATACGGGCGACCCCGCCCAGTCGGCGCGCATGACGCCCACGGACGTGCTCTTTGCCGCCTGGCGCCCGCGAACTCGCAATGAAATCGCCTATTCCACGGGCGAGCGCCGCGCCGGAACCGCCGACTGGAAAGCGCTGAACAACCTCTGGCTGATGCGCATCGACCTGGAGAGCGGGCGTACCGTGAGCATCAAAGAGGTCTTGCCCGAATCGGGCGGCGGACTCTACGGCTGGCGGGGCAGAAACCTCGCCTGGTCGCCCGATGGCGGCAAAATGGCTTGGGCGCAGGCCGATGGATTCGGGCTGGTCGACTTCGAGAGCAAGCGCCTGAAGCCCCTGATCCAGTATGCCGCGTTTCATAGCGCCGCGAGCTGGGTCTGGCTGTCGCCGCTTTCCTGGTCTTTCGACGGGAGGCTGCTGACCGGCATCGTCCATGGCGCGCCGCTGGGCGACGAGCCCGCTGAGCGCAGCCCGATATTCGACCTGGTTGTGGCCAGCGCGGAGGGCCTCTTCTCGGCGTCGATGAGCGCCTCGGCCGGGATGTGGGCGGCGCCGGCTTTCTCGCCCGACCTGTCGCCGCCCGGGGCCGAATTCAGCCGGGGCTACCTGTCCTGGCTGCAAGCGCGCGAGCCGCGGAACAGCCTGAGCAGCGAGTACGACCTGATGGTCGCCGACCGCGATGGCAGCAACCCGCGTCGGCTCTTCCCGCCGCCGGGCGAAAAGGGCTGGCGCAAACGCGACTATGGCTCGGTCGCGCGCGATTATGCCTGGAGCCCGGATGGCCGCTTCATCGCCCTGATCCACGAAGGCGATCTCTGGCTGGTCGATATCGAGACGGCGGCGCCGACGCGAGTCACCTTTGACGGACAGACTTCGAACCCGGTCTGGACCGGCTGATGCGCAAGGCGATACAGCTGCTCGTGGCGTTGATGCTGGTCGGCGGCAGCCTGGCGGCCACTCTCGCCACCATCAATATGCGCGACTTTGAGCTGCGCGGTTATGTCGACGCCACCAAGAATCAGAATCTTCCTTTCACCGTCGCGCGGCACGGCGTCAATGTCGAGCTGACGCAGTACAGCCGGGCGGGCTTGACGCGCGCGCTGGAAGCCATGCGAAATGCGGACTTCCGCTGGATCCGCCAATTCGCCTACTGGGACGCGCTGGAGCCGGCGCCGGGCGATTACGAATGGAGCGCCTGGGACCGGCTGGCGGAGGCGCTGCGCGATTTTCCCGAGCTTGAGCCAGTCGCCGTCTTGATGAATTCGCCGGCTTGGGCGCGGGGCGGCGGCGCTTCCCCGGCGACGGCCACCGCCCCGCCTCGGTCCCTGGCCGATTTCGCCGCATTCTGCCGCGCTTTCGCCGAGCGTTACGGCGATGTGATCGACTTTTATCAAGTCTGGGACGAGCCGAACCTGGGCGACGCCTGGGGCGGCTCGGAGCCGCGGGCGGCGGATTATGTGGCGCTGCTCGCGGCGGCCCGGGGCGGCCTCCTGCATGGCGATCCGTCGGCGCGAATCGTGGCGGCCGCTTTGGCGCCAACTGTTGAAACCGGCGGGCGCAACATCAGCGACATCCGCTACCTGGAAGCGCTGTATGCGCATGGCGCGCGCGAACTGATGGACGTAGTCGCCGGCAAACCCTATGGCTTTGACGCGCCGCCCCTGGACAGGCGGGTTGACGAAAGCCGGCTCAACTTTTCCCGGATCATCGCCTTGCGCGAAATCATGCTGGCGAACGGCGACGGCCGAAAGCCGCTATGGGCGAGCCACTATGGCTGGAACGCTTTGCCCGGCGGCTGGCAGGGCGACGCGTCAATTTGGGGCGACGTTTCTGAAAAAGACCAGATCCAGTTTACGCTGCAGGCATTGGACCGCGCGCACCGCGAATGGCCCTGGCTGGGCGCGATGTTCCTGCAGCACTGGCAGCCGGCCGCCACATCAACGAGCGCGCAGTGGGGTTTCGCTCTGGTCCAGCGCGATGGCGCGGCTTCCCCGCTCTTGAGCGCCCTCCAGGCCTACGACTTCCCCGCCCTCGCCCAGGACGGCTTGCATCAAGCGCGCAGCCGGCACGCCCGTTACAGCGGCGTCTGGCGATTCAGCGCGCTGGGGGCCGATATCGGCTGGCTGGAGACCAGCGACAGTCAGCTGGCTTTCGATTTCTATGGCAGAGACGTCGCCATGCTATTACGCGAAGACGACTACTTCGCCTTCCTCTATCCGACTGTGGACGGGCAGGCGCCAAACGCCTTGCAGAAAGACGCGGCTGGAGAGGCTTATATCCTCTTGCGCAGCAATACGCGCGCGCCCGAAACCAGTCTTGTGCCGATCGCGGCCGACCTCCCGCTCGGCCGCCATACGCTCCGCGCCCGCGCCGACAGAGGCTGGGACCGCTGGGCGATCGTCGGTTACGCCGTGAGCTCGGGCGACCTGTCCGCGCCATACAATCGTCAAATCGCGCTTGGCGCCCTGGCGACCGCGCTCTCGCTTCTGGTCTTCGGCCTGTCGGTCGCGAGCGCGCCCTGGGGCGTCTGGCTGCCGGCGGTCGACTCCCTGCTCACGGGCTTGGGCGCCTCGACGCAGCTGCTGCTGGCGAGCCTCACGTCAGTCTTCATGATGCTCGCCATGCTCTGGACCTGGGAATCGCCTAGAGCGTCAATCTTCGCGCGCGAAGACGAGAACATCGCGCTGGCGCTGCTCACGGGCGGGGCGCTTTACGTCTCCGAGGGCGCGCTGCTCACGCTGGCGCTCGCTTTCCTGCTCTTCGTTCAGGTGTATCATCGCTTGGCCAACGGGCTGATCCTCACCTTGTTCTGGGCGCCATTCTTCCTGTGGCCGCTTGAGCTTTTCCGCTATGCGATTCCAATGGTCGAGGCGGTGCTGCTGATCTCGGCGGCGGCCGCTTTCGCAAAAGCGCTCGTGAGCCTCGGCCGGCGGCTGCAGATGGACAATGCCGCTTACCCCGCCATTCCCAGGGATTGGCCGCGGCGGATCGCGACGATGGATATCGCCGTTCTCATCCTGGCGCTGCTCGCCATCGCCTCCTTGCTCTGGGCGGAATACGCGGAGGTGGCGCGGACCGAGCTGCGGACGCTGATAATCGAGCCGGTGATCTTTTACGTCCTGCTGCGCATGGCGCGCCTCGACCGCAAGACGCTCTTCCGATGTTTCGCGGCGCTCGCGCTCGCCGGCGTCGCCGTCTGTCTGATGGGCTTCTACGATCTGTTTCTTGGCGCGGGCCAGCCGCCGCTGAAGAGCGTTTATGGCTCGCCGAACAATGTGGGGCTGCTCTTGGGGCGGGCGCTGCCGCTCGCGCTGGCATTTGTCCTGGTGAAAGTCGACGCGCGCTTGCGTTGGCTCGCGGCCGGCAGCCTGGCGCTTATGCTTGGGGCGCTGCTGCTTACGCAGAGCCTCGGCGCGATTCTGCTGGGGGCGCCGGCCGGCCTGGGCGCGGTCATCCTTGGGCGCTATGGCAAGAAGTCGCTGGGTCCGCTGGTCGCCGCCGCGCTCGTCGCCATTATCGCGGTCGCGCTGATTGCTCAGGCGTCGCCGCGCGTCGCCGGCGCCCTGGATTTCTCCAGCGGCACCGGTTTCGTGCGCCTGCGCCTCTGGGAAAGCGCGATTTCCATGCTGCGCGACAAACCCCTGACCGGGCTTGGGCTTGATCAATTTCTCTATTTCTACGGCGGCGAATATCTGCGCCCCGACGCCATCTGGGACGCTGATCTCTCGCACCCGCACAACTTCATTCTGGATTTCTGGACGCGCTTGACGGCGCTCGGGGTCGCGATGTTCGCTCTAATGCAGGTCCTGTTTTGGCGGCGGACGCGCTCGCTCCTGCGCAGCCTGCGCCAGTCCGATCCGCTGCTTCTGGCGCTGACTCTCGGCTTATGCGGCAGCATGGCGGCGCTTTTGGCGCACGGCGCGGTGGATAACAGCGTCTTCGTCATCGACCTGGCATTCATTTTTATGTTTCAGCTCGCGGCGATCATGAGCCTGGCGCGGCTGGGGACCGAATCGGAGACATGACGATCTCGATTTCTTATTGGCCGCAGCGGCGACATACCTTCCGCAAGGCAAGTGTGGTATGATCGCAGCGATTCAGAATCATACAGGCGGGATGGATTGCGCGTCTTAATCACCGGCGGCGCCGGCTTCATTGGCTCGCACTTATGCGACCGTTTCCTGCGCGACGGGCATCATGTCGTCGCGATGGATAATCTCATCACCGGCTCGCAAGATAATATCGCGCACCTGGCGGGCAATCGCAATTTCGAGTTTATCTATCATGACGTGAGCAACTTCATTCATGTGCCCGGCGCGGTGGACGCCGTGCTGCATTTCGCCTCGCCAGCCAGCCCGATTGACTATCTCAAGTATCCGATTCAGACCTTGAAGGTCGGCGCGCTCGGCACGCATAACGCGCTGGGTTTGGCGCGGGCGAAGGCGGCGCGTTTCCTGCTGGCGTCGACATCGGAGGTCTATGGCGACCCGCTGGTTCACCCGCAGAAGGAATCCTACGCCGGCAATGTCGATCCCGTTGGTCCGCGCGGCGTTTATGACGAAGCAAAACGTTACGCCGAAGCGCTGGTGATGGCTTATCACCGCCAGCATAATATGGACACGCGGATCGTGCGCATCTTCAACACCTACGGGCCGCGGATGCGTCTCGACGACGGCCGCGTCGTGCCCAATTTCATCGGGCAAGCCATCCGTGGCGAGGCGCTGACCGTCTTTGGCGATGGCTCGCAGACGCGCAGTTTCCAGTATATTGACGACCTTATCGAGGGCGTCGTCCGCCTCTTGCGCAGCGACTTTTCCGCGCCGGTCAATATCGGCACGACCCGAGAGATCAGCATCCTCGACTTCGCCAAGATCGTGAACCGCGTGGCGGGGAGCCGCGCCGGCATACAGTTCGCCGATGGCTCGCGGATTGATGGCGATCCGCAGACGCGCCGGCCGAATACCTCGCGCGCGCGCGACGTCCTGAACTGGCGCCCCAAAGTCGAGCTTGAGCATGGCCTCGAATGGACGCTTGAGTATTTTCGCGCGGTCCTCACCGCCGCGGGCTAAGGCGGGCGCTTCGGGCTTGGGCCGCCGCGTAAGCTGGTTTTACGCCGCCGTCGCCTTGGCGTCCGCCACCGCCCTTCATGCCCTGCCCTTGCCGCTGTTTCTGCTCCTCGCCCTGGCGCTGATCTGCCTGCTGCTGGCGCCCCGCACGCCGCTCGCGCTGCTGGTTCTGCTGCTGACGCTTTCGCCCTTGCGCGCCTTGATCGCGACCGAAGCGCGCCTCGATCTGCCCCTGGATATCGGCCAGATTCTGCTCGCGCTCTACCTGGGCTATTGGCTTGCCTGCCGCGTGATCCAACGCCGCCCGCTCCGCCTGCGCCCGGAGCCTGTGCTGATGACGACGCTCGCGGCTTGCGCGGTGTTTTCGCTTGGCGCGTGGCAGAGCGATCACATCGGCGATTGGCTTACGGAATGGCTTAAATGGGCGACGATGGCGCTCTTGATTTGGCAGCTCTCGCTGTCGGAGCGGCGCAACTGGCGCTGGCTGGCTTTCGCGGTGCTGGCGAGCGCGGTCGGCAACGCTATTGTTGGCCTGTACATCTTCTTTGGAGGCAGCGGCGCGGATCACTTGCTCATACTTGGGCGCTATTTTCGCGCTTTTGGCGCCTTCGGCCAGCCAAACCCTTTCGGCGGATTCATGGGCATCACCCTGCCCCTCGCTCTGATGGTCGGGGCCGCGCTTCTGCATCGGATCGCGCGGGACGCTCGGGCGCGCCGCCCGGTCCCGCCGCCGATTTTGCTGGCATTCGCCGGCGCCGCGATTTCCGCAGCGATCATCGCAGCCGCGCTCATCGCCTCTTGGAGCCGCGGAGCATGGCTGGGTTTCGCAGTATCACTGGCCGTCATGCTCGTCGCGCTGCCCCGGCGACTGCTGCACGGGCTCGCCAGCGCGCTCCTGCTGGCGGCGATTGTCGGGGCGATGTGGCAGGCTGGCCTCGTGCCACAATCGGTCGTCAACCGGCTGACGACGGCGGCGGGCGACCTCTTCACGATCAGCGACGTCCGCGGCGTCGACTTCACGCCTGCGAATTACGCCGTGATCGAGCGTCTGGCGCACTGGCAGGCGGCGATCGCCATGGCGCGAGACCATCCCTTCTTCGGCGTCGGGCTGGGCGGCTATGCGCTGGCTTACGATGCGTATCGCCTGATCAATTGGGAAGAACCGCTGGGCCACGCCCACAATCACTATCTGAACTTCCTGGCGGAGGCGGGTATTCTGGGTCTGGCCGCCTATCTCGCGTTTTGGGTCGTCATCTTCCGGCTGACATGGCGAACCCTGCGCCACCCGGACGCCTTGGCGCGCGCGGCCGCCATCGGTCTGCTTGGCAGCTGGACCTATATCGCGGCGCACAGCGTCTTTGATAATCTCTTTGTGAACAACCTCTTCCTGCATATCGGTGTATTATTGGGCATATTGGCGATCCTGCATCGTCAAATCGCCAGCGCGCTGAAAGTGGAGTGACCATGACGCAGGCTGTGAAGCCGAAGACTGCGGACCCTAGGCGGCGCAGCCAGCGCTTGACCACGCCGGTCGATGGCTTGATCGTCGATTTGGCGAAACGCATCGGGCGGAGCCAAGCGAAGGAAGTCGAACGATTCATCAAGTTCGCCTTCGTCGGCGCCTTGGGTTTCGTCATCGACATCGGCACGGTCATCATTCTGCAGAACACGCTGCTGCCGCCCGAGGATGACCAGAGCGTTTTGCTGGCGAACAGCATCGCCTTTGTCCTGGCCGTTTGCAGCAATTTTGTATGGAATCGCGTTTGGACTTATCCCGATTCTCGTTCGTATTCCGTTCGCCGGCAGCTAACGCAGTTCGGCATCGTCAGCGTCATCGGGCTGGTCATCCGCAACCTTTGGATCAGCGGCGCCTACGAGCGGCTCGGCCAGTTGTCGACGAGCCTGCTCAAGAGCGCCTTCGCCGACTACGCGCCGGATCTGCTCGCCCAGAACAAACTTGGCACGACAATCGCCCTGGTCTTCGGCGTCTTGATCGTGATGGTTTGGAACTTCGTGGCGAACCGATTCTGGACCTACAGCGACGTTGAATAACGCGCGCCGCGTCGCCCTGGATTATACGCCCGCGCTGCGGCAGACCGGCGGCATCGGGCGCTACGTCCGCGAGCTGACCGGGGCCCTCGCCGCCCTAGATTCGCGCCGGGACTATCGCCTCTTCGTGGCCGGCGCCCCGCATGGCGACCTGCCACCGCCGCCGGGCGACAATTTCATGTGGAAGCCGACGCGCCTGAGCCCGCGGTGGCTGGCTCGGCTCTGGCATCGCGCCCGCATTCCGCTCCCGGTGGAAGTCTTCACTGGTCCCGTCGATTTGTATCACGCCACCGACTTCGTGCTGCCGCCGACGCGCCGGGAGGCCCGAACCCTGCTGACGGTGCACGACCTGTCGTTCGCGCGCGTGCCGAGCGCCGCCAGCCCGCCGCTAAAATCCTATTTGGATGCGTTCGTCCCGCCGTCGGTCGCGGCCGCCGACCACATCCTGGCGGATTCCGCAGCGACAAAAGCCGATCTCGTCGAGCTCTACGGCGCGCCCGAAGACAAAATCACGGTGCTCTACTGCGGCGTCAATTCGCGATTCAAGCCCGTCGACGCGGCGGAATCGCAGCAATCCCTTCGGCGCAAATATGGGCTGGGAGACGTCGCTTACGTTCTGTCCGTCGGCGCCGTCCATCCGCGCAAGAATTACGGCCGCGTGATTGAAGCGATTTCGGCGCTCCGCGGCGCCGGGCGCGATCTTCACTACGTCATCGCGGGCGGCAGCGGCGGGCTCGGCGCTGAGATGCGGCGGACGATCGACCGCGCGGGAATGGACGACCGCGTTCATCTGCCGGGGCGGGTCGATGAGGCCGACCTGCCCGCGCTCTACAGCGGCGCGCGAATGCTGGCGATGCCGTCGCTGTATGAAGGCTTTGGCTTGCCGGTGCTGGAGGCTATGGCTTGCGGCACGCCAGTAATCACCAGCGATCGGTCGTCGCTGCCGGAAGTGGGCGGCTCGGCCGCGCTGCTGGTCGACCCCTACGACAGCGAAGCCATTGGCGATGCCGTCCTCAAGCTGGAGACCGATCCCGCGAGCCGGCAGGGAATGATCGAAGCCGGCTTTGCGCAGGCGCGAAAATTCAGCTGGGAGCGCGCGGCCAGGCAGCTCAAGACGATATATGATACGCTTCTGGCGAATTGAGATCGGGCGATGGAGTTGCCGCGCAGCCGAGACTGGTCGGCTTGAGGAGAGAATGACGTGAGCCGCGCCGCCGACATCGTATTCGCCTTGGCGCTGGTCGGGCTGTTCGGCTATGCGCAGCCCTGGATCGTCGCGCAGGCCGGCGCCTTGACGCTGAACGCTTATGATCTCGCGGAATGGGCGAGCCTGGTTCCAGCGCAGCGCGCCATGACGCCGCCGCTTTTGACGACTATGCTCTTGCGGATGCAGTTGGCGATTCTCTGCGCGCTCCTGGGCGCGATCGCCGCCGGACCGGGACGCAAATGGCTTGCCGCCGCGGCGCTCGTCTTGCTGGCAGTCGCTCAGCTGCCGCCGGCCGAGTTTCTTCTGGATATCAACAATCTGAATTACCGCCAGCAATTCGGCTTTGCCGCCATCAGTCTTGTCGCGGGGGGCGCTCTGCTGTTGGCGCCGCGGCGCGCGTCCCGACTTCTGGCCACGGCGCTCGCCACAATCGGCCTCATGACCAGCGCGCTCGGGTTCGCGGAGGCGATTGCGCTCTTTCGTGGATTCCGACTGGAGGCGGCCCCGGGCGCCGGGCTCTGGCTGCTGTGTTTCAGCTATGCGGTCGTGATAGCCATGGGTCTGCGCGCGCTGTGGCAGGGGCGCCGCACGTGGCTGCGAACGCGGACGAAGAACGCCGGCGCGTGACCGGATGCCGTCAAGACGGCCCGCGCGCCGGTCGCTCAAAACGAAAAAGGCGGCTTGCGCCACCTGTGATTATTGCGAAGGGCTTATGGCTGGCAAATCATTCCATGTTGGACTTGATGTATTGGACCGCCTGCCCCACGGTCTCGATGCGCTGCGCGTCTTCATCGCTGATTTCGCCGCCGAATTCTTCTTCAAAAGCCATGATCAATTCAACGAGATCAAGCGAGTCCGCCTCGAGATCTTCGCGAAAGCTGGCGCCTTCCACGACGCGGTCTTCTTCCACGCCCAGAAGCTCCACCACGATTCCTTGCACGCGTTCCTCAATTGATGCCATCTTTGCCCTACCTCCCGACTGGAATCCGATTTCTCAATCCATGACAAGCCATTATACTGATTTTCGCGCGGCTTGCTAGCCGATTCAGAAAAAGCGCGATGATTGACAAGCATCGTCATCATCTGTACGATGGCTGCATCGTCCCGCCATGCAAGTCGTCCTGTCTTTAGGAACACCGTTTCATGCCGAAAGCGACGGAAACGCCCACCACCGAAAGCCGGAAGGTGGATCATATTCGCATCAATCTGGACACCGATGTGCAGTTTCCGCGCCTGACGACCGGGCTGGAGCGCTATCGATTCATGCACCAGGCGCTGCCGGAATTGAGCTTGAGCGATGTCGAAACGGCGACATGTCTCTTCGGCAAGCGTTTGGCGGCGCCGATCTTGATTTCGTCGATGACCGGCGGGACGGAGATCGCGCGGACCATCAATCGACGGCTCGCGCGGGCGGCTTCGCGACATGGCATCGCCATGGGCTTGGGCTCGCAGCGGGCCGCCATCGAAGACAGCGCGCTCGCAAGCAGTTACGGCATCCGCGACCTCGCGCCCGATATTCTGCTCTTCGCCAATGTCGGCGGCGTGCAGCTGAATTACGGCTACGGCGTGGACGAGTGCCGGCGGGCGATTGACATGGTCGGCGCCGATGCGCTGATTCTGCATTTCAACGTCTTGCAAGAGGCGGTGCAGCCCGAAGGCGATACCAATTTTGCAGGTTTGCTGCGCAAGGTGGAAGCCGTCTGCAGTCAACTGGACGCGCCAGTTATCGCCAAAGAAGTCGGCTGGGGCTTTTCAGAAGCCGCCGTCCGCGATCTCGCCAATGCCGGGGTGTCCGCCATCGACGTGGCTGGCGCCGGCGGCACCTCGTGGAGCGAAGTGGAGTATCACCGGGCCCCGAGCTCGTTTCACGCTCGCGTGGCGCGCAGCTTCGCGGACTGGGGCATTCCCACAGCCGAGGCGGTCCAATACGCGCGGGCTGCGGCGCCCCAATTGCCGATCATCGCCAGCGGCGGTTTGCGCGACGGCATCGACATCGCCAAATGCCTGGCGCTGGGCGCGGATGCAGGCGGGCTCGCCAGCCCCTTTCTGAAAGCCGCCAGCGATTCGACCCAGGCGGTCGTCGAACTGATCGAAACGCTAAAGGCGCAGCTGCGGATCGCCATGCTCTGCGCCGCCACGCGAGACCTCGCCGCCTTGAAGCGCGCCCCGCTTCTGCTCAACTCTGGATGCCAGCCACAATCTCGCGAATGACCAGGTTGCTTAGCAGGCGACCGGAGCGGCTGAGACGCGCGCGCTCCGCCGTGATTTCGAGCAGCCCCGCATCCCGCAGCCGGCGCGTCGCCTCGGGAAACATGGCGACGAAATCGCAGCTGAAACGCTGCGTAAAGCGCGCTCGACCAAGGCCTTCCTGCGTCAGCCGCAGACCCATCATGATGGTCTCGTAAAGGTCATCGGCTGGCGTCATTTCAGTCGTTTTCGCGACCGCAGGCGTGAGCCTGGGTGTGGGGCCCGTCTCTTCCGCCCCTGCCAAAGACGCGATGTAGCGCTCGGGCGCGGCGATGTTGGAATAACGAGCGCCATCGACGAAACCATGCGCGCCGGCGCCCATGCCGAGATAATCCATATTTCGCCAGTATTGCAGATTGTGGCGGCAGGCTTTGCCGGGCTTGCGCCAGTTGCTGATCTCGTACTGGCTGTAGTTTGCCGCTTCCAGCGCCGCCGACGCGTATTCGTACATATCGGCGAAGTCGTCATCGTCTGGCCGGGGCAGCTCGCCGCGGTCGACCAGCTGCCGCAATTGCGTCCCCCCTTTTAATTCCAAGCCATACATCGAGACGTGGTCGGGCGCGAAAGCGAGCAGGGTCTGGACCGTCCCCCGCCAGCTTTCGAGGGTCTCGCCGGGCGAGCCGAAGATGACATCGAGGTTGATGTTGTCGAAATGCGCGCGTCGGGCGGACTTCACGGCCGCCGCCACCGCCGCGAGATCGTGCTGACGATCAAACATGCGCAGGATGTCCGCGTTCGCCGATTGCATGCCGATGCTCAGTCGATTGATACCGATGCGACGCAGATCGCGCGCGTAGGCCTCGTTCAAATCATCGGGATTGGCTTCCAGCGAGACTTCGGCGTCCTCGTCGATCGCAAAGGCTTGGCGCGCTCGGTCAAGAATCCCTGCCAGCTGCGGCGGGCTCAAACGCGAGGGCGTGCCGCCACCGAAGTAAACGCTGCCCACGCGCCGTCTGCCTTGCTTTTCGGCGGCCAGGGCGAGCTCGCGGCAAAGGGCGCCCACGTAACGCGGGACGAGGTGATCCAGATCAGTATAGGTGTTGAAGGCGCAATAGCCGCACCGCACCCCGCAAAAGGGAATATGAATATAGATTGCCAGCCTGGCATCGCGAGTTGGCACGGCAGCGACCGGTTACGAGACAGTGATTGCGTCATTGTCATTGCTAAAATATAATTGTGCAAGCTGTCATTCGCGCGGGGCAAGCGCGCGCTTGGCCGCGTGATTCGGGTTGGCCAGGCCCGCGGGGTCGAGGCGCCGATCGGCTGTTGGGGTTTTCACGATGGATTTACTGCGCAGGCTCTTCGGCAAATCGTCTGACGACGCGACGCGCGACGGCTCTCGTCGGGCATCGCACGTGACGCCGAGCCGCACGCAGCGCGTCGTCATGCCCTTGCGGGAAGCGCCGCCGGAGCAAGCAGAAACGGAAGCGCCCCCCGAAACGCCTGCCGAGGACGCGAGCGGCGCCGAAGCTGAGGCGGAGATTACCGCGCCCCAATCCGCCGACGAAAGGCCGGCGACCGAGCCCGAGCAAGCCATGGAAACGCCGGCCCCCGCCGAGCCAGAGGAAGACGAAGCGCCCCCGAAAGCAGACGCGGAAGCCACCCAGGCGGCGGAGGCCGATTCCACCGCGATTCCCGCGCCGAAGCCCATCCTCACGCGGCAGCGACACGCCCTGTCGTATGGCATCGCCAGCGATGTCGGCATCGTCCGCGACAACAACGAGGACGCCTGTTTTGGCATGGGGTGGCAATCGCTGACCGTTGACGAGCGCCCCGATTTCGGCCTCTTCATCGTCGCCGACGGCATGGGCGGGCACCTCGATGGCGAGCGCGCGTCGGGCGTTGCCGTGCAGACCCTGGCGGCGGAAATGCTCGACAGCATTTATGTGCCCATGCTGAAGGACTTCAACAGCGGCAGCAATCCAACCATTCTGGAAGCGCTGATCCAGGCGACCGAACGCGCGAACCGCGCCGTCATCGAGCGGGTGCCCGGCGGCGGGACGACGCTTTCCGCGGTCGCCATCGTCGGCAATCTGGCCTACCTCGTTCACGTCGGCGACAGCCGCGCCTACCTGCTGCATGAAGACAAAATCGAACAGCTGACGACCGACCACACATTGGTGCAGCGCCTCATCGAGATGAAGGAGCTGACCCGGCAGGAAGCCGAACATTACCCGCAGAAAAACGTCTTGTATCGGGCGATCGGGCAGAACGAGCAGCTCAAGCTGGAGCGCATGGTGCGCACGCTGCCGCCGGGCGCGCAGGTGCTGCTCTGTACGGACGGGCTCTGGGATCTGGTTGATGACGCCCGCCTGCTGGCGACAGCGGCCGAAGCCCGCTCGCCCCAAGAAGCCTGCGACCGCCTGATCCGCCTGGCAAACGAGCGGGGCGGCGCCGACAACGTCTCGGTAATCATATGCAAGACGCCAAGCGATTGAGCGATTCGCCGTGCGGAACTCGGAGAGTCAAATGAATCCAAGCCCGAGCCTGCAGCCAAGAAAGCAGGGAAAACGCATCCTGGTCGTCGATGACGAGCCGCGCATGATCGGCTTCATCCGCATGAATCTGGAGCTGGAGGATCACCTGGTCTTCGCGGCGCACAGCGGCGTCGCCGCGCTGGACGCCATCCGCACCCAACTGCCGGATCTGGTGCTGCTCGATGTCATGATGCCGGAGCTGGATGGCTTTGAAACCCTGCGCATGCTGCGCGAATTCTCAGATATCCCCGTCATCATGCTGACGGCGAAAGGCGAAGAGAATGACAAGGTGCGCGGCTTGGAGCTGGGCGCGGACGACTATATCACCAAGCCTTTTGGTCCGCGCGAATTGTCCAGCCGCATCAAGGCGATTTTTCGCCGGCTGGAGAAACCGACGACCGATGAAGCGGTCTTGCCGATAGACGAGCGCCTGAGCGTCGATTTCAACCGCCGCGAGGTCATCGTGGATGGCGCGCGCGTCAAGCTGCGGCCCACGGAGTATCGCCTGCTCTATCACCTCATCCGCAACGCCGGCTGGACGGTGCCGCACGACCAGCTGCTGCAGAAAGTCTGGGGCTACGAGTATCGCGACGAGGCGCATTACGTGCGGCTCTACGTGAATTACCTGCGCGACAAGATAGAAGAGGACCCGTCCAACCCGCAATACATCATCACCGAACGCGGCGTCGGCTATCGCTTCGCCGAAATCCAGAAATGAGGGGCGCGCCGGCCCCGTTAGTCCAAGCGAAAGCCAAAGTCGATGTAGAGGCAGACGCGCGCTGGCAAGGCTTTACCCTGCGCGGCGCAGTCGATTTGCCCGTATTTCCGAAAGACGAAGATCGAGCGGTCGCGCCGCTTCAGTCGCTTTTTCAAGGTGTTCCATTGTGATTTGCTCGGCATTGCGGCCTCTGGCGCGAGCTGAAAGTATTTGAGGTCGAAGATGGCGCGGAAGTGATGATCCTCGAACGTGATCAGCTGCAGGAGCGCGGCGCCGCCGGGGCCAGAGAGCGCGCCGAGCGCAATTGACGCGGCGTAACTGCGTTTGACTTTGCGAAATTGAGGCAGTTCTGCGGGCATGGCGGCAAATCCCTCGCGGTTGAAGCCAGCCACGCCAGGCAGCTTCGACGATGGCGAGACTGGCGCGCGCCTGGCGGATGACAGTCGCACCCATTACGATTATACTTTCGCCGACAAAAGGGAAGGCGCAATGAGCGAAGTAGACGGACAGAGTTTCAAGAATATGCTCGCCTGCTGGGCGGCCGGCATCACGGTGGCCAGCGTGTCACTGGATGACGACTGGCAGGCGATAACAGTAAATTCCTTCGCCAGCGTCAGCATGGTTCCGCCCCTGGTCTGCCTCAATGTCGCCAATCGGCTGGATGCCTGCAGGTATATCGCCAGCGAGCGGCATTTCGCCATCAGCATCCTGTCGGATCAACAACTGGACCTCGGGAAGCGATTCGCCGGCTATTTCGATGACCAGCTCGAGAATCGTTTTGATGGCATGAGCTGCGAGACGACGGCTCTTGGCGATCCCATCATTCCACAGGCGATGGCATGGCTGTCCTGCGCTCTGGAAAAGCGGATCGACTTCGGCGAGAATACCATGTTCGTCGGCAAAGTCCTTGAAGGCGGCTGGACCGACGACAAGACCCCCCTGCTCTATCACAACCGCCGCTGGGGCATCTTCCAGCCGACCGAAGACAAGTAAGCGCGCCCTCGGGCCGTCTAAATCAGCTCACGCGCGGCGAGGGCGGCGCCGACGATCCCGGCGCGGTTGCGCAGTTGGGCCGGCACGATCTCGGTCTTGCACTTGAGATACGGAAAGAACTTCTGATAATGCCTGCTGACGCCGCCGCCGATGATGAAGAGATCGGGCGTAATCAGCGACTCCAGGTATTCGAGATATTCGGAGACGCGCTTGCCCCACTGCTTCCAGCTGTAGCCTCGCTCTTGGCGAGCGCGGTCGGTCGCCCGTTCTTCCGCGTCCTTTCCGCGGATGATGAGGTGGCCCAGTTCCATATTCGGGATCAGGCGACCGTCAATGAACAGCGAGCAGCCGATGCCGGTGCCCAAGGTGAGGATCGCCACCAAGCCATCACGCGCGGCGCCCGCGCCAAACTTCATCTCGGCGATGCCGGCGGCGTCGGCGTCGTTCAGCACGAACACGGGAACCCCGGTCGCGGCCTGCAGCAGGCTTCTGGCATCTGCGCCAATCCATTCACGGTCGACATTGGCGGCGGTCATGGTCACGCCCCGCTTCACGACCGCGGGAAAGGTACAGCCGATGGGGTCGGTCCACTTGAAGCCGGACGCGATCTCCCCGACGACGGCGGCGACGGCGGCTGGCGTTGAGGGCTGCGGCGTTTCGATGCGCAGGCGATCGCTGGCGAATTTACCGCTGGCGGTATCGACGATGGCGCCCTTGATGCCCGATCCGCCAATATCTACGCCCAAGACGTCCATGTCTTGCCTCTCCTTGCTGGTCTTCGTTCGCGCCGATTCTACCATATCGTCCTCTTGGGCTCCGGCCGATAATCCCCCGCTGGCGAATCAATGCATGACTGCGCCGGGCAAAGACGCGGCAGCGGACGCCAGCCTGCGATTGGCATACGGAAGCGGCGTCGGCGCCAGTCACGAATTGTAATTTTCGCCAATTTGCGTTTTAATGATGATGAAGCGATTACGGTCGAAGGTGGCCCATGCGTCTGACCGGTGTTGTAATCTCCGTAGCAACGCTCCTCTTGATGAATGCGCTGACGGTGGCGCAGACCGCCTGCTCGCCGGCCGGCTGCGGCTTGTCGTCCAGCATGATCGAGGCCAACCGCTGGCCTGACGTTCTGCCGCTGCGCATCGACGAAGCGCTGCTTTACGACCGTGATTACCGCCAGATCGACGGCGTCTTCAACATCCACAGCGCGCCGAACAGCGCCGAGAGCGAGACCTTCGGGCCCGGTTATACTTTCGTAACCGTTTTTGAGCAGAGCGGCGACTGGTCGCGCGTTGGCGAGAATCAATGGCTGCGCTCCGAGATTCTTAGCGAGACTGTTGCGCCGTCCCGATTCGCCGGCGCGCTGCTCCCGGTCGATGGGGCGCTGCCCTATACGGTCGCCTGGACGCTCTGGCATCTGCGCGGGGCGAAGTCGCCGGGCGGACCGGAAGCGGCCGACAACCCCTTCCTGTATCGCTACACCCGCGTCTACATTTACGCCACAGTCGTGGTCAATGGCTATAACTGGTATCAGATCGGCGCGGAGCAATGGGTGCACCAATTCAAGGTCGCCAAGCTGCTGCCGGTGGCAAAGCCCGCCGAAGTCGATACCGAGAAGTGGGTCAGCGTCGACCTCTACGAGCAGGTGGCGATCGCGTATGAAGGCGACCGCGCTGTCTTCGCCACATTGGTGTCCTCGGGTCTGGAAGAATGGCCCACGAATGAAGGCGTGTTTCACGTCTATGTGCGCTTCACGCGGACGCTGATGAGCGGCTCGTATTACCAGCCCGATTTCTACTACCTGCAGGAAGTGCCCTGGACGATGTATTTCGATGACCAGATCGCGCTGCATGGCGCCTATTGGCACGACGGTTTTGGCTTCCGGCGGAGCCACGGCTGCGTCAATCTAAGCGTGACCGACGCGCACTGGCTCTTCAATTGGGCGCAGAGCGAATACGATTATCGGGCGGGCGACCTGGTGGGGCCGGCGGTCTACGTCTATTCCAGCGGCGATTACGACTGAGGCTGGCTCGCGCTCAGACGGCCTGCGCGGCTTCGGCGACCTGAAATCCCTCGATATATCCCTTAACCGCCAGCAGTTCGGCGTTCAAGATGCTGCAGCCGGCCGCCCCGCGCACGGTGTTATGCGACAGCGCGGCGAATTTGTATCCGAGGATCGGGCAGGCGCGCAACCTGCCGATGCTGGTCGTCATGCCTTGGCCCGCGTCGCGATCGCGCCGTGGCTGCGGGCGATCGATTTCATCCAGATATTGCAGCGGCTGCGCGGGCGCGCTCGGCAAACGCGGGATTGGCTCAGGCGCCTGCCAGGTCGTCCAGTCGTCCACAATCGACGATAAAGCGGGACCTTCTTCCAAGTCAGCCGAGATGTTGATGAGGTGGCCATCGATGACGGGCACGCGGGTGCAGGTCGCGCTCACCGCCATGTTCAGCGCTTCTATGGACTCGCCGTTGAAATAGCCGAGCATCTTTCGTGATTCGCTTTCCATCTTCGCCTCGTCGCCGGGCACGTAGGGGATGATATTGTCGATCATGTCCATTGCCGACAAGCCGGGATAACCCGCGCCGCTGATCGCCTGCTCGCTCACCAGGTGCAGGCGGCGGAGGCCATACTTGAGCAAGGGCTTCAGCGCCATGACGACCGGCATGACCGTGCAATTGGAATTGGCGATCAAGGCGCCGCTGGTCCAGCCGCGCCGGCGCCGCTGAAGGTCTACCAGACCGATATGCTCGGCGTTGACTTCGGGCAGCAGCAGCGGCACATCGGCGAGCATGCGGTTGGCGGAAGCGTTCGTGCAGACGACATGACCGTGGCCCGCCAAGTCCAGTTCGCGCGCGATCGCCGCTTCTTTGGGCAGCGCTGAAAAAACCAGGGGCGACTCGAAGCGATCATCGAGCGCCCTAACGGTTAAATCCGCGACGCTCTCGGGCGGGCTGCCGTTCAGGATCCAATGGGCGGCTTCGGCATAGGATTTGCCCGCGCTGCGATGCGAGCCGACGACTTCGCGGACGCGAAACCAGGGATGGTCCTCTAGCAGTTGAATGAATCGCTGCCCGACCGCGCCAGTCGCGCCGAGAACGGCTGCGTCCAGTTTTTGCATTTTCCTCTCCCGCCTCACATGCCGACCGTGCCAGAACGAACGGCAGGATACGACCCCAACATTTTTACGAAGGACGTCAGCTGCAGCAGCTGCGTCAGTAATTCCTGGCAGCGCGGCTCTTGCCAATGCCCTTCGAAATCGAGATAGAAGAGCGGCTCCCAGGGGCGATTTCGGCGCGGGCGCGATTCCAGCTTGGTCAGGTTCAGGTCGCGCTTGGCGAACTCGCCGAGGCAATGATAAAGCGCCGCGGGGCGGTTGCGCGTCGCGAAGACAATCGACGTCTTGTTGTAATCCGAGGGTTCGGGGTCGTCGTGCCCCATCAGCAGGAAGCGCGTGTAATTGAACTGTTCGTCTTCAATCTCGTTCGCCAGCAGATCGAGATTGTAGAGTTCGCCGGCCAGGGTCGAGGCGATCACGCCGACGCCGGGCCTTGGAGTCTTCGCCAGGTCCTGGGCGGCGCCGGCGGTGTCGTACCAGCCCAAAGCCTCGAAATTGTTGCGCTTCAGAAAGCGCTCGCATTGCATCAGCGCCTGCGGATGCGAACGCACCTGCCGGATGTCTTCCAGCTTCGCGCCGTGATTGGCCAGCAGGGCGTGATGCACATGCAAGATCACTTCCGCCTGGATGCGAACGTCATGATCGAGCAGCAGCTCATAGGCGCCGCTGACGGAGCCGGAAAAGGCGTTCTCGATCGGCAGCAGGCTGTAATCGACGGCGTTTGTCTGGAGCTCGTCGAAGAGGTGATTGAAATCCGGGCAGGGGCGCGGTTCGACATCGTCGCCAAAGTGCTGCCGCACGGCGATTTCTGAATTGGCGCCCGGGATGCCTTGATACGCAACTTTCGGCATGAAAACAGAGACCTCGCTTGTCGCAGTCGGCAAATCATAAATAAGGAGCGCCGATAATTGTAGTCTCTAATTCGACGGCGCGCGCCGCCCAGACCCGACCCGGCCGAGGCTGACGGAAAGCGCCTGCAGGCGATCCGCGACAAAAACCGCCAGAATCCGTATAATGATTTGAAAGCCCCGAAACTCGAGGAGAACCGATGACGAACGAACCGCGCTTCGACCCGATGAAAGAAATCCAGAATGTGGGCGAACAGCTGAGCAAGGAAATCGAAAAGCGCATCCGCACCTTCACGGCGGGGCCAGAGAGCTTGCTGCTCGATATGTATGAGGCGGAGGGCGACCTGCATATCATTTCGCAGCCGGTCGATGGTTTGATCAAGGACAGCATCGAAATCAGTCTGGACAGCCAAATCCTGACGATTTCGCTGCGGTCGGAGCCTGAAGCCACGCCGACATCGGCCAGTTACCTCCTGCAGGAGCGGCGCTTCGGCCCCCTCACCCGCAGCATCGAACTTTCGACTCCAGTCAGGGGTCAGGAGGCGCGCGCGCGCGTGGTTGGCGGCAACCGGCTGTCGATTACCTTCCCAATCGACGACAGCGCTTATGGCAACATCACAGTCACGCCAGTCGAATAGCGGCGGCTCGCGCTAGTCGCGGTCGAAGGCGCGGGCTTGTGGCGAGCTGGCCTGGAAGTCGAAAGCGCGCAGCAGGCTTTCCTTGCGCTCGGCATCGAGATACGCCAGCTCGATGGAGCGCCGCGCCAGCTGAATGACAGCGTCCGCGCTCAATCCACAGTCTTCCCGCGCGCTTACGTATTCATCTACCAGCGATCTCTGATAGAGCGACGGATTGTCGCAGCTCAAAGCCAGCGGGGCCTTGCCGTCTAGCAGGCGGCGCAAAGGCAGATCCGCCGCTTTTTCGGCCTGCCCCCGCAGCAGCGCGCGCGAAAGCGAATTCACCATCGGGCAATCAGCCTCGATCACGCGCTCCAGCAGCGACTCGTCTTCCACGACGCGCCAGGCGTTAAAGAGGCGATGCGGCTGCAGTTCGTCCAGGGCGTCGCGGATGCCGTCCGCGCCAAAGCTCTCGCCGGCGCTGGCCGCCGTGTTCAAGCCCTTCTTGTGGGCGGTGGCGAAGGCGCGCTTGAACTGCCCGACGGGCTGGGCATCTTCGGGGCCCACCAGCGCGACCGCCACCACGTTGCCCCCTCTGGCGTCGCTGCCGCTGGCCCAGCGCGCGACATCGTCGGCGGCGCGCGGGTTATCGCGCGGGATGCAGAATATCCACGCCAAGTCGATATTCCAGGCGCGTTTCGCGCGGTCGCGGCCGTCATTCAGCGCGTTGATGAAGGTGGAGAAGTTCATTTTGGCGCTGCCAATGAAATCCGACGGCGTCACCGCGACCTCGGCGTAGCACACATTCTCTTTGGACAAGGCGACGCCAATATCATAGACGACCAGCGCGATATCCTCAGGATACATGACCCAGCCGCCAAGGACCTGGGCGATCTCGTCCAGCCGCGCGGGATCCGGCTGATCGAGCATGTCCACCCAGCTGGCGAAGTCCTCCATTTGGCTGGCAATGCCATTCTGGCTCGCGATGAGCAGCATGCTCTCCTTGCGCAGGGCGCCGGTGAGCTGGAGGTTGAGCTCAACTTTGGGCAGCGCGGCGATGAAATCGCGAAAAGACATGATTAATTCCAATTCGGTCGACTGTCGGAAGGAGCGGGCGCCATGACGATTCGCCGCTCAAGGTTAAGCTAAAGCCGCCAAGGGCAATGCGCCGGCTCAAGTCTGGTCCATGCCGAGCCGGGATTGCGCCCGCAGCCGGCCCAGCTCGTCGCGATATTCGGCGGAAGCCTGAATGAACGCGGAAAAGAGCGGATGCGGGCGATTTGGCCGGCTCAGGAACTCCGGATGAAACTGGCAGCCAAGCATAAAGGGATGATCCTGCAATTCAGTGATTTCGACCAGGATGCCATCCGGGCTCAAGCCGCTGAAACAGAGGCCCGCGGCTTCGAAGGCGGCGCGATACTCGTTGTTGAATTCGAAGCGATGGCGATGGCGCTCCATGATCGCGTCCCGGGCGTATGCCTGCGACGCCAGCGAATTTGGCGTCAGCGCGCAGGGATATTCGCCAAGCCGCATCGTGCCGCCCATGTCCGTGATCGCCCGCTGCTCCAGCATCAGATCAATCACCGGGTGCGGCGTGTTCATGTCAAATTCGGTGCTGTTGGCATCGTCCAGCCCAAGAACGTTGCGCGCGAACTCGATGCACATGACCTGCATGCCCAGGCAGAGGCCGAGATACGGCGCCTTGTTTTCGCGGGCGAAGCGGGCGGCGATGATTTTGCCTTCAATGCCGCGATAACCAAAGCCGCTGGCGACGATGATGCCGTCCAGCGCTTCCAGCTCGTCGACGCGCTTGCCCTTCTCCAGCTCGCCGGAGTGAATCCAGCAGATTTCGAGCGCCTGGTTCTGTTGTATCGCGGCATGCGCGATCGACTCCTTCAAAGACATATAGGCGTCGTGCAGCTCGACATATTTGCCGATGATGCCGATGCGCAATTTGTCCGTCGCCGAGCGCGACTTTCGAACGATGTCTTCCCATTCCGCCAGATTTGGCGGCGCCGCCTCGAGCCGGAAGCGCTTGAGAATGAAGTCGCCCAGTCCCGTCTCTTCAATCATCAACGGCACGGCGTAGATGTTGTCGGCTGTTTCGAGCGGGATGACGGCTTTCTCGTCAACATCGCAGAACAAGGCAATCTTATTAATGATGTCCTGGTTGACTGGATGGTCGGTGCGGGCGATGATCACGTTGGGCTGGATGCCGATGCCGCGTAATTCACGGACGCTGTGCTGCGTCGGCTTGGTCTTCAATTCGTCGGTGGCGCCGATATGGGGCAGGAAGGTGACGTGTACATAAAGCGAATCGCGCCGTTTGAGCTCGGTCCGCAGCTGACGCAGCGCCTCGAGGAAGGGCAGGCTTTCGATATCGCCGGCCGTGCCGCCGACTTCGACGATGACGACATCGGCGCCGGTCCGCTTGCCCACGAGCTTGATGCAGCGCTTGATTTCGTTCGTGATATGCGGGACGACCTGGATCGTGCCGCCAAGGTAATCGCCCTTGCGTTCTTTCTCGATCACGGTCAGATAGACTTGGCCCGCCGTGACGTTGGAGAGGCGGCTGACGTTTTCGTCGACGAAGCGCTCGTAGTGGCCCAGGTCCAAATCAGTCTCGGCGCCATCCGAAGTGACGAAAACCTCGCCATGCTGGTAGGGGCTCATCGTGCCGGGGTCGACGTTGAGATAGGGATCCAGCTTTTGAATGGCGACTTTGAGACCGCGCGCTTTGAGGATGCGCCCGATCGCGGCGACGGTCAGCCCTTTGCCGACGGAACTCACCACGCCGCCGGTGCAGAAGATGTACTTTGGTTTCTCGCTCACCCGTCTAGCCGTCCTCGCTTTGGGTCGGGAGCGCCCTCAAGAACACGCGCCCCAGGGTTATTTCCCGGCGCCGGCTTCACAGCAGCTGGCGCAAGTCGGCGACCGCCCGCCGCATATCAAGCAGCACCAGCCCCAGTTTCGCCTCGTCGCTGACCAGCGTCGTCAGCACGGCGCCTTCATCAACAGCCATTAACAGGACGCAGCCCGCGTCGCCCTTGATGTACACCTGGCGGAGCTCGCCGCGCCGCAGGTCATTGGCGATGCGCTCGCCCAAGGCCAGCATCGCCGCCGACATCGCCCCCATGCGTTCTTCCGCCAGCGATTCGGGCAGGCAGGAGGCGATTATCAAGCCTTCGACGCTGACCACCGCCGCCCCTTCGAGCGCGGGCGTCAAAGCCTCCAGCGCGCGCAGCCGCTGCGTGATTAGCGCCGTCCGAGACGCGTTCATCGACCGCGCCCGCAAGGTCCAATGCCCAGATCTTCCGCCCGTGGACTCATTATTCCATCAAGCCGTCGCTGTCTCCGCCGCCTAACTTCCGGTCGATGGACTCGGTTGCGCCGCGCCGCCACAACGCGGCTCGTCGGATTTCATTATACTTGCATTGGGCGCGACGGCAAGCGGCGGGCGACGAATATCCGACGCGAGACAGGGGCGCATCCTTTTATCCGCGATTCCGCTATACTAAAATCAGGCAGTTTGCATAAGCTGGAAAACGGTGAATGAGCGAACAAATTCGAACATCAAGCCAAGCCAGCCAGGCGCGTCAGACCGCGGCGCCGGTCAAGGAAATCACGGAGCGGATTGCGAACAGCGTCGGGCAAGTCATCCTGGGCAAGGAAAACGAAGTCCGCCTGACTATCCTGGGCATGCTCTGCCGCGGTCATATCCTGCTGGAGGATATCCCCGGCGTCGGCAAGACGATGATGGCGAAATCGCTGGCGCGCGCCGTCGGCTGCACCTTCAACCGCATCCAGTTCACGCCCGACATGCTGCCGTCGGATATCACCGGCGTTTCGATCTTCAATCCCAAAACCCGGGAATTCGAGTTTCGCCCCGGTCCCGTCATGGCGCAGATCGTGCTGGCGGACGAGATCAATCGGGCGACGCCCAAGACGCAGTCGGCTCTGCTCGAGGCGATGGAAGAAGGGCAGATGACGGTCGACGGGGTCACCTATCGCCTCAGCAACCCCTTCCTCATCATGGCGACGCAGAATCCAATCGAATACGAGGGCACCTTCCCCTTGCCAGAAGCGCAGCTGGATCGCTTCCTGATTCGGATTCAAATGGGCTATCCGCAGCCGCAGGACGAGCTCAAGATCCTCGCTTCGCAGCAGTATCAGCATCCGATTCAGAATTTGCAGCAAGTGGTGACCTTGAAGGAGCTGCTAGCCGTCCAGCAGCTGATCAAGGACGTCTATGTCGCCAAAGAAGTCCAGCAGTACATCATCAACCTGATCACGGCGTCGCGGCGGCATGGCGACGTCTACCTGGGCAGCAGTCCGCGCGGGTCGCTGGCGCTCTTCCGCACGGCACAGGCGCGGGCGGCGATGAGCGGGCGCGATTTCGTCATTCCCGACGACGTCAAGGCGCTGGCGGAGGTGACGCTGGCGCATCGCATCATCGTGGGGCCGGCGGCGCGCCTCAAGAACATCGCCTCGCGCGCGATCGTGCAGGACATCCTGCAATCGACGCCCGTGCCCGGCGCTTCCGTCCGTTAAGCGCTCATGCCCAACCGCCGTAACGCGCTTTACATGCTGGCGATCTTCAGCCTGCTGGCTGGGCTTTTCACCGGTCGGGCGGAGTTGTTCACCATCGCCTATTTGACCGCGGCGGTGATGATCCTGTCGCTGGTATGGACCTGGCTGTCCTTGCGCGGGATAAGCCTGCGGCGCGCGACTCGGACGCGGCGTTCACAGGTGGGCCGCGTCTTTGAAGAGTCCTTTGGCTTGCGCAAGACGGGTTTATTGCCAAAGCTCTGGCTGGAAATCCGCGATCACTCCAACCTGCCCGGGCATCAAGCCAGCCATGTCGTGCCGACTCTGGTCGGGCGGCGCGAATACACCTGGGCGGTCGAGACCGTCTGCGCCGTTCGCGGGGAGTTCCAGCTGGGTCCGATGACCGTCGTCAGCGGCGATCCCTTCGGCCTCTTCCATTCGCCGCGGCGGATAGGCGCGACAGACCGTCTCATCGTGTATCCCATGACGGTGGAGCTCAACCGCGTCATTCTGCCGGTCGGCTTCCTCTCCGGCGGCGACGCCCAGCGGCGGCTGACGCACCAAATCACAACCAATGCCAGCAGCATCCGCGACTACGTGTCCGGCGACAGCATGAACCGCATCCATTGGCGCTCGACGGCGCGCACCGGCAACATCATGGTGAAAGAATTTGAACTGGATCCACTGGTTGACATCTGGCTGCTGAACGACTTCTCGGCGGGGTCGCTCTGTGAAGACGGAAGCGTTCGCCGCGTCGACCGCGTCGGCAATATCATCCCCAGCGGGGCGCGCATCCCGCCATCGACCGAGGAATATGGCGTCATTATCGCTGCGTCGCTGGCAAAGCACTTCCTGGACGATGAACGCGTCGTCGGTTACGCCGCTTATACGCCCTACCGCCAGGTCTTCCAACCCGAACGCGGCAGCCGACAGCTCACGCGCATTCTCGAAGCGCTGGCTTCGGCCCGCAGCGAATCGCAGCACTCGCTGAAAGACGCGCTGTCGCTGGAGACGCATCTCTTCACGCGCGGCTCGACCCTGATGATCATCACGTCGACCGTCGACCGGGATTGGATCGGCGAGGCGCAGGTCTTGCAGCGGCGCGGCATCCGCCTGATCTGCGTCTACATCAACCCCGGCAGCTTCAGCCCGGGGCGGGATTCCAGCGCGGCGCAAGGCATGCTGCAGCTGGCGAAGATCCCCACCATCGTCATCAGCAAGGATGACGATCTCGCCGTCGCCCTGCAACAGCGACCAGCCTGATACCCGGTTCGACGAAAGGCAGAATCATGCGAAACACATTTGACGCGATAGTGATCGGGGCGGGCGCCATGGGCAGCGCGGCCGCCTATTACCTGGCAAAACGCGGGCGGCGCGTCCTGCTGCTCGAGCAGTTTGAAATTGATCATCGCAAGGGCAGCTCTTATGGCTATTCGCGGATTATCCGCTATGCCTACGACTTCCCCGAATACGTAGACTTAATGAAAGACACCTTCCCGCTCTGGCGCGCGCTGGAAGCCGAACTGGGCGAGCAGCTCTATTTTCGGACGGGCGGCATCGATTTCGGCCCAGCCGATGATCCGACGCTGCGGGCGACGGTGAAGGCGGTTCAAAGCGCGAATCTTGAATACGAGCTCTTGTCGGCGGACGAGGCGCGGATTCGCTTCCCCCAATTCCAAATCCCGGAAGATTTCACAATGATGTTTCAGCCCGATAGCGGATTCATCGCGGCGTCGAAAGCGGTCCGCGGGCATGTCGCCTTGGCGCGGCGTCATGGCGCCGATGTGCGGGACAATTGCCCGGTCGAGCGCCTTGAAATCAAGGGCGGCAGCGTCGACCTCAAGACCGCGAGCGGCAGTTGCAGCGCGGGCTCGCTAATCGTCACGGCCGGCGCCTGGGCGAAGCGCCTGCTGCTGGACGGCGGGCTGGCGTTGCCACTCACGACCCTGCGCTGCCAACTGAATTTCATGGCGCCGCCCAACATGGATGTTTACGAATCGGAACGCTGCCCGGTCTGGATCGCGCATGTGCGCACGCTCTATCCGGAGTCCATTTACGGGATTCCATCGCACGGCGGTTCGGGTTTCAAAATCGCCTTCCACGGCGGGGCGGCAATGCGGCATCCCTCGGAAATCGATTATGCGCCGGACGCGAGCAATCTGGAGGCGCTTCGTCCCTTCATGCGCGCGCATATTCCGGGCATCGCCGAGGCGCCCGCGCGCGAAAGCCGCATCTGCCTCTACACCCAGACGCCGGACGAACATTTCATTGTCGACGCGCATCCGCAGCATAAGCACGTGGCGATCGGCGCCGGTTTCAGCGGGCACGGCTTCAAATTCAGCACGATGATCGGCAAGATGCTCAGCGATATCGCGCTGGATGGCGCCACGCCGCATAACGACCGCCTCTTCAAAATCAGCCGTTTCGCCGATTGATCGTCCACCAGCGGTAGACGCCGACCTTGCCAAAACCGTTCGCTTCCAGCAGCCGGCGCGCCGTGGTCGCCCTCCTCGGAATCAGCGCGCCGATCGTGGACATGCCGCCCTCGATCGCGACGGCGCGGGCGTCGTCGATAGCCCCTTGGCTCAAGTCGCCCTCGAGCCAGATGCCAGCGTAGGCGAGCGTGTCGACGACGACCAGGCGGGCGGCGTGGGGGCGTCTTCGCGAGGCGGCTGGCTGCGGGGCGGCGACGTACAGCGCATAGCCTGCTTTCGAGCGGGCAAAACCATGCCGCTGGCAGAGACGCTCCATGCGCAAATTGCCGCCACGCACCAGCGCGCGAATTTGATGCGGGTTTCGCGATCGCGCGGCCGCCAGAATGGCCGCCAGCAGCAGGCCCGCCAGCCCGCGCCCCTGCGCCGCCGGAGCGACCGCCAAGAGATCGAGTTCATAACGGCGGGCGCCAGCCTCGCCCGTCGTGAGAAAGCCATCAGCGAAGCCGACGACCTCGCCCTGAAGGGCCGCCACCCGAGTTCGACCGCCCGCCAGGAGGCGAAGCAGGGGCGGCGAATCGGCGTCGATTTCAGCGAGCCCCGCCTCCCTGGCGATTCGGGCGATGGCGCTGGCGTCTGCTGCCCTGGCGGCGCGGATCTGAACGTTCATTGATTTTTGGCTTTCCGCGCCAGATAATGAATGGCTGGCGGCGCGCGTTCAATCGCGGCATCCGCTCCGGCCTAGGCAAATGTGAGCCCGGCGATTTGAACAATCGGTGGCTGTATCTTATCGCATTCACCAGCGGGATGACGACGCTGGCGATAGAGTTGTCGGCATCGCGCCTGCTCGGCAGCGTTTTCGGCAATAGCAACCTCGTCTGGGCGAACGTCATCGGCTTGATGCTTCTTTACCTGACCGTCGGGTATTTCCTCGGCGGCCGCCTGGCGGATCGCTTTCCGCGCGAGGACGTTCTGCTGCGGCTGATATTGTGGGGCGCCTTCCTCAGCGGGCTGATTCCGTTGGTGGCGCGCCCGGTCATATCGCGGGCGGCGCAGGCGGTTTTTGGCGCGGAGGCGGCGCTGGCGCTCGGCTCATTCGCAGTCATTCTGATCCTCTTCTCGGCGCCGGTGACGCTGCTGGGCACGGTCTCGCCTTTCGTGATCCGCCTGGCGGTGACCGATGTCGCGCGCAGCGGCAATGTCGCGGGCAAAGTTTATGCCATCAGCACGCTCGGCAGCCTGCTAGGGACCTTTCTGCCGGTGCTTTTGACGATCCCCCAGCTGGGCACGACGCGCAGCTTTCTGCTCTTCGCCGCTTTGCTTTATGTCTTGGCTTTCGTGGCGCTCTTCCGGGTCAATCGCCGCCTTGCCCGGCCTTACGCCCTGATGCCATTGATCCTGGCGCTGCCGGCCGGCGCCGCGCTCGGCAGTCCGCTGCGCCCGCCAGCCGCCGACGCCCGCCTGGTCTACGAAGGCGAAAGCGCGTACAACTATATTCAAGTGCAAGAAGACGCGGATGGCTATCGCTATCTTTACCTCAACGAGGGGCAGGGCGTGCACAGTCAATGGCACGAAAACGAAGTCTTCTATGGCGGGACCTGGGATTATTTCTTGGCCGCGCCCTATTTCAATCAGCCGCCCCATCGCGCCGACCAGGTGAATGCCATGCTGCTTATCGGCTCGGCGGCCGGCACGATTCCGCGGCAGCACGCAGCGATTTACGCCGATATTTCGATTGACGGCATCGAGCTTGACCCGGAGATCGTCGCCGCTGGCGACGCCTTTTTCGAGATGAACGCCACGGCGATGCCACAGCTGCGGACGCTTGTCGGCGACGGACGTTTCCTCCTTAACAGCATGGAAGGGCATTACGACGTCATCGCGATTGACGCCTATCGCCCGCCCTATATTCCCTGGCATCTGACGACGGTGGAGTTCTTCGCCGAAGTCAAAGACCGCCTGAGCGACGACGGCGTTGTCGCCATCAACGTCGGGCGGACGGATACCGACAGACGGCTGGTGGACGCGCTATCGCAGACGCTGCTGGATGTCTATCCCAGCGTTCACGCCATCGACGTGCCGCGCTCTTTCAATACGATCCTGGTCGCGACCCTGCGCCCCACGTCCAGCGCCAGCTTGCGCGCCAACCTCAACTTCCCGGTCGATGCTGTCAATCCGGTCTTATACGACATTCTGCGCAGCGCGGCGGGCAGCCTCGCGCCACTGGGCGAGAGCGATACCGTGTTCACCGATGACCGCGCCCCGGTCGAGACGCTGGTGGATTCCATCGTGCTGGACTTTTTGCTGGCGGGCCGCGCCGATGAGTTTCGGCTCGAGCGTGACTGAGATGCGCGCTTTGCACATCAGCTTGCGGCTCTATTTTGCGCTGGCGTTTCCCTTCTTGCTGCTGGCCTCCGGCGCGCGCCTGCTGCTAAGCGAGCCCTTTCTGAAAATCGAATATCAACGTCCCGGTTTCCCCGCGGACGCCTATGGATTCACGCTGGAGGACCGCCTGGCGTATGGGCCCTACGCCGTCAATTTTCTCTTCAGCGGCGAAAGCCTGGACGAGCTGGCGTCCTTGCGCCTGCCCGCCGAAAAGTGCTGGACACCCACGATCGGCGAGGACGGCTGCGCGTTATTCGGCGAGCGCGAATTGCGGCACATGGCGGACGTCAAGGCGACGACCCGGGCGGCATTTGGGCTGGCGGCTCTCTGCGCCCTCATCGGCTTTGGCGCGGCATCTGCCAGCTGGCGCGGGGACCGCCTGCGGTCGGAGATCGTCGCGGGCCTGCGGCTGGGCTGCCGGCTGACGCTATGGTCGGTCGCCTGTCTGGCCGTCTTGAGCCTGGCGGCCTGGGACCGCGCCTTTGAGGCTTTTCACGCGCTGTTTTTCGCGGCGGGAAGCTGGCGCTTCCCCTTTACCGACAGCTTGATTCGTCTATACCCCGAAAGACTCTTCCTTGACGCCGCGCTCTTGATCGCACTTTTCGCTTCTTCATGCGCCCTGGCGACGCTGTTTATGCTGGGGCGGCGCGGGGCAAATTGGAAGCCGTGGCGCGCGCTGCTTCCCTGAGTTGTGAATGACACGGCGATATGTTAAGTTTGAGCGATTGGCATATTGAGCGTTGCCGATGGCGATCATCAACTTGAACAGAGAGCCCCGCATGTCGCGGCGGCAGCTATTGCGCGGGGGCGCGGCCGGGGCCCTTTCCGCCTTGTTTTTCGCGGTCGGCGGCGATGGGGAAGCGGAGGGCGGCCGCATCATCCGTCATGTGCATACGACTTCGCGCAAGGTCTGCCTGACCTTTGACGACCTTTGGAGCGAATACTACGCCCTGCGCATCGGGCGCGAATATTACAAGCGCAACATCCGTTTGACCTTCTTCCCGGCCGGGCGCGCCGTGCTGAACAACCTGGATCGACCAAACCCCGGCTACGAGAACCTTTATCCGCGGCTGCGCGACATGGGGCATGAATTCGGCTGTCATCTCTTCACCCACCGCGTCATCAAGGATTTCAGCCTGCAGCAGCTGATCGACGAAGAAATGATCCCGACGCTTTATGAGATGCGGCGCGCGCTTGGTCGCGATTTCCAGCCGGTGGGCATTCGCCCGCCATACGGGCACGTCACCGACGCGATGGCGCAGCTTTCGGCGCGTTACAACATTCCGCTGATCCTCTGGGGGCTGGATTCGCAAGACGCGATCTGCACGAAGCAGAATGAGGACAAACCCTGCCAATGCGAATCGCGGCCGCTGAACGAATCTTTGCTGCGCTTATGGGGTTATCCGCCGCAGCTCGCGACTTGCAGCGAAGCGGACTGTTCGGAAAGGTGCGTGAAGCACATCCTCGAGAATTACCGGACCTACCTGAGGCCCGGCACGATCATTCTGCATCACGCGATCAAGACGTCGTACCAGGCGATCGAGCCCGGCCTTGAGCTCTTGAGCGACTGGAACATGCAGCCCATTCCGCTCTCGGCGCTGCTCTCGCTCGCGTCTTGAGATGCGGGTCGCGCGGCTATGACGCTTTTCAGCATGTTAATTTGGCTGACTGTATACTAAGCTTTTGGCATAGACGATGAAACAGAGCCCAGGGTGACGAAGGAGTAAATGACATGACGATTCGCGTCGGCATCAACGGATTTGGACGCATCGGCCGGCAAGTGCTGAAGGCAATCCAGGAATATTATCCGCAGGAAATTGATGTAGTCGCCTTCAATGATCTGGGCGATTTGAACACGATGGCGCATCTCTTTCGTTACGATTCCAATTACGGCGTTTACCCGGGCGCGGTCGAGGCGGCGGAGGGCGCGCTGGTGGTGGACGGGGTCGAGATCATGGCGCTTTCCGAGCGCGATCCGGCGCGGCTGCCTTGGGGCGAGCTGGGGATAGACGTCGTAATCGAGAGCACCGGCATCTTCACCGACAAAGCGAGCGCCTCAAAGCATATCGCGGCTGGCGCCAGGAAGGTGATCATCTCCGCGCCAGCCAAAGGCGAAGACATCACAATCGTGCTCGGCGTCAATCAAGACTCCTATGACCCGGCGTCGCATCACGTCTTGTCCAACGCCTCGTGCACGACCAATTGCCTGGCGCCGCCTGCCAAGGTGGTCAACGACGCCTTTGGCATCCAGCAGGGCTTCATGACGACCATCCACAGCTATACGAATGACCAGCAAATCCTCGATCTGCCGCATAAGGATTTGCGGCGGGCGCGCGCGGCCGCGGTGAACATGATCCCGACGACTACCGGCGCCGCCTCCGCCGTCGCGCTCGTCGTGCCAGAGCTGAAAGGCAAGTTCGATGGCATGGCGGTGCGCGTGCCGACGCCGACCGGCTCGCTGGTGGATTTCGTCGCGTCGGTCGACCGGGCGCCCGACAAGGCGGAATTGATCGATGCCTTTGAAGAAGCGGCCGCCGGACCCATGCGCGGCTACCTCGACGTGTCGCACGAGCCCCTGGTCTCGACTGATTATGTCGGCAACCCGCATTCCAGCGTGATCGACGCTTTGGCGACCGACGTGGCGGGCAACCTGGTCAAGGTCATCACCTGGTACGACAACGAATGGGGGTATTCCTGCCGCACCGCCGATTTGACCAAGTTCGTCGGCGACCGTCTGTAGACGCGCGACGACCATGCGCGGCGAAAAGGCGTCTACTCCTGCTTGAACCCGCCGAAGCGAGGAGAGATGAAAAAACTGAGCGTTCGGGATTATGATTTTCGCGGAATGCGCGTTCTTGTCCGCGTCGATTTCAACGTGCCACTGGATGGCGCTCGGATTACGGACGACACACGGATTCGAGCGGCGCTGCCAACGCTGGACTACATCTTGAGCGAAGGCCCGCAGGCCCTCATCTTGATGTCGCATCTCGGGCGGCCCAAGGGCGAGCCGGACCCCGCGCTGTCGCTGTCGCCAGTCGCGCCCGCGCTGGCCGAGCTGGCTGGGCGCGCCGTCGCCTTCGCCCGGGACTGCATCGGAAGCGCAGCCGACCAGGCAATTGAGACGCTGCCGGAGGGTGGGCTGCTTCTGCTGGAAAACACCCGCTTCCATCCTGGCGAAACGAGCAACGATCCCGCGTTTGCGGCGCAGCTGGCGCGGCATGGCGATGTTTTTGTCAACGACGCCTTCGGGACGGCGCACCGGGCGCACGCCTCCAACGTCGGCGTCGCCACCCATTTGACCGCCGCCGCCGGGCCTCTGCTGGAGAAGGAAATCAATTATCTGTCGACCACTCTGGACGCGCCTGAGCGTCCCTTCCTCGCGATCCTGGGCGGCGCGAAAGTCTCGGGCAAGATCGAGGTGATCGACGCCCTCTTGCGCAAGGTCGAAACGCTGCTGGTGGGCGGCGGCATGGCAAATACATTTTTCGCCGCCCAAGGGCGCGACATGGCTGATTCGCTGGTGGAGAGCGATGCGCTCGAGACCGCGCGCGCCATTCTCGACGCCGCTGGCGACAAGCTCGTCCTGCCCGTCGATCAGCGCGTCGCCGACGGCTTCTCCAATGACGCGGCGCAGCGAATCTTGGGGGCCGACGCCGACGTGCCGGCGGGCTGGCAATCGCTGGATATCGGCCCGGCGACGGCGGCCGCTTTCGAAGCGCATATACGCAATTCCAGGACGATCGTGTGGAACGGGCCTATGGGCGTCTTCGAGCTGCCGGCATTCGCGGCCGGCACGGTCGATGTCGCGCGGGCGCTGGCAGCGGCGACGGCGCGTGGCGCGACCACGATCATCGGCGGGGGCGACTCGGCGGCGGCTGTCGAGCAAGCGGGATTGGCCGGGCGGATGTCGCATATCTCGACCGGCGGAGGCGCCAGCCTGGAATTGCTCGAAGGCAAAACGCTGCCGGGCATCGAAGCGCTGTCCGAGCGTTAAGGCGGCCGCCCCATCCAGCGAGCGCTGACGCGATTCCCCGTGTAAAAATAGACGAGAGCGTCCATTTCGCTTGAGGAGAAAACGATGCCGAGAACGCCGATAATCGCGGGCAACTGGAAAATGAACAAGACACCGGACGAGGCGGTCGCTTTCGTCCGCGCGCTGGCGCCGAAGGTCGCCGCCTGTGAAAATGTCGAGCGCATCGTCGCGCCGACTTTTCTGGCGCTGCCGGCGGTGGCGACTGAGCTGAGCGGGTCTCCGGTCAAAGTCGCGGCGCAAGACGCCCACTGGGAAGCCGATGGCGCCTTTACTTCGCAGGTGTCCGTATCGATGCTGGCGCCCTATGTCGATTACGTCATCATCGGCCATTCGGAATGCCGCGCCTATCTCGGCGAGACTGACGTCAATGTGAATCGCAAAGCCAAAGCCATTCTGGCCGCCGGCAAGACGCCGATTATCGCCCTTGGCGAGAGCCTGGCGCAGAATGAAGCGGGCGAGACCGTCGCCTTTGTGCGTTCGCAGGTCGAGGCCGCGCTAGAGGGCCTCTCGGCGGCGGACGCGGCGACGCTCGTCATCGCCTACGAACCGATTTGGGCGATCGGCACGGGCAAGAGCGCCAGCGGCGACATGGCGGACGCGATCATCAAGGCGGCCGTCCGCGACACCGTGGCCAGTCTGTACAGCCATGAAGTCGCCGACAGCGTGCGCATCCAATACGGCGGCAGCGTCAAGCCGGGCAACATGGAAGAATTCATGGCGCAGCCGAATATAGACGGCGCCCTTGTTGGCGGCGCGTCCCTCGCGGTCGACGATTTCGCCGCCTTGATCGAGGTTGCCGCGCGCGTGAAGGGAGCGTGATCTGCGCGCGCTCGATTTCCTCGCCTTAGTCTCGCTTTTGGGGCTTTTGCTGGTTCTGTTTCGACGCAGCGAACGCTGGCTGCATCAGCATATTTTCAAAGTCGGCTGGCTGCTCTGCAACAGCTATCAAACCACCACCATCCTCTACTACATCTTCTTTCTGCCCGGCATCCTGCTGCACGAACTGGCGCTGTGGCTGGCGGCGAGTCTGCTGAATGTGCGGGCGGAACGCGCCATCGGCTTCCCGGCGGCCCAGGAAATCGGCGAGCTGCGCCTGAACTTCATCCGCGTTTCCGCCGACGCGCCCAGCCTGCGCTACGGGCTGGTAAAGCTGGCGCCTTTGATCGCCGGCCTGGTCGCGTTATGGGCGATCTCCAGCCAGGTTTTCAATTGGCGGGAGGTCGCGGCCTTCGCCCTGACGGGCGACATCGACGACCTGGCGCTGGCGATATCGCGGCTGACGCGCACAGCTGACTTCTGGCTCTGGTTCTACCTGGCGTTCACCATCGCTAACACTATGTTCCCGTCGCTGCGGCGGCGCCAAAGCAAAAGACGCAAGACCGGTTGGGCTTTGGCGGCTGGCGCGCTGGCTTTGGCCGCCTGGCGCCTGGCTGGCGAATTTGATGAGGCGGCCGCGCGGGTCGTCGAGAGCCTGGTCGGCAATCTTGCGCTGGTCGTGCTGGGGACGCTCGGCATCAACCTGGTGGCTCTGCTGGCGCTGGGCGGCGTCGAAGCGCTGATCGAACGCGTCACTGGCAAGAGCGCCACCTTCGAAGATGACAAAATGATCGCCCTGTCGCGAGCGGAAGCGCAGGCGCGAAAGCAGGGGCGAGGCCGAGGCCGACGGAGGCCTGGCGGAGGGCGCGAGGCAAATGCGGCCGCGCAAACGGTCGCCTCCATCTACGAATTCAAGCTGCCGATACCTGGACCGCCGGGCAGAGAGCCGGTCAGCCGCAGCGCAGTCTCGGTGATCAATGTGAAAGCTGAGCCCCGGGAGCCGCCGCATCCTGCCAGCGCAAAGGCGACATCGCCGGGCCGGCCGCTTCCCTCAGCTGGCGAGAGCGCGCGATCGCAGCCGGCGGTCAAGGCGCCCGCGGTTGCAAGCAGCGCCAAACCCGTTCCCCGGGAAAAGCCCGACCCGCCCGCGGTCAGTCGACAGCCGCCCGCCCCGATTCAATCCAGCCGCGCGGAGAATGCGCCCTTCGCTCGCCCCTTCGTCGAGGGCGCGAACCGCAAAGATGAGGAAGAGAATACAGACGCCCTGCCAAGGCCGGGCGCGGACGGGCAATTCCAGCGGCCCTTCGCCATGAAGAGCCGCGCGGGTGTGGATGCCGCCGTCGACGTGGGCAAGCCGCCTTCGCCGCGCGCGACATCGCCAGATGATGACCCGCGAGAACATCCGGCGCCGGCACAAGGGCGCAAGCGCCGCAGCAAAACCAAGCCCGCGCCAAAACCCTCCGGACGCGCCAGCCATGCCGCGGACAAGTCGCCGCCGCTGGAAACCGATGAACTCAGCTATGAGCCGCTGGACGATGAAGAGGTCTATATCGCCGACGACGAGGCTTAGGAGGCGCCGCCCTCGTCTTGCAGCGCCGAGATGCGCCCCACCGCCACGAAGCCGATCGCGATGCAGATCAGCATGAAGGCGAAGGCGATGAATTTGAAAATCTGGCTGGTGGTCACCAGGGTCAGGAAGCCGAAAAAAGCGCAGATCGAATAATAGACGAGCGCCAGCTGCCGCGGCGAGAAGATGCCCTTGTCCAGCAGGCGAAAGTGCAAGTGCCCGCGATCGCCACGAAAAGGATTATTGCCGTGGCGGACGCGGTTGAGCAGCTGCCAGCCCAGGTCCATCAGCGGCAAACCCATGACGAGCAGAATGGTCGCCATTTTCGCGCCGCCGATGATGCTCAGCGCGCCCAGCGCATAACCCAGAAACCAGGCGCTGCCGCCCATGTAAACGCGCGCCGGATAAAAGTTGTGCAGGAGGAAGCCCGCCAGCGCGCCGGCCAGCGCCAGGGGCAGCAGACTCACGCTGGTCTGTGGCGGTTCTTGTCGCACGGCGCTATTGAGAAAAAGCACGAGCGCGGCGATCAAGGCGATGCCGCCCGCCAGCCCGTCCGACCCGTCAACGAGATTGACGGTATTCATCATTAGCACCAGCCAGAACATGGTCAGGGCGACGGTCACGACTGGCGACCATTCGCCGGTCTGGGCGCCGGTGAGCGGATTATTGAAGAAGGCGATGAAGATCTGAAACAGGATGGCGATCGCCGAGGTGAAGATCTGCCCCAGGAAGATCTGAAACCAGTTTAAGCCGAAGAGGTCGTCGAGGACGCCCAGCGCGAATATCGCCGCGCCGCCCAGCGCCAGCCCAATCAGACGGAAGACCTCGTAGGGATCGCCGCGCTCGATGGGCAAGAGCTGCGCCAGCAAGATCGCGACTGTGAAGCCGGCGAAGATCGCCAGCCCGCCCAGCTTTGGCATCGCGACAGGTTCCTGGCGGCGGCCGCCGGGCACGGAGGCGACGCCAAAGCGGAAACTGAGCCAGCGCGCCAGCGGGACGGCCAGCAGCGCCGTCGCCAGCGCCGTGTTGAATACGATGACGAAGGCGTATAGGCGCAGCATCAGGTGCCAAACATGCGGTCGCCGGCGTCGCCCAGCCCGGGCACGATGAAACCGATGTCGTTCAGGCGCTCGTCCAGCTCTGCCACGTGGATCGGCACATCGGGATGGGCGGTCGAGAGCGCCTCGACGCCTTCGGGCGCGGCCAGGATGCCCAGGTATTTGACGCGGCGCGCGCCCCAGCGCTTCAAGATATCGACCGTGGCGATGGCGGAGCCGCCGGTCGCCAGCATGGGATCCAGCACCAGGCAGACTTGCACGGTTGGCGCGGCCGGCAGCTTATTGTAATACTCGACCGGGCGCAGGGTGGCTTCATCGCGATACAAGCCAATATGCCATACCTGGACGGCGGGCAGCAGTTCCTGGATGCCATCGACCAAGCCCAAGCCGGCGCGCATGATCGGCACCAAGCCGATGACTTCGCTCGCCGCCCAGCCAGCCGCCTCGCCCATCGGCGTTTGAACTGTCGCAGGCGTCAGCTGCAGGTCCTGCGTCGCCTCATAACAGAGCAGCAGCGCCAGCTCGCGAACGAGCTCGCGGAATTTGCGATGATCGGTGCCGACATCGCGCAGCAAGGTCAGTTTGTGCTTGACGAGCGGATGAGACGAGACGCGCGGCTGCATAAGCGTCCTTTCCAATAGCGGCATGCCGCCTGTGATTCTATAAAGCAAGCATTGAAACCGCAAACCACTCGTCTATACTGGCGCGCAATCGTAGGACAATCGACAGCGCGACCGATGGCAGAAGATGGGCGCATCGTCAGCGGCCGACCCAAACGAAGCGACCGGGATAATATCGCCCTGCGTCCACAGCGCCTGGCGCATATCGTCGGTCAAGACCGCGTGCGCGAGAACCTGAGCATCATCATCGAGGCGGCCGCCGCCCGCGCCGAGCCCATCGACCATGTGCTCTTTTATGGACCGCCCGGCTTGGGAAAGACCTCGCTCGCCTACGTCATCGCCAACGAGGTCAAAGCCAACATCCGCGTCACCGCTGGGCCGGCGATTGAACGGGCCGGCGACCTGGCCGCTATTCTCACGCACTTGAAGAAGGGCGATATCCTCTTCATCGACGAAGTGCATCGCCTGGGCAAGGCGGTTGAAGAGATCTTGTACCCAGCCATGGAAGACTTCGTGCTGGATATCGTTATCGGCAAGGGACCGGCGGCGAAGACCCTGCGGCTCAACCTGCCCCGCTTCACGGTCATCGGCGCGACGACTCGGCTGGCGCTGCTGGCGTCGCCCCTGCGCGATCGTTTTGGCGCGCGCTTCCGGCTGGACTTTTACGCGCCGGCCGCGATTGAACGCATCGTCGTCCGCGCCGCGCGGCTGCTGGAGGTCGAAATCAGCGATGAAGCCGCGCAAGAGATCGCGCAGCGGGCGCGCGGGACGCCACGGGTTGGCTTGCGGCTCTTGCGCCGCGTTCGCGATTATGCCGAAGCCCGAGCCGACGGCGTCATCACCCTGTCCGTGACGCGCAAGGCGCTCGCGCTGATGGAGATCGACCGCCTCGGCCTGGACGATGTCGACCGGCGGATTCTTTCCACAATCATCGAGAAATTCGGCGGCGGACCGGTCGGGCTGGATACCATCGGCGCCGCCATCAGCGAAGACAGCGCCACCATCATGGACGTCTACGAGCCCTATTTGATTCAGCTCGGCTTCATCGACCGCACGCCGCGCGGACGAACCTGCACCAAACACGCTTACCGGCACCTCGGCATCGAGATGCCCGAAGATCCCGCGGCCGACCAGCAGCGCCTCTTATGAATGTCGCCGATTTCGATTACGACTTGCCAGCGAGTTACATCGCGCAGACCCCCGCCGAGCCGCGAGATTCCGCCCGGCTGCTGCATCTCGATCGCGAAACGGGCGCGATCGCTCATCACATCTTCCGCGATATCGGCGGCTTGCTGGCGGCGGGCGACCTGCTCGTCCGCAACAATACGCGCGTACGGCCCGCGCGCTTGAAGGCGATCAAGGCGGAAACGGGCGGCAAAGTGGAAATCCTGCTCTTAAAGCGCCTGGACGAGCGCCGCTGGCAAGCGCTGGTCGGCGGGCGAAACGTACGCGAGGGCATGCGGCTGGTTTTCCCCGGCGGCGACACGTCTTGTCTGGTCCTTGAAAAACAGGGGCGAGCCCAGCGCGTCATCGAATTCAACCTACCCGCCGAGCTGATACTGCGGAAACACGGCGAGATGCCGCTGCCACCCTATATTCACGAAAAACTGCGCGATGGCGAACGCTACCAAACGGTCTACAGCGAGATTGAGGGCTCGGCGGCCGCGCCAACCGCTGGCTTGCATTTCACGCCGGAACTGTTTCGCAGGCTGCGGCGCAAGGGCGTCGACATCGCCACTTGCACCTTGCATATCGGCTTGGACACTTTCCAGCCAGTCACGGCGGAGCGCGCGCAGGATCACGAAATCCACAGCGAGTTCGCGGCGCTTGACCGGAAAAACGCCGAGCGCGTCAACCGGGCGAAACGGGCGCGTGGCCGCCTCATCGCCGTCGGCACGACATCGGCGCGGACGCTGGAAACAGCCGCCATCCTCAGCAGCGGCGGCGATCCCGGCGCTCCCGGCGGAAATCGCGGCGGCGACGCCCCCCGGCCAATCGAGGCTTTCGCGGCGGAAACGAATCTGTTCATCAGGCCCGGTTATCGCTGGCGCGCCGTCGACGCGATGATCACCAATTTTCACCTGCCGCGCTCGACCCTGCTGATGATGCTCAGCGCCTTCGCCGGGCGCGAAACCTTGCTCGACGCCTACGAGACCGCAAAAGCGGAGCAATACCGATTCTACTCTTTTGGCGATGCGATGCTGATCACCTGAGCCGCGCGAAATCCAGGCTTGACTGCGTGCGCGCGCTGCGTTTACAATCCGCCATTGTCCTGCCGAAGGCGGCCGGACGATTCCGCATAATGCCAATTTTCCCCGCGCATGGAGCCAGGCGGCGTCTGTGGCGGAGAAGCAAAGCGAAGATTGGAGCAGCCATACATGTACGCAATAATCCGCAGTGGCGGCAAACAGTATCGCGCGGAGGTCGGGGCGACGATTGATGTCGACCGCCTGCCCCAAGCCGTGGGCGAGTCGGTCGAGATTTCCGACGTGCTTTTGATCGCCAATGACGACGACGCGCGCATCGGGCAGCCGCGGGTCGAGGGCGCGCTGGTGCGGGCGACGGTCGTCGACCAGTTCCGCGGCAAGAAGATCATCGTCTATAAATATCGGCAGCGCACCAATTATCGCCGCAAGCAGGGTCATCGGCAGTATTACACGCGGCTGCGCATCGAAGACATCAGCGGCTAGTCGCTGTTTCAGGAGGCATGAAAACATGGCGCACAAAAAGGGCGGCGGCTCGTCCAGCAACGGGCGCGACAGCAGATCGAAACGTCTCGGCGTCAAGAATTATGGCGGCGAATTCGTCATCCCGGGCAATATCATCGTGCGGCAGCGCGGCAGCAAGTTTCACCCGGGCGAGGGCGTCGGCATGGGCAAGGATTATACGATCTTCGCCACACGCGCCGGCTTCGTAACCTTCGAGCGGATTCGCGGACGCCGCGGGCAGAAGCGCATCTCCGTTTACGAATCGCAAGAAACGGCGGGGCAAGCCGTCAGCTGAGCCAGTGGCATATTTACGCCGCTGACGAGAGCCGCAAAAGCCCGGAGGACGAAATGAGAGAAGGCATCCACCCCGTCTGGCACGAGACGCCGGTGCGCTGCATGACCTGCGGCACGACCTGGACGACCGGCTCGACCGTTGAATCGCTGACGGTCGAAATCTGCTCGAATTGCCACCCCTTCTATACCGGCGAGCAGCGCATCGTTGATACCGAGGGGCGCGTCGACAAGTTTATGAAGCGCCTGCAGCAGCGCGATGAGATTCGCGCGACGCTCGACAAAGCCGCGGCCGATCGCACGCCGCTGGATCTGCCGATTGAGTCGCTCGATATCGGCGCGCGCTATGCCAATATCCTTGAGGAGCATGGCATCGCGGTCGTGTCCGATGTGCTCGAACGGCTGGGCGACGAAGACGACGAAAACAGCATTCTGGCGATCCAGGGCATCGGGCGCAAAGTCGTCAGCGACATGAAAAAGACCCTGCGCGCCCGCGGTTACGAACTCAGCAGCTAATCGAAACTGAAATCGGCAGCGTTGCAGTCGGGGTTTTGCCCGGCTGTCGGCGCTTGCCTGCCGCCCGATCAAACTAGAACTGACTCCGCGTCATAATCCCGCCGTTCATACGAGGCATCGAGGCTGTGAAGCATTATTCCGGGCGCATCGAAGTCATCTGCGGCAGCATGTTCTGCGGCAAGACCGAAGAACTCATCCGCCGCCTGCGCCGCGCCATCATCGCCCGCCAGAAGGTCAAGGTCTTCAAGCCCGCGATTGACGACCGCTATGGCATCCAGCGTATCACCAGCCACACCGGGCAGTCGGTCGAAGCGATACCGGTGCGGACGGCTGGCGAGATCCTCGACCAAGCGAACGGCGATACGACGGTGGTCGCCATCGATGAAGCGCAGTTCTTCGACGCTGGCATCGTCGGCGTTGCCCAGCGCCTGGCGGACGATTTCGATATTCGCGTGATCATCGCCGGCCTGGATACGGACTTCCGGGGCCAGCCCTTTGGCGCGATGCCGCATCTGTTGAGCGTTGCCGAAGAAGTGCTGAAACTGCAGGCGATCTGCGTCGTCTGTGGCGAAGCCGCCAGCCGCACGCAGCGTCTCGTGAACGGCCGGCCCGCCGCGCTGGACGACCCGATCATCATGGTCGGCGCACAGGAGTCGTACGAGGCGCGCTGCCGCCAGCATCATAAAGTTCTGCCCGCCGGCAAGCATCCGTGACCTGTAGGGGCTTGCCTTGGCAAGCCCGTCACGCCGTTTGGCGCAGGGAGGGCGAGACAAGTCTCGCCCCTGCAGCAGCAATTTGGGTCAGGCGAGCAAGCCGGGGATCTCTTCCGGATTGGCGGCGACGCGCGCGCCAGCGGCCTCAAGCGCCAGGATCTTCTCTTCGGCCGAGCCTTCGCCACCATCGACGATGGCCCCCGCGTGCCCCATGCGTTTGCCCGGGGGCGCGCTGCGGCCCGCGATGAAGGCGGCGACCGGCTTGGTCATGGCGTTCTTGATGTAATCCGCCGCGGCGATCTCGGCGCTCCCGCCAATCTCGCCCAGCAGCGCCACTTTTTCCGTCTCCGGGTCGTTCTCGAACATCTCAAGCACATCGACGAAGGTCGTGCCGACGACCGGATCGCCGCCGATGCCGACGATTGTCGAAATGCCGATGCCGGCGTTCTTCATGGCGAAGCCGACTTCATAGGTCAAGGTGCCGCTCTTTGAGACGACGCCAACATTCCCCGCAGTGGCGACCATCGCCGGGATGATGCCGACCTTCGCCTGGCCCGGGGTCATGACGCCAGGACAGTTCGGTCCGATCAAACGCGCGCCGCGGCGCTTGCAGAAGGCGACTACGGTCATCATGTCGGCGACGGGAATATGCTCGGTCAAGCAGATCACCAGCTTCACGCCGGCGTCAGCCGCTTCCATGATGGCGTCAGCCGCGAAGCGCGCCGGCACCGTAACCAGGCTGACATCGGCATTGGTCGCTTCCACCGCAAGGCGCATGGTATCAAAGACGGGCTTGCCCTCGAACCATTCGCCGCCTTTGCCGGGCGTGACGCCGCCTACCACATCCGTGCCGTATTCCATCATCAGCTTGGCGTGGAAGCCGCCCTGCCGCCCGGTGATGCCCTGCACGAGAACGCGCGCTGTCTTGTCGATCAGGATTGACATCTCAGGCGCCCTCCTTTACCGCGGCCACCGCCAGCTGCGCCGCTTCTGTGAGCGTGTCCGCGCTGGTGATATTGGGGATTCGCGCTTCATCGATGATTTTGCCGCCTTCGACCGCGTTTGTGCCTTGCAGCCGGATGACCATCGGCACGACGGGCTTGACCTCGTTGTAGGCGGTCAGGATGCCATGCGCGACCTCGTCGCAGCGGGTGATGCCGCCGAAGATATTGAAGAGCACGCATTTTACGTTGTCGTCCGACAGGATGATGCGCAGAGCCGCCGCCACTTGCTCGGGCGAGGCGCCGCCGCCGATATCCAGGAAGTTCGCGGGTCCGATGCCATCCGCGTCGCCATAGAGCTTGGTCATGTCCATCGTAGTCATCGCCAAGCCCGCGCCGTTCACCATGCAGCCGATCTGGCCATCGAGCTTGATATAGGTGATGCCGGCTTCGCGCGCCCGCCGCTCGGATTCGGGCTCGCCGCTGGTATCGCGCTGCGCGGTCAAAGTCGGCTGCCGGAAGAGCGCGTTGTCGTCGATGATGACCTTGCCATCCACCGCCAGCAGATCGCCGGCGCCGGTGATGACCAGCGGGTTGATCTCCGCCAGTTCGGCGTCGCTCTCGCTGTAACACTGGTAGAGGCCGCCGAGGATCTTGCCAAAAGACCGCCAATGCGCGCGCGGCAGGCCCATGGCGCTGGCGATATAGGTCATCTGATAATCCTGCAGCCCCATAATCGGCTCGATATGCTCGCGCACGATGGCGTCGGGGCGGTCGCGATTCAGCGCTTCGATGTCCATGCCGCCTTCCATTGAGGCCATGACCAGGGGTTTGCCGGCGCCGCGGTCGTTGGTGATCGCCAGATAAATCTCCTGCTGGATATCGGCGCCGGGGTCGACCAGCACACGCTCGACCTTGAGCCCCTTGATATCCATGCCGAGGATGCGCTGGGCATGCCGTCTGGCGTCGTCGGCATCGCGCGCCACCTGGACGCCCCCCGCCTTGCCGCGCCCGCCGACATGCACCTGCGCCTTCACCACGACCAGGCCGCCCAACGCCTTCGCAATGGCATAGGCTTCTTCCGCCGTCGTCGCGACTTTGCCTTGCGGGATGGGAATGCCATACTCCGCGAAGAGAAACTTCGATTGGTATTCATGCAGTTTCAAAAGCGTTGACCTCCATGACCGCGCAGGTTAATGAACGGCAAGTTTGCCTGCGAACGGCAGCCGCCGCGGCTACACGGAACCTGCGCCTGGCGCGCCTGCGATAAGGGCTAGATTACGTTATCCTGGCGGTATTCTCAAGTGAGAATCCGTCGTCGCGGAATGCCGTCATATTGCTTTGTGCGCGATTTGGAATCTGAGTAGACTATAGTGGAGCGCGAGAGCGCCGGCGAGTCGCGCCGTACAGAATCGGGAGTAAACGATGAGAAAACGATTGGCGATCATTTTCATCGCGTCATTTCTGCTATTCATCAGCCTGTCCCTCAGCCAGGACAACACTGCGACAAATCTTCTGGAAAACGGCGACTTTGAGGGCGACTTCACCGAATTGACGGGCGCGGAGCCGCGCAAGGTCGCCGCTTCGTGGGCGCCTTGGCATGTGGCGGCGACGGACACAAGCCCCTCCTACGCCAATCACGACCCGAATTATGATGAAGAGACCGACCGCATCCGCCTGGATGACGACGGCAGCGCGCAGAAATATTTCACCTTGTTCGCCACGCATCAGGGCGGCATCTACCAGGAAGTGGAATCGCTGACCAGCGGCACGACCTATCGCTTCAGCATTTACGCCTACGTCTGGTCGTCCAGCTTTGAGGATACGGAGCTCAGCGAGGACCCAGGTGATGTCGTCGTGCGCGTCGGCATCGACCCCGATGGCGGCACGGACGGCGCGAGCGACGATATTATATGGTCGACCGCCGCCACTTTCTTCTATGACGCCTATCGCCAGTACGCGGTGATAGCGACCGCCAAAAGCGACAAAATCACGGTATTCGTCGAGTCCACCGTTGGCGAGCCGCGCGCGAACAACTACATCTACCTGGACGATGCCGTGCTGGAAGTTACGACTAGCACGGTAGTCGTCCCGCAGACGCCGACCTCCGAGACGAACACGGGCTTGACCACGGAAACGGCGACGGCGACGCCCTCCGCGGAGGCGACGCCGACCGCGACATCGACCCCAAGCCCCGCGCCGACCGATCAACAGCGCCCGGCAATCGCAACCGCAACCGAACCCGCCGTCAGTGGCGAGCTGAATCAAGCGACCGCGGTCGCCACGGACGAGGCGACCCCAAGCGCGACCCACAGCGCCACGCCAACCGCGACCAGCGCGCAATCTGAGACCGCGACGCCAACTGAGACGGCGACGCCAACTCAGCCTGCGACGCCAACTGAGACGGCGACGCCAACCGCCAGCGCGACGCCATCGCCCACAGCCGCGACCGCCACCAGCACCGCTGCGACAGCCACTGTCACGCCCTTCTCCGACGAATTCCCGGAAACGGTCACGCATACGGTTGTCGCGGATGACACGGTTAGCGCGCTGGCGCTCCACTACGGCAGCACGGTCGAAGCGATCAATCGGGCGAACGGACTGAACGCGTCCAACGTGATCATTGTGGGGCAGACGCTCTACATTCCGGTGAATTTGCCGCCGACGCCGGAGTTCTCGCCCACGGCGACGCCGACGTCGACCGCCACGCCCTCGCCCACGGACACGCCCTCGCCAACGGCTACGCCAATCACCTACCAGATCCAGCAGGGCGACACCTTGGTCAATATCGCGCTGCGCTACGGGACGACTGTTCACTTGATTGTGGTGGCGAACAACATTGACAATCCTCACCAGATTGACGTTGGCCAGATTCTGCTGATTCCGACGGCCATCCCGCCGACAGCCACGCCGACGCCGACCTTGACGGCGACGGACGCGCCCACATCAACGCCGATTCCCACCGTGGCCGCCACGCTGGCGTCGACGCCGACTAGCGGGCAAGTCGTCTACGTCGTGCAGGCTGGCGACACGCTCGACGAGATCGCCAGCGCCTATGGCACGACCGTGCAAGCGATCGCGGAGCTAAACAGCCTCGCCAACCCCAGCCGAATATTCCCGGGCCAGGCGCTTACAATCCCGGCGGCGAGCGTGTCCTCAGGTCCGACGTCTATTGTGCCGAGCAATACGCCCAATCCAACGCCGACGCCCTTGCCGACCTCGATTCCGGTCACGTACACGGTGCAAACGGGCGACACTATCGCCATTATCGCCGCGCGTTATGGCATCAGCGCGCTGGAATTGGCGCAGCTAAACGGCCTCAGCGCGACCGAACAACTGAGCGTCGGACAGGTGTTGACCATCCCCGGTTAGGCTCGCGGCAGCGCGCCCGCGGAAGCATGCCTTGCGTCCGCCCTTGCCCGCGGCGCCTCAGCTGGCGGGCTGCGGTTTGCGGCTGCCCTCGAGCGCGTTGAGAAGTTGAGCGCCGCGACCCCGCTTTTGGATCGCGCGCGCCAAAGGTTGAGAAGGACGGCGACTCTCCGTGTCAATTGCGAATTGTCTGCGCCTGCTGGCCGCCTGCCTCATGCTCGCGCCGGCCGCGTTTTCGGCACAGCGGTCGAGCGATGCGGCTTTTGCCGTGCATGTCGTGCAGCGCGGCGAAAACCTGTTTCGAATCGCGCTGAAATACGATCGGCTGCCCGAAGCGATAGCCGAAGCCAATGGCATCACCGACAGCGAATCGATAGCTGTGGGCCAGCGCCTGATTATTCCTCTGAACGCCAGCGCGCCGCGTCCGCCGGTTAAGCATTTCGTCGTCGCCGGCGAGACGCTGGTCGGCATTGCCGCCGCTTACGACCGATCGCTCGCCGACATCCTGGCTCTGAACAGCCTGTCGTCAGCCGATCTCATCTACGTTGGTCAAGAACTCACGATCATCCCCGGCTCGGGCGAGGCGACGGCGAGCGAGCAAGAAGGGCTGTCGCCGACGCCCGCGCCCGCAATCGCGCCCAACCCGGGCGTCAGCCATTCCTTTTCGCGTCTTGGCGGCCCCGCCGAATTCTTCGCGCACCGCGTGAAATCGGGAGAAACGCTTTCCGGGATCGCCCTGCGCTACAACCAATCGATTGACGCGCTCGCACGCGCCAACAATCTGGCCGATCCCGGACTCCTCCAAGTAAATCAGCCGCTGCGGATTCCCGGCATCCTCTTGCCACAGCTGACGCGCGCGCTGCCAGGCGCCGTCTTGGCGTTCACGCTGGAACCGCTGGTCTTTGAGGCGGGCCGCACGGCGAGAGTGGAATTGCTGACGCGCGAACCCGTCACGATCACCGGGCAATTCCTCGGGCGCGAGCTGCGGGTTATCGAGCGCGATGGCGGCAGGCGGCACAACATTCTCATCGGCATTCCCATGTTCACCAAAATGGACGTCTATGCGCTGACGCTGGAGCTGGTCGACGGCTTGAGCCAGTCGTGGCCGATCGGCGCCACGGTGCAAGTGATCAGTGGCGGTTATGGGCGGCAGACGATAAGGATAGCGGATAGCGAGCTGCTGGCGCGGGAGGTGGAAACGGAGGAATTCGCCGCTTTGGCGCGCGTGACGGCGCCCTTCACAAGCGAGCGCGCCTGGAGCAATTCGCTTAGCCTGCCGGCCGCCGCGCCTATCAACGCCGCGTTTGGCACCTTGCGCTCCTACAACGGCAGCCCCTTCGATCGCTATCATGGCGGCGTGGATTTCGCCGGCGCGCCAGGCACGTCGATCCTGGCGGCGGCCGACGGCGTCGTGGTCATGGTCGACCGCCTGCAGATCCGCGGAAACACAACCGCGATCGATCACGGCTGGGGGCTCTACACGCTATATGCGCATCAGGACGACGCGCTGGTGGCGATTGGCGACCGGGTCGAGGGCGGCCAGCATATCGGCGCAGTCGGCTCGACAGGGCGCAGCACAGGGCCGCATTTGCATTGGGAAGTGTGGATCAACGGCGTGAACGTCGACCCGATGCAATGGATTCAGGAAGTCTTTCCCTAGCCGCGACCAGGGTGGTTTAGCTGGCGTAGGCGCCATCCAGCGCCTCGAAATCGGTGAAAAGAAAATGATCGTGATAATAGTGAATCCATAGAAATGACAGAATCGCCGTGTAGTAGGCGATGTCGAAGTGGCTGTTGCCATCGATGCCGGGCCGGACGATGGCGGCGAGCGCGTAGACGAGCGCGAATATCAAGGCGGAGCCGACCAGCAGCGCGGCGCTGAACCCGTAAAGGGCGCGGGCGTCCTTCGTGCGGCGGCTGAAGCGAGCCACCAGCGGCGCGTCCGACTCCAGCTCGCCCGCCATCTGCCGAATCTTGATGATGTAGAAAGTGATCGCCAGGTACTGGAAGGAGTGCCAAGTGTTGAGCCCTTGGAAAGCGGTATCCAGGTTGGGCAGCAGCGGCGTGAAAAAAGCCACCAGCACCGTTAGCGCTATGAAGACGAACTTGGGCATATTCAACACGCCGTGTACGTATTCGTAGACGCTTTTGACGATATAGAGCAGCAGCGCGATGCCGAAGATGATGGCGACCAGCACGAAAAACCAGGGATTGTCCGGCTGCTGGAAAAGATCGGGGATGGCTTCGCCGAGGTCGTTTTGCCCGATCTCAAACGCGCCCTGGCTGATCTTCCACATGGCGATGGGAAAGAGGCTGGTGAGCACGATCGCATAATCAATCAGCCGGGAGACGGGGCTGACGGCGCTTCGGCGGATGAACTTCGCTTCCTTGTGATTGTAAAGCTCGACGATATAGGTCACCTGGTGCAAGACGTGCAAAGACGCCCAGAAGAAAAAGAAGGTCAGCATCAAGCTCAGGTTGAGGAAGGCGAGCGAAATCACCAGGATCGGGATGATGATTGACGAGCGCACCAGGGTCGGGTAGCGCGCTTTGAAACGCTCGTCCAAGCCGGTGCGCAGGAAGGTGGACATCATGTGGGGGCCGCCTATCGCCACGGCGACGAAGGCATTCACCAGGTTGCGGCTGATGTCGTCTTCAAGCCCAAAACGCATGCCCAGCAGATACAGCAGATAGGGCAGCGGCACGACAACGACGCTGAGCGTGATGAAGACGAGATCCCAGCGCCGGTTGCGCAGCCAGTAGTTTGCCTGGTCGATTTCGGCTTTGTAGACCTCCGCGTGAGACAGAGGAAGGGCGGCGCCTGCCATCGCGACTCTCCGACGCATTAACTGGTTCCATTGTACAGGAATTTATTTAGCTTGGCAAAGTAAATTTTGGAGCGATCGCCGAAAGCAGCCTCGCGCTCAGGGGAGGAAGCCAAACCATTGGCAGAAACGCGTGGGATTGGCCGCGCAGCTTTCGGGCGCGTTCAAGACCAGGAAGGCTAGCCCGACGCAAACGACAAAAACCGCGATGAGCAGCGCGCAGCCGCACCAGGCGACTGGACCGCCGCGCAGGATTTCCAGCGCGACTTCAATCAAGCCGCCGATGACCTCGAATATGCCGCTGACGGCTTGCAGCAGGAAGCCGACCACGACCAGGCTGACGCAAAGCAAGGCGCAGCCGGCCGCGATCAATGGCAATTGCGCAGGATCGATGTTTTGCAGAAGCTCCATGATCTCGTCCCGTGAACCGCGCCCAAGCCGCTCGCGCGTTCATTCGCAGCTGTTGGCATAAGTCGCGCTCAATTGCCAATCGCCCCCAGCGGGATCGCTGGCGTAACAATCGCAGTATCTGACGTTCTGATTGCCACCACTGTACTCCCAGAGCAAGAAGCGCACCGCCGTTTCGACGCAGAGGGGCCCGTCCGCGGCGCTGGAACCGGCGATCCAGGACGCCTCGAAGCGCAGGCCCCGGTCGGCCGCTTCGCTCACCAGCGAGACCAGCAGCAGCGGGTGGGCGTGCGGCTGCGGAATCTCGCCATGCTCCAAACGAATCTCGCCATTTGCCGCCAGAAAGAACAGGGCGCATGGCGTCAGCAGGAGCGCAAACCACAATAGCAGAATGAGACCGCAGCCCAGCCGGCGCGCTCGGCTCCGTCTCGGCGATGCAGCGGAACCCGCCTCGACGCCGGCGCTATGCGGCCCGCTCTCAGCCATCGGGGGCATGCCTGCGCCACTGGCTGGCCAGTCGCGCCTGAATGAGCTGGCTTTCGTTGCTTTCGCGCATCCTCATGCCTCATCGCCGTGGAAGCGCAGCGCGACGCGGTCGGTTTCGTCGTAGCTGACGCGCGCGCACAAAGGCGGCGACGCATCGTCCAGCGCGAAAATCCGCTTGAGCAGTTCGGGCAGGTCGTCCACCAGGTCCAGGTCAAAGACGCGCTCTTTCTCGATCCATTCCAGCTCGCCTTCCTGGGGATCGGGGCGCAGTTCCCGCGTCTCGCTTATCGCAGTATAAACAAAAAGCAAGATGCCAGTCGCGCCGCCGGCGTCGATATTGTGAATGCTGCGCAGGCGAAGCGAATGAACGCGCAAGCCGCTCTCTTCTTCGACTTCGCGCAGCGCGCCGCCGTAGGGGTCTTCATCGCGTTCAATGTGCCCGCCAAGCCCGTTGTACTGATTGGGAAAGACGCGTCTGTGGGCGGCTCGCTTCATGAGCAGGATGTCGCCGCCGTTCATCACAAAAGTCAAAGTGCGCGGCATCGTCAGCCAGCGCCCGTCGGTGGCTTCCGCGCCTTGCGCCTTCGCTCCCATCAGACCGCTCCTCGTCCCCCTGCGGCCAGCCCCGCGCATTTGCCCCGCCGCCCGGTTCATGCTAGCCTATTGCCCACAGCGACCCATTCTACCTGGTATACGGATGAAATCGAATCCGGTTAGCGCGCCGCCCCCAAACTTGCGCATCGTGCCGATTGAGGCTGTCCTGCCGCACGAGCAAGGCGACATTCAGCGCTCGACGCCCCTGATCGAGCGGCTGCGACAGGCGGAATTCTTCACCAACCCGCCGATCGTCGCGGAGAGCGCCGACGACAAGTACGTCTTGATGGACGGCTCGAACCGGCACATCTCCCTGAAAACCCTCGGCTATCGACATATTCTGGTGCAAATCGCCGATTATGACAGCGATTGCGTCGAGTTGGGCGTCTGGCAGCATATCATCGCCAACTGGAATGGCGAGAAATTCTTGCGCTCGCTCGAAAGCATTGAAGACATCGAGCTGACGGTCGGCTGGGATTCGCAAGCGGTGGCGCAGGCGCTATTGCGCGATGGACCCGTCTATGGCATCAAGGCGCGGGTCGACAGTCTGGCGCGGCGCAACGCGGCTTTGCGGCGGGTGGTCGAGGCGTATCACAGCAGCGCGACCCTCTATCGGACGCCTTTGACCGATCCTGGCTTGATCTGGTCGATTTTCCCGAGCGGCGCGGCTTTGGTCATGTTCCCGCAATATCAGCCGCAAGACATCATCGACGCGGCGCGGCAAGGGGCCTTCCTGCCGCCGGGCGTCAGCCGGCACATCATCCACGGCCGCGCGCTGAATCTGAATTATCCGATGGCGAGCCTGCGTTCGCCCCTGCCCCTGGCGGCGAAAAATGAACGACTGCAAACATGGCTGCGAGAACAATACGCGCGGCGACGCGTACGCTATTACGCGGAAGCGACTTATCACTTTGATGAGTGAGTCCGGATGAGCCAGTCCCTCGATGAGGCGCTGCGAAACGCGCGCGCAACCAGCGACGGGCGGGTCTACCGCAGCGTCAAACTGCCGCCCAGGGCGATCACGCTGGCGGCCGGCGTCGTGGCGGAGCTCGGGCGGCCCTTTTGCTCGCTGATCGTGGACAAGGACGAAGTGTCGCTGATGATCCCCCAGGAAGCCGTGGCTGCCTTTGAAACGCGCCTGCGCCTGGCGGAAATCTCTGCGCTTGAGTATCGTCTGATCACGCTCGACGTCGCGTTGGCGCCGGAGCTGGTCGGCTTCATCGCGCGGGTGGCCGCGGCGCTGGCGGCGGCGGGCGTTCCCGTGCTGACCATCGCCGCCCATTCGCGCGATCACGTCTTCGTGCCGGCGGCGGACTTTGACAAAGCGATGCTCGCGTTGAAGGCTTTGCGGAAGGACTGACTTTGGTCATGGAAATCAACCTGTTCAACGATGCCAGCCTCGCCCCGCAGCCGAAGGGCAAGGTCAAAATCGAAGACTTCCGCGTCGCCGTCTATCGCGATCGCTTCCGCGTCAAGGTCAACCTCAAACTGACGCCCTTTCAGGAGCGCCCCAACCTGGCGATAAGCGCCCGGCGCGTCGATGGCCTGCTCGTGAGCGACCTGGACGTCATCGCGACCATGCACTTCGACAACGAATTCACCATGCACATCCGAGGTCTGGACGAGCCCAGCGGCGACTATTGCCTGACGGTCGAGCTCTATTATGAGACGCGCGACCCGCCGCAAGACCGGCGCCAGCTCAGTTTCACGATCCCGCCCGACGGCGCCTGATGTCGACCGTAAAGATACCTTACGCAGTCGCGCGCCAGATCGCCGAGCACGCGGCGCGGCAGCTGCCCGACGAAGCCTGCGGGCTGCTGGCCGGCGCGCGCGATCATATCGAAGCCGCCTACCCCGCGCGAAACGCCGCCGAGAGACCAAGGACGCGCTTTCTGGTCGATCCACATGAGCAGCTGCAAGCGCTGAAAGCCATCGACGCCGCCGGGCTGGAGTGGATCGGCGTCTATCACTCGCATCCATGCGGCGCGCCAATTCCGTCAAAGACGGATGTCGAGGACTGCGTCGACAGCGGGCTGCTGCAGCTCATCGTTTCGCTCGAACGGACCCAGCCGCGGCTCAAGCTGTGGCGCATCGCGCGGCACGCCGTCGACCCCATTGAGCTGGTCTATGCGACCGAGACCCCGCCAGAGGAACCGGCCTTGTCGCCGGCGCAGCAAGCCGCGGTCGTCCTGGTCGCTATCGCCGCGCTTCTCCTCCTGCTCATCATTTCGTTTTCGCTGCTGCCGCCCGCCCCCGACATCTTGCCGGCGAATTGAGCGCCTGCTGGCAAGCCGTCGTGGACACGCTGCTGGTCGCGCTTCTTGGTCTCGCTGTTGGCGCGCTGGTCAATTGGCTGGCCGCTGGTTTGCGGGCCGAGCGTCATTCCCGGCGGCCGCGCTATCTTCCGGTCGCGCTGGCGACGGCGGCCGGCATGACCCTCGCCTACCTCAGCGCGCGCGATCTGCATGCGATGGCGGGCGCGGAATCCTCAATCTGGCTCGCTCAGGTCGCGCTCTTCGTTTTGATCGCCCTCATTGACATTGACACCAGGCAAGTGCGGCCGGCGCCGCTCATGGCCGGCGCGCTGCTGGCCACCGTGCAGGTCTTGGCGATGCCGCGGCACGCGCCAACATGGACCGCGATGCTGGCCGGCGCGCTCTGCGCAAGTCTGTTTTTTTCGTTCGCGTATCTGGGCGGGCGTTTATTCGCGCGATCCTTGGCGCGGCGGGGGCATCATCGCGAGCCCCTCACCGCCTTCGGGCTGGGCGACGTCTATCTGATGACGCTTGGCGGCTTCATTGTGGGCTTTCCCGATGTCTTGGTCGCGATGGCGCTGGCGGTTTTCCTGGGCGGCATCGGCGCGCTGAGCTGCATGGCGCTGCAGCTCCGGACCGGGCGATACGAGCGGCATAGCGCCATACCCTACGCGCCTTACATCCTGGCCGCGATCACCGTCGTCATGCTGCTACCGCGCGAGGCGATCGTCCCGCTCTTCGGGCAATAGCTCGTTCTGGGCGTCGAACTTGGCGATCACGCCGCCGCCGAGGCAGGTGTCGCCCTGGTAGACGACCGCCGCCTGACCGGGCGTGATGTCGCGCTGGGGCTCGTCAAAGAGGATTCGCGCGCGCTCGTCATCGAGAGGCTGAATTCGCGCGGCCTGCGCCCGAGCCCGATAGCGAATCTTCACCTGGGCGTGGAAAGGCTCGGCCGGCGTCGTGCCGCTGATCCAGTTGAAGCGCTCCGCGAGCAGGCGGTCGCGCCGGAGCTCCGCGCGCGTGCCAACGACCAGCGCGTTCTTGAACGGGTTCATCGCCAGGACGTAAAGCGGTTCGCTGTGCGAAAGACCGAGCCCCTTGCGCTGCCCGATCGTGTAATTGGACAAGCCGCCGTGCTCGCCCAAGACGGCGCCGGTTTTGGTGACGATGGGTCCCTTGGTCATCACATCAGGCGCGCGCAGCCGCAGGAAATCGCGATAGTCGCTCTTGCCCAGGAAGCAGAGATCCTGGCTGTCCTTCCGGTTGGCGGCATCCAAGCCCAACTCAGTCGCGATGCGGCGGACCTCGGCTTTGGGATATTCGCCCACGGGAAAGAGCGTTTTCGCCAGCTGCGCCTGCCGCATGACGCTGAGGACGTAGCTCTGGTCTTTTTTCGCGTCCCGCCCCGTTCGCAGCCGCCAGCCGCCTTCCACGTCCTTGGAGATGCGGGCGTAATGCCCGGTCGCCAGGTAATCCGCGTCCAAAGCGAGCGCGTGCCGCAGCAGCCAGTCGAAGCGAATATGCCGATTGCATTCCAGGCAGGGATTGGGCGTATAGCCCTCGCGGTGCTGATCAATGAAGTATTGGACGACGGTCTCGCGGAACACGTCCTTGCTATCCAGCGCGTAAAAGGGGATGCCGAGCTTGTCGGCCACGCGCCGCGCGACTCGCATCTGATCGGGCGTGCAGCAGCGATTATGTTCGGCGCCGCCCAGCGCCTCATCCGACCACAAGCGCATCATCATGCCGACGACATCGAAGCCCTGACGGACGAGCAGAGCAGCCGCCACCGAGCTGTCGACGCCGCCGCTCATGGCGACGACCACGCGGGCGGGGCGCGCACTCATGCGGCGACGACCTCACGCAGGGCGCGCAGCTTGCCGATGGATTCCAGCAAGACGTCCAGCGCGTAATCGACATCCGCTTCGGTCGTCCCCGTGCCGACAGACAGCCGCAGCCCGCATTTCGCCTCGTCGGGCGAGAAGCCCAGGGCGAGCAATACAGCCGACGGTTCGGGATTGCCGGTCTTGCAAGCGGAGCCGCTGCTGGCGGCGATGCCCGCCAAATCCAGGCGCGTCAAAAGCAAGTTGACGTCGATGCCGGGCAAGACGAAGCTGGCGTGCGACGGCAGCCGCGCCTCCGGGTGTCCCGTAAGGCGCGCGCCAGACACATTCGACAGCATGCCCCGAATCAGGCGGTCGCGCATCATGCGAAAATGCGACAGGCGCTCGGCTGATTCCGCAGCCGCCAATTCCAGCGCTTTGGCCATGCCGACGATGAAAGCGGCGTTATGCGTGCCGGCGCGTCGACCGCCCTCATGCCCGCCGCCAGTCAAAATGCTGGGAAGTTCAAGGCCATCTCTGACGTAAAGCGCGCCAACCCCTTTCGGTCCATAGAACTTATGCGCCGACAGGCTGAGCATATCGACGCCGAGCGCCTTTACGTCCAGAGTCAGCTGCCCGCCGGCTTGCACCGCGTCGGTATGAAAGAGGACGTGGTTTTCACGCGCGATCGCCGCCAACGCCGCCAGGTCGTTGACGCTGCCGATTTCGTTGTTGGCGTAGATGACGCTGGCGATCGCCGCGCCGCCCGCGCAGGCGTCGGCAAAGCGGTCTGGCTCGACCAAGCCATGCCTGTCCACCGGGACGATAGCAGTCTCGACATCCATGAGATCGCCAAGCTGCAAGACGGTGTTGATCACGGCGCTGTGCTCGACCGGCGTCGTAATCAATCGGCTCGGCTCGCCTTGTTGGAGCGCCCGCCAAGCGGCGCCGCGAATCGCCAGATTGTCGCTCTCCGAGCCGCAGCTGGTGAAGACGACTTCGGAGGGAAGGCAATTGAGGCGCTCGGCAACTGTCGCTCGCGCGTCTTCGATGGCGGTTTCGGCGCGCCGCCCCTGGCTGTGGCTTGATGTGGAGTTGCCGTAGACCTCGCTGAAAAAGGGCAGCATCGCCTCCATCACGCGCGGATCGACCGGCGTCGAGGCGGAGTAATCCAAGTACACTTCTCGCTGATATTTCATTGCTCTGTTACGCCTTCCGCGCAGGCCGCTTTGGCGCTTCGCTTGCAATTGACCACTGCCAGCGGATTTGCGAGCGCGAATGGCCGGCGCGCGCCCACCATTCTAAACCAGGCCCGCCACCTTCTTCAATGCGCAGGCCCGCCAGCCGGATGTGATCGCGGTTGAAATTGCGGCGGCTGCTATACTATCATATCAGCTTGGCGCTGATTGGCTTATCAAGCGGCGAGCGTTCACGGTGGCGACGGCGGAGGTATTGATCATGACAGCGATTGCGAGCGTACGCAGCCGCGAAGTGCTGGACTCGCGCGGCAACCCCACGGTTGAAGTGGATCTGCGGCTCTCGGACGGCGCATTGGGCCGCGCGATCGTCCCTAGCGGCGCCTCGACGGGCGAGCATGAGGCGCTGGAACTGCGCGATGGCGATAAATCGCGCTATCGCGGCAAGGGCGTCTTGAAGGCGGTGGCGGCGGTCAATGAGTCGATCGCGCCGGAGCTGCTCGGCAAGTCGCCATTTGACCAGAAGGCGCTGGACGAATTGATGCTGGCGCTGGATGGCACGCCGACCAAGAGCCGCCTGGGCGCCAATGCGATCCTTGGCGTGTCCATGTCCCTGGCGCATGCCGCCGCCGCCAGCCTCGGTCTGCCGCTTTACGCCTACCTGGGCGGGGCGCATGCGCACCTGCTGCCGACGCCGATGATGAACATCATGAATGGCGGCAAGCACGCCTTGGGCAGCACCGACTTTCAGGAATTTATGGTGATGCCGGTCGGCGCGTCCAGCTTTCGCGAAGCCTTGCGCTGGGGCGTGGAAATCTATCATCATTTGAGCGAGGTCTTGCACGCCCGCGGTTATCAGACGGCGGTTGGCGACGAAGGCGGTTTCGCGCCCAGCCTGGGCAGCAATCAAGCCGCGCTGGACGTGATCATGGAGGCTATCGAGAAAGCCGGCTACCGCGCCGGCGACGAGGTCTGCATCGCGCTGGACCCGGCCGCCTCCGAAATCTACGAAAATGGCGTTTACAACCTGGAAATCGAGGGGCGAAAGCTAAGCGGCGAAGAGATGGTCGAGTTTTGGAGCGACTGGTGCGACCGCTATCCCATCATCTCAATCGAGGACGGGCTGGACGAGAACGATTGGGAAAGCTGGTCGCGGCTGGTCGACAAGCTGGGCGACCGCGTGCAGATCGTCGGCGACGACCTGCTCGTGACCAATGTCGAGAAGGTCAAGCGCGCGATAAATGAAAAAGCGGCGAACGCCCTGCTCTTGAAGGTCAATCAGATTGGCTCGCTAACGGAAGCCTTTGCGGCGGGCGAGCTGGCGCAGCGGCATAATATGACCGTGGTGACCAGCCACCGCAGCGGCGAAACCGAAGACACTACCATCGCCGATATCGCCGTCGCCATGAACAGCGGGCAAATCAAGACCGGGGCGCCGGCGCGGACGGATCGGGTCGCGAAGTACAATCAGCTGCTGCGCATCGAAGAGCGGCTGGGCGGCGCCGCGCGATACGCGGGCAAATCGGCGTTCGCGAACCTCAATCACGATGTAGAATAGGGTCGCGGCGGCAGCCGGCTCAAGCCGAAGGCTGGCGCAGTCGCAGTCGAGAGAGGGCGCGCGTGCGACTAAAGTTGGATAGCAAGCATACCAAGATCGTCGCGACGATCGGTCCGGCTTCGCGCGAGCCCGAGACCCTGCGCGCCATGATTCGTGGCGGCATGAATGTCGCGCGCATCAATTTCTCGCATGGCGATCACCGCGCGCACGGCGAGACCATCGACAATATTCGCCGGCTGGCCGACGAAGAGGGCGCGGTCGTCGCCGTTTTATGCGATATTCAAGGCCCAAAAATCCGCATCGGCGACCTGCGGGACGATGCGATCGCGCTGGAAATCGGCGACCGCATCACACTGACGCTGGACGAGCGGATTGGGGGGGACGGCATCGTGTCGCTGCCCCATCCGGAGTTCGTTCGCGATATCGAAGCGGGGGCCACCCTTCTGCTGGACGATGGCAACTTGCAGTTCAAGGTGCTGGCGACCGACGGGCGCAATCTCGCCTGCGAAGTGGTCGTTGGCGGCGCCTTGAAGTCGCGCAAGGGCGTTTCGGCGCCAAACGCGCGCTTGACCCTGTCGGCGATCACGGAAAAAGACCGCGAAGATATCGAATTCGCGCTGGCCAAAGACTGCGATTATATGGCGATGTCCTTCGTGCGCTCGGCCGAAGACATCCGCGAGCTCAAGACCCTCATGCGCCGCTTGAATCGGCAGGCGGCAGTCATCGCCAAGATCGAAATGGGCGAAGCGCTCGAAAACATCGAGGAGATCATCGCCGTCTGCGATGGCATCATGGTGGCGCGCGGCGACCTCGGCATCGAGACGCCAGCCGAAGAAGTGCCCTTCCATCAGAAGCGCATCATCAAGCTGTGCAATATGGCGGCGAAGCCGGTCATCACGGCGACGCAGATGCTGGAATCGATGACGGAGAATCCGCGGCCGACCCGCGCCGAAGCCAGCGATGTTTACAATGCCATTCTCGATGGCACCGACGCGATCATGTTAAGCGCCGAGAGCGCCAGCGGCAATTACCCCGTGCGCGCCGTAGAAGTGATGAGCGAGATCGCTGGCATCGCCGAACAGAACCTCAGTTATCGCAGCGCCCCCATGATCAACAGCGCCGGCGAATCGCGGGAAGAAGTCTCGGACGCCATCAGCAAGGCGACGACCGAGATATCGCAGGCGATCAAGCCGCGCGCCATCGTCACGACGAGCATGTCGGGCTACACCACGCGCCGGGTGGCGAAGGAGCGCCCAAGCACGCCCATCCTGTGCATGACGCCGAACACGACCACCCAAAGGCGCATGGCGCTCGTCTGGGGCGTGACCTCGCTGCAAGTTCAGGAATTCAGCACGATTGACGAAATGATCAGCGTCATCGTCCGCACAGCGCACGACAAGGCATTGGTCGCCCGCGGCGATCGGCTGGTGATCATCGCCGGCGTCCCCTTCGGGATCGATGGCCAGACCAATCTCGTGAAAATCCACACCGTAGGCGAAGAAGGCGAGATTTAGCGCCGCCCGCTATTCCACCGGCTGCGAGGCGACCCACTTCGCGTCGATCGGCGCTGGCTCGGCCGGTTTTACATGACGCGAGCTCGTGGCGATGAGGCCCTCCGAGGTGTAATTTACCTGGCTGGTCGTGCAGTGGGGACAGATGTTCCACGTCAGCTCGAGCAGATAATCACAATTGACGCAGGCTTTCTTCAGGCGATGATGACAATGCGGGCAGGCCTGCCAGTCGTGCCGCACGCGCTGATTGCAGCCGGGGCAAGTCGGTCGTTCTTCGATTTCCTGCAGGAGCGCTTCCTCTTCCAGCGCGCGTTCGTAAGTCTCGGAGAGCGTGGCGCGCGGGCGCAGCAAGACGTAAATGATCAAGCCAGGCGCGTTGAGCAGCAAGACGATAATGGCGACCAGCATCTGCGCCAGGGGATCGCGCGAGCGGGAGCGCATGTCGCGATATGCCCAGATGACCATCGCCAGCCAAAACGCGGCGAGCGTCACGACCACGATTGCCGTAGCCACCAGCAGGATGTCATCGAAGCCCTCGGGCATAAACTCCATCTCCCCAGACCCTTGGCGAAAAGCGCGCGAAGCCCCTCAGCCGCCTGACGCCAGGTCGGACGAATCCACCGCCAGCAGCATCAATTCGCTGACCACCGTATCAAACTGGTGGCCCGATGCGTAAAACCTGATCGCCTTGATGTAGACGGGCCGGCGTTCTTCCGAAATCAAGGTGAGCAGGTTGCCGGAATCAAAGGTGTACCAGACGGTCGGATTCGTATCGACATGATCTTGCAGGCAGCTGGCGCAGATCTTCTTGTGACTGCCAGAGGCACGATCTTCATAATAGAAACCGCGAAACCAATTGCCGGCGTCGTTTGGCGGCGAGTTGTCCGTCGCGTACATGAGCTGCAGCATCAGCGGGCATTCGCTGCCTTCTTTCCCGCAAAGGCTCAGCGACTGAAAATTCAGGCTGAAGGTGGCGAGAACGCTCAATGAGTCGTATTGCGTTACGTCCAGCCCGTCGCCCTCGAATTCCTGGATGCAAGACACTTCGCCGTGCGATGTGGCATTGTTGAAGCGCTGCAGGCGCATGCCAACGCGCCCGTCGTATTCCGCCAGAGAGAAAGAGCCCGGCGGGTTCTGGCCCGGCAGCCGGCTGCAATTCCAGTTCAGTGGCACGCCGGGCGAATACATCTGCCCGACGCTCGAGCCATGGAAGCTGAAATCGCCATTATGCAAGAGGTCGACCGTGTCATCCAGCGGCGTGATGCTGCGATTGCCGATGCGCACGGCCAGTTCCTCGCCCGGCTGGACGGGATGGCGCAAGCCCGGATCGTCGCCAAAGAACACGCTCACCGCGCCCGCCAGGTTCAGCAGGCGGACTTCGTCTTCCGAGACGATCAGGCGATAGCGGCCCTCGGCGACAAACTGGACGTGCACCCCGCTGTCGGTATTGAGATCGTCCGTATAGACATCCATCACAAAAGCGCGCGTATTGAGGCCGGTAAGGCTGATATCGAGCTGGCCCTTCAGCCGGGAAAACTGCACGCGCTGCGGGTCTTGGCTCCAATCGAATCTTGGACGATTGGCGTAGTTGAAGGTGACGAAGGTATCGCCTTGCAGGGTCACCGCCGCCAGCAGCTCGTCCGCGCCCACGGGGTTGCGGAATTGGATGGTCGCCTGTGAAAGCGAGTCGGTGCTGACGCTGGTCGCCGTATTGGTCAGCTGCTCGCGGTTTCGCTCGACCGTCTCTCTTAAATCCGCGCCGGTGATCCCGACGGTGCCTTTGGACACGTGCAGGATGGCCGGCATCGGCGCGGTGGAGCGAAACAGATAATGATAGAAGCCCAGAGCCGTAGACAGCGTCACCGTGCAGAATAAGGCGAAGGCGCCGAGCAGCACGATCCAGGCGATGCGGTCGGGGGATCTGTCGCCGTCGAAGTCGTAGCCCAAGTCGTCGCTCGCCGCGGCTTCGATTATCCGCTCTGCCTGTTCGGTGATATCCACGTTTCGCAAGCCCACACCGCGATCGCGCCTCGATTGGCAGCGTCATTATAGCATTCGTCATCTGTTTTGTCGCCGCGATTATGCGCTATAATTCGGGCGCAGCGGCAGGCGGCGGTTTTTCGGAGGGTACGCCACGATGTCTGGTCATAGCAAGTGGTCGACGATCAAGCGCAAGAAAGGCGCGGAAGACGCCAAGCGCGCGAAGATTTTCACGCGTTTGGGGCGCGATCTGATGGTCGCGGCCCGCGAAGGCGGCGGCGACGAAAGCGCCAATCCTCGGCTGAAACTGGCGGTGGCGAAGGCGCGCTCCGCCAATATGCCAAAGGACAATATCGAGCGCGCGATCAAGAAAGGCACCGGTGAAATCGCCGGTGGCGAAGTTGTGGAGATGCTCTACGAAGGTTATGGACCCGAAGGCGTCGCCTATATCGTCGAGATACTAACCGACAACAAAAACCGCGCCTTGGCCGAGGTCAAGCATGCCTTCAGCAAGCACGCCGGCAGCCTGGCCACCAACGGCGCCGTTATGTGGCAGTTCGATCAAAAGGGGTATATCACGCTAAAAGGCGAGCCGGACTTCGATGAGGTCTTCATGGAAGCGGCGGAAGCTGGCGCTGAAGATGTCGTCGATGAAGATGGCCTCATCGCGGTGTATACGGCGCGGGACGACTTCGCCACGGTTGAAAACGCGCTGAGCGCCGCCGGCTACGATATCGAAGACTGCGAGCTGCGCTGGTTCCCGCAGAACGAAGTCGAGGTGCCGACCGGCAAAGCCCTGCAGAATATGCGCCTGATGGAACAGCTGGAAGACGCGGACGACGTGCAGACCGTTTCGTCCAATCTGAACATCACCGACCAGGTGTTGGCGGCTTTTGGCGCCTGACATGCTGACGCTTGGCATCGACCCGGGCACGGCCGCCCTCGGTTATGGTCTCGTGCGAGAGCATGACGATGGCTCGCTGGCGTGCGTGCATTATGGCGTGATCCGCACCAAAGCCGAGACGCCGATGCCGCGGCGCCTGCAGCAAATCCATGACGAGCTCGCGGCTGTGCTGCGGCGATACAGGCCCGATCGCGCGGCTGTCGAGGAGCTTTTCTTCGCGCGCAACGTCACCAACGCGATCTCGGTGGCGCAGGCGCGGGGCGTGGTCTTGCTGGCGCTGCAAGAGGCGGGTTTGCCGATCGCCGAATACAAACCCAACGCGATCAAGCAATCGATCACCGGTTATGGCGGCGCGCAGAAAGCGCAAGTGCAGGAGATGATTCGGCTGCTCCTGGCGCTGGAGCGGACGCCCCGACCCGATGACGCGGCTGACGCGCTGGCCGTCGCCATCGCCGATTTGCATAGTTATCGTCTCGCCGAACTCGGGCCCGTTTGAAGCGGGCGGACCGCGATGATCAACAGCATTGAAGGGACGCTCGCCGGCAAAGGTCCCGATCATGTCATCGTCGCCATCGGCGGCATCGGCATTGAAGTCTGCGCGCCATTCAGCACGCTTGAAAAGCTGAACGGCGACCGCGTCTTCCTGCATACGCGGCTGGTCGTGCGCGAGGATTCGCTGACGCTTTACGGCTTCGCAACCACGAACGAGCGCGAGCTCTTCGACGCCGTCCTGAAGATCAGCGGCATCGGACCCAGGCTGGCGGTCGCGATCTTGAGCACGCTGAGCGTCGAGAATATCCGCAGCGCCGTCCACAACGACCGCCCGGAGATAATCAGCCGCGTGCCGGGCATCGGCAAGAAAACCGCCCAGAAAATCGTGCTGGAGCTGCACGACAAGGTGCCGTCGGCGCTGGAGGCGATCCCGGCTGGCGCCCCGGACGATACGACCGCCGATATTCTTGACGCGCTGACGGCGCTCGGGTACAGCGTTGTCGAAGCGCAGTCGGCGATCCAGGCGATCCCGCTGGACGCGCCCAAGAGCGTGGAAGAGCGGGTCTTGATCGCGCTGCAGAGCCTGGGCGGCTGAGAGCGCGGGCAGGCAAAAGGGGTCGAACGAATACGTCGAAACCACAGGTATTTTTCATGGCAGAATCACTGATTGGCAAGCGCGTGGACGTGCTGGACAAGGGCTGGATCGAATTGGTCGATCTCATGCCGCATCCAGCCTCGGGCATAACGGGCGACCTGGCCATCGTCAATGCGGCGCGCGTCAGCTTCCTGGGCGAGAGCAAGGGGCCCCAGCGCGACAAGAAGCTGCTCTTCTATCTGCTGCGCCATCGGCATACGTCGCCCTTTGAAATGGTGGAATTCAAATTTCGCGTGCGCGCGCCCCTGGTGACCTGGTGGCAGTGGGCGCGCCATCGCACCTGGAGCATGAACGCGCAATCGGGACGGTATACGCCGTTTCAAGAGAACGACTTCTACGTGCCCGACCCCTGGCGCCGGCAAAGCGCCGACAATAAACAAGCCAGCGCCGGCCCGATAGAGGCGGACGATAGCCAGGCGCTGACGCGGAAGCTGCTGGCGCATTATGACGAAGGCTTCCGGCTGTACACGGAGGCGCTGGAAAAAGGCGTTTCCAAAGAAATGGCGCGGCTCTTCCTGCCCGGTTTCAGCGTCTACTACACCTGGGTGACCAAGATCGACGCGCACAACCTCATGCACTTTTTGCGGCTGCGCATGGCGAGCGACGCGCAATACGAGATTCGCGTCTACGCCGCCGCCATCTACGAGCGCTTCTTCGAGCCGGCACTGCCCTGGACGGCGGAAGCCTTTCGGCGCTACATTTTGCGGATTGAGGATTGAAAGCCTTGGCTAGTCTTTCAGGTCGGCCGGCGGCTGCCGATTGATGAGGAAAGCCGACGAGCGTTCGAAGTAATCGCGCATCATGGACCGCGCCGGCTCGTCGACGCCCGTCTCGTCTATAGCCGCCAACATATGCTCGAGCCAATGGTCGCGCGCGCGCTGATCGATGGCGAAGGGGAAGTGCCGCATTCGCAGCCGTGGATGACCGCGCTCCTCGCTGTACTGGGCGGGCCCGCCAAAGAATTGCGCCAGGAACAGGAAAAGACGCCGCTTGGATTCCGACAGGTCGGCCGGGTACATCGGGCGCAGGACGGCGTCCCGCTCGACGCGGTCGTAAAACGCGTCGACCACCAGGCGCAGGCGCTCGCCCCCGCCCAGCAGTTCATAAACGCTCTGCGGCTTATAGCTCATTCGCAAGACTCTTCCGATGCGCCTTCGTAAGACTGCGGCATTGGTCTTCCCGCTCGACTTTGGATTATATCCGCGCTGGCCGCCAGGACACAGCGACAAACTATGACTTTACAATCGTCGCGCCAAGGGTACAATTCGTGGGTTAATCTAATGGGCCAAGCAAGGATACCGCAAAATATGAAATCTATCATGAGGTCGGCGCTTCTGTTCGCGCTGCTGTTGGCTGCGATGGCGCCCGCGTGGGCGCAAGCGCCAGAGGCTGTGAACGTCATTGGCTCGGGTGCCGTCAACGCGCTGCTAGAAGCGCTGGCGGAAGCGACAGACCAACACGCAGTGACATTCGATGCCGTCGGCACAGCCAGCGGCGTCGACCGCTTTTGCAGCGGCGACATTGATGTGGCGACCGCCGCGCGCGCCATGACCGAAGCCGAAGCCGCCATCTGCGGGGCGAGCGCCGTCGCCTACAGCGAGTTCCTGGTGGCGCATCGCCCGCTGGCATTTGTCGCGCAGGCCGCCGCGCCGGCCAACTGCCTGTCGGAAGCGCAAATGCAGGCGATCTTCAAGCCATCCGCCAGCGCCGATACGGTGGACTGGTCGCTGTTTGGCGATGCCGAAGACGCCCTGCCCCTGGCGCCGATTGTGCCCTCGGACGCGCTGCTTGAACACGCAATCGCCGATGGCTTGATCCCCGGCGATGGCTTGCGGCGCGATGCCCGTCAATACGCCGACGCCGCGGAAGCGCTGCAGCTGCTCCGCGAGACTGAAGGCGGCCTCGCCCTGATTGGATGGAACGCGTCGCTGGCGCTCGGCGACGGCTTGAAACTGCTCGAATTCAGCGGCGGCGATGAAAGCCAATGCGTGTCGCCATCGGCGGAAAGCGTTGAACAGGACCAATACAGCGCGGCGCTGTCCATGGTCGTTTATGTCAATCGCGCGCGCCTGGCGGGCAACGAGCCGGCGCAAAAGCTGATCGAATCGATCATTGACGGCGCGAATGCCGAGCGACTGCGGCAATTGGGCGCCACCGCCCCTAGCGAAGCCGCCTATCGCCGCAACGCCGACGCCCTGGCGGAGGCCAAAGCCGGGGCTTTGACGCCGGGCGAGACAGGTTTTGTCATGCCGGCCTCGCTCAGTGGCAGCTTGAGGCTTGTTGGCGCGGCCAACGCCATCGAAGTGCTGGATACGGTCGCGGGCGCGCTGCGGCAGGGCAACGCGGCTATCGAGATCAATCTTGACTTGACCGGGCGCGCAATAGGCCTGGCCGAGCTTTGCGCCGGGGCGGCTGATATCACGCTCCTGGACGCGGCGCTGGCTGAGGGCGATCTCGAGGCATGCGTCGCCGGCGGCATCGCCACCACATCGGCCGGGCTCGGGGCGCAAGCCACCGTTCTGCTCGGCAACGCCGCCGACGAGTTCGCGCAGTGTTTGACCACCGACCAGGTCAACGCGGTCTGGCGCGCGGAATCGGCGGAAACCCTGCAGTCCTGGTCGGGCGTCGATCCGTCATTTCCCGATCTGGGCATGACGCTCTTCGGCTTGACGCTGCTGGACCAGGCGAGCGACATCCTGCTGCAAACAGCCGGCGCCGTGATTCCGCCGATACGCCGCGATACCGAAAAGCACTATGATCCCCTGTACCGGGCGGCGGCCGTTGGCAACGTGCCCGGCGCGCTAACCTATATGAACTGGCGCGATTATCAACGCGTTCTTGAGAACGAGCAGGCGAATATCCAGCTTGTCGCGGTTGATGCAGGCGAGGGCTGCGTCACGCCATCGCCCGCCACCATCGCCGACGGCAGCTATGCGCTTTCACGCCCGGCCACGCTGCTCATCCGTCAGGAGGCGCTGGCTGGCGACAATACAAGAGCCTTTCTTTGGTCGCTCTTTGACGCAGAGCGCTGGAGCAGGGCCGAACGGGAAGGCTTTGTCGGCCTTAGCGCGCTGGACTTGCCCGGCATCCGGCGCGATCTGCAGCGCGCCTTCGCCGAAGCGGAAGCGCTCTTCCCCGCCGCAAACGCCGCCGCCTCTGAAGCGGCCAGCGATTTGGCCGAAGATGAATCGAGCGGAGCCGACGCTGACTGAGCTCCGCCGGATTGGCAAAGGCCCGCCGCATGCTGCGCTGTGGCTGCGCGCCGGCCCGCGTTCAGCAGTTGACTGCTATGATTGACATCGTCCGACCCGCGCCGCGCCCAGATCGGAGCCGCTAATGCACGGCGAATTCATCGCCTTCGACCTCGAAACCACCGGATTGGACGCCGCGTCAGACGAAATCATCGAAATCGGCATCGCTCGCTTCCGCGATGGCGAGCTGGTCGATCAGTACCAGTCGCTGATCAAACCGTCGAAGCCCATCCCGCCAGAGATCACGCAGTTGACTGGCATCGACCCGGAAGACGTCGAAGACCAGCCGCGGATTCATGAGGTCCTGGACGATGTGGCGCGCGTCATGGGGGATTTGCCGATTGTCGCGCACAACGTCCAATTCGATGTCGCCTTCCTCGGCAAGCACTATTCGCTGGATGAAAACCCGGCGATTGACACGGTCGAGCTGGCTTCGATCATGCTGCCTGCCGCGCCGCGCTACAGCCTGGGCAGCCTGGCGGCGCAGCTGGACATCAAGCTGAAGCGCGCCCACCGCGCCTTTGACGACGCGCTGGCGACAGGCCGCCTCTATTGGACATTGTGGGAGCGCGTCTGCCAGCTGCCGACCAGCCTGCTCGCGGAAGTCATCACCGCCAGCAGCCATCTGCGCTGGGAGCTGCGGGCGGTGTTTCAAGCCGCATTGAATCAAAGACTGCATCGAGGCGGCGCAACCCGCGCGCGCATCCCGTTCAGCGCCGAAACCTTGTCCGCGCCACCGCTCGACCTTGACAAGGCGGGGCGAGACCCGCTCGAGCGGAGCGCGATCGAGCAGGCGTTTGGCAAGAGCGGCGGATTGGCGAAGCGGCATCGCGCCTACGAAAAGCGCGACCCGCAGCTGAACATGGCGCGAGAAGTGGCGCGGGCGCTGAACCAGGGCGAGCAGCTCATGATCGAGGCGGGGACTGGCACGGGCAAATCGCTGGCTTATCTCGTGCCGGCCGCGTTTTGGGCGCTGTCGAACGGGCAGCGCGTCACCGTGTCCACACAGACGATCAACTTGCAGGAACAGCTGCTCCAGCAAGACATCCCCCTCGTCCGCGCCATCGCCGGCGAGCGGCTGCAAGCGGCTGTAATGAAGGGACGGGGCAACTATCTCTGTCCGCGGCGGCTGGCGACGCTGCGCCGGCGGAAGCCGACCAACCTGGATGAGCTGCGGACCCTGGCCAAGATCCTCGTCTGGCTGGAAAATGGCGCGACGGGCGACCGCGGCGATCTAAACTTGCGCGCGGGCGAGTGGGCGGTGTGGTCGCGCCTGAGCGCCCAGGACGAGGATTGCTCCGCAACGCGCTGCGCCAGCGAAATGGAAGCCGTCTGCCCCTATTACAAGGCGCGCAAACGAGCCGAGACGGCGCATATCGTGATTACGAATCACGCGCTTTTGATCGCCGACGCCCGGATCGACAATCGAGCCCTGCCAACTTATCGCAACCTGATCGTCGACGAAGCGCATCACCTGGAAAACGCGATCACCGAAGGCTTGAGCCGGCGCATCGATCAGAAGCTGATCATGACGCGCCTGCGCGACCTGGGCGATCGCAATGGCGGCGCATTCGGCGCTTTCCTGGCAGACGCGCGCCATCATCTCCCGCAGCAGCCGTATGATCGGCTCGCGGAATTCATCGCCACGATCGGCGAGGCGATCAGCGAAATGCGACAGGAAATACGCCGCTACTTCCGCGCGCTGCACGACTTCGCAAAAGGCAGAGACGCGGGCGGGCGCTATGCCAAGCGGCTGCTCGATTCGCGGCGAGAAAGCGCCGGTTTCCTCAACGCGCGGACGGCCTGGCGGCGCCTGGCGAAATACCTCCTGGCGCTTACCGATTCGCTCGAGCATCTGTGCCAGGCCTTGCCCCGCTACGAGCGCCATCAAATGCCGAACTTCGACGATTACAGCAGCGAACTCCGGTCGAATTGGCGCTTCTTCGCCGATTTGCACGAGCAGCTGGAAGGCTTCACCGAGGATCCCGTGGGCAATACGGTCTACGCCATCAGCCCCGGCGAAGGCCCCGAGCGCCTGCAAATCCACATCTCGCCTCTGAACGTGGGTCCGATGATGGACGAGTTTCTCAATCAGCGCATGGAGAGCATCGTGCTCACCAGCGCGACCTTGACGACGCAGGGCAATTTCGCGCACGTTTCGCAGCGCCTCTACACGGAAGACTATCGCAAGACGGCGCTCGGCTCGCCCTTCAATTACAGAGAATCAACCTTGCTCTACATCCCGACCGACATGCCGATGCCGAACCAGCGACACGATTATCAGCGCATGGTCGAGCGCGGCATCATCGCCTTGGCGGCGGAGCTCGGGGGGCGCGTGATGGCGCTTTTCACCAGCTACGCCCAGCTGCGCGAGACCTCCAGGGCGGTGACGCCTCGCCTCGCGCTTGGCGATATCACGGTTTACGATCAGAGCTTTGGCGGCAGCCGAGAGGCGCTGCTCGAGAGCTTCAAGCAAGCCGACCGAGCGGTGCTGATGGGCACGCGCAGCTTTTGGGAAGGCGTCGACATCCCAGGCGATGATTTAAGCGCGCTGGTCATCGCGCGGCTGCCATTCGCCGTGCCATCCGATCCGGTATTCTCCGCCCGCGCCGAGACTTACAGCGACGCCTTTGGCGGATACGCCGTGCCCGATGCCATTCTGCGCTTTCGACAAGGCTTTGGCCGCTTGATACGCCATCGAAACGATCGCGGCGTGGTCGCCATCTTCGACAGCCGCATCGTCCATAAGCGTTATGGCGCCGAATTTCTTGAATCCTTGCCCGATTGCGCCTTACAATATGGCTCGCTGGAGAATCTGCCGCAGGTCGCGTCCGACTGGATCGAGAGGAGGGGGCGCGGATCATGAAAACGCCGGCCGGTCGCGAGTGCCCGCACTATTACGCCGACCACAACCGCCATACGCGCCAGATTGAGGAATGCCGCCTGGCGAAGGACAACCCGGCCTCCGAGCCTTGGCATCCGAAAGATTGCGTCAAATGCCCCGTGCCCGATATCGTCTTGGCGAACGCCAGCCCGGATACGCGGCTCATTCTCACGATCCGATCCGGTTTCCTCGGTTTAATCCGGCGCGTCGACGTTGAAGCGATCTGCCTGAAAAACGGCGAAAAGGTCGATCCCTTCGTCGGCTGCCCGGACGACCATCCGGGGCTGGACCTTTTCCGCCGGGCATTGGAAAACAGCGATGATTAAAGCCGTTCTGCTCGACCTGGATAATACGCTGCTGCGCAATCCCGATCGCGAATGGGCGGCGGCGTTTCGCGAGCAGTGGGATCGGCATTTCGCCGAGACTTGCGGCATTCGCCAGGCGTCCAGCGCCCTGCGCAGCGCGCTTGACTGCCTGAATCAAGCGCCCGCGGCTTACCGCACAAACGAAGCCACATTGTCTGGCGCGCTTTCAAAAGAGCTGGCGCTGCCGGCCGACGCGCTTGCCGATGCCATCGCCCGCTTTTACGCCGGGAATTACCGGCGGCTGCAGGCGATGACGGCGCCGATCCCCGGGGCGAGGGCGCTCGTGCGCGCATTGCTGGATCAGGATTTGCTCGTGGCGATCGCGACCAATCCCCTCTTCCCGGAGGCGGCGACCTGCGAACGAATTGGATGGGCCGGGCTCGGCGACTTCGCGCCGGACTTCGCCTTCGTGACGCACAGCGAAAACATGCATTTCGCCAAACCGAGCCGCGCCTATTTTGCGGAGACCCTGGCGCGCGTCGGCATTGAGCCGGACGAGGCTTTGCTCGTTGGCGACAGCCCGCGCAACGATATCGAGCCGGCGCAGGCCCTGGGCATCCATACCTGGCAGGTCGGCGAGAGCGAGGTCTTGGACGCGCTCCACGACCATCTGCGCCAGCCCGACTGGCGGCATCTGGTTCCTGCGCGCCCCTTGCAGCCCGGCATGATCGCGCCACAGTATCGCGGCAACATCGCGGCGCTCCATGGGCTGCTGGCGGAGGTCAAGCCGCATCAATGGCAGCAGCGGCCCGACCCGAATGAGTGGTCGATTCTGCAGATTCTCTGTCACCTTATGCAGTCGGAAGCGCCAGTGCATCGGGCGCGTTTGCAGGCGATCCTCGAGCGGGACGACCCCTTCATCGCGGCGCCGCCACCGCCCGGACCCGATATCCCCATCTGCTGCTCGGACGGTTACGAGGCGCTGCGCCGCTTCCAACAGGAGCGCGAAGAGACGTTGCGGCTGCTGGCTTCGGCGTCGCCGGCGCAATGGCAGCGCGCCGCCCGCCACAGCATTTTCGGCTTCACCAACTTGTTGGAAATGGCGCACTTCACGGCGCAGCACGACCGCCTGCATATCACCCAGCTCTGCCAGACGCTGGGCAAATGCGCGGAATGAACGAGCGCGCTCCGCCAGCGGAGGGCGACCGTCAATGGCGCGAATCGCTTTGACTTATAGTTTACTTACTGTACAATACGTTTAGATTGTTCTGAACTTCACAATTTCAAAGTTGGAGTCCAACATGTCTGGCGCGATAAGCGATGACTTGAAGTTGCGTGAATTGCTGGACGACGGAATGGCGGCCGTGGAGCGCGCCATGGTCGCCGTAACGGACAGCGATGTCGAGATTCTGCGCCAAGCCAGCCGCCACATCCTGGACGCCGGCGGCAAACGGATTCGACCGCGCCTGCTGCTGCTGTGTTATTTGGCTGCGGGCGGGCGCGATCTGGCTGCCGTCGCCAAGCCGGCCGCCGCCGTCGAGCTGATGCACACCGCCAGCGTCGTGCACGACGACATCAATGATCACGGCATCCTTCGCCGCGGCCGCCCCTCGGTCAACGCGCTCTGGGGGCGGACATTCGCCCTCTTGACCGGCGACTTTCTCTTCACCGCCGTCTACGAGTTGATGGCGACTTACCAGGATCTCAATGTGGATTTGGCGCGGGCGGCCACGAGCCTGGTCGAGGGCGAGACCTTGCAGGCCAGCGCCGTCAAGAACAACTGCTTCACGCGCGAAGCCTATATGCGCATCATCGCGCTGAAGACAGCCGCTCTCTTCCGCGCGGCCGGCGCAATCGGCGCCAAGCTGGCCGACGCCAGCCCGGGCGAGACAGCCGCCCTCTCCGATTTTGGCTATCAACTCGGGCTCGCCTTTCAGATCGTTGACGACATCTTGGACCTGGTGGAAGACGAGAGCAAGCTCGGCAAGACCAGCGGCTTGGACCTCACGCAGGGGCGAGGCGTGGCGGTCGCTTTGAACGAGGGCAACGGCAACGGCAAGTCGCCAGCGGCGGATCCCCTGGCCGAGGTGAGGCGCAAGCTGATGGAGGGCGACACGATCGACCAGGCGCGCGACCAAGCCCGCGGGCTCGTCCAGAGCGCGATCGCCAGCTTGACCGTCGTGGCCGATTCGCCCGCGAAGTCAGCGCTGGAGGCGCTTGCCCGCCAAGTCCTCGAAAGAGACCGCTGAGGGCGATCGCCCTGAACGACCATCGAGCGTGTGTCTTGCCGATGCGCGCTTAATGTTTTCGCGAGGACGGGCGATGAAGGTGGCAAGCATCGGCGAGATCCGCGAAATCGAAGCGGCAGCCGACCGCGCGGTGATGAGCTATGCGGAAATGATGCGGGCAGCCGGCGCGGCCGCCAGCGTGTCCTTGCAGCGGCGTCGGCCCATTGACGAGACGACGCGAATCGCATTCTTGATTGGCAAAGGCAATAATGGCGGTGATGGCTTGGTGATGGCGCGCGACCTGGCGCTTTCCACAGCCGCCGAAGTCTCGCTTTTCTTTCAGGCGCCGCGCGACCCCGCCGACGTCCTCTTTCGAAACGCGCTGGAGCTCGGACTCCCCATGCTGGTCGCGGAGGAAGATCGCGATTGGTTGGGGCTTGAGCGGCTGATAAAAGACGCGGACATCGTCGTGGACGCGCTGCTCGGCATCGGCGCGCGCCCCCCTTTGCGCGGCTTGGCGGCCAGCCTCTTGAAACGAGCCAGGGACCGCCTTTTGCAGTTGGCATCGCCGCGCCCCTACGTCTTCGCGCTGGATTGCCCGAGCGGCATCGATTGCGACAACGGGCGAGCCGACGCCCGCGTCATCGCCGCCGACGCCACCATCGCCTTCATCACGGCAAAACCCGGGCACTTCGTCTTTCCAGCCGCCGGCTACGTTGGCGACCTGGAGGTGGCGACGCTGGGCATTCCGGGGAGTCTGCCCGCGCTGGACCGGGTCAAGGCCACGGTCTTGGATGAGCGTTTGGCCGCCTCGCTCTTGCCCGCTCGTCCCTTGGACGGCCACAAAGGTACATTCGGCAAAGTCTTGATCGTGGCTGGCTCGCCCGCTTATATCGGCGCGATCGCGCTCGCCGGCGAAGCCGCTTATCGCTCGGGCGCGGGCTTGGCGACGGTCGCGACGGCGAAGGATCTGACGCGGTTGGTGGCGCCCGCTCTGCGAGAAGCCACCTGGCTCCCCTTGCCCGACGTCGACGGCGTCATCGCCGAGGGGGCGGCTGAAACGGCGCTCGAACAGGCTGCGGGCTACGACGCCATGCTGGTTGGCTGCGGGCTGGGTACGCGCGCGAGCGTCGCCAGGTTCACGCGCCGCCTGCTCTTGAGCGAGAATTTGCCGCCGCTGATCCTGGACGCGGACGCCCTGAATCTCCTGAGCCGCGAAAGGCAGTGGTGGACGCGCCTGCCCGCGGGGGCCATCCTCACGCCCCACCCCGGCGAGCTTGCGCGCTTGACCGGCTTGAGCGCAAAAGCGATAAACGCCGATCGCTGGGCGGTCGCGCGGCGCTTTGCCCAGGCCTGGCAAGTCACGCTGCTGCTCAAAGGAGCGCATACGATTGTGGCCGCGCCGGATGGCAGAGCGAGCGTCCTGCCCTTCAAGACGGACGCCTTGAGCACGGCCGGCGCCGGCGACGTGCTCGCGGGTTTGATCGCTGGCTTGCGCGCGCAGGGGCTCGGCGCCTATGACAGCGCCCGGCTCGGCGCGTATGTGCATGCGGCGGCGGGCCTGTTAGCCGCGGAAAAGCTGGGCAGCAGCCGCAGCGTCATCGCCGGCGATATGCTGACGACCATGGGCTGGGCTTTTGCCGACCTGGAAAGACTCTAGTTTTGCGCTTCCTGGCGCGCTTTCGCCCGGCGCTTGGCTTCTCGCAGGCTCGCCTCGATCTCGATTTCGGCTGTGCCGGCGCCGAATTGCGTCAGATCTTTGCGGCGGATGGCGCCCTTCCGCTTGATGCGCGTTTGGGCCCAGAGCGAGCCGATGACGAGGCCAAGCAGGATGCCGACGAAGGTGGCGCCGTCGTCCAGCTTAGGTCTTTTGCGGCTCATCCGTCTGCTCCCTGATCGTCTCTTCCGCTGCAATCAGGCCGCGCAGGCGAATCAGCTCGCGCAAGAAGGCCAGCAAACCCGAAAGAAAGCTCTTGATCTGAATTAGCGGATCGACCGCGTTGCTGTTGATGAACTGGGCGGTCGCCTTGCTCAGGCGCGTCGTCTCGCTGGCGTTCTGAAGAATGGGCTTGATTTCGCTCTTGAGCATGATCAGGAAGCCGGCCGCCTGCAACATCAGAATCGCCAGCGCGGCGATGACGACTACCGACTCCAGGATGAGAATCAGCAGGAAAACGTCGCGGAAGATCCGAATCACCGGCGCCCAGGTCTCGGCAGCGGTCAGCGCGGCGGCAAAGGCGGCCCCAAGCAGCGCCAGAATCAGCAGGATGCCAATAATCGCCGAGAATTTTATCAGTCGGGCGGCCTGGAGCCTGGAGGACGCGCCCGAATTGGCCTCGCTTTCAACCATGGTCAGCGCCGGGTAACAGGCGTCGTCGGCTCGGCTGTCAGCGCATGCGCGAAGATCAGCAGCCCGACCGTGGTGACCGAGGCCGGCAAGAGATGAATGACGCCCATACGAAGAATTGGCAGATCAAGGTAGCCGCCGATGTATTGGCCCAACAGAAACCCGACCCAGCTGGTGACGATGAAGAGCACCAGGCGGCGCGCGTTCCCGCCGAGCGCGACATGGAAGCCGAGCCCATACATCGTGGCGATTATGAAGGCAAAGACAAAGACGGGGTTTGGCATGGCAGTTGCGGCTGCGTTTTCCAGTGGTAGAATCTTAGCTTAGTGTAGCATAAGGCCTGCGTCCAGTCACGTCTCCGCGGCGCGTAGCATGAATGACATCGACCTGGAAATACTGATTCCCGCCTCGCCGGAATTCATTTGGCGTTTCGTTGGCGACATTTCCGCCATCCCGCATTGGTATGAAGAGGTCGTATCAGTATCCTTCCTCTCGACCCAGCGCGAGGGCCGTGGGACGCGCTGGCGGCAATCCACCGTCAAGGGCAGCGACGTCATCGTGGAAGTCAGCGCCTGGTACGATACGCTGGGCTACGAGTATCGCCTGGTCGATGGCAAGACCTACAGCGAGAATCAAGGGCGGATTCGGCTGCAGGAAGTCACCGACGGCACCTTGGTTCGCTGGACCTTCCAATACGAGCCGGGCGGCGTGCTGGGCGGCCTCCGCAACGCCATGCGCCTCAAGCGGAACGCCACCAACCAAATCCAGGACAGCCTGCGCAACCTGCATCAGCTGATCGCGCAGGAATCGGGCGGCATCTCGACGCACGAGGCGAAAGCCAATATGCGGGACGCGCCCGACGTCAACGAGCGATCAAGCTATACGCCGCGGCATCCATCAGCCTTTCAGGACGTCGACCCGGGCGAAGCGGCCGCGGACGATACGACTCTTTCCGAGCGCTTTCCGCTCGCCTATGATTTGGACATGGCGCTCGACGCGCCGATGGTGGCTGAATCGGATACCAAGCCCAACCCGGTTGTGCTTGGCATAGACGACGATCCGATGCCGGACGCGCAGCCAGAACCCGACTTGGACGACACGCGGCCGGTGGAGGTTGAAGCGCTGCTGGCCGAGATGCCGCCGCACCGCCCGGAGCCAATGCCAGAAGCGATCATGCCAGAACCGCCGCCCCGCCCGCAACCCAAGCCCGTATCGACGTTGCCAGAACCGCCGCCACCGCCCCGCCCGGAGCCCGTGCCCGAAGCGATGGCGCCAGAACCGCCGCCGCCCCGCCTGGAGCCCATGCCCGTCCGCGCGACGCCCGAACCGCAGGTTGACGTTTCGCAATTAAGCGTCTTCGAAATCTTTGGATTGCCAAAACCCAGCGAAACAGAAGCGGCAGCGGCGCCCGGACCCGCGCCAATTGAAGGCGAGAACCGCGCCCTTCCCGCTGTGGACGCGCCGCTGACGAAGCTTGACGCTATGACCGAGACTGAGGGCTTGGACCGCGGCGAGGCGGTCGTCGAGCCAGCGCGGGCCACCCACTCAAGCGTGGGCGCGACGACGATTACCGGCTGGAGGCGCAGCGCCCGCAAGAAGAAAACGCCGATTCGCTCGCATACCTAAGGGCTAGATCCCCAAGGGCGCCGAAGCCCGCGCGAGATTGCCGGAATCAAAAAAGCCCGCGCGCGGCGGACCAGTGGATCGGACTGAATTTGGGTGGACGAAGGGGCTCGAACCCTCAACCGCCTGAACCACAATCAGGTGCTCTGCCATTGAGCTACGCCCACCATGCGCGCCCGTCAGGATATCACGGAGAGCGCGCCAAAACCAGAGTCATTTTGCAAGCGCTCCCCGCCGCACCGCCAGGTCAAAATTGCGCTCGCCGACAGCCACTTCCGGCGCCTTTGACAGCGCGACGACCTGCGCCATGCTGCCCGCGCAGTCAATCGTCTGAATCCGCGCATCGAAGCCATGTTCGCCGAAGATGGCTTGAAGGTCGTCCGCGCTCGGCAAGTCGGCGGATAAACCCGCGAGTCGATAGAGAAAGCGAATGATCGCTTTGGCGGGTCCGCCGCCCGTCAGCTGCCCTCTCAAGACGATCTCGGCCGCGCCATCGTCAGCGAGCACGCGCTTCAACTCGGCGAGCATCGCTGGCTGGAAAATGAAGGCGGTCGGGAAGGCGCAGACGATAGCCGCGAAGGACGAAGACTTTAACGGCAGGCGGGTGACCTCCGCGCGCAGAATCGGCGTTTGAAGACGGGCGCGCCGCAGTTTCCGCCGCGTGATTCGGCCCATCGCTGGCGATAAATCCAGCGCGACCGTGCGATAACCCGCCCGCAGCAAATCGACTTGCAGATCGCCCGTGCCATGCGCCAGCTCGAGCGCCATGCCGGCCTCAGGCGCGCCCAAGCGTGAAAGGAGGCTGCGCTGCCAACGCCGCCAATGACCGAGCGACGCCAGCCAACTCACCGCGTCATAGGTAAAGGCGAATTCATTGTAGAGCAGGCGAAAGGCGAAAAGCCGCAGTCGGCTCAGCATGAACGCAGCGCGTCAATCATCCGCGCGGGATCGTCGGTGATGATCGCGTTGACGCCCAGATCGCGCAGCTCGATGGCGCGGTTCGGCTCGTTGACCGTCCAGACGTTGACGAAGTAGCCCTGCGCCCGCGCCCAGTTCATGTAGTCCTGGTCGACCATTTCGTGCCAGGGATGACGGGCTTCGTGCCAGCGCTCCTTCGGCGGCTGATAATGGGCGGCCGGCATCGCGGGGTGATAGAGGAAACCCGCCAGGATCATCGGCATCATTTCTTTGGCGCGCCGCAGCACAACCGGATCGAAACATGAGACGATGACCCGCTCGCGCATTTTGTGCCTTCGCACGCAGTCCGCCAGCCGCCTCGCCACGAGCTCCACCAGGTCTCGCGCCGCCTTGATCTCGACGTTGATGAAAAGGTCATTCCCGACGGCGTCGAACACTTCATCCAGCGTGGGGATTCGCTGCTTGGCGAATTCATTGGCGAACCACTTGCCGGCGTCCAGCCGCTTCAGCTGCGCCAGCGTGAACTCGCCGACCGTGCCCCGCCCGTCGGTCGTGGCGTCGATGGTGTCGTCGTGTATGATGACAAGCTGATTATCGCGCGACAGGTGGATATCCAGCTCGATGCCATCGGCGCCCTGCCGCCGCGCCAACTCAAAAGCCGCCAGCGTATTCATCGGCGCCCGCGCCATCGCGCCGCGATGCCCGAAGACGAGCGTCTCGCCCGAATCAAGAGCCTGATGAAGCGTATCAAAACGCATGGTTCGTGTCTCGCGCTCCTATACTAGATGAGAATTTGCAGGTCATCGCCGGCGACCCGCGTTTCAAAACAGGGGACGTCTATCTCGGCCGGGCTGCGGGTGGCTTTGCCAGTGCGCAGGTCAAAGCGGCCGCCGTGACGCGGGCATTCGATTTCGCAGCCAATCAGCTTGCTGGGACGATCCTGAAGGTCGTAGGCGAGCACGTTGCCATCATGCGTGCACAGATCTTCGATGGCGTAGACTTCGCCGGCGACATTAAATACGGCGATCCAGCGGTTGTTCACGCCAAAGACTTCGCGCGTGCCCGGCGGCAGTTCGCTGGCGGCGCAGAGCGTCACCCATTCAGCCATCGCTGTACTCCTGGTCTTCGATTAGCCGCCATTCTTCGGCCCCGGCCGCTCCATAGGCGCCAAGGACCAGCGCCTTCAACGGCAGCAGCGCGCATTTGACGCGATTGACGCTCAAGCGCAGCCCGATATTTTCCAGCAATTGCTGTTTGTCGATGCGGCGCGCCTCGGCGAGCGTCATGCCGATGAGCGCCTCGCCGAACATGGATGCCGACGCCTGGCTTATGGCGCAGCCTTCGCCCTCCCAGCCGACCTCGCGAATGCGGCCCGCGGCATCCAGGCGCAAGGACAGGCGCAGAATATCGCCGCAGAGGGGATTGGATTCTTCGTGGTCGAAATCATTCGGATCGAGCAAACCCCAATTGCGCTGGTTGCGCGCGTGATCCAGGATGAGCTCACGATACATGTCTTCCATGCGGGCAGGTCTCGCAATCGCGGACGGACGCCAATCAGCGCGGCTGGCCGATTATCTTCGCCTCGATCTCAGCCATCAGGCGGTCGCGGACGCGCTCAAAGGGGATGCGCTGCAGCAATTCATCGAAGAAGCCCTCGATAATCATCAATTGCGCTTGCGGGCGCGTGATGCCGCGGCTCATCAGATAGTAGATCGGCTCTTCCTCGAGCGTGCCGAAGGTGGCCGCGTGCGAGCAGGCGACATCGTCCGCTTCGATCTCCAAGCCCGGTATGCTGTCCATGCGCGCGTCTTCGCTGAGCAGCAGATTGCGGCAGACCTGATAGCCGTCGATGCGCTGCATCTGCGGCAGCGACTTGATCATGCCCTGCCAGAGCGTGCGCGCCCGATCGCGAGCGGCGCCTTTGAAAAGCAGATCTGTATTGGTGAGCGGCGCGTTGTGATTCTGCTGGGTGTCCAGGTCGAAGAATTGATCGTGATCGGCGAAGAAGAAGCCGCTGACGCGCGCGTTGGCGCCGGCGCCAACCGCGTTCACTTCGATGAAGGCTTTGGTCAGGCGGCTGCCCATGACGCCGTTCACCCAATCGAGCTGGGCGTCGCGGCCGACGACTCCGCGCTGATGGCTGAATTCGAAGGTCTCGCGATTCCAATCCTGCAGCGACACATAGCGCAGGTTGGCCGCGTCGCCGACGATCAGCTCGGTCGCGCCGATATAGGCGCACTGGCTCGGCGTCTCGCTGGATGCGTATTCGACCTGCATAGTCGCCTGCGCCTGATCCGCGAGCACGACCAGAATATGGCTCATGGCGGCGCCGGCGGCGGTGTTGTAGCAGACCACATGCAGCGGCAGCTCGGCCACGAGCCCGGCGGGCGCGTAGACAAAGGCGCCGTTATCCCAGAGCGCGGCATGTAGCGCGGCGAATTTGCCGTCGGTCGGCTTTACCGCCTCCGTCAACAGATGCCGCCGCAGGAGCGCTTCGTGTTCCTTCACGGCGGTCCGAAGATCGGTGAAGATCAGGCCGCGCTCGTCCAGCTCGGCGTCGAGTTCGCAATGGACGACTTTGCCGTTGACGATGACCAGCAATCCGCCCTGGTCCTCGCCCGCGAGCGGCTCAAGGTGTTTGGCCGGCACGGTTGCCGCGCTCGCGCCATTCGTTTGCCGCAGCCGCTCGGCTTCTCCCCAGCGGATATGCCGATAATCGGTGCGCCGCCACTCCTCCTCCAGGTAGGGCATTGGCCTGCGCTGATAAAGGTCCCAAGCTTCCAATCGCCGCTCGCGCAGCCAGGCCGGTTCATCGTTGGCATCGCTAATGGCATGCACGTCCGCCAAGCTGTAGCTGGGCGCCTGCGGGAATGCGGATCGTCTGCGTATGACTGCCAAGTTTGTTCTCCTTTGCGCGATCTGCCAGCGGGCGTTACCGCGTAACGCCTCTACAAGTTTCCGAATTGAAAAGGATCCGTAGGGGCGATTCTGTGAATCGCCCGCAGCATTGTAACGGCACGCCAAACAGGGTAATTCGCTGCCCGAGCCACGGAAATTGCGCCTGCGTCAAACACATTGCATGGCAAGCGCCTAGCCGATCGAGCCTTCCAGCTGAATCTGAATCAGGCGATTCAATTCCAGCGCGTATTCCATCGGCAATTCCTTGACCAGCGGCTCGAGGAAACCGTTCACGATCATGGCGTTGGCTTCGTCTTCGCTGATGCCGCGGCTCATGAGATAGAAAAGCTGATCTTCCCCGACCTTGCTGACCGAGGCTTCGTGCCCCATCGTGACGTCTCTGGCGTCAATTTCGATGGTCGGGTAGGTATCCGAGCGGCTGTCGTCATCCAGCAGCAGCGCGTCGCAGACCACATTGCTCTTGCTGTTGCGCGCCGCCTGGTCGATCTTGAGCAGACCGCGATAACTCGCGCGGCCGCCGTCCTTGCTGATGGACTTGCTGATGATCTGGCTGGTGGTGTTTGGCGCCAGATGGGTGATTTTCGCGCCAGCGTCCTGATGCTGGCCATCGCCGGCAAATGCGATTGACAGCACCTCGCCATGCGCGCCCTCGCCCCGCAGGATCACGGCGGGATACTTCATCGTCAGGCGGCTGCCCAGGTTGCCATCCACCCACTCCATCGTGGCGCCTTTTTCGGCAATCGCCCGCTTCGTCACCAGATTGTAGACGTTGTTCGACCAATTCTGGATGGTCGTATAGCGGCAGCGTCCGCCCGGTTTGACAATGATCTCGACCACGGCGCTGTGCAGGCTGTCGGAGCTGTAAATTGGGGCGGTGCAGCCTTCGACATAGTGCACATAGGCGCCTTCATCGACGATGATCAGCGTGCGCTCGAACTGCCCCATATTCTGCGTATTGATGCGGAAATAGGCTTGCAAGGGCATCTCCACCTCGACGCCGGGCGGGACGTAGATGAAGCTGCCGCCCGACCAGACCGCGGTGTTCAAGGCGGCGAACTTATTGTCGTTCGACGGGATGACCGTGCCGAAGTACTCCTCGATGATCTCCGGATGCTCGCGCAAGCCCGAATCCATATCGAGGAAAATGACGCCCTGCTCTTCGAGGTTTTCCTGAATTTTGTGATAGACCGACTCGCTGTCGTACTGCGCCGAGACGCCATGCAGGAATTTCTGCTCGGCTTCCGGGATGCCCAGCTTGTCGAAGGTGTCCTTGATGTCCTGGGGCACTTCGTCCCAGTCGTTTTCGGTCTGGTCGGTCGCCCGCACGTAGTAGTAGATGTCGTCGTAATCGATCTGATTCAGGTCGCCGCCCCATTGCGGCGTCGGCTTGTCCATGAAGATGTGATAGGCGTCGACGCGGCGGTCGGTCATCCACTGCGGCTCGTCTTTCATCGCGCTGATCTGCCGCACGACCTGTTCGTTCACGCCCTTCTGGCTCTTGAAGGTGTAATCGACATCGGCATCGTGGAATCCGTATTTCTCGGCGTAGCTCAAGCCGACATCCTTCAGCGCCTCTTCTTCATGCGTGAGCTGCTTTTCGCTTGCTATCAGGTCTGCCATGTCTGTGTCCTCGTCTTTTCGTCTCAAGCCTGGACTTGCGCCAGCGCCTCGTGCCGCTCGCGGATCCATTCGTAGCCCTTCGCTTCCAAGTCATGGGCCAGGTCAGGTCCGCCGCTTTCGACGATGCGCCCGCCAAAAAGCACATGCACGAAATCGGGCTTGATGTAATTCAACATGCGCTGGTAATGCGTAATGACGAGCGCGCCCATATCGGGTCCGGTCAAGGCGTTGACGCCGTCGGCGACAATCCGCAGCGCGTCGATATCCAGGCCCGAGTCGGTCTCGTCCAGCACGGCGATCTCGGGTTCCAGCACCGCCATCTGCAAGACTTCGGCGCGTTTTTTCTCGCCGCCACTGAAGCCTTCGTTGAGGTATCTGCCCGCGAAGGCGTGATCAATTTGCAGCTGCGTCATCTTCTGGCGCATCATGCGGGCGAATCTGGGGATCGGTATGCCCTTGCTGTCCGGGTCTTCCGCTTTCATGCGCGCGTTGATGGCATGACGCAGGAAGTTGCCCAGGGTCACGCCCGGTATCGCCACCGGATACTGAAAAGCCAGGAACAAGCCGGCGCGGCTGCGCTCGTCAGGTTCGAGCTCCAGCACGTCCACGCCATCCAGCAGCACCTCGCCCGCGCGCACTTCATAAGCGGGATTGCCCATCAGGACGTTGGCGAGCGTACTCTTCCCCGAGCCATTCGGTCCCATCAGCGCGTGAATCTCGCCCTTTTTCACTGTCAAGTCCACACCGCGCAGAATCATGTCGTCGTCGCCATCCACACTCGCGTGAAGATTGCGGATTTCCAAGGTTGCGGCCATTCGCGGCAGTTCTCCTTCTATATCGATTTAATCTCGGTTAAAATTACTTTATAACCGACTCGAATTTATTGGCAGTATATCAGCGCGCCCAAGCCTTGTCAACAGCCACAGCGCGAAACCCGGCGCGGCGCGGGCTAGCGAAGTATGGCGGCAAATCGAAAGAATGTGTAGCCGGCGCGCAATAGAATCCCGTCAGAATCGGCCGTTCCCGCGCAAATTGACAGGGCGGACGCGCTGCACTATGCTAGTGTCATTGCCTGGATCTGACTATGCTGGGGCGGCGAGTTGAGTCAGCGGCGCTTCCTTGAGGGGGCCGCCCGAGAGAACGAAGGACAAGCCAAAGGACATGGAAATGGATGAGCGACAAGCCGGGTTGTACGAGGCGCTGCGTGCCGTGATCGATCCGGAAATCGGCATGAATATCATTGAGCTTGGTCTGGTGCGCGGCGTGGAAATCGGCGAAGACAGCGCCCACGTGAACATGATTATGACGACGCCCTTCTGCCCCTACGCGCCGCAGCTGCTCGAGCAGACCCGCCGCACGGCGCAAGACTTTCTGGGGATGCCGGCGACGGTTGAGATGGGCATGGAAATGTGGGACCCCAGCATGATGGAAGAAGGGGCGGCGAGCGATTGGGGGCTCTTCTAGGCGGCCCGCCCGGTCGCTATGGACGATGCCGTCTGATCCAGTCGCGCGGATCGATATAGTTCTTGACCAAAAGATCATAATTCAGCTTGGGCCAGTTGCCTGGGCGCGTCTCGAGCAGGGTGGTCGCGCTCAAGTCGAAGTGAAGATGCGGCACATAGCGGCCGAAGGCATCGCTGATTTCGCAGACGCGCTGCCCGCGGGCGACGCGGTCGCCGACGGTGACGCGCATATTCTGCACATGGGCGTAACGGCTGTATATGACCCGGCCTGAAGGCTCGTACAGCGGATCGTGCCGGATGACCACCAGATTGCCCCAGGCGCCCATGCGCGCGGCGAATGTTACGACCCCGCTGGCGCAGGCATAACACGCCATGCCCTTGTCGGCGTAGGGCTTGCCGAAGTTCAAATCGGCGCCGGTGTGATAGGCCTGGCTCGGCGTGCCGATAAAGTAGAGCTTGCCGAAGGGCGTGGCGTCCAGCCAGCCTTTGGGCCAGACGCGATCGCCATTCCGCTGGTCGCTCGTGCCCACCGGCGAATCGTAACCATCAGCCACATGCACGCCGTCAATAATCGTGGGACGCTTGGCTCTGGGGGGCTCGGGCGCGGGCTTATAACCGGGCGGCGTGGTCACGATGCGGCGGAAGCGGACGGCGTCAAAGGCGATCATTTTGTCGCTTTCGCCCGTGACGTCGTTCAGGAATACGCGCCCGGCATTATCCATGTTTTTATCCAGATCGAAGACGCCGAGCGACACCCAGGCGTTGCGACTGCGATGCTGGTTGATATCCAGCACGACTTCGCTCGCCGTGCCGACGATGCCATGCACCTTGTAACGGGCTCGGCGCGTGGTGGCGAAGCGATTGGGGACGAAGACGGCGATCTCGTAGAGCCCGCTCTTTGGCAAATCGTCGCGCCATTCCGCCCAGACCTTGCTCGTGCGCTCTTCGGTGGCGACATAGAGATAATCCCAGCCCCAGGTGTTTTTGCGCGCGCTGAATTCCGGCTTGCCCGTGTAGGCGCCGCTGCGGAAGCCGGGCTTGGTCGGCAGGATGATCACTTCATCCGCGAAATTCTGGAGCGTGTCGTTTGGCTCGTCGGCGGGGGATTTCAGCTCGATTGGTTTGTTGACGCCGGCCCACTGGGCGATCACGCCATGCCGCCACCAGCTGAGCCCTTTCGCGCCATGCGCCTGCGTCGCCAAGGTATGCGCCTCTTCCATTTCCGAGGCCGGCGCGTCGCCCTGCAAGACCGGAATAATTGGCTTGTTGTAGCCGCCCCAGACCGTCCAGACCGAGGCCAAGGCTTCTTCTGGCGTTGTGCGAAAGATATTCCAATAAGTCTGCGGGTGGATGCTATCGACAAAGGGATTCCATTCGCCGGGGAATACGGTGTGATAATGCTGCTGGCGGGGATCGACGCTCATGCCGATGTGAAAGCGCGTGCCCAAGCCGCGCCGCAACGCCAGCATGAAGGGGCGCACCGCCTCCGCCCCACCCTGCCAATAATTGGCGTAAGGCTCGATGTCGAGAATCAAGGACTGCACGCCCGCGCGCGTACAGGCTTCGATCAAGATAGCCGCCTCCGCCGCGACGTTCAGCCCCTTGGGCACGCACCAGGCGTGAAACTCGAGCCCGGCCGCCTGGCAGGCGCTCACCCAGCGGTCAACGCTCTCGCCGCCGCTGATCGCCATGGCGCTGCTGTCATACTCGCTCATCCAGTTGGCGCCGTTGGTGACCTTGACCCAAACCTGGCTCACGTTTGGCGCGTTCGATTTGATGTCGTCCAGCGCCTCGCTTATGGTGTCTTGCGGGACGGCGGAGCCCTTCCAGAACCAGACCGCCACGTTGCCATCGTAGGGCGTCGGCTTTTGGGGCGAGGGCGCCGCGCCAATGGCGTGAATGAACTCGACATAGCCGGCGTACACCCAGCCTTTCAAGCCGCCCTTCTCCACCCAAATCCAGTTGCTCTCGGTTTTCGTGTCGGGGTAATAGACCACCAAGGCGTTATCCAGCAGGTCGCCAATATCTTGATAGGTGACGCCGGGTCCGCGCCTGATATTGCTGAGCGCCGACTGGGTATTGGCGACCGCCACCACGCCAGGGCCGGCATCGGCGGGCTTCGGGACGAATGACGAACTGGTCATGCGCTGCGCCTCGTTCGCGTCAGATAATCCGCATGGTAGTACAACTGCCAGTTTTGGGCAAAAGCGATTGCGCCAATCACGAATCGAGACGCAAAAAAGCCGCCCGCAGGCGACTGTTTTGGCCTTCAAAGCCAAGCGGCAGCGGGTTCTTGGCTAGGCCATGAACTGCCCATCGCGGTAGAAGAGCGCGCCATCGACCAGGATCTCGCTGTCTTCGCGCATATCGCAGATCATATCCCAATGCACGGCGCTCTTGTTGCGGCTGCCCGTCTCAGGATACCCCATCCCGACCGCCATGTGAACCGTGCCGCCGATCTTCTCGTCATAGAGTATCATGCCGGTGAAGCGGTCGATGCCGAAGTTCGTGCCGATGGCGAATTCGCCCAGGTAGCGGGCGCCGGCGTCGGTGTCCAGCTGGGCCTGCAGCAGCGCTTCATTCTGTTCGGCTGTGGCGCCCGTCACTTTGCCGTCGACAAACATGAGCTCGATGCCGCTGACTGCCCGCCCGCCGACGATGGCTGGATAACTGAAACGCACCCAGCCATTCACGCTGTCCTCGACCGGACCGGTGAAGATTTCGCCGCTCGGCATATTGCGCTTGCCATCGCTGTTGACGAAAGTTCGTCCCGCGATGCTCAGCTCGAGGTCGATGTTCGGTCCGCGCAGCTGGACGCGCTCCCTGCCCGCCAGCCAATCGACCTTGCTTTGCTGCATTTTGCTGAGCGCGCGCCATTCCGCCGCGGGGTCGGCTTTATCGCAGAAGCAGGCGCCGTAGACGAAATCCTCATATTCCTCGAGGCTCATATTGGCTTCCTGCGCGCTGGCCTGCGTCGGGTGCATCGCCCCCACCCAGCGAAACTCGCCGCGCGCCGCCCGTTCGAGCCGCGTTTGCAGAATCTCGCTCTGCGCCGCTTGCCAGGCTTTTATCCGCCCCGCGCTGATATTGCTCATGGCGCGGGTGTTTTCGGGCGCGCCCACGCGGATGTAAACATCGCCTTCTTCCGTAAAGCGGCGCAGGCTGGGGTCGATCCAATTCATCTGCGCGTCGTTGGCATGACGCAGGAAATGGCGCCCCATCCGCTCGTCGCCGATGATCAGGCTGGGATGACCGCCGGCCTCAATGACGGCTTCGTAGACGTCGCGCAATATCGGCAAAGAGCCGAACTCGCCCAGAATGCCGACCCAATCGCCCGGCTGCACTTCGGTGGAATAGTTGACCAGCAGGTCGGCCAGCCTGCGCCGGCGTTGATCGCTCATATCGCGCCCCTAGGCCAGCGCTTTCGCCTTCGCCAGCGCGGCGTCGAAATCGACTTCGTCGCCGATGACGGGCACATACTCGGCATGCTGGACGACGTTGTCGCGGTCGAGGACGAAGACCGCCCGCTGGCAGATCCGCCATTCGGTGTCATGAACGCCGTAATCGTCGGCGAATTGCATGTCGCGCTGCGTCGAGAGCGTTTCCGTGTTTTCAATGCCTTCGCTGCCGCAGAATCTGCCCAGCGCGAAGGGCATATCGGCGCTTACCGTGAGCACGACCGCGCCCTCCAAACCCGCGGCTTCGGCGTTGAAGCGGCGCGTCTGATCGGCGCAGACGCCGGTGTCGATCGAAGGAATCGTGCTGATGACCTTGACCTTGCCGGCGTAATCGGCGAGCGTCCTGCCGCTCAAGTCATTCGCGATCAAGCTGAAATCGGGCGCCGACGCCCCGACCGCCAGCATATCATTCCGCACGTGATGTTCGCTGTCGCCAACCATCAGTCCTTTGCGAGCCATGAGTCCTTCTCCTCTATCCCGCGCCTGCCGCGCGTCGATGTATTCTAGCTTTAGCAGCATTATAGGCGCGACGCCATCGGTATCAAGATGATAAACTGGTGATAGTAGCTTCAATTCTGCGAGAAGGGAGACCCCTCATGTCGCGCAAAACAATCGCGCTCATCGCGTTCATCGCCGCCTTGGCCGCCGCGGGCTTGGTGGTCACGAAGCCGTGGCTCTATTTCGTCAACCGCGAAGTCAACGAGGCTTTCCCCGGGCTGACGGCGGCCCAGCGAGAAGCCGTGTCAAATATGCCCGAAAAGGAAAAACAGGCGCTGATCGACATGGCGAAGGAAAACCGCGACATGGCGGCGCAAACGGCGATGGCGCAAATCGGCGAGGACAAGGTCGTCCCAGTGGCGGAACAGGCGATGCCGCCGGATATGCCGGCTGAACCAACGGCGCTCGCGACCGGTTCCTTCATTGACATCGACCCGATCCACGGCGCCGTGGGCAGCGCGACGATCTACCAATTGCCTGCTGGCGACCGCGTTCTGCGCTTCGAGGACTTCCGCTCCAAGAATGGACCCGATCTGCACGTCTACCTCTCGACCGAAGCGCCGAAAAGCACATTCGCCGGTTTGGGCGAGGCGGAGATTCATCTCGGCGCGCTGAAAGGCAACGTGGGCAATCAGAATTACGAGATTCCAGCCGATATCGACCTCAGCCGGTATCGCAGCGTCGTCATATACTGCGTGCCATTCAAAGTGGTCTTCAGCACCGCGGCATTCAGTTAGGGGACGGCTGCCGCTCGTCTCGGTCAGTCGAAATCGCGGAAGCGCCACTCGCCGCCGACCATCGCGCCCATGATCTTGAGCTCGAGGAGCTCATCGGTCGCCACCTGGGTGATGTCGCGATCGAGCACGACCAGATCGGCCAGAAAGCCCGCGGCGAGCTTGCCCAAGCGGTCGTCCATGCGCGCGGCGTAGGCTGGGCCTTGCGTGAAACCGAGCAGCGCCTCGCGCAGGCTGAGTTTCGCTTGTGGATGCCAGCCGCCAGCGGGCTCGCCATCGCGCTCGCGGGTCACGGCGGCGTGAATGCCAAGCAGGGGATCGAGCGGTTCCACCGGCGCGTCCGAGCCAAAAGCCACCCGCGCGCCCTGGTCCAGCTGCAAGCGCGGATTGTAGGCGTACGGCGTGCGCGCGCCCCAATAACGGTCGGCGGTAGCCATGTCCGAGGTGGCGTGAATCGGCTGCATCGAGGCGATGACATCAAGCTGCGCCAGGCGAGCCGCGTCTCGTGGATGGATGATTTGCACATGCTCGATGCGGTGGCGTTTGTCCGCGCGCGCTTCGCCCCGCGCCGCTTCTTTCTGGCGGACGCTTTCGAAGACATCGAGCGTGTCGTGCACGGCTTTGTCGCCAATGGCGTGGATGCTGGAGGGCAGACCAAACGCGCTGGCGCGGCTGACGAATTCAATCATCTCTTCTTTGTCGACGACCGCCATGCCGAAATTCTCCGGCTCGCCCGCGTAGGGCTCGAACATCAGCGCCGTTTTGGGACCGAGCGCGCCATCGGCGAATAACTTGAGCGCGCCGATGCGAATCCAGTCATCGCCGAAACCGCCGCGGATGCCCGACTCTATCGCCGCGTCCAGCCACTTCTGATTGATCTGCTTCAGTACGCGCAAGGAGAGATCGCCGCGTTCGCGAAGAATCTGCAAGGCGGCGAGGCAGGAGGGTTCGTCAAAGTCGTGAATCATCGTGATGCCGCAGCGCAGCGCCCGCTCTTGCGCCTCGAGCATCATGTCAGCCAGTTCGTCGGCGGCGGGGGCGGGAATGCAATCGCCGACCAGGTCCATCGCCGTCTCCAGCAGGATGCCGCTGGCGGCGCCCTCGGCGTCGCGCAGGATCTGACCGCCCTCCGGGTCGATTGTGTTGTCGCTAATGCCAGCCCGCCCCAGCGCGGCCGAGTTGACCCAGGCGGCGTGCCCGCTCTTGGCGCTCAAATAGACTGGATGATGAGGCGCGACGGCGTCGAGATCGTGTCGCGTCGGGAATTGGCGCTGGGGCCACAAGTCCTGCGCCCAGCCCTGGCCCCGCACCCATTCGCCATCCGGGGTATGACGAACTCGCTCGCGAACCCGCTCGACCGCAATCGCCTTATCTGGAACCTCGAAGACATCCACCGACCGCAGCGCCCCCGACTGCGCCTCCCAATGCAGATGGGCGTCCGCCAAGCCAGGCAACACGGTCTTTCCATCCAGATTGACGACGGCGGTTTCCGCGTTTGCCAAGCGCAGAATATCGTCTTCGCCGCCCAGCGCGACCACCCGTCCATAGCTCAGCGCCAGCGCGGAGGCTCGTGGCCGCGTCTCGTCCAAGGTGATGATGTTGCCATGGTGAATAATCGTCTGAATCATGCGCTACTCCTCGTTCAGCCTTCTCAATTCCAGCGCGATTTCGTCCGGCGTCGGCGCGCTGCCCAGGCCGGCGCGGGTCACCGAGCGAGCGGCCAGCTTGCCCGCCAGGCGCACGGCTTTCGCGACGTCGCCCGCCAGGGCCGGCAGCGACGCCAGGAGCGATGCCGCGAAGACGTCGCCGGCGCCCGTCAAGTCGCGCGGGGTGACCGACAGGCTGTCGTAGCGCCTGGAATCGCCAGCGTGATAATAGGTCCCGCCAGCGGCGCCATTTGTGACGACCAAGTGCTTGCAGACCGCCCGCATCTCAGCGGTGAGTCGCGGGCGCTGGTGGACGTCCTCTTCGCTGTAGACGACAATGTCGATCAGCTTCAAAGCCGCATCGTCAAACCAGCGGCGGAATCTAACCCGTCCGTCTTCGTCCCAGCGCCGCATCAAACCCTGCAAGGTCAGCATGATGGTCGCTTCGGGGAAGGCGCGCGCCATTTCGAGCGGATCGAGCTCCGCCGCCAGGGGACCGAGATGAAGGTATTTTGCGGAGCGCCATTCGTCCGGCGCGTCTTTGGCGGCGAGCGGGCTGGCGGTGGCGCGAATGAATTGCCGCCGGCCGGCGTCGCTGTAGACGTTTTCGTAGGTGAGCGACTGCGCGCTTGGCAGGACGAGAAGCTCGCCAAAGGGTCGCAATTGCTCCAGAAGCGGCTCATCGGGGGCGGCGCTGGTCAAGATGCCGACGCGATGACCGAAGGCGGCGTAAACCGGCGCGGCATAAGCCACCGTGCCGCCCAGGATGCGTCCGCCGGGCATCAGATCGACGGTTGCGTGGCCGATCACCAGAACGTCAACGGGCGTGGACAAGGGCGTCGCTCGCTTGAGGATCGCGGCGGGGCCATGCATGCGCCGGCGCCGCGCTCGACCGGCGCGGTCATTTGGGGACGATGGTGACTTTCCGCGTTCTGCCCTCGCCGACGCTGCGGGTGCTTACGTCTTGCCGTCCTCGCAGCGTCAAATGGATGATGCGACGCTCGTTGGCGTGCATCGGCTCGAGGGTGATCGTGCGCCCCTGCTGGACCGCCTGCTTCGCCATGCGCTGCGCCAGCCCGCGCAGTCGATTGGATCTTCCCGCCTTGTAACCGGCGACATCCACGATGACGTTCGCCCGCCGCTCGAGCCGCCGGCTGCAGATCAAGCGCACGATATGCTGCAAAGACGACAGGGTTTCGCCGCGGCGCCCGATCAGGCGGTTAACGCGCGCGCCATTCACGTTGAGGATCCAATGCGGGTCTTCGCCCTCATCGTCATCGGCGCGGTGCACGCTGACCTTCGCATTGATCTCCATGCGCTCGAGCAACTCAAGCAAGACCTGCCGTCCCGTTGCGGCGTCTTCGTCCAAGTCATCGTCGGCGACTTCGTCGAGAGCCGGGCTGGGCGGCGCCTCCGGCTCGGGCGCCTGCGGCTCGGGCGCGGCCGGCGCCGGCTCGACTTCGCGCGTCTCGTTTTTGCGCCGGCCAATCAGCACGATGCGCACCCTCGCCTCGCGGGCGCCAAAGCCGAATAGGCCGGTATTGGGCTCTTCCAGCACTTCAATCATCACGTCGCCGGGCGTTACGTTGAGCTCCGCCAAGCCCTTGCTGATCGCCGCATCAACAGAATTGGCGGTTACTTCAATCATTTCCATGTGTCAGGTCCTCTGCTTGTGATGAAACCGTGGCGTCGTCTCACTTTTTGCGCGGCTTTTTCTTGCGGCGCTTTCGCGGTTTCCTGGTCGGCTCGTCATCCTCGAGAACGATCTCCACCGGCGCTTCGTCGGTCTGCTTCTTGCGGAAGAGCCTGTCCAGAACGGCGCGCCCCTGCGGGCTGTATTGCACGATGCCGATGAGATTGGAGGTCACAAAATAAACCGAGAGCCCCACCGAAAACGACAGTGAGAAAAACCCGAACATGATGGGCATGATCGTCGTCATGCTCTTCATCATTTGCGCTTGGCCGCCCGCGGGCTTGCCGTCGTCATCGTCATCATCGTCTTTCTTGGTCGTCTTTTGCCCTGTTGTCGCCATCGTCAGCTTCTGCTGCGCCCAGGTCGTGACGAGCACGAGCAGCGGCAGAATCAGTGAATAATGCGGGTTCTCGGTGGGCGCCAGCGTCAAATCCAGCTCCGGCAGGAGCTCCACCAGCTGCGGGATGGGCGACCACATGCGCTGCAGCGGGATCAGCGAATCCAAGCCCGGGATGAGCAAACGCTCGGATAGATCGACCAACTGGAATGGCGTGGCGGCCAAGGCGTAGAAGATCGCCTGATACAAGCCGATGAGAATCGGAAACTGAATGACCATCGGGAAGCAGCCGCCAACCGGGTTGACCTTGTTCTCCCGATAGAGCTTCATCTGCGCCTGCGACATCTTCTCCTTGTCGCCTTTGTACTTCTCCTGGAGCTTTTTGAGCTGCGGCTGGATCTGCTGCATCTTGCGCGAGGATTCCTGCTGCTTCGCCAAGAGCGGATAAGTCAGGAAGCGGATGATGACGGTCAAGACGACGATCGCCAGGACGATATCCTGGTTCAAAGCGGCGTAAAGCCAAGCCAGGATCGTCACAAACGGATTAAGGATTAAGTCCCACATTCAGTCATGCCCCCGTCGATGGACTAGCGCGGATAGACCCAAGCCTGGCGCCCATCGACCTCAAACGCAATCAGCAGACGGCCATCGTGCACCGAGGTCACGATCAAGAGCGGCTCGTCGATATCCAGGGAGTCGCTCGGTTCCAAGAGCAGCATATCGCCCAGCAGCTCGGGCCGCTCTTCGACCTCGCGCACGTTGACCGGCACGCCATCGCGCCGGTCCAGCCAGTAGACCTTGCCATCGCGCGAAGCGACAATCACGCGATCCTGATACACGATTGGGCCCGCGCGAATGCCCCGTTCCGCGACTTCGCTGGACCAGATTTTCGCCAGGTTTCGCTCGCTATCCAGCGCGTGAACGAATCCGCTGAGGTCGGCGACATAAACGACGCCGTTCTCGTCCATCGCCGGCGTGCCCCAGACCCAGTTCTCCGTCTGGTAAAAGCCGAGAATGCGGCCTTCCAGCGAAATCTCGAAGAAGCTCTTGTTGAAGCTGCCGACGTATAGCCGGTCCTTGGCCAGCAGCGGGGTCGATGCTGCGCTGCCGCCTAGGTCGACCGACCACAGGAATTCGCCGGTGTCGCGGTCGAGCGCGTACAAATGATGATCGATCGAGGCGACAATGATCATATCGCCCGCCAATAGCGGCGTCGCCCAGATGCCCTCTTCGGTAGGGAAGCGCCAGATCTCGCGGAAGTCTTCCAATGACAAGGCGCTGAGCCCGCCATTTTGATACGGCACGTAAATCACGCCATCGGCGGCAAGCAGGTTAGCCACGACCTTGTCCGCCAGGGGAATCGAACGCGTGACTTCGACCAGCACGGAATCGATTTTGAGCAGCCGGCCGTTGTTGGCGGCGACGATCATGGTTTCATCATCGAGCGCGATGGGGAGCGAATGGAATTGGGCGCCGTCGTTATCCGAGCCGCGCAGGATCCAGTCGCGGGGGTTGTTTTCGCTGTCGCGCATCGCCTCGCCGCTTAGCGGGTTGATCAGGCGCAGAGGCGCGCCGTTGACGGGGCTGAGGATGGCGACGTCGTTATTGTAGGCCAGAGAAACCTTCGCTTCGCCATTGACCATGACCAAGCCGACCGCGGGCCAGCTGACGCCCATGCGCGCGCCGACGCAGCCCGTCGCCAGGCATCCCGCCACGATCAGGCAAAGCGCAAGCAAAAGTCGCGCGCGAATTGTTCCAGACAAGTGTCACTCCTTCGGCGGGACGGGATCGTAGCCGCCGGGGTTCAATGGATGACAGCGGCAGATCCGTCGCACGCCCATCCAGGTCCCTTGCAGTGGGCCGTAAGCCTCAATGGCTTCGTAGGCGTACACGGAGCAAGTCGGCGTGAATCGGCAGGCGCTTGGCAGCAGGGGCGAGATGAAGCGCTTGTAAACGCGAATCGACCCCAGCAGCGCCCGTCGCAGCATCTTAACCGCATCCTGCCAGGCGCGCCTTCGCCAGCAGCCTGTGTACTATACGCTGCAAGTCGCCGAAGGGTTGCCCCATGGCGGCCGCCCGCGCGATAACGACAATATCGTATCCCTGCTTCAATTGGCTGTGCAGGCTGAATAGAACCGCCCGCAAGCGTCGTTTGCAGCGGTTGCGCGCGACCGCGTTTCCCAGCCGCCGCGACGTCACTATGCCATAGCGATTATGCGGCAGCGCGTTCTTGCGGACGCCGATTCTCAGGGCGGGATGCCGGTAAGTGGCGCCCGACCGGGCGACGCGCGCGAATTCGGCCGACCGCCGCAGCCTCAATGCCGCTTTCATTGATTAGCTGGCGTTCCAGTTTAGCTTCTTGACGTGGTTTGGCGTCACCGCGAGTTTGTGGCGGCCGCGCAGGCGCCGCGCCTTCAACACGCGCCGGCCGCCCCGCGTGCTCATCCGCTTGCGAAATCCATGCACCCGCTTGCGGCGGCGAACCTTGGGCTGCCAGGTACGTTTGGTTGACATCGCTCAAGCCTCTGTTTTGCATCACAAACCGACAGTATAATCCAGCCTTGGCGGATGGTCAACCGCGGCTTGAGCCAAAGGGCGCTTCCCGATTGGCCTGCGGCGAAAAGGCTGACACGCAGCGGCGCGGCGCCAATCCGCCACGCCTTGACTCTGGTCCCGTCCAACTTGATGGACGCGCCGCCGATCGAGCCCCCGCCCAAATCCCCTCGCTCACTCTGGGGGGCCAGGGGCTGGGGTTGAGACGGCGACGCCACTTTCTTCGCCCCGCCTCGACACATCCGCGCTTGACTGATGCCCCGACGATACAGTAGGATTGCCGCATCGCGCAAAGGACCGTCTCGCCAACTTCATTATAGCGCCGTCAGTTCGCATATTTCGACCAAGAAATGGGAGGCGCCTCGCCTTGCTCCCGGCACAGCATTGGGCTTTCAGTTTTTCTATCGGCACTGAAGATATTGACGGCATCACTAACCTCTTGCTGGAGAAAGAAACGCCCCTCTCCGCCATTGAACTGGCGACCGAAATCATCAGAAAGCGCGAGCTCCATTTGCGTCAGCAGCTGCGAGCGCAATATCAAGACACGAAACTCTACCGCCCGGCTGATAGCTACGAGTTGGGCGACCGGCTGATCTTCTCGCAATTTGATTATACGACGGCGACCATCGTCGGCCTGAGAACGGGGCAAAGCACGGATCATGACCCGCTGCGGATCGCCGCCGTGCGCTTCGATGGCGACAACCGCGGCGGCGAGGGCGGACCGCGGGAATTCGTATTCGAGTACGAGGCGAGTCATCCGCTCAACGACAGCGACATCAACCGCCACCCCAGCCAGCTGGACATGGATTACACGGTCGACGACGTGCTCGAGGATCCGTCAACGACGATTGTTGAGCAGGTGAACGACGCGCTGGAGCGAAATCCCGATCTCGTGCGCATCGCCGGCACCTGGTTCGTGCGCGAGCTCATGGTCGAGGTCGATATTGGTCATCTGCATCTGGCTGAAGCCGTGCTGGATATGAGCGGCGGGGGCCCCCTGACGACCGATCGCATTCTCGAGGAGATCGGCGGCTTGGGCGGCGCGCCCGCCCCCTTGCAGGTCTTCTCGCTCAATTACGCGATGAACGAAGACGAGCGCTTCGACGAGGTGGGCCCGGCCGGGAAAGTCCTGTGGCATTTGACCCGGCTGCTGCCCCGCATGGTTCGGCAGGTGCCCTCGATATTGCAGTATCGGCGCGTTGATTATGATCGCGCGCTGCTCACCGGCGAGATGCTGCAGCTGGAATACGACCTGGACGATGAGCATTCGCCAATCGAGTCGCCGCCGCCCGATGACGAAGTCATGCTCACCCTCACCTACCCGCACCGGCGCGTGGGCACGCTGCCGATCAATTCCGAGACCCGCTTCATCTTCCCCGACGCCAAGACCCCGCGCATCTCGATTACCATGGTCGACGCCATCGACAAGCAGGAGTTTCCCTGCTGGGTGGTGCACGAGTTCAAATACGTCTTTGGCTTGGCGCCGATTTATCAAAAGCATCATCTTCCCGTTGGCGCCTACGTTTACTTGAACGGCACCGACGACCGCAGCCGAATTGAAATTGAATTTGACGATTATCGGCCCCGCACGGAATGGATCCCCCTGGTCGAGCGGACGGCTGACGACCGGCTGCGCTTCCAAACGGCAAAACGCGCGATCGGCGCCGATTACGACGAGCATATCATCGTCGGCGTCAACAACCTGCCCGAGGTGGACAAACTCGGCAAAGACATCCAGACCAAACGCGTGACCCTGGCGGAACTGCTGCGCAGCCTCGTCCTCGAATTGAGCCGGCAGAACCCGCAAGGCGCCGTGCATTCAAAGGTCTTGTACAGCGCCTTGAACATCCTGCGCCGCTGCCCGCCCGGCCCCATGTTCGCGACCTTGATTTCCAATCCGGACTTTGAGTACGTCGGCGGCAACTACTGGAAGCCCGGCAGTTAGCCCGAAGGAATGGCGGATGCCGCTCAATTACCTGATCAAGCCCAGCGTCAAGACCAAGTTCTATATCGATTATCAATGGTGGCGACAGAGCCGCGATGATCTGCAAGTCTATCTCTTCACGCATTTAAGCCCGGAGCAGCAGCAGTCGCTGGCGAGCAAAGACCTGGCGGAGGTGTATGACTATGTCGATCCAGAAACGGGCGAAGTCTACCAAATGGACGCGCTTGGCTTGGCGATTCGCGAGTCGGCCGCGCGCGAAGACTTCATCACCGGGCATATTGGCTTGATAGACAGCGTGTTTCGCGCTTTGCTGGTCAATGGCAATCAGCCGCTCAACGCGCTGGAACTGGCGGAAGTGACCGGGCGCGACGCCTCGACCATCCTCAAAACGATCGGCGGCGTGCGCATCTATCGCGGCATCCGTCCTCATCATTCGAATGACGAGAGCGCTGGCTGAGCCGTGGCGCGCGTCATCAACACCAACAGCCCCGGCAAACGCCGCAATGCCTACCGGCGCACGATCGCCGAGATTCTGCGCCATCTGAGCCAACAGCGCGAAGTCAATCCGCAGACCAAAGACATGGTCGCCATGCTCGTTTATTGCCTGCGCGGCGTAGACGCCACGGTCGAAGAGTCGATCACCGCCTGGGAGAAACGCGGCTACTGGAAGAAAGCCGACGACTTTCAGCAAAAGTGGTGGTGGTCTTCGCTGATGGCGGACGCGATCACGAACCTGCTGCGAGACGACGACTGGGACAGGCTGCCCGAGACCATGATCAAGCTTTACCCGCATTTCGCCGACATCCAGATCAATAAGCTGACCCGCGACCCCGCCGATTGGAAAGGCGCCTACCGCCGGCTCGTCGGCGACAGCAAAACCTGAGCCGTCCAGCGCGCGGTCTCACCGCATTGGCCCGGCCCGCAGCGCGGACCTCCTCGCCAAAGCCACGATTTCTAGGCAAAGTGCACGAGACTTTGTATACTATATCCAAGCGCTGGAAGGTGACGCGGGCTCTCGTTGGCGGCGGAACGCGATAACATGGAAACCGACACGGACTTTGAATCCACTTCAGCCGCCGACGCGTGGCTCGAGCGCTGGACCTGGATTTGCCTTGTCGGCGTTTTGGTCGTCGCGGACGCGCTGCCTGAATCGCTGGCGCTGCATGCGGGCCTCACGCCCCTGGCTTCGAGCCTGATCCTGATTCTCGCCAGCGTCTTGCGGATGCGTCGCGGGCTGCCGGCGCGTCGTTCCAGCTGGATCGCGGGCGCGCTGCTCTTGGTGGCGGCAGGCGTCAATTTCCTTAGCCGCCCCGCGCTCGACCTGTCGCTTCTCGTGGCGCTCATCGCCGCCTTTGTGATCGCGGCCGGCATCTTGACCCGCGAGAATTGAGAAAGCCGCTCGCCGGCGGCCGACGGATCGGAAGATGAGCATCGCGCGAACGCATGAGCTGACGGTTGAAGAGATACGCAAGCTGGCGCTGCCTTTGAGCACGCATATTCTTTCTGGCGAGGGCTTGCTGGATCGGGCGGTTTCCTGGACGACCGTGATCCACCCCGAAGACGACATCGCCTCCAAAGCCGTGCAGAAGCGCGAATGCCTCTTGATCGCGCCCGTCAGCAACCCGCCGAAAGCCAACAGCGACACAGAGATGGTGCAATGGGCGGCGCGGGCCGGCGCCTCTGCCGTCGTCTTCTGCGGGCAAGTGAGCACGACGGCGCTGGCGGAATCGAAATCGCGCGATATGCCGGTGCTGGCGCTGCCCTACGAAGCGCGAATCCGCGATGTGGAAAAGACGATCATCAGCCTGCTGGTGAACCGCAAGGGACAGATCGGGCGGCGCGGCGCCCAGATTTACCGCCAGCTGACGCAGATTTCCTCGCGCAACGAAGGCATGGACGGGCTGCTGGCGGCGATGGCGCGGCTGACGAAGAAGACGGTCCTCGCGCACGACAAACGGCTGCGCACCCTTTCGCATAAGCTGCAGCCCGAATTCGTCGGCATCTGGGACGACATCGAGTACTTCTTGAAGAAGCACGACAACTTGCCGGTCGAGCTTCACGATCGGCATCGCGTCGTGGAAGTGGACCCGCCGGTGCTCATGCAGGCGCTGCCGGTCTCGGGCGTGGCGCGGCTGATCGCGCCGATCATCACCAAGAGCCTGGGCCGCGGCTACCTGTCCATCATCGGGCGCGAGAGCGACCTGGACGAGATTGACCAGCTCGTCTGCGAGCATGGCGCGGCCGCCTGCGCGCTGGAGATGGCAAAGCAGAAGGCAGTCAACGAGACTGAAAAACGGCTGCGCGGCACCTTCCTGGATCGGCTCTTGCTGGGCGACGTCAGCCAGCAGGAAGCGATTCGCCAGGGCGAGCGCTTCAATCACGACATGACGCGGACGCATGTCGCCTTCGTGCTCTGCTGGCGCGGCGAGAGCCAGCCATCGCTGCGGCGGCTCGAGACGATAGTGAATGCCATCATCGCGGCGCAGGAGGCCTCGGCGCTGGTGTGGATGCGCGAGCGCGAAGGCGAAGTCGTCGTCTTCCACGCGACCGACTTCGAGGACCCCATCGATAACAGCCTGGCGCTTTCAAACGCATTCAGCCGCGAAATCAGCCAGCAGTTTCCGCTCAACCGCGTCGCCATCGGCCTGGGGCAGGTCGCGCGAGACGTCAACGTCTGGCGGAGCAGTTATCGCGACGCCGTGCAGGCGAAAGAGCTGGCCGAGCGCCTGCAGACCGATTTCCCGCTTTACATCGGCGATCTGGGCGTCTATCAGCTGATCCTCAGCCTGTCCGACCGCGACAAGCTGGCCGATTTCTGTGAACTGACCTTGGGGACGCTCACCGAGTATGACCTGCGTCAAAACGCCGACCTGATCAGGACGCTGGAGGCATTCTTCAATTGTCACGGCAACCTGTCGCAGACGGCCGAGTCGCTGATCGTGCACCGCAACACCCTGCTCTATCGCATGAATCGCATCAACGACATCGCCGGCATCGATCTGAATCGGCCGGAAACCCGGCTGGCGCTGCATTTGGCGCTGACGATTCGCCGACTGCTGTCCCTCGCTTGACCGACGGGCGCCGCCTGTCGTCATCGCTGTTGACAAATGATAAAGGCGCTGCCACGGTCTTTGTGCATTCTGCCCAGTGGACTTGGCAGATTGTCCATAACATCTTGCAATATCGTCGAGCGCCGAGCCTGCTAGAATAATATCAGGAACTATGTTATTATCGCCTTGAAAGGGCTTGGCTCGGCGTCCCTGCGGGGATGCCTGCGAGCGCGAAAGCCCGTTTATTGCAGGGACCGGCTCAACTTATTGTGAGGGTGAGATATGTCTCGCAGTCACGCTAGCAAACACGACGATCCCTTTGCCGATCTTCACCCGATTGATCGGGAGCATCGCGACGCCTGCGCCTTGATCTGCTCCGTGCGCAAAGGCGGGCAGGCGACGCACGGCAACGTCAAGCGGACGATCGAAGCGCTGACCCGCATGGGCCATCGCACCGGCTACGTCAATGGCGAGGGCGATGGCGTCGGCGTCATGACCGATATCCCGCGTCAGCTCTGGACGAAATGGCTGGCGGAAGCCGGCTTGCGCTCGTCTTTGGCGACGGACCGCAATTTCTGGGTGGCGCATGTGATGATCCCGGCGAATGACCGGGCGCGCGCCCAATACATCGTCGATCAGATCTGCCGCCAGATCAGCGAAGTCGGGCTGCACATTCTGCTCGACCGGCCGGGTCGTGTGAACCCGCAAGTGCTGGGACCCAACGCCGAGGCGAACGAGCCCGTCTTCTGGCAGATCGCCGGCATCAACGGGCAGGTCGCGTCCGCAAAGCTCGACCGGACCCTCTTTGAGCTGCAGGCGCAGCTGGAGAGCGAGCTCGAAGTCCACTTTCCGTCGTTTTCCTCGCATAGCGTGGTCTACAAGGTGCAAGGCACCATCGAGATCCTGCGCCGCTACTATCCCGAACTGCGCGACCCCGACTACGCCTCGTCCATCACGATGGGGCACGCGCGTTACAGCACCAACACCAATCCTATCTTCGAGCGCGCCCAGCCCTTCAACCTGATCGAGCACAATGGCGAGTTCAATACGATCTCGCGCTTCCGCCTGGAATCGGAGATGCTCGACATTCCGATGGTGGAAAACGGCTCCGATTCTCAGGACGTCGACCGCACGATTTACGCGCTGTGCATGCGACACGGGCTTGATCTCATCGAGGCGATGGAACATATCTTCCCGCCCTTCGATCACGACTTGATTCAGACCGCGCCCGAGATTCATGACATGTATGCCGAGCTGCGGCAGTCCTTCGGTCCCTTCGCCCAGGGTCCAGCGGCCGTCGTCGCCCGTCTCGGCAATCAGGCGGTCTTCAGCGTGGACGCCTTAGGCTTGCGCCCGCTCTGGTATGGCGAAACGGAGAAGGAACACTTCGTCACCTCCGAGCGCGGCGTTTACGCCTTGGATTCGATGTCGATTAGCCCCAAGCCTATGGCGCCCGGCGAGAAAATCGCGATGACCGTCAATACCGGGCAGTCAATACAGGTGATGAACTATCCGGCGATACAGCAATACGTCTACAGCCGATACCGCGACCGCCAGCCCTACGCGATGAGCTCGGGCCGCATCTGGCGCTCTGGCGTGGACGCCGCGCCCGCGTCGCCCGGCGCGAGCTACCCGCTCCGGCCGACCTCCAATGGCGGCGGCGGGCAGCTGCAAGCGCAGGGGGCGCCGGTCGCCGTGCTCGAGCGCGCCGCCGAAGCCCAAAAGACGCCGACCCCGCTGCCCTGGACGGAGGCGCCGATCAAGGTCAACGCCGCGGTCATGGCCGGCTTTGGCTGGGAGCGCTATCACGTCGAGATCGTCAAGGCGCTTTCGACCAGCGGCAAAGAGCAGATTGGCTCGCTGGGCTGGGACGGTCCGCTGGCGGCGATCAGCAATACGCGCGCGAACCTGGCCGATTACTTCAAAGAGACGATCGCCGTGGTCACCAATCCGTCAATCGACCGCGAACGCGAACAAGCGCAGTTTTCGTCGCAGGTCTTGATCGGCTGCCGGCCCGAAATCGCGGCCGGGCGCGAGGAAGAAGCCACGCTCATCCGCCTCGAGACCCCGCTGCTGCTGGAGGCGATCCCGGAATTTGACGATATCGAACGCGTCCGCGAAATCGCCGCCAAGCATGGCACGATGCTCATTCAAGACCTGGCACAGGTCTTTGAAGGAAAGCTCGCCTGCTTTTCGATGGGCTGCCCGATGGATACGACCGTCGACCAGGCGATGGAGTCGCTGCAGAAGCGCGTTGTCGAAGCCGTGAAAAACGGCGCGCAATGCGTCATGCTGGATGACAGCGCCATCGCTGCCGGCGAAGAGCTCTATATCGACCCGCTGCTGGCGATTGCGGCGGTGGACCGGGCGCTGCGGCTGGCCGATCACAAGCCGAACCTGCGCCGGCGCGCTGGCTTGGTCGTCCGCACGGGCGCCTTGCGCGATCTGCACGACCTGGCCATCTGCCTCAGCCTGGGCGCCAACGCCATCCTGCCCTACGCCATGTACGCGGTCAGCTTGGGCACGGCCCCGCGCGGCAGCCGAAAACCGCTGGTCGCCGAACAAGTCGAAGGCGCGATGGGAAACGCCTTGAAGGCGATTCACGCTGGCTTGCAGAAAATCACATCCACGGTCGGCTGTCATGAGCTGCGCGGCTATGGACACAGCTTCAGCTCAATCGGCTTGTCGCGCAATATCGCCAACCTGCTCGGCACGCCCAATTACTTCGGCTCCACCGGGCGCGGGCTGACCTGGACTTCGCTCTACGACGACGCCCAGGAACGCGCGCAGGAATTCCGCGGCGAGACGCGCGCTCGCTTGAAGAACCCGGATCGCTTCTACCCCAAGATGTGGAAAAAAGCAGAAGCGGTCGCCCATGGCGAGCTGCAATTCGACGCCTATACCGAGACGCTGCTGAAGCTCGAAGAGAATATGCCGGTGTCATTGCGCCACGTCATGGGGCTGAAAGAGAGTCACGAGCCGATCGAGCCGGACGAAGTCGATATCAGCATCAAGGGCTACGACATGCCGGTGCTCATCAGCGCGATGTCCTTCGGCTCGCAAGGCGAACTGGCTTACCGTTCTTATGCCGAAGCCGCGCATTTGCTCAATATCATCTGCATGAACGGCGAAGGCGGCGAAATCCACGACCTGCTCGGCAAGCATCCGCGCAACCGGGGCCAGCAAGTGGCCTCCGGGCGCTTCGGCGTCAATATCGCCTTCCTCAACGCCGCCGATTATATCGAAATCAAGATCGGACAAGGCGCGAAACCGGGCGAGGGCGGTCATTTGCCGGGCTACAAAGTCACCGAGCAGATCGCCGCCGTCCGCAGCACGACGCCGGGCATCGGCTTGATCTCGCCCAGCAACAATCACGATCTGTATTCGATTGAAGACCTCGCCCAGCTGATCGACGAGCTCAAGACGGCGAATCCTCATGCCAAGGTCTCGGTCAAGCTGCCGGTCGTGCCGGGCATTGGCATCATCGCCGTGGGCGTCGCCAAAGCCGGCGCCGATATCATCACCATCACCGGCTACACCGGCGGCACGGGGGCGGCGCGCGCGCATGCCCTGCGTCATGTCGGCTTGCCGGCCGAGGTTGGGGTCTGGCTGGCGCACCGCCACTTGATCGAAAGCGGCTTGCGAGACGATGTCGAGCTCTGGGTCGATGGCGGCATGAAGAGCGGCCGCGATGTCATCAAGATGGTCTGCCTGGGCGCCAATCGCGTCGGTTTCGCCACGCTGGCGATGGTGGCCCTGGGCTGCACGATCTGCCGCGGCTGCCAGGACGGCACCTGCCACGTGGGCATCACCACCCATGTCAAGACGAAGGAAGAAGCCGAACAGCGCGATTTCAAGGCCTTCCGCCCCTTCGAGGAGCGCGGCTCGCCCCATAGCATCGTCACCATGTTCGACGCGCTGGCGGACGACATCCGCAAATGGGCGGGGGCGATGGGCGTCAGCAACTTGCAGGACATCGTCGGGCGCGCCGACCTGCTCTACCAGCGCACGCATCACGACCGCATTGATCTGAGCAAACTGCTGGAGCCGGTCCCGCGCGCGCATCTGACCCCGGCGCAGCCCGGCGGCAGACGCATCACGCGCCCGCGCAACACCGTCAGCAAGCAGATCACCGATATCGTCACCGAGTATGTTGAAAAAGGCGAATACGAGCTGACCTACGACGATGAGCAGGTCATGGCGATGGATCGGGCGCTGGGCACGCATCTGGCGGGGGCGATCAAACGCCAGGCGCTGCCGCAAGCCAATCGCATCCGCGCCGTCAATCTGTCCTTCAGCAACTCGGCCATCCCCGGCAACGGCTTGGCCGCCTTCATTGACGATCCCGTCAACGTCCTGGTCGAAGGCGGGGCGCAGGATGGCGTCGGCAAATGCGCGGCCGGCAGCAAAGTGTCGATCCTCAAGGGGCTGAATCACAACGGGCGCCGGCTGGATGGCTCGGTTGGCAAGAGCTTCGCTTATGGCGCGCAAGGGGGCCTCTTCATCGTGCAAGGCGACGCCGATACCCGCGCTTGCATCCGAATGAGCGGGGCCGATGTCGTCTTCGGGGGGGAGATCGTCGAGCCGCTGCAAGACAGCCTGGGCGGCTTGGGCGCGCGCGCCAACCTCAAGGGTTACGCCTTTGAATACATGACCTCCGGTCGCGCGGTCGTCTTGGGCGATCCCGGTCCCTGGATGTGCGCGGGCATGACCGGCGGCGTCGTCTATCAGCGCGTTCAGCCCGAGATGGGGCTGACGATCGAGGCGATTCGCAACCGCATCGCGTCCGGCTCCGTGGTCGAGATCCAGCCGCTGGACGACGACGGGCACAACGACGTGCGCGAGCTACTAAACGAATACATCCGCACGCTCGAGGAAAATCACCAGTCGCGGGCGGCCGAGCCGCTTTACCCGCTGCTGAAACGCCCGAGCGACCATTTCGTCAAGATTGGGCCGCCGGTCGCGCGCAAGATCGTCAACGAGAGCTGACTTCCAGCAAGCCGCCGCCCTCGTCGAGAACTGTAAGGCTTTACCGATACGCCGAATTTGACACGCCCATCCCGCGCCATTTCCGCTACGATTCGCGCAAATTCGTCACCTGTAGACATACGCGCCGCAATGCGACCGCCCACGCAAAATACATTGCGGCGCCGCAGCGTCAACTCCCCTTCCCTAGCTCGCTGGGGCAAGGGGCCGCGCCGCGTAGACACTGGCGGTCGGGGATGGGGTGAAATCTTCCCGCAATGCAAACAGGGGCGAGCCGGCGGCTCGTCCGTTTCGCTAGACAACCACATCCTTGCGGAAAATCGCCAGTATCGAATAAGCCTTGCAGGGGCGACTCTGTGAGTGGCCCGTATAGGCATTTGGTCGAGTTGAACGAGCCAGTCGCCGCCTCTCCCCTACGCGCCCGCCCGCTCGCCGGGGATCGTCGCCAGCACGCGCTGCGTTTTCAGCGCCAGGTGCAGGATCAGGCGATTGTCCGAATCGTCCAGATCCATGTCGGTCAGTTCGGCGATGCGCTCCAGCCGATAAACCAGGGTGTTGCGGTGCACATCCAATTCTTGAGCGGCTTTTGCCAGGTTGCCGTTGGCGGCGAAGAAACCGCTTAACGTGCGCACAAGATCGCTCTGTTTGCGCCTGTCATGCTCGATCAGCGGGTCGAGGGCATCGTGGCAGAAGCGCTGCAGATTCTCCAGGTTGCGCTCCTTCAATGCCAGCAGCAGCTGATACAGCTTCAGATCGCCATAGAGGGTGGTCGTATCGCGGTCGCCCAATTCGTAGGCGATGCCGACGGCGTCTTTCGCCTCGCGATAGGCGTCGCGCAAGCTGGCCAGGCTCTTGGCCGGTTTGCTGATGCCGGCCGCAACGGCGCCCCTAGGCTTGCGAAGCGCCAGCTGCGCCCGCAGGTCCTCGATGCGCGACCGCATGCGCGCCAGCGCCACGGCGTCGTCTTCGTCCAAGGGATAGAGCGCCACGATGACGTCGACATACTGCCCGACCGCGCCTTTGATGCCGCGCCGAGTCATATCATCGCGCGCCAGCGAAATCAGCGACTCCAGGGGCGCCGACTGGCCCGACTCGTCCTGCGCGCGAAAGACGGCGACGGCGAATAGAGAATCGGGCGGGAAACCGGAACGCCGGGCGCGCGTCCTCAAGAGATCATCATCGGCCGGCGTGCCGCTAAGCCACATCTGAATCCAGTCGCCGCGCGTCTGCTCGACGGCGGAGGCGATGGCGCGGTTCTTCGCCATTTCTATCGCGCAGACATCGGCGCCATAGGTCAAGACCAGCCGGTCGAACTCGGTCAGATCGTCCGCGCTGTCAATGACCGACAGGTAACCGGCGACGCGCTTTTCCACGTTCAGCGCCGTCGTATAACCCAGCGGGCTCAAGCTGATGCTGCCCATGAGGGCGGGCGCGTCGCTCGCCAGCCAGCGCTGAAACTCGTCATGCGGCAGACGCGGCGCGCCGCCCCGGCCATTGAGCCCGCGGCGCCCCAGGTAGGGCAAAGTCTGCGCGATCATATTGCCCTTGTCGTCGTGAATCGCGATCGGCTTGCCGGTGGAGCGCGACATCACTTGCAGCAGGCTCTTCAAATCGCGATTCTCCGCCGAGAGCCGCGTCAGCTGGCGTTGAATCTCGATCGCGCGCTCGGTCAAACGCGCCGACTGATTAAGAATCAGCGAGTTGACGGCGCGCTCAACGGTCGTGAGGCTGGTCTCCTCTGGCACGGACAGCAGCGCGACCTGGCATTCATCGGCCGCCTCGACCGCCTCCTGCCCCACGGAACCGGTCGCGAGCACGCCGTTGACGCCGTATTCCGCCAGCTGTCGCAAGACCTTCGCGAGCGTCAGACGGCTATCGAAGCTGCGCAGGACGTCCATCGACACCAGCGCCAGCTCGCCCCCATAGATATCGGGAAAAACGGGTGGCTGCGCGCGGATCGTCACCGACCAGTTTACTTCGGTATCGGGGTCGCCGGCGACGATGCTGGCGCCCAATGGCAAAGAGTAACGAAGCAGGGACTGCAGCGAAGCGGCGTTTTTATCTGACATGACCAACTTCCAGTCTACCTTGTCGTGGGCTTGGCGCCCGGGACACGCGGGCGCTAATCATTTCTGAACAAGGCGCCCAGCCGGCTTTGTGCGTTATCGCCAATTGTAGCAAAGAAACGGGGAAAGAAAACAGGACGAATCCCGCGAAGCGACTCGCCCTGACGATTTTCTTGGTGAAGTTTAACAAGTCAGCGCTTGCGATCCAAGCCGATGGTCAGCGAATCGCCGCGGACGCGCACCGTTTCGCGCGCGTAGCCAGCCGGGATATCGCCGGCGCGCAGGCCGTCGGCCAAGGTCTCGGCGCGGATGTACCCACTGAACAAGAGCAGGACGTCGTCAATCGTATCCGAAGCGCCGCTGTATACGATGTCGATGCGGTCATCCAGCGCGAAATCGGCTTTTTTGCGCAGGTTCTGAATGCGGCGAATGAGCTCGCGCGCCAGCCCTTCCTTGATGAGATCCGGCGTCAAGCGCGTGTTCAGCACGGCGACGTATCCGCCATCTTCGACCGCCCCCTCGGGCGCCCGCGCGCTGACCTTGACCTCGCATTCGTGATTGAGGATTTCGAAGCGCCGCCCCTCCAGCTCGAGCGTGATATCCGCGCCCGCCAGCAGCCGCTCGGCGAAGGGGCGGACGAAATCTTGCTCGCCATCGCGCAGCGCGGCTTGAATCGCCTTGAAGCCCGCCCCGAACTTCCGCCCCAGGTAGCGCGGCAGCGGGTTCAGGCGGTAAATGGTCGCCGACTCGTAGGCGCTGGCTTCGTCCGCGCCCATGACGCTTAGCGATTTGATGTTGAGCTCGCTCTTGATCAGGTCGGCGTGCCGCCGCGCGACTGCGCCTTCTGCGACGTCGCGCAAGGCGAACTGGGCGTCTGCCAGTGGCTGGCGAACGCCGATCTGCGCTTCGTTGCGGGCGGCCAGCCCCAGGCGCACCAGACGCCGCACAAGCGCCATTTCGGCGATCAGGCTCTCGTCGATCAGCGACTCGTCGACTGAGGGCCATGTGGACAGGTGCACGCTGTCGGCTTTGGCGCCCGCCTGCTCGGCGACAAGATTGCGATAGATCTCCTCGCTCAGGAAGGGCATGGTCGGCGCCAGCAAATGCGCGAGGGTCGTCAGCGCTTCGTAGAGGGTGGCGTAGGCGGAGAGCTTGCTCTCGTCGGTCTCGCGCTTCCAGAAGCGGTCGCGGCTGAGGCGCACGTACCAGTTGCTAAGCCGCTCTACGAAGTCTTCAATCGGGCGCGTGGCCTTGACGGCGTCGTACTGCTCAAAAGCCTCGGTCACGGTCCCGATCAGCCCATGCAGCTCCGCCAGCAGCCACTGATCAAGCAGCTCCCGGTCTTCGGCCGCGGGCGACTCTCGCGCCGGCGTCCAGCCGTCGATATTGGCGTAAGTGACGAAGAAGCTGTAAGTGTTCCACAGCGTCGACCAGAATTTCTTGATGACCTCGTTGACAAGATTGATCGAGAAGCGCCGCGATTCGCCTGGCGGACCCGACGTATACATATACCAGCGGAAGGCGTCCGCGCCCGCTTGCTCGAGCACCATCCAAGGGTCGACGATGTTGCCCAGGCTCTTGGACATCTTCTGCCCGTTTTCATCGAGGATGTGCCCAAGGCAGATGACGTTTTTGAAGGACACGGTTTCGAATAGCATGGCGGCGATGGCATGCAGGCTATAGAACCAGCCGCGCGTCTGATCAACCGCTTCGCAGATGTAATCGGCCGGGTGCTGCTCCTCCAGGATGTCGCTGTTATGCTTAGGATAAGCCCATTGCGCCACCTGCATCGCGCCGCTATCGAACCAGACGTCGATCACTTCGGGCGCGCGCCGCATGACTCCGCCCCCGCCATTGGGATTCTCAAACGTGATTTCATCGACGTAGGGACGATGCAGATCGAGCTCGCTGAGGTCGCGCCCGGCCAGTTCACTCAGTTCGTCGACGCTGCCGACGCAGATCATCTCGCCGGTGGCGTCGTCCACCCAGACGGGCAGCGGCGTGCCCCAATAGCGCTCGCGGCCCAGCGACCATTCCTTGAGATCGTCCAGCCAATTGCCGAAGCGGCCGTCGCGGATGTGCCGCGGCACCCAGTTCACAGTCTGATTCAAATCGATCATCTGACGCTTGTATTTCAAGGTGTCGATGAACCAGGTCTCGCGCGCGAAGTACATCAGCGGCTCGCCATCGCGCCAGTTGTGCGGATAGCTGTGCTCGTAGGTCTCGTGGCGGTACATCAAGCCGCGCTCGATCAGATCGCTGATGATGTGGCGATCGGCGTCCTTGAACCACATGCCGCGAAAGCTCGAGACGGCCTCAACGAAGCAGCCCGTCTCATCGACCGTGATCAACACCGGCAGGTCGTGCTTCCGCCCGGTTGCCAGATCGTCCACGCCATAAGCCGGCGCCGTATGCACAATGCCCGTGCCGTCGGCTGTGCTGACGTAATCAGCCGCCACGACATAGGCGTATTCCTGCTCCACGGGCAAGAAAGTATAGAGCGGCTGATAGCGCCAGCCGACCAAGTCGCTGCCTTTGAAGCGCTTGACGATTTTGTAGCCGTCGGCGCTCGTCAAGACCTTGTCGATGAGCGCTTCCGCCAATATCAGCTGCTCGACGTCGTCGCCATCGGCGGCGGGACCCTCGACCTGCACATAGTCGACATCGGCGCCGACCGCCAGCGCCGCGTTGGCTGGCAGCGTCCATGGCGTCGTCGTCCAGGCGAGCAGATAGACGCCCGGCTGGCCTCGAACCGGGAAGCGGACGAATATGCTGGGGTCGACGATCGTCTTGTACCCCTGCGCGACCTCGTGCGAGCTCAGCGGCGTGCCGGAGGACGGGCTGTAGGGCACGACTTTGTAGCCGCGGTAAAGCAAGTCCTTTTCCCAGAATTGTTTGAGAATCCACCAGACGCTCTCGATATAGTCGTTGGAAAAGGTAACGTAGGCGTCGTCCAAATTGACCCAGAAAGCGGTGCGTTCGGTGAGCTTCTCCCATTCGTTGATGTGCTGAAAGACGTTGGCGCGGCACTTGGCGTTGAATTCCGCCACGCCGTAGTCTTCGATCTGCGCTTTGCTGTCGAAGCCGAGCTCCTTTTCCACTTCGATCTCGACCGGCAGCCCGTGGGTGTCCCAGCCGCCACGGCGCAGGCAATAATAACCCTGCATCACCTTGTAGCGCGGGAACATGTCTTTGAAAGCGCGCGAAAGCACGTGATGACTGCCGGGTTTGCCATTGGCGGTCGGCGGACCTTCGTAGAACACGTAACGAGGCGCGTCTTCGCGGCCCTCGGTCGTGCGCTCAAAAATGCGATTGAAACGCCAAAAGTCGAGCTGCTGCCGCTCGAGTTTGTTGATGACTTCGCTGTTGACCTGCGGGTCTACTGCTCTAAACATGAGTTCTCATTGCTCCATTGCGCTGATACGATCTCACTGCTGCGACAAATTTGCGCGGTTACGCGCCTTTCGCATCAGCGAGCAATGATCCGCGGCGCGCGCGCATCTCCTTGCGACGCCACCAGAGCGCCTCCCTATGCTTTGCGCATCCCCTGCGGGAGCAAATCACGGGGGATTATCGCGTATATTGGAGACGGGTTAAAGGGCTAAAGTCGGCGAGCGGCATTACCAACCAAATCAAGAAGCGGCACGGATCGCTTCAATGGAGCGCGGCTTCCAGCTCGCGAACGACCTTCGACAGGTGATCGCCGTAGGGCGTTCCCGCATATTTGCGCGCATCGTTTCGCCATTGGGGAAGCTGCTCGCGGATCGATTGCTCGTCAGGCTGGCTGCCCGCGTCCATCAGCCAATGATAATATTCCACCAGGAGCATCAGGGCGGGATCCTCGGCGATGGCGACAGAGGCGTCCAGCATCCGCTCTGAGGCTTTGTCATGGTCGCCAAGCAGATAAAGCGCCTGCCCCCACTCAAATCGAATGATCTCCGGCGCCCCCGCCTTTATCGCCCGTTCAAATAGAACACAGGCATCGGCGTAATCGCCTTGAACCAGATGCAGCTTGCCCAGGCTGAACAATCCCAGGTGGCTCTCCGGCTTGATAGTCAGCGCGCGGGTCAGCGCCGCCCGGCTGCTCTCGTACTGCCCGAGATGGCGGTAGGTGTTGCCGAGCAAGATTAGCGCGTCGGCGGAGGCGCGTCCTCGATCCGGCAGCGATTCCAATATGGCGCGCGCGGCGTCGTAGTCGCCCGCGATGAATCGCTGCTGCGCCTCATGATAAGGCGAGGCCTGTCGGCGATTGGCATAGAGGAAAAGCAGTTGAATCGTTACCAGCAGGCCAAAAGCGCCAATTCGCGCTGGAAACTGCATTTCGCTCGGACCAAAAACACCGAGCGCGAGCATGAAGAGCAGCAGGGGCGCCGCAATCGCGAGCGACAGTTTGGTCGAGCGCTCCCACTCCGGCAGCCGCCGCGTCAAATCGCGCGCGGCCCGCCACAGCATCATTCGCTGTTTTTCCTCTTGCCCCGGGTCTCAGCGATCGCTTCTTCGATCTTTTCGATCTCGTAATGGAGCAGGCTGCCGTATGCCGTGCCCTCGAGGGCGCGCAGGGTCGATTTCCAGGCGCGCAAGCCATGTTCGGTCGCGGCCATGCGCTCGCTGGCGCTCTGGGCGTTTTCGCGCTCGCCCTGCTTCAAATAGTGGCGCGACAAATAGTAGTTCACGCGAACGGCATACATTGACGGCATCGAATAGAGGGCGGCGTGCTTGAAAGATTCCATCGCCGAATCGTGCTCGCCCGCCAGCTGCTGCACGAAACCAAGCTCCGCCCAGATAATCGGCTGCGCTGGCGACAGTTGCGCGGCGGTTTGCAAGGCGATGGCGGCTTCGCCATAACTGGCTTGCATGCGATAGCCGTTGGCCAAGGTCATATAGGCGCCGGCGTCGCGCGGGAACATGCGCACGGCGCGGTCGGCAGTCGCTTGCGCCTTCGCCAGCTGCCCGTTGTAGGCGTAGGCGCTGGTCAAGAGCATCAGCAAATCGGGCGTGATTTTGCCGCCGGCCAGCACCCGCTCCAGCAGTTGAATCGCCTCGGGAAACTTCAGCTTTTGCATCAGGCGGTAGGCTTCGCCATAACCGGCGCCGTATTGACGCGACTGGCGCGCCAGCAAGACGCCCACCAGCAGGAAACCCAGCAGAATCATGGTCGCCGACAGACAGAGCCCGGCCAAGGACATCTGCGCGACCGGCGAAATATAGGGGTCCAGCGGCTCAGTGATGCCATCTGCCAGCTCGATCAAGACGCCGAGCACGAAAACGATGAAACCCAAAGCGGCCAACGCGACCGACACCAGCACCGCCAGCCAGGCGATCAAGCGGCGGAGCGACATGTCCGCCCGCCAATTAGACCGGTTCATGCGCCTCTTCGTCCTCGATCAGGCGCCGCGCCTCGCCGATGTCGCCGCTCAAGACGGCGCGCAAAGCCCCGGCTTCCTCCGCGCTCATGATGACTTCCCATTCCTCCAAGCCCGCTTTTTCGCGTTTCAGCGCGTCCAGACGGGCTGCTGCGTCGACGCCCGCCCGCCGCTGAATCCGATACAAGTATAGATGCGTCAGCAGCCGATGTCGAGAATCCGGCATCTTCAAACGAAGCGCGCCCTCCAGATGCGCCAGCGCCGACTCGTCTTCGCCCAGCCTTTCTTCAATCATACCCAGATTATAAGCCGCCACCCACTCTTCTGGCGCCAGCGAATGCGCCTTTTGAGCCGCTGAACGCGCCGCTTCCAGCTTGCCCGCCTGCAGCTCGACTTCCGCCAAGCCGTTGAAGGCGACCGCGGAGCCCGCGTCGATTTCCGCCATGCGCTGATAATCCCGCCGCGCCGCCTTGAGACTTCCCGCCAGCCGATGCAGCTCCGCGCGAAAGCGATAATGCTCCGCCCGCGCTGGATTGGCCTGAATCTCCGCCGTGATGCTCTTTATCGCCGACTGATAATCGCCCTTGCGCATGGCTTTGACAGCCGCGCGATAATTCTGCGGCCCCCGCGGATCGCGGAATATGAAGACGCCGGCCACGATCCAGCCCAGGCCGGCCCCGACGAATAACCCGGTCAGATGCGGCAGCAAGACCGAGCCGATGACGATTCCCAGGATCGACGGCAGAATCACGGCGAGCCAGCGCAGCGCTTCTTCGCGCGGCAGCCGACCCAGGATCAGATAGCCCGCGCCAACGAGAAATACGATGAGGAGCATACTCTGCATGCCAGTGACGATTTCGCTCTCTCGCCCCAGCGCGTTCAGAGCCAGGCTGGCGAGCCCCGTCGTCGCCAGAAGCGCGACCAATGCGCGGAAGCGGCGTGGACCCAGAAATATCTGAATGCGCTTGATCATCTTAACCGACCCGAAGACGCGCGGGCGCTCGCCTCAAGCTGGTCGCGCAGGCCACGAGGCTGGCGCGGCGTAATTGCTGATTTCAACGACGATCTCCTGCTGCTTGAAGCTGTTGACGCGCTTGACGATGAGGCCATGGTCGTCTATCCAGTAGGACGCGGCTTTGTCAATATAGCGGTAGCGGCGCGCCGGCGACTCGCGTTTGCCAATCAATACGACATCCTCGCCCGCGCGCTCGACCGGCGACATAATGTTCCGCAGCAGGCCCGGGAAGAGCTGCGCGTGTTCGTACATCAGAACATAGACCGGCAGCGCCCGGCCCGCTTGTTCCGCGAGGCGCTTCACCGTGGCGCCGCGGAGCGCCAGCAGCGGCAGGTCAATCAGGCAGCCGGGGGGCAAATCGGCCTCCTGATAGTCGCGCGCGCCGCCATTCATGCTGTAGCCCACCTGCAGCCGCTCCGCCGCCAGTTGGAAAGTGGCCCGCAGCTGCTTGACACCGCCTTCGAATCGGTCGTTTTCGTAGCGGATGTCGAAGCGCGCCAGTCGGCCGCCCGCGTCCAGCAGCGCCTCCGCCAGGATCGACTTGCCCTCCTCCGCCCGCGCGTCCATATCAATGCGAATGAAGGTCTCGCCGTCGGCATGGGTGTGCGCCGTCCATCGCTCGGTCTTTTGCCGCCGCTCGCCATTAATGCGGAAACGATAGCAGCCGCCCCCGACAAAGCGCTCGTGCGCCTGCACGGGATGCAAATAGCGCATTAGGCCTCCAGCTCAATGTAAAGGCGCTTGTTGATGCCGCCCTTGCTCTTGTATTTGGTGATCTTTATCGCGCCGACCTCGCTGGTGTTGGCGACATGCGTGCCGCCATCCGCCTGCAAGTCCAGCCCGACGATCTCCACCGTGCGCACTTCCTGAATGCTCGGCGGCAGCAGATTAATCTTCGTGCGAATGAGATCCGGGATTTGAAAGGCGGTTTCGCGCGGCAAAATCGCGGTTTTTAGGTCGCGCGCCGCTTCGACTTCGCGGTTGATCTTCTCTTCGATCTCGGCAATGACCGCGGGCGCCAGCCGTTCAAATTCGAAGTCCATCCGGCCGCGGAGGACGTCCATGGCGCCGCCGGTGACGCTCGCTTGATAATCGCGCCAGATGACGCCGCAGAGGATATGCATCGCCGAATGCGTCCGCATGATCTTGTAGCGCCGGTCCCAGTCGATCTCGCCACGGACCGGGCTGCCAACCGGCGGCAAGTCACCCGCGACAATATGGGCGTTTCCGCGCTTGACCTTGGCGACTCGGAATTGCTTTTCGTCGTGCCAGATCCAGCCCGTATCCGCCAGCTGGCCGCCGCCACCGGGATAAAAGGCGCTGCGATCGAGCAGCAGCGCGTTCTGCTCAAGCTCGTGCCCGGTCACGGTCGCCTCGAAAGCGCGCAGGTAACTGTCGGTAAGATAGAGCAATTCGGTCATGCCTCCTCCTCCGGGATCAAGGCGCGCATCCGCAGCATGGTGGTTTCGCCGCCGAATGATTGCCAGAAAGCCAGCGCCTCGCGATTCCTGGCGCTGACGTGCCACTCGAACTGTTGCGCGCCACGCGAACGAAACCAAAGCATCATGCGCTCGACCAGGCGGGTCCCCCATCCATGCCGGCGATGATCGGCCCGAACGTAGATATCGGCGAGCAAGCCGCAGCGCAGCGGCTCAAACATTTCGGCAGTGATATCGGCGATGAAGCCGTTGACGAAGCCGACCAGTTCCTGGTTCCGCTCGGCGACCAGCACGCGCGAGTCCTGATCGCCCAGGCGGTCGCGGATGGAGCGGGCGTATAACTCGGCGCCGCGCTCGGCCGGGCGGAAGGCGCGCGGATCCAGAATCGCGTGGTAAGCCACCATCTCCGCCCACAAGTCGCCGATGCGCTCGGCATCTTCCGCCTGCGCCAGCCGTATCATAGCGGCAGCCAAAGGCACTCCGACCGCGGCCGGGCGCCCCGCGCGCGCCAAAACGCGCCCTCCACCGGGCAGCGGGCCGGCGCTTCAATCTCCAGCAGCGCCACGCCCGACTCCCGCAGCCAGCGCGTGGCTTGCGCCAAGAGCTGATCGCTCAAGCCCCGATGCGTATCGTGCAAGTCCACCGCCATCTCCAGCAGGACGCCGCGGCTTTGGGGCTGCCGACCGGGCTTGCCGGGCGCGATGCCGACGACCGCGAAACCGACCAGCGCGCCCCGCTTTTCCCCAACGAGGAAGCGAATGTTCGTGTCGCCGATCCATTTCTGGGCGGCTTCCGACCACAGCGCCACCGCATCGGGCAAGAGCCTGAGGCTTGGATCGGACTGCTGCAGCAAGGCGACGCGCTCGCGCCAGAGCCGGGCGGCGGCTTGGATGTCGGGCGCTTCGGCAAGTCGTATCCGCATGGCGCTTCATCGTCAGTCATCACCAAGTCGGAAGCATATCACCTGGCAAGACGGGCAACAAGACGCTATGGTATGCCCGCCCGCAGGCCCTGGATTGCCCCGCGCCTGGCAATACGCTGGCGGCCTGCCTGTTTTGGGGTAAAATAGAGTCGATTCCATACGATGAGCTCGGTCGCCCGTCGGCGGCTGCGACGCGCCTGGATTGACGCGCGGGAGGAGAACAGATGGCCAGCTTACCCTCAGCAGAGAAAATCGGCAGAGCCTGGCGTATGCACCGCGATGGCGACAATCACGGGGCGCTTCGCCTGTTCGACGAGGTTATATCCGCCAGCCCCGATAGCGTGGACGCGCACTATGGCATGGGTTTGGCGCATAAAGCCAGTGGCGACAGCCAGGCCGCGGGCGCCTCGTTTCAACAGGCGCTGACGATTGCGGAGAACGCGCTCGAAGCGGTGCAAGTGGCCTCGCACGCGGAAGGCCAGCATGGCGCGAACGACCTGGAGACGAATATCGACGACCGCTACATGATGCTGACGCGGATGCTGAAGCAGCGCATCGAGGATGTTGGCGGCGCCGCCTCTTGATCTCGCTCTCGCATAAAGGCGCCCCGCGCGGCCTCGTCGAGCGAGCGGCGGGCTGATGTCCCTGCGCGTCATCGCCGGGACTGCGCGCGGCATGAAGCTGAAGCGCGTGCCCGGCGCGGGAACCCGCCCGGTCATGGACCGGGTCAAAGAGGCGCTCTTCAATATCCTCAGTGGCGATATTCACGGGGCGGCATTCCTCGATCTCTTCGCCGGCACGGGCAGCGTCGGCATCGAAGCGCTGAGCCGCGGCGCCGCCTTCGCAACCTTCAACGACCTGGACAAACGCGCGGCCGCGACCATCCGGCGCAATCTGACGCATACCGGCTTTCAGTCGCGCGCGAAGGTATCGCGGCGGGACGCCCTGGACCTGATCGCGCGCGGACCCGACCGCGACTACGATTTCATTTATGTCGCGCCGCCTCAATATCAGGGTTTGTGGCTGAAGACGCTTGAAGCGCTTGATTCGCATGCAGCCTGGCACAGTGGCGGCCGCGTCATCGTTCAAATCGACCCCGGCGAATTTGACGTGAACGCGCGATTCCAGCATCTGGACGCCATCGACCAGCGTCGATACGGCCGAACCAGCCTGCTCTTTTACCAATTCGCCGAGGTCTCCCCGTCCCCGCCCGCCTAGGCTTTTGCCGGCGGCGCCGACTACTGTTGTGCCTGTTCACCGGCGCGCAAAACAAAGGCGCGCGCCTCGGTGACTGACGCGACCTCGCCCATTACCTGAGCTTCGCGCAGCGCGGTCAAGATCCGCCCGATACGCGGTCCGCCGCCGATATCCAGCAGCGCGCGCACATCATGGCCATCGAGATAGAGCGCCGGATTGACGACCTCGCCGTAGCGCTTGAACCAAGCCTCCAGCAGGCTTGTCGCCGTCTCAACGAAGCTGAGCCAATCCGCCTGCTGGAGCTGCCCGCCCGCCTGCCCCAGCGATATCGCGGCGCCGAGCAGAAGCGCGTCGATGCCGCTTTCATTCAGGCGAAACCAATAACGGTGCCTATCCAGCGTCGTCCAGGCGTCGCGCGCGCCGACGACGCCGCAATGTGAAAGCGCCGCCGCCAGAATGCGCGCCTCCGCCCGGGAGAGCCGCAGCGCCTTTGCCGCGGTCGCGCCCGCATCGGCCGCCTCCCCGTCGAATGCATGCAGCAGCGCCGCCAGCGTCAGCAGTTCGGCATGACTGCGCCCATTGCCATAGTCCTGCGCGAGATGGCTTTGCAGGGGACTGCGAAAACGATCCAGTTGGATGACCAGCATGCCTAGATCAAAGGCGGCCGCGGTATTGTCCGTGCGTCGGCTGCTGATCGCCGTGAGAATCGCTTTCATGCGCTCCACAGCCGCCAGCGCCAGATCCAGGTCGCCGGCGCCCATGGGCAGGATCCGCTCCAGCAGGCTCAGCCGCGTCAGCACCCGCAAGCCCCGCGCGGCCCGGGCGATGCCGAGCAGCTTGAAGAATTCGTCGCGGACGCGTTCGGTCGACGACTGCCCCAGCTCGGCCGCATGCCGTCGAACATCCGCCGCCGTGTCCGGATGCATCTTCAAGTCGAACTGCGCGCACAGCCGGACCGCCCGAAGCGTCCGAATCGGGTCGTTGGCGATTGAATCTGGCGAGCAGCGGCGCAAGACCCTCGCTCGCAGGTCGTTGACGCCATTGAGCGGGTCGATCAGCGCGCTTGGGTCGCCCAGGAGGTCAGCCGCCATCGCGTTCAGGGTGAAGTCGCGATCGCCCAGGTCGTCTTCCAGGGTCGGTCCGCGCAGCCTGGCGAAGTCGATGCTGAGCTTTTCGCCGCCGCGCTCGATGAAGACCCGCGCTACGTCCCGCTCGCGGTCCATGACGTAGATATCGGCGCCCAGGGAATCGGTGACGAAGCGAGCGACAGCGATGGCGTCGCCGGCGACGGCCACGTCAAGGTCGTCGATGGCGCGGCGCAGCCACGCGTCGCGCAGGGCGCCGCCAACAAGATAGAGCGGGGGAACCTTGGGGATTGATTTCGTCAGCGCGGATAGTTCATAGACGAAATCGGGCCAGGAAAGTCGTATGGCGCGGTCATTCATGATCCAGAGCGTCCGCCCGCGCCACGCCGACGAAGCGCAGATTCCTGAAGCGCTCGTCCAGATCGAGCCCATAGCCGAAGACGAATTTGTTCTCGATGTCAAAACCGGTGTAATCGACCGCGATATCGACTTCGCGGCGCGACTGTTTGTTGAGCAGCGCGCAGAGTTTCAGGCTGGCCGGCTCGCGATTGCGCAGGGTCTTCAAGACAAATGCGAGGGTATAGCCGCTGTCGATGATGTCTTCGACGACCAGGACGTGTTTGTCTTTCACATCCATGCGCATGTCCATATCGATGCGCACCGAGCCGGCCGACTTTCGCGCGCCGACGCCATAGCTGCTCGCGGCCATGAAGTCGATGGCGTGCGGCACGTGGATATGACGCGAAAGATCGGACAGGAACATCACGCCGCCCTTCAGAATGCAGAGCAGCAGCAGATCGCGACAGCCGGCGTAATCGCGGTTGATCCGCGCGCCGAGCTGGGCGATGCGCCTCTGTAAAGTCGCCTCGTCAATGAGGACTTCCTGCAGGAAGGTTTCGTATGCCAGCGCCATTCGGTCGTCCCCGTCTCCCGCCGGCTAGTCGGCGGCTTGGTAATGCGATTGCAGGCTGCGCGCGCTGAGCGGTTTATCGCGCAGGCCCTTGATGCCCTGCACGGCCGCGGCGGCCGCGCTCATCGTGGTGATGATGGGGATGCCCAGGGCGTAGGCTTGGCTGCGGATGGCGGCGCCGTCTTCATGCGCTTGACTGCCACGCGGCGTGTTGATGATGAGATCCACTTGACGGCCGCGCATGGCATCCATTATATGCGGGCTGCCTTCGGAAATCTTGTTGACGCGCTCGGTCGCGACGCCCATCCGATTCAGCCAGCGCGCCGTGCCCTCAGTGGCCTGCAGCTCGAAGCCGAGCCGGGCAAGATCGCGCGCGATCTTGGCCACGACCGGCTTGTCAAAGTCGTTGACGCTGATGAATACCGCGCCGCTCTCCGGCAAGGGCAAACCGGCTGAAGCCTGCGACTTGACGTAGGCGTGGCCGAAGCTCGAGGCGTGCCCCATGACTTCGCCGGTGGAGCGCATCTCGGGGCCCAGAAGCGCGTCCACGCCCGGGAAACGCTGAAAAGGGAAGACCGCCTCCTTGATGAAGAAGCCACTGACCGCTGGCTCTTCGAGGAAGCCCAGGTCGGGCAGGGTCGCGCCGGCCGCGATTTGCGCCGCATAGCGCGCCAAGGGGAACCCAGTCGCCTTGCTGACGAAGGGCACGGTCCGGCTGGCCCGCGGGTTGACCTCCAACACGTAGACTTCGTCGTCTTTGACCGCGAACTGGATGTTGAACAAGCCGCGCGCGCCCAGCGCCAGCCCGATGCGCCGCGTGTGCTCGCGGATGATATCGAGGTGAAAATAGCTGATTTTATAAGGCGGCAGCACGCAAGCCGAATCGCCGCTATGGACGCCCGCTTCTTCGATGTGCTGCATGATGCCGCCGATGGTCACCGTCTCGCCGTCGCAAAGCGCGTCGACATCCACTTCGTAGGCGTCGTCGAGAAATTGATCGATCAAGACGGGATGCCCGCTCCATTCGACATTCTCGTCCAGCCAAGCCAGCAGCTGTTTTTCATCAAAGACGATCGCCATGCCGCGCCCGCCCAAGACGTAGCTGGGCCGCACGAGCGCCGGGTAACCGATGGCGGCGGCAGTGGCGGCGGCTTCGTCTCGGCGCGTGATCGTCGCGCCGGCCGGCTGGGCGATATCGAGGCGGCGCATCAAGGCGTTGAAGCGTTCGCGGTCTTCGGCCAGGTCAATCGTATCAACCGGCGTGCCCCAGATTGGCGCGCCCATTCGCTCCAGATCGCGGGCGATATTCAGCGGGGTCTGCCCGCCAAACTGGACCAGCAAGCCATCAGGACGCTCGCGGTCGACGATGTTCATCACATCCTCAGCCGTCAGCGGCTCAAAATAGAGACGATCGGCCGTGTCGTAATCGGTGCTGACCGTCTCCGGATTGCAGTTGACCATGATCGTTTCGAAGCCGGCTTCTTTCAGCGCGAAACAGGCATGCACGCAGCAGTAATCGAACTCGATTCCTTGACCGATTCTGTTGGGTCCGCCGCCGAGGATCATAACCTTGCGCCGGTCGCTTGGCGCAGCCTCGTCTTCCATTTCGTAGGTCGAATAAAGGTAAGGCGTCATCGCTTCAAACTCGGCCGCGCAGGTGTCGACGCGATAGAAATTGGCAGCGACGCCGAGCCGCTTGCGATGCTGCCGAACGGCAACTTCGGCTTCGCCAACCCGCGCGGCAATATACGCGTCGCTGAAACCGAAAGTCTTGAGCTGGCGAAGATCGTCCGCGTCCAGATCGCGCAGCTTTCGCGCTTTGCCCGCGACCGAGCCATGTATCCGCGTCAAATCACTCATCTGCTGCACGAACCAGGGATCGAAATGCGTCTGACGGACGATTTCTTCGCTGCTGACGCCGGTGGCGATCAGACTGGCGACTTGGAACAGGCGCTGCGCGGTCGGCACGGAGAGCGCTTCGGGGCGCAGGTCAAAGTCGACCTGGCTGCCAAAGCCGTCCATCCCAATATCCAGCGAGCGAACGCCCTTTTGCAGCGCTTCCGGGAAGGTGCGGCCGATCGCCATGACCTCGCCAACCGCTTTCATCTGCGGACCCAGGACGGGATCGGCGCCAGCGAACTTCTTGAAATCCCAGCGCGGGATCTTGACGACGACATAATCCAGCGAGGGCTCGAAGCTGGCGGGCGTCCTGGTGGTGATGTCGTTGCGGATTTCATCCAGCGTGAAGCCGACCGCCACCAAGGCCGCGATCTTGGCGATAGGGAAGCCGGTCGCTTTGCTGGCCAGCGCTGATGAGCGGGAAACGCGCGGATTCATCTCGATTACGAAGACCTCGCCATCGTCGGGATTGATGGCAAATTGCACGTTCGCGCCGCCGGTGGCGATGCCGACGCGGTCGAAGATCATCCGCGACATATTGCGCAGCCGCTGAATCTCTTTGTCCGTCAAGGTCTGCGCCGGCGCGATTGTGATGCTGTCGCCAGTATGCACGCCCATCGGGTCCAGATTCTCGATTGAACAGACGACGACGAAATTCCCTCTGGCGTCGCGCATCAGCTCGAGCTCATATTCCTTCCACCCGAGCAGGCTTTTGTCGACCAGGACCTCGCCGACCGGGCTCTGGCGGATGCCGTCCGCCGCGACCCGCCGCAATTCAGCGCTGTCATAAGCGACGCCGCCGCCGGCGCCGCCCATGGTGAAAGAGGGGCGGATCAAAACGGGATAGCCGATTTCGCCGGCGAAGTCGAGCGCGTCGTCAACCTGGTCGACGACTTTGCTGTCCGGAATGCGCAGATTGATTTCGCGCATGGCGTCGTTGAAGCGCTGCCGGTCTTCCGCCAGCTGGATGCTGGTCAAAGTCGCGCCAATCAACTCGACGCCGTGGCGGTCCAGCGCGCCGGATTCTTTCAAGTGGACCGCCAGGTTCAGCGCGGTCTGCCCGCCGACCGTCGGCAGAAAGGCGTCAGGCTTCTCGCGGGCGATGATCTTCTCGCAGAATTCCGGCGTCAGCGGCTCGATATAGGTGGCGTCAGCGAATTGCGGGTCGGTCATGATGGTGGCCGGGTTGGAATTGACGAGGATGACGCGATAACCCTGCGCCCGCAGCGCCTTGCAGGCTTGGACGCCGCTGTAATCAAACTCGCAGGCTTGCCCGATGACGATCGGGCCCGAGCCGATGATCATGACGCTCTTGATGTCGGTCCGCTTCGGCATAATCAGTTTGCTTTGCTCTGGCCGCTCCGCTGTCGGGCTTCTCGGCCGCCGCCGACGGCTTCCACAAATTCATCAAACAGGTAAAAGGAATCGTGCGGGCCCGGCGACGCCTCCGGATGGTATTGCACACTGAAGGCGCGCAAATCGCGGTGGCGCAAACCGGCGATGGTATTGTCGTTCAGGTTCAGATGGGTGATCTCGCCGCCGTTTAAGTCGCTGCTTGCCGAGACGGCGAATCCGTGATTATGCGCGGCGATCTCGATTTCACCGCTCTCGAGATGCTTCACCGGCTGATTGCCGCCGCGGTGACCGAAGCGCATTTTCTCGGTCGCGCCGCCCAGCGCCAATGCCAGGATCTGATGCCCGAGACAGATGCCGAAAATCGGAACCCGCCCCAGCAGCGCGCGCACGCTGGCGATCGCGGTGTCGACCGCCGCGGGGTCGCCCGGTCCATTGCTCAGGAAAATTCCCGCCGGCTGCATGTCCAGCGCCTCAGACGGCGGCGTCCAGGCCGGCACGACTTTCACGCGCAGGCCGCGGTCGGCCAGCATGCGCAGGATGTTGCGCTTGATGCCGAAGTCATAAGCCACGACGAGCGGACGGGATGAGGCCGCGCGGTGATCGCCATACCAGGCGCGGTCGCTCGCCTCGTGCCAGTCGTAGGGCGCCCTCACGCTGACCTCATCGACCAGATTCGCGCCCGACATGTCCATTGCGCCGCGCGCCTTTTCGACCAGCGCAGCCGGATCGTCAGCCGCTTTTCCGCTGGCGACAACCGCCCGCATCACGCCGATTTCGCGGATATGCCGCACCAGGGCGCGGGTCGCCACGCCAGAAACTCCGATGACGCCATTGTCTTTCAGGTAGGCGCCAAGATCGCCGCGGTTGCGCCAGTTGCTGGCGATCGGGCTGAGGGAGCGCACGACGAAGCCCGCGACCCAAACGCGGTCCGACTCCAGGTCTTCCAGGTTGACGCCGGTATTGCCGACATGAGGCGCGGTCATGGCGACGATCTGGCGGTGATAAGAGGGATCGGTGAGGATTTCCTGATAGCCGGTCATCGAGGTGTTGAAGACGATCTCGCCCGTGGAGACGCCTTCCGCGCCGAAGCCCTCGCCGGGGAAGACGCGCCCATCCTCAAGCGCCAGCACAGCCTTCATGCGATGCCTCGCGTTCAGGAGCGATAATCGCCGTTGATCGAGATGTATTCGTGGCTGATGTCGCAGGTCCAGATCGTGGCGGCGCCGTCGCCAAGCCCGCAATCCAGCGTGAAGGTGATCGATGATTCCGCCATGATTGACGCCGCGTCTTCTTCGCGGTAATCCGTGGGCATGCCGCCGCTGAATATATTTAATCCAGGCGCGTCGTCCGCAGCCAACTCGCCAGCCGCCACCGAGAGCGAGGCGCGTTCCGGGTCCAGGGGGACCTCCGCTCTGCCCGCGGCCGCCATGATGCGCCCCCAATTGGCGTCGCTGCCATAGAACGCCGACTTGGTCAGGACGCTCGCGCCAACGGTCTGCCCGATGCGCTCGGCCGCGGCTTCCGATTCGGCGTTGATGATGTTGAGCGTGACGAACTTGGTGACGCCTTCGCCATCGCGCACGACTTCCTGCGCCAGATAACGCGCGAGCTCGCTCAGCGCCGCCTGGAAAGCTGCCAATTCGTCTTCGGTCGAGACCGCGACGCCGCTCATCCCGTTCGCCAGCAGCAGCACGGTGTCGTTGGTGCTGGTGTCGCCATCGACGACGATGCGGTTGTAGCTCTGCTTCGCGGCAGCCGAAAGCGCCGTCTGCAAATCGGGCTGCGCGACTTCGGCGTCGGTGACGATGACGCTGAGCATGGTCGCCATATTCGGCGCGATCATGCCCGCGCCCTTGACCATACCGGCAAGCGTATACGAACCGCTACCGGTATCGACCGTGATCGAGCCCAGCTTCGGCCGCGTGTCGGTGGTCATAATGCCAGCCGCGGCCGCCCGCCAGTCCGCGCCCAAGTTCGCGCTCGCCAGCTCCACGCCGCGGGCAATTTTCTCCATGGGCAAATGCGTGCCAATGACGCCGGTGGACATCACCAGCACTTGATCAGCGGCAATATCGAGCGCGCCGGCGACGAGATCGGCGGTCGCCTGGGCGTTCTTCAAGCCGATCGCGCCGGTGCAGGCGTTCGCGCTGACCGTGTTTGTCGCCACCGCGCGTATGGATTCGGAATTCGCGTCCAGCTGCCGCATATCGAAAAGGACGGGCGCCGCCTTGACCTTGTTGCGAGTGAAAACGCCAGCCGCGGCGCAATCGACCTCGCTGACGACCAGCGAGAAATCCAGCGCCCCGTCTTTCTTCAAGCCCGCATGGACGCCGGCGACCTGGAACCCGCGGACGGCATCAACAGCCGGGTTAATCTTCGACATCAATGCCCTCCAGGATCATAGTCAGTTTTTCGATCAATTCGTCCACGTGCCGCTTCTCGACGATGAGCGGCGGAATGAAGCGGATGGCGTCTGGTCCGGAATTCACCAGCAGCAAGCCATGCTCATAACCCTGCTCCACGATGTCGGCCGGCGGCACGCTCAACTCGATGGCCGCGATCAAGCCGCGCCCGCGAACGTCGGTGATATGCGGGCTGTTGATTTCCGCCAGGCGCTCCAGCAGGTAATCGCCCACTTCGCTGACATGCGCGAGGAAGCCGGCGCCAAGCACGCGTTTCACGACCACTTCGCCAGCGCGCATGACGACCGCGCCGCCCGAGAAGGTCGAGCCGTGGTCGCCCGGCTGCATGGCGCACGCGACTTCATCCGTGACCAGAATCGCGCCGATGGGCAGCCCGCCAGCCAGGGGCTTGGCCAGGGTCATGATATCGGGCGAGACGCCGCTGAAGCTGTGCGCCCAGAGATCGCCCGTTCGCCCCATGCCGCATTGAATCTCGTCGAAGATCAGCGCCGCTTTATGCTCGTCGCAGAGCTGACGCAGCGCCTGCAAGAACTCCGCGCTCGCCAGATTGATGCCGCCTTCGCCCTGTATCGGCTCGACGATCACAGCGACCGTGTCTTTGTCAATGACGGCTTTGGCGCTGTCGATATCGTCGAACTCGCCGACGACCGCGCCCGGAACCATCGGCTTGAAGGGCTTCTGATACTTCTCGGTTGGCGTTATCGAAAGCGCACCGAGCGTGCGTCCGTGAAAAGCCTTGGAGAAGCTGACCACCTTCGTCTTGTGGTGGTTGTCGTTGACGTAGGCGAGCTTCCGCGCGAATTTCAGGGCGCCTTCGTTGGCTTCCGCGCCGCTGTTGCAGAAGTAGGCTTTATCCGCGAAGGAATTGGCGCAGAGCAGCTCGGCCAGGTCGGTGAGCGCCTGGGTGTGGTATAAGCCGCTGACGTGAATGAGGCCCGTGCTCATCTGCCTGGCGACCACGTCCATCAATTCCTTGTCGCCATAACCCAGCGCGTTGACGGCGATACCGGCCACCCAGTCGGTATAGGCATTGCCATCCGCGTCATAGACCGTGACGCCTTCGCCGCGCGCCAAGACGAAATCCGGGCGACCGGCGACCGGCACGCTGTATTGTTTGTCCTTTTGAATGACATCGGCTGTAATTGACATGGTTCCTCGCTAACGTTTGATCTTGCGACTTAACTTACAAAGGTCGTGCCGCCACCCCGCGCCCAGCCATCGAGATCGGTGATGAGCGCCCGCGGCACGCCCGATGATAGCACATCCAAAGCGCTTTCCACTTTGGGGATCATGCCGCCCTGGATGACGCCGTCTTCGATGAGACCTTGCGCCTGCGCCGGGTTCAATTGGGCGATGCGTTCCCCGCCCGCCAGCACGCCGGCGACGTTCGAAATGAAAATGACCGTCCGCGCGCCTATCGCCGCCGCGATCGCGCCCGCCACCGGGTCGGCGTTGAGGTTGAAGCTGCTGCATTGGCCGAGGCTGACCGGCGCGATTACGGGCGTTACGCCCCGCCCCAGCAAGTCCGCGATCACCTCCCCGCGCACCGAAACGACTTCGCCCGTGAAGCCCATATCGAGCGAGTCATGGCGCATCTTGCGCGCCCGCACGAGCCCGCGATCGACGCCCGAAAGGCCCAGCGCGTCCACGCCCGCCGCCAGCAAGCAGCGCACAAGCCGCTTGTTGACGCGGCCGCACAAAACCATCTCCACCAGCGCCAGCGACTCGGCATCGGTCACGCGCAGGCCATCGGCGTAACGCGGCGCGATGTTCAGCTTCTGCTGCAGCTGCGAGATCTCCACGCCGCCGCCATGCACGATCACCACCTGCTCGCCGGTCCGCGCCACGATCCGCGCGAACCGCTCAATCAGCGCGGGGTCGTCCAGGCAATGCCCGGAGACTTTGACGACGCTTGTCGCTTTCGTCACTAGATCAGCCCCAGGGTCTCGTCCAGCCCAAACATCAGGTTCATGTTTTGCACGGCTTGGCTGGCCGCGCCCTTGCGCAGATTGTCGGTTACGCTGGTGATATGCGCGTGTTTCGGCAGCGCCGGCGTGACGCTGATGACGCATTTGTTCGTCTTGACCGCGTGTTTGAGCGTCGCCTGCTCGCCCGCTGGCAAGACCTCCACCAGCGCCTCGCCGCCATAAATCTCGGCATAGAGGTCGTGCAGCTGCTCGCTTTCCAGGCTGTCGTTCAGCGTCACGTAGAGGCTGGCCATCAGCCCGCGGTCGACCGGCAGCAGGTGCGGGCAGAAAATCACCGGCGCCGCGCGGTCATTCAGCTTGCGCGCCTCCTGTTCCATCTCGCCGACGTGCCGATGCGAGCGCCCGGTCTTGTAAGGGATCAGGTTGCTGTAGACCTCAGCGAAGTGGGTCGTCAGCGAGGGCTTGCGCCCGGCGCCGGTCACGCCCGACTTGGCGTCGATGATAATGGGACTTTCCGGGGAAAGCGCGTCGCATTGGAGCAAGGGGTACAAGCCGAGCAAGGCGGTCGTCGGATAGCAGCCGGGCGTCGCCACCACGTCGGCGCCGGCGATATTGTCGCGATTGATCTCGGGCAAGCCATAAGGCGCGGGCAGCAATTCGGGATGCGGGTGCGGCGTATGATACGAGGCTTCATAGGCTCCGGGCGTATCCAGGCGCAGGTCGGCCGAGAGGTCCACCACCTTGAGGCCCGCGTCTATGCACTGCCGAGCCTTCGCGGCGGACGCCTTGTGTGGCAGCGCGAGGAAAACGACGTCGACGCTCTCCAGCGCGGCCGAATCGGCGGGAACGAATCGCAAGTCCGCGCCGGGCACAGGCTCGCCGGCGTAGCTGTTTGAGGTGGCGAAGCGCAGGTCGACCCGTGGATGGCTGGCCAGGATCTCCACCAGATCAAGACCGGCGTAACCCGAGCCGCCGAATACGCCTGCGCGAATTTCCTTAGTCATCTGGCGCTCCCTATAAAAGAAAAACCCTGACCGACAATACGAGATCAGGGCGCGTTCCGCAGTTGAAGGGCTTTCCGGTCACATGCAAGAGCCAACCGCGCCGAACGCGTTTCGCGCGCGACGGCGGCGCCTCGTCCCGTCAATTGCCGCGATTTCGTCAAACATCAGACACGAACTCACCAATGCATAGCAGGATTTTAGATTCAAAGTCCAAAACTGTCAACGGGGCGCGCGAAGTCTATGCACAATTGCGCTCGCCTTGTGCAACTTATACAAGGCATCGCCGACGGCGGCGCCGGTTTCGCGCGGGCGCTCTGGGGCCGGGCGCGGCCGCCGAAAACTCGTTTGTGAAAAACTTGACAAGTAATCGAATACGCGTTAAATTATGCGTTGCGAAGGCAAAACACGCGGCTGAACTGCCTTTTGGCTCGCGATCCGGGCGAGAAAGGCGGGGCGGCGCGCAAGACTTTCGCCGCCGAGCATTGTAAATGAGCGTGAGCGGCGGCGCATGGCGCGAATAGAAGTCGTCCAGCGGTCTCATTTGCCCAAGAATGGGATCCTGGTTAAGTTGCGTGTCTCGCACTTGTAAGGAAGCGGTCGGAAGAAAGGCTTGTCTGTGGTAGCGGTGTTGGAAAACGCAAGCGAATTGACGCAGCGCGAGCAGTTGCGGAAGCAGCTCATCGAAAAGTCAAATAACCAAGGCTTTGTCACCTACAGCGACATCCTCGAGTTGATGCCGCATGTCGAAGGCGATGTCGCTTTGCTGGACGACCTGATGGATAGCCTGCTTGAGGCGGGCATCGACGTGATCCCAGGGCCGGTGAAGCCGGAAGAGGACGCGCCCGACGACGCCGAAGCGAAGGCGGCGAAGCCCGATGCCGATACCCTGATTGCCGAGCCCGACGATGAACTGGTGGACGAGCCAGACGCCCTGCTGCAGGTCTTGAAGAAGGACTTGACGGCCGACGCCGGCTACCAGGCCGCGCTCGATACCGATGACGTCGTGGGCTTGTACCTGAAGGAAGCGGGCCGCGTGCCCCTCTTGACCGCCGAAGAAGAAGTGATGCTGGCGAAGCGCATGGAAGCGGCTGAATTCGCGCGGGAACGGCTCGAGGACTGCGAAAGCATGGACGTCATCGCGCTCAGCTGGAGCGAGGAACAGCTCCTGCGGGCGACGATGATGGATGGCGAACAGGCGCAGGAACACCTGATCCGCGCCAATGCCCGCCTCGTCATCAGCGTGGCGAAGAAATACATCGGCCGCGGCGTGCCCTTCCTCGATCTGATTCAAGAGGGCAATATCGGGCTGATCCGCGCGACCAACAAGTTCGAGTATCAGCGCGGGCACAAATTCAGCACCTACGCCACCTGGTGGATTCGCCAGGCCGTCAGCCGGGCGGTCGCCGATCAAGGGCGGACGATTCGCGTGCCGGTGCATATGGGCGACCAGCTCAACCGCATGCGCCGCGTCCAACTGCAGCTGCTGCAGGAATTGGGGCGCGAGCCGAAAATCGACGAGTTGGCGCTGGGCATGGACACCACGCCGGACAAGGTCGAGAACCTGCTGGAGATTTCGCGGCGGCCCGTCAGCCTGGAGACGCCGATCGATGACGAGGGCGATTCTACCTTTGGCGATTTCGTCGAGGACAGCAACAGCCCGGCGCCATCGGACGAGGTGGCGACCCATCTATTGCACGTGCAGCTGCAGCAGGCGCTGGACAAGCTGCCGGCGCGCGAGGCGCAGATCCTGCGCTTGCGTTATGGCTTGGCGGACGGGCGCGTCTACACGCTTGAGGAGGTTGGGCAGACGATTGGCGTCACCCGCGAGCGCGTTCGGCAACTGGAAGCGCAGGCGCTGAATCGGCTGCGGCAGTCTTCCGCGCATGTGATTCTCAAGGACTACCTCTACGAAGTCTAAGGTCCTGCGGCTCTTGCCCTAGAGAAAATGGTGGCGATTTCCATGTTATGACCCCGCGCGAGTTTCGTGTTTGGGGTCATAATTTTGTATGAACCCGGCGGCTTCCAGTCCTGTCAAGCCGCCATGCCTGGAGCAGCCTCAGCATGCAGCGCGCGCGATTCGATCCCGCACAATTGGTTTTTCGCGATGGCGTCGAGGGCGATATTCCCTACTGCGCCGCCCTGGACAGCGACTTTCAGAGCGAGCACGTCTGGCAGATGACCGTGCGCGAAGCCGGCGACGAGATCCAGGTCAGCTGTCGCAAGCAGCGGCTGCCGCGCCGGCTCCAGTCTCGCCATGCGACCGACCCGCAGCAGTTGGCGCTGACCCTGCGGCGCAGGCATTGCTTCGTGGTGGTGCAAGACAAGGAGAGCAACCATATTCATGGCTTTGTCTCAATGCGCGTGGACGGCGCCAGCCAGATCGCCTATCTGCAGGACATCGTCATCGACAGCCCCTATCGCCGCCGCAGCCTGGGCTCGCGCCTGGTTCATGTCGCGCGGGTCTGGGCGAGCGAATATCGCCTGAGGCAGATCCTGTTTGAGATTCCCACCACCAACTATCCCGGCATTCTTTTCGCCAAAGCGCTGGGTTTCAGCTTTTGCGGCTTCAACGATCATCATTTCGCCAATCGGGAAATCGCGCTCTTCTTCAGCCTGTCCATCTAGGCGCGTCGCGCAATCCAAATTTTGCTACACTAGAATCAATTGTCGCAGCCTTCCAAGGACCTGAGTTGACCATTCTCACGACCTTGCTGCTCGCCGTCAATGAGACCTTGACCGCGGGCAACGCCATCATCGCGGTTTCTCTGCTGCTGTTTAACCTCACGCGCAACCTGAACAATCGCGTCGCCAAGTCGTCGGCGGTCGTGCTGGCTTGCGTCGCCGTCGCCTATGTGGCCGATGCTTTCATCTCGCTCGAGCCTGACAGCCCGGCGCACGAGATCGCCTCGCGGCTGCAGTGGATCGGCATCGCCTTCGTCCCGGCCGCCATGTACCACCTGTCCGACGCCCTGCTCGCCACGACTGGATTGCCCTCTCGCGGGCGGCGCAAGCGGGCGATGCGCCTGCTTTATCTGGTTGGCGCCGCTTTTCTGCTTTCGGTGGCTTTCACCGATTCGCTGATCGTCTTCGTCTCCGCGCAGGGCTCGGTGAGCATTCAGGCCGGCGCCGCCTTCCTGGTCTACCTGCTCTATTTCGCGCTCGCCAACGGTTTCGCCTTCTTCAACGTGCAGCGGGCGCGCCTGCGCTGTCTGACGCGGGCCGGCGCGCGGCGCATCGCTTACCTGCAGATCGCCTTTCTGACGCCAGCGCTGGGGATCTTCCCCTATTCCGTGCTGCTGCAGCCGGGCGACGAGTCTTCGGTTTTTGGCTTGTTGGTGATCAACACAGCCAACGTGATCATCATTCTCATGCTCTTCTTCCTGTCCTACCCGCTATACTTCTTTGGCTCGGACAAACCCGACCGCCTGGTCAAGAAGCAGCTGCTCGATTTTCTGCTGCGCGGCCCCGCCACCGGGCTCATCGCCTTGGCCGTGGTCAATTTCACCAACCAAGCCTCGCGCATCCTCAGCTTGCCTGGCGAAGCCTTCACCCCGCCGGCCGTCGTCGCCGCCGTGCTGTTATGGCAATGGTTCGTCTCGCTCGCGCTGCCTTACTTCGAGAAATTCTTCATTTATCGCAACGAAGACGACGCCCAGATCACCACGCTGCAGACGCTCGGCGACCGCGTCTTGACCCGCACCGATCTCACGCAGCTTATTCTGGCGACGACCGAATCGATCTGCGACTACCTGCGCATCGACCGCGCCTTCGTCATCAGCCTCGCGAAGGACACGCCCGAGGTCGTCTGCCAGGTGGGCGCCTTTGATGACGACCGGGCCGAGCTGTCGCCGGACGGCGCGCTGCTGGAGCGGGCATCGCGGCTGAGCGTCGGCGCGCCGGATTCGGGCGCATGCGAGTGGGACGGTTTCTTGCTGCTGCCGCTCCGCAGCGGTCGCGCAAGCGGCAATGGCGCGGGGGCTTTGACCATTGGCGCGCTCGGCTTGCTGAAGGGCGATGCGCGGCTGGAAGAAGAGCTGGCGGCGGCGGGCGGCAACCTGGAGGCTTATGTCAGGCGCGTCGAGCGCAGCCTGGACGACATGCACCTGCAAGCCGAGATGTACAATCTGCTCGAGGGCTTGCTGCCCCAATTCCAGATGACCCGTTCGCGCGCGGTCCAAGCCGAGTACCGGCAATCGGGCGCGCTGCCGCCACGCGTCTACGACTTGCCCGACCGCGACGACCTGTTCGAGCAGGTGCGCGCCGCCCTGCGACACTATTGGGGCGGTTCTGGCATTTCCCAGAGCAACCTGATCATGCTGCGCTCGGTGCAGAGCCGCATCCAAAGCGAAGACGAATCGCATGTGAACGCCCTGCGCAAGCTGCTGGAGGAAGCCATCGCGGCGCTGAAGCCCGAGGGCGAGCGGAAATTGACCAGCCCGGAATGGACCCTGTACAACATCTTGCAGCTGCGCTTCCTCGAAAGCAGAAAAGTACGCGACGTGGCGCGGCGCTTGAGCATGAGCGAAGCCGACCTCTATCGCAAGCAGCGAATAGCCATCTTGGCGGTGACCGACTTGATCTTGAAGCGCGAACAGGCGCTGCTGGATTAGCCCGCCGCTGATCGGCGGCGACGGTCAGTCGCGCGCCACGCTCCGTTTTGCCCCGTAATTCGACATTGCCCTCGCCGAATGTGATTATACTGGTGGCATAATTGACTGCCTTAAGGCGTGGAAGGCTACGTGGAACAGCAGATGCTTGAGCCGCAGGCGGAGAACGCCACGGATCTCCAGAGCGAAGCGCCAATGCGCGCCCTTCAGGATGTCATCAAGCCCTTGGACGACGAGGCTGCGGACTTCGACTTTTGGGAAGACCTGAAAGCGAGCATGCCGCCTTGGATCAACGAAGTCGTCGGCTTCGCCTTGATCGTATTTGGCGCCTTGTCGTTCATTTCGCTTTACATCGCCGCCGACGCGCTGGTCGCGGTGACCTGGGCGGACATTCTGACGTCGCTCTTCGGCAATGGCGCGATATTCGTGGCTGGCGCCTTTTTTGTCTTCGGCGTTCTGCTTTGGCTGCCAAAAGCCGGCATCCGCTTTGGCTTTAGCGCGCTGCGAATGCTGGCTTTGGAAATCATCTTTCTGTCGCTGCTCGCCATTTTGCATTTGGGCAACAGCGACACCGAGCTGCGGGCGCTGGCGCGGGCCGGGCAAGGCGGGGGCTTGATCGGCTGGGGCTTGAGCTATCCCTTCTACTGGATTCTTGGCCGACCGGCCGCGCTGGTCTTCTTTTCCGTCTTGACCGGCGTCTGCGGCGTGGTGGCTATCGGCTTGCGGCGCAGTCACCTTTCATCGCTGCTGACCGGGCTCGGCGGCAAGCTGCGCGCCTTCAGCGAGAGCGCGGACCAAGCGGCCACGACGCCGCCCGAAGACGACGAATCGCGCACGATATATCAGCGGCTCGCCGGCTCCCCGGCCTACCGCGCCCAGATCATGCGCATCCGGCCCAGCCCGGAAATCCCCCAGGCGCCAGCTGAGGGCGACCGACAGACGGCGACCACGACCAGCAACGGCGTGGCGAGAGTTCGCTCCGGGCGAGCTTCCGCGGGCAGCCAGAAGCGAGAAGAGGAAACTGTCGCGGGCATGCGAAGCGCCGCGGTAGACCCGCCCGATGACATGGGCTTCGAGCGCCGGAATGCGCCGGCGCAGACAGCCGGACCGGACGAAGAGCACCGTGGAGACCAAGCGCCCGGGCGCGACGCGCTGCCCGGCATTGACTGCTTGACGCGCTCCGATCTTGTGCTGCCAAGCGAAGCCGAGATCAACCATAACGCGGCGCTCATCCAGAACACGCTGCTGGAATTCGACCTGGAAACCACGGTGATCGACGTTCATGTGGGGCCCACCGTGACGCGTTACGCCTTGCAGCCGCACAAGGAAGACGGAAGCGACCGCATCCGCATGAGCCGAATCGCCGCGTTCTCGCGCGATTTATCGCTGGCGCTGGCGGCGAAACGGCTGCGGATGGAAACGCCGGCGCCAGGCACGAATTACATGGGCATCGAAGTGCCGAATAAAGAACCGGGCGTCGTGGCGCTGCGAAACCTGCTGGAGAGCGAGGATTATGCGCAAGAGCGAGCGCGTGGACGGGCGCCCTTGCTCATCCCGCTGGGCAGAGACGTGGCAGGCGCGCCAGTCTCGGTGGACTTAACCCAGATGCCCCATCTGCTGATCGCCGGCGCCACCGGCTCGGGCAAGTCGGTGTGCATGGGCGCCATCGCCACCGCGCTCCTCATGCAGTACAAGCCCGACGAGCTGCAGTTTGTCATGCTGGATCCCAAGATGGTCGAGCTCCAGCGTTTTGATGGCATCCCGCATCTGCTTGGCCCCGTGGAGATCGAGACCAACCGCATCATCAGCGTCTTGCGCTGGTGTACGCGAGAAATGGACCGGCGCTACAAACTGCTGGAAGCGCGTGGCGCCAGGAACATCAGAATGTATAACCAGGCGCGCGCGGAGCCGGATGACGCGGCGTCGGCGCTGCCCTATCTGGTGATCCTGATTGATGAGATCGGCGACCTGATGCTGAGCAGCCCCGATGAGACCGAACGCGCCCTGACCCGGCTGGCGCAGATGGCGCGCGCTGTCGGCATGCACATGGTGGTCGCCACGCAGCGGCCCAGCGTCGATGTCATCACCGGTTTGATCAAGGCGAATTTTCCGGCGCGCATCGCCTTCTCGGTCGCGTCCGGCGCGGATTCTCGGGTCATCATCGACCGCACGGGCGCGGAGCAGCTGCTGGGCAGCGGCGATATGCTCTACCTTTCCGCCGAGGCGCCCGAACCGAGGCGCGTCCAGGGCTGTTTCGTCGCCGAATCCGACGTGCGCGTCGTGGTGGATCACTGGCGGGCGCAAGGGGCGCTGCGGCAGGAGGCCGGCGCGGTTCCTGCCAAGAAGAGCGCGCCCTGGGAGCAAGAGCTGCGGCGTCTTCAATTCATCAAAGACACGGATCCGATGCTGGGAGAGGCGCTCCGGCTCGTGATGAAAGGCCGCGAAGCCTCCGCGTCGTTGATCCAGCGGCGGCTGGGCTTGGGCTACCCGCGCGCGGCGAGAATCATGGATTTGCTGGAAGAGCTGGGGGCGGTCGGCGACGAGATCGGCGGCGGGCGGAGCCGCAAAGTCATCATCCCGCCCGGCGTCGATCCCCTGCAATTCGTCTACGAGCGCTATACGCGGGCGCGTTCCTGAGATCGCGGACGAGCGTTTGCAGATGACGACACCCGCCGCAAATCGCGACCGCAGCGTCGCCCAGGTCAACCGCATGCTGCGCAGCATCGTCGAAGCCGAGACGCTCGAGCAGTACTTCTGGGTTGGCGGCCGCGTCGAGCGATACCACAAATCCGAACGCGGGCATATCTACTTTGATCTCGTCGACGACCGCTCGCGAATTCGCTGCATGCTGCGAGAAGAACGGGCCGGGCGCTTTCCCTTCGACCTGCGCAACGGACTGGAAATTGAGGTCTATGGAGACATCCACTTCTACGAAGACTGGGCGCGTCCGGAGATCAATGTGGTCGATTTGCGCATCGCCGACGCTTCCGCCGACGCCACGCCAGCCATTGAACGCTTGCGCGCCGCCGGGCTCTATCCGCCGTCGCTAAAGCCGCCGCCCGCGCATATTCGCCGCATCGGCATCATCACAAGCAAGAGCAGCCGCGCGATTGGCGACTTCGAAAACGCTTACCAGAGCGCCGGCGAACGACAGGTGCTGGCGCCGATGACCTGGAAATACGTCGCGCTGGAAGGCGACCGCGCGACGCAATCCATCGTGGACGCCATCCGCGCCTTGGATGCGAAGGCCGACATCGACGCGATCGCCATCATACGCGGCGGCGGACGCTCGCTGAATCTCGCCGTTTTCGACAGCTACGAGATCGCGCGCGCCCTCATCCATTGCCGCGTTTATGTCGTGACCGGCATCGGGCACCACAAAGACAACGCGCTAGCGGATGAAGTCGCCGACTTTTCCGCCTCGACGCCGACCGCGGCCGCGCATCACCTGGCGGACCTTTGCCTGCGCGCAAAGCCATCGCCCTCGGTCGCGGAAGCGCCGCCAATCGATTACCTCGATGACGACTTTCCGCCCGATATGGAGGCGGATTTTAGCTTTCCGCCGGAGGATCAACCGCCAAACGAGACGCGCCGACCGGCCGAAAAGCCGCCGGCGCCAGCTCAACGGTCGCGGCGAATGGACATTGTGATCGCGGTTCTGCTTGCGTTGGCGATCGCGGCTTTGCTCTTCCTGACCGCCGTAGTGCTTTCGCAAATGCCCTAAAGCCTCAGAACAGGCTGCTCTGGCTCGTCGGTTCGAGCGGCTGCACCAGCGTCGGGTTGTCGTTCGCCGGGCGGTTGACTTGCGTCGACACCTCATAGAAATGGAGTTGGTCGGGCCGCGGTCCCGCCATGAGCGGCTGCCACTCCGGGGGGCTCAATTCGCGCGGCGTCAGCCAGGCGTCATAATCTTCCGGCTCGATAATCACGGTCATGCGATGATGAATCGGGCGCACGGTTTCGTTGGCGTCGGTGGTCAGGATCGCGCAGGTTTGCAGCCAGTCGCCGTCCGCTTGCTTCCAGCTTTCCCACAAACCGGCGAAGGCGAAGAGATCGCGTTCGCTGTGCCGAATATACATCGGAAACTTTTTGCTGCCGCGCTTCGTCCATTCGTAATAGCCATCGGCCGGTATCAGGCAGCGCCGGCGCTTGAAGGCGGTGCGAAACGACGGTTTCTGAGCCGCCGTCTCCGAGCGGGCATTGATCATGCGATTGCCGATTTTCGGGTCCTTCGCCCAGGAAGGCACGAGCCCCCAGCGCATGAAAGAAAGCTTTTTGGGGTCGCGATCGGTGATGACCGCGACTTGCTGCGTCGGCGCGATATTGTAGCGCGGCATCGTCCAGCCATCGACGCTCTCGAGGTTGAAAGCAAGCTGAATCGACTCGGCGTCCGCCGTCAGGGTGTATCGTCCGCACATGGCTCACTTCTTCCTGGATTTGTCGTCTTTTTTCGGCTTGCCCAATTCGGCGATCTGGCGAATCAAGCCCAGAATGGCCAAAACGATGGCGAGCGCCTGCCCAGTGGATACCGGCGCCGGCGCGCCCTGCTCCGCGCCCTCGGCCTCTTCAGCCGCGCGCGTGTAGAGATAGCTCGAAACCAAGCCGATCGCCGCGCCCAAAGCCGCGCCCGCCATGATGACTCGCGCTTTACGGTCTTGCAGCTTGTCGTTCGTTTCTCCGCCGTCGCTTGCGCTCATTCGATTTCCTCGTCGCCTGCTTCCACATTGGGCGGGTCAAAGCTCGTCAAGAGCTCGCGCAGTGGCGCCAGCCGCACCGCCCATTCCAATACGCGGCTATCGACTCGGCTTAGCCAGCCCTCGACGTTGTGCTCCATCAGCGCCGTCCAAGCCTCCAGCCGCCTCAAGGGCGACCGCGACTTCTGATGCCAGCGGCTGAACAGCGCCACCAAGCCCAAACTCGCGATCACCAGCGGGAAGAGGCATATCACGAGCGGCACGAGCGTCAGCGCCGTCAGCATCGCATCGGTCAGCAGCGCCACCTGCAGCGGCGAGCGCAGGCTTAACGTCAGCCCGATGATCGCCGCGACGACTGCCAGGACCGCGAAAAACGGCAGCAGCACGCCCAGCCAGAGGCTCCGCCGTTCCGCGCGCCCAGCTTTGAGCGGACTCTGATCCTGCCACTGCTCCTCTGAACCGCCCGGCCGGCTCATCTGCCTTCCATCATTCGCTTCCACCGCGTAAACTATTCTAGCGCAGCAGGGCGCGGATTTCCAAAGGGAAGGCAGCCTCTGATGAGTCATATTTCGCCGGTCGCGCAGCGGCTGCGGATCACATTTGGCAAGTCTGGACCGCTGATCTATACCAGCAACCTCGATACGGCCAAGATCTGGGAGCGCGCGCTGCGCCGGGCAGACATGCCGATTCTGTATACGAAGGGCTTCAACACCCGGCCGCGGATATCGCTGGCGATGCCACTGCCGCTCGGGATCTCCAGCGATTGCGAGATCCTCGAAATCTCACTGCGCGAGCGCATCGAGTTTTGCCCGGCCGAGCTGCGGGAGCGCTTGCTGTCGGTATCGCCCGCCGGCTTGACGATTGGCGCGGTCGCCGAGGTCGATTTGCGCGCGGCGACCCTGCATTCGCTGGTGGATAGCGGCGAATATCGCATTCATTTTCTGGACGAGATTGACCGGCGCGCGCTCAGGCGAAGCGTCGACTCCTTGCTCGGCAGAAAATCGATCATCGTGGACCGCGTGCGGCGGCGAAAGCGAAGCGTCATGGACATACGACCGCTGATTCTGGGGCTGAAGCTGGACGGCAATGGCGATCTGATCGCTCACCTGTCCGTCGGCGACCGCGGCAACCTGCGCCCGGATCAGCTGATGGAGCATCTTGGCTTGACCGACTTGCATCATCGCGTCCATCGCTTCAAGCTGCATCTGCTGCCAGAATAGCGCATAGCACCGACCGCAGAGGCGAGGCGGAGAATCGCTCAGGCAAAATACCTTGCGTATCGGGGCGCCGGAAATAACAATGTCGGCGATACGCAGAATCGACCGCTGCCGAAAAAACAGCGGAAAGGCGCCTATGACCTTGCCCCTGACAATCAACGACGAAGTGAAATCCGCGCTGGCATCTGGCGAGCCCGTCGTCGCCCTCGAATCGACGCTCATTACGCATGGCTTGCCCCACCCAAGCAATGTCGAAACAGCGCTGGCGATGGAAGCGGCCCTGCGCGAATCGAAGGCTGTTCCAGCGACCATTGCGATTCTCAAGGGCGCGATCACGGTCGGCATAAGCGCCGATGAAATCGAAGCCTTGGCGAAATTGCCGCCCGAACAGGTGAGGAAATGCAGCCGGCGCGACCTGCCAATCGCGATCGCGCTGCGTCAGCATGGCGCCACAACCGTCGCTGGCACGATGATCGTCGCCCGGATGGCGGGCATCAAAGTATTCGCCACTGGCGGCATCGGCGGCGTGCATCGCGGGCAGCCATTCGACGTCTCCGCCGATTTGAGCGAATTGGCGCGCACGCCTGTCGCGGTCGTCTCGTCCGGCGCGAAGTCGATCCTCGATTTGCCGCTGACCCTGGAAGCGCTCGAGACCAATGGCGTGCCCATTTTGGGATACCAGACCGATGCGCTGCCCGCCTTTTATTCGGCGACGACCAACCTGCCAATCGACCAGCGCATCGAGACTGCCAGAGACGCGGCAAGGATCATCAAGGCGGCTGAAGCGATCGACGCGCGCAACGGCATCCTGGTCGCCGTGCCGCCACCCGAAGCGCGCGCGCTGGACCTGCACGAAGCGGAAGCCGCGATCGCCCAGGCGACGGCCGAAGCGGAAGCGTCTGGCATCGGCGGCAAGGAAATCACGCCTTTTGTGCTGCGCCGCGTCAGCGAATTTACAGATGGCGCCTCTATGCGCGCCAATATCGCCCTGCTCGTCAACAACGCGCGCGTCGCCGGGCAGATCGCGCGCGAATTGAGCCGGCTCTAACGCCCTAGCCCTCCACCGCCCAGAGGCGCAGCATCAGGTCCTGCTCGAAGGTCGCCGCGCCAAAACCATGCAGCAGCGCCAGGATCTGCGCGCGATGATCCGTGCCGTGATTGATCATGTGCAGCAGGATCTGCCAGCGCCGACTCTGCCTTAATCCGCCGCGCTCGGGGAAATCCAGGTCAACGCGCTCGTCAATTTCCGTCGGAGTCAACCGACTGACGTATGCCATCACCTGCTCGCGGACGGCATCCCATTCGCGCCACAGGGTCGCTTGATCGGGATAGTCGGCGTACACCGATTCCGGAGGCGCCTGCCGATTCAGCCGCGCCAGCCAGCGACTATCCACCATCAGGCAGTGCGCCAGCTGGTTGCGCAGGCTGCCGACCGAATAACTCGAGTCGGCAACGAACTGGGCCGGAGTCAGCGCGGCGGCGCAATCACGGATTTTGTCAAATGAAGCGTAGTGGTAGTCGAAAAGGGTCTTTATCTGTTCAGCGGTCATGCCTGTCTCGCTCCCTCGCCATATAATCGCTATACAATCGAACCGCCATAGGGTATACTGGGGCGCGCGCGAATGACGAGGGGCAGCTATGAAAAGCGCGTCAGCCATTGATCCGCAGCGCATCGAAGACCAGTTGGAACGCCACTTGCTCCAGGTAGAGAAACCGGGGCGCTATGTCGGCGGCGAGTACAACAGCGTCGTCAAGGACTGGCGGCGCGCGGAGGTCAAGGTCGCCCTGGCTTTCCCCGACATTTATGACCTGGGCATGTCCAATCTGGGCATCATGAATCTCTACGATCAGGTGAATCAGCAGCCGGACTTGCTGGCGGAGCGGGTGTTTTCGCCCTGGCTGGATATGGAAGCGGTGATGCGCGCGCAGGGCATTCCGCTCTACTCGCTGGAGAGCAAGCGGGCGCTGCGCGAGTTCGACCTGCTGGGAATCAGCCTGCCCTACGAGCAGCTCTATACGAACGCCCTGAATCTGCTGGATTTGGCGGGCATGCCGCTGCTCAGCCGCGAACGCGACGAAAGCCATCCCCTGGTCATCGCCGGCGGGCACGCTTGCTTCAATCCGGAGCCGATGGCCGATTTCATCGACGCCTTTGTCATCGGCGAGGGCGAAGAGATCATCGTCGAGATCGCCCGTGCGGTCGGCCGGCTGCGCGGGGCGCCCCGGCGCGAGCAGCTGCGCGAAATCGCCAGGATACAGGGCATGTACGTGCCGCGTTTCTATGATGTCGAATACAAGGACGACTTCACCATCCGGTCGATAACCCCTAACGAGCCGGGCATTCCCGCCCGCGTGCTGAAGCGCATCGTGCTCACCCTGCCCAAGCCCTTCACCAAGTTCATCGTGCCCAATATCGACACGGTGCACAACCGCGCGCCCATCGAAATCATGCGCGGCTGCACCCGCGGCTGCCGTTTCTGCCACGCCGGCATGGTGACGCGCCCGGTCCGCGAGCGCCCGGTGGCGGAAATCATGGCGGCGATCGCCGAAATCGTGGAGCATACCGGCTTCGAAGAGATCAGCCTGCTCAGCCTGTCGTCGTCCGATTACGTCTGGGTGGAAGAGCTGGCGGAAGAAGTCAATCGCGTCTACAAGGACGCCGGCTTAAGCCTTAGCCTGCCCAGCCTGCGCATCGAGAGCGCCAGCGCCGACCTGCTGGAGAAGATCGGTGGCACGCGCCGCAGCGGCTTCACCTTCGCGCCCGAAGCCGCCACCGAAAAAATGCGCGACATGATCAACAAATACGTCCCCGACGAACAAGTGCTGCAAACGGCCCGAGACGTCTATTCGCGCGGCTGGCGCACGATCAAATTCTATTTCATGATCGGGCACCCTGAAGAGACGCTGGACGACGTGCAAGCGATCATCAGCCTCTGCGAGCGGACGCTGCAAGAAGGCACGCGCATCCTGGGCAAGAAAGCGACCCTGAACGTCGGCGTCAGCACCTTCATCCCCAAGCCGCATACGCCCTTCCAGTGGGTCGCGCAGGATTCGCGCGAGAAGGTGGAGCAAAAGCTGCGCCTGCTGAAAAGGCAGATGCGCCGCGGCGGCATGCACCTGCGCTGGAACGACGTTGAAGACAGCGAGTTTGAAGGCTGGCTCAGCCGTGGCGACCGCCGGCTGGGGCGGGTGATCCGGCGCGCCTGGGAGCTCGGCTGCAAATTCGACGCCTGGCAGGACCAGCACAAGCACGATCGCTGGCTGCAAGCCTTTGACGAATTCAGCATCAATCCCGATTTCTACAACTTCCGCGAGCGCGACCTGGACGAGGTCTTCCCCTGGGAGCATATCGATGTCGGCATCCACAAGAAGTTCCTGCGCGAGGATTATCTGATGAGCGTCAAGCGCGAAACGCGGGTGGATTGCCGCGACAAATGTTTCGCCTGCGGGATCCTGCCAAAATTCGCCAAAGAGCGCTCCACCACCGAAGACCTGGCCTGGGAATGCCCGCCCGTGACGCCCATCAGCGAGCGGCAGCGCGCCCGTCACGCCGCCATCCCCATCAGCGCCATCGGCTAAAGAACAGTAGTTTGACCAAGAATGTAATTCAAACGTTTACCACCGAGATCGCCGAGTTTGAGTGAGTGCACCGAGAGAAAAGCGAGGGTTTCTCGCTGTGCTCTCCGCGCCGGCGGGCCCTGCCTGCCCGCCCTCTGTGGTGAATAGCTGTTTCTCGACTTACTTGGACGTACTGTGGTCAGCGGCAAAATCCAGGTCAATGGCATACGAATCAGAGAAGCCATCATCGGCGATGGGGCGCCGCTGGTTTTTCTGCATGGCTGGGGCGCCAGCTTGGAGCTGCTTGAGCCGCTCGCGCGCCGCTTGAGCCCGCGGGGACACCGCTGCTATCTGTTTGATTTGCCCGGCTTCGGCGAGAGCGACGAGCCAGCCGAGCCTTTCAGCATATTTGACTACGCCGATTTCTGTCTCGCCTATCTGGATCATCACCATCTGAGCACGGTCAACTGCTTCGGACATTCGCTGGGCGGGCGCATCGGCCTGGTTCTGGGCTCGGCGCACAGCGACCGTATTCGCGCGCTCGCGCTATCGAATAGCGCGGGAATCAAAACTGACGTGGCGCTGCCGGCTCGCTTGCGCATGGGCGCTTACAAGTCGCTGCGCCGTGGACTCGAGCAAGTCGGGGCCCGCTCTGTGGCGGCGGTCTTGCGCGAAGGTTACAGTCGGCGTTTCGGCTCGGACGACTTCCAGCGCGCCTCGCCAGTGATGCGGCAGACCTTGGTCAAGGTCGTCAATCAAGACCTGCTGGCACAGGCAAGAGGCGTCGCCGCGCCCACGATCTTGATTTGGGGCGATGAAGATGAGGACACGCCGCTGTGGATGGGACGGAAGCTGGAGGCGGCCATTCCTGACGCCGCGCTCATCGTGCATAAAGGCGCCGGGCATTACGCCTATCTCGATTACCCCGAAAAGACGGCCAGCATCATGGACGCGCTTTTTCGGGGCGCAAAGATCGCGGCGGCGGATTCCGCCCAAGGCGCGCTTTTGCCTCGCCGCCCTTAGCCCGTATAATGCCTCTGTATCGACAAGTCAGGACGTTAGATGGCGGAGATGCTGCTGGCCGCGCTGGCTGCGATTTGGCTGCTCGGCGCTTGTTCGCGCGTCGTCCAGCAGGCGCGCTTCTACCAGATCGAAGAGTATATGAGCGCGCGATATTTGCGCTGGATGACTGCCGATCGCGCGCGTCTGTTTCCGGCGCGACCACTGGCCGCCGCGCTGCTTGGCATGGCGATCGGCGGTCTATTGGCGGAAGCGCCTTCCAGCGCCTTGCCGGCGATCGTCGCCATCATCGCCGGGCTGATCGCGGTCCTGCCGGCGCGCCAGCAGGAAATCAAGAAGGCATTCGCCGCCACCCAGCGCATGAAACGGCTCCTGGCTACCGCCTGGCTCGCGGGCCTCGCCGGATTTGCCGCCGCGCTGGCGTTGGTGAATCTGAGCTTTCCGCTTGAGACCAGCCTGACGCGCATTTTTGTGATGAGCGGCATCGGCTTGGCGCTGTTTTTGCTCGCGCCGGTCTGGCTGGTCGCCGGCAATATGCTCATGCAGCCGCTGGAAGCCGCGCTGCGCCGCCGCTACCTGCGCCAGGCCGCTTCCACCCTGAGTAAGCTCAACCCCCAAATCATCGGCATCACCGGCAGCTATGGCAAGACCACCACCAAGCACTTCCTGCGCGAGATCCTGGGGCTGCGCGGGCACGTCTACGCCACGCCCAAGAGCTACAACACGCTTATGGGCATTTCGCTGGCGATCAACCGCGACCTGGCTGATGACCTGCGCGCCGAGTATTTCATCAGCGAGATGGGCGCTTATGTCCCTGGCGAGATCGCGCGCATCTGCCAGCTGACCCCGCCGGATATCGCCATCGTCACCGAAGTGGGTCCGCAGCATCTGGAGCGCTTCGGCTCGCTGGAAAACGTGCAAAAGGCGAAATACGAGCTGGTCAAGAACTTGCCGGCCGATGGCGTCGCCGTCCTGAATTGGGACAACCCCTACGTGCGCGCCATGGCCGAGGCGGGGCATCCCGCGACCATCTTTACGGTGAGCCGCGAATTGACGCTGGAGGCGGCGCGGGAACAAGGCGTAGACTGGTTGGCGAGCGATATCAGCGAAACGCTCGAGGGCTTGTCTTTCACTGTGACTCGCGCGCAAACGGGCGAGCAAGCGCATATCACGACGAACCTGTTGGGCGAGCACAACGTGACCAACCTGCTCTTGTGCGTCGCGGTCGCCAGCCACGAAGGCGCCGCCCTGCGCGATATCGCCCTGCGCGCCCGCAGCCTTCAAGCGGCCGAGAGCCGGCTGGTCGTCAACAGGAGCGCCGCCGGCGTCACGATCATCAATGACGCCTACAGCGCCAACCCGAAAGGCGTCGTCAGCGCCTTGAAGGTCCTGGCGATGCACGAGAGCGGCGCGCGCCTCCTGATCACGCCTGGCATGATCGAGCTCGGCGACTTGCAGGAGGCCGAAAATCGCAAGCTGGGATTGCTGGCCGCGCGATACGCCACCGACATCATTCTCATCGGCAAGAAACAGACCGAACCCATCGTCCGGGCGATTGAATCCACCGCCTTTGACCGGTCGCGCCTGCAAGTCTTCGAGTCGCTGTCGGAATCGGTGGACTGGTATCGAAACAACTTGAAGGCGGGCGACGCCGTGCTCTTCCTGAACGATTTGCCCGATACGTATTGACCATGATGCGCCAATGAGGATCACAACATGAGCAGTCGACGCCGCGCAAGAGTGGCGGTCATCTTTGGCGGCCGCAGCGTAGAACACGATGTCTCCATCGTCACCGGGCATCAGATCATGCAAGCTTTCCCAGCCGAGCGCTACGATATCGTGCCTGTGTATATCTCGCGCGATGGCCGCTGGTTCACCGGCGACGCGCTGGCAGTGCTAGACAGCTTCCAGGATGACGGAATCCTGAGCCGTGATGGAGTCCGCGCTTGCCTGCTGTCGCCCGATACGCGGCATCACGGATTGATCCTCGAGCCGCTGGCCGGGCGCTTCCGCAAGAGCGAAGTGATTCGCCTGGACGCCGCCTTCCCGGCGCTGCATGGCTCGCATGGCGAAGACGGCAGCATTCAAGGGCTCTTCGAGTTGGCCGATATCCCCTACGTCGGCTGCGCGACCCTCGGCTCGGCCCTATCCAACGACAAGATCATGACCAAGACGCTGCTGCGTCAAGCCGGCATTCCCGCGCTGGATGATCACTGGTTCACGCGCGACCGCTGGCTCGGGCAAGCTGATGCCATAGTCGAGGAACTGCTCGCCCGATTCGCGTTTCCGCTCTTCGTGAAGCCGGCGACGCTCGGCTCCAGCATTGGCATTGGCCGGGCGGAGAACGAGGCGCTGCTGCGCGCCAGCATCGATATCGCCGCCAGCTTCGACCGCCGCGTTCTGGTCGAGCCCGCGATGAGCGCCGGCGTGGAAATCAACTGTTCGGTCATGGGCTTCGGCGAGGATTTCGTCGCTTCCACGCTGGAGCAGCCGGTTTCCTGGGATGAGTTCCTGTCCTACGAAGACAAATACCTGCGGGGCGGCGAAGGCATGAAAAGCGCCGACCGGCTGGTGCCCGCGCCAATCAGCGCCGAATTGACCGCGCGCATCCAGGAAACGAGCGTGGCCGCGTTCAAGGCGGTGGATGGCCGCGGCATCGCCCGCATCGATTATCTGGCGCGCCCCGAGCGGGACGAGTTCTATCTCAACGAAATCAACACCATGCCCGGCTCGCTGGCTTTTTATCTCTGGAAGGAAGATGGCTGCTCCGCGTCCGAATTGGTCGAGCGGCTGGTTCGGCTCGCCCGCGACGCTCATGCGGAAAAGCGCCGAAACACCTACGACTACAAGACGAATCTGGTCGATCTCGCCAGCCAGCGCGGGCTCAAAGGCGGCAAGTCCGCGAAGTAGCGCATCCAGCTTTGGGCCGCGGCTGCCGTCGCCGGGGCCGGCGTTCGACTTGTTCGCAGTTGCCGCTATGATATGATAACGGCGAATGGGCTGGCTACTGTGGCTGGCGCTTCCGCGTCTTGAGTCGACGGCTCGCGAGACAGCGGTCGCGCGCCGCCATTAGCCGCAGCCCGCATTCCGCAACGCTGTGTTTTGAATCAGGTTGACGTGCCGTATACATCGAGCAATCCCCGCCCGCCACACCCGTCGGACGTCGGACGTTCGCTCTGGGGTGGCGCGCCCCTGCCACCGATACCGGAGCGCGTGCTCGACGGCATTCCCGGCTTTATCGCCTGGCTCGCCCTGCTCGTTTCCATCGCCAGCGCAGTCGCTTTCCCGCTCACGCTCATGCTGACCGCCGCGCTCGTGGCCAGCTATTCGGCTTTCCGTTTTCTGCTCGCCGGGATCGCCAATGGCATGGGCATGCGCCGCATCCGCCAATGGGAAGCGATCGACTGGTATCGCAAGTATCTCGACGACAAGGGACCCGATTCGCTCGATTGGGACGGCGTGCATCACCTGGTGATCATCCCCATATACAACGAATCCATGAAAATCCTCATGCGCACGCTCGATCAGCTGAGCCTGCAGGATAACGCCAATTCGCAGATTTCGGTCTTGCTGGCGATGGAAGCGGCCGAGCCCGACAGCTATCAGAAGGCGCAGAGCCTGCACCGCCAATATGCCGCCCAATTCGCCAACATCTACTTTACCGTGCATCCGCGCGGGCTGATCGGCGAGATGCAATGCAAATCGGCCAACCTCGCCTGGGCGATCAGCCGCTTCTTCGAGAATGTCGTCGACGAAGAGAATCTGAACGTCGAGAATTACGTCCTGACGACCATGGACGCCGACACGCGCTGGCACGAGAAGCACTTCGCCGCGCTGACCTATCACTTCGCCATCAACGCCGACCGCCATCGCACCTTCTGGCAGGCGCCGATTCGCTATCACGGCAATATCTGGCAGGTCAACCCGCTGATGCGCATCATCAACACCTACGCCACCGCCTTCGAGCTGGCCTACCTGGCCGCGCCCTGGTGGATGGCGATGCCGATGTCGTCCTATTCGCTTAGCCTGAAGCTGCTCGAGCGGAGCGGCAACTGGGACACCGACGTCATCGCCGATGAGTGGCACATGCTGATCAAAGCCTACTTCGCCACCGGCGGCAACGTGAAGCTGGAGCACATTTACCTGCCCTTCCTGGCCGATTCGACCACGGGCGCCAACATCTTCGAGTCGATCAAGAATCGTTACAGCCAGACGCTTCGCCACGCCTGGGGCAGCAAAGAAGTCGGCTACATGCTCGCCAAGCTGATCGAGAACCCCCAGGTCGCGTCATTCAATTCGTTCAAGCTGCTGCTGCGCCTCGCCCACGATATTCTGCTGGCGGGGGCCGGCTGGGTCATCCTGACCGTCGGCTCGCAGCTGCCGGTCTTCTTTCACCCGAAGATCGCCCCGATCAAAGTCGACGGGCTGATGGCGGCGAGCGACAAGCTGGGCTACGTGCTGGAAGGCTTCTCTGGCGGCCATCCGGCCTGGCTGCTGCTGGCGGTCTCTGGCATCGTCATGATCATCCTGGTCGTCGTGTTTCAGGTGCAGGATTATCGCATTCGTCCGCCGCGCGTTTCGCCCTACACCTTCGGCGAGTCGATTCTCGAGCTCTTGAGCATCCCTTTCATGCTGGTCTTGACCTTGCTGGTGGTCGCCCTGCCCACGCTCGTGGCGCAGACGCGGCTGCTGCTCGGCATCCCCCTGCAATTCATCGTGACCGAGAAATCCATCGACAAGTGAGTCGCCGGCGTCTCGTAGTCTCCCTAGCGCATGGCTTTCGCATTCCCTATCATTAGATGCGCAGAGTGACGAAATGGATGGATGATGCCCCGGCAGCGCGTGCATAAGCTCATGGCGCAAGCGGATATCGGCTCGCGGCGGACATGCGAGGAGATCATCCGCCAGGGTCGCGTTCGCGTGAATGGCGAGGTAATCAAGCTGGGCGCGACGGCCGACCCCGACAAAGACCTCATTCACGTCGATGGCGAACCGATCGCCAGCGCCTTCGAGCCGCTCTACATCGTCGTCAACAAACCCAAAGGCGTGCTGAGCACGACCAAAGCCGAGAAAGGCGATGAGCGCCCGACTGTCCGTGAGCTGGTGGACGCGCCAGGGCATCTCTTCACAATTGGCCGGCTGGACGCTGACAGCGAAGGTTTGATGATCCTGACGAACGACGGCGCGGTCGCCAACAAGATTTCGCATCCGCGCTATGAACATACCAAGACCTACAAGGTAACGGTCAAAGGCAAAGTCTCGCGCGCGACAATCGAAAGCTGGGAGCGCGGCATCTGGCTCGATGACAGCCGCACCGCCGCCTGCTCGGTGACCGCGCTGCAGTCCAGCAAGCGCTCGACCGTGCTGCGCTTGGTCCTGCTCGAGGGGCGGAAGCGACAAATCAAGCGCGTCGCCGCGGCATTGGGTCATCCCGTCATTCGCCTCGTGCGCACGCATATCGGGCAGCTTGGCTTGGGCACGCTGCGCAAAGGCGCCTGGTATCAGCTGGACGAGAGCGAGGTGCGCGCCATGCTGAGGCCGGCCAGAGAGCTGAGCGAGATCCGGCGGAAGCGTCGCGAGCGAAAACGCAAAACCAGACGCTAGCGGGCGCGGGCGGCTTAATGGCCAAGGAATTAAGCATAGAAGAATACCTCGCGCGGCAGCCGGATTTTGAGCGGGCGCGGCGAATCATGCACCCGCTCCTGCGCGCGGTCGTGCCCAGCTTCTGCAAGGTCGAGGTCGCCGGGCTGGAGAACGTGCCGCGGCAAGGGCGAACCTGCCTGATGATCAATCACGTTTCCTATCTCGACCCGATCGTCGTGACGGTCAGCATCCCCTTCCGCCAGACAGTCTCGCTTTCCAAGATCGAGAATTTCAGCATTCCGGTGGCGGGCTGGTTCTTGCGCCGATGGGGGCATTACCCGATACAGCGCGGCGAATATGACCGCAAGGCGCTCATGCAGACGATTGCGCTTCTGAAAAGCGGGCAGCTGGTTCTCATGGCGCCGGAAGGCACGCGTCATCCCGGCGGCATGCGGCAGGCGAAGGAAGGCCTGGCATACGTGGCGACCAAAGCCGATGCCGTCATCGTGCCGACGGCGATCTGCGGCGCGGAAGACTGGCGGCGTCGCCTGAAACGATTCCGGCGCGCCTACGCCAAAGTGGTCTTTGGCAAGCCATTTCGTTTCCGCGACAGCGGCTCGCGGCGCGTGCCAAGACCTGAACTCGCCGAAATGACGGCGCAAGCCATGCATCGGTTGGCATTGACCATCCCCGACGACTACGCCCATCTGCGCGGCTTCTACGGCGATATCGAAAACGCCCGCAGCGACCGCCTCGAATTTGTGGAAGATCGGGGGCGCGTCAGCCCCGGTCCTCGCCCATGATCTCCAGCGCCCAGTCGATTAGCGCGTCTACCGAGACGTCCAGCCGGGCGAAGCGCTCGTCTTGGGTGAAGCCGCGCGCGTATCGAATGTAAATCTGCTGCAGAATCACCAGCAGGCGGAAGATCCCCAGTACGTGGTAGAAGCGAATGTTGGAGAGGTCGCGGCCGCTTTGTTCGGCATAGCGCTCCAGGATTTGCTGGCGGCTGTAGAAGCTGAAATCGCCGGCTGGCATGCTGCCAATCGCGCGCACGGCGGCGGAATCGCTTGGCTGCGTCCAGTAGGTCAGCAGTGTGCCGACATCGGACAGCGGGTCGCCCAGCGTGCACATATCCCAATCGAGAATGGCGACGACGCGCGCGGGATCGTCGGCGGCGAACATGGTGTTGTCCAGCTTATAATCGTTATGGACCAGCGAATGATCGCTGGATTCTGGCAGACGCGCCGCCAGCCAGCGGTGAATCTCGTTTACTTTCGGATTGTCTTCCTCGGCGGCCGCCGCCCAGCGCCGCCACCAGCCTTCCACCTGCCGCTGGACGAAGCCCGCGGGCCGCCCCAATGCCGACAAGCCCAAAGCCTCGTAATCGACGGCGTGAAACGCGGCCAAGGCGTCCACCAGCGCCCGGCTCATCAATTTCGGCGCGTCCGGGTCGGCGGCGTAGGGCGGTGGCATGCGCTCGCGAACCACAGTGCCGTGGCAGCGCTCCATGATGACGAATGGCGCGCCAATGATCGACTCGTCATCGCAATAGTGATGAACTTTCGGCGCGAAGGGAAAGACGCGATGCAAAACCGACAGCACCCGATTTTCGCGCCCCATATCGTGCGCTGATGGCGCGTAACGGCCCAGGGGCGGGCGGCGCAAGACGAACTCCCGCGTCCGGTCAAAGGTCAATAGATAGGTCAAATTCGCTTTGCCGCCGGCGAACTGCTTGACGGACAGCGCGCCATCCGCGCCGGGCAGGACAGCGCGCAGATAACCGCGCAGGCGCGCCTCGTCAAAGCGCTCGTCGGGGCGCAGGTCGATCAGTTCGCGTTCGTCAGCGGTTTGCATCGCCGTTGCTCATCCTCGCAGGCGTTTCCAGCGGCTGGGATTCAGCGACAGTCTACCACAACAAACGACTATGTCTGCGCCTCCGCCGCCCGCCAGACGCTTCGATTCTTCGGCAATCGACTCGCCAGACATTGCGCGGCTGCCCAGAGGGAGTATGATAGACTGCGTCAGCCCGGTGGAATCGAGCGAAATTGCCCTTCAAGAAGACCTTCCCCATCCTGGTCGCCTATGTCGTCTTCATCGCGATCGGCATCGCGTCGGGCTTGCTGAACATTTCCTGGACGTATATGCGAGACAGCTTCGGCGTGTCGCACGACGGCTTGGCGACGCTGGCGCCGGCGGCCATGCTGGGCGGGTTGATCGCGGCTTTTCTCAGCGGCTCGATCATCGGCCGGTTTACGCTGCCGCCGGTGCTGGTTGGGGGCATGGCTTTCGCCGGTTTCGGCTTGCTCGGTTACGCCATCGCGCCCGTCTGGATCCTCCTGCTAGGCGTCGCCTTCATCGCCAGCATCGGCAAGGGCGCGATGGACGCCGGCTTGAACAACTTCGTCTCCGCCAATTATGGCGCCAGCGAAATGAACTGGCTGCACGCCTGCTGGGGCGTCGGCTTGACGATCGCGCCGGCGCTGGTCACGCATTTTGTGCTGTATCAGGGCGGCGGCTGGCAAGCGAGTTACGTCGCCGCCGGTTTGCTGCTCCTGGCGCTCGGCTTGGTCATCCTGTTCAGCCTGCCGCTCTGGCAGCTGGATGCGGACAGCGCCAAGATCAAGCGCGAAGGCGCGCGCGCCCCCACCCGAGACAGCCTGCGCCGCCCGATCGTCATCATCGGCTTGCTCTTCTTCTTCGTCTATGGCGGGGTCGAGATCGGGGCTGGGCAGCTCGCGAACACGCTCTTGACCGAAGCGCGCGATTTGCCGCAAGCGGCGGCCAGCAGCTGGGTGAGCGCGTACTGGGCTTGTTTCACCATCGGGCGCATCCTCATGGGGCTGCTGGCGCTGCGCCTGGGGGATAAGACCCTGCTGAATATCTGCTTCATCTGCAGCGTCTGTGGCGCGCTCCTGCTCGCCATTAACGTCAACGATATTTTCAGCTTGCTTGGGCTGATGGGCATGGGCTTTGGGCTGGCGGCGATCTTCCCCATCCTTGTTTTGCAAACGAATGAGCGCGTCGGGCGCGAACATGCCCCGAACGCGATCGGCTTCCAGGTCGGCTGCGCCGGTTTGGGCGGGGCGGCGCTCTCGGGCCTGGGCGGCGTTTTCGCGGAGTACGTCGGGCCGGAGTCGATCAGCCTTTTCTTGCTGGCGGGCGCGCTGCTGATGGTCTTGCTCTACGAATTCATGATCCGCTGGGAAACCGCGCGAGGGCGCTAAATGGACGGACTCGCCGAGAAAATCGGTCAGCTGCTGATTGTCGGCTTCGATGGCTTGAGGCCACCGCGGCATATCCTGGAATGGCTGGCGCAGGGCAAGATCGGCGGCGTAGCCCTGTTCGCGCGCAATATCGCATCGCCGGCGCAGGTCGAAAGCCTGGTCGCGGCTTGTCGGGCGGCGGCGCGGCATCCCATCCTGGTCGGCATTGATCAAGAAGGCGGCGTCGTCGCCAGGCTGCGCGCGGGCTTCAGCGAAAGCCCGGGGGCGATGGCGCTCGGCGCTGCGCGCGACCCGGGGCTGGCGGAAGACGTCGGCGCCATGCTGGGGCGAGAGCTGGCCGCCCTCGGAATCAACTGGAATTACGCGCCTGTAGCCGACATCGCGCTGCAAAGCGGCAATCCGTCCGTCGGCGCGCGTTCTGTCGGCCGCGACCCCAATTCAGTCAGCGACATGGTCCGCGCGCAGATCCGCGGCTTTCAGCGCGCTGGCGTCGCCGCCACCGTCAAGCATTTTCCCGGGCTCGGCGGCACGATCGTCGACACGCACGACGCTCCGGCCCACTTCAAGGGCGACCTGGAAGACCTTCGCCGGCAGGACCTGCTTCCCTTCCGCGCGGCGATCAAGTCTGATGTCGCCTGCGTGATGCTGACGCATGTCATTTACGATACGCTGGACCGCGAATTGCCGGCGACGCTCTCGCCGAGGATCGTCAATGGGCTGCTGCGAGGCGAGCTCGGTTACGCTGGCGCCGTCTGCAGCGACTGCATGGAGATGAACGCGATCACGCAGGACTTTGGCGCGGGAGAATCGGCCGTGCTTTCGCTCCTGGCTGGGGTCGACCTGGTCCTGTTTTCGCATACACGCGAAAAGCAGGAAGCCGCTTTCGACGCTTTGCTGGCGGCGGCGCAGTCGGGCAGGCTCTCCGAGGCGCGCATCGACCAGTCTCTGCGGCGTATCCGAGCGCTAAAGCGGCGTTTCGCCCTCGACGACCGTCCACCTCTTGATGTCGTCGGCTGCGAAGCGCACCGATCGTTGGCGATAAAAGCGGCGCGCGCCGGAACGGTCTTGCTCAAACGCGGCGACGCCATGCCCATCGATCCGACGTCGGACGACATCGCGCTTGTCGAATTCGCCTCGCAGCCGGCGCTGGCGCCCCATTTGCGCCGTCGATTGCCGCAGGTCGTATGCCACAGGCTTGATCCTGCGGCCGATTTTGGCGCCTGCCTCGCTCGCATCAGCGCGATAGCAGGCGAGGCGGAAACCGTCATCCTGGTCACGCGTGAAGCCCACCGGCAGCCGACGCAGCGGCGGCTCGCCCAGCAGGTCTGCGATCTCGCGAGCGAGGTGATTCTGATTTGCGCTCGCGCCCCTTACGACGCGGGAATAATTCAAGGCGCGGACAGCGTCCTCTGCACGCATGGCGACAGCGCGCGCTCGCTGCAAGCCGCCGTCGACATCATCTGCGGCGACGCCATGCCCGGCGGCGCGCTTACGGTCAGCCTGCGATGACCGGCCTGGTGAAGCGGCGGGCGCTGGCGCACCTGCTGGAAAGCCACCTGCCGGCGACTTTTCCGGCGCTGAGCCTCTGCGTCATCCACCGCGGCGAGACGGTCTGGCGCGAGGCATTCGGATTGATCGACCCGAAGGACCCGCGCGCCATTGTAGAGGTCGACGCGCGCTTCGATCTGGCGTCGGTGACCAAGCTGATCGTCGAGACGAGCTTCCTCGTCCTCGTCGAGGCGGGCGCGGTCGCCCTCGAAAGCCCCCTGGTGGATGTCATTCCGGAATTTGGCCGGCTGCGACCGCGGAAAATCGCCGGTGGGCAGGATCCGCACACCCGCGCCATGCTGCCGGTCGAGCCGGAACTCCGGGGCTTGTTGGTCGATCCCCGCGCCGTCACGTTCAAGCGCCTGCTGACGCATTCATCGGGCTTGCCGCCGTGGCGTTCGGTCTATCTCGCGGCGGCCGATCGTCCCCCGCCACCCCCGACCCATATCGCGCGATACGACAGCGAGCGCTGGCGGCGCGGCCTAAAAGCCATGCTCGACTATCCATTTGCCGGGACCATCGGCGAGGCGGTTCGTTACAGCGACATCGGCATCATGCTGCTCGGCGAAGCGGTCGCGCGCCTGCATGGACGCCCGCTGGACGACGCCCTGCGGGAGTTGACGCTCGCGCCGCTCGGGTTGGATTCCTTCACCTACAATCCGATGCTGAATGGCATCCCCCGCGCCAACATCGCGCCGACGGAGTTGGACAGTCACTGGCGGCGCCGGCGCGCCTGGGGCGAGGTCCACGACGAAAACGCCTGCGGACTTGGCGGCGTGGCCGGGCACGCCGGGCTCTTCGCCACCGCCCAGGATGTCGCGCGCTTCGGGCAAGCCTGGCTGGAAGGCGACGAGCGGCTGGCCATCGGCCCCAATCTTCGTCGAGCGGCGACCAGCGAACAGGCCAGGGGCCAATTCCGGCTCGGCCTGGGCTGGATGCTCAAAGCCGAAAGCGACTCGTCCGCCGGCGATCGCTACAGCGCCCATTCCTATGGCCACACCGGCTTCACTGGCACGTCGCTATGGATCGATCCCGAGCGGGAACTGGTCAGCGCCGTCTTGACCAATCGCGTTTATCATGGCCGGCAAGACGCGGGCATTCATGCCTTTCGCCGCGCCCTCCACGATCTCATCGTCGAGCGCGTCGACGCGTTATGAGCGAGCCGCTGTTCATGGGCATCGACGGCGGCGGCAGCAAACTGCGAGTCGCCATCGTGAACGCGAAGCTGGAAGCGCTGACGGCCTTGGAGGCGGGCCCGGTCAATCCGAGCCTGATCGGGCGAATTGAAGCGGCGGCGCGGATTCAAGACGGCCTTCGCCGGGCGCTGAAACGGACGGGGCGGGCGCAAGATTGCATCGCCGCAGTTGGCGCCGGCATCGCTGGCGCGTCCAACCAGCACAGCGGCGCTTGGCTGCGCGTCGTCCTTCAGCCGATCTTGCCGGCGAGCCGTCTCGTCGCCAGTTCAGATCTGGAAATCGCCCTGGTCGGGGCTTTGGCGCGCCGTCACGGCATCCTGCTTCTGGCGGGCACGGGCAGCGCCGCTCTTGGCGTCAGGCCCGACGGCAGGCGGCTGCAAGTCGGCGGCTGGGGCTACCTGCTGGGCGATGAAGGCAGCGGCTTCTGGATCGGCTCGCGGCTGCTCCGGCGCGTCGCCGAGCGCGAAGACTGCGGCGGCGAGCCAAGTATGACCGACTTGTGCCGCGCCACGCTGGAAAGGACCGGCGTCTCGGGCGCGCGCGAGCTGATCGCATGGGTCTACCGCTCCGAGCGGACGCCGGCTGGTCAAATCGCGAGCCTGGCGCCACTGGTCCTGGAACGGGCCGACGCGGGCGACCGGCCGGCGATCGCGATATTGCGTGGCGCGGCGCGGCATCTGGCGGAACTGGTCGAGACTTTGCGGCGGCGGCTGGATTATGCGGAGGCGCCCGTCGCATTCGCCGGCGGTCTGCTCGATAATGACAACTGGCTGTCGCGCGAAGTCTCGCGGCGTCTTGGCTTGGCGGAGCGTCCGGAGGCGAAGTATCCGCCGGTGATTGGCGCGGCCTTGCTGGCGCGGATGGAATGGAGCATGGACGACGCATGAAATTGACGACCGAGCGCGCCAACCCCAGCAGCGAGAATATCGACGCGATGACGGCGCTCGAAGCCGTCAGCCTCATCAACGAAGAAGACACCAAGGCGGCCGCGGCCGTGCGGGAAGCGCTGCCAGAGATCGCGGAAGCGGTCGAGGTCATTGCAGCGGCGCTGTCCGCGGGCGGGCGCCTCTTCTACCTGGGCGCCGGCACGAGCGGGCGGCTTGGCGTGCTGGACGCCGTCGAATGCGTGCCCACTTTCAGCGCGCCGCCAGACTTGATTCAAGGCGTGATCGCTGGCGGCGAGAAGGCGCTGACGCAGTCAATCGAGGGCGCGGAGGATCGGGCGGAGGGCGGGCGCGACGACCTGATCAAACGCGGGCTGCGGGCAGCGGATGTCGTCTGCGGGATCGCCGCCAGCGGCCGCACGCCCTACGTCATCGGCGGTCTGGATTATGCGCGCGGTCTGGGCGCGAAAACCATCGCCATCGCCTGCAACCGGGATTCCGCGATTGGCGCGCTCGCCGACGTCTCGATCTGCGTTGACGCGGGACCGGAAGTCATCGCCGGCTCCACGCGGATGAAGGCGGGCACGGCGCAGAAGATGATCCTGAACATGCTCAGCACCGTCGCCATGATCCGACGTGGCAAGGTCTATGGCAATCTGATGGTCGACGTGAAAGTCTCTAACCAGAAGCTGACGGAGCGCGCTTGCGGTCTGGTCATGCAGCTGGCCGGCGTGGATGACGGCGAGGCGCGCGAGCTCTTGGCGCGGGCGAACAACGAAGTGAAAACGGCGGTGGCGATGCGGCGGCTCGGCCTTGATAGCGCGGAGGCGCGGCGGCGGCTGCAAATGGCAAGCGGTCGGCTTCGCGACGTCATCGGCGACTAAGCCGACATGAAGCCTTAGGCGCGGGGCGCGACCCACGAAACGAATTCACGCAACATTAGCTCCCCTTTCCTCCTTGTGGGGGCAAGGGGCCGGGGGATGGGGGTTCTTCACTTGCCCGTCCAATCTATCGGGTAGGTCTTGTCGAGCATGGCCTGAACGGCATTGCGGAAATCGTCGCTGCGGAAGAGCTGCGCCTGCGCCCAGGCTTCCGCTTGCAGTCCGCGCGCGTTATCGGCGACGTCGTTGACGACGCGTTTGCCATAGCTGACGGCCAGCGGCGCCGACGCCCGCAGCGCCTCGACGAAGGCATCGACCCCGCCTTCGAGCTCGGCTTTGGGAAAGACGGCGTTGACCAGCCCCCACTCCAGCGCCTGCCCCAGCTCCAGGCTGCGCCCCGTCAGCACCAGGTCTTTGGCGCGCGCCGGACCGATGAGCTTGACCAGGCGGGTGACGCCGCCGACATCGGGGATGATGCCCAGCCGCGCTTCTGGCAAGCCCAGCCTGGTTCGCTCCGCCGCGATGCGGAAATCACAAGCCAGAGCCAGCTCCAGCGCCAAGCCCAGACAATAGCCTTGCATCACGCAGATGACAGGCAGCGAGCAGCGTTCGACCTTGTTAAAGATGGCTTGGTAGCGCTCGGTGAAGGGGAAGAGATTCTCGCGCAGGCCCGCCTCGGGCGACTGGAATTGCTCGAGATCGATGCCAGCCGAGAATACGCGCCCGGCCCCGCGCACGAGCACGACGCGCGCCCCGTCATTGAATTCGCGCTCGGCTTTATCGATGGCCGCCGAAATCGCGCTCATCATGTCGTCGGTGATGGCGTTGCGCGTTTTCGGGCGGTTGAGCGTGACTTCAAATACGGCGCCCGCGCGCCGCGTGAGTATCGAATCAGACAGGACAGCCTCCTGCGTCCGGGCGGCTCATGCCAAGGACTCCAGAAAGGCGTCCAGCGCCGCGACCGTATTCAGGCTGAAGCGTTTTTTGGAGCGATCGATCCGGCGCGTCAAACCAGCGAGCACCGCGCCCGAGCCGATCTCGATGAAGGTATTGGCGCCGGCCCCGATGATGGCGCGGATTGACCGCGTCCACTGCACGGATTGCGTCAGCTGCTGTTCCAGTTCCGCGCGAATATCAGCCGCCGAGGCCAATGGCTTCGCGGTGACGTTGGCGTAAACGGGCGCCTGCGGCGACGAGAACGCGGTGTCTTTCAGGACTTCCAGAAAGCCGTCGAGGGCGGTTGCCATCAATGGCGAGTGCGCGGCCACGCTGACGGAGAGCCGCAGAGCCCGCCTGGCGCCGGCCTCGGTCGCTTTCTCCAGCAGGCGTTCCACCGCCGCGATCTCGCCCGAGACGACCGCTTGCCCCGGGCAGTTGTCGTTGGCGAGCACGACGATCTGCCCCGTCTCTAGCGCGACTTCGGCGCAGAGCGACTCTACCATGTCGATGTCCAGCGCCAGGATCGCAGCCATGGCGCCCGGAGTCGCCTCGCCGGCTTGCTGCATGAAGCGCCCGCGCGCCCGCACCAGCCGCAGACCCGCCTCGAAATCCAGCGCCCGCGCCGCCGTCAGCGCCGAGAACTCGCCCAGGCTGTGCCCCGCCATCCAGGCTGGCGCCGCCCCCGGCAGCAGCGCTTGCAGCACGCGCCAAATCGCGACGCTGCAAACGTAGAGGGCTGGCTGGGTGATATCGGTTTGATCCAGCTTTTCTCGCGGACCCTGGAAACATATCGCGGAAAGGTCGCAGCCGAGGATCTCGTCGGCCTGCGCGAAGGTCTCGCGGGCTTCGGCATAGGTCGCCGCGAAATCCGCGCCCATGCCGACCGCTTGCGAGCCTTGCCCGGGGAATATGGCGGCGCTCGTCTTCCAGTCCATCATCGCCAATCGCTGTCCACGTTAGGCACACCCCTATTATGCCGAAGAACGAGAGGCATGACGACTTCTCGCTGACGCAAAAAAACCGCGCCGGTCTGGAACGGTTCTGGCTAACTTGACAATTTTGGCGAGCAGCGACTCAATCGTTCTTGACCTCGACGACCTCTTCGCCGCGGTAGGACCCGCATTTGGGGCAGACGCGATGGGCGATATGGTACTCGCCGCAGCTCTCGCATTCGACCAGGTGCTTAAGCGTCAAGGCATCGTGGGCGCGGCGGCGGTCTCGGCGAGATTTCGAGACTTTTCGCTTGGGTAGCGGTCCCATGTCTTTACTCCTGCGTGATTTCGAGCATAATCTCGGCATTATACTGGTGGACGGGCGCGGCTGTCAAGACGGGCGTGGCGGACGCGAAAGCCATGGACGATAACGCAAAAATCGCAATCCAGCGAAAGCTCGAAAACGCGCAGGGGCGGCGAGCGCTGGCTTGGCAGCCCCTGGCCGGCGGCATGATCAGCCAAGTCTTCAAGGTCGCGCTGGCGGGCGGCGGCGCGGTCGCGGCCAAAATAGGCGATGGCAGCCACGATTTAAGCATCGAAGCCTATATGCTGCGTTACCTGCGCGAACACACGGGGCTGCCAGTCCCGGCGGTCTTGCATGACGAAGCGAATCTGCTCGTGATGGAGTTCGTCGATGGCGGCGTCGACTGGGAGGGCGACGCCTTGCGGCATCTCGGCGAGTTGCTGGCGCGCTGCCATCAAAAGACGCGCCCGACCTTCGGCCACGAACGCGACACTCTGATCGGTCCGCTTCATCAGCCGAATCCGCCGATGGAATCCTGGATCGCCTTCTTCCGCGAGCATCGGCTGCGCTATATGATCGGGGTCGCGCGGCGCGCTGGCCAACTGCCGGCCGCGCTTGAGGGGCGGCTGCTGCGGATGGCGGATCGGCTGGACGAGCTCCTCATCGAGCCGGATCGACCCGCGCTGATCCACGGCGACATGTGGAAGACGAACGTGCTGGCGCGCGCCGGGCGGGTGACCGGCGTCATCGACCCCGCGATCTATTATGCGCATAACGAGATGGAGCTCGCCTATATGACCTTGTTCAGCGGCACAGGCGCGGAATTTTTCGAGGTTTATGGCAGCCATATTCCGGTCGAAAAGGACTTTTACACAACGCGGCGGCATATCTACAATCTTTATCCGCTGCTGATTCACCTCACGATTTTTGGCGAGAAATACCTGCCGCCCCTGGCTGAAACGCTGAAAAGATTTGGCGAATAGTTAGCGTTGAGTTTGCGAGATTTGGTTTTTCGTACAAAATGATTATTGGGTTTTGCCGATTCAGGCGATAAGGTTAGCGTGAATAAGGGAACGCGGACGAGCGGCAAGCAATGCTTAACGAGAACGGCGGCGCAATTGGCGTCAAGAAGGCGAAGAAGACCGGCGCCTGCTGAGTATGGGCTTGTTTGCGTTGCTTTACAGAGATAAACACGCGCCCGCCCATACGGCGGGTTTTTTGTTTTGAGGTTTCGATTCAGGAGATGCGACCATGACTAGCGAACCGCCGCTGTGCCCGGAATGCGAAGGCGAGGTCGAGATCCCGGCCGACGCCATGGAGAACGAGCTGCTGTCTTGCGAGGAGTGCGGCACTGAATTGGAGATCATGAGCCTCGACCCGATTTCGCTGGAGCTGGCGCCCGAAGTCGAAGAGGACTGGGGAGAATAAGCCACATGCGCGTCGCCCTGCTGGTCACGCATATTCGCGCCGAAGAGAAGCTGATTCTGGCGGCTTTCAACAATCGCGACATCAGCCCCGATATCATCCTCGACCGCGAGCTGAACTTCGAAATCACCCAAGGCGCGGATCAGTTGGCGCCCTCGGGCCTCGCCTGGCGCGATTATGACCTGGTCTTCGAGCGCTGCGTCAGCACATCGCGCGGCATGTACGCCCTGGCCATCCTCAACAGCTGGGGCATCCGCAGCTTCAACACCTATGAAACGGCGGCGACCTGCAGCGACAAGCTGCGCACCAGCATCGCCTTGATGCGGCAGGGCATCCCGCAGCCACATACCCGCGTCGCCTTCACGCCCAAGAGCGCCATGCAAGCGATTGAAGATGTCGAATACCCCGCCGTGCTGAAGCCGGTCACCGGCTCCTGGGGGCGGCTGCTCGCGCGCGTCCACAACCGCGACAGCGCCGAAGCCATCCTCGAACACCGGCAGACCCTGGGCGATTACAATCATCATACCTATTACGTACAGGAATATGTCGACAAGCCGGGGCGGGACATCCGCGCTTTTGTCGTCGGCGAGCGAACCATCGCGGCGATCTACCGCGAATCGAATCACTGGATCACGAATACGGCCCGCGGCGGCTTGGCGACCAACTGCCCGGTGACGCCGCTTCTCGACGATATCTGCGTGCGCGCGGCGAATGCGGTTGGCGGCGGCATCCTGGCGGTCGACCTGCTGGAAGACGCGGCCGGCGACTTTGTCGTCAACGAGATCAACCATACGATGGAATTCCGCAACAGCAGCAAGCCGACCGGCGTCGATATCGCCCAGGAAGTCATCGACTTCGTCATCGGGCAAGTAGGAGTGCCAGCGTGATTCGGGCGGGAATCGTTGGCGGCAGCGGCTACACCGGCGGCGAGCTGCTTCGCCTGCTGCATTGTCACCCGCAGGTCGAGCTGACGCAGATCACCAGCCGCGAGCAAGCGGGGCGCTACGTGCATGTCGCCCATCCGAATATGCGGGGCGTCTCGCGCTTGAAGTTCATTCACCCCGACGCGCTGGACGAATGCGATCTGCTCTTCCTGGCGCTGCCGCACGGGACGAATGCGCGCAATATCGATCATTACGCCGGTCTGGCGCCAAAGCTGATCGACCTTTCGGCCGATTTTCGCCTCGATTGCGCCGCCACGTACGAGAGAGTTTATGGCGAGCCGCACCCGGCGCCGCGCTGGCTGAATCGCTTCGTCTATGGCCTGCCCGAGGTCAATCGAGAATCGCTGCTCGGCGCGAGCTACGTCAGCGGGGTCGGCTGCAACGCGACGGCGGTGAATCTCGCGCTGCTGCCCTTGGTCGAGGCGGGCATCCTGGAGCGCGCCGCCATCGAGATCAAGGTCGGCTCGTCGGAAGGCGGCAATAAAGCCAACCCCGGCTCGCATCACCCGATACGCAGTGGCGCCGTGCGCAGCTATAAAGCCACCGGTCATCGACACCTGGCGGAAGCGCGGCTCGCGCTCGGCGACGGTTTTCCGCTTCATTTCGCGGTCACGGCGATCGAGATGGTTCGCGGCGTCCATTTGCTGGCGCACTGCTATCTGCGCGAAAGCAAAGTCGAGCGCGATATCTGGCGGCTGTATCGCGGGCGCTATCGTGGCGAACCCTTCGTGCGGCTGGCGAGCGGCAAAACGGGTTTGCATCGCTTGCCGGAACCGCGCGTGGTCGCCGGCACGAACTATTGCGATATCGGCTTCGAGCTCGATGACGACGGCGCGCATCTGGTCGTCATCGCCGCGCTGGACAACCTGGGCAAGGGCGCGGCCGGCAGCGCCGTCCAATCAATGAATTTGATGCTGGACATTGATGAAACGACCGGGCTGGAATTCCCCGGCATCTACCCATAGGACGATGAAAAGCAATGTCTGGCACAGGTTTGCTGGTGGTGAAATTGGGTGGCGGCGAAGGCTTGGATCTGGAAGCGGCCTGCGACGATCTGACGGACATCGCCCGCCGGCGCCCGCTCGTCGTCATACACGGCGTCAGCGCCATCATGAATCGCCTCTGCCTGGAAAAGGGCATCGAGGTGCAAACGCTGACCTCGCCATCCGGGCACAGCTCGCGCTACACGCCGCCGGCCCTGCGCGATGTTTATGTGCGCGCGGCGGAAATGGCGAACCAGAGGGTCGTGACGGCACTGCAGGCGCGGGGCGCGCAAGCTCGGGGCTTCGTCGGCGGCGAGGTCGTATTGAACGCGCGGCGAAAGACCGCCATCCGCGCGGTCGTCAATGGACGCGTCCGCATCATCCGCGATGACCACAGCGGCTCAATTACCGGCGCCAACTCGCAGCGACTGACTCAAGCGCTGGCGGATAATCTGACTCCGGCGTTGCCGCCCATGGCGCAGAGCGACGATGGCTTGCTGAATGTCGATGGCGACCGCGCCGCCGCCGCCGTGGCTGGCGCGCTGCAGGCCGATGCGCTCGTCATATTGAGCAACGTCCGCGGGCTGTACCGCAACTTTCCTGACGAATCGTCGCTCGTGAGCAAGGTTCCGCGGGCAGCTATAGAAAGCGCGCTCGCCTGGGCGCAGGGGCGGATGAAACGCAAGGTGCTGGCGGCGAAAGAGGCGCTTGAACACGGGGTCGGGCGCGTCATCATCGCCGATGGCCGCGTCCACAAGCCGGCCTCGCAAGCGCTTGAGGGAGCGGGTACGAGGTTCACGCCATGATCGAAACGCCGACTGTTTTTGAACTGGAAAACCGGCATGGCTCCGGCGCTTATGGCAAGCGACCGACGGCATTGGTCCGCGGCGAGGGCGTCTATGTTTTTGACCAGCAGGGCAACCGCTATCTGGACGCCACCAGCGGCCAAGGCGTGGCCGCATTGGGGCACAGTCACCCAGCCGTTATTCGCGCCATCAGCGAGCAGGCGGCGACCCTGATCACCTGTCACGAGTCCTTTTACAATGATCGCCGCGCCGAGCTCTACGCGCTGCTGACAGAAATCATGCCCGGCGATCTAAAGCGCTTCTTTCTCTGCAACAGTGGCGCGGAAGCCAACGAGGGCGCGCTGAAGGTCGCCAAGCTGCTCACCGGTCGCGATGGCATCGTGGCCGCCAAGCGTTCCTTCCATGGCCGCACGACCGGCGCCCTGTCCTTGACCTGGACGCGGAAATATCGCAAGCCCTTTCAAGAATGGCTGCCGGCCGTCGAGTATGTCGCCTTCAATGACATCGAAGCGGCGCGGCTCGCCATCACGGAAGCGACGGCGGCGGTTGTGATCGAAGCCGTACAAGGCGAAGGCGGCGTTCACCCCGCCACGAACGCCTATATGCAAGCCCTGCGCGAGCGCTGCGATCAAACCGGCGCCATGCTGATCGTGGACGAGATACAGACCGGATTCGGGCGCACCGGGGCGTGGTTTGGCTTTGAGCATGCCGGCGTCACGCCCGACATCATTTCCGTGGGCAAAGCGATCGCGGGCGGTCTGCCCATGGGCGCGGTCTGTTGGCGGGAAGCGCATGGTCCCATTCCTCGCGCCAGCCATGGCAGCACCTTCGGTGGCAATCCGCTGGCCTGCGCCGCCGCCATCGCCGCGATTTCGACGATTCGCGATGAGGACCTGGCGGGAAGCGCGCGGGTCAACGGCGAGTCGTTCATAAAGGAATTGATGGCGATGCAGCTCCGTGGCGCGCGCGAGGTTCGCGGTCGCGGATTGATGATCGGCATTGAACTGCGTGGCCGCGTGACGCCCGTTCTCAAGGCGCTGCAGGAGAATGGCGTTCTGGCATTGCCCGCCGGCCTCAATACGCTGCGCCTGCTTCCGCCTCTCATTATCAGCCGCGACCAGCTCGCGACCCTGGCTGACGCCATCAAGCGGGTCTTGGGCTGAGCCATGTCCAGCGTATCTGACAGCCAGGCCGAGGCGCTCCTGCGCGATTTGGTCGCCATCCCCAGCCCGTCCTGCCACGAGGCGGCGGCGGCGGACTTTCTGAAAAGCTGGATGCGCGGCGCGGCTTACGACGAGGCTTTCGTTGACGAAGCCGGCAACGCGGTCGGCATCATCGGCGGCGGCGCCCGCCAGATCGTTCTGCTCGGGCATATCGACACCTTCGCCGGCTTTCCAGCGGTTCGGCAAGAAGGACGCGTCTTGCATGGCCGCGGCGCGGTTGACGCCAAAGGACCGCTCTGCGCCTTCGCGGTCGCGGCTTCCAGAGCCCGTCTGAGCGGCGACCTGCGGGTCATCGTCATCGGCGCGGTCGAAGAAGAGGCGGCCACCAGCCGGGGCGCGCGTCATGCCCTGCGCCAATATCAGCCGGCCATCTGCGTCATAGGCGAGCCATCGCGCTGGGATCGCATCACATTGGGTTACAAGGGGCGGCTCCTGCTCGATTGGCGCTGGCAAGGCGGCTTGTCGCACAGCGCGGGCGAAGACCTCAGCCCGGCCGAACGCGCCCTCGCCTACTGGCAGGCGATCAATACCTACTGCGACGACGCGAATGACGGCGTCGCCTCGCTCTTCGCCCGCTTGGATCCCTCGATCCGCGATATCAACACCTGGCAGGAGGGGGTGGACGGCATCGCGGAGATGACGGTCGGTTTGCGGCTTCCGCCGGGGATCGCGCCGGCTGAAATCGCGCGGCAGTTCCCGGCGGGCGACGGCGCAACCGTGACCGCGCGCGGCGGGGAACTTGCCTTTGTCGGCGCCAAGAACAGCATCCTGAGCCGTCAGTTCCGGCGCGCCATTCGCGCGGAAGGGGGCGCGCCTCGTTTTGTCAACAAAACCGGCACTTCCGACATGAACGTTGTGGGTCCGCGCTGGGGCTGCCCGATCGTGGCTTATGGACCGGGCGATTCGGCGCTCGATCACCGACCGGACGAGCATATTGATCTTGACGAATACCTGCGCGCGATCGCGGTATTGACGCGGGTTCTGGAGACCATCTGAATGACGCCTGGCGACGCGATGCGCAGAAGACATATCCCGGTTCAGCAATTCAATTTCATCGACTCCACCTTGCGCGAGGGCGAGCAGTTCCGCGGCGCGCACTTCACACTGGATGACAAGCGCGAGATCGCCGAGCATCTCGACCAATTCGGCGTGGAATACATGGAGCTGTCGACGCCGGTGGCCAGCCCGCAGAGCGCCGACGCCATCCGCGCCCTGGCCGATATGCCGCGCCAGTTCAAGCTGCTGACGCATATCCGCGCGAATATGGACGATGCCCGGCTGGCGGTCGAGTGCGGCATTGACGGCGCCGACGTCTATATCGGCACTTCGGAATACATGCGCGAGTACAGCCATGGCAAAAGCCTGGAGCAGGTCATCGATATCGGGCAGGAGGTCATCGCCTATCTCAAGGGGCGCGGCATCGAAACGCGCTTCAGCACGGAAGACACCTTTCGCAGCAATTTCGCCGATGTGATGACGGTTTATCGCGCGATGGATCTGGCCGGCGTCAACCGCGTGGGCGTCGCCGACACCGTGGGCATCGCCGACCCGCTGCAGACCTACAATCTCATCGCCAACCTGCGCGACGTGGTCAGCTGCGATATTGAATTTCACGGGCATAACGACAGCAGCTGCGCCGTCGCCAACGCCTTCTGCGCCTTGCAAGCCGGGGCGACGCATATCGACACGACCGTTCTCGGCGTGGGCGAGCGCAATGGCATCACCCCGATGGGCGCGCTAATCGGCCGCCTGTACACCTGTGACAAGTCGCTGGTGGCGAAATACGACCTGAGCCTGCTGCCGGCGCTTGAAGGGCTGGTCGCGCGGAAGCTGGGCATCGAGATCCCTTACAATACGCCGATTACGGGCGAAGTCGCCTTTCACCACAAGGCGGGCGTCCACACCAAGGCCGTGCTGAAGAACCCGACCACTTACGAGGCGATCGATCCGGAGGATTTTGGCATGTCGCGGATCATTGATGTCGCGCATCGCCTGGTGGGGCGCAACGCCCTCCGCGAATACGCCGCGGCGCGTGGCGTCGCGCTGCCAGAAGAGACGCTCAGCCTGGTTACGGCGCAGGTGAAGCTGATGGCGGACGAAAAACCGATAACCCTGGACGATGTCGACAGGATCATCAGGCAGTTGACGCTGCCAATCCCCGATTAGTCGCCGGACGCGACGCCGCGTTTTCGCGCCGCTGCCGCGCTTTGCGGATCGCCCATCAAAACAACATACACCAGCGCCGACACGAGGGCGGCCAGCGCGAAGATGCCGAATGCCAGCTCGAAGCTGACGGCATCGACCAGCCAGCCGCCGATGATGGGCGCGAAGATCGTCACCGGGGCGACGAAGCTGTTCACCATGCCGATGAAATAGGGGCGCTCGGCCACCGAGCCGAACTGCGCCGTGAGCGTCATGATCGTCGACCATTGCGCCGAATTGACGACGCCAGTCAACGCGAAGACGGCGTAGAACCAGCTGGCCTCAGCCGCCGAAAGGGCAAGGCCAATCGCCAGCGCGGTCAGCAGATTGGCGCCAATCAAGACGCGGCGATGCCCCCAGCGATCGCCAACCCAGCCGATGACCGAACTGCTGAGCATATTCGATACCAGGAGCGCGCTGGTCACGGCGCCGACGAATTCGGGCGACATGCCATAGCGCCGAATGCCGAAGATTGTATAGAACGAGATGGCGGTGAGGCTCACAGCTGTCAAGGCGCGCGCTGTCAGGAACCAGCGGAAATTGGCGTCGTCGCGCAGGATCTGCCGCAGCCGCCCGCCGAATTGCCGCCACTTGATCGGCTCGGCGACATCTCTTGGCTGGCTCTGCGGCTCGTATGTCTGCGCCAGGAAAACAAATGACAAAAGCAGGCTGACGCCCGCCAGCGAGAAAAGCAGCGAAAAACTCTCGGGGAAAGCCAGCCGTTCCAGGATAAAGCTGGCGAGCAGCGCCCCGCCCGCGCCAAAGAGATTGACGCAAGCGGACTGCATGCCAAAAAACGAGCCGAGACGATGTGGCGGCATGATCTTGCTGATCATGCTCTGCCAGGCCGTGCCAGTGAAGCCGCCGCCGAGCGACTGTATGGCCAGCAAGAGCAGCGCCAATGGCAGCGCCGTCTCCGCGCCAATTGTCGGGATCATGATCGCCAGCAGCGCCAGGCCAAAATAGGGCAGGCGCTCGACCAGCGTCATCGCCACGACCATGGGCTTGTAGCGGCGCAAACTGGCGACGTAACTGGACGTGACAAGCTGCGGCGCTTGCCAGCCGATATGGAAGAGCGTGGCGACGAAGCCGATCAAGGCGGTCGATTCGGTGAGGAAGGACAGGAAGAGCGGGATTATGGTAACATAGGATGCCAAGCCCATGACGCCGAAGCCGAATAAGCTGCCGTCCATGATGTTGACAAAGGCGTTGTGATGAAGTTTGTCGCGCAGATCCTGCGGCAGCATGGAGCGCCCCAATGCCATTCGCCGAAAATCAAGCGGCAATTGTAGCAGACTATCGACCAAGCCCAATTGAGAAAGTGGCTCGCCCTTGTCGCCGCAGACTTTGACCGAGAAGCTCTTGGCGCGCGCCAGCGGCAGCGACCAAGTCAAACCCGGCGAAATCGTCGTCATTGAGCCGGATGTCGTGCTGAGCCATGACAATACCGCCGCCATCGCCGCGATCTTCGGGCAGCTGCCGCAGGGGCGCGTCAAATATCCCGATCGGCTGGCCATCACCCTCGACCACGCGGTTCCGCCGCCGACCGCCAGTCATGCGCGGAATCACGCGCGCGTCCGCGACTTCGTCCGTGAACAAGGCATCGCCAATTTCTTCGAAGTTGGCCGCGGCATCTGCCACCAGGTCCTCTGCGAGGAAGGGATCGTGGGGCCGGGCATGACGCTCCTTGGCGCGGACAGCCACAGCACGCATTATGGCTGGCTGGGGGCGTTCAGCGCGGGGGTCGGGCGCAGCGAAGTGGCGGCATTGTGGGCGAAGGGGCAATTGTGGCTGCGCGTCCCCGAGACGATGCGCATAACGCTGGCGGGAAAACTGGCGCAGGGCGTGACGGTCAAAGATTTGACGCTCGATCTGATCGGGCGGATGTCGTCCGATGGCGCGACCTATATGGCGGTCGAATTTGATGGCGATGGCTTGGCCGGGCTCTCGCCGGATTCGCGCGCGGTCTTGACCAATATGATGGCGGAGATGGGGGCAAAGAACGCCTGCATCGCGCCGGACGACATCACCTGGGAGTGGCTAGGCGCGACCTTGCGGCGAACCTGCCCGCATGACTGCGACGAGCGGCTGGCCTACTTCCAGGAGCGCGCGCTTTTGCCCGATCCGGACGCGGAATATCGCGTGGCGCATCGCGTCGACCTGAGCTTGATCGAGCCGATGGTCGCCTGCCCGCATGCGCCCGACAATGTACGACCGCTCTCGGCGCTCGCCAAAACGCGCGTCGATGTCGGCTTCATCGGCACCTGCACGAATGGACGGCTCGAGGACATCGCGGCGGCGGCGCAGGTGCTGCGCGGCAAGCGGCTGAAGAAACGGCTTATCGTCATCCCGGCGTCGTCAGTCGTGCTGCGAGACGCGGCCGAGGCCGGCTACATCAGCGACCTGGTCGAGGCTGGCGCGACGATTGGCACGCCCGGCTGCGGACCCTGCATGGGGGTGCATCAAGGCGTTCTCGCGCCCGGCGAAGTCTGCATTAGCAGCGCCAACCGCAACTTTCGCGGGCGCATGGGCGAGCCCGAGGCGGAAATCTATCTGTCGAGCCCGGCGGTCGTGGCGGCGAGCTGCCTGGCCGGGCGCTTGACGCATCCAGCCGACTTGACCTGAGCGGGCGTCACGGGCGATCATGCGGACGACAAGAGTAAAATCAAGTAAGACATTCAAAATACTCGCCAGCGAGGACACCGAGTTTTAGAGAGTGCGCCGAGAGCAAAGCAAGAGGTTTTCTCTGCGCCCTCTGTGACTCTGTGGTGAATAGTTGTTTCACGACTTACTTGGACTTAGCAGGGAGCAGCCGGCGCATGACGACAACGCGCCACCGCGTCTGGAAATATGGCGACGGCGTCAATACGGACGTCATCTTCCCCGGCAAGTACACCTACACTATCGACCAGGATCCGCGTGAGCTGGCGCGGCACGCCCTGGAAGACCTGGATCCGAGCTTCGCCAGCGGGGCGCGAGCGGGCGATGTCATCGTCGCCGGGCGCAACTGGGGCAATGGCAGCAGCCGCGAGCAAGCGGTCACTTGTCTGAACGCGGCCGGCATCCACGCCGTGATCGCGAGCAGCTTCGCGCGGATCTATTATCGGAACGCGATCAACAGCGGTCTGCTGGTCATCGTTTGTCCCGAGCTGGTCGCGCAGGTCGAGACGGGCGACGAAATTGAAATAGACATGGCCGGCGCCAGAATTGAGTTTGCTGGCGGGCAGGTTTCGTTTTCGCCGCTGCCGGGGCAGGTTATGGCGATCGTGCGGGCTGGGGGGATTATTCCGTGGCTGCGGGGGCGGGCCTAATGACGGCTCGGTCATTTTCGGGCAATGATTTTCGCCGCATTCCCTTGTAATATTGCCTGAGAACCGCCAGGCTGTCGGGAGCGCCCATGCTAGCCATTGTCAACACCTGCGCCGTCATCGGCTTGGACGGCCACATCGTCGAAGTGCAGACCGACTTCAACCCGCGCGCGGCATTGCCCAGCTTCAACCTGGTTGGCTTGCCCGGCGCCGCCGTCCGCGAGAGCAAAGACCGCGCCCGCTCCGCCATCCGCAACAGCGGCTTGCGCTTCCCCAACAAAGCCTACGTGGTCAATCTGTCGCCCGCCGATATTCCCAAGCACGGTCCCTTGTATGACCTGGCGATCGCCATCGGCGCGCTGGGCGCCACCGACCAAATCCCCCTGCACATGCTCGATAACGCCATGTTCATCGGCGAGCTCTCGCTGGACGGCAGCATCCGCCACGTCCAGGGCGTCTTGCCGATGGCCTACACCGCCATGCAGCATGGGCTGGACACGGTCTACGTGCCCGAAGCCGACGCCGCCGAAGCCGCCCTGATTCAAGGCATCGCCGTCATCCCGGTGCGGTCGCTCGGGCAGCTGGTCGAGCATCTTTATCAGCTGAACCCGATCCCGCCTTATCGCGCCGAGCCCGCCGAACGACAAGCCGGCCGGGCGCTTGAGGATGGCGTTGAAGACTTCGCCGATATTCGCGGTCAAGAGCATGTCAAACGCGCGCTGGAAGTGGCGGCGGCGGGCAATCACAATATCCTGATGTCGGGTCCGCCGGGCGCGGGCAAGAGCCTGCAGGCGCGGGCGCTGGCGGGCATCCTGCCGGCCTTGACGCAGCAGGAGTCGCTCGAGGTCACCCGCATATACTCCATCGTCGACATGCTATCGCAGGACGAGCCGCTCGTGCGCCAGCGTCCTTTCCGCGCCCCCCATCATACGATCTCGCAGGTCGGGCTGGTCGGTGGCGGCTCCATCCCCAAACCGGGCGAGATTAGCCTGGCGCATCGCGGCGTCCTCTTCCTGGACGAGATAAACGAACACTCGACCAAGGTTTTGGAAGTGCTGCGCCAGCCGATAGAAGACAAGGTCGTGACCATCAGCCGAGCCAAGGGCAGCATCACTTTCCCCGCCAATTTCTTGCTGGTTGGCGCCCGCAACCCCTGCCCCTGCGGCTTTTACGGCGATCCCTTTCAAGCTTGCCGCTGCACGCCAAATCAGATCCAGCGCTATCAATCGCGGATTTCGGGTCCCATCCTCGATCGCATCGATATCCATGTCGACGTGCCCCGCGTCGATTTTGACAAGCTGCTGAGCGACGCGCGCGCCGAGAGCTCGCGGGATATACGCCAGCGCGTCGAAGCCGCTCGCTGCCGCCAGACGGAGCGCTTCCAGGCGCAGCCCGGTCTCTTCGCCAACGCCGATATGACCGTCAGCCAGATCGACGAGTTCTGCCCGCTGAATGCGGACGCGCGGCAGGTCTTGACCTTGTCGGTGAGGAAACTCCAGTTAAGCGCGCGCAGCTATCATCGCGTGCTCAAGCTCAGCCGCACGATCGCCGATCTCGACGCCGCGGGCGAGATCGAAGTCGCGCATATCGCCGAAGCTCTGCAGTATCGGCCGCTGGTGGAATGAGCGTCGGCTCAGTCGGCGCCTGTTATCGCTCGGCAGACGGCATGTAACCATTGCGCCGGTCGTAAGCGATGCGTTCTGGCTCGCGTTCGGCCGGGTCGCCCCAGCCGCCGCCGCCCGCGGAAATCTGCGTGACGATATCGCCGCGGTTGAAGGGCCCATAGAAATAGACGCGCTGCGTGATGACTTCTTCGCGCTCGCTGCCCGCCCAAGCCAGCGCCCGACTGAGGCCCGCGTCGCCACCGCCATGCAAGCCCCAAGGCCGGTCCTTCGTGTTTTCGTTCATCGTCTGGATGAGGATATTGTCTTCCAGCATTTCATATTCGCGGATCACGCCGAACCCGCCGCGGTGTTTGCCGTCGCCCGCGCCTTCGAGGTTAAAGGTATGCCGGCGAACGCGCAGGGGATAGCGCCCTTCGATGACTTCGGTGGGCGTGTTTGGCGCGTTGCCATTGCCCACGAAGACCAGCCCGCTGGGTCCGTCGGCATGGGGGAAGGCGCCGCCGCCGCCATCCAGCGGTTCAATGAAAATGAAGGGCTCGCCATGTCGCGGGTCCATGCGATAAAAGACGCAGCCGAACATCTGATACGAAGCCGCCGGGCAACGCTCCGGAATCGCCTTCGACAGCGCCTTGACGATAAGGTGGACCACCATTTCGGCGACGTAACCGTAAGAATCGGTCGGCGCCGGATATAGCGGACTGACCGCCGTGTTGTCGGGCGCGGTCACCTTAAGCGGGCGGGTATGCCCGTGATTCATCGGATCGAATGGCATCGTCAGGGACTTGAGCGCCGTCTCGGACATGGCGACCGTGCCGATGAAGGGATGATTGGTGGGCCCCGTTACCGTATCCGCCGTGCCCGTCCAATCGATATGCATCTCGTCGCCGCGCACGCTAACTGTGACCGCGATCTTGTAGGGCTTGTCGAGCTCAACGCCGTCGTGATCCATAAAGACGCTGGCGGCATACGAGCCGTCGGCGATCTCGCGTATTTTCGCGCGCATCATCGCTTCGGATTGATCGAAGACTTGATCCATCGCCCGCTCGATCGTGTCCGCGCCATAGCGCTCGCAGAGGGCGGCGTATCGTCGCGCGCCAGTGCGGCAAGCGGCGATCATGGCGTTCAGGTCGCCGTGAACAAGTTCAGGAAAGCGCGTGTTTTTCAGGATGAAGCCCAGGAAGGCATGGTTCAATTCGCCCGCGTCGACAAGTTTGTCATGGAAGAAGATCATGCCCTCCTGGTGAATGTCGGTGGTATCCGGGCACCAGCCGCCCGGCGTCTTGCCACCGATATCGGCCCAATGCGCCATCAATGCCGAAAAGGCGACCAGCCGACCCTGGCAGAAAATGGGCATGTAGACGGCGGTGTCGCTGATATGCGTGCCCGTCTCGTAGGGCTCGTTCGCCAGCACAATGTCGCCTTCCTGGAAGCCGTCCGCGCCCAGTTCGCGCAAGCCGCTGCGCACCGTGGGACCGAGACAGCCCATGAAACCGGGCAGGCCGGAGCCTTCCGCCAGCAATTCGCCGCGATGATTCGTGATCGCCAGCCCGAAGTCCTGCACTTCGTAGATCAGCGGGTTATGCGCCGTCTTGATCAGGCTGATCATCATTTCATCGGCGGCCGCCTTCAGCGCGTTGCGGATCACCTGCGTAGTTATGGGGTCGACTCTGATCATGTCTGCGCTCGCTTTATCGCTAGATTGCCGTAGTCGTCGACTGTCGCCGACTGATCGGGGAGGATAAGCGCCGTTGAGGTCCACTCTTCGATGATGGCGGGTCCCCTAATCAGCGCGCCGGGCGCCAGCTTCTCGCGATCATAAACTTGCGCCAGCAGAGCCTCGCCATAATCGCGAACGGCTATGCGGCGCTCGCCCTTCAGCGGCTCGCCAGAGGGGTCGATAGCCCGCTTTTTCATCACCGGCTTGCTCGTGACGCCGATAAGCGAGACCTGCAGGTTGACGATCTCGGCGGCCGACCCCGGCAGCTTCAGCGAATATGCGCGCTCGTGGTATTCGTCCAGCCGGCGGCGCAGCGCGGTCAGCCCGTCGTCGAGATCGCCGGGCAGTATCGGAACTTTCACCGTATGCTCCTGCCCGTGATAGCGCATCGAGGCGTGAAACCGGGTTGAAGTGGTCGCGGAAGCCATGCCATTTTCGGCGAAGCGCGCGCGGACCGCCGCTTCCAGCCGCTCCAGCTCCGCCGCCAGCCCCGCTTTTGTAAGTTCGGCGAAAGGCAGCAGGAATGTGCGGATGTCGTCCTCGCGAAAGTCGGCGTTCAGCAAACCCCAGGCGGAGAATGTCGCCGGATGCCGCGGAATAATCGCCTGCGCCGCGCCCAGCTCGTTCAGCAGGAAACCGGCGAAGAGCCCGCCGCCGCCGCCATAACAGACCAGCGAGAAGTCGCGCGGATCGTGGCCCCGCTCGATGGTGATGTTGCGGATAGCGAAAGCCATATTCATATTGGCGAGATGCACGATGCCGGCGGCCGCGTCCACGAGGCGCATATCGAGGGGAGCGGCGACGCGCTCGTGAATAACCTGCTCGGCGCGTCGACGATTCAGACTCATGCGCTCGCCCAGATAATAATCGGGATCAAGGTAACCGAGCAGGAGCTGCGCGTCGGTGACCGTGGCCAGCTCGCCGCCCAGATCGAGGCAGGCTGGGCCCGGGTCGGCTTCGACGCTCTGCGGCCCGATTCTCAAGCCCTGCGCTTCGTCGAGCCAGGCGACGCTGCCGCCGCCGGCGCCAATCGAGACGATATCGATGGTCGGCTGCAGGACGGGCCGGCGATTGATTCGGTGTTCGGTCTGCTCCAGGGGCTTGCCTTCGCGGATCAGCGCCACGTCGAAGGTCGTCCCGCCGACGTCCGCCGCCACCAGATTCGTCTCGCCCAGCTGGCGCCCGAGCGCGGCCACGCCAATCACGCCGCCGGCCGGGCCCGAGACGATCGTGCGCACAGGTCCCTCGCTGGCCGCCCGCAGCGACGTGACGCCGCCGGATGACTGCATGACGTTCAGCCTTCCCGTGAATCGCCTCGCTTCGAGCTCGTCTTGCAGCGCGCCCAGATAGCGCGACAGTCTCGGTTTGGCGTAGGCATTGAGCACCGTGGTGGAACTGCGTTCAAATTCGCGCCACTCGCGGCAGATCTCGGAGGAGATCGTCACTTCCAGTCCCGGGCATTCTTCCATGACGAGCGCGCGCATCCGCTCCTCATGCGCAGGATTGATATATGAATGCAGGAAAATGACCGCTATGCCGTCGACGCCTTCCGCCTTGAGTTTTTGGATGGCCCGGCGCGCTTCGGCTTCGTCCAGCGGCGTGACGACCTGGCCGCGGGCATCGAGGCGCTCGTTGACCTCGAGCCGCAGATAACGCTCGACCAGGGGTTCTGGCGGGCGATAAAACAAGTTGTAAATCTCTTCGCGATTGCCGCGGCCCAGCTCGAGCACGTCGCGGAAGCCCTTCGTGGTGATCAAGCCGACGCGGGCGCCGCGCTCCTGCACGATCGTGTTGATCACCAGGGTCGAGCCATGAATGATCGTATCCAGCGCGCGCAGATCCAGCTCGAGATTGTCGATGCCCTCAAAAAAGCGCTTTTCGAGCGAGCCGGACGACAGCGATTTTTCAATCCGGACGTCGCCGGTTTCTTCGTCGAGCGCGACAAAGTCGACGAAGGTGCCGCCGACATCGATCGCCAGTCGTTGACGCGTCATCTTTTGCCGTCCCGTTTCCATGTTCGTTTCATATTCACAATTGCCTTCCAAGGGTCAGGCGCGCTCGTTTTCGTAGAGATGGCAGCTGACGCGATGGCTCTCGCCGACCGCTCGCGGGGCCGGGTACTCGGCTCGGCAGTGGTCCATCACATGGGCGCAGCGCGGATGGAATGCGCAGCCCGGCGGGGGCGTCGCGGCGCTGGGGGCGGCGCCCGGCAGGATGATCCGCTCGCTGCCGCTGGCCGGGTCGGGCGATGGCGTCGACGAGAGCAGCGCCTGGGTATAAGGATGCTTTGGATCGGCGAATATCGCTTCGCTGGCCGCCTCCTCGACGATCTTGCCCAGGTACATCACGGCGATGCGGTCGCTGATATGCTGGATGACGCCGAGATCGTGGGTGATGAACAGATAAGTCAAGCCGCGCTGGCGCTGCAGCCGAATCAGCAGATTGATGATCTGGGCTTGCACCGAGACGTCCAGCGCCGAAGTTGGCTCGTCCAGGATCAGCAAAGACGGATTCAGCGCCAGAGAACGCGCCAAAGCGATGCGCTGCGCCTGCCCGCCGCTGAGCTGGTGCGGGTGGCGGCTCATGAAGTCGCTGGTCAAGCCGACCTCGGCCAAGAGCGCCGCGACCGCCTCTCTCATCTGCGCGCGCGACATAGTCCGGTGCGTCCGCAGCGGCTCGGCGACCAGGTCAAAGCCCGCAAGCCGCGGATTCAGCGACGAAAACGGATTCTGCAGGACGATCTGCATGCGCTGGCGGAGGCGCCGCATCGCGTCATCCGCGAGCGAAAGCACGTCTACGCCGTCGAAGCGCACGCAGCCGCCGGTCGGGCGCAAGAGCCGCAGCAAACAGCGCGCCAAGGTGCTCTTGCCACAGCCGGATTCGCCGACGACGCCAAGCGTTTCGCCAGCCGCGATCTCGAAGCTGACCCCATCCAAGGCGCGAATTTTGCGGGCGCGCGCGCCAAAGAGACTTGAACGACGCGTGAAAGTCATCGACAGATCGCGGGCGAGAAGCAGGGGCTCAGTCATTGAAGGCGCCCTCGTGCAAATGACAGGCGGACTGATGCTCGCCGCCAACTATCGTCAGCGGTGGCTGATGCTCCCGGCAGCGCGCCATGACGAACTCGCAGCGGGGGGCGAAGGCGCAGCCGGCCAGCGATTCCAGCCCGCTCGGCACAGAACCGGGGATGACCTTGAGATCGCTGCCCCGGCTGCCGGGCCTGGGCAGCGCCGCCAGCAAGCCTTGCGTATAGGGATGCTGCGGATCGGCAAAGACCGCCGCGACCGACGCCCGCTCCACGACGCGGCCCGCGTAAAGCACGACCACCCGCTGGCAGGTCTCCGCCACGATGCCGAGATCATGCGTGATGAGAATGACGCTTATCGCCCGGTCGCGCTGGAGCTGGCGCAGCAAATCCAGGATCTGCGCCTGTATCGTCACGTCCAGCGCGGTCGTCGGCTCGTCGGCGATGATCACTTCGGGCTCGCCCGCCAGGCTGAGGGCGATCATGGCGCGCTGCTGCTGCCCGCCCGAGAGTTGATGCGGATAGACATCCACCATCTGCGCCGGCTCGGGCAAGCCGACGCTCGCCAAGAGCTCGACCGCCTGCTGCTGGCGCGCGGGCTTGGCCAGGTCGCTATGCGCGCGCAGCACGTCCTTGATCTGCTGCCCGATTGTGAATAGCGGATTCAAAGCGGTGGCCGGGTCCTGGAAAACCATGGCGATTCGCTTGCCGCGGATCTGGCGCATCTCGGCTTCGGAGAGCTGCAGCAGGTCAACATCGTCGAAAATGACGCGCCCGGCGGTCACTTGCGCGTTCTCGTCCAAGAGGCGCATGACGCTGCGCCCGGTCACCGATTTGCCGCAGCCGGTCTCGCCCACCAAACCCAGGATATCGCCTCTCGCCAGCTCGAAGTCGATGCCGCGCAGGGCCTTGACGGCGCCAAAGGGGGTCGTGAATTGCACTTGCAGGTTCTCTACCGTCAGGATCGGCATCAGAGCAGCCTTCTCAGGCGCGGGTCGGCCGCCACGCGAAAGCCATCTCCCAGGAAATTAAAAGCCATCGCCGTCAAGAATATCGCCAGGCCCGGGAATGTCGACATCCACCAGCGGCCCGACAGAAAGAAGAGCCGCCCGTCGCTGATCATCACGCCCCAATCGGCGAATGGCGCTTGCGTGCCCAAGCCGATGAAGCTCAAGCCGGCGGCCACGAGAATCGCCGTGCCGACGTCCAGCGTGCCCTGCACGACGATCGGCGTCATGATATTGGGCAGAATATGCCGAGCGATGATGACGCGATCGCGAACGCCGATGCCGCGCGCCGCCTCGATGTAAGCGCGTTCCTTGACGACCAGGGTCTGCGCCCGCGCCAAGCGAGCGTACCATGGCCACCAGGTCACGGCGATCGCCAGCACCGCGTTGATGTAGCTGGCGCCCAAGGCGGCCGCGATCGCGATCGCCAGCAGCAGCGGCGGGAAAGCCAGAAAGACATCGGTGACGCGCATGATCGCTTCGTCAATCCAGCCGCCCAGGTAGCCGGCCGCCATGCCGAGAGGAGTTCCAACCGCGATCGCGATCAAGACGACTAGCAAACCCATCGAAAGCGAGCGGCGGGCGCCAAACATCAGACGGGCGGCCTGGTCGCGCCCCAAGCCGTCCGTGCCGAAGGGATGTTCGAGCGCAGGCGGCTTGAACTTCGACTTCAGATCGGGATCGCCCCGACCTTGGCTGGCGTAGGGCGTCAGCAGCGGCGCGAAAATCGCCGAAAACGCGAGCAGAATCAGAAAGGCCAGGCTGACCATCGCGGCGCGGTCGCGCAATAGAAACCAGGCGCTCGAGCCTGCTTCAATGCGGAAGCGCGCTTTCGCCTTCAAACCAGACGCACCCGCGGATCGAGCCAGGCTTGAACGAGATCAACCAGCAAATTGACCGCAATATAGAAAATGGTGACGACCAGGGTGACGGCGATGATCACCGGGAAGTCGACATTGAGCACCGCTTCGGTGACGTATTTGCCGACGCCAGGAAACGAGAAAATCGTCTCGACCAGGAAGGCGCCGGTGATCGAATAGGCGAATGACAAGCCGATCACCGTGAGCGCCGGCATGATGGCGTTCTTCAGCGCCAGCTTAAAGACGATGACGCGGCGAGACAAGCCAGCCGCCCGCGCCGCCGTGACGTAAGTTTCTGACAGCGCCTCGAGCATCGACGCCTGCGTCATGCGGATGGCGACGCCGAGGGGATAGGCGGAGAGAACCAGCGCCGGCAGAATCAGATGATGCAGGGCGTCCAGCCAGGCGCGCCAGTTGCCACTGATAGCGGCGTCGATCAAATAAAAGCCGGTCTGCGCAGCTATCGGATAGAAGAGCGAGACGTCGCGGCTGACGCGCCCGCCCAGCGGCAGCCAGCCCAGCTGACTGAAGAAGACGGACTGCGCGATCAAAGCCAGCCAGAACGATGGCACGGATACGCCTGCTATCGCCACGAATCGGGTGGCGTAATCGAAGACGCTGCGCGGGTAGGCGCCGGCCAGCGCGCCAATCGGAATGCCAATGACCAGCGCGATAGCCACCGCCGCGATCACCAGCTCCAGCGTCGCCGGCAAGAAGATGCGCAGGTCGGTGTTGATGGAGCGCCGCGAATGATAAGACTCGCCAAGGTCGCCATCCAGCAGGTCGCCCACGTATACGCGAAACTGCTCGGTCAGCGGCTTGTCGAGCCCGAGCTTCTTTTCGATCTCCGCAACCTGCTCCGGGCGCGGGCGGGCGCCGGCGTAGAGCGCGGCTGGATTGCTTGGAATCACGCGGGAGACGATGAAGGTGAGGATTAACACGCCGCCGACGACAAAGACCGACAGCCCCAGACGGCGCAGAAAAAAGCTGAAAAATGCCACGTCGCTTGCCAGACGGCGGAATGGCGCCAGGCGACGAATCGCCGCCTGGCCCCTAGCGCCGGGATTAGCGCGTCAAGTCGTAGAAGAACACGACATGCGGATAACCGGGATTGTTGACATAGCCGCTGACGTCATCGCGGATCACATGAATATCCGGCAAATCCACGACATAGATGGCGGCGGCGTCTTCCAGCAGCAGTTCCTGGGCTTGCAGGTACAGGGCTTCCGCCGCCGCGCGATCGGAACCGCTGGTGGACGAGGCGCTGGCGATCAGCTCGTCGAATGCCGGATTGCTGTAGTAGCTGAGGTTGAAGAAGGGCTCGTCTTCGGTGATGAACATGCCGGTCAGCCAGGAATTGGGCGTGATGTAATCGGGCCACCAGTAGAAACCGAAAGCCTCCTGCGCGCTGGCGGGGTCGTTTATCGCCAGGTCCCACTGGGCTTGCCAGGCGAGGCCGCGGATCTCCAGATCAACGCCGAGCTCCGCCAGGCTGGCGCGCCACAATTCGCCGACCTGCTGCTCGTCCAGGTCGCTGGCGACATGGGTGTAGACCAGCGAGAAACCGCCATCGGGATAGCCGGCTTCCGCCAGCAATTCGCGCGCTTTGTCCATGTCGTGGCTGAACTGCGTCAGATCGCCGCCATGCCCCCACATATTGGCGGGGATGGGGCCGCGGGCTTGCGTGCCCAGGCCGGCGTATAAGCTGGACACCACGTCGGCGTAGGGGAAGCTGTAGGACAGGGCCTGCCGCACCAGCTTGCTGCTGGTCGGTTCCTTGACCGTGTTCAGCAGGATCAGCAGGTTCTGGAACGATGGCGTCACCACGACGGACAGACCGGGCGCCTCCGCCAGCGGACCGTAATTATCGAAGGGCAGGCTGTAGGTGAAATCGGCGTCGCCAGCGCGGATCATCTGCTCAAGCACGGTCGAATCTTCAACGATGTCGAAGACGATGGTGTCGAACTGGCCCTCCGACCAGCCGCCCCAATAATCGGGATTGGCTTCCAGGATCATGCGCTGGCCCGGCTCATTGCTGGCGATCATATAGGGTCCGGTGCCAGCCGCGTTGCCGTCGTTAAACCAGGCGCTGTCCTGTTCGGCCGCGTTCGGGCTCATGATCCAGGCGGCGTACCCGGCCGAGAGCACCAGATCAAGCGGCGCCGGATAGCTCAGGTTGAACTGGACCACGAGCTCATCCACCGCTTCAATCGACTCGATCATGCCAAAGATCCAGGCGGAGCCTTCGCCCATGGCAATGGTGCGGTCGAGCGCTTTTTTGACCGCTTCGGCATTGAAGGCGGCGCCGTCGTGAAAGGTCACGCCGTCGCGCAGGTTGAAGGTCCAGGTCAAGGAGTCGTCGGAGGCTTGCCACGACACCGCCAGCTTGGGGCTGAGGATCTCGTCGCTGCCCGGCGCGTTATAGAAGGTGAGCGTCTCGTAAACGTTGCCCATCACCACGTTTTCGTTGGAATTGCCGGAGCTGGGATCGAGATTGGGGAAGGCGACGGGATGGCCGTAGACAAAAACGTTGCGGTCTTGCGCGACGGTCGTGAATAGCGGCATCGCCAGCAGCGAAAGCAGCGTGCAAATGAACAGAAGGCGTTTCATGCGCTTCATCCTTTTTGACTAAGTGGCTAGACGTGCAATTGAAACCGCGAGAGATTGGAACGCGGAGTATAACGCAGGACGCGCCCGTTTTTCAAGCGCCGCAGACGATGGGCGCGGCTCGCGAGATCGTCATCTGCGACTGGAATAGGACTAAAAGTTGAACTATAGTGCCAGGCAAGCCGCATCTTGTAGCGCGCGACGGCTGTCGTCGCCCGCGGGAGCGTGACAGCGGATGGCCGACAATTCGTCCCTCAGCCAAGACATTCACACGCTGGGCAATTGGCTCGGCGTCATCATCCAAGAGCAGAACGGCATGGAGGCTTTTGAGCTGGTCGAGGAGATCCGCGCGACCTCCAAAGCGCGGCGCAGCGGGGATTCAGCCGCCGCCTTCCAACTCGCGCATCGGCTCGAGACCCTGCCCCTGAATGCGAAGAATATCCTCATCAAGGCCTTTTCCAATTACTTCCAGCTGATCAACATCGCGGAAGACTTGCAGCGCATCCGCGTGATCCGCCAGCGCGAAGCCAAGGGTACCCTGCGAGAATCCATCGTCAACGCCATCCGCGCGTTGAAAGACAGCGGCAAGACGGCGACCGAAATCCGCGCTCTGCTGGAACAGGCGCGCCTGCGACTGGTGCTCACCGCCCACCCTTCCGAAGCGAAACGGCAGGAGATCCTCGTCATCCTGCGGCAGATCGCCCAGATGATGGAGCGGCGCGACCGCCACAATCTGCTGCCGCGCGAGCTGCGCAAACTGGAAACCAGCCTGGCGGAAGAGGTGGAAGAGCTCTGGCAGACGCGCCAGGTGCGGGCATCGCGGAAGAAGGTCTCCGACGAGGTTGACTTCGGCATCTATTTCATCGATTCCGTCATCATTGACGTGGTCATCGACATTTATGAAGACCTGCAGCTGGCGCTGGAACGGTACTACCCGGCTGAGGATTGGTCGGCGCTGCCGCCGGTCTTGCGTTACGCCTCGTGGATCGGCGGCGACCGCGATGGCAACCCCAACGTCACGACCGACGTCACCTTGCAGACCCTGGCCACCTTGCGCGAAACCGCGCGGCGAATTTACCTGGACGAGATCGAAACGCTGACGCTGAATCTCACGCAGAACACCGACCAGTTTGGCGTTTCAGAGGCGCTTCAGGCGGCGGTCGCGCAAGGCGACCACGATGGCGCGCGCTTCCCTGGCGAGGTTTATCGTCAGATGCTGGCGATCATCCGCGGCCGGCTGGAGCGGGACGAGTATCGCTCGAGCCGGCGCCTGCTTGGCGATCTTCTGCTCATCCAGGACAGCCTCAAGGCGCATCGCGGGAGCCGGGCGGCGATGGGCGCGGTGCAGCGGCTGGTGCGCAAGGTGCGGCTCTTCGGCTTGCATCTGGTCCCGCTGGAAGTGCGCGAAGACGCCAGCCTGCACGCGGCGGCTTTGGACGAGCTTTTCAAGCATTATGACATGACAGACGATTACGCCAGCCTGCCGGAAGAAGACAAACAGCGGCTGCTGACGGCCGAGATCGGCAACCGGCGCCCGCTCTTCCCGAACGACATCGCCGGCTTCAGCGAGACGACCCAGCGCATCATCCGCACCTGGCGCATGATCGCCGAAGCCCACGCCAGGTACGACCCCATCGTCATCGACACCGTCATCGCCAGCATGTCGCGGCAGCCCAGCGACGTGCTGGCCATGCTGCTCTTCGCGCGCGAGGTTGGCATCGACGGCGACGTCTACATCGTGCCGCTCTTCGAGACCATCGACGACCTTTATCATTCGTCGGCGATCATGGAGACGCTCTTCGAGAACGCCGAATATCTCAAGCATCTTGAGGCGCGCGCCGGCAAACGCGGGCTGCGGCAGCAAGTCATGATCGGCTATTCCGACAGCAGCAAAGACGGCGGCTACCTGGCCTCCAACTGGAACCTGTATAACGCCCAGCGGATTCTCACGCGGAAGTGCGTGGAAAAAGGCGTTTCGCTCGAGCTCTTTCACGGGCGCGGCGGCAGCATCGGGCGCGGCGGGGGGCCAACCAATCGCGCGATCCTCTCGCAGCCGCCGGAATCGCTGCATGGCGGCGTCAAAATTACCGAACAGGGCGAGGTCATCGCCTACCGCTACAGCAATCGCGGCATCGGGCATCGCCACTTGAATCAGGTGCTGAACGCCGTGCTCATCGGCATGGGCTTGCAAGAGCGGCATCACCTTCCGTCCCATTATTACGAGACGATGAGCCGGCTCTCCGACCTCAGCCAAAGGCGCTATCGCCAATTCGTCTACGAGAGCGAGGGTTTTCTCGATTACTGGCAGCAGGCGACGCCGATCAACGAGCTGTCGAGAATGCAGATCAGCTCGCGGCCCGCCAAGCGCCAGGCGAAGGGCGGCTTCTCGGCGATGCGCGCCATTCCCTGGATGTTCAGCTGGATGCAGAGCCGCGCGATCGTGCCGAGCTGGTTCGGGCTGGGCAGCGCCTTCAAGCGATACATTGACGAGGAAAGCGCGGGCATCGGCTTGCTGCGCGAGATGTATCGCAACTGGTCTTTCTTCAACGCGCTTATCGACAACGCCCAGCTGGATGTCGCCAAAGCCGATATGGGCATCGCCGAGCTCTACGCGTCGCTGGTCGAGCCGATTGAACTGCGCGAGCGATTTTTCGGCTGGATCAAAGACGAGCACCGCCTGAGCAGCGAAATGATCATCACCGTCACCGAGCAGGACGCCCTGCTCGCGAATATGACCGCCATCAAGACATCGATTGAGCGGCGCAACCCCTATGTCGATCCGCTGAATTTCATGCAAGTCGCCCTATTGCGCGAGCTGCGCGGCTTGGATGAAGACGACGCGCGCTGGCAGCCCACGCTGGACGCCACGCTGGCGACCATCAATGGCATCGCGGCCGGCATGAAGACGACGGGCTAGAAGCGGCCTCAAGCCTCGTCCCAGTCGTCGCGGTCAAAGCGCTGAATCTCGATGAGCCAGCCGGACGGATCCCGCACGAAGAAGTGGTAGATCGCGTAAGTGGCGTTGCGGCGCGGCAGATGCTCGCATTGCCAGCCCCGGCTCGTGATGCGCTCGTGCCACAGATCCACGTCTTCCGTCACCAGCGTGAAGATCAAGCCCGTGGGATCCACAGGCGCCTCGTCTCGCTGGCAAATGCCGAAGTACGCCTCGCGCCCGACGACGCGATAGACGCGGCAGGAGCCTTGATCGACCGCCAGCTCAAAGCCCATAATCTCTTCATAGAATTGAGCGGAGCGCGCCAGGTCGCTGGTATAGACAAAGGTGATCTGCGCGTCAATCGGAAGCGCGTTCATGAGGACTCCTTTCCATCGGATGCGGGTGGCGCCACCTGGTTCCCGGCTGCGCCAAAGAGCGCCTCATCGCTGGATTCGCGCAAGTATTCGCCGCGGGTCGCCAGCGTCCGGGCGCGGAACTCGGCCGGCAGCTGGCGCCAGAAGAGCGTCGGCTCGGCGATCCTGCCATCGCCAGCGGTCAGATAATCGCGCAGCATCTGGAAGAAGGCTTCGTCGCCGATATCGACGCGCAGATTGTGCAGCATTTGCACGCCGCGCAAATAAACGGCGTTGATATATTCGCGCGCGGTGTCGAATTCATAGACCTCGCTATCGACCTTGCCTTGCGGGAAAAAGTTGGCGACGCGGAAGGTCCACCACCAGTTTTTTTCGGCTGGGTAGAATTCTTCGATGAACAGGTATTCGCTGTAGGTCGCCAGGGCTTCATCTAGCCAGGGATTGAGCGCGGAATCGTTGCCCACGCGGGCGTACCACCATTGATGGGCGATCTCGTGCACGGTAATCAGGGTCAGATAATTCTTGGGTCCGCCCTCGAAATGCGTGAACCAGGCGCCGCCGACGAAGACCAGCCCGCTGAATTCCATGCCGTCGGGGAAGTCGCCCTGGACGATGACGAATCTATCGCGTCGGTAGGGTCCGAAGGCTCTGCCGTATAGCGCCAGCGCTTTTTCCGCTTCCTTCAGAACGTGTTCGCCGCCATCCAGCTGGATGCCGTTGGCGTTTATGCGGGCGTCGGCGAAGGCGTGGGCTTCGACAGTGATGCCGTTGGCGAGCCGCAAGCGCGTCACGGTCGCTTCGGCGCCCAGGCTGATGGCGAAATCGCGCGAATTCGGCAAGTCGATGTCCCAGGTCATTGGCTCGGGCGAGGCAACCGTGCCCGGCGCGGCCAGCGACAGCGTCTCGGGCCCGTTTTCGACCGATACCCGCACGCGCCAGTCGGCCACGGCGTAGACCACTTGCTCGCCGATGCCGATCGGCTCGTGAATCCGCCAGTCGCCATCCAGGCGCGCGGCCACCACCGGCAGGAAGTGCCCCAGGTTCAACTGGCGCGGGCTATAACCGAAGAAGCCGCGATAGGAACGCAAGCCATCGCGGATTTCAGCCGGCTGCAGGCGAAACTTCAGTCCGATCAAGAGCCGGCAGCCCGGCGCCAGGGGTTCGTCCAGGCGGATATCCAGCCGATTCCGCGCCAGCTCGTAGGCGGCCCGCTCGCCGTCGACCGTCAAATCCAGCAGCCGGAAACTGTCCTCCCATTGATTCGCCTGCGCGTCCAGCAGAAGCGCCTCAAGCGGGCGCTTCTCGCGATTGGAGAAGGTGATCGTCTGGTCGACGGCGGCCGACTTGTCTCGGTAATCTATGCGGACGTCGGCTTCCACGCGTCGGGCCGGGCGATCGTCTTTTTCATCCGCGCAGGCCGAGGCCGGGGCTGCGGAAGCCGTCGCTGGAGGCCCCCGCTCGAGCAGGCTGCGGGTCAAGGCGCCCAAGGTGGCGGTGGCCGGCATCGGGCTCGCCTGCAAGCGCACGCGGCTGGCGCCGGCCGGCTCTGACAGCGCGGGCGTCGCCAGGTTGCAGCCGGCCAGCGCGATTGCAAAGGCGATGAAGAAGGGAAGCGGGCGAGTCATAAGCGGCATCATACCAAGCTTTATTGTCGTGATTAATCCCGCGACGGCAAGCGCGCCATTTCGCAGCCGCCCGCGCTTGTGTTATGCTACGCCGATTGCGTCGTCCGCCTTACGCGAGCCGGTATGAAGCGCCATGACGAAGACAGCCGCATCGCGTCGCAACAGCAGACTGGCAGCGGTCATCCGCTTGTCGCGCTGGCGCGAGCACGTGCCGTTCACGATTCCACTCACCGTCATTGGCGCGCTGCTGGCGCTTGAGCCGGGCGCGGCGCAGGCCGACTGGCGTTTGATCGCGGCGCTGGCCGCCAATGCGCTGGCGATGTCTTTCGCCTTCATGCTGAACAATATCGAAGACGCCCCCGATGACGCGCTCGACGCTCACAAAGGGCGGCAGAACGTCATCAGCAGCGGCCTGCTTAGCCGTCGCGAAGGCGCCATTGCGGCGGCCGCGACATTCATCGCCGCGCTAGCCCTGTATGCCGCTAGCGGGCCGATGGCGCTCGTTAGCGGCGGGCTGACGCTGGCGCTGTGCTATCTTTATTCCGCCCATCCGTTTCGCTTCAAGGCGCGGCCGATATCCGATGTGGTGTCGCACGCGCTGATGCTAAGCGGGCTGCTCATCGCGGTCGGCTACTTCACTTACGATTCGCAGCCGGGCGACGTCTGGCTGGTCATCGCGGCCGCGAGCCTGTTCTCGGCTTATGGCCAATTCTACAATCAAGTGGTCGACTATGAGGTGGACAAAGCCGCCGGCTTGAAGAATACCGCCGTGCTTCTGGGGGCCCGCGCGACCTCATTCCTGGGTCACGTCTCGATTGCGGTCGCGCTCCTCTGCATGGTCGCCGCCATCGCGCAGGCGCTCTTCCCCGTCTGGCTGGGCACGATCCTCATCATCGGCGTTATCACGACCGTCATCTTCCCCTGGGAATTCGACATGCGCGGCAACCTGGCGCGCGACGGCGGCAACGTGCAGCGGCCCGGTCTGATCATCGCCAATCTGCTGGCCTTGACCTGGCTGGCGTCCAATATGGGCATGATCGCCATCGTTTGAGCGCGGCGGGCGCGATATGGTAGAATGTCCCTTAGCGATCGCGAATCGGCGGTGACGGCAAATGGCGGACCTTCACCAGATTCTCTTCAACATGCACATCATGTACTCGCTGGCGCTGGGCTGCTGGGCGGCATATCTGGCGGCGCGGCGCGAGTCGATTTCGGGTCATTATTGGGGCGCGGTCGTGACCTACGCGCTGCTGGCGGCGGCGACGCTGCTGGTGGGGGCCGCGCTGCTGCTTTCAGGCCTGCAGCCTCGTTCCGGGCGGGTCGTCGTCTATGCGCTTTACATGCTCTGGCTGGCGATCATCATGCCCGGTCTTTTCAGCCTCATGAGCGGCAAAGACGACCGGCGCGCCGCCCTGGCTTATGCGCTGCTGGCATTCTTCAATTTCTCCACCTCGCTGAGCATGCTCGAGCGTGAGCTGGTCGGGCCCTGGGCCGCGCCGTCATAGGTCGCGCGCAGGTATGAGCCATGTCCAAGGCGGGCGGAGCCGGCGATTCCACATCCTTTGAGCTAAGCCGCGTCAGGCGCCTTCTTGGCGGAGATATCGCCGATCTGATCGAGTCCATTTCGCGCGAGGCGCAAGAACGCGACTTGCCCCTTTACCTCGCTGGCGGCGTCGCGCGCGACCTGCTGCTGGGCAGGCAAACGCTCGATCTCGATCTGGTCGTTGTCGGCGATGCCACGAGATTCGCCAAATCGCTGGCGGAGCGATATGGCGGAAAAGTGATGGCGCACGAGCAATTTGGCACGGCGAAATGGCGCCTTGACGCCGAGCTTGCCAACGAGCTGTCGCTCGCCCTCGAAGCGCTGCCAGCCAGCGTCGATCTCGTCACGGCGCGCGGCGAGAGTTACACGCATCCGGCCGCCCTGCCCACTGTGTCGCCCGGCGATATCAGGCGCGATCTGCGGCGGCGCGACTTCGGCGTCAACGCCCTGGCGATTCAGCTCAGTCCGCGGCGCGGGGCGGGCGCTTTGCTCGATTTATGCGGCGGCCTGGAGGATCTCAAGCGGCGGCGGATCCGGGCGCTGCACGATCAAAGTTTCGTCGACGATCCGACGCGGATACTGCGGGCGCTGCGGTATGCCCGGCGGCTGGGCTTCCAGCTGGAGCGGCGCACGGGGGAGTGGATGCGGGCGGCGCTTCCGCTGCTTGGCCGGGTAAGCGGTCAGCGGCTGCGCAACGACATCGACTTGATCCTGCGTGAAGATGGCGGCGGCGAAGTCGCGCTTGCGCTGCAGGATTTGGGCGCGCTGCGCCACATTCACCGCGCGTTTCGCGTCAGTCGGCGCTTGCCCGCGCTTTTGACGCTCGTGAGCGACTGCGGGCCACCCTGGCCCTCAGAGGCGCTCGATATTCAGAGCCGGCGCTGGCATGCGCTGCTGGCGGGCGTCCCGGTTGCCGACCTGCCCAGCCTGTGCGACCGTCTGGCGCTGACCAAAGCCCTAAGCCGGTCGATTATCGCAAGCGCGCGCTTGCTGGAACGGGCGAGCCGGCTCGAAGCGCCCGACATGCGCCCGAGCCAGATCGCGCGGATTCTGGATGAGTTTCCCGATTCGGCGCTGCAGGCCGGCTGGCTGCTCTGGGAGGGGCAAGCGCCGGCGCGCGAGCGAATCGCCGCCTACGCGTCCGATTGGCGTCAGGGGCGGGCGCAGACCTCCGGCAAAGACCTCATCGCCATGGGCATCGCGCCGGGTCCGCTCTATCGCCAGATCCTGGCGCGGCTGCGTTTCGCGCGCATGGACGGCGAGGCGCATTCACTGGATGACGAGATCGCGCTTCTTCGCCGCTTTCTGGATTCGGAAGATTGAGCGACAGGCCCCAGCTTGACGCGGGCGATCAAATTCAACCAGACTGATGTAAAATGATGAGGGAATCGGTCCCGCGGCAGGCGCCCGTCAATAGGGCGATTTTGCGTCGGCGCGGGAGCTCGCGGGTGGGCGGCATCAATGTCGACGCCGCCTCGGCGCATGGGAGGGCGCGAACATGGACGACGTTACGATTGGTCTGGCGCTGGCGGCTGGCATTCTGTCGTTTATCTCGCCTTGCGTGCTGCCGCTCGTGCCCGCCTACATCGGCTACATGGGCGGGCGGCTGACGCATGACGCGCGCCTCCAGTCCGCGAGCGGCGGCGGGGCCCCGGCAAGCCTCGCGCGGCGCCTGCAAATGCTGCTTCACGGCATCGCCTTCGTGCTCGGCTTCACCATCATCTTCGTGCTCGTGGGGCTCTTCACAACCGCCTTGTCCAGCCTGGCTGGCGCGCATGTCAGCGCCTTCACCGAGACGCTCGGGCGGGTCGGCGGCGCGGTCATCATCTTCTTCGGCTTCCAGTTCATGGGGGTTTTGCCGCGGTTCTTCGCCTGGCTGCGCCAGAAGAGGCAAGCGGCGGTACTAGACAGCGTCCTGCTGAGCATCGGCTTCGCCATTGTCGCCAGCGCTTTGCTCTATTGGGCCTTCCTGGAAGAAATCGGGGTCGCCCTGCCTTTGAGCGCCGCCTTGCTCGCCGCCTTATTCCTCAAAGGCGCTTTCAGCGAGCCGGCGCGTTTTTGGCATGGGCTGCTGGACAAGCTCGACTCCATGCTGTATTCGGACACGCGCGCCGATATCGGGGGCGGCGGCCGGGGCGGTTTGCTCGGCTCGGCCTTCATGGGCATGGTGTTTTCGGCCGGCTGGACGCCTTGCATCGGTCCCTTGCTCGGCACTATCCTGACCCTGGCGGCGGCCAGCGGCGCCAGCAGCGGCGATATCGCGCAGGGCATGCTGCTGCTTACCGCCTATTCCTTCGGGCTGGGCATTCCTTTTCTCGTCGCCGCCCTGCTGATGGATGGGGCCCAGGGCCTGCTTCGCCGGCTGCAAGCGCGCATGCGCAAGATCGAGCTTTTCAGCGGCTCGCTCCTGGTCGCCATCGGCATCCTGGTCGCCAGCGGACAGCTGCAGAGCCTCAGCCAGACCTTTTCGCGCGGCGACTTCGCCGATTTCAGTTTCCGGGTCGAAGAATGCGGCGTCGGCTTCTTGGAAGGCAAGCTCGGCTTGAGCCATGTCGGCGCCTGCCTGGGCGGTTCGCTCGCGCCCGTCGCCATCAACCAGAGCGCAAGCGGACGCTTCTCGCCAGACATGCCGATTCAGGAGTACCTGTTTCATGGCGAGGCTGGGCGCGTCATCGACGTTGAACTGCGCAGCGTCAAGGAAGAAGCGCCGGGCTTTGACATGATGCTCTACGGTCCTGGCGATGTCGAATTGGCGCGCGCGGGCGATGCCGACAGCCTGGAATCGGAGGGCCGGCATTATCCGCTGGCGCGCTTTGAACTTGAAAGCGGCGGCGTTTATCGCCTGGTCTTGCGCAACGAGTCGGCAAGCGAGACGGCGCGCTTCCGCATCAAGATACGCGATGCGGCGCCAATCGCAGCCGCGCCAGCCATCTCGGAGCCGCCCGCCGGCGAGGACGCGCCAGCCGACAGCGCGATACCCAGCTTCGGCGATATCGTGGCTGATCTGCAGCCCGCTATCGGTTTGGCAGTTGGCAATCGCGCGCCCGCATTCACGATAACGACCCTGGACGATGAAGTCGTTTCGCTGGCCGACCTGCGCGGGAGCATCGCCCTGCTGAATTTCTGGGGCACCTGGTGCGGTCCCTGCCGGCGCGAAATGCCTGAATTTGAGAAAGCATACGATCATTGGCGTGATCGCGGAATTGAAATCCTCGCCATCGCCTACAACGATACCGAGGCCGCGATGGCCGCCTTCCGCGAGGAGTTCGAGTTGAGCTTTGCGCTGGCGCTGGATGAAAGTGGCGAAATCAACGACGCTTACGGCATTCAGACGCGGCCCAGCTCGTACCTGCTCGATGGAGATGGCGTCATTTTGGCGCGGCATTTCGGCCTCATGACCGAGTCGCAGCTGAGCGACCTGCTGCGCGAGGCTTTCGCGGAAGCGTGACGCGGCAAGCCTGGCGATCATGTCCGCGCTGACACGCTGCCTGCGCCCCCTCGCGGCGCTGCTGGCTTTGGGCGGGGCTTTTGCGCTCGTGACGCATGTTGGCTTGCCCGCCCGCGGCGACTATGCCGGGCTCGCCGGCGGCCGCCTCCCATCGCCAGCCGTCCATTCGAAGGCGCCGTCATTTACGCTGCCGAGCGTGCCGGGTGGCCAGCTGCCTTTGAAGCGGGCGCGCGGAACAATCACCATCATCAACTTCTGGGCGACATGGTGCAGGCCTTGCCGGCGCGAAATGGGCGAATTGGAAGACCTTTACGCTGACTATGCAGGGCGTCTGCGCGTACTGGCGGTAAATCAAGGCGAGCCCTTTCCAGTCGCGCGGGCCTGGGTGGAGGCGCTCGGCTTGACCTACGACGTTTTGCTGGACGGGCGCGGAGACGTGTCGAGGCTGTATCAGATTCGCGGCTTGCCGACGACTTATCTGCTTGATGCAGACCATGTCATCCAGCGCGTCTATTATGGCGCGGTCAGCCAGGCGCGGCTGCGGCAAGATATCGACCGTCTCGAGCGGCGAAGGTGAGCGCCCTTAGCCATGAATAACCTCTTGAAATCGGCGCGGATCGCGTTCAGTCGCCTGCTGCTGCGGCTGGCGCGCCATTGGCTGCGGTTTGTTCTGGCGGCGCTGGCGATTTACGTCAGCCTGCCTTGGCTCGCGCCGACGCTGGCGAAGCTGGGCTTTAGCGCGCCGGCCGATGCCCTCTACACGCTCTACAGCCCCTTTTGCCACCAATTCGCCTTTCGCTCGCCCTTTTTGTTCGGCGAGCAAGCCTTCTATCCGCGCGGCGCCGCCCGGAGCGGATACGCGCCCTTCGAGGAATTCGCCAGCCGATCGGAGAGCTTCCGCGAGCATTACCGCTACTGGTCGAGCCTCTATGCGGGCAGAGCGCCCGCGCCGCCGGCCACGGTTGATGGCTTGGCGGAATTCAGCGTCGCGCAGCAATTCGCCGCCCGCCATTTTATCGGCGACGATACCTTCGGCTACAAGACGAGCCTCTGCGCGCGCGACCTGGCGATCTACAGCATGATCTTCGTCGGCGGCATGATCTATCGGCGCTTTCGCTGGCGGGTTAAGCCGCTGCCGTTCTGGCTCTATCTCTTCGCTGGTCTGGGTCCGGTCGGGCTTGATGGATTCAGCCAGCTCTTGAGCTACCCTCCCTTCGAATTCTTTCCCCCGCGCGAGACCTTGCCGATATTCCGCATCGTCACCGGCGGCGTCTTCGGCTTGATGAGCGCCTGGCTGGGCTTCCCTTATATCGAGCGCTCCATGCGCGATCTTATTGAGGCGCTCGAAGACAGCCTGGCCCGCGCGGATTGAGGCTGGCGGCATCCGCTTAGTCGTCTGTGGAGGGCTTGCTCAAGCGGGAGAGGCGCGCGCTCATATCGGGCTCGTCTTTTTTGCGCGGCTTGGGCTTGCGCGGGTCTGGTTCTTCGTCAATGATTTCGAAGCGCTGGGGCGCGCTTGGGCGGGTCGGTTTCGCTGCCGGCGGCGGCGAGCTGTCGAGCAGGCTTTCGAAGTTGGTTCGCGCTTCATCCAATTTATCGGACACCGCACCCAGGAAGGACTCTTTGATATTGCCGGCTTTTTCGCTGGCGTCGACGCCCTCTATCGGGATGCGCGTTCGCCCGGCCGACGGATCGTTCGAGGCTCGCTCGCGTTTCGCCTGGCTATCCAGCGCCATCTCGAGCGCGCCAAGCTCCTGCAGCAGATGCTGGGTCATCAGGCGGTGATCGCGCATTTCCGATTCGGCGATCGTCAGCTGCTGCCGCTTCATGTTTAGCTGCCCCTGCAGACGTTCCGCCGAGCGCTCGTCGCCGCTGCGCAGCATGTCGTCCACCAGCTTGTCCAGCTCGACTACCGCGCGCAGGCGTTCGTCGATTCGCGCTTGCAGCTCGTCTTCGTATTCGATGGCTTCTTCGAGCCGCCGCCGCATTAAGCGAGCCGAGCGCCGCGGGTCCTTCTCGGCCTCATCCGCGTTCAGCTTGACGCGCGCCAGGGGCGACCGTGGCGTCTGGCCCAGCAGGTCGTTGACTTGCGCATTGATCAAAGTCGAGATTTTGTCAAAGAAGTCGGACATGCTCGCGTCTCTCGTCCACTTGTTCCGCGCCTGATCATTATAGTTCAGATTCTCGCGATGTCCTACGATTTCAACAGCCGTATCGGCGTCTCAGCCCGCTCAAAGCTTTGCGCCGCGGAGGACCGAGAAGGCGCTCTTCGCCAGGCGAGCGTCCTTCGAGCGCGACCAGCGCTTCAGCAGAGCCAATGCTCCCTTCGCGTCCAGCCGCCGCGCGAAGGCATCCGTGTCGCCGGCGCCCGTTCGCAGCCATTGCTCCAGCGCGCGGCAGGCTTGATACGCGGCTTCGTCGCTGAATTTATCGCCATGCGCTTGAATCGCGGCGACGACCGCGCCAAAGCCAATATCCGCCGAGACTTCGCCCAGCGCCCACAGCGCGCTCGCGCGACTAGCGGCATGGCGTGACATCATCTGCGCGAGCCGATCGGCGACTTGCCGCTGGTCAGCCGCGGACAGACGCAGGCGCCGCAGATGCCGCGACAACTGCTCTTCGTCGGCGAAATCGGCGGCGCTCGAGTCGACAGCATTGACGCGCCGCAGCAGCTGGACAAGCTGGAAAATGGCGTGCTCGCGCATATCGAAATCGCCGCTCTGCAAATCGGCGAATAAACGCTTCAACGCGCGCTCGCGATAAGCGCGCTTCATGCTTCCGCCCGCACATAGATGCTGGCGATGTCGTCCCTGTGGCGCCGCCGCCATTCCGCCGAGCGCTCGAGCCGCGCCGCCAGCGCACCCTTCGTTTCAACCAAGGCGATGTCGAAGTCCCATTTTGCGCTTATGTCGCGCCAGCCATCCGCGCTCAAGGCGGCGACGTAATCGGCGAGCGTTTCGCGATGCAGGTCAGTTCGTCCGTCAATGAAAACTGGCGCTCCCCGCGCATTGAAGATGAGATAGCCGCCCCAGTTGTAGCTGTTGAAGAGCGCGCCGTCCAGATTCGCGACTTTCAGCTGGCGGACCGCCTCGACCGGGAAATACCGCGCCAGCGCCGCGTTCACGGTGTTCTCGCTCGTTACGTGGGCGACATGAAGCCATGCTCCGAGGCATACCAGAGCGATGAGAATCAGGTTGATCGCGACCCGTCGAGGCGACTCGCGCGCGCGCCGGGGCAAGGTCCAGCCTCGCCGCCGCAGCGCCAGATCCAGTCGATGGCTGGCGATCGGCAGGGCGACGACGGCGAAAAGCGAGAGATTCCGCGCCGAGATCAGCGCCATCGCGAGCGCGCCAAGCACGAAAATACATTCGGTCGCATCGGGGCGCCGCCGGCTGGCCAGGGTCGCCGACCCAAGCAAGGACAACAGCATGACGAAGCCCCAGGTGGCGGGCTGGCAGAAGTCCGGCGCTTGCCATTCCTGGATGTACTGACGCAGGCCCGGGACGCTTATGGTATGGTAGGGCACGGCGAAGACATCGAGCCCCAGGGGATTCAGCGGCATCGCCACGAGCGACAGCAGCGCCAGCGCGAGCAGCTTAAGAAGCTTGCGGCGGGGGATGCGGGAGCCGCCTATGGCAAAGGCGCTGTTGAGCGATTCGCCCAGGGCGAAGGCGGCGATCAAGCCATAGCCGATGATGTAGCCGCCATGAAAATTGCCCCAGAGCCACATCAGCGGCGGCAGCCAAACGAGCCTGTCGCGCCCGTGACGCTTGAGATTGAAGAAGATGGCGACGAGCATGGCGCTGAACAGGAAAGTGAACATCTGCGGGCGTGGCGACCAGAATGCGGCCGCGCAGGCCGCGCCAAATACCAGAACGAAACCCTGCGCGTAAATGCCGCCTCCGCCAGCGCGATGCAGGAAAATCATGCCGGCGGTCGCGAGCGTTGACGTCAGCGCGGTCAAACCCAGGTGGCCAGCCAGACGCCACGCGCCGAACATGACGATCTGCGCGAGCCAGCTGTGATTTTGGTGAATCTCGCCGGCGCGCGAATGAGAATAGCCGTCGGCGTAGACGGGCGCGCCGGCATCCAGGATTTGCTCGCCCAGACGCAGATGCCACCACATGTCGGCGTCCAGGGCGACGCGGCTGGCCATGGCGAAGAGCAGCGCGAAGACGATGCCCCTCGCGCAGCGCTCGGTGGTCAACGCCGAGAGGAGTGACAGCGGCGTCCCGCTCGGTCGCGCGAAGGGCTTCAGCATGGAAAAAGCGTGGCGTCGGTCATAGCGAGCGCTTGGTCGCCGGCTGGCAATGGCGGCGCCGGAATCGAATTGCCTTCGACCTATGGCGCGAACATGCGTTATTATATACCCTGAAATTCAATTGATCTTTGCTGCGAGGTGACGGGATATGTCAAATGTAGCCGCCCTGTATCGTCTTCAAACGCTTGAATTGGATATTCTGGAACGGGCAAAACGCATCAAGGCGATCAACCTGCAACTGGAAGACGATGAGGCGCTGCGCGCGGCGGAGGCGGAAAACGAGGTGGCGCAGGCCGCGCTGGAGGCGGCGGAGGCCAGCGTGCGCGATATGGAGCTGGAGATCGCGGCCGGCGTCGAGAAGCGGCAAGTCGCCGAAGCCCGCCTGTACAGTGGCGAAGTGAGCAACCCCAAAGAGCTTCAGGACATGCAGATGGAGGTCGAGGCGCTGGCCAGGCGCAAATCCGTGCTGGATGACGAGCTGGTCAAGCGCAAGACGGAGCGCGACGAGTTTCGCGAACTGGCGGACGCGGCCGAAGCCCGCAGCAGCCTGGCGCGCGAGCAGCATGAATCGGGAAGCCAGGAATTGCGGGACGAAAAAGACGAACTCAGCGACATGGTCAGCCAGATGCTATCGCGGCGTAAAGCCTCGGTGGCGGAGATCCCGAAAGAGGACTTTCAGATATACAACCGCATGCGGGCGGCGAAATCCAACCGGCCCGTCGCCGCGCTGCGCGAAAAAGCCTGCACCATCTGCGGCATCGAGCAGAATTACATCGTCATCACCGCGCTGACGCGTGGCGACGATCTGGTCAATTGCCAGAACTGCGGGCGAATCTTGATTCGACTCTAGCCAGCGGCGGGCGCCAAAAATGCAGCGGAGGCGCCGTCCACGCCGCGCGCTCAAGCCATCAGCTGCATCAAGATCGAGATGCCCAAAAAGACGACCAAGGGGCTTAGATCGACGCCGCCCAAGGGCGGGAGGGCTTTGCGAATCGGCGCCAGAACGGGCTCGGTCGCCTGATAGAGCAAGCGAGCGATCGGGTTGCTTGGGTCGAGATTGGGTATCCAACTCATTAGCACGCGCGCTAGCAGGATCAACTGGTAAATCTGCAGCGCCCAGAACAGCAGGGCAAAAATCGGATTCATTTCCGGGTTAGCCTTTCTTCCTCGTCTTATTTTAGCTTCGTTCGCCAAATATGGCGCGTCCCACGCGTATTATGGTGGCGCCTTCTTCGATCGCGATCGGAAAATCGTTGGTCATGCCCATGCTCAATTCCGGCAGCGGCGCGCCGAGCTCGCGCGTCATCTCTTCCCGCAGCGCCCGCAAGCTCGAGAAAACGCGGCGAACTTCGTCTTCCTCAGCCGTATATGGCGCCATCGTCATCAGACCAGCGACTTCAATATGCGGCAGCGCCAGAATCTCGCCGACCTCGCGCAACAGGCGGTCCTTCACCGACCGGTCTCGATACCAATTGTAACCCGCAAGTCCATATTTCGATGCTTCGCCCGAGACATTGATTTCCAGCAGGGCGCCGATCGCGCGATTGCTCTCGCCGGCAAAACGCGAAAGCCGCCTCGCCAGTTTCAAGCTATCGACCGATTCTACGATATCGAAACGCTGGGCGACCTGCCTGGCTTTCCGGCTCTGGACGTGGCCCACCATGTGCCAGGTCAGCGCGCCGCCCGCCCCGTCATTGACCGGCCTCATCTTCTCCATAGCTTCTTCTACGCGGTTTTCGCCCAAGTGTCGCAAGCCCGCGGCATAAGCCTCGAGCATCTGCGCGGCCGTCTTCCCCTTGCTGACGGCGACCAGCGTAATCTCGGCGGGATCGCGGCCCGCCCCGGCGCAGACGTCGGCGATGCGATCTTGAAGCCGCCGGATATTCTCGCCGATGCTCACAGCGACATCACCACGCCGAAGCGGCCGGTAACGCCATTCTCGGCGCGATGCGAATAAAAGTCCCGCGTATTTTCATAGGTGCAGAGTTCCAGGATCTCAATCGACTTGACGCCGCAGCGCACCAGATCCAGCTCATTCGCGCGCCAGAGATCAAAATAAGCCGAGCCATCCGCGGAGTCGCGCCAGACAAGGCCCGCGTCAGCGCCGAAATACGCCTCCGCCTGGCGGATCACCTCCGCGCCGACGCGGTAATTGCGCCGCGAAATCGCGGGACCGATCACCACTTCGATATCCGCCGCGCGGCAGCCGAAGGTCTTGCGCATCATGCTGATGACCTTGGAAGCCATGCCCTTCACCGTGCCGCGCCAGCCGGCGTGCCCCAAGCCAATCACCCGCCGGGCGCGATCAAAATACAGCAGCGGCACGCAATCGGCGTAACGCATGACCAACGGCGTATCCTGCTGGTCGGTGATGAGGGCGTCGGCTTTGCGCAGATTGCCCTCTTGCCGCGCTTCGCCCCGTATCACCAGCGTGTCGACGCTGTGCACCAGCCAGCAGCTGGCGGCGCGCGCGCCATCGACGCCGATCGCCCGGTATACGCGCTTATGGTTTTCCGCGACGGCCGCCGGCTCGTCGCCCTTGGACGCGCCGAGATTCAGCGACGCCCACGGCGCTCGACTGACGCCGCCGCGGCGCGTGAAAATGCCGTGCCGAAGGTCGCCCCAGGCGTCGTTTTGGTAGTAGGTCAGTCCTGCGCGGCACACTCTTTCCAAAGCGAATCGGGCCCCCGCGGCTGCTCGTCTGCGGTCGCTGGCGGATGACCCTACTATAGCACGATCCGCGCGGCGAAACCGCGTCGCGAAGAGCCTTGCGGGCGCGACAGGCGCCGTGTTCGTCCCCGTTTTGGCATGCGCTTGATGCCGAACCGAGAACTGCCCGTCGCAAGGAAACCAGGCGCATCTGTGTTAGAATTGAAGCTAGCTGGCGCACAGGAAGAGGCGGGGAAAACGCGCGTGACCGCGGCGCTTGGTTATCACGAAAGCGGATACAGTCGCATTGAGCGGCGCGTCTCGCGAGCGGCGAATTGGCTGCTGGATCTGATTTTCCCGCCGACATGCGCCAATTGCGGCCGCCTTGATTTTCGCTTCTGCGCCAGCTGCCTGCGCGAATTGGAAGGGGCGCCGATAGTGGCTGCGGCGTGGCGCGTCGACGGGCTGGACGAGATGCGGGCGACGGGCAAGCACGACCAGATTCTGCGCATCGCCGTGGGCGCGTTCAAATATCAAGGCGCCACCGAGCTGACCGCGCCTTTGGCCGCGCGCTTGATCACGACGCTGCGCACCGGAAACTGGCGGATTGACGCCATCGCGCCCGTGCCGCTCTTTGCCGATCGCGAAGCGGAAAGAGGGTATAATCAGTCGGCTTTGCTGAGCCAGAACCTGGCGAGCGAGACGGGCTTTCGATTCCGCGGCGACTGGCTCTGGCGGGTCCGCGATACGAGCCAGCAGGCGCGCCTGAGCCCGAATGATCGCCGGGAAAACGTCAAGGATGCCTTTGCAGCGGCGGCGGATGTGCGGGGGCTGTCGATCTTGCTGGTGGATGACGTGGTCACGACCGGCTCGACGCTGCGAGAATGCGCCATTGCCCTGCGCGCGAAAGGGGCAAGCGCCGTTTATGGCATCGCCGTCAGCCATGCTTAAACACCCAGGGATGTCGACAGGAGGATGAGAATGAATATCAGCATTCATGGTGATGGGATCAGAATCTCGGAGACGCTGGAAAGTTATACGCGTTCGAAGGTCGACAAGCTCGATCGCTACCTGCCCAATATCTCTCAAGTTGGCGTCGAGCTGGCCATTATTCGCACGCATCGCGGCGCCGACCTCGCCATCGCCCAGATCACGGTGCAGCATGCGCGCGGCGCCATCCTAAGGGCGGAAGAGAAGCTGAATATCGAGAATCGGGATACGATTCGCTTCGCCATCAACAAGGCCGTGGACAAGCTGCATCGCCAGATCGACCGCTTCAAGAGCAAGCGCAAGTCCATGAATCAGAAGGTGCGCGACAAATATCGGGCGACCATCGCCGAGCTCGATCTCGCGGAGGACGTGCCGGAGTACGCCGCCGCCGAGCGGGAAGACGCGGGGCCTGCGGTTGAGATTCACCGCCGCAAGCAGGTGGAAATGATGCCGATGAACGAAGAAGAAGCGATCGAACAGCTGGAGCTTCTCGACCACAATTTCTATATGTTCATGAACGCCGAAAGCGAGCAGTACAACGTGCTCTATCGGCGAGAGAGTGGCGGTTACGGTCTCTTGATCCCGCAGTAGAGCGCTTTCGGTTGGCGCCCGGCGAGGCTATGCTCGCGCCCTTTTCTGCCAGAGAGTGGCCAGCGCCTGGTACTTGCGATACTCGTACCATGCCATCAGCAGCGAGAGCCGCAGGCCGTGCCAGCGGTCGCGGTAGCCGCCCAGCGAGACGAAGCGCCAATAAAACTGACGCAGGGGCTGCAGGACGAAATTCCGCGGCTTGGGCCGGATGCCCTGCGAATAGAGGCTTTGGGCGTCGAAGCGGGCGTAATGCTCCTGCTTTTGCTTGAACTGCTCCATATCGCGATAATTGTAGTGCAGCAGCGGATGGCGGATGTCGCCTTCCTGGCCATAAAGCTTGACCACTTCGTGAACCATGCGCCGCGTATCGTAATAGGCCTGCCCCACGCGCAGCAGCCGCGTCTGGTAATCCGGATACCAGCCGGCGCCCTTGGTCAAGACGCCGAAGATGTAATTGTGCCGCGGGATGCGCCAGCCGGCGTAATCCGGCAGCTTGATCTTGCCGCGGATCTCCTGCGCCAGCGAATCGGTCACGCGTTCGTCGGCATCCACGAAGAGCACCCAGTCGGTCATCTCGTCGGCGGCGTCGAGCGCGGCGTTGCGCTGGTCGGCGTAATCGACAAAATGGTGCTGCATGATGTCGGCGCCGGCGCTCTGGGCGATCGCCACCGTGTCGTCGGCGCTGTACGAATCGAAGACGATGACGCGGTCGGCGAAGCGCAAGGTCTTGATGCAGTCGGCGATCTGATCCGCCTCGTTATGGGTTAGAACGATGGCTGTCAGGTGCGTCATGCGTCTGCCATCTCGATGATCGCCTCGCAGGCGGCTTTCATTTCGGCGTCCGCGGCGTCCAAAGCGCGTATGTCGCGCCGCATGCCAAAGCCGATCAACCGGCGCGCCAGCTGGCTTTTCCAGCGTGGATAATGTTTCTCGTATAAGTGTAACCGACTTCGCCACAAATGGATGAGGCTGCTGGGGGCGGCTTGCGATGTGCTGCCCCCGCCGATATGGGTGACGTGGGCGGCGGGCGCGCAGAGGATGCGCCAGCCAAGCCCTTTGATGCGCCAGGCCCAGTCGACCTCTTCGCAATAGATGAAAAATGCTTCGTCGAATAGGCCCGCCTGTTGGACGACTTCGCGCTTGAGCATCATGGTCGCGCCCAGGGTGAAGTCCACGTCGAAGGCTTTTCCGCCGCGGTAGCGCGCTCGCGGATAGCGGCCGTTGAAGGCGCCTTCGTACAGCCGTCCTGGCGTCGGCATCAGCTCCGCCCAGAGCTGCCGCAAGCCCGGAAAGCGGAAGGCGCTATGCTGGAAGCCGCCGTCGGCGAAGGTCAGGCGCGCGCCGACCACGCCAACGTCTGAACGCGACATCAGCTCATCGTATAAGCGCCGGGTCGCGCCCGGATGCGTGACCGTGTCCGGGTTCAGCAGGTAGACGGCTCTGGGCAGATCGCGGGGCTGCGCCGGACCGTCGAAGCCCATTCGCCGCATCGCCAGATTGTTGGCGGCGCCAAAGCCAATGTTGTCCGCGGACTCGATCAGATGGACTGCTGGGTAGCCGCGGCGCGCGATTTCGGCGCTTTGATCGTCCGAAGCCGAATCCACCACCCAGATTTCGTATCGCAGATCCGTTTCGCGCAAGTCGTAGACGAGGCTGTCCAAAGCCGCGGCGATGGTATCGGCGCTGTTCCACGTGACGACGACCACCGCCAGATCCGCCCTGGCGCCCTCTCGCGCGGCGGTCAACTGGCGGACCCAGCTAGGGGATCGACGATCATGATCGAGCGCATGCCCACGTGGTTGTTGCGCAGGCTGATGGCGACGTCTTCGTGAATCAGGCCCGCCCAGCAATTCTGCGGATTGCGCGCCTTCGCCTCGGTCATGCGGATCGCGCCCCAGACCACCGCGCGCTCGCCCGAAGCCAGGTAGCGGTAGGTGTTTCCACTGGCTTGGTCGAAGACGGCTTGCAGCTTGTCGTCCGCCGCGACCGCCCAACGGTAGGGAAAGCTGGTGATCGACGTCTCGCATTGAATGCCGACGCGCCAGGCGCCCGATTCATCGAAGAAACCCAGGGCGCCCGCCAGCTGATCTTGCTGATAGACCGTTCCGGGCGCGGGACCGCTCGTGCGAATCGGGACGGGACCATAATTCTCGACCGTCAGCCGAAAGACAAGCATATCGCCCAGGGGCACCGTGATCTGCTGCGAGTAAGTCAGGGACGAGGCATTTTCGACCGGCGGCAGCAACGCGCCAAGTCCCTCGGCGTCCGAATGCCAGCGTTCGTCAAAGGGCTGCACGTCAAAGGCGACATCGACGCCCGGCGCTTGCGGCTTGATTTCGGCGAAAGGCTTGCCGCCCGTCTCTATCGTGAGCTCGCCCTCCATGCGCATGCGCTGCCCGACGCTGTCCTGCGCCAGGGCGACCACGCGATAAGAGCCATCCGGCGGGGGGTCGACGCCCAGGTCGATGCCGCCTTCGTAATCAAAGCGATGACGCCCCGCTTCGCCGTATTGTCGTTCTTCCACGCGCGCCGAGATGGGAACCCGCAAGCCATCGGCGCCTGCGAGATAGACGTCAAGCCGCTCGACGTCCTTTTCCAGGTAGACGTTGATGCTGACGCGGTCGGCGACGCCATCTTGATTGGGCGAGAAGACATCGGGCGAAATCGTGAATTCCGACATGATTGGCAGGGGCGTATCGCCCTGCTCGACCCGCAGCGTTCCAGTTCGGCTCATTGCCGCGCCGTCATCCGCCACCGCCGCCAGCCGCCAGTCGTACGCGCCGTTGGGCACGAGGCGCCGCTCGATCTCGCCAAAGACCTTGTCGCCCTCGAGAATGAAGCCGTCCACGACGCCGCTGAAGAGCACGCTGAAATCGCCCTTGTCGCGCGGCTGATTTTGACGGAAGTAGAATCGTTCGCCGCCCTCCGCCTCCAGCGCCAGGCTGACAGCCGCCGGGCGCGAGAGCCGATAGTCAAAGACGGCGATGTCATCCACGCCATCGGCATTGGGGCTGATCACGGCGCGATCGAAACGCGCCTCGATAATCAAGGGCAGCGGCGGCTGGAGGAGCAGGCGGCCGATGATGAAGACGATGGCGAGGCCGAGGGCGGCGGCCAGCAGCGTAACCTTGCGAGGCAGGCGCATTGGCGCTCTTTCCGTCCGATACTCTGACCAATGAAGTCTACTTAGGCGGGCATTCGCGGGCAAGTCCCTTTCGTGGCGGCGGCTTGACTGGGCGCGGTTGTTTGCAGCGGGTGTCGCAGAGGGGCGAGTCGCCGCCTCGCCAGGTTGTCGTTGCCAATGTTGTCAACGGGCGTTACAGCGTAACGCCCCTACAGCTGTCGTTGCATTCGGGGCGCGGTTGTATGCAGCGGGCGTGGCAGAGGGGCGAGCCGGCGGCTCGCCCGTACAAACGCTGCCGGCAGCAAGGTATTTTGCGCGGTCGGCGGCGCGGTCACAAGGGCTTACGTTCGGCGCGGAACTCCGCTAGACTTGGGGGCGCGCGACGCTTTTGGCGGCCAGGACTGGAGCCTTCCGATTGGCGACTGACGCGACATTGGAATTCAACACCATCAAAAACGCGGAAGCGCCAGCCGGCGGCGTCTTCGAGTTGCCCTTGCTGCCCCTGGACGCGCAGGTGCTCTTCCCGAGCGTCTTGAGCCTGATCCCGCTGAAGAGCGAGGCGCAGATCGAGGCGGCCGCCTTCGCGCGCAACCAGTCATCCACCTTGATCGCCTGCAAGCTGCGGCAAAACAAAAACGGCCAGGCTCTCATCGACCATATACATGCCGTCGGCACGGAAATCGCGCCCGGCCGGACGACCGAGCTGAGCCGCGACAATTTGCAGCTGCTGGCGCAGGGCCGGCGGCGCGTGCAAATCCTTGAGGCGCGGCCCGGCGGCGCCTACCCGACGGCTCTAGCCAGCGTGATGATCGAAAATGCCCCCGAGCCGGAAGCGCTGGCGGCGATGTCCAAAGCGCTGAAGGAGCTCTTCTCGTATAGCAGCCAGTACAATGAATCCATGTCCGATAATCTCGTCAAGCATATCCTGTCGCTTGATGATCCAATCCAGCTGTGCGACTCGCTCGCTTCGATATTGCCGCTTTCGCCCGACGATTCGCAGCGACTGCTCGAGCATGATGATGTCGGCCAGCGCATCGAGTCGCTGGCGGCGCTGCTGACGGCCGATCTGCAGGACAAGGAAATCCACGACGAGGTGCATTCGCGCCTGCAAGACGAGATCGCCGCCAACCAGCGCGAGATGTACCTGCGCGAGCAAGTGCGCGTCATACAGCAGGAGCTGGGCGATGGCGACGTTTTCCAGCAGGAGTTGCGCGAATTGACCGAGCGCATCCGAGCGGCGAACCTGCCCGCCGAGATTCTGGAAAAGGCGAAGAAAGAAGTGTCGCGCCTGGGCGTCATCCCGCCGATGTCGCCGGAATCGGGCGTGATACACACCTACCTCGATCGCCTGCTTACGCTGCCTTGGAATATCCTGAGCGATGAAAACCTCGACCTGAAAAACGCCGAAGACATCCTCGAGCGCGCCCACTATGGCTTGGCCAAGGTCAAGGCGCGCATCGTCGAGCACATCGCCGTGCGCAAACTGGCGAAGGACAAGATGAAGAGCCCGATCCTCTGCTTCGTCGGTCCGCCGGGCGTGGGCAAGACGTCGCTGGGCAAGAGCATCTCGGACGCGCTCGGCTGCAAGTTCCTGCGCATCAGCCTGGGCGGCGTGCGCGATGAAGCCGAAATCCGCGGGCACCGCCGCACCTATATCGGCTCGATGCCGGGCCGCATCCTGCAGCAGATGGAGCGCGCCGAGACGGTCAACCCCGTTTTCATGCTCGATGAAATCGACAAAATGAGCTCGGACTTCCGCGGCGACCCCGCCTCCGCCCTGCTCGAAGTGCTCGACCCCGAGCAGAACGCGAATTTCGTCGACCATTATCTCGAAGTGCCTTACGACCTGTCCAAGGTGACCTTCATCACCACCGCAAATGATCTCTATTCGATACCCGAAGCGCTGGAGGACCGGCTCGAGGTCATTGAATTCAAGGGCTATTCGGAAGAGGAAAAGATCGAGATCGCGCGGCGATTTCTGATCCCGAAGCAGTTGGAAGCCAATGGCATCGCCGGGGCGGGCATCCGCTTCTCGCCGGCGGCGCTGCGGCACGTCATTCGGCATTACACCTACGAGAGCGGCGTGCGCAACCTGGAGCGCGAGATCGCCAGAATGTGCCGGCGGATCGCGCGGCAAGTCGCGGCAGAGCGCAAGTTCCCGCGCCGCATCGCGCCATCAACGATTGAGAAGCACCTCGGGCCGCCGCAGATGCTGGCGTCCAAAGTCAATCGCAGCGATGCGATCGGGATCGTCAGCGGCTTGGTCTGGACGCCAAACGGGGGCGAAATACAGACGGTGGAAGTGGCGCTCGTGCCCGGCAAAGGCAGCCTGATGCTGACGGGTCAACTGGGCGACGTGCTGCAGGAATCGGCGCATATCGCCCTCAGCTACCTGCGGGCGCGGGCGACTGAATTCGACTTGCCGCCCGATGACTTCGAGAACTACGATATTCATGTGCACATGCCGGAAGGCGCGGTGCCCAAAGATGGCCCCTCGGCGGGCGTCACGCTGGCGTCCGCGCTGATTTCGGCCTTCACCGAACGTCCGGCGCGCGCCGCTTTCGCCATGACCGGGGAAATCACCCTGCGCGGCCACATCCTGCCGGTCGGCGGCATCGTGGAGAAGATCCTGGCTGCGCGCCGCCGCGGCATCCCGCGGATCATCTTGCCGAGGGACAATAAAAAAGACCTGCGCGACTTGCCAAAAGCCGCCAGACGAGATGTCGATATCGCCTTCGTCGATGATATGAACGATGTTCTGGCTTTGATCCTGGACGTGGCTCCCGTAGCCAGACGGCGCGACCTCGAAGCGGAAAAGCGAGGCGCCGCCAATGACGGGCGCGCCCCCAATGTCGTCTGACGCGGATGCCAGCGACGAGCGGTGGACAGCCGCGCCCATAGGACGAGCCGCGGGCGGTGAACAAGGCGGGGAGGGCGAAATGGAGGGCGGCGCGTGCTGGTTTCGGCAAGGGCGATGACGGTCGGGGGCGGGCTTCCGCGCGCGCTTATGCCGCTGCTCGCCATCGTACTTTGCGCTTGCAGCGCCTTGAGCCAGCCGACGGCGACTCCTGCGCCGACCACCACCGAGTCGCCGACGAATACGCCGATTCCCAGCGCGCCACCAAGCGCGACGCCGGCTGATACGGCGACGCCGGCGCCAACTGCCAGCCCGACGCCGAGCCCGCCGCCAACAGCCAGCCCGACCGCCAGCTCATCGCCAGCGCCGACGGCGACTTTCACGCCCACCGTCACGCCGTCGATTACGCCGCTGCCGGTAGCGGGTTTCGTCTTCGACAATTGGACTGTGGTGGACGTGCCGGCGGCGATCGCGGATGGCGTGAGCAGCCCGATGATCGCGTTTTCCAGCGCCAACAACCGCCAGACCATCGCCAACATCGCGACTGCGCAGCCTTTCACCGGCGCGCAGACCGTCTATTTCGTATCGCCGACGGGCGCGCGCCGGCGCTACCCGGTCCTGGAGCTGGAATCGACCCGCAGCCTGGAGGTCTTCGTCTCGCGCCTCGGCAAAACCCTGGCCTTTGTCAGGGCGGATGACGACCCGCGTACCAGCGGCTTTTACACCTTGGACCTGGCGACCGGCTTCGGCGCGCGAATGCTGCCGGGCGAGAACCCGCTCGTGCAGCGCGGTCATTATATGAAGCCCGACTGGTCGCCCGATGGCAGTCGTCTGGCGATCGCGGTGGCGACCGGCTATGACATCGACATTTATCTTGCGGCGACCGATGGTTCGACGCCGACCAATATCAGCCGGGCCGGCGCCTATGACATGTGGCCGCGCTGGTCGCCCGATGGCAGGCACATCGCGTTCGTTTCCGACCGCGCCGATTGCCCCAGCTGGATACCGGGCGAGCCGAATTTCTGCGACGCCCTGACGAAGCCGCCGCCGACCGGGGGGCAGGTTTACATTTACGAGGTCGCCAGCGGCCGCACCTGGCAGCTCGCCGACCTGGTCGTTACCGAGCCGCCGACCTGGATCGGCGAAACGTTGCTGGCGCTCGCGAGCGGCAGCCCCTTCAATCTGCTGAACCCTCAACGGCGCATTTGGCGCGCGGACATCGAAACCGGCGAGGCGCTCGAAGTGGGCGCGGCTGATGGCTCGCCGACGGCCAGCTATCTTTCCGATGCCTGGTCGCCCGATGGCGCGCGGGTCGTCGTTCAGTTGGCGGACACTGCCAACGAGATCATAATGCTCGATATGCGCGGGCAGATTCTCGGCCGAGACAGCGGGCTGGATTTTCCGCGATTTGGCATGGCGGCCAGCTGGTCGCCGGATGGCGAGCGAATCGCGATTGGCGGCGCGTCCGGGCAGTGCCCCTTCGGCATCCGCGTGAAGAATATCGGCTTTGGCAACGTAGCCAACGGCAGCCCGCCACCCTCGATGTGCGATCCGCAATTCTCGCCCGCGGGCGACTACATCGCGTTCACCGGCGTCAATCCCTCTGTTGACGGGCGCAAGGACATCTATATCGCCAGTTACAACGGCTTCGGCGCCACCAGCCTGACGCGAGACTTGCGCGGCCAAGTGGCGCTGATTGGCTGGGTCGGCGGCGAGGGCTAGCGCGATCGACCGACTGCCAGTATATTGGCGCATGATCGAAGCGCCGTTTCGTAGGGGGACGCGATGTCCAAATTGGAAGGCCAGGTCGCGCTCGTCACTGGCGGTGGACGCGGCATCGGGCGGGCGATCTGCCTGGAGCTGGCTGCGCGCGGCGCGACCGTGATCGTGAATTACAATCGCAGCGCCGGCGCGGCCGATGAGGTCGTCGGCCAGATACAAAGGGCTGGCGGCGCGGCAAAAGCCATGAAAGCCGACGTCGGCGACGCCGCCCAGGTCAACGGCCTGTTCAAGGCGGCGCTCTCCGAGTATGGGAAGCTCGACATCCTGGTCAACAACGCCGGCATGACGCGCGACAACGTGATCATGCTGATGAAACCGGCCGATTTCGACGCGGTGATCGAAACGAATTTGCGCAGCTGCTGGCTCTGCTGCAAGACGGCTGCGCGCGCGATGATGCGGAAGCGGCGCGGCAGCATCGTCAACATCACCAGCGTGGTCGGCATCGCCGGCAATGGCGGGCAGACGAATTACGCCGCCAGCAAAGCGGGCATCATCGGGCTGACGAAATCGCTGGCGAAGGAAGTCGCCCTTCGCGGCATTCGCGTCAACGCCGTCGCGCCCGGCTTCGTCGAGACCGATATGACGGCGGCGCTCCCCGACGAGCTTAAAGCGAGCGCGATCGAGGCGATCCCGCTGGGCAGAATGGGCGCGCCGGAAGACATCGCCAAGGCGGTCGCGTTTCTGGCATCGGCGGAGGCCGCCTACATCACCGGGCAGACCCTGGTCGTGGATGGCGGCATGGTGATGCAATAGGCGCGAGCGGCAGTTGATCGGAGGCAGCGCGTGAGCACGATATTCTCAAAGATCATCGCCAAAGAGATACCGGCGGACATCGTCTACGAGGACGACCTGGTTCTCGCCTTTCGCGATATCGCCCCGCAGGCGCCGGTGCATATTCTGATTGTCCCCAAGAAGGAGATCCCCACGGCAAATGAGGTCGAGGCTGGCGATGAAGCGGCGCTGGGGCGGCTATTTGTCGTGGCGGCGAAGATCGCGCGCGCCGAGGGCATCGCGGACGACGGCTATCGCTTGATCGTCAATTGCAACGCGCACGGCGGCCAGGAAGTCTTTCACCTGCACCTGCACTTGCTGGGCGGGCGAAAATTAGGACCGATGCTGGCGCGCTGACTTCCGCGGCAGACCGCGCTTGATGGCGGGCTACTCGCCTTCGCCTTCAGTCGAGTCGAAAGCGGCGCTTTCGCCATCGGACTCCGGCCTTTGGTCGGCGGAGGCGGCATCGCTGGTATCGGCGACTTCGCCAGCCTCGTCGCCCGCGGATTCGGCCTGATCTTCCTCTACAGCTTGTACTGCATCTACAGCGTCCGCTTCTTCGCTGGCATGCGCTTCAGAATCAGGGATTTCTTCCGGCGCGGGCTCGTCGCCGCGGGTCCACCAATCGTCCGGCGTGGAATCGTCAATCGCCTGCAGAATCGTCGCCGTTGATGGGATAGCGCCCTCTTGGCTCGATTCCACCGTGACGCCGTTCACGCGCAGGGTCGGCGTCGTGGCCACCTCTTCCCTGACGGCGGCGTCGAGAGTCCTGTTGACGGCGACGGAGTTGAAACAGTCGGTGAAGGCGCCGCTGCTCAATCCGAGCTTTTCGACGCCGGTCAGCAGGCGATTCTGCGAAAAAGCGGTATTGCCGTAGCGCGTCTGCCAATCGAAGAGCAGATCGTGCATTTCCCAGAACATGCCCTGCTCGCCGGCGCAGAGAGCCGCCCGTGAAGCGCCTTCCGCGTTGGGTATCGAGCCGGTATTAAGCGGCACGTAGGTGAAGCGCGCCTGCCCGTCCTCGACCCGCCCCAGCACGGCGTCGAAACTGGCTTTGTGCAGCGCCTCGCAGCCGGGGCAGGCGAAACTCGCGAATTCCCTCACCTCGACCGGCGCCTCGGCGATGCCCAAACGGGGATAGCCTTCCGAAGAAAAGCCGCGTTCGACGCCGTCATAGCGGGCGGACAAGTCTTCGGGAATGAAGGCGTCCGCCGGTTGGTTGGAGACGACAAAAACGGCGACGCCGACGATCGCCGCCGCCACGATCAAGACGAGCACCAGCAGGCGTCGATTCTGCCGGCGCTGCTTTTGACGGCGCTGTCTTGCTTCGCGCGTGCGGCTCCTTTTTCTTGCCATAGCTCCCCGACCTGGCAGGCGACTGCCCGCAAGCGATTTCGTGAATGCCGCAAGTCTACTTGAGCGCGCCCGTTTTGTACAATGACAACTTGGCTGTGCGTAAGGCTTGCGCGCGGCTCTGGCCAAGGGCTGGCCCGCGCAATTCAATGCCGGCCCCGCTGACATCCGCCCGCGTTTCTGATAAAATGCCTGATGTTCAATATGCGTTACTGGGCTGGCCACGGGGCGCGCGTTTCGCGTGGTCGTGTCTGGCGGAGGGAAGGATTCATGGTCGACAGATTTGGCGCTCGCGGCGCAATCGACTTCGGCGGCGGCAGCGCGATCATTTACCGCCTGAGCAAACTTAGCGAGCAAGGCATCGGCGCGATTGATCGGCTGCCCTTCAGCATCAAGATCTTGCTGGAGAACGCCTTGCGCAACCAGGATGGCACGCATTTTCAGCCGGAGGACGTGCAGAATCTGGCGGCTTGGGACGCAAAAGATCATCGCCCGGTCGAGATCCCCTTTCGCCCGGCGCGCGTCATCCTGCAAGACTTCACGGGCGTGCCTTCGCTGGTTGATCTGGCGGCGCTGCGCAGCGCGATGGCGCGGATGGGCGGCGATCCACAGAAGATCAACCCCAAGGCGCCGGTCGATCTCGTCATTGATCACTCGGTGCAGGTGGACGTCTTCGGCAGCCCGGACGCGATCCTGCGCAACGCGGAAATGGAGTTCGTGCGCAACCGCGAGCGCTACGAATTCTTGCATTGGGGGCAGAAAGCCTTCGAGAATCTGAAGGTCGTGCCGCCGGCGACCGGCATCGTGCATCAGGTCAATCTCGAATATCTGGCGAAGGTCGTCCAGCTCTACGCCGACCCGCATGGCGATGGCGCCCTCGCCCTGCCCGATACGCTCGTGGGGACGGACAGCCACACGACGATGATCAACGGGCTTGGCGTGCTTGGCTGGGGCGTCGGCGGGATCGAAGCGGAAGCGGCGATGCTGGGTCAGCCGATTTATATGCTGATGCCGGAAGTGGTCGGCTTCAAGCTCACGGGGCAGCTGCCGGAAGGCGCGACCGCGACCGATCTTGTGCTGGTGGTGACCCAGATGCTGCGCGAGAAGGGCGTGGTCGGCAAGTTCGTCGAGTTTTATGGCGACGGGCTGAGCAGCATGACCCTGCCCGACCGCGCCACGATCGCCAACATGGCGCCCGAATATGGCGCGACCGTCGGCTTCTTCCCGGTCGATGACGAGGTCATCAGCTACCTGCGCCGCACGGGACGCGATGACGAGCTCGTCAGTCTGGTCGAGGCTTATTGCAAGGAGCAGGGCCTCTTCCGCAGCGACGACATGGCGGATCCGGAATTCAACGACACGCTGGACCTGGACTTGAGCGCGGTCGAGCCGAGCGTCGCGGGCCCCCTTCGCCCCCAGGACCGCATTCTGGTGCGCGAGCTGAAGCCGAGATTTCATCAAGTCTTGCGAGCGCCATTGGGTCCGCAGGGTTTCGCCTTGTCGGATGATCAGCTGGGCGCCCGCGGCATCGTCGGCGAGAACGGCGAGAGCGCCGAAATCACGCATGGCTCGGTCGTGATCGCCGCGATCACCTCGTGCACCAACACCAGCAATCCCTCGGTGATGGTCGCGGCGGGCTTGCTGGCGAAGAAAGCCAACGAACGCGGCCTGACGCGCAAGCCCTACGTCAAGACCAGCCTGGCGCCCGGCTCCAAGGTGGTGACGGAATACCTCGATAAAGCCGGTTTGACGCCGCACCTGGAAGCTTTGGGTTTTCACACCGTCGGTTATGGCTGCACGACCTGCATCGGCAACAGCGGTCCGCTGCCCGAGCCGGTGCGCGAGGCGATCCACGACGCCGATATCGTGGCGGCCTCCGTGCTCAGCGGCAACCGCAATTTTGGCGGCCGCATCGGACCCGACGTGCGCGCCAACTTCCTGGCGTCGCCGCCGCTGGTGGTGGCTTACGCGCTGGCGGGCACGGTCGACATCGACCTGGACCAGGAGCCGATCGCGACTGACGATGCGGGCGCGGAGGTCTTCTTGCGCGATATCTGGCCCAGCCAGCGGGAGATCGTCGAGACCGTGCGGAACAGCCTCGACGCCGGCATGTACCTGGAACAATACGGGAACGTCTACGATGGCAACCCGCAATGGAACGAGATCCCGAGCGCGGACGAGCCGGTGTATCAATGGGACGCGGAGAGCAGCTATATTCAGGAGCCGCCGTTTTTTGTCGATCTGCCGCCGGTCGCCCCGCCGATTGCGCCGATCCTTGGGGCGCGCGTCATGGTCAAAGGCGGCGACTCGGTCACGACCGATCATATCTCGCCGGCCGGCGCCATCGCCATCAACGGTCCCGCCGGGCAATACCTGCTCGAACGCGACGTCAGCCCGCAGTATTTCAACAGCTTTGGCTCGCGGCGCGGCAACGATCGGGTCATGACGCGCGGCACCTTCGCCAACGTGCGCCTGCGGAATCTGCTCGTGCCCGGCAGCGAAGGCGGCCTCACCTATTACCTGCCGACCATGGAAGAGATGCCGATTTACGAGGCGGCGCTGAAATATCAGGCCGATGGCACGCCGCTGATCGTGTTGGCGGGCAAAGATTACGGCATGGGCTCCTCGCGCGATTGGGCGGCGAAGGGCACGCTGCTGCTGGGCGTCAAAGCGGTCATCGCCGAGAGCATCGAGCGCATTCATCGCAGCAATCTGGTCATGATGGGCGTTCTACCGCTGACTTTCGCGGAGGGCGAGTCGTACAAATCGCTGGGCTTGAGCGGGCATGAACGCTTCGACATCCCGGTCCATGACGAGATTCAGCCGCTGGATACGCTCACCGTGACGGCGACCGACGCGGACGGCAAAGTCACCGGTTTCGAGGTCACCGCCCGCCTGGATACGCCGGTCGAGGTCGATTATTATCGCAATGGCGGCATTTTGCACACCGTCCTGCGCAACTTCCTGGCGGAATAGACGGCGAGCTGGCGCATCACATTTGGCGCGTCGATAGGGGCGCGCTTTATCCCTCGCGGCGGAATGACAGATTAGATTTGCCACGAGCCCAAAACAAAGGTCGGAGCGACTTCATTGTACCCCTTGCGCGTCAGCCATCGCCTCCTCGTCACCATGTTCGTCGCCCAGAGCCTGTTCTCGGCGGCGCAGATATCCATCATCACGCTGCATTCCATCGCGGCCGGCATCCTCGGCGGCTCGGACGCGGCGGCGGGCCTGCCGACCACAATGGTGACCTTCGCGCATTCCATCATGGCCTACTTCATGGGCATCATCATGGGACGGTATGGGCGGCGCATCGGCTTGAGCACTGCCTACGCCCTGGGTTTCGCCGGCGCCTTTCTCGGCTTGTTCGCCGTGCTGAACGGCATTTTTCCGCTGCTGCTGATCAGCTCGGCCGGCATGGGCATGGCGCGCGCGGGCTCGCAGATGAGCCGCTTCGTCGTCGGCGAGATCTACCCCATCGACAAGCGAGCGCAGATGATCGGCCGCATCGTCTTCGCCGGCACGATCGGCGCGATATTCGGCCCCGCCCTGGTCGAGCCGAGCAGCCAGCTGGCGCGCTTCCTGTCGCTGGAAATCGTAAGCGGTCCGCCGCTGCTTCATTCACCGCTGGCGCGGATCCTGCAGCCGGGCGCGATCGTCGGGCAAGAGTTGACGACCGGACCCTGGGTGATCGCCTCCCTGCTGACCGGCGTATCCTTCCTCATCACATTTTTCCTGCTGAGGCCCGAGCCGGCCATCGTCGCCAAGCAGTATTCCGAGCCGCATATAGAAGACGAAAAGCCCAAGGACAGTCACCGGCTGGGCGAATTGCTGCGCCTGCCCAACGTGCAGCTGGCGATCCTTTCCATGGTTATCTGCCAGACGGTGATGAGCATCTTGATGACGATAACGCCCTGGCACATGCACCTAGCCGATCATTCGAACGCGCGGGTCTCGCTGGTGATCGCGGCGCACGTCCTCGGCATGTTTGGCTTGTCGCCGCTGACCGGCTGGCTCATCGACCGCTATGGGCGCGTCACGATGATGGTGATCGCCGCGCTGGTGCTGATCGCGTCCACGATTATCTCGCCGCTGTCGACGCAGATGCCCTACCTGGTGGCGGGCTTGTTCCTGCTGGGGCTGGGCTGGAATTTCGGTTACGTGGCGGGTTCGTCCATGCTGGCCGATGCCCTCAGCGGCGCCGAGCGGACGCGCGTGGCCGGCTTTAACGACATGCTGGTGGCCTTTTGCGCCGGCCTGGGCACGCTGAGTTCGGGCGCGCTCTTTGGCTTGGGCGGCTTTCTCTTCGTCAGCGCTGGCGGCGGCGTGATGGCGCTGGCTCTGCTGGCGCTGATTCGGGCGCTCACGCTGCGGCAGCTGGCGATCAAGCCTGCTTAGGTCGCGTCCGTCCCACGCGCGAAGTAGCTCTGCTCAACGATCGCCAGCCACGCCAGCCCGACAATGAAGGTCGAGCTGCCAAAGGCGATGCCGGTGATGATCGAATTGGCGATCGGCAGCGGCTCCAGGATTTCGCTGAGCAGCGCCTGCGCCAGGCGGATGCCGACATACCCGGCGATGCCGCCGCCCAGCACGACGACGCCGGTCGTACGCAGCATCCGCGCCAGATCGCCCTTTGAAAGCTCTTTGTCGAAATAAGTCTTGTAGATATCGAAGCACATCCAGGCGTCGGCGATGGAAATGCCGAGGGCTTTGGCGATTTCCAGGGTGGGGGTTGGCACAGCGCCGGAAAGAGCCGCGCCGCCCATCGTGCGCGTGATCTTCATCAGCGCGTCGTAACGCATTTTTTCGATGTCGCCTTCGTCCGCCATGTCGCTCTGCCCTGTCAGCTTCGTCGCAGACTGTGCTAGACTGCAGGCCAATCATATTGCAATCGGCAGGCGAAATGCAAATCACGATTTATACGGACGGCGCTTGTGATATACACGCGGAGAATCGGCCAGGGGGCTGGGCGGCGATTTTGCGGGCGGTGGATGAAAATGGCAAACTTCTTAAAGAGACCGTAATCAGTGGCGGCGCGGAAAATACAACCAACAACCAAATGGAGCTCACGGCTGTCATTGAGGGACTGAATCTGCTCAAACGCAATTCGGCGGTCACCGTGATCACCGACTCGCGATATGTCATAAATATTGCCACAAGGAAGAATAAAGTCGTCAAGAATAAATCGTTGTGGCGGGAATACCGCCGGGCTGCTGACGGTCATTATATCGAATGGGAATTCGTGGCGGGTCATTCGGGTAACGAATTGAACGAACGATGCGACCGTCTGGCGGTGCTGGAGAAAAACAGAAGGGCGCAGCGAAGCAGCGAGCGAGGGGAATCGCCTCTTGTCATTGAGGACGGCATGACCGGCGTATTTCTCTCGACGCGCTATGCCGCCAAAGCCAAAGCGACATCATGGGCGGCCATCATCCTTTTGGGGGAATCGGAACGAGAGCTGAGCGGCCGCCTCGCAAAGACAAGCGAACTCGAGGGTACGCTGATCGGCGCGATAAAGAGCCTGGAAAGCCTGCCCGAAGCTAAACGCGTAGTCGTTCTCACGGCGCAAGAATACCTCTCGAAGGGCATGAACCTGTGGCTTGCCGGCTGGCTCGCCAAGGGTTGGAAAACGAAAGGCGGCGAGACAGTGAAGTATCGGCGGCATTGGGAGCGGCTGAATGACTTGAGGGCCGGGCGGCAGCTGCAGTTCCGCTTCGTCAAGTCGCGCGATGATAATCCTCATTTCAGGCGCGGCAAAGCGCTCACAGCTGAAATCTTGCGCCGCGCTTGACTAAAGCGCCTATGGTATAGTAGTCCGATGATTCATATTTCAATTGCAGGAACGACTTCATGCCGACCTACGCAAAACGGGTAGCGCCATTTGGCACCACCATCTTCACCGAAATCAACCAGCTGGCGGCGCGGCACAATGCCGTCAATCTTGGGCAGGGAAAGCCCGATTTCGACGGACCGCAAGAAATCATCGACGCCGCCGTTGACGCGCTGAACAGCGCCGGCGCCAATCAATACGCGCCCAGCCCGGGCCTGCCGAGCCTGCGCGAGGGCGTCGCCCGCCACGCCAGCGTCTTTTACGGCCTTGATGTCGACCCCGAAGCCGGCGTCATCGTCACTGCTGGCGCCACCCAAGGCGTCTACAGCGCGATCATGGGGCTGGTCGACCCTGGCGATGAGGTCATCGTCATCGAACCCTACTACGACAGCTATGTGCCGGGCGTGCGGATGGCGGGCGGCAAACCGGTCTATGTGCCCATGCATCCGCCGAATTGGACTTTCGACGAGGGCGAGCTGCGCGCCGCTTTCAGCGACAAGACCCGCGCCGTCATCCTGAATACGCCGAATAATCCCTCAGGGCGGGTCTACACACGGCAAGAGTTGCAGCTATTCGCCGAGCTCTGCGTGAAGCACGACGTCATCGTCATCTCGGACGAGGTCTATGAGCATCTCTATTTTGAGGGGCATCAGCATATCGCCATCGCCTCGCTGGACGGCATGTTCGAGCGCACGGTGACGATTGGCAGCGCCGGCAAAACCTTCGGCATGACTGGCTGGAAGATCGGCTGGGTGTATGGATCGCCGGAGCTGGTCACCGGCGTGTGGCGCTCGCATCAATTCATCACCTTCGCCACCAACCATCCGACGCAGGCGGCCACCGCCTTCGCCTTCACGCTGGGCAGCAGCTATTACGAAGAGTATCAAGCGCTCTATTCGCATAAACGCGATCTGGTGATGCAGGTCATCGAGGCGGCCGGCATGTCGGCGATCCAGCCCGAAGGCACCTATTTCATCATGGGCGACTTTTCGCAAGTCTTCGATGGCAATGATGTCGAATACTGCAGATACTTGATCGAAGAGATTGGCGTGGCGACGATTCCGCCGTCGGCCTTCTTCAGCGACCGGCATCGCCATCACGCCGAGAATCACGTGCGTTTCGCCTTCTGCAAGAGCGACGAAACGCTTGAGCGGGCGGCCGAGCGGATGAGCAAGCTGCGCGCCTAACGCACTCTGCGGCGGGCGACATGGCATGTCGCCCCTACAGTTGCGGGCAGACAGGTATGCCGCCCCTACAGTTGCGGACAGACACGCCCACCCCTTCCCGTCGATACGTGTAGGGGCGTTACGCCGAAACGCCCGATTTCGTGCTGGCGACGCGGGCATCTACGACAAGGGGCATCCTCCGTCAGGATTTCAACAGATCCGTCCTCGAAAACTGTTGACAGGCGAATCATTGAATGATAGCATTGATTGCATCAGTGGATAAATCATATTCGTCTGATGAATCATGGATATCAACCTCGGTTCCGACTTCCTCAATTACATCATCCAGCAGGGTTACCAGCCCGGCGACCGCTTGCCATCGATCCAGGAATTGACCGCCGACAGCCACCTGGACATGAGCGCCAACAAGGTGCGCGAACAGCTGGAAGTGGCGCGACAGATGGGCTGGGTCGAGGTGCGCTCCAAGCGGGGCACGCGCGTCAAGGATTACGCCTTCACGCCGGCGGTGCGTTTGAGCGCTCGTTACGCCATGGCTCGCGGCGAGCGCTTCGAATCTTTCGCGTCGCTGCGCAATCATGTCGAGGCCGCCTATTGGGGCGAAGCCTGCGCGCTGCTCAATGACGACGACCTCGCCATCATGCAGGCTTGCATCGACAGCGCCAACCAGAAGCTGGATTCGCCGCCAATTCACATCCCCAATCCCGAACATCGACAGTTTCACCTGGCGGTCTTCAAGCATCTGGACAATACCTTCGTACTGGGCATCCTGGAAGCGTATTGGGATCTGTACGAAGAGGTCGGCGTCAACCGCTATATGGATTACAGCTATCTGCAAAGGGTCTGGGATTACCATTCGCGGATACTGGATCTCATTCGCGGCGGGCAGTTTGACGAGGCGCAGCGCGCGTTTATCGAGCATACGCGGCTGCTGCGCTATGAACCGGACAATGCCTCGTGGGAGTTGGAAAGGGGCTAAGACAAGCGTCATTCAGCGGCAACCAGATTGGCTTTCTGTGAAAGGAGCGATACGCGAGGGACTGCGTAATCAAAAATGGCAATCAACGCGCAAACTCAAACCAAGATAGCGGCTCGCGAGCCGGTCATCAACGACTTCGCCTTTTCCGTGGCGACCAAGAACGGCTCGGGCAGCCAGACCTCCAACAATGTGCTGGTGATGTCGCTCTTCCAGATGGGCATCCCGGTCAACGGCAAGAACCTCTTCCCCTCCAATATCAAGGGCTTGCCGACCTGGTACACGATCCGCGCCAGCAAAGACGGCTATACCGCCCGCAAAGCGCTGACCGAGATCGTGGTCGCCTACAACGACGGCACCGCGACCGAAGATGTCGCCAATTTGCCGCCGGGGGGCGTCTGCGTCACCACCGACAAGATCGCCCGGGTCATCCGCCAGCGCGAGGATATTTCGTATTACGAGATTCCGGTCGCCAAACTGATGCGCCAGACAAAGGTGCCGTCCGCCTTCCGCAAGCTCGTGGAAAACATGACTTACGTCGGCGCGGTCGCCCAACTCTTCGATATTCCGCTCGATCTCATATACGAGGTCCTGCTCGCGAACTTCAAAGGCCGAGAGAAGCCGGCGCTGATGAATCACGATGTGGTCAAACTTGCATACGATTGGACGGCTGACAATATCGTCAAGACCGACCCCTATCGCTTCGAGCGCATGGATGGCACGCAGGGCAAGATCATCATGACGGGCAACGACGCCGGCGCCCTGGGCGCGGTCTTTGGCGGCGTCAACGTGGTCGCCTGGTATCCCATCACGCCCTCCACCAGTTTCGTCGACGGCGTCATCGGCTTTCGCGGCTTGCGGCAGAATGACGACGAGGAAAACACCATCGCCATCGTGCAGGCGGAAGATGAGCTGGCGGCGGCCGGCATTGTGGTCGGCGCGGGCTGGGCGGGCGCGCGCTCGCTGACCTCCACCAGCGGGCCAGGCATCAGCTTGATGGCGGAATTCGCCGGTTTGGCCTACTTCGCCGAGATCCCGGCGGTCTTCTGGAACATCACGCGCATGGGACCGAGCACCGGTCTGCCGACGCGCACCAGCCAGGGCGACCTGCTCTTCACGCATTTTCTAGGCCATGGCGATGGGCGGCAGATCTGCCTCTTGCCCGGCAATCTGAAAGAAGCCTTTGAATTCGGCTGGAAGTCTTTTGACATCGCCGAATCGCTGCAAACGCCGGTGTTCGTCGTGAGCGACCTCGACCTGGGCATGAACAACTGGCTTTCCGACCCCTTCGATTATCCCGACGAGCCGATCACGCGGGGCAAGGTGCTGGACGCCGGGTCGCTGCAAGCCTTCATCGACGAACACGGCAAGTGGGGACGATACATGGATGTTGACGGCGATGGCATCCCCTACCGGACGCTGCCCGGCACCGATCACCGTTTCGCCGGCTATTTCACGCGCGGCACCGGCCACGACGAGTTTGCCGTCTACAGCGAACGCAGCGACGATTGGGTCGAGAATATGACGCGCCTGCGGCTGAAGATGGAAACGGCGCGCGATATGCTGCCGCAGCCGCTGATCGACGATGGGAGCGACGCCGACATCGGCATCATCACCTTCGGCACGAACGAAGAAGCGATCCGCGAGGCGCGCGACTGGCTGACGAACGATGGCCTCAAAACCAACTATCTGCGTGTGCGCGCGCTGCCGCTGGCATCGTCTGTCAGCGACTTCATCGACGCCCACAAGAGCGTCTTCGTCATTGAAAACAACTTCGACGGACAGCTGACGCAGCTGATCCGCCTGGAGCATCCGGAGAATATCTCGCACGTTAGGCCGCTGGCGCTGGGCGATGGTTTGCCGATGACGCCGGACTGGATCTACAACAGCCTGAAAGAACAGGAGGGTTAATCATGCCGCCACGCACAAATCACCTTGGCTTGCCGCGCAACGAATACAAAGGGCGCCCGAGCACCCTCTGCCCCGGCTGCGGGCATGACTCGATCTCGAACCAGATCATCAGCATGGCTTATGAACTGGGCCTGGAACAGCACAAGATCATCAAAATGAGCGGCATCGGCTGCTCGAGCAAGACGCCGGCCTACTTCCTCGGCGGCTCGCACGGCTTCAACGCCTTGCACGGGCGGATGCCGTCGGTGGCGACTGGCGCCCTGCTCGCGAACACCGATCTCGCCTGCATCGCGGTGAGCGGCGACGGCGACACCGGCTCGATCGGCATGGGGCAGTTCAAGCATGTCATCCGCCGCAATGTGCCTATGGTCTACATCATCGAGAACAACGGCGTCTATGGCTTGACCAAGGGGCAGTTCTCCGCCACCGCCGATGAGGGCCAGTTCCTGAAGTATTACGGCACGAATCACATGCCGCCGATCGACCTGGCGCTGGAAGCGGTGATCGCCGGCTGCACCTTCGTCGCGCGCAGCTTCAGCGGCGACGCCAAGCAAGTGCAGGCGCTGCTGCAGGCGGCTGTCCGCCATCCTGGCACCTCCGTGCTGGATATCATCAGCCCCTGCGTCACCTTCAACAACGCCGAGTCGTCAACGAAGAGTTATCCCTACGGCCGCGATCACGAGATCCCGCTGCACGAGATTCAGATCCTCGCGCCCGATTATGTCGAGCCGAAAGAAGAGATCACCATCGACGACTATGACGAGGGCGCCGTCATCGACGTGGAGATGCACGATGGCACGTTCATCCGCTTGAAGAAGCTCGAAAGCGATCACGACCCGCGCAATCGGCGGCTGGCGATGAATGTGCTGGAGCGGTCGATGCGCGAGCAGATCTTCTCGACTGGCCTGATCTATTACGAAGAGCCGCGCCCGACCCTGGCGGATACGGAAGAGCTGGTGGCGAAGCCGCTGGCGCACTTGAGCGATGCCGACTTGCGTCCGCCGAAGTCCGCGCTGGATGGGGTGATGCGGCGGTTGATGGTGGGCTAGCCGGCACTATGAGCCTCTCTCCAGGTTTCAGGGAGAGGCTCATGATTGCACGCTCCTTTGCGTGCGGAACATCAGCTTCGCGTATCAAAACCTTACCCCAGCTTCACGGATAGTGATTTAATCCATCGACAAGTTTGAAGGAAAATGAGCAGTTCGCGCGTAATCGATATTGAGCAGCTACGTAACGGCGTAGGCTGCCTGGACGTCGTTCATTGCAGCGCGACCTGTCGGGCTGCTCAAGTTGCCTTAACGGCGGCTGGTCATCCATTCTCGGTAGCGTGCCAGGCGCACGACCAAGGGACACCGCTTTTCACAGTCACTTTGCAATGGACCGCGCTGGAAAGAACATCGTCAAAGCGCTCATGGAGACAGCGACAGCGACTAGGAGAATGGGCTGCGGAAGGCATTGCCTTCTTGATGATTGAAGAATTCACTCCCTTTACGGTCGTTGACCAATCAGAGATTGATACAAGAGCCAGTCAAGGTACAGGAATCGACTACTACTTGGGCGCCAAAGAAGACCTTAACTGCGAAGACGCGGACGATTTTCCTGAACACTTGGCGAGACTGGAAGTTTCCGGAATTTTGCGCCCATCAGCAAGCAATACACTTAAAGCGCGCGTGTCACGCAAGATAGAGCGTAGCAAGCAGTCTGACAGCGATGGAACACCGGCCTTTATCATTGTGGTAGAGTTTGAATCGCCGGCGGTGAACTTTACACAAAGGGAGCCAGATGATGACGGCAAAACAACATCTTAAGAGGAGCGTAAGATTACACCGCGAAGCGTCCGAGCTTGCTAACAGAGCGCGCATTGCTCAATTTGATGGTAATAGGCCAGCATATTTGCAGCTCACTCAGCAAGCCTTTTATAAGGAATCCGAGTCAGCGAAGCTACTCCGCCAAGATCCGTCGCATCGTATGTTTGCAATTCTGCACCGAAGCGCGGCCACATTGGCATACCGTTGCGGAGAGCACGAGAGCGCGCAAGAGCTCATTCTGGAAGGTATGAGACATACGCGAAACATGGGCATTCGCGAGGATCTGTATAACCTGCTTGATAAGGTGCGACTCGCCCTGAAGTACGGTCAAAATGCGAGCCTGCTCGAAGACGAAGAACTGGTTATGACGCTGCAGGGTGTAGAGGCGAACAGGGGATTGATTGATCCTGCATTGTTATCCAAGCGCATCCTAGATTTCTCCACCTTGGTTCGCAACACGATTGGCAGCTTGAACAGTTATAGATTTCGAAATCGTCGTAAGGTAGATCAAGATTACCGCGTTCTTGCCACCATACCGTCGCATGGGAGTTACAGAATCGGGATGACCGTGTCCCATGTAGGATCAAACCGCTTTCCAGGCATTTCTTATTTTGATGGCGTACGCTTGAAGGTAATTGAGAATCTCAGGCTCTTGAACGGTGGGGATTTAGCAGGTGTGCAGAGAGACCTAAACGACAATAGATACTTGCTGAACCTGGTCGGACTGGCAAAAGAACTGGCGCCGGACGGCGACTCTATAACTGCGGTTGGCGTTGAGGCCGAAATCGAAGGGCAGCGCCAAAGCATTTTGCTCGACAGAACCAGGGATGAATTAAACCAGTTGCTTCTGCCTCCAGAAGATGACTCGGTCGCAGAAGATTTCCGAATAACAGATGATCCGGAGACCGTCGTTGGCGTCCTGCAACAGGCGGACGCAACAAAGAGTATAGCAAGGCTTCAGACCGACGATGGCAAATGGTGGCAAATCGTCGTACCCGAAGGTCTAGCGGAAGACGTCGTGAAGCCGTATTTTGGCGACCGCGTACAAGTTGAGGGACGCCACATGATTAAGACTAGAAAGGCAAAGCGCCTTTACCTGCACGACATTCGCGCAGCTGGCGAACAAAACCGGCCTCACGAACGGGCAACAGTAAACGCTGCGGGAGTCTAATACTTCGGCATCGCGGGGTCGATCTCATCGGCCCAAGCCAAAATCCCGCCCTCAACGTTGTACATCTTCTCCAGGTCGTAGCCGACCTCCGACAAGAAGCCGATGCTGTCGGCGCTGCGAACCCCGGAGCGGCAATGGACGTAGAGGGTCTTGTCCTTCGGGATATCCTTTAGCACCGTCTCCTCCCAAAGCCGGCGACCGCCTTGAATTCCGTTCTTCGCCAGCTGAATATCCGGCTTCGGAATCTTGACCGTGCCATCGATGACGCTGATGTCCCATTCATGCGGGTCGCGCACGTCGATGACCATGATATCGTCGCCGTTCTCCAGCGCCAACTTGACCTCATGCACGCTGACCGTCATGATGTCAAGCTCGTCGCTCTCGTCCACCGAGCTGAACTCGCTGTGGTCATGCGCCGGCATGCCGCAAAACTGCTCGTAGTCGATCAGCTCGATGTCTTCTGCCGGGATGGCGCAGACCGGGCAGGTCGGGTCCTTCCGCACCTTGATCGTCTGGAAGCTCATCTCGAGGGCGTCGTAGAGCATCATGCGCCCGATCATGGGATCGCCAATGCCGAGCAGCAGCTTGATCGCCTCGGTCGCCTGCATCGTGCCGATTGTGCCGGGCAAGATGCCCAGCACGCCGCCTTCCGCGCAGCTCGGCACCAAGCCCGGCGGCGGCGGTTCGGGGAACATGCAGCGGTAGCAGGGTCCCTCGGCGGCATAGAAGACGCTGAGCTGACCCTCAAAGCGGAAGATGCTGCCGTATACGTTGGGGATGCCGAGCTTGACGCAGGCGTCGTTGACCAGGTAGCGCGTGGGGAAGTTGTCGGTGCCGTCGATGACGATATCCCAGTCTTCGCCGAAGATGCGAAGGGCGTTCTCCGAGGTCAGAGGCTCGTTGTATTTCACCACGTCGATATCGGGGTTCAGATCGAGCATGCGGGCTTCCGCGCTCTCCAGCTTGGAGACGCCGACCGTGCTCACGCCGTGAATGACCTGGCGCTGCAAATTCGTGAAGTCGACCACGTCGTAATCGACCAACCCAAGACGCCCCACCCCCGCGGCCGCGAGATAGAGCGCGAGCGGGCTGCCCAAGCCGCCGGTGCCGATGAGCAGAACGCTCGAGGCTTTCAGGCGGCGCTGCCCTTCCATGCCCACTTCCGGCATGATCACGTGGCGGCTGTAGCGTTTGACCTCGTCATTGCTTAAGTCTGCGAGCCGCTGATGAAGCGTTGTCATCGTGAAGCCTCCTCGCCGGCCAGTTGCCGTGCCCTGACGCTTTCGGGCGAAAGAGAGGCGCCGCCAGCGATGCTCGGGATGATGCGCAGGCTGTCATCGGCATTGATTTCCGTATCCAGCCCTTGCATGAAGCGGATGTCTTCATCGCCAATGAAGATATTGACGAAACTGCGCAGCTCATCTTCCTGGAAGAGGTGCGCGCGCAGATCGGGATGCTGGTCAATCAGATTGCCAAGGGCGTCGCCGACCGTGCCGCCGGCGACTTCAATATTGGCGGCGCCTTCGGTGTAGGCGCGCAAGGGCGTCGGAATGCGAATTGTCGCCATGCTGTATCCTCCTCTTCAGGTTCCTAAGGATCTCTCATTTGAAGGCGTCGAAGCGCCGGTTTCTTACGCGCGAGTACCCATCTGGCGCGCGCGAGCGAGCAACATCTACGCGATCGCCAGCCGCCCGGCGTCAAAGGCGCTGCGGTCGGTCTTCAGTGTCCAGACGCGCATATCAGCCGCTTTCGCCATCATGACCGACGTGATGAGGTACACGAAGTTCGGCAGGGCATGCTCTCGATCATATTCCGACGGAATCGCCGGCGAATCCGGATGGCTGTGATAATAGCCGACCAGGCTTAGCCCGCGTTCGTCGGCTTCGTCTTCCAGGCGCATCCAGTCCTGCGGCGTCATGGCATAGCGATGGTATTGCTCCTCGGCGGCGAAGGTGTTTTCGACCTGCATGACTTCCAGGATCGTGATGTCATCAGCCAGTGGCCGCCCCAGCAAGAATCCCCCGCCTTCATTGGGGTACGCGGCTTCCATCTGCTCAATGATCGCCTGTTGAAGCGCCGCGCTCAGTTTGACGTTCATAAAGTTGCTTCCAACTCAAAGCCGACAATCAAAAAGAGCCATCCGCGCGGGCTGGCTCCTGTCGCATTCCTCGTCGCCATTGAAGGGCGGACGTCAACTGGCGCAGCTCCCGACGCGGCATATTTCCCGACTGTCGCTACACGTACAGCGACAACGGACCGATTCTATAGCCATAATCGCGCGCAAGTCGACCATGAGCGGCAGATTAGCACAGTGGCGGGCTTGGCGCAAGCGCCACTTTCCGCCCGCCGGCTAGCGTCGCCGCGCGATAAGTGGGGCGCATGGAGCGGCATCGTCGCAATTTATCAACATTGAAGCGCGTGATAGCGAGTGCTATACTTACGCCCGTTGTCTC